>CAVSNQ010000001.1:0-262275 GCA_963729365.1 uncultured Actinomycetota bacterium
TCAGTGTCGTCCGGATTGGTCCGCGAGCTGGCATGTTTGCTACCCGGTTGTCCGGACCCGTTCGCCTGGCGCGGGAAGTCGTTCGCCCGGGTGGCTCCCGGGTTGGCTCCCAGAGGCCGCGCTAGCCTGCTGAACGTGGACCACGGCCACGCTGGCCTTGCGCGCCTGGCTCGTCTCATCCGTCGGCGAGGATCTCATTGCACAGATCGACGCACTCGTCGCAGATATACACGCCGGGACCACCCACGAGCTTTTTGACCTGCTTCTGGCTCTTTCCGCAAAACGAGCAGGCGAGATCAACGTTGCCTCGTTTGCGGCGGCGCCGCTTCCCGGGGCCGACGTAAGAGTCGAGGTCTCTCTTCATGACGGCGATGCTCACGCCGAGGTGGCCGAGCACACGCCGGGCACGCGAACCAGGATCAAGCGCCAGCGCGGCGAGCAGGTGCTCGGTGCCCACCTCGGCTCGCCCGGTCTGCTGGGCAATCGCGGCCGCATGCTGTATCGCCTCACGTGCCTCAGCCGACTCCTGTGGCGGCCGCTCGCCGGGCAGACCTCCTCCTCCAGGGAACAACTCGTGCGCGGCGGCGCGTACCGCGCCGACCCGCACGCCCAGCTGCTCCAGAACGCCGGCGGCTACCCCCTCATGGAACAGCCCGATCAGCAGGTGATGGGTGCCCACCTCGCCTGCCCCGTCAGCGGCGGCCTCCCGCCTGGCCGCCTCCAGGCAGCCCCCCATAGGTGCGCTCAACCTCCAGGTCTGCGGCGCGCGCTGCCGCCGGTCCGCAAAGCGCTGCCTGGCCGCCTGCTTGGATACCCCTATCCGCTGGCCGATCTCGTTCCAGGAACACCCCACCCGGCGCGCCTCCTCCACGAACTGGCCGATCAGCTCGTCTGCGCACCAGGCCAGCTCTTCGCTGACCGTCAGGGCCGCCTCGATCCGGTCGAGCGGCGCGCCCGGCGCTTGCTCGCGCACCGCGTCTGCCAGCTCCGTGATACTTACCGCCGCCACATCGACAACGTAACGTTGTCTCGGGAGGGCGTCAAGCTAAGCTTGTCACCCTTGACGCGGGCCTCGCTGGCTACAGCGGCTCGCTGAAGTACCAGCGATGGCCCTCGGGGTCATCCACCGTGTAGCTGTGCGTGCAGCCTGCCCGCATCGAGACCTCGGACACCTCAGCTCCCGCAGCCTGCGTGCGCTCGCGGTGCGCCAGCAGATCGGTGATCGTGATGCACTGCAGCTGGGTGACCTCGCCCAGCTTGGCAGGTCCCCGGAAGCCCGGCCCAGGCGAGCCCCAGCATGATCACACCGCCGTTGCCGGTCAGCAGCTCGCCGTGCCGCACCGTCCCGTCGCTTTGCCGGTCGCGTGCCCGCTCGGTGAAACCGAACGCCCTGATCAGCCAGTCCATCGCCGCACCCGCGTCCTCATACAGCAGATAGGGAACGACCTGCGGGTCCGTGCCATACTCCGGCATGACAGCCACGCTACCGCCGCAAGGCGGGCTCGTTCGCTGACATGCGGCACGCCAGAACCGATGACCCCCTGCTTGCAAAGGTGGTGGCCACGACTGGCGGACCTGCAGCCGCACAGGTCAAGCGTGCTGTCGGTTGCTCCGTGGATGACCGTGAATCGCCGTGGGTGACTCCCCTTACGGGCACGTGGCGGGCACGGGCCAGGCTCATGACTGGATCGCTTGATCATCAGATCCGTAGATCAATTGGCACTTGCCATCCGGGCGGTGGGCCTATGACTCGGCCGTGATCTAGTGTGGCGGCTATGGAGGACGCGTCCTTTCGCGTCTCGGATGCCGAGCGCGAGCAGGTTGTCCTTTCGCTTCGCGATCACCTTATGGCGGGGCGCCTGACGCCGGAGGAGTTCTCCGAACGAGCCGAGGCTGCGCTCAAAGCCCGCGTCAGCGGGGAACTGGCGCGTGTCCAGGAAGACCTGCCGGGCGTCTCCCCTCAGACCGTGCCGTCGCGCCGCAAGCCGACCCGTTTCACCACGGCTTTGTTCGGTCGTGTCACGCGACGGGCACGGCTGCGGCTACGCAGGTGGACCTTCTTGGTCAGTGCTTGCGGAGACCTGGATTTCGATCTACGCGAGGCCACAATCGACCTTCCGCAGACAGCCGTGACGGTCTTGGTGGCCTTCGGCAACGTCGATGTCTATGTGCCCGAGGGCATCAACGTCGACGTCGGCGGGTTCACCATCTTTGGTCATCGCCGCGAGTGGGGGCGCGACGTCGGTCGGCCGGACGCCCCGACCTTGCAGGTTCGCGCGCTCGGCTGCGGGACGGTCGATGTATGGCGGGTGCCGCACGAAATGCGAGGCAGCTACCGCGACATCATTCTCGAGCTCAGGGAACGCCAGCGCCAGCTTCCGGCGTGAAACGGATGTGGCACGACCTCTGGGGTAGGTACACGGCTCCGGAGGCCGCGTTCATGGCCTGGCGAAACTGCCTGATCCGAGCTACGCCAGCCCGGCGCTGGTGGTAGTGCCCGAGGACAAGAGCGGCACAGCCCTCGCGTGGATTCTTCGCTTCCATCGTGATTTCCTCTGTGCGGTGGCCAGGCGCCGGGACAAGGCCACCAGATCGAGGGCACGATGTCGCACGACAAGATCAGGGCAGCAGCCCGCGAGCGCATGGCGGAGACAGGCGAGCCGTATGCCACCGCCCGGCGCGAGGCCGTCAAGAACTACCAGGGAGCCGGAGCCGTCTCGTCCTCCAGCGCGAGATGGTTCGCTCTCGACTACAGCGATATGGGCCGGGTTTCCCTGTGGGATGCCACCCGGCGGGGTGGGGGCCCGGGACACGGGGGCGTGGAGGTCGACTCCGCCGTGCTGCGGGTTCGGGTGCCCGATTTCCATCTGGACATCCCTCGCGGCTCGGTGCGGTCGGCCGCCCGCTCTCAGCACCAGACTCGGGGAACGATCGGGGTACACGGTCGCCGAGGGCGCTGGCTCGTGAACGGCTCGCACGACAGTTTGGTCGAGCTCGTCATCGATCCGCCCTGCTATCTGCCCCGGCAACTCAGTACAGTTTTTCGCAAGGTGGAGGTCAGCTCACTGATCATCAGCCTCGTCGACCCCGACGGCTTCATCGCCGCAGTCGAAGGTGATGGTGCACGCGGGGACTGAGGCTGGGACTTCCTGCTCTTGCCCGTCTTCTTCGCAGCCGCCGAACTCCAGGTGAGTGCGAGGAAGACGACCCGTGCGGGCAGCGTCTGCCTGACGACTGAGCCTGGTTGATCAGTGGCTTCGCTGTGGCTGGGCCCGGCGTGCGCCGCGGCACTCCCTCGGTCTTCCGTATTCCGTCCGTACACTTGTGCACTGTGGCTGAAGAGGCTAATCGGCAAGGTGCTGGGACACGATGCGCGTCGTCCGCCGCCGCAGCCGACCGATGGCATGGTGCGCTCGGTGCAGATCGAGCCGCTCACGGAGGCGGACGTCTCATCCGCTGTCGCGTTTGCTGTGCGTGTCCTTCGGGTGAAGCCTGGTGACCTTGGCGAGCAGTTCGCCTCGGACATTACCGATGATCTGCGCCACATGTTCGTCGCCAAGGCCGGCGGCCAGGTAGTCGCCTACGGCAGGGTCATCGAGCTGGCAGCGGATGAGGCGGGCCCGGGAACTCCGGCTGGTTGCTACCTCAGCGGCGTGCTGGTGGATCCGGCGTGGCGGCGCCGGGGTATCGCCGCTCAGTTGACGCAGGCCCGCCTGCGCTGGGCTTTCGCCCGTACCGACAAAGTGTTCTATGTGACCGGGGCGGATAACGTCGCCTCTCTTCATCTTCATGCGGCATTCGGTTTCCAGAAGATGAAGCGCTTCCGGAGCGAACGGTCCGCCGCTGGTGAGGACGTGCTGTCGCAGCTCGCGAGGATGGCGGAGAGAATTCTCGGATCTGAGTGAAGCAGCTACCCGCTCGACAAAAGGACGCTGTTCGCCTGCGAAGGACAAGCAGACGTCGTAACTCCACTCGGGGGGACCCTGAATTATCCACTCCGTTTTGCTACCGCTGGCGACGCTCTGGGTTGGTCGCGAACCAGCGATGCAGTCATCCCGGCCGCCGGTAGCATGCCGCCATGGTCACCTCCAGTCCGGACCCGGACGGGCAGCCGGTGAACCTGCCAGCCGTCTGCGGTGCGTGCGGCACGATCTTCCCGAGCGGAATGACAATAGCAAAAGGCCCCTTCCGCTGCCGGGAGGGGCCTCTGACCTGGGCGCGCTCGGAGGGACTCGAACCCCCAACCTTCTGATCCGTAGTCAGATGCTCTATCCGTTGAGCTACGAGCGCAGCAGACCCCGAGTGTACCGGTTAGCTGGGAGAGCGCGAACTGATCACTGGCCCTGAGTTCGAGGGTGGACCAGCCGCATGCCGATCCAGGCGGCCGCGACGCCGACCGCCACGCCGACAAGAGTGTCGGCGAAGCGGAGGATCGGCTGCTCCCAGGCGTCATGCGGGGTCACGGCAGCCACGATCATGACGACTGCCGTAGTGATCGCGGCCGTGACGGCGTCACCGCGGCGGCCGATCAGCATGGCGACCAAGGCGCTGGCGCCGATCAGGACCGCCAGCGCCCAAGGGTGGAACGGCAGGAACACCAGGTAGACCAGGCAGAGGACAAAGCTCACCGTTGTGGCCGCCATCCGTGACACCGCGGCGGCCACGCTCTGCATGTAGCTGTCCCGGCACACGAAGATTGTGGCGATCACCGCCCACAGCCCGCCAAGCATGTCGTCGGCCCGGGAGATGGAGTACACGTCGGACAGCAGGTCCGTCACGAGCCAGTAGGTGATCAGGCACGCGACGGCCAGCACACCGCACTCCACGATGGCGACCCGGGCTTCAGCCCAGCTGAGGTGGCGGATTGCCGGTGACACGGCGTCCCCCTTTTCCGATACCGCTGCCAAAACCTACCTTGCCGTCGAACGGCCAAAGCGGACCGTAACCTCGAGGCCTCCCCGGGCCGGGGTTGCGCTGCGAGCACGGCGCCTTTCGCGCATGCGATCGCATGGACAATGGCGAGGCCGAGCCTGCCCGCCAGCATGGCGGAGCCGGTCGCCGCCGAGTTGCTGGAACGGCTGGAAGAGGCGGTCGGTCCCCGCTGCCGGGATAACTGGCCCGGAGTTGGGCGGTCACTACTGCGCCTTCTCGCGCTCAGCGCGCGACGCGGACGGCTCATCGGGCTGACCGGGTGCCGGCTCCGCGTATGCTCGGGCGACGGTTGCCCGGTTGAAGACCCGCCAGGTGGTGGCCGACACGATGACCGCGACCACGAACCCGACCCAGTACGGGGCGGTGATCCCGAACTTGGCCGCGATCACGCCGCCGAGCACGGCGCCGACGCAGTTGCCTCCGGCCGCGATGAACAGGCTCGTGCTGGCGACCCGGCCGAGCATCTCCGGTGGCGTCAGTCGCTGCCGCAGCGTGGTTCCGACGATCGTCCACAACGCAGCGTGGACGCCGAACGCGAACAGCATGAACCCGACGAAGTATGCGCTGCGTGAGGTGGCCAGGGCGAGGTGCAGACCCGCCTCGATCAGCAGCCCGATCCTGATTGTCCAGGTTGCCGTGACCCGCTTGATGAGCCAGCCGCCGCATGCGGACCCGAGGAGGGCGCCGACGGCCTCGCACGTGAACAGCGTGCCGTAGCCGACGGCGCCCAGGTGGAGCCGCTCCTTCACCAGCAACACCAGCACCGCGGTCGCCGCGGTGAGCGTGAGATTCAGCAACCCGATCAAGACCGTCATCGTGCGCAGTACCCGCTGGTGTGCCAGCCAGTGAAACCCTTCGGCAAGCTCGGCCCGGGCCGAGCGTTGCCGCCGCACTCGGCGATCGCCGTCGGCCTCGGCCTCGGTGCGCGACGACGCCCGGTAGGTCCCCGCCACCAGCCCGACAAGGACAGCGCTCGCCGCATACGTTCCCGCGTTGACAAAAAACGGGACGCACGCGGCCAGCACGAACAGGAATCCGCCGAGCGGCCCAGCGATCATCTGCTGCATCAGCGTGGTCCCGCCAACAAGCCAGCCGTTCGCGCGCTCGAGCCGCGCACGGGGCACGACGGAGGAGATCATCGCCTGGCTCGCTGAACGGAAGACGACCTCGCCCGCATTGATGACGAATAGCACGGTATCCAGCAGTGCGATGCTGGACGACCCGGCCAGCAGTGCGGTGGCCAAGATGCCCATCGCGGCGACCCTTGTCCAGTCGATCGCGACCATCAGCCGCCGCCGGTCGACCCGGTCGACAAGTACGCCGCCAGGCAGGGCGAACAGCAGCCATGGCAGCCACGCCACGCCGAACGTGGCGGATACGATCAGCGGGCTCCTGGTATGCGCCGCGACGAACAGCGGCGCCGCGATCGTGGCCAGGCCGCTGCCCAGAGCAGACATCGTGCTGGCCGTCCACAGCTTGGCGAACCGCGAGCCAAGTGCCTCCGCCACGTCGAGTGACGCTACCCGAGCCGCCGTGGGGTCAGGACAAATTACCGGGTAACGGAACGGTTGTGATTACCGGACCGACCAGGGCTGGGCCGAGCCCTCACGCTGGAGATGGCAGGCCGGGCAGAACCCGGCCGGCCCGACCTGCTCCTGGCAGGAAGGTCCGGCGTTATACACGTTTGATCATATTCTGGCCATGTCCACGAATCGACTGTAATGGCCCTGGAATGCCACGGTTACTGTTGCGGTCGGTCCATTGCGATGCTTGGCCACGATGAAATCCGCCTCACCCGCCCGTGGTGACTCCCGCTCATAAGCATCTTCTCGGTGCAAAAGTATTACAACGTCACTATCCTGCTCGATCGAACCTGATTCGCGCAAATCGGCCAAAAGCGGGCGCTTGTCGGTTCGCTGCTCGGGACCGCGGTTCAGCTGGGCTACGGCGACGACAGGGACGTTGAGCTCCTTAGCCAGCAGCTTCAGCGACCGGGACATGTCCGAGACCTCCTGCTGCCTGTTCTCGACCCGCTTCGGGGAGGTCATCAGCTGCAGGTAATCGATGATCACCAGGCGCAGGTCGTGCCGCTGCTTGAGGCGCCGGCACTTGGCCCGGATCTCCATCATCGACATGTTCGGCGAGTCGTCGATGAACATGGGGGCGTCCACCACCTCGCTCATCCGCCGGGCCAGCCGGGTCCAGTCCTCTTCGCCCATCTGGCCGGTCCGCATCGAGTGCAGCGGGACCCGTGCCTCGGCCGAGAGCAACCGCATGGTGATCTCGTTGCGGCTCATCTCCAGGCTGAAGATCACCGTGGTCAGGCCCGCCTTGACCGATGCCGCCCGGGCGAGATCAAGCGCCAGGGTCGAGTTATGGGTCGGGATCATGCCTTGGCCCGCGAGGTAGAGCCGATCCGGGCTGTCCACCTGAACGCAGCGCACGGGCCGCGGTGGCACCCGTCGGACGTCAACGATGTGCCGCCACCGGAACCGCTCCGGGTCATGCCGCAGCCGCTCCTTGTGCAGCCGCTGCTTGCGGCTCAGCAGGAACAGCTGGTCATCAGTCGTGAAGCTCACCAGGTAGCGGAGAGAAGCCGCCGCGCCGCGCCGCGCCTTCCTGGCCGGGATCGAGCACTGGTAGCCGAGGCTGAGGACCAGTTCCCGGACATCCTGCGCCAGCCTGTGGCTGGTCACCGGCATGCGGATGGCCCCAGCACGGGTCACGGTCCCGCCGACGTCGAGGATTCCGGCCAGCAGCGCCCGGCGCTGCGCCTCGCTGGCGCGGAGATAGGGAGCCGGGATGCGCTCTTCCTTGTCGCCGAGAAGCGCGGTGCAGTCGGCGGCCTCGGCCCGCATGGCGATTTCGGGCTCCGCGACGGTAGAACCCGCCGCCGCTGACTTAACGCGGCCAAGCCAGACGCCGAGCGCATACGGCGGGATGGGCAGGTCAGCCTCGGGCAGATCGAACGGCTTGCACACCGGCACGGCGTGTTCTGGGTGTCCATGGCCGGCCCGGTGCTCGAGCGCCGCTGCGATCTGCTCGGTGGTCACCACCGCTGGGCTCGTGGCTTCGCTCAACCCGGTTGGCTTGGCCTCCTCGTGCCGGGCCCAAGTGACCCACTGATGCTGGCCGTCGGCCACGATGACCTCGCCGGTTGAGAACGCCACCTCGTAGCACGGCCGCCCGTGCATGACCTCGGTGACCGCGACGACGTTCACCGGACGTCCGTCCGCGCCGATCAGCTCATCGCCGACGCGGACCTCGCCCATCGTGGTCCACCCGGCCGGCGTCGGCAGCGGAGTGTCCAGCGCCAGCGCCTTGCCGAGCGCGGGCCTCGCCGCGATCACGATCATCTGGCCCGGATGCAGGCCGTTGGTCAGCGCGTCCAGATCAGCGAACCCGGTAGGCACCCCGGTCAGCACGCCGCCCCGGCTGCCGATGGCCTCGATCTCGTCGAGCGCGCCCGGCATGATCTCGGACAGCGCCAGGTAGTCCTCGCTGACACGCCGGTCGGTGACCGCGTATACCTCGGCTTCGGCCCGGTCGACGATCTCGTCGGCCTCCCCGTCGCCTGAGTACCCGAGCTGGACGATGCGGGTGCCCGCCTCCACCAGGCGGCGCAGGATGGCCCGCTCGCGCACGATGCGGGCGTAGTAGCCCGCGTTCGCGGCCGTCGGCACGCTGGCCATGAGCGTGTGCAGGTACGGCGCCCCGCCCACCCGGGCGATCTCGCCGCGCTTGGTCAGCTCGTTCGCCACGGTGACCGGATCGGCCGGCTCGCCCCGCCCGTACAGGTCGAGAATGACCTCATGCACAAGCTGGTGCGCGGGCCGGTAGTGATCACCAGGCCGGATCACCTCGAGCACATCGGAGATCGCGTCCTTGGACATCAGCATCCCGCCGAGAACGCACTGCTCCGCTGCCAGGTCGTGCGGGGGGGTCCGCTCGAACTCCTCACCGCGGGGGGCTATCTCCGCCACGCTCACCCAGTGCCACCTCCCCCATTGCGGCGCATTCCCGCGGCTGCCCGCGCGGGCCAATGAAGCCGTTCTATCGGACGGCTCCGACAGTCTGGCTCCAGAGCCGGAAAGACGTCCAGCGCTGCTGTGCACAGGCCTGTGGATAGCCTGTGCAGACACGCCGCCATCACTGTGCGCAGCATGGGGATAGCGCTGTGGATATTCCCGGTCGGCTCGCAACAAGGGCGCGCCTGCCTGCGACTATGTCGTCCACCGGTTGTGCGCGGGAAAAAGTTCTGCACCGGAAGGCCGTCCACAATGGCCGGAAGTTATCCACATTAGGAATTTCACGTGCGACGTTACATGTGAGACTCCTGGCCATCGGTGTGGCAGCCCTCGGAGCCGGCCGGCGGGATGAGGCCGGGCGTGGCGTGGCCGTCCGCAAGGACCCGGCGGGATGCGGGCGTTTGGCGGACGGCCGACGCGCGACTCTCTAGGATTCGAGCATGTGTTCGACCACGGGTGGGGAGCTCGGCCGGATCTGCCGGGCTATCGATGAGCTGGCTGCCCGCTCGACCAGCGGAGATGGCACCTCCAGGGGCGCGGTTCCCGACACCAGCGCGGATGGTCGGGAAGGCTCGGACACGGTGGCAGAGTCCGGCGCGGACACGGGGTGCGAGCCCGGGACGGAGCCACGCGCGGACACGGTGGCGGAGTCCGGCGCCGTGAGTAAGCAATCCGGCGTCGGCGCGGTGACGTGGTTCACCGAGCCGGCAACGGATGACACCGCCGCCCGGCTGGCCGCGATCTGGGAAATGGTCGCCGATGCCGATCCCGAGCTCGCGAAACGGCTGCCCGGCTATCTCACAGCCGGGGATTGAGCGCCATTCTTTTCGTGATCGTGACTGGTGACGACGATGGTGAGCGTGGATCAGTGGTCCGCACATGCTGCGCGCGCTGCAGGGCGGGCGTTAAAGCAGCGCTCAGGCGCCGACGATCTCGACGTCCAGGGTGGCGGCCACTTCGGGGTGCAGCCTGACCCTCACCTGGTGCGCGCCGACGGTCTTGATCGGGTTCTTGATCTCGATCCTGCGCCGGTCGAGTTCGGGACCGCCCGCGGCCTTCACCGCGGCCGCGATGTCGGCGGGCGACACCGAGCCGAACAGCCGGCCGCCGCCGCCCGCTCGGGTCTCCAGCCGTACCCGGAGCGACGAGAGCCGTTCCGCGGCGTCCTTGGCGTCGTCGAGTCCCCTGATCTCCCTGGCCGACCGGGCGCGCTTGATCAGCTCGATCTGCTTCTCCGCGCCGCGGGTCCAGCGCATGGCGAGCCCGCGCGGCACCAGGTAGTTGCGGCCGTAGCCGCCCGCCACCTCGACCACGTCGCCGGGGGCGCCCAGCCCGGTGACCTCCTGGGTCAGGATGAGCTTCATCGGCGTACCGTTCATCGGTGCGCAGCCTCCCTCGGCGTTATCGTGCCGTGCTCGTGTACGGCAGCAGCGCCATCTCGCGCGCGTTCTTGATCGCCGTGGCGACATCGCGCTGGTGCTGCGTGCAGTTGCCGGAAACCCGCCGTGCCCGGATCTTGCCGCGGTCGGAGATGAACTTCCGCAGCAGCCCCGTGTCCTTGTAGTCGACGTGGGCGATCTGCTCCTGGCAGAACAGGCAGACCTTCTTCTTTGGCTTGCGAATAGGTGGCTTGGCCATCGTGGTGCTCCTCAGCAGAGCCCCGCCGGAGCGGGGATGGTCTCCCCCGCCAGCGGCGGGGATGGTCGGTGAAACGGTTCGGTTAGTTCAGTCGGACGGAAGTGGGCCGGGCTCAGAACGGGGGTTCGTCGGAGTATCCATCGCCGCCGCTGCCGCCGGCATCGGATGCCCACGGGTCGTCGGCTGGCCGTCCGCCGCCCCCACCATACCCGGACTGGCCGCCCCCGCCGGACGGGCCGGACGGGCCGGGCTGGCCGCCGCCGAAGCCGCCGCCGCCGGTGGACCGGCTGGACTTGGTGACCTTGGCCGAGGCATTGCGCAGCGACGGGCCGCACTCGTCGACCTCGATCTCGTACACCGTGCGCTTCTCGCCTTCCTTGGTCTCGTACGACCGCTGCCGCAGCCGGCCCTGCACGATGACCCGCATCCCGCGCTGCAGCGATTCGGCCACGTTCTCGGCCGCCTGCCGCCAGACGTTGCAGGACAGGAACAGCGAGTCGCCGTCCTTCCATTCGCCGCTGGCCCGGTCCTGCCAGCGCGGCGTGGACGCGATGCGGAAATTGGCCACGGCCTGGCCGGTCGGGGTGTAGCGGAGCTGCGGATCGTCGACGAGGTTGCCGGCAATGGTTATCTGGGTGTCGCCTGCCATCGGGGTCCTCCCGGTCGCTCGGGTGGCATCGGGTCGGGCTCGCCGCCGACCGGTGCGCTCATCTCTGGTCTGGCCGGATGATCTTCGTTCGCAGGACCGCCTCGTTCAGGTTGAGCTGGCGGTCGAGCTCCTTGACGGTGTCCGGCTCTGCCGTCATGTCAATGACCGTATAGATGCCCTCTGACTTTTTGTCGATCTCGTACGCGAGCCGCCGCCGGCCCAGACATCTACCTTGTCCACGGTGCCGCCGCCGGTCGTGACGACGTTCAGGAACTGGTCGAGCGATGGCTGGACGGTGCGCTCCTCAAGCGAGGGATCGAGGATGATCATCATCTCGTAGTGGCGCATGCGCTTACCCTGCCTCCTCTGGACTGACGCGGCCACGGTCTCTCCGTGACAGGAGGTGCCGCGCGCCGCCGCCGCGGCGGCCCAGCGCGGCCGAGCCAGCATACCAGCAGGCGCCGGCAGTTCATCGCGACGAATCCAGAACGCACCGCAGCGCCGGACCCGGTGTCCGCTAGGATGATCACTATCTGGCGTGGCGCTTTGATTCCGGCGCGCCCGGTGCGGGAAAGACGCAGTTGATATGGACCCAGAACGCAGCCGTCAGGGAGTCACCGCGATGCCCGAGGCCATCAAGACCCAATCCCGCCTGCGCCTGACGCTGAACAGCGACGGCCAGCGCCACCCGGTGGAAAACGCTCTCACCGTGTTCACGTTCGTGGCCGGGATCGTGGCGTTCGCGCTCGGGTTCGTCGTGCGCGCTCACCTGGCCGGCACGGTGCTCGGCTTCGTGGCGTTCGCCGTCGGCCTGTACGCGCAGATGGTTTCCAACACCAGGGAGCAGCGGGTGCTCATCATGGCGGGCATCATCGCCGCGTTCGTCGGGCTGGGCCTGAGCGTCGCGCACGGCGGCCTCGGCTGAGCCAGGCGCGAGGCCAGGGCGACGCCGGCTGAGCCAGGACGGGACAGGCTGACGGTGGCTCCCACTAGGCTCTGAGACATGGTCCGCATCGGAGCCCATCTACACGACGGCGACCCGCTGGCCGGGGCCCAGGCCGCCGACGCCGAAATCGTCCAGTTCTTCCTCGGCGATCCGCAGGGCTGGAAGGCTCCCGCCTTCCCCGGCGGCAGCGAGCCGGCCGAAGTACGCGAGGCATTCGCCGCGGCGGGGGTCGATGCCTACATTCACGCGCCCTACGTGATCAACGTGGCCTCGCCCAACAACCGGATCCGGATTCCCAGCCGGAAGCTGCTGGAACAGCAGCTGAACGCCGCGGCGTCGATCGGCGCCAAGGGCCTGATCGTGCACGGCGGCCACGTGACGGCCGGAGTCGACCCCGAGGATGGCTACGACAGCTGGCGCAAGGCCGTGGAGCGGATCGAGCGGCCGCTGCCGATGCTGATCGAGAACACCGCGGGCGGCGACGGCGCGATGGCGCGGAGCTTCGACGCGATCGCCCGGCTGTGGGAGGTCGTCGCCGATGCCGCCACCGGCGGCGGCGAGGTCGGCTTCTGCCTGGACACCTGCCACGCCTACTCCGCGGGCGAGGAACTCGACGGGATCGTGGACCGGCTCAAGGCGATCACCGGCCGGATCGACCTCGTGCACTGCAACAACTCGCGGGACGAGTTCGGCTCGGGCCGGGACCGGCACGCGGGCCTTGAGGCCGGAACGATAGACCCGGCGCTGATCGTCGACGTCATCCGGGCCGCTGGTGCGCCGGCGATCTGCGAGACGCCCGATCCCGCGGTGGACATCCGCTGGCTGCGCGCCCAGCTCGGCCAGCAGCCCAGCTAGTTAGTTATGGCTAGCCGCCGCCCGGCGGCCGGGCCACCGTCGTCGTCGGATCCTCGCCGAGCAGTACCGCGGCGGTCGTCTCGGTTCCGCCGAACGGCGGAGTGGGCGGAGTCGGGGTAGGCGTCGGGTTCGGGTTCGTCGGAAGCGGGTTGGGGGCCGTCGGGATCGGGTCGGGATTAATGCACGCCCCGAACACACGCCGCTGCCCCGGCGGGCACTGGTTCGGGTTCGGGTTCTGCGGGTGCTTGGGCTTCTTGTGCTGCGGCGGCACCTGATCCCACTTGGTGAAGCCGATGTAGTCCGGCGTCGGCAGCGCCGCGACCGGCAGGTTGGTGAACTCGTTCTCCATGTAGGTGCGCCAGATCGTCGTCGGCCAGGCGCCGCCGAACCCGCCCAGCTGCCCGTTGACCGAGGCCAGGCCGTTCAGCGTCTCCCCGCCCGGCAGCTCGTTCTGGCTGTTGGTGAACATCCCGACCGCGAACGAGTACTGCGGGATGGCGCCGATGAAGAACGCCGACTGGGCCTGGTCGGTGGTGCCGGTCTTGCCGATGGTCGGGCGGAAGGGCGAAAGCTGCCCGTTCGCGGCGGCCGTGCCGTTGATCGTGTCGAACGACAGCGCGTAGTCCACGTCGGCCGCCTGCGCCGAGGTGAGCACCCAGCGGTGCGTGATCTTCAGCGGGACCGGGCTGCCGTTCTGGGTGATCTGGGCGATCACGTGCGGGGTGGCGTACTCCCCGTCGGCGGCCAGGGTGGCGAAGGTGGTGGCCTGCTCCTCGACGGTTAGCGAGGCCGTGCCCAGCGCCATGCCGACCTCGCCCTCCTTGTCCTGCAGGCCGGATCCGCCCTGGCTGGCGGGCCCGACGTTCACGCCGAACGCCTTGGCCATTTTGATCGTCGCCTCGGTGCCCGCCCGGTGGATAAGGTCCTCGAAGGCCGGGTCGGACGACTGGGCCGCCGCCTGGGGCACGCTGACCGGGCCCATGTTCTCGCCGGCGATGTTGACCGGGAACCAGTCCGCCGGGCAGTTCGTGGTCGCCGTCGAGAACGTCGAGGACAACGTGTCCGGGGGCACGCACATCGGCTCGATCCCGTTCAGCACGCTGTTCTGGACGTCCATGCCCTCTTGGACGGCCGTGGCCAGCACGTACGGCTTGAACGAGGAGCCGACCAGGTTCCTGCTCTCGGTGGCCATGTTGTACTGGCAGTCGATCTTGCGGCAGTTCGGCGCGCTGAAGTTCGGCCCGCCGTACATGGCCAGGATCGCGCCGGTGCCCGGTTTCTCGAGTAGAGCGCCCACGTGCGCGTATCTCGGCAGCGGCGTGCCGTCGGCTCGCATCTGGGCCAGGTTCTGGTCCACCGCCCGGTACAGCGCGTTCATCATGCCCAGGTTGAAGGTGGTGACGATCCTCAGGCCGCGGCTGTCCATCGCGGGGTAGCTGTAGCCGTAGGTGTAATGGAGCTCGTTCTGCACGGCCTGCATGATGTAGCCGCGGTAGCCAGTCCAGCCGGTGGCCAGCTGATTACCCTCGGTCACCTTCGGGAACTTCTGCGCGTTGGCCTGCGCCTGGCTTATCGCGCCGTCCCTGACCATGTTGGTGATCACGTACTGCCAGCGGGTGACCAGCTCCTGGTAGGCCGCACCGGCGCCCGGGTCCGGGCTGAAGAACCCGGGCTGGTTGACCATGGCCGCGAGCATCGCGGCCTGCGAGACGGTCAGCTTCATGGCGGGCTCGCCGAAGTAGATCTGCGCGGCCGCGGCGACGCCGTAGGCGTTGTCGCCGAACGGGACCGTGTTCAGGTACTGGGTCAGGATCCAGTCCTTCGACTCCTCGTGCGACAGCTTGATCGAGATGAAGATTTCCTTGAGCTTGGTGCTGTAGGTCCGTGACGTGCCGATCGTCGTGTAGTAGTTCTTGACGAACTCCTCGGTCAGCGTGGACCCGCCCTGCAGGTTGCCGCCGCCCTTGAGATCCTCGTAGGCGGAGCGGACGATGCCGCTGATCGAGATGCCGCCCTCGGTGTAGAAGTGCCGGTCCTCCGCGGCGATGATCGCGTTCTTCATCACGTCCGGGATCTGGCTCGAGCTCAGCATCTGCCGGTCGATGCCGTCGGCGGTGAACGTGCCCACCTCGGTCTTGCCGTTGCTGAAGTAGACGGTCGACGACTGCTGCAGTGCTGCCTCGGACACCTCGGTGGGAATCTGGGTCTTCGCGTAGAGGTACACAACGGCGGCCACGATCAGGAGCATCATGAGCACGCACGCCCCGGCGGCGACCGCTATGGCCTTCCTCCAGGTCCAGTGGCGCCACCAGCTGCCCTTGCGGCGGGTGCGCTGGCCGCCGTCCCGGCCGTCACCAGACCCGCCGCCGTCGGCATACCCGCTGGCCCGGCGCGGCCCGCGGGTGCGCGTGTCGGTGAAGCCGGCCGGGCCGCGCTCTCGCAATGCCGTGGCACCGTGCCTGCCGCCCGGGGCACGGTAGTCGCCGACATCACCCGGGCCGCCGCCGAATCCGTCGCCGCCGTCGTAACCGTGAGCGCCGCCGTAACCGTTGCCGTTGCCGTTGCTCGCCGCGCGCCGGGACGGCCGGCCCGGTGCCCGCCCGGTGCCAAGGCCGAGCCTGGCCCGCAGGTCGGTGCCGACCTGAGAACTGGGGCCGCTGCCGCGGTCCGGCCGACGGCTGCCGGTCCGGTCATACCCGTCCTGGCGGGCGCCGTTCCCGTTCCCGTTGCCATTCGGGCGGCCGTTGCCGGCCCGGTGCCCGGTGCCGTTGGAACGGCCGTTGCCGGGCGGCCGGCCATAGCCGTCGGCGGGCGGGCGGGCGTAACCGCCGTCGCGGTCGTAGGGAACCGCGCCGCCGCGGCCGCTTCTGGCCCCCCGCCGGCCGACGCTGGCCGGCTCCTGCCAGTACGGCCCGGGCGAATCTGGATTACTCACGCGTCCTCGTCTGGTCGGGTTAGGGTTCGCGAGCGTAGCGGTCCCGCCGCGAGCCTCAAGGTACCCGGTGGCACCCGGTGTCCCGGCACATATCGTGAGTCACACCTCGGCCGTCCCGCGTGGCTGCAGAATCAGGCCGTGAATCCTGCTGGCGCGCGCTCAGTCACCGGCACGGGCGCGCCGACTGCGCCGGGTCTGCGGTTCGCCTGTGCCGAGAACGTAGGACGACGCAAGGTGATTCCAGGCACAACTCTGACAGACCTCGACGACGTAAACCTGGAACTCCGCGTATTCGGCAGCCATTTCCGCCAACTCCGGAGCCTGCTTCACGCGCCCCTCGTAGCGGCCGAGTTCGTCCCCGTACACGTATGTCACGTGCGTGAGTTTGGTCTTCCTGCAGATCGGGCAGGCCCGGTCGGTCGCCTCGCCATGGAACTTGGCGGCCCGCAACAAGTACGGATGAGCATCGCAGACGTCGGTCACCGTGGTGCGCCCGGAGAACACGGACGCGAGCGTGGCTCGCCGCGCGAGCCCGTAGTCCACGACCGATCGCCTCATGCCCGACAGGTTACGACGGAACTGCGCCCGCGCCGAGTCCTGGGCTGGCCGTCCGCTCCATTCAGCCCGGGCCGAGCAGCACAGACTTGCGCTGCTACCGCAGAGCGCATATCTTACCGATGTATCGGGCCGATACATCGGCTTGAGACACTGCGAGCATATGTGTCGTGTCGTGGTGTGCATGTTAGACGTGATGCGGATGAGAGGCGAGTGCGCAAATGGGGGAAGAGCGCGCATGAGCAGTCAGCGGTCGGGCGTGCTCGAGCTGGCCGTGCTCGGGCTGTTGCACGAGACGCCCATGCACGGTTACGAGCTGCGGAAGCGGCTCAACTCTGTGCTCGGTGCGTTCCGGGCCTTCGGGTACGGGTCGCTGTACCCCTGCCTCAAGGACCTGCTCACGCAGGGCCTGATCGCCGAGGAGGCTCCGGCCGGGCCCACCGCCAAGCCGCTGGCCGGCCGGAGGTCGAAGATCGTTTACCGGCTGACCGCGGACGGCAAGGAGCGGCTGCAGGACCTGCTCGGCCAGGCAGGCCCGGCGGCGTGGGAAGACGACGGGTTCGGCGTCCACTTCGCGTTCTTCGGCCTGACCCGCGCGGACGTCAGGATGCGGATCCTCGAGGGCAGGCGTAGCAGGCTCGAGGAGCGGCTGGACGGTGTCCGCGCGGCAATGTCCAGGACGCGGGAGCGGCTGGACAGCTACACGCTTGAACTGCAGCGGCACGGCCTGGAGTCGGTCGAACGGGAAGTCCGCTGGCTCAATGAACTAATTGCCTCAGAACGACAGTCTGACCCGGGGCCTGGATGGCGAACCGGGGATCACACCTAGAAGCGGTGCAGGCGGCACGGCCGGCTGATGCCCGGCATGACGCTGCCACCCGCATGGCAGGAGATAAGGAGCAATCCGAATGGGTTCGGTACGGGTAGCCATCGTTGGAGTCGGGAACTGTGCCAGTTCCCTTGTCCAAGGCGTGGAGTACTACAAGGATGCCGACCCGGACAGCCGGGTGCCAGGCCTGATGCATGTCCAGTTCGGGCCCTATCACGTGCGGGACGTGGAGTTCGTCGCCGCGTTTGACGTGGACGCGAAGAAGGTCGGGCGCGACATCGCCGAAGCGATCGTCGCGAGCGAGAACAACACCATCAAGATCTGCGATGTGGCGCCGAGCGGCATCACGGTACAGCGCGGGCCCACCCTGGACGGGCTCGGCGAGTACTACCTGCAGATCATCACCGAGTCAGACGAGCCGCCGGTCGACGTGACGCAGGCGCTCAGGGACGCCCGGGCCGACGTGCTGGTGTCCTATCTGCCCGTCGGCTCGGAGCAGGCGGACCACTACTACGCGCAGTGCGCGCTCGACGCGGGCGTGGCGTTCGTCAATGCCCTCCCGGTGTTCATCGCCTCCGACCCGGCGTGGGCGGCCAAGTTCACCGAGGCTGGCGTGCCGATCATCGGCGACGACATCAAGTCGCAGGTGGGAGCGACGATCACGCACCGGGTGATGGCGAAGCTGTTCGAGGACCGCGGCGTGGAACTGCTGCGTACGTACCAGCTCAACGTCGGCGGCAACATGGACTTCATGAACATGCTGGAGCGCAGCAGGCTCCAGTCCAAGAAGATCTCCAAGACGCAGTCGGTCACCTCGCAGATCCCGCACGAGATGGAGCGGGCCGCCGTGCACATCGGGCCGTCCGACCACGTGCCGTGGCTCGACGACAAGAAGCTGGCGTTCGTCCGGCTGGAGGGCAAGGCCTTCGGCGACGTTCCGCTGAACCTGGAGTACCGGCTCGAGGTCTGGGACTCGCCGAACTCGGCCGGAGTGATCATCGACGCCATCCGCGCCGCGAAGATCGCCCTCGACCGCGGGATCGGCGGGCCGGTCCTGTCGGCCGCGGCGTACTTCATGAAGTCGCCGCCCGAGCAGTACGGCGACGACGTCGCCCGCGACCTGGTGGACAAGTTCATCCGCGGCGAGGTCGACCGCTGACCCGGCCACGGGTATCGCCGGGCGGCGGGCGGGCACCGTAGGCTGAGGGCGTGCCCCAGCAGGCGGACCGCGGCGCCGGGCGCAGCCGGATGAACCCGTTCGGCTGGATAACCCGGTCGGCTTTCATCTCCGATCTGCGCATCGTTTTGGCAGAGCGGAATTTCCGGCGGCTGTTCTCGGTCCGGCTGATCTCGCAGACCGGCGACGGCATCGTCACCGCCGGGATCGGCACGTACGTGTTCTTCAACGCGGAGACGTTCACGAGCCCGGCGGCCGCCGCGGTGGCATTCACCGTGCTGTATCTGCCGTACTCGCTGATCGGCCCGTTCGCCGGGGTGTTCATCGACCGCTGGTCACGGCGGCAGATCCTGGTCCTGTCGGCCTTGCTCCGCTCCGCCTTCGTGGTGCTGACCGCGGCGCTGATGGCGTCGGGCAACAGATCGGTCCCGCTGTACGCCGCCTACCTGCTGGTGCTGGGCGTGAACCGGTTCTTCCTGGCGTCGCTGTCGGCGGCGCTGCCGCATGTGGTCCCCGCGGACAAGCTGGTGATGGCCAACTCCGTGTCACCGACCGCGGGCGGCATCATGGCCTTGATCGGGGGCCTGGTCGCCGGCGGCCTGAACGCGGCCACCGGCGACACCGAGCGCGGCGCCGCCATCACGATGCTGGTCGCCGGCGGCTGCTACGTCGCGGCCAGCCTGGTGGCCACGACCATGCGCCGGGATCTGCTCGGCCCCGTGCGCGAGCCAGGCGCGCCGCCGGGCCGGCTGCTCAGCGATCTCGCCTCGGTGCTGGCCGAGCTGGCGGCAGGCGCGCGCTATGCGATCAGGCGCCGCGGCCCGGCGACCGCCCTCGGCGCCACCGGCGGCAGCAAGTTCCTGTACGGGATCTTGTTCGTGATGTCGATCCTGCTGTACCGGAACTACTTCTACCCGTCCAGCGCTCCCGTGGCCGAGGCCCACTACCTGGTGCTGGCGTCGGTCTCGGGGATCGGCTACTTCTGCGCCGCGCTGGTCGTCCCCGTGGCCAGCAGGCGGCTGGCCAAGCCGACCATCATCACATTGATGCTCGCCGTCTGCGCGGTGGCGACCGCCGCGTTTGGCGAGACCTTCGACCCGGTCGCGTTCCTGGCGTTCGGGTTCTTCCTGTACCTGACTTCGCAGGGGGTCGCGATCTGCGCGGTCACGATCCTGCAGGAGCAGGTGGACGACGCCTACCGCGGACGGATGTTCGCCTTCTACGACGTGATGTTCAACGTCACGATCGCCGCCGGGGCGCTGATCAGCGTGGCCTTCATGCCGCGCACGGGCCGGTCGTCCGTGATCATCGGGCTGGTCGCGGTCGGATACGCGGTCGTCGCGGCCGGTTACTGGCTGCTCGCCCGTCAGCCCTCTGCTAGCGGCGGGCCGGGGACGGCCAGCCCCTCGTCGGCGGCCCAGGCCAGCAGCTCCTGAGTGGCCCGCTCCTGACCGAGCGGGCCGTGTTCCAGGCGCAGCTCGAGCAGGTGGTTGCGCGCCTGGCCGACGAGCGGCCCAGGCCCGATGCCGAGGATCTGCATGATCTCGACTCCGTCCAGGTCGGGCCTGATGCTGGCCAGTTCCTCCCGCTCGGCCAGCTCGGCGATCCGCTCCTCCAGGCTGTCGTAGGCGCGGGCCAGGCGCTGCGCCTTGGCCGCGTTGCGGGTCGTGCAGTCCGCCCTGGTCAGGGCGTGCAGCCTGGTCAGCAGCGGCCCGGCGTCCCTGACGTAGCGGCGCACCGCCGAGTCCGTCCACTCGCCGGTGCCGTACCCGTGAAACCTGAGGTGCAGCTCGACCAGGCGGGACACGTCGGCCGCGACGTCCTTGGGGAAACGCAGCGCGGTCAGCCGGGCCCGGGCGAGCTTGGCGCCCTTCACGTCGTGATGGTGAAACGCCACCTTGCCGCCGGGCAGCCGGGTACGGGTCTTCGGCTTTCCGATGTCATGCAGTAGCGCGGCGAGCCGCAGCACGAGGTCGGGTCCCAGCTGATACCGGTCTTCCAGGCCGATGGCCTGATCCAGGACGGTCAGCGAATGCAGGTAAACATCCTTGTGCCGGTAGTGCTCGTCCTGCTCCAGCCGCAGTTTCGGAACCTCGGGCAGCACCTGCTCGGCCACGCCGGTGTCCACCAGCAGTGCTATGCCGCGTCGCGGGCCGCCCTCCAGCGGCGCCAGCATCAGCTTGGAGAGCTCGGCCGAGATCCGCTCCGCTGACACGATGGACAGCCGCGGCGCAAGCTCGGTCATGGCCGCGCGCACCTCGGGTGCGACGGTGAAGCCCAGCTGCGCCGCGAACCTGGCCGCGCGCAGGATCCGCAGCGGGTCGTCGCTGAACGAGGCCTCCGGCCGGCCCGGTGTCCGCAGCACCTTGGCCTGCAGGTCGCGCAGGCCTCCGAACGGGTCGACCAGCTCGCCGGAGGGCAGCCGCGCGGCCATCGCGTTGACAGTGAAGTCCCGGCGGGACAGGTCGTCAGTGAGCGATTCGCCGTACTCGACATCGGGCTTGCGTGACCGGCGCGCGTACTGCTCGCTCCGGTAGGTCGTGATCTCGAAGACCTCGCCGCCCTTGCGCATCCCGACCGTTCCGAATTCGATCCCGATCGTCCACACCTGATCTGCCCAGCCGCTGGTGATCTCCAGGATGCGGGCGGGCGTGGCGTCGGTGGTCAGGTCCAGGTCACCGGGAGTGCGGCCCAGAAAGACATCCCTGACCGGGCCGCCGACGAGCGCGAGCTCATGGCCGTGGCTGGCGAACAGGACGCCCAGCTCGTTGGCCGCCGGGGACACGTCGGAGAGCAGGCGGGCCGCGGCCTTGCGCTGCTGCGGGCTGAGTGGCGTGGAATCCGGCACGGGCATTGAGAGTAAGTCCTGCGCGTAAGCTTTGGGAAACCCGGGAGCGCGGAGGGAGACGATGCAGGACACTCCGCAGCACCTGGCTCACTCCAGCCGGCCAGCCGGAATAGCATTTCCGCCATGCCCCGTCCGCTGCTGACCGGCTGCGCGGCCACAGCCAAGACCGCCTCGGCGCTGGCCTTGGCCGTGTCCGGCCTTGCGCTGTCGGGCCTGGTGCTGTCCGGCAGCCCGGCGAATGCGGCCACGGCGCAGCCAGGGGGCACGGCGCAGCAGGAGGTCACAGCGCAGCCGGCCGGCGTGCCTCCGGTCTCCCTGGCGATCACCTCGGTCACGCCGCAGGTGGCCAGGCCGGGGCAGATCGTCACGGTCTCCGGGACCCTGACCAACACCTCCGCTACGGCCATGCCGGACCTGTCGATCCAGCTCCGCTCGTGGGGCACTCCGTTCAGCAGCCGGAACGGATTGCAGGAATATGCCGACGGCACCTCCGTCACGGACGCGCCCGTGGACGGCGCGGTCACGACTCTGACCAAGACGCTCCCCCGGCGGGCCACCGTCCGCTGGTCGGTCGCGCTGCCGACCAGTCAGGTCCCGATGACCGTCTTCGGCGTCTACCCGCTCGCCGCGGAGGCCGAGAACGCGAGCCTCACCCCGCTGGCCGTGAGCCGGACCTTCCTGCCGTTCTGGCCCGGCACCAAGGCGCTGGATCCTGCGGTAGAAGATGTCGCCTGGGTCTGGCCGCTGATCGACCAGCCCCGGCAGGCCATCTGCCCCGGGCTGCTGAACAACGGCCTGGCGGCCAGCCTGGCCAGCGGCGGCAGGCTCTCCGGACTGCTCCAGGCAGGCGGCCAGTACGCCAGTAGCGCTCGCCTGACCTGGGCCATCGACCCGGCGCTGCTAGCCAACGTGGCGACGATGACCAAGCCGTACACGGTCGGCAACCAGGGATGTGGCGGCAAGGCCAAGCGGGCGAGCCAGGCCGCGACGGCCTGGCTGACCGAGCTGAAGTCGGCGACCGCCGGCCAGCCGGTGTTCGTCACGCCGTACGCGGACGCCGACGTCGCGGCGCTGACCAGGAACGGCATGAACGCCGACCTGACCCGCGCGTTCACCGAAGGCCGCGTGGTGGCCACCAACCTGCTGAGCCGCAACTTCGCCGCCTCGGCCCCGGCCAGCAGCATCAACCTGACCGGGATGGCCTGGCCCGCCGACGGGATCGCGAATTACGCGGTGCTGGAAAACCTCGCCGGGAGCGACGCGATCAACACGGTCGTGCTCGACAGCTCGACGATGCCGCCGTCGCCACGGCAGGATTTCACCCCGAGCGCGCAGACGACGACCCCGGACGGCGTGGGCACGCCGCTGAAGGTGCTGCTCTCCGACCACACGATCACGCAGATACTCGGCTCGGCCAACTCGCCGTCCGACTCCCGGGCCACGGCGTTCTCCGTGGAGCAGCGGTACCTGGCCGAGACCGCGATGATCGCCGCGGAGCAGCCCAGCGTGGCCCGGTCGATCGTCGTCGCCCCGCCCCGGCGCTGGGACCCCCCGGCCGGCCTGGCGAGCGAGATGCTCGCGGAAACCGTCAACGCGCCCTGGCTGCGGCCGGTCAGCCTCAGCCAGCTGGCGGCGGTCCAGCATCCCCAGGGACAGGTCAGCCGCCGGGCCCCGAGATCGGTCAGCCGGGCCGAGCTCGGCCGGTCACTGCTGAGCCAGGCCCGCCAGCTGGACCAGCAGGCCAAGCTGCTGCAGAGCATCCAGCAGAACCCTGACCCCGCGCTCGATGACCCGGCGACCGTCGTCGAGTCCTCCGCGTGGCGCGGCAACGGCAGCGCCAGCCAGCAGGGCGCCGCCATCGCTCAGCAGCTCTCCAGGTACCTGTCCAGGCAAGAGGCCAAGCTGTCGATCATCGGCGTGTCCCGCGTCACGCTGGGCGGGCTGAAGGGCACGGTGCCCGTGTCGATCTCGAACGGGCTGCCCTATGCCGTGCAGGTCAAGCTGCGGGCCGATCCCAGCGGCGGGGTGACGGTTGTGGGTCCGCCGCACACGGTGATCGTCCCGCCCCTGCAGCAGGAGATCGTCAAGGTCGCGGTGGCGGCGACCACCGTGGGGTCGACCACGCTCAGGCTGCAGCTGCTCACCCCGGAGGGAGCCCCGTTCCCCGCGCAGACCAGCATGACCGTCCAGGCCACGCATTACGGCACGCTGGCCCTGGTGATCATCGCTGCCGCGCTGGCGGTGTTCGTCCTCACCTCGGCGGCCAGGGCGTTCCGGCGCGCCCGGCGGACGCTGCGGCAGGGCCCGGCCGGCCCGATCCCGGGGACGAGGCTGCGGAGCCGCGGGACGGCGATCGCGATCCGCAGGGCGCGGGCCCGGCGCCGCGGGATGCGGCGGGTCAGCCCGACTGGCCTGACGAGCCGGATGAAGCCGATAACGTCGTGGCTGACGGATATACCACCGGCCACGATCCAGCGGAGGGTACAGATGACTACGCCTGGACACCAGGCTGGGCCGACCGCCGCTGACGACGGGCGGTCGCCAGGCACTGGCCTTCCCCCAGGCGAGGCAGGCGATGGCTTTCCTGAGCGGGACGCTGGCCAGACCGGGCCGCGCCACGCCGCCGGCTCACGGGCCGCATGGCCGGCCGGAGGTGTGCAGGCCACCGAGGAAGCGGCCGCGCCAGCGCATCATGTCCCGGGCACTGCGGCAGCCCCGCCCGCCGCGGCCCGGGCTACCGCCGCCGGGGCCGCCGCTCCCGGGACAGCCGCTCCCGGGACAGCCGCTCCCGAGACGGCCGCCCACACGAGCGCCAGCCTGCTGCGCTCGAGCGGCACCATGGCGGTGGGCACCCTCGCCTCCCGGCTCACCGGATTCGTGCGCAATGCCGTCCTGATCTACGCGATCGGCACCCACTACCTGGGTGACTCTTACCAGCTCGCCAATACGCTCCCCAACATCGTCTACAACCTGGCCCTGGGCGGGATTCTCACCAGCGTCGTTGTGCCGCTGCTCGTCAACGCGGCCAGGCGGGACCGCGACCGGGGGGAGGCCTACGACCAGCGGATCTTCACGCTCGGCGTGATGGCACTCGGCGGCATCACCGTGGTCGCCACGCTCGCCGCCGCGCCCATCACCAGCCTCTACGCGAGCGGGATCGGCAACCCCGCCGCCTATCACCTGACGATGATCTTCGCCTACTTCTTCATCCCGCAGATCTTCTTCTACGGGGTCAGCTCACTGGCCGGGGCGATCCTGAACGCGCGCGGCAGCTTCGCGGCGCCGATGTGGACACCAGTGATCAATAACATCGTCGTGATCCTGGTCGGCGTCGCGTTCATGGTGACGGCCGGGCTGAACCGTACGCCGGAGAACATCTCGGCGGGCGAGATCCAGCTGCTCGGCATCGGCACAACGCTCGGCATCGTGCTGCAGACCGCCGCGCTCGTGCCCTCGCTGCGCCGGGTCAGGTTCCGCTGGCGCCCCCGGCGTGACTTCCGGCGCCCCGAGATCTCCGAGATCGGCCGGATGAGCGGCTGGATGTTCGGCTACGTGCTCACCACGCAGGTCGCGTTCCTGTTCACCACGCGGGTATCCAACCTGGCCGGAGCCCGCGTGTCGCAGCAGGCCGCGGGGGCCGGGTTCGCCGCCTACAGCAACGCCTACACGCTCTTCCAGCTGCCCTACGCGGTGGTCGGCATCTCGGTGATCACCGCGCTGCTGCCCAGGATGAGCGCCCACGCGTCCGAGCGCCGGTACCGGCTCGTCGCGGCGGACTTCTCCACTGCCACCCGTCTCGCCTCGGTGATCGTGGTCCCGGCCGCGCTGATCCTGGCCGTGCTCGGGACGCCGCTGGCCGAGGGGGTGTTCGGCTACGGCAGCACCTCGATCGCCAGCGCCCGTTACCTGGGCGAGATCTTCGCGGTGTTCTCTCTCGGCCTGCTGCCCTACATGCTGTTCCAGTTGCTGTTGCGGGTCTTCTACGCGATGCACGACAGTCGCACGCCGGCCTTCATCGGCGGCGTCACCATGGTGATCAACATCGCCGCGAACCTGATCGCGCTGGCCATCCTGCCGCCGCAGCACGTGGTCGCGGGCCTGGGCGCAGGGTTCGGGGTCGCGAACGTGATCGGAACGATCGTGGCCTGGCGGGTGCTCAGCAGGCGCATCGGCGGCCTCGACGGCCGCGCGATCCGCGCCGGGCTGGTGCGGATGCACGCGGCGGCTATCCCGGGCGCGATCTTTGCCATCGCCGTTTTGGTCATGGTCAACGCGGTTACCCCGGCGGGACGGATCGCCGCGCTGTTCACCGTGGCCCTCGGCGGCAGCGGGGCGATGCTGCTCTATGTCTTGTTCGCCAAGGCCTTCGGCGTGAGCGAGCTCACCGACCTGACCGCGACGGTCCGGGCGAGGCTGCGCTGACCGGCGCGGGTTTCCGCGAGGATCGAGGGGAACCGAGGGCCCGGGCCCATCGCCGCGGTGGCTGTGACATCTCTTGGTGGTAACGGTTTGCAATGGTAGGTTGCGCGGGGACTGCCGGGGGGCGGTCCGCGGCCTAGCATGTTGTACAGCATGATGGTCTTGTCTCGGTTCATCACCTACGGGGCTAGGAGGGAGGCTCGGGACCCGCTCCGCTCGTGGTAGGTATGTGAGTACGTTTACGTCTGAGCCGGGAACGCGGCTCGGCGGCCGGTACCGGCTTGAGGACCGGGTCGCCGCAGCTGCGGGTTGGGCTGCCTGGAAGGCCATCGACGAGACGCTGGCCCGAGCGGTCACCGTGCTCACCTTCGCGCCTGGTTTCCCGAGCCTTCGCGAGGTGGTCACCGCAGCCCGGGCGGCGAGCCGGCTCAACGACTCACGGTTCGCACAAGTGTTCGACGTCGAGGACGACTGGGATCACGCTTACATAGTGATGGAGTGGGCGGCCGGAGATTCTCTCGACGACATGCTCGCGGCCGGCCCGCTCGACGCGGCGCGCGGCGCCCGGATCGTGGCCGAGGCGGCCGAGGCGATGTCGGTGGCCCACGCCGCCGGCCTCGCGCACCTGTGCCTCAACCCGGATTCGCTGCGCTGGACCGCAGGCGGCGGCGTGAAGATCACTGGACTCGGCATCAACGCGGCGCTGACCGGCGCCAGCGCCGAGGACCCGGGCCTCGCCGATACCCGCAGCCTGGGCATGCTCCTCTATGCGGCGCTGACCGGGTGCTGGCCGGGCCCCGACTGCCCCAGCCTGCCGCCCGCGCCGCTCGCGGACGGGCTGCTCTGTAGCCCGCGGCAGGTCAGGGCGGGAGTGCCCGCCGTGCTCGATGAAATCACCAGCCAGACCCTGATGCTCAAGGATGCCGACGGCAGCGTCGCGCTGACCACGCCGGGAGAGCTCGCCGCTGCCCTGCTGGCCGCCATCCCGCCGGTTCCGATTCCGCAGCTACCGCCGCCGGCGCCGTCGCCGCGGTCCCGAGGCGACGCCTACCGGCATAGCTCGCCGTCGGCGCGGCAGGACGAGTACCAGTATCCGGACGAGCGAGAGCCCGGGTACTGGACACCGGACGGCCAGCGGGCGCCGGCGCGTCCGCGGATGCGGGAGCCTGCCCCCGGGCGACGCGGGGACGTGTCCCGGTCCAGGTCCGTCATCATCGCGGTCGTGGCGATTGTCATCGCCGCCGGGCTCGCGGCGATTGCCTACCGCTCGCTGCACCATGGCGGCAAGCCGACGCCGGGCTCGGCCACGCATCAGCCCACCCCGCCGCGGACCTCCTCGGCGGCAGGCACGCTCACGCCGGTCAGCGACCAGGCGTTCGAAGACAACCCCGCGGACGCCAACCTGGCGATTGACAACAGCGCGGCCACGGCCTGGCAGACCTACGAGTACATCGGCAACCCGGCTTTCGGCGGCCTGCAGCAGGGATCCGGGCTGATCCTCAACATGGGCCACTCGGTCAGGCTGAAGTCGGTGCGCGTCACGTTCGAATCGATTCCGGGTGCCGACGTTCAGATCAAGATCGGCAACCCGTCCGATCCCTCACCCCCGCAGAACGACCCGACCGTGGCCCAGTCGGTCGCCGCCGGCATGACGACCGTGGCCCAGCAGAATGACGTGACCGGGGCGGTCACGTTCTCGATCAACAGCAAGGCCAGCGGGCAGTACGTCCTGATCTGGTTCACCAGGCTGGCACCCATGGCCAACCACCCCAACAAGTTCCAGGGGGACATTTACAACGTCGTCGTGAACGGATCGGGCTGACCCTGGCGCCTGGGGACGACGGGAGGGACGGCCACGGAATACCACGACGCGGGCGGCACCCAGGCCGGGCGCGCCCTGCCCGAGCCGTGCGCGCCCGACGGCGAGCCGTCCGATGCGGAGCTGCTCCGCGAGCATGTAGCAGGCGACCGGGACGCGTTCGGGAAGCTGTTCCTGCGCCACCGCGACCGGCTCTGGGCCGTGGCCGTGCGTACCCTGTCCGACCCGGAGGAGGCCGCGGACGCCCTGCAGGACGCGATGATCTCGGCGTTCCGCCGCGCCGGAAGCTTCCGCGGCGACGCGGCCGTCACCACCTGGCTGCACCGGATCGTGGTCAACGCCTGCCTCGACCGGCTGCGCCGCAAGGCGGCGCGGCCCGCGGCGGGCGGGACGGACGAGCGCACCCTGGACCATCTGGCGGTCGGCCGCGCCGCGCCGGATCCGTCGTCGGAGAGCGATACCTCGCTGGACGTGATGGCGGCGCTGCGCACCCTTCCTCCCGACCAGCAGGCGGCGCTCGTCCTGGTGGACATGCTCGGTTACCCGGTGGCAGACGCCTCCGAAATCCTCGGCGTGTCCCAGGGCACCGTGAAGAGCCGTTGTGCCCGGGGACGGGCCCGGCTGCTGCCGCGGCTGGCGCACCTGCGGCAGCCAGGCACGAAGCGGCCCGGCCCGGCCCGGCCGCGGGCCCCGGGGAACCGATCAGTCGCCGAAGACGTCCAACCTGCGCGGGAAGGGGGTGATGACCCGTCATGACGCGGCATGTCAGCGCCGAGACACTGGCCGGGTTCCGGCAGGGCGACCTGAGCCAGCGCCGGAGGTCCCGGATCGGCGCGCACCTGGCCGGATGTAGTCGCTGCCGCGCGCTGAATGAGGACCTCGCGGACGTCACGACGCTGCTCGCCACCGTGCGCCCGCCGCCCATGCCCGAGCATCTCGCGGCCAGGATCCAGACCGCGCTGGCCACCGAGGCGGCCAACCGGGTCACCGCGCCCGCCGGGAACCAGAGGGAGCAGGCCGCTCCCGGGCCCGGCTGGCGGCCGCACCTGCCGCACCTCGGCTCCCGGGTCGCGCTAGGCACCCTGGCCGCCGCGGCCGCACTGGTTCTCCTCGTCGGAGGCATATACGACATCGCCTTGCGCGGCGGAGGTTCCCCGACGTCGAGCGGCTCGGCGGCCAGCGAGCCTGCGGCCCGGCCGGCCGGCCAGTCGGCAGGCAACGGGGTCATGGCGCCTGCCGCGCCGGTCTTCGGGCCCGTCCTGCGGTACCGGCATGCCGGGCGCCAGCAGAGCGTCACCCCGATCACGACCGATACGGACTTCACCCCGGCCACGCTCAGCAGCCAGGCCACCGCGGCGGTCACCAGGTACGGCTCGGCACTGACGCATGCCGGCCCGAACGCGGGCCCGGCCAGCCCGGAGGCGGCGCCTGGTAAGCGGGCCGCGGCGTTCGGGAACATAGCCCTGTCCGCCCTGGAGGGATGCGTCAACCGGATGGCGGCTGGAGAACTGGTGCTGCTCGTCGATGTGGCGCGCTACCGCGGAGCGCCGGCGACCATTATCGTCACGGAGCTGGCGGTGACTGGCCCGAGGCAGATATGGGTGGTCGGCCGGGACTGCTCAGGGTCACGCAGCGACGTGCTGACGCACGCCACCGCGACCGCCCCCGGCTGAGGCCCGGGCCCGGGAATCTCCGGGCCCCCGGAACTGTTGATGCCGCTGCGTGTTGCACAGAAGGGCAGCAAGAAGTGACCGACATCAGGGATGTCATCATCATCGGGTCCGGGCCTGGCTACACGGCGGCGCTGTACGCGGCGCGCGCACGGCTGCACCCGCTGGTCTTCGAGAGCTCGGTGACGTCGGGCGGCGCGCTGATGAAGACCACTGACGTCGAGAACTACCCGGGCTTCCCCGACGGGGTGCTCGGTCCCGACTTGATGGACGCGATCCGCAAGCAGGCCGAGCGCTTCGGCGCCGAGCTGGTCGCTGACGATGTCACCGAGGTCGACCTGGCTGCGAGCCCTAAGGTCGTCACCGTGGGCAGCGACACGTACCTCGCGAAGACCGTGATCATCGCTACCGGCTCCGGCTACCGGGAACTGGGCGTGCCCGGGGAAGACCTGCTGGCCGGGCACGGCGTCTCCTGGTGCGCGACTTGTGACGGATTCTTCTTCCGTGAGCAGGACATCGCGGTCGTGGGCGGCGGCGACTCCGCCATGGAGGAAGCCACGTTCCTGACGCGCTTCGCGCGTTCGGTGACCGTGATCCACCGGCGGGACTCGCTGCGCGCCTCCAAGATCATGCAGGACCGCGCCTTCGCCAACCCGAAGGTCAAGTTCGCCTGGGACAGCGAGGTCGTCGAGGTCGTCGGCACGGACCGGGTCAGCGGGGTGCGGATCCGCAACAGCAAGACCGGCGAGGAAAGCACGCTCCCGGTGACCGGCATCTTCGTCGCGATCGGCCACGACCCCCGCAGCGAGCTGTTCACCGGGCAGCTGCCCATGGACGACGAGGGCTACCTGCTGGTCGAGCAGCCCTCGACGCGCACGGCCATCGACGGTGTGTTCGCGGCCGGCGACGTCGTCGACCACATCTACCGGCAGGCCGTCACCGCCGCCGGAACCGGCTGCGCGGCGGCCCTGGACGCCGAGAGGTGGCTGGCGGACCACGAAACCTGACACCGGGAGCCGATCCCGGCGTCACCTAAACCCACTGAGGAAACGGAAGGAACTCTGCACCGTGGGCGCAACCAAGAAAGTAACCGACGCGACCTTCGAGGCCGAAGTACTGAAGAACGACAAGCCCGTGGTCGTGGACTACTGGGCCGAGTGGTGCGGTCCCTGCCGTCAGGTCTCGCCTGTTCTCGAGGAGATCGCCAGCGAGCACGCCGACAAGATCGACGTGGTCAAGCTGAACGTCGACGAGAACCCGGTCACCTCGCAGCGGTACCGGATCCTGAACATCCCGACGCTGAGCGTGTTCAAGGGCGGAGAAGTCGTCAAGGAGATCGTCGGGGCCAGGCCGAAGTCGGCGTTGCTCCGCGAACTCGCCGATTTCATCTAATAGCAGGACCCGGCCGCGCGGGGCCCGCTGGGTCCCGTGAGCCGGGCCGCAGGCCGGGCGCTACGCGAGACGGAGCGCCCGTTCCGGGGTCATCGAGCCGAGCAGGCGCTCCAGGGCGACCTCGACGTCTTCCCGCCAGGACAGCGCGGTCTTAAGTTCCAGCCGTAGCCGCGGGTAGCGGGCATGCTGGCGGACGGTCTTGAACCCGACAGCGAGCAGGTAGTCGGCGGGAACCATGCAGGATGGCCCGTTCCACTTCAGGTCACCGAAGGCCTCGATGGCCTTCACCCCCCGCCTGGTCATGTCCTTGGCCACGCCCTGGACCAGCATCCGGCCCAGCCCACCGCCCCCGAACTCACCGAGCACGTGCGCGGTCATCAGCAGGACGGCGTCGGCGCTCACGGGGCTGGTCGGAAAGGCCACGGACCTCGGGACGTGCACCGGCGGGGCGTACATCACGTAGCCGGCCGGGACTCCGTCAACGTAGATGATCTTCCCGCAGCTTCCCCACTCCAGCAGCACCGAGGAGACCCAGGCCTCCTTCTCCAGCCCCGGGTCGCCCTCCTCGTGAGCGCGGGCATAGCTCACCGGGTCGAGTTCCCAGAAGACGCAACGGCGGCACCTGGGCGGCAGATCACTGATGTTGTCCAGCGTGATGCTAGCGAGGCGGCGCGACACTTGGCACCCCTGAGATCGTGGCAGCTGGTCTGATGCCGGGCGCCAGGGGCTGGGCGGCCGTCTCCCGGCGTTCCCCCTGACCCGTACCCCGACATCGTACCCACTCTGCGCTCGCTACGCTCAGTGAGTGACTTCCGTACTGACACCTCCGCAGGCACCGCCCCGCAAGAGTTTCGGCAGCGACAACCATGCGGGCGCTCATCCGGCCGTCCTTGACGCCCTCGGCGCCGTCAGCCGGGGCGACGTCACCGCCTACGGCGATGACCCCTGGACCGAACTGGTCGCCGCCCGGCTGGCCGAGGAGTTCGATGCCAACGGCGTCTTCTTCGTCTTCAACGGCACGGCGGCCAACGTCCTCGGCATCAGTCTCATGCTGCGTCCGTACGAGGCCGTGATCTGCGCCGAGAGCGCCCACCTCAATGTGGATGAATGCGGGGCTCCCGAGCGGATCACCGGCTGCAAGCTGCTCACGGTGCCGGCCGCCGACGGCAAGCTCACCCCGGACCTCGTCGCGACCCGCCTGAGCGGCCGCGGCGACGAGCACCGGCCGCAGCCGCGGGCGGTCGCCATTACCCAGGCGACCGAGGTGGGCACCTGCTACACGCTCGAGGAGCTGCGGCTGCTCGGCGACTTCTGCCATGCCAGGGAGCTGCTGGTCTACCTGGACGGGGCCCGCCTGGCCAATGCCGCCGCGTATCTGGACTGCTCGCTGTCGGAGCTGGCGGCCAGCGTCGACGTGCTGAGCTTCGGCGGCACCAAGAACGGCGCCATGGGTGCCGAGGCACTGGTCGTGATGAACCCCTCGCTCGCGGCCGGGGTGCCGTTCCAGCGCAAGCAGCAGATGCAGCTGGCCTCCAAGATGCGCTACCTGGCGGCACAGTTCGGCGCGCTGCTCGATGAGCAGCTGTGGCTGCAGAACGCCCGGCACGCCAATGCCATGGCCCGGCGCCTCGCCGATGGCGTCGGCGGCATCCCGGGCGTCGGCCTGCGGCACCCGGTCGAATCGAATGGCGTGTTCGCGGTCTTGGATCCCGAGCTGATCGAGCCGCTGCAGCGCGAGTGGAACTTCTATGTCTGGGACGCCGATGAGCACGTCGTCCGGTGGATGACCGCGTTCGACACGTCGGGGGACGATGTCGATGCCTTCGTGGCCGCGATCCGCGCCGCGGCCGGCCCGCTCGCCACCTGAGGTCGAGACCGGACAGGCTGGCCCCCGGCACATACGGGCGCCAATGTTTCACGTGAATCATCGGCGCTGCGTCAGAGAAGGCAGGCACATCCCGGGGTCCGGCGGCGCCGGTATGGTGCCGGGCCCGAACGCGGCCGCCTAGTCGCCGTAGCGTTCAGGCGCTTTGCGACCGCGCCCAGCCGGGAGTCATCGTCCTGACGATCCGCTCCAGGTCCTCCAGCGAGGCAAACTCGACGACGATCTTCCCCTTGCGCTGGCCGAGTTCTACCTTCACGCGGGTCTCGAACGCGTCCGATAGCCGGTCGGCCAGGTCCCTGAGCGCGGGAGCCACGGGCTTCGGCCTGGCCTCGTGCTGCCGGGGTGCCTTCGCGGCCTGGGCTCCGAGTGCGACGATCTCCTCCACGGCCCGCACCGAGAGTCCTTCCGCAACAATCCGGTGCGCGAGCTGCTCCTGGGCCTGCAGATCGTCCACGGCGAGCAGCGCCCTGGCGTGGCCGGCACTCAGCACTCCGGCGGCGACTCGCTTCTGAACGCCCGCGGGCAGGCTGAGCAGCCGGATGGTGTTCGAGATGTGCGGCCGTGACCGGCCTACCTTCCTGGCCAGCTCCTCATGAGTGGCGGAGAAGTCGTCGAGAAGCTGCTGGTAGGCAGCGGCCTCTTCGAGCGGGTTGAGCTGCTCACGATGCAGGTTCTCGATGAGAGCATCCCGGAGCAGATCGTCATCCGATGTCTCGCGGACGATCGCCGGGATCTGGGCCAGGCCCGCAAGCTCGCATGCCCGCCATCGCCGCTCGCCCATGACGAGCTCGTAATGGCCGGGCATGATCTTGCGGACCACGACGGGCTGCAGCAGGCCGACCACCTTGATCGAGGCCGCGAGTTCCTCGAGCGCATCCTCATCGAAGACCTGCCGGGGCTGCCTCGGGTTCGGCGTTATCGCGCCGACCGGTACTTCCTCGAAGTACGCCCCGACCACCCCGCCAGCCTGGCCTTCCGCGGCGGTGTACTGACCAGGATCGACGGACGCGGTCGGCGACGCGGTCGGAATGAGCGCCCCTAGTCCCTTGCCCAGTCCGCGCTTCTGCTGCGGCATTGCCTCTCCTCGCTGTCCGCTCGCACATGCTCCGCGCGAGCTTCGCCCGGCCCGCCGGCCGACGGCATCTCGTCAGGGCAATCCTGCCAGGTAGCTGCCGGAAAGCAGACACCATCAGGTGAGGCTCAGCGCATGCGAGCCACTCGTAAGTCCCAAAGATACAGATAGAGACGATTATTGAAATTAGGATTCGATGTGACCGGCTGCTGCCCGCAACGGCCGGTCAGGACCGCGGAGCCTTGCGGTGCGCCATCTCCCGGGCGGCTTCCAGGTACGCCTGGGCTCCGCTGGACCCAGGGTCGTACGTCATCACGGACTGCCCATAGCTCGGGGCTTCGGATACCCGCACGCTGCGCGGGATGATCGAGGACAGCACGATCTCACCGAAGTGCTCCTTGACCTCCTCCGCAACCTGCGAGGCCAGCCGGGTACGCCCGTCGAACATCGTCAGCAGGATGGTGGAGACCGCGAGGGCCGGGTTGAGGTGGCTCTTGACCAGCTCCACGGTGCGCAGCAACTGCTCGAGGCCCTCGAGCGCGTAGTACTCGCACTGAATCGGGATGAGTACCTCCGGCGCGGCCACGAGAGCGTTCACCGTCAGCAGCCCGAGCGATGGCGGGCAGTCGATGAAGATGTAGTCCAGGCCGGAGGAGTCGAACCCGGCCAGGGCCCTGACTAGCCGCGACTCCCTGGCTACGAGCGGGACGAGCTCGATCTCCGCTCCGGCGAGGTCGATCGTCGCCGGAGCGCAGTAGAGCTGGGGGATGCCCGCCGCCGGACTCACGACGCCGGCCAGCGGCTGCCCGTCCACGAGAACGTTGTAAACGGAGGCGACCCCGGAATGGTGCTCGACATCGAGGGCCGTCGAGGCGTTGCCTTGCGGGTCCAGGTCGATGACGAGGACCCGCAGGCCATGCAGGGACATGCTCGCGGCGAGATTGACCGCCGTCGTGGTCTTGCCCACGCCGCCCTTCTGGTTCGCGATCGTGATGATCCTGCATCCCCCCGGCCGCGGCCACGCCGGGCTGCCGGCCCGGGCGGCCAGGGCGGCCTTCGCCGCGCGGGCAATGGGAGTATCCGAGCTGATATCGGTAACGACCGGCGTCACCGGCGGGCCGCTCCCGCCACCCGGCCCTTGCTCGGCAGCGCCGAAACCGGCCGCTTCCGGTACGAGCCCGGAAGCATCGCCTCCCGCGGCCGCGGCACTCCGGTGCTTGCCGGTTCCACGTGAAACCTGCGCCGCAGGCCACCCGAGGCCGTCGTCGCCACCCGCCGCCGCGGCACCGGCTGGCCGGCCGCGCGGCGGTGCCTCCTCAGGACTGGCCGCCACCACCGGCGGCCGGCGCGCCGGCGTCGGCTCACTGACGGCACCGGACGCGTCGGACGAGCTCGGCGCAGCGTCTTCCTGGCCCAGCTGGCCGGGCCATCCCAGGCCACGATCGGCGGCCGAAGTCAAGTTGCTGCTCCTTACGACAATTGGCCTTCAGGACAGTGACGGCTCGCGCCGGGGCCGGCGGTCAGCCGGATGACTATCGGCGGCGGACTGACCTTACCGCGCCCAGCCTGCACCAGTTCCACGTCTCGCGCACCCAGCCTGCTGAGCGCCGGTCCGGCCAGCGCCAGCTCCTGCGCCGCCCCGGCACCCTTGATCGCCAAGACAAGCCCGCCCGGGCGCACCAGCCCGAGCGCCAAGCCGGCCAGCCGCTCCATCGGGGCGACCGCACGGGCCGTCACCACGTCGGCCACGAGCTCCCCGGTTACCTCCTCGGCCCGCGCCCGGTGAACCGCCGCGTTGCCGAGCCCCAGCACCCGCACGCACTCCTCGAGGAACGCCGCACGCCGCGCCATCGGCTCGAGCAGCACGATCTCCGAATCCGGCAACAGCATCGCGAGGACAACGCCGGGCAGGCCGGCCCCGGAGCCGAGATCGATCACCGAGCACGGATGCGGAACCAGTTCGGCGACGGCCGCGCAGTTCATCAGGTGCCTGTCCCACAGCCGGCCGGTCTCGTGCGGCCCGATCAGGCCCTGCTCCACGCCCGGGCCAGCCAGCAGCTCGGCATATCGCCGGGCCAGGTCAAGCGCCGGCCCGAACACCGCCAGGGCCTCAGCAGGCGCCGGCGGTGCTAGCGGTGCCCGCGACGTCCTGGGCGACCGGGCCGGCTCAGTTCCCAGGAAGAACAACCACCCGACGGTCCGGCTCTTCGCCCTCTGACTCGCTCCGCAGCCCGGCGGCGGCCACCGCGTCGTGCACGATCTTGCGCTCGAACGGGTTCATCGCCCAGAGCTTCTTGGGCACGCCGGTGCGCTTCACCTCGTCGGCGGCATCCCGGCCCGTCTCGGCCAGCTCGGTACGCCTGCGCAGCCGGTATCCGCCGACATCGATCATGATCCTGGTCCGCAGGCCGGTGTGCCGGTGCACTGCGAGCCGGGTCAGTTCCTGCAGGGCCTCGAGGACCTCTCCCCTGGACCCGACCAGTTCATCGAGGGTGGCCCCGACCACCGAGACCACCGCCCGGTCGCCCTCGACATCCATGTCGATGTCTCCGTCCAGGTCGGCGACATCGAGCAGTCCCTCAATGTAGTCAGCCGCTATCTCGCCCTCGAGCTCCAGGTCGGCCACATCGGCCAGCCCGGGGGCGGCCCCTCCGGGCTCCTCGCCGGAACTGAACTCCCCGGCGTCGAAGATCTCGCCCGTGTCAGCATCGGCCTCCGCGACTGCCTCCTCGAGCGCCTGCCCTCCTTGGGCCTCATCGGCGACGGACACCTGCGGCTCGGTGACCGCGCTTTCCCCTTGGCTCACGACCCGGGCCTCCTACATTCGGGATTCGGGGTTGATCTCTCCTGACAGCAGCCACGCCAAGACACTGCGGCAGTGTCTCACCGCTTGCCGGAACGCTTGCTGCGCGACTGCCGTTGCTTTTGCTGCCTGACGAGCTTAACCTCGGGCGCCGGCGGCTGGGGCTCGGGTTCGGCACGCTTGCCGAGCCTGCGCAGCATCCCGCCGGCCCCGCCGCCGCTAGCCGTCGCGCCCCCGTTCGCCGACGGCTGAGCGCCCTGGCGCGCGGAGCCGGAGGCTTTCGCCGCGGAACCTCCGGCTGCGGAGGCCTTGCGGCCCGGGGTCCTGGGCTGAGAGCCGTTCGAGTTGCCCTTGCCCGCGCCGGGCTTGGCCGCCCCGGGCTTGGCCGCGCCGTTCGACTGGGCCGTGGCGGCCGGCTCGTCCTGCTCCACCGGGTTTCCGGGCGGCGCGGGCTTGGCCGGGCCGGTAACCGCGCGCTTCGGCCGCGTCGTCACGATCGGGGCGACGGCCGGACCAGCCGCAGCCACGGGGGCCCCGGCCGCCCCGGCCTTCGGGTAGTTGCGGAACAGCACGTACTGCTGCCCGAGCGTCCAGCAGTTCGTCGTCACCCAGTACAGGACCAGCCCGAACGGCCAGTACAGGCCGGACAGCGCGAAGAACGGCATGATGTACATCATGTATTTCTGCGACTGGCCCATCGGGTTGTCCGAGGTCGCCGCAGGCATCATGCCGCGCTTCATGCTCTGCCGCACGGTCAGGTAGGTCGTCGCCATGCTGATCAGGACGGCGACCAGGATGACCACCTTCGCGTGCAGCGGGGTGGCCGGGTCGAACAGGAACTTGTCCGCCACCGTCACGCCGAGAATCTTGGCGTGCCGGGCGCTCTCCACCATCTCCAGCGTCAGCCCGTACTTGGGCGGCTGGCCCGGCTTCCACTCGGCGATCGCCTTCAGCACGCTGAACAGGGCAAAGAACATGGGCAGCTGGAGGACGACGGGAAGGCACCCCATCAGCGGGTTGACGCCCGCCTGCTGGTAGAGCTTCATCGTCTCCTGCTGCAGCGTCTGCTTGTCGTTCTTGTACTTCTTGCGCAGCGCCTGCATCTCCGGCGCGAGCGCGGTCATCGCGCGCGTCGTGTGCATCTGCTTGACGAACAGCGGGACCATGATCAGCCGCATCAGGACCACGAGGATCACGATCGAGAGCGCCCAGGTCCATCCGCTGGTCGGACCGAAATGGGGGCTCAGGAAGTAGTAAATCTGCTTGAGCACCCACGCGACGGCGTCATAGATCGGGTTAAGCGGATTCCCCACCGGCTAGCTCCCTTGAGATCTGGTCGGGCACTTCTGCCCTTCGGGCGTCCGCCCCGGCACTGGCACGGGGTCCAGCCCTCCGGCGTGGAATGGATGGCAGCGGCTCAGCCTACGGGCAGCCAGCCAGGAACCCCGCAGCGCGCCATGCACCTGGACCGCCTCGAGCGCGTAGGCGCTGCAGGACGGATAGAACCGGCACCGGGGCGCCAGCAGCGGGCTGATGAAGCGCCGGTACCCGGCCAGCAGCAGCATGAGCAGCCGGGCGGCGGCTGATGCTCGCTCTCTCGGCTCTCGCTGTGCTGTACTGGTCACGGCTGTGCTTGTCACGGACGCTGCGTCCCACCCTGCCGCCGAAGCAAATCTCCGATTACCAGGTCGAGTTCGGCGGCGAGATCCGCCTGGCGTGCGGTAGCGGCCCGGGGATTGGCGCGCACCACCAACAGGCTACCTTTAGGAAGCGACCCGAGATACCCGCGGGCCAGATGACGCAGCCTGCGCCGCACCTTGTTGCGCACGACAGCGCCTCCCACGGCCTTGCTCACCACGAAACCGACCCGGGCTGGCTCATCGTGACCCGGCCGGCCGAGCAGGTGGCCAGAGACCAGCTGCCGTCCGGCCCGGCGGCCGCCGCGCACGGCCCTGGAGAACTCTGAGCGCCTCCGCATCCGTGCCGCTGCGGGAAGCACGGCCGATCACCGCCGCGCCGGCGGGCCCGCGAAGAAAACAGGACCGCGCAGGTCAGACACTGACCCGCGCGCGCCCCTTACGGCGCCGTGCGGACAGGATCGCGCGCCCAGCCCGGGTCCGCATGCGCAGCCGGAACCCGTGCGTCTTCGCGCGGCGGCGGTTGTTCGGCTGGAACGTACGCTTGCTCACTGGGACTCCAGGTCAACGGGGCGGATCGATGCGGTCACCGGGCCGCCTGCGCACATGCGGAAAGGTGGCCTGACGAGTGGCCGGACCCATGAACGGTACGCGGGACGGGTGCCGCTGGTCAAACCGGCGCTCGGCTCCGGTCCCGCCGTCCCCGGCCGCGACCTGCTCACTCGCGGCGGTCGCCAGCAACCGCGCAGGTACCCTGCGCAACACTTGCCGTTTGCCGAACGAGCACCGAAGCCGACCCCTAGGCTGTGGACAGCGGTCCTGGGCGAGGGGATCCGGGATCAGAAAGGTCGCCGAATTCGGAACTCCCGGCGCCCAATGGGGAGGCAGCTGCACCCAACGTGCAACGTGCACAACCTGTGGATAAACCTGTTGATCATATGTGGGGGCGCGAGGTGAACGGCCAATGAGCGAAACAGACCTCGCGGAAGTCTGGGCCCGGTCCCTGGACGAGCTGGCCGGGATGCAGATCGAGCCCGCCCACCGGGCCTGGCTTCAGCTCACCCGGCCGCTCGGGCTGGTCGAGAATACCGCGCTGATCGCGACCCCCAATGAGTTCGTCAAGGAGCAGCTGGAGACCAGGCTGCGCGCGCTGATCACCAACACTCTGTCCAGGGAACTCGGCCGCAACATTCAGCTTGCGGTCATCGTCGATCCCGCCGCCGCCACGGCCGACCAGGGTCACCGCCCGCCCGGTCACCCCGGTCTGCCCGATCTGGCCGGCCTGCACGGCGAACCGGACGAGGACTCCGGCGCCGATGCCAGCACCGGCCCGCTGCAGCGGATCGACGACGACCGGCCGGCCGGTACCGCCGAGTTCCGCCCAGGAGCCGGCCAGTTCGGGGCGGGCAACGGCGAGTACGGCAGCGCCGGCGGCCGCCAGGACCTGCTCGGGCCGGACCGCGGCGGCTCCACCGGGCCCGGCCGCGGCGATGACATCTCCGTCGCCGAGCCCCGGGCCGAGAGCCCGGGCCTCGACGGACGGCTCCACGGCCCGGCCGGCTTCGCTCCTGGCACGCCCCGCCCGGCCCAGGCCCGGCTGAACCCTAAGTACACCTTCGAGACGTTCGTCATCGGATCCAGCAACCGGTTCGCCCACGCGGCCGCCGTCGCCGTCGCCGAGGCGCCGGCCAAGGCGTATAACCCGCTGTTCGTCTACGGCGACTCAGGGCTGGGCAAGACGCACCTGCTGCACGCGATCGGCCACTACGCCCAGAGCCTGTACCAGGGCGTCAAAGTGCGCTACGTCAGCTCGGAGGAGTTCACGAACGACTTCATCAACATGATCAGGGACGGCAAGCAGGACGGCTTCAGGCGCCGCTACCGCGATGTCGACGTGCTGCTCGTGGACGACATCCAGTTCCTGGAGAACAAGGAAGGCACCCAGGAGGAGTTCTTCCACACCTTCAACACGCTGCACAACGCCAGCAAGCAGATCGTCATCTCCAGCGACCGCGCGCCCAAGCGCCTGGTCACCCTGGAGGACCGGCTCCGGAGCCGGTTCGAGTGGGGGCTGCTCACCGACGTCCAGCCGCCCGAGCTCGAGACCCGGATCGCCATCCTGCGCAAGAAGGCGGTGCAGGACCGGCTGAACGCACCCCCGGACGCGCTCGAGTACATCGCGAGCCGGATCTCGACCAACATCCGCGAGCTTGAGGGCGCGCTGATCCGGGTCACCGCCTTCGCCAGCCTGAACCGGCAGTCGGTCGACCTCCAGCTCGCCGAGTTCGTGCTCAAGGACCTGATCCCCGAGGCGCAGGGGCCCGAGATCACCGCATCGACGATCATGGGCCAGACTGCTTCCTACTTCGGGCTGTCCATCGACGACCTGTGCGGTACCTCCCGGTCCCGGGTCCTGGTCACCGCGCGGCAGATCGCCATGTACCTCTGCCGCGAGCTGACCGACCTGTCGCTGCCCAAGATCGGTCAGCAGTTCGGCGGCCGCGACCACACCACCGTGATGCACGCCGACAAGAAGATCCGCTCGCTGATGGCCGAGCGCCGGTCGATCTACAACCAGGTCACCGAGCTCACCAACCGGATCAAGCAGCAGGCGCTGTCCGGGTGAACGCGCGGTGAAGGTTCTCATACCTGCGGCTGCGGGCACAATCAGCGCACACAGGCTGTGGATAAGTGTGTGGACAGACTTGGGACTTCCGGAGGAAAACTCCGGCCGACCGGGGGGTAACGCCTGGCCATCTGGCTGGGGACACCGGGGTATCCACATGATCAGCACCGGATCGCCCCGGGCAGCCACAGCCACTGTGGACGCGGCCGGTGCCGGTGACCTGCTGGCTGGCAGGATATCCCCAGAATCCACCGACCCTACGACGACTACTTTTCTCTAATTACCTAAAGACCAAGACCAAGTTAGGCCGAGCAACAGGAGGCAGCTCCCTGTGAAGATCCAGGTCGAGCGTGACGTTCTGGCTGACGCCGTGGCGTGGACCGCCCGTGCCCTTCCGGCCCGTCCCACCGTGCCGGTACTCGCCGGGATGCGGCTGCACGCCGGAGCCAACCTCACGCTGTCCAGCTTCGACTACGACGTGTCGGCCCAGGCCACCATCCCGGTGACCACCGAGGAGGAAGGCAGCGCACTGGTCTCCGGCCGGCTGCTGGCCGAGATCAGCCGCAGCCTGCCGGCCCGGCCGGTGCAGATCACGTCCGAGGGCGGCAAGGCGATCCTGTCCTGCGGCAGCGCCACGTTCACGCTGCTGACGATGCCCGAAGAGGAGTACCCGGCGCTGCCCGCGATGCCGCCGGCCGCCGGGACCGTGGGCAGCGACGCGTTCGCGTCGGCGGTCAGCCAGTCGGCTACCGCGGCCGGCCGCGACGACACGCTGCCCGCGCTGACCGGCGTCAGGATCGAGATCGAGGGCGACACCCTGACCCTGATCTCGACCGACCGCTACCGGCTGGCCGTGCGGGAACTGCGGTGGACCCCGACCCGGCCGGACCTGTCGGCCGCGGTGCTGGTCCCGGCCCGGGCCCTCGCGGAGACCGCGCGGTCGCTCACGTCCGGCGCCGAGGTGGCGATCGCCCTGGCCTTGCCGGGCGAGGGCGGCCCGGACGGTACCGGCGGCGAAGGGATGATCGGGTTCGAGGGCGGCGGCCGGCAGGCCACGACCAGGCTGCTCGGCGGTGAGTTCCCGCGGCACCAGAACCTGCTGCCCAGCCACGTCAACTCGACCGCCGAGATGTCCACCCCGGTGCTGGCCGAGGCCGTGAAGCGGGTTGCGCTGGTGGCCGAGCGCAACACCGCGGTGCGGCTGGCGTTCACGCCCGGGCAGCTGGTGCTCGAGGCCGGCACCGGCGAGGAGGCCCAGGCGATCGAGGTGCTCGAGGCGGGCTACGACGGCGACGAGCTGTCGATCGCGTTCAACCCGCAGTACCTGCTCGACGGACTGACCGCGATCGACTCGGACACGGTGCGGATGTCGTTCACCGAGCCGGGCAAGCCCGCGCTGATCACCGGCAAGCCCGCGCCAGATGGCCAGCCGGACTACCGGTACCTGCTCATGCCGATCCGCCTCGGCGGGTAGTCCGCAGTAATGTCGCAGGCGTGCACCTGACCAGGCTGGCGCTGACCGACTTCCGCAGCTACGCCGCTGCCGACCTGGAGCTGGCGCCGGGCGTGTCCACGTTCACCGGCGCGAACGGGGAGGGCAAGACCAACCTGGTCGAGGCGGCGGCCTACGTCGCGACGTTCGGCAGTCACCGGGTCGCCACCGATGCCCCGCTGATCAGGCACGGGGCGCCGCGCGCCATCGTCCGGGCCGCGATGACCTCTTCGGAACGCGACAGCCTGGTCGAGATCGAGATCAATCCGGGCAAGGCCAACCGGGTCCGGCTGAACCGGGTGCCACTGCCGCGGCCACGGGAGGCACTAGGCACGCTGCGTTGCGTTCTATTTGCTCCTGAAGATCTGACCGTGGTCAAGGGTGACCCCGAGCAGCGCCGGCGCTACCTCGATGACCTCCTGGTCGCCATCCGGCCGCGGTTTGCCGGGATCCGGGCCGACTACGAGCGGGTGCTGCGGCAGCGGACCGCGCTGCTGAAATCCGCCAAGGCGGCCCGATTCGGCGGCTCCGGGGGCGCGGAGCCGAGCGCCCTGGAGGTCTGGGACGAGCACCTGGTCACGAAAGGCGCGGAGCTGACCGCGGGCCGGCTGGAGCTGGCGGTCGCGCTGCGGCCGCTGGTGGCCAAGGCGTACGCCGCGGTGTCGGGCGAGGACCTGGCCGCCGGGATGAGCTACCGCCAGGCCGGGCAGGATGACGAGCCCTCCGCGGATCCGCGGGCCCTCGCCGACGGGCTGCGCCAGTCGCTGGCCCGGGTCCGCCGCGCCGAGCTCGAGCGCGGGGTCTGCCTGGTCGGCCCGCACCGGGACGATCTCGAGTTCCGCATCGGGGAGCTGCCCGCGCGCGGCTACGCGAGTCACGGCGAGTCCTGGTCGCTGGCCCTCGCGCTCCGGCTCGCCGCCTACGACCTGCTGCGCTCCGGCGGGGAGGACCCGGTGCTGATACTGGACGACGTCTTCGCCGAGCTCGACGCCGGGCGCCGGGAGAGCCTGGCCGGGCTGGTCTCCGGCGCCGAGCAGGTGCTGGTCACCGCGGCCGTGCCCGCCGACGTGCCCGCGCGCCTCGCGGGCCAGCGGTTCGAGGTAGCCGGCGGGGCGGTCTGGCGTGCCTGACGACGCGGCCCGGGCCCGGCTCGCCCGCGAGGCCTTGGCCAGGGCGAAGGCCGACGCTCTGGCCAAGGGCAAGCGTCCGGCGCGCCCTCAGGGTCACGGGCCGGAACGCGACGCCGCCGCCGACTCGCCGCCGCCGCGCCGGCCTGGCCGCCGGCCGCGCCGGGACGACCCCGAGCCGCTGAACGCCGCGATCGACGGCCTGATCGACGCCCGGGGCTGGCGCGAGGCGGCGGCCGTGGGGTCCGTTTTCGGGCGATGGATGCAGATTGTCGGCCCCGAGCTCGCCGCGCATACCCGGCCGGACACCCTCGCGGACGGCGAGCTGACCGTGACCGCGGACTCGACCGCCTGGGCGACGCAGGTGCGGCTGCTCGCGGCCCACCTGGTCCGCCGGCTGAACGCCGAACTCGGCGACGGCGCGGTGCAGCGGGTGAAGGTCCGCGGGCCCGCGGGCCCGGCCCGGCGGCCGGGCGAATGGCGGGTGCGCGGCGGGCGCGGACCACGCGACACATACGGCTGATGCTGACGGTGCGGCCAGGTAAAATGTAACTGCAGCCGGAGGGGGCACGGGGGATGTCCCCGCGAAGCAGTGCCTGCGTGGCTGTCCTTGTTCAGGAGGAGTATTCCGCTTTGTCCTACGATGCACGCTCGATCACGGTCCTTGAAGGGCTGGAGGCGGTCCGCAAGCGCCCCGGCATGTACATCGGCTCGACCGGCGAGCGCGGCCTGCATCACCTGGTCCAAGAGGTCGTCGACAACGCCGTGGACGAGGCCCTGGCGGGCTACGCCGACCGGATCGAGGTCACGCTGCTCGCCGACGGCGGGGTCCGGGTGTTCGACAACGGCCGCGGCATCCCGGTGGACAACCACCCGGTGGAGAACCGTCCCGCGGTCGAGGTCGTGCTGACCACCCTGCACGCCGGAGGCAAGTTCGACGGCAAGTCGTACGCGGTGTCCGGCGGCCTGCACGGGGTGGGCGTCTCCGTGGTCAACGCGCTGTCGGCCCGGCTCGACGTGGAGATCCGCCGGGACGGGTTCGTCTGGCGGCAGTCGTACGCGGTCAGCGAGCCGACCGGGCCGCTGCGGCAGGGCGAGGCGACCGACGAGACCGGCACCATCATCACGTTCTGGCCGGACCCGGACATCTTCGAGAGCATCGTCTGGACGTTCGAGACCTTGTCCCGGCGGCTGCAGGAGATGGCGTTCCTGAACCGCGGGCTGGCGATCACGCTGACCGACGAGCGGCCTGACCACATCAACGGCGAGCCGAACATCGTTCACTATCGGTACGAGGGCGGCATCGCCGACTTCGTCCGGTACCTCAACGCGTCCAAGGAAGCGGTGCACGGCTCGATCATCGAGTTCGGCGACGAGGAGCCCGGGATCGCGGTCGAGGTGGCCATGCAGTGGAGCGGCTCCTACGCGGAGTCCGTGCATACCTTCGCCAACACGATCAACACCGCGGAGGGCGGCACCCACGAGGAGGGCTTCCGCGCGGCGCTCACGACCATCGTGAACAAGTACGCCAGGGAGCAGAACCTGCTGCGGGAGAAGGACGAAAACCTGACCGGCGACGACGTCAGGGAAGGCCTCACCGCGATCATCCACGTCAAGCTGGCCGAGCCGCAGTTCGAGGGCCAGACCAAGACCAAGCTCGGCAACACCGAGGCCAAGTCGTTCGTGCAGCGGGTCTGCAACGACCACCTGCGGGACTGGTTCGACCGCAACCCGGGCGAGGCCAAGGCGATCGTGATCAAGGCCACCCAGGCGGCCCGGGCCAGGATCGCGGCCCGGCAGGCCCGCGACCTGACCCGGAAGAACCTGATGGGCGGCTCGGGGCTGCCCGGCAAGCTGGCCGACTGCCAGTCCGGAGACCCGGAGATCTGCGAGGTCTACGTGGTCGAGGGTGACTCGGCGGGCGGCTCGGCCAAGGGCGGCCGGGACCCGCTGTACCAGGCCATCCTGCCGATCCGCGGGAAGATCCTCAACGTCGAGAAGGCCCGGATCGACCGGGTGCTGAAGAACAACGAGGTCCAGGCGATGATCACGGCGCTGGGCACCGGCATCCACGATGAGTTCGACATCGCCAAGCTGCGTTACTTCAAGATCATCCTCATGGCGGACGCGGACGTCGACGGCCAGCACATCACCACGCTGCTGCTCACGCTGCTGTTCCGGTTCATGAAGCCGCTGATCGAGGCCGGGCATGTGTACCTGGCGCAGCCGCCGCTGTACAAGATCAAGTGGGAGGGCCGGAACGTGGCCCCCGGTTACGCGTACTCCGACCGGGAGCGCGACGCGGTGATCGAGGCGGGCATCGCCGAGGGCCGCAAGGACCCCAGGCCGCGCGATGGCGTGCAGCGGTTCAAGGGCCTCGGCGAGATGAACGCGACCGAGCTGTGGGAAACCACGATGGATCCGGCCCGCCGGGTGCTGCGGCAGGTTACGGTCGACGACGCGGCCCAGGCCGACGAGCTGTTCACCGTGCTGATGGGCGAGGACGTGGAGGCGCGCCGCGCGTTCATCCAGCGGAACGCGAAGGACGTCAGGTTCCTCGACATCTGAGAGCGATGGCGCCGGATTCCGCGATCACGGAGGATCCGGCGGCTCGGGCGTGTCCGACCCTCCGTGATCACGGAAGCGAGATGTGACAGTGACCGACGTGAACGCCCCGGCCCCGCCCGGAGGGCACGACCGCACCGAGCCGGTCGACATCCAGGTCGAGATGCAGCGCAGCTACATCGACTATGCGATGTCGGTCATCGTGGGCCGCGCCCTGCCCGACGTCAGGGACGGCCTCAAGCCCGTGCACACCCGCGTCCTGTACGCGATGTACGACGGCGGCTACCGGCCCGACCGCAGCTTCTTCAAGTGCGCGCGGGTGGTCGGCGACGTGATGGGGACCTACCACCCGCACGGCGACAGCGCGATCTACGACGCGCTGGTCCGGCTGGCCCAGCCGTGGTCCATGCGGATGCCGCTGGTGGACAGCCAGGGCAACTTCGGCTCGCCGGGGAACGACCCGGCGGCGGCGATGCGGTACACCGAGTGCAAGCTGGCGCCGCTGGCCATGGAGATGCTGCGGGACATCGACAAGGACACCGTCGATTTCCGGCCCAACTATGACGGCCGGTCCGCCGAGCCGGTGGTGCTGCCGAGCCGGTTCCCCAACCTGCTGGTCAACGGGTCGGAGGGGATCGCGGTCGGCATGGCGACCAAGATCCCGCCGCACAACCTGCGCGAGGTGGCGGCCGGCGTCCAGTGGTACCTGGAGAACTTCGACGCCTCCGACGAGGACCTGCTCGAGGCGCTGATCGAGCGGATCAAGGGCCCGGACTTCCCCGGCGGTCCCGACGGCAGCACCGGCGCGCTGATCGTCGGCCGCCGCGGCATCCAGGAGGCCTACCGCACCGGCCGGGGCTCGATCGTGATGCGCGCGGTCGTGGAGGTGGAGGAGGACCGCAAGGGCCGCGCCTGCCTGGTCGTCACCGAGCTGCCCTACCAGGTGAACCCGGACAACCTGGCGACGAAGATCGCCGAGCTGGCCCGGGACGGCCGGGTGAGCGGCATCGCCGACGTGCGCGACGAGACCAGCGGCCGCAGCGGCCAGCGGCTGGTGATCGTGCTGAAGCGGGACGCGGTCGCCAAGGTCGTGCTGAACAACCTGTACAAGCACACCCAGCTGCAGGAGACCTTCGGCGCGAACATGCTGGCCCTGGTCGACGGCGTGCCGCGGACGCTGCGCCTGGACCAGCTGATCCGGCACTGGGTCACCCACCAGATCGAGGTGATCGTCCGGCGTACCCGGTACCTGCTGCGCAAGGCGCAGGAGCGGGCTCACATCCTGAGCGCGCTGATCAAGGCGATCGACCGGATCGACGAGGTCATCGCCCTGATCAGGGCCAGCGAGTCGGCCGCGGTGGCGCAGCAGGGCCTGATGGACCTGCTGGAGATCGACGAGATCCAGGCCCGGGCGATCCTGGACATGCAGCTGCGCAAGCTCGCTGCGCTGGAGCGGCAGCAGCTGATCGACGAGTACGAAGAGCTGATGGCGGAGATCGCCGACTACGAGGCGATCCTGGCTTCGCCGGAGCGGCAGCGGCAGATCATCGGGACCGAGCTCGGCGAGATCGTGACCAAGTACGGCGACGACCGGCGCACCGAGATCATCGCCTACGACGGCGACGTGTCCGTGGCCGACCTCATCGCCGAGGAGGACGTGGTCGTCACGATCACCCGCGGCGGCTACGCGAAGCGGACCAAGACCGACCTGTACCGGGCGCAGCGCCGCGGCGGCAAGGGGGTGCGCGGGGCCCAGCTGCGCACCGACGACATCGTCGAGCACTTCTTCGTCACCACGACCCACAACTGGATCCTGTTCTTCACCAACAAGGGCCGGGTGTACCGGGCGAAGGCCTACGAGCTGCCCGATGCGGCGCGTGACGCCCGCGGCCAGCACGTGGCCAACCTGCTCGCGTTCCAGCCCGATGAGAGAATCGCCGAGGTGCTCTCGCTGACCGACTACTCGGTCGCGCCGTACCTGGTCCTCGCGACGTCGTCCGGGCTGGTCAAGAAGTCGCATCTGACGGACTTCGACTCGCCCAGGTCGGGTGGCATCATCGCGATCAACCTCCGCGAGGACGATGAGGTTATCGCGGCCCGGCTGGTGTCGGCCGAGGACGACTTGCTCCTGGTCAGCAGGCACGCCCAGGCGATCAGGTTCCACGCCACCGACGAGGCGCTGCGCCCGATGGGGCGGGCGACCTCGGGCGTGATCGGCATGCGGTTCGGCGAGGGTGACCGGCTGCTGGGCATGCACGTGGTGCGGGAGAGCGCCGACGTGCTTGTCGCCACCGGGGGCGGGTATGCCAAACGCACCCCGGCCGATCAGTACCCGGTGCAGGGCCGCGGCGGCCGGGGGGTGCTGACGGCCAGGATCGTGGAGGCCCGCGGCGAGCTCGTCGGCGCGCTGATGGTGCGGCCGGAGGACGAGGTCTTCGCGATCACCTCGGCGGGCGGCGTGATCAGGACGGCGGCGGCCGAGATCAAGCAGTCGGGCAGGCAGACCATGGGGGTGCGGCTGGTCAACCTGGCTTCCGGGCAGAGCCTGGTGGCCATAGCGCGTAACGAGGAGTCACTCGACGGAGCCAACGGTGCCGGGGCGGCCGAGGACGGTGACATGACTGGTACCGGGGGTGACCAGGAGTGACGGATAGCTTCGGGGGTGACGAGCCGCCGCGGGATTCACGGGTTCCCGCGGGGCGTCAGTTGCAACGTGAGAGGGATTCGCAGCGTCACATAGATATTGCCGCGGATGGCGACGGCCAAGCCGAACGGGACGCAGAACGGCCATATGGGGATAACCTCATGGGAGGCAACGTTCCGGAGGAGGACGGGGTGGATCACCGCGTGGAGCCAAAGCTGTGGCTCACCGACGGGTCGGACGAGGGTGCTTCCGGGGGCTCCGAGTCGGCGCAGACGACCCCAGCCGACCCACCGGCCGGGGACGCCGGCGCGCTGGGGGACCTGCCGCTGCCCGGTAACTCAGCGCTACCAGGTAACTCGCACGGCCCCGGCGGCCAGGACGTCTCGTATCCGAGCCAGGACATCTCGTACCCGAGCCAGGACATCTCGTACCCGAGCCAGGACGTCCCCTATCCGGGCCAGGACATCCCGTACACGGGCCAGCAGATGCCGTATGAGCCCCCCGCCGGGGTAACGGAGCCGGCTCCCCACGAGGCTCCGTACAGCGCCTCCCCGCGGCCGGAGACCGGGTACGGCTCGGCCGGACCGGAGACCCAGGAAGTGAGCGACGGGCTCAGAATCCCGCCGTACCAGCCGCAGGTGGCGCCGTCCCAGGTGGCGCCGTCTCAGGTGGCGCCGTCTCAGGTGGCGCCGCCTCCAGTTCCGCCGTACCCGGCCCAGGTGCCGCCAGCGCCGTCACCGGGGATGGCCGCCAAGGTCGCTGCGCCGTTCGCAGCCCTGACCAAGCCGAAGCCCAAGGTCAAGGCCAAGAAGCCGGCTCGCCCGCCCAGGCCAGCGCCGCCGCCCGTCGCAGTGAAGGAGCGGGTCGCGGCCGCCACCAAGACCGGGACCGTGCCCAGGGGCGCGACACCGACGCGCAGGGCCCAGCTGGTGCTGTCCAGGATCGAGCCCTGGTCGGTGATGAAGTTCAGCTTCATGGTCTCCCTGGTCGGCTGGGTCATTCTCTTCGTCGCCGTCGCAGCGCTCTACTACGTCCTGAACAAGCTCGGCGTCTTCCACTCGATCCAGTCGACGATCACCGACGTCACGTCCAGCAAGGGATCCGCCGGGTCCGATGTCAACGGCCAGTGGTTCTCCGCATCGCGGATTCTCGGTTACACGATGCTGGTCGGCGCCATCAACGTGGTTCTGATCACCGCCCTGGCCACGGTCGGCGCGGTGATCTACAACCTGGTCACCCACCTGGCCGGGGGCATTGAGGTCACGCTCAAAGAGACCGACTGAGCACGGAGCCCCGGCTTGCGGTAACCTAGCCCGGCGTACCCGGCATCGGCGGTTGATCCGGACGCCAGTGGGGCGTGTAGCTCAGTCGGTTAGAGCGCTTCCCTGATAAGGAAGAGGCCGGAGGTTCAAGTCCTCCCACGCCCACCCAGCAACAATGCCCTCCCCGCGCTGGAAGCTCGCCGGTAGCTTCCTCTCGTCGTGTCGCCGACCCTGGGCGACACGATCCGCGAGGACGCGGGTGACCGCGGCGGCGCGGCTGGAGACGCCCAGCCTTTCGTAGACCGCAGCGGTGACAGCAACGAAACGGCGCACCGGTACTCTATGATCTTGGCAGTTGCCGGGCCGGGCGGGCCAGGAGGACGCTATGAAAGCCTCGATCGGATACCTCGTTATCGATGCCGTCGATCCTGAGCGGCTGGCCGGATTCTGGTGCGGAGTGCTAGAGGTAGAAGTCGACAGCATGATCGGCGAGGGCCAGTTCGTGGTGCTATCCGCGACCAAGGACGGCCTGACGGTCGGATTCCAGCGCGTCCCGGAAGCGAAGGCCGGCAAGAACCGCCTGCATCTTGATCTGGTTGTCGAGGACCTGGACACGGCCACCACCGAGATCGAAACGCTCGGCGGTCAGTGGCTTGAGCCTGGTAGTACCCGCGAGCTGGAGGGCTTCCGGTGGCGGGTCATGGCTGACCCCGAGGGCAACGAGTTCGACATCGATGTCCTGCCGCCTTCCTGAAGCCACATGTCGTGGCCCTGGCTGGCCACTCAGCCTTGGGGCAAGTCCTGGGCGATCTCCCAGATATGACCGGCAGGATCGGTGAAGCTCGCCGTGCGCACCCCCCAGGGCCGGTTCATCGGGCCGTTGAGCAGCGCCACTCCGCGCTGAGCCAGTTCCGCGCACACCGCGTCCACGTCATCGACCCCGATGGTCAGCTCGAAACGGGCCCCGGCCTCGCGGCCGGCGACAGTTCCGGGCTCGATAAGCTCGTGAGCCGCTGGGATCTTCAGCAGGTTGATGACTGTGTTTCCGAACCTGAAGACCGCGGAGTTATCGTCCTCGAACGCCACCGGCAGGCCGAAGGCCTCCTGGTAGAACTGCTTCGAGCGGTCCAGGTCCTCGGTGAACAGGGTGATCGCGCCGATGCTGGCACTCTTCAGCAATGCACTCACTCCGCGCCTCTTTCCACTCGCCGGGCTGATCCAACCAGTCATACCGCCCTCCCGCAGACCTAGGACCCGAACTCCTTGGTCAGCCATTCGACGCCGAACCGCACCAGCGGTCCGGCCGGGAACAGGTGACTTTCAGCCTTCCCGACCAGGCCGCTGACACCGCAGCCCGCTTCGGGGGCCAGCTGGCCGATGACCGCAAACGGATCCTGGTCGCCGACTGCCCGCTCATACGGGAAGGCGCCAATCGCCGTGGACGTGTCGTGGTCGGAAACGTCCCGCCAGACGACCTCGCCGCCCTCCCGGACGGGAATCACATGACTGGCCAGCCGCTTCTCCGGGCTGTCCACCAGGGACTCGGCATGGTGAAGGATCGTCAGCCGATCCAAGGGCGCACCCTCACCCTCAGATTATGCCTGGCTGGCTTGGCGTCCGAGTGCGGTCTAGCCTGAGGATCATGGCGATGGCGCGGGTAGACGTCGACGGAGTCGGTATCGAGTACGAGGTCACCGGACAGGGCCGGCCGGTCGTGCTGCTGCACGGCTTCCCCGATTCCGGCCGGCTCTGGCGGCACCAGGTTCCCGCGCTGGCCGGGGCCGGGTTCCAGGTCATCGTCCCCGACCTGCGCGGCTACGGGCGTTCCGATAAGCCCCGGGCCGTCGAGGCCTACTCGCTGCCGCTCCTGGCGGCCGACGTCATGGCGGTCTTGGCCGACCTGCAGATCGCCCGGGCTCACCTGGTGGGCCACGACTGGGGTGCCGCGCTGGCGTGGGGGCTCGCGTCCCTGGCACCGGACCGCGTTGACCACCTGGTCGTGCTGTCGGTCGGCCACCCGGCCACCTTCCGCCGCACCTGGCGGCAGCGGGAGAAGTCGTGGTACATGCTGCTGTTCCAGTTCCCCGGCATCGCCGAACGGTGGCTGAGCGAGGACAACTGGGCCAACTTCCGGAGCTGGGCGCGCCACCCCGACGCCGATCAGGTGCTCGCCGAGCTGGAAGCGAACGGTTCGCTGACGCCGGCCCTGAGCTGGTATCGGGCCAACGTGCCGCCCGAATCCTGGGTCGAGCCATCGCTGATGCTCCCGCCGGTGCAGGCGCCCACCATGGGCGTCTGGAGCACGGCAGACATGGCCCTCACCGAGACGCAGATGACCGATTCCGCCGAGAACGTGACGGGCCCATGGCGGTACGAGCGCCTGGACGGCCCCGGTCACTGGCTGCAGCTGGACGCGCCAGACCAGGTGAACGCGCTGCTGCTCGACTTCCTGCCCCGCTGACGAGCGCGAGCCGATCGCGCCCGTTCGGGCCGCAGCCAGGCTGGCGGTGGCTGCCGCCGCGCGAGTGTGCGGCGTCGGACCCCGTCCGGTGTCGCGCGGCAGGCAGCCACCGTGGCCTAGCCTGCCCGGCGGACCCGGGCCGTGTCGTCATGCCGGGGAGCCAAACTCCAGTCACCCCAGCGGGGTAGCGCAGCGCGAGCGCCCATACCTGGGTATGACAACCGGGGGCGGAACGAACGCCAGGGGCCGAGCCGGGCCCGCCGATACACTGATGCGCAGACGTGCGAATCGGCCGGATGGAGCCACCGATGCAGCCATTGACCATATGTGCTATCGCGAGCGGCGTCGTCATGGTCCTGGGGGTCTCGGTCACGCTCATCCGGACCCGGCGCGCCGCCCCGCCGCACCCGGCCGGGATCAACCGCTGGCACCGTTATGGGAGCATCCCGCTGGCCGCGGCCGGGCTGGCGGAAGGCGTGATCGCGCGCAGCGGGCCGTCTGGCGCCCCGCACGAGATCCTTTACGTGGTCTCGGTCGCGCTGCTCACCGCGGCCCTGCTCTGCGCGACGGCTGGCGCGGTCGCGGCGACCCGGCAAGCCGCACGGCAGTAGCCCGGCCCGACCCGCCCGGCATGGCCGGCCCCGCCAGCACGGGGGAGCTGGCGGGGCCGGGGGAGATGCCGCAGCCCGCATGCGCCGGATCCGGGGGCTGGCCCGACGAGATGCTTCAGGGCTGGGCGATGTCTGCACGATAGCGTCAGTCCGGGGCCAGCGTCACGGATCATACGGAATGCTAACGGAATCCCGGCCAGAGTCTCCGCAGCTAGACGGACGCGCGCGCGAGTCTAGCGGACTCCCCACCACGGTGGCCGCTGGAAGCCGCGCGACGGCGGGTAGTGACGGTGACCTCCGCCGGGACCCCATCGCCCGGGTGGCGGCCACTGGACCGGCCATGGCCAGCGCGGAGGCGCAGGCGTCAGGGACGGAGCAGGTGTCGGCGCGGGCGTGGGCGTCAAGGTCGGCGCGGGTGACGCCGCGGGTGCCGGGGCCGGAGTGGCCACGACCCTGGGTGACGGCGCAGGTGACGGGGCAGGTTTCGGCGCGGGCGCGGGGCCGGCGACGAGGGCCGGGGCGACGACGGCGCGGGACCGGGGAGCGGAGCTCCGGTCGGAACGCTGGAGGTCGACGCGGTCGAGCGCAGGACCGCGCAGGTGACGAGACCGCAGTACGCGGTCTGCGCCTGAGCCCGCCCGCCCGGTTCGTGCAGCAGGAGGATCATCCCGGAGCTGCCGAGCACGACCAGGCCGGCCGCCGCCCACGTCACCGGGTGCCGCCCGCGACTGGCCAGCCTGGAATACCGGCTGCTGCCCCCGGATGGCGGATCAGGTTCTCGTAGCTCAGCAGAGTCGCTCGATGGCCCCGTCGGCATGTGTTCCCCTCCCTGAACCGCCAAAGGCTATCAAATTCAACTTAGCAATGGCGACCATTACGTTAGCGGCATAACACGCGAATTATGACGATCGGCGCGCATGTGCGTCTGCCCGGCCGGATCGTGCAGCGCGAGCGACGGCCCCGCGCCCCCTATGGCCGGCCGGGCCGCGGCCGAACACGCCGGATACCGCGGACGCCAGGTAAACATGCGAATGGCCACGCTATTGCTGGCCTCATCGGCATATTCCCCCCTGAACCCGAAATGCCATGAAAGGCAAATATAGCAGCCGGGGCCTTGATGATGGCGGGCTAACCGGCGATCGGGACCATCCAGCCGCGCGCCGGGGCGTGGTCACGGCCGGCCCGCGGGCGGCGCGAGCGGCCTGAGCTGCAGCTCACCAGCCGCCGTCCACCCCGCCAGCTCCATAAGAGAACCCTTAATCCGCTGTCGCCCCCACTGGCGGAAAGGAATTAGAGTCGGGTCAGGACAGCAGCACCGGCCGAAAGGTACCCGCAGATGAGTGGCCAGGCGGACGACGCCAGGGAAGTGCTTCGCGAGGTATGGAGCGCCCAGGGACAGACCAGCGCCGATCTCGACGAGGCGTGTGGCACGACCAAGTCCTGCAAGAAGATGGCGGATGTCGGTTTCGACGGGCTGGCCGGCGACGACGGCGACCTGCGTACCGCGTGGCGGGACAAGCTGCAGCGCGAGGGCAAGCTGAATCCGGGGGCGGGCAGCATCCGGGATCTGGTCCTCGGGTCCGCAGAAGTCCGCTGACTTGCCGGGGCCGCTGATCATTCGCAGGCCGACGGCTCATTCGTAGGCCGACGGCGAGGAGAGCGCTGCATGGAGCGTCCGCAGACCGTCGGTCAGCTCACCGAGCTATTGCGCCAGGGTGGTTATCTCGCCGACCGGGGGCTGGCCACGGCGTTGTTCGTCTCGCTGTCCCTGCAGCGCCCGATCTTGCTGGAAGGCGAGGTCGGGGTGGGCAAGACCGAGGTCGCCAAGGTGCTGGCCTCGGTGTTCGGGCGAAAGCTGATCCGGCTGCAGTGCTACGAGGGCATCGACACCAACCAGGCCCTCTACGAATGGGACTATGCCCGCCAGATGCTGCACATCCGGGCGCTGTCCGAGCATCAGGTCACGGACGAGGCAGCAGTCGACAAGCTGTTCGGGCCGAAGTTCCTGCTGGAGCGGCCGCTGCTGGAAGCGGTCCGGGCCGGCGACCGGGCGGTGCTGCTGATCGACGAAGTGGACCGAGCCGACGATGAGTTCGAGGCTTTCCTGCTCGAACTGCTCTCGGACTTCCAGATCACCATCCCCGAGATCGGTACGATCAGGGCCGAGAGCGCGCCGCTCGCCATACTCACCTCCAACCGCACGCGCGAACTGCACGACGCGCTGAAGCGGCGCTGCCTGTACCACTGGATCGGGTACCCGCCCGCCGAGCGCGAGGTGGAGATCGTGCTGGTCCGCGAGCCCGGGGTGTCCGAGGCACTGACCCGCAAGGTGGTCGCCGCGGTCAACCGGCTGCGGGACCTTGACCTGGCCAAGCCACCCGGGGTCGCCGAGACCATCGACTGGGTCCGCACGCTCGACTTCCTCGGTGAGACCGATCTCGACGCCCGTAACGCCGAGGACACGCTCGGCGCCGTGGTGAAGGAACGCGACGACCTGGATCTGGTGCGGGACAACCTGGAAGAGATTACGTCCGGTGCCTGAGCAGGCTGGCCCGTCGGACGGCGCCCCGTTCGTCGGCGTGCTGGCCGGCTTCTCCCGCGAGCTCCGATCGGCCGGGCTCGCCGTGGGCTCCGGTGACATCCTGGCCTACTGCTCGGCGATGGGCTCGCTGGATCCTTCCGACCTGCTGGACCTGTACTGGGCGGGCCGCACCACGCTGGTGACCAGGCGCGAGAGCATCCCGGTCTACGACGAGGTGTTCCGCAGGTACTTCCTCGGCGGCGCCGACCCGGTCAGGGAAATGCTGACCCTCAAGGCACAGGTCACGGCCGAGACCCAGGCCGTGCTCGAGGTCCCGGCCGTCGACCCGGCCGGCACCGGGCAGGACCGGGAGGAGGCAACGCTCGGCCTGATGGCGTCCGATGCGGAGGCGCTCAGGCACAAGTCGTTCGCGGCCTGCACGCCGGAGGAACTCGCGGCGGTGCGGCGGATCATGGCCAGGATCCGGCTGACGCCGCCCAAGCGGCGCACCCGAAGGACCAGGACCGCACCCCGGGGGCGCTCACCCGACCTGCGCCGCACGCTGCGGGAATCGCTGCGCCGCGGCGGCGAGCCGGCCGAGCTGTTCTGGCGCCGGCGCCGGGTCCGGCTGCGGCCGCTGATCCTGATCCTGGACGTTTCCGGCTCGATGGCCGATTACTCGCGCAACCTGCTGCAGTTCGCTTACTCGGCCAGGCGCGCGGCCGACAAGGTCGAGGTGTTCTGCTTCGGCACCCGGCTCACCCGCGTGACCAGGGCCCTGGATCATCGGCGGCCGGACGACGCGCTGGAGCTGGCCGCGAAGGAGGTGTTCGACTGGGAGGGCGGGACCAGGATCGGCGCCTCGCTTGACGCGTTCGTCAAAGACTGGGGGCGGCGCGGCCTGTGCCGCGGCGGGATCGTGGTGATCTGCTCCGACGGCCTCGACCGCGGCGATCCCGACGTCCTGGCCGCGGCCATGGAGCGGCTCGCGCGGCTCAGCCACCGGGTGGTATGGATGAACCCGCACAAGGGCGATAACCAGGACTTCCGGCCGAGCACGCTGGGGATGATGGTCGCCGCTCCGCACGTCGACCTGATCCTGTCCGGGCATGATCTGAGCAGCCTGGAAGAGTTCGCGGCCGAACTGCCCAGGCTGAGATAGGAGCATCCGGTGACAAGATGGAGCGTGGGCATCGAGGCCGAAGGCGACCGGGTGCTGTCGCGCGAGGAGGTCGTCGAGCTGGCCGACGCGGTCGCCGCGAGCCATGGCATCGCCACCGGGATCGGCACCAACAGGTACGGAGCCCAGCTCATCGTGGACGCGCCCAGCCGCGCCCAGGCCATCGCGAAGGCGACCGAGGAATTCCTGCGGGCCGCCTCGGTGGCCGGCCTGCCCACGGCGCCGGTAGTGCGGGCCGAGGCGATCAGCGAGGACGAGGACGACCTGCGATGATCCGCCTCGGATCGCTGGCCGGCTACCCGTTCGAGGGCCCCCGCTTGCTCGGCGGGTGGACGCCGCCGCAGGCGGCGGCCGTCTACGCGATCCTGTGCAAGCCAGAAGCCGACGCCAAGCCGGACCGGTACGCGGTCATCTACGTGGACCACAGCGACGATCTGTCCGCCGAGCGGTTCCCGTTCCAGCACCCGCGCGCGGCATCGTGGGTGCGCCGGGCGGGCTCGAAGTGGAAGGTCTACGTCTGCACCTACGAGGTGCCCGGCGGCGGCCGCCCGCACCGGGAGCAGATCGCCCGCGAGCTCACCGCGATCTACCGCCCGAGCTGCAACATCCAGCAGTACGACCCGTCCTGGAAGGACGAATGGATCGGCGAGTACTCGGCCCCGACCACAGGACCGGTCTCAAGGCGCGGCCCGGAGCATGCCTGAGACTTTCCTGAACGCATAGCCCCCAAGCCGGTCACCTATGGCTGCGGGGTGAAGCCGACCGCGTCGTGCAGGCGGGAGCGGCGGGTGCCGGAGGCGGGCCGCGCGGGCTCGGGCACGGCGGGCGGCTCGGGCCGGGGGGTCACGTCGGTCACGATCTCCTCGGCCATGCCGTACAGCAGCGGCAGCGCGCCCGCGACCACCTTGCCGGTCTCGTTGATGTGCCCCACGCCGGGGCCGATGAGCTTGGCGTGATCCACGATCGTCGGCACGATCTCCGCGCACTCCTCGAGATTCCCGGCGATGCGGGTGAGCAGCGTCCCGACCCAGTACAGGTAGAAGGCCAGGCCCGCGACCAGCAGGACGATGTCGATGAGCGTGAAGATGACCAGCCCGGTCATGACTTGACCTTCCCGAGCACGCGGCCGAGGAACAGGTGGTGCTGCAGGCCCTCGGCCAGGACCAGCTCGACGCCGTCGGCGACCTGCGGGATCAGCGCGGTGTCCGCGGTGTTCGCCGCCGCGGCCTTGAGCGTGTCCCGCACCGCGACCACCCGACGATCGATGATCTTGACGAGCCAGATGAGGATGCTCAGCAGGGCGGCCACGGCGACCACCACGATCAGGCCGGCGATGTTCGCGACCAGCCAGTCGGTGTGCTCGGACGATGACATGGCCAGGGTGTGCATGGCTAACCTCCCAGCCGGGCGCGGCCGCGCTGCAGCCCGCCGATGATGGTGACGGCGTAATCGATGGTCGTGCGCAGCGCGCCGAGCGGCGCGGTGTTGTGCACGGCCTTCTCCAGCTCGTAATTGATCTTCGGCGCCTCGTTGCCGATCGAGCGGGCCAGCACCAGGATCGGCACCACGAGCGCCACGACGACCAGGACGACGACGATGCCGATCGTCCAGCCCACGACCCAGCCGGTACTCATCTCAGACCCCCTCACAGAAGTCGCGTACCGGCTTCAGGCTCGCGTTGACCGAGGTCAGCCGGTCTGGCACGGTACTGGTCTGCTGCGCGATGACCTGCACGCCGCCGGTCGTCGCGACGAGCGTCGCGCGGATGACCCGCAGGTGGGTGATGACCCGCAACAGGCCGACCGCGGTGATCGCGATGATCAGCGCGGAGATGATCAGGGTTGCCCAGGCGGCTGCCGGCATGGTCGCCTTCCTTTCAGCCGAGAAGCTTGGCGACGGAGCCCGCGTACCGGACCGCGCCGACGGACACTTCGTGGATGGTGGCGTCGGTCGTGGCCAGCGCCTCGGGAACGCCGTCGAGCTCGCCGATCAGGGCGACCCCGCCGGACAGGATCGCGTCGGTGGCCCCCCGGATCCGCTCGACCGCGGCGAGCACCCGGTTGAGCAGGAAGATGACGACGGGCAGTATCACCACCAGCAGGACGGCGTTGCCGATCCACCACAAGACCATGGCTCGCTCTCCTCTTCTCAGCGCGCGGGCTGATACGGCATGAAGAACCTGCGGAAGACCCGGGTCAGCGCCATCAGCGCGGCCCGCAGGCCCAGGGTGAAGCCACCGGCCGGGGTGACGGCCGCGGCGGCGATCTGCTCGGGCGACTCGCCCCGGTCTAGGCGTTCAATCCGGTCTTGCATGTTCGCGGAGAAGTCACGCATCAGCACGGCCGTGACATCGGAGATCATGCCCCGGCCGTACTGCGCGGCGGCCCCGGAGAGCTGCAGGTCCTGGGTGACGCCGACCTTGGTGCCGCGCCCGGCCGGGGTGAGCGCCGCGGTGATGACCATGCTGGCCTGGCCCCGGCCCTTCTCCTCGGCTCCGGCCGCGTGCACGACCACGCGCCGGGCCGCCTCGTCGCGCTCGGTGATGTCGGCGGTGCCGGCGAACTGCAGCCGGACCGGGCCCATCCGGACCGCCACCCGGCCCTTGTACTTGTCGTCGCCGAGGTCCTCGGTCAGCTCCGCGCCGGGCAGGCAGGCGGCCACCTGGGGGATGTTGTCGAAGAACTTCCATACCTTGTCGACCGGCGCGGCGACCTCGAAGTCGTTCTTGATCAGCATCGGGTCTCTTTCTTCACGTAGGCGGCGGGGTCTTGCTCGAAGGCCTGGCGGCAGCCGCTGGAGCAGAAGTAATAGGTGACGCCGTCGTGCTCCAGCGGCCGGGCGGACGCGTCCGCCGCCACCGTCATCCCGCAGACCGGGTCGACGGCCTCTCGGACCGGCTTGGCCGCCTGCCGGGGCAGGGCGCCGGACGCGCGCAGCTGGACCAGCTCGGCGAGGATCGCGACGGCGATCTCCTCGTGGGTGGTCCGGCCCAGGTCCAGGCCGGCCGGCACGCGAACCTGGTCGAGCCGGTCCTGGGGCACCCCGCGCTCGGCCAGGTAGCCGAGCAGCGACGCTCCGCGGCGCTGCGAGCCCACCAGGCCCAGGTAGGCGGGCCTGGCCGCGACCGCCTGCTCCACCGCCTCCTCGTCGTAGTGGCCCTGGGTGGCCACCACGACCATCGAACGCTCGTTGGCGTCGGCCGCGGTGAAGTCGGGGCCGTCGATGAGCGCGGCGCGCCAGCCGAGGGCGCGGGCGAGGTCGGTGAGCGTGTGCGCCATCGGCGAGCGGCCGACGACCACCAGGTGCGGCGCGGGCAGCACCGGCTCGATATAGACCTCGAGCGCTCCCTCGCTCTGGCAGGCGATCGGCACCACGGTCATGCCTTCGGGGACTGCGGCGCCGAATTGTTCCGGGGTGCCCAGGAGCAGCAGGCGAGCCTCGCCCTCGGCGATCACGCGCTGCGCCTCGCGGATCACCACGGGCTCGGCGCACGCGCCGCCGATCCAGCCGCGCAGCTCGCCCGCCTCGGTGATGATCGCGCGCGAGCCCTGCTGGCCGGATGACGGGCCCTGCCGCCAGACCACGGTGGCGAGCGCGAACGCCTGCCCGCGCCGGGTCAGCTCGCCGGCCTGCTCCAGGACACCCCAGCCTTCCATCTGCCCCCCCGGGTCAGTCATCCGTCCGGACCGGCGGCGCACCGGAGACGTCACGGCGGTACGTGATGGCCTCCCATACCCGGTCCGGCAGGAGCGGCATGTCGATGTTGCGGACCCCGGTGCCGGACAGCGCGTCGATCACCGCGTTGACGAACGCGGCCGGGCCGCCGACCGCGGCGCACTCGCCGATGCCCTTGGCGCCGATCGGGTGGTGCGGGCACGGGGTGACCACCTCGCTGTGCAGCTCGAAGCCGGGCGTCTCCCAGGCCGTCGGCAGCAGGTAGTCCATGTAGTTGGAGCCGATGCAGTTGCCCTCCGCGTCGAACGTGATGAACTGCATGTTGGCCATCGCGTAGGCCTCGGTCAGCCCGCCCATGATCTGGCCCTCGACGATCATCGGGTTGATCCGCACGCCGCAGTCGTCGACCGCCACCGTGGTCAGCACGTCCCAGACGCCCGTGACCGGGTCGACCTCGACCGTGACGATGTAGACGGCGAACGGCCAGGTCAGGTTCGGCGGGTCGTAGTAGGCGGTGTTCTCCAGGCCCGGCTCCATGCCGTCGGGCATGTTGCTGTACGCCGCCATCGCGCATTCCTGGATGGTGACGCCGCGGTCGGGCGCGCTCCGCACGTAGAACCGGCCGAGCTCCCACTCGACGTCCTCCTCGGACACCTCGAGCAGGTGCGCGGCCAGCTTGCGGGCCTTGGCGCGGATCTTGCGGGACACCATCGCGACCGCGGCGCCGGCCACCGGCGTGCTCCGCGACGCGTACGTGCCCATGCCGAACGGCGCGGTGTCGGTGTCGCCCTCCTCGACCACGATGTCCTCGGCCGGGATGCCGAGCTCGTGGGCGACGATCTGCGCCCAGGTCGTCTCGTGCCCCTGGCCCTGGCCCCGCGCCCCGGTCCGGACGATGGCCTTGCCGGTCATGTGCACCTTGAGCTCGGCCGAGTCGAACATCTTGATGCCGAGGATGTCGTACTCGCGGCTGTTGCCCGCGCCCAGCGGCTCGGTCATGGTGGAGATGCCGAGGCCGAGCAGCCGGCCCCGGGCCCTCGCCTCCTCCTGCTGCCGCCGGAAGTCCTCGTAGCCGACCGCCTTCAGCCCGACGTCGAGGCACTTGCCGTACTGGCCGGAGTCGGTCAGGAAGCCGAACGGGGTGCGGTGCGGGAAGTCCTCGTCCCTGACGAAGTTCATCCGCCGGAACGCGGCCTGGTCCATGCCCAGGTCGTCGGCGGCGGCCTGGACCATGCGCTCCTGGAAGAACATCGCCTCGGTGACCCGGAACGAGCACCGGTAGGCGACCCCGCCCGGCGCCTTGTTGGTGTAGGTGCCGCGGGCCCTCAGGTGCGCGGCCGGGATGTCGTAGGCGGCAAAGGCCGAGTGCAGCAGCCCGATCTTGAACTTGCTGGGCTGGGCGTCGGAGAAGAACGCGCCGTGGTCGGCGTCGCAGCGCATCCGGACCCCGAGGATCTTGCCGTCCCGCCGCAGCGCCATCTCCCCGTCGAGGTAGATGTCGCGGGCGAACCCGGTGGAGATCAGGTTGCCGGTCTTGTCCTCGATCCACTTCACCGGGCGTTCGAGCAGAATGGAAGCGAGGATCGAGCAGACGTACCCGGGGTAGACCGGCACCTTGTTGCCGAACCCGCCGCCGATGTCCGGGGAGATGATCCGGATCATGTGCTCGGGCAGCTCGGCGACCAGCGCGACCGCGGCCCGGATGATGTGCGGCGCCTGCGTGGTCATGTACACCGTGAGCTTGGACGTGGCGCGGTTGAAGTCCGCGATCGACCCGCAGCACTCGATCGGGCTCGGGTGCGAGCGCGGGTAGTGCAGCTGCAGCCTGGAGATCACGTCGGCCTGCTCGAACGCCCGGTCGGTGCCGGCCGCGTCGCCGACTTCCCAGGTGTAGATGACGTTGTCGGCCTGGTTCTCCTTGTCGTCGCGGATCACCGGGGCACCCTCGGCGACGGCCTGCTTGGGGTTGACGATGGGCGGCAGCGGCTCGTAGTCGACGTCGATGGCCTCGCAGGCGTCCTTGGCGATGTACGGGTCGTCGGCGATGACGCAGGCCACCTCCTGGCCCTGGAACCGGACCTTGTCGGTGGCCAGCACCGCCTGGGTGTCGTAGGACAGGGTCGGCATCCAGGCCAGGTTCCTGGTCGCCATCATGTCGCCGGTGAGGACCAGGTGGACGCCGGGTATGTCCCACGCCTTGCTGGCGTCGATCGACTTGATCCGCGCGTGGGCCAGCGGGCTGCGCAGGATCTCCATGTGCAGCATGCCGGGCAGCGTGATGTCGTCGGTGTAGTTGCCCCGGCCGCGGATGAAGCGGTCATCCTCGACGCGCTTCCGGCTGGCGCCCAGCCCACCGATCTTGATTTCGTCCAGCGCTTGCGTCACTGCTGTCTCCCGTCTCGGGTCACTGCGACTGGGACCTGAGCTTGGCGGCGGCCCACAGCACCGACTTGACGATGTTCTGGTAGCCGGTGCAGCGGCAGAGGTTGCCGGACAGGGCCCAGCGCACGTCTTCCTCGGTCGGGTCCGGGTTCTCATCGAGCAGGGCCTTGGCCGCCATCATCATGCCCGGCGTGCAGAACCCGCACTGCAGCCCGTGCTCCTCCTTGAAGCCCTCCTGCAGCGGGTGCAGCCCCCCACCCCCCTCCCCTGCCCCCTCCATGGCCAGTCCCTCGACCGTCGTGATCTCGCGCCCGTCGACCTGCACGGCGAACATGGTGCACGACTTCACCGGGCGGCCCCCACCCGCCTCCCCTGCCCCCTTCACCAGCACCGTGCACGCGCCGCAGTTGGTGGTGTCGCAGCCCATGTGCGTGCCGGTCAGCCCTACCCCGCGGCGGATCAGGTGCGACAGCAGCAGCCTGGGCTCCACCTCGGCAATCTTCTTCTGGCCGTTGATGCTGAACTTGATCCGGCGGACCGGGATGGCGTCCGCTCCTTCGGCCTCGTCGCCGAGGTCCTCATAGACAACAGTCATTGGTCAGGCCGCCCTTTCCTCCGCCGGCTCGACGCGGCCGAGGATGCGCGTGACGAACGTGCGCACCATGTGCCGCTTGTACTCGGCGCTGCCGCGATGATCGGTTCTGGGCCGCGCCACCTCGGCCGCGAGGTCGGCGGCCCGGCCGATGCTCTCGGCGGTCAGCGGCTGTCCGACCAGCGCGTCGGCGGCCGCCGTGGCGCCGATGGTGGATCCGCCGACCCCGGTCAGCGCGATCCCGGCCCTGGTCACGGTGGCGCCGGAGGTCTCAAGCGCCACCGCTACCCCGACGGTCGCGAAGTCGCCGACCCGGCGCTCGAGCTTGAGGTACCCGCCCGCCCGGACGCCCTGGGCGGCCGGTATGACGGCCTCGACGGCGATCTCGTCCGGCTCGAGCACGTTCTGGAACGGCCCGGTGACGAAGTCGGCGAGCGTTATGGCGCGCCGGCCGGCCGGGCCGCGGGCCACGATCGAGCCGCCCAGGGCCAGGACCACCGAGGCCCAGTCGCCCTGGGGGTCCGCGTGGCAGAGCGAGCCCACGAGCGTGCCCCGGTTCCGCACGATGGGATCGGCAATCAGGGGCGCGGCTGCGGCCATCGTGGGCTGAGTGCCCTTGAGCAGGTCCGAGCGTTCGAGGTCGGCATGCCGGCAGAGGGCGCCGACGTGCAGGGTGCCGTCGGGGTCGGCCCGGTGGTAGTCCAGGCCGGGCACGTTGTTGATGTCGACGACAAGTTCCGGCGAGGCGAAGCGCAGCTTCATCAGCGGGACCAGGCTCTGGCCGCCGGCCAGCACCTTCGCATAGTCCCCGCCTCCGTGCAGCAGGCTGATCGCCTCGTCGAGCGAACGCGGTGCCTCGTAGCGGAACCGAGACGGGTACATAGGCTCCTCCAGGTCAACCGGGGGTCAGTGCTGATCGCCGGGGCTGGACTCCGGGCGCGGCCGCGGCGGGGATTCCGGGTCGGGCACGGCGACCGGGAGCGAGTCCTCCTCGGGGTCCGGCCGCGGCTCCTGGTGCGGCGGCCACGGCCCGGCCACGGGCTGGCCGGCGATCTTGAGGTAATCGATAAGTTCCGGCCAGGCCCAGACGGTCGGGCTCTTGCCCGTCTTCGGGGCGTGCTCGATCAGCTCGTACAGCCGCGGGTTGCCCCGGCTGTGTCCGCTGGACTCTATCCGCATGCAGCACTCCTGCCCTGGGACGGTCATATTTGTACCGTCACTTCTGGGTCGAACCTACAACATGATCCATCGCGTCAGATTGCGCCGCAAGGCACGAATAAGCTGTTGCTTATGTCGGCATCGGTGCACGCCAGAGCGGGTCAGCTCCAGATCGTGACGTACACGGGCGGGCGGAACCGGGACGGCGGAACCCCGGTGGCCGGCGAGCGCATCAGATGCATGGCCTCGGGGGTGGTCAGGAAGCGCCGCAGCGCGCTGGCGACGGCACTGCGGCTCTGGCGCTCCAGCAGGGTGGCGTGCCAGTAGCCAGCCACCGGCGTGCCGGGCACCTCGGCCAGCGAGAGCTCGCCCCGGCGCAGTTGCTGGGTGACGAGATGCTCGACGGCGGGCGCCACGCCCGCCCCGTCGGCCGCCGCCGCCCAGGCCGCGGTCTGGTTGGGGAACACTCCGATCCGGCTATCGGGTACCCGCAGCGCGGCCAGCAGCCGGCCGGTGTCGCTGTCCGGGTCGGTCCCGGCCGGATCCACCAGCCACCGCCACTGACTCGGGTTGCCCTTCAGCCGCGACTCGCCCGCCGTGACCACGACCAGGCGGTACCGGAAGATCGGCTCGCTCACCACGGGCAGGGCCGGGTCGGGGGTCACCGCCGGGCCGATCGCGACATCCGCGAGCCGGTTCGCGACGAGCACCGCCATCTCGCTGGTCACGGCCACCCCGGCCGACACCTCGACGACGCCGGCGAAGCGCCGGGTAAATGCTTCCATCAGCGGGCTGACCACGAACTCGGCCAGCGTGGACGTGGCCACCACCCGCAGCTGTTCCGGAGCCCCCTGCGCCGCGCGGACCGCCGCGTGCGCCTCGGCGCCGAGCACGACGATCTGCGACGCGGTGGACAGCAGCCGGGAGCCGCCCGCGGTGAGCGTCATGCCGGTCGGCGCCCTGGTGACCAGCTGGTCGCCCAGGTGCAGCCGCAGCGCCGACAGCGCCTGCGACACGGCCGACTCGCTCACGCCGAGCGCGTTCGCGGCGGCCGTCACCGAGCCGAGACGAGCCACCAGAACGAACGCGTTGAGTTGCGTGAGGGTCATGGTGCTCTCAGTATCACGCAAAGCCGTGCCTGGTCAGCGCGCGATCGGCGCGGAGTCACTTCGGGCCACTGCCGAGAGCGGAACGTAAACTCATGACGCGTGCTGCGGCACGAGGGAGGGCATGTGCAGGTTCCGGCGTACGTCGAGTACGAGAAGGCCACCAGCGTGGAGCACGCGCTGGCCCTGCTGGCCAGGTTCGGCCCGGAAGCCCGGATCCTGGCCGGGGGGCACAGCCTGATCCCGATGATGAAGCTGAGGCTCGTGCAGCCGGAGACGCTGATCGACATCAACGGGCTCAGCGAGCTCTCCCACATCGGCGTGACTGATGGCGAACTGCGGATCGGCGCGCTGACCAGGCACGCGCAGCTGCTTGACTCGGCGGTGGCCGGCGAGCACTTCGCGATCCTGCACGATGCCGAACGGGTCATCGCCGACCCCGTCGTGCGCAACTGGGGCACCGTCGGCGGCTCGCTCTGCCAGGCCGACCCCTCCGAGGACCTGTCCGCGACGTTCGCCGCGCTGAAGGCAAGCATGATCATCCGCGGCCCGGACGGCAGCCGTGCGGTGTCGGCGCGGGAATTCCACACCGGGCCCTACGAGACCGTCGTGGCCCCGGGCGAACTGCTGACCGAGATCAGGATCGCGGTCAGGCCCGGCGGCGGCAGCGCCTACGAGAAGGTGGGCCGCCGGGTGGGCGACTGGCCGGTCGGCGCGGCCGCGGTGGCGATCTGGCTGGACGGCGAGACCATCGCCGAGGCCGGGCTCGGCCTCACCGCGGTCGGCGCGCGGCATTTCGCCGCGGCCGAGGCCGAGGAGTTCCTGCACGGCGCGCCGGCCACCGAGGCGGCCTTCGCCGAGGCGGGACAGATCGCGGCCGAGCACTGCAACCCCAGCTCGGACCAGCGCGGCCCCGCCGACTACAAGCGGCATCTGGCCAGCGAGCTCACCGTGCGGGCCCTGCGCCGGGCGGTGCGCCGGGCGCGCGGACTGGACGCGAGCGGACGGGACGCCTGACGTGCAGATCACCGTGAACGTCAACGGCGCCGACTACCCCCGCGAGGTCGAGGCCCGGCTGCTGCTGATCCACTTCCTGCGGGACGATCTGGGGCTCACCGGCTCGCACTGGGGCTGTGACACGTCGAACTGCGGGGCGTGCGTGGTGCTGCTGGATGACACCCCGGTGAAGTCCTGCACGGTGCTCGCGGCCATGGCCGACGGGCACCGGGTGCGGACCGTCGAGAGCCTGGCCATGAAGGGGGCCAGTGAAGGGGGAATGGGGCGGCGGGCGGGGGGTGGGGAGCTCGACCCGATCCAGCAGGGCTTCGCCGAGTGTCACGGGCTGCAGTGCGGGTTCTGCACGCCGGGCATGATGCTGACCTCCCGGTGGCTGCTTGACCGCAACCCGGACCCGTCCCCCGGGGAGATCCGCGAGGCGCTGTCCGGGCAGATCTGCCGGTGCACCGGGTACGAGAACATCGTGCGGTCGGTGCTGTGGGCGAGCAAGCACGAGAAGGACAACCGATGACGGCGGCCGGGGCGTACGGGCCGCTCAAGCGCAAGGAGGATGCCCGCTTCATCCGCGGCCAGGGCAACTTCACCGACGACATCCAGCGGCCCGGCATGCTGCACGGCGCGATCCTGCGCAGCCCGCTGGCGCACGCCAGGATCGTCTCGATCGACACACTGGCCGCCGAGGCCCACCCGCGGGTCAAGGCCGTCATCACCGGCGAGTCGCTCGAGAGCCGCGGGCTGGCCTGGATGCCGACCCTGTCGCAGGACGTGCAGGCGGTGCTGGCCACCGACAAGGTGCGGTTCCAGGGGCAGGAGGTCGCGTTCGTGGTCGCCGAGGACAGGTACTCGGCGCGCGACGCGCTGGAGCTCATCAACGTTGAATACGAGCCGCTGCCGGCGGTGATCGACGCCACGAAGGCGCTCGATCGCGGGGCCCCGGTGATCCGCGACGACCTGGCGGGCAAGCAGGACAACCACATCTTCGACTGGGAGGCCGGCGACCGGGCGGCGACCGACGCCGCGTTCGCCGCGGCCGACGTCGTCGTCGCGCAGGACATGCTCTACCCGCGATCGCACCCGGCGCCGCTGGAGACCTGCGGCACGGTCGCCGACTTCAACAACGTGAGCGGCCAGCTCACCATGTGGACCACCAGTCAGGCCCCGCACGCGCACCGCACCCTGTACTCGCTGATCCTCGGCCTTCCCGAGCACAAGATCCGGGTCATCTCCCCGGACATCGGCGGCGGCTTCGGCAACAAGGTCCCCATCTACCCGGGGTATCTCTGCGCGGTTGTCGGCTCCATGGCGACCGGCCAGCCGGTCAAATGGGTCGAGGACCGGTCGGAGAACCTGATGTCCACGTCGTTCGCGCGGGACTATCACATGCGCGGCGAGATCGCCGCGACCCGGGATGGCAAGATCCTCGGCCTGCGCGCGCGGGTGCTCGCCGACCACGGCGCGTTCAACGGCAGCGCGCAGCCGTCGAAGTACCCGGCCGGGTTCTTCCACATCTTCACCGGCTCCTATGACCTGCAGGCCGCGCACTGCGAGGTCACCGGCGTGTACACCAACAAGGCGCCGGGCGGCGTCGCCTACTCCTGCTCGTTCCGGATCACCGAGGCGGTGTACCTGGTCGAGCGGATGGTCGACATCCTCGCCCTCGAGCTCGGCATGGATCCCGCCGAGCTGCGGATGAAGAACCTGCTGCGCCCCGAGCAGTTCCCGTACACCTGCCCGACCGGCTGGGAATACGACTCGGGCAACTACCCGCGGGCCCTTCAGGTCGCGATGGATATCGCCGACTACCCGGAACTGCGCCGCGAGCAGGCGGAGAAGCGGGAGCGCGGCGAGCACATGGGCATCGGGATCAGCTTCTTCACCGAGGGCGTCGGCGCGGGCCCGCGCAAGCACATGGACATCCTGGGGCTCGGCATGGCCGACGGTGCCGACCTGCGGGTCTATCCGACCGGCAAGGCGGTGCTCAGCGTCTCCTGCCAGACCCAGGGCCAGGGCCACGAGACGACGTTCGCGCAGATCGTCGCCCAGGAGCTGGGCATATCCCCGGACGACGTCGAGGTGGTGCACGGGGACACCGACCGCACGCCGTTCGGGCTCGGCACCTACGGGTCCCGGTCGACGCCGGTCTCCGGCGCGGCCGCCGCGATCGCGGCGCGCAAGGTGCGCGAGCGGGCGAAGATCGTCGCCTCGGCGATGCTCGAGGCAGCGCCGGACGACCTAGAGTGGTCGGATGGCAGTTGGCAGGTGCGCGGCGACCCGGAGAAGGCCCGCAGCATCGCCGAGATCGCGATGGCGGCCCACGGGGCGCTCGAGCTGCCCGAGGGCGTCGAGGGCCATCTCGACGCGGAGGCCGTGTACAACCCGCCGAACCTCACCCACCCGTTCGGCGCCTACATCTGCGTCACCGACGTGGATCCCGGCACCGGCCAGGTGCAGATCCGCCGCTTCATCGCGGTCGACGACTGCGGGGTGCGGATCAACCCGATGATCGTCGAGGGACAGGTCCACGGCGGGCTCGCGGACGGGGTCGGCATGGCCCTGATGCAGGTCATTGCCTTTGACGCGGACGGCAACTGCCTGGGCGGCTCGTTCATGGACTACCTGCTGCCGACCTCGATGGAATGCCCGTCGTGGGAGCTCGGCGCGACCGTCACGCCGTCGCCGCACCATCCGATCGGCGCCAAGGGCGTCGGCGAGTCGGCCACGGTCGGATCGCCGCCGGCCATCGTCAACTCGGTCCTCGACGCGCTCAAGCCGTTCGGGGTGCGGCACGCCGACATGCCGCTCACCCCGGCGAACGTGTGGAGCGCGATCCAGGGCCGCCCCTACCGCAGCGACCTGGCGGTCCCGTGACCAGAGCAAGGGCCGGGCTACAGCATTATGGAGTGATGCGCTACTTCTGTGACTCCGGGGGCATCCGCCGATGGCCGGGATGAGCGGGATGACCGGTCTGGCCGAGCAGCTGCCCGACGTGGCCTCGCTGCTGAGCACCCTCGACGCCGAGGACTACCTGGCCGATCCGCCGCTGGGCACGGCGCTGTTCCTGGCCGCGCGGATGGGCCAGCCGCTGCTGCTCGAGGGAGAGCCGGGCGTCGGCAAGACGGAGGCGGCGAAGGCCCTCGCCGGGGCGATCGGCACGCCGCTGATCAGGCTGCAGTGCTACGAGGGCCTGACCTCCGCCGAGGCGCTCTACGAATGGAACTACCCGCGGCAGCTGCTCGCCATCCGGCTGGCCGAGGCCAGGCACGAGACGCCGCGCGAGGCGGACCTGTTCGGGCCCGACTACCTGCTGGCCCGGCCGCTGCTGGCCGCGATCGAGCACCCGGGGCCGCGCCCGGCGGTGCTGCTGATCGACGAGGTCGACCGGGGCGACGACGAGTTCGAGGCGTTCCTGTTCGAGCTGCTGGCCGAGTCCGCCGTGACCATTCCCGAGCTCGGTACCCGGCGGGCCAAGTTCCCGCCGGTGGTGGTGCTGACCTCGAACCGGACCCGCGACCTGCACGACGCGCTGAAGCGGCGGTGCCTGTACCACTGGATCGACTACCCGGGCATCGGCCGGGTCGCCGAGATCATCCGGCGCCGGGTACCCGAAGCGGCCGCGCCGCTGGCCGGGCAAGTGGCGGGCGGCGTGGCCCGGTTGCGCGGTCTCGACCTGGCCAAGCCGCCGGGCGTGGCCGAGGCCATCAGCTGGACGGCGGCGCTGCACATGCTGGGCGCCGAGAAGCTCGACGAGGACTCGGCCGAGCGGACCGCGGGCGCCGTGCTCAAGTACGCCGAGGACCTGCAGGCGGCGCGGGAAAACGGGTTCGGCGCGCTGGTCGCCGGCGATGGCTAACGACCTGGCCGAGGTCGCCGCGCGGTTCGGCGCGCAGCTGCGGCGCGCCGGGCTGCCGGTCGGGCCCGGCCGCTGCGAGCGGTTCGCGAGCGCGGTCACCATCGCCCGGCCGGAGACGGTGGACGCACTGTACCGTTGCGCGCTCGCGACGCTCGTGTCGGGCCGGGACCAGATCGACATCCTGCGCGTGGTGTTCAACCAGGTCTTCGGCGGCCTGGACGGCCCGGCGAACCCCGGCGCCCCGAATTCCCCGGTGCCGCCGTTGCGGCCCCCCGTCACTCCCGAGGGCCTGCTGGCCAAGGCGGCGCGGGCGGCGAAGTCCCACGTCATCGACACGCAGCCGGCCGGGACGCCGGACGCGGCCGACGACGGCGCTGACTCGCCTGAGCCGGAGCGCGAGATCGAGCACCGGTACCTGGGCAGCACGGTGGAGCGGCTGGCCGGGCAGGACTTCGCCGAGCTGTCCGAGTCCGAGCTGGCGCTGCTCGTCGGGCTGATGCGCAGCATTACCCTGGCCGTTCCCATGCGCCGATCGCGCCGGGAACACCGCAGGCCGGGAGGGCCGCGCACCGATCTACGCTCCACGCTTCGGCAGGCCAGACGGACCGGAGGCCATGCGTTCCGTCTGATCTCAAGGGCGCCGTCCCGGCGTCCGCGCCGGCTGGTCGTGCTGTGCGACATCTCCGGATCGATGGAACCGTACGCACGGGCCATGATCCAGCTGCTGTACTGCGCCGCCGGCGGCGCGCGGGCCGAGGTGTTCACGTTCGCCACCCGGCTCACCCGGATCACGCCGGCGCTGCGGCGGACGCTGCCGGGCGTGGCGCTGCAGCGCGCGGGCCAGGCCGCGCCTGACTGGCTCGGCGGGACCAAGATCGGCGCCTCGATCAAGGAGTTCAACGACGTCTACGGCCGCCGCGGCATGGCGCGCGGCGCGATCGTCGTGATCATCTCCGACGGGTGGGACACCGGCGACCCCGAGGTGCTGCGCCGCGAGATGGAGCGGCTGTCACTGGTCGCGTTCCGCATCGTGTGGGTGAACCCGCGGACGAAGAGCACGAGCTACCAGCCCCTGGCCGGCGGCATGGCCGCCGCCTGGCCGCACTGTGACGCCGTGGTCAGCGCGCACACCCTGGCCGCGCTCGACCAGCTGGCCGCGGCGCTGGCCGACCCGGTCCGCCGCCGCGCCCCGGTCCGGCCGCGCGCCCCGAGCTGACGTGGCGCCCGGGCTCAGCGGCGCTTGGGCTTGCGCCTGGGCCGGTGCTTGACGGCGATGCCGCCGAACACGCAGGCACCCTCCAGCCTGAGCACCGGGGAATCGGGCGTCGCGGACGCGGCGCTCTCCCCGGAGACGTCGCGGCCGCCGAAGACCGCCACGCCGGAATCGATGACCCGCATTTCCGGCGGCACCGTGATCGAGAGCCCGCCGAACACCGAGACGGCCCGCATCGTGATCTCCCGGCCCGGCAGGATCGCGTCACGCAGGTCGATGTCGGCGCCGCCGAAGACGGTCACCACGGTGCTGGTCGCGGGGACCCGCCACGCGCCCTTCCTCGACGCGCCGCCGAACACGGCGACGATCCGGCCGCCGCGCCGGTCGGCCGCCGCGCCCCGGCCGGGAACCGGCGCGGGCGACTGCGCGGCGGACGTCGCGGGCAGGTCTTCGAGCAGCGGCACGAGCTCGCCGTGGGTCTTGGCCGCGTAGAGGGAGTCCAGCCGGTCCGAATGCTCCTCCGCGGTCAGCCGGCCCTCGGCGAGGGCCTCGTTGAGTACCGACGCGGCGCGGTCCCGGTCCGCGTCCGAGGCCCGCAGCCGGGAATTTGAGTTGAAGGCCCGGGGGTCCATCCAGCTATTGTCGGCCGCGGGAGCGCATCGTGGATAGGGGACCGGGTGGGTCACATCGAGGTCGCGCACGTGAGCCACGCCCTTCCCGACGGGCGGGTGCTGCTCGACGATGTGTCCTTCCGGGTCGGCGACGGCATGATCGCCGCGCTCGTCGGCCCCAACGGCGCGGGGAAGACAACGCTCATGCGGCTGGCCGCCGGGGATCTCACCCCCCAGTCGGGGTCCGTGGCCTCGAGCGGCGGCATCGGCGTCATGCGGCAGTTCGTCGGCGGGATCCGGGACTCCTCCAGCGTGCGCGACCTGCTGCTGTCGATAGCGGCCCCCCGGGTTCGGCAGGCCGCTGCCCGGCTTGACGCTGCCGAGCTCGTGATGATGGAACGCGATGACGAGCCAGCTCAGCTACGGTACGCGGCGGCGCTGGCCGAGTGGGGCGATGCGGGCGGCTACCAGGCCGAGGTGCACTGGGACTCCTGCTGCACCGCCGCGCTCGGCGTGCCCTACGAGCGCTGCCGCTGGCGCGAGACGGCGACCCTGTCCGGCGGTGAGCAGAAGCGGCTCGTGCTCGAGTCGCTGCTCCGGGACCGGACGGAGGTCCTGCTGCTGGACGAGCCGGACAACTACCTGGACGTCCCCGGCAAGCTCTGGCTGGAGCGGCAGCTCGCCGCGACGGCCAAGACCGTGCTGCTGGTCAGCCACGACCGGGAGCTGCTGGCCAACACCGCCGGGCGGATCATCACGGTGGAGGACCGGAATGTCTGGGTGCACGGCGGCGGGTTCGCGACGTACGCGCAGGCCCGGCGGGACCGCAACGAGCGGCTCGACGAGCTCCGGCGGCGCTGGGACGAGGAGCACGAGAAGCTGAAGCAGCTGGTGCGGATGTACCGGCAGAAGGCCTCCTACAACGCGGACATGGCCTCGCGGCTGCAGGCCGCGGTGACCCGGCTGCGCAAGTTCGAGGAGGCCGGGCCGCCGGAGCTGGCGCCGCGGGAGCAGAACGTGCGCATGCGGCTGCGCGGCGGCCGCACCGCCAAGCGCGCGGTGATCTGCCAGAACCTCGAGCTCACCGGGCTGATGCACCCGTTCGATCTCGAGGTCTGGTACGGCGAGCGGGTGGCCGTGCTCGGCTCCAACGGTTCCGGCAAGTCGCACTTCCTGCGGCTGCTCGCCGAGGAGCCGGTGCGGCATACCGGGGTGGCCAGGCTCGGGGCGCGCGTAGTGCCGGGGCTATTCGCCCAGACGCATGCCCGGCCCGACCTGGACGGGCGGAACCCGCGTGAGATCCTTATGACCTCCCACGCGATGCTGCCCAACGAGGCCATGGCGGCACTGGCCAGGTACGAGCTCCAGTCCACCGCCCTGCAGCCGTTCGGGACGCTGTCGGGAGGGCAGCAGGCCAGGTTGCAGATCCTGCTGCTGGAGCTGGCCGGATCGACGCTGCTGCTGCTCGACGAGCCGACCGACAACCTCGACCTGGCCAGCGCCGAGGCCCTGCAAGACGGCCTGGAATCGTACTCGGGCACCGTGCTGGCCGCCAGCCACGACCGCTGGTTTGCGCGGTCATTCGACAGGTTTGTCGTATTCGGCGCCGATGGCGACGTGTATGAGGCGCCGGAGCCGGTGTGGGATGAGGCTCGCGTGGACCGGCCGCGCTGACCGTCCGGCTTGCTAGGCTTCAGGGAATCCTGGAACTTGGCTATCCGTCGCCGGTTCCCCGGAAGCCAAGGTGGAAGGTGCGCGCTGTGAAGAAGCTGCTCCTGCTGGCCCTCATCGGAGCCGGAGTGTTCGCCGTATGGAGGAAGGTCCAGGCCGATCGCGCCGAGCTTGACCTGTGGACCGAGGCAACAACGGACGACGACTAGATCCTCGTCGGCCCGGCCGTGTCGGCGCGCGAAGGCGACCAGACGAGCGGTGCGATGCCGGTCTCGCTGGTGTGTTGCGGCCTGATTGGCACGGTCGTCAGCGACGGCGGCACGGTGGACCGCGCGTATGCCGAGGCCATCGCCACGCAGGGGGTCGTGACCGGTACCGCCGCCTACGCCAGGTGCATGGCCCAGGTACACCAGGCCCGAGGGCAGTCCACGGTCGACGTCCTGCAGGCCATGTTTCCCGACAGCCAGGCCCGGGGGCAGGCCGCGCATCTCGCGCTTGACCGTTCCTTCTGCGACGCGGTCGGCCGCATGGGCACGACCCCGGCACCGGGCGCCGCGGCGGCGCTGGAGAAGCTGGCCGGCTCCGGCATCCGGATCTGCTTGATCACCAGCTTCTCGCGCCGGGTCATGACCGCGGTGCTCGACTCCCTGGGCTGGTGGGACCGCATCGACCTGGCCCTGGCCCCCGATGACGTGCCCAGGGGCTGCCCGTGGCCGGACCTGATCCTCGCGGCCATGCTCCGGCTGGGCGTGACGGACGTGCGCGAGACGGCGGTCGCCGACGACACCCAGGCCGGTGTCCTGGCCGGCCGTCGCGCCGGCGCCGGGATCGTCGCCGGGGTCCAGGGCGGAGCGCATAGCGGGGACCGGCTCCGGCGGGCCGGAGCCACCCACCTGATCCGCAACATCGGGCACCTGCCCGAGTTGCTGAGCGCCGCCGGGGACCGGGCTCCGGCTCCCGCGCCGGCGGCTGGTGCGGCGGACCGGCCGACGCCAGGTGATCAGGCCGCCAGGGCCCGGCCTTCCAGCGGGGCCGGCGGCCAGTTAGCTGGCTTATCCGGCTGTTAGGCCCGCGGCATCCCATGGCTGCCTGCGGGCCCGGGTAATCTAAGGTCGGCGCGGAAGCACTGGGGCTATAGCTCAGCTGGAAGAGCACCTGCTTTGCAAGCAGGGGGTCACGAGTTCGAGTCTCGTTAGCTCCACTTAGCGAATTATACGGTCTGACCAGGTCAGATGCTCCGCACGTTCCCTCCCATCCTAGCCGCCGGGGGTCGGCGTTCCGCGGATTTGGGAGGAATTTGGGAGATCATCTCCTCCCTGTCCCGTCGTGGTGGGCGCAGTCGGCTGGTCCTTCGCGGTACCGGGCTCTGCGTTGTGGTGCGATTCTCGGTGCGTAGTGGGATCAGCAGTTTGTCGAGAAGTGGCACGGGCGAGCGCGGGTTGAGAGCGGCGCGTTCGGTGAGGGATTCCTTCCATCGAGCTTGAAGGGCCTGCATCAGCTCGGCGCGCATCCGGTCGGAGACGTGGGCGTACAGGCCGCGCATGCCGGGCACCTGGTGGCCGAGTCGCTGCTCGGCGAGGATCTCGGGCGTGCCTTCCTCGGCCATCCAGGTCCGATGGCTATGCCGGAGCCCGTGCGGAGTTAGACCGAGCTTGATCGGGAGCCAGCAGGCCAACGGGGTGTCTGCCGGGATGATCGCGATGCCGTGACCGCGAGGCGGCAGGCACCCAGCGTCCGGGCCGGTGGTCTTGGCGGCAGGAGGCCAGGCGGCGATCGGCGTGCCGGGCCAAGCGGTGGTCTGCTCGGCGATGACCAGGCGGCCTGGAGCACCGGAAATCGGCAGGTGCCGCCCGTCGCACGCAGGCCGGAACACCCGCCGGCAGTAGTTGCTGCGCCGGTAGTGACCGCCGTCCGGTCCGAGGAACACATACCGGCCGCTGCCGCCGTGCTGGCTGGCGCAACTGCATGGCTGGCGGGGATGATCCTTGACCTGGGTGGCGAGCAGTTCGGCGAGGAAGGGCGGAAGGTCGACGGGCAGGTTTGGCTCCCAGTCAGGGCTGCGGTAGGAGTCATCCTTCGGCGGGAGGCGGTGGAACCTGCCGTTCAGCTCGCGCAGCTGCCATTCGACGTGGATCTCGTGCGGACGGGCGTACTCGTGCTCCAAGCCGGGCGGATGAACCTGCGGATCATGTACTCGCGGCTGTCGACGGTGCTGATGCCGACGTCCTGCACGGCCAGCCACCGTTCGATCCACTCGCCGACCGTGAGCTTCCCGGCGTTCGGATCGGTCCACCGCCCCTCGCGGATCTTGGCTTCCTGGTCACGTCCCCAGGCGAGCGCGGCCGCTTTGGTCTCGAACGCGGACTCGCTGGTCTCGGTCCCGTCCGGCAGCTTGTACTTGACCCGCCAGGGCTGCCGGCCCTTCCCGCGCTTCTCTGCATACGCCACATCGGTCTCCTGTGGATTGCCTGGCTAGGAGCGACGATGGTCGCCAGTGCTTCTGGGCGCGCGGGAGGTGACCGGCTGCCGCGCTCCAGCTCGCATGATCTCGGCGATATCGTCGTCGCTGAAACGCAGATGCTTGCCGACGAACGTGCACGGGATTAATCGCGCGGCCGCTTTGGTCTTGAGCCAAGACTCGCGCACCTTAAGAATTCCCGCCGCCTCCGCGACCGTATGCAGCTCGACCGCCATCTGCCATCCCGCCTCAACTAGCGTCGGAACACCCCGCCGCCACCTACTGCTCTCCCTAGCCCATTCACCTGGAACGATGCGGCAGCAGTACGTCAAGTTATGCCAATAGCACCAACATGTGTCAAACGAAATGACCGAAATTAAAGATGGCCCGCCCGTACCAATTGGTCCGCGACTGGTTCGCTATAGTTCACATTGGCTCAGCCAGTGCCGCGTCGTCCCATGAGAAAATTCCAGGGCTGGGATAAAAGTGCTGGCCCTAACGGTGGTCCGGCCGCGGTCCGCAATGGCCCGTAACTACGTTCCCGGCCCAGATGATCCGCCCAGCGAATCGGCCACCGTGCAGGCCGTCTACCACAACGCCGCCCTGCGGCTGCTTGGCGAGATGAGGTGATGGCGCCTTGATCAGCCTGGCCGGTAGTGTCGCGTACGTGACTGAGCCGCGCAAGTGGGTGATCCACGGCGAGCGCCTGGTGGACGATACCCCTCATATCCGCGTGAGCCTGGCAGATGTCGAACTTCCCAATCATGTACGTTTCACGCAATATGTATTTCGGATGCGGCGCTGCGCGATGACAGCGGTGCTGGACGATCCGGGCGACCGGGTCTTGCTGATGCGGCGGCACCGTTTCATCGTGGACCGCTGGGTCTGGGAAGTGCCGGGCGGTTATGTAGATGACGGTGAAGATCCTGCTGCGGCAGCGGCGCGCGAGGTGGAGGAAGAGACCGGCTGGCGCCCTCGCGGCATCGAGTACGTCATGTCCTGCCAGCCGATCATCGGCAACGCCGACTACCCGCAGGACTTGTACCTAGCGCATGGAGCCGAACGCGTCGGCGAGCCAGAAGTTGATGAGACGGCCGAAGTCCGGTGGGTGCCCGTTGATGAGACCCCAATGATGATCGCCAAGGGCGAGATCCTAGGCGCGATAACCATCATTGCGGTGCAGCATGTCCTACTGCGGCGGGCAGGCGTTCACGTACTTCCGCAGTGAAGTCCCTGACCGCCGGGACATCGGCTCGCGGGCGAAGCCTGCGCACCACGTCACGCACATAGCGGACACTACGGGCTGAGGTGAGGCGGACAGTCAGGTCCAGTGCTTGCCGTCCGACAGCGCACGCTCGCTCTGGCTCGTCTTGTGCTGCGTGGGCGGCGGCCAGCAGAGACAGGTTGAAGGCCCGGCCGCGCACGTAGCGGCCGTCCATGTCCAGTGAGCGGCGCGCGTACCGTGCAGCGTGATCCGCTTCACCAAGGTCACGGAAGCACTGCGCCATGCGGGCCGCTAGGTATGCCTCATCGAAGTAAGCGAGCCACGTCGGGTCATCTTCGTGAGTCGCGCGGTCAAACATCCGCTCTGCCTTGGCGAGAGCGGTGCCGCAGGCGTAGGCATCATCGCGGGCGGCGTGCCCGTGCGCCTCCATGACCAGACACTCGGTGAGCAGGGTCGCTGAGCCGTGGCGGACGGCAGCTGCCTGGGCTGCTCGCGCGAGGTCGATTGTCTCGTCTGGCCGAGCAAGGTAGAGCGCCTGATGCGCCTGCGCAGCAAGGATCTCCGCTGCTAGTGCCGGGTCGTCCGCGTGGCGTGCATAGGCTAGTGCCTGGGTGAGGTATCGCTGGGCAAGGCCGTGTTTGTCGCTGTCGTAGGCAACCCAGCCGGCCAGTTGCGACACCTCGCCACATGCGGCAGCGAGTTGTCGGCCTGTCTCTTCTTGGTAGCTGCCTGTCGTGAGCAGCCGCGAAACGTGATCGTCAAGGTAGGACACGATCGCATTGCGGAGCTTGCCGCCGCCGAACCGGTTGTCCATTTCCCTGTAAGAGTGCGTCGCTTCGCGGATCGCGTCGATGTCAGCGCGCCCGATCCTGTGAAGCCCAGAGGCGGCAGGCGCGTCTGCGGGCGGGCTGGTGAGCCAGCGCAGCGCGGAGGCGGGCAGCGCGGCCGAGGTGAAGACCGCGTTGACCAGGAATCGCCTTCGCTGCACGTCTGCCCTCCAGAGGGCGGTTGAGGTAGCTACGGTGTCCGTCCAGCCAGTAGAGAGTTGCAAGCCGAGATCACCAGGCAAGCTGCTTGGCGTCATGCCTAGCTCGGTTTCCGAGACTTTCCGGCCGAGAGCGTCGCTAAGGACGGTTGCGACCAGTTCGGGAACCGGCGGGCGTGGCTGTTCTCCGGCTAGCCAGCGAAGGACCGAGGTGTGATCGCACCGGACATTGGCCACTCCCTGGATCGCGGCTAGGTCAACCACCCTGCGCGCCAGGCCCTTGTTGGACATTCCTGTCTCGTCCAGCAAGGCCCGTAACCGCAGGTTCTCCTCCCTCGGCTGTCGCGGCACCTTCCTGCCCTTCTGCCAGTACGGACGTGGTCAGTTTGACACTGCCATGTGCTCCGCATGGCATCGAGGCTGATTCACACCCCCCGCGCACACATCCACCCCGCCGTCCAACACTGCCCATACGTACCCGGCTGGGGTTCGCTAACAGTCATGACCAGCACGCAGCAAGCAGCCCGCGCAGCAGCGCAGCTCCACGAGGCCGCCCAAGACGTGGCTCGTGTCGCCGCCCGCCGAAGCGCCCGAGCCGAAGGGCGCATGCCCGTGCAGCAGGGGCACGAACTCACGGAAGGCCTTTGGCCGAAGAGCGGGACGCGCCGGGTGTATGAGGAGTGGGAAGAAAAGCAAGCTGAACGAAGCGCTGATCCCGTCAAAGACGCCCGCGTCGGCGGCCCGGACCGCTACCGCGCCGCCACGAGCGGCTACACCCGCTTTGCGGCAAGGCCGCCAGTTCCTGGCGGTTACGGCGGTCCCTTCGCGAGCGTCGCGCATGCCGCGCCGTTCGCGGCTGGGTGGCCGCACCGGACCTTCCTCGAACTGGGCGCGCTTCCCAGCGCGGTGCCGTGTGCCCGACTGCATACCCGCCAGGTGCTCTGGGAGTGGGGACTGGCCGGGCTCAGCGAGAGCACCGAACTCCTCGTCGCAGAGCTGACCACCAACGCCATGCAGGTCTCGCACGCGGCGATGCAGGACGACCCCATCCGGTTGTGGCTGGTCTCGGACAAGATGCATATTGTCATCCTGGTCTGGGACGCCAGCCCGCTGCCGCCGGTACCCATACATGTCGGCGATGACGCCGAGAACGGCCGGGGACTGCTATTGGTGCAAGCGGTAAGCGCACGGTGGGGCTGGCACTTCCCGCCTGATATCGGCGGGAAAGTCGTCTGGGCACAGGCCCCTCTGGAGTGACCGTGGAGTTCTCCGCCTACCGGACAGTCATTTTCCTCGCACGCCGTCGGCGAGTTCCCGGAGGATGTCGAGGTGGCCGTTGTGCCGAGCGGTCTCTTCGGTCAGGTGGAGCAGGATCCAGCGCAGCGTGACCGGCTCAGTGCGCCACCCCAGGGCGCCCCGGGACGGTGTGTCCAGGTCGAGAGACGCCACCAGGCCGCGGTGCCGGTCGCAGGCGGCCCGGTACTCAGCTAGCAGCTGAGCGAGCGGAACCTCCACCGCGATGCGGAACTCACGATCGGGATCGTCATCGGTCCACGGAGCGTCGATCGTGCCGCCAAGCAGCCTTTTTTCGATCCACGAGCTCTCGACCCAGCGCAGGTGGCTTACCAGGCCGGAAATCGTCATCAGCGGCGAGCCCGGCAACGGCGCCCGGCGGGCGTCCGCATCGGACAGGCCCGCGCACTTGGCGTGCACCGTGTCCCGGGCGTAGTCCAGGAACGTGGTCAGGATCGTGCGCTCGTCCCAGCTGGACGGGATGTCATCGGTCCGGCCGACCGAGATCGACTGCGAAGCTGATTCTGAAGTCATGTCATTCCTCTGCTGAGCAGAGGCGCGACCGGGACTGCTATCGGCCAGTCTCCGGAGGCGCCAGAAAGTGGGTGGACATCGCGCCTCCTTTCCGGCTAGGTGCGTCGCGCCATGCGACGACCCGACGAACCTAACGCGCCAGGCCGAGCCGGGCAACGCATTTCCTTCACCATCAAGCAGGCCCCGGACCCGGACCCGTACCGGGTCCGGGTCGGATTCCAGGCGCACGAACGCCACACCCGTACCCACAGCGGGGTCGGAAGAGATGAGTCCGGCCGATGCGCCGCGGTCGCGGGCTCGGTCGCCGAGGACCATGTCTACTTTGCCCGGGTTCGTCCAGGCGCATGGCGATGCGGTCGGGGAACCTGTCTCCGCGCGATCTCGTGGTGGATCTCTGAACCCGTGGTGCGTGGCCATGGACGACCTGTGGCTTCTGTCGTCCCGAAAGGCTTGACACATGTCGATAACGGAATATGTTGGAACCGTGGCCCGCTCTCCCACGACGTCGGATGTCTTCAACGCAATTGCCGAGGCGCACCGTCGCGAAATCCTGGACGCGCTGATCACAGGCGAGAAGGCGGTCGGGGCGATCGTGGACGACCTGTCGATGTCCCAGCCTCAGGTGTCAAAACACCTACGGGTGCTCAGTGAGGTCGGACTCGTCAGGTGCCGGGCGGACGGGCGTCGCCGGCTGTACCGCCTGGAACCCGGGCGCCTTCGGCCGTTTCACGAGTGGCTGGCCAAGTACGAGCAGGCGTGGAACGACCGACTGGATCGCGTGGATGACTACCTCAAAGAGCTACAACAACAAGGAGAGCGGCAGTGACACCTAAGCGGCATGGGCCGGCAGTCATCGAGTTCCCGAACGATCTCGAGATCGTCCTCACCCGTGAGTTCGAAGCTCCGATCCAACTCGTCTTCGACGTATTGACGAAGCCAGAGCATGTGAGCAAATGGTTCGCCCCATTTGAGTGTGAGGTGACGGAGTGCTCGATCGACCTGCGCGTAGGAGGGAACTACCACATCGTCTTCGTGACCGGCGACGGAACCGAGTGCTCGTTTCGGGGAACCTACCTGGAGGTCGAGCCGCCGACCCGGACCGTCGAGACGTGGCTGTTCGAAGGGTGGCCAGATGCGCACGCCGTCGAGTCGATGGATCTGCACGAGACTGACGGAGTGACGAAGCTGACGAACAGGCTGGCGTTCCGCGACAAGGCTGGCCGGGACCACATGACCAAGTCCGATGGCGCCGAAGACAGCTTCGACAAAATGGAAGATCTCTTGAGATCACTGCTCGATCCAAAGGGAACTGTCTCTGGGTAGATTAGATCAAGACGGCTCCGCTGCGCTCCGCCGCAACGGCGCTGCCCGCGCCGCGCTCTGAGGCCCCGCGCGGGCGCCGACGCCCCCGCCCGCTCCCGCCGCTCAGCCCGAGCCCGAGTGAACTATTCGTCACTCTTATGATCATCTTTCAAGGCCGGGCTTGCTGAGCTGTCCATCGGCGTCCAGCCCGTGCGTCGTCAGGGCGAGAACGTCCAGGCAAGGAGAAGCACGATGAGCGTTCCACGGATCGTATCGGCCGGTGAGTGGCTCGCCGAGCGTAAGGAACTGCTGGCGGCAGAGGAGCAGGCGATCAAGGCACTGGCTAAGGTCGGCGAGCGCCGCCGGGAACTGCCGGCCGTCAGAGTAGAGCAGGAATACCTACTCGACGGGCCGACCGGGACAGTGAGCTTGCTGGAGATGTTCGAGGGCCGCCGCCAGCTCATTGTCCAGCACTTCATGTTCGACCCGGCGTGGGACGAAGGCTGCCCGGTCTGCTCCTACCAAGCCGACAGCGTGGGCAACCTCGCGCACCTGCACGCCCGCAACACCACGTTCGCCGCGGTGTCCCGCGCGCCCATCGGCAAGATCGAGCCGTTCCGGCAACGGATGGGCTGGTCGTTCCCGTGGTACTCGTCCCTGGGCAGCGACTTCAACTACGACTTCCACGTGACGCACGACGATGACGTCGCGCCGACCGAGTGGAACTTCATGACCAAACAGGAACTGATCGACGCCGGCATGGCGTACTTCGCCGGGCCCGGCGAGCGAGGCGGCGTGAGCGTCTTCTACCGCGACGGCGACACCGTCCTGCACACCTACTCCGGTTACCTCCATGTCACCGACCTGATCTGCGGCAACGACCAGTACCTGGACCTGACCCCGCTCGGCCGCCAGGTCGAGGACGTGGAGCTGCGGCATCACGACAGGTACGCCGGCGACTAGTGAAGGACGGCTCGACGCAGCAGCGGCAGCGCTGAGCACGGCCAGCCGCCGAGCAGGAAGACTAACTGACCCAGGGGTGTCTTCGTTCGCCGCGTCACGACCACGCGGCGGGTGGCTGGTCGATGCGCACCAGATTGCCGGACGGCCGCGAGGGCCTCGGTCAGGTGCCGACGTAGGCCGCGAGGTGCTCGCCGGTGAGGGTGGAGCGGGCAGCGACCAGATCGGCGGGCGTGCCCTCGAAGACGATCCGGCCGCCGTCGTGGCCGGGGCCGGGGCCGAGGTCGATGATCCAGTCGGCGTGCGCCATGACCGCCTGGTGGTGCTCGATCACGATGACCGACTTGCCGGAGTCGACGAGCCGGTCGAGCAGGCCGAGCAGATGCTCGACGTCGGCGAGGTGCAGCCCGGCGGTAGGCTCGTCAAGGACGTAGACGCCGCCCTTCTCGGCCATATGGGTAGCCAGCTTGAGCCGCTGCCGCTCGCCGCCGGACAGCGTGGTCAGCGGCTGGCCGATGGTGAGGTAACCGAGCCCGACGTCGGCGAGCCGCCGGAGGATGACGTGCGCGGCCGGGGTGTGCGCCTCGCCGGCCCCGAAGAACTCCTCGGCCTCAGTCACCGACATCGCGAGCACCTCGCTGATGTCCCGGCCGCCGAGGTGGTAGTCCAGCACCGAGGCGTCGAACCGCTTGCCCTCGCACACGTCACAGGGGACCGCGGCGCCGGCCATCATCACCAGGTCGGTGTAGATGACGCCGATGCCGTTGCAGTTGGGGCACGCGCCCTCGGAGTTGGCGCTGAACAGCGCCGGCTTCACGCCGTTGGCCTTCGCGAACGCAGTGCGGATCGGGTCGAGCAGCCCGGTGTACGTCGCCGGGTTGCTCCGCCGCGAGCCGCGGATCGCGCCCTGGTCGACCAGCACCACTCCCTCGCGGCCGGAGACCGAGCTCTGCACGAGCGAGCTCTTGCCCGAGCCGGCCACGCCGGTGATGACGACCAGCACCCCAAGCGGGATATCGACGTCGACGTCGCGCAGGTTGTGCTCCGTGGCACCGCGGACCTCCAGCGCCCCGGCCGGGGTGCGGACGCCCTCCTTGACAGCGGCCCGGTCGTCGAAATGGCGGCCGGTGAGGGTGCGGCTGGCGCGCAGCCCCTTGATGGTCCCCTCGAATACCACCTCGCCGCCCTCGGTGCCGGCGCGCGGGCCGAGGTCGACGACGTGGTCGGCGATGGCGATCGTCTCCGGCTTGTGCTCCACGACGAGCACCGTGTTGCCCTTGTCGCGCAGCCGCAGCAGCAGGTCGTTCATCCGCTGGATGTCGTGCGGGTGCAGCCCGATGGTCGGCTCGTCGAAGACGTAGGTGACGTCGGTCAGCGACGATCCGAGCTGCCGGATCATCTTGGTGCGCTGCGCCTCGCCGCCCGAGAGCGTGCCCGACGGGCGGTCGAGGCTGAGGTAGCCGAGCCCGATCTCGACGAACGAGTCCAGGGTCTCCCCCAGGGCCACCAGCAGCGGCGCCACCGACGGCTCGTCCAGCCCGCGCACCCACTGCGCCAGGTCGCTGATCTGCATGGCGCACGCGTCGGCGATGCTGGTGCCGTTGATGCGCGAGGAACGTGCTGCCTCGCTGAGCCGGGTGCCGCCGCACTCCGGGCACGGGGTGAAGGTGACCGCCCGCTCCACGAACGCCCGGATGTGCGGCTGCATCGAGTCCACGTCCTTGGCCAGCATCGACTTCTGGACCCGCGGGATCAGCCCCTCGTAGGTCATGTTGATGCCTGCGATCTTCATCCGCACCGGCTCGTGGTGGAGGAAGTCGTGCATCTCCTTCTTGGTGTACTTGCGGACGGGCTTGTCCGGGTCGACGAAGCCCGACGCACTGTACAGCCGGTGGTTCCAGCCGCCCGTGTAGCCGGGGACGGTGATCGCGCCCTCGGCGAGCGACTTGGAGTCGTCGAAGAGCTGGGTGAGGTCGATGTCCGAGACCGTGCCCAGGCCCTCGCAGCGCGGGCACATGCCGCCGGTAATGCTGAAGCTGCGACGCTCCTTCACGGTCTTCCCGCCGCGCTCCAGGGTGACCGCACCGGCTCCACTGATCGAGGCGACGTTGAAGGAGAACGACTGGGGCGAGCCGATGTGCGGCTGCCCGAGCCGGCTGAAGAGGATCCGCAGCATCGCGTTGGCGTCGGTGGCGGTGCCGACCGTGGAGCGGACGTCGGCACCCATCCGCGACTGGTCGACGATGATCGCGGTCGTCAGCCCTTCGAGCACGTCGACCTCGGGCCGCGCCAGCGTCGGCATGAAGCCCTGCACGAAGGCGCTGTAAGTCTCGTTGATCAGCCGCTGCGACTCCGCGGCGATCGTGCCGAACACCAGCGAGCTCTTGCCCGACCCGGAGATGCCGGTGAACACGGTCAGCCGACGCTTCGGGATCTCGACGCTGACGTCCTTGAGGTTGTTCACGCGCGCGCCGTGCACGCGGATGAAATCGTGGCTGTCACCAACGTGCGGCGCAGGCGATTGCGTGCCCGTCCTCGTGGCCATGCTCATCGTGTCTCCATCTGTTAGGCGGGGCCGCTGTCGACCTGACCGGCGCTGTCGGCCGGGGTGGCGCGACGCCCGGCCGGCCGGGGCGTCAGGCCAACCAGCGGCCGTCGCGCATCACCCCGCGGTCGGGCAACTCGTTCACCTCGCACCAGGCCTGAGCGCGGGAGCGGCGGTCGGCAGTCATCGGTCCTGAAGCAGCCCGAGGACGTTGCCATCGAGGTCGGTGACGGTGGCCACCAGGCGGCCGCCGCCGACGTCGCGCACGGGCTCCTTCACGGTCGCACCCGCGGCGGTCACCTCGGCCAGCTTCGCCTCGATGTCCGGCACGTGCCAGTAGGCCACCGGTGAGGTCATGCCCTGCGGTCCACCGCCCGGTACCAGCCCGATGTGCTGGCCCGCGGCCTCGAAGCCGACATAGTAGGACTCGTCGGTCTGCGGCGGTACGCCGAGCAGGGCGGCGTACAGCGCCTTGGCTGCCGGCAGGTCGGACACGGGATGCAGCACGGTCTTGATTCCCTCGGTGGAAGAGCCGGTCATGGTCACTCCTGAAGTCGTGGGTCACATCGAGTACCGCCATAGCAGGCCAGGGATCCAGCGGTCGTCGTGCGGGAGGAAGGTCGCGGGAATCGTGATGGCCATGACGGTCATGTTAGGGGCGGCTCGGTGACCAGCGCTTCTCCGAAACTGCTCACTTTCGGCCGGCCGTCCATGCCGCAAAGTTGGCCGAGCCAGGCCCTCGGCTCGGTGCTGACGCACCCAGCCGCCGGGGGATCCCTCACCGCGTGCCGAAAGCCCGGAACGTGGCGGCGGAAGCGACCTCGGCAGTGCGGCCACCAGGCAAGCCACCCGGGCGAACGACCTGCCGCCGAGCGGCGGGCGCTCGTGCCATCAGGGCTCCAGGGCGATTCGCAGCAGGTCGAGCAGTTCGTCATCACCAATCTGGGCCGCGTCCTCCGGCCGCAGCTGAATAGTCCCCTTGCTCGTCCGGAGGTCCGGATGCCGGGAAGTAAACTCCGCGGCGCGTTCCTGCGGCCAGCCGTAGAGCGATAGGCCGTGCCTCCACGCGCCAACGTGCAGGCGGCGGCGACCGACCTGGTAGGTAGGCATCCCATAGGACAAGACCAGCGCAGCACCGGGCTGTGCGGCCAGAATCAGCCGGTGCAGCCGGTCGAAAAGGGGGCGGGTCCCAGGGTCGATGCCGTCAATGTAGCGACGCACCGTCTCATCCCCGCCCGCATGGCTTCCGCTCGGGGCCGACCCTGAACGGTCAGCAGGTCGTGACATCGCAGCCTCCCGGCCTCGCCGTTGACGCAGCACACCACAGACGGTTGAACCGGCCAGAAATCATCTCGTGCCCTCGTCCTGACGATCGGTTCCCAGGCCAGACACCTTCGTAAAGATCTTGAAGCCGGAGCCCCGGCGGCTGCCCGATGTGTCGCATGAGGGCTTCACCTCGCAGCCTCGGCGCCGGCCGGCGGCGACAGCGGGCTCACTCCTTCGCTGTTTCCCGGAGCATCTGGGCTCGGATCTGTACCGTCGCGGTCGCCACGGCCACCACGGCGCCCTGTTCGTCAAGGAGTTCCCCGGCGAGGAAGCCGACGTCTCGGCCGCGTCGCACAACGCGGCCTCGTCCCAGCAGGCGACCTGGATTGGCCGGCCGCAGAAACTGCACGTGCAAGTCCGTAGTCGGGGCAAAGTCACCGGGGTCAAGCCCGGCCACCAGAGCCGGTCCCAGCGTGTCGTCGAGCATGGCGGCCAAGAAGCCGCCTTGAACGACTCCGGCCGGATTCAAGAAAGCGTCGGTGGCCGTGAACGCAACCTCGATCGTTCCTTCATCCGGGTCGACTGCGATGAGTTCCCAGCCGAGCGTGACCGCCGCTGCCGGGAGCGGGGCCCTGCCTTCCACTGCGTCCCAGAACGGGCCCTCGTGCGGCACGGTCGAAAGCTTACACGGGGGACCCCGGCCCAGAATGACGCGCTCGGCGCCGGACCGGCCGCCGCCTTGAGCGCGTGCCGGTTACCGGCGCCGGCCGGGCATGGACCACGCCGGGGCCGCCCCCGTCAGGTGAATGGCCAGGCATATGAGCCCGGCAAGCAGGAAGCTCGTCGGCGAGAATAGCGCGGGGGTGGCCAGGTTCGCGGCGTTGATGACGAATCCGATCGCGAACAGCACAACAGCGATTGCAGCGAGCATTCCAGCTCCCTTTGATAAAGGTCATGAAGACCGACACTTGCGATCCTGAGACTGCAAACGACTGAACTGCCCAGCATCGCGCTCTTCATACATCGCGGCGCGCCGCAGTTGCGACGGCTGGTATATGAGCGCGACCAACGGGAGCTGGGCGCCGCTCCCGGTGCAGTGGAGGCGTTGATGTTGGCCGCCGTCGCGAACAGCACGATCGCGCTCGCCTCAACGCCGCATCCCATCGACGCGGCGCCGATGGCGACCGGCACCCAGCGGCGCCGGGCGGCCGGCCGGGCAGCGGCCACGGACCCCGAACGTTGTGTTTTGCGATGCTCTCTTCCCCCGCTAAAATGCTCTGGCGCATACGCTGAGTAACCTTCACCGGCTTAGGGCTCCAGTTGGTTATCCCCGGCCGGAGTGCCCGCGTTCCGGGTCGGCGGCAAGATCTGTTACCATTCCTGAATGGAGCTTCACTGTGAATGATGATCAACGTGAAGGTATATCGCCGGCATCCGCAGCGAAGCTGCGGATCAGTGTTGTCAGCGGTTACTTCAACCCACTTCACGTTGGCCATATTCGCATGATGGAAGCCGCTGCAGAGCTGGCAGACCGGCTAATTGTCATAGTAAACAACGACGACCAGCAACTGATGAAAAAGGGTCGCATAATAACTCCGCTGGACGACCGCCTGGAAATAGTCAGGGCGCTCAGGATCGTCGACGAGGCAGTTCCGGCCATCGACGAGGATTCCTCGGTGAAGCAGACACTCGCATCCCTGAGAGAGCGATTCCCGGCTGCATCCCTGACGTTCGCGAATGGCGGCGACCGCAGCACCGCGTCGGTGATCGCCGAGGCCGAGCTGTGTGAGACGCTCGGGATCCGCTTGGTGCTGGGGGTCGGCGGCGGCGAGAAGGCCGATTCCAGCTCGAGGATCAACGCGGCGCTGGGCATCCAGTAGGACTGACCAGCGCCCTTCGCCTCTTGGCGGCCTCACCAGGCCGAACCAGGCTTGGTAGGCACAATGTGCCTGCCGGCCTCCGTCTGCCCGTCGCTGCCTGCGGTCTCGGCGGCCAGGCAGTCCGGCGCGGTAACCCCAGTCCGTTAGACGGGCCGGAACGCGACGCCTCTCCCAGCTGGGCTCCCCGCCGGAACCGTGGCGCCCTCGCCCGGCCCGGGGCCAGGCCGGATCCGCTCGTCCGGGAACGCAGCTGAGCGGCGCTCGAAGTTCCGTACGGTGTAGCCAGCGAATTCACGATATATCTTGCCGACGGCATAGACGCGATGTATCTTGACACTCAACGGCACGACCGGGCGAGGCTTAGAAGAGCGGAGCGGACCCATGTTCGGGCGGTTTACCGATGAGGCACGCCGGGTTCTGGCCCTGGCTCAGGAAGAGGCCAGGGCGCTCAACCACAACCGCGTCGGTACCGAGCACATCCTGCTCGGCCTCGTTCAGGAACGCGAGGGGATAGCGGCCGAGGCGCTGGAATCGCTGGGGATCAGCCTGGATGCGGTCCGCCAGCAGGTCGAGGAGATCACCGCCCAGGTCGGGGACGGTCCGGCCGGCAATCACAACCAGTACACGCTGCGAGCCAAGAAGGCGCTGGACCTGTCACTCCGCGAGGCGCTGCAACTCGGGCATCACCACATCGGTACCGAGCACATCCTCCTCGGCCTGCTCCGGGAGGGCGAGGGACCCGCGGCACAGGTGCTCGTCGAGCTCGGCGCAGACCTCTCCCGAGTGCGACAGCAGGTACTTGAGCTGCTTGACGGTCCCCCGGGCGAAGACGGACCTGAGGCCGCGCCACCTGCGCTCGGCCCCGCGCCGCCGGGTGGCGGCAAGACCGCGGAGAGCCGGATGCTGGCCGAGATCCTCGGCCGGATCGAGGCCATGGACTCGCGGCTGTCGGCCGTCGAGCAGCAGATGGGGACCGGACCGGACATGCGTGATCTCGACCAGCAGATCGCGCAGGCTCGCCGTGACAAGGAATCCGCGGCCGGAGCCGAGGACTTTGAGAACGCGGCGGCGCTGCGCGACGCCGAACGGCAGTTGCTCGCCGATAAGGCCGCCCGCCAGCAGGACTGGGCGGCCGCGCACCTGGACCTCCCGTCCCTGGCCGAGGGGCTCCACATGCTCAGCGACGAGGTCGGGCGGCTGCGCGGCCTGCTTACCCAGCAGGCCAGCAAACCGCGGGATGGTGCCGCGTAGCCGCCCGGCTACCTCGCCAACGCCGACGGCTTCGAGGTCGAATTCGTCGCCGAGATTCCCTAAGCCGGATGTGCGGGCCGGCCCGGCCGCGGCGGCGGCGGGGCTGGGCCGGGTGACGGCCGGGCTGGCAGACTGGCCTGGTGACTCCCCCCGAGCCTGAGTTCGAGCTGGGCACGGACGGCCCGTCGCTGATTCTGGTCGGCGTGGACGGCTCGCGGACGTCGTGGCGGGCCGCTGCTTACGCGGCCGGGCTGGCGCGCAGGCAGCGGTGCCGCCTGCTGGCCGTCTATGTGGTACGGCTGTCGGCGAACATCGGCGCCGCCCCGGGCGCGGCGGCAGCGCTGAGCGAGGCGGCGGCGCAGGCCGCGAGCGAGGTGGAGCGGCGGCTGCGGGACGGGGCGGAGGAGATCGGGCTGGACCTGGAGTTCCGCTCGGTGCTGGGAGATCCGTGGACCGAGCTCACCCGCGCGGCCACCGAGAGGAGAGCGGACGCGGTCGTGGTCGGCGCATCCGAGCATGCCGGTCACCGGATCGTGGGGTCACTGGCCACCCGTTTCGTCCGGGCCGGGAAATGGCCGGTGACGGTGGTCCCGTAAGCCCCGAGCTCAGCCGCGCGTTCCTGGTGCCGCACCGTGCGCAACGCCGCGCGCGTGCTGGGCGGCCTGCTCGTCCGGGGGGCCGCCCATCATCTTGAGCATCGCCCGGCCGCCGGACCGGAAGAAGCGCACCAGCAGAGCGGCCGCCAGCAGCAGGAAGATGATGTTGAGGACGGTCGTGTAGTTCCACTGGATGGCGTGCTCGGTGACCTTGGCCGCCCGCTCGGACGGGATCAGCCCGAGGGCGCCGAACAGGAACTCCACGATGTACCCGGCGATGACCATGGTGGCGTAGAAGATGCCGAGCAGCACCAGCGCCATCCGCGTGCCGTAGTACTTCCGGTAGATGAGCAGGATCGGAATGATGATCAGGTCGGCGAAGATGAACGAGACGACGCCGCCGAAGCTGATTCCGCCGTTCCACAGCACGCCGGCCAGCGGGACGTTGCCGATCGAGCAGACGAAGCTGAGCAGCGAGATGACCGGGCCGATCAGCGGTCCCCACAGCTTCGCCGCCAGCGGATGGCCGGTCAGGAACAGGTGCCGCCAGAACGTATCGGGGACCCAGGCGCCGACCGCCCCGGCGATGAGCAGCCCGCCGACCACGTCGCGGATGACGGCCGCCCATTCCATCACGAAGATGTGGCTGACCGCGGTATAGCCGTCCCGGCTGATCAGCCGGGACCAGAAGCCGCCGCCGGAGGAGATGCTCATGTCCATGGCGGCGTGACCTTCCATCGATCCGGCCCGCCCGCGCTCGGCCTGCTGCCTGGCCCCCTCGACCAGGCGCTGGCCGACGAAGAGCCGGAACGCCACGGCGAGGAGGATGATCATGATGACCCCGCCGACGTATTCCGCCAGGGTGAACTGCCAGGAGATCAGCAGCGCCAGGATGATGCCCAGCTCGATCACCAGGTTGGTGCTGGCGATCTCGAAGACCATCGCCGCGGTGAAGCTGGCGCCCTTCCGGAACAGCGACCGGGCCAGGGCCACCGCCGCGTAGGAGCACGACGATGACGCGGCCCCCAGCCCGGTGGCGAGCGCCAGCGTCGATGGCCGGTCGCTGCCGAGCCGCCTGCTGACCGCCTCCCGGCGCACCACCGCCTGGACGATCGCGGAGAGGCTGAAGCCGAGGATGAGGGACCAGGTGATCGCCCAGGTCATCGATCCGGCCACGGCGAGCGCGTGGCCAACCGCATCAAGCACCGGCACGATCGGCCTCCTGCGCCACGCTGGCCGGAGAAGACGCATCGGCCTCCGGGGCGGCGATGGTCAGCAGCTGCCGCAGGCAGTGCTCGAGCAGCTGGTGCGGGAAGCCGTCGCTCAGCCGGTAGCAGACCAGGCGGCCCTCCCTGCGGAAGCTGACCAGCCCGGCCAGGCGCAGCATCTTCAGCCCGTAGGACACCTGGTCCTCGGTGACGTCAAGTGCGAGCGCGAGGTCACCCACGCACAGCTCCCCGGCCGTGGCCAGAGCGAACAGGATCCGTGATCGCACCGGGTCGGCCAGCATGCCAAGCAGGCCAGCCAGGCGCCCGGCGTCAGCGACCGACAGCAGGTCGGCCCGTGCGGCGGCGACTCGCTCAGAGTCGACCGGATGCTCATGGGTACGCGGTACCACGACAACGCCTCCGTGAATTTCTCCGTTCATCCGTATGATCGCACGGATATGCGGGATCGGTCAACACCGGCGCCCCGGCGTCAGACTGTCCGCGTGACCAGCCGCCTGGAGCCACCGGAGCCGACGGGGTCAGCGGGGTAAAGCCTCAGAAAACTCCTTTCCAAAGACATGCTCCGGCGACCGGGCTTATGCTCGCTTTCGCATCAACGGGGAACGGGGAATTCACCGCGGAGCCCGCATGTCCGGAGGCTCCGCCGACACGCTTCGCTGGCGGGCGTGGTCGTTCATTTAATTTCAAAGGGACCGTGCGCTGCTTTCCGGCTGCGCGGGAGAATTGGGCGTTCAGGGGGAAATGCATGCCCACGGGGGGAGATCAGCCGAGGCGCTCTCCTGCGCACGCCGGCCGGCTGCGGCCGTGGGAGCGGTGCACGATCGCGCTGGTATTCGCGGTCATTGCCGCGATTATCGTCGTGCTTTCGATATCCGGCGGGCGCACGCATTCGGCCGGGCCGCAGGGCAGGAAGCAGACCACGCCGCGCGTGGAACGCACTGCATTAGGCGACGCGCCGGGATCCGCGGTATTGACCCGGCCGGGCAGCATCCAGTTCCCGTCCACGGTCGCGGCGAATGAGCGCCTCACCGCCGCGCTGGCCCCGGTACTGCGGTACGGTACCGGCCACCTCGCGGCCGGGGTCATTGACGTGGCCACGGGAGCCGTGGCCGCCTACGACGGCGATCGGCTGTTTCACACCGCCAGCATCGTCAAGGCGGACATCCTGGCCACCCTGCTGCTGCAGCACCAGCGGGCGGGCACGCCGCTCAGCCAGCGGGAGCGGGTGCTCGCCGCGGAAATGATCGAGAACAGCAACGACCTGGCCGCCAACGAACTCTGGGACGCGATCGGGCGGGCGGATGGCCTCAGCGACGCCAACCGGCAACTGGGCCTCCGGCAGACGATGCCAGGCGAGGGGATTTACTGGGGCCTCACCAGCACCACGGTCGACGACCAGCTGCGGCTGCTCGCCGACCTCGCCTCGCCCGACTCGCCGCTCTCGGCGCAGTCCCGGTCCTATGAGCTCGGCCTGATGCGGCACGTGGCCGCCGCCCAAGCCTGGGGGGTCACCGCCGCGGCCGCGCCGGGGACCTCGCCGGCCGTGAAGAACGGCTGGCTCCCCGACGGCAGCTACACCACGTGGGTGATCAACAGCATCGGCATTATCTCCGACGGGCACGAGGTCCTGATCGCGGTCCTGTCCAGCGGCCAGCCATCCGAGTCAGCGGGCATAGCCCAGGATGAGGCGGCGGCCCGGGCGGCCGTCTCCGCGATCATCCACGGCCGGGCCGGGGCGGCGGGCACCACGGGGTAAGCGCTCACCCCGCGGTGCCCGCGTGCCGCTCAGCTCAACGGGAAGACGATGGTCTTCACGATCTTGTCGGCCAGGGTCTGCCGCTTGGCGTCCCAGAGCGGCCACAAGTAGCCGATGTAGCAGATAACCGAATCGACGAAGTGGCAGATGTCGCGGAGGAAGGACATGCCCGTGCCGATCGGCTGACCCGACTCCTCGCTGACCAGTTTGATGTTGAGCACCTTCTTGCCCCAGGACTGGCCGGTCTTCCCCGACACATACCAGCGGTTATAACCGTTAACGGCTATCGCGACGATGAGGAACAGGAGATCGACCGCCGCGTTACGCGTGGCTGCCCCGATGATGATCAGGATCGCAATCGGGATCACATCGATCAGGTAAGCGCCGACGCGATGCAGCCAGTCCGCGTAGTAGCTAGTGGGCTGAGCCGCGTAGCCGCCGGGAGGCGCGCCGTAGGCTCCGGGCTGTGGCGGGCCGCCGTAACCGGGGGGTGGCGGCCCGCCGTAACCTCCGGGCGGTGGCGGGCCGCCGTAACCTCCGGGGGGCGGAGGCGGGCCGCCGTAACCTCCGGGCGGCGGCTGCTGGCCGCCGTAACCTCCGGGCGGGCCGTAGCCTGGGGGCGGTGGCGGCCCGCCGTAACCTCCGGGCGGGCCCTGGTTGCCGGGGGGCGGCCCGCCGTAGCCTCCGGGCGGGCCTGCATTCCCCCCGGGAGGATTTTCATAGGTCATGGAACTGCCTTTCTGGTGACGGAGATCATCGTCTCGGTCGGACGGGTGCGGGGAATCACAGGAAGCCATAGCGGTGCAGCTGGAAGACCCAGGAGAGAGCGATCACCACGGCCACGACCCAGCTCACGCGGCGGCGCGCGGCCGGCGACCAGGCCCGCGGCGGCGCCACCAGTCCCGCGTTCCGCGCGACCAGCACCGGCGCCGTGCCGACGGCCAGGGCAGCGACGAGGTAGGCGAGGGGGCTGGTCGCGGCCGCGGTCCCCCAGTGGCCGTGCGTGAGCGCGACCGTGGCCGTGGTCAGACCGCAGAACGGGCAGGGCACGCCGGTCAGCGCCCGCAGCGGGCACTCCAGGCCGTGGCCCCCGGTATGCGCCATGATCAGCGGATAAACCGACCCCACCAGGCCCGCGCCGGCGTAGAACAGGGTTATGTTCTCGGGTACCGAGTACCCCCTGCGGATAATCACCGACATGCTCCCCGTGCTGCTGACTCGCCATCTAATGTGACGGCTGTCGGCATCGTACGGGTTCAGAGCCGTCGGTGGGGTGGGAAATGTGGAGTATCCGCAGGTCGGCGCTGGCCTTTCGCGGACGGCGGCCCAGGATGACTTTCTGTTACGCAAGGAGCCCGGGCTAATGAGCGAACGCCATGGCCAGGCCCGCGCCGGGCGGCCCGGCCGCGGCCCGGGGCCGGCCGTGATCGCCGTGGGCGTGGTCGCCATCACCCTGGCCGTCTCCGCCTGCGGCAGCGCCGGCCCGGCCGGGTCGCCCGCGGCCCGGCCGTCCGGCCGCCCGGCCGGGTCCGCGCCGGGCCCGCCTTCCCCGGTGCCGACGGCGGGCGGCCGCGGGGCAGACTCCGGTGACCGGACACCGGGCCCGGCCACGCTCCCGCTCGCCGGGAAGATCGTCGGCATCGACCCGGGTCACAACGGCGGGAACTTCACCGATCCGGCGGCCATCGGTCAGCAGATCTGGAACGGCACCGCGTGGGAGGCCTGCGACACCACGGGTACGACGACCGATGGCGGCTACACCGAGGCCCAGTTCAACTTCAACGTGGCTCGTTACCTCCGGGCCGACCTCCGCCGTGACGGCGCCCGGGTGGTGATGACGCGGACCAGCAACGACGGCGTCGGGCCCTGCGTCAACCGCCGCGCCGAGATCATCAACGATGCGCACGCGAACGTCGCGGTCGACATCCACGCAGACGGCGGGCCCGCATCTGGCCGCGGGTTCACGATCCTGGAGCCGGTCGGTGACGGGCCGAACGACAGCGTGATCGCGGCGTCGCAGCGATTCGGCGCTGATGTGCGGCAGGCCATGCTGGCCGATACCACGATGCCGGAGAGCGACTACGTCGGCGTGAACGGCATCATGCCGCGCGACGACCTGGCCGGGCTCAACCTGACCACGGTGCCCAAGGTGCTGATCGAGTGCGGCAATATGCGCAACGCCACCGATGCCCGGCTGCTGGTGACGGCGCGCTTCCAGCAACTGGTGGCGGGCGCGCTCGCGGCGGCGATCGTCCGGTTCCTCGGCTAGACGGCGCGCACGGGCCGGTAGCCGGGCTCCCACATCAGGGCGCGGACGCTGGCGCGCAGGTCGCCGTCCAGCCGGGCGCCCGCCACGCCGTCCGCGGCGGCGGCCTGCGCCACGGCGGCGGCAACGGCGACCGACGTCTCGCGCAGCGCCTCGACCTCGGGCAGCAGCGGCGCGCCGGGCGTCGCGGTGTCGACCAGTTCCGACACCGCGTGCGCCGCGGCGGCCAGCATGTTGTCGGTCACCTGGGTGGCCCGGGCGGCGATGACGCCGAGCCCGAGTCCCGGGAAGATCAGCGCGTTGTTGGCCTGGCCGATCACGTACCTGACGCCGCGGTAGTCCACGGGAGGGAACGGGCTGCCGCTGGCCACGAGCGCCCGGCCGTCGGTCCACCGGATCAGGTCGGCGGGTACCGCCTCGGACAGCGAGGTCGGGTTGGACATCGGCAGGATCACCGGCCGGGCGCAGTGAGCCGCCATGTCCCGGACCACAGGCTCGGTGAACGCTCCCGCCCTGGTGGACGTGCCGATCAGGATCGTCGGGTGCACCCGCCGTACCACCTCGGCCAGCCCGACGCCGCCGAGCGAGTCGTCCTGCCGCCATCCGGCCACTTCAGCCTCTGGCCGCGCGTACCGGCGCTGTGCCGCGCCGAGGTCCGGGGTGGCGGTGGTCACCAGGCCCGCCCGGTCGATCGCCCAGAACCGGGCCCGGGCCGCATCCTCCGGCAGCCCGCCGGCCAGCATCGCGGCGGACAGCTGGTCGGCGATGCCGGTCCCGGCCGTGCCCGCCCCGTAGATCACGATCCGGTGCTCGGGCAGGCTGATCCCGGTGGGCCTGGCCGCGGCCAGCACCGCGGCCAGGTTCACCGCGCCGGTGCCCTGGATGTCGTCGTTGAACGAGAGCGTCTGGTAGCGGTACCTGTCCAGCAGCCGCCTGGCGTTGCTCACCCCGATGTCCTCCCAGTGCAGCAGCGCTCCGGGGAACAGCTTCTGCACGGCGGTCACGAACGCGTCGAGGAATCGGTCGTACTCGGCGGCGGCCGCTCGCGGGTGCCGGTTGCCGATGTACATCGGGTCGTCAAGCAGGCTCTGCCGGTCGGTGCCCACGTCGAGCATGACCGGCAGGGCCCGGTTCGGGTCGACGCCGGCGGCCGAGGTGTACACGGCGAGCTTGCCGAGCGCGATGCCGATGCCGCCCACCCCCCAGTCGCCGATGCCGAGGATCGCCCCGGCGTCGGTGGCCACGACCAGGTCCACTTCGCCCCGGCCCAGGCCGGGGGCGCGCAGCGAGGTCTCGATCAGCTCGGGCTGGTCGACCGACAGGTAGACGCCGCGCGGCCGGCGGTATTCATGGCTGTAGTGCTCGATGGCCTGGCCGACGGTCGGGGTGTAGACGATCGGGAGCATCTCGGTGAGGTGGCGGGTCAGCAGCCGGTAGTACAGCACCTCGTTGCGGTCGTGCACCTCGTTCAGCAGGACGTTCCGCGCCAGGTCGGTGGCCTGCTTCTGGTACTGCGCGTAGACCCGCGACACCTGGCCGTCCAGGGTCACGTGACCAGACGGGATCAGCCCGGTGACGCCCAGCTCGCGGCGCTCGTCGTCGCTGAACGCCGTGCCCTTGTTGATCCGGGGATCGGCCAGGACCTGCCGCCCGCGCAGCGTGGTGTGCCAGGCACCGTCGTCTCCGATCCAGACCGTCTTCATCGAGGGCCCCTCCGGCTATGACGGGGCAGCCGGCTCCTGGACGAGCCTCCACGCCCGCGGCCGCCGCAGCGCCCAAGCGGCCAGCACACACAGTACGGCGGCCGCGACGGCCGCGGCCAGCCGGACCCAGGGGGACAGGTCGTTCCCCACGAAGCGGATGACGTGCGCCAGCCACGAGGGATGATCCTGGCCTCCGGCACCGGTGGCCACGGCCAAGGCCGCGGGGACCGCGCGCACCAGCATCAGCCAGTCCAGGCGGGACGCCGGGAAGACGGCCAGCAGGCAGAACGCGATCGCGTCGTACCATGGCCGCTGCAGCGGCCACACCAGCAGCCAGGCCACCATCAGCACCACGGCCGGCCGGATGGCGGGCAGGTGCGGGGGCCCGGCGGGCAGCTGCCAGCCCAGCAGCCCGGCCATGGCCACGCAGCCCAGCGCGGCGAACAGCTCAAGGCCGTGCGGTTCGGCACTGTAGCCGAACGGCGGATAGAACAGCCGCCAGAAGCTGTCGAAGGTCACCAGGTTGTCGCTGCGCCACACGAGGTCGTGGAGCGCAGGCCGCCCGGCGATCAGGTAACCGGGAACCAGGGCCACGATGCCTCCGGCGGCCGCGGCCGCCATGGCCTTGATCGAATTCCGGCATGACCAGGCGAGCGCGAGCCCGAGCGGCGCGTACGGGGCCTTGACCCCGATCGCCGCGCCGACGAGCAGGCCGGCGGCCAGGGCCCGGGCGGGCGGGATCTTGGCGCCCGGGCCTGCCGCGGCGGTGCGGGCGACCAGGAGGCCAAGGATCCCCAGGCCGGCACCGAGCCCGTCGATGTGATCGCCGCCCATCACCGCCCACAGCATCAGCGGGTTCACGGTCCACAACAGGTGCGCGCGAGCCCGGGCTGCCGGGTCTGACCGCAGCAATCGGTCCAGCGCCAGCGCGATCGCGCCGAACGACAGCGCGAACATCACCTTCAGCCAGAACACGATGTAGGAGATCGACGTGCCGCCCAGCTTGGCCGCCGCCCAGTCCGCCGCGATCGCCACCGGGCCGTACAGCGAGGGGTCGGCCGCCCAGTTGCGGGTGGTCTGCAAGCCGATCGGGTCGCCGGTCGCGCGGAGCTGCGACGGCGTCATCACGTAGGGGTTGTGGCCGAGCACGGCGATCCGGCCGTAGGCGGCGTAGCTGAGGCTGTCGGTGGACCCGCCCGGGGGCAGCACGGCCAGCGCGGCGACCGCGATGACCGCGGCGGCGACCAGCAGCCGGAGGTTCGGCCGCGCGCCACGGCGGACCGCGATCAGGCCGCAGGCCACGCCTGCGGCGCCGATCACGATCGCGGAGTAGATCAGCGTCGTGACCGTCACCTCGGAGAGGTGCAGCGGGAGCCACAGCGGCGGAGACGGCCAGCTCCGCGGGATCACCGGGACCGCGGCGCTCGGCCCGGCCGCGAGCACGGTGATCATGAACAGCACCGAGCTGGCGATGGCGCCCGCGGCGATCCAGCCGAGGAATCCGGAACGCAACGTCGGCGGGGCGAGCCTGGCCGGCCGGACGACCCCAGGCGCGGCGGGTGGCTGGGCGGTCGTCGTCAAGCCGGCTACTCCGCCCCGCCCGCTCCCGTACCCCACCACGCTCCGGACACGTGTCGACGCTTCCGACGATTACGTTTGCCGAAATTACTCGAAAACCTGGATTACCGTCGGCCAGACAAAGGCTTGTTTGCTCAGTCTTTGCCGAGCCCGAATAAACCTTTACCGAGTTCAAATAAAGCTTTACCGTGCCCAAATAAGCGCTTTAGGATTGCCCGGACCAAACCGCGCGAACGGCGTCGATGGTGTCGGCTTCGGCCGCGTTCTTGTCGGGCCGGAACCGCAGTACGCGGGCGAACCGCAGGGCCAGGCCGCCGGGGTAGCGCCGGCTCGCCTGCACCCCGTCGAACGCGATCTCCACGACCAGCTCGGGACGAACCCGGACCACCCCGTACGCCTCGCGGCGGTCCGCGCCGTCGGGCCGTGGGCCGGCGGGTCGGCCAGGTCGAGCAGCCGTTCCGTCTGCCAGGCGAGCATCTCGTCGGTCAGGCCCTTGAAGGTCTTGCCCAGCATCACCAGGCCGCCGCTCTCCGGGTCGCGGGCGCCGAGATGCAGGTTGGACAGCACGCCGCGGCGCCGGCCGTGTCCCCATTCAGCGGCGAGAATCACCAGGTCAAGCGTGTGCCTGGGCTTTACCTTGATCCACTCGCCGCCGCGGCGCCCGGCCCGGTACGGCGCGTCCAGGGACTTCAGCACGATCCCTTCGTGGCCGCGGGCGACAGCCTCGGCGAAGAAGGACTCGGCTGCGGCGACATCCGCGGTGACGATGCGCGGGGTCAGCAGCGCGGCCGGCACGATCTCGGACAGCCGCCGATGCCGCTCGCTGGCCGGCGCATCGATCAGGTCGGCGCCGTTCAGGTGCAGCAGGTCAAACAGGAACGGTGTGAGCGGGGTCTGGTCGCGCATCCGTCCGACGTCGGCCTGGCTCGCGGTCCTGGCCGCGGTGACCTGGAACGGGCGCGGCCTCCCGTCCGGGCCGAGCGCCACCGCCTCACCGTCGAGTACCACGGCGGTTACCGGGAGGGACAGCGCGGCCTCGGCGATCTCGGGCACTCGCGCGGTGATGTCATCCAGGGTCCTGGTGAACACGGCCACCTCGGGCCCGGCCCGGTGCACCTGGATCCGGATGCCGTCGATCTTCCATTCCGCGGCCGCCGGGCTGATCCGGCCGAGCGCGGCGGCCACATCTGGCGCTGAGGCCGCGAGCATCGGCCGGGCCGGGCGGCCGACGCGCAGCGTGAAGCCGCGCAGTGCGGCCAGCGCCTGATCCGCGGAACGGACGGGCCCTTCGCCGCCTGCGGGATGGCTGGTGGGTCCGGCGCCGCCCAGTGCCGTCTCGGCCACCTCGGGCAGCGACCCGCCCAGCTGGTGCGCGCGCCGGACTTCGTCCGCGGGAACGTCGGCCGCCCTGGCCACCGCGTCGGTCATGACGCCCTCGAGCGCGCCCTGCCTGAGGTCGCCGGCCAGCAGCCTGACCAGGAACTCTCGCTCTTGCTCCGTGCTGCGGGCGAAGAACTCGCCGAGCAGCCTCCGCCGCTCGGCCTGGGAACCCGGCCCGGTCACCGCGCCGATCGCCTCGAACGCGGCATCGGCATCGGCCAGGGTGAGGGCCGGCGCCGCGGCGGGCGGGCCGGCGCGGCCGGCCCGGAGCAGCTCGCTGAGCGCCGCGTATCCCACGCCGATCTGGCCCTGCAGCAATTCTCCGGACAGGAAGGCCACGGCCGCGGCCACCTCGTCCGGCGGCACCCGGACCAGCAGCGCCGCGATCTGCTCGATCTTGGCGCTCCGGGCGGAGGTGCCCGCGACGGCAGCCGAGACGTCGACGAGCTCGCTCAGCAACACACAGCGATTCTGCCCCACCAGCAGCCGCGGCCACGACCGGCCGGTGCTGCCGGCGGGTGTGGGCCGGGTTACAGCCACGCTAGGGGCAGGCCGGGCCCCGCTCATGGGCCCAGGACCACGAACCGGGCATGACAGATGTCATGCCCGGTTCGAGGTAAACACGAAGCCGGCCCGCCGGGTCAGGGGCGGGCCGGCCTGCGCGAGGTCAGGACGCGGGGGGACGTCCGTTGACCGACTCCTCTTCTGCGGCGGCCGGCCGCGCGGCTGAGCCGTTGTCCGTGCCCGGCGCCGGCGTGGTGCTGTCCTCGGTGCCGAAGCTGGCTATGTCCGGCCTGCGCCGGAGCACGATCGCGGCGACCGCGCTGCCGGCCGCGGCGGCCATGGCGAAACCCGCAAGCACCCGCGGCCAGCGCCTCCGCCGCCGCGGCGGCGAGTCGTCCAGCCGGCGGGCGGCTTCGACGAGCACCGACGAGATCGTCGGCGCGATCTTCTCCGAGATGGCCGGCCCGATCTTGTCCCGCACGGCGATACCGGCCTGCTCCACGTGCGGCGCGGCCCAGGTGCGCGCATCCTTCACGTGCGGCGCGGCCCAGGCCACGGCGTCTTCCGCGCCCTGCTTGGCCGCGAGGCCTGCGTTCTTGGCTATCGGCACGACCTGCGAGGCGGTGTTCTTGGCCATCGGTACGACCTGCGAGGCGGTGTTCTTGGCCATCGGCACGACCTGCGAGGCGGTGTCGACCGCGCGCTGTCTCGCGCTGCCGTCGTTAATCTTCTTGGTCATAAGGGACATCGAACCTCCCATGAGTGTTCCCCGCCTGACACACTTCCCCGGGGCTGGCCGGTCAACCGTTATCGGCCGGATCGCCCAGTGAAGGGGGCTGGGGAGGTGGGCGGGGGGATGGGGAGGTGGGCGGGGGGATGGGGAGGTGAGGGGATGGGGAGGTGGGTGAGGGCAGTTGGGCCCTTCGGCGGGCCGGTTCGAGCACACGGGCCGGAGCAATAGTCTGGCCGTGCGAGGATTCTTGCCATGACTAATACGCTCACCGCAACGCTGCGGACCAGCCAGGGAACCGTGCACGTACGGCTCTTCCCCGACCATGCGCCGAAGACAGTGCGGAATTTCGTCGAGCTCGCCGAGGGTTCACGCGAGTGGACCGATCCGCGGACCAGCAAGTCCACGGAGGGAAGGCTCTACGACGGGACGGTCTTCCACCGGGTGATCCCGCGCTTCATGATCCAGGGCGGGGATCCGCTCGGCACCGGGACCGGCGGCCCGGGCTACAGGTTCGCCGACGAGTTCCATCCCGACCTCTCCTTCGACCGGCCGTACCTGCTGGCCATGGCCAACGCGGGCCCGGGTACCAACGGGTCGCAGTTCTTCATCACCGTGGCGCCGACGCCCCACCTCAACGGCCGGCACACCATCTTCGGCGAGGTCATCGACGGCAGCGACGTCGTCGACCAGATCAGCCAGGTGCAGACCGGCCGGAACGACCGCCCGGTTACCGATGTCGTGCTCGAGTCGGTCTCGATCGAACGGCCGGATGGCGACGCCGGGGAAGACGCCAGGTAGGACAATGGCCGTCCCCCCAGGCCCACCCGCCGACCCGGGCACGAGCGTCCCCGCCTGCTTCCGGCATCCGAGCCGGGAGACCTACGTGTCCTGCGTACGATGCGGCCGGCCGGCCTGCCCGGATTGCCTTCGCTCCGCGGCGGTCGGCCAGCAGTGCGTCGACTGCGTGCGGGAGGGAAACCGGGGCACCCGCCGCGGCGCCGCCGTGTTCGGCGGCCGCCCCGCGGCCAGCGCCGCGGTCACCTGGGCCCTGGTCGGCATCAACGTCCTGCTCTACCTCGTGGAACTGGCGCACCCCAGCATCGCGAATGACTGGGCGATGCTCGGCCGGGCCGAGATCGTGCCCGGAGGCCCGCTGCAGGGCGTGTCCCAGGGCCAGTGGTACCGGCTGATCACCTCCGCGTTCCTGCCGCCGCCCGGCCTGAGCGGCCTCGGGCCGCTGGATATCGCGTTCAACATGTGGGCGCTGATCCTGGTCGGCCCGGCGCTCGAACGGCTGCTCGGCCACACCCGCTTCCTGACCGTGTACCTGGTCAGCGCGATCGGCGGCTCGGTGATGTTCTACCTCATCGGCCCGGCGAACGTGGAGGCGCTCGGCGCCTCGGGCGCGATCTTCGGCCTGTTCGGTGCCTGGTTCGTGGTGGCCAGGCGACTGCACCTGGACAGCCGGTGGATCGTCACCGTGGTGGTGCTGAACCTGGTGATCGGCTTCGTGGTGCCGGGCATAGCCTGGCAGGCGCACGTGGGCGGCATTCTGGCCGGCGGCCTGCTGACCGCCGCCTACGCCTATGCGCCGCGCACGAACCGAGCCCTGATCCAGGGCGGGGCGACCGTCGCCGTGCTGGCCATCCTGGCTCTCGCCCTGCTGGCCCGTAATCACCAGCTCGCGGCGGCCGCCCTCAGCTGAGCCGCCGCGGTACCAGCCGGTTATTCACAGGCTGTGGATGACGGTGTGCACCGAATCACGGCGTTGTGATTCGGTCCTCAGCGCCACTTGGTGGAGAGCGCCACGCCGACGATGATGAACCCGAACCCGGCGACCAGATTCCAGTCGCCGAGCGCGCTCTGGACGGGCGTGGTCCCCCCGGTGATGTAGAAGAGCGCGATCCAGGCCAGGCCGAACAGCAGGCAGCCCAGCATGGTCGGGACCAGCCAGCGCGGGCTGACCTTCGACTTGGCTGACTTCGGTGGCGGTGTGTAAACCGCCTTACTTCTGACGCGAGACTTGGGCACGGCCGCCTCCTGGGTGAATTCTACGGGCTCGGCGACCCGGTGGGGGATGGTGACGACGACGGACTGGGCGACGACGACGGCGACGGCGACGAGGTCTGCGGCTGGGCGGCGATGTCGATGGTGACCGTGGAGCCTTGCGGCAGCACCGTCCCCGCGGTCGGGCTCGTCTTCCACACCGTGCCCGGCGTGAAGCCAGGCGGGCCGGAGTTGGTCTCGGCGTTGACGCTGAACCCGTCGTTCTCGAGAGTCTGGGTGGCGGCGGCCTGGCTCTGCCCAACCACAGGGGGAACCTGGGTGCCGCCGCCGGAGACGTAGATCGTGACCGTGCTGCCCTTGGCCACCGCTACGCCCGCCGCCGGACTCTGCTTCACCACCTGGTTGGCCGGCGCCGTCGAGTTCGGCTCGGCCTTCTCGTTAACCGAGAAGCCCTTGCCTTGCAGCTCGTTCATGGCCGCGGTCTCGCTCTGCCCGACCACCTTCGGGACCGTGACCTTCGCGGCGCCGGTGGACACGAGCAGCTTGACCGTGGCGTTCTTGGCCAGCTTGGTGCCGAACGGGGGGCTGGTGCTGACCACGTCGCCCGGGGGCACGCTGCTCGAGGCCTGGTTCACGGCCACCGGCACCAGGTTCGCCTTCACGATGTCCTGCTCGGCCACCGCCTTGGGCAGGCCGACGACGTTCGGCACCGCGTTGTTGCCCCCGCTGCCGGAGACGTAGTTGAACCCCCAGATCAGGCCGGCGATCAGGGCCAGGGCCACCAGGGCCGCCACCACCCACGGCCACTTCTTGCGGCCGCCGCCCGGCCGCTCGTCCTCGGGTCCGTAGTCATACGGCGGGATCGCGCTGGTCGAGCCGGCCATCTGGGTCTGCTGCCCCATCCGCCGGGTGCCCTGATAGGCGTCGAACCGCGTCGGCGCGGCGACCGGCATGCCCTGCAGCGCGCGCTGGATGTCGTTGCGCATCTCCCCGGCCGACTGGTAGCGGTCCCCGGGGTCCTTGGCCATGGCCTTGAGCACGATCGAATCCGCCCAGGCGGGAATCTCCGGGTCCACCCGGGACGGCGGGACCGGGTTCTCCCGTACGTGCTGGTAGGCGATGGCCACGGGCGAGTCGCCGGTGAACGGGGGCCGCCCGGTCAGCAGCTCGTACAGCAGGCATCCGGTGGAGTACAGGTCGCTGCGGGCGTCCACCCGCTCGCCCCGGGCCTGCTCCGGCGACAGGTACTGCGCGGTGCCGATGACCTGCGCGGTCTGGGTCATCGTGGCCTGCGCGTCGCTGACCGCCCGGGCGATGCCGAAGTCCATCACCTTGACGTCGCCGGTCCTGGTCAGCATCACGTTGCCGGGCTTGATGTCGCGGTGCACGATCCCGTTGCGGTGGCTGTAGTCCAGCGCCCGCAGCACCCCGTCGGTGATCTCGAGCGCCCGCTCCGGCAGCAGCCTGCGGTCGTCCCTGAGCAGGTCGCGCAGGGTCCGGCCGTCGACGTACTCCATCACGATGTAGGGCACCGGGGTGGGGCCGAGCATGTCCTCGCCGGTGTCGTAGACCGCCACGATGCTCGGGTGGTTGAGCGACGCGGCGGACTGCGCCTCACGGCGGAACCTGGCCTGGAATGTCTGGTCACGGGCCAGGTCGTCGCGGAGGGTCTTGACCGCGACGATGCGGTCGAGACGGATGTCGCGGGCCCGGTAGACCTCGGCCATGCCACCGCGCCCGACGACCCCGTCGAGTTCGTACCGGCCGCCGAGCAGCCGTGGCTGAGTCATGTCTCGCACTTTGCGTTACCGCCCTGCGTTGTATTGATTCCGACTGGCTGGCACTAGTGCACCCCCAGGTAAGCTTCGATGATCTTGACGGCAATCGGCGCCGCGGCATCGGCGCCGAAGCCGCCGCCCTTGACCATGACGCCGACCGCGATCTTCGGGTCGCTGGCGGGCGCGAAGCAGGTGAAGACCGCGTCATCGAGGTCGGTGCTGCTGGGGCCGTTCTCGGCCGTGCCGGTCTTGCCGGCGATCACGAGGCTGCCGACGGTCGGGAGGCCGGCCGTCTGGTAGGCGGTGCCGGCCGGATTCTGGGTCACCTGGACCATCATCTGCTGGACCTCGCTGGCCACCTGCGGGCTGACGACCTGCGACAGCATCGACGGGGTGGTGCTGGCGATCATGGTCAGGTCCGGCGCCTGCACCTGGTCCAGCAGGTAAGGGCGCATCAGCGTGCCGTGGTTGGCGATCGCCGCGGCGTCCATGGCCTCCTGCAGCGGCGTCAACTCGTCGTTGTACTGACCGATGGCGGTGAACGCGGTCAACGACGGATCGAGTTGCAGGGGGACGACGCTCTCCGATACCGGCATCGGGATCGTCAGGCCCGAGTCGTTCATGCCGAACTTGGTCGCGTAGTCGTGCAGCGTAGCGCCGCCCAGCTTGATGCCGATCCCGCCGAACGCCGTGTTGCAGGACAGCCAGAACGCCTGGATGACCTGCGGGTGGCCGTCGCCGCAGGTCTCGCCGCCGTCGTTGTTGAGCTGGTTGCCGTTGGGCAGCGTGAGCGGCTGCGGCGCGGGGACCGTGGTGGACGGGCTCGCGACCTTGCCGGTCGAGAACGCCGCCGAGCTGGTCACCACCTTGAACGAGGAGCCTGGCGGGTAGGTCTCGTTAATGGCCCGGTTGAGCAGCGGCTGGGACGGATCGGCCAGCAGCTCGTTGTCAATCTTGACGAACTTGGGGCCGTCCAGCGTGGTGAGCCGGTTCGGGTCGAACGTGGGGACGGACGCCAGGGCCAGGATCGCGCCGGTGGTCGGGTCGATGGCGACGGCTGCGGCCTGGTGCCCGCCGTCGTTCTGTAGCGCCTGGTAAGCGGCCTGCTGTGCCTTCGGGCTGATCGTGAGGAAGACGGTCGCGCCCTGCTTGGGCTTGCCGGTCAGCAGGCTGATCAGGTTGTGCACGGCCAGGCTCGGGGCCGTGCCGGCCAGGTACTTCTGGTAGGCGGACTCGATGCCGGTCGCGCCGTAGACCGAGTCGAAGCCAGTGACCGGGGCGTAGGCCGCGCCGCCCGGGTAATGGCGCTGGTAGATCGTGCTGCCGGACGCCGACGAGCCCTTCACCGGCAGCGACTCGGCGATCGTGGTGGGGCCGCCAACGCCGTTGGCGATGATCGAGCCGCGCTGGTACTGGAACTGCTGGTTGAACGTGCGGGCGTTGCCCGGTTTGCCGGCCAGGCTGCCGGCCTCGAACGCCTGCACGTAGTTCACGTTGATCAGCAGCAGCACGAACATGGCCAGGCAGGCCAGGGACAGGCGGAACAGCGCGCGGTTCATGCGGCCCGCACCACCTGCGTCATGCCCTCGTCCTGGATCGGCTGCGGGGCCGGCCGCCGTGCGGTGTCGCTGATCCGCATCAGCAGCCCGACCAGCGCCCAGGTGGCCAGTAGTGAAGAGCCGCCCTGGGACAGGAACGGCGTGGTGATGCCGGTCAGCGGGATCAGGTTGGTCACGCCGCCGACGATGATGAACACCTGCAGCGCGATCGCGAACGCCAGGCCGCCGCCGAGCAGCTTCGCGAACGGGTCGCGGACCGCGATCGCCGCGCGCAGGCCGCGCTGCACGATCAGGCCGAAGATCAGCAGCATGGCCATCAGGCCGGTCAGGCCCAGTTCCTCGCCGAACGCCGTGATGATGAAGTCGCTCTGCACCAGCGGAGTGAAGTACGGCTGGCCGTGGCCGAGCCCGCTGCCGAGGATCCCGCCGACGCCCATCCCGTACAGGCCCTGCACGAGCTGGTAGGAGGACACGCAGTGCGAATGGGCGGACGGATTGCAGAAGACGTTAGCTGCCGAGAACGGGTGCAGCCAGGCGGTGAATCGGGCGCCGACATGGCTGAAGAGCTTGCTGGCCACGTACGCGCCGAAGACGAACAGCAGGATGCCGATCAGCAGCCAGGAGGTGCGCTGGGTGGCGATGTACAGCATCGCCACGAACATGCCGAAGAACAGCGCGGACGTGCCGATGTCGCTCTCGAAGACCAGCAGCAGCAGGCTGGCCCCCCAGGCGATCAGCACCGGGCCCAGGTCGCGGGCCCGGGGCAGGTCGATGCCCAGGAACCGGCGGCCGGCCAGGGCCAGCACGTCCCGCTTGGAGACCAGGTAGCCGGCGAAGAACACGGCCAGGGCGAGCTCGGCGAACTGCTCCGGCTGGATGGTGAAGCCGCCCACCGCGATCTGGATCTTGGCGCCGGTGCCCGGGATCTCGCTGATGCTGTCCGGCAGCAGCGCCGGGATGGCCAGCAGGATCAGGCCGATGACGCCGAGGGTGTAGGTGTAGCGCTGCAGCGCCCGCACCTCGCGGATGAACACCAGGACGGCGACGAAGGCGGCCACGCCGACCGCGCTGTACAGCACCTGCGCGGTCGTGGTGGAACTCGTGATCGTGCTGATCTGGACGCCCGGGTTGCCGTTCCGCCCCGACTCCTGCAGCCGGTAGATCATCACGATGCCCAGGCCGTTCAGCAGCGCCGCCAGCGGCAGCAGCAGCGGGTCGGCCCACGGCGCGAACCGCCGCACGGCCAGGTGCGCGATGAAGACGATGACCGCGAACGCGAGGCCGTACTCGACCAGGCCGGCGGGCACTTTACCGTTAAGGCCGAATCCGACGCTGGCGTAGGCGAACAGGACGACGCCGACGGCGAACGCCAGCATGAGCAGTTCGGTCCGGCGGCGGCCGCGCGGCATCGCGGCCGCCGCACCGGCGGAGGGCCGAGCGGATGGGGTGGAGATCGCGGTCACCCGGTCGTCCCTTGCTGCGGCGAGCAGCCCTTGGGCGCCTTGGGCGCGGGCGGGGGAGCGGGGGTCACGGTGCGCACGACCTTCTTGCCCTTCACCGTGACCGTTTCCTTGCGCGGCTTGGGTTTGTTCGCCACCCACTTCGCGTAGGCGGCTGCGTACTGATCGCAGGCATAGGTCTGGCGGATGTTGCCCACGGTCTTCTGCGCGGAGGCCAGGTTGCTGGCCGGGATCGTGCTCTGGACCTGCGTGAGGTCGGTGGTCGGCACGTGGGAGAGCGGGATGCCGGTCGCCTGGTACACGCTGGACAGGCTCATCCCGAGCACCCGCTGGTTGACCCCGCGGTAGATGATCACTTGCTTGCCGTCGGTGCCCACGTAGTACTGGGTTTGCGTATAGCGCCAGGCCGCGTAGCTGCCGCCGACGATCACGATCAGCAGGACGGCCAGGATCGTGGTGACCACCGGCCAGCGGCGCCGCGGCGCGCGGTGATCCGCGCCACCGTCGGCGTCCTCTGCTGCTTCTGCGGGCCCGCTCTCGGCGGCGGCTGGCGCCTCGGGCGCCGTTGTCACCGCGGTGATTCCCGGCGCGGCCGGCCCGGCGCGGGTCAGCAGGTGCGCGCGCCCGGCCGGGCTGTCGGTGCGCAGCCGGGGCCGGCCGTCGCCGTTCGATGCCGCTCCGACCACCATGGAGACCTGGCCGGTCGGCGGGTCCGCCTCGCTGTCCACCACGTCGGCGACGATGCAGGTGATGTTGTCCGGGCCGCCGCCGCGGATCGCGAGCTCGATGAGCTGCGTCACTACCTGGTCACGGTCGGCGATTCTGGTCAGCGTGTCGCGCAGGGTGTCCTCGCTGACCACGTCGGACAGGCCGTCCGAGCACAGCAGGTACCTGTCCTCGGCCTTGGCCTCGATCAGGGACAGGTCGGGCTCGGCCTCGGTGCCGCTCTGCAGCGCGCGCATTACCAGCGAGCGCTGCGGGTGCGTGGCCGCCTGAGCCGGGCTGAGCCGGCCGTCATCGACCAGCGACTGGACCAGCGTGTGATCGCGCGTGATCTGGTGGAAGTCTCCGTCGCGGAGCAGGTAGGCCCGGGAGTCACCGATATGGCAGATGGCGATCGTGCCGGCCGACCACAGCAGCGCGGTCAGCGTGGTGCCCATGCCCTCGACCGACGGGTCCTCGACGCTCATCTCGTGCAGCGTGCTGTTGGCCGAGGCGACCGCCGCGGCGAGCGCGCCGAGCAGTTGGTCGACGGGCACATCCTCGTCGAGGCCCGCGAGGGCAGAAATCGCCACGGAGCTGGCTACTTCGCCTGCGGCATGCCCCCCCATGCCGTCGGCGATCGCGAGCAGGTGCGGGCCCGCGTACGCCGAATCCTCGTTCCCCTCGCGGAGGAGGCCGACGTCTGAGCGGACCGCGTAGCGGAGTGCAAGTGTCATCTGCGCAGTTCCAGGACAGTCTTACCAATGCGGATCGGCACGCCGACGGGTACCGGGGTCGGCTGCGTTACCTTCTGACGGTCAAGGTAGGTGCCGTTGGTTGAGCCGAGATCCTCGACAATCCACTGACCATCCTGCGGGAACAGCCGGGCATGCCGGGTCGAAGCGTAGTCATCGTTCAGCACCAGTGTGGCATCATTCGCGCGGCCGATGGTGATCTGCTGATCAGCGAGGCCCAGGCTGGTGCCCGCCAGCGCGCCCGCCGTGACGAGGAGTTGCTGCGGGGTCGAGCGTGAGACCCGGTTCCGCTGGGGCCGCGGGGGCTTGGCTGGCTGCGGTGGCATCGGGCGCGGCTGTCGCTGGCGCTGCTTACGGGCCTGCCTGCGCGACGGGGCGGAGGAGGAGTTACCGAAGAGATCGGTGCGCACCACGCCCACCGCGGCAATCACGAACAGCCACAGGACGGCGAGAAACGCGAGCCTGATGAGCGTGAGCGTGAGCGCGGTCATCGGGTCATGCCTTTGCTGCCCTCTGCTGGTCAGTGGCTGCCGGCGCCGCCGGTTCCGGGCGGCGTCGTCAGCCGGTCGTAGTGGTACCGGCGCTGGTGCGGTCGTGCGGTCGCGGGCTGTCAGTAGATACCGTCCCTGCGGAAGACGAGGGTCGTGCGGCCCAGGGTGACGCGCGTGCCATCGGTCAGGGCCACGCGCCGTACCGGCTGACCGTTGACGAACGTGCCGTTGGTGGAGCCGAGGTCAACCAGGACGACCTCTCCGTCCTCGACGCGCAGCTCGGCGTGGTGTCGCGAGACACCGGGATCGACCAGGCGGAGGTCGCAGTCGGTGCCCCGGCCAAGTATGGTCAGCGGCGCGCTGAGCTCGTACGTGCGCTGCGTGTTGCCGTCCGCGCCCGGTTCCGGCCCGGACACGAGCAGCCGCGGCGTTCCGGCGAAACCGCCCGCCGGGCGCGGAAGATCGCTGGCCGGCCTGCGGATCTCGCCGTCCTCGACCGTGGTGCCGCGGATGACGCCGGACCGGATCCGGAACGTCCCGGTGGTGAGGTCGGGAACGCCCTCGAAGCGCATCCGCACCGGGCCGACGAACGAGTAGCCCTGTTCCCTGGCGTGCTCGCGAGCCAGCGTGGCCAGCTCGATGCCGAGGCTGTCGGCGTAGACCTCGAGCCGCTCGTAATCCGTCTCGGCCAGTTCCACGACGAAGTCGTTCGGAACCAGGGTCCGGCCCTGCGCCACGATGGCGGCGCGATCGTCCATTTCGCGCTGCACGGCACTGGCAATCTCCACCGGCTGCAGTTCCGATTTGAACGCCCGCGCGAAGGCACCCTCGACCATCTCCTCGAGCCTGTGCTCAAAGCGCTGCAGAACTCCCACCGGGTACCCCCTCTCCCTCCTCGCGTCTGCTCGCATCCGATGGTATCGGCGACGTGGCATTGCTTGCGGACGTGCTAACCTGACTCACTGCCCAGGGCGGGTGGCGGAACGGCAGACGCGCACGGTTCAGGTCCGTGTGTCCGAGAGGACGTGAGGGTTCAAATCCCTCCTCGCCCACTACGTTGCTGCTTGTTCCTCCCTGCCCCCCTTCCAGTTCGCTGGCCGCAGCTTAGGCGCATGCAGAGTTTCTTGCCACCGGTCGGCGTGGAACCTGGTTTTAGCTCATCCGGTTCGGCCAGATATTTCGGCCCGATCTGTCGCCCGGCCGCGCCCGCGCCGCCCTCCGCCGCGCCCGCACGGTGGTGGATCCCGCGCCGGACCAGGCAGAATCGAAACTGTGCCAGAACTACCCGAGGTGGAGTCCCTCGCCGCGGACCTGCGGGAACGGGCCGCGGGCCGGGTCATCGACCGGGCGGACGTCGCCGAGATCTCCGTGCTGAAGACCTACGATCCACCCCTGACTGCTCTGCGTGGCCAGACCATCACCGGGACTAAGCGTTATGGCAAGTTCCTGGATTTGGTGACGGGGCCTGAGCAGTTGCACCTGATCGTCCACCTGGCCAGGGCGGGCTGGCTGCGCTGGCGGGACAGCCTGCCCGAGCAGCCGCCGCGGCCGGGCAAGGGCCCGCTGGCGTTCCGGCTCCGGTTCACCGACGGCTCCGGACTCGACCTCACCGAGGCCGGGACCCGCAAGCGGCTCGCGGTGTACCTGGTGACCGATCCGGCGGCGGTTCCCGGAATCGCGTCGCTCGGGCCGGATCCGCTGGACCCCGGCTTCACCGTGGCCGCACTGGCCGCCATCCTGGCCGGGCGCAGAACCCAGATCAAGGGCGTGCTCCGCGATCAGTCGGTGATCGCGGGCATCGGCAACGCCTATTCGGACGAGGTCCTGCACGCGGCCAGGATGTCGCCGTACCGACTGGCCGCGAGCCTGACCCCGGACGAGGTGGCCGAGTTGCACGCCGTGATCGTGGGCACGCTGCGCGAGGCGATCGACCGGTCAGCCGGGCTGGCCGCGGGCGACCTGAAGGCGGAGAAGAAGGCCGGGCTGCGGGTGCACGGGCGCGCGGGCCAGCCGTGCCCGGTGTGCGGTGACACCGTCCGCGAGGTGTCCTTCGCCGACTCGGCGCTGCAGTACTGCCCGACCTGCCAGACCGGCGGCAAGCCGCTCGCCGACCGGCGAATGTCCCGGCTGCTCAAGTGAGCCCTAGTTAAAGATCTGCCCGATCTGCTCCCACTGGGCGAGCCTGCAGCCGCCTTCGGTGAACGTGACGTCGACGTGCTTGCCGAAGTAGGTTCCCTTGACGATGGCGGCCTTCGTGCCGACCCTGATCATCGGGCACATGATGCCCTTGGGTAGCGGGGCGAACGGGTTCTTCGCCTTGAGCAGGACGGCACAGGCGGCCGCCGGGTCGGGATGACTGCCGCCGGCCGGGTCGCAGCGCAGCGTCCAGTGCTTCGGCGGGACACCGGGAGTGGTGCTCACGGTGATGTCCAGGGACACCTTCGGCGGTGTCGTGGCCGTGCTGCTCGGGGCCGCCGCGCCCGAAGGAGCCGGAGTGGTGCCGCACGCGGTGGCGGCGGCCGCGCAGACCGCGGCGATCAGGAGGTACCGAGCGCCGGTCCGAACCCTAAGCATGTCTCGCTTCATGCCCATTGGACGTGCGCTTCGCGCGCTCGGTTCCTCGTGCGTTGCGGTGCCGCTAAAGCGGGATTCACCTGCAGGGCCGCCGCCGGGCGGGTTACCACTGAAATTTCACGGGTTTTCACCGACCATGTGGCGCCTTGCGGTGGGATCATGAGTCGTGGCCCTTAGGCTGGCGGTGGGGAGCGGCCGCGACCGGGAGCGGATTGACGCAACCGCGCGCGCTGTCATTGAGTGTGCCGCTGACGCAATTATCGCCTTCGGCCCGGACCGGACCGTCACGCTGTGGAACCCGGCTGCGGAGCGCATGTTCGGCTGGAAGGCATCCGAAGTCGTCGGCCTGGATTTGTCGTTTATCCCGGAAGAGCTGAAAGCCGAGCACAACGCGGTGCTCGAGCATGTGGCCAGCGGCGGCCAGGTCTCGTTCGCCACCAGAAGGCTCCGCAAGGATGGCGCGCTACTCGACCTGCGCATCGACACCAGCGCCCTGATCAGCAGCACGGGCGAGACGATCGGCTGGGTCAGCGTCTGTCACCAGACCGCGGGTGATGAGGCCGTCAAGCACTACATGGCCGAGCGCGCACGGGTGGTGCGCCGCCTGGGCGACGTCGTCGCCGACATGAACGCGCAGCTCGAGCCGTCGGCCGTTCTGGACCGGATCGCGGCCAGCCTTCGCGAGCTGACCAGGGCGGACGCCGGCGGGTTCGTGCTGATAGAGAAGGACATGCTGCGCCTGGTCAGCATGGACGGGCTGCCCGTGCGGCTCCGCGGCCGGACCGCGGACCTGGCCTCCAGCATGGTCGGCGAGCTGATGCGGTCCGGCAAGACGGTGATGATGGCCACCGCCGAGTCGTCTCAGTTCGAGGACACGATCTGGTCCGCCCTGCCCGGGCTGCACACGATCGCGCTGAGCATGTCGCACGTGAGAGGCCGCCCGTACGGCGCGCTGTACGCCTTGTACTCCAGGCGCAAGGTGGGCCACGTCGAGCTGGAACTGCTCGAGCTGCTGGCCGGGCACGCCAGCGTGGCGCTGTCCAACGCGACCGCGTACGAGGAGGTCGTCAAGCAGCGGGAGCACGAGCGCGCGGTCATCGATGCCAGCGCCGACGGCATCGCGGTGCTCGACGGAGACGGCCTGGTCCAGATGTGGAACCCGGCCGCGCACGAGCTGACCGGCGTCTCGGCCGCGGAAGCCACCGGCCAGCCGCCGCCGTTCCCGCTGCCGGAGCCCGGAGCCAAGCTGACCCACAAGCTGGACAGCGGCCGCTGGCTGGACGTGCTGTGCACCGGGCTTGAGGGCCGCGACGAGCAGGTGGTCGACTTCCGCGACGTCACGGCGGCCAAGGAGCTCGAGGAGGCCAAGGACCTGTTCCTGGCCACCACCAGCCATGAGCTGCGGACCCCGATCACCGTGGTCCAGGGTTTCGCCAGCACGCTGGCCAGCCGGTGGGAGAAGCTGACCGACGCCGACCGCCGCAGCGCCGTGCAGACGATCGCGGACCGGGCGGGCGCGCTGGCCAGGCTGGTGGAGCAGCTGCTGCTGGGCTCGAGAGCGGGAGCGGATCAGCTGCAGGTGAATAACGCGCCGTTCGACCTGGGCGGGCTGCTGCGCGGGGCCGCGGTCGCGTTCCGGCCCCTGTCGGAGCAGCACACGCTGGCGGTCGACATTCCCGATCAGCTGCCGAAGGCCATCGGCGATCCGACGGCCACCGACATCATCGTCGGCCAGCTGCTTGAGAACGCCTACAAGTACTCGCCCGACGGCGGGAAGGTCACCGTGCAGGCGAAGCAGGACGGCGACCAGATACAGGTCACGATCGAGGACGAGGGGATCGGCATCCCGGCCGCCGACCGGGAGCGGATCTTCGAGCGGTTCGTGCAGGGCGAGACCGGTGACCGGCGGCGGTTCGGCGGCATCGGCCTGGGGCTGTACATCGTGCGCCAGCTGGCCAGGGAGCAGGGCGGCGAGATCGCTGCCGACGAGCGCAAGGGCGGCGGCACGATCATGCGGCTGGAGCTGCGCGTCGCGGCCGAGGAGAGCGGGAAGAACGGGGAGTCACCCGCCAAGGCATCCGCGGCCCACCCGGCTGGCCAGGCCGAGAAGGTCTAGCGGTCTCAGGTCTTGGCGGGCACCCGGGAGTGGATCCGCGCGCCGGTGACCGGGTCACGATCGACCGGGGCGCCGCCCGAGGCCGCGATGTACCGGTCGATGATCTCGATCACGTTGTCGCCCTGGGTGACGATCTCACCGCGCTCCATCCAGATCACCCGGTTGCAGGTCTGCTCGACCTCTTCCAGGTTGTGCGCAACCAGGAAGACCGTGCCCGCGTCCTTGCGCAGTTCCTGGATCCGGGCGTGGCTCTTGACCCGGAACTCGGCGTCGCCGGTGGCCAGCGCCTCGTCGACAAGCAGGATGTCCTGGCTCTTGGAGGCCGCGATCGCGAAGCGCAGCCGGGAGCCCATGCCGGATGAGTAGGTCTTCATCGGCAGGTCGACGAACTCGCCGACCCCGGAGAAGTCAACGATGCTGGGATACTTCTCCTTGGTCTCCTTCTTGCTCATGCCCATGGCCAGGCAGCCGAGCACCACGTTGCGCTCGCCGGTGAGGTCGTCGAGCAGCGCGGCGTTCACCCCGAGCAGCGCGGCCTCGCCGTCGGTGTAGACGTTGCCCTGCTCGGGCGGCAGCAGGCCGGCCACGGCCCGCAGCAGCGTGGTCTTGCCGGAGCCGTTCCGGCCGATGACCCCCACCGCGTCGCCGCGGTAGGCCACGAACGAGACCCCGCGGATCGCGTGCACCTCGCGGATCGAGCCCCGGGTCTTGCGGCCCATGATCCGCAGCAGCGCGGTGGCCGCGGTGCCCTTGTCCCCGCCCGCGCCGAACACGCGGTAGACGACATGCAGGTCGTCAACCACCACCATCGGCTTAGCCGCGGCCATACTTCGCCTCCGCCCGCCAGAAGAAGAAGAACCCGACCACCAGGGCCAGCACCGCCCAGGCTATTCCGTAATACCAGTAGTGGGCCGGGTTGGTGACCTCGTGACAGTAGGCGCTGTCCATCTGCAGCTGTTGCGACGCGCCGACGCGATGGCCGAGCGTGGCCCAGACGTGGCAGAGCTGGGCGTTGTATGGCTTGGCTCCAGGCTGGCTCTCCCGCTGCGTCTGCATCATGGCCTCGCGGACCAGCGTGATGTAGATGGCCACGGGGTTGATCTGCAGGAGGGCGACCCACTTGCGCGCGATGTCCAGCGTGGAGATCTGGTACAGCACGCCGGACACGTACAGCCAGGTGCGCATCAGGAACGGCAGCAGCTGGCTGAAGTCGTTGACCGTGGACCCCAGCCGCGCGGTGGCCAGGCCTGCGCCGACATTGAAGATTGTCTGCAGCAGCAGCGCCGGGATGGCCAGCAGCCAGTACCAGGTGATGGGCTCACCGGTGATCAGCAAGATCACGGCCAGCACGACCATGGACAGCATCATCTGCTCGAGCTCGATCATCACGTACGCGAGCGGGAGCGCGGCCCGGGGGAAGCGGAGCGCCCGGATCAGCGGCAGGCTCTCGGTGATCACCGTCGACGTGGTGATGAAGGCCCGCTGCGTGAAGTTGAACACGAAGACGCCGGTGACCAGGAAGCCCAGATAGTTCGGAATGCCCCGGTTGATCTTCAGGAGCAGGCCGAAGACGAGGAAGTAGACCCCGGCGTTGAGCAGCGGGGTGAGCACCTGCCACAGCTGGCCGAGCCTGGCCTCGGTGTACATCGCGATGTTGCGCGCGGTGGCAAAGGCCATGATGAAGTGCCGGCGCTGCCAGAGGTTCTGCAGGTAACGGCCGATCGGCGGCCGCTCCGCGGCCGGCCGCAGCCCGTGCGCGGCCGCGAACTCGGCCAGCGGCTCGGCCGGGAGATCTGCGGTCACGACTCCGGCAGTTGCACCGTCGTCCTCGCCCATGAGCCGGCCCGGCGCGCTCAGGCGCCTGTCGTTGCTCATGTCACCGACTCTGCTGTGGCACGACGCCGCGAGTTCCGGCCCGGACACCACTGTTGTGAGTTGTACACAGCAACTATCACGCGGCGACTGTACCACTCGCACGGTTGTGCGGTACAACTGTTGTTGTGGGCGACACACTGGACGACACCGAGTTGGGGCGGCTCCTCGCTCAGCTGCTGCGCCTGGTCAGCCCGGCCGCCGGGGACAGCGCGGTCAGGAACGGCACGGTCCGGGATAGCGCCGTCACGGACCGCTTCGCGCCCGGATCTGCTGCGTCCGGGGATGCCACGCCGGGGCACAGCCTCACCGACGGCGCCGCCGACGGCGTCGTGTCCGCGGCCGGGATCCCGCAGCTGTCCGGGTCCGAGGCGCGTGCGCTGATCGAGCTGGTCAAGGCGCGCGGCATCGCCCAGGGCGAGCTGGCCGGCCTGCTCGGCCTGGAGAAGAGCACCGTCAGCCGCCTGGCCGCCGGCCTGGAGCGGAAGGGCTGGATCCGCCGCGGCCGGGACGAAGGCAACCAGCGCTACGTACGGCTCTACCTGACCGCCGAGGGCGCGGCGGTGGCGGCCCGGCTGTGGAACGCGTGGCATTCCCGCCAGGCGAGGATCCTCGGCGCCCTGACCGCCGAAGAGCGGGAGGGCCTGTCGGCTGGCCTGCGCGGCCTGGTGCGCGGCCTGGCCGCCGAGGGGCTGCTCGGCGAGGTTCCGCCTGCCGACTGAGGCGATGCCGGGCTGAGTGCGTGCCGGACTGCGGCGGCGTGCGGCGGCCATCCGGATCCGGTCAGCTGACCGGCCGGTAGACGGCGGCGCCGTCCGCCCGGTAGTCGAGACGGAAGCCGGTGGCGACCAGGTACCGGGCGATCAGGGGATTCTTGGTCCAGACCAGCACCCAGCCGATGTCCATGCGCCGGGCGTCCCGCCGGGCGGCCGCCAGCTGGGCCGGTGACGCCTTCAGCACCACTGGCGTGCCGGAAATGTAGTTAGAGGAGCTGACGAGCAGCGTGTAGAACGGGTGCTTCTTGATCCCGCTTATGGTCGCGGCCGGCACCCAGGAGGTGTAGGAGACCGCCCGCGGATGCCCGTCGCTGGTCGCCAGGACCAGGGACTGAGCCGCAAACTGCCCCCCGTACAGGGGGATCCCGCCGCGCAGGCCGAACGGCGCGTCGACCACGATGGAGTTGGAATGGTCGGCCGCGATCGGGCGGTCCAGGGCCGGGAGCGTCGTCGGCATGACCCCGATGCTGGAACTCCCTGACCAGCCCGCCTCGAGCACCGCGAGCGCGGCCACCACGATGATCGCGGGCCAGGCGTGGCGCCACAGCCAGTCCACGGCGGCACCGGCCAGCAGGACGGCACCGACGAGGCCGAGCAAGGCGAACCGGTCGGCTTCCCTGAGGTCCGACAACCACGGAATGCGCATGAAATAGGTGTAGGGCATGATCAGCGATACCCGCTCGCCGTACCACCTGGACAGGAACGGCACGCGCGGCGTCCGGCCGACCCAGAGCACTGCGCCGAGGGCCAGCCAGGAGCAGCCCAGCCACAGCGCGGCCAGCAGCCACGCGCTGCGCCGCCGCCAGACGGTGGCCAGGCCGAACAGCGCGAGCACGGTGAGCACTACGCCGTACATGGGCATGCCCTCGCCGCTGCGCCCGCCGGCATTCGCCGCGGCGTTGGCCAGGCCGCTCAGCCCGTAGGATGCCACCCGCTGCGACGGCGTGAACAGGTAGAAAAGCCCTACGCCGTAGGTCTTGCCGGATTGGGTAAGCGCGTGGGCGCTGACCGACGCACCGCCACTGACGGCCTGCTGGAGCATGGCGATGAGCTGCGGGCTGGCCACGACCACCGCGGCCACGGCGCCCGCCGCCAGCGCCCGCAGCCGGCCGGCGCTGGGATGGCCGACGAGCCACGGCACCAGGGCCGCGGCGGCCAGCAGCACGGCCATCACCGCCGATTCCTGGTTGACCAGCAGGCTCGCGCCGAGCACCACGCCCAGGATCACGCCCTGGCGGATGCCGGGGCGGCGGCGCAGCCGCACCGCGGCCTCCAGGGTCATCGGCAGGAATACGGTGCCGAGCGCGATGTTGAGATGCTCCCAGTCCTGCCAGGCCAGCATCGAGGACAGCCCGAAGAACGCCCCGGCGGCGATCGCGCCCGGCTCGGCCAGCCAGAGCCGGGCGGCCCGGTACATCACGTAGCAGACCAGGCCGGGCACCACGATGGTCAGCAGGCTGAACGAGGCGCTGGGACCGAAGAGCAGGGTGACCGGGGTCATGATCAGGCCGGCCAGCGGCATGGTGGTGTCAAACCCCAGCTGGATCCCGACGGGTGCGGCCATGCGGCTGGTGAACCAGGGATTGCCCAGGTGGGCGACCTGGTGCGCGGTCCACCACAGGTCCCATACATAGCCGGAGACGTCACGGGTCTCCGGCAGCAGGTGCCTGCCCAGGTAACTGGCCCGCGGCCAGGTCAGCGCGATCCCGGCGGCCAGGTACACCACGAGCAAGGCCACGTGCCGCACCGCCGGGCCGGAGCCGGCGCGGCGCAGGCCTCCGCCTGGCGCCTCGGCACGGGGCGGCCCGGGGCTCGGCAGGCGCGTCGCGCTCTGCGGGCCGGCCTCGGCCGGGTGCCCGGCGCCAGCGGGTTCGCCGACATCCGCAGGCCGGGCGCCGGCCGCATCGAGCTGGCCGGGCCTGCTGCGGCCTGCATGGTTCATGGGTTCACCTGTCCAGCGTCTGTCCAGCATTTCTCGGGCAGATCGCCGCCGTGATGATGGGTTGTGGCGTGGTGGTCCCCGTCGGACGGGGTTCCTGACAAGCGCAAATGGCCACCAGCACCGCGGAGTTGCCCATGATATCGGCTGAACGAGGGCAACGACGCGCTCGCCGCCGCAGTGCCGCCGCCCGGCGCGTAGTCAGCGGCCGGTGCCGGTTTCCCGGCCGGCCGGATTGGGCATTCCGGCTCGCAGTGGTTCTTTTCGTCGGGGGTTACGGAATCGAGGCTGATGGGCGGGGGGTGAGGGAGTCGAGCATCTTCCTCCTGCCGGCGGCCACGCCCGCGAGCGTGGCGGTCGTTCGGCGGTGCCTGACCGCGGATCTGCACGCCGTCGGCATCTTCGAAACGGCCATAGCCGACGCGGTCCTCGTGACCAGCGAATTGCTCAGCAACGCCATCTGCCACGCGCAATCACTGCCCGGCTCGCGCCTGCAGGTGACCTGGGCCGTGGCCGACGAGTCGGTGGAGGTCGCGGTGAGCGATGGCGGGAGCCCGACCCGGCCCCGCCCGGCGCCGGCGTCGCTGTCCGCGCAGCGCGGGCGCGGGCTCGGCATCGTCGACAACCTGTCCCGCACCTGGGGAGTGCGCGCCGACGACCTCGGGATCACCGTGTGGGCGATCGTTCCGGCTCCGACGCGCAGCAAGATCGGAAGCGTTTGTTTACCCACAGTGAGTTGTCGCTAACGTAAAACGACTGGCGCATGCGTAATCGGCCCGGGAAATGGTGATACTCCTTCCAGGGGCGCGCGGGGACGCGGCCGGACAGCGGGGGGAATCGTGGGCCATACGCATGGCGTCGACAGCGAGGTCGGCAGGCTGCGGACGGTGCTGGTACACCGTCCCGGCCTGGAGTTGCGGAGGATCACCCCGCGCAGCGCCGGCCGCCTGCTGTTCGACGTGCTGCCCTGGGTAGGCCGGGCCCAGCAGGAGCACGACAGCCTGGCCCGCGTGCTGCGCGAACATGGCGTCGAGGTCCTCTACCTGACGGAAATGCTGCAGGACGCCCTTGAGTACCAGCCGGCCAGGGACGAGGCGATCGCCTCGGTACTCGCCAGCGCGGCCCTGGGCGATGAGCTCAGGACGCAGGTTCGCGGCCACCTCCACCGGCTGGACCCGGAGGCGCTGGCCGGGGTCCTGATCGCCGGGCTGACCCCGGATGAGCTGACGATCGGCCGGGGAGTGGTCTTTGAGCTGCTTGACCGGCATGACTTCGTCATCGATCCGCTGCCGAACCTCACGTTCATCCGGGACTCCAGCGTCTGGATCAGCGACCGGGTCGCGGTCACCAGCCTGGCCACCGCCCACCGGCGCAGGGAGTCCGAGCTCCTCGGCGTGATCTACCGGCATCACCCCAGGTTTGCTGGCACCAAATGCCTCTACGGACCGGAGCTTGAGCAGGTGGAGGGCGGGGACGTGCTGCTGCTCGCGCCGAGCGTGATCGCCGTGGGCGTGGGCGAGCGGACCACCGCGGCCGGCGCGGAGCGTCTCGCCCGGCGGGTGTTCGACGCCGGGCTGGCCCACACGGTGCTGGCCGTGCCGCTCGATCGGCTCGGCAAGGGCGCGCACCTGGACCGGGTCTGCACCGTGGTCGATGTGGACACCGTCGTCATGTACCCCAGGCTCGCCTTCGCGCTGACCGCGCACACCATTACCCCGCGTCCTGACGGCATGCGTGTCTCGCGGCCGCAGCCACTCCTCGAAGCGGCCGCTCAGGCCATGGGCATCGAGCGGCTCAAGGTCATCGAGACCGGCCTGGATCCGCTCACCGCACCGAGGCAGCAATGGGACGACGGCGGTAACGCGCTGGCCGTCGACCGCAGGGTCGTCGTCTGCCATGAGCGGAACGTTGAGACCAATGCCAGGCTTGAGGCGGCCGGAGTCCAGGTCATCCGGGTGCCGGCCAGCGAACTTGGCAGCCGCCGCGGCGGCCCGCGGTGCATGACGTGCCCGGTGGCCAGGGATCCGGCAGCGTCACCCGATGCGGGCACGCCTTCGGGCGAGCGCGCCCGGCCGGGCATGTCGGACGAGGCCGTGACCGAGCCGCACGAGTGGGCCAAGCGACCACTCGGGCAGCTGATGTCGGCCGGCTAGGCCTGGCGGTCGCGCCGCCGGCCAGACCAGCGGCCCACCTTGAACATGGTGAAGGCCGCGACCGCGATCAGCGCGATGAAGAACGCGTACAGCAAGATGACGTGGACGACCGCGAGCACCAGCATGATCACGATGAACGCGGCCACCAGGCCCAGGATGCCCAGGATGATTCTGCCCATGGTTCCAAGGTACGGCCAATCCGGCCCAGCTTCACAGCAGGGCCGCGGTTAGGTCGGCTCAGGCCGTCGGCTGCGCTGGCTCGGGCCGTCGGCTGCGCTGGCTCGGGCCGTCGGCTGCGCTGGCTCGGGCCGTCGGCTGGCCCGGCTCAGGCCGTCGGCTGGCCCCGCTCAGGGCCGTCGGCCAGCACTTCGTCCAGGATGCGGAACGTCGGGCACGGCCACCGCCACATGCAGCTGCGGCACCGCTGGAACTGGCTGGCCGGATCGCTGGTGATCGCGCTGGCTTCCAGCGGCTGATGCAGCTCGGCCAGCCGCAGCCCGAGTTCGGCGAACCTCAGCAGCTCCTCGCGCGCCTCGGCCAGGAACGCCAGGTCCTCTGCGGTGAACCTGGCCGTGACCGGGACGACCCCATCGCGGTTGAGCAGCTGAGCGTAGTAGCTGCTGCTGTTGAGCCAGGATGTGGCACCCTGGGCGCGCTGCCGGACCGCCTCCAGGTACTGCCGCAAACTCTCGGCGCGCTCGTCGGGGACCGAGGCCTGCTGCGCTGGCTCGGACCACTCAGAGGAGACCCGCCTGCCGCCGCTCCGGCGAGGCTGACCTGGCTGAGAGTGCATCCGAGGGCTCCGGCTCCGTAGGGGAACGTAACCATCAAGCTTGGCGCACAATCGCATGACCGGGCAGCGAGTTGGGCCATGTGCACTCCGGCGCCATCTGGCCGGCGGCGTCCAGGACCGGTAAGGTGCGGCACGTGGAGCTTAAGGTCTCGACTAGGTCACAGGGCGGTCGCACCATCATGTCGCTGGGCGGCGAGATCGATCTCTATACCGCGCCGCGGCTGCATGGTGAGCTGGTCGCGGTCCTATCCGGGGACATGCCGGTGCAGGTCGTCGTGGACATGTCGGGGGTCGAGTTCTGCGATTCGACCGGGATGAACGTGCTGCTCGCGGCGCACCGGAGGGCGCGAGAGCAGGGCGGCGATCTGGAACTTGCCGCCCCTCGCCCGGCAGTTAAGAAGATCCTGCAGGTGACGGGTTTGGAGAGCGTGTTCACCGTGCTCGAGGACCCGGCTACGGTGGCCGGGCAGTAACCACGGCCGGGCGGCCATCCCGTTCCCGGGCGCCCGCCCAACTAGGATCGCAGCCATGTTGCCGCTGGGCGGCCACGTCGCCGTCGTCATCCCCGCCAGAAACGAGTCCGACCGGATCGCCGCGACCGTGAAGGCAGCGGCCGGCCTGCCGGGAGTGGACATCGTGGTCGTCGTTGACGACGGATCGACCGACAGCACAGCGTCGGCCGCGCAGGACGCGGGAGCGTCCGTGATGCGGCATGCCCGCAACCGGGGCAAGGGCGCCGCCATGGAGACCGGGGCCGAGGCCGTCCGCCTGCTCGAGGCCGGGCAGGACCGGGACCGCCCGCGTCACCTGCTGTTCCTGGACGGCGACCTGGCCGAGACCGCGGGTGCGGCGGCGCCGCTGGCCGAGCCGGTGCTGGCCGGCCGGGCGGACATGACGATCGCCGTGTTCAGCAACCGGGTCAAGCAGGGCGGCCACGGCTTGGTGGTTGGCCTGTCCGGCTCCGGGATCATGCGCGCGACCGGGTGGCGGCCCGCCCAGCCGCTGAACGGGCAGCGCTGCCTGACCCGCGCCGCGTTCGAGGCGGCGCGGCCGCTCGCGCCAGGATTTGGCGTGGAGACCGGGCTCACGATCGACCTGCTCCGCCGGGGCATGCGCGTCGTCGAGGTCGAGGTTCCGCTCGCGCACCGCGCGACCGGCGGAGACTGGCAGTCCCAGCTGCACCGGGCTCGCCAGCTCATAGACGTGGGGCGGGCGCTGGCGGCACGGTGGCCGGCCTTGCGCGGCCCGCGGAGCAGGACCTCCCCCTGACATCATGAGAACCATGCGTCCCAGATTCGCCTACCTCGGGCCGAAGGGCACGTTTACCCAGGCCGCCGTGCGCGAGTTCAACGGCGGGAGCGAGGCGGAGCCAGTGCCTTTCCCGACCATTCAGGCGACACTCGACGCCGTGCGCAACGGCGCCGCTGAGCGGGGCGTGGTGCCGATCGAGAACTCCATCGAGGGCGCGGTCACCGCCACGCTCGATGAGCTCGCCACTGGCCGTGACCTGATCATCCGCGCGGAGGTGCTGCTGCCCATCGCCTTCGCGCTGCTGGCCCGCGTCGGCGTTCGCGGCCGCCTCGGCCTGGCTGGCCGAGCTCACCCGCGCCGCCGCGACCTGACGTTTACGGGTGGCGCCGCGACCTGACGCTTACAGGTAAGGCCCTGAGCCGCGCTGCTGCTGGGCATCGTCCTGCCCCGGCATCTGCCCGGGCGGCGGCATCATGCCCGGCGGGAGGGCCCGCCGCATCTGCTCCAGCTGGGCCCGCGCCGCCATCTGCTGCGCGAACAAGGTGGTCTGGATCCCGTGGAACAGGCCTTCGAGCCAGCCGACCAACTGCGCCTGCGCCACCCGCAGCTCGGCCTCGCTCGGCACCTCATCCTCGGCGAAGGGCAGCGAGAGCCGCTCCAGTTCTTCGACAAGCTCCGGCGCGAGCCCGCTCTCGAGTTCCTTGATCGAGCTCTTGTGGATGTCCTTGAGCCTGGCCCGGCTCTTCTCATCCAGCGGTGCCGCCCTGACCTCTTCCAGCAGCTGCCTGATCATGCTGCCGACCCGCATCACCTTGGCGGGCTGCTCGACCATCTCGGTCACGGGGCGCTCGCTGGCCTCCGCGGCGTCGGTCTCCATGGCCACGCCGTCGGGGCCAACCACGACCACCCTGGCGCGCTGTTCGGGCTCGGGGTTCGTCTGGTCGCTCATGTGCCTAGTCTGTCCGACCGCCGCGTCCGACACGCGCAGGGGTCGGCCGAAACCCGGGCCAGGCGTCAGGCAGCGAGCAAGATCTTCCCTACGTGCGCTCCCTTCTCCAACAGCCGGTGGGCCTGCGGCGACTCCGCCAGCGGCAACACCCGGTCGATGACCGGGAGCACGCGCCCGCCCGATACGAGCGGCCAGACGTGCTCGCGGACGGCGGACACGATCGCCGCCTTCTCAGCGGCTGGCCGGGCGCGAAGCGACGCGGCCTGGACGCTGGCCCTCTTCCGCAGCAGCAGGCCCAAGTCGAGCTCGCCCCGGTTGCCGCCCTGCATCCCGATCACGGCCAGGCGCCCGCCGGTGGCCAGCGCGATGACGTTCCGCGGCAGGTATGCGGCCCCCATGATGTCGAGGATCACGTCCGCGCCCTGGCCGTCGGTGAAGTCGCGGACGGCGTCGACGAAGTCCTCGTCGACATAGCTGATCGCCAGGTCAGCACCCAGCTCCCGGCAGCGGTCCAGCTTGGCAGGCGTCCCGGCGGTGCAGGCCACCCGCGCTCCGTACGCATGAGCCAGCTGGATCGCCATCGTGCCGATGCCGCTGGCGCCGCCGTGCACGAGCAGCGTCTCCCCGGGCTGCAGCCCGGCCCGCTGGAACACATTCGCGTACACGGTGCAGGCCGCCTCGGGGAGACCGGCGGCGTCGGTCAGCGTCACCCCGCCGGGCACCGGCAGCAGCTGCCCGGCCGGAACCGCTACCTTCTCCGCGTAGCCGCCGCCTCCGAGCAGCGCGCACACCTCGTCGCCGACGCTCCAGCCACCGGTTCCCTGGCCGAGCCCGGCGATCCGGCCCGAGCACTCGAGCCCGGGATAGGGCGGCGCGCCGGGCGGCGGCGGGTACAGGCCCTCCCGCTGCATCAGGTCGGCCCGGTTCACGCCGGCTCCGACCACCTCAACCAGGACCTCCCCTGGCCCAGCGACCGGGTCGGGCACCTCGGCCAGCTGCAGGACGTCCGGTCCCCCGGGCTCGGAAATGACAACGGCTCGCATCTCGGCTCCTCGCTGCTCAGCATTCACTCGACCGTCCGCTGTCCCCAGCCTGGCATCCGGCCCGGAACGTATAGCAACCACCGCCCTGGTCGCATCCAGCGTCTCGGCTTGGTGTTCCGGATGGTAGACGATGCCCTGTTCTGCGTGGAAAGATCGAGTTCGGAGCGTGTCCAGCCGTGGATCCATCCTTGGTAGGGGATGACATCGGGTGTCGGTATCGCGGGCAGCCTGCCCGTACTCTCGCGGGTACGGGTCCGTGCTGTTATCGGCTCGCGAGCAAGGTCCTCGGCTGACAGCCCGAGCGACTTCCTGATTCCTGATGGACGGTTAGGGGAACGACCGTGGCCAACGACGATCGGGACCAGCGGCCCGGTGCCGGCGAGCGGGCCGCAGCGGACGCCGAGCCCAAGACAACGGACGCCGAGCCCAAGACAACTGGCCAGCGTCCGGCAGCGCAGCAGGCCGCTGACGAGGCTGCCGCTCAAGGCCAAGAGCAGACGAATGCCCCGAGCTCGCCGTCGGCGCCGGGCCAGCCGGGGTCGGCCGGGCCTGCCGAAGGCGCCAAGCCCGCCGATCCGCCGCCGGCCGGTCCGGCGAGTTTGTACGGGCCTCCCGATGACGGGCCGCCGAATCCCTACGGCCCGATCCGTTATGACCCGGTAGGGCGCTACGGCGCTACTGGTGAGTACAGCGCGGACGATTTTTACGGCTACGGTGCGGTCGGCCAGCAGGGCAAGAACACGGCTGCGCCAGCTGAGGCATCGCCGGGAGCCGCGGGCTCGCCGGCTCCGGCTGGTTCATCCGGTACATCTGGTTCACCCGGCGCGGCGGGCTCATCCGGTCCTCCCGGCACCCCGGCTTCGCCGGGCGCGGCGGGCTCATCCGGTGCTCCCGGCACCCCGGCTTCGCCGGGCGCTGCGGACCGGTCCGGCCAGCCGGGCCTGCCAGGTGCGCCGACTCCGGTGGATTCGTCGGGCGCTGGTTCGCCGCGCACATCGGGTGGCTCGCCCGCTGCCGCGCCCCCTTCGACTCCGGCCGACTGGTCAGGTGCCGGCCCGCAAGGTGCTGCAGGTCCGCGGGGTGATGCTGCCGGTTCGGCGGTTCCGGGTGCCTCAAGTCCGCCGGGTGGCGCGGGTTCGCCGGGTGGCGCGGGTTCGCCGGGTGCCGCGGGTTCGCCGGGTGCCTCAGGTCCGCGTTCGCCGGCCGCCGCCGGGTCGGGTTGGTCGGGCGCCGCAGGTTGGCCGGGCTCGGCTGGCTGGCCGGGTGCCGCAGCTCCGGCGGCCGGGTCGACGGCGGCAGGTCCACCAGGCCCGGCCTCCCGGCCGAGCCCACCTGGTGCCCCGGGCCAGTCGGGTCCGCCAGGCCCGGCGACCCCGTCAGGCGCGCGGGAAGACCGGGACGAGGATCGTCACGGGCGTGCGGGCCGCGAGCCTTCCAACAGTCAGGCGCCGGCCGACCGGTACCGGCGGCCGGAAGGATACGACCCGGGCGCTCCATCCGGGCCGGATCGCTACGGGCCTCAGGCGTATGGCCGGACCGACCTTTACGGACCGGCGGACCCGTACGGGTCGCCCGAAGATTACGATCCGGCGGATCCTTACGGGCCGGCGGATTCCTATGGGCCCGAGGCGTATGGCCGGGACGACCTCTACGGTGCCCGTGACTTCGGTGCCCCCGGCTATGGCGCACCCGACCAGGCCGCACCGGGCTACGGCGCCACCGACCAGGCCGCCCCCGGCTATGGCGAACCCGACCAGGCCGCACCGGGCTACGGTGCCACCGACCAGGCCGCCCCGGGCTACGGTGCCACCGACCAGGCCGCCCCGAGCTACGGTGCCACCGACCAGGCCGCACCCGGCTATGGCGCCACCGACCAGGCCGCCCCGAGCTACGGTGCCACCGACCAGGCCGCCCCCGGCTATGGCGAACCCGACCAGGCCGCACCGGGCTACGGTGCCTCCGGCTATGGAGCGCCCGGCCAGGCCGCGCCCGGCCAGGGTGCGCCCGGCTACGGTGCCCCCGGCCAGGGTGCCCCCGATAGGTACCGGCCGGCCTCCGCGTACGGGCCGGCGAGCGCGCCCGCGCCCAACGCTTCGGCCCCGCCCAGGGCGCCGGACCCCGGAGCCTCGGCACCGCCAGGGAGCTTCGCGCCGCCAGGGAGCCCCGCACCGCCGGGGAGCCCCGCATCGCCAGGAACTCCGGCGCCGCCGCGCGGTTCGGCCCCGCCCCGCGGGCCGGGTGCCCACGCCGCGGCGGCCCCGCGGGAAGCTGTCCAGCAGGTGCCGCCGCCCGGGACAAGGCCGAGATCGGCAGAAGCGGATGCCGCGGCCGCCGAGGGGTCCGCGGAGTCGGCCGGCGGCCTGACTCCGGAGTTCCTGCTGCCCGGCAGGCGGCGTGCGCCCGCTCCGGGCTGGCGCCGCGTCATCTACCACGCCACCGGCGGCCTCATGCGCGTGCCGTCGTCGGCGGCGGAACTGCGGCGCCGAGACATGATCAACCGCGTCCGGACGCCGGTGGCGGGCGGTCACCACCGTGTCGCGGTCCTCAGCCTGAAGGGCGGGGTCGGCAAGACCACGACCACGGTGGGGCTCGGCTCGACCCTGGCGTCGCTGCGCGGCGACCGGGTCATCGCGATCGACGCCAACCCCGACCGGGGCACCCTGTCCGACAAGGTCCGGCTGGAGACGGCCGCAACGGTGCGCGACCTGCTCAACGAGCGCGGCCACATCAGGCGGTACGCGGACGTCAGGACCTTCACCTCGCAGGCGCCGAGCAGGCTCGAGGTGCTCGCCTCGGATCGCGATCCCACGGTCTCCGTGGCGTTCAGCGAGCAGGACTACAGCATGGTCGCGCGGGTGCTCGAGCACTACTACTCGATCTGCATCACCGACTGCGGTACGGGGCTGCTGCACTCGGCCATGGCCGGGGTGCTGCGCCTGGCCGACCAGATCGTGCTGGTCAGCTCGCCGTCGGTGGACGGCGCGCGAAGCGCGAGCGCGACCCTGGACTGGCTGGCCGCGCATTCCTACGGCGACCTGGTGCGCAATGCGGTGGTCGTGCTTTCCACCGTGCGGCCGCGCAGCAGAAGCAGCGTGGACCTGAACCGCCTCGAGGAGCACTTCGCGGCGAGGTGCCGGACCGTCGTCAAGATCCCCTACGACTCGCATCTCGAGGAGGGTGCCGAGGTGGAGCTTGACTTGCTGGCCCGGCCGACGGCCGACGCCTATCTCTCGCTCGCGGCCGTGATCGGCGACGGGCTGGCCATGCCGGCCAGGGCCAGGAGGGTCTAGCCGCTCGCCAGCCGTTATGCCGCTCTGTACCGGTTGACGATATACCGGCTGCCGAACTATCCTGCTCGGCATGCCGGAGCAACTACTGTTCTCTGAACCGCTGAGCGCTGAGCCGGAGGGGCGTCCCAGAGCTTGGCGCGGCGTGGCGTTCCTGGCGGTCCTGCTGGTGTGCCTTGCGATCACCGTGGTCTGCCTGGTGGCCATCGTGAGCCCGTCGGCGGGAGCGGCGGGCGGCTGCGGTGGCGGCTGACGCGGCCGCCCGAACGCCGGCTGCCCGGTCGCTCACGGCCTGCTCCCGGGTCTGGCTGGCCGGCACGCTGACGCTGACGCTGGGCGCGTTCGCCACGGCGATCGCACTGGCGCCGCCCGCTTCCGCCCCGCCCGCCCGCGGCCTGGCCTGGCTGCTGTTCGTCGGCTCGTCGGCGCATGTCGCATCGACCGGATGGCTCTACACGCTGCCGGACGTCCGGGAGCACGCCCGGCAGCATCCGGCCAGGCTCGTGCTGCTGCCGGCCGCGCTGATCCTGGCGGCAGCCGTGGTGGCGGCCGCCATATCACCCGCGGCGATGGCGTGGTGCCTGCTGCCGTACTACGCCTGGCAGTTCTTCCACTTCCAGAAGCAGAACCTCGGCATGGCGGCGCTGGCCGCCTCGTCGCAGCGGATAGCCTCGCTGCGGCCGGCCGAGCGGCGGGCCATAATGATCGCTGGTTACGCCGGCATCGCCGGACTGATCGCGCATCCCAGCCTGCTCCAGCTCCGGGTCAGTCCCGGCCTGAACTGGATGTACCCGGCCGCCGCCGCGGTCTTTGCGGCGGCCGTGGCGACGGGCATCGGCGCTGTCGTACGGCGACCGGGGAGTGGCGTGGCGTTCAGGACGGTCTATGTGACCTCGCTCTGCTTCTTCGGTCCGGTCTTCGCCTTCCGGTCCCCGTACGCGGCGGTGGGCGGGATGACGATCGCGCATGGCCTGCAGTACCTGCTGCTCGTCGGGCTGGTCGCGGCCGGGAACGGGCCGCGCGCCGGCCGGGCGATCCGGCTGGCTGCGGCGTGCAACGTCGCCCTGATCGGCGGGGCCGCCCTCAGCGCCGCTTCGCACCTGCACGGCGCGGCGCTGGCCGGGCGCCTGGCGTTCGGCGGGTACCTGGGCGCGGTCATGGCCCACTTCGTCATCGACGCGGGCCTGTGGCGGCTGCGCGACCCGCTTCCCCGGGCCTTCCTCGCGTCTCGCGTGCCGGGGCTGGTGAACGTGCGCCGGCCGCTGGCCGGAGTTCCGGCTGCCGATCGATCGTCGGCCGATCTATGATGACGGATGTGGCAGGTTCGAAGGGAAACACGGAAGCAGGGCTCGGCACTTTCGGCCGGTACGCCGGGCCGGCCACCCTGATCTTGTCCAGCCTCGCCGACGGGGCCAAGCACGGCTACGCCCTCACCAAGGACGTCGAGGCGTTCGCCGGAGTCCGGCTGGCCCCAGGCACGTTGTACGAGGCGCTGAGCCGGCTTGAGGGGCAGGGGCTCATCGAGGCGCTGGAGAGCGACGACCGTCGCCGGCCCTACCGGCTGACCGCCGCCGGGGCCGCGGCGCTCCGGGCTCACCTCGATGACCAGCGCCGCGTCGCCGATGTCGGGCTGCGGCGCCTGGCCAAGGGCTGGGGCACGTCGTGACGGCCCGGCGCTCGTCGCGCGAGGCGCGTGGTGGGGCTGCCCGGCGCGCCGCGCGATTGCTGCGCTGGTACCCGCGCGCGTGGCGGGCGCGCTATGGCGACGAGTTCACCGAGCTTCTTATCGCGGAGTTCACCGAGCGGCCCAGGTCGTGGCGGCGCGCTGTGGACGTGGCGCGCGGCGGCCTGTTCTCCCGGCTCACGGGCGCGGGCCTGACCAGCCATCAGCTTGAGCCATCGGAGCAGGTCCGGGCCGGCCTGGCCACGACCGCCTGCTCGCTGGCCGCGTTTCTCGCCCTGGGGATCGCGATGTGGGCGCAGCTCACCATCGGCTGGCAGTGGGCGCCGCCGAGCGCCGCCACCACGAGGATCGCGATGGTCGCGATGTCCGCGGCGGCGCTGCTGCTCGCGGTCCTGGCGCTGCTGGCTGTCCTCCCGCTGATCTGGAGCGCTGCCCTCGGCGCGGCGTGCCGCCAGGAACGCTACCTGCGCGGGCCGGTCCTGCTCGCCGTGGTGGGCGCCGCCGTGCTGGCCGCTGGCAGCCACCATTTCGAGAATGCCTGGCCGGGGACGGGCGGGCACTCATGGCCCCAGCAGGGGTTCGTGCCTGGCGGCGTGGCCGCGTTCAGCTGGGCGGCCACCCTGTCGGTCTCCTCGTACTGGGCCCATCCGGCCGCCCTGGCCGCGTTTCCCGCGACGGAGATCGCCTGGATGGCGGCCAGTCCTCTGGCGCTGATCGCGCTGGTCGCGGGCGTCGCCGGCCTGGTGCGCCGGCTCGACCTGTCGCTGCGGATACTGCGCTACGAGGCGTGGCTGGCGGGCGCTGCCGCCGTCGGCATGACCGTGTTCCTGGCCGGCGCCTGCTGCTGGGTGCTGGCCGAGGGCTCGAGCCCCGGACTCTTTCACGCGGGCACCATCGATGTCGCCAGCCTGGCCGTTATGATGCTGGCGCTTTCCGTTGCGCGGCAGGCCACCGGCCGGGCCTGGACGTCTGCGCTGGGGTCGCGGCAGCATTGAGCCGCACGCGCGGCCACGTTTAGCCGTGCATAACCTGGGCTGTAACCGATTATCAGCCCCAAGCAGGTCAGACCGGTAAGGGCGGGGACAGTGGAAGACACTTGGGCAGTCCGAGACATGCCGGTGCTCAACTCGGTCGTGGAAATGCTCGGGCACAGCTACATGGTCACGGTCAGCGACATCGCCGAGCGGACCGGGCTCGAACTGGCCGAGGTGGCCCGGTCGCTGGATGCGATGGACCCGACCTTCGTGGACTTCCGCAAGACGGAGACCGGCGGCGATCCCACGTTCTGGTACGTGAACAAGGTGACCCCGGAAGCCCGCCGGGCCGTCGGTCAGTGGCCGACGCCCGGGCGCCTGGTCGACCAGCTCGTCAAGGCCTTCAGCGACGCGGCCGACCGCGAGCAAGACGCGGAGCGGCACTACCAGCTGCGGCAGGCCGCGGGGCTGCTCGGGGAGACCATTCGCGACGTCGCCGTTCAGGTCGCGGCGACCATCACCGGGCCCGCGGCGGGCAACGGGCCTCCGGGCAACGGGCCTGCGGCGGGCGACGGGCGGCGGGCGGCGACGGACCGGCGGCGGGCGACGGGCCGCAACCTGCCGATGGGCCTTCGGGTACGGGCGGCCTTCCGCTTCCGGGTACGGGCGGCCTTCCGCTTCCGGGTACGGGCGGCCTTCCGGGTACGGACCGGCCCTCGGGAGAGGCTAGCTGAAGCCCGCTCGGCGGCGGCTCTATAACGCTCTTGTCTCGGCTTTACGGATAATTCCGGCTCTATCCGTCGATTCCCTCCGGTCGCATCGCTTATCCGGCTCAGGCCGTGTAATCCCGGATCTCAGCACTGGCGTCCTACTGACGAGCGTCATACCGGCATGCGCCGATGTTCGCGCTCACATCACATCGGGGTGATCTGAGGAGGAATCTGGCATGAGACTGAACCGGCCGCCGGGTGTGGCCAGCAACCCCGAACCGGCTGGGGGCCGTCGCGCCGGTGCTGGCGTCGTCCGGGTGCTGTCGGTGACAGCCGTAGCCGTGGCCGCGTGTGCCATGGGGGTGCTCCCGGCGTTCGCGTCGACCGCGCATTCGACCAAGCACGCGTCGACCACCAAGGTGTCGGCCCCCAAGACGGGCTACACCCACTCGAACATAAAGCTGTCGGCGACGGTCACGTCGTCGGGCCGGACCCCGACCGGAACCGTCACGTTCTGGTTCGGAACCCGGAAGCTGTGTCACGCCACCCTGTCCAACGGGAAGATGTCGTGTAACGCGAGGTTCGCCGACCCCGCCACGAAGACCATTACGGGCAAATACTCCGGCGACTCCAGGCACAAGGCGTCCTCGGCCAAGGCCACGATCAAGATCACGAACAAGCCCACGACTCCGCCTCCGCCGCCCCCGCCCGGGTCAGTGGCAACGACCACCACCATCACCAACCCGCCGACCGACGTCTGGATCAAAGCGGACGCCGGTGTCACCGTCACCCTCACAGCAACCGTGACCCCGAACACTGGCGACTCAGTCCCCACCGGGACCGTGGCGTTCGAGCCGCAGCCCCCGGTCGTCCCCGAGCCCAACATAGAGTGCGCCGCCGCCCCGGTGATCGACGGTACGGCTTCCTGCAACGTGACCCCCGGGGTGGGCACCTGGGGATTCATCCTCTACGAGGCCAAGTACACGCCGACGGCCGGCAGTGAGTGGGCTGCATCGCCGCTCTCGACGGGCGAGCACAAGCTGATCACCTGGGACATCACGAGCACGCTGCTCACGTTCAACCCGTCGCCCGCTACCGCGGGCGACCCGGTGACGCTGACGGCCGACGTGACCGACCAGCCGAAGACGGCTCTCGCCGACGCCGCGGGCGGTGTCGACACCGTGACGTTCTCGATCGGCGGCGACGTGATTCCCGGCTGCGCCGCCGTTGAGGTGACCGACCCCTCAGACGGGGCGGACAACATCGCGACCTGCCCATACACGCCCGCGACAGCAGGGCCGGTCACGATAACGGCGACCTACAACGGCGACGACTACGCGCTGATGTCGACGGACACGGAGACCCTCACCGTGAATCCCTGATCAAGATCTAGGCAACCGCCGGGCCGTCCCAGCAAGGGAGCGGCCCGGCGTTTGTTTGGGCCCGCGCATCAAGATCACGTTAGCAGGGAGCTTTCTCAGCTCTATCGCCTGAGAAAGCTCCCCGCTGATTGGGTTGGCGCCGGGCAGGTGTGGCCGCGCTTACCTGACGTGCGGTCGGCCGGGCCAGGCGACTTGTCGGCCAGTCCGCGAGTGACCAATGCGCTTGGGGCCGGGCTGGCCCGCGATGATTTCCGCGGCCGCCGCCCGTCTGAGTTCTGAAATGGCCGGCGTGCGGAAGGAAGCGCGGAGATGGGCGAGTGGGAGAAGGAGATCGGCGCAATCAACCTGTTCGTCGAGGACCTGGACCGGTCGAAGACCTTCTACCAGGAAGTCTTCGGCCTGCCCGTAATGTACGAGGACGAGGACGTAGCGATGTTCCGCTTCAAGGACCTGCCCGTCTTCGTCAACAAAGACTCCGCGGCCCACAAGCTGATCGGTCCCGCGGCGGTCGGCAGCCCGGATGCCGGACCGCGCTTCGAGCTCGTCATCATCGTGGACGACGTGGATGCCGTGTGCGCGGAGCTGAACAAGAAGGGAGTGGCGCTGCTCAACGGCCCGGCCGATCGCCCATGGGGCATGCGCACGGCCGCTTTCGCCGATCCGGGCGGTCATTTCTGGGAGATCGCGCAGGAACTGCCCAGTGCCGACGGCTCGTAGCGGCCAGCAGCAGGCACCGCGGCAAGAGGGCAACGCGCAGCTCGCCGCGTAAACGGCACTCCGAGATGTAACGAAACAGCAGCAACAGCGGAGGGCGTGGTGCTCAGTCAGCAGCGGAGGGTGTGGGATTCGAACCCACGAGGACGCGTCAACGCCCTAGCAATTTTCAAGACTGCCGCCATCGGCCACTAGGCGAACCCTCCGCCAGACACGATAGCCGCGCCGGGCTGGTCGGCGCCCGCCGCGGTCGGGCACAAGCGCGTAGCCCGGCCAAGTCAGATCACGGCGGGTGAGTAGGCTCGCGATCGGAGGAGGTCTCATGCTGCGCCCGTTCGGCTGGCAGGCGGTCATCACGGTCTGGCAGTTCGCGCCGATCGTCACCAGCGCCGTCGTCATCCTGGCTGGCCTGTACCTGTGGGGTGTGCTCCGGGTCGCGCAGCGGCATCCGGCCAGGCCGTGGCCGGCCTGGCGGACCGGGATGTTCCTCGGCGGTCTCGCGGTCGTCGTGCTGGCGACGGAGAGCGGCATCGGCGCCTACGACGACGTGCTGTTCTGGGACCACATGGTGCAGCACCTGATGCTGATCATGATCGCTCCGCCGCTGCTCATCTTCGGCCAGCCGATCACGCTGCTGATGCACGCGAGCAGGAACCCGCTGCACAGCTGGGCCAAGCGGATCTTGCGGTCCCCGGTGGCCAGCTTCCTCACCTGGCCGGTCTTCGGCTGCGTGGCCTATGCGGTCGCGGTCTGCGCGGCGCACCTGACCGGTCTCGCCAACCTGGTGGAGACCAACCAGACAATCCACAACGCCGAGCACGCCCTTTTCCTGGTGATCGGCTACCTCTTCTTCCTGCCCATTCTCGGCCGTGAGCCGATCCGCTGGCGGCTCACTTACCCGGTGCGGTTCATCATCCTCGTCCTGATGATGCCAGTGGACACGTTCACCGGGCTCGTGCTCGGGTACGGCACGGCGGGCACGCCAGGGGTCCCGTCAGGCCCGCGGCCCGCATGGGCGCCTGCCCCGGTGCAGGACCTGCACCTCGGCGGCGCGGTGATGTGGATCGGCGGGGACGCCATCATGTTCGGCCTGATGATGCTGGTGTACATGATGTGGAGCCTCGACGGCCGGGCGGCGACCAGCGGCCACGGGTGGCTCGAGGCGGCTCGCCGGGCCAGCCTGGCCAGCCTGATCGCTGCGCACCCGGCGCCGCGGGCGGCGGCAGGTGACGGTTCCGAGGGCGCTGAGGACGCCGAGGCCGGGACCGCGCCGGCGGCCGTGAGCTGGGACGGCCGTGGCGGAATCGATGACGATGAACACCTCGCCGCCTACAACGCCTTTCTGGCCCGGCTGAACGAGGCCGAATCCGGCCGAAAACAATAGCCGACTTACCTGAACCCCGGGCGGTAAAGCACCCGTTACAGGGACAGCGACGCGGGCGGGGCCTCCCGTGCCGCTGGCCGTGTCTGCCCTTTGCGGCGGCCGAAGCTTTCACTTTTCTGTTGGGGAGCGTGAGCATGTCGGTAATTCACCGGGTAGTAGCCACGGCCGCTGCGGCCGCCGTGGCCGTGGGTGCGGGACTTGCGATGATGGCTCCGGCGTCGGCGTCGTCGGCGCCGTTCATCAGCCAATTCAGCAAGCTCAAGAAAATCGCCTCGACCGTTCCCGGCAACGGGGACGTCAACCCGTACGGGGTCGCCGTGGTGCGGCTGAGCCGCGGTCGGCTGCACCGCGGCGACATTCTGGTCAGCAACTTCAACAACAAGGCCAACCTGCAGGGCACGGGGACCACGATCGTGGAGATCTCGCCGGGCGGTCATCAGACCGTGTTCGCCCATATCACCAGGTCTGAGCTCACCGGACGGTGCCCTGGCGGCGTGGGGCTGACCACCGCGCTTGAGGTACTGCGCGGCGGATGGGTGGTCGTGGGCAGCACGCCTTCGAAGAACGGGATGGCGGCGACGGCCAAGGCCGGCTGCCTGATCGTGCTCAACAGCCACGGCACGGTGCGGGAGACCATCTCCGGCCACGGCATCAACGGCCCGTGGGACATGGCCGCGCACAGCCAAGGCCTGGACGCTGACCTGTTCGTCACTAACGTGCTCAACGGGACGGTCGCGGCGAAGGGAGCCGTCGTCGATGAGGGCACGGTGCTCAGGCTGCTTGTGCGGGTGTACTGGAACAGCCCGCCGAAGGTCCTCGCGGTGACCACGATCGGCTCCGGGTTCTCCGAGCAGACCAACGCATCCGCGTTCATCATCGGGCCGACGGGCGTGGGTCTGGACGGCAACGGAACGCTGTACGTCGCTGACACCGGAGAGAACCGGATCACCGGCATCCCGTACGCGGCGACGCGCATGTCGAGTGCGGGCACCGGAGTGGTACTGACCACGGACCACTGGCTCAACGCCCCGCTTGGCCTGGCCATCGCGCCGAACGGTGACGTGCTCACCGTCAACGGCGGAGACGGCCGGATCGTGGAGACGACAACCGCTGGCGCCCAGGTCGCTCACCGCTTCCTGGACCGCTCCGGCAGCCCGCCCGGGTCCGGAGCGCTGTTCGGCCTGGCCGTGGTGCCGCACGGCGACGGCGTCTACTACGTGGACGACGCGACCAACACGCTGAGGCTGCTGCACTAACCCCGGCAAACTGAGCCGCCGCGGCGCGCCCGGCAGGCCCGGGCCCAACCGGGCCCGGGCCCGCAGGGCTGGCGCGGCTGGCTGGATCGTCCGTCCGGGCCGTGCTGGGGACGAGTGGCCCCGTCCCTGGCGCGGCCCGGCGGGCTCGCCGCCGCGACACGCCGGCAGCGCTTTCTAACTGAATCTAAGGAACGCGCTAGATCAGGCAATAAGCTCCGATGGCGTGGACCCGGTTCGCAACCCCTACGCCCCGGGAGCAGGCCAGCGCCCGCCGGAACTCGCAGGCCGTGATCGCGAGATCGGCCAGTTCGAGGTGGTACTCGAACGCGTCGCTCGCGGGCGTCCCGAACGAAGCATGGTCCTCACCGGGCTGCGCGGCGTCGGCAAGACCGTGCTGCTGAACGCGTTCCGCTCCATGGCCATGCAGCGGCTCTGGGGAACGGGGAAGATCGAGGCACGGCCCGACCAGTCGATCAGGCGGCCGATAGCCTCGGCGCTGCACATGGCCGTCCGCGAGCTCGCGCCGCGGCACCGGGCGCCGGACCGGATCGATCAGTTTCTCGGCGTGCTCAAGGCCTTCACCATCCGGGATCCGGCCGCTCCGAAGGGTTCGTACGCGGCACAGCTCGGCATTGACGTCCCGGCGCTGCGAGGCCGGGCCGACTCCGGCGATCTCGAGATCGACCTCACCGAGCTGCTGACCGACGCGGCGTCGGTCGCGGCTGACCTTTCGGTGGGCATCGCGCTGTTCGTGGACGAGATGCAGGACGTGCCCGCGCCCGACATCTCCGCGCTCTGCGCGGCCTGCCACGAGCTGTCGCAGACCGGCGGCCCGCTGATCGTGGTCGGGGCCGGGCTGCCGCACCTTCCGTCCGTGCTGTCCGCCAGCAAGAGCTATTCCGAGCGGCTGTTCAGGTACGTGCCGATCGACCGCCTCGACCGGGACGCCGCGGATTTCGCGCTGCTCGCCCCGGCTCGGCGCGAGGGTGCCGACTTCGAGCAGGCCGCCCTGGACGCGCTCTATACCGCAGCCGACGGATACCCCTATTTCGTACAGGCCTACGGCAAGGTGACCTGGGACGTCGCGGCGGCGAGCCCGGTCACCGCCGCCGACGTCAGCGTGGCCGGCCCGGTGGCGGCCGGCGAGCTTGCCGTCGGCTTCTTCGGCAGCAGGTACGAGCGCGCCACCCCGGCGGAGCGCGAGTACATGCGGGCGATGGCCCTGCTCGGAGACGAGCCGGTGCCGACCGCGCAGGTCGCCGAGGAACTGGGCCGCAAGCCCTCCAGCGTCTCCCCGGCGCGGGACAGCCTGATCAAGAAGGGCCTGATTTACAGCTCGGAGCGTGGCCTGATTGCCTTTACCGTGCCGCATTTCGGCCGCTTCCTTCGGGCCCAGCCGGCCTGAGCCAGCCCGGCCTTCTGCAGAACTCTTGCCCCGTCTACGGGATCAGCTAGAGATCGCTAGAAAGTGGCAGATCGTCGGGCGGGATTCGCGGAGCACTAAGCGACGCCGACCCGGAATAGGTCGATCCGAGACCCGCTGGTCCCGGGTAGCCCCATCCCATGCCCGCCGATCCGGACTGGGCGGGAGTTACGGCCCTGATCGCGGGGGTTCCGCGCCCGGGATCGGAGGGAGCGGCGAGCATTCCCGCCGGAACGCGGACACCGCCGAAGCCGGAGCCGGGGCCGGGAATGCCGGGGCCGGGGACGCCGGGAACGCCGTGGCTGGGGACGCCGGGAACGCCGGGGCCGGGGACGCCGGGCGACGCGGAGGCAGGCCGCAGGGGGTTCACCGCGGCTAGCCAGTCGCGCGCGGCCCGCCGTCCCGGCGAGGCCGGCCAGGCCAGAACGTCACCCGATGCCGCGTCGACCAGCGCGGCGTGGATCACCGGGCGGTGCGGACGCAGGTAGACGGCGAAGACGATCTCGGCGTCCCTGGCGCCGACGCGGGCGGGGAACACCACGTATCGCCAGCAGAGCTCCCGCCACATGTCGATGGGCACCTCGGCGGTGATCAAGCCTGCGCGCCTGCGCCACTGCGAGCTCCTGCGCAGCGCGGCCAGCGTCCGGACGGCGGGCAGCCTGCGCAGCTCACAAGGCTCGGAGTAGCCAAGCCGCACCAAGGTCTCGCCCAGCTCGGGGGAGAGCGCGGCGATCAGGACAAGCTCGACGGCGAAGATCCCCAGCAGCCTGGCCGCATCGGCACCGGGATGTGGCGCGCGCAGCGGGTGCAGCCCGATGGTGGCCAGTGCCGCGGCGGCGAACAAGGCCGACCTGATCATCGTGCGCCCGCTGACCGGAGACGCGCTGAATTCGCCGAAACACCCGCAGCCCGCGTCGGGATGACTGCCCCGCAGCTCGATCAGGGCGCAGGTGGCGACCAGGAACAGCAACGACGTCGCCAGGCGCACGGCGGTCGCGAAATCGCCCCGGCCAAGCCCGCCGGCCGTGACGATGAGCGCTACGCCACAGGTGAGCTCGACGGCGCACGTCGCGAGCGCGACCGGGCGCCGCAGCCGCACGGGGAACAGCGCCGTGGGGCCGAGACCAGCGTCCACCGACCCGACGCGCACAATGCGCGTGAACTTGGCCGCGCACCCGCCGAGGAGCATGGCTGACAGCAGCGGAACCTGAGCCTCCCGGATCCCAAGCACCACATGAGTCAGCATCATCAGCGGCCAATCGTGATCGTCGCGTTGAAGCAAGCCCGGTCCAGCTCGCCGCCGAGTGAGATGAAGCTGGCCTGGGTCAGGTCGGCGATGCGCCCACGCGGCGAGGTGCCGCAGGTGACGCAGCGATCGTTGAACAGCCGGGCGATGGCGGCGCAGCCGGTGACCGGCAGCGTGCACGAGCTTCCGGTGCAGTCGTTACGGATCAGCAGCAGGCTGCCTACCGCGAGATAGGGCATGCGCACGAAGCGGGGCGCGGACCCGCTGCCGACCGGGTCCTCGGCGCACCCGGCTCCCGGGTCGAGGGCCGGGTACGACGCGCCAAGCAGTCCGGGCGGTTCCTCGAACGGGTCATGCCAGGTGACTGATCCGCTGATCGTGGCCGGTACGCGGCCGGTCACCATCGGGGGCACGGGCATCCGGTCGACGGGGTAGGCCGGCTGCGATGTGCCTGGTATCCGGGCTTCCAGCTCTCCGGGCCGCCTGAGCCCGATGACATCGATCAGGTACCCGGGCTCAAGATTCGGGAATCGCACCTGGATACGGCCGGACGAGCCGTACGGAATCGTCACTAACTGGCGTGGTTTTGTCTTGCCCTCGTCGACGAGCAGGCTGTCCGCGTCACGCTCGATGATGATCCCGGTCACACGGCCGATGTTCGCCCAGATCCGGTCGCCTACGTTGCGCTGCGAGCGGTGCAGCCGGACCACCGCCTGGTCTCCCGGCTGCAAGCCGGAAGGGTCCACGGGCCCGCCACGCCAGGCGGTCGCCTCGGAGGTCAGGGTGATCCGCGTCTCGCTGGCGCCGTTTCCGATCACTAACACGTGCGGGCTGACATCGTGGACCGTTCCCGTGACGGCCCGCGGCAACTGGCCGGGCTCGGGGAATCCGGTGGCTGCGAGGTTGGCGGCCTCGTCCGCCGGGCCATCCTGGGCCCGGAACACCGCGTCCTTCAGCAGCCGCCGCCGCGAGGTGCGTACGGCGGTATCGGTTCCCGCGAAGCGATCGCAGCACCGGAAGTCCCGGTGAACGTCCAGCATCGGCCCTCCCTGCCGGGCCTGCGGCCCAGCCCCATGCCACCCGCTGGACCACCAGCCCAGCGTCTGTCCTCCCGGCCGGACGAACCGTCCGGCGTCATGCCCTCCCCGGGCAGGCCGCCTGCCCAGCCGATAGTCCCGCCGGGCTATCAGCCCGGCATCGCGCCCAGCCTGACCGGGCCACCTGCCCAGCCCAGCCTTAATGACCATGCTTACCTGGCCCAGCCCACGTCAAGCGGTTCACGTCTTTTCCGGTCCGAGGTCATACATATACGTCTCTACGGCGAGCCAGCGTCGCTGCCTAAACCTATATATTCGCCGTACCGACCCGCCGTTACAGGGGGTAGCCGTCCGTTGACGCTGCCAGATGGGTACCGTTGGGGTGTGAGCGTCGGGGGCGATCACTTCGTGGCGGAAGCGTGCGCGGATTCAGCCGCACGGGCAACGCAGGACGCCGCAGGCAGTGACCAGGGGAATGCTGTCGCCAGCGGCCAGCGGAACCATACCCGTCGGCCGGTGCCGGCTCCGCGGCGGACCCGGCCTGGGTTCGACGATCCGGGCTTCCGCGACTACGTGACGGCTCGTAGCCGGTCGCTGCTGCGGGCCGCGTACCTGCTGACCGGTAACCGCGCCGACGCCGAGGACCTGGTGCAGTCGGCTCTGGCCAAGACCTACCTGGCCTGGGACAGGATCGAGGACCGGAACGCGCTGGACGGGTACGTGCGCCGGGCCATGGTCAACACCCATATCTCCTGGTGGCGCCGCCGCAGGCTGGAGGAGTACCCGACCGACGAGATCCCCGACCGGGCGGTCGCTGACCACTCGGGGACCAGCGACCTGGGGGACACTCTCCGGCGGGCCGTGGACCGCCTGCCGCAGCGGATGCGCGCGGCCGTGGTGCTCCGCTACTTCGAGGACATGACCGAGGCGGAGGTCGCCGACGCGCTGGGGGTGAGCCTCGGCACCGTCAAGAGCACGGTCTCGCGTGCCGTCGCCAAGCTGCGGATCGACGCCGAGCTTCAAGCCAAGTGAGGTAGCGGCCGAGGACAGCAGCGCAGTGCCACGCGCCAGCAGGCGGCGGTGGGGGATGGGCATCCTCCGGCGGCGGTAGCGGGGAGTGACGTTTCGCCGCGAGCATGGCACTATCCACCCCAGGGGCTTTCCGGCCCATCCGGGGCGGGTAGCCGGGGAGGCACTGCAGGAGGTGGCCAGTGCAGAGCACGATGATGGACGTTCCGCTGACGGTGACCGCGCTGATGCGGTACGGCACGTCGGCTTATGCCGACCGCGAGGTGGTGACCTGTACGTCGTCGGGCACGCGGCGGCAGGGCTACGGCATGACCGGCGTCAGGGCCGCCCGGCTGGCGAACGCGCTGCGCAGTCTCGGCGTCGACGCCGACCAGCGCGTGGCCACGCTGATGTGGAACAACGCCGAGCATCTCGAGGCCTACCTGGCGGTCCCGTCCATGGGCGCGGTCCTGCACACGCTGAACCTGCGGCTCGACCCGCAGGTGATCGGCTATATCGCCACGCATGCGGGCGACGACGTAGTCATCGTCGACGCCACGCTGGTGCCGCTGCTGGCCCAGGTACTACCGCACGCTCCGACGATCCGGCACGTCCTCGTCACCAAGTCAGAGGACGGAACGCCTAGTCCCGCCGAACCCGAGCTTGCCGGAAACGGCCGTCAAGTGCACTCCTACGAGGACCTGCTCGCCGCTCAGCCTGACTCGTTCCGCTGGCCGGACGTGGACGAGCGGTCCGCGGCGGCGATGTGCTACACCAGCGGCACCACCGGGCACCCGAAGGGCGTGGTCTACAGCCACCGGTCCGCGTACCTGCACTCGATGGGCGTCTGCCTGGGCAACGTGTTCGCGATGTCGGAGCAGGACAAGGTGCTCCCTGTGGTGCCGATGTTCCACGCCAACGCCTGGGGGCTGGCGTACGCGGCCGTCATGGCCGGCGCCGACCTGATCATGCCGGACCGGTTCCTGCAGCCGGAGCCGCTGGTCCGGCTGATCGAGGCGGAGCGGCCCACGCTGGCGGGCGCCGTGCCCACGATCTGGAACGCCCTGCTGGCCCACGTGCGTGCGCATGGCGGGGACCTCTCCTCGCTGCGGCTGGTGCCGTGCGGCGGCTCCGCGGTGCCGCACGCGCTCCAGGAGGCGTATGAGAAGGAACTCGGCGTGCGGATCGTGCAGGCCTGGGGGATGACGGAGACCTCGCCGCTCGGCAGCGTGGCGCACCCCCCGGCCGGGACGCCCGAGGAGGAGTCGTGGCGCTACCGCGACACCGCGGGCAGGCTGATGTGCGCGGTCGAGGGCAGGCTGGTCGGCCCGGACGGCACCGTGCTGCCGCATGACGGAGAGGCGGTCGGCGAGATCGAGGTCCGCGGCCCGTGGGTGACCGGCGCCTACTACAAGGACGACGACCCGGCCAAGTTCCGGGACGGCTGGCTGCGCACCGGCGACGTCGGGACCATTGACCGGCTCGGTTTCGTCACGCTCACCGACCGGGCCAAGGACGTCATCAAGTCCGGCGGCGAGTGGATCTCGTCGATGGAGCTCGAGAACGCGCTGATGGCCCACCCGGAGGTGACCGAGGCGGCGGTGATCGGGGTCCCGGACGAGAAGTGGGGCGAGCGGCCGCTGGCCACCGTCGTGCTCGCGGCGGGCGCGTCGGTCACGGCCGAGGAGCTGCGGGCCTTCCTGGCCGCGCAGGTGCCCCGCTGGCAGCTGCCCGAGCGCTGGTCGTTCATTGCCGAGGTGCCCAAGACCAGCGTCGGCAAGTTCGCGAAGACCAGGATCCGCCAGGCGTACGCCGACGGCGACTATGAGGTGATCGAGGCTCGCTGAGCCCGCGCTGCGGGCCGCCGCTGCCCGATATTCTGCGGCGAAGGCGGGTACCCCAACTGCTTTGCCGGTGCTCGGGCGGTACCGGTACCCTGGGGCGGACCCCGTTGGGTCATTGGGAGGCTTCGCCTAGTCCGGTCTATGGCGCCGCACTGCTAATGCGGTTTGGGTTCGCGCCCATCCGGGGTTCAAATCCCCGAGCCTCCGCTCGTGAGCAGGCACTTTGCCGAACCAAGGCAAGGTGCCTGGCTCTGTGTCATGATCATTACGGCCTCCAGCTGGCCCAGTGCTGGCCCCAGCGGGCACGGCGTGCCAGCGGGGATGCGGTCAATCGTCGACCGGCCGATGCCGGTGAGCAGGTGCACCCGGTGCTTGCTCAGGCCGGCCGTCGAGGGCGGCACGCACGCGCGTGTCCCGGTCGCGGGTGACGATGACCCACTCGCTGAGCATCTGCTCGGCCTCCTCTGGCGCCATGTCTCACACGCTACATGTAGCGCCTGTGACAGTCAGCTGCTTACGCCGGGCTGGCCGCGGCGCGGGATGAACGCGGCGATCGCCGCCGCGGCGGCTTCCGCCAGATCCTCGGCCACCTCGGTGTAGACGTCCATCGTGAAGGCCACGGTCGCATGGCCGAGCATCTGGCTGATCACCTTCGGCTCGACTGCCGGCGGCCAGCAGCATCGAGGCAGCGCCGTGGCGGAGGTCGTGGAACCGGATCGGCGGCAGCCCGGCGCGGCTGGCGAGAGTGCCGAACCGGACGCTGATCCAGGCTGGCCGCAGCGGCGTACCGTCCTCGCGGGTGAACACGCGGCCTGAGTCGGTCCAGGCGCCGTCCCACGCCAGCCGCTCGGCGAGTTGTGCTTTGCGCCACGCCCGGAGCACCGTGGCCGTGCCCTCATCGATGACCAGCTGCCGGTCGGAGTCCTCGCTCTTGGTGGAGTCGAGCTCATCGTCGACCTGGGCTTGGCGGATGTCGCAGCCTGCCGGGTGGCGAGTTTGAGGTCGGCCCACGCCAGGCCCGCCAGCTCCGAGCGCCGCAGCCCGAAGTAGGCGGCGACGTGAAATAGCGCGTACAGCCGCTCGGCTGCGCGCGGCGGGTCCTCGCTGGCCTCGCAGCGAGTCGAGGAACGCGCCGCACTGCGTGGCCGTCCAGACCATCACCGGCGCCAGGATGTCGCCGGTCTGCTGCCAGCGCTCGACGCGCGCCTCGGTCCACAGCAGCGGCCGCGTCTTCCGGGCGCCGCGCTTGCCGCCTGGCTTGACGTTCGCCGCCGGGTTGTGCGGCAGCGTCTGCGGCACCGCGTCGGACAGGGCGCTGAGGGCGACCGCGTGGATCCGCTTGATGCGGGCCTCCGACAGCGGCCGGGACGAGACCCGCTTACCGTCGCGCTCGCTGCGTGCCTCGAGCAGGCGGCGCAGCAGGTCGCCCTGCTTGCCAGCCTGGCCCGGGCGGTTGATCAGACGCATAGCCGCGTACAGGTCGCGGAAATGGTGATCGCGGAGGTCTGCCAGCCGGATGTGGCCGAGGCCCGGGCGGAAGTACAGCTCGACGGCCTCGCGGTAGCTGGCCAGCGTGCTCGGCTTAAGCTCGGCCTCCGACTCCCACCAGGTCAGCCGCCGGCAGACGCGTGCTCTCGCGACAGCGGCACTAGGTAGTGGCCATCGGTGGCCACGATCGCCCGCAAGGCCAACATCAACCGCTGCCTGAGGACATTGTATGAAATTTCGTAGGCATTGAACCGCCCGGAGACCGGCTCCATGCGGTGCTGGCAAGAGGCGCAGGGAATTCACAGCCTGAGGGTGCCAGGCGGAGCATGATCACCAGCGCCTTCACATGCCAGCGGGCGGCTGCGGTCACCCGGCAGCGGGCGACGCGGGGCCGCGCAGGGTGATACGGACCGACCGGTTGAGCGTAGCCGGGCCGGCGAGCAGGGTTCCAGATGGGCTGCGGTCGGGCACGAACTGGGGGAAGTCGCTGCCGACCCCCTTGACCGAGATCTGCGCGAACAACCACCGGGCGCAACCAGGTGTGCCGGCACCCGATTGGCGCGCTGCTCCGAAGGCCGATCTGGCTGCTCATGGGCCCGACGTCGGCCGTCGTACCAACTAGCCAGGCGTGGCGTGCCGGGTTGGCGGCGAGCTTTATCGCAAAGGGCGAGCGTCCGGATGGCAGCGACCGGGTCGGCGATGGCTGTGCTGTTGGGCAGGAACCGGGAGGCTGTTCCTCGTTGAGCACGAAGGTGCCCCCGGTGACCGGCGTGACCGGCTGGTCGGCCGGCACCGGGATCGGCTCCACCGGCTCACGGGTCTGGATGGAGGGGCCTTGGACCGGCACCGGGATGACCACCACGCGGGCCCCGGCGGCCGCCGTGACGGCCGTCCAGATTGCAGTGATGCTGTCCCGCCACTTTGCGGCTGGCAGCTGCTGCGGCGGCGCGGTGTAGCCGAGGCCGACCAGCGCAACGGTGAACCCGGCAGGTTCGGTAGCTCATCTGTGCCTGAGTTGGTTGGAGAGCGAGGAGGGTATCGACCGCAGATTTCGGAACGGGAAGCGAGGAAGCTCCGTTGCACCTGGGCCGGAGTCGAGAAGCACCAGCCTGGCGCGCGGGGCGCCGATGGCGAGGGCGCCGTCGGCGTCGATGGCCAGCGCCGCCAGGTCGTCGGCCCCGGCCAAAGCCGGGCGGGCCGCTTGCATCGCTGCCCCGACCCGCTGCAGGTCCTGGGACATCCAGGGTGAGTTCTGCTGCGCGAGGGAGCCTGCGCCGTTCGGCAGATGTAGGCGGATCACCTGAGGAGCTCGTCCGCCACTACGATCCAGACGGCTTGTTGTCCTTGATCGCTCCCTCGACCAGGCACGCCACGCGCGGATCGCGCCGGGCTCAGCGACGGTGCGGGCACGTCCCGGTGCGCGCCGATGATAAGCATGGCACCGCCGGGGTGCGGGCAGTTCACGGCCGCTACGGTGCGCGTGCTGGTTAGGCGGATCAAGGACGAGCAGCCGACCGTCAGTGGCGCAGTCAGCACGAGCACGGCAGCGTGGACACCCAGCGGCGGCTCATTCTGCGGTTCCGCCGTTCGTGAGAGCGCGGCTGAGCGCGGTGGCACGCTGCCGCGCCTCGTCCAGGGGCATCTCCTCCTGCAGCAGGAACCTCACGAACTGCTGCGCAGTTTCTCCCCTGTTGCCTGTACCCGGGCCCGGTCATGTTCAGCTGGGTGGTGGCTCGCTCGGCTGCCTGCGGCACCAGGCGGCGCGGATCCGGCCGGCGAAGATGGTAAAGGTCTCGGTCTCGACCAGGATCTCTTCGATCCCGAGCAGCCCAGCACACTGATTAGTGCGGCCAGCGCGGCGCCGCCGGCCGCCGCCATCAGGTCGGCACCCTGGATGTGCAGGCTGTCGTAGCGCAACAGGGTGAGCACCACGACAAAGACCGCCTCCAGGATCCTAGCCGCGGTCGAACCGGGAGCCGGTTCAGCCTCCGGTTGGCTATGACACCGGCCATTCCTGCGCCGTAGAACGCCGCCAGCGCGGCGAGCGCGACTGCGAGCGCAGGGCTGGGCACCAGGTCCTCCATCCCGATGTACGCGGTCACTCCCTCGGCCAGATCGCCATCGCTGATGGCGGCTGCAGCAGCCACTGATCGAACCCGGCCGCGATGAGGGCTCGGGCCTCGGGGTCGTCTCGGCGGTCTAGGGCTTAGTCTCGATCCCGCCGTCCGAGTAGCGTTGCGGTCTTTTAGTTCGGCGAGGGCGCCGAGCGCTTGCCTGGCTCGCTCATGAACCGGCCTCTGGGCTACCGCGGCTGGCGGCGCTGGGCCGGAACTGGCCATCTATGCTTCGACGCAGTTGACCACGTACCAAGCGAGCCAGTGGAACAGCGCCCCCTTGCTTTGGTGCGCTTCGCTGCGGTGATCACCATGTTCCGCCAGGCGGGTGTCGACTCCGTTCGTGATGACACGTGACTCAGATCGGTCAGGAAGGGTTGGAGTGCATAGACATGAAATTATGACGTGATCTCTGACACTACCGTCCTGGAGCATCTGGCTTTGTAGCTCTGTAGTGCAGTTTGGCTTACGGTGAGCTAGCGCTTCGCTGGGGTGGGGTGGGGTGAGTAGTTGATGTGTTGGTTGAAAGGTATGTTATGGATCGGACAGATCGGCATGCGCTGCAGAAGGTTCGCGTGTTGAGTGAGTGTCTGAGTCTGCGCGAGTCACTCGTCGCTGGTGCTGGCCGGCGCGGTGTGCGCGCGGAGCGCTGACACGGGTGCGCGGCGCAGCAGATAGTGCGCCGCGTTAGCTAGTCGATCCGGGTCCGTCGGACGATGATCTCATCGTCGGCGTAGGGACATCGGTGCGTCGATCGCCGGCTGATCGCTGCCGATGATACCTGTCCGCGATTGTCGTTTTATGAGTTGTGTCTGTCTGCGCTGTTAATGGCGGGAGCTTCCGTTGTCGCCGATGAGTTGAGATCGTGATGGCGGCAGCAATTTTTTAACGATCCGTCGCATCCTGCTACTGCACTCTCTTCGTCACCCCACCGGGAATAACGGATCCGCCAAGAGCAGCTGGCGAGATCGAGCTCGTCACCTGCAAGTTCCCGAGCCGGGCTTCGCTTCGACCAGTTCGGCCAATCGATCCCGGCCGCGCGGGCGGCAGTCACCGCCGCTGCGAAATCACCGCCGCATGCTCCGCTACTCCACGCTGCTCCCCGCGAGATCAGCTATGCGCCCGCGCAAGGCGCGACCCGCGCGACCCCCGTAGGCGCATCCGTGCTCTGCACCTTACGAAAGACCGATGACCGCACCTGGGCGATGAACCAGGTCCAGCTGTGTCACGCGACCAGCGCGCTCCTGGGCCCACCCGATAGAAGCGCATTCGCGCCGCGCGCACCTTCAATATGGGCGGCTCGGATCACTCCGTTCCACCGTGCTGGCCCGCCGCCTGCAGGAGCTTCCTGGTCTGGCGTAACGCCAACGCCCGTCACTCTGACGTCCTCGCCGCCCAGCGCGCGAACGCGCCCGTATCTGCAGCGAACGCCGGCAACGCTGAGACGGCTAGCGTGCGCTCGGGCTCGGTCTCTCGGTCAGTGCTCGGCCATTTGACCACCAAGCAGAGCGCAGGGCAGCCCCCCCTTGCTTTAAAAAAAAAAGAAAAAAAGGGCGCTGCCGAGCGCGTGCCGCTGGTGATTGACGATGGTGTCGGCTTGGTAGTCGATGACCGCCTGCACGGTTTTTTTTTTTTTTTTTTTTTTTTTTTTTTTTTTTTTTTTTTTTTTTTTTTTTTTTTTTTTTTTTTTTTTTTTTTTAATTGCTAGTGTGCCGCGTCTGAAATTTAATTGATTAGTCTTGCTCGTTTGGCGGCTGGCTTGTCTGAGCTTGGTGAGGTAGTCGGCGAGGGAGTTCAAGTTCTTGTCGGCGAGTAGTGGTACAGGTGAGAGCCGGGGGCTGACGTTCCAGGTGGCGACCACCTTGATGTCGTTTCCAAGGCCTGGACGGAGGTGTGCACGCCGCGGCGGATCAGCTTGTCGGTCAGCAGCCCGAACCAGCGTTCTACCTGGTTCATCCACGACGATCCGGTCGGGGTGAAGTGGACGTGGAAGCGGGGGCGGCGCTGCAGCCAGGTCCTGATGTCGGGGGTGTTGTGAGTGGCGTAGTTGTCGCAGACCAGGTGCACATCCAGCCCGGCGGGCACGGCCTTGTCGATCGCGGCCAGGAACTTGCGGAACTCGATGGCGCGGTGCCGGCGGTGCAGTTCGCTGATGACGATGCCATCGGCGATGTTGAAGGCGGCGAACAAGCTGGTGATGCCGTGCCGCAGGTAGTCATGCGTGCGCCGTTCGGGCATGCCCGGCATCATCGGCAGCACCGGCTGGGACCGGTCCAGCGCCTGGATCTGGCTTTTTTCATCGACGCAGAGCACCACGGCCTTGTCCGGCGGGTTGTGGTACAGGCCGACGACGTCGACGACTTTGTCCGCGAAGAACGGGTCGGTGGACAGCTTGAAGGAGTCCTGCAGGTGCGGCTTGAGGTCGAATTTCTTCCAGATCCGCCCGATGGTCGACTTGCTCAGCCCGAGTGCCGGGTGGCCATCGACGCCCGTGACCAGTGCGTGTCCTTGCCCGGCGTGGTCTCCAGCGTGGCCACGATGACGTCCTCGACCTGATCCAGCAGGATCGACGGCGGCCGGCCCGGCCGCGGCTCATCGTGCAGGCCCTTCAGCCGCCGGGCGACGAACCGTGCCCGCCACGCCCCGCGCTCATGGATCAGGGCGGCGGCCTCCTGCATTATTCGTCCGCCCTCCGCCCGCCACCACGATCTTCGCCGCATCGCAGGTACTGGGCGGTCTCGCCCGCCGGGCTCACTGGATCAGCGGCGACGCTCGGCTGCCAGCACTAGCTCGCTTAGCCGCCGACGGCCGCGTCCTCCAGCCCGGCCAGCCCCTGGTCGGCGAACAGGCGCCGCCACTACGACACCGACTTGACCGCCACTCCCAGCGCCTGCGCGGCGCTGGAGTTCGACATCTAACGGCGCTAGCCAAGATGATCTACCCCGATCAAAGAAAAGATACGGCGACAGAAAGGCGAAACAGCTAAGATAGCTAAAAAAAGAAAGAAGATAAAAAAAAAAAAAAAAAAATTACGAAAATCGCACTAAAACAATAAAAATAAAAAAAACTATCGCAAAACTAGAGTACAACTAATAGACAACCCGAAGAAAAAAAAAAAGAGAGAAAAAAAAAAAAAAGAAAAAAAAAAAAAAAAAAAAGAGAGAGAAAAAAAAAAAAGAGAGAAAGAAAAAAAAAAGAATAAAAGAAGAAAAAAAAAAAAAGAAAGAAAAAAAGAAAAAAAAAGGAGACAGAAAGATATCTTGGAGGTGAGCTTAGACTAATAACAATGACGTAGATCACTGAGAGAGTGACTAGCGTAACAAGCAGCAATTTTCTGGAGATAGATAAAAAGAACAGTTAGACCGCTCATGAGCACCGAAAAGTCAAAAAGAAACTCAAGTCAACCCCATTTCGAAGAGAGAAAAAAAAAAAAAAATAAAAAAAAAACTAAAATATAAAAATTAAACTGATATCGCTATCCTCAACTATTGATCGCCATCTGATCTACCGCTAGATAAATACAAGGTAACAGAACTAGCGAAATGTCCCCGACTGAGTAGCTCTCTATACTTTGCTTGAGCAATCGACACATCTCATGTAACTGACTCGAGAGGCGAGACAGCTATCTGGAAACGCAGAACACGAAAAACGGCTAAAAGAACAGATCACAAAAAACAAAAAGCTACGGCCATCGCTAACTAAGACAAAAAAAAAAAAAAAAATCACAACCCAAGCTAACCACAGAAACTACTAAAAAAACCAAAACACTCAAAATAAAAAAACAACGATACTAACTACTAGCACAACTACTAAATATCCAAAACTAAACAGAAACCGACACGCAAAAGAAAAACTGTGAAACGAAAAAAACAACCACATAAACAAAGCTCAACTAACCAAAAAGAAAAAAGCGAAACGTAACACGAACGTACACAAAAAAAAAAAAAAAAAAAAAAAAAAAAAAAAAAAAAAAAAACCACAACCCCCGCGCGCCTACAAAAACCACAAGAACAACAAAGAGAAAAAAAAAAAAAAAAAAAAAAAAAAAAAAAAAAAAAAAAAAAAAAAAAAAAAAAAAAAAAAAAAAAAAAAAAAAAAAAAAAAAAAAAAAAAAAAAAAAAAAAAATTTTTTTTTTTTTTTTTTTTTTTTTTTTTTTTTTTTTTTTTTTTTTTTTTTTTTTTTTTTTTTATGATAGATTGTTTGTTTGGTTTTTTTTGTTATATTTTATTTTTTTTTATTGTTAGTGTTGTTATATTATTTGTTATGTTATTATATAGTGATATTATATTTTATTTTATTTTTTTTTTTTTTTTTTTTTTTTTTTTTTTTTTTTTTTTTTTTTTTTTTTTTTTTTTTTTTTTTTTTTTTTTTTTTTTTTTTTTTTTTGATGTGTTATATGATATATGTTATATTATATTTTATTTTATTTTTTTTTTTTTTTTTTTTTTTTTTTTTTTTTTTTTTTTTTTTTTTTTTTTTTTTTTTTTTTTTTTTTTTTTTTTTTTTTTTTTTTTTTTTTTTTTTTTTTTTTTTTTTTTTTTTTGTTTGTTTTGTGTTTTACTCCGTTGCATGAGAGTGTATAAGCTATCTAGATGTTTGTGTGGCGTGCGGTAATAGTGGTGAATCGGATACGTGTGTCGAGGTGCGAACTCAGCGATGATCATGATCAGGGAATCGGCGACCTGGCTTGAGTGCGAGACACATTCGTGCCCGGGTGCGTGCTCCCTTGGGGGTGAGCCTCGGCCGGTCACTCGTCTCGTTGACCATGCACCAATCTTAGCAGGATATGTTAGAGTTTGATTTGTTGGTGTTATTTGGAGATGTGAGGTAGGTGATGGTGATTGTTAGATTTTTGATATTTTTGTGAGTTATGTTGTGTTTGAGAGTTATTTAGTTGACTGACTTGATTGGTCGGGATGTCGGGATCTGAAAAGGTGGCGTCGAGCGGAAGTTTTCGGCTAAAGAAGGACGTTGCTAACGTCTATAGAGGAGATAGGCTGTAGAAGATAAGTGAATAATGAAAAAGATGTGGGAAAAGGGTTAGGAAGAAAGGGGTCATTTTGGAGTTTGACAACCCAGTGCCGAACTGTCAGAGTGAGGTCGCACAACCCATTTCGGAGCGAGAGGACGACACATCCCATGACTGACCTAAAGGGCAAGACAGCTCTGGTAACGGGCTCGACGAGCGGAATCGGCAAGGCTACGGATGGGCCGACGGCGCTCATAGTGGTAGTTCGAGATTCAGTGATATTGTTTAGTTTTGTTCCGTTAGTTGCGATTCTGACGTTTATTGTATGTTGCTGGATAGAGGGACGCAACGAGATATACAACTGATAGCCAAAGACGAAGTGGTCGCACGAGATCGATAAGACAGCGCGAGTGCACAGAGTCGCTATGTTCTGGCTCACTTTGAGGATCGTGTTAAAAAAAAAGAGATTATAAAAAAATAATTTTGTGAGGAAGATAAAAAAAGTGAGTACTGAATTGCATGGGCGATGCGTCAACTTAAGATGTTGTGCGTCGAGCTTGGATCAGGTTTGAACAGGTCATCGGATAAACTAAAGATGTGACCATCGCCTTGGCCGCCCGCGGCGCTCACGTACTGGTAGTGGGACGCAACGAACAACGAGCCAAAGACGTGGTCGCCGAGATCGAGGCACGGAGGCAAGAGACGCAATGTCCGGCTCACTACGTTGAGCGATTGAAGGATCGGCCCAGAGACCTGGTCGAAGGGGTAGAAGGGAGAGGTAAGTAATTGTAGGCAGTGAACGAGTTTCCTGCGGACTCTACGTTGTTGCAGCGAACGGGGCATAAGATCGAGCTGGTCCGAGGACCGTGAGGGCCACTGAGGCAGGCGACGGAAGATAGTTAAGATATTTTGTTCTTTGTGAGTTGTATTGGTTAGCTATGTTGCGTTTTAGACGTGTAACTAATGATAGTGAAAGTTTGTTTGATTGGTTGTGAGAATTTATGTATAGGAGAGTGTGATTAAGCATGTATGATAGATTGAGTAAAAAGCAGTCTTAAGCGACCAGGTGCCCGAGATATAAGAGATATAAAAAATGAGTGGGTAAGCTGTAAGAAGTGTACCAATGAGCAGAATTACAGCTATGACGATACAGGCTAATTAGGCTAATAGCGCTGAGTAAGAAAGAGATAAAAAAAGAAGATAGTTTAGTCCAAAGATGATCGCCAGTAAAAGATTAAATAATGAGATAACGAAAGGCAGCAGAAGGAGGAGCGCGATGTACGGCGGAAGCTCACTGACTTTTGAGGTTTGACAACCCAATAAGAGTGAAGAGAGAGATGAAAGAGCGTGATAACTGTCCAACAGGTGATACGCGAAGATAGAAGGAGAGATAGATAAATAAAAATAATAAAAGAAAGATATAAAAGTGCAAGCGAACGGAGAGGGCGACGTCGACATCCATCATCAACAACGCTGGCGTCGCCTTGCTCGGACACGTACCACCCAGAGGTCACAAGCAACGCAGCCACCGAAGCAGAGGTTCGACGAGACTTTGCACTGAACGTCGAAGGTTCCGTCTTCCTCTCGAGCTCACTCGCAGCCAATTGATAGATGTAGATTGGTAGGTAAAATATGTATGTGAAAGGGAGGTTTCTCTAAGGAATGAAGAAGTGATGGGAAAGAGAGAAAGGCACTTATAAGGGGAAGGGGTGCTCGAAGGTTCCGTTCTTGGGGATGAGCCCTCGTCGCGTCACTGGCGCCGCCATGAACGCGGATGGGGTGATCGATCGTCAGCGACGTCTAGACCACGATGTTGTCGCGAGCTTTGGACAATGGCTAGATGTAAGGTGCGCTGCCGAATTGTTATACAGATAAGTGGTAAGCGCAACGAAGATGAATCCGACATTATGAATATGAGAGATATAAAATAGATAAGATAGTGAGATGTAGAGACTGCTGGCCCGAGAGATAGGAATGTGTTTATGATGAAAAGAGATAGGTTTATGCTGAGCAAAATAAGTTAATTGTGTATATGGTAAAGAGAAAAATGATAGATATTTAGTGATAAGCTGCTGTGAAATTTGTGAGTCACTGATAAGTTAAAGAGTGAGATATGAAGGGTGATGGCTATAAAGCTATATGAGGATGAGAAGATAAGTCGGAGCAAGAGAGGACGACACAGTTGTCAAAAGACCATGAGCTGACTAAAGGGCAAGACAGCTCTGGTAACGGGTATGAAAGAGGAAAAGGGAGATGAGAAGGGTGGTAAGGTGAGGGTGGGTGCAGCGAGCGCTCCGGTTGAGTCGCTGAGGTTTGCTCTTGAGGGAGAAGTCGGCGGGAACACGCTACGTACTGTCGCTCAAGGTGCCGACGGCTCAGACGTGTCTGTTGGTCTGAGGCCGCCCGCCGGAGCGGGGGCCGGGACTGGCGCGGGTAGCCAAGGAGCGGGGAGCGTAAGGCGGTATGAGCTATGTATGACGAGGAATGCCAGCCGGAGAGATGGCGTTAGCTCTCCGCTGAAGTTGACTAAAGGAACTGGTGCGCTGGCGCTCCGACGGCGGAGCCGAGCTGGCATGTTCGAGGTCAACGCCGATTGCTCCCGGTCGCTGGAAAGCGGCCGGATGATCGAGATGGGCCAGCCTGAGACGGGCAGACGGTGCGGCTACTCAGCTGGCATTGAACTGGCTGGGACCAGCAGGACGGCGAGCTGCAGCCGGGCAAAGCGTTGCTGCGGTATGATAAAATGCAAGGATAGGTGAAATAGCTAGCTGGGTTCAGCGCAGAAGAGCTAGCGACGGGCTCGACGAGTGGAATGCAGCGCAGATGTGAGCGGTTAACAGATACGAAACGGCGAAGCTACGGCCATCGCCTTGGGCCGCCCGTGACGAGCGCTCGACGTACTGGAGTGGGACGCAACGACGTCGACATCCCGAGCCGAAGACGTGGTCGCGAACGCCGGGACGGGCAGCGGGCTCGCAATGTCCGGCGCCAAATACGGAAAATTGAGCGATCTTGAGTGGTGGGAAGAGGATTAATAGAGTAGAAGAGAACTGAAGTAGAGAGCAAAAAAAGGAAAAAAAAAAAGAACAAGACAAAGAATGCGCCAGCTCGAGGACTGATAGCACCAGCAAGAAATCGAGGTCAGCTACAGACCTGCGAAGGAACCGCTGAGGCCGATGGCGACGGACTGTCCCACTCACACGATCATCAACAACGCTGGCGTCAGCCAAATTGCTCAAGGAATAAAAAAAAAAAAAAAAAAGAGATAATATTGAAGAAGAGATGATTTATTTAATTCTATAGTTCTTTAGACTGAGGCAGGTGCTGCTGAGAATAGATGAGTTTTAGATGGCCGGTGACTATGGCGCCAGCTGAGCGGCTCTCGCTAGTTGACCTCTGAAACCCAGATAAATCGGTCCAGCGTGTAAGAGTACCACTGGTCAGCTCAACGCCGTTGCTCCGCGTCCCCACCGATGATGCCGAAGACAAACGCACACACCAAGCACGTAAACAGCACCGAAGACAGAGTTCGAAACGAGACCTTTGCAAACTGAACGTCAAGGTTCCGTTCTTCCTCCGCGTCACTGGCGCCAGCCATGGATCCCCGACGAATGACGGAACCAAGCAACGACGCGCACACCCGATGATGAGCCCTCGACAACGGATAGCATCAGCTCGCAGGGAGCATCTCGACCGTTTATGCCGGCCGTCGCCTTCGTCTCGACGCATCGAGCGCCACGGGTCGCGCGGCGCGTCGACGGAGGCGATCGCTCACGCGGCGGGCATCACCCAGGCGTACATCTTCCGGAGGTTCGGGACGAAGAAGGCGCTGTTCCGGCAGCGCTAGGGACCTCGCGTCTCTGCAGTGATAGGGATGCCTCGTAGCTTCCGGTCTCGCGGCGTCACACTCAGTCGGTGGGCTCCTGGCCGGTGAGCAACTTGAGCAGGCTGTCGGGGGTGTTGTCGCCGAAGAGGAGCTTGTGGTTCCGGTCGGATTCGGCGGCAAATTGCGCGCTCCGGGGGAAGAGGGCTTGCTCGTACTCGGCCAGTGCAGCTTCGACGTCGTCGGGGTGGGCGGCGATGGCTTTGCCGAGTTCGGAGCCGTCGAACATGGCGAGGTTGGCGCCCTCCCCGGCGAACGGTGACATGAGGTGGGCGGCGTCGCCCAGGAGGGTGACGCCCGCAACCCGGTCCCACCGGTGGCCGATCGGCAGGGCATTGACCGCGCGAAGAACGGGAGTGGCTTCCCCGTCGGTGATGAGCGCGGTGAGCTCAGGAGCCCACCCGGTCGAACTCCGCCGCGACCTGGGCCGTCGCCGCGGCTGGCGCTGGCGAAGTCGATGTCGGCGATCCACTCCTGCGGCTTGGAGAGCGCGACGTAGGTGTGCAGGACGCCGCCGGGCTCTCGGTGCGCAAGGAGACCCTGGCCGGGCGCGACGGCGAACAGGGCACCGCCGCCGACTGCTGTGGCGGCCGCGGAGTGCCGCTCGTCGGCGTCGTACAGGTAGGTCTCGATGAACGTCGTACCGACGTACTCGGGCTTCGCATCGGACAGCAGCGGCCTGATGGTCGACCAGGCCCCGTCGGCACCGACGAGGAGTCTGGTGGTCACCGGCGGCCCGCCGGCGAAGGTCAGCTCGTGCCGGCCATCGCCAAGGGGGTGGACGTCGGTGACCTTGCGTCCCCACTGGATTATCTCGTCGGGCAGGGATTCGAGCAGGATCCGGCGCAGGTCTCCGCGGAGCACCTCGGGACGCCCGCCGGTGCCGTCGTCGGGCTCGTCGAGCAGCACCGTGCCGTGCTGGTCGAGCACGCGCGTAGCCTCGCCGCCGGTCGTGGATGATCGCGCGGAACTCGTCGGTGAGGCCGGCCGCTTCGAGCGCGAGCTGCCCGTTGTACTCGTGGATGTCGAGCTGGCCGCCTTGCGTGCGGGCGTCTGCGCTGAGGATTCCGCCTCGTAGATCGTCGCGGGGATGCCGTGCACGTGGAGAACGCGGGCGAGGGTCAGGCCGCCGAGACCGGCGCCGATGATCGTGACTGGAGTGGTCATGGTGGTTCCTTCCGGATCGGAGACCGCTCGGCTCGTGACCCGGCACGGCATCTCTGGTACAGTGTACCAGAGATATTGGTACGCTGTACCAGTCGTGTCAAGATGAATCATGGCGAAAACGATGCGGAGCCCGGAACGGCGGGTGGATGCACTCACTCGCGAGCGGATCGTCGACGTGGCGATCGAGCTGCTGGACGCGGAGGGCGAGAACGGCCTCACGTTCCGCGCTCTTGCCACGCGGCTCGAGACCGGGCACGGCGCCATCCAATGGCACGTCGCGAACAAGAGCGAGCTGCTCAAGGCCGCGACCGCCGTCGCCGTCGCCCGCGCGGTGGATGATGCCGGCCCCGATGAGCCGCCTCGCGAGGCCATCCACGCCCTCGCTCTCGGAGTTTTCGACGCGATCGACGCGCACCCGTGGATCGGCGGCGAGCTCGCCCGCCCTCCGTGGCAGTCCACGATGCTGCAGATCTTCGAGCACATCGGCAGGCAGGTGCAGGCGCTCGGGGCTCCCGCCACCGTGCAATTCACCTCGACGTCGGCACTGCTGCATTACATCATCGGCGCGGGCGTCCAGAACGCGACGAACTCCCGGTCACCGGCAGCGCTCGGCGACCGGGAGCACTTTCTCGACACCGAGGCAGGGCTCTGGGAAGGACTCGACCCCAGGGAGTACGCGTTCACTCGCACAGTGGCGGGGCAACTGCGTGGGCATGACGATCGCGCCGAGTTCCTCGCCGGAATCGACCTCATCCTCGTCGGCATGATGGCGTCTCGATAACGGTCGGGATGCCACTCAGCCGGAATCACCGGCGGGCTCGCAGGGCGCGCGCGGGATCAAAGAGACGACGCTACTGCTCTTCGGGCAGGCGCGGTCAGCCCGGGCGTCGTGGCATGGCGGCACCAACTCCACGGCCTGCTCGCCGACGCCGTGCCGTGCTATGTCACAGGTCCGCTGGCCTTGCCTGCAGCTCCGCGATCTGTTTGCGGGCCGCGGCGACAAGTTCGTCGTTGGTGTTCGCGTGACCGCTAAGCCCCCAGCCGCCGGGCACGGCCTCGGTCAGGAGCACCCAGGTGCGGTCGGCGAGCGCCGGGTCGTGGGCGGCGTCCGCGATCATGCCAGTGAATTGGCTGACTACCGTGATCTGCTTGTCGCTGTCGAGAGCACCCACGTTCGTGATTATAGGTAGTTAGTGTATAAAAAAGGTGGTGTTATAGTGGAATATGGGGATGTTAGGAAAGATTTAGATATTAATGATGTTTAGTTAGATTATTGTGAATTGTGTTTGTAGTCCGGCAAGTAGAAGTAGATAAAGAGTATAAAAAAAAAAAAAAAAAAAAAAAAAAAAAAAAAAAAAAAAAAAAAAGATATAAATAAAAAGAAAAAATAAAAAAAAAAAAAAATAAATAAAAAATAAAAAAAAGAAAAAAAACTTAAAACGCATAAAAAAAAAAAAAAAGAAAAAAAAGAGAAAAAAAAAGAAAGAAAAAAAAAAGAGAAAAAAAAAAAAAAGAAGAGAAAAAAAAAAAAAAAAAAAAAGAGAAAAAATGAAAAAAAAAAAAAAAAAAAAAAGAGAGAAAAAAAAAAAAAAGAAAAAGAAAACGGAGCGTGGGCTGATGGCTCTAGCGGACGATGTCATCGCGACGTTGCAGGCAGATGGCTATCACGTCACGGCACCGCAGTTCCCGCTGTCCTCGCTAGCTGCGGACGTGGCTAGGTTGCGATAGGTCTTTGACTACCAGGATGGCCGACGGTCGTAGCTGGGCACTCGTACGGCGGCCAGATCTCACTGCGCTAGGTGCTGAAGCGCCTAAAGAGGTGGCGCTGGTTTATATCGCGGCATTCGGCCTCGACGAAGGCGAGTCGCTCGGCGCGCTACTGTCACAGGGGCTCGTCACTCCAGCAGCGGGCACATGTATACCGACAAGAAGGGCTACGGCTGGCTCTCGGGGAAGACTTTGTAGAGCCTCGCGCGGACGTAGATCCGACTGGGAAGAGTAATGCACGCGGTCAGCAGACGCTAGCAGGCTAGGTCTACAACGACGTCAAGGGAGAACCGACGTGGAAGTCACTGCCGTCCTGGTACTGGGGGGAAACGACGAGGCCATTCCTCCAGAGGCTGAGCGGCAGTTCGCAAGCCGGATGGGTGCTGTCACAGTCGAGGTTCCATCGAGTCACGTGGCGATGGTCTCCCACCCTGGCGAGATCAGCTCAACAGGGCGACGGCTAGGGACTAAAAGGCGATAACGATGTCTGGCAGTACGCCGGCAGAAAGAAAGAGGCAAGACAAGGCTAGCGATCTGCGCGAGAAGAGATGAGAAAAAGAGTACTAAAGTGATGGCGAGGACGACGACACAAAGTAAAATAAGAGGTCGGTGAGAGCTAGGGAAAGGTGCTGGGAGAGATGTACGACGATGACGGCGTGTGCGACGAGGACGCTAATGGATAGAGCTAGTGCGGTGAAGTCGAGGTGCTACGCGGAGAAAGAACAGGGAGATGAAGAGCAGAAAGAGCTGGAAAGGTAAGAGAAGATGTACAAAAAACTAGCGGAGGAAGGCGTAGGAGAGTGAAGAGGAAGAACGAGGTGATGTAGAGGTGCTAGAGGGAGTGTGTACAGAGGGCGGAGATGGTGTACATCGCGGAAAGACGCTGTACAGGAGGATGACCGGCAGGCGGGTGAGGAGATCGCTGCGCCGGCGGAGAGGGGAAGGCAAAAGCACAACGCGGTTACGGTGAGGCTGAGCAGGTAGAGGCGGGGGGAGATGGCGGTAGCGGAGGGGAGAGATGGGAAGGAGCTGAAAGACTAGTAGACGATGATGGCGTTCTAGGGCAGGAGGGAGGAAAGGACCTGTGGCCACGATGGCAGGGTGAGCGGCCGGATGGAATAGAGGGACGAGCGGCGGCGGCGACTGTCGCGGCGGTGCAGGGTGCGAGGATCGCGGCCAGGTCGGTGAGCGCGCGGGCGGTGTCTACGCCGGGGGCGGCGAGGGTGACCGTGGCGGCGTCGGCGGGTACCGCGACGGGCTGGCCGAGGTAGGCGAAGCCCGTCACCACCGGTAAGAGCGCCACGGCGAGCAGGATGTGGCTGGCGCCGTGGAGCTGGGCGGCGGCTAGTACGGGGTAGAACCACAGCCGCGGGAAGGCGGAGGCTGGAGCAGAGCTAGAGCAGGGAAGGGGACGACTAGGTGAAAACGGCGATTACGGTGGCCGCGGCGATGCGGCTGGCCGCTCGCAGGCCAGGTACAAGGCAGGCGGCAACGCTGAGCAGCAGCACCGCGGCGAGACAAGGCAGGACAGGGCGGCGATCAGCTAGATGCGCTAGGCGGGAAAGATGCTGGACGGTGACGGCGGCAACGGGGCCGCCATCGACTGGGTAGGCGACAGGACAAGTCCGCGGGCAAGATGACGGTGGAGATGCGGGGGAGACGCTGCGAAGGACACCGACGCCGCGGCGCAGGAACTGAACTGCTAGGCGGTACGCGGCGAGCGGACCGCGCTGGCCAGTGCGCGCGCGACGGCGGGAATGAGGATTACAGCGGCGGGTCGAAGCGCTAGTGGTAGGTGGCGTGGTCACCGACCAGGCTGACGATCGGCGTGCGCGCCGGCGGGCGTTATGAAAGTAGGCTCAGGCATTGCTCTGACCGGGGCTCAGGTGCACCAGCGTGGCGGCGGGACGCAAGGCGATAAGGCCGTAGCTGTCAGCGACAACGCTGAAGACCACTAAGAACAGGGCAAGGACTGATCTAGAGAAGGCCGTAGACTACGCCGCCTACACGAGGTGCAGCTAGGTCGTAAAGGGTAGGTGAACAAGGTGGTCACCCCCGACAGAACAGAGAAAGAAACAGAGAGAGAGCAACAAAGATAGCCATAAGTACATACAGAAGGAAAGAGAGGTAGAAGACAAGAGCAAGTAGGTAAAACTGTAAGTACTAAGAAGGGCAAGAGGTATAGGCAGAGAGACTGCAACTGGAAGGGAGGCTGGCTGCAGAAAACAGAAAGATACCTCAGGAAAGGCTAGAACAAGGGGAGAGCTAACTAAGGGCGGCGTTCGGGGCCAGAAAGAAAGATAGCTACAGCACCCTGCACAGCGAGAGGGCCGAGGGCTGCTGGCTGAAAGACCAGTCATCGTGTGGAACATCTCGGACAGGCCGCGGAGGCGGTACGGCGGCAGGTCGAGGCTCATGGCGGTCAGCTGCGCCCGGCTGGTGATGCCGAGCTTCGGGAAGATGTGGTAAAGATGGCTGGCCACGGTGCGATGCGACAGGTAGAGGCGCTCCCCGATCTGGCGGTTGGAGAGGCCCTCAGCGGCCATACGCGCGACCTGCAGCTCCTGGGCGGACAGCGAACTCCACACCGCCGGAGCCGGCGCGCGGCTCGGCACCCGGCCGCGCGCAGCTCTTCGCGGGCCCGCTCCGCCCACGGCCCGGCTCCCAGGCTGTCGAAGCCTCCCGGGCCGCGCGCAGCAGCTCACGTGCTTCCTGGATCTGCTTGCGCCGCCTCAGCCGTGATCCGAGCATCAGCTGCATGCGGCTGCGCTCGAACGGCCAGCTGCCGACGTCGCTGTCAGCGCGGCGCGGATGCGCTCCTCGATGAGCTCGTCGGGAGCCAGCAGGGCATCGGCGTAGATCACGTTCATGCGCAGCGTCGGCCGAGCGGCTCCGGCGGCAGCCGCGAGGTCAGCTGCTGGACCAGCTCGCGAGTACGATCGACCCGGTCGCACTGGACCGCGGCGTACGCCAGATGCGACAGCGACCACAGCGCCTGGAACGGGCTGGAGCCCGGGTCGGCGTCGCGGTGCAGCCGGCTGAGATAGTCCCAGGCCGCGGAGAAATCCCCCTCTGCCGCCGCCGCGGTGGCCCGCGCCAGCAGCGTTATCGCCGCCACGTTGGTCATTCCGGTTGGGGACAGCGATCCGCTCGGCCCGGTCGGCGGCGGCCGCTGCCTCGGCTACCTCCCCGCGCAGGGCCGCGACCATGGCCTGCCCGGCAAAGCCGCCCGCCAGCCACTCGGCCTGACCGGACTCCTCGGCCAGGCGGCAGCCTTCCTCCGCCAGGGGCATGGCCGTCGACCACTGGCCCCGTCGCAGAGCGAGCCCACGCCTGCATCACGACCGCCCGGGCCAGCACCTGAAGCCGCCCCTCGGCGCGCAGCCGCGCCGCGGCATCGGCGTAGGAACATGTCGGCCAGCTCGAAGTCCCCGATGCAGGACGCGGCGTGGCCCAGGGTCCATACGGTCACCGAGTCCAGATCGGTGCTGACCACGGCGTGCATGATCTCCGTCACGGTCGCGGAGCTGCCGATCGGGTCGGCGTAGGCCAGCAGGATGGCGCGCTGCGGGTCGCTCAAGCGAGTCGGACGCAATCCGCGACGAGCCTGGTTATGGTGCCGGCCACGGCGTTTCCTGGTTCCTGCATCCAGCAGCGGTACGCCGCCGAGCGGAGGAACGATTCGGCAAGCCGCTCGTCGCCGAGCCGGCGTGACCGCTCGGCCAGGCCGATGAGCGCCTGGATCCGGGCGACTCCGCCGCCGGCGCCGACATCGGCCATCTCGCTGAGCTCTTCGAGCAGCAGACGGGTGTGCTCGTCGTCGGCCAGCAGAGCCAGGACGGCGCGGTGCGCGTCCCCGACATCCGCCTGGCCGAGCTCGTAAGCCAGGGCCGCCGCCCGGAACAGGTACCGGCGCTTGTCCGGCGCCGAGGTCGTGAGCTCCGCAGCGCTGGGCCAGCGTCGTCACGGCGGCCGGGATGGCACCGCGCCCTATGGCCCGGTCGGCGACCAGCTCGAGCTCGGCCGCGAGGGCCTCGTCATACCCGGTCGCCGCGCGGGCCCGGTGCAGGATTCCCCGGTCGGTGCCGGGGCCCACGGCTCGCGCCAGCGCCAGGTGCCCGGCCGCCCGGCTGCTCGGCGACGCCAGGTGATACACCGCGGATCGCATCAGCGGGTGGCGAAAACGCAGTTCACCGTCCGACAACTGGACGAGGCCCGCGGCGATGGACGGCTCCAGGACCTCCAGCTGCGCCGGTGTGCCTGCTGGACCAAGGGCATCGAGCAGTTCCGGCAGCGACTCTGAGTCGTGCAGCGCCAGCAGGGTGAGAGCGGTCCGGGCGGTGGCCGGGAGCGGCTCGACACGTGCCGCGAAGGCAGCCTGAAGACGCTGGGTGAGCGGCAGCCACTCGGGACCTCGCGCCGTCCGCAACGTCAGGCTGGCCGTCTTCGGCAGCTCCACGAACGCGAGCGGGTTGCCCTCGGCGACCCGCAGTACCCTGGCCCGGGTCGCGCTGCTGAGGTCTGGCGCGACGGAGTCGAGCAGCCGGCGCGAGTCGTCGGAGCCGAGCGGCTCCAGGTCGAGCACGCAGCTGGCGGCTCCTGGAGGGGGTCGGGTTCGTCGTCCCGGAGCTGTGGCCAGCAGGAGACCGGGGCGTGATAAGGCGCCGTCCGATAAAGCGGAGCACGGCGACCGTCGCTGGATCCAGCCACTGCAGGTCCTCGGCCACCACCAGCAGCGGCTGCTCGGCAGCCGCGTCGGTCAGCAGGTCCAGGGCCGCTATGCGGCCAGCGCGAAGGGCTCCGGTGGCGGGCCAGCGGTGATACCGAAGGCGACCCGCAGAGCCGCCTGCCGGGGCTCGGGGATCAGGTGAGCCAACGGCAGCACCGGCTGAAGAAGCTGGTAAAGCCCGGCCATGGCCAGGCCGGTCTCCGGCGAATTGCCGAGCGGTCCGCAAGATCCGCCTGGACGGGCTGGCCCGCCGCACGGCCTCATCGATGAGTGCTGTCTTGCCGATGCCGGCCGGTCCCCGGACCAGGATCGCGGTGCCGGCCTCCCGGTCGGCCAGGCGGGCGGCGATCAGGGCCAGTTCGGCGTCCCGGCACGAGCAGGCCGCCGCGAGCACCGCCGTCCGCTCCCGTCATGACCATCGAGTATCCCACCCTGCCGTCACCGAAGATCCGGGCGCGAATCAGGAGCGCATCGCCCCACCCAGCGCACCGAAGACAAGCCGGGCCAGCACCGGCGACCGGGAGTTTGGATCGCCGTACCACCAGGGTTGACCCTGATGCTCCGGGACATATCTCAGGGTCGAACCCGGGCTGATCCCGATCGACGCGGGCAACCAGTGGCGGCAGCCTTAAGACATAGGCACAACCACTGCGACATGAAATGGAGACCGATCACCATGCTCGCGATCATTGCCCTCGTCCTCATCGCCATCGTGGCCCTGACTGTCCTCACCTTTGCTGTGCACGTCCTGTTCTCCCCGTGGCTGCTGCTGGTGGCCATCGGCATCCTGGCCTGGATCAAGTTCCGTCCGCGACACTCCCACCAGTAGCCCGGGTACACGGCCGCGCACGCCGTCTTCGGGATGGGCGAGTAGCTTTCGTCCTCTCGTCCATCGGCGGAAGCGCTGGCATCACCCTGCGGAGGGAGGCGAATCAGCCTTCCGGGTGACGCGATCTATCGCGTTTCTCTGCGAGACTGAGTTCGCTAGCCGGCCCGGCTGGCGCATGACTGCTGAGGGGACGGCACAAACATGATCGAGGCAGAAGGCCTCAGCAAGCGGTACGGGGACACGCTCGCCGTCGACAACCTGTCGTTCAGCGTGGCACCTGGCAAGATCACCGGGTTCCTGGGCCCGAACGGCGCCGGGAAGACCACGACCATGCGCCTGATCCTGGGCCTGGACCGGCCGACGGCCGGCCGGGTCACCATCGACGGGAAACCGTTTGACCAGGCGGACCGGCCCATGCGCCAGGTCGGCGCGCTGCTGGATGCGAAGGCCATGCACGGTGGCCGGAGCGCCTACAACCACCTGCTCTGCCTGGCCCAGTCCAACAACCTGCCCCGGCGCCGGGTCGATGAGGTGATTGGCCTGGTCGGGCTGACCGGCGTGGCCCGCAAGCGGTCCAAGGGCTTCTCGCTTGGCATGGGGCAGCGCCTGGGGATCGCCGGGGCGCTGCTCGGCGACCCGCAGATCCTGATGTTCGACGAGCCCGTCAACGGACTGGACCCGGAGGGCATCCTGTGGATCCGCAATCTCATGAAGGCGCTGGCCGCCGAGGGCCGGACGGTGTTCGTGTCCAGCCACCTGATGTCGGAGATGGAGAACACCGCCGACCACCTGCTGGTCATCGGCCGGGGCAGGCTCATCGCCGACTGCGCGGTCGCCGAGTTCATCGCCGCCAACTCCCAGCAGACTGTCCGGGTCCGTACGCCCCAGCCCGACATGCTGGCCAAGCTGGTCGCGGCGGCCGGGGCCACAGTCCGCGAGGACGGCGATGGATCGATGGTGATCGGCGGTCTTGGCACCAGCCAGGTCGGGGACCTGGCCTACGACAACGCGGTCCGGCTGCACGAGCTGTCGCCGGTCCACGCGTCCCTGGAGCAGGCGTTCATGGAACTGACCTCATCCAGCGTGGAATTCCACGCTGGCGTGCCTGAGCAGCCGGTGCTGGCTGGAGAGGTGGCCTGAGATGGCAACGACAACCGCGCCCACGGTCAGCGGGGCACTCGACCTGCCTCGCTCGGGAGGTCGGGTCACGTTCGCGGGCGCGCTGCGATCGGAGTTCACCAAGATCCGGTCGGTCCGGTCGACGTACTGGACGCTGCTGGCGATGTTCGTCGTGGTCGTCGGCTTCGGAGCGCTGGCGAGCACCGGCGCCGCGCACGGACCGCATGGGCCGTACTTCGATCCGACGCGGCAGAGCCTGGCCGGGCTGTACATCGGCCAGCTGATCATCGGCGTCCTCGGCGTGCTGGTCATCAGCTCGGAGTACTCCACGGGCATGATCCGCACCACGCTGACGACCAACCCGCACCGCGGTGTGATGATCGCGGCCAAGGGCGTCGTCTTCACCGTGGTCGCACTGGTCACCAGCCTGGTTACCTCGTTCGCGGCGTTCTTCCTTGGCCAGGCGCTCATGTCCTCCGACCACATCAGCACCACGATCGGGAGCCCGAACGTGCTGCGCGCCGTCATCGGCGGGGCGTTGTTCCTGACCGCGTGCGGCGTGCTGGCGTTCGGCCTGGGGCTGCTCATCCGGCACAGCGCAGGCGGCATCGGCGCCGTGGTCGGGGTGCTGTTCGTGGTGACCATTCTGGTTGGCTTCCTGCCGCAGTCATGGCAGAACCACGTCGACAAGTGGGTCCCGGCCTTGGCCGGCGGGCAGCTGTGGATGACCGCGCCGCTGCCTCCGGGGAACACCCCGATGTTCGGGCCGTGGACCAGCTTCGCCATCCTGTGCGGGTACGCCGCCATAGCGGTGGCCGCCGCAGTAATCCTCTTCCGCAAGCGGGACGCGTAGACCACAACAGCGGCGAACTAGCCCTGGCCCGGGTGCGGCGCCCGGGCGCCGGCGGCGGCATCGATGATGAGCCGGGGTAGCCCGTTAGGCGTGGGCCAGCATCGACGACAAGATCTCATCGACTCCGTGACGGCTGACTTCGGATGCATCCCGCCAGACTGAGCGGGCATAGGCGTCGACGAGGCAGAGGGTCTGGCCAGTCAGCAGGAGACCTGAGAACCCTGTTTCCGAGCAAGTAGCCCGGGCGCCGGACCGGCCGGTCCGGCGCCCGGGCTACGGCTACTGATTTACAGTTGCGCGGTGACCGCCTTGAGCTCGGTGTAGTTGTGGAGTACCTCCTGGCCCATCTCGCGGCCCCAGCCGGACTGCTTGTACCCGCCGAACGGCAGCGAGGCGTCGAAGACGTTGTAGCAGTTGATCCAGACCGTGCCGGCCCTGATCTTCTTGGCCAGGGCGTGGGCCTTGGAGATGTCCCTGGTCCAGATGCCGGCGCCGAGGCCGTACTCGCTGTCGTTGGCGACGGCGGCGATCTCGTCGAGGTCGGTGAACGGCGAGGCGACCAGGACGGGCCCGAAGATCTCCTCGCGGACGACCTTCATGTCCGGGCGGGTGTTGGTCAGCACGGTGGGCTCGATGAAGTAGCCGCGGTCGCCGAACCGGCCGCCGCCCGCCAGCGCGGTGGCGCCGTCGGACCGGCCGGACTCCAGGAATCCGCTGACCCGCTGGAACTGCTCGTCGGAGACCAGCGGGCCCATCTGCGTGCCCGGCTCCAGGCCGGCGCCCAGCTTGATCGACTTGGCGATCTCGGCCACGCCGTCGACGACCTCGTCGAACCGGCCCTGCTGCACGAACAGCCGCGACCCGGCCACGCAGCACTGGCCGTGGTTGAAGAAGATCGCGTCCGCCGCGCCCTGGATCGCGCCGTCCCCGGCGTCATCGAAGATGATGTTGGGGCTCTTGCCGCCGAGTTCCAGGGTCAGCTTCTTCAGGTTGCTGGCCCCCGCGGCCGCGACGATCAGCTTGCCCACCTCGGTCGACCCGGTGAACGCGACCTTGTCGACATCGTTGTGCGCGGCCAGCGCCGCGCCCGCGGTCTCGCCGAACCCCGGCACCACGTTCACCACGCCGTCCGGGACCCCGGCCTCGGCGATCAGCTCGGCCAGCCGCAGCGCGGTCAGCGGGGTCTGCTCGGCCGGCTTGAGCACCACGGTGCACCCGGTGGCCAGCGCCGGGCCGAGCTTCCACGCCGCCATCAGCAGCGGGAAGTTCCACGGGATGATCTGCCCGACCACGCCGACCGGCTCGCGCAGCGTGTAGGAGAGGAAGTTAGCGCCCGGCATGTACGGCACCGAGATGCTGATCGTCTGGCCCTCGATCTTCGTCGCCCACCCGGCCATGTAATGGAACAAGTCCGCGGCCAGCGGCACGTCCGCGGCCTGGGCCACCGGGAACGGCTTGCCGTTGTCCAGCGACTCCAGCTGGGCCAGCTCGTCAGCGTGCTCGAGGATCAGGTCACCGATCCGCCAGATGATCCGCCCCCGCTCGGACGGCGTCATCCGGCTCCACGGACCCACCTCGAACGCCGCCCGCGCCGCCCGCACCGCCCGGTTGACGTCCTCGGCATCACCCTCAGCCACCCGGGCCAGGATCTCCCCGGTCGCCGGGTTGGGCGTCGCGAACGTCTTACCCGACGCCGCGTCGGCCCACCGCCCGTCGATAAACAGCTGCCGGGGGGTGCCGATAAACGCTTCGACGTTCCGGTCCAGGGTCACGGTCATGAATGCTTCTTCTCCCTTGGTTGCGCGGTGGGCAGCCAAGGATTGCGGCCAGCCAGCACGTCATCACGTATGTCTACATTGTAGACCTACGCCGTTAACCTACAGTGTTTAGAGATGACTGCCAAGCTGGCAGCTCTACATTGCCCGCAGGCGGATGGCCGGTGCGCGCCGCCGGCGGCGCCGGAGACGGCAGATTCGGCCGGCGGCTTGGCGCCTGGCCGCGGCGGATCCGGCTCGGGTCACCACGCGCCGGGCCGGTGATCATGCCGCCACGATCAACTACATCGTAGAGCTACAATGCCGAGCTATCCGCCCCGGCCCGCAGGGAGAAGGTGTTACCGCGATGACGTCACCGCCGCCCGACCGCGATGACGGCGACGCTAGCGCGAATCCGGACGGCAGAATCACCCGCGATGTCGTGCTGGCCGCCGCGCTGGACCTGATCGACCGGGACGGGGTGGACGGGCTGTCCGTACGCAGGCTCGGCCGCGTCCTGGGCCGGGATCCGATGATCTTGTACCGGCATGCGCCGAATAAGGCGGCCCTGCTCGACGGCGTGGCCGAGACAATCCTCGCCCAGCTCAAGGTGGACCCGGCCGATCCTGACTGGGCCGCGCAGCTGCGTGCCGTGGCCCGCGATTACCGCGCGCTGGCGCTGGCCCACCCGAACACGGTGCCGCTGCTGGTCACCCGGCCGCTGGCCACCCCGCTCGGGCTCCGCCCCCCCGGCACCCTGCGCCCGCTCGAGGACATCCTGGCCCTGCTCACCCGCGCCGGGTTCAGCGGACCCGACGCCCTGCACATCTACCGGGCCCTGTTCGGATTCCTGCACGGCCACGTCCTCAACGAGCTGCAGGAACTCATCGAGAACCCGGACGAGACCGACGACCTGCTGCGGCTGGGCCTGTACCGGCTGCCGATCCGGGAATTCCCCCTATTGCGCAGCCTGGCCCCCGTCCTGGCCTCCTACGACGGCGCCGCCGAACTCGAGCGCGGTCTCGACATCCTCCTCACCGGCCTGGCCGGCTCGCTGACCCCCGGCGCGGCGGCGCAGGCAGGCGTCGGCCCGGGCCCGGTCGATGATCTTCAGCGCGGGCGCTAGCACCACCGCCAGCGGCGGTTGCCAGACGAACGGCTGGCGTGAGATCCTCCAGCGTTCCTCGACGGAAGCTGGGGTATGACTGCGCCGTTCGCGACCGCGCTGCTCGGCTGGAAGCCGAGCAGCAAGAACAAGCTGGCCTGGCCGCTGGTGCCGAACTTCGCTGACGTGGACAACGCCGAGTCGATCCGGATCGCCGCCGGGATCCTGGACGCGCTCGGGGTTGAGCGGGTGATGAACCCGGCTGTGCCGCAGGCCCCGGGAGGCCCGCTGGAGCAGGCCGTCTGTGATCACCTCGGCGAAGAGCTGGCCCGCCGCCACGCAGATCGTGCGTGGCTGGTCGGCCGCGGCACCGTCATCACCGGCTTCGACCAGTACGCGCATCTGAGCGAGGTCGATTCCCTGGTGCGCGCTAATCCCGAGCTCCGCATCACCGTCGGGATGGACTACCTGATCAGGCCGGATGTCACGGTGGGCCTGGGCCATGTCGTGACCGCGTCGGGCCTGCCGCCGCTGCATGCGGCAATCTCATGCAAGTGGACGATCCGTTCCGACCGGGTGCAGAACATCCGGCACGAGTGCCTGCAGATGATCCGGCATCGCCGGGGCCGGCAGCCGCACCTGGTGACCGTCACCGCCGAGCCTCTGCCGAGCCGGCTGGCGTCGATCGCCCGCGGCACCGGCGAGGTCGACGCGGTGTACCACATTGCTTTTGACGCGATGGCGGCCAGCGTCGCGGCCAACGCCAACCCGGAGCAGGCTGACGCGTGGCGCGAGGTGACGGGCCAGCGGCGCGTTCTGAGCTACGAGTTCCTGGCCGCTACATTGGCGGCCTGGTGAGCCGGCGTGGGACGCCTCGGCTGTCGGTGCCAGCGGGCAGAATCAGCACAGGAGGCCAGCATGGGAGGAATCGTAGGCGAGCTGACGTCGGTGGAGATCTGCGCCGGGGCCGGCGGCCAGGCGCTCGGTCTCGAGCAGGCCGGGTTCGGGCACGAGGCGGTCATCGAGCTCGACGCTGATGCCTGCGAGACGCTGCGCCGGAACCGGGGCGCTCAGTGGAAGGTCGTCGAGGACGATGTCGCTAACGTGGACGGCCGGGCCTTCCGCCACCTCGACCTGTTCGCCGGCGGGGTACCGTGCCCGCCGTTCTCCATCGCCGGCAAGCGCCTGGGCGAGGAGGATGAACGGGACTTGTTCCCGCAAGCACTGCGCCTGATCGAGGAATCCGGGCCGCGGGCGGTGCTGCTGGAGAATGTGCGGGGCCTGGGGACGCGGCGGTTCGATGACTACCGCGCACTGGTCCTCGGCCGCCTGCACGAGATGGGCTATGAAACCTGGTGGGATCTGGTCCAGGCCAGCGACCACGGTGTATCACAGCTGCGGCCCCGGTTCGTGCTGGTGGCGATCAGGCCGCCCTGGGCATCGTGGTTCCGCTGGCCGCAGCCGCTGCCGGGCCGGCCGCCCACGGTCGGCCAGGTCCTGGCCGACCTGATGGGGTCGCGCGGCTGGCCCGGCGCGCGCCCCTGGACGCTGCGGGCGGCCGGGATCGCCCCGACGATCGTGGGCGGCAGCAAGAAGCACGGCGGCCCGGATCTCGGGCCGACCCGCGCCCGCGCGGCCTGGCGCGAGCTGGGCGTCGACGGGCTGGGCATCGCGGACGAGGCCCCCGGCTCGGCGTTTCCGGCGACCGGGGTGCCCAAGCTGACTACCCGGATGGTGGCCCGGCTGCAGGGCTTCCCGGATGCCTGGGAGTTCTCGGGCCGCAAGACAGCCGCCTACCGCCAGGTCGGGAATGCTTTCCCGCCCCCCGTGGCCAGGGCCCTGGGCGGCGCCATCGCCAGTGCCCTCCGGCAGGCCGATCGGGCGCCCGTGGCCGGCGAGGGCGGACATCATGCATCCCGTGGCTGATGCACGAAGCCGCGCCTAGAGCCAGGCACCAGGTGGACGTTACAGGCGGTCATCACTCCGCTCCTCTGGCATCATCGATGCCGTGAGCAGCACCGGCCTCGAACATCTCGCACGAACCGCCTATGAAGCCCACCGCGGCGCCCACTCCGAATCTCTCCCGCCGTGGGACGACACCACCGAGCAGGAGCAGCAAGCCTGGAAGGCCGCCGTGGCCGCCGTGGCCGGCCAGACCGGCGTCACCCTCGCCGATGCCGATCCCGTCCCCGCTCAGTCGCTCCTTGTTCAGGCCGGCGACCTGAGCCATACCTTCCAGGCGGATTTCACCGCGGGCCGCCTGGGCGCACTGGTCGCCAGCGACGAGTATGCCTCGAACCACCACGCGCGCTTCCAGATCGCTCACGGCCTTTGGTACGTCAAGGACCTCGGCTCAACCAACGGCACCTGGCTCAACGGGCGCCGCATTCATGCGGCCCAGCGGCTGAAGAAGGGCGACAAGATCAAGATCGGGCACACCGTCGTGACCGTGGTGTCGGCATGAGCGCGGTTCACGGGGCCCGCTGACTGGAACTCGCGCGGCGGGCCGTCCGCGACGGCCCGCCGCCGCGGCTGGCCAGCATGCCTGCCCCTGCCGTTTACTTGAGCTCAGCAAGGCAGAAGAAAATCACTTACCACGACCAGTCCGGATCGTGCGACGGCGCAACCTCCGAGGAGTCATGCCGATGCCACTCAGGTTTATGTCCTGCTGCCTGCAGCATGGCCCGGACGCGAGCTGGCCAGCCGGTGGTCCGGCCGCAGCCGCGCGCGGGACCGCGCACGGCCGGTAAGGCAGCGCGGCAGACCATGGGCGAGGGGCCCATTTTCACGTCCCGGCTGAGCGGCCGCCAGCTGCTGGACAGCGAGGGCTTGGCTATCGGCCGGGTCCGGGATGTAGTCATCTTGCCGACCGTCGGCGGAGAGCCGCCGTGGGTTCTCGGGCTGGTCGTCACGTTGCAGCGGCGTCAGATCTTCGTCAACCTGGGGCGAGTCGCGGAGATTTCCATCGATGGCGCGCACCTGCGCGGCGGCACGGTCGACCTTCGGCGGTTCAGCCGGCGGCCCGGGGAGATCTTGGCGTCCGAGCTGTACGGCAAGCCCGCAGGCGCCGGGACCGTGCTCGACGTCGGCATCGCGCCGTCCGAGCGCCGGCGCGCAGCCTGGGAGGTCTCGGTCCTGGCCATCGGCCACGGCCGGATGCTGGGTCTGGGTCCGCGGCATCACTCCACGACCATCGTGCCGTGGGACAAGCACCCGGAACTGTTCAAGACGGGCGCGCTCGCCGAGCAGCTCGTCCAGCTGCGGGAAATGCATCCGACCGATCTCGCCAACGCGGTGGAAGCCCTGCCGGACGCCCGCCGGCGGGAGCTCGCCGAGGTGCTGCAGGACGAGCAGCTGGCCGATGTGCTCGAGGAGATGCCTGAGCAGGACCAGGTCCGGCTGCTGGCCGGGCTCGGCCTGGAGCGCACCGCTGACGTCGTCGAGGAAATGCAACCCGACGATGCCGCAGACCTGCTCGCCGAGATGCCGGCCGAGCAGCGGGAACGGCTCCTGGCTGCGATGGAGACGGTCCAGGCCGCCGACCTGCGCCGGCTGCTGCGTTACGACGCGACCACGGCCGGCGGGCTGATGACCTCGGAGCCCCTGATCGTCCCGCCCGACACCCCGGTCGCGGAGGTGCTGGCCCAGATCCGGGACCCGGAGATGGCCATGACCTCGGCTGCGCAGGTCTACGTGTGCGAACCACCGTCGCTGACGCCGACCGGCCGCTTCCTCGGCACCGTCGGATTCCAGCAGCTGCTGCGCCAGCCGCCGGCGGCCAGCGTGGGCGAGTGCATCGAGGAGAGCGGCTTCGTCCGGCCCGAGCTGTCCGAGAAAGAGGTGGCCAGGCGCATGGCCGCATACAACCTCATCGGCGTGGCCGTCTGCGACGAGGACGGCCGCCTGCTCGGCGCGATAACCGTCGATGACGTGCTGGACCGCATCCTGCCCACGGGCTGGCGAAGGGGTGAGACCAGATGAGAATGGTGCTTCCTTCCCCGCGCCGACTCGGCGAGCGGTCAGACCTAAACTCGCCCCGGGGCACCGGACCGAGCATGGGTGCCCGGTACGACGCGGATGCGTTCGGGCGGATATCGGAGCGCGCCGCCCGGTTCCTCGGCACCGGCCGCTACCTGGTCGGTCAGAGCGTGTTCGTGGTCGTGTGGCTAGCGCTGAACACCGTCGGCTTCATCAAGCACTGGGATCCGTATCCGTTCATCCTCCTCAACCTGGCCTTCTCGACGCAGGCGGCCTACGCCGCTCCGCTGATCCTGCTGGCCCAGAACCGGCAGGATGACCGTGACCGGTCCAGCATCGAGCGCGACCGCGAGGTAGCGGCCCGGACCCAGGCCGATACCGAGTTCCTGGCCAGGGAGCTCGCCGCCGTCCGCCTGGCGCTCGCTGACGTGGTGACGACCCACGATCTCGACGACCGGCTGACCCGCCTGGAGATACTCATCGTGAGCCGGAAGCCACCTGCCCAGCCGCATGAGCGGCCGCGCTCTCACCCGGCCGGGTAGCTCAGCTGGCGGGTGTCGGAGTGCCGCTCGCCTCGTCCGCGGTCTCCTGCTCGAGCGCGGCCAGTTCTTCATCCGTCACGTGGAACGTGTCACGCAGCTCCTGCTTCGACTCCTCATCCAGCCATGCTGCGTCGATGGCCCGGCGTACTTCCGCCGCGGGCCATTCGGCACCGCAGCGCTGGCACTCGATGCGCCCGGACGGCTGCACGACCGGCTCGGCATCACAGTCGCACGGACCAGTCGGCAAAGGGACGCCGTAGAGCTCGCGGGTCTTGCGGCGCGCCTCGGTCGCGGCCTCGCGCTCGTGCGCGGCCAGATCCGCGTCCGTCACGTGAAATGTCTCGCGCAGCTGCTGCTTCGACTCCTCGTCCAGCCATTGCTGGTCGATGATCTGGCGCACCGCCCGCGGCTTGTGCTTGCACTGGCTTACCTGCTTAGCGATCATCTGCATCATGGGCACGCCCACCCGGGCGTCCGCGGTCCAGTTCTCGCTCATGACCAACTCAAAACATTTTCGTCGTCGGCGGTCAACCCCTGACCCGGATGTTCATCTGCTAGCGAGGCCGATCCGGCACAGTGGCCCGAACGCCGGGCATGTGGCTGATGTCAGCAACATGCTAGGCGCTCCTGGCCATGCTGGCCCGGCGAGTGGAGCTGTCCGAGCTTTCAGGACGGGGCCGGCGGAACAACGTAGATCATCGTCATGAGCGCGGGCTCCGCGCCCTCGTTGGCATAGAAGTGCGCCAGGCCGCTGGGAAACCTGGCGCAGTGACCCGGTCCCACCTGGTAACTGTCGCCCGCCACGGTCAGCGTGATCGTGCCGGACTCGACCCACACCATCTCCCTGCTGGCCGGCGAGTGCGCATCGCCGCCGAACCGCTCGCCCGGGTGCACCGTCCAGCGCCATAGCTCGACCGCCCAGGGCGGCTCCGTTGCCGCGATGATCGTGCCGGTCCCGCCCCCCTGGCCATGCCAGAGCACCCTGGCGTTTTCCGGGCCCGTGATCCGCACGACGGGTTCGTCCGACACGTCGAGCATCCTGGTCACCGGGACGCCGAACGCGTCGGCGATCCGGGCCAGGGTGGCCAGGTTGGGGTTGGACCGCCCCTGCTCCAGCGCCACGAGCACGCCCTTGCTGACACCGGACCGGTGAGCGAGCTGATCCAGGGACCAGCCGCGCTCGGACCGGAGCGACTGCAGGATGCGAGCCAGTGTGCTGGTGAGATCGGCCGGGTCCGGCATGGTGGCTGGCCTCCGCTCGGCTCGGGGCCGGTCGGTATAGTGAACTAGGGATTCCAATATTCCGACCGAACGTGTAGTCTGGGCGAGCTCATGGTGACGCTTTTCGCGCTGACCGCTGCGCTACTCTACGGCAGCGCCGACTTCCTGGGCGGCGCGGCGACCCGGCGCGCGCATGTGCTGTCCGTGCTCCTGGTCTCGGGCACGGCGGGCGTCGCGGTCGTGGGACTGGCCGCGCTGCTGGCCGGCGGCCCGCCGCGAGCGGCGGGCATCGCATGGGGGGCGTGCGCGGGCGCCGCGGGCGGCGTGGGCTTCATGTTCTTCTACGCCGGCCTCGCGGCCGGTCCGATGAGCGTGGTCGCGCCGGTCTCCGCGCTGGTATCCACGGTGCTTCCGGTCGCGGCGGCACTCGCCGGCGGCGAACGGCCCGGCTTGCACGTCTACGTCGGCGCGCTGACCTGCGTCGCCGCGATCGTGCTGGTCAGTTCGGGCGGCGAGCAGTCCCGCGGTGGGACGCCTGCCCTGAGCCATCGCACGGCCCGCGGCATCGGCTACGGGATTGCCGCTGGCGTTGCGTTCGGGGCGTTCTTCCTCTTTATCAGGAACGGAGGGGAGTCCGGCGCGCTCTGGCCGGTCGTCGTGGCCCGCCTGGCCGGGACGCTGATCTTCCTGGCGGCCGCAACCGCCACGCGGACCGGTCCGGTGCACTGGCGGCGAGATGGCCGGCTCTTTGTCGCCGCGCTCGCCGCTGGGGTGCTCGATGCCAGCGCGAACGTCTGCTACGTGCTCGCCACCCGAGCTGGCCTGTTTGGCCTGGCGGTGGTGCTGACCTCGCTGTACCCGGGAGTGACGGTACTGCTGGCCCGGCTGGCGCTCGGCGAGCGGATGCAATGGGCCCGGCGGGCCGGCGTAGCCCTCGCTGCCGTGGGCATACTCCTAGTAACCGTATGAACACGTCCAGTCGTCAAGCCCGGGCAGGCTCCTGCGGCCGGACGTCTCGCAGTAGCCATCCGGCCGCAGGAACCCCGGGGAAGGGGGACAGTTCGGGAGGCTTAGTCGTCGCCCGCGTCCGGGCCGGCGCCGCCTCCTCCTCCCTGGCCTTCTTTCTCGAAGAGCATCCCACATACCTCTAGGTAAAGCTGCTCCGGATAGGGAATATGGTCAATTGTTCTCAGCGCCTGGTCCTGGCCCGCGGACTCGACTACGAAATCGCCGAACCCGAGCATGCGGCCGGCGAAGCCACGCCGGAAGCTCATGTCGGTCACCTTGGTGAGCGGCATCATCGCGACGTTCCTGGTGAGCAGCCCCGAGGTCAGCAGAATCCGATGCGAGGTGACCACGAAGTAGTCGACGGCCCAGTTGGCGATCTTCCAGATCATGCGGGCAAACAGCACGATCCAGCCGAGCCACACCACCGTGATGACTATCCCGTCTCCGCGCAGCACCGTCGCGCTGAGCACGGCCGCCACCAGCAGCCCCACGAGCGCCAGGAGGCTCGGGCCGATCAAGATAGCCGGATGCCGACGGGTATGAATGACCTGATGCTCGTTGGGCAGGAGATACCGGCTGACCGCGGCGGGCCCGGCTGTTACCCGGGTGGACAGCCTCATCGGCTCAAAGGGAGTTCACGAATTGAGCCATGGAGTTGGCGGCATCGTGCAGGCCGTTGTAGGCCTGATGAACGAAGCCGGCCGCTGCGGCGGGCTGGGTGGCAACATAGAAAATGATGAAGAGCACAATCGCCCACCTGATGATCTTCCCCAGCACCCGATCACCTCCCAGCGCCTCTCAATGAAGGCGGCGCATGGCGGCCGTTACCGCCGTTATTCCCAGCATAGCTCAGGGCAATCCACCGACCAATGATGACGATCCGGTGGCCCACACTAGTGGATCAGCGGAGGTTCCGCGCTGTCCCACGCCGATGAAGCCCGGCTGCGGTACCTCCGTGCCGTTCCGGAGTAGTTGTCCTGCTTGACTACGATCAGTGTCGATGTAGCGTCCACCTGTCACGACCGCTGGGCTCGATCACAGCCAGGCATCGCGAGCCAGCGATCAAGCAGCGGAGCGTACCGGAATCTGACACCATTCCCTCCTGGAGGGCCGGCCGTTGGGGTGAGGATGACCGATGTAAGCAGCGCCGATTTCTCCGTCGTCGTCTACCGGGAGGACGACGCGTGGGAGGCGGAGCTCCTGCCCACGGCGTTGACGGAGAACCTGGACGGCCTCATTCATGCCCTGCGCCAGCAGCCGAGCATTGGCAGCACGATCGGACTGGCCGCCGTCGGAGATGATTTCTTCGTCGCCCTTCGCGTTATCGGCAACCAGGTTTCCGTGTTCCTTTCCGATCTCACCGCCTCGCTCGACTGGCCCCTGGCCCGCCAGGTTCTCGACTACCTGGACATCCCGGTTCCTGATGATGACGACGACCTGGACCAGGTGCTTCCGGCCGGCGACCTCTCCATCTTCGCCGACCTCGGCATCGACGAGATGGAACTCGGCGCGCTCTCCGGCGACCTGGACATGTTCCCCGACGAGGTGCTGGAGAGCATCGCGCGGAGACTGGGGTTCGGGCCCGCCCTCAAGCGCGCACTCGACGGCGCGCTCGGCCGGTGACCACGGGCTACCTGGCATCATTCGAGCCGGCCATGCGCCTGGCGCTCGAACAGGCGGCTGGCCTTCCCGGCGGGGACGACGCCGACGTTCCGGTCGGCGCCATCGTCCTGGACGGCGCGGGCACGGTGGCGGGGGCCGGGCGCAACCGCCAGGAGGCTGACAGCGATCCCACGGCGCACGCCGAGATCGTTGCGATCCGCCAGGCGGCAACCGCCCTGGGCCGCTGGCGGCTTGACTCCTGCACCCTGGTCGTCACGCTCGAACCGTGCACCATGTGCGCGGGAGCGGTGACCGCGGCACGGCTTGACCGGCTGGTCTACGGTGCCGCTGACCCCAGGGCAGGAGCGGCGGGGTCACTGTGGGACGTGCTCCGCGACCGGCGGCTCTCCCATGGCGTCGAAGTGATCGGGGGAGTCCTGGAGGACGAGTGCGCGGAACTCCTGCGCGGGTTCTTCGGCCGTCGGCGCTAGGACAATTCTGCCGATCCTCGGCGCGTCGGCGCTCGGCGCCAGGCCCCATCACCGAGTCAGGTAGGCTCAGCGGCGGTGGAGTCGCCTAGTGGCCGAGGGCGCACGCCTCGAAAGCGTGTGAAGGGGCAACCCTTCCGTGGGTTCAAATCCCACCTCCACCGCGAGCGCGCCGAACCGGGGGTGGGGCGTACCCGTGTGGTATGCGGCGTGGCGTTTCTAAGAGGGAAACCGAACCGGGCTGCCGGAGTGTCCATTGCCAGAACCGCAGAGCACAGCGTTCTTTCTCCTGCTGATAGTGGTGTTCGGCGGCCTGATGTGGTGGATGGCTGTCGCCAAGCAACTGGTCTTCCGCGTCCTAGCCGCTTGCCTCGCGTTCATCCCCGCGATGGCGTTCGGCGTGGCCGCGGTCAACAAGTACTACGACTACTACCAGAACTGGAACTCGGCCATCGCGGACTTCACCGGCCAGAGCAACCAGGCGGCCGAGGTGCCCACGACCGACGCAGGCAAGGGGGTGAAGTTCAGCTCGTTCCTCGGCAGCGCGATCGACCAGGCGGTGGCGGCCCAGTTCGGGTACACGGTGCACCTGGACGCGCCCGGCCGGATCAGTCACATCACCCGCAGCGTCTACGTGTACCTTCCGCCTCAGTACTTCCAGCCCTCCTACCGCAACTACCGCTTCCCGGCGATCGAGCTGCTGCACGGCTTCCCCGGAACGCCGGAGGACTGGATCACCGTCGTGGGCGTCACCGCGATGATGCAGCAGCTCATCAGCAGCGGCCAGGTGAAGCCGGCCGTCCTCGTCATGCCGGACGCGAACGGAGGGCGGGCGATCTCGCTGCAGTGCCTGAACCAGTTCCACGGTCCCCAGGACGCCACCTACCTCGCCGAGGATCTTCCGCAGTACATCGCGCAGAAGCTGCGGGTGCAGCCGCCCGGCCCGGCGTGGGGCATCGCCGGCTACTCGGAAGGCGGATTCTGCGCCGCGAACCTCGGCCTGAAGTACGGCAACGTCTTCGGCTTCGCCGGAGTGCTCAGCGGGTACTTCCAGCCATCGAACAATCAGCTGGGCAACCCGCCCAGGCCGGTGAACCCGTTCGGCGGGAGTGTCAAGCTGCGACGTGAGAATACCCCGGACGACCTGATCCTCTCGCTGCCGCCCGGTACCAAGATCCCCCAGTTCTGGCTCGGCGTCGGGAGCGGTGACCACTCCGACGACAGGAACGCTCAGATCTTCGAGCAGCTGCTGCAGACCCGGCAGCCCGGCGTGGTGCTCAAGGTGGTACCGGGCGGCGGGCACACCATGTTCACCTGGCGGGCGCTGATGCCGCCGCTCCTGGAGTGGATGACGCCTCAGCTAGCTGGCGAGGTCTCGGCCCTTCAAGCGCGGCAAGCGCGCGCGGCCGAGCGGGCCGTGACGCCGACGCCGACGCCGAAGCACAAGAAGGCGGCCTCGCGGACGAGGCCATGACAGCCACGATCCGCGCGGCTCAGTCCAGCTCGAGAACGCGCACGTGCAGCACCGTGCGCTGGTGCAGGGCGGCCCGCAGCGCCCGGTGCAGGCCGTCTTCGAGGTAGAGCTCGCCCTTCCAGCGGATTACGTGAGGGAACAGGTCGCCGTAGAAGGTGGAGTCCTTGGCCAGGACGGTATGCAGGTCGAGCACGTTCTTCGTGGTGATGAGCTGATCAAGCCGGACGGGGCGCGGTGGTATCGCGGCCCATTCGCGTGAGCTCCGCGCATGATCGGGGTAGGGCCGTCCCTCCCCGACCTGCTTGAAGATCACACCTGCCGAGTCTAGATGAGCGGCGCGGGTCTCGCCGCGAAGAATCCCTGCGGGGCAGGCGGTTGAGCTCGTCGGGTACCTTTGGGCCGCTGACCGGAATGGCCTGCTTATCCAGTCGGCCTGCCCCCGTAGGCTGTTCGGCGCCGGGGCCGGTCAGAGCCGGGCAAGATGGGCGATTCTGACTCCAAGGGCGTTGCCAGGTGGCAGTGTTGGTAGGCGGCAGCTGTCTTGAAGCGTGAGATACGAAGCTGTTTGGGGAGAAAATATCATGATACGTCGGTGTTTTTGCGTTTTTGCAGCGGCCGTGGCGGCTGCCGCACTCGCCGCAGGCTGCTCCGGCGCGAACGGATCCGCAACGTCCTCCGGCCCGGAGCTCCATAACCTGACGATCGCGGCCGTCCCGGCCGCGGACTCGGCAGGCTTGTACATCGCCGTACAACGCGGCCTGCTCGCCGCCGAGGGCATACACGTGACGATCACGCCCGCCATCAGCAGTGCCACGGTCATCAGCAAGCAGATGGCGGGCAAGTACGACATCACCAGCGGGAACTACGTCTCCTACATCCTGGCCAACGCCAAGCAGCACGATGACTTCGAGATACTGGCCGCGGGATCGATCATGCAGCCGCACGTCCAGCAGCTGATGATCCCGGCAGGCTCATCGATCCGGACCGTGAGTCAGCTTAGAGGCAAGACGATCGCCCTCAACGTGACCGGCGGGATCGGCCAGTTGCTGGTCAGCGCGCTGCTCACCGCCAACCAGATTCCGCCGACCGACGTGCACTTCGTGCCGGTCGACTTCCCGTTCATGGCCGCCGCGCTCAAGGCGCATCGCGTGGCCGCGGCGTTCATGCCCGAGCCGTTCGCGACCGGCGCGGAAGAAGGCGTCGGCGCCGAGCCGCTCGCCGACCTTGACGCAGGCGCCGTGCTTTCCCTCCCGATCAGCGGTTACGTCGTCACCAAGACGTGGCTGCACAAGTACCCGAAGACCGCCGCGGCCTTCCGCAAGGCCCTGATAGAGGCGCAGCGGATCGCGGACACCGACCCTGCCGCGGTCGAGCAGGCCATGGTGACGTACTCCAAAGGGGTGACGGCCACGGCTGCGGCAGTCATGGCGGCCCCGGAATTTCCGCTAGACACCGACCCCGTGCTGATCCAGCGCATCTCCGACCTGATGGTGGAGTTCGGGCTGCTTCATAAGCCGTACCTGGTTCAGCAGATGATGCCCTGACCGTCTCGAGCGGCGGCGGCCTGGTTGGCTCGATCTGGGCCGCCGCTCGCCCGCCTGGTCACGGCGCATAATCAGCTTGCGGCCAGCCGGCTCGGCGTTGGGGCTCGCCGTAGATGGCGGCCAGGAGTTTGGTGCGAGGGTCGTACGCGTGGTCCACGATCTCCTCGGTCCAGTCGCGGATCTCCGGGAACGCGGCCCGGGCCAGGCGGAGCAGGACGCGGGCCCGGGCAGTATCCCATGGCGCGTTGCGGAACCCGGGGTTGCCGTCGTCGCGGCGCTCCTGGTCAAACGAGACCGAGGTCCGGGCGAACTCGACGTGCTCCTGCTGGCCGACGAAGAACGGCCGGAGGAACTCCAGGCCGGATAGGATCGCCGCCCGGACGGGCTGGTCAACCAGATCGGGCGCGTACAGCGTCACCTCGACGAGTGGCTGCACGGCGGCGACGTGGTAGAGCAGCGCGTCGCGTTGCATAAAGTCGAAGGTCCGGCCGTCACGCTCCCCCGACGGGCCGGCGACGAAGTTCCGGGCCGCGAAGTCACGTAGCAGACCGGGCATGGCCGCGCGCGCCGCGGCATCCCCGGCCACCGTTGAGGCCACGGCGCGAATCAGCAGCCTGCGGGCCATCCAGTTATTGGCCCGGGCCGAGTTGCCGGCGGCTTTGCGCTCGTAGAAGCGGTCTCCGCTGATCGCGAATGCATGCGCCCAGTTGAGCAGGCTGGCTTGCTCTCCCGGGGGGAGGCGCCAGGCCACCAGGTCGACGGCCTGGAGCAACGGCACGAAGAACCATTCGTCGATCGGGTTGCCCGTTGGCCGGTAGACCCCGGCCCAGGACGACAGAGCTGACGCGGCGGTGGCACGGCTGTGCTCGCGCAAGGGCTCCCGGGCGAAGCAGCCGGCGACGGCCAGGGCGAAGATGGCCGGAAAGTTCTGCTTAGCCCGGTCGGACCGCACGTGTCCGGGATGCTGATTCAAGGTGCCCGCGAGCTCGAACCGCTGGATCGGCCGCGCCACCAGGTTGAGCGACTCCCCGGCCACTTGCCATACGCGTGCGAGATCCGGCGGGACCCGCCCGGCGCGATCCGGATCGAATGCCGCCAGAAGGGCCCAATTCAGCCGGGGACCGCCGCTCACAGCGTCACTCTAGGCTGGTGCTGCTTGTCGGCGAGATCCGTGGCCGCGCTCTTTGCCGGTGCTACCGGGCGCTGAGCAGGACACCTACCATGACGGCTCGCTCGGACGAGCGGTTCTGCCAGTCGTGCGGGACGCCTGGCTGCTGAACGACCGAGTCCCCTGGGCCGAGCGTCAGCTCGGTGCCGCCCACCACGAGGGTGACCTGACCGGTCAGGACGGTGACATAGTCGAGCGTGTCCGTGGCGTGGGTGTCCTGGAAGCCAGCGTGGTCGGCGGTGACCCCGTCGTCGCTCGAGCCGGGGTCCGCCGCGCTCTCACCGCCGGCCGCGCCGTCATCGCCGGGACCCGGCGCGATCTCGACGATCCGGAAGCAGGCGCCGCCCAGCGGCGGCTCAAGGGCCCACTCGCGGGTTGAGGTATCAGTGTCAGCCGCCTTGATCGGGCCTGGCCCGGACACCCACAATTCGGTTGTCGTGTACCGGCCGGCGTGGATGACGGTCGGCGGCTCGCCCTGCCTGATGATTACGGGGTTGCCGTTCTCGTCATAGCCGGTGACCACTCTGTTCATGGCTTTTCCTCGTCGATTAGTTCGGCCTGGAGCCCCGGGGGCCCCGGCCCGGCCCCGGCCCGCCCCGCCCGCCCCCGCCCGGGCCGGGCCGGGAGTCGCTCTCCACGGCGAGGACCCCCTAAGCACCCGACGAACTTACGGAGACGTGCGCTAAGGATGACATCCGTTACGGACCCGCGCGACCACCCGCGCTGGCGGCGAATGGCGGAATAGGTTGCGCGTTGGTTTCAAGTCACCCATAGTGGGAACGACGGTCAGATCTGTCCCGCCCGGGTCAGATGTGTCTCTCCCGACGCGGAAACGGGAGCTGCTCGTGTCTCAGCCGATTTTGCGACATATCGCTCGACGAGCGGTACGACTCGCGATCTTGGCTGTCGGGATCCTGGCCGTCTTGCTGGTGTTCTCACGGCAGGCGCACGCAGAAGCCTTAGTATCGTCGACCACCCCGTCGCTGGCCTCGGCCACCTCGGCCGGGGCGCCCTCCGCAACCCCGGCTACCACCGCCCCGCTGACCTCGCCGGTTACGACGGCCGCCGGTTCTGCCACGGGCAACCCGGCCGTCGCAGCTGCCGCGTCCGCGCTGGCACCGGCCACCCCGGCCACTTCGGCCCCGGCCACCACCGCCCCAGCCACGCCCGCCCCGGCCACCACCGCCCCGGCTACCTCGGCCCCGGCCGCCACCGTCCCGTCGGCCTCGCCGGCGACGACGGCCGCCGGTTCTGCCGCGGGCAGCCCGGCCGTCGCGGCTGCGGCGTCCGCGGTGGCGTCGGCCGCCGCCCCGGTTACTTCGGCTCCGGCCACCACCGCTCCGGCCACCACCGCCCCGGCTACCTCGGCCCCGGCCGCCACCGTCCCGTCGGCCTCGCCGGTTACGACGGTCGCCGGTTCTGCCGCGGGCAGCCCGGTCGTCGCGGCTGCCGCGTCCGCGGTGGCCCCCGCCGCCCCAGTCACAGTCGCCGCCACCGATGCGCTTACCCCGGTCGCGTCCACCGTCACCGGAGCGCTGGCACCGGTGACGTCTGCTGCTACCGGTGCGCTGGCCCCGGCTACCGCGGCGCTGGCCCCGGTCGTGGCCCCGGCTACCGCGGCGCTGGCCCCGGTCGTGGCCCCGGCTACCGCGGCGCTGGCCCCGGTCGTGGCCCCGGCTACCGCGGCGCTGGCCCCGGTCGTGGCCCCGGCTACCGCGGCGCTGGCCCCGGTCGTGGCCCCGGCTACCGCGGCGCTGGCCCCGGTCGTGGCCCCGGCTACCGCGGCGCTGGCCCCGGTCGTGGCCCCGGCTACCGCGGCGCTGGCCCCGGTCGTGGCCCCGGTCACCGCGGCGCTGGCCCCGGTCGTGGCCCCGGTCACCGCGGCGCTGGCCCCGGTCGTGGCCCCGGTCACCGCGGCGCTGGCCCCGGTCGTGGCCCCGGTCACCGCGGCGCTGGCCCCGGTCGTGGCCCCGGTCACCGCGGCGCTGGCCCCGGTCGTGGCCCCGGTCACCGCGGCGCTGGCCCCGGTCACCGGCGCGCTGGCCCCGGTCACCGGCGCGCTGGCCCCGGTCCTGGCCCCGGTCACCGGCGCGCTGGCCCCGGTCGTGGCCCCGGTCACCGCGGCGCTGGCCCCGGTCGTGGCCCCGGTCACCGGCGCGCTGGCCCCGGTCACCGGCGCGCTGGCTCCGGTCGTGGCGCCGGTGACCGCGGCGCTGGCGCCGGTGACCGCGGCGCTGGCTCCGGTCAGTGGTCCGCAGGGCCCGTCCGGCCCTGGCGTGCCGGGTGCGGTCTCGCCGGTTCGGGCCGGGGGCGCGCCAGCGGCTGCGGGCGTGACGGCCGCGGTGGGCGCTGGTGTGCCGCTGCTGTGGGTGGTCACGCCCGTGGTACGTGGCGGCGGCGGGCCGGGGCCGTCGGCGCCTCCGGTTCCGCGGTTGCCGGCCGCGCCGGGTGGCGGCGCGAGCGGCAGCGGGCCGGATGGCAGCGTCGGCGGGGCCGGCGGGGGCGCTGGTCGTAGCATCACCGACGGCGGGCTGTTGTGCGCGCTGCTTACGTTGCTGTTGCTGTTGCTGGTGCGTCGTGCCGCCGCGAAGCCGGTATGGCGTTCCTACCTGCCGGAAGTGTCACCCGCTTAAGTCCTTTCCTTCCTGACCGGTTCGTGTCTTCGGCGTCCGGACCTGCAGCGTCTGGCGCTGATCCCCTTGGAAGGAAAGTGACAGCACCATGCGTACGTGGAAGTCCGCGTGCGTCGTGCTCGCCTGGAGCATCCTGCCGATCATCCTGGTGGCGATCGGTATGACCGGATCCGTCCGCCCGGCCCAGGCAAGCACCCGCACCGCGAGTAGTACTGAAGCCGCCCTCGCCGCCCCGGCGGGCGTTGCCGCGGCACCTGTGCCGGCGAGCCCCGCCGCGAGGTACGTCGTGCAGCCCGGCGACACATTGTCCGGCATTGCCGCCCGGTTCGCCGTGCGCGGCGGCTGGCCGGCCCTGTACGCGGCCAACCGCCGCGTCATCGGCCCCGATCCGGACGTCATCCATCCCGCGGCCGTTCTCGTGCTGCCCGGCCAGGCGGCGCCCGTCCGCTACACCGTCGCGGCGGGTGACACCTTGTCGGGCATCGCGGCCGAGTTCGCCGTGCGGGGCGGCTGGCCGGCTCTGTACGCGGCCAACCGGTCCCTCATCGGCCCCGATCCGGACGCGATCCGCCCCGGGACGGTGCTGACGCTCCCGCGCCCGGCGGCGCCGGCACGGCTCACGCCGGGCCCGGCCCGCCCGCGGCCGCATCCGGCCCCACGGCCGTCTCCGCCGCCTGGTCCCCGCCACCATCGGCGCCCGGTGACCCCCAAAGCGGCGGCCGCCGCCACGGGCATGCCGCAGTGGCTGAAGGCCATGCTGGCCGCCGTTGGCCTGTTCATCCTGGTGGCTCTCCTCACCGAGCCGGTGCTGGCGGTCCGCCGCCGGCGCCAGCAGGCCCCTGTCCAGGTTCCCCGGCCCCGCGACGCCGGCTTCGGCCGCCAGCCGGGTCCTGGGCCGCCCGGTGCCCGGACGGCGCGCTTCGTCCTCGCCGACCACGACCGGCTCGTCGTGACGCGCAACAAGCGTGACGACACGGTCTACGTGCTGCGACCGCCCGGTGAAGACCCCAAGGCGATCCTGCGGGTCGCCCGCCTGGTGATGCCGGAAGGTTCCTACGGGGAACTGGCCGACCTGCTGGGGGTGTCCGCCAATTGGCCGATGGAGTAGAAGTGCTCGCGCAGACGGGCCGGGGCAGGCGCCCCGGCCCGCCCCCGGCCCGCCCCGGGCACCCGGGGCGCGCGCGCCCGCCCCCGGGACCGCCGAAGCCCCCGGACCGAGGGCCGGCGCTAACGGACAGATCCCCGGACCGAGGGCCGGCGCTAACGGCCGGTCGGCTCCGGCGGAGCCCGGTTCCGCAGCGACTCGACCAAGGCGGCCACGTGACGCCGGTCCTCGGGCGTCAGCTCATCGATACTCGCGATCAGGAACTCCCTCTCCCGGTCCCCGTGATCCTCGCGCCCGGCCGGGACCTCATCGTAATAGTGCAGTCCGGTGGACTCAGCCGCAGCCGCGCGGACAGCGGAGACCGGCACGTCAAGGCCTTTGGCCAGCGCATCGATCGTGGCCGGACGTGGCGGCCGGGCCAGGTTCCGCGTCATCGCGAGGGTGGAGACCGTGGAACGAGGCAATTCGCCGCGCCGGGCGACCTGGCCGTAGGACCAGCCCTGCTCGCGCATCCGCCGATGGATCAGGCGCTGAAGCGGGTTGATTCGATCCTCCGACGCTGCGGCAGCGGTGTGCGGCCGCTCGTCTTGGGGATCCCGTTCGTCCCCTGCCGCATCCGCCGTCATAGTCACCAATCTAGCTGTCTTCGCCTGGTGGGCTTCGGCCGCAACCTGCGGCGCCTTGCCAGGATGAAGTACATACTGTACGGTGGTAACCGTACAGTATGTACGTTAGGGAGCGTACATCAGCCCGTGGCCCGGCGCCATAGGGGTGCCGGGCAGTCCCAGGGGTCTCGTGCCCCGGGGAACGCGGCAAAGCCGGTCTGCCTGACCAAGGCAGATCTTCCCCGAAGGAGGCCCCATGTCCACCAAGCCTGCTGTGACGATGCAGGACCTCGAGCTCGAGCGCGCCGAGTTGCTCCCGAGCCGGGAAACCCTATGGTGCGGTTCCAGTTCGGGCCACAGCGCCAGCTTCACCCAGGTGGCGTATGGCATTGGCAACACGAATCAGGCGGGATTCCTTAACGTCTCCGCTCTGAACGGCGACCTCAGCGGCAACTCCATCGTCGTCCTGTAGCCGCTGCCCGGCTCGCATCGAAGACCTGCTGTGCACTCCAAATGAGGGGGAACCGAGGGGTGCGCAGCGGGAGCGGAGGGCCGCCCGGACCCATGGGCGGCCCTCCCGCTTGCGGGCCGGCCTCCGCCGGGACGCGCGCTCCTCAGCCGCTACTGACGTTGCCCTGGTGAGCACGCGAGGGAGGAGCAGACCGTAATGACCGTGACCGCACGCACCGGGCGTACGGCACCCGCCCTGCCGGCCGGCGCGTCCGAGCTCGTTGAGGCGCCCCGGCTGGCCGACAGGATCGAGCTATTGGGCGAGTACCAGGACTCCGGCTACAGCCAGCCACCGTCGCTCGTGCGGCGGGCCGACGGCCAGGTCATCCAGATGTCCCCGCTGCTGTACCGGGTGACCTGCCGGATCGACGGTTCGCGTGACCCGGCCGCCATCGCGGAGCTGGTCAGCGACGACCTCGGCCGGTCACTGAACGCCGACCAGGTCCGTCATCTCATCACCGCAAAGCTGCTGCCTCTCGGCATCGTCGCCGCCGAGGCTGCCCCGGCCGTAGCACCGAAGGCCAACCCGCTGTTCGCGCTCAGGGCACGGGGCACGCTGCTGCCCGAACGCGGGGCGAACGCCGCCGCAGCGCTCCTCCGACCGCTGTTCCGGTGGCCCCTCGTCATTGCCGTGGTCGGCAGCGTCCTGGCCGTGGACTACTGGCTGTTCGTCTCCCATGGGCTGGGCGGCGCGTTCCGGCAGGTTCTGCGCGACCCGGTGGACCTGCTCATCGTGGTCGGCCTCTCGGTGCTCTCCGCCATGTTCCACGAGTGCGGACACGCGACCGGCTGCCGCTATGGCGGGGCGCGGCCCGGCGTGATCGGCGTCGGCATCTACCTGGTCTGGCCGTCGTTCTTCACCAACGTCACCGACTCCTATCGGCTCAGCCGCGCCGGCCGGCTGCGAACCGACTTCGGCGGCCTGTACTTCAACCTGATCTTCATGCTGGCCCTGGCCGGCATCTACTCGGTCACCTCGGCCGGGGTCCTGCTCCTCGTCATTGCCCTCACGCACCTGGAGATGCTGGAGCAGCTGAGCCCGTTCGTCCGCTTCGACGGCTACTTCATCCTCAGTGACCTTGCCGGCGTGCCGGACCTGTTCGCCCGCATCGCCCCCATCCTGCGAAGCGCCGTATCCAGGGACCGCCGGGACCCCCGCGTCACCGGCCTCCGGCGCCGCGCCCGGATCCTGGTGACCGGCTGGGTGGTGTGTGTCATCCCGCTGCTCACAGTCAGCCTCGGGTACCTCCTGCTGTACCTCCCCCAGATCAACCGGGCGCTATGGCGCTCCGGAGGCCAGCAGGCGCACCTCATGTCCACCGCTGTCGGCGATCACCGCTACGCGATGGCCGCGGTCGCTGTCATCGGGGTCGCCTTGCTGGCGCTGTCGCTCGCCGGTTCGCTCTACATCTTTATCGGGCTGGTGCGACGGCTCGCCACGGTGGGCCTGCGCTGGTCCGCCGGCCGTCCCGCCCGCCGCCTCATGGTTGCCGTGGCCGGTGTGGGATGCATGACGACGCTCGCCATCTTCTGGAACATGCAAGGCCAGTTCCACGGCTGGTAGACACAACGGGCAAGAGGAGATCTGATCGCAGACAGGTTGCCTAGGCCGCAAGGTTGACTGCGGGATCATCGGCTGTATCTTTGTCTTATGGACATAGATAAAGGTGACGGCGCGGCGGGCGGCGGGGCTGGTGCTTCGCCTGCGAGCGGCGGCATGTATTCCGACCAGCACCTGCGCGTCTCCGACGCCGAGCGCGAGGCGGTCACGGCCGGCTGGCCGAGCACTTCGCCGCTGGCCGCCTGGACCGGGCCGAGTTCGACGACCGGGCCGGGCGGGCCATGAGCGCCAAGACCCGGGCCGACCTGAGCGGCCTGTTCGCCGACCTGTCGGAAACAGGGGCTCCGGCAGTGCCAGAGCTTCCGCGAGGTGGCGGCGGCACGCCGGGGGGCGGGCCGCGCGGGCCGGGGTCGCCGATCGAGTTCCGGCTGGATGGGGTCTCGGGGGTGCCGACCTACTTGCAGCTGGTGCACCAGGTGGAGCACGCGCTGCGGCTGGGCTATCTCACGCTGGGCGACCAGCTGCCCAAGGTCCGGGACGTGGTGGCCTCGCTGGCGATCAACCCGAACACGGTGCTGAAGGCCTACAAGGAGCTAGAGGTCAAGGGCCTGACGGCCGGGCGGCCCGGCCAGGGCACGTTCATCCAGGCCACCCTGAGCCAGGTCGCGCTCCCCGAGTTGGCCACGCTGCGCCGCTCCCTGTCGGGATGGCTGACCGCCGCGGACGGGGCCGGGCTGGACGAGGACGGGATCGTGGCGCTGTTCACCACCGCGCTGCGGGATTTCTATGAGCGCCGTCGCGGGTCGCGCACCCGCGGTGGCGCGGCGAGCGGCGGAACGGAGGGCGTCGCATGAACGTCATCGAAACCAGCGGCCTGGGCAAGCGCTACGGCCGCACCTGGGCGCTGCGCGAGTGTACGCTGGCGGTCCCCGCCGGGCACGTGACCGCGCTCGTCGGCCCCAACGGCGCGGGCAAGACCACCCTGCTGAACCTGGCGGTCGGCCTGGCAGAACCGACCGCGGGCGCCGTCACCGTACTCGGCGGTCGGCTGCCCGGGTCGCCGGCCGCGCTGGACGGCATCGCGTTCGTCGCCCAGGACACGCCGCTGTACAAGAACCTGCCCGCCGCGGACATGCTGCACCTGACCTGTAACCTGAACCGGCGTTTCGACCAGGCCTTCGCGCGAACCCGGCTGGCCGAGCTGGGCATCCCGCTGAACCGCAGGGCCGGGAAGCTGTCCGGCGGGCAGCAGGCGCAGCTCGCGCTGACCTTGGCGCTGGCCCGCCGGCCGCGGCTGCTGGTGCTGGATGAGCCGGTGGCGATGCTCGACCCGATCGCCCGGCACGACTTCATGGCCACGGTGCTGACGGCGGCGGCCGACGACGGGGTGTCGGTGGTGCTGTCCTCGCACGTGCTGGCCGAGCTGGAGCGGGTGGCCGACTACCTCATCCTGCTGTCGCGGGGCCGGGTCCAGGTGGCCGGGGAGGTCGACGACCTGATGGCCAGCCACCGCGTGCTGACCGGCCCCGCCGCCGAGGCCGATAAGTATGTGCAGCGGCCGGTGGTGCACCTGCGCCGCGGTGAGGCCCAGGCTCACCTGCTGGTCCGGGCCGGCGCGGACGATCCGGTCCCGCCGGGCTGGGAGGCGCACCCGGTGGGCCTGGAAGAACTCGTCCTGGCCTATCTGCGCGAGCCCGGCGCCGCGGCGCTGCCCGGCCCGGCCTGCGGCCAAGACGCCGAACCTTCGGAGGTGACCAGATGACCGCGCTGACCGTGCCCGCCCGTCCGGAGGAGGACGCGAGGCTGCGGCCTGTGCCGTGGCGGCGGATGGCCTGGGTCACCTGGCGGCAGCACCGTTTCGCGCTGGTCGGCGTGGCCGTGTTCCTGGGCGCGTTGGCGGTGTGGCTGTGGATTGCCGGCCTTCAGCTGCACCACGCCTATGCCGCCGCGATCGCCTGCCGCCCGGCAAGCTCACTTGCCTGCGGGAATTTGGTCGACGACTTCAACAGGACCTACGGCGCAACGGCGGAGGCAATCGCGGCCCTGCTGCTGGCGGTGCCCGCGCTGATCGGGGCGTTCGTCGGTGCGCCGGTGCTGGGACGTGAGCTGGAGACCGGGACCTTCCGGTTCGCCTGGACGCTGGGCTTCGGCCGGCGGCGCTGGACGCTCGCCAAGCTGGTGCCGCTCGCGATCGCGGTGGCGGCCGCCGCCGGATCGTTCAGCGTGCTGTTTTCCTGGTACTTCCGGCCGTTCTTCGCCGACGGCAACCAGACCCCGCTCGCGCCGACGGTGTTCGGCCAGCGCGGGGTCACGTTCGCCGCCTGGACGCTGGCCGCCTTCGCGATCGGCGCCCTGGCCGGCGTGCTCATCCGCCGCGTTGTCCCCGCGATCGCCGCCACCCTGGCCGCCTACACCGGGCTCGCCCTCGCGGCCGGGCTGTACCTGCGCCAGCACTACCTGACGCCGCTGCTCACCACCAACCTGAACCTGTCCGGTTCCGCGTGGATCATCAGCCAGCAGTGGTTCAACAAGCGCGGTCAGCCGGTCAGCCAGTCCGCGCTGAGCCAGGTCCTCCAGAGGGCACCATCACAGCTGGCCGGGAAAGGCGGGGTCCCGGGTGCCCTCAGCTCGTGGCAGTACCTCGTCCAGCACGGCTACACGCGGTGGACCACCTATCAGCCGGTCACCCGGTTCTGGCCATTCCAGTGGATCGAGGGCGGCTGGCTGCTCGCGCTGTCGGTGCTGCTCATCGCCGTGACCGTGTGGCTGGTCCGGCGACGCGCGATCTGAACGTCATGAGCCGAGCCCGAGCGGGTCGACAACGGCTCGACCGGGACGACGGACGTCGTTCGACACCCAGGCGAGCCTGGGTACCGAACTCGATCTTGGCCGGCAACGTGAGCCTCCCGAGCCCCCGCCTAGCAGCGGTGACGACCTCCGGGGATGCGTTAGCGAGCGCCGCGCGGGTCGCGACCTAGACACCCAGTTCGAGAGGTGACGTGCATGGATACCGAGAATCCAGGAGCTGCGCAAGGGCGGGCGGCCGGCCTCCCGGCCGAACGACCAGCCCGATCGCGGACCGCGTGGCGTGCCAGGTCTCGCTGGCTCGTGCACCTGGGCCTCCTGGCCTTGGTTGCGGCGGCACTGGGGACTCTGCAACTCCTCCACATCCGGAACGCCATCCATGCGGATGTAGGGCTGGCTTTCGCCGGCCTCGTCGTTGTCCACCTGGCACAGCGCCGCTACCGGATTGCGCGGATGTTCGCACAGCTCATGCGCTTTCGCCCACGGATCGAGCGCGAGTTGCGTCTCTTGGCGTCGGACGCGATCCTCGCCTTCGTCACGGTCAACGTCGTGGTTTCCGGGATCCTCGACTGGAGCCGGGGATCCCCACTGCTACTGCCCCTCATCCCACAACCTTTCGACAGGTGGCACTTGCTCTCCTCTGTCGTGCTCGTCGGGTACCTGGTCGTCCACGTCTCGCGCCGACGGAAACGCCTCCGACGGTCCACGATCCGATAGCCATATGGAGTTCGAACTCCTGAGGGGTTGCCCCAACACGCTTTCCAACAATGCTGACCGGCGTTCACGGACGTCCACGACCGTCCGTGACCTGTGCGGACGCGCTCTGGGGGCCTCGGTGAACGGTGCCGGACGGCGGTGAATGAGTCCAAAACTGAGCCCAGCCCCCTGGGGGGCGCGAGCTCGGCTTAGAGCCAGGTTTCACCGTTGATGAGGTCGGTCTCGCCCAGGTGCTTGGCGAGGATTGCCTCAAGGGCAGCGATGATCCGCCCGGTGTCGGCCCGGGTGCGGCGGTAGCTTCCGGGAATGAAGATCATGCCGAAATGACCGTTGCCGCCGGGCACGATCGCCTCATTGTGCAGCGGGCGGTAGTCGCGCAGGTTGTTGGTCACGATCGCGCGGTGCTCGGTCCTGGCCAACACGAGGACATCTGGATCTGACATCGCCTCATGGCCGGGATTGCCCGCGACCGATTCCACATCGTGGCCGCGCCTACGCAACTCCCGCGCGATCACCGGGGACAGCATCTCATCCAGCAGCAGCTTCACCGCCGGACAGCGGCCTGCCCGGCCGCATAGGCGGCGTGCGCTTCGGCGGTCTCCTGTTCATTCAGGTCGATCCACTGGTCGATCTCGTCGGGATAGGCCCCGTAGTAAGAGACTGCGGCCTGCACGAGGCCCAGGGGCAGTTCCAGGTAGCGTGCCGCCTCGCCCAGATCACCGTCGTTGTCGCGGACGGTCGCGACGACCTCCCAGACATCCTTACCAGTGCCTAGCAGCCGGGCACGGCGCCCAGCCGGGCCCTCAGCGAACCGGATCAGCGGGTGCTCATCCATGCGCAGGCCTTCCTCGACATACCGTTGCGCCAGAGTCCGCGGCGGCAGGTGCACGCGCCGGGCCCGGGCACCCAGGCGCTGGATGGTTGCTTCGCTCAAGCGCACGCTCAGCGGCTGACTCATGTACTACACAGTAGCTCGCAACACTACGCGTCGCCAAAGGCAAGACCTTGCCCCGCACTCGCCGGCAGCCGCGGACAGTGAGCGCATTCCAGACCGTGCCCCGGTGGTCGCGCCGATTAGGCGCGTTCGGGCTAATCGGCTGATTAGTTGTGACGAGCGGGCAGATCCGCCAATTCTGGGTGGCTCGGATCAGCCTGGAAGCGTGTCATGTCTGCGCCAGTAGTCTCTTCACGGCTGCCGTGCCGGCCAAGGCCTGGTCGTGGTCGGGTGACTGCGGGATGAGGTTGAACTCCGTGCAGCCAGCATCAAGGTAGGGCGTGAGGAATTCGGCCACGTCGGCGGCGGTGCCGTATGGGCAGTACCGCTCGAAGCGCTCGAACGGGAGCTGGTAGAAGGCCTGCATCGCCGGAGCCAGGCAGTCGCGAGCCGCTTCTTTGGAGTCTGCGAGCCCGCACCACACCTGCATGCCGTGACGGGCTGGCGGGTCGGGCCGGCCCGTGCGGGCGGCCTCGTGGGCTGCCATCGCGACGGCGTCGGCGAAACGCCGGGGTGAGGCCCAGATGCCCAGCCAGCCATCACCGAGCCTGCCCGCGCGCCTGATCGCGGCGTCTGAACGTCCCCCGATGATGATGGGAATCGCCGCGGCCGGCGCGGGGGCGATGACTGCTTCATCTAGGTCGAAGAACTTGCCGTGGAAGGTGACCGCCGTACCGGTCAGGAGCTGGCGCACGATGGTGAGGCATTCGTTCATCCGCAGGCCCCGGGTGGCTGGGTCCACTCCGCAGATCGACACCTCGCGGCGATCTTCACCGCCCACTCCGACGCCGAAGATGAGCCGCCGGGGAGCGAGCCGGCTGATGTCTGCGAGCTGGCGGGCCACCAGGACCGGATGGCGCAGCGGCAGCAGGTACACGCCGCTGTAGACCGGCAGCGTGGGATGGAGCAGCGTCAGCGCGGTGGCTTGCACGAGCCCGTCGAATCCCGTGCCCGCGAAGCTCACGTGGTCTCCGCAGCAGACATGGTCGATGCCCGCATCGGCGGCTTGCGCCAGGAATGCCCTGGCGGGCTCATCGCCCCGCTCCAGCAGGTCGAAGGGCGGGAACATGCCGACCCGAGCCAATGCGGTCCCGCGGCCTGTGACATCCGTCGTCAGGCTGGTCACTGCCTTGCTGGTCATGTCGTCTTCCCTTCGCCGATGGCTCCTGGCGGGTTACCTGCGCGGTGCGCGGCTGGTGCCGGCTGTCAGCCGAGAACGAGCGTCACCGGGGCGCACCGGGGGTAAGCGTGCTCCGTGTGTAGGCGGTCTCGATGTGCCTGCCCGGGTAGACGTCGGCCGCCGGAAGGGAACCGCCCAGAACGCCGAAGATCTGACGACTTACCTCGGGTTGCTGTGCGGCGGTCCGGTAGAAGGCCTCGAGCCGGGGCGACAGAGGCGCGAGCCTGGCCGTGGTCAGGGTGAGGTCGAAGCCGCTGCCGGTGAGGGCGTCTCGCCGGTGCTGGTAGCCGGATACGGCCTGGTCCAGCGGCCGGCGCCCGGCCAAGCCGTCGTGGATGGCTTCGGCCAGCAGTTCGGCGGCCTGGAAGGCGTCTGACATGCCCATGCCGGTCGAGGGGTCTTTGTGGTGGCCGGCGTCGCCGGCGAGCGCCCATCCCGGCCCGGCCGACGTCCGGTACAGGTTGGGCAGGTCGCCGGTGCCGGTGAAGCGGGCTTCGCGGCGGCCCGACGCGACAGTGTCGCGCAGCCCCGGGACCAGGTCGAGGGCGCGGTGGAAGTGGTTTTCGGCGTCCTTGCGCACGTGGCCGAACTCCTGGCGGGGCCAGGCGACATAGATGCAGGTCAGGTCGTCGTTGGTGGGCCAGACCAGGATCAGCCGCCCGGGGCGGGCGTGGAACGATGCGCCGAGCTGGCGGATCCCGCTCCAGTAGGAGTAGTAGACGGCCGTCAGCGGCGGATACTCCCGGTAGGCGCGGGCAGCGACCCTTCTGGCGACGGTCGAGTGCAGACCGTCGGCGCCCACGACGATCCGGGCCCGCAACGACGATTCGGGGGATGTCCGGTGATGGCCCCGCACGCCCACCGCCCGGCCCCCGGACCACAGCACGTCACCGACCACGAAGCCCTCGATCAGCTCGGCGCCAGCCTCCTCGGCGGCCCCGGCCAGCAGCGCGTCCAGCACGGTCCGCCGCGGACAGTACGCGTCGGCGACGCCTTCCACGGCCGGCCCGATGCCGGATATCTGCACCGGGCCGACGTCGAAGGTAATCTCCCGGATCGGCGCGCAGCCGCGGGCGCGCAGCCGGCCGAGCAGTCCCCAGGCCTGCAACCGGGCCGCGCCACGCGGCCACAGGAAATGCGTGGACATGGTGTCGCTCGGGAATGACGCCCGGTCGGCCAAGGCGACCCGGTGCCCGGCGCGCGCCAGCAGCATGGCCAGCGGCGCCCCGGCGCACCGGGCGCCGACCACGATGGCGTCGTACATCGCGCCCCCAGTTGCGTGGGACCGGTGGCGGCTATCCGACCGGCTGGCCGGCGGCGAGCGCCTTGACGTCCGCGGTGCTCAGCGGATTGCCGCCGATGCCCCAGTCACCACTCTTCACTTCCTCGACGACCACCCAGGTGACCGGGCGCATGTTCTCACCCTCGATCTCGACCATCGTGTCGGTCAGCCGGCGCACCATGTCCTGCTTCTGGCCGGCCGAGAAGACGCCCTCAATGACCTTGACGTTGACGAACGGCATACCCCGCCCCTTCCGTAGGGCCGTGCCTGATGACGGCCGCGCAATCGACGCTAGCACGATCGTTCGTGCTGTACAATGTGGCCATGCCCCCACGAGCCACCACCAACGGCGCCCGGACCAGGACCGCGATCCTGCAGACCGCCGCCGACCTCGCCTCCGTCGACGGCCTGGACGGCCTCAGCATCGGGCGGCTGGCCACCGAGCTGGCCATGAGCAAGAGCGGGCTGTTCGCCCACTTCGGCTCCAAGGAAGAACTGCAGCTGGCCACCGTCGAGGAGGCCCGGCAGCGCTACGCGAAAGAAGTGATCGAGCCGGCCCGCGCCGCAGGCTGCGGCATCACCCGCCTGCACGCGCTGTGCGAGGCGTTCCTGTCCTACCTCGAGCGCGCGGTGTTCCCCGGCGGATGCTTCTTCGCCTCGGCCATGGCCGAGTTCGACAGCAAGGCACCCGGCCCGGTCCGCGACCGCATCGCCCAGTGCCAGGACCAGTGGATGGACACCCTCGAACACGCCGCCCGGCACGCCCGCGAACAAGGCGAGCTGCGCGCCGGCAGCGACCCGCGGCAGCTCGCCTTCGAGCTGGAAGCAGCGCTGCTGTCAGCCAACTGGTACTACCACCTGTTCAACGACGCGACCTACTTTGACCGCGCCCGCCGGGCCGTGCGGGCGCGCCTGGCCAGCGAAGCCACCCCGCCGGCCTGCACCTGCTCCCCCCCGGCCCCCCAACCGGCTGACAAGACGACCGGCGATTCGCGAGGTCAGAGCGTGGTCCAGCGGTTGGTCCTGGCGCATTATGCGGCCGGTCGCCGCCGAGTATGCGCTGGTCAGCCCATGTTTGAAGGTAGATGCGTGGACCAAAACTGAGACCCGTCACGGAGTTATTAGTCTCTGGCACCGAGAACTGCCACGAAATGCCTGGTCAAAGCCGCGGAGGATAGGAGATTCGAACTCCTGAGGGGTTGCCCCCAACACGCTTTCCAATAATGCTGCCCGGCGTCCGCCACCGTACGTGAGCTGCTCAGATGCGTCGTCGGTGGCCGCCGGTGAACGGTGCCGGACGGGGGTGAATTGAGACCAAAACTGAGACCACGGTCATGGAGCTACAGGCGACCGCTTCGTGTTTGAGGGGACTCGAACCGCTCGCCCATGTCCTCGGCGCGTTCGCGGAACCTTAGCTGAGTGTCTGAGCAGCTAGTCGATACTGCCCATGCCCGAGCCGCCGCGGCACACTGTGTGGGCGCCGGTGGCGTGCCGGTTGATCCAGGGCAAGGCGCGGAAGGTCGCTGAGTCAGCGCTGGTGTGCGGCGGGTGCGAGCAGACCCAGGGCGCGGGCGGACGCCACGGCTTCGGCCCGGCTGTGCGCGCCGAGCTTGGCGTACAGGTTGCGCAGGTGGGTCTTGACGGTGGCCGTCGAGACGGACAGTTCGGTGGCGATCTCCGGCGCCGTGAGGTGGGTCGGCAGGTAGCGCAGTACGCGTACTTCACTTCTGGTGAGCGGCTCAAGCGGCGCCCGCGGGCCGGCGGACAGCGGCGCGGGCGCGTTCCCGCCCAACAGGTCGAGGATCTGGGCGATCAGGGCGGCGTGTGCGGTGTGCTGCCGAGCGTGGCGCTCGAGCAGGCCCGGCGCGGGATGCATCAGGAACCACATGAGCGCGCTGTCAGGTTCGGCCAAGTCCAGCGCGCGCTCGAGGGCGAGCCCGGCGGTGGCCTGGTCGGCGAGCGCGTCCCGGGCGATCGCCTCCAGCAAGAAAGCCTCAACCAGCCAGGACCGCCAGCCCACTGCGGCGGAGCCATCTAGGACCGGCGCGAGCGCCACGGTCGCCGCGTGCGGGTCGTCCTGGGTGAGCCGCAGCGCTGCGGCGGCGATGCGCATCTCCCCGCGGTCGCGGTCGCGTTCGCCGAGGTCGGCCAGGACCTGCTCGCCATCCTCAGTCTCGCCGAGCCGCACCAAGGCGTGCACAAGCCAGGCCCGCAGCGGCCTGGCGAGCGGGTGCGGCCCGGCCAGCCGCTCAGCGGCCCGGAACGCGGCCAGCGCGTCGGCGACCCGGCCGCGGCCCAGCTCGAGCTGGCCGCGGACGTACTGGCACCCCATCGCCACCGCGGGGTTGGCTTCCGCTCTGATAGTGCGCTCGGCGCGCTGCACCCAGGCCTCGGCCTCGGCCAGTCGTCCCTGCCAGGCCAGCGCGGCTCCAAGCGTCATAAAGGCGTTGCAGGCGTCCGGATCGTCGGTCCAGCCGTGCCGCTCTGCCAGGTCGATCGCCTGCCTCGCGCCCTCCGCCGCCTGCGGGAAAGAGGGCCGGTTGAGCTCGATCTCCGCCCGGTACACCAGGCCCATGAACTCGAGATAGGGCCGCCCGATCCGGCGCGCCACCGCGACCCCTTGTTCCAGGTGCGACTTGGCCTCGTCCAGTCGGCCTCCCCAGGTTTCGCAGTCGCCGATTTTGACCAGCGCAAACGCGCGTAGCTCGTCGCCCAGGCCGGGCTGCGCCGCGTCCGGGGCCTCGGCCAGGGCCTGCAGCCACTGCGCCTGCTCGGCCACCGCCGGCAGGTTCCCATGTCGGCGAGCCAGCAGCAGCTGGACCACTCCGAGCAGCACCTGCGCCTGCCCGCGTCGGCCCTCCGGCACCGACGCCGCCCCCCGCTCGGCCAGCCCCAGGTATCGCTCCGCCGCCTCCAGCGACCCGCGGGCCAGCTCATCGGCTGCGGCCACGGCCGCCAGCTCGGCATCCGCCGCGGATGCCCGAGCCGGGAATCCGGCCATGAGCGCTTGCACCGTCGCCTCCTGGCCGCCCAGATACAGGCCAGGCCAGTGGTCGGCCAGCAACATCATCATTCAGCTGGGATGCCAGCGGAAACAGCGGGCCGCCGCGGGCACGACCGTTCAAGATTTCCGCAGGAGGTGACCAGTCAGCTTCTCCGCCACGACAGCGCCAGACACCCCCAGCACGTCTGCCGAGGACTGCCCGGTACTCGCGAGGCTGGCATCATCCAGCACCGCCAGCTGCTCCGCGATGCCCGACTGCAGTACCTCCAGAACCGTTGTATGCCCAGCTCGCGGCTCGCCTGCTACCGGCTCGTTGAAGACCTGGCTGATCGCGGCCGCGCCGGTGAGGAATTAGCCATCTTGACGATGTCGGCGCCCGGCCGATGGCCGGATTTAGCCATCTTGACGATGTCGGCGCCCGGCCGATGGCCGGATAGTGACCGTCAATGCAACGGTTCAGCGGCCTGGATCTGCTCGATCACGACCAGCCGGGCTTCTGGGAGAACTGCGGCTACAACAACTACGGGGATCCATGGCGGGAACAGCGGTCACTTGAACACGGACAGCCCCTTGAATCAGGTTCCAGCGAAAGCCACCAGGCGTTGTGCTCACCCGGTGTCGCCGTCCGCTCCTCAGTGTGCGATCCCGAGCCTGGGCCGGGCTCATGCGATTACCTGACCTGACGATGTGGCGGCGCTTATTGAGCGGCAACACTGGGCTGTCGCGTGATCAGTCGGCTGGTGAACGGCCGCGGAGGGGTGAGGACTCATGACTGCTGGCGGTGACGCGGGAGACCGCGTACGGACTGCCCTGGTGACCGGGGGGACCGGCGGCATGGGCCGGGTCATAGCCGCCCAGCTAGCCGCCGACGGGTTCGACGTCGCGGTGGCGTACACCGGAAACGTCGACCTGGCCGACGCGACGGTCATGGAGATCGCGGGGCACGGGCGGCGCGGCGCGGCGTTCGCGGCGGATATCGCCGACGAGGAGGCCGTGGCCGCTGTGTTCGACGCCGTGGAGGAGCGCTTCGGGCCTCTCGACGTAGTCGTACACACCGCCGGGGTCAACCGCCCCGCCGCGCTCACCGACCTTGACCTGGCGGACTTCGATGAGATTCACCGAGTCAACGTGCGGGGTACGTTCATCATCGATCAGCAGGCTGCGCGGCGGGTGCGTGACGGGGGCTCGATTGTCAACGTGTCGTCGAGCATGGTACGGGTGGCACCGCCGGCGCTGAGCGCGTACGCGGCGTCCAAGTCGGCCGTCGACGTGCTCACTCGCGTCCTGGCGAAGGAGTTGCGGGGCCGCGACATCACGGTCAACGCGGTCGCGCCGGGTCCCACCGCGACCGCGGCTTTCCTGAGCAGCACCTCGGCTGAAGAACAAGAACAGCTGGCGGCTCTGCCGCCGCTCGGCCGTCTCGGTCGTCCCGACGACATCGCTGGCGTCGTGTCGTTTCTGGTTGGGCCGGCTGGGCGGTGGGTCAACGGTCAGGTGGTCTACGCCAACGGCGGGCTGGCCTGACCAGCCCGCCAGTCCGATCGAGATGGAGGCAGGCATGCTGCTCGCGGGCAAGTCCATCGTGGTCACCGGTGGAAACAGTGGCATCGGCAAGGCGATCGTGCTGGGCGCCGCCGCGGAAGGCGCCGATGTTGTCGTCGACTACGTCATGCATCCCGAGTACGCAGCCGAGGTCATAGCCGCTGCCGGACGGGAGGGCGGCCGCGCGGTCGGAGTGGAAGCCGACGTCTCGCGCACCGAAGACCTGCGCCGGATCATCCAGGCCGCCGTCGAGAACTTCGGCCGGCTCGACGTTCTCGTCAGCAACGCGGGTATCGAAACCCGGACGTCGCTGCTGGAGACCAGCGAAGCCGACTTCGACAAGGTGCTGGCGGTCAATCTCAAGAGCGCGTTCTTCGGCGCCCAGTTCGCGGCACAGCAGTTCATGGCTCAAACCAGCGGTGGGCTGATCGTGACGATCTCGTCCACCCACGAAGACTGGCCGATGCCCGGCAACATCGCCTACTGCGTCTCGAAGGGCGGAGCCAAGATGCTCACCCGCACCGCAGGCGTCGAATTGGGGCCACTCGGAATCCGGTTCGTCAACATCGCGCCGGGTGCGGTGAGCACCCCGATCAACGCGGTCACCGAGATGGACCCGGAACTGCTCAGGCAGTTGAACGGAGCAATCCCGCTCGGCCGGATCGCTCAGGCCGCTGAGATCGCCGATGTGGTGGTGTTTCTCGCCTCGGACAAGGCCGGATACCTCAACGCCACCACGGTCACCGTCGACGGCGGCCTGTCGCAGTCGAGCGTGGGACTGTGACCACCATGCTCAGCCATGCGCAGATTGACCACTATGACGTCCTGGTCATCGGCAGCGGGCCCGGGGGCGCGACCACCGCGGCCCGCGTGGCCGAAACGGGCAAGCGTGTGCTGCTGCTCGAACGCGGTGACTTCCTCCCGCGAGAACGCGACAACTGGAACTCGCAGGCGGTCTTCGGCGACGCGAAATACACTGCCGACGAGACCTTCTACGACCTGCACGACCGGCCCTTCCGGCCCGAACTGCACTACTACGTCGGCGGCAACTCGAAGGTCTATGGCGCGGCGCTGCTGCGGCTGACGATCATCGCGAACGCGCTGCGGGTTGGCGATCACATTGCCGAGCGCCTCGAAACCACCACTCCGCCAGCCTGATGGGGGATCCCGCCGTGCCGAAAATCGAAGACTATGCCTTGCTGGGCGACCTGCATACGGCGGCCCTGGTGAGCACCGCGGGGTCGATCGACTGGCTGTGTCTGCCCCGCTTCGACTCGCCCGCCGCGTTCGCCGCACTCGTGCACGACGGTGAGGCAGGACACTGGGCCCTCGCCCCCGCGGGGGCGAGCACCTGCACGGCCCGCCGGTACGCCGGTAACACGCTGGTGCTCGAGACAGACTGGGTAACCTCGGACGGCGCTGTACGCGTTATCGACTTCATGCCGCCCCGGGTGGACAGGCCGCACCTCGTTCGCATCGCGGTGGGCCTGGACGGCGAGGTGGCCATGCGATCGACCCTGCGGCCGCGGTTCGACTACGGCCGCGTCGTTCCGTGGATCCGAAACCTTGGCCCTCAGGTCCATGCGATCGCCGGGCCTGACCGGGTCCGGCTGATGTCCGCAGTTCCGCAGCATGGCGATCACTGGGGCACGCTCGCCGACTTCACCGTGCGTAAGGGCGATCGGGTTCCGTTTGTCATGTCGTGGGCGCCTGGCCACGATCCCGAGATGCCGCAGGTAGACCCGGAGCTAGCTCTTTCCGCGACGAAGGATTTCTGGATCGAGTGGTCTGATCAAGCCGCTTACCAGACCGGGCCGTACCGCGGTGCCGTCGACCGGTCGCTTATCACCTTGAAGGCCCTGACGTATGAGCCGACGGGCGGGATCGTCGCGGCCGCGACCACGTCGCTGCCGGAAGAACTCGGCGGGGTCCGCAACTGGGATTACCGGTACTGCTGGCTTCGCGACGCCACCTACACGTTGCAGGCCCTTCTCGCGGCCGGTTTCCGGCGCGAGGCGGGTGCGTGGCGTGACTGGCTGCTGCGCTCGATTGCAGGTCAGCCGGAGAAGCTGCAGATCCTCTACAGCATTGACGGTGCGCGCCGGCTTCCCGAGGTCGACCTGCCCTGGCTCGCCGGTTACGAAGGGAGCAGCCCGGTCCGCACCGGCAACGCGGCGTCCGGTCAGCTTCAGCTCGACGTCTGGGGCGAGACGCTGGACGCCTTGTTCCTCGCCCGGCAGGCCGGTCTTCCCGCCGACCGCGACGCCTGGGCCCTGCAGGTCGCCCTGATGAATTACCTCGAATCGGCCTGGCGCGAACCGGACAACGGATTGTGGGAGGTGCGCGGCGACCGGCAGCACTTCACCCACTCCAAGCTCATGGCCTGGGTCGCAGCCGATCGGATGGCACGGTCGGTCCGCACGCACGGCCTCCCCGGTCCGGCGCTGCGGTGGGAACAACTCCGCGACCAGATCCATGACGATGTCGTTACCCATGCGTTCGACGCCGGGCGCAACACCTTCACCCAGGCCTACGGGTCGGCCGCGCTCGACGCGAGCCTGCTGCTGATCCCGCGCGTGGGCTTCCTCCCGGCCACGGACCCGCGGGTCCTGGGCACCATCGATGCCGTCCGCCGCGAGCTGAGCGAAGGCGGGCTCGTCAAGCGCTATCAGACCACCGACACCGACGATGGCCTCGAAGGTGGCGAAGGCCTGTTCATCGCCTGCTCGTTCTGGCTGGTCGACGCCCTGAACGCGTCGGGGCAGCGACGGGACGCTATCGACTTGTTCGAGCGCTTGCTCGCGCTGCGCAACGATGTCGGCCTGCTGAGCGAGGAATGGGATCCGGCCGCGCAGCGCCAGTTGGGCAACACACCCCAGGCGTTTAGCCACTTTGCCCTGATCATCAGCGCCCTCCAGCTGCACATGGGGGGCGCGGTCCGAAGCGACAACCCGATGTCACCATGACCACCAGGCCAGAAGTGGTGATCGACCGGGTCACCCTGATCGTGTCGGACCTGGACCGGGCCGAAGATGACTACGTCGGGACCTTCGGGTGCACCGTGAAGCAACGCGGCGACGTCGACCCTTCGCTGATCGGGGTGCTGTGCCTCTCACGGGCGCGCGGACGGCGCTCGTTGCTGCGGCTGGGACGCGAGCAGATCGAACTGCTGGAGTTCACGGACTCGGCGGGACGCCCGTATCCGCCGGACAGCACGAGCACTGACCTGTGGTTTCAGCACATGGCGATCATCGTGGACGACATGAAGTCCGCGCACCAGCGCGTTATGGCGAATCGGCGATTCCGGCCGATCAGCCGTAACGGCCCGGTACGGCTGCCGAATAGCTCCGGAGGCGTGACGGCTTTCAAGTTCCGTGATCACGACGGCCACCCGCTGGAACTGCTCGCGTTCCCCGAGGGACGTGTCCCGAGAGCATGGCGCAACGGCAACGGCACCGGCTGCTTCCTCGGCGTCGACCACACCGCCATCGCGGTTAGCGACTCGGCCAGGAGCGCGAGGTTCTTCGGGTCCGTCTTCGGGTTCAGCGCCGGAACTCGCACCGAGAACCGCGGACCCGAGCAAGCCGACCTCGATGACGTCGACGACGTCCACGTCAGCGTCACCCGGCTCGGGTCGGATCTGCCTGCGCCGCGAATGGAATTGCTGCATTACCACGTGGGCAAACGCCGGCCGATCCCGCACGACACCGCCAGCAACGACATCGTGGCGACGCATTGTGCGGTGCGGGTCGCCTCGCTTGACGCGACTGCCGCTGCGCTCGCCCGCCGCGGCACGCCCCTGGCCGACGATGATTTCATGATCCTGCGCGGCGGCATCCGCGCTGCCCTGGTATCGGGACCTGACGGGCACCGCTTCCTGGCCGAACAGCAGGCAGGGTTACGCCGAAGTCGCGGCGTGCGGTCATGCTCGTCGTGACGGTCGCGCTGACGGCGGCAGCCTGCGCGCTCGGTGCGCTGATTGCCGGGCGCGCGGCACGGGCGGCCATCCCGACCGGGCTCGGGCTGTGGGCGGTCATCGGCCTCGCCGTGGCCCTCGCCGGCGCGACTCTCGGCCAGCACGCTCGGCTGGCTGCCTGGGGTCACCCCAACACGCTTCGGCGGCGTGCGTCCTTCCGTTCATGCACGTCCGCCAGACCTGTGACCAGCGGAAACAGCTACAGTTCACCGCTGCGGCAGCACGGTCCGGGGCAGCGAACTGAGACCATTTTTTGAGACCACGGAGCACGAGGCACCTGGACATCGGCTCCTTGGGTCGGTATCTCCGCAGGTCAGACGCGCGGAGGATAGGAGATTCGAACTCCTGAGGGGTTGCCCCCAACACGCTTTCCAAGCGTGCGCCCTAGGCCACTAGGCGAATCCTCCGTCGGCCAGCCTACCGACTCGGCGGGCACTCCTCAGCAGGACCGCGCGCCGGCCCGCACGGCCAGTCCCGGCGGCCGGGACGGCCAGCCCCGGCCGGCCCGCACGGCCGCTTGCGGGAGATCCCGGGTCCGGCTGGCCTGCCGGTGGCTAAACTGGCCGCAGACCCCTCGCACGGCGTTTATCCCGCCAACTCCCCCAGGGCTGGAAGGCAGCAAGGGTACGCGGGCTCTGACGGGTGTGCGGGGGGTCCCTTCCGTCCTGGTGAGGATGAGGCTATGGCAGGCAACGTCCCAGGTGCCGCGGCGGCCGATCCGGCCCGGAGCGGCGCGCCCACCACTTCCACGGCGCTGTACCGGAGATACCGCCCGGCTACCTTTGCTGAGCTCAAGGGGCAGGATCACGTCACCGAGCCGCTGCGCCAGGCGCTGCGCAGCGGGCGCGTTCATCACGCCTACCTGTTCAGCGGGCCGCGCGGCTGCGGCAAGACGTCGAGCGCCAGGATCCTGGCGCGCTCGCTCAACTGCGAGCAGGGGCCGACCCCCGACCCGTGCGGGAAATGCGCTTCCTGCGAGGCCCTGGCTCCTTCCGGGCCCGGCAGCATCGACGTGATCGAGATCGACGCGGCCTCGCACGGCGGCGTGGACGACGCCAGGGACCTGCGCGAGCGCGCGTTCTACGCTCCGGTCTCGGGCCGCTTCAAGATCTACATCGTCGACGAGGCCCACATGGTGACCCGCGAGGGCTTCAACGCGCTGCTCAAGCTCGTCGAGGAACCGCCGCCGCACCTGAAGTTCGTCTTCGCCACGACGGAGCCCGAGAAGGTCATCCCGACGATCAGGTCGCGCACCCATCACTACCCGTTCCGGCTGATGCCGCCGGCTGTGCTGCGCGGGCTGCTGGAGGAGATCCTCGCCAGCGAGGGCGTCAGCTACGAGCCGGCCGTGCTGCCCGTCGTGGTCCGGGCGGGCGCGGGGTCGGCGCGCGACGCGCTCTCCATACTTGACCAGCTGCTGGCCGGCTCGGACGATTCGGGGCTGACCTACGAGCGAGCCGTGGCGCTGCTCGGCTACACCGACGAGAACCTGCTCGATGAGGTCGCCGAGGCGTTCGCATCGGGTAACGGCGCCGCGGTGTTCCATGCCGTGGACCGGGTCATCGAGGGCGGCCATGACCCCCGCAGGTTCGCCGCTGACCTGCTCGACCGGTTCCGCGACCTGATCGTGCTGGCCGCCGTGCCCGACGCCGGCCAGACCGGGCTGCTCGATGTGCCCGCCGACCGGCTGGAGCGGATGCGCGAGCAGGCCGCCAGTTTCGGCCAGGCCCAGCTGGCCAGGGCCGCGGAGACCATCAACGCCGGGCTCACGGAGATGCGCGGGGCAACCTCGCCGAGGCTGCAGCTCGAGCTCATCTGCGCGCAGGTGCTGCTGCCCGGGCCCGCCGCCGGCGATGACGACCTGCTGGCCAGGGTGGAGCAGCTCGAGCGGCGGCTGGCCGCTGGCGCGGGACAGGCGGGCCCGGCCTGCCGCTGGCCCGGCCAGAGCGATGCGGCGGCTCAGCGCGCGACGCCCGCCCGGGCCGCCCAGAGTTCTCCGGCCGTGATCCCGAACCCGCCGCGGCCGGCCCAGCCGAGCCCGGCTGGCCCGTCCGGGCCCGCGGCCGGGAGCGCGGGAGCGGGGAATGCCGCCCCGGTCCGTCCGGCGGCGGGCGCGGCAACCCCCGACGCCGGCCTGGTCCGCGAGCGCTGGCCGGAGATCCTCGAGGCGGTCAAGCACCGGAGCAAGGTGGCCTGGACCCAGCTCAGCAACGCGACCGTGGACAGCCTGCAGGACGGCATCCTCACGCTCAGGTTCGCCCAGGTGGGGATGGCGACGGGGTTCTCCGCCCGGCGGTCCGACGAGGATCTCGGCCAGGTCCTCGAGAGCATGCTCGGCATCAGCCCCAAGATCAGGGCGGTCGCCGCGACCGCCCAGGAGGGAAGGGCCGGGTTCGGCGGCCCTCCGGACCCGAGCGCTTCCGGCGGGCCGCAGGCGGGCCGGGGCGCCCCGGCCGCCGAGGCTGAGGCCGGTCCGGAAAGAGCCAGGACCGGAAATACCGCCCTGAACGCCACGCCTCCCGCCGGTGCCGCCGGCCAGGCCAGCGTGGCGAGCCGCCGCCCGGATGCCGGCCGGCCCGGGCAACATCACGCCGCGCAGGCGCAGCCCGGGGAACCCGACCACGACCCGTCCGCGAGCGCGCTCACCGGGATGGACCTGATCCAGCGCACGCTGGGTGGTCAGGTCATCGAGGAAATCGGTGACGCCTGAGGGCCAGGCACCTGTGCCCTGCGGTGTACCCGGCGACGGTGACAGGCCTTAGGCTCGGAACGACAGGGACGGGCTCGATGAGCGATGGGAAAGAACGTGGATCCTAGCGGCCAGTTGGACATGCAGCAGCTGCTGGCGGCGGCGCAGCAGATGCAAAGCCAGCTCCTGACCGCGCAGCAGGAGCTGGCCGACGCCGAGGTGGAAGGAAGCGCCGGCGGCGGGCTGGTGAAGGTGGTCGTCAACGGGCAGGGCGAGCTCGTGGATATCACGATCGGCGCGGGCGCGATCGATCCGGCTGACCTGGAGGAGTCGGCGCAGACCATTGCCGACCTGGTCCTCGCGGCGGTTCGCGATGCTTACGACGCCGCCGGCGACCTGCAGCAGGAGAAGATGGGGCCGTTCGCCGCCGGGATCGGCGGCGATCCGGGCGAGTCGGGCTTGCCGGGCTTCCCCGGGCTGCCCGGGATCGGCGGCCCGCCGGACCCGGCCGGCGGGCAGTGAAGGGGGACGAGGAGGCGGGCAGGGGGTACTGAGGTGTACGAAGGCGTCATCCAGGACCTCATCGACGAGCTCGGCCAGCTGCCGGGCGTCGGGCCGAAGGGCGCCCAGCGCATCGCCTTCCACCTGGTCTCCGCCGATCCTGCGGACGTGCGGCGCCTCGCCACGGCGCTGCTCGAAGTGCTCGAGCGGGTGAAGTTCTGCCGCACCTGCGGCAACGTCGCAGAAGAAGACGAGTGCCGCATCTGCAGGGACCCGCGCCGCGACCTCGCGGTGATCTGCGTTGTGGAGGAACCCAAGGACGTCGCGGCGATTGAGAAGATCCGCGAGTTCCGTGGCCGCTACCATGTCCTCGGCGGCGCGATCAGCCCGATCGACGGAATCGGGCCTGATGACCTGCGGATATCCCAGCTGATGACCCGGCTGTCCGACGGAGTGGTCACCGAGCTGATCCTGGCGACCGATCCCAATCTCGAGGGCGAGGCGACCGCCGCGTACCTGGCCCGGCTGGTCAAGCCGATGGGGCTGCGGGTGACCAGGCCGGCCAGCGGCTTGCCGGTGGGCGGTGAGCTCGAGTACGCCGACGAGGTCACCCTCGGCCGCGCGTTCGAAGGACGGAGGCTGCTCGATGTCTAGTGCGCCGGCCGAGGACTGGCGGCCGATCGCCGACCGGATCGCCCGGCATGCCCAGGACTTCCTGGACGGCGTGACCGCGCTGGCCAGCGGGGAGGGCAAGGACGAGACGGTCCCGCTGCTTTTGCTCGAGGTCGCCCAGATCATGCTGGCCGGGGCCCAGCTCGGGGCGAGCAAAGACATCATCCTGCCGGGCAACTGGGAGCCCGACGTGGGCGCGGACCCCGATCTCGACCTGCTCAGGACCGGGCTCGCCGCGCGGCTGCAGGATTTCGACGAGTATGCCGAGCTCTTCGATCCCTACCGGGACACGAAGGCCACGCAGTTCCGGCTCTCTGATGATCTCGCCGCCGTGACCGCCGACCTGATTCACGGACTCAAGCACTACCAGGCCGGGCGCTGCGCCGAGGCGCTCTGGTGGTGGCAGTACTCGTATGTGAACCACTGGGGAACGCACGGCGGCGCGGCGCTGCGAGCGCTGCACGCGGTGGTCGCGCACGCGCGGCTGGACGTCGCCGACGAGCCCGCCTCGGGCTGACCGCGGAAAACCGCGACCGGCCGGCCCGGCCGCGATGGATACACTCGAGTCGGTCGGCGGGCGGAAGGCTGGATCAGGCGAGCGGGAGGAGCGGCCTGGCCGTGGCTCTTGTAGTGCAGAAGTACGGCGGATCCTCAGTCGCCGATGCGAGCGGCATCAAGCGCGTGGCCCAGCGCATCGTCGCGACGCACAAGGCCGGGCACTCGGTGGTCGTGGTCGTCTCGGCCATGGGCGACAGCACCGACCAGCTGCGCGACCTGGCCAACCAGGTGAGCCCGCTGCCGCCGGGCCGGGAACTCGACATGCTGCTGACCGCGGGCGAGCGCATCTCGATGGCGCTGCTCGCGATGGCCATCGCCAACCTGGGCCTGGAGGGACGGTCCTTCACCGGCTCTCAGGCCGGCGTCATCACCGACTCCGCGCACGGCAAGGCCCGGATCATCGACGTGACGCCGGGCCGGATCCGCAGCGCGCTCGACGACGGCGCGATCCCGATCGTGGCCGGTTTCCAGGGCGTGTCCCAGGACACCAAGGACATCACCACGCTCGGCCGGGGAGCGTCCGACACGACGGCCGTGGCGCTCGCCGCCGCGCTCGGCGCCGACGTGTGCGAGATCTACACCGACGTGGACGGCATCTTCACGGCCGACCCGAGGATCGTGCCCAGCGCGCGGCGCATCCCGCGGATCAGCTACGAGGAGATGCTGGAGATGGCGGCGTGCGGGGCGAAGGTCCTGATGCTGCGGTGCGTGGAGTACGCGCGGCGGTACTCGATCCCGATCCACGTCCGCTCCTCGTTCAGCAACAGGGACGGAACGTGGGTCACCGGTACCGGCCGGGACACCGACGGTGATGCGGAGGGCGAGAAGATGGAGCAGGCGATCATCTCCGCGGTGACGGCGGACGGAGGCGAGGCGAAGATCACTGTCGTGGGCGTCCCGGACAAGGTCGGCGAGGCGGCCAGGATCTTCCGGGTCATCGCCGCGGCAGAGCTCAACATCGACATGATCGTGCAGAACGTGTCGGCCGCCGCGACCGGCCGCACCGACATCTCCTTCACGCTGCCGCGCGAGGATGGCCCTAGGGCCATGACGTCGCTGGGCCAGCTGAAGGACGAGGTGGGTTTCCACTCGCTGCTCTATGACGACAGGATCGGCAAGATCTCGCTGATCGGCGCGGGGATGCGCTCGCACCCTGGGGTCAGCGCCACGTTCTTCGGCGCGCTGGCCGAGGCCGGAGTGAACATCGAGATGATCTCGACATCCGAGATCAGGATCTCGGTGGTCGTCGACGAGAACGATGTCACGGTGGCCGTCGCGGCCGCGCACCGGGCCTTTGACCTGGGATCGAGCGGGGAAGAAGCGGTCGTCTACGGCGGGACGGGCCGGTGAGCCCGGTGCCCGGCCCGCCGGGCGACCGTGGCCCGCGGCCCGGCCCGCCGGTGCTGGCCATCGTCGGCGCCACCGGAGCCGTCGGGACCGTGATGCTCGACGTCGTCTCCACCAGGGATGACGTGTGGGGCGAGATCAGGCTCGTGGCCTCGGCGCGCTCGGCAGGCAAGCGGCTGCGGGTCCGCGGCCGGGAAGTCGAGGTCGCCGAGCTCTCCCCGGAGGTCTTCGACGGCGTGGACCTCGCCATGTTCGACGTGCCCGACCAGGTTTCGGCGCAATGGGCGCCGGTCGCGGCCGCTCGCGGGGTCGTGGTCATCGACAAGTCCGGCGCGTTCCGCATGGACGACGAGGTTCCCCTGGTGGTGCCGGAGATCAACCCCGCGCAGGCCGCGATCAGGCCCAAGGGAATCATCGCCGTCCCGAACTGCACGACGCTCTCGCTGATCGTGGCCGTGGCCGCGCTGCACCGCGCGTTCGGACTCCGCGAGATGGTGGTTTCGTCTTACCAGGCCGCTTCGGGAGCCGGGCAGGCCGGCACCGACACGCTCTACGCCCAGCTGGAGAAAGTGGCGGGCAGCCGGACGCTGGGCCAGCGGGCCGGCGACCTGCGCGGGGCGGTCGGCGACTTCGGCCCGTTCCCGGCTCCGCTGGCCCTCAACGTGGTGCCCTGGGCGGGCTCGGTCAGGGACGCGGGCTGGTCCTCAGAGGAGCTGAAGATCCGCGACGAGACCCGCAAGATCCTCGGCATGCCGCGCCTCAGGGTGTCGGCGACCTGCGTGCGGGTGCCGGTCATCACCGGGCACTCGGTCGCCGTGCACGCCATCTTCCGCCGTGAGGTGTCCCGCCGGGACGCGCAGCGGGTACTGAGCGGGGCACCCGGCGTGGTGCTCGCCGACGACCCGGAGAACGGCGAGTTTCCCACCCCGGCGGACGTCGTCGGAACCGACCCGACCTGGGTGGGCCGGGTGCGGCAGAGCATGGATGACCCCAAGGCGATCGAGTTCTTTGTCTGCGGCGACAACCTGCGCAAGGGCGCGGCACTGAACGCCGCGCAGATCGCGGAGATGCTCGTCGGCGAGCTGTGAATGTTCACCCTGGAGAAGGCGCGCGGCCTGCTGCCCGAGATGCTCGAGCGGACCGATGCGCTGATATCGGTCCGCGCTGACCTCGTCGAGCTTCAGGCCGCGCTGGCCCGGGGCGTGTCACTGCCGCAGCTCGGCGGGCTTCCCGAGGCGAAAGGGCTCCAGGCGCGGCTGTCCGAGCTGCTCGGCTGGTTTCCGGAGAACGGCCTCGAGCTCAAGGGCATCGCGCCGCTGCTGCTCGACTTCCCCGCCGAGATCGACGGCGAGCCGGTGCTGATCTGCTGGCTCGAAGGGGAGCGCGCGCTCGACTGGTATCACAAGCCGGAGCTCGGCTTCGCCGGCCGGCGCCCGATCCCGGCGTTCCTGGCCTAGCCGGAAACCGTCTGCAGGCCGCTGGCCGCGCCGAGCGCCGGCCTCGGAGGCCGATCGCGATGCCGGCCAGGCTGGCCACTTGCTAAGGCTAAACTTATCAGGTTAGCCTTAGCATATGTCTCAGGCTCCGGATGTCAGCGAGGTCGCAGGGGCGCTGCGGGTCAGCATCGGCCTGCTCCTTCGGAGAATGCGCCAGGCGCGGGTCGAAGGCGAGCTCACGCTGCCCGAGAGCTCGGCCCTGGCCCGGCTGGACCGCGGCGGCCCGGCCACGGCAAGCGCGCTGGCCCGGCTGGAGCAGATCAGCCCGCAGTCCATGGGGGTGACGCTCGGCACGCTTGAGGCGAAGGGACTCATCGAGCGGCGTGCCGACCCCGGGGACGGCAGGCGGGTCGTGCTATCGGTCACCGAGGCCGGGCTGCGGCTGCTGCGCGGCAAGCGGAACGCCCGCGCCGAGCAGCTGGCCAAGGCCCTCTCGGCCGGCTTCACGCCCTCGGAGCTCCAGGTCCTGGCGGCGGCCGCGCCGCTGCTCGAGCGGCTGGCTCAGACCATCTGATGCCGGAGACCGGGCAGAACCGGGACGACCACTACAAGTGGGTGGCCCTGGCCAACACGACCGCGGCCGTGTTCATGTCGGTGCTCGACGGATCGATCGTCATCATCGCGCTGCCCGCGATCTTCCGCGGCATCGGCCTGGATCCGCTGGCGCCGGGCAACATCGGCTACCTGCTGTGGATGATCATGGGCTACCGGCTCGTCCAGGCCGTCCTCGTCGTGACCGTCGGCCGCCTGGGCGACATGTTCGGCCGGGTCAAGATCTACAACGCGGGCTTCGCGGTGTTCACCATCGCCTCGATGCTGCTCTCGTTCGACCCGTTCCGCGGCGCTCAAGGCGCGCTCTGGCTGATCGGCTGGCGGTTGCTCCAGGCCGTCGGCGGGTCCATGCTCCAGGCCAACTCGGCCGCGATCCTGACCGACGCGTTCCCGGCCGACCAGCGCGGCTTCGCGCTCGGCCTCAACCAGGTGGCCGGCCTGTCCGGCATGTTCATCGGCCTGGTGGCCGGGGGCCTGCTGGCCGCCTGGGACTGGCGGGCGGTGTTCTGGGTCAACGTGCCGGTCGGGGTGTACGGGACGGTGTGGGCCTACCGCAAGCTCCGCGACACCGGTGTCCGGCACCGCGGCCGGATCGACTGGTGGGGCAACATCACGTTCGCCGTCGGGCTGAGCGCGATCTTGATTGCCGTCACCTACGGCATCCAGCCGTACGGCGGGCACTTGATGGGCTGGACGAGTCCATGGGTGCTCGCCGGGCTGGTCGGTGGCGTTGCGTTCCTGGTGGTATTCGGGATTATCGAGACCAAGATCGCCGACCCCATGTTTCAGGTCAGCCTGTTCCGGATCAGGGCCTTCACGGCCGGCAACGTGGCGGGCCTCGCCGTGGCCGTGGCCCGGGGCGGCCTGCAGTTCATGCTCATCATCTGGCTGCAGGGAATCTGGCTGCCGCTGCACGGCTACAGCTACAGCGAGACGCCGCTATGGGCCGGCATCTTCCTGCTGCCCCTCACCGCCGGCTTTCTCATCTCGGGCCCGTCGTCGGGCTTGCTTTCCGACCGCTTCGGCACCCGGGGCATTGCCACCGCCGGGATGGTGGTGTTCGGCGGCAGCTTCATCGGGCTGATGGCGCTGCCGGTCGACTTCCCGTACTGGGCTTTCGCCCTGCTCATCGCCGCGAACGGGATCGGCAGCGGCATGTTCGCCGCCCCGAACTCGTCGTCGATCATGAGCAGCGTCCCGGCCCGGTACCGGGGGGTGGCCTCGGGAATGCGTGCGACCTTCCAGAACTCGGGCACGGCGCTGTCGATCGGGGTGTTCTTCTCGCTCATGATCGTCGGTCTGGCGAGCAGCCTGCCGACCACGCTGACCAGCGGGCTGCAGCGCCAGGGCGTGCCGTACGGCATCGCCCATCACGTGGCCACCCTGCCGCCGGTGTCGTCGCTGTTCGCGGCGATCCTCGGGGTGAACCCGCTGCGCCACCTGCTGGCGGCCAGCCGGGTGCTGGCCTCCCTTCCGGCCGCGGCTCAGCAGATGATCACCGGCCGGGCGTTCTTCCCTGACCTGATCTCGGAAGCGTTTCACCAGGGCCTGGTGGTGGTGTTCGCGGCGGCGGCCGGCCTGGCCGGGCTGGCGGCGATCGCGTCGCTGCTGCGCGGCGGCCGTTACGTTGACCCCGGGGCCCCGGACGAGGCGCCGAAGCCAGCGGCCGAGCCGCTACCTCGAGGCCGAGGCTGACGCCGCGGTCCGGTCGCGGCCGGCCCGTGTCCGGCGCAGGCGGGGTGCCGCGGCCCGGGGGCAGCGCATGCCCCTACAGTGACATAGAGGTTGATCGCCAGAGAGAGGCCCCGCCCGTGGCAGGCAAGTGGTACCAGGGGGTTGTCCCGCAGGACGGGACGGCACTCAAGGACATTGACACCACCGTCGCGCACCCGGCCCGCGTGTACGACTACTGGCTCGGCGGCAAGGACAACTTCGCCGTCGACCGGGAGGCCGCCGAGGAGGTGCTCCGGGCCCGGCCCGCCATCCGGCTCAACGTCCGCGCCAACCGCGCGTTCCTGGCCAGGTCGGTGCGCTATCTCGCGGGCGAGGCGGGCGTGCGCCAGTTCCTCGACATCGGCACGGGGATACCCAGCGCGAACAACACCCACGAAGTCGCCCAGTCCGTCACGCCCGACGCCCGGGTGGTCTATGTCGATAATGACCCTATTGTGCTGGCCCATGCGCGGGCCCTGCTGACCAGCGCCCCCGGCCTGACCGCCTATATCGACGCGGATCTGCGCGACACCGGCGCGATCCTCGCCGACGCCGCGCGGACGCTGGATTTCACTCAGCCGGTAGCGGTGATGCTGGTCGCGGTCCTGCATCTCATCCCGGACGAGGACGACCCGTGGAGCATCGTCGCCGACCTGATGCGCGCCGTCCCGTCCGGCAGTTACCTGGTCATCACGCATCCGGCCAGCGACGTCGAGGCCCCGAGCGCCGCGCAGGCCGCCGACCGCTACAACGAGCGAGTGGCATCGCCGATGAGGCGGCGCGGCTGGGACGAAATTTTCCGTTTCTTCGCTGGCCTGGGCATCGTCGAGCCGGGCATCGTCCAGCTGCATCGGTGGCGGCCGGCCGCTGGCGAGCCGGCTGCGCCGTCGTCCGGTTACGGCGCCGTGGCCCGCAAGCCGTAGGACGCGGCGCTGGCCTGGGGCCATCACGTGAAATTGCGGTAAACCGCGGCCGTAAAGGCCACCAGAGCGCCGAACCCGGCCAGGAAACCTGCCGCAATGCCGATCAGCAGGCCGATACCCAGATCACGGTGGCCTTTCGCCCGCGCGCGGCGGTAACCCATCACGGAGCCGACCGCGACCAGCAGCAAGGCCACCCAGAACCCGGCGTCACCGGGGGCGGGCAGCTGGACCGCGACCGTGAGGACGAAAGCCAGCCCAACGACCCCGAGCAGGACGCCGAGCACGATGCCCCGCCCGAGCAGGCCGCCGCGCACCTGGCGCCCGGCCGGCGGCCGGGGCTGGCCGGAGTCGGGCAGACCGGTCACACGGCGCTCCTTCGGCCAGCTTGCCTTCAGCCAGCTCGCTGGCCCGCACGTTAGCTGGCCGCTAGCCGAGCGCGCAAGCGGCACCGGCCGTGACGGACCCGGCACTAGGCCATGGGCGCCCGAGCTGCCGCACTCGGCGGGCCGCGGTGCCTGAAGCGGGCCAGGCTAGGATCTCGTCAGTTCAGGGTGGGGAAGCTGGCGCCGGCAGGACCATGAACCCGGAAAGGTGGCCGTTATGGGGGTAACGATCCTGCGGAACGCGTCGGTCCTCGATCCGGAACGGGGGGAGCTGAGCGACGGGCAGTCGGTGGTGATCGACGGCGGCCGGATCGCCGACGTCGGACCCAGCCTGACCGGGCCGGATGACGCCGTGGTTCTCGACGTCGCCGGCCGGACGGTCATGCCGGGCCTGATCGACGCGCACACTCATCCAGCGGTCGTCGACATGGATTTGTTCGCCATGGCCGAGTGGCCGCCCAGTTACGTGGCGGCCAGGGCCGGCCGCGCGCTGGAGGGCATGCTCGCGCGCGGGTTCACCACCATCCGGGACGTCGGCGGCGGCGACTTCGGGCTGGCCCGGGCCGTGGAGGACGGGTACTTCACCGGACCGCGCATCCGCTTCGGGGGAAAGCAGCTTTCCCAGACCGGCGGGGCGGGTGACTGGAGGGCGCCCAGCCGCCGGGTCTATGACGACAACTACTACTCGCCGGCCATCGGAGTCATCTGCGACGGGGTGCCTGAGGTCCGGCGGGCGGTCAGGGAAGAAGTGCGTCGCGGCGCTCATCACATCAAGGTGTATCTCAGCGGCGCGGTCGATTCTCCGAGCGACCGTGTCGACTCCACCCAGTTCTCCATCGAGGAACTGCGCGCGATCGTGGAAGAGGCCACGGCGGCCAACATCTACGTCGCCGGTCACGCTTATACCTCGAGGGCGATCAACCGCGGGCTGGAGTGCGGGGTGCGCAGTATCGAGCACGGGAACCTGATGGACTCCAGCAGCATTCCGCTGTTCAAGCAGTACGACGCGTTCTACGTCCCGACGATCGTGACGTACCGCACCCTGGCCAAGAAGTCCCGGGACGGGCTGCTGCCGGAAGATATCGACGTCAAGCTTCAGGAGGTCATCAACGGGGCGATCGGCGCCCTGGAGATGGCTCATGCGGCCGGCATCCCCATCGTCTACGGCACGGACCTGTTCGGGGACATGCATGATCAGCAGCTGCAGGAATTCGTCATCCGCTCCGAGGTCCAGCGTCCGGCCGATCTCATCAGGTCGGCCACGACCACCGCGGCTCAGTTGCTGAGGCTCGCCGGAGAGGTGGGCGTCGTGGCGCCCGGGGCGTTCGCCGATCTCCTGGTGATTGACGGCAACCCGCTGGACGACATCCGGGTGCTCACGACCCCGGAGCGGACGCTGAAGCTCATCATGAAGGATGGCCAGATCTACAAGAACGAGCTCTAGATTCGCCTGGCCGGTTGACCGCCCCTGCCACATGCCTCCCGGCAGACCGCGGGTGCCTCTCCTGTCTTCCGCGAAAGCGCAGTTCGCCGGACAGATGCGCCGCGGGCCGCTAGCGTCGCACGGGTCAGGCGCTCTGCGGCTTGTTTCCGCCCCTGTCCCCGGCTGACACCTCGTGCCGTCTAGGCGAGCGCGCCCTGGTACGGGAAGATGCCGGTGTACGGCAACCATCGCAAACTACTGTCCCTATTCGTTGCGGCCTTTGCGGCCGCCCTGACGTTCACCGCCGGCCCGGCCCTCGCCGCGCCGACTCATTCCGTTCTGAGCTCCGCTGCATCGGCGCGATCCGCGCCGTCCCGGATCCGTGCCTTCGACTGGGCCGTAGCCCAGTACGGCAAGCCCTACGAATACGGCGGCACCGGGCCGTACGGCTTTGACTGCTCCGGCCTGGTCATGGAGGCCTACCGGCACGCAGGTATCACCCTGCCGCGGACCACAGGCGAGATGCTGCGCAGCTGGCACCTGGTCCGGGTCGGCCACCCGGTAAAGGGCGATCTGGCGTTCTACGGCTCCGGACACGTGGAGCTGTACGCGCACGGTGACTTCACCTTCGGCGCGCACGCCTCCGGCCAGCTGGTCGGCTGGATCCGGTTCGGCCCATGGTGGCATCCGACCGCTTACTACCGGGTCCGCTGAGCGGGTTCGCCTGCACCGCAGGGCTGACGGACACCGGGTCAACTGATCCCCGGCGGCCAGATTGTCATGCCGGCTGGGCTAGCTGGAGAGGCCGCCGTCCCACCTCAGGGCGGCGGCCTCCCGAGGGAGGGCGGCAACGGGTATGCCCGTGCCGTCGGCGTACAGCGAGTCAGCGGTAGCTCGTCTGCTACTTGACCGCCTCGAATGTCGCATGAGAGAAGTGAGGCGTACGCCGCTGGCGTTGGAGGAGGTCACTAGCGTGGTTACGGAGCCCGCTAGGTCATCATCTCGGTTTGTAGGAGGTCTGAAGCTATGACTGAAGGCGCACGGCAGGCCGGTACTAATGACAGTATTCGTCCGTTCCATGTGGATTTTCCGGAATCGGATCTTGCCGAATTGCGGAGGCGGATACAGGCAACCAGGTGGCCGGAGACCGAGACCGTCACCGACGACTCACAGGGCGTACGGCTCGCGCTGATGCAGGACCTCGCGCGCTACTGGGGCACCGACTACGACTGGGGCCCGTGTGCGGCCAAACTGAACGCCCTGCCGAACTTCCTGACCGAGATCGACGGGCTGGACGTTCATTTCATCCACGTCCGCTCCCAGCACCAGGACGCGCTGCCGCTGATCGTCACGCACGGGTGGCCTGGCTCCATCATCGAGCAGCTGAAAATCATCGAGCCGCTCACCAACCCGACCGCGCATGGCGCGAGCGCGGCGGACGCGTTCCATCTGGTCATCCCCTCCCTGCCGGGTTACGGGTTCTCCGCCAAGCCGACCGCCACCGGCTGGGATCCCGCCCGCATCGCACGTGCCTGGACCGTGCTGATGAAACGCCTCGGATACACCCAGTTCGTCGCCCAGGGCGGCGACTGGGGCGCCGCCGTCACCCAGACCATGGGTGAGCAGGCGCCACCGGAACTGCTCGGCATCCACTCCAACATGCCCGGCACCGCCCCGGCCGACATCAACAAGGCGGTCGAGCGCGGCGACCCGCCGCCGCCGGACCTGTCCGATGAGGAAAGCCGCGCCTACCAGCAGCTGAGCACCTTCTACGCCAAGCATGTGGCCTACGCACTCATCATGACCACACGCCCGCAAACCCTGTACGGACTGGCGGACTCACCCGCCGACCTCGCCGCGTTCATGCTCGACCACGGCGACGGCACCGGCCAGCCCGGGCTCGTAGAAAAGGCCCTGCGAGGACACCCGGCCGGCGCCCTGACCCGCGACGACATCCTCGACAACATCACCCTCTACTGGCTGACCAACACCGGCGTTTCCTCAGGCCGGCTGTACTGGGAGAACAAGGCAGACTTCTTCGACGCGAAGAACATCACGATCCCGTTCGCCATCAGCGTCTTCCCCGACGAGCTCTACCAGGCCCCGCGGAGCTGGGCCGAGCGCGCGTATCCGCACAACCTCATCTACTTCAACGAGCTCGACCAAGGCGGCCACTTCGCCGCCTGGGAGCAGCCGCAACTCTTCTCAGAAGAGATGCGCGCAAGCTTCAGGTCACTGCGCAAATAGTGCCGTCAACAAGGCCGTCAAGGTAACCTTGACGCCGACAGACGTCAGGGCTACCTTGACGGTATGACGCATCCTCGAACTTCGCCGCCAGGCGCCAGCCGACTCCAGACCCTGTGCTGCTCGTTCTGCACTAAGGACAAAGATGCAGTCGGCAAACTCATCGCCGGGCCAGGCGTGTACATCTGCAACGAGTGCGTGGGCCTCTGCGACCTGATCATCGCCCAGGAGCTCGCGCCCGAATTCGTCTCATGGAACGAGCACCCGGACGATGAGATGCTGGCCAGCCTGGCGCGGATTCAAGCGGCGGTCTCCCAGGCCGACGCTGCCGTGCATGACCACGTGGCCGTCCTGCGCGATCGGGGCATCAGCTGGACCCGTATCGGGGAAGCGCTCGGCGTGTCAAAGCAGGCAGCATGGGAGCGGTTCTCCGGAGAGGACTGACCAGACTCTCCAGGCGCTGCGGGCAGCCCGGCGCTAGCCCCCTGTTCAGCGGCCTGCCGCCCCGAATCAGCCCGCCAGCAACGCCGCGTAATGATCTTCATCCGCTCCCGGGAAGGACGGCATGATTCACTCCGTGCGCCTGCTACGGACGTCGAGGTCCTCATGACCCGGACGCGAGTGCCTCCGGTGCTCGTCACCGGGGCGACCGGCCGGGTTGGGCGCGTCGTCGTCGACCTGCTGATAGACGCGGGCGTGCCGGTCCGCGTCCTCACGCGTCGCTCCGAGGCCGCGGCGGCGACGCTGCCAGCGAACGTCGAAGTCGTCACCGGCGACCTCACCGTGCCCGGATCGCTCGACGCAGGACTGCGAGGTGTCAGTGCCGTCTTCCTCGTCTGGACCGCCCCGCCGACGACTGCTCCGGCGGTTGTCGAGCGTCTCGCAACCTACGCGCGCCGTGTCGTCTTTCTGTCATCACCGCACCAAACCCCGCACCCTTTCTTCCAGCAACCGAATCCGATGGCGGTGCTCCACGCCGATATTGAGCGGCTCATCGCGGCCGCCGGGCTCGAGTCGACGATCATCCGGCCGGGGATGTTCGCGTCGAACGCGTTGTTCTGGTGGGCGCCCGCGATTCGCGCCGACCGTGCCGTCCGGTGGCCTTACGGCGCTGCCGAGACAGCACCCGTCGATGACCGCGACGTGGCTGCCGTCGCGGCGCGGACCCTGTATCAGGACGGACATGCTGGAGGCGACTACGTCCTCACGGGTCCCGAGTCACTGAGTCAGGCCGAGCAGGTGAGCATCATCGGTGATGTCTTGGGGCGCCGGATCAAATTTGAGGAGCTGTCGCCGGACGAGTTCCGAAGCGAGACGGAGGGAAGCTGGCCGCGCCCGGTCGTGGACATGCTGCTCGCCGCGTGGGGCGCGACGATGGGAAGGCCGGCGTTCATCACCTCTACGGTGTCCGTCATCCTCGGATCGGCGCCGCGATCGTTTCGCCAGTGGGCCGCCGATCACGCCACCGCGTTTACGGAAGGTCCAACCCCATCGAGTTGACGCGCGGCTTAGCGCAGCTCCTGGATGCGGATCAGGTTGCCCGCGGGATCGCGGAAGGCGCAGTCGCGCATGCCGTACGGCTGCTCGGTTGGCTCCTGGACGACCTCGGCGCCGCTGGCCTGCAGCTGCTCGAAGGTGCCGTCGAGGTCGCTGGCGGCCAGCAGGATCCAGCCGTAGGTGCCCTTGGCCATCATCTCGGCGATGGTGCGGCGCTCGTCGTCGGTGGTGCCGGGGCCGGTGGCCGGGGGCGCCAGGAGGATGGACGTGCCGGGCTGGCCGGGCGGGCCGACGGTGATCCAGCGCATCTTGCCTTGTCCGACGTCGGTGCGGACCTCGAAGCCGAGGGTGTCGCGGTAGAAGGCCAGGGAGGCGTCCGGGTCGTCGTGCGGCAGGAAGCTCGCGTGAATGGTGATGTCCATGACGGTCAGGCTAGCTGCGGCTCGGTGACCTGCGCTTCTCGATTCCTGACCGGTCTGGTCACCTGTTTCGCCAGGCACGGCGGCATCCCCGCCGTCGCGCGCGCCGCGTGGCGCCGGTAGGTGCTGGGCGGCAGGCCGGCCAGTTCGGTGAAGCGGGTGCTGAAGGTGCCCGGCGACGCGCAGCCGACCGCGAAGCAGACCTCGGTGACGCTGAGGTCACCCCGGCGCAGCAGCGCCATCGCGCGCTCGATCCGCCGCGTCATCAGGTAGCTGTACGGCGATTCGCCGTAGGCGAGTTTGAACTGGCGGCTGAGGTGCCCGGCCGACATGTGCGCGCCGCGGGCCAGCGCCTCGACGTCCAGCGGCTGGGCGTACTCCCGGTCGATCCGGTCGCGGACGCGGCGCAGCCTGGCGAGGTCGCGCAGATGCTGCTCGGCGGCGGGTCTGCTGGTCACACGCGAGATCGTACGTCACGCCTGGTTGCGGGTGAGCAGCCGGGCCGGGAGCCATTCACGACCCAGGCCCCGCCGTCTGCTACGGCGTCGGGCTGGAACCGCGCGGCGGCGCTGGCTCGCCTCCCCTGGCCGTACCAGCGTTAGGCGCAGGCGGTGCGGGCTGTGCAACTTGCTGCGAGCCTGTAGGCGGGCGTCCCAGCAGCGCCCAACCCGAGAGCGAAACGCCCAGCGCGACGAGGATGGCGAACCCGAGCACTGTGTCGGGTGCAGTTGCCCCTTGGTTCAGCGCGACTCCGGCTCCGATCACAGGGACCGAGAGTCCTACGAAGACCGCGATAACCAGAGCCGACGTCATCGCGACGCGGTTTTCGGGCGCGGTTGCTTCGAGCACCAGCCCGGTGGTGCCCTTGTAAACCGCACCTGCACCCGCACCGATCAGCACACCCCCGATCAGAAACAGCGCGAGGCTTGGTGTCGAAAGACGGACGGCGACAACGAGCAGCACGAGGCCTACGACCATGGAGACCATGCCGAGTGCGAGCGCCCGCGACGCTCGCAGCCTGGTCGTTGTCAACTGGGACACCACTCCTGCCGAAAACACCAGGAACAGTGTTGCGCCGGACAGTGCATGCGACGGATGGTGCAGCGTGGTGGCCAGGAAGAGTCCGGACAGCCCGGCGAACAGGCCCGTGGCGGAAAAGGCCGCAATGGTCGCGGCTGCTGCTGGAACGGGAAGCCTGACCGAACGCCGCGGACCAGTCGGCCGGCTCTCCATTGCTGCTCGCGGAGCTGGCGCGCCCGTCTCGGGTGCGGCCGCCACGCCAATCAGAGCGACCGCCCCTAGCGCGACGAAGAGGAGGTAGGACAAGGTCAGCGGTTGCGCCGCCCACTGCGCGAGAATGCCGGCCACGAATGGGCCGATTCCAAGTGCGCCGACGTTCACTGAGGTGCCGATGGTCTGGGCCCGGACCGCGGACGCGTTCGGATCGGCGCGGAGACGCAACTCTATGAGGTACGGGATGGCAACGCCCGCGGCCAGCCCGATCGCCACCCCGGTGAGCAGGCGCCCGATCAGCAGTCCGGGCAGATCCTTCCAGGCTGCGAGCAACCCCGCTGCGGCCATCATCGTCGCCACGCCACCGAGCATCGCGCCCCGGCGCCCGGCGCGCGCGACGATGAAGCGCTCCCCCAGCAGCGTGATGATCGTGCCGGCCGCGAAGATCGCATAGACCATGGTGATGACGAGGGCCGAGAGGTGATCTCGCGTTCGGTAGAGGCCGTAGAGCGGGCTCGGGAGCGTCGCGAACGCCATCACGATCAGAAAGGCGAACGCCACGGCCCAGAAGCCGGAGCCGGGTCGGCGTCGCTGAACTGCAGGCACCGCGTTCGTGTCAACGTTGGGCATCGAACCTCCGTCCCTTCCGGCCACAGACGTCACTAGACCCTCATGCCGCCATCGACCACGCCGAGGTGCCGTTGATCCGGATCGTGTACCGGCGAGTCCTGCGTCCATGCGGCCATGGTGGGCGGCGGGCAGGTGACCCGGCATCGCCGGAATCGAGTGATGGCAGGGCTAAATGGGCGGCAGGCGGATGCTGACTGCGTGGTGATGACGTGCGTGCGGGCCCGGATGAGCTTTCTGCTGCGGCAGGGCTGGCCGCCCGGTGAGGGGCTAGCTGGTCAGGCCGGCCGAAAGTAGCCGCATCTCTCGCGCGCGCTGTACTGCCGAGAAACGATCCTGAGCCTGGAGCTTCGCGTAGATGTTGCGGATATGGGTGTTGACGGTGTTCACCGAGACGGATAGCTCGCTGGCGATCTCCGGCCGGGAGAGGTTCGTCGGCAGGTACCGCAGCACCCGCAGTTCACTCGGACTGAGTTGGTCGATCCCGGCCAGTGAAGACTCATTGCTGCCCGGTGATACGGATGATCCGCGCATGACGTCGAGGATGTCGGTCAGCAGGGCGGCATGCGCCGTCTCATGCCGCGGCATGGCCTCGAGCAGCTCCAGTGAGCCCGTGATCGCGAACGGCAGGATGAGCCGGTCCGCCTCCGCTAGGGCCAGTGCGCGCTCGGCGGCCGCGGTAGCAGCGCGCTGGTCGCCAAGTTCGCGGTGCGCGAGCGCGGCCAGGAGACTTGACTCGACGACGGTCACGTAGCCGATGACAGGAGCTGTCCCGGTGAGGACGTCCTGGACCGCGACGAGAGTGGCGGCTCGGCCAGGCAGGCCACTTCGAGGTACGGACGTCCGATCTTCCGCGCAAGATCGGCGCCCTCTTGCAGGTGCCGCTGGCTGTCCTGGTTGGCCAGCGACCATGCTTCGACGGTTCCGAGATTCATGAGCGCCACCGCGCGCAGGTCGCTGTCGAGCGCGATGTCCTCGTCGGACTGGCCGCTGACCGGCGAGGCAAGGAACCTAACCTGCTCGACTACCTCCGCGAGGTGGCCACGTTTCCGCGCCAGCGACAGTTTCAGCGCCGCGGTCGCCACATCGAGGCGGTGCTGACGGTCTACCGGGGTGGCAGCGATCGAGGCTTCGGCCAGTGTCAGGTGGGCGGCCGCCTCGTCCAGGCGTCCCCGGGTAAGTTCGCTGGTTGCGCGCACGAGAGGGATATCCGGCCCCTCGGTAACGGCACCTGGCGGGAACGCGCGCAACAGCGACTCGATGGTCTGCGCTTGCCCGTCCAGCGTCAGGCTGAACGAATGGTCTGCGAGCAGCCGCGCCGCGTCGGACCAGTCACCGGCGGCCTGAGCATGCAGGATGGCGTCAACGATCTCGCCGTGCTCGATCAACCACCTCGCGGCGAGCCGGTGCAGGGCCGGCAGTTCTCCGGGCAGCCTGCGGCGCAGCTCAAGGCGGAGCAGGTCAGCGAAGAGGTGGTGATACCGGAACCACGTCCGGGCCGGATCGAGCGACACGACGAACGCGTTGGCGTCTTCGAGGTCAAGCAGGATCCACTCAGAGCCGGGGTGACCAGTCAGCAGATCAGCCAGCTCGCCGTTGATCCGGTCGAGCAAGGAAGTACGCAGGAGCAACTGCTGGACCTCGGCTGGCTGGCATTCCAGCATTTCGGCGAGCAGATACTCGGCCACGATCCGGTTGCTGCCGGAGAACTCCGCGACGAATCGTTCCGGGTCAGGGCTGCTGGCCAGCGAGATCGCCGCCAGTCGCAGGCCGGCAGCCCAGCCTTCCGCGCGTTGGTGCAGTTTGGCGACCCCGGCCTCCGACAGCGCGATGCCCGAGGCCTCTAGGAACTCGCGGGTCTCCCGCTCAGTAAAACGCAGGTCTGCCGCGCGGATGTCCGCCAGCTCGCCGGCGAGACGGAGCTTGTGCAGCCGGAGGGGCAGATCACGCCGCGTTGCGAGGATCGCATGCACATGCTCGGGGAGCTTTTCCAGCAGCCGGGTCAGCTGCATGAGCGCTTCCGGCGAGGTCAGCTCGTGCAGATCATCGATGACCAGGAAGGTGCGATCCTCTCGGCATCTAGTCAGGCTACGTGCTAGGGCAATGCCTTGCTGGTCACCGTCTGGGGAGCACTGCGTCCGCGTCACCAGATCCTGGCGATGCGCACTCACCTGCCTGGGCCGGACCGTCGCCGTATGGACCCTGCATCGGCCAGGTACATGATCAGGATCAAGGGTCATCTCGGTGCCACATTGCTTTCCGCCTTTCCGGCGATGGCATGGCGGCGGCACGGCTCAGAGACGGTCTTGACCGGCATGCTGGACCGGCCGGGACTCCATGGCGTCCTGGCCGAGATCGAGGCGCTTGGCCTTGACCTGCTCGAGGTCCGCCAGCTCACCCCCGAGGCGAGATCGCCGGAAAGCGGTGCTGCCTGCTCACCGTGAAGATCCCTAACCTCGGAGCCCGATCACATCACCGAACCCAGAAAGTGATGGCCACTATGAGCGGTGTACCCATCCGCAACCGCCACCCCGCCGGATAACCAGCCATCCCGCCAACAGCCCGAGGGCTCAGCGGCACCCGCCGCTGGCTGGCCGTCCGTTGCCCAGCTCTAGGCCTGCGGATCCTTAGTTTTTGCCCCTACAGTGCGCCGGGCCTGCCGTATAGCTTTGCGCTCAAGGCGCCTAGCTTTGCGTTCAAGGCGCCGGGCCTGCCGTTGAGCTTTGCGCTCAAGGCGCCTAGCTTTGCGTTCAAGGCGCCGGGCCTGCTGTTGAGCTTTGCGCTCAAGGAGCTGGACCTGCCGTTTATTCCAGGCAGCCAGGCGCTCGAAGGCGCTAGCCCGGTTCTCCTGACCCAGCCCTCGCAGCGCCCCCAGTACGATGGCGCCGACGATCACCCGCTCATGGAAGCGGCGGCTTCGCAGCACATGACCCACCACGCCCAGCCCGACCAGCCCCAGCGCCGCCTTACCGGCAAAGCCCGAGTTCCCCGGCTGCGCCGCCGACCTGCTGCTGCCCGCCGCGATGTTGGCCAGCAGCGGCCTCCCGGCACCTTGTCCTGATCTCGTCATGTCGCCTCCCAGCCCTGAAGCGCCTGCGCACACTGCCACCGTGCCGCGCGATGAGGCTTCCTGGCTTCACCCCCGAGGGGGTGACCTAGTTCCTGGGCGGACGAGGTTCACTCCTGCCTCCCGGGTGCATCGGCTCATAGCGTTCCCGTGGGCGCCGTGGTCGGCGGGTACATGATCGCCGGGTCGCTAAGCCGTCGACGCGGCCCGCAGGCCGTCCACCAACGCCGGGCCTTGGACCAGCGCGCCGTCCCAGCCAACCCCGACGACCGCGTAGATCCAGCCCATAAATAAGGCCAACAGGGGCATCCTGCGGCAATGCTCTCGCGACAGGGCGCCTTAGGTGTCGACCAGGCCCGCCTGGTAAGCGGTGATGACGAGCTGGACCCGGTCCCTGGCGCCCAGCTTGGCCAGCAGCCGGGCCACGTGCGTCTTGGCGGTGCCCCCGGTGATGAACAGGGCGGCGGCAATCTCGGCGTTGGACATGCCCAGGCCCACCAGCCGCAGCACCTCGCGTTCCCGGTCGGTGATCCCGGTGAGCTCCCTAGGCTTGCGGTCCGCACGGGGCTGGCTGGCGAACTGCGCGATCAGGCGGCGGGCGACGCCTGGGGCGATCATGGCGTCGCCGGCCGCGACCACGCGGATCGCGGTCAGGATGTCCTCCAGCCCCATGTCCTTGACCAGGAACCCGCTCGCCCCGGCCCGCAGCGCGCCGTAGACGTAGTCGTCGTCGTCGAACGTGGTGAGCACGAGCACGCGGGCGCGCGCATCGCCGGCGGTGATCAGCTGGGTTGCCTCGATGCCGTCCATGCCTGGCATGCGGATGTCCATGACGACCACGTCGGGGCCGGTGTCCCTGGCGAGCTGCACGGCCTCGGCTCCGGTTCCGGCCTCGGCGGCCACGTCGATGTCGGGTGCCTGGTCGATCATCCTGCGCAGGCCCGCGCGCACCAGTGGCTGGTCGTCGGCCAGGATGACGCGGATGGTCATCGGGCTGGCGCGGGCACCGGCAGCCGGGCGGCGACGCGGAAGCCGCCGCCGGGACGCGGCCCGGCCGACAAGTCGCCGCCGAGCAGCGCGGCGCGCTCGCGCATGCCGGTGATCCCGTAGCCGGTCCCGGCTGCGCTGCCGCCGCGGCCGCTGTCGGTGATCTCGATCGATAGCTGCCCGTCCTGGTGGCTGATCGACACCCGGCACTGGTCGGTGCGGGCGTGGCGGACCACGTTGGTGACGGCCTCCTGGATGATGCGGAACGCCGACAGGTCGATGTCGGCCGGGAGCGGTTCCCGGCCGCCGCGCCAGTCCACGTCAACCTCGACCCGCACGCCCGCGTCCACGGCCGTGGCGGCCAGCCGGTCGATGTCGGCCAGGCCGGGCGTCGGACCCAGCGGTGCCAGCCAGGACCCGGGCTCTGGCTCGGCATGGCGCAGCCCGGTCACCACCCGCCGCAGCCCGGACAGTGTCTCCCTGCTGGTGGTCTCGATGGTGGCCAGGGCGTCGCGGGCCTCGCCGGGACGGGCGTCGAAGACGCTGCGGCCCGAGCCTGCCTGGATCGCGATGATGCCGATGCTGTGCGCCACCATGTCGTGCAGTTCGCGGGCGATCCGCAGCCGCTCCGCCATCGTGGCCTGCGCGGCCGCCTGGGCCCGCACCAGCTCGGCCCGGGCCTGTGCCTGCCGGATTGAATGTCCGATAAGCCAGGCAATGATCGTGAAAAGGGGTACGGCGATCGTGACAAGGTGTATCGCCGACGTTCCCACGCCGCCGCCACGGAGCGGACCCAGAGAGGGCACTGTCAGAAGCGGAATCAGCAGGCCGGCGGCGGCCATAGCGGCACCAGTCACCGAGACCCTGCGGGTGCGTGTCGCCGCTATGTAGCAGATCTCAAGGCCCACTACGCAGGCGAGCACGACCAGCGTGTACGACGGCGTCGGCTGCAGCACCATGCTGGCCACCGATCCGCCAAGCAGCACGGCCAGCGCCGCGAGCGGCCAGCGGCGCAGCAGCAAGGCGGAAGCCAGCAGGGCGCAGCCAAATACCGGGAATCCCCACATGCTCATGGACGCCTCCAGCCTGCTGGTCATGCTCACGGCGATCGTAACCGCCCCGCGGTGCCGGGTCGTCTGCCCGCGGGCATAAGCCCCCGGGCTAATGCGGCACCGCGCAGATGGGCCTGCGGGCAGACGCGGCGCGGCCCCAGACTGCGGCATCTTGTCGCCATGAACGCGAGTATCGAGATCGACGGACTGCGCAAGCGGTTCGGCGCGGTACAGGCGCTGGACGGGATGACGTTCACGGTCGGTCCCGGCCAGGTGACCGGCTTCGTCGGGCCGAACGGCGCCGGCAAGTCGACCACCATGCGTGTCGTCGTCGGCCTGGACGCCCCCGACGCGGGCACCGCCACCATCGGCGGCCGCCCGTACCATGCGCTGAAGAACCCGCTGCGCCATGTCGGCACGCTGCTGGACGCCGGCGCCCTGCAGCCCAGCCGCCGAGCGCGCAACCACCTGCTGTGGCTCGCCCACTCCCAGGGCCTGACGGCCGGCCGGGTCGATGAGGTGATCACGCAGGCCGGGCTCCAGGCCGCCGCCCGTCGCAGGGCCGGCGGGTACTCCCTCGGCATGCGGCAGCGGCTCGGCATCGCCGCCGCGCTGCTCGGTGACCCCGCGGTGCTGATCTTCGACGAGCCGTTCAACGGCATGGACCCCGAGGGCATCGTCTGGATGAAGGGCTTCCTGCGAGAGCTCGCGGCGCAGGGCCGCGCGGTGCTGGTGTCCAGCCACCTGATGAGCGAACTGCAGGACACCGCCAGCCACCTGGTCATCGTCGGCCGCGGCCAGGTGATCGCCGACACCTCCGTCACTGATCTCATCGCGGCCGCCTCCAGCAACCGCATCACGCTGACCACCACCGCGCCGGCCGACGCGATGACCGTGCTCACCGGTGCCGGGGCCGAGGTCAGTGCCACCGGCTCCGGCGTGCTCACCGTTTCCAGCCTCTCTCCAGAACGAGTGGTGGCTGCTCTCACCAGCCACGCCATCCCCTTCAGCGAGGTCACCACCCACCGGGCCACCCTGGAACAGGCCTACATGGAACTCACCAGCCACAGCGTCGAGTACCGGGCGCAGGCGACGTCATGACGACGCAGACCGTGACCCCGCACCGCTCGCCGGTGGCCCCGGAGCGGGACAGCTTCTGGTACCTGGTGCACGCCGAGTGGACCAAGTTCCGCACCGTGCGCGGCTGGGTGATCGCGGTGCTGATCACGATCGTGGCGATTGCCGTCGGTGCGTTTCTCGGCGCTGACGTCAGCGGCGGGTGCGGCGGGGGCAATGGAGCCAGCAGCGGGGCCAGCGCGGCTGCCTGCCCGGCACAGCCGACCGGGCCTGGCGGTGAGCCGGTCCAGGACGTGTTCTACTTCGCGCACCAGCCGGTAGCGGGGAACGGCACGATCACCGTGCAGATGACGTCGCTGACCGGCCAATTCATCGTCGGCACAGGCAACGGCGGGTTCCAGGCGGCGCCAGGCGGCCTGCAGCCGTGGTCCAAGGCCGGGATCATCATCAAGCAGAACACCTCTCAGGGCTCGGCCTACGCGGCGATGATGGTCACCGGGTCGCACGGCGTGCGGATGCAATGGGACTACGTCAACGACACCCCCGCCCTGGCCGGCAGCGTGTCCGCGTCCTCGCCGCGCTGGCTGCGGCTGGTCCGCGACGGAGACACGATCAGCGGGTACGACTCCGCCGATGGCACGCACTGGACACTGGCCGGCACCGCGACCCTCCCGGGGCTAACCTCCACCGTGCAAGCCGGGCTGTTCGCCGCCGGCACTTCTATCGAGAGTTATCCGGCCGACTTCCGCGTGGCCGACGTGCCGGACAACTTCGGCGCCATGGCCACGGGCGTCTTCCGCCATATCGGGCTCTCCTGGCCCGCTACCGGATGGACGGGCACCAACGTAGGCGGCGCCGGCCCGAACGAGTACGGCGCGCCACTGCCCGGCACGCTCCGCCAGCGCGCCGGCACGATCACCGTAGCCGGTGGCGGCGACATCAGCCCCGCGGCCGGGAACGCGTACGCCGGAAGTGGTCAATCCCTCCAGCGGGCGCTGGCCGGGACGTTCTCCGGGCTGATCCCGCTGATCGTGGTGGCGGCGATGTTCATTACCGCCGAGTACCGGCGCGGGCTAATCCGCGTCTCGCTGACCGCCGCGCCCCGCCGCGGCCGGCTGCTGGTCGCCAAGGCTGTCGTGATCGGCGCAATCGGTTTCGTCGCCGGGCTGGTCGCCGCCGCCCTCGCGCTCGCCGTCGGCACGCCCCTGCTGCTCCGGGCCGGCCCTCTGGCCTGGCCGGTTTCGCTGCTCACCGAGGCACGGATGGTCGTCGGCACCGGGGCGCTGCTCGCCGTGGCCGCGGTGCTCGCGCTTGCGATCGGCACCATCGTGCGGCGCAGCGCGCCGGCGGTCGCCATCGTGATCGTGGTGATCGTCGTCCCGTATCTGCTCGCCTTCAACCCGCTGCCCGGCTCGCAGCCGCAAGGCAGCGGCCCGGGAGGGGGAGGAGGCTGGGAGCTGCAGATCACCCCGGCCGCCGCCTGGTCCGTACAGCAGGCGGTCCCCCAGTTCCGTCAGCTCATCGCCATCTATTCGCTCGATAACGGGTACTACCCGCTCGCGCCGTGGGCCGGGCTGGCGGTGGAATGCGCATGGGCGGCCGCCGCGCTGGCGCTGGCCTTCTTCCTGCTGCGCCGGAGAGACGCATGAGGCTCATGGCCCGGGTCGCTCCGCCGCGTTATCTGCTGGGCCAGGCCCTGCACGCCGAGTGGACCAAGTTCCGCACCGTGGCCGGCCCATCGTGGCTGCTGGCCGGGGTCGGCGCGCTGACCGTCGCCGTCGGGGTGGCGGCGGCCAGCGTGGTCCGGTGCCAGTCAGCCACGTGCGGGATCGACCCCGCCGCGGTCAGCTTTGCCGGAATCTACCCGGCCCAGGCGGTAGCAGCCGTCGCAGGCGTGCTAGCCATCGGCAACGAGTACAGCACCGGGATGATCAAGCTGTCGCTGACCGCGATGCCCCGGCGGCTGACCTGGTTCTTCGCCAAGGCTACGGTGCTCACCGCCCCGGTGCTCACCGCCTCAGCGCTGGCGGTCGCAGCCGCTGCGCTCGCCGGGCGGCTGATCCTGCCCGGCCACGGCTTCACACCCGCGCATGGATACGCATCCCTCACCTCGGCCACCGACTTCAGAGCCACCGTCGGTGCGGTCTTGTACCTGATGCTCATCGCCCTGCTCAGCCTCGGGCTCGCAGCCGCGGTACGCGACCCCGCGGCCGCCATCGGCCTGGTGCTCGGATTGCTGTACCTGTTCCCGCTCGCCGCGAACGTCATCTCCAACCCGGCCCTCGCCCGGCACCTGCAGCAGATCGGCCCCCTGCCCGCCGGCCTGGACGCCCAGGCCACGATCGGGATGAAGGGCCTGCCCCTCACCCCATGGCAGGGCCTCGGCATCGTCGCCCTCTGGACCGCCGGCGCCCTCCTCCTCGGCGCACTCGTCCTGAAATCCCGCGATGCATGACGCCTGATATGGCATGGCAGCGTACACCAGGACTCCTGGCATAGGAGACGCTGACGCAGTGTCTCAGGTGCCCTTGACCAGCAGCGACGAGGGCCAACCGCGTGGAAGGCTGGGCGATCTGGACCGGGAGCTTGAGCAGCACGGCCACAGGTTCGTCCGCACACCCATGACCCCGGGTCTTCGTGCGCAGCGAACGGGCCGCCCAGCGCCGCGCGCCGAACCGAATAATCTGCGCGCGCTCACGGCAGCGACTGACACGTCAGCTTGGTGCGCCGAGTCGGCAGGCTGGCTGTGTGGCCGCTCGGACTCAAACGTCACTTTCTGTGATCAGTCTGGCTCTGGCTCACGCGCGCAAACCTTTTTGGGTGCCCAGGCCGATCCGGCTCAAGATCGGCTCCCAAAATCGGACTCCCAAAATCGGACACCGCCGCTCCCAAAATCGGACAGTACAGACCTACGTAAGCCGACATGATCGCAAGTCAGAGCGCTGACATGCGATTACTTGGTCGGGGTGGCCGGATTTGAACCGGCGGCCTCTTCGTCCCGAACTGAGCGCCCAGGCTAACAAAGCCGCTGCTCGAGGACGTTGTCGCACGTCAGAGCTTCTTGGCTGGGCACGATCACAGCGTCTGACCGCAACTGGCGACGGATCGCTGCTCCCATTCCGCTCCCACCACCGAGCGCCGCGCCGCCGAGCGCAAACGAGCCCGAAGTGAGGTCGCTGATGGCCGGGAAGGCTAGCGCTCCGAGAAGCTCAGCGCGCCGCCGACGGACTGCGGGCTATTGCGTGTCAGCCAGTAGCGTTCCTGTCAAGTTCATCTGTTCGGCCCGATCCCGTGCGAAGGGGATGGTTGCCAGGGCCGAGCATGCCCGGGGCGAGCCGCGTGCTCCCGTAGTGGCCAGCCGAGCCCGTTCAGCCTGATTGTGCGGGCGGAGAGTCCAGGTTCCGCAGGCCTGGCATGACCAGGGTCAGCACGGCGGCGATAGCGTTCGCGGCGGCGAAGGCGCCGATGGCCCATGAGGCGGATACGTGCGCGACGAGCAGGCCGGCGAGCAGCGGGGCCAGTATCGCCAGGGCCATGGCTGTCATGCTCACGGTGCTGGTGACACGGCCGCGCATCTCCTCCGGCGCCTGGCGGAGCACCGAGGCGAACAGGCCGGAGTTCGCGGCAGGCGCGAGCAGCACGACGACCGCGACCGGGAGTGCCACCAGCGGGGAGGGGATCACCACCGCGGCGATGGCGAACAGGACCGTCCCGGCCAGTGTCATCGTGAGGGCTATGGTGCTCGGGCGCAGGCGCCTTTGCAGCAGCGGCGCGACCGGGGCGCCGAGTACCCCGCCGGTCATGATGGCCGCCTGCACCAGGCCGATGACCGTGGCGGAGACGCCGTGCTGGCGGAGCCCGACCGTGATGGCGAAGAGCACGCCGGTGAAGGCAAAGTTGACCAGCGGTGCCCGGACCGCCACCGCACGCAGGAGCGGGATCTGCCAGACGATCCTCAGGCCCTCGGCCACCTCGTGCCACAGGGCCTTGCGGTCGGGCGCCTGCTCGGGGCGGAACCGGCCGCGGATCCGGCTCACCGTGCCGAACGAGGCCGCGTAGGAGACGGCGTCGGCGAGGAACGGGACGGCCCGGCCCAGGCCGAACAGCAGCCCGCCGAGCGCAGGCCCGGCCAGGCTGGCGGCCCAGGTCCGGCCCTCGGTGGCGGCCCATGCCTCCACGAGCTGCTGCTCTGGCACGATCGACGGCAGCGCGGCGGCGGCGGACGGGTCGAAAAGACCGCCCGCTGCTCCTTCGATGACGCTGACGACGAGCACAGCCGGCCAGGACGCGAGGTGCACGGCGATGAGGACGCCGAGGAGGGCCAGCAGGGCGGCGCGCACGGTGTCGCAGGCGATCATCGTCAGCCGCCGGTCGAACCGGTCCGCCAGGGCCCCGGCGGGTAGCTGCAGGCTGATCAGGGCGAGCTCCCGGGCCGTGCCGACCACGCCGGCGAGTACCGGCGAGTGTGTCAGGGCGAGGATGAGCAGCGGGTAGGCGATCAGGCCCATCTCACTGCCGGTGCCGGACAGAAGCTGGCCGATCCAGAGCATCCGGAAGCCGCTGTTGCGCCGCAGCGGGACCGGCCCCGGCCTGGCCGCGGTGTCCGCCAGGCCCGCCGCGGCCTGCTCGCTCATCCGGGTGTCGCCGCGTCCTCGTGACCGGCTTCGGTCTCGCCGTCTTCTGGGTACTCGATCGGATGGGACAGCAGCAGCAGCTGCACGGGGACCGAGCCGGGCGGGCGCTTGGATGGATCGGCCATCCGCTTCTGGAACAGCGGCATGAGGATCGCGGTCAGGTCGTTGCTTAGCTGCGCCAGTTCCTCGACCGTCAGATAGAAGACATACTCGCTGTCCTCGGCGGCGTCCTGCCAGCGGCGCGGATAGCTGGACCTGGTATTCAGCCATGTCCAGTACCGCTCGATCTGCCGCTGGCGGACCATGCGGAGCAGGGCGTGCTCTGCGAGCTGAGACGCCGGGTCCTCGCGGGCGGTGACGCTGAGGCCGGTCGTGGTCATGCGCCACGGCCGGGCCCGGCCCTTGCCGCCGCCCGCCTCTTCCACGACCCCGTACTTCGCCAGCTGGCGGAAGTGGAACGAGCAGGTCGTGGGGGACTCGCCGATGAGCTCGCCGGCCTCGGTAGCGGTCAGCGGCCCGTGCAGCATCAGTTTCCCGAGCAGCGCGAGGCGCACCGGGTGGGTCAGCGCCCGCAGCCTCCGGGCGTCGCTGAGGGTCGTCGGCTCGGCGAACGGCTCGCCAGGCCGGCCCTGATCATCGAGAGACATCTCTCGATAGTTTTCTATCGAGTGACTATTGTCAAGAGATACCTCTCGAAGAACGGTCGGCTGGCCTTCAGCACGCCGCACCGCCGGACCCGGCCACTGGTGGATGGCCAGCAAGGTAGAAACCTCGGTCGTGATGGGGCAGGTACTGTCAGGGCCGCGAGGAAGCGATGATCGAGGCACAAGTGGCTGGCGACAACCTGAAGATCGTGCTGACCGGCCGCGATAGCTGGCAGACTGCCACCCGGCCGCGCTAGACCCTGAACATAGCGCTCGACGATGTGGTGAGCGCCAAGGCGGGGCCGCCGAGGGAACTGGGCCTGCGCAACCGCACCAACGTCAGGGACGACAGCCGGGATTCGGGAGACCTCATCTGCGCGCGGCTGGGGCTCCGCCGCTAGTTCGATGCGTCAGAACCCTCCGGCTCGAACACCTGACGGATCTCGATCTCGCCCTCCGCGCCGTACTCGCCAGGGTAGATCCGGGAAAGCGCCTCGAACGGGGCACGCCTGGCCCATTCCACGGCCTCCTCCATCGACTTCACCTGGAGAATCCAGTAGCCCGCGGTCAGCTTCTTCGACTCGTCAAACGGCCCATTGATGACGGCGCGGCTCCCCCCGGAGAACTTGACACGCCTCCCCTTAGCGCTCGGAAGAAGCCCCGCGAGGTCGACGAGCACTCCGGCCTGCTTGAGCTCGTCGTTGTACCTGCCCATCGCGGCGAGCAGTTCCTCGCTAGGCACTGCACCCGGCTCCGGATCCCCCTTGATCATCAACATCACCCGCATGTCGTGCCTCCTCCCTGTCCGAGCCGGGTCCCGGACGATCTCGACCGAGGGCGAACCCTTGCCGGGAAGCTCTCACAACCTTCTCACAGACTGACTGGACGCCATCTCCATGCATACCAGGCAATAACCGCCGTGGTGGCAACCATTATAATTGAGAAGAATGCATAAGCCAAAGTCGGCGTTTTAGTAAATAGCGTTACGAGCTGAACAACAGCCAAAAATATGCCTGCGATGATGTTCGCCCAGCGATTTGCTCGGTACTCTAGTAGCCGAGACAGGAGAATCATGGCTATCGAAATCTCAATCAATACGCCGGCGCCCAGCAAGAAGGCCTGGGTATAATGAACGGCCGGCTTGTGATTTATGAATACGCTATAATACAATGTAGTAATATCGATGTAGGCGGCGTTGAGCATATAGAATATCCAGAGCAGCGAGAGTCTTTCTTTCGCGCCGTTATTCGTTGCTGCGATTGGCATGGCGGTCGTCATTTTGCTCTCCTCGGCTGGATTGATGAGTTATCGGGGAGGATCTCTTCGGGCCAGGCCTGGCGCGCCGCTGAAGGCACCCACGCCGCCCAGCAGCGCAGCCACGGTGGCGATCACCCAGCCACGTCTTCTGACCAGCATCGCGATCACCGCATACGACACGGCCAGGCCCCCGAGCGCGAGAACGGTCAGCGACCCCGACAGGTACAGCTGAGCTGAGTGGCCGGCGCCAGCCAGGGTTTTCACGGGCCTTTACCCGGTGTCCGCGCGGGAACAGAATGAGCTGGTGAGGGTCGTGGCGACCCGGATCGAGCGGGACGGCACCATGCAGCGCCGCATGGTGGACACCGCCCACTGCAGCGACGGCTCCCAGTGGGAGGATCTCGCCGCCCGCGCCCTGGCGGTCCCGCCACCGTATCGCCCAGTTCCCGGCGCCCCCGTCTACCACGTCGGCCTGGATGACGGCACTGTGGTGCTGGTCGCCGAGGACGATCTCTGCGGCCTGCTGCTGGATCTGGTCACCGCCGTGCTGGCGATGGGCGAGCCGCTGTGAGCACGCCCGCAGGGTTTCGCCCATCGTTTGCAAAACCCTCCTCGGCCTCTCACAGTCGTCTCACAGACTGGCGGCACGGCACCGGACGCTGACGTGCTTGCCGCTGCTGGACTTCGCCAGATAGGTCAACTTGGCGTGATCACCAGCCAACGCCAACGTGGTCACCAACGCGGCGAACTCTTCCGCCTCAACGGCCCGCGCAGTTGCCATGCGTCAGCATGGAACAGGCCGCCGACAATCAGGGCCCGACCGGCTTCCCGCCGGGCACCGCCTGCGCCGAAGGCTCCACGGTCGCCGGACCGGGCTGAATCACTGGCGCGCCGCCAGGCCACCACTGGCCACTGGCCCTGTGCGCTGGCGGATACGAGCGCGGCCCTGCCCGCCTGACGATCGCAGGTAAGCGGCCGCTGATCGGCGAGCACCGGGCGGACCAGCGATGGATGCCTCCCACGCCGCAGGCGGCTGATGCCGAACGTGAAAGGAGAAACTCGATGTCTGAGCAAGGCATTCGCGAGCAGCTGGCCGGGTGCTGGCGGCTCGTCGGGTACGAAGTGACCGCCGCCGAGGGCGGCGAGACCGATCGCCCGCTGGGCAATAACCCGCTGGGGACCATTCTGTACACGCCCGACGGGTACATGTCCGCCCAGCTGGCCAGGCCGGGACCCTACGACCACGACGACCAGGAGCCAGACGCGTACTACATCGCGTACTCCGGTCCCTACGACGTCGACGAGCAGGCCGGGACCGTCGCCCACCAGGTACAGGTGTCGCTGATCCCGAGCTGGCTCGGCACCACCCAGATCCGACAGGTCCAGTTCCCCGAACGAGGCACGCTGGTGTTGTCCACCTCGGACCACAGCCCGCCCCGCGACGGCGTGAGGACCACGACAACGATCAGCTGGTCACGCCGGCCAGCCGACGTGCCGCTCGGTGCGCGGTCAGGCCAGCACTGGCCACCCGCACTGTTCACTGGCGGATACGAGCGCCGCCCTTCCCGCAGGACGATGGCCGGGATGCCCCGCATCACGACCTAGAGGAGAACGCCACGTCCGACCCGTTGACTGCCGCCCTGCTGGGACACGACCCTGCGGCTCTCGCCGAGGATGTTTCCCTCGCCACGCCCCTCACGTTGCCACGGATCACCGGCCGCGACGCGGTCGCCGCTGCTCTCGGGGCCTATGCGGAGGTAACCGGCGCGACCGACGCCGACCTTCGCCTCAAAGGAGAAGAGCTTGACGGGGCGTGTTCACGACCAGCGTTGACGAGCACACCGCGCAAGTGGTGGCCTTGGTAACCCACGACGCCCCCGGGCTGATCGCCACGATCGACATCTACGGCCGGCCGTGGCCGTACATGGCCTTGATCCGAGACCGGATTGCCAAGGTCGACCCGAACCTCGCAAACCCAGACCTCGGCGCCTCCCCTTACGTTCCTGAAGGGCCGGGAACGTCATGGACCGACGCTCCGGCCATCCCGCCATTCGCTGAGGACGTCACCCTCTTCTCGCCGTTTCTCACCGCCGAGCCCACGGGCAAGTCTGTTACCGAGCGCATCCTGGCTGCGGCATCGCAGTGCTACAGCGAGCCGAGGTACCGCGCTGTGCTCCAAGCCGAGGGCCAGCCGGCGTTCGCAGCGGTCCTGGACGAAGTCGCCGCAGGCCACGTGGTGCAGGTCGTCGAAATCTTCACGCTCAACGCCCAGAGCGAGGTCAGCGAGGTCCGGATCTTCTGCCATCCGTGGCCGCTGATCGCCTATTACCGCAGATGCGCGTACGAGCTGGTCAAGGACTTCCTCGGCCCCGAGTTCTGGCAGGGCCCCGACCCGGAAGATCCCCTGCCGATCCGATGAGCTGCACCTGCATCTCGGACCGCGTGCAAGCCTTGAGGGGAAGGTTGCGCGGGTCCGGCCGTCCGGTGGCAGCCATGGCAGAGCTTCTCCGGCGCCATCGCGTCACTGGGCAAGCGGTCTGACGCCGCTCCCACGCGCCCGACGAAAAGTGGAGCATTACCGCTGGTCAGCGAGGTAGATCGGATAAGACCGGTGTAAGACCGGCCCTGGGCTCCCAGAATCGGACATTAGGAGAGACCGGAGAGCAACGGCAGGTCACTAGGTTCCCTGTGACCTGCCGTTTTGTGGTCGGGGTGGCCGGATTTGAACCGGCGGCCTCTTCGTCCCGAAGCAATTCTGGCGGATATGCCCTGGTCTGGACTTAGCCGGGCCGGGGGCCTCTGACCCTCACCTGCGAAAACGCTCCGAGTGGGTCGCGGTGAGTCGGCAGGGGCCTGAGCACCTTGGCCCCCGTTTTGGCCCCCATGGCCCCCTCGGGCGGGACAGGGGTCACAATGCCAATCAAGATCGACGAAGACTTCATGTGCCTGGAAGTCGACGGGGCCATCCTGGCGACTGCGAAGAGGCGGGCCGACGGCTGGTGGGAAGTCAGCTACTGGCCGCGGTTCTTTGACCGCAACCAGGCGATCACCGCCCTGACCATCATCGAACTCCTCGACAGCGGTCGCGACAGCAACGATCGGGTTGTCCGCGCGCTCCGCGAGGAGTTGCGATGACGGACCGGCTCATCAGGATCACCACCGCGCTAGCTGTGGCCACCGTCGCCGCAGTAGCAGCGGTCATCTCCTACCGTCATGCCTACGAGCTGGTGAGCACGCACGGCGAGACCGGCGTGACCGCCCGGCTCGTCCCGTTCACGGTCGACGGCCTCATCCTGGCCGCGAGCATGCTCATCCTCGACGCGAACCGGCGCCACCAGCCCGTACCACCCCTGGCACGATGGTGTCTTGGTGCAGGCATCCTGGCCACGGTCGGCGCAAACCTGGCGCACGGCCTCGGCCATGGACCCATAGGCGCCCTGGTCAGCGCCTGGCCTGCTCTGGCGTTGGCCGGTTCCTTCGAACTCTTGATGACGCTTATCAGAACAGATCCTGGTGGTAGCGCCACGGATCGTCGCGCCGCCAACGTGGACCACGCCTCGCCGATCACGGACCAGGATGCGCCAGTTGCGTCGGCCGAAGTGTCAACAGTGGAACAGGCCGTATGTTCCTGGCACAAGGCTGGCCGCAGCCAGCGCGCCATCGCCCGCGACCTCAATCTCGACCGCCGCAGGGTCAAACGCATCATCGACCAGGCTGCATAGAAAGCTCATAGCAGAGCGCGCGCTCCGAACCTGACCTCGAGCGTGTCCTCACGCAGGGCGAAACAGTTGCCGCTGTTTCAGCGCACTCCAGCCCGTCGTTGGACTCGGCGGAGTCGATCGCAGCTGTGAGCCGTTATCCATAGAAGCTCTACGAGGTCGTGTAGCACGTCGACCAGCGTGGCATCATGGCGTTATGACTGATCAGGCTAGCCCCAAGGCCCGCTTCGATCACCCTCCGGCAGTGGACATACCCGAACCTACAGGACTTACCGATGCAGTCCTTGAGGCCAACCGCATGAGGGAGATGCGACTCGCGGAACTTCAGGCCTTCGTCGCTGACCTGGCCGCTGAGCAAGGGCCTGTGACGGAGGACGAGCTAAAAGCTGTCCGCGACGAGTGGCTGGCTTAGTTCTCGACACCGGGGCTCTAGTTGCGATAGAGCGCCGCAGTCGACGTATCCAGGTAATCCTTACCGCAGCCGCCAAGGACGGGATCCTTCCCATTGTCCCAACCCAAGTGATAGCGCAGTATTGGCGTGGCGGTGCTGGGCACCAAGCAGTAGTCGCTAAGTTCTTGCACGGCTGCCAAATCGAGCATCTGGACCTAGTGCGGGCAAAGCAAGCTGGTGAATTGCGCGGACACAGCTGCACATCCGACGAAACGGACGCTGTAGTTGCGCTGATAGCACATGAATGCGGCGCTGTCGTTACGAGTGATCAGCACGATATCATGAAGCTCCTGAGAGAACTTCACTCGACTGCACGGATTCTACATGTCTAACGAGAGATCAGATAGCAGTTCAAGTTATCCAGACGACCCCAGTTCTCCATTGCGTGCGCTAGCTTCCTTTTGCGACCAAGCCTGCGCCGCAGTGACAACCTCACACGCGGTATCAGATGAGTTCATTCGCCTGGCTAAGGCTCATGCAGATATAGAAGTGCAAAGCAATGTTCAAGTTCATGAAGAGGCCATTAATGCGATTGCTTCAGCGTTTAAATATACTCTGAAGGTTCAGCGCGAAATCCGGTCGCGACTGCGCGATGCCTTTGCGCCAATGGTGACTTTTGCGGACGGCCGGCAGTATCCGCCGCTGATCGGCGATCTATCCGAAAGCGTGATCTACACTTGGACCGAAATTACGGCGCAAGTGGATCATCCAGGCGCCCGCCTCAAGGCTAAATGATCTCCTCTTTGCACGAGGTGGTCTAAATGCTGGATCATATGCGCGATCAGCAATCGATAGCTATTTGGCTCTTAGGACGACTGGATGGACAGCGCTTGAGATCACCCATGGCCTGCTTAGGGCACTTCAGTTGTCGCAAGGCTTGCGCGACGAAGAGAGAACGGAACGAACGATAGCTAGCGTGATGGATCACTACTGGGAGAATATCAACAGTAATGCACCACCCGGCATAACGATCCCGCTGATAGAGAGTATCTTCGATTTTGCTAACCTGAATAGCCAAGTGGACCGTATGATTTCTGCTGCCAGGCAGCGGTATCAAGATCCACACATTGAAGATCAGCTCATTAACTGGCAAGTAAAGCGCACCAAGGACCCGACGCGTAAGCAAGACTATGCTCGTGAACGCGTAAGAGTCTGGCTAGACGCAGCTGTTAATGCGGCGCCGCTCGTGCGAGTTATGTATCTTGAGACTGCGGCACGGTATGTAGACGATGTTAATGATTTTGAGCTAAAGCAAGATGTAAGGCGGTTGCTCCAGAACGCGGGCAAAGAAGATCTGGGCCTGAAGACGAACGTTAGCACTGTGAGTTTTTCTCAAGATGAAGTTGATCGCTATATAGCGCAATTCGTGGAACCGCCTGATTGGCAAGGCGCCCTAGAGTTGTTCTCGCGACACCCGCCGCCCACGGGGGACTACGAGGAGAATACCCGCCTTGCGAGGGAAATTGATGCTGCCGCACCTCTTCAGGCAACAATTTCTCGGGTGCGCGTCGGTGGTGATGGATTGCCTCGGTGGCATCCAATTACAGAGGAGGATCGCGAGGATGCTCGCCTTGCGCGTATAGAAGAATTTCAAGCAACGCTCAGAGGCAGCCTTCTTGCCCAGGTTCTCCGCAGAATTGGTGAGCATTACTCTAGGCCAGATCGAGATGCGCTGATAGAGTACTTCTCGGCACGTCCAACGCTTGCGCCTGGAACTGCTGAACAACTCGGAACAGCGGTAGATCTGTTTTGGAAAGGTGAAGAAGACGCAGCGCTGTACATCGCGGTTTGGCTTATTGAGCCGCTACTGCGTAGTCTACTTCTGCAAAGCAACAAAGGCATCTATTCTGTGCAAAGACACCAGAGGCCCGGGCAATATCCAGGACTCGGCTTCCTTCTATCCGAGCTTAGGGAGCTTGGTTTCAACGTGTCATGGTACAGATATTTGTGGACAGTGTTTGCTAGTCCAGTTGGGCTTAACCTAAGGAATGAAATTGCGCACGGATTCCCTAGCCAATTGGGAACCAGTCCTGCTGCACTTGCTATCCACGCCTCGTGCTTTCTGACGACGGTTCGTGTCACAAACGGCTGATCTCGAAGGTTTACCGAAACAATCGGCTTCTGAACTCTTCTCAGGTGAAGGCGAGGTGTAACCACCTCTGTACGGAGTGCCGCTGCCCCGGCACGCTCCAGCCAACCCAGATGCCAGCAGCACGGCTACACAGCTGAGCTGCCGCTTCAGTTCGAGCGGAAGTCTCCGCGGAGGCTACGCCCAGGAATGTTTACCTACGTGGCCGCGATCAAATTGACACCAATCAGCCAGCTCAGGAGCACGCTCGCTGCAGAGCTCCCGCCCGGCGACCTGGACAATCGCGGCCGGGCCCGGCCCGGCTACCGGCAGGCCGAGGACCGGTTCAAGGCCGCATCGGGCGACGCGACACTCCACCAGCTGCGGCACAGCGCCCTCACGCACGCCGCCGAGGACGGCACGTCGACCCCGATGCTCATGGCGAGGTCCGGTCACACGTCGGTGCGCAGCCTGGTCAAGTACGCCCGGGTCTCGGCCGAGGCGCTGCGGGCCCACCAGGCCGCTACCGACCCGGCGAGGAGGCGGTAGCGCTCACCAGACCTCGGCACCGCATGCACGGCAGCACCCGTCCAGACCACCGCGCGGACGGGTGCTTGGCGCGGGCTTCCCCGCTGGTGCAGATGCTCGAGCAGCAAGGTGTGCGGGTCAGCTGGACGCCGCCGCGGGAGGAGCGCGTGGACGTTACGGCGGTGGTCATCAACCTGCTGAGCACCGGCTCAGCGGTCGGGATCGCGGCAGCGGTGAAGCAGTTCCGTCAGCGGTTCCCGAAGGCGGCGGTCAAGGTCGATGGCGAGCCCGACGACGGTGGCTTCCTGGATAGCTGACGGTCAGTCCACTGCCTGGATCTGCTGGCTGCTTTTGACGGCGAGCGCCCGGGCCGCTTCCCGCAGTACCTCGTACTCGCCTGTCTCCGGGGCCCGGGACAGGAAACCCGAGGTTTCGATTAGCTGCCGCAGGCTGTGAGCCCGGTTGGCATTGCCCATCGGGTCATGGGCCTCGGCGACGTGCAGGATGACGTACTGGCTCGGCGTGTTGCCGGCCGCCAGCTCACCGCGAGCGGTGTCCATCTCGGCCGGGTCGGTCACCAGCGCAACGCGGTACACCTCGCCGCCGCTCCCGGTACCTGCCCAGCCATACAGCACCCGCTCGCGGTCCAGTTCGATCTGTTTGCGCTCCTCGTCTGCGAGGGCAGTCTGAGCACGCGCCTGATCAGCTTGAGCGCGCACCCGGTCCCTGGTGTCGTTAATCCACGCCGGCCCCTGCCGGGTGATCAGCGCCCAGGCGATGGCGAACGCGGCCGAAGCGAAGACCGCGAGCCCTGCCGCGGCGGATCCGATGTTGCCCCAATGCCATTGCACCCGGCCAGGATGCCAGGGGCGGCGACGCGGATCAGGCGAACGGACCTGGGCCGGCGGCGTGATTCAGTCGGGTTCGCAGAGGCGGCCGTGGCCGGCGGGATACCTCAGTTCGGGCGGCTGGTGACCGGAGCCGCATCTAGACTTCAAAGCCCACACTTAGTGAAAGGACGGTCACAGTTCGTGAACGCAGCAACCAGATACACCTTCCTGGGCTTCCAGCTGAATGGGCTCCTCGACGACGGCAAGACGCTCGACTTCGACCAGACGCGCAAGCACGTCGACGACGGCTCGCTCTTCCCCTGGCTCAAGGACGAGTTCGGGCACAACATCGACCTGAGCGTGTACACCCCTGAGGAACTGGCCGCAATCCTGGAGCTGTTTCAGGACCTCTCAGACGCAGTCAACTCACGGCGGAAGTTCGGGGTCGAGCACAACGGCCTCGCACTCCTCGTCGCCTACTGCTTCGAGGGCATCCAGCAGCTGCACCGCACGTAGGGGCGGAGTTCAGTCCGCTGTTCGTTGTTCCCTTCCGGATCCGTTCGCCGGGAGAGCACGGGCACGGACGGGCACGGGCGTGGTCATGGTGACATTGTGCGCTTACGTCAGGATGGCTGCTGGCTCCAGCTACTGAGGCTCCTCAGGCACGGCGCGCCTACGGCTGTCAGGCGTCAACCAGTTCGGTCGTTGCAACGTCCACCTGGGCCAGCTTGGCACGCAGCATCGTGCCAGGATCCCGGCTGTCCTTGACGGACTCCAAGATGCCATTCAGGAAGTCGATCGCCAGCTCGTCGACGGGGCCCTTGCCGTCAGCCGGCGACCAACGCCGGATCAGCAGATCATCGGCCAGCGCGAACACTATCTTGCGCCCGTTGAGCAGTCCCTCCGCGAACTCGTGGAGGCTAGCCACCGAATCGAACTCGGTCTTGGCGAGTTCTCGTGCTTCATCGCTGGTCAGACACGTGTACGCCCATACCGAGACCCTGTTCTCGAGCGCGGCGACGGCAGTGAAGAAGATGGTGCGGCCATCGCTCGTGAAGGTGCCGGTTCGCGGATGCTCGTACTCTTCCCATACATCGAGGTCGCTTGCGGCAGGGTTAGGCGACCAGGGTAGACGGCCCTGCCTAATCAGGGCATCAAGGTTCATTCTGGAACACCTCCCCCTCTTCATTGAAACATGAATCAAAGAGTTCTGATACCTCCGAGGGCCATGCAGCCTCCGGCCGGAGCAGCGGATCGTCGGGTGGCCACACGACAGTAGCGTGCAAGCCGTTCTTTATGTGGCCAGGTGTATGAACCACCGCAAATCCGGCCTTCCGTAGCCTCCCTACTGTTGTAAGACGCGCAACTGCCCGCCTGAGTTGCTGTCGGCTTGGCGGTTTCCCCATCAGCACGTACCGCGTGGCGTCCTCCACCGACCACTCGCCTAGCAGGACGGACACCCCGACTTCGCGTTCGATCCGCGGAGCGTTGCGGAACTGCCCGGCCTTCCAGGCTTGCTGAGTTATCACTCTGTCATCGAGCACGCACAGCTCAGGGGGCGGCCCGCAGCGGCACGCTGCACGCTGCACGTGGTTGGAGGACCCGGCATCGGTCACCGTTCGAACGTACCGCCTGCCGAGAGTCAGAACGACGGCTCATCCCGCCTCCGAGCAGCCAGTTCGGCGAGCGGCGGGACCGCAGCCGGCGGGTCGTCTGCCGCTTTACCCGCGCTCCCGCCTTTGTAGACCCGGTCCAGCACAAGATCGCAGCCGCCCAGATGATCAAAGGCGACAATCCGGCAGAATCCACCGGGCCAGTGTTCCACCACTCACCGACGCCGAGGCCTGTCGGCATCGGACGAGTCCTGTTCCATGAGAATCTGTCGTGTCGGGACTTCGTGGTTACGGGGGGTCGCGGGTCCGGGCTGGAGCTTCTGGCGCGGCAAGCCGTGGACTGTCGGATACGGAGGGCAGACTTCGTACTCACAATCTCAGTGGAGGAACCCGTGTGCGCGCTGACGTCGGTTGAGATTTGCGCTGGGGCAGGGGGCCAGGCACTCGGCTTGGAGCAGGCGGGTTTTGCCCATGCTGCCGCGGTAGAGATAGACCAGGATGCATGCGAAACTCTGCGCCTCAACCGGGGCTCGGAATGGAAGATCGTCGAGGGGACGTGTACTGCCTTGATGGCCAGGAGTTCAGGGGCGTTGACCTGATGGCCGGGGGTGTGCCGTGTCCTCCGTTCTCGATCGCGGGCAAGCAACTTGGCGGTGACGACGGCCGCGACCTGTTCCCGCAGGCACTTCGCCTGGTGGAAGAGATCGCACCAAGGGCAGTCCTCCTGGAGAACGTGCGCGGGCTGTCGGCTCGAAGGTTCGACAGTTACCGTGCTCAGGTAGTTGGACGGCTCAACGAGTTGGGCTACCAAAGCTGGTGGAACCTTGTTCAGGCGAGTGAGCATGGCCTGCCGCAGCTGAGGCCCCGCTTCGTCCTCGTGGCGGTCAAGCAGCCCTATGTGTCCCACTTCCGCTGGCCTGCGCCGTCAGTCGAGGCGCCTCCGACTGTCGGTGAAGCCTTGTATGACCTGATGAGTTCTGCCGGGTGGCCTGGCGCGGAGACTTGGCGGCGACATGCTCGGGGCATAGCTCCGACCATTGTCGGCGGTAGTAAGAAGCACGGCGGCCCAGATCTCGGTCCTACGCGTGCCCGCGAGGCTTGGAAGACCTTGGGAGTCAACGGGCTAGGTATCGCGACTGACCCCCCAGGCCCGGACTTCCCACCTGGCCAGCCTCCGAAATTGACGCTGCGGATGGTGGCCCGACTTCAGGGCTTCCCGGACAACTGGCGGTTCGCGGGGCGGAAGACTTCCGCTTACAGGCAGGTCGGCAACGCCTTCCCTCCACCGGTTGCAAAGGTCTTGGGCGCGGCGATCAGGGACGCGCTCAACCTAATCACCCCGGCTGAGGAATTCGTCGGCCTGGACCATTACGCGGACTCGCTCGCTGCTAAACGGTTACGTCGCACATCAACTGGGAGGCGTTTCATATGGTCGCGCGAGCTGAGGATTTAGGACAAACTGGCTCCGGTAGCTTTACGCCTAGGCCTACGAACGCCTGGTCGCGTAGGCCTTGAGCTAACTGACTTAGGAGAGCACGGACACATGACGCGCACCAGCACGGCCGACCACCAGGATTTGCTGGAGTTTCCAGGCGACCTCGATCTGAGCTTCAGCGGCGCGGCTGGCCACCTCTGCCGTGTAGGTCCTGCACGCGGCACGCGGCGTCACCGATCCGCTAGCATGCGGCAGAGATTCCTAGGCCTCCCGATAGCTGCACTGGGCATGACCGTACGGTGACCAGCGCTTCGAGGACGGCATCGGCTGATTCGCTCCTTTGCCATTGTCATGATCGGGTGCTTTCGCCGGGGGCTCTGGATTTTTCTGCTTCCGGTCATCTGTACGCGACGCACGGTTTGCATGCCTTTGCTGCCCGCTTGCCGCCCCCGCTCGCCAGGTGGGCTGTCGAGAGCTTCACCGATCCAGGTGATTATGTGCTCGACGTCATGTGCGGCTCAGGCACCACGCTCGTCGAGGGCTTGCTCACCGGTCGGCATGCGCTGGGCGTCGATATAGACCCGTTGGCTCGCCTCATCGCGCTGACGAAGGCTACCTTGGTCGAGGCTTCAGCGGTTCTCGCGCTGGCCGACAAGATCGAGCACCGTCTTGAGCGGGCTCTCCTCGATGACGGTTGGCGTCCGTCTCTGCCCAGACTCGACTACTGGTTCCGTGAGGATGTGAGCCGTGACCTGGCCAGGCTGAAGTCTGGCATCCGGGCGACGACGTTGGACCAATCTCCGCTCCGGTTGTTGGCGTGGACCGTGTTCTCATCGCTCATCGTCGCTCGCACTTCGGTGGCCAACGCCCGTGACCTCGTCCATTCTCGACATCACTATCGAGAATGGCCCGAGAACCCGGATGCTCCTGGACGGTTCCTGCTGAAGCTTCGCCGCGCGGGGCGAATGATGCAGGAGCTTGAGGACCGGATGCCTGCAGGCCCTACCGTAACTGTCCGGCTGACCGGGGGTGATGCTCGCGATCTTTCGGTCGCCGACGGGGCAGTGGACTTGGCATTTTTCTCTCCGCCTTACGTCTCGGCTCTGGATTACCCGCGAGCGCACATGTTCGCTGTCGCCTGGCTCTCGGACGTCCTCGGTGTAGATGCCGATCGCTACAGGGAAGATGCCCGCCGCTACATCGGTACGGACCGAGCCGCGCTAGCTGAGGCGACTCCCGAGCAGCCGCTACCGCCCGCAACGGGGTGGCAGATCGTCGACGATGTCGTCGATCAGCTGGGCCAGGTACCGGGGAAGGCCTGGACTGTGTATCGCTACTTCCGTGATATGGCTATTGTCCTTGCCGAGTGTGCTCGTGTCACGCGTCCGGGTGGACATGTCGTGATCGTGGTCTGTCCGTCCAACATCAGGCGAGTCCGCGTCGATACTCACAACGTATTCGCGGCGTTGGCGCCGGTGGTGTCGGATGGGCGGCTGGAGATCGAGGACACCTACGCCCGGACCATCCACGACCACCGGCGTGTGATGCCGTACCTTGAGCAGTCCTTTGGTGAGCGGATGCGCACGGAGTACGTCGTGGTCGCGCGCCGTTCTGCCGATCGTCTTAGCGTGGTTCCAGCTAATCGATCATCCTCAGCTTTGCTGGAGTTGCATCGACTGCGACGAGCAAAGGCCTCGTCATCGAGCTGAATGTCACGATGGCTTGACCAGGTGCCAGGCCGGGCAGGCGCTGCCATAGCGCGTCGTCGATGCCGGCGATGGTCGATTTCAGCCGGCTAATCGTGACGGCGTCGTTGATCTTGTGCAGCACGAAGTTGTTTACTAGGCCGAGTACCTGTCGAGGCAAGTGCTGCGGGAGCTGCGTGACGAACACGAGTGAAAGCCACCGCTTGCGACCGCGCTTGGCGATGCGTGCTACCTGCTGGAACAGATGCGGCATGGCGGCGAGCCGTTCCTCGGACAGGAATTCGTGTGCTTCCTCGATGATGATCAGGGTTTTCGTTAGGGGAGCGCCGCCGGGGACTTGGCAGGCCTGGTAGTGCTCGTCCTGAGTGCGCTGAGTGCCGCGCAGCAGGTCAGCGATGACGAGATTATTCAGCAGCGGGCTGTCGGTGTCAGAGAGGTCGAAGATCGACACCCGGCCCGGCTGAAGTAGCGAGTCATGATTCAACGGGCTCGCTTCCGGATGGTCGAAGACATTGAGCCGCATGAGCCGGGACAGCTTGCCGAGAAGAGCGCGCCACGACAGGACATTGCTGGTCGCCGCAGCCGCTGCTTTGGTCCGAGCGAGGATCTGATCCGTCTGGTCCCTACGGAACTCAGGAGATCGAAGGTAGACGTTAGCCGGCTCCTCTTTGCCGATCACCGCGTGGATGAGAGCGACGACATCGTAGAGGTTTGCCAGCCGCATGTGCGGATAGCCGGTGTCGAACTCGTCGAGCTCAATGCTCGTGCGTACATCCTCTGTATTGCCGCGTCTGGGAAAGATACCGAGGTCTTGCAGGATGTGCTTCGTTGTGTCGTATGCCTTCTCAAACCGCTGCTTCTGAGCATCGTTGAGGTCGAGCAGTTCCTCCACTACGAACGGAGACATGGTGCTGAACTGAAGGGTAAACGGCACAACTTCGCCGTGGCCTGGGTTGGATGTTTCCTTGCCGACCAGAGTGAAGATTCGCGTGTTCGGGATTCCTTCTGGTATTTGCCCGCGCCGGGCGAGCGCTGCCAGCATCGTGGGGTCTGTTGTCGGCTCGTTGATTTGGGTGTATTCGCCCTCGGTATCGAGCAGGATGACGGCGTAGTTGTCCTTCGCTGCCTCGGCGACGAGTCGGCTAACCGTGGTCGACTTGCCACCGCCGGTTGTGCCGAGCACGCCGGTGTGCCGGGGAAGCACGCTCTTCCGATCGCCAGCTATCTTGACCTCGATCGCTTCGTCGCCGGCGGCAACGCCGAGCAGCATGGTTCCATCGACCTGGAGGGTCTTCGCTTTCTCGACAGAGTCCAGTACGAAGACTGGACTATTAGGTAGAGGCCGGAATCGCGGCGGTACCAGGGTTCCGCTGCCTAGCTGTTCGCCGATAATCTCGACCTGAACACGGCCGTGGTAGCGTGGCATGAACGTAGCTCCACGAACGGCAGTGGTCACAATTGCGGGCGCATCTGCTCGCAATCCGTCGGGCTCGGCGAACGGTCCCGCGACAACGATGCCCAGGTAATGCCGTTCATCTGGATAACTCTTTATCCGCACGAGCGACTGGGTTGGTACCTGCTGGACCGACTCGGTCGGCAGCAACACCGTGATGGTGTTGTCCTTGGCCCCGGGGGTGTCGAACATGGTCCGCCCGATGCTGCCACGGTAGGCCTCTGGTTCCTCCCACGAAGGCATTGCGCGTAGCTCCGCGAGCCGATCACTACCGTCTGGTTCCTCTGAAGGATCCTGGATCGTCTGGTTAGTCATGTCATTTCTCCCTGGTGTTGCGTTCCGGCAGGTAGCGCATGGGTTCGCCGTGCTCGCGGTAGGCGGAGGCGACGGCGTCGTCAAATGTCTCCGCACCGAACATCGCCCGGCAGGCGGCGTCGGCGAGATCGATGGACAATGGGAAGCCCCGGTGCTCCTGTAGCACCGAGTCAGCGATCGCGATGTGCGCGGCCTCGTGGACGTTATCGACGTGAGCGAAGAACGGTGTAGCTGGCGAGTGGGCCGAGGCTCGGTAGACACCGACTGCGATTTGATGACCGATGTCTTCGACGAAGGCTTCGGCCAGGCGGCTGGATTCCTGGTTGTAACGGCCGCCATCGACGATTCGGCGCATCGCCTGGTCGGCGGTTTGGATTACGGCGTACTCCAAAGGCCCAAGTGCGTGGCCGATGGTTAGTAGGAGTCGGTCCTTGATCGAGGAGGGTACGAAAACGAATTTTTGGTACGTGACTAGATCACGCAGCACGTTCAGTGATGCCGCGAGCAGCGCCATGTTGCCGGAGCCGGTCAGCAGCTCGTAGGGGGCGATGTTTCCGTGACCCATGCGCCATGCCGCGTCGGACCGCTGTAGCAGCGTGGCTCGCTCCGCATACGTCATGATGCCTCGCCGCGCAAGTTCCGACAGAGTGTCACGTTTGTCAGCGACGCCGGTTGCCGCGCGATCCTTCCGTCGTCCGAGCAACTCTCGTGCCTCGTCGATCGGATCGGTGCCGATGGTGCGCAAATCACGTCGGTACATACGTTGCGACAGCGCGAGTTCGTTGCCTTGGTAGGAGATGAGGCAGATGCCGATTTGAGTAACGGTTAGCAGCAGGGTGTCGTGCGTAGCGGTCGTGCCGTCACAGGTATCTAGCTGTCCGCTGAACAGAACCTTGCGGTGGACTTCTTCGAGGTCAGCTGCCTTGGCCTGATGGACGCCAGCCTCGGTAGGCGCGTCAGGGGCTTGCCGAAGCAGTGGGAAGATCTCAGAGCGCACGACGCCTTGCACGCGTCGTTCCTGTTCAAGCGCTGGGCCAACTTCGGCCTCAAGCCGCTGGTAGAGCGCTCCGAGATCCACGCCTCCCTGCCAGGTCGTCAGATCGAGTGTGCGTTCGATCGACTCGCCAGTTGCCTCTTTGAAATCGTCGTCGGCGATGAGGAGATGATCGTCGACGGGATGGGCGTGCTGCGGTTGCGTCATGCGTCTGTCCTTATTCTCGGCGCGTCATGGCGTTGGGCGCCCATAACCATTCCTTCCGGAGCGCGCACCCGAATACGACAACGCTGAGCGTGAATCTCGATGGCGAACCTCTGTGGGAGCGTCATTCTGCCTGTGGCTGGCCAGTGGACCGGACGTCGCCGTCGCTGTCCGTGGGCGGGATCAAACCGATTGCCTCTAGCAGAGTCGGTGGCTGCCGAGGGTGGAAGCGCTCGATGTGACCTGCGTAGCGGGTCGCGGCGCCCGCCGGGAGACCAAAGCGTTCGCGCAGGAGCTGCGGTATCTCGTTTTTGCCGGTCGGCGACAACTCTGCAAGAACATGCTGCAAGGGCGCTAGGAGTTCGAGAGCGAGTCGCTCGGCTCGGTCTTCGACTTCGGTAGTCGCGGCGGATAGGTGGCTGCCATGGATATCGCGCTCCAACAGGTGGGCATGAAAACCGATGGGAAGATCAGCCAGCAGTGCGTCAAATCGCTCGGCATCCGTTGGCTCTCGCTCGCCATCGAGGACATCGAGAAGCTCCGGTCGTCGTTGGGCGACGTTCTCGCGAGGAATCAGGTAATCGACAATGAAGTGTCCAGCCTCGTGCGCCAAGGTCTGGCGACGCTGTTCTGGGTCATCGGATCGATCGACGAACAACAGTCCTATCCCGCCATAGGCGACCAGGCAACCACGCAGTGGCCGATCGGCGACAACGGCTAGTCGCGGCAGATGGCGCCGCTGTAGCCATTGATCGAGGTTTCCTACAGTCAAGCCGTCGATTTCAATGATCGCGAGCGGCAGATTCATCAGGACTGGCAGGTGCAGGCCCCGGGGAAAGATAGCGTCCTCATCGGCTTTGCCCCAGAACCGGTCGACCGCCCGCCTCAACCATCCCGGCAAGGTCAGATCACGACCGTGCGGCTCCTCGAAAACGGTGTGCTCCTCGGCATGGTCTCGCGCAGCCGCCATGAGGCCGCGCGTGTAGGCCGCTGTGCCCGACACGATCTCGCCGTGACTCGCGAGCACGCTCACCGCATCCGACGCGCGAAGAAAGTTCGCGACGGCACTCACTGGCGCACCCGCTCTTTCCGCGATCGCTGCCACATCTGACGCATAGCGGTCGCGTCGCGGCCGCCGGCACAATCCGATTGTCACCAGCGACACCTCGGGCAAGTCGAAGTCAGCAGCCGGATCCGCCCCAGTGAGCCTGCGATAGCGGTCGAGCTCGAAGGCCATAAATCCAGGAAAGTGCCGCAACCGGTCTGCCGTCTTCGCCAGCAGTGTGAGGTCACTCATCGCGATCATCCAATCCGAGGCGCCGTAGACGCCGCATGACGCGGTCCTTGTGGCGCTTCACTTCTGCAGTCCGCTCCGCTGGTGGAAGGCCAGCAAGACCGAGCACCTTCGCCGCCTCCTCCGTCGAGTGTGATCCTTCGATGCACATCAGCCAGATCAACTGTCTGTCACGTTCATTGGGAAACGCATCCCGCACTGCAGTCAACACGGTCGAGCCGTCGACCTCGGGCAAGGTGTCGAACGACGGACTCTGATCACCAACCCGCTGCACTTCGCCAGTACTCGGATCCGCAGGCAGAGCGGACTCGACTAGCCACAGCCGCTCGAACTGCTTGGGCTTCGAGGCGTGATCATTCAGGAGATCGCCATGTGCCTGCATCACCAGCCACCTCACGAGCGAGGATCGACTCGGTTGATAGCGGCTCGGATCAGCGAAGTATTCGACTAAGACGTCGATGGCCGCGTCGTGGCAAGCGTCGGTGTAGGCAAGGCCGGGCCATTTGCGTCGGAGATGGGCCACAACCGGCTTGAGTAGTAGCGTGGCCGCGTCGGCGGACGCGGTGGGATCTCCGTGCAGCAGGCGCTGGTGCACCTCTAGCGCCTGCTGCCGCAACTCCGACCCTCTCGTCGCCATTCGCGAGCCTCTCTGCTCGTATCACGTTCGAAACAACTCCCATAGTCATGCTCCTCTGATTGACCGCCGATGCGAGTCTTCAGGCGGTCCCCTCAGCGGTAAGTGGCCGAGCGGAGGCCCCAGCTACTCCTTCCGGTGCACGGTGCTGTTGACGACAAGGTCGACGACGTTGTTATGGCCGGGGGGACTCGCCTTGCGTACATGCCGGCGTTACCGCTGAGCTGATCCATCCTTGGGGTACCACGGCAGGCCCTAGCAGGTGCTTGCGTGGGCGGTTCTCCTGATCGGAGCGCTGGCCTGGCAGCGACTCGCATCGGCCGCGACGAACGACAGTGACGCCCGACAGCGGTTCCCCGATATGGACAGATGATCATCAGCGGCAGGGCCGCGCAACATCTGCGGCCCCGTTCTAGTCCGGTGCGAGAGCTTCGAGGCCCGCCCCGCTGAGGCGTGCGGAAGGGCCACAGGCGTTCAACGCTCGTTGCTCGGCGGGTAGGCGGAACACGTCAACTCCCGAACCCGGTACGAAGCCAACAGACCCCGTCGGCGCTCGCGCTTGACAACACTGCGTCGGCAAGTCTAGCGTCGCGCTTACCAACCTGGTAAGCATGGCGCAAGCCCCGCGGTCGCGGAGAGCAATCGGCTCACGGCCGAACGGGCACAGCAAGGGACCGGTATGACCGCTGACGAGCACACTCGCAACATCGACATGATCAAACGGCTACTGGCACGCGGACGTGACCTCGAAGTCCAGGCGTGGGCTATCCGGGGCGAGGCGGCAAGGCTCATGTATGAGGAGCACGAGCGCGGATTCTCAGAGCGCGATCTCGCGGAAGAGATTGGGTGCAGCCGCGCGCACGTCCATTTCTCGATCAAGGCATGGCGTTTGCTCAATGAGCACGAGTACTCGCTAGAGGACTTCCAGAAAATCTATAGCCTGGCAAAGAAGCCGGGCGACAGCCCGGTGCCTGAGAGTGAACGCGGCGTGAGCGTTGGTCTCGTCCGCGTCCAAGTACCGGAGGCTCTGTTCGGAGCTGTGCGAGCTGTCGTCGGTAGCCGCGTGAATGCTATCCGTGCCTTCAATGACTACCTGGCAGCCGCAGACGAAGCAGGCGTTATTCAGGCGCACCGTGAGGCAATGAAAGCAGAGCGCTGCGAGCTGGCTCCTCTATAATACTCGCGAGTAAAAGGGGCTTAACGCCCCGTTCGCTCGCATTTGTCTAAAGCCTTTCGGCTACCGTTGTGGCATCAGGAAACGCCACCAGGCCTTGGCCTGGTCGGAGGGGGTTATGGCTCGCGTGACGGTCTACCACGACAACATCAAGCAGATGATCGCCGAGATACAACAGTCGTTCGAGCGTAATGGCCCCATCCGGATGGAGGTGGAAGCGAGTGTCACGGACGGATTCAGCGCGACCAGCGCGATGACAACCACGTTCCACTTGCCACGACTCTTGTTGTGGCTTGACCAGCAAGGGCGCGAGCAGCCTAGCGTGTACGTTGATCCGGCAGCTTTCGCCACCGACGAAGCGCTGGAGCCGGCCTTCGTTGGCAACCTCATCACCCTCCTGGAGCAGAAGCGCTATATCGAAGTCGCCCGGTCGCTGGAGCATAGGGCCACGCCTGACTCCCTGATCACGGACTGGGGCAAGGCCGAAGCTCAGAGACTGCGTGAGCACCGCGCTGATCCTGTGGCACGCCTCCGTTACGCCCGCGAGACTCTGATGAAGTGGATTTTCGCTAACTTCGAGGGTTCACGTGCTGATGTCGCCGCTTTCGCCCAGGCGAGAGAGTCGAGTTTTATCGGCAGTCATCTGACAGACGAAGAGATCATCTCGGCCGTCCGCTATCTAGCCGACAAGAACATGATTGTGGCCGACAGCCTCGGAAGTGGTCTCCGGCTGGCCGCCAATGGCATCGACTGCGTAACCAGCGGAGTACCCATGAACGAGTACCTGGCCCACCCCGCCCAGCGGCGGCCCTGTCTACAACGTCACAAATCCCCAGGGCAGCATCATCGGCGGCGAGCATCAGGCGGTAAATCAGAGCAATTCCTTCGGGTTCAACCCCAACGAGGTCTCGCAGTTGGCGACGTGGGCTGTATTGATTCAGCAAGTCAGCCCAGCGCTCGGCCTGCCGGAAGCCGAGCAGAGGGAACTCGATGAGGGCGCACAGGCCCTAGCGCTCGAGGTCGCAGCTCCGGTGCATGAGCCCAGCAAGCTCCGCCGTGTTGCTGACCGGGTAACTACGGCCCTCGGGGGCGCAACTCAGGTAACGGCCGCGTTGACAATGCTCATCGAGACAGGCCGAAAGACCTATAGCGCAGTATTCGGCGGATAACGACCGCTGATTCCAATACGCGCGTGACGCCAAACCACTGGCTCCTTTCGCTCACAGGGCCGAGACGAGTCTGACAGACCTTGAGCGCGACTTGTTAGTAGGTGGGAAGGTCCTCTCGCGTGTGGAGCCGGGCTCTGCGGTGGACATATAAAGGGTCGACTTCGGGGCAATCAGCGTGCCAGCGATACATGATGCCAGTGCAGCCGACGATCAGAGCGTTGGAATAGGAGACCAGGCCGCGGCTAGGGCCTGAGACCGCGCGACCCTCGCTATCCTGTCGTACTGTACGGCAAGGAAGCAGCCCATATGCGGTCGAAACTTTCGAGGTAGGTCGTGACCATATCGCTGCCTTCCGCTATGCGGAGACGTAGGACTGGCGCTCGCCTGGCGGTGATGCCAAGAGCTTGCTGGCTGACTAACAGTTCGTCATCGGCGCGATATATGGCATTGGACAGGGAAATGCGATGTCTGCGGATCTGGACGCTGTGGACGTGCCGCAGGTCTGTGTACTGAGAAAGAGCTTTACGGGCGTGATCTGCCGGCTCGCTAGCCCCAGCCCAGTCCGGATCGACCAGGCATATACGTTCCTGTACGCCGGTCCTGGCGCGGTTGGTGAGGGTCGCGAGGATCTCTGTGTCGGCGGCGAGGAAGAGGTTATCGCCATCGAGGATGTCGATCTTCTGTTGTGCTGAGCGGAACAAGTTCAGCCAGGCTTGCCGAGGCACGCTGTCGCGGTTGGGATAGATGGCGCGGACTTCTGCGGGGTGAGGGCCACTGGTCCGTGCTTGCGGCCACAGGTCGATTTCGTCTAGGTCCAGCATTCCGGCAAGTGCCCAGCGGTGGCGCAGGTAGGGGGTGCGGCCTTCTAGCCAGCGGCGGACGGTCTTGGGGTCGACCTCCAGGCGGGCGGCGACGTCCTCATCGCTGAGCCGGGCCCGTAAGAGGGCGCGGCGTAGGTTCTCGTTCAATGTGCGGGTGCCCTTCTGAACCGCTAAGTCATCCTGACTCTAATCCAAGATGCCTCAAGACGTCCCACCGCGGGGTACAGAAGTTCCGTTCTCACCGGAAGGCTGGTTCCTGGTGCTTCTGGGTCCGTGAGTGACCCCAACAGAACGGCGCAACACCAGCGATGCAGCTCCGCAGCCATCGGAACCCCGTTCGGCGGTCCGTCGGCCTCGTTGCTGCGCTGGCTGCTGCTGACCTGCTGGGGCGATGGCGCCCCAGGGCTTACACAATGGCTCACGATGAACTTGAGGGACGAGCGATGGCAAAGATGCGCGTCGTCATATACCTGCGCGGTGAGAACGATGGTGAGTTGGACGACGCTGAGAAGCGGTGCAGCGAACATGCTGAACGGTTCGGCTGGCAGGTTTTAGACGTCACCCGCCACAAGGCTGAGAGGGCGGGTGACCTTAGTCAGCTTGTGCTGAAAGTCAGCAAGCTACAGGCGCAGATCATCGTCACCGACACCCTGGACATGCTGTCGCCGGACGCAGCGGTTCGTGATGGCTTCATGGAGGCCATCGAGCGTAAGCAGTGCATCGTGCATCCGGTCAACACGCGGCCTCGCCCTACAACAGCCGCACCGGGCGGCGATGCCGGCGGTCCGGAGATGGATCGGCCGTGGCCGGCGCATCGGTGGACGACGGCCTTAGACGGGGAGCGGTTGCGGGCGATGCGGCGCGAGCGTGGGCTGTCTCAAGAACAACTGGCTGACTTGGCCGGGATAAGCCTGAGCACCATGGCCCGGCTCGAAAGCCAGGATCGTTCGCCGTGCCGGAGCTGGACCCTGGGGCGGCTGGCGGCCGCGCTGGACGAGACCCCCGCCTCGATGGCGCCCGGCCCGGCAGCCGCGGCGGCGAGGCGCTGAGCCGTGGGCGCGGCCGATCCGGCGCTCTAGCTCGCCGCTGCCGGTACCAACTGTCAAAGGAGGAAAGCATGATTGTCGCGACGGGACTGGTGGTGCAGGGACGTCTTCGGGACGTCCCGAGATGGTCTGGCAGCGTCCGTGAACGTCTGGCGCTGCCGTCGTAGCGTCTGCCCATGGAACTAGCTGACTGGGCGGAAGACACCGCCCGCACGATCCTTCACGTGCCGTTGCCCCGCAGGTGGGCACACACGCAAGGCGTCGCTGCCCAGGCCCGGAGCCTCAAGCCCATCCTTGGCAAGAACACCAATTTGCTGGTCGCTGCTGCGTGGCTGCATGACATCGGCTATGCGCCCGATCTGGTCGACACCGGCTTTCACCCGCTGGACGGTGCCCGCTTCCTGAGCGACCTGCCGCAGGCCAGCGATCTGCTGTGCCGCCTGGTTGCACATCATTCGTGCGCGGCTATGGAGGCGGCCGTGCGTGGCCTTGTTGGTCCTTTGTGCCAGGAGTTCGAGCCGGTCGGCGGCGAGTTGGCCGAGGCGCTGATCTATTGCGACATGACTACCGGGCCGGACGGTCAGCGGATGTCTGTCGAGCAGCGGCTTGCCGAGATCCACAGCCGCTACGGCTCAAACGATCCAGTCACGTGCGCGCTGGAGCGCTCGGCGCCGCAGCTCATTGACGCGGTTACGCGGGTCCGTCACAGGCTGGCGAATGCCAACTCAGCCACCTGTGCCTCAGCTCTCCGCGTTCGGACGCTGGCTGTGGCGACTTAGCCGATATAGGGGTGAGCCCGCTGTTCGAGGTAGTGCTGCACGCGCATCCTCATCGAGGCATCCATCTCATAGCCGCCGAGATCGTCCCGCGCTACCCAGCGAACCTCGGACGATTCGCTGCTGGATTTTGGCTGCCCCCCGACCGCTCGGGCAGCCAGCACGATGGAGAACTCTTGCCGGACCTCGCCGTTGCTGGTGTAGAGCATCACATGGCCAGGATCGGTGTAGATGCCTGACAGGCCGGTGACTTCGCAGTCGATGCCAGTCTCTTCCCGTGTCTCGCGGACCGCGGCTTGGGCGAGAGATTCACCGATGTCGACAGCACCGCCAGGCAGTGCCCAGTTGTCGTTGTCGGAGCGGCGGATAAGCAGAATTTCGCCGGATTCGCTGGCGACTGCGACGTTCACAGCAGGGACGATGCTGGTGGCCTTTGGCGCGGCAGGGTCGTGGTGGTAGTCGATACGTCGGGCCATCGGACTACTTGCCCGGAAGGGGCACCGCTGTGTCCCAGGTTCGCTCGAAGCTTTCCAGGTAGGTGCTCATGATTTCCCCGCCCGCGACCTTGCGCAGGTGCCAGACAGGAGCACGAGCCGCGGTGACGCCGAACACGTGCGTATTGACCAGGAGCTGGCCATCGGCGCGGTAGATGGAGTTGTACAAGATGGTCTGGTGGTAGCGGAACTCCGTGCCTTCGATGCTGCGAAGTTCCCGGTACATCACCAGGGCGTTGCGGATCTTCGCCGCCATGGCGTCATCCACGCCTTCGTCCCGGCCTCGGTCCGCCACCGCCGAGCTGTCGGGATCGCCGAGCAGAAACCGCACCTTCACCCCTGAGCGTGCCTTGTCGATGAGGATCTTCTGTGCCACGGCGTCCTCGGCCAGGAACAGGCCAGCGTAGACGAGGACGCCGATTTCCTGTTCTGCCGATTCGAACAGCCGCGCCCAGGTGTCGCGGGGGACGTCGGAGCGGTGCGGGTAGATGGCCAGGACTTCGCTTTCTGACGCAGCGGTTACCTGGTCGCGAGTGAGCGCATCCGGCCACAGGTAGACCTCATCCTTGCCCAGCCGGGTTGCCACGACGTACCGGTGCCTGCGATAAGGGGTCCGGCCCGCGATCCACCGCTCAACGGTCTTGTGATCGACCCCGAGTTCATCGCCCAGCGTGTACGGCGTCAGCCCGCTCTCTAAGAGCGCAGCGCGCAAGCGTTCGTTCGGCATACACCCAACCGCGGAGCGCAGGACGTCTGGGACGCCATCACCTTAGTCGGGACGTCTTCGATGCGTCCACTTACGCAGTGACGGCGTCCGCACGTTCAGTCGCAATCTGCATGCCATGACCATCTTCCTCACGGGCCTAGCCCTCATCGTCTTCACCGGTTTAGCCCTGCTCGCCATCGTGCGAGCCGGAATCCGCCGTCAGGAACGCTGCCGTTGCCTGACCTGCCAGCCGTCCGACCCGGCTGCCGCACTGACCCGCCGGCTCCTGCGCATGCAGGTACAGCGGCCATTCCCGGGTGCCTGCCACGACCCCCAGATTCACCAGCCCGACCGCGAGTCGTTGCTCGTCCCTGACGACACCGAGCCGCGGCGAAGGAGGTAGCCCTTGCGCACAATCACGACCCAATTCTCCGAGCGCCGGTGCGAGTGCGGCGCCCTACTCGAACGCGGGATGAGGCGGTGCCGCAAATGCCGGGCTCGCTCCCGCTGGCGCCGCCGCAAGTCCCGCCGGACCTGGAACCGCACAAGGCGTCGCACGGACGCGCCGCCGCGAAGGAGGTGAGACAGTGACCGTTTCGATTCCGCTGGTGGTGATCCTGGCCGTAATCGCGTTCGTTGCCTGGCGGTACATGGGACTTCGCGTCTGGCAAGCGATCTTGTGCATCCTGCTTGGCTTCTTCGCCGCCGCCACCACTGCCGCACCTGAGATCCGCCAGCTAGTGACCGCCATCGTGCAATGGCTCACCAGCGCCAAGACCTGACCGCACTGCCGAAGGAGTGATGCCTAGTGACCGATACCCGCCGTACCCGCTCCAATGAGCTACCGGAGGCGCTCACCAGAAACCAAACCGCTCGCCAGCTAGCCGAAGGACTGGCTGATCAGCTCCCCGCCGACGTCTGGCATTCCCTCACCGCCGCCTTTGCCGACGCTCCCGTGCTCGCGGCCGAGATCACCGAGCTGCGCACCGAACTCGCCGGCGTACGCCTGAACCGGGCCAACCTCGTCGCTGCCGCTCTCGCCACCATCACCGCCCATCAGGACGGCGAACCGGACCCGCTTTCGTACCTGCGCGACGAACTCCGCGCCCAGGGCTACCAGCCTCATCGGGGCCGCGTATGACCCATCCCCAGCGGTTACGACGGCAAGCCAGAAAAATGCGCCGCTACGGACTACAGCCCACCATCGTCATCAACCCTCGCGACCCGCTGCCTGAGCTGGCGATCGTGACCCTGGGCCGGTTGCTATGGCGCTACCGCTCCGAACTCACACCACCCGCCCTAGCTTTCGGCTCCGCGCTCGCCGCGTCGATCCTGCACGCTCAGCACCCGCGCTGGTGGCCAGCGTCCACGGTGACCGCCGCCGTTGGCGTCCTTGGCGTAGCCATTGTCGGCGGACGGCTCGGCCTAGCCTCCCGCGCCGAGCGCTGTTTCGCAATGACCGTCATTGCGACTCTGGGTGGGTGGCTAGCCGCAGCGACCGATCTCGGGCCGGGCCGTCAACCTCTGCCCTGGCTCCTCGTCATCAGCACAGGTGTGCTCGGTGCGCCCTGGTGGGCGCATCGAAGGCGCCGCGCCAAGGTTCGCGTTGAGCGGCTCCTTGCCGCCTGGCCCGAGATCGCCCCAGCGGTCGGGCTCGCCGGTTCGCGCGTCATGTCCGCCGTGGTGGACGTCTGGGGATGGCGGGCACAGTTCGGCCTGGCCCGCGGCCAGACCATTACGGACGTGATCGCCAAGCTTTCCCGCGATCGAGTCAGGGCTCGGCACGTTCCGGGGCGCTGCCCGCGTCTACCCGACCGCTGACGACCTGGCCAACCGGTTCGAGCTGCGCGTGCTCGACAAAGACCCGCACGCCGACGCGATCACGTGGCCCGGGCCATCAGTCTCATCGATCACCGAGCCCATCGATCTCGGCCCGTTCGAGGACGCCATGCCCGCGCGGGTGCTGTTGCTGCGGCGCCATGCTCTGTTCGGTGGTGCAACAGGGTCCGGCAAAGAGCGGCGGCCTGAACGTCCTCATGGGGAACCTGACCGCGTGCGCCGATGTGGTCATCTGGGCCATCGACCTCAAACGCGGTATGGAACTCGGCCCGTGGGGTGCGTGCATAGATCGGCTGGCCACGACGCCCGCCGAGGCCCGCACGCTCCTCGCCGACGCAGTAGGCATCCTCGAGGCACGCGCCGAGTTCCTCGCTGCCGTCGGTCAGCGCGTCTGGGAGCCCTCGCCCGACATGCCAGCCCTGGTGATCATCGTTGACGAGTACGCCGAGCTGGTCGAATCGGCTTCAGAGGCGACTGGCGACGCTGACTCGATCAGTCGTCGCGGCCGGGCCGTCGCGGTGACGCTCGTCGCGGCCACCCAGCGGCCGACACAGAAGGCCATGGGACAGGGTCCGCTGCGCTCGCAGATGGATGTGCGGATCTGTTTCCGCGTGCGTGAACGCAAAGACGTAGACCTCGTCCTGGGCCAGGGCATGCTGTCCGCGGGCTGGCAGGCGCACAGGCTCAACGCTCCCGGCAAGTTCCTCGTCTCCGCACCCGAGCACGACACTCCCCGCCGCGCTCGCGCCTACCTCCTCACGGACCAGGCAGTGAACGACACAGCGAGCGGGAACGCCGACCTGCGACCCGAGCTGGACGAGGTATCCAGGCGAGCACTAGACGAACGCGCGGACAGGCAGCAGCAACGCTCGCCAGAGGTCCGTGAGCCATCGACCGGCGAGGGAGTGGGTCATGTCGCGGGGGAAGTGGGACGCGGCCCGGAGGTGCTCCTGTGGGCCGCGCTCTCCCTCGCTCCCGATGACGGCATCTCCGTTCCCGATCTGATGAGCGCGACCCAGATGAGCCGCCCGTGGATCTATCAGCGGCTCCGCGAGATGGCTAACCGCGGCCAGGTTGCCCAGGTCGGACGCGGTCGGTGGCAAGCGGTCACCGAACACCCTCAGTGACTGTCTATGGGTTGTCTACGTCTACGGCCCCATGCGCGTCTGCACATATGACGCGGATACGCAGACGTAGACAAAGACGAAGACGATCACCCACCGTGACGAGGAGAGGAGATGAGGCCGCAACCAGCGACCAGCACGAAGAGGAGGTGAGGCGAAGTGCAAGCGTACACAGTTGAGCAGGTAGCGGAGATCCTCCATGTCGGCCGGGACAAGGTCTACTACCTGCTGCGGACCGGGCAACTCCGGAGCATCAAGATCGGCAAACTGCGCAGGATCACCAGTCAGCATCTGGCCGAGTTCATCGCGTCGCTAGAAAGCGAAAACGACCGCGAGGCAGCCAGAAGGTAGAACGGTGTGCTACATTGTTCTACATGCGTGACACCACACTTCCGCCCGTACGGGTGGAAGCCGACTTCAAGGAACGGCTGGCCAGATATGCCGTCTCACAGGACCGCGACGTTTCGTGGGTCATCAGGAAGGCGATCGAGGAGTACCTCGAGCGGCACGAAGACAAGGAGTGATCAACACAGAGCCCTGGCCACCACGAGCGCGGTGGTACGCCTCGAACGCAAGCCAGGGCACGCCAGGCCCCAACCCAACCAACCTGGCAGGAACGGAGGCTCAATGTCCACGATCTTAATCGGCCAGCACCAGGCCACCATTTACCCGGAGGACAACGGGTACATAGGAGCGATCAGCATTG
>CAVSNQ010000002.1:0-347381 GCA_963729365.1 uncultured Actinomycetota bacterium
TCAGGAAAGCGCAGGAGGTAATGAAAAGCTACAGTAGCCCGAAAGAGGCAGGTGGCGGGCCAGCGATGATATTTGTCGTAATAGCGGATACGATTGACGGCCATCAGCGCTTGAAGGCCGGATGACCGGCCCGAGCCGCCCCCCTCATGGAAGGCACATGCCGACGGTACGTAGCGTACGCGATAACCGCTGCGACGAGCGCGCGCTGCATAATCGACCTCCTCGGAGTACAAGAAGAAACGGCTATCATCCCATTCTCCGACGTCGTCATTACAAGCATCCGAAATGAGCATCGCGGCACCACCAGCCCAGTCAACGTCGCGCGGACGATCGTACTCCGTAGAATCGCGTATTGTTTCGCTCAGCCATCCAGGCCGAGCATAGGCAACCGGCCGCCGAAGATTGCTTCGCCGAGAGCTCGGAGCGCGCTAGGTTCCCGACGCATGGACATGTAAAGACTACCGTCATCGCCGAGCAACATCGGGACCGCTATTCCGACGCCAGGCTGTCTAAGTGCCTGATAGAGACGAGCGACTGAGAGGGGCCCAAGGACTAGGTCTGGATTCAGCACCAACAGCGCAAAGCTCGGGCCTACGAGGCTACGACCAAGATTTATGGCGCCTGCATATCCGAGATTGCGGTCAGCTTCAACGAGGAGAACGTCGTTCCGCGCATGCAGTATCGATGTCGTCTTGTCATTTGAATTGTTGTCGACGACAACGCATCGGATCTGAAGCCCTTGAGTAGCAGCAGGCAATGAGTCAAGAAGTCTCCCGATATGTCGTGCGCTGTTATAAGTCACAATGATAACAGCACAATCGACGCTTTCAGGGCTTTCATGCCACTTGCCGACTGTCGCGCCTGCGTGCATGCTTTTCCTAAAGGTTGGTCTGGTGTCCGGCTCCCTTTTATGCGCCAACACGCCGATCATGGATTCACTGCAAAACCCGGTACCGCCCCTAAACTTCGATTCTGCGTAACTCGTCCAATTATCAGTCGATTCAGGTCCTGGTACTCGTTTGTGCAACGCTGTTAACCCTAAGGCTCACCGATCACGCTGGGACCCTAAACCGGCAGATCGAAGAACCACAGGTCTTATGAAGGCTTCAAGTTTCGTCGCGAGTTACCCCGCCACTATCCGTTGGGGCTCTACGAAGCCACGTCCTCTTGCAGCAGCAATCAACATCTCAGCTAAATATAGTCATTAATGTTACTCTCGTCGCAGTTTCGGGCACTTTTGCGGCAGTGCGCCGGATTACCCCCAATACCATTACTTTCGGTCACGCAGCGCCTCGCGAGGCTCCAAGGTCAGCGATACCGACCGTCAGTATTCTGCGCCGAGTGCGCCCGGCCGTGCATACTTGCCGATTGTGACAAGCACCATTATTCCGACGCCCAACGAGGCAGCGCCGGTTGCACGAACCCCGCCTCCCACCACGTATCATTACCAACCTGCTACCCAAACCGGTACATTATCATGAACGGGCGGACTCGGGTCTAGCCAGATGAATTGGGGCCTAGTTCAACCGCGGACAAGGCGAGACAAGGCCATGCTAGCCCGGCCCTGGACCGCTCGCCGCGCGCACCGGCGCGACTATCCGGATGACTCCGCGACTAGAGCGGTCCCCGTTAGGTCCCCGTACGCAACCGCCATTTCCTGCTGTCATCACCGAGCAGGAAGCGTTGAACATACTTGGCCTATACTACCGAGAGCAAATGAGGATGACAGCAAGTAGATTGGTCGTCGCCGGAAAGCATCTAGTGCCTCAGGCACTACGGAGAAGGAAGTTAGTGATTGCGGAGGCTCGGAATAAGGTTATACTTGGGCCGAAAGCGATAATGATGTGGCGTTTCGAGAATGCCGAAGTGTCCCGACTAGCTACTGCGCTCAGGCCACGCCCTGAATCACTGGTGGCGATCGTCATAGCAACGTATCGGCGCCCAGAACTGCTACTGAGGGCAGTCCAATCGGCGCTCGGACAGTCCGTGCGTGACCACGTCATCATAGTCGTCGACGACGGGGGCGGCCTCCCAGAACTTCCAGACGATCCGAGAATCTTCGCTGTCTCGCTGCGCGCCAATACCGCAATTGAGGGCGTAGTCCGTAATGTCGGCATCAGGCTTTCTCATTCAAAGTACGTTGCATTTCTCGACGATGACAATGAATGGGAGCCTAATCATCTTGCTGTGGCGATCTCTTGCCTTGAGCGTAGTCTCACTAGCGGGCAGGTCGACATCGTCTATACAGCGATGCGCAGGGTCTTCCCCGATGGCAGGCTAATGGACGTGCTTTCTGTGCCATTCGATAGAAAACGTCTTGCTGAGATCGGCTATGTCGATACAAACTGCCTTGTAATTCGACGTAGCCCTAACCTTCAGTTCAGCCGTTTGCGCCGGTCGCGTAATCGGTATCCAGCCCAGACTGGGGAACTAGTGTTCCGCCTTAGCCGGAACATGCGCACTCTGCATGTTCCGACTCAAACTGTGCGCTACCTCGTAAACCCGGATAGCTACGGGACGCCGTGGCCGGACAGCGTCTGGCAAGCGAGGAGCCAAGGCAAGACGAGTGAATAGAACGGCGGCCGTCACGGTAAGAACTCTGTTCGGCTGATCACGAGGGTGCTATTCGCCTGATCAGGCGGTTCAGGTGCTCTAAGCGCTGATATTGCCTGACCAGCATGACACCAGGGCTAAACCGTACTGACTGAAGGCTGCCCTGAGAGGTGTCATGAGGGGCTACGATATTGGTTCAACTTCTCCCGCAATCATCAGGAGTGGGGCTTCTCCGACTAATGTGGACTCACTTCGAGAGTCAGAATCATGAAAGGCGATCTATGAGCTTTCGAGCGCAGAAGGCTCTGATACTAGAGCGCCTGTTCATCGTGACGATAGTCTTAACTTTTACCGCTTTAGTAGGATACAGCGTTAAGACACCCCTCAAACGTACCCTCGAAAGCGCTACCATAGTATTCATACCACCGAGATTCTTGGACAGCCCCATTTCATCACGGTCCCTCATCACTACTGGTGAGATAATGGTTCAGAGCCTGATGAGCCCTGAGTCTCGAGCGCTTGATCCAAGACTCTCGGGGCAACGACTGACTATGCGCTTGTGCTACTCAATACCAATGATGATGAGTATCCATATTACGGCTACCCACTGGCTACGCTGACGAGTCAGTCAACGAGTCCTATTAGCGCCCAACGCACTTTTACCGCTGCTCTACAGCTACTGAAAAGGCTAGCTTTAGAACAGCAGACGCAAATACGTGTTCCTCGACGGAGTCGTTTTTCGATGGAGCCTTTGCTGATTCCGGAGCAGTCAAACAGCCTGGCTCGTTTAAGAGGGCTTACGGGGCTCTGGTTTTGTTGGCTGTCATAGTCTTTCTCACTATTTCGAGCTTTCTGGATCGGCATGGTAATAGCCTGGCATTGCTGCACCTAGAGAAGAGACTGGCAGCTCCATCACACAGATCGAGAGTTCCTGAAACAGCTCCCGAATCCATCCGCTCACGACTACCTGTCCAGGGTGCTCCCGATGTCAGCCGACCTCAAGACACGCGAGAATCCGCGCGACACCGTGTATCCCGGAGTCGTTGACCGGAATAAGCGACCTGCGCGGCGTCCAGCACGGAGTGGAGCGGGCCATGTCCTTGAGCGGAGTTGCGTGAAAGGCTGTTGGATGGGTGACGGTGATACGATCTGCCCTCTTACGGAAGGCCTTTTACGGTTGATGAGTATCCAGTCTGTAGCAGTGTCGACGCCTCTCGGACAGGGGAAGTTGATGGGGCAGCGGATGACAGCGGTATTTGAGACGGATTGCTTAAGCCGGAACAGAGATAATGGCGGTCCTTGACGCGCACATTGACGAAGATGACGGTGGCTCGATCGGCCGCAGCGCTAGCATGTGCCTTTATGCGATTCATGCGTGGTGCGGTAGTGGCAATGTCGGCGGTCACAGCAGGGGCCGTGCTGACGGCGTGCGGCACGGATCCCACTGGGGCGTCCCTTACCGCGTCGAACTCCACGACCAAGCACGCCACGGCGAAAGCGATCACGGCCATCGGCCACGCTCCGACGAGCGACGGGCAGCCGCAGGCAACCCGGACGGCCGCGCCTACGTGCCGCCGCGGCCCGCGCGGTGACCACCAGCCACCCGGATCACGTCATCGGCAGCGGACGCCTGCCAGCTGCACCTCTGCCGCCGTCGTCCGGGCGGTCGCCAAAGGCGGCGTCATCAACTTCAACTGCGGCCCGAAGCCGGTGACCATCACCATGACTGCCACGGCCAAGGTCGTGAACACCAGCCACCAGGTCGTGCTGGACGGCGGCGGCATGGTCACCCTCAGCGGCGGCGGGAAGCGCCAGATCCTCTACATGGACACCTGCGACAAGAAGCAGATCTGGACCACCGACCACTGCAACGACCAGGAATGGCCTCAGCTCGTCGTGCAGAACATGACCTTCGAGGACGGCTATTCCGCCGTCCAGCAGACCAAGGGCACGCCTTACGGCGGTGGCGGCGGCGGCGCCATCTACGCCGAGGGCGGCCAGCTCAAGGTGGTCAACTCCCGGTTCATCGACAACCGCTGCTACCAGGTCGGCCCCGACCTCGGCGGCGCGGCGATCCGCGCGATCTGCCCAGTGGGCAGCCAGCCCCGTCTACATCACCAGCGACACCTTCCGCGGCGGCCTGTGCTCCAACGGCGGCGCGCTGAGCAGCATCGGGCCAGTTGGGACGTGCTCAACAGCCTCATGACCGACAACAAGGCCATCGGCTGGGGCGAACCCGGCCCAGCCCGGCACGCCCGGCGGCGGCAGCGGCGGCGCCATCTACAACGACGGCGACAACTACACGTCGTCATCGAGGGCACCGTCATCCGCGACAACACCGCCCGCGAGGGCGGCGGTGCCATCTTCTTCGTCGTGGACAACAACACGGGCACGCTGACCATCAAGGACTCGACGCTGCACGACAACCCGAGCGGGGAGTTCTTCACGGCAGGCTACCCCGGCATCTTCTTCCTCAGCAGCGGGCACCCGATCGTGATCGACTCCACGATCAACTGAATGGGTGACCGCCACGGAGGGGCATGATCCGTCGGCGGCCTATGACGTAAGGCGATATTGGCGCACTACTCCGAGGTGCCCAGGTGTTTAGAACTGCCTGGGCATCTGCGGGGATTGTCGCTGCAGCTTCTAGTTCTGCTATCAGGCGGGCAGCGTGTTTCCGCAGCCAAACTGGCCCTGGCTTCTCATCAGAGATCCGTTCCGGCAGTAACGGGATGCACGGCCCACAGCCATGAGGAGAACAGCAAGATCTCCCATTCAGCATTGCCGACCAAGAACGTATGCAGGAAGTATGCCTCGTTCCAGACTCGCCACTCCGCAAGCCAGCCTTCAGGATAGTGAACGGCCAGAACACGTCCTGCACATGCACGGCCACGCCGGGCGCGAGTGATGGTCAGACGTGCAGCATCAACCACACTGCATCCGACCCGGCCTTGGCGACATGCGAGGAGTCGATGAACAAGATGTCTCCCGGCATCGAGCTTGCCAGAGGTTTTCAGCGGCACGTCCTGAACTGGATACCGCAGCAGGTTCACCTTGTCATCGGGTCGAAGCAACGACAATAGCCGCTGCGGGTAAGGCTCGATACAGGTGATCTCCAGTCCAGCCAAATGGGGATTCGCGACTGCCTCGTCCAGTGCCACGGCCGTTGAGAACCCTGATCCGGCTTCGATGATCCGCGATGGGCGAAGGTTGTTAAGCATGGCCCTGTAGACGGCAGCGTCCGGCCCGGCAAACATCACGTTTCCTGGCTGCCAGCGTGAAACCGGTGGTCGGAAGCTGAGCACATCCCGTACCGAAGAGGCCAAGGTAACCTGGGTGACCTCGTTGAGCTTGACCTCAGGCGCGTCCTGCCAGATCATCGCCTGCGCCAGTCTTCGCGGCTCGTCAACAGCGAGTAGAAGCGGCTCGGTTTCATGTAGAGAGGTTTGCAGCGACCGCCGCTAGGGAGCGAGCAGTCCGGTAAGCATGCTTCACCACGTTTGTTGCCATGCCCGATGTGACGCTCGGTCCCTTCTCGGTTGACAGGATGAGGCGAGCAAAGAGCCACACATTGCGGAATGCGCTCTTGGTGCGATCACGTGCCGCACTAGCCTCAATCGTTCAGGGTTCCTGGGGTGCGGTTACTGATCGTGCTGGTGCCTGTTTTTGGGTGTCGTGTCCGTTTGGCTTTGGGCGGCGGCGCGCGGTGGTGCCCGGTGTGCCCGGGTGCGCACCGGCTCCGACCGCGCCGGGATGGTTCTCCTTTCGTGTCGCTGGGTGCTGTTGGTGCTGGTCAGCTGGGTGCGGGCAGGGCGCAGAGCCGCTGCCAGCAGGTGATGAACGCGTCTTTCCAGGGCCAGTCCGGGCTGATCTTGAGGATCCTCTTGCGGGCGTGGCGGACGAGGCGGGCGGGGATGTGCCAGAGCCGGTAGCGGAGCGTGTCCGGCTCGGCGTCCCGCAGGTCGTCCTGGTCGTGGAGGCCGAGGAGGCGGGCCCAGGCGGTGAGGTCGGCGGCGATGTTCGCGGCGAGGACCCAGCCTTTGTTGACCTGCCAGGTCTTCGAGGGGAGGTTCCGCAGGCCCATGGCTTTCGCGGTGCGGACGCCGTCGGTCTCGACGGTGGCGTGGTCGCGGTGCAGCACGTCGATGAACTGCGGGTGGTGGCTGCCGGGAACGCCGCCGATCCCGGTGTCCGGGATGTTCGTGCAGGTGATCGAGTACTTCCAGCCGGTCTTCTTCTCGTAGGCGGTCAGGTTCTCAGGTGCCGGCGCGACGGCTTCACCCGGCGGGCGATCCAGCGCAGGCCGTCCGGCCAGTTCCCGGCCCGGCTCATCAGGTCCGTGATCTCGGCGACGTCCTTGTCGTCCTCGGCGCCGCCGTCCTGGCGGACGCCGGGCTTCCACGCGCTCGCGGGGAGCGCCGCGATGGCGTCCTCGTCGGCTTCGGTGATGGTCCAGCCGCAGGTGAACAGCAGGGTCTTGCGCGGGGAGGACAGCGTGAGCAGGTGCTTGACCAGGTCGTGGCTGGCGCCGGCGCCGTCGATGCGGACGAGGACCCTCCGCCGGAACCCGGCGGGGACCTGCTTCAGCGCCGCGGCCAGCACTTCCTTGTGGTCGGTGAACGTGTTCGAGCCGGCGTTGCCGGGCCGCAGCAGCATGTCCAGGCACTCGCGGGTGTTCGGCACCAGGCCCCCAGCGGATGGAAGCCGTAGCCCTTCTTCCAGGTGGGGGCCGCGCCCTCCTTGTCCGAGTGCGCGGTGATCAGGGTGCCGTCCATGTCGATGACCAGCCACCCCGCCAGGGCCTTCCCGGCGATGACCAGCCAGGGGAACCCGGCCGCGGCGCGTCGATCAGCTTCCATACGTGCTTGCGGATCCTCGCCCTGGCCTGCGCGATCCGGTCAGCGTCCGGTCGTCGGCCAGGTCCAGGGTGCGGCGGACCGTGGGACCGCACGGCGCGGCCCCGAGCACCGGCGCGAGCTGGCCCAGGACCGCGATGTCGGCCATCGCGGTGGCGCCCATCGCGATCGCGATCGCCGTGGACACCAGCACCACGCCCCGGCTGAGCTGCGGGGACGTCCCCGCCTTCCGCAGCGCCGCGCTCGAGCGCCGCGGTCAGCCCGCCTGGTCGGCGAGCTTGCGCAGCAGGATCCCGCCCGCGTGCCCGACCAGGCCGTTCCCGTCGGCGGTGACCTCCAGGCCATGGTCCCAGACGTATCCTTCATCGCGAAGAGCGCTCCAGTCCCGGGGAATACAAGCGTGTGGTTACCCGTAATCTCCCAGAACCAGGGCGCTCTTCGCGGCTAAACCCGAAGCCCCCGCTTACCCGCGCCGCCAGGGCACCCGCACCCATCAGGTGCACCACCGCAGCACCCGCCACAAGAAACGAAGCCAAGAAACCCCAGCTCACCGCCATACAGAAATCGGCAGCGCCCTAATTCACGGGCTAAGCTGAATGCCGGAGGCTAGGGCTGTTAGCCGGGGCCGGTGTTGCCGCAGACGCGGGCGATGGTGGGCCAGTCATCTACGGCGCCCAGCCCGCGGGTGAGTTCGTGGTAGCGCTCGGCTTGCGCCCAATCGGCGGCGCAGGGGTCACAGAAGTCTTCGCCGGACTCATCGCAGGCGGCGCAGGGCTGGCCTTCGTGGGTGCGCCAGGCCAGGGGGCCTGGGACAACAGAGCGGTCCGGGCATCCATGGGCGGCAGGTCCTGCTCCAGTAAGACCGTGAGGGCCTGCTGAAGGCGGCCAATCAGGTAGCGCGGGTCGCGCTCGAGCCCTCCCCCAAATTCCCGGGCCGGGGCGCTTTCCAGCCCGGGCCAAACCGGCCTCCTTCTCGGCGGTTATCCCTTTCCTCCTTCCCCCCGCTGTATGTGCAGCTCGCCAGGATCTTGCGCCAGAAGATCGAATCAGGCGAACTGGCCCGGCTGGACCCGCTCCCGTCCGAGTCCACGCTCACCCAGGAACATGACGTCAGCCGGGACACAGTCCGCCGCGCGATGGCTGTCCTGCGTGACGAAGGGCTCGTCTTCACCATCGCGCAACGCGGAACCTACGTCGGCCCCCGGCCCGGCAGCTGAGCAGCGCCACCACGGCTGGCCAGCATGGCACGCTGCCTTCCTGGTCAGAGACGGCCGGGTCTCAGCGGGCGCGGGTGCGCTCAGACCAGGGGTGGCGGGGTCAGTGTTGGCACCGCACAGGACCACAGCGATGCGTTCGCCGTCGCTGGGCTGGTGGGCGCCGGTGAACAGCGCGGCGAAGGCGGTTGCGCCGCCGTGCTCTACGGCCAGGCGGTACCGGTCCCACAGCAGCTGACGGGCCGCGATGATGTCCGCGTCGTGGACCAGGACCGACTGGACGCCGGTGCGTTCCGCCACCGCATAGGCGATGTGACCGACGCGCGTGGCACCCAGGGAATCGAATAGGCCTCGGCGTAGCGACTGCCCGACTGCACCACCTCGGCGCCGTACTCGCGCAGGCGGTCGACCTTCACGGCCGGGGGCTGTGAAGCCATGGAGCAGCACCAGGGGGCAGCTCTCCCGATGACGCGGTAGGCAAGTTCCCGGCCGTCCCGGCCGGGAACCGGTGCGCGGGCGGGTCGGTCATGTCGGCGAAGCTATCCCGTTGCCGTCCGGCGGGCTATTTCGGCTACGGACCGCCACCGTCAGGCATCAGAGCAATCCGGAAAACCCGGTCACCGTTAGCCGCGGCTGATTCGCTCGGCTTGCTCGCGGATAACGGCGAGGACCCGCTCATCGCCTGGTGCTGCCGGGATGGTGGTGAGTACCTGTTCGAGTGTCTCGGTCACGACGGCCGCTGCGGCTCGTCGCCGGATGCCCCACGAGGTCGCTTCGTCGATAAGGCTGGCCGCGGTCACGTTCCGGATGTCGGCCTGCCCGCCGACTCGCTGGCCTAGATGCTTGTCGGCGCGTATCGCGCGTGAGTTCCCGGGGGTACGGCGGGCGGCGGCGGCGTTGCGTTCAGGGCGGTCGAATTGACGTCATTACCGGGGCGCCAGCCGGGCGATCAGAGCCGGATCACTCCCCTGATGTTCTTGCCGTCGCGCAGGTCCTGGTAGCCCTGGTTGATCTCCTCCAGCGGGTAGGTGCGCGTGACCATCCCCTCGAGGTCCAGCTGGCCGTCCCGGTAGCAGGCCAGCAGCCGCGGGATGTCGGCGCGGGAGTTGACCGACCCGAAGATGGACCCGACGATCTGCTTTTCCCAGTGGGTGAGGTCGAGCAGGCTAAGGACCGGCCTGGTGTCGGCCACCGGGTGGATGTTGGTGACGACGACCCGCCCGCGCTTGGCGGCCAGCGCCATGATGCCGGCCATCATGTCACCCCGCCCGGTGCTCATGGTCAGCACGACGACGTTGCACATGCGGCCCCAGGTGACCTCCCTGACCAGGTCCAGGGCGGTCAGGACGTCGGGGGCCGTGTGCGTCGCGCCGAACCCGCGCGCCTGGTCCAGCTTCCATGCCACCGGGTCGACGGCGAAGATCCGCCTCGCCCCGGCCATCCTGGCGCCCTGCACCGCGGCGGAGCCGAGGCCGCCCACGCCGATCACCGCCACGTCGTCGCCCGGCCGGACGCCGCCGGTGTACACGGCGCTGCCCCACCCGGCCGCCACGCCGCAGCCGACCAGGCAGGCCAGGTGCAGCGGGATGCCCGGGTCGACCGGCACCGCCGAGGCCTCGTTGACCACGGTGTGCCGGGCATAGCTGCCGATCATGCAGTTGACGGACAGATCCTGGTCCCCGACGTGGTGCCGCGAGGTGCCATCGAGGATCTGCCTGCCGCCGGCGATCCCGGCGGCCAGGTCACACAGGTTCTGGCGGCCGATGGCGCAGGACGGGCACCGGCCGCAGTTCGGGATCGACGAGAACACGACGTGGTCGCCCGGCTTGACGACGGTCACGCCCGGCCCGGTGGCCTCGACGACGCCGGCCCCCTCGTGCCCGCCGACCATCGGCGCGGCGAACGGCACGTCGCCGGTGACGTGATGTTCCTCCGAATGGCACAGGCCCGCGGCGGCGATCCGGACCAGCACCTCGCCGGTGCGGGGCTCGTCGAGCTCGACCTGCTCGATCTTCCAGTCCGAGCCGCTCTCCCACAGGACGGCTGCCTGGGTACGCATTCCCGCCTCCTCAGCGGCAGGCCCGGCGGCCCGCCCGGGCCAGGGATCCTGGCCTTCCTAGCACTTGAGCGCGTTGCCGGCGTCCACCGGCAGGGTCACGCCGGTGATGTAGCGGGCCTGGTCAGAAGCCAGCCAGACGATGGCGTTGGACACATCCAGCGGGTCGACCCACGGGATCGGGAGCAGGTTCTTGGACTGGAATTCCGCCTTCACGTCATCCCGGCCGGGATGGTCCAGGTCCGGGCGGAACGCGCGGTACAGGGCGTCGTTCTGGATCATCGGCGTGTCCACCGAGGTCGGGCAGATGGCGTTGACCCGGATGAGGTGCGGGGCCAGCTCATAGGCCAGCGTCCTGGTCAGCGACAGCACCGCCGCCTTCGTCGCCGAGTAGCCGGACAGGTGCGTGCTGGAGATCAGCGCGGCGCCGGAGCTGGTGAGCGCGATCGACCCGCCGTGGCCGGCCTGGATCATGTGCGGGATCGCGGCCTTGACCGTGATGAACACGCCGGTCAGGTTCACGTCCACCACCTCGCGCCACTGGTCGACGTCGACTTCCCAGGTCAGCGCGGGCGGCGGGATGATGCCCGCGTTGGCGCACACGATGTCCAGCCGCCCGAGCGCGGCGGTGCCCTCGGACACGGCGTGCCGCACCGCGCTCAGATCCCGCACGTCCGCCTGCCGGGCGACGATCCGGCGGCCGAGCGCCTCGACCTCCTTGACCGTCTGCGCCAGGTCGTCCGGGCCGGCCAGGTCGTAGGTCATCCAGCCCGGCGTCGCGCACGCGTCCACCGCGATGATGTCCGCCCCTTCCTCGGCGAGGCGGCGCGCGTGCGAGCGGCCCTGCCCGCGCGCGGCGCCGGTGACGAACGCGACCTTCCCGTCTAGCAGTCCCATGGTTCAGATTCCTCCTGGACTCGGTGCGCCCTGCTCTGCCGGCCGGAACTGAGGGAGCGTCACCTGGCCGGTGACCGCGGCGAAGAAAACGCTGACCGCCATCCCGACCCGGACCGCCTCCGGCTCGCAGCCGGTGATGTTGGCGACGATCCGCGGCCCCTCGTCCAGCTCGACGAGCGCGACGACATAGGGGACCTGCTCCGCGAGCGCGGCATGCGTCGCATGCCGCACCACGGTGCAGCTGTACACCGTGCCCCGGCCGGTGACCGGGCGCCAGCCGATGTCGGTGCCGTGGCAGCGCGGGCACACCGGCAGCGGCGGGTGCCAGATCCGGTCGCAGGCGCGGCAATGCTGCGTGACCAGGCGGGCGTTGCGGGCTTCCGCCCAGTACGGCCGGGTCAGGTCGGACTGAGCGGGGATGATCGCCATCGCGTCACCTGGCCAGGATCACGGCGCTGCCCGAGGGCGCGCCGACCAGTGCCACCTCGGCGCGGGCGACCTGGTTGCAGGCCGTGCCGCGCAGCTGCCGTACCGCCTCGGTCAGGCCGTTCATGCCGTGCAGGTAACCCTCCGACAGGTGGCCGCCGTGCGTGTTGACGGGCAGCGGGCTGTCCGGCCCGGTGCCCTGCTCGATGACGTACCGCCAGCCCTGGCCGTCGGCCGCGAAGCCGTAGGATTCCAGGCTGAGGACTTTGCTTAGGGATCCTTAGTGTTCCTGCGCTGTGTGGGTGGATGACCCTTCTCCGGCTGTCGAAAGCCTCGCGGCGTCTCGGGATACACCCCGGTGACGTTTCGCGTGTGGGCTGACGCCGGGAAGGTCCCGGTGATCTGGGTGGGGCGCGAGCGCCGGTTCGCCGCCGGTGTTGAGGCGATGAAGGTGACGCCGGGCAGCGAACCGATCCGCCTGGAAGGCCGGTACGTGCGGGTATCGGGCGCCGCAGGACAGGAGTCGTTGCTGGCTGCCCCGGAGGCGGAGTTGTGCGTGCTAGGTCGGCGGGCGAAGGTGCGCGGGTGTTCGGGGACCGAGCGTCGGGGCTGAGGGAGGACCGGCCCGCCTATCGGGGGTTGCTGGCCGCGGTCGCCGGCGGGCCGGTCACGGTGGTTCGCGTGACGCTGCCGCCGCCCGGCGACCAGGGCGGAGGAGCCTCGTTTGTCGCAAGTCCGAAAGTGTCGTACCCCTGGGCTAGGTTCGAACTGAACATCGAGCCACTGGAGGAGGTTCTCGGGTCCATGGGCCTGCACGCGAAGCAATCCGGTGGCCGCGAGGAGCTGCTGGACGACTTCAGCTGGCTGGCCGCGGCCTTCGCGGGCCGCCGCTCCGGGATGCGGCCGGCTGAGGCCCGCAGCCGGCTGCTGGCCGGGCCGGGCCGGTGCCCCGGCGGTGGCGGGCGGTGAACCGCAAGCGCAGGACCCCGGACGGCACCGCCGCCGCGACCGCGTGCGCCCGGGCGGTGATCCGCGGCGGTATCGACGAGAGGACCGGCGAGGTGGTGACGGCCCGTGGGCTGGCGGCCCGGGTCGGCTGGTGCGCCGCCCTGGTGTCCGGGATGGCGGGCGGCGTGCTGGCCAGCCACTGGAATGCGCGCGACGTGGCCGCTTTGGCGGGCGGGGTGGACGCGGCGGGCAGGCCGCTGCCGGCGGCCGCGTGGATGGCGCTGCGCCGACTCGGGTGGGCGGCCGCCGCCCCGGAGGGGATCACAGTCAACGACCGGATCGTGCGGATGACCCAGGAGCAGGCAGGCCGGACACTGCGTTCAGCTCGCTGGCGGCAAGAACTGACCAGCGCGGTGCTGGCTACCTGGCCCGCCGATCCGCTCCGTCGCAGCACCCAGGAATGGGAGGCGGTCCGCGGCGCGGCGCCCGGCGGCGGCCACCTGCCGTCCAGTGTCATTAAGGCCAGCACCCGCCAGATCCTCCGCTTCCAGGGCGCCGAGGGGCGCCTGCCCACCGATCTGTTCGAGCTGCAGGGCGCGCCGTCGGCGCCGCGGCTGCTGCTGTTGTGCGCGTGCGACCGCCAGCAAGCGACCATCGAGCGATCGGCGGCCGACCCCGGGCGGGTACTGCTGCGGCTGCAGCTCCCGGCCCGGCCGGACCCGCGCAGCTACCGGGACTGGACCTGGGTGGCATGCCCGATCACCCTGCCGCCTACCGTCCCGGCCGGCGCGCTGCTGCACCTGCCCGCCGTTCGCGTAGTGAACGGCAAGATCCGCGCCGATCTGGCTTTCACTCACGGGGTCCCCGCGGCTCGCCGCGACGGGCACGCGGTGGCGCTCGGCGTGGACTGGGGCCTGAACACGCTGCTGTGCGCGGGGGCGGCCCGGCTGAACGCCGGCGGAACGATCACGGCGGCGGGAAGCGGGGCACAGTACCGCGCGGCTGGGGTGCTGGCGAAAGCGCACCGGCTGCGACGCCACGGCGAGCAGTTGCACGCCAAAGCCAGCCACTACGACCGCCTCATCGCCGGTAACGAGGCGCACCCGCTGAACGCCAAGAGGGCCATCCTGGCCGAACAGATCCGCCACCTCAGCGAGCGCCGGTCGAACCTCAACGATGCCCTGGCCCGGTCGGCGGCACGGTGGGCGGTGGACCAGGCCGTCGCGGCCGGGGCCAGCGTGATCTACCTGGAAGACCTCCGCTCGATGGAAGCGAAGGGCATGGGCCGCACCCTGAACACCCGGCTGTCCCAGACGGTCCGCGGGAAGATCGCCCGCTGGATACGGCACCTGGCCGCAGAAGCCGGCATCGCGGTGGTCACCGTCCCGGCGCGCGGCACCTCCGCGCACTGCCCCCGCTGCCTGGCCCCGCTGCGGCACGCCGCCGCTCCCGACCGACCAGGCCAGCGGGGGTGGAAGTGGGCTATCTGCCCGAGCCCGGCCTGCGGCTGGCAGGGTGACCGTGACCAGGGCGCGTGGCAGCGGATCGCCGCCCGCGGCCTCACCCACCAGCACACCACGACCACCGGCCGCAGCGCCCAGACCATGACGGTCGCGGCCGTCAACGACGACCTGGAAGCCGCCGCGGTCGTCACCCCGCAACCTGCCAGGCGCCGGCCCAAAGCCGGCCGGGCCCGGCGGACATCTTCACGCCCCGCGCCCAGGCGACGCAGGGCACCCTCCCCGGCCCGGCCACCCGGCCGCGCCGGCCAGCGTCCGGAGGGACACGTGCCCACGGTCCGGCTGCTGCCCCGCGCAGCCCGCCGGAACCAGGACGTGACGACGATCAGCACCCCCAACAGGCGGCATCAGCCGCGTGGCGCCGCGCTCGGAGCTGGATTCCACCTCCACGCCCACGCGACCCCGCCCCGGTGGGAACCAGGACCCGGCGAGCCACTGAGGCTCACCCAGGATCCCTAAGCTGATCAGAGACGCTCTTCATCGTCATGAAGGACGTGGCGTCGTAGAGTTCGGCGACCGAGACGTCGCCTCGGTCTCGGAGCCGGCCCGGATTCCGGCATCACGTGCAGGCGTTCGGTGTTAGGTATGGAGCCGCTACCCGCCGCATCCGTACCATCAGGGCCGCCGAGGGCATGACCTTCCCGGACATGTAAGTCGACAGCCGAGACCGCGAGGTTCCCATCCTCTCGGCGAAATCTTGCGTCGACAGGCCAGATCCGCTGACGAGGTCCCGGACCTCCGCCGCGACCATTTCCCGTTCTGAATCGGCGGCCAGTTGGCGGGCACGGACGACTACTCCCGTCAGGAGTTCCGCGGTGCCGTACGGGCGGGACAGCCGGACGGCCTCAAGAACCTGCTGGGCCACCGGGCCCCAGGGATCGGCCCGGATCATGGTGGCCAGCCGGCGCCAGTCCGGAAGGGTGCCCCGCTCAACGGCCGCGAGGATTCCCTCGAACGGCCATGTTTCCACTGGGTCGTCCGGGGATGCGGTGATGTTGCGGAACTTGAGCGCCGTCGTCATCCCACCATCTCCACGGCCACCGAACGGCAGACGTCGACCACGTTCCCCCAGTCGGTCCAGCGCGCATCGAGGCCCTTGTACTGGCCGAGCTGCTGGATTGTCCGGGCATCGGCCGGCCGGGGATCGGCCAGCTGCCGGGCGAGCTGGGTCGCGACCCCCTCCGACTCAGAACCGCGCTGATCGGAGTAATAGGCGTCGATATGCCCGAGCACATCCGCGGCATGAGAGATCCCGTACCGGTCAGAAAGGGCGGCTACGTCGAGGTAGTCGCGGACCTGATTGCGCCGGACGACCAGGTAACCCTTGATGCGCAGGATCTCGTCCGGCGTCGGCACTCGCAGAACGTGCCCGGATGGCAGCGTCACTTGCATTACTTCCAGCGGTCGATTCCGGATGAGCTGCCGTACGCCAGACTCGATATCGCCCAGCTCACCCAGAATGATCTTCCCCGGGGTGACCCGGTTCGTCACCCACCCGTCCGTCGCTTCGATGGCATCGAGAACGGCATCGAAACGGGCACCCAGATCCTCCAGTACATGGTCGTGGTCATAAGAGGAGCGGTGGTTGGCCCACAGCGCGGCGGCCGAGCCGCCCACCAGCACAGCGTCAGGAACTACCTCCTGGAGCCGCGCCGCTGATTCGAGAACGCGGACGAGCTCGGGGCGCGCGAGCCCCGGTGCGTCAGGTTCTCGGCCGGGCATCTTCGGAAGCCCTTTCTCGTGAACTGCTCCAAGTGTATCAGATGTGATACTGCCTTCGGCCGTGCCCTTGCCCAAGGGGCAGGCCACGGGCCCGGAGCCGGAGACGCTGAGCCGTGCTGAAGATGGCCTCAGGCTTCCGGGGCGGGGAACCGCGGACCTGGCGCGGGGCGGACCAGGAGGATCCCCGAATCGGCCTGGGCTGGCTGAGCTGCGGTGATCACCGTCATCGGGTCTCCTTCGGCCGTTGCCCGCTGATCCAAGCATGCAACTCGACCGCACGTGAGTTCCCGGGGGTACGGCGGGCGGCGGCGGCGTTGCGTTCAGGGCGGCCGGATTGATGGTCATTGCGGCCGGGGCTGCCTGATCCGCGCCCGCCTCATGCCAGCGCGGCCTGCCGGATGGGACTGTCCCAGCTACGGCACCAGCGTGAAGGGCTTCCCCGACGCGATACGGATCACACGGAAATGGCGGTGGTCCAGAGTCAGCAGGCGATCTGTCCGGTAGCGTGCCGCGAGGATTACCAGGGAGGCATCCGCAAGCCCGATGTTCTGATCGGCGTACCGTTCGACAATGTCGGCTGCCTGCCGGACGTCAGCCGAATCGAAAGCCGGAAGCTCCCATGCGCCGCCTGAAAGCTCGCGCACGGCGAGGAGTTCCTCGCGGACACCACGCCGCGTCGCCAGCAGATAGTCGACCTCGGCGAGCACATACGGTGACACCGCGAATGGCCCAGGCTCCTCGTCGATGGCCGCGCTGACATCCGCGTGATAGCCGTCACTGGCATCGAAGTAGGCGATCAGGCCGCTGGTGTCACACAGCAGCACGGGCTATCGCTCCCCGAAACCGGCGAGTGCCTCGTCGGCTCGTGCGGACAGCGATGGATCACCGCTGGCGAACAGGCCGCCTCTGGGCCGGGGACGGCCGGATGCGCGAGCCAGCGCCGCGATCGCATCGCGGATCACCTCGGCCTCGGACTTACCGGAGGCTGCGGCCATCCGGGCGACCGACCGCTTCAGCTCATCCGGCAGGTACACGGTGGTCTTGTTCATAGTTGTATGGTACCACCTATAGTGCCAGTCACCGCTAAGCCGTGCTGAAGATGGCCTCAGGCTTCCGGGGCGGGGAACCGCGGACCTGGTGCGGGGCGGACCAGGAGGATCCCCGAATCGGCCTGGGCTGGCTGAGCCGCGGTGATCACCGCGGAGTAGCCGAAGTACCCGCTGGTCACGACCGTTGCGAGAAGCGCTGCTGGCGACCAGCCCTCGGGCAGTTCGGGACCGTCGCCTGGCCAGGTGGCTCCCACGCGGACGCCTCCGTAGCCAAACGGATCGACCACGAACAGGTCGAGTTCCACTTGCTGCCCGAACTGGTCCGGGTAGCTGAGGACCACGGCCAGGCTGAGTTTCGCGTCCCCGGCGAGCGCCGGGTTGCCCTCGTCGTCCACCACGACGAGGACGACGTCGAAGACACCGGTTGGCTGGTAGACGAATGAGCCGGAGAGCGTGAACGCCGTCATCGGGTCTCCTTCGGCCGTTGCCCGCTGATCCAAGCATGCAACTCGACCGCACGCGAGTTCCCGGGGGTACGGCGGGCGGTGGCGGCGTTGCGTTCAGGGCGGTCGGCAGGGTCCGCGTGCTGTGGCAGGCGTGAATGCCGGCGTATGCTCGTAGGAGTTCTTGCTCAGGCAGCCTGAACGAGTTCCCGATCGGTCTGGACCGTACGCCAGTCTCGAGATCGCCTCGCTGCATTTCCTAGCCCTGCGAGGCGGGACTGATGACCGCAGCCCTGAAGGCAGCCCCTCAGCATGGCGCTGGGTCTTTCCCGGCCGGCGGCGCCTGCATGGCCGGGTACCTGGAAGTCCCGCGGCCGCTGCGGCTGATTCTCACCGCGGGCTGGAACCTGACCGAGTCGGTCGGCCTCCCCGTGGCGGCCTATGCGCTCGCCGCGTGGCTCGCTGGCCGCGACGCGGGCCTGGTCGCGGGGCTCGCGGCCATCTGGCTCACCGCGATCATCCGCAAGGTCGCGACCGGGTCGGTGCCCAGCCTGCTGACCATTTCCGCGGTGGTGCTCACGCTGCAGACCGCGGTGGTGCTCGCCACCGGCGAACTCTGGCTCTTCCTGCTGCAGTTCCCGCTCGCGAACTTGTGCATGTGCGTCCTGTTCGCCCGGACCGCGCGCGGCCCGAACCCGCTCGTTGCCCGGCTGGCCGCCGAGGTGGTCGCGCTACGGCAGCCGGCCGCTCATCACCCGGGCCTGCACCGCTTCTTCCAGGGCGCGACCTGGCTGTGGGCGGGAATCTTCCTGCTGCTGGCGGCCGGCCTGGCGGTGCTGATGGTCACCGAGCCGGCCAAGGCGTTCCTGACGCTCTCGACCGCCGCCACCATCGCGCTCGTCGCCGCCGGAACCGGCGCGTCCACACTGTGGTTCCTCTCGGTCCTGCGCAGGTTCGGGCTCAGGCTCCGTTTTGCCCCCGCCTGAGCCCGGCCGCCGCCTGCAGCGGCCGGAGAAATACTGCTGATTCCCGGGATGGACGCCGGCGCCGGCCAAGACCACCCAGGGCCCTGGTGACCGGGAGATTTACCTGGCCTGGCGCCTGCCGGGCCGGCGCCGCATCCGCAGCGCGCCGAAGACCAGCGCGCCGAGCAACACGACAATGCCGATGAACAGCAGGTACAGCAGGCCCTTCACGACAACGCCCACGAGACCCAGCGCGATGGCCACGATCACCAGCAGCAGGAACAGGGCAATCATTGGATCCTCCGCTCAGCCGGGCGGCTCAGCGGCGGGCCAGCCGCCGCTCGCCGCCGCCTCCGGGCTCGTAGGTCAGGCCATAGTGCTTGAAGATAGCCTCTTCGTCGCCCGCGGGCAGCTCGCCGTCGGTACCGATCGACGGGGCATCTTTCACTTGCTTCTTGTCGTAGGAGACCTTCAGGTACCCCGGACCCACCGTCGCCCGGTCAAGGGGCACGAACACGAGCCGGTGCCGGGTTGGCAGCCCGACCCTGACCGTGCCGAACGACGGCAGGTCGGTGCCGGTGTCAACGTAAACAGCCTCCAGCTCACCGATCTTGTGACCCTCGTCGTCGACCACGTCGTGGCCGCGCCATTCCCGGATATCGGCCGCCTCGAACACGCTGGCCCTCCTCAGTAGCCCGGCGCCTGCTGATGCCCTACCCCGGTAGGAGCGCGGCATTCGTGGCTAGCGTACGCACCGGAGCTTTTTCGGAAATCGCGGCCTTACCCGAGTGGCTGGGTCAGGCCGGAGATCCCTGCACGCTCTTGAAGCCGTGGAAGTGGCCGTTGAGCACCTGCGCGGCCATGTCCATCAGGTCGACCTCGGAGAACGGCTTCTCCACCAGGGCCACGTGGGGATCGAGCATGCCCTGAGAGGTGAGGACCCGCCGGGCATAGCCGGACATGAAGAGCACTTCGATATCGGGCTTGATCGCCTGGATTTTCTCCGCGACTTCCTTGCCGAGCATCTGCGGCATGATCACGTCCGTGACCAGCAGGTGGATATCGCCCGGGTAGTCGCGGGTCATCTCGATAGCCTCCGGGCCGCCGCTGGCAGTGAGCACGTGATAGCCGTTGCGGGCGAAGATCCGCCTGGCCACCTCGCGCAGCGCGTCCTCGTCCTCCACGACCAGGATGGTTTCCCCCTTGGGTGACCGCTGGTAGGGCACATGATCTGGCACCACTGCGGCTGCCTCCGCGGTGACCGGCAGCACGATGCTGAAGGTCGTGCCCGCGCCGGGCTCGGAGTAGATCTGGATGTGCCCGCCGGCCTGGGCGATGATCCCGTAGACAGTGGCCAGGCCGAGCCCGGTTCCGGCGCCTTCTGGCTTGGTGGTGAAGAAGGGCTCGAACGCGCGCGCGGCAACGTCGGCGGGCATTCCCGTGCCGCTATCACTGACCCGCAGCCGCACATTCCGGCCGAGCTGCGCCCTGGACCCCCCGGCGATGGATTCGTCGTCCACGGTGATGTTACTGGTATCGATGGTCAGCGTGCCGCCGCCGGGCATGGCGTCACGGGCGTTGACCGCGAGGTTCACCAGCACCTGCTCCAGCTGGCCCGGATCAGCCAGCACCGGATACAGGTCACCGCCAGGCAAGAAGACCAGGTCGACGTGCTCGCCGATCGTCCGGACCAGCATCTCCTTCACCGCCGAAACGACCTGGTCCAGGTCGAGAACCTGCGGCCGCACCACCTCCCGGCGGGCGAAAGCGAGCAGCTGGTGCGTGAGGCGGGCCGCGCGTTCGGCGGCCAGCTTGATCTGCCTGACGTCGTCGCGGGCCGTTTCCCAGCGCTGGGCCCAGTCCGAGTCGGTCGCGACGTCGAGTTCCTCGGAGACGAAGGTCACGTAGTTGATGATCACGGCGAGGAGGTTGTTGAAGTCATGCGCGATCCCGCCGGCGAGCTGGCCGAGGTTCTCCAGGCGCTGGGCCTGCTGCAACCGCGCCTGCAGAAGTTCATTCAGCTCAACAGCCTCACGGCGCTCGCTGTCGCGCCGCGCGTCGAATTGGTCCTGAATTTCCAGGGCGTCGCGTCGCACGCTCTCAATCTCCGCCTCGACCTGGTCCTGTGCGTCGCGGGAGCGGCGACGGTGGGTGTCGACCTTAATGTCGAACCGCTCCTGGGCGTCGCGGGAATCGCGGCGTTCGGTGTCGACCTTGACGTCCAACCGCTCCTGGGCGTCACGGGAATCGCGGCGTTGCGAGTCGACTTCCGCGTCGAACCGCTCCTGGGCGTCGCGGGAATCGCGGCGTTCGGTCCCGACCTTGACGTCGAACTGCTGCTGAGCCTCCCGCGCGTTGCGGCGCTCGCTCTCGACCCCCGCCTCGACCTGGTCATGAACTCCCACGCCGACCCTCCACGATGCCGTGGTCACCCCGGTGATGGCACCCGCCTCGCCGAGGATCGGCGCCATGATCAGCGACACCCTGACCACTGAGCCGTCCTTGCAGACCCGGTCCGCTTCGAACCGCTCTGTCCCCCCGTCCGCGAGGATCCGCCTCAGGATCTTCGCCTCAGGGGCTCGCCCCTTCGCCGGGCAGAGTAAGTTCGCGGCGCGACCGACCATGGCCTCCTCGAGGTGGCCGTAGAGGAGGACCGCGGGCGGGTTCCAGCTGCTCACGACGCCGGCCCGCGTTATGTCGATGATCGCGTCCCGCGACGACGGGTGCGCTTCGGCGTCGGGCGGCAGCCCAACCGGATCGGCGGAGCCCACCCTCGTCGGCTTGGCCATGTGAATCATCCTCCACGTGCTGGCGGAAGACGTGAAGACGCCTGCTGCGCTGTTGCCGCCAATTTTTCGGACGACTCGCCTTGCCACTGTAAGTGAATTCTAGCATACGCTGAGTAACCATTAGCGAGATCCGGTATGGTGCGGGCCGGCGGCTGGCGGATCTAGTCCGGGGCGCTGCTGACCCACCGGCAGGGCCAGTCGCAGGTAAGGGGGGCGACCTTCGGTGACAGCGAACGCGGAAGAACCGCGCGGGGGCCACACCGGGCCGCCGGTCGGCGGGTGGCAGCCGGTACCCGATCCCACCAGGCTCACCACCGAGCAGCTCCGCCGCGAGCTGGCCACGCTACGGGAGATCCTCGAAACCCGGCTCCACGGGATGGACCGGGCCACCGAGCTGGCCAGCGCGCAGGGAGCCGTCATCCGTGACCAAATCGAGCAGACCCGCGACCGGCTCCGCGAGGAAACGGCGACCGAGGTCGGGCAGCTCCGCGGGTTACTGGAGGCGCGGTTCGACGGGATGGACCGGGCGATCCGGCTGCACGCTGAGATCATCGACCGGGTGCCCGCAGAACGCGACAGGGCGATCAAGCACCTCGAGGACTTGCACGGCGAGAAATTCGCCTCGATCGCGCTCCAGTTCGCCGAGCGGGACGTCCGCAGCGAGCAGGCGACCGAGGGCGCCAAGCAGGCCCTCGACGCGGCGCTGCTGGCCCAGAAGGAACTCGTCGCCCAGCAGAACGAGGCCAACTCCGCCGCCGCCGCGAAAGCCGAAGCCAGCTTCACGAAGCAGATCGACCAGATCGGCACGATCATCCAGACCCTGGAGAAGGCCCTGGACGCGCGGATCACCGAGCTGAAGGAACGCATCGACCGCGGAGAAGGCTCGACCTCGGGCGCGGCAGGGTCCCGCTCCTAGCGGCGCCTTGACACCGGCCAGGTCCTCACGACACTGTCCGTCCTCGCCGCCGTGATCGGACTGTTAATCCTCGCGTTCCGCCATTAGATTTTGATGGCCTACACCAAGATGAACTCGTAGAGCTCAGGCCGTGACGTCGGCTGGTTGCGGGCGTACGACCGAGGCATGCGGTATGCGCAACGGGGCGGGTACACGACCACCGCGGCGACGAGGAAACCCGGCGACGGCTGGCCGGGAGGCGCAGCGCCTCCTGCCGAATACGCGCCGCTGGCCGGGCACGCAGACCGCGCTGACAGTTGAATGCAGATCGCCTGGTTCGGCCCGAGTTACGGGCCTGCTGGCAGATCGGTGTGCTGTGGCGGCGGGTGGAGCGTTTGCCCCTGACCGCGGTATAAATGCATGGTGGTGACGTGTCCGCGGTGCGGTGCGTCCCGGGGGGAAGGCGATCAGTTTTGCGCTGACTGCGGTGCCCCGCTGGGGCGTTGTCCGTCGTGTGGCGAGCCCGCCTCGCAGGGCCACCGTTTCTGCCCGGCGTGTGGACATGCGCTGGCTCAAGCAGCATCTGGACCGTCTGTCGCCGCCTCATCCTCGTCTGCCGCACCGGCGGGGGGTACCCCTGCTGGCAGCCGTCCGGTGGCGGAGCGGCGGGTGTGCTCGGTTTTGTTCTGCGACCTGGTGGGGTTCACGCCGTTGTCGGAGTCGCGGGACCCGGAGGCGGTCCGGGAGCTGCTGTCGCGGTATTTCGAGGTCGCGCGGACGGTGATCGGCCGGTACGGGGGGGTGGTGGAGAAGTTCATCGGGGATGCGGTGATGGCGGTATGGGGGGCGCCGGTGGCCGCGGAGGGGGATGCGGAGCGGGCGGTGCGCGCGGGGCTTGATCTGGTGGCCGCGGTGAGCGAGCTGGGACAGCGGGCGGGCGTGGCGGAGATGGCGGCCCGGTGCGGGGTGGTGACCGGTGAGGTGGCGGTCACCGTGGGCGCGGGCGGTGAGGGGATGGCGGGGGACACGGTGAACACCGCGGCCCGGGTGCAGACCGCGGCCGGGCCGGGGTCGGTGCTAGTGGATGCGGCGACGCGGCGGCTGGCGGGCGACGGGGTGGGGTTCGCCGACGAGGGGGAGCATGCGCTGAAGGGAAAGGCTGAGCCGCAGCATTTGTGGCGGGCGACCCGGGTGCTGGCCGACGTGGGCGGGTCGCAGCGGGTGGATGGCCTGGAGGCGCCGCTGATCGGGCGGGATGCGGAGCTGCGCACTGTCAAGGAGCTGTTTCATGCCGCGGAGGAGCGGCGGGTGCCGCGGCTGGTGCTGGTGTCCGGGCCGGCCGGGGTGGGCAAGTCGCGGCTGGGCTGGGAGTTCGAGAAATACACCGATGGGCTGGCCGAGCAGGTGTGGTGGCACCGGGGCCGGTGCCTGTCCTACGGGGAGGGCGTGGCGTTCTGGGCACTGGCGGAGATCGTGCGCCAGCGGCTTTCGATCGCCGAGGAAGACCCGGCCCAGGTAGCGGCGGGCAAGCTGGCGGCCGGACTGGACCGGTTCGTGCCCGAGCCGGGCGAGCGGGCGTATATCGGAGCGAGGCTGGGCCGCCTGCTGGGTGTTACCGCTGCCGCGGACAGCGGTGGACCGCTGGCCCGGGAGGAGCTGTTCGCCGGGTGGCGGCTGTTCTTCGAGCGGCTGGCGGCCGACGGCCCGGTAGTGGTGCTGGTCGAGGACGCCCAGTACGCCGATGCGGGGCTGCTGGACTTCCTCGACTATCTGATCGACTGGGCCCGGGACCTGCCGATCTTCGTCCTGGTGTTCGTCCGGCCCGAGCTGGGCCAGGTCCGGCCCCGGTTCGGCGCCGGCCGCAACCGGATCACGCTGACCCTGGACCCGCTGGACGCGGCGTCGATGGACACGCTGGTGGACGCGCTGGTGCCCGGGATGCCGCCGGCGGCGCGGGCGGCGGTCACCGCCCAGGCCCAGGGCATCCCGCTGTTCGCGGTGGAGACGGTGCGCTCGCTCATCGACCGCGACATCGTCCAGCCCATCGAAGGGGTCTACCGCCTCGTCGGTGACGTCGGGGCGCTGGCGGTCCCGGACAGCCTGCACGCCCTGCTGGCCGCCCGCCTTGATGCCCTCGCCCCAGAGGCGCGGCGGCTGGTGGCCGACGCCGCGGTGCTGGGCACCACGTTCCCCGCCGAGGCACTGATCGCGGTGTCGGGGCTGGACGAACCCGCGGTGCGGGCGGCGCTGGCCGAGCTGGTGCGCCGTGAGGTGCTCACCGTGTCCGCGGACCCGCTTTCCCCCGAGAAGGGCAGCTACGGCTTCGCCCAGAACATGCTGCGCCAGGTCGCCTACGACACCCTGTCACGCCGCGACCGCAAGAGCCGCCATCTTGCGGTGGCCGCCCACCTGCGCGCCGCGTTCGCCGGGGATGGCGAGGAAGTGGCCGACGTCATCGCCCGCCACTACCTCGACGCGCTGGAAGCGGTCCCCGACGACAACGACAATGACAAGATCCGCGGCCAGGCGGTCGCAGCGCTGGTCCGCGCCGCCGAACGCGCCGAACGCACCGGTGCCCCGGCCCGCGCTCTCACCAGCTACGCCAGTGCCGCGGGACTGCGGACGGCGGATGATGACGCCACCGCCAACGGCGAGCCAACCACCGGCACGCTGTGGGAACGCGCCGCGCAGGCCGCCTTGACCAACGCCGACTGGGTCAGAGCAGTCGAATACGCGGGCCGGGGCAGCGATTACCATCTCGGCCATGACCACACGCGGGCGGGTGCCCGCGCTCAGGCCACCGCCGGGCATGCGCTGAGCGCGTGGGGCCGCTACGCCGAGGCGCGGAAGCAGCTGACCGCCGCTGTGGAGGTACTGCGGGCCGAGGCCGACGCCGACACCGTGCGTGCGCTGGGGCAACTCGCCGCGCTGGAGGTGTTCGCCGGATCGCCTGACGCCGACCGTCTCACCCTGGAGGCGCTGATCCTCGGCCAGGCCGTCGGCGTGGGCACCGGGGAGCTCGTGGACCTTTTTGTCGCCCGCGGGATCTACCTCAGCAGCGCTGAGCGGCACCCCGAAGCGGTCGCCTACCTCCGCGAAGCCGCCCTGCTCGCCAGCCAGGCCGGCGACAACATGCGCCTGGGCCGGGCGCTGCTCAATCTTTCGGACGCTCTGGCGGCCACTGACGCCGCGGCGGCGGCGGAAGCCGCGCGGGCCGCCGCCGGGCACCTACGCCGGGCCGGCGCCCGAGACTACCTCGGATGGGCGATCGGCAACCTGGCCCAGGCACAGCTGGCGGCCGGTGACTGGGACGCCGCTGAGGCAGAACTCGCCCAGGCAGTCGATTCCGACGGGCTGGCCGACCACGAACACCTCGCGTGCTACCGGGGATGGCTGTCAGCGCTGCGCGGCGATGCCGCCGGTGCACAGGCCATTCTCGCCACGATGCCGAACCTGCGGGCCAGCGATGACCCCCAGGACAAGGCAATGATCGACGTGGTGGCAGCTTTCACCGCCGCCGGCCGCCGCCAGCCGCAGGACGCGCTGCGAGAGGCCCGCAACGCGCTCACCCATGCCAGCGCCGTCGGCATCAGCTCCGAACCCTTGCGCTGGGCCTGGCCGCTGGCCGCCCGCTCCGCCCATGACCTGGATGACAGCGCTACGACCGGCAAGCTGCTCGCGCTGCTTGACGACTGCCCACCCGGCCACCTCGCCCCCGTGCTGCGGGCCGAGCGCGACTTGGTGCGCGCCCGCCTCGCCGCCAGCGACGGCGGGCGGGCGGCTGCGGAACCCTTCGCGGCCGCGGTCAGGAGTCTGCGTGAGCATGGCACTCCTTACCACCTCGCGCACGGCCTGCTCGACTATGCCGAGCATGTAATCCGCATGGGCGATGCCGAAGCCGCCGAGGTGACCATCGGCGAGGCCCGCGCCATCGCCGACCGCCTGCGCTGCCAGCCGCTGCTGGACCGTGCCGCGCGCCTCCTCCTCGCAGAACCGCGGATCCGGGCCGCGATGGTGCCGGCACCCGGCCAGGAGGAATCCGCGGCCGCGCCCGAGGGATGAGTAAATGGTCCGGGCGTATCGAGGCGTCCTGGCTATCTCGGGCGCCCGAGCACTGATTGGGGCCAGTGCGGCTTCACAGATCGGTAATTGGCTGTACAACGCGGCGCTGCTCGGATACGTGTACAGCGCGACCCGCTCGGCCGTCTGGGTTGGCGCGGCGACGATCTGCCGGCTTCTGCCGTACGTGCTGCTTGGCCCGTTCGGAGGGGCCGTCGCCGACCGCTATCCACGGCGCACCGTATTGCTGGCCGGTGACGCCCTGCGATTGCTGGTCATGGCGGCCATCGCTGCGACTGTCGCAAGCGCTGGCCCGGTTGCGCTGGTCATCGCGTTCACCGCGCTGGCGTCGGCCGCTGGTTGTGCGGAGAAGCCGGCGGCGATGGCGCTCCTCCCGGGCTTGGTCGGCGAGGCTCGGCTCGGCCCGGCGAACGCCCTGCTGCACACGGTCGAAGATCTCGGGATCGTTATCGGCCCGGCGATTGGGGCGATCTTGCTCGGGGTGGCTCCTGCCTGGGTCGCATTTGCGGCCAACGGCGCGACGTTTGCGGTCTCGGCGCTGCTGATCTCGACCATGCGTCCTGACGCGACGCCAGCCGGCGGGCCCGCGTCCGGGGTTGCACAGCTGGCCGGAGGGCTGCGGGCGGTGCGCAGGACCACGTTTGCGCTGTGGCTGATCGCCGTAGTGGCGATGGTTGAATTCATCTACGGAGCCCAGACCGTGCAGCTCGTCGTGTACGCCAGGCAGTCGCTTGGACTTGGCAGTGGCGGCTATGGTGTCTTGCTGACGGCCGCGGGCGCAGGCGGATTGGTGAGCGCGGCCGTGAACGGCCGTTTGTCCACCCGCAGGCGCGTGTCCCTGATCGTTATCGTCGCCGGTTCGCTGGCCTGCGCCACCGAGTTCGCGTACGCCGGCGCCCAGATGCTGGCGATCGCGCTGGCGGTAACGGTGATCGGAAACGCCGGACTCGTCTCATGCGAGGTGGTTAGCGAGACCGTACTAGCGCGGATCGTCCCCCGCGAGGCGCTCGGGCGCGTGATCGGGATCTTCGACGCCGCATCGGTGGCCGCGATGGTGGCTGGTGCGGTGCTGGCGCCGGTGGTGGTGGCCTCCCTATCCTTGCGGGCCAGCCTGTTGATCCTCGGCGCCGCCGCCTTGGCGGTCACTCTGCTCTGCCGTCTTGGCCTGCGCGGGCTCGACGCGCTCAACACCGAGCGTGTCGACGCGCTCGCCTCGAGGGTCAAGGTCCTCGAGGGCCTGCCGGTCACGGTGGGGGTGGCGCAGATCATCCTTGAGCAGCTCGCCTCAGCCGCCCAGTTCTGCCCGCTGCCGCCAGGGGTCGACGTTGTTGTTCAGGGGGCTCCGGCGCATGCCTTCTACGCCGTCGTCGAGGGCCGCGTCGCCGTGCATCGGGACGGTGAGGCCCTTGCGCATCTCGGTCCTGGCGACAGCTTCGGTGAGCGCGGCCTGCTCGACCACGCCCCCCGGAACGCCACCGTGACCACCGAGACGGACACGACGTTGCTCCGCATCGAAGGCCACGCGCTGCTCAACGCCCTCGAGGCGGCGCCAAGCCTGCGGCCTGCGCTCGATCTCAGCCACACCCCGCATGAAGTGCAAGCCACGCCGTGCGAGACGCTGGTGGTGGACGATCCGCGCTGGGTGGACACGTGACCAGGGGCGGGCCCGCCGTGATGGTGGTTGGCGCCGGGTACGAGGGCAAGCGCCGCTGCTACCAGCGGCTCGCCGGGCTCGGCGTGCGCCTGCTGATCGTCGACGAACCCGGGCACTGGTCTGAGTCGCTCGCCGACGAAATCGCCGGGACGCAATGGGTCGCAGCACCCATCAGCGGTAATCCAGATGCCGATGCCGAGGCGATCCTCGACGCCCTGGAGGGTTCGGGCGTTCGCGCCGATGGCGTCCTGACGTTCTGGGAAAACTCCGTGTGTGAGGCGGCGCGCGTGGCCGCGGCATTGGGGCTGCCGGGCAACCCGCCGGAGGCGGTCGACGCGGCGCGCAGCAAGGTCCGCACCCGTGAACTCTCCGCGCGGCTGGGGCTGCCCACACCGAAAGCTCAGCGTGTCCGCTCCCTGGATGAGCTGTTTGCCGCCGCCGCCGACATAGGCTTTCCCGCTGTCGTCAAGCCGGAGTTCGGCGCGAGCGCGATGGGATGCGTCAAGGTCGACGACTTCGAGTCGCTGCCAGGCGTCTACAAGATCATCCGCGCCGTCGTCACCCCCGAGCACGATGGGATCTTCCGCGCCGGCAGCGATCTCCTGCTGGAGCAGTACCTGGATGGCGTGGAGTTCGACGTTGACCTGATCTTGCAGGACGGCGAGTGCGTGTTCTCCAGCGTGTCCCAGAACTGGCCGACCGCCGAGCCCTCGTTCCAGGAGACAGGCTTGCACCTCCCGCCCGACCACAACAAGAAGGCCGTTCGCGGGCTTGTTGATCTGAGCGTGCAGACGGTTCAAGCGTTCGGGTTTCGCCGCGGGGTGCTCCATGTGGAGGGCAAGTGCACCAGCCGCGGCCCGCGCGTGATCGAGGTGAACGCCCGCATGGGCGGCACGCGTATCCACCAGATGGTCGAGGCGGTATGGGGCGTCGACCTGATCGATGCTCAGCTTCGCAGTTGCCTTGACCTACCCCTGACGCTCAAGCCGAGCCGTAAACCCCGATGCGCGGTTGTCAACGCCATGGTGCACGCCCCGGCAACCGGCCGATTGGCTGACCTGCCCTTTGCGCGTGTCGCTCCCGAGGCCGGCATGGGAGTCGAACTGGACATCTTCGGCGAGGTCGGGCAGGAAGTGGCCGGTCCTGACAGCACATTTGCGACAGTGCTAGCCGAGCTGACACTCAGTGGCAAGAACCTGCGACGCGCGCGGTCGCGCGCCGCCCAGGTGCTGCGCGAGCCACCGCGAATACTCCCGGCGTAGCTTCGCCCCGCGTGCGCGGCATCGGCGGGTACCGGCCTGGCCTGGGGATCAATGACGAGCGTCGGGGTTAACGGCGGTAGCGGTCAGGCCGGGGCCGCCTTTCCGAGAGCCAGGTCGAGGGCCTTTTCAAGGCTGAGTGCCTTGCCGCGGGCGTAAGCCCGCTCCAGCTGCTCCTCGCCCAGGTGCGCACGGGCTTGGTCGAGGAGGTCCTGGCGCTCACGCGCCTCGGACTCCTCCCACGGACTGCCCGCCCGGTCAACGAACGCCTCCGCGGCGCCGCACAGCACGGCGGCCAGGTCCCAGTCGGCCGCATCCCCGGTCAAGCAGGCCAGGCAAAGGATGGCGCCGGCCATGTAGCTGCTGTTGCCGTTGCGGCGATTGATCCGCAGGACGGTCTCAAGTGTGGACCGGGCGCCGGCGGGGTCCCCTTCCGCGCGCTGTACCCGGCTGAGGTTCGCCATCACGAGGGTCTCCGGATAACCGATCTGCTTCCCGGCTTGGGCGGCGGCTTCCAGGTGGGCCCGGGCGGCGGGCAGGTCCCCGGCCTCTAGTGCGTACACGCCGGCGTTGTTGTGCAACAGGCAGTTTATGAAATGGTCGCCGGATCGTTCGGTGCAGGCGATCGCCTCGGCCCACAGATCCGCGTCCTGACCCGGGTCGGTGGTAAAGAGATACCCGGTCAAGCTCTCGGCCAGCAGCACGTCGTCGCCGAGCGGCCGGGCCAGCTCCACAGCCTCCTGCGCGAACGGGCGTGCTGCCTGCGGCTCGCCGGCGAAGAAATGTGCATCGCATAGTACTCCCAGGGCCCTGCAGAGCAGCCGCTCGTCGCCCAGCGGGCGGGTGACCTGGACCGCCTGGTCAGCAAGCTGCCGGGCCATGGGGACGTCAACGTAACAGGCGACCGCCGAGGCGGCGATCAGTGCCGCCGCGAACAGCGCGGGGTCGGCGCCGGCGTCCGGCCGCCGGAGCACCGGCACGAGCAGACCCAAGGCCTCCTGCTCCCGGGACCGCGCTAGCCAGTAGCGCCACCCGAGCGCGGCGCCCAGGCGCAGCACGAGCGCGGTCCCGTCCGGGCGGCCGGCCGCATACCCGGCGGCGCGCCGCAGGTTGGCCTGATCGGCGTCCAGCCGGGCCAGCCAGATTCCCTGCTCCGGCCCGGTCAGGTACCCGGCCGCCGTCTCCGCGACGGCCAGGAAATGCGCGCAGTGCGCGGCGGCGACCGCAGCGGCCTGGTCGTCGCCGGCCTCGACGAGCCGCTCGGCGGCGAACAGCCGGATCGTCTCCAGCAGCCGGTACCGGAGGCTTTCCCCGGCGGGCTCGGCCACCACCAGGCTCTTGTCCACCAGCGACCCGAGCAGAGCCGCGACATCCAGCACATCGAGGTCACCGGACCCGCACACCGCCTCGGCCGCGTCCAGGCCGAAGCCGCCGGCGAACACCGACAGGCGCCCCAGCAGCACCCGCTCGGCGCCGGTCAGCAGCGAATACGACCAGCCGACCGTCGCGGCCAGCGTCTGCTGGCGTTCCAGCGCGGTGCGGCTGCCCCCGGTCAGCAGCCGGAACCGCTGATCCAGCCGGTCACCCAGCTCGGCCAGCGACATCGACCGCAGCCGCGCCACGGCCAGCTCGATCGCCAGCGGCATCCCGTCCAGCCGCCGGCACACCGACACCACCAGCGGCCCGGCCGGCCCGTCCACGTCCAGCACGACGCCGTGCGCCCGGGCCCGCTCCGCGAACAGCGCCACCGCGTCCGAAGACCCCGGCGCCGGGGCGGAGTCGCCGGGACCGGGCAGCGACAGCGACGGCACCCGGTAGATCCTCTCCCCGCCGACGCCCAGCGGCTCCCGGCTGGTGGCCAGCAGATGCACCCGCGGGCAGTGCCGCACGATCGCCTCCGCGGTCTTGGCGCACCCGCCGATCAGGTGCTCGCAGTTATCCACCACGATCAGCACATCCTGCAGCGCCAGGGCATCCAGCAGCGCCTCCAGCGACGGCCGGCCCGGATCGACGGCCAGCCGCAGCGCGTCGCAGATCGCCGCCGGCACCGCGTCCTGGTCGGTGACCGCGGCCAGCTCCGCCAGCCACACCCCGTCCCCGGACCCATCCAGCAACTCAGCCGCCACCTGCAGCCCCAGCCTGGTCTTGCCCGCCCCGCCGGCCCCGGTCAAGGTGACCAGCCGGCCAGACTCCACCAGCGCCCGGACCTCGGCCACCTCCCGGTCCCGGCCGATGAACCCCGACAGCTGGACGGGCAGATTATTCGGCAGCGCCGGGTTGCCCAGCGACCGCAGCGGCGGGAACTCAGCTCGCATTCCGGCCGCATGCAGCTGGAAGATCCGTTCCGGGCGGCCCAGGTCCTTCAGCCGGTGCACCCCCAGATCGGCCAGCGCCGCACCCGGCGGCAGCCCGTCCCGCACCAGCACCGCCGCCGACTCCGACACCAGCACCTGCCCCCCGTGCCCGACCGCGGCCACCCGCGCGGCCCGGTGCACCTCCAGGCCCACCAGCCCGGTTTCCGTCCGCGCCGCGTCCCCGCAGTGGATGCCCATCCGCACCCGCACCCGCTCCCCGCCCGGCCACGCATGGCCCTGAAGAGCCTGCTGCATCTGCAGCACCGCCGCCACGCACCCCCGCGGCGAGGAGAACACCGCGAAAAAGCCGTCCCCCATGGTGTTCGCCTCGCTGCCGTCATGCGCGGCCAGAGCCGACCGGATCAGCGCGTGGTGCCCGGCCAGCACCTGCGCGTAGACGTCTTCCCGCAGCCGCCCGAGCAGCGCCGTCGAGCCCTCAATGTCAGTGAACAAGAACGTGAGGGTCTCCACCCCCCCAGCGTAGAAGAGCCAGCCGGTCGGCGGCACGGCCAGCAGCAGGCGGGTGGCGCAGATGCGCCGGTACGATGCACCGTTCTTGTGCCTGTGCCTCAAACTGGTCATATCGTCACGACGGCCGGGGTGACAGGCCGCGGCCCCCGGGCACCATCGCCGGGTGACCCGCTGGCCAGATGCTGACGGCTGACTGGCCACCAGTGATGGCCCTGGGGGGATATGCGGAAAAAGGCCAGCGGGCGCGGGAGACGCCGGGGAGGCAGTGGCCGCTTCACCCGGCCATCGCGTCACCAGAGCCATCGGAATGAGGTGATCGGCCGTGGCTAGGCGGCCGCGCCTCGGTGTGTTCCGGGCGCTGGCGGGTAACCGAGGGCTCCGGCGGGTGGCAGGGGGATACGCGCTGTTCATCCTCACGGAGTACTCGGTCTGGATTGCCATGTTGGTCTACGCCTACAGCCGGGGCGGCGCCACGATCGCCGGCGTGGTGGCGCTGGCCCAGCTGGTGCCGGCGGCGCTGCTGGCGCCGGTGTTCGCCGCATTGGCGGACCGGCGTTCCCCGGTGGTTCTCCTGGTCGGCGGCTACCTGCTGCAGGCGGCTGCTATGGGCGCGACCGCCGCGGCCATCGCCGGCGGCGTGCCACTGGTGGCGTACGCAGCTGCCGTGGTGGCTTCTACGGCTGTCACGGCGACCCGCCCGGCCCAGTCGACGCTGATTCCGTCGCTGGCTGCCACCCCGGACCAACTGACGGCGGCCAATGTGGTGGCGGGCTGGGTGGAAGCCGCCGGGATCGCGGTCGCAGGCTCGCTGACCGGAGTGCTGATCTCGGTCGGCGGTGTGGCGTGTGTGTTCGTGGTGTGTGCAGCCCTCGGCGGCGTCGCCGCGCTCTTGGTCGTCAAGCTCCAAGTCCCTCCGCTGGCCGCGCAGCAAGAGCATGCTCCCCCGGTGGCAGCCGGCCTGAGCGCCAGTGTGCGTCTCGCGGTCCGGCAGCCACGCCTGAGGCTGATGCTGGCTCTGCTGACCGCTGAAGCGGCCGTGGTCGGCGCCCTGGACCTGCTGTTCGTCATCCTCGCCGTCACCGTCCTGGGCCGCTCACCGGCGTGGGCCGGCTACTTGAACTCCGCCTACGGGGTGGGTGCGATCCTCGCCGCCACGGTCAGCGCCCTGCTGGTGGGCAGGCGCCTGGGAGCGCCGATCCTGGGCGCGGCGCTGCTACTCAGCGGCGCGCTCGCGGCCCTCGCGGCCGGCCTAGGCCTGGCCGGGATCGTGGCCTTGCTGACAGTAGCCGGGGCGAGCCGCGCCCTGCTGGACGTCGCCAGCCGGTCCCTGCTGCAGCGTTCTGTGCCGGCCCAGTCACTGGGACAGGTATTCGGCCTCCTCGAAGGGCTCACCATGGCCGGGCTCGCGGTCGGCGCGGTGCTGGTACCGGTGCTCGTGCACTTTGGGGGCAGCCAGCTCGCACTGCTCGGCGTCGCCGCCGTGCTGGCCATTGCCGCAGCCTCTGGCGGGCGCGCTCTGTTCGGCCTGGACGCCCAGGCGCCCGTCCCCGTCGTGGAAATCGCGCTGCTGCGCTCGATCCCGCTCTTCGCCGAACTGCCCTCACCAGCAATCGAGGGCCTCGCAGCCGCCCTCACCCCGGCCGAGGTGCGGGCCGGGGCAGTCCTGATCCGGCAGGGCGAGGAGGGAGATGCCTACTATGCCATCGCCGCCGGACAACTCGACGTTCTCCAGGACGGGCATTTCCTGCTGCGGTGCGGCCGTGGCGAGGGAGTCGGGGAGATCGCGCTCCTGCGCGCCGTCCCCCGCACAGCGACCGTCACCGCACACACCGACGCCACGGTATACAAGCTCGGCAGGGAACCCTTCCTGACAGCAGTACTCGGCCACGCCGCCACCCAGCGGCAAGCGGACAGCATGGCCGACGCCCGGCTGGCCGCCAACGCCGCACGGGGTAACGACAGTCAGGTAGCGGGCCCCGCAGAACCGGGCTAAACCCAGTTCGCTGCACTCCACCGGGTTCCGCAGCGCCTGGATCCTCGCGTCTGGCCAGACGTTCTGCCTTTCGTCCGGGGCGAAGCGGAGAGCCGGTGAGGAGCGACGCGCCGGCTGCCGTCAGCGGCAGGCGTAATCCGGCCTAGAGGCCGGTTTGGGCGACCAGCCGCCCGGAGTCAACGGCCGCGGTGAACGCGGCGTAGTCCCGCTCGTTCTGGTCGGCGTACGCGGCGGAGAAGTCCGCGATCGCCCGGTCGAACGCATCCCCCCGGCCAAGGTAGGAGGCGATGGCGATCCGGTCGCCCCACCGCGCGTGGGCACGGGCCAGGGTCGCCCCGCACAGGCGGGAGTACAGGGTGGCCCCGGGCGCGAGCATGGTGTCCACGTCCGCGCTGCCCTTCCAGTCCTGGAACTGGCGCACGTAGTAGTCCCGGGTCACGCCGTCGAGGCCCTTGATGCGCTGCCAGCCCAGGAAGATGTCGGTGGCCGCCTGCATCAGCCGCTGCCCGGCTACCACCCGCTCGCCGTGGTGCGAGTAGGCGCTCTGGCCCAGGAAGCGCTCCAGCACGGACGCCTGGGCCTCCTTGACCTGCAGGAACAACGGGTCGTTATGGTCGCGGCCGGTCATCAGCATGATGTAGCAGCGGGTCCCCACGCTGCCCACGCCGACCATTTTGTAGGCCGCGTGGACGTAGCGGAACTCCTCGAGGGGGTGATGCTGGCGCCCCAGCGTGCGCCGGTAGGAGCTGAGCAGCTTCTTGACCAGCGGGGCTGGATCCTCCCATTCCGATCCCGGTCCCACAATGTCCTCAATCGGGATGATGAGCGGCGGGTCAGCGACGATCCGCAGCTCGCCCTCCACCTCGCCCGCGCGCTTGGCGAACACCCGGGTGCTATCCCGGGTATGGGCCCGTTTCACGTCTCGCTCGAAAGCCCGGGCCTCCTGTTTGCTGACCCGCTTGACGCGGACCTCCTTGCGCACCAGTTTGAGGAGCATCCCGGCCTCCAGATGCTCGTACCACGCGCTCAGAGTTCCCATCCCCGCGGCCTGGCGCATGCGGTCCCGGTACTCCCCGACCCCGGCCATGACGATGGCGCGGCGGTCGGCGGGGGTGAAGCCACGGTCGCGTCCCATGATCTCGAAGCTGGCCGCGAGGCGCTTGACGTCCCATTCCCACGGACCGGGAAGGGTCTCATCGAAATCGTTGATGTCGAACAGCATCTGCCGCTCGGGCGTGCCGAACAGGCCGAAGTTCGACAGGTGCGCGTCACCGCACAATTGCACGCTGATCCCGGACTGCGGGGTCAGCGCCAGGTCGGCGGCCATGATCAGCGCGGCACCGCGGTAGAAGGTGAATGGGGAGATCAGCATGCGCCCGTACCGGATCGGGACCAGCTGAGGGACCCGGCTCTGCGCCTGCTCTTCCAGCAGCGCGACCGGATCAGGGCGGTTTGCGGCGGGCTCCCACCGGCCGTGGCTCGACCTCGGCGCCTCCGTGCGAGCGGCCCGGCCTCTGGCTTTCCGCTGCTCCACGGTCAGGTGCGCCCGCCGCCATGCTGACGCGAACGTGGAGGCCCTCGCCTGGGTGGTTCCGGCTAGCGAGGTCTGAGCTGGGTGCGAACGCTTCTCCATGAACGCCCTCCTTGGCTGAGCGTAAACCAGCTCGAACTCGGCAGGTAACCGTGCCCGCGGCGCCTATAGGTACTCCTTCCTCCGCATCCAGACGAGGGTGAACCAGCCCCAGATGGGCGGCAGGTACGACGTGAACAGGCGCTGGATGAAGACCGCGGCAGTGGCGTCGGGCTCCGAGACGCCGGCGGCCGTGAGGCCGAGGATCATGCCCGCTTCCACCACTCCCATGCCACCGGGCGACGGCGCGATGCCTCCGATGATCGCAGCGAGGGTGATGACCACGATCAAGGTGGGCAGCCGGAGGTGGTCGCCGAAGGCCCGCAGCGAAACGGAGAGCGCCATGGCGACGAGCAGCTCTTGCGTAAACGAGGCACCCACCAGCAGCACCAGCTTGCGCGGAGAACTGGCCACCTGCTTGAGGTTGCCCCAGATGCTGAGGAGCCGCGGACGCAACTTTGCGGCCGCGAGCCTGCGCAGCTTCGGCACGGCCACGGCCACCCCGGCCACCACGGCGACCAGCACCACGACCGCCAAGATGATCCACACCAGTTTCGAATTTCCCCCCGACTCGGGGGTGGCCTCGAGGTGAATGGATCCCCAGGCGAACGGCAGCGAAACGAGGAACAGCACCCCGCTGGCGATCCAGCTAGAGGTGGCGATGATCGCGCCCGAGCTCAACGCCACCGACGCGTCGTAGCCCTGTTGCTGGAAGAAGCGCACCCGGGTGGCGAAGACTGCTGCGGTCCCGCCGGCCAGCGCGCTGAATGCGTTGGCGACCTCGACCGCCAGCACCCGCCCGAACGGAAGCGGTCCCGCCACGCTGCCGATGGCCTCGATAGCCGCCGCCACAGCGACCAGCTGAGCAAGGACGAATGCCACGATGACCCAGAGCCAATCAGCGCCGATCACCGTGTCGAAGGACTTGGACACATCGAGGAGCACCCCGATGAGCGCCCAGCCGCCGATGAGCGTGCCCACCATCATGATCAACGTCGGCCAGCTCACCCGGCGGGGCTCCGCCAGTTTCGGCACCTCGATCGACGCGGCCTGCGCGGCGCGTTGCCGGACATCATCCAGGAGCTGGCGCTTGCCGCGCAGCGTCCGGCTGAGCACGGGGTCGAGCGCAGCCCGATGCAGATGCCGGAGGGCGCCCGCCAGCACCTCCGGGGTGAGATCCCTGGCTGCAGCATCGGCGGCCCGCTGCGCACCGACCGCCACTGCCGTCGCCGCTATCACACCAGCCATGTCGCGATCTAGCTGGTCGGGCTGGGCGCTCGCTGTGGCATTGCGGAAATCCGTCACCATGGCGGTCTCCGCCGCCGGGTCGACCAGCAGGGTGTCACCGCTGATGGCGCCGTGCGCGATGCGTCCGTTCCGCAGAATCAGCAGCTGACGGTAGAGGTCGTCGAGAGTGGCATCACTGACGTGGCTGGCGTCAGCCTCGGACAGCAGCGTGCCGACTGGCCAGCGGTAGACGAGCAGCGCGTCGTTGGACGGGCCCGCAGTTCCCGCCTCAACGACCGCGGGCACGCCAACGCCCGCCTCAGCGGCCCGCATGGTGACGTAGGCCTCGTGTTCGACTTGCTGAATCCGGGTAATCGTGAGGCTCGGCCCGGAGTCCCGGTAGAAGAGGAACCGGCCTGCCTTGGTGAGGAGCCTGGCATCGGCCGCATCTCGGCCATAGACCGAGATGTCAAGGCGCTGACCGGGCGAGCCCGCCGCGTCGCGCGCCTGGTATTTCGCAACTCCCCAGACCTGCCGGGGCGCCGCCCGCACGTTGCTCGAGTGGATGCCGAGCTCATCGAGCAGCGCTTGCACATCATCGGCCGAGGGGAGGCCGAGCGGGGAGCCAAAGATGAGCCGGACCAGCGCTGTTGCCCCCCAGCCGATGGCCAGGCTGCCGAGGACGTTGACCGGCAGGCCGTGACCTCCGACAGCGCAGGCCAGAGCCACCAAGGCAATGAAGACCTCGATGAGGCGTTGCAGGCCTCGCGCCAGATAGGGCAATGCTGCCGCCGTGACGGCCATGAAAAGAGCGATCTGGAGGACCGGGAAGGCCACGTAATAGCCGTGGATCACGATTCCGCCCGGTCTTCCGCCGCGGCTGCCGAGCAGAAGGTAGAGGATCCCGCTCACCACCACGGCGCCGGCCGCGCTCAAGGCAATATCGCGCGCGACCACCCAGCGGCGTGCGACGAGAGCCAGCACCAGCAGAACAATCGTGACGCCGAACGCACCAGCGTCGTAGACCACCGTCACCAGCCAGGTGATGCTCCGCGGCGGCGGATGGATGACCTGGGTAATGGCCCGGTCGATGCGGGAGTCGTAGCGGATGACGAGGATGCAGCACACGAGAGCGAGGACCGCAGCGGCCAGGCGCAGTCCGTCACTTCCGCGCCGGCGGCGCTGGCCGTCGCCAACTGGAGCGAAGATGATCGAGCGCCAGCCACGCAGCAGATGCGGCCCGGGAGGAGAGCCTGCGCTCTCCACCGGCTCTGGCGCCGTCCTAGCAAGGTCTTCGGCCATACACCGAACTGTCGCACTTTTTGAGGCGCAGTGGTCCGGTGACTTACGCTGCCGTCCCGCGTGGCCGGCAGGCCGATGAGGTTGCCCAGCGCCTTGGCCGGTGATCTCTGCCGGTAGCTCACCGTTGCCAACGCCCCGGCCGGGGCGCCCGCCGGCCGCGCCGAGATCGCCTGGCGTGTTCGAGGACCTGGCCTCCCGCTAGGACGGGATCACGATCGATCCGTCACAATGAGATTTGCGTGAACGCTTTCTCCTTGTTAGCCGAAGGGCCGCGGGCAGGATCTTCTGCCATAGTCGCTAAAGCTCTATAACCATGGCATTTTCTCGTTTTATCAGCGTCGATGTTTGTTCATTGGTCTTAATTCATGCTTTATGGTTATAAAGCGATAGGCCTCCACGCCAGCCTGGTCAGTTCAGGTTATCCGACGTACTCTGTAGCCCACGGTTCCAAAGGGGTGGGGGTAAGGAGCCATGCGTCGTGCGGTTTGGCATATATCATTAGCAATCGCGCCCGTCTTGATCCTCGGTCTGTCCATCGGTCTTGCGCCGACGGCTCTGGCCGACCCGTCCAGTGCGGCAGCCACTAACGCGCCGTTAGCCAGGACGGCCGCTGCGTCGTCAGGGCCAGGAACCGAGTCCATCGTCACGACGCTGTACGCCTATCCGACGCTGTCCAGCTGGAATCAGGTGGAGTCAGCGGCGCCTACGGTCAGCTCAGCCATCGTGGACATCTGCGCGCCGGACGGATCGGGATCAGGATGCAATGGCCAGCCCGCCGACGCGAAGGCCACGGTCTGGGTGCCGACCATCCAGGCGCTGCAGGCAGCGGGCATTACGCCGCTTTACTACATATGGACCGACTACGGCGCGACCCCGCTGGCTACCGTTGAAAGCGAATTGCTGAATGCCATCACCTGGTATGACGTTAGCAGTCCCATGTTCGACGGAACCTCTACCTCGGCCAGTGAGGCCAGCTACTACCAGGCGCTGTACACATTCGCCATCGCCAACGGTGCTAAGACCGTGATGTTCAACCCGGGAACTGTCGCGCCGCAGAGTTACATGTTCGGGCCGGGCGAGATCCTGCAGCAGTTCGAGGGAACGGAAGCGCAATTCGACGCAGCGTCATTCCCGAGCTGGATGGCTTCATATCCGGCCTCGGAGTTCTCGGCGGTCATCAGCGCGGGCACTTCGGCTGGCGTCGGAACTGATGTCAGCGACGCCGCGAAGGACGGCATCGGCAATATCTACGTCGACGACGAGGCAGAACCACCGAACTACAGCACCTTGCCGGCCTTCTGGTCGGCCGAAGTGCAGGACGTGGCTAACACCGTCACCGAAGGCTCACAGGCCATCACGTTCACCGCACCCGGACCGGGCACGGTGGGCCAGTCCGCGGCGCTGACCGCCACCGGCGGCGGGTCGGGCAACCCGGTCACCTTCAGCGTCGACCCCAGCAGCGGCACCGGAGTCTGCACCGTATCCGGCGCCAACGGCGACCACCGTCAACTACCTCGCCCCGGGCAGCTGCGTCATCGACGCCAACCAGGCCGCCGGCAACGGATACAACGCCGCACCGCAAGTCCAGCAGACCATCACCGTCAGCGCCGGCGCGCAGGTCATCACCTTCACCGCACCCGGCTCCGGCATCGCCGGGCAATCCGCCACGCTGACCGCCACCGGCGGCGGGTCCGGCAACCCGGTCACCTTCACCGTCGACCCCAGCAGCGGCACCGGCGTCTGCACCGTATCCGGCGCCAACGGCGCCACGGTCAACTACCTCACTCCCGGCGGCTGCGTCATCGACGCCAACCAGGCCGCCGGCAACGGATACACCGCCGCGCCGCAAGTCCAGCAGACCATCACCGTCGGCACCGGCGCGCAGGCCATCACCTTCACCGCACCCGGCTCCGGCATCGCCGGGCAATCCGCCACGCTGACCGCCACCGGCGGCGGATCCGGCAACCCGGTCACCTTCACCGTCGACCCCAGCAGCGGCACCGGAGTCTGCACCGTATCCGGCGCCAACGGCGCCACGGTCAACTACCTCGCCCCGGGCAGCTGCGTCATCGACGCCAACCAGGCCGCCGGCAACGGATACACCGCCGCGCCGCAAGTCCAGCAGACCATCACCGTCGGCACCGAAGGCACGCAGGCCATCACGTTCACCAATCCCGGCCCTGGCACGGTCGGCCAGTCCGCGGCGCTGACCGCCACCGGCGGCGGGTCCGGCAACCCGGTCGTCTTCACCGTCGACATCAGCAGCGGCGCTGGAGTCTGCACCGTGTCCGGCACCAACGGGACCACCGTCAACTACCTCGCCCCCGGCAGCTGCGTCATCGACGCCAACCAGGCCGCCGGCAACGGATACACCGCCGCCCCCCAAGTCCAGCAGACCATCACCGTCAGCACCGGCACGCAGGTCATCACCTTCACCGCGCCCGGCTCCGGCATCGCCGGGCAATCCGCCACGCTGACCGCCACCGGCGGCGGGTCCGGCAACCCGGTCACCTTCAGCGTCGACGCCAGCAGCGGCACCGGCGTCTGCACCGTGTCCGGCACCAACGGCGCCACCGTCAACTACCTCACTCCCGGCGGCTGCGTCATCGACGCCAACCAGGCCGCCGGCAACGGATACACCGCCGCGCCCCAGGTCCAGCAGACCATCACCGTCACGGCGGGCGCGGCCGCGCAGGTCGCGTTCACCACCCAGCCTGGCGGCGGCGCTAACGGGACGGCCTGGCCGACTCAGCCAGTCGTCTCCGTCGAGGACTCGGGCGGCAACGTGGTGACCGGTAACTCCAGCGCCGTGACCCTGGCCATCGCCAGCCAGCCGGGCAGCGGCGCGGCGCTCAGCTGCACCACCAACCCGGTCACCGCGTCGGCCGGGGTTGCGTCGTTCGCCGGGTGCAAGATCACCGGCAAGGCCGGCAGTTACACCCTCAAGGCCACCGACGGGATCTTGACCTCGGCGACCAGCAGCACCCTCAGCGTCACCGCGGGCGCGGCCGCGCAGGTCGCGTTCACCACCCAGCCTGGCGGCGGCGCTAACGGGACGACCTGGCCGACTCAGCCGGTCGTCTCCGTCGAGGACTCGGGCGGCAACGTGGTGACCGGTAACTCCAGCGCCGTGACCCTGGCCATCGCCAGCCAGCCGGGCAGCGGCGCGGCGCTCAGCTGCACGACCAACCCGGTCACCGCGTCGGCGGGGGTTGCGTCGTTCGCCGGGTGCAAGATCACCGGCAAGGCCGGCAGTTACACCCTCAAGGCCACCGACGGAACCCTCACCTCGGCGACCAGCAGCACCCTCAGCGTCACCGCGGGCGCGGCCGCGCAGGTCGCGTTCACCACCCAGCCTGGCGGCGGCGCTAACGGGACGGTGTGGTCCACGCAGCCGAAGGTGTCGGTCGAGGACACCGGCGGGAACGTGGTGACCGGCAACTCGACCGCGGTGACCCTGGCCATCGCCAGCCAGCCGGGCAGCGGCGCGGCGCTCAGCTGCACCACCAACCCGGTCACCGCCTCGGCGGGCGTCGCCGCCTTCGCCGGGTGCAAGATCACCGGCAAGGCCGGCAGTTACACCCTCAAGGCCACCGACGGAACCTTCACGTCGGCGACCAGCAGCACCTTCAGCGTCACCGCGGGCGCGGCCGCGCAGGTCGCGTTCACCACCCAGCCCGGCGGCGGCGCGAACGCTGCGGCGTGGTCCACGCAGCCGAAGGTGTCGGTCGAGGATTCCGGCGGCAACGTGGTGACCGGTAACTCCAGCGCGGTGACGCTGGCCATCGCCAGCCAGCCGGGCAGCGGGGCTACGCTCAGCTGCACCACCAACCCGGTCACCGCGTCGGCGGGGGTCGCGTCGTTCGCCGGCTGCAAGATCACCGGCAAGGCCGGCAGCTACACCCTCAAGGCCACCGACGGAACCCTCACGTCGGCGACCAGCAGCACCCTCAGCGTCACCGCGGGCGCGGCCGCGCGGGTCGCGTTCACCACCCAGCCCGGCGGCGGCGCCAGCGGGACGGCCTGGTCTGGCCAGCCGAAAATATCGGTGGAGGACACCGGCGGCAACGTCGTGACCGCCAACTCCAGCGCGGTGACCCTGGCCATCGCCAGCCAGCCGGGCAGCGGGGCGACACTCAGCTGCACGACCAACCCCGTCACCGCTACGGCCGGCGTCGCCGCGTTCGCCGGCTGCAAGATCACCGGCAAGGCCGGCAGCTACACCCTCAAGGCCACCGACGGAACCCTCACATCGGCGACCAGCAGCACGTTCAGCATCACCACCGGGTCTCAGACGGCCAGCCTCGCTGGCCTGGCCGCCCATTTGTCGGACGGGCAGGCGGCCTGACCGCCAGCAACCAGCCCTCCGCCGGCCCCCTGGGCCGCACGTGAGTTCCCGGGGGTACGGCGGGCGGTCGCGGCGTGGCGTTCAGGGTGGTTGGATTGAGGGGTTATTGCGCCCGGGCCGCGCCGCTGGTGATCATGCCCGGGGGCACTTCGGCGCCTACGTCAAGGGGCTCGACGTGTCCTGGTCGGCGGCCCGCGACTTCTTCGCTGAGCCGCTCGGCGGCTGATCCGCCGCGGTGGCGCGGGTCGTGATCTGGTCCACGATGGCGGTCTTGGCGTCTGCATAGTGCTGCACGTGCCGCCAGGTACGCTGCGCCAGGTCGCGCTTGACCCGCAGGTAGGCGTCACGGTCTGAATCGTTGGCGCGCAGCCGGTCGCGGAACGCCAGCATCCGGTCGATCTCAGCCGCGCCAGCGGTGAACACGTGCAGGTTGATGTCGGTGTCCGGGCTCTTGAACAGCCGGTGCTCGAACCAGTCCGGCTCACGAATGCGCAGGACATAGCCTGCTGCCTCCAACGCGGGCACGTACGCCGGCTCGTCCGCCGAGTCAGGGACAGCCAGCACGATGTCGATGATCGGCTTGGCGGCCAGGCCCGGCACCGACGTGGAACCGACGTGCTCAACGCGCACGGCCACGGCACCGAGAACCGCCCGGATCTGGGCGGCCTCGTGGTCGAACAGCACTGGCCATCGCGGGTCGTACTCCGCCAGCGTGATCGGCGCATTGTGCGGGGTCAGCTTGCCGACCCTGACGGCCTGGAGTTCCGCATCGGTCGTCAGCCGTTCCTCGTGGTCGCTACCTGGCGGCGGCATGCTTATCCCGGCTCCGCCGCCTCGGGGTGCCCGATGGGCGCTTCGACATCGTCGTAGACGCGGACCGCAGCCAGCAGCCCGTCCGGGCCGCGCTCGTAAACCCCGAGTCCGGCCTGGGGCGGCAGGTCGTGGCTGCCCCAGCGGACGAAGTTGTATTCCAGGGCGCAGCGCACCCCGTCGTCGGTCGCGGCGCACTGCTGCAGGCCGATGCCGCCACCCGCGCTGAAGCACCAGGTGAAAACGACCGCAGCTCGGCGGTGCCGCGGTGGGCATAGCGCGGGCCGAAGGACCCGCGGAAGTACCCGTCCGGCGCAAAGGTGTTCACCACCGCCTCGGCGTCTCCAGCGGCCAGCGCGGCCTGGTAGCGGCCGACCACATCACCGGGGCTGGCTGGCCCGGGCTTGAGTATCGGAGGCCTGACGTGACGCCGCTCGTCGACCGGCCATTGGCTGCAGTAGGTGCGGAACACCACCGACATATCGTCGGGAGATTCGGCGACCACCGCCACCGGCCACGCCAGCTCCCTCCCGTCGTGGTCCACGCGGGCCAGCAGTTCTACTACGGCCCGCCCGCCGGCACTTGTGGAAGCCACGGTCTCGGTGCGGGCGTGGAGCCCGGCCAGCCAGGACAGGTTGCGGCTGATGAACTGCCGCACCTGCCGGTGCCCGCGGACCTCGCCTGCCCGGGGATCGTAGATCACCACCTGGCCCGGCCACACATCCTCCAGAACGTGAGTGTCACCCTTGTTCAGCGCGGTGAAGTACTGCGCGACTGGATCAGCCTGAGCGGCGGCGCGAGTCTGCCTGCGCGCTAGCTCCACGGCATTGGCGAAGTCCGGAAACCACGGCATCTCAACCGTTGCCGCTGAGTTGCTTGTAGTTGCAGTTCATGCGGCACCCCTCTCGGGGTTTGGGTTCGGCGCTTCAATGCCACGCGCGGGACGAGGTCCCGTCTTACCGTCGGCTCGGCGCTTGACGCGGGACCCGACTGGTCCCACGGCCTGCCACCCCGAATCGGGATAGCGGGCCAGGTTGACCGCGGCGTTGTCGTCGCGGTGATGGCGGGCCCCGCAGCCCGGGCAGTCCCACTCCTCGGCCCAGCCGATCGCCGTCTGCCGGCCGCAGGCGGAGCAGATCTGCGAGCTGGGGTAGAACCGGTCCGCCTCAACTAGGCGGCATCCGTACCAGGCCTGCTTGTAGCCCAGCTGCCTGCGGATCTGCCCGAGCCCGGCACCGGACAGGTTCCTCCTGCGGGTCCGGACCCCGGGCAGGCCTTTCTGGGCGAGCATCCCGGCTACGTTCAGCGTCTCGACCACCACCGTGCCGTGGGTCTTGGCCAGGCCAGTGGTCAGCTTGCTGATCGCATCGCTGCGGATGCCGGCGACCCGGCGGTGCAGCCGGGTGATCTCCCTGTTCGCCTGCCGGTACCGGATCGAGCCCGGCTTGCGACGTGACCGCGCCCGGCATGCCTGCCGCAGCTCAGCCAGGTTGCGGTCGAGTGCGCGCGGGTTCTCGGCCACGCTCAGAATGGTTCCGTCGGGAGCAGCCACCGTCGCCAGCCGCCGGACGCCGACGTCGACCCCGACGGCCGAATCGGGCAGGGCGGGAGTTCGCGGCCGGCGGGAGACGATTACCCGGAAGATCGCGAAGATCCGGGTCCCGTGCCGGCGGATGGTGACCGAGAGGATCTTCGCCCGGCCCAGGCGGATCAGCCTTTCCAGCCGGCGGGTGTTCTCGCAGGTGGCAACCGTCCCGACCTTCGGGAGCGACACCGACCGGCGATCAGGGTTGACTCGCATCGTGCCGGTGGTGATGGTGAACCGGTCGGGGTCGCGGCCCTTGCGCTTGAACTTGGGGAAGCCCACCCGCTTGCCCGCCAGCTCACCTGACCGGCTCTTCTGCCAGCGCCAGTAGCCGTTGACGGCCCCGCGGATCCCGTCGGCGAACGCCTCCTTGGAGATCTCCGGCCACCACACCTCGCCGGTCTGCTTGTCCACGCACACCGATGACTTGGCCTGGTTCCACCGCTGGCGGAGGGAGTACAGCGACGGCGGCTGACGATCAGGATCAGCGAGCCCGGCGTGGTAGGCCTCGATGTCGTTCTTGAGTTGCCCGACTGTCCAGTTGCAGGCCTTCCGCCGGCCGCCGAACTGCCGGGCGAACACCTGCAGCTGGTCCGGCCCCGCATCGAGGGCGTAGCTGAACGCCTGCACGACCCAGCCCGCGGGCGGCTGGTACTTCGCGGCCACGCCGTCACGCTCCCGCAGCCGGGGACTGTGCGCAGTCCAGGGCCCGCTGAGCACGGTTGCGCGCTCCGCGACGCCCGTACAGCCGGGCACAGAACCAGGTCAGTACCTCGGTCATGTCCCTGACCAGGTCATCGTCGACTTCCTCGGGACCAAGAACCACGATCTGCCGCCCCTGGGCGGCAAGCGCGGCCTGCAGGTGCCCGACGCCGAACCGTGCCAGCCGGTCCCGGTGCCCGGCGACAATGCGAGTAGCGGCCGGGTCGCTGAGGACACGCCCGAGCTTGCGCCGCCGCCCGCTCATCGCCGACCCGACCCCGGTGACCACTTCGCCCACTACCTGGCCATTCGCCGTCACCCAGCTGGTCAGCCGGGCCACTTGCCTGTCCAGGCCGGTTCGCTGGCCTGCAGACCAGACGCGGGCGCAGATCACCGTCCGGCCCTCAGCGGCAGGCGGGTTAGCCGGCCCGGCGAGGATCAGCCGCCCGGCCCGGCGTGCAAGCACCGGCAGCGTCCTCGCGTGGTACCAGCGGTAGGCCGTGTACTTGCCCACGCCCACCTGGCTGGCCCACGCGGATAGGTTCACATCCGGCAGACTAGTGGACACCTATGACAACTAGGACCAACTGGATCCGCAGCTGTTGTCAGCCCCCATGCTCGGCTGGCGCCCGGGGCGGGCGCCCGGCACACAGCCATTTTGTCCCCGGCAGCCTACTCATCCATCCGTTGCGCTGGCCGGATGAAGGCCTCCGGCGCAGAAGCTGCCGCTCAGAGGAAGGCAGAGCCGCATGAGCTGGAAGAACCTGGGCGAGAAGCCGGTCGTCCGTACGCCGTGGTTCCAGCTGAACCTGGCCGAGGTCGAGCTGCCCGGCGGGCGGCGCCTGGACCACTACCTGCTGCGCCTTCCCCCGGTTGTGCTCGCGGCAGTCCTCGACGAGCACGACCGGGTCCTGCTGCTATGGCGACACCGTTTCATTCCCGGCTCCTGGGGCTGGGAACTGCCGTCGGGCATCGCCGACCCGGCAGAGGACCTGACGGTCGCCGCGGCACGGGAGGCGCTGAAGGAATCCGGCTGGGAACCACTGCAGCTGCGGCCGCTGTTGCGACTGGAGCCGTCCGGCGGCCTGACCGACTCGGTCAACCACATCTACTGGACCGAGCAGGCCATCTGCGACGGCGAGCCCGCTGCCGCCTTCGAGGCGGAGCGCATCGACTGGATCCCGCTGCACCAGGTCCCCGCGCTGATCGCCGACGGGCAGATCCGCGCGGCAGGCACTGCGGCCGCTCTGCTTTTCCTGCGCCACCATCGCCCCGCACCGGCATGAAGCAGGGATTCACGGCGTCCGGCTACGAGGGTCAAGTGATTCAGGTCAGCTGGGCTGCGGCCGGGACCGGGCTGGCCGGTGACGGCCGGGCGGCCGGTGGCGCCAGGCCGGCCAGCAGGTTCGCGGCGGCGGCCTGGAACCGCGCGACGTCCCCGTAGGGACGCGCGATGAGCATGGCTCCCTCCAGGCTGCCCACGACCATCCGGGCGGTGTCCCGCGGGGAGCCGGCGAATTGCAGGCTGCCGTCTTCCCGGCCCTGTTCCAGGACGCCCTCCAGCCAGCTCTCGTTCTGGTCGAAGAAGCTGATCACTGCGCCCTGCATGGGGGACGGGAGGGTCTGGTACTCGGCGGCGAGCATGCCGCACAGGCACATCTTGCGGCTGCGCAGCACCTGCAGGTACAGCCCGGCATAGGCGGCCAGCTTGGAACTCGCCGGAGAGCTGCTGGCGGCGGCCTCGGCGAGTGCGTCGGCGAACCGGCTGGCGTAGCGGGCGATGAGGGCCTCTCCCAGGTCGGCCTTGCTGGCGAAGTGGTAGTGCAGGGCGGCCTTGGTGATCCCCAGCTCGGCGGCGATGTCGGCGTAGCTGAAGCCGTTGAACCCGCGGACCTGGACCAGCCGTTCGGCCGCATCCAGGATCCGCGAGGCCGTTCCGGCATCGTCGGGCCCGCGCCTGGCCACCATTAAGTTCCTCCGCAGTCCTTGACGCCTGACCTACCAGTAGGTCAGAATCTGACCTATCGATAAGTAAGTGTACCGGATCTGCCGGCCGTCGCAGGGGGCTGATATGGACAAAACAGAGCACAAGAGCTTCCAGGCGCCCGATGAGACCCGCGAGTTCCCCCGCGGCCGCGCCGAGATCCTCACCATCGGCGGCGGCCAGGTGGGCCGGCTGGTCTTCCAGCCTGGGTGGCGCTGGTCCGCTGACGTACAGCCCATCGCCGGCACGGCCAGCTGCGAGGCACCGCACTTCCAGTACCACCTCAGCGGACGGCTGGCGATCCGGATGGACGACGGCACCGAGTTCACCGCCGGCCCGGGAGACGTCACGGCGCTGCCCAGCGGCCACGACGCCTGGGTCGTCGGTGACGAGCCCGTCGTCACCGTCGACTGGTTCGGCGCGGGCAACTACGCCCGCTAGCACGGGCACTCAGCCAGGAGCGCGGCCGGGCTCAGGCCCGGTCCAACCGGAAGGAGGCCATCATGGCCAGGAAGATGATCGACTGCCGCCAGGTACCCAGCGACATCGGCTGCACGCTCACCATCGCCGGCAGCGAGGAGGAAGTCCTCGACGCCGCGGTGGCGCACGCCGTCGCCAAGCACGGTCACCAGGACACCCCGGAGCTGCGGGAGATGCTCCGCGGCGGTCTGCAGACCGCCGAGCCCTCGCTGGCATGACCAGCCCCAGCCAGACGGCCGTTGCACCGGCCGCCGCCGTCGTCGGCCGGTTCAACGCGGCATGGAACAACCACGACCTCGCCGCAGCCCTGGCCCTGACCAGTACGGACTGCGTGTTCGAGTCAACCTCGCCCGCGCCCGACGGTGACCGCTGCGTCGGCCATGCGGCCATCAGCGCAGCATGGCAACCGATCTTCAGCGACACGACGAGCCACTTCACCGTGGAAGACTCGTTCACGGCCGGTTCGCGGGTCGTGCAGCGCTGGCGGTACGACTGGGCCGGCGGCCACGTGCGCGGCGTCGACGTCATCACCGTCAAGGACGGCAAGGTCACCGAGAAACTGGCCTACGTAAAAGGCTAGCCTCCGCCCGCGGGCTAGCGGATGCGGAGCGGAAGCGCGCGCGGACCGCGGATCTGACCCGCTGACCACCTGACCGCCGACGGGTCATCGAGGCTGAACTCCGGGATCCGCTCGAGCCAGGCTTCGAGGGCGACCCGCAGCTCCATGCGCGCCAGGTGCGAGCCCACACAGCGGTGGATGCCGAGGCCGAATGCGGCGTGCCGGTTGACCTCCCGGTCGATGACGACCTCACCGGCCCGGTCGAATTGCGCCGCGTCACGGTTCGCCGCCGGGAACGACAGCAGGATCCAGTCATCGGCTTTCATGTCGACGCCGTGCCAGTGCATGTCCTCCTTCACCAGCCGCGCCATGGTGACCGGCGCGTAGGCGCGAAGGAATTCCTCCATCGCGGTCGGCAGCAGCCCGGGCTCGGCGACGAGCCGCTGGCGGTCCTCCGGGGTCCTGGCCAGATGCCACAACGATGCGCCGATCGCGCTCCACGACGTGTCGATGCCGGCGATGAGCAGCAGCGTCATCGCGCCGACGACGTGCGAGGACTCGAGCTTGCGACCGTAGAGCTCGGCGTTGATCAGATAGGTCGTGAGGTCCTCACGCGGGTTGTCGAGGTGGTCGTGGACCTGCGCGAGCAGGTAGTCGAACAGCTTCGTCATGCGCGCGATGCGCTCCTCGGGCGGCAGGTTGACGCCTTCGAGCGTGTTCTCGACGAACTCACGGAACCGCGGTCCGTCCTCCTGCGGGAAGCCGAGCATGTCGGCGATGACGCGCATGGGTATGTGCTGCGCGTAGTCGGATGCGGCGTCGACGACGTCCTGCCCCGCGAAGCCGTCGATGAGCGAGTGGCAGAACGCTCTCGTCGCCGGCTCCTGCTTGGCGACCGCGGTCTTGGTGAAGGCCGGGAGCAGCAGCTTGCGCGCGTCGTGGTGGAACGGCGGGTCGGAGGAGATCGGCGGCGAGCCGCCGACCGGAGCGATTTCGCGGGGCGGCCGGAAGTTGCTCATGATGATCGACCGCGAGGAGAAGTGCTCGGTGTCATAGGCGATGGCCGCGACGTCCTCGTAGCGCGTGGGCAGCCACCCGCCGCCGAAGCGCCCGGTGTGCGCGATCGGGCAGCGCTGCCGCAGGTCGTCCTGAATCGGGTAAGGGTCGGCGGACCACTCCGGCTCGAGATGGGAGAAGTCGCTCGCCCAGTCGGACACCGGGCCGGTGATGATCTCGTTGCGCGTGCCGAGGGGCTGGTCGGGGTCGGTCTCGCGGGAGTCTGTGGTGAAGCGGTCATCGACAGCCATGTCAGGCCTCCTCGACGAGGCTGACCGCGCGTTCCGGACAGTTGGCGACGGCGAGGCGCGCGGCACGGTCTTGGCCCGGCGGCACGAGCCCGTCGCCGAAGACCTTCCCGAAGCCCTCGTCGTCGTCGCCGAACAGGCCGGGCGCGAGGTCGTAGCAGCGGCCATGGCCCTGGCAGCGCTCGGAGCTGATCTGCACTCTCATTGCGGTGTTCCTGTCTGTGCGGTGATGCCGGTCCGGGCCAGGCCAGCTACCACGCGGGTGAGCAAGGCGCCCCACTCATCGTCGTCAACCGCGTGCAGCCCTGGCGTGACGAGCGCGCTGCCCATCGCGAGCAGGAGGCAGAAGTGGGCGAGCGCCTCCGGTGACAGTCCGGGGTCGATCTCGTCACCGGCCTGGGCGACCCGCATGAGATCGGCGAGCCAGCCGGCCCGCTCGCCGACGTAATCGCGCATCGGCCGGGCCACCTCCTCGTCGCGACGCGCCGCGACCAGCGCCTCAACCAGGAGGTAGCCCCGGGCGTCGCGGCGGCGGGGCAGACCGCCGGCCGATGACGAGAAGCAGATCCGTGACCGACTGGCTGGGATCGGCGGCGAACATGTCGGCCAGCAGCCGCCGGCCGTGCGTCCGCAGCGCATCCACGAGCAATTCCGCCTTCGAGGCGAAGTGCGCGTACAGGGCGCCGTTGCTGACGCCTGCGGCCGCGGCGATGTCGGCCACGCGCGTGCCGTCGTACCCCCGCTCGGCGAACACGTCGGCGGCCGCCCGCAGCAACCGGTCACGGGTCTCGGCAGCGGTGACGCCCGCGATGCGGCCCATGAACAGAATTAAACGAACGTTCATCTGATTCGTCAAGAGCGGCATGGCCCTCTGGGGAGGACGCGTGATCAGCGCAGCCCGCCAGCGCCGCGCTGGACAGCGCGCAGCGGTTTTCACCCGGCACCTGTGCTGACCCCTGTCGTAAGCGACGCGCCGGCCGGGATCCGCTCCCGGCCGGCGCGTCCGGCGGCATTCTCCCCTGAGTATCCGGTCACTGTCCGAAGGCAGCCGGGCCGGCTTCCTGGCCGCGCAACCAGGCAACGCACTGCGTGCTGCCGCAGGTCCGGCCAGATCCCAGACGCGGGCTGCCGCACCGGCAGGTGCGCAGCAGGCGGGCCTGCCACGCAGCGTGCGCAATCAGCTCGGGAGTGCCGCCATGGCCCGGGACGGAGACAACCGGCCGGATCCCGCCGCCCGGCAGGGCAAGCCACTCCCGCGGCCTATCGGCGGCGGGGCTGCCCGGCAACGGGTCCATGCTCCAATCATCCCTGCTCCCCTGCTCCGCCGTCGGGGATGGCGCCGAGCGGCCGGCGAGCACCAGGCCGGGTATCCGGCCGGGTGCCGTACCGCGAGGTGCATGGCCAGGGCGCCGGCGCTGCCGTGGTGTGCCGTGGCGCTGGTGGTGTGTTAGTCGTTGCGCAGCAGGGTTTGCGTTTGGGCGGTGTCTTCGGTGCCGCGGTAGAAGCAGATCTTCCCGTCGCGGAACCGCCACCAGTGGTGGATGTCCATCGTGGCGGTTTTGCCAGTCGCCGGGGCGGTCGCGCCCCAGCGCGTGACCACCATGACGTCGGTCTCGTTGGCGGCGAACGACAGAGGGGTGAACTCGGTTATTTCCAGGTTCTCGCCGAGCGCTTTGAAGAAGTTAGGTACTTCGGCTTTGCCCCGGTGGATTCCGTGCCATGGGGCGATGTCGCTGTCTGGGCAGGACGCCCAGTCCACGTCGTCGGTGAGCTGGTCGAGGATGAAGCCGATGTCTCCGCGGCCGAACGCCTCGTACACGCTTTGCACGATTGTGATCTTTGGGTCTGTCATCGGTGCCTCCGGTGTGGCGTGATGGTGTCTCCCGAGGCTCGCACCGGGCACCAGCGCCGGACATCACGGAAACTATGTATTCAGCCGGCCAGCCCGTGCCGGTAGGCCCAGGCTGTCGCCTCGGCCCGGTTTCTGACACCGAGCTTGGCGAAGACGTTGGCGACGTGACGTTCGATGGTGTGCACGCTGACGCTGAGGGCGGCGGCTATCTCGGAGTTGGCCTGGCCGCACGCCAGCAGCGTCAGCACTTCCTGCTCGCGCCGGCTCAGCGGCACCGTTGCGGCCGGCCGGCCGAGGGCGGCGAGCGGGTGGCCAAGTCCTCTGGCCCCCCACTGGCGGTGCAGCCGTTGCGCGGCTGCGGCGAAGCGGGCTGCGTCGCCGCGCCGGCCGAGCGTCATTTGCAGGCGGGCGATGTGCCATGCGGCCGCTCCCCATCCCGCCGGGACGCCCTGGATCAGGTTCCGTGACGCGTACGGCAGGAGCTTGTCCAGGATCGGCCGGGCCAGATCGGTTGCCTGGCAGGCCACGGCGGCTTCGCCGAGAATCGCCAGGCTCGCCAGGTAGAGCGAGTCACGGGGCAGCATGGCGAAGTCATCCGCCACGAGCGCCTCGGTCTCCCCGGCTGCCTCGGCGGTGCGGCCCGCCGCTGCGTGAGCCAAGGCGCGCATGCAGCGCAACGTGACCAGGCCGGGGAAGCGGGTCAGCGCGCGTTCGATGTCGTCCTCTAGTTCCGCAAGCCTTCCCGCGGCCCAGTAGATCCGGCCGAGTTGCCCGATCCGGTAGGCGTCTGCCGCTGGCTGGCCAAGCCGGCGCCCCAGCGCTGCTGCCTCGTGCGCCAGTGCCTCCGCGTGGGCCGCCTGCCCGGCGGACACGGCGAGCAGGCCCCGGTAGATCAGCACCCACCAGCGCTGCAGCGGGTTGCGGTGTGCTTCGGCAATCGCCGCCATCTGCTCCACGTCGGCTGCCACCAGGCCGATCGCCCCGGTCTGGTAGCGGTCGGGCACTAGCCACTGGTGGGCGCGGAACCGCATGTCCTGATGGCCGAGGCGGGTGGCTATGTCGAGTACCGCAGCACCCGCGGCCAGCCGTTCTTCCAGGAAGTCAGGGCCCCGCAGCGTGAACTGCCGGGCAATCAGGGCCGTGCCCAGCGCTTCGGTGTCACCTGCTTGTTCGGCCAGTTCCACGGCGGCCAGGCTGGTACGCCGGCTTTGGTCCTGGCTACCGGGCTGCCAGTAGACCGCGATCGCCTCCCGGGCCAGCAGCCGCGCTTGCTGCCCCGCCGGGACGCCAGGACAGCGGCGTGCCTGATCGAGCAGGGCCACCAGTTTGTGATCCGCCGCCACCTCCGCGACCGTGTCCCCCACCGCGAGGGCACCCGCAGCCACCGTCGCCCCGTCGCCGGTGCGGGCTGCTTCCCAAGCGGCCGTCTCGAAGCACGCGCGGGCTTCATCGACGCGCCCGGCCAGCAGCAGGCTGCGGCCCAGCCGCATTTGCAGCCCGGTGTCCGCCTGGCCGCCCGGATCCAGGGTGACAGCCATCTGCCACCATGTCGCCGCGTCCTCCCAGGCCAGCAAGCGGTCGGCGGCTTCTGCGGCGGAACGCGCGGCGTCGGCCGCGACCTCGTCGATGATGTTGGGCCGGCCCTGGACGGCGTGGTGCGCCAGGTCGGCGGGCTGCCCCCAGCCGGTGTCCCGCAGCGCGGTGAACACCCGCGCGTGCAGGCGCGCCCGCCGGGACGGGGCGAGCTGCTCCTCCACTGCTTCCCGGATCAGCGTGTGAACAAACCGGTAGGCCCCGGCGCGAGCACCATCGGGGGACACTAGCCGTGCGCTCACCGCGGGATCGAGAGCCGCCACCGCCCGGGCCGGGCTGACCCGCAACGCAGCCGCCAACGGCGGGTACTCGAAGTCGCGGCCCAGCACCGCAGCCACCTCCAGTGCTTCCTGGCAGCCCGGAGGAAGCGGCGCGAGCCGCTCCCGTATCACCTCCCCCACACTGCGCAACGGCGTCCCCGGCCGTGAGCCCTCAGCGGACAAGCGGATGCTCTCGGAAATGAACAACGGGTTCCCGCCCGTGCGCACATGCAGATCACCCGCATCGGTGTCGCCCAGGCCGACGGCCCGAAGCCACTGCGCCACGCTCTGTTCGCTCAGCCCGCCAAGCTCACACAAGCGGCCGCCTTGTCCGTGAGCCAGATTCGCGATCACGCGGGCAGCCAGCGATGCGGGCGCCACTTCGGTATTGCGGTAGGTCACGATCATCCCCAGCCGCACCGGCCACAGCGTCTCGCCGAGGTAGGCCAGCAGCCGCAGCGACGCCTCATCCGCGCGGTGCAAGTCATCGACCACCACGATCTGCGGGGAGGTCGCAGCCGAATCCCGCAGCGCCTGCCCGGCCCGTTCGAAAAGCTGGAACCGGGCCGCAGTCCCGTCAGCCGCCCCGGTGGTGACCATCTCCCCGCCGAGCCAGCCCAGCACCTGCATCCACGGCCACAGCGGCGGCGCCCCCTCGCACTCCCGGCACGCTCCCCACGACACCACCGCGCCGCGTGCCCGGCCGGCCGCCTCCCGGGCCAGCCGCGTCTTACCGATACCGGGCTCCCCGCACAGCAGCACCACGCCGCCGGTCCCTCCGGCCGCCTGGGCGGCCAGCGAGTCGAGAACGGCAAGCTCAGCGTCCCTGCCAACCAGCACGCTCGCCGCGGGCAACCCCCCCACGGCGACACTGTACCGCCGAACGCGCGGAATGACCGGCGCGGTCAGAGGCGTTCAGGGCTTGCTGGCCGCGGACACGATCCGGCTGAATTCAGCGGTCGCGTCGATCTGGGACAGGTCTTCGGGCCAGGCCTGGACTTGGTCCCGGGCCCACCGGGCCCACCGGAGCACGGTCACGTGGTATTCCCACAAGAACCGCCACATCAGGCCGCTGAGCGGCAGGCGCTGCTGGAACGGGCCGCGGCCCTCCAGGTAGGAGTCGGCGATCATCTGGCCGAAGTGCAACTTGGCGGTGGTGTCATCGATGAGCGCGGCCAGGTTGGTCAGCAGGCCGTCGCGGGTCCCCTGATCGGCATAGGCGATCTTGACCAGGGCCTCGCACTCGAGCAGCGGCCCGGTACCCGGCTCGGCCAGCCACGCGGCCAGCGTGTGGCGGCCTTCGGGGGTGATGGTGTACACGGTGCTGGGCCGCCGGCCGGTTGCCCGGGCCGGCTGGTGGCCAGCCCGGCGGCCACCAGCTTCTTCGGCTCCTCATACAGCCGGGACACCGCCCGGGGCCAGATCCAGCCCAGGCTCCGCTCCGTCTGCCTGGCGAGCTGGTAGGTGGTCCACGGCTGCAGGGCCAGCAGGGCCAGGACGGCGTAGGACGTAGTCGTCAGCGCGGGCACCCCTCGACAATAGTCTCAATGAGAGTATCGTGCGGCCATGAGCACACCCGAGCTTGAATCGCTGTATCGGCGCTGGCTATCCGAGGTCTGGGAGCAAGGCCGCACCGATGTGGCCAGCGAGCTGATGGCCGAAGACCTGATCGACCACAATCCCTACCCCGGCCAGCCCCCGGGGCTCGACGGGCACAACTGGGCCGTCGCCATGGTCCGGCGGGCGTTCCCCGACCTGCGGTTCACCGCCGATGTCGTGGTCTCCGACGGGCAGTTCGTAGCCGGCCGGTGGACCATGACCGGCACCAACACCGGCGTATTCGACCTGTTCGGGCTCCCACCCACCGGCCGGCCGGTCACGATGACCGGGCAGGAGATCTTCCGCGCGCCCGACGGCAAGGTCACCGAGGTATGGCACCAGGAAGACGCACCCGGAATGCTCCGCCAGCTCGGCCTGGAGCCCCCGCCGGTCATCATGCGCCTGGCTGCCCGCCGCAGCGCACGCCGGTACCGCCGGCAGTCTTCTAGCACGGTCTAAGACGGCGCTGATCAGCCTCGACCCAGCGGCGCACTCGTTGACCGGTTCGAGGAGGTCACTCGGCGCGCAGCAGCAGCCGCGTTGGGGCACGCGGTCCGGCCAGACCGACGTGCCGGCTGACGGTGTGGCCAGACTCGCTTGAAGTGGAATCTGCGGTGGCAGGGCTGGCCCGGCCGGCCGGTGCTGTCGGCGTGTGTCATGGTGTCTGGGTGGGTGAGGACCTGTGGGATGCCTACGACCAGATGGGCCTGAGCTTTCAGCAGCACGCGGCGGACAGCGCGTACAACGCCCATTACGACCGGCCGGCGGTGCTGGCCGCGCTCGGGCCCGTCACCGGCCGGCAGGTCTTGGACGCAGCCTGCGGGCCTGGCCTGTACCTGCGCGAACTATTGGAGCGAGGGGCCGAGGTCACCGCCTTCGATGCGAGCGCGGTCATGGTGAACCTGGCCAGACAGCGGACGGCAGGCCGAGTGCAGATCGACCAGGCGGCGCTCGGGGACCCGCTGCCCTACCCTGATGGCGCTTTCGACCTCATCGTCTGCGCGCTGGCCATTCACTACGCGAGCGACCGCGCGGCCGCATTTGCCGAATTCTGCCGCGTCCTGCGCCCTGGCGGGGCAGCTGTGGTATCGACGCAGCACCCGGTGATGGATTGGCTGCGCAAAGGCGGCTCCTACTTCCAGGCCACCCTGGAAACCGACATCTGGCACACCCCATCGGGCGACCAGGCAGTGCATTTTTGGCGTGAACCGCTGTCAGCTTTGTGCGCGGCTGCCACCGATGCCGGATTCCTCATCGAGAAACTTATCGAGCCGGTCCCAGCCGAAACAATGCGCGAGCGTTATCCCGAGGACTACGAGAAACTGAGGAAGGAACCAGGATTTCTGATCCTGCGCCTTCTCAAGTTAGCCAAGCCGAATCCCGGCCCTTCTTAGCTGTCCTCACCGGCGCCGGACAGCGGCCGTTCGGTGACCGTGAAGGAAAGGGTGCTGCTGCCGCCCAGAATTGCCCGGGCCGTTTCGGGTAGCTGTATCTCATACCTGCCGCCGGCGAGCTGCAGGGGCTCATCCTGGATGGGGTCATTCGCCGCGAGCACGCCGCTGACGGCTGAGTTCCACGCGGCCCAGACCTGCGGCTCGCCCGTCATGGGCGAGCCGTCGGGATACCCGATGTCCGCGATCAGCGTGTCGTCCCAGTCCGCGACCTGTTCGAGATGGTAGGTGAAGTCGAACAACCCGTTCCTTTCCAGGACCCGGAACACGCGCAGCTGCAGCGCGAACCTGCACCTGTCGGGGCTCGGCCCCGGGCCGACCCCCGGGGAGAGCAGGAAGACGTTGGTCAGCGGAACCAGCCCGTCCTGCCCGGCTGGGGATGCGAGTTCCCCGGTGAGCTGGATCGGGCAGTAGTGAGCGGCCAGCTGCTCATCCATGACGACGGGCAAGCCGCGGACGGACATGCGCAGGTCGGCCTGCCACGCCGCGGACGCGTCCGCGCCTGCGGCGTCGGCGCCCGTCGAAGCGATATCCAGCGCACCGAACCGGATCGCCACCTGATATCTGCCGAACAGGAACCGGCGCAAGTTCTGATAGCCCTCTTCGCTGTTGACGATGCCGTACCGGCCCGAGTGCGACCGGTAGACGTAGGCGCGATGCGTGTCCGGGTTCGCCAGCTGCGCGTCCTGGATCCGGACGAGCCCGTCGCTCTGCGGCCCGACGACGACCCGGGACAGGCCGTAGTCCTGCGGGTCGGTCCCGACCAGGCAGAAGATGCGATCTGGGTCGAAGATCTCAGCGGGAACGACGTGGGGATCCCAGCCCTCCGGAGGTGCATCGCCCCAGTTGGCGCCCTTGGTCAGGTAGCCGTACATGTTGTGCGGAGCGAAGATCTCCGAACCGGCTGGCCCGACCACCTGCTCAAGCTGGTTGATCGCCCCCGCGGTGAACACGATCCCGCCATGCGGGGTGGCGTAGGTGAAGAACCGGTCGACGAGTTCGGCTCCCGGCGTCCTCGGCTGGCCGCTGGAGTCTGGGGTTTGCGAGATCTTCTGCAGCATGCAGCGCGCGATCAGCCCGCCCATGCTGTGCGCCACCAGGTCGACTCTTGGCGCGCCCGTCTTCGCCAGGACCTCCTTGATGAAGTCATACAACCCTGTCGCCGCGCCCTCAACGTCGAACCCCGGCGCGGACACCTCCGCCTCGACATGGCGGAACAAAGTATCAAGGAACGGCCGCTTCGGAGGAGCGGTGAAGGTATCCGCGGCCGTGTCATAGAAGCGGTAAATCCAGATCGAAGCCTGAGCATTGCTCAGCCCCCCGTCCGGGACGGTCTTCAGGTAGGCGTCCTGCCCGCCCCGAACGAGCAGCTGGTACCCCTCGTCCATCATCAGCCGCAGCATCGGGCCTTCGAACTGGTAGAACTCCGGGTCGCCGTCCCCGTTGACACGAACGTGCGTTCCGCCCGAGTTGAACCCGTAGAACGGGTCGTCGACAGCTGAGTCGATCCCGGTGGTGGGTCCCGCGTAACCGCGGACGTAGACGATAGGAAGCTTGCTCATAAGCCGACCTCTATCAGATGCGCCGGAGAATTCCTGACCAGCCACGCCGTAGCGCCTCCGGCCACTCCGGACCGGTGCCCGCGCTGGCTGCCACCCTGCCTTGACGGAGGGACGCGGCAGCGTCCTGATACACCAATCCCGGATCCGGCCTCCAGACCCACTGCGAACGTCAGCCGCGGCGTCTCGCGCCAGCCGGTCGGCAACCTCGCTCACGGCGTCGGCCCGCTCACGAACGTCGCTAGCGGACCCGCCGGCCTCGATCACCCGCATGATCAGGCATTATGTGGCCCGAAGGGGGCAGGTGACCGAAGGTCACCCACATAGTGCCGATGAGCGCGCGGTTTTGCGCGAGGATCGGATACCCGACTAGAAATGTCAGGCAGCGCACAAGAATGCGGCCCGAGGGAGTGGCGACCATAAAGGGCTAGCCCTCCGCCCAGATGTCAGCGGTCAGAGTTATGATCACGCCTTCGAACCGGTCCCACTGGTCGACTAGCCGGACCGCGCCGCTGGTGTCGGCGTACTCGCGCTTGGCGTCTGCGTCCTGGCCCGCCCACGTGCCGATCGCAAGCCGCCAGGCGTTGAAGTCCTGACGCCGTTGGTCCATCTGGCGGCCCTCGCACCGGCCCGCGAGCGCGGCATCAGCGCTGTCGATCGTCCAGGCGATCGCTGGCAGGCCCTCGGCGGCGGCGCGCGCCAGCATCTCGCCGAGTAAGGCAGCTCCTCGGCGCTGCCGGGAAATTTGCTTGGCCGTAGCGGCCGTGCGGCGCTCCGCGTCCAATCGGCGCCGGGTTGTTTCGGTCATCTCGTCCTCCAGGACGCTAGCGGCATTGTGACGGGAAGGCCGGGCCGGCAGTCGGCGACTCCGGAGCCATCGCGGCCGCGCCCCGCCGGCCGGCAGCCTCCGGGAGGGCCCAGCCGACGGGGCGCGTTCTGGGCATCCGCCTGGTGCCCTCCGCGGCGGGCGCCAGGAGGAACCATCTGAAGCATCCGTGCCCAGCCTGTAGTTTTACTGAAAAATATCTGGTTATCTACTTGATATTTGCTCCGTATATCCTGAACACAAGGCGTTCCGGCGCACGTGCGTGCGACCGGACCTGAAATATGCGCGGCGGCTGGAATCCCCTGGCCACCGCCGTGGATTTCGCGCACGTACCGTAGTCAGCGTGAGCGAGATTCTCGACCGGGTCGATCGCGGGGTCGAGGTCGAGCCTGAAGTCCGCTCCTGGCTGACCCGGCTGAGCGACCGTGACTTCGGCCGGGTCGACTTCCACGTCGGCCTGCTCGCCGAGCAGGCCGAGAACCTCCGCGAGCCATATACCCGCCACCTGGGCGGGAAGGTCCGGGAACTACGGTTCTATCTGCTCGCCCAGCAGATCGGCGTCACCTACTGGCTTGCGCCAGGCCGCCGCGTCATCCTCCTGACCGTCTTCCGCAGGACCCGCAGCGCTGAGACCGCCGAGGTGGCCCGCGCCTTACAAGCCCAGAAAATCTGTGAGGCCGAGCACGGCCCGGCGCATGACACATTCGACTGAGAGGCGCCCTGACATGACTGCCGACCACTCCTCCTACGACGAGCTGGCCCGCGGGCGGCGTGACCGGCCAGACTTTCGTGAAGGCTATGCCGGGGCAGAGCGGGCGTACCTGATCGGCCAGGCCGTCCGCGACCGTCGGCTGGCCCTGGGACTTTCCCAGGTCGAGCTGGCCACCCGCGCCGGAATGACCCAGCCCGCGCTCTCCCGCCTCGAAGCAGGCGGCGTCATCCCGACCATTCCCCTGCTCGAGCGTATCTCCGCAGCTCTCGACGCTGACCTCATCGTCAAGATCTCTCCACATGCTGCCTGAGGAAACCGCGTTCCATCGCTCACCGTCCAGACCTGCCGAATAGCGTGCGCAAGCGACGCCTACATCTCAGTCGCAGTCGGGAGCCGCGGTAGCGCTTGCCCAACGGGACGGACGGGGCGCGGTCCCGTTCTCGGCTTCGTCGCGGCGGTGGATCTCGATCAGCTCCTCACGGTATCGGTGATCCGCTGAGGGCAGTTCGTCGCGCACTTGAGCGCCGTTGTGCCACCACTGCATCAGACCGCGCCCCAGCTCCTGGCCGGCGCGTGTGTGCACGCAGTGGGCGTAGTCCGGGACCTCGACCAGCGCTTCTCCGAGGGCGACCTTCGCGGCGACCCAATCGGCGTGCTCGGAACTGGTGCGGTCCTTGGGCGCAGAAGCGAGCAGGCGCACGGCGTGACACGCCATCATCCAGTCCCCACCCGGGGTGGCGTTGAAGTTACGGTGGAGCACGTCGATCAGCACAGGCCCGAGGGGCAGACCCATCCCCACGTCTTCGACCGCGATGAGCCGCAGCCGCCGCCACAGGTGCTGAGCGACATCCGCCGAGGTTGTGAACATCTCGTAGGCGGCGAGCACGGCGTTGTCGATGCGGCTGCGCCTGATCTCCTTCTGGAGGACAGCGACGAGATTGTCCACCGGAATGCCGTGGGGCGAAACGACTTGTGAGTAAGGGTCCTCGGTGAAGTGCGGGGGACCATAAAGACGTGGCATGAGTTGCGGCTCCTTCCGCATGACGACGGCAGACGCGTCCGACGCGCGGAAGGGGTCTCTAGCGCGCTCAACGTAGCACGGTACGAGGCGTCCGACGCGCAGGCTCGCCGGGCCTGCTCCGGGTTGCCCTCGCGTGGACGCCTGGCCGCTGGTCACGGTTCGACGGGCACCGGGAAGAGGTGGCGATGTGCCGGAATGCGGTCGTCGGTCCGCCCGGTCACTTCCAGGGCCGTGACCACTCCGGCTCACGGCCCAGTTCGGGATGCCGGCATCAGTTGCCGCTGGCCCCGCCGGGTTCTTCCTCTAGATATACGAGCCCGTTGCCGTCCGGGTCGGCGAAAAAGAACATCGGCGGGTAGCCGTCGATGTGCACGACTTCGTCGTTGTGCAGCCTCGCGCCCGCCTGGCGAAGCCGCGCATAGGCGGTCTCGGCGTTGGTCGTGCCCAACCGTACGGCCATCGGGATTTCGCTGTCCGGGGGCAGTAGCACCAGGCCGACGCTCGACCCGGGGGGCACCACTTCCACCAGCCTGGCCCCGGGCCACACCTCGATGTCGGTGCGCAGCTCGCAGCCGAGCACCTCTGTGTAAAACGCCAGTGCCCGGTCCTGATCGGCCACCGGGATCGACACGCTCTGGACTCTCGTCGTCATAGTCATGCTCGGTAAGACGGGCGGCCGCCAGGAAATCATCGCACCGGAAGGCTCCCATCCGTCATGTCCCGATGGCGTTGCTTTCAGGTGAGCTGCCAGGGGCAGAGCAGGTGGAACTCGATTCAAGGACGCCAGGCCAGTCGGCGGTCACCGTAACGTGCACGGTCGCCGCATCAACGACTGCCCGGCGGCTGCTATCACGGTGACGCGTTGTGACGGGAGCGGGATTTATGAGGCGTCTGATCAGGCCATGGGAGTACTGGCATCTCCGTGCCGTCGGGGCCGTACGCTGGCCCGGCAAGCGTTGATTTGGGTTCGCCGTGGAGCTGCGGTCATGGACGCTTCAGGAACCTCAAATAGAACGCCGCGAACACTACGACAATTCCGACGTTTACTATCAGCCGCGCCCAGAAGTTGTGCCTGAGGAACAGGACGTCCGCGCCGACCACGACGGCTACCAGCGCGAGCACGTAAAGCACGACGGCTGCCTGTCTTCCCATCGTTTCGTTCTACTATGTGCGACGGAGCGGAGCAAGAACGCCGTCTTCGCCTGGTGCGCCGGCTGGCAGGAATCTGGGCAAGTATCCGGCATGATCATGCTCTCCGGCGGCGACGGACCGGACCCGGCGCGCCCGCCCGGGCGGGATTGGCCGACGGTCACGATGCTGGCATGGTCGGCGAGTCAGACGTACGGTCTGGTTACCGGCCGCTGGCCTGATGGCACCTTCCCACCAGTCTCATGGCGAACTGATCATCCGGCGGCAGGTGCTCGACGCGCGGACGAGGAGTTGAACACGTGGCCGTCGAAGACAGTCCGGTCAAGCTGCCGGGCGCTGCCGTCCCGTCGCCGGACCAATCCGCCTGGCCATTCCGGGCGCTGCTGAAGAACCGGCCCGTGGTCCGGGTGAAGCTACCCGATGGCAGCACCGCCTGGCTGGTCGGCGGCTACGAGGAGGTCCGGCAGACGCTGGTGGATCAGCGCTTTTCCCGGGCATTAGCGGTCGCGCCCGGCCGGCCGCTACGGGGTACCGAAGTGTTCGTGGGCCCGGTGGTGGCGGCTACGCGCTGGGCGAGTTCAGGCCGCACCTTGGCGTGGCCGCCGATGAAGTCGGCCAGCCGGGCGAAGACGATACCTCTGACTACACGCTCATCAAGGCAATCCCGGCCGAAGCCCCGGCCCACCCCCCGGAAGCGGCGCGCATAGTCGCGCAGTTCCTCCGGCGGGATCGCTGTGCCGACTTCCACGCCTGGTCGGGTGGTCACCCCGTAGATGAAGCTGCCCGGGTCAGCGCGCAACAGGCGCTCGAACCCCGCACGGGCCTCACCCATGACCCGTACTGCGGCCGGGCCGATGACGACACTCTCACGATCTACGGTGACCCGGCGGAACGCCTCCAGCGTGAAGTCATCCGGCGCATCGGCAACAACGGTCATTTCTCCTCCTGGCGGCCGCGAGGCAGATACGGGCGGATGCGGATGCCGGGCAAGGCCTCACCGCGAAATGGAGACCGCCTGCTGGCCCGGCCGTTGAGCCGGTCTGTGATGGTGAGGATCTGGCCTATCTGGTCTGGCAGTCGGCTCAGGTGGTTGGCAGAGGCCGCGCTATCAACGCCAGGAGACTACCCTCGACCGCGGCCAAGCTGCTCAATCCGAAGACGAGGACACCAGCCGTGGGCGCCAGGATCTCTTGCACGACTTCCCCCAACGGGTCCTCGAGGCGGCCAAGGCGTGTTCCTTCGGCCACCACCGTGCCGGGCGCAGCCTCCGGGTACCACAGGCCAGCACGCTCGCTAAGCACGTTGGCCGCGTCCTCGAAGAGGGGCAGGTGCGGCCGGGCGCCTTGTTCGGCCGGCAGTATGCCCACCTGCGCCGCGGCCCGGCGCAGGCCGCTTCGCTGAACATCTGCCTCCTCCTGCGACCAGCGGCCCTCGCCGCCTACCTCGATAAGAACAGCGGGGATCCCCGCAAGAGCGGCGGCGCGGATGGTGGATCCCTCCAAGGGGTCCACGATGAGCCGCGGGACGTCGAAGCAATCGGCCATCGCGCGTGCCCGCTCATCGAGGACGCCGTCCGGTCCCGGGCTGACACCCGTGAACGGATCAAGCGCCTCGGGAAGGTCGCCGCAATGACAGTCGATGTAGTAGTCGGCGCGGGCCAGCAGGTTCTCCCATAGCCAGGCGGCCAGCCGCGCTGTCGGGCCGCCCAACGGGTCTCCGGGGAAGGACCTGTTGAGGTTCTTACCGTCGAGAGGGTTGACGAAGGCCATCCGCTGTTGAAAGGCAACCGGGCTGGACTGCAGGCACACGACGATTGTTCCGCGCATCAGGGCGGGATCCAGATCGCGAACAAATTGCCGGGCCGCCACCATCGGAACATATTCCCCGCCGTGGATTCCGGCGGTAATGACGAGCACCGGGCCTGGCGCGCTTCCGTGCGTGATGACCACCGGCAGCGAGACGGTGTGCGTTCCGAGGCCGGCCAGGCAGTTGCCGCGGACCTGCGACCCCGCCTGGGCCACAAGATCACCGACGGCGTAGGAAGAGGCGTTAATCACAAGGAGCTCCGATCGTCCACGGCGAGCACCGCGCCGCTCTCCAGCGCGGGCGGCCCAGACCACGGCGGGCGTTCCGGCAATCTCCGGGGAGCCGGCTCATCCCGGCCAGCAAGGGCCCGGAAAGCATGACCTTACGGTATGCCGCCGCCAGCACACCGCACAGATGCCGCTCTGGGCTACCTGCCCGGCCCGGACGGAGGGCGGCCAGATTGCCCTGATCTGGATGCGAGCAGTGGCCCGGCGCCAACCAGTCGCCAGCGTGCATATCGGCGGCGTTGCGCGCCTACTCCCATGTCGTGAGGCGGACCAGGAGCACGTCGAGAGAGCGTGTCGCTTGGGATCTTCGTGCGCTGCAGGAACTCGACCCGCCAGTCAGCGAAGACGGCGAGGATGACTTGTTCATTGATGTCGTTGCGGACTCCCGCAGCGCGCAGCGACGCACGCAGCAGCAGCTTGCCGCCCGGCCGCAGTACGCGGCGCAGTTCCGCCGCGTAGCCCGGGCGGTCGTCCGGGGCGAGGTAGTGGAAGCAGCCCCGGTCCAGGCCGGCGTCGAAGCTCGAGGACCGTAACGGCAAGCGCAGCAGATCCGCCTGCAGGAAGGAAGGACCGGGGTGGCGCCGGGCGGCGGCCGCGACCGCGCCGGGCGACAGATCGACACCCGCGGCGTGCCACCCGGCCCGGTGCAGATGAGCCGCCTCGGTGCCCAGCCCGCAGCCGATGTCGAGCGCACGGCCAGATGGTGGCAGCCACCCGTCGGCGAGGGCCTGGAGCAACTCCGGCGAAGGTTCCGACAGATGCCACCAGCGGTATGTCCCATCGGCGTAGTGGTCACTCACATCGGCCAGTGTGCTCCGCTTCGCCCCGGACGAAAGGCAGAACGCCTGGCCAGACGCGAGGCGGACGAAGCGCCTGGGCCTGCCTCAATGATCCGGTGTGCCTGATGTCGCCACCTGGCCGCGTTTCCAGCCGGGAAGTGCAGTAAGCCTGCGGATACCCCGCCACCACGTCCCAGACGCAGACTCAGACCGTGCGAGGTTGCCCGGCACCGGACCAGCGCCGCGTCCTGGGGCGTCTGAGACGCGCCGGACGAAGGGCTGACCCAGTAACCATCAACGCGCAGACCGGTCAGCGCTGGTGACCGCCTTGTAGCCGCACAAGCTAGCGTCCGCACGGACGCCGGGCGCACCACGAAAGGAGACCTCAGTGAACATCACCCGAACCGCGCAGCCACGCAAGCTCGGGCAGCCCTGGGTCCAGGAGATCGTCCCGGGAGTCTTCCGGGTCGGTACGACGTTCTTGGGTTGCTACGCGGTTGAAGACGCGGGCGCCTACACATTCATCGACGTGGGGCTGCCCGGCTACTGGCCGCAGATGACCCGGTTCCTCGCCGCACGGAACGCTCCGCTGTCATCCGTCAAGGCCGTCGTGCTCACCCATTACCACCCCGACCATATGGGTAATGCCGAACGGCTCCGGACGCAGGCGGGCGCGGCGGTGCTCGTGCACCACGATGACCGGGCGGCGGCCATGCGCAAGAGCAGGCCGGCCTTGTACCCGCTGTGGAAGCCGCCGGTGCTGCATCTGGTGGGGCACTTCCTGCGCAATGGCGTGGCCCGGACGGAACCCGTGGCCGAGGCGTCGGGTTTCGCCGATGGAGAAGTCCTGGACGTGCCGGGCCGTCCCCGCGTTATCCACACGCCCGGCCACACCGCCGGAAACGCGGCCCTGAGCCTGGCCGACCCTGAAGTCCTGATCGTGGGCGACACGCTGGCGAGCTCAGCCTTGTCCCCGGCGAGTCCGGGCCGCAAGTGCTCCCTCGATTCATGAACGAGGATCACGATCGGGCCCTGGCCTCGCTGGAAAAGATCGAGCCGGTCAATGCTCGCTGGATCCTGCCCGGTCACGGTCTTCCCTGGGAGGGCAGTCCGCAGCAGGCCGTCAAGCTGGCCCGGCAGATCGCGGCCCGGACAAGTTGAACGGCCTGCCCGGCTCACTGGCGAAAGAACTTGATCAACCCGGCCACCGCATGGACCGACATGCACTCCGCGCCATCGTGAATGGCGCTGTTCATGGTGATTCAGCGCTGGTTCGTGGTCGGCGGCTGGAGAGTTCTGGTAACGGCGGCGGGTGCATCGTCGCGGCGGTTAGCATGTGGCACCATGCGGCCGGCGGGCGATTTCGGACGGTTCCTGGCTGTTATCGGTTCGGTGCTGGCCGTGGCCGCGTGCGGCACGGCGGCTCACCAGGCGAGCGCAGCCGGCCCGGACACCGCCGCGCGAACGACGCCACCGGCTGCGTCCCCCGCGCCGGCAGCATCACCGACGCCGGCCGCGACGCTGAAGCCGAAGGTACCTGCGGCTGCGCCCAGCCGGCTGCTGCACCGGTACGGCAACCCGGATGGCCACGCCTATGTGCCCCCGGCAGGCCAGGCGGTCAGCACCGCCCATCCGGACCACATCATCGGTGACGGCACGGCGGCCAGCTGTACCTCGGCCGCCGTGGTCGAGGCGGTGGCCATGGGCGGCGTCATCACCTTCAATTGCGGGCCTGAGCCGGTCACGATCACGATGACGCAAACCGCGAACATCGTGCATGGTGACCTCATCGTCATCGACGGCGGCGGCAAGGTCACCCTCAGCGGCGGCGGCAAGATCCGGATCCTGGACATGGACACCTGCCCGGGCTGCTGGGAGCAGACCGGGCCGCACCTGATCGTGCAGAACATGAGGTTCGTCGACGGCTACTCGGGCGCTCACCAGGTCAGCGGGTCAGCGGACTACGGCGGCGGCGCCATCTTCGATCAGGGCGGCCAGCTCACGGTAGTCAATTCCGATTTCGCCGGCAACGGCTGCTATGAGTACGGTCCCGACCTCGGCGGCGGGGCCATACGCGCCTACGGCATGGACATGAACACCCCGGTCTACCTGACCGGCGACACCTTCCGCGGCAACACGTGCTCCAACGGCGGCGCGATCAGCGGCCTGTACGCCAACTTCGTCTTGACCAACAGCCTGCTGGCCGGCAACCAGGCCACCGGCTGGGGCGCGAACCCGGCGCAGGCCGGCACCCCCGGCGGCGGCAGCGGCGGCGGTGTCTACACCGACGGCAACAACTACAACCTGGTCATCGACGCCACCGTGATCCGCTCCGACAGCGCCCGCGAAGGCGGCGGTGCCATCTTCTGCGTGGTCGACAACGGACAGGGCGCGCTGACGGTCGAGAACTCAGATCTGCACGGCAACCCCAGCGGCGAGTTCCAGAACGCTCCGGGGATCTTCGACAGCCTCGACGGGCACGACGTCCAGCCGACCGTGATCGACTCGGTCATAGGCTGACTCCGCGCTTGCACAGGCGAGCAGCCTCGCGGACACTGCAGTGAATCGCGGCAGATGCGGCCAGGGTCCGCCCGCCCGGGCTGAACGCGGTTGAGGAACGGTGCCGGCGGTCAGCCGGGCTGGCTGGGTTCGGCCTGTGGCGTCGTGCTGCTCGGCGGCCGGTTGCCGCAGAACGCGGCGGCGCCGCACACGGCGGATCCGGGGCGGATGGGGACGCCGTTGGTGCGCAGCACGTCGCGGACGTCGATGATCAGCGGGAAGACCTCGTGGTTCCAGTCCTCGCGTTGTTCGTCCCAGGCCCGTTGCTCGGCCTCGACCGCCATCCGGTCCTCGGCGAACACGCGCTCGGTGAAGCGCCGGATAAACGGCCAGGCAAGATGAAGGGCCCCGGGGATCGGCGGCTTCTTGATCATGAGCAGACCGTAGACGTGATTGGTGCGCTGTTCGGCATCCTCCGGGACGTAGGCCACCCAGAGGGAGAACGCCGGGAGTTCGGCGTTCTCGGGGACCTGTTGGAGGGTTTGGTAGGGGTAAGCGGTGCGGATGGTAATGAAGCCAAGCGATCCGCTGCCGGGCCGCTGGGCGGCGAGCAGGCCGGCAGCGGGGTTCTTCTTCCCGCCGGCATGGGTGAATAGATAGCGGGCCTCGACAGATTGCGGGCCGGTGTCGTAGCCGAGGAGCCTGGGCTGGATCTTGCCGATCACGCCCCGGTGCAGGAACTGGTGGTTCATGTCAAGCAGGTTCTCGTGCATGAACGAGTAGTGGCAGTGCACGGTGCGGGAAAACGTCATGGTCTTGTGCCCGGCGGAATCGAACTCGGGCAGCTCGGGCAGCGCTGTCGTGGCCGCCTTCTGCGGGTCGCCCGGGAAGACGAACACCAGGCCGTAAGCCTCGCGGACCGGATAGGCGCGGACACCGCGCGGCGGCCGGTCGACGCCCTTGGGCAGATACGGTATCTGCGAGATGCGGCCGTTTCCGCGATAGGTCCAGGCGTGATAGCAACAGCGGAGCGAGTCGCCTTCCACGACGCCCATGCTCAGCGGTACCTGGCGGTGGGCACACCGGTCCTCCAAGGCGTAGGCCGTGCCGCTCCCGCCGCGGTACAACGCGATCCGCTCACCCGCGAACGTGGCAGCGAACGTCTTTTTCTCCCGCAGGCTCCCCGATACAGCCACCGGGTACCAGAAATCCGGATTGATCCCGGTGCGCCGAAGGTCAGCGACGCCCCCGGAATGATGATCATGCAGGTGGTCCCGGCCACCCGCCGATCCGGCTGCGTTTGTCCCGTCCGTTGCGGGAAGCATCTCGGTCATGCACTTCTCCGTTGCCCGCAGGTCACTGGCTTCTGCGCTTGTACTGGATCCGGCAGGGGGACCGCGGCCCCTTGAACCCAGGAGTCCGCACGGGGGCAGGGCGGTCGGCCAGAGTGAGGTCGTAGCGTTGCAGGATCCGGGTGACGGCCACGTGCGTCAGCAAGCGGGCGAAGTGCTCGCCTAGGCACCGGTGGGATCCGCCGCCGAAGCCGTGCAGGTGACTGGCGAGCCTGGGAGCGGCCAGGTAGCGATCCGGATCGTAGCGCGCGGCGTCGTCGAACAGCCCGGGCAGGCGGTGGCTGAGGACGGGAGCGACCAGGACATCGGCGCCCTCGGGGATGGTGTGGCCGTCGATGTCGATCGGCCGCAGGGCCCGGCGGAGCAGCACGGGGGCCACCGGACGCAGCCGCGAGGTCTCCCGCAGGGCACGGTCCAGGCAACTCATGCGGTGCACGGCCGGCAGGTCAAGCGGAGTCCCTTCCGGGAGGATCCGGTCCTGCTCGGCGAGGACCTTGCTGAGTTCGGCTGGGTGCTGGAGCAGATCGATCAGGGCCCACGAGAGGTGACCCGTGGTGCTGTCGTGCCCGGCGAAGGTCACGCCCAGCGCCATCTGGACGACCCACTGATCGGTGACGGGAGTCCCGTCGAGCGCTCGGGCCGACATCAGGACCTGCAGGAAGTCGGGTGGATCTGCTGGCTCGCGGCGCCGGGCGCGGACCAGGTCGCCGACGGAGTCACGCAGCCGGTCGCGGGCGCGCCGGGCGTGCCGCAGGTGCGGCGCCGGCACCCAGCCCGGGGTGATCGGATCGAGGCCGCGGATGAAGTCGCGGAAGTCTTGCGCCACGGTGGATGGCATGTGCCGGGCGAAGTCACCGCCCAGGAAAGACTCCATGATGATCCCGAGGACCAGCTCGTTCATCTGCTGCGGGAGATCGAAGGTCCCGCGGTCCCCGAGCCGGGCCAGGAATCCGGCGCAGCGGCGTTCCATGATGGCCATGTGGGAAGCGCCCATCCCGGCACGGAACAGCGGCAGCAGGATCTCGCGCTGGTGCTGGTACTCATCGGGTGGGGCGAGAAAGTAGAAGTCGGGACCGAACAGGCGGCGCGTGAACGCCAGGCTGGGACCGATGGACAGGCTGTGATCGTCGGTGGCCTTGAAGACCCACCGGGCCCGGTCGGGGCCGAGCAGGACGATCGCGGGCCTGCGGCCTGGGCGCAGGCGCAGCCGGAAGACCTCGCCGTGCTCCTGGTAGCCACGTTCAAGCAGCCGCAGCTGGTCGCGCAGGAAGTGCGGGGCGTGCCCGACGAGCGGAAGGGACCCGGAAATCAGGGGTGGGACGGTCGGCGTCTCGGGCACGGCAGGCCTCCGGTCAGGAGGGGATGGCCTGTTCGATCATTATGCACAGCTCGCGCTGGACCCCGCACGGGCTCACGTGACCACCTACGCTCGCTACCGTCTCCCGCCGTACCGTCCGTTGGCTGGCCGTGTCTCGGCAGCGAGAAGTTACCCGGGTAAATACGCCATCCGAGAAGGCCGTAGAAGCCTTCCTGTCCTGGCCGCCATAGTTTCCTAGCTATAGCTAGGATGTCGCCCCGTGGCGGCCACGCCCGTGATCATGGTCTGTGAGACGGCACTGTGGTGACCGGTGGTTGAGGTTAGGCGCTGCTCTGCTCTATGGCATTGACCTCCTGGCCGGCGGTGTCCTGTTCGGAGGTAATGGTCTTTTGAGCGCCGGGTTCGGTTCGAGCCGGGCCGGGCCCGGCGAATCCGTCCCGCCGCCCGCCCCGCAGCAGCCGGGTCAGCTGAGCCGCTTCATCAAGTGGATCTGGTCGTACCCGCGCGGGTAGGCCGGTGTGCGACCGCACTCCTGGTAACCGAAGCGGGCGTAGAACCCGGGTGCCTGGAAGGAGTGAGTACTCAAGGCCACCTGACCGCAGCCACGGCGGCCGATCTCCCGCTCCGCCGCGGCCAGCAGCCGGGTACCCAGGCCACTACCGCGCTGGTCGGCACGCACCCAAAGAACCTCAATGTAGCCACACCCGCCCCACGTCCACCCAAACAGCCCCGCCAACAGGGCACCGCCGTCGTCCCGGACGGCGATGCCCAGCAGCGCGCCGTCGGCAAGGCCGGTCGCCGCGACGTTGAAGGCGTTGATCTCCTCATTGAGGCGTTCCCGCAGGCCATCGTCAGCATCGCTCGCCACGAACGCGACCTCACCCATCATCGGCTCCTCTCCACAGCAGGCCAGCCCACCGCCTCATGCCACCTACTCAACGCAGGCGCTCATGGCTGTCCGCCGCCGCCTGCGCCCCCGCGCTACTGTCACATTCGATCCTCCGGCGGGGTCATAGAGCCAGACCCAGACACCGAGCTAGCGCAGGGACCAAAGGGAGGACGCGATGCGAGTGTTCGTCGCGGGCGCAAGTGGCGCGATCGGCAGGCGCCTGGTTCCCCAGCTGGTCGCCGCAGGACACGAGGTGATCGGCACGTTCGTATCCGCCGGCCGTGATGAGCGGATCCGGGCGCTCGGCGCGGAGCCGGTTGCGCTGGATGTGCTGGACGCACCCGCCGTCCGGCGGGCGGTGCTCGAGGCGCACCCCGATGCGATCATCCACGAAGCGACTGCGCTGGCCAACATGCGCTGGTCGCGCAGCCTGGACCGAAGCTTCGCGCGGACCAACCGGATCCGGACCGAGGGCACCGGCGCGCTGCTGTCCGCCGCGCGCGAGGCGGGCGTGCGCCGGTTCGTCGCACAGAGCTTCGCCAGCTACCGCTACGCGCGCGAGGGCAGCTGGGTAAAGACCGAGGACGACCCGCTCGACCCGAACCCGCCCGCTGCCGCACGGCAGACAAACGCCGCGATGGCCCATCTGGACGAGGCGGTCACCGCCGCCGGCGGGATCGCCCTTCGCTACGGCGGCTTCTATGGCCCCGGGGATAACGGCTTTGCGGGCATGGTCCGCAAGCGGCAGTACCCAATCATCGGTGCCGGCGACGGCGTGACCTCGTGGATCCATCTCGACGACGCGGCCGCGGCGACCGTGCTCGCCCTCGGCCGCGACGGCCCGGCGATCTATCACGTGGTCGACGACGAGCCCGCGCCGATGCGCGAGTGGCTGCCGGTGCTCGCGGAAGTGCTCGGCGCCAAGCAGCCCTGGCGGGTGCCGTCCTGGCTGGCCGGGCTGATCGCAGGTGGCGCCATGGCCGCGATGGCGACCCAGTCGCGCGGCGCCGACAATACCAAGGCGAAGAAAGAACTCGGCTGGACCTTGCGCTACCCCAGCTGGCGGCAGGGTTTCGTAGCCGCCTACGGGCCGGCCAGCCAGATAGCCAGCTAGCGCCGCTGACGCCCAGCGCCGATCGGCCAGTTTCGGCGGGGCCTCCAGCCGGCAACCACATGCCACAGCCCGGACGCCTATCGAGGCGGTTCGTGCGGTTTATGCTGCTCACGCTTGGCTGCATCACGCGGTGCCCATCAGCGCCGGTGATCTTCAGCGTCCGCCTGGCCGGTTCGCAGGCGGCCGGCTGACCAGGCCGGCCTGCAAGGCGAGCCGGGTCAGGTCGGCGCGGCGCCGGCACCCGGTCTTGTCGCGGATCCGGTCCAGGTGAGAGCGGACGCTGCGGACGCTGATGGACAGCCGCTCGGCGATCTGGGCGTCGGTGGCGCCCTGGGCGACCAAGATGACCAGTTCCTGTTCCCGTGGGCTGAGCTGTCCCAGGCCGGGCGGCGGCTGGGGTTGCTGTGGGCCGGGGGCGGCCAGCAGGGCTGCGTATTCGGCGGCGGTGGCCAGCGTCATCGCCGTGCCGCGTTCCTCGGCCGCTGCCGTGGCGGCGGATCCCAGTGCCTGCCGGGCTTTCCGGATGGATGCCTGGCGGCGGTCGGCGAACTGCGGCAGATCCGGCATGCCGATCTGGACCTTGCGGGTGGCCTGGGCGGCCCACAGCGTGATCGCTTCGGCCCAGCGCCCCGTCGCCGCGCACAGATGCCCGCAGGTATCCAGGCAGTCGATCATGCGGAGACGGTCACCAATCCGCGCGGCGACCTCGAGCGATTCGCCAAGGTGCGCCCCGGCGTCGGAGATGCGGCCGGTCTGCCGGCCGATCTCCGCCATGAGCCACAGGCCGTCTGCGAGGTCCTGCAGGTCGCCCACGTCCCGGGCGCGGGCCAGCAATTCGGTGCAGGTTTGCGTCGCGGGAGCTGACTGGCCAGCTTCGGTCAGGGCAGCAGTCAAGATGACCCCAGCCTCCCGGGCGGTCCAGTCAGAAATTCCGGCGGTATCGACCTGCTGTGCCTGCAATGCCCACTTCAGGGAGTTCTCGGCGTCGCCGGAGTAGTTCGAACACCAGGCGAGGGCCGTCAGGGCCATAACCTCCCCGGGCGGGTAGCCGTATTCGCCGGCCATGGCCAGGGCGCGGCGAGCTTCTTCGGCGGCTTCCGGCACCCGGTCATGATTCAGCAGGACATCCGCCCTGCCTATCAGGACATCAACCAGCAGGGGCGACGGGCCACCGGCGGCCAGGGCATCACGGGCGGCGGTGAAATGGCCGAGCGCGGCGGCGAGGTCGGAAATGCGGTGCGCCAGATCGCCGAGCCAGAACTGTCCGGCGCACCACGCCTCCCCGCCCGGTGCGGCGTACCTGACCGCGCGACCCAGCGTCGCGTATCCCGCGGCCAGACGCCCGCGCAGCCGCCACCAGGGCGCCAGGGCGGTCGCCAGCCGCAGCGCTGCGGGCGGGTCATGCTCCAGCGCCCAGGTCAGGCCCTGGTGCACCAAGGCGTCTTCGGCGTCCAGCCATCGCGCGGCTTCCAGCTCCCCGCCGCTGGCCTGCATGCCGGCTGCGGCCTGCTCTGCTACCTGCAGCGCATACCGGGCCAGCGCGGCCGCGGCCCCCGGCTCCTCCCCGGCCTCGGCCAGCCTGTCGGTCCCGTAAGCGCGCAGGGTCTCGAGCATCAGGTAGCGGACCCGGCCATCGGGGCCGGCCCGGGGCGGGGTAATCAGCGAACAGTCCACCAGGTGCAGCACTACCGGCTCGGCATCTGCTCCGGCGACCGCCTCCGCGCCCTGCAGCGTGAACGGGGCCGGGAACACCGAGATCTGGCGGAAAACGTTCCGCTCTTGCTCGCCGAGCAGCTGGTAACTCCAGTCCACCGTGGCGGCCAGCGACCGGTGCCGCGATTGCGCCAGCCGGTCACCGCCGGCCAGCACGGCGAACCGGTCATCCAGCCGTTGCAGCAACTGCGTCCCCCCCAGCGCCTCCACCCGTGCGGCCGCCAGCTCGATCGCCAGCGGCATCCCGTCCAGCCGCGCCACGATCTGGGCCACCACCGGCCCGGCCTCGCCATCGAGCGTGAAATGCGGATCGACCAGCCGGGCCCGGTTCGCGAACAGGGCCACCGCCTCCGACCCGCCCGCCTCGGCAAGGCCATCCGGATCGGGCAGGGTCAGTGGCGGCAGCCGGTAGCGGGCCTCCCCGGCGATCCTCAGCGGCTCCTGGCTGGTCGCCAGGACCTTTAGATCATCGGCGGCCGGCAGCAGCGCCGCGCACAGCTCCGCCGCCGCCGCAGCCACGTGCTCGCAGTTATCCAGTACCAGCAGCAGCTGCCGGCGGGCCAGCGCCCCGGCGAGCGAGGCCGTGACAGACAGGCCGGGCGCCTGACGTGCCCGCACCGCCGCGGCCACCACCGCCGGAACTTGATCGGGCTCCCGCACGGCAGCCAGCTCGGCCAGCCACACCCCGTCAGCGAAACCGCCGGCCACCCGCCGGGCCACCTCGCCCGCCAGCCGGGTCTTCCCCACCCCGCCCGGCCCGGTCACCGTCACCAGCCGGCACCCGCCCAGCAGCCCGGCGACCTCCGTCACCGCATCGGCCCGGCCGACAAAGCTGGAGAGCCCGGGCGCGAAACCGTGCACCCTTCCCGCCGCCGTGGCCGTCACCGCCAGGATGGTTTCCGCGAGCTCGGTCATGCCCGGCCCAGCGCGCCCGGCGCCCGGATCCGGCAGGCCCACGGCCCCGGCGCCGGCGTCTGGGCCTGGCCGGTTGACAGTCTCGATTCCCCGCTGGCGACCCGGGCCGTCGGCGTGGCTGCCGCCGTCACCGGGGACCTGCGCATAAGGCGCCAGCCCGAGCGCCGCACGCAGCGCCTCGGCGAACTCCCGGCAGCAGGCATACCGCTCCGCCGCCGCCTTGGCCATTGCCCGGGCGAGCACCTGGTCCACGGCAGGGGGAATGTCTGGCCGCCGCGACGCCAGCAGCGGCGGCGGCTCCGACAGGTGCGCGTACATGACCGCCGCGGCCTGATCGCGCTGGAACGGCGGTGAGCCCGCCAGCAACTCGAACGCCGCGCACGCCAGTCCGTACTGATCGGTCCGCCCGTCCACCGGCCGGGCCTGCAGCTGCTCGGGGGAGATGTAGTCCAAGGTGCCCAGGAAGACGCCGCCGCCGGTCAGCCCGGTGGTGGCCGCCAGCGCCGTCTTGCTCAGCCCGAAGTCCGACAGGTACACGTGATCGGGCCGCCCGACCCGTGTATCGACCAGCATGTTCGCCGGCTTGACATCGCGGTGCACCAGCCCGGCCACGTGCGCGGCATCCAGCGCCGACGCCACCGCAGAAATGATCGCAGCAGCGCGCCCCGCCGGCAGCGGGCCCTCACGCTGCAGCAGGGTGTGCACGTCGCTGCCGGGCACGTACCGCATCGCGATGAACAGCACCCCGCCCGCCTCGCCGGCCTCGAACACCGGGATGATGTGCGGATCGTCCACCGCCGCCGCCGCCCGCGACTCGGCGATGAACCGCTGCCGGAACACCGCATCCTGCGCCAGCGCCGGAGCCAGCACCTTCAGCGCCACCAGCCGGCCCAGCCGCTCATCACGCGCCCGGAACACCACCGCCATCCCGCCCGCGCCGACCTGCTCCTCCAGCAGATACCCCGCTACCCGCGAGCCGGCGACCAACCCGGCGACCTCTGCCGGCACACCACCGGACCTCTCAGGCCCCCCACCGCTCACGCTGCCTCCCCAGCGGCAAACCGCACCCGATGATCACGTTCCGGCCCGGGCCCGGCGCTGATGCTCAACGCGGCTACGCAGCGACCGGAACGTCACCCGCCAGGAACGCTCCAAGCAACCCCGTGACCAGCGTATCCGCCACAACCCAGCCCGGCCCTGCTGCCGTGAGCAGCTCTTGGAGCGCGACGGACACTCGGCTCGCGATATGTAGACAGACAAGGCCCCGGAGAGTGCAGCCAGCCTCGGATCGTGGCCTGCTCCGGCAGCGGCCGCAGCCCGGTACTGCCGCGGTTCAGCACATACAGGTCGATGCCACGCTCAACCGCGAGCCGGGAGCACGCCGAGCCGATGACGCCGCTGCCGCCAACAAAACAGGACCTCAGACGATCCACCCCGCCACCTTAATCCGGACGCCAGGCATGGTGGTGGGACACTGGCTTTCGGTGCCCTGGCGGGCTGGTCACCTGCCGGTACAGTGTGATGATCAAACTCAGTGACCGGAATGGGGGCGGGGGCATGACGCAGATCGTGGCGCTGCCGGGTGGGCGGGCCGCGAGTTATGAGGTCATTGGAAGCGGCAGGCCAGCGCTGATGTTTGCGGGTGGCCCCGGATTCTCAGCCTCCTACATGAACGGCGATGCCGAACTGCTCTCCGCGGTGCTGTGTTCCTACCTGATCGATCCTCACGGCTCGGGTTCTTCCACACCCCCGGCCGATCCCGCTGACTACTCCCCCGAAGGCCACGCCCGCTTCTATGAGGAAGTGCGCCAGGCGCTGGCGCTGCCAGAAGTAGTAGTACTGGGCCATTCGTTCGGGGGGACCACGGCGCTGACCTACGCCGCGTTGTTTCCGCAGAGCACGGCTGAGTGCGTGGCCGTGGCTGCCTTTGGCATCGGGCCCGACGCCGATGCCCAGGACGGAGGTGACGCGGAGGCTGAGGCTGAGGCCTTGCTGGCGCGGCACGCCGGTTCGCCGTGGTATGAGGCCGCGCGGCCGGTCATGGACTCCTGGACCGAGCGCCTGCTGGCCGCCACCGACGCGGCCGAAATGGAACAGATGATGGCCATGGTCCTGCCGTTCTACCTCGCGGAGCCGGATAAGCCTGAGGTGGCGGCGCGGCTCGCCGAGATGAGCCGGGCCATGAAGGCGAACCTGGCCGCAGGCAAAGCCTGGGAAGGCGGCCTGTACCAGGGCGTTGACCTGCGCCCGTTGCTGGGCCGCATCACCTGTCCTGCCCTCATCGTGGCTGGCGAGCTAGATTTTATCTGCGGCCCCGCCCAGGCCCAGCCGATCGCCAGTTCCATCCCCGGGTCCCGGCTCGCCATGCTGCCCGGCTGCGGTCACATACCCAGCATCGAAGCACCCGAGCAATACCGTCAGGCTGTGGCCGGATTCCTCAGCCGCTGACCGCCACGGCAATTCCCACCCATCCACCTAGCAGCCCCCGCTAGCGCGGCCACCGCTTTTCTCTCGCCGTAGGAACTCTCATCGACCAACCATGACGCCTCCCCGCTGAGGCGCTCCTGCTCGGCTCTGCAGATGCAACAGCTGGGCACTACCGGTCGTGCCGATGCGTGGACTGGCGCCTGAGTCTTAATGGAGCATGTTCTGTCGGCCGCAACGGACGGCCCCCGCTGGGCGTTCGGCGGAAGGACCGCGCATGTCCCCATCTTGATGCCTTTCTCCGGCCGAGAGGCAAGGTGTACGATCCCAGCCATATAGCCGAAACCTGAGCGGTCACGGCAATTCTTCTTAGGGGGCGAAAATGGTGCAGCAGGGCAGCCTGGAGTTACTCGATGATCCAGTCGCGGAGAAGCTTCTGCGCTCGGCGATCCCGGCTCGGCTGGCGTACACGTGGATGGACGGCACGCCGCGGGTCGTACCAGTCTGGTTTCACTGGACCGGAGAACAGTTCGTCGTCGGCTCTCCCGCCAGGGCGCCCAAGCTCAAGGCACTCGCCGCCGACCCGCGCGTGGCGCTGACGATCGACGACCACACCGGGTGGCCCTACCGGGCGCTGATGGTGCGCGGCAGCGCAGAGGTCGAGATGCTCGATGACGTGGTGCCCGAGTACGCGCTCTCGGCCGAGCGGTACTTCGGCCCCGAGCAAGGCCCGGCGTGGGTGTCGACACTTCGCGGCAAACCCATGGCCCGCATTCCCATCACGCCGACATGGGTCGGGATCCTGGACTTCGAGACCCGGTTCCCCAGCGCGCTGACCGCATAGCCGGCAAGCCAGCGCGGTCCGCGGGCCGCTGCCCAATCAAGCAGTGCCCTGACAGTCCGGGCGGCTGTCCGATGCCGCCCTCGCCGTCCGGGAGGCTCCCTCCGGCCGTACATGTAGCCGACGGCCGGGGGGTAGCCGAAGCACAAGACGCGCAGGCGTCCCGATGTACGTCCAATGATCTTCGTACTGCTCTAACCTAAACAACGGGGTGGAACTATGTGTATTCGATTTCCCGAAGATTGATAGGTTTTGCGCGGTTTCATGTGGCCGCAAGAGTGGAGGTGGTAGCGGTGCGACCAACCAGTGTTGCGGGTGTGCTCAGTCGGCCATGGTGGGTAGGCTTGGGGGTCGTTCTTGCCACGGCAATCGCTATACTCGGGATTTTCCTTGCTGCGGGCGGGGCAACGTCCTACTCAAATACCGGTCCTTGCAGCGCCCAGGGTAATGGCAATACCGTCAACTGCTCTGGCGCCAGTTCGGGGACGGGCAGTTGAACGCGCGGTCCAGTTCCAGATCGCGACACATCGTCCTTCTGGCGCTGGTCAGCTGCACCGTATTAACATTAGCCGGCTGCAGCCTGAGTTCTATCAACAACAACGGAAACTGTGATGCACAAGGCGGCGGCAACACAATTAAATGCGCCCAGTCGGCGAACGGAGCTTCGCGTTCGAGCGCAAGCAATGACAGCGCTGCGAGTAATCCCTCGCCGAAACCACCCGGCTCCCCTACCGCCAACGGTACGCTGGTCAACTCGTACTCCATTGTCCTAGCCGCGGGCTACACGGTGCCACTAGGCGCGGCTAAGCCCGCGCTATCGGCCTATTCGTCGACTGGCGTCGGAGACCTGGAGAAGGTTTACTCACGGCTCCAGCCGGCAGGAAATGATCAGCTAGAGGCTCTTGCGGACGGCACCACGCCCACGTACCAGAAATGCTCGACCCCCGGGGATTTCACTGGCATGATTATTCCCTCCGTTGGAACCTCCTTTTGCCTCATCGAAACTACAGGCCTGATCGCCGGAGGGAGGGTCACCGCAGTCAGCAGCGGTGATTTTGCCAGCAACGACGTCACCATCCAGATTCTCATCTGGCGCTACGTTGCGTAACGAAAGGTCGCGGATCGGGCCGTCGCTTCCATTGCTCTCTAGCACGCCCGGCGATGAAATCCGCTAGAGGCCTTGGAGTTGCGTGGCTTCACACCATCCGGGTCAGCGGACACGGCCCTCTCCTTCCGCCGCGGCCCACGCCTTCGATGGTGCCAGGCTCAGTGGACCTCGGCCGCCATTCAGCCAATCGGACGAATCCATGTAATCAGGAGCAGCTAACCCGGACGGCCTGATTGAGGCAACGACCTGCTCATTGCCGCCTGGTCATGGTCATCCTGGCATGGAAGGCACGCTCATAGCCCCGATTCGAGGTCGGCCTGCGAAGAGCCGCACTCTTCTGACCATAGGGCGCGCGTCAGGTCGGCCAGGATCCGGCCGCCGGAGTCGGGGGACATTCCGCTCGTGTCAGTAACGGGCACCCGGGCCTGGCGGTGGCCGCCCCAGATCTGGCCGCTTCGTGCGGCGTGCCTCGCGGGGCGGCATGGCTACAGGGACCGGCCTGATCACGACCCAGGCGGCCGGTAACTGACACCGGCGTCAGCAGCCTCGTCGATCTCTTCGGGAGTCAGCAGCACGGTCGTTGTGATGGTCCCGCCGCCGCTGGCCGAGACAGTCAACGCCACCGCGGCCGCTGCCGCGTTGCCGGGAAGATCGGCGATGAGGTAGGCATCGGCCGGGCCGAAGGCGAAATGGAAGGACTCGATCGTGCCGCCGACACTTTCCGCCGCTGCCTGCGCGGCGGCCACCCGGGCGGAGCCGCCCTTGGCGAGCACGCCCCGGACGCCGTCCAGCGTGTAATTCACCTGAAGCAGATACTTAGGCACCGGCCCTCCCCTTCGGTTCGTCTTCATGAGTATGACGCAGCGCCAGGCCCATGCGCCCCGGCCGCGGCCAGAGGCGCGGAAACCGAGCCTGGCAGAGTGCCGGAGGCATGTCAGCGCTGGAAATCCAGCCGCCTCTTCGGGGAACGCTCACTCGGCGCGCAGCAGCAGTGCGGTAGGCGTGCGTCCCGCAACGCGCCCGGGAACCGCGGCCACAATGTTGGCCAGCACGAGCGCCCCGACGGCGATGAGGATGACCGGCCAGCCGGGGACGGTCGGCTCGGGTACGACGCTGATCTGCCGCGCGAACAGGTCCCAGAGGAAACGGCCCAGCGCGATGCCGACGGGCACGCCGACCACGATCCCGGCGGCGACGGCGATGCTGGACTGCCAGGCGACGGCCGTCGCCAGCTGGCGTCTGGTGAATCCGAGCGTCTTCAGCAAGGCCAGGTCCCGGCGGCGGCGGCGGACGGAGGCCATCAGCGTCAGGCCCAGGGCGGTCACCGCCCCGGCGGCCAGAGCCGCGCCGAGGAGCACCGGGGTGGTTCCCATGGAGCGGTAGTTGACGATCTCGGCCGGGCGCTGCACCGGTATGACCTGGCCGCCGTTGAAGGCGGGGACCAGCCGCTGCAGCGCCCGGCGCGCTGCGGCGAGATTCGCCCCGGGCCGTAGCGTTACGAGTATTTCGTCCGGCTGGCTGCTGGCGGCGCCCGGGATGAGCTGGTAAGGCAGCACCGCCCCGGTTCCCATCTCCGTGTGCAGCGTGCTGTCGATACCAAGCGAGGGCAGGGTGGCGGTGCCGACGATGCGCAGCCGGGCGCGCCGTACCGCCCCGTACTGCACGGTGACGTAGCCGCCGACGCGGGCGTGCAGCTGGGCCAGGGTGGCGGCGCCGAGCACCACCTGGCCTGCGGCCTGCAGGGCGTGCCCGGAAAGCACCGGCGGCCCGACCGGCGCGTCAGGGCTCGCGCCGATGACGGGAACGGTCAGGCCGTCGATCTTGAACGTGCCGTAGTAGACGCCCGTCCAGGCCGCGACGGCGGGGTCGTGGTCGAGCAGCGCGGCCGCGCGCGACCGGGAGATGTAGGTGGCGTTCCCGGAACTCAGCGCGTAGGTCCAGTTCCACCCGTAGAGGGCGGGATGTGAGACCAGCGTATCGAGGCTGGCGCCGAAGGTGATCGTGGCGATCATGACGATCATGGCCAGCGCAGTTCCCAGAATGGCCGACCGTACCGGTACCGCGTTGCGGCCCGTGCCGGGATCGAGGGCCAGGCGGATACCCTCGACCGCGGTCGGCGGCAGGCCCGACGCCGATGCCGCGCGCACCACGGCCGATCGCTCGGCCCGGGCCCGCTGCCGCCGCGGGGCCGCGCGATGCGGCGCCCGCCGGTAGGCCAGCGCCACGGCCACCGCGGACAGGACACCGATCAGCACCAGCACGCCCGCTCCGAGGACGGTCCAGTCGAAGGCGATACCCGGGTAGGGATACACCGCGCGCACACTGCCCAGCGGCGCCAGCGGTGACAGGGCGACGGCCACGGCGACGGCCAGCAGGGAGCCGGCCACCACGGCGCCGAGGACGCCGGGCAGCCCGTCGCTGACCGTCGCTGCCGGACCCGCGCCGAGTGCCCTCAACGTGTCGAGTTCGCCGGCGTCGAGTCGCAGTTGCCGGCCAATCACCTGGCCGGCGATGAGCAACGCGGCCAGGGCGGCGATCCCGCCGAAGACGCCGAGGGCGATCGACGCGGGCTCGATGGCCCGCTCGGCCTTGGCTTCGGTGAGAGACGTGACGTAGAACTCGACCGGGAAGCCCCTCGGCAGGAGCTGCTCGATCCTGGCCTCGGTCGCGGCCACCTCGCTGGCGCCGCCATCGAGCCGGATGGCGCTCTCGGTGAAGCTGGCGCAGCACCGGACGAGCCGCCGGGTGAGCGCGGGGGTGAAGAGCGCCCCGCCGTCCCGGCCGGTGTCGACCGCGTCCTGCACCAGCTCATCGCTGAAGATCGCCTTCCCGACCACCCGGACGTCGATCCGCAGGTACGGCCGGGTGCCCGGCCGGCCGGAACCCGGCTGTGCGTCCTGCGCGTTGGTGTAGAAGCCGAGCGGAACGACCTCGCCGACATGCGCCTGGGACGGGGTGCCCTCGGCGTCGATCACCACCTCGTCGGCCCGGGCCGGGTTGGCCATCCGCCCCTGGATGATGGTCACCCGGTCCTGGCCGAAGAACTCACCGTCGACGCTGCCCGGCAATCCCGCGGGACTGCCCGCCGGGGCACCGCCCCGCGCCAGCACGGCGACGTTGAGCCCCGCGTAGCTTTCCACCCGCCGCACATGGGGCAGCTTGGCGATCTTGCTGAGCAGCGCGGGGTCGAACCCGGCGTAGCCGGCGGCCGGGATGTACAGGCCGGTCAGCACGGTCAGGTCGGAAGGACTGGTGCTGGCCACGTAGGCCGGGAACGACGACTGGGTCCGCCGGGCCGCGGCGACCGCGCCCAGGGCCAGGCCGCCGACCAGCCCGACCAGCAGCGTCACCGCGAGATACCCGCCCCAGCGGTCCCGGAACGTGGACCGGAGCCGGTACCACGCGACCCTGAGGGCAGCCCGGCTCATCGCGGCCCGCCGCGCGCGCTTCATGTGACATCGGCCTCAAGCTCAGCGTCATCGTGGCTTTCTCACCGGAGTCTGGCCTGATTCCCGGCCGCAGGCCAGGTGGCTAGCCCGTCCGCTGGCCTGGTGCCACTACCACACGGCGCTCGTCCACCGGTGGTGGCAGGCCCACCCGGCATGGCCGCCCGGTCAGAACGTGTGCTCGTCGCGCTCGATGTCCGCGATCACCTGGAGTTGCGCGATCTCCTCATCGGTCACCCCGCGCCGCCGTGGACCGCGGCAGAGGTACCAGCCATATCCGCCCAGCAGCAACGGGCCCGCGACGAAGCCTAAGAGCCAGGCGATCACGGGTCCGCGCTCCCGGGTTCTTTGCAGCAGCGGTCAATGCGGTGCGCCATGAGAATGTCCCCCCCGCCCAGGCCGGAAGGCCCTGGGCCGTCCCCTTTGCCATGCAGGTCTACCGGAGCCATAGCTGGGGCGTAAATACGACATCCGTCGTATTATTTGACTGGCAGCGCAAAGGGGAGGCGCTCCAGTGACCTGGCTGGCAGAAAAGGATCTCCGCAGGCTCGCCGATTCACTCGGCGAGTTGTACCAAACCTGTACTCTTGATGCGTTTCCCGGGCACGCACTCGCCGTGTTGCCTGCCCTGGTGGGATGCGACACCTGCTCCTACAACGAGGTGAATCCGGCCACGCGCCGGGTCGTGGCCCAGACGCAGCCCGCCGGCTTTGCATTCCCGGACATGGTTGAGGCTTTCCAGGAACATCTCGGGCAGCATCCGCTGATCCGGCACTACCGGGCCACGCGTGCGAGGCGGGCCCTCAAGATCACCGATTTCCTGTCGCTGCGAGAGTTCCGGCGGCTGCCCCTCTACCGCGATTTCTACCGCATCGTCGGGGTGGACCGGCAGCTGGCGGTCACCGTGCCGGGCCGGCCGGGTGTCGTGATCGGCCTGGCCGTCAGCCGCGCGGGCCGGGACTTCTCCGAGCGGGACCGGGCTGCGCTCGAATTCCTGCGGCCCCATCTGGTCCGGGCCCATGCCAGCGCGGCGACGCTGACCGCGCTCGGCCTGGACACCCGGGCGCTGAGTGAGGCGACGGTGGGCAGCTGCGAGGGCACGGCCGGCGTCACGGCCGACGGCAGACTGAGCTATCTCAGCGACCAGGCACGTGACCTGCTGAATCAGTACCTGGAGCCCGCCGAACCGGGCGGATTCCTGCCCCCGCCGTTACGACTCTGGCGCGCGGCCGCGCTGGCCAGAATGCACCCGGCCTGCCCTGCCCCCTCCGTCCTGAGCTCCCGCCGGGTCTGGCGAGGGGCGTCGTGCCTGACCCTCACGCTGATCTCCGCGGACGGGCACGGCAGCGCGCTGCTCGCGCTGGCCGAGGATCGCGCGGATCCGGGCGCGCGCACCGCGGGCCTCGGCTTGACCCAGCGCGAGACCGAGGTGGTCAGGCTGGCCGCCGAGGGCCGGACCAACCGTGAGATCGCCTGCTTGCTGGGAATCAGCGCGCTGACGGTCAGGAAGCACCTGGAGCATGCCTATCCCAAGCTCGGCGTCGGCAACCGGACCGCCGCGGCCGCCAGGCTCCGGTGACGGCGGCCGAGGTTCCCGGCCGCGCTATCCGGCCATAAGCGCTGAGTACCCCTAAACCAGATAATAACCACTTCATTCTGTAAATACTCACAGAGTTTCCCTGAAATCAATATATTGGCCCTCCGTATTACGGCAGACCGAGTGCCGGCAGCTGGCGCCCGCGCCGAGCAAATATCGCGGGGCAATCGATTTCAGGTCCGGGCCGCAATCGATTTCACGCTCGCGGCGCTGGAAAGCGCGCGGCGGCCGGATGGCGCGTGAGTTCCGGGTTGCGGGAGCGGTGGGAGCGTTGCGTTCAGGGTGGTCGAATTGACTTTCATTGTTGACCTGGTTGCGCACGCGCCTCGTCAGTTCGTGGGGAGCGCGGGGACGAGATCGGACGGCCGGGGCTGGGCAGGCTCGCGGACGGCGGCGGGTGTCCCGGCACGAGCCTTGCCCGAGCGCCCAGATCAGTGCCGCCGGGCCGGCACCTCGCCGAGTTGGGCGACCTCGACGCCGCCGTCGCGGGACAGGCTCGGGCAGCCCTGGGCCACGGTCAGCGCCTCATCCAGGTCCGCGGCGGTGATCAGCGAGTAGCCGCCCAGCACCGTGCTGGGGCCGCAGTTGCCGACCGAGGCGCTCCCGGCGGCCGGCTTGCCGATGTCGGCCAGGTGGCCGTCCATGCCGTCGAACCAGGCCATCCAGGCCCCGGCCGACTCCGGCGTGCGGGTGTAGCCGGGCGCGGTGCGGTAGGTGAAGACGAAGGTAGGCATCGATGTGCTCCCTTTTGTCGAGGCCGCAGCCGTTCGGCTGGCTGGGCCGGTCACTGGGGCAGACACCGGCCTCCCGGCAAAGTGGGCGGCTCCCGACCGCCCACTTCGCGGCGGCGACGGTGTCAGAACCGGCGGAGGCATGTCCGCAGCGGGAGGCAGGGATGCGAGGGTGGAAGGGTGAGCACGGAGCTGATCGACCGGGCGCGGTACGGGGACGAGACCGCCTTCCAGGAGCTGGTCGGCCGGTACCAGCGCGAGTTGCAGGTGCACTGCTACCGGATCCTCGGCTCGGTGGCCGACGCCGAGGACGCGCTGCAGGAGACGCTGGTCACCGCCTGGCGGAGCCTGGGCCAGTTCGAGGGGCGGGCATCGGTCCGGACCTGGATGTACCGGATCGCGACCACCAGGTGCCTGAACATCCTGCGGTCGGCTAGCCGGCGGCCCGCGATGACCCTGCCGCAAGGCGTCGAGCCGCCGGAGCCGTCCCGGCTGGGCGAGGTCGCCTGGCTCGAGCCGTATCCGGATCTGCTGCTGGCGGAGTTGCCCGACGCGTCAGCCGGGCCGGAGGCCCGATATGAGGCCAGGGAGGCCATGTCGCTGGCCTTCGTCACCGCGCTGCAGTTGCTGCCGCCGCGCCAGCGCGCGGCCCTGATCCTGCGGGACGTGCTCGATTTCCCGGCTCGCGAGGTCGCGGCCATGCTCGAGACCACCGAGCAGTCCGTCACCAGCGCGCTCAAGCGTGCCCGGGCGACGCTGGCCCGGGAGCTTCCCTCCCCGGATATGCCGGAGCCGCCGCCGCCTAACTCCGCCGTCGAGCAGGAACTCGTGGCCCGCCTCGTCGAGGCCTTCGACTCGGCCGACGTCGACGGCATCGTCGCCCTGATGACCGAAGACGCCTGGCTGCGCATGCCGCCGGTCCCGCTGGAGTACCAGGGCAGGGAGCTGATCGGCCAGTTCTTCGCCACCGTGGCCTTCCGGCTGGGCCGCCAGTACCGGCTGGTCCCGACCCGGGCCAACGGCCAGCCGGCCTTCGCGGTCTACCTGCGTGACCCGCGCGCCCCGGTAGCGCACGCCTTCGGGCTCATGGTGATCACGCTGACCGGGAACCAGGTCAGCGCGATCACCCGCTTCGACAACGGCGCAGTATCCCGGTTCGGTCTCCCCCGGATGCTCGTCGACTGAACCGCGAAAGCACCGCCACGATAGTGTGCTTGACGGCAGCCTCCGTAAGCTATAACTTACCGTAAGTCATGACTAACCATGCAGCGGTGCTCACGGCGCTCGCGGATCCGACCCGGCGAGCGATCTTTGAGCGGCTGGCCAGGTCGCCGGGCGCGGTCGGTGAGCTGGCCCGCGAGCTGCCGGTGAGCCGTCCGGCTGTCTCGCAGCACCTCAAGGTCCTGAAGTCGGCCGGACTGGTCACCGACCGCGCCGACGGCACGCGCCGCGTGTACTCGGTCGACCCGGCCGGCGTCGCCGCGATCCGCGATTACTTCGACCAGTTCTGGCAGCAGTCCCTGGCCAGGTTCCGCACCGCGGCCAGCCAACCGATCCAGGAGGAGAAATGACCACGAAAGTGCAGGAGACCTCGGTCACCACGGCGGTCGACGTCGAGGCGCCTATCGACCATGCGTTCCGCGTGTTCACCGAGGGCATCGGCTCCTGGTGGGACCCCGGCCATCACATCCTCGAGGCCGAACTGGCCGAGATGGTGTTCGAGCCGCACGCCGGCGGTCACATCATCGATCGCGGCACCGACGGCACCGAGTGCCGCTGGTCCCGCGTGCTCGCCTACGATCCCCCGAACCGGGTCTGCTTCAGCTGGGACATCAACCTGCGCTGGGAGCTTGAGACCGACCCCGCGAAGACCAGCGAGGTCGAGGTCATCTTTACCCCCGACGGGCCCGCACGCACCCGGGTCGTGCTGACGCACCGCCACCTCGACCGTCACGGCGACGGCTGGGAGGCCATGCGCGACGCCGTCGGCTCAGGCTGGAGCCTCGCCCACTTCGCCGACGTCGCGGCCCAACGCTGACGGGCGCCCCCGGCCGGTGTCGTCGGCGCACTGCCGCGCCAGGCGCCGGGCCGCCCGGTTATCGTGTGCCCATGGCCGCCCAGCTGATGACCGATCGCCTTGTCCTGCGCCCGTGGCAGGTCAACGATGCCCCCGCAGCGCTCGGCACCTACGGCGACGGCGACGTCGCCCGCTGGCTGACCCCCACGATGGACCAGGTTCGCGACGAAGCGGCGATGCGCCTTGTCCTGCAGCAATGGGCCGCCGAGGATGCCCGGCTGCTGACGCCGGGAGGCCGCTGGGCCATCGCGCTCCGCGAGGGCGGCAGCCTGATCGGCGGGGGGACCCTGCTGCCGCTGCCGCCTGATGACGAGTACGAGATCGGCTGGCAGCTGCAGCCCGGTTTCTGGGGCCGCGGATACGCCACCGAGACCGGGCTGGCCCTCGCGCGATGGGCGTTCGACCAGGGAGTGGAGCAGGTCATCGCGCTGGTGCGGCCGGCCAACACGCGAGCTGTGGCCACCGTGCGCCGGATTGGCATGGACTGGGTCGGCGAGACAGAGAAATACCATGAGCTGCGGCTGCAGGAATTCCGTCTCCGCCCGGCCGACCTGGCCCGATCGCGGCGGTGACCGCCAGCGGTCCGCTCCCGCGACCGCCGGCGGGCGGGCCATCACCGGCCCCGCGATGGCGCGACGGACCGGACCCGTAGGGTGAAGGTTCGCGCGACATGTGCTCGCGACAGGTCCCGAGAGCGGAGCGGCGATGCAGGCGATCATGGTGAGCCAGTTCGGCGGCCCCGATGTGCTGCAGGTCGGCGAGGCGGAGCTGCCGCAGCCGCGTTCCGGCGAGGTGCTCGTCCGGGTGCTCGCCGCCGGGGTCGGCCCCTGGGACGCCTCGCTGCGCCGCGGCGGCTGGACCGGCTCCCTGCCCTACGTGCCGGGCGGCGAGTTTGCCGGGGTGGTCGTGGGTGACACCGGCGCTGACGCCGCCTTCGACGACGGGGCGCCCGTGTACGGCTATCCGGGGCTGACCGGCTGCTATGCCCAGTACGTGAGGTGCCCGGTTGAGCAGCTGGCCCCCATCCCGGCCGGGCTGTCCGCCACCGATGCGGCCGCAGTGCCGATCGACGCGCTGACGGCGGAGCAGGGCCTGACCGACGTGCTGAAACTGGGCGCGGGAGACCGCGTCCTGATCACCGCCGGGGCGGGCGGCCTGGGTCACTTCGCGGTGCAGATCGCCCGCATCCTGGGTGCCTCCGTGGTGGCCACGTCCAGCCCGCAGCATCACGAGTTCCTGCACCAGCTCGGCGCCGCTACGGTCATCGACCACACCAAGCCCGATTGGCCTGAGCAGGTTCGTGACGTGACTGACGGAGGCGCCGAGCGGGTGCTGGCGTGCGCCGCGCCCACCCTGGAAGGCGCCGCCCGGGCGGCCCGCGACGGGGCGCTCGTCGCCACGCCGGTACACGCCGACCTGCCCGACGCTCAGCGGATCCACTGGCAGCAATACAACGGGCAGCCCAGCGGGACCCGCCTGATCCGGATGGCTCCGTGGTTTGACGACGGATCGCTCTCGGTCACCGTGCAAGCGCGGTACTACTGGCACGACGCCGCGCAGGCGCACCAGGTGGTCGAGCTGGGGCACACCAAGGGCAAGCTCGTCCTGGTCGTCGACGAGGACCTCGCGGCCGCAATGGAAGTCTGACCCGCTACCGATGGACGACCGACCAGCAGCGTCTCGCCGCCCGCGCAGCTACGCGGCCGCCGCCGCCATCCTGGCTGACCGGGACCCGGTCATCGCCCGCCTGGTCGCCGAAGCCGGGCCGGCCAGAATCCGGCCGCCGGCCGAGAGCCACTTCGAGGCCCTGGTCCGCGCGATCGTCTACCAGCAGCTCGCCGGCCGGGCCGCCGCCGCCATCCACGGCCGCCTGATCGCCGCGCTCGGTGGCCAGGTCACCCCGCAACGCCTGCTGGCGCTGCCCGCCGAGGCGCTGCGGGCGGCTGGCTTGTCCGGCGCCAAGGCAGCCTCGGTGACCGACCTGGCGGCCAAGGTCCTCGACGGCACCGTCGTGCTCGATCCGGCCGGGCTGCGGGCCGAAAGCGACGCCGAGATCGTCACCCGGCTCTCGACCGTCCGAGGTATCGGGAAATGGACAGCGGAAATGTTCCTGATGTTCCAGCTGCGGCGCCTGGACGTGTGGCCGACCGGCGACCTGGGGATTCGCAAAGGGTTCGGGCTGGCCTGGGGAATCCCGACACCGACCGCGAAGCAACTCGAGCCCCTGGGCGACCCTTACCGGCCTTACCGTTCGGTGGTGGCCTGGTATTGCTGGCGGGCCGCCGAACTCTACGCCAGCGCCGCCGACAGCGCCCTCACCCGCTAGGGCCGCCCGCCTGGCTGATGCGTCCGCGCCGGGCTACCGGCCGCGGAAACGCGGCTCGCGCTTGTCCACGAAGGCCTGGGCGGCCTCGCGGTGGTCCTCGGTGAGCCCGGTGTGCACATGGTGCGTCACTTCGAGGTCCATGCAGTCACCCAGTTCGCCGGCCACCGCCCGGTTCAGGTTCTCCTTCATGTAGCGGTAAGCGATCGACGGCCCCTTGGCCAGCCGCCGGGCCCGCGCCATGACCTCCCGCTCGAAGTCGTCCGGCGGGAAGATGGCGTTGACGATCCCGAGCCGCTCGGCGTCCTCGGCGCTCAGCCGCTCCGAGAAGTAGTAGAGCTCTTTGGCTTTGCCGCTGCCCACCAGCCGACTGAGAAACCAGGTCCCGCCGTAGTCTCCGGCGAACCCGACCCGGGCGAAGGCCGTGGCCAGCACCGCGCCCGGTACCGCATAACGCAGATCGCAGGCCAGCGCCAGCGACAGCCCGGCCCCGGCTGCGGGCCCCCCGATGGCGGCGATGGTCGGCTTGGGCATGCCCCAGAGGCGGCCGCTCGTGGCCCGCTGGCTCAGTCGCTGGCGATGGATGACCGCGTCGATCGGCAGGCCGGCGCCGTCGGCCGGCCGGGCGGCCATGCCCTTGACGTCGCCGCCGGCGCAGAACGCGCCGCCCGCCCCGGTGAGCACGACGCAGCCAACCGCTTCGTCGATCTCCACCTGGGCGAGGACCGTCCCCAGGGCGGACAGCATGGCCGGCGAGAAGGCGTTCCGCCGATCGGGACGGTTCATGGTGATCACCGCGACGCCGTCGTCGATCTCGGCGCGCAGATCCTCGGTCCCGGTATCGAGCGCGGTCATGTCATCCATCCTCACTGGCGAAGCGGACCCCGCCGATTAGCCGCGGCCCGCCGCCGGGCAGTCCGGCGATGGTCACCGCGGTGATTCCCTCGCCGTGACCGGCCCGGGCAGGCCCGAACCGCAGCCGCTGGCCCGCGTCAGGAAGCTCGACCACCGCGGTGCGCGTGCCGCCGGAGGCGGCCATCCCCAGCACCGCCGCCCAGCGCCGGGCCGCGGCCGACGGGTCCTTGACCTCGATCGTCAATCCGGTCAGGCCGCCGGGGTCATGCCCGGGCGCCCGTCCCGTCCAGGACGGGCCGGCCCATCTCCACGACTGCGCCGGCGCCGCCCAGTCGAGGGACACGATGGCGCCGGGGACGTCCCCGGGGTGCAGGTGGGTGGCGGCCATGTCGGGCAGGTCGGCCGTCCAGACCACCCGTACCCCCAGGCCAGCGAGCCTGCGGCGGGCCGCCGCCAGGTCCGGAACCTGGAATATCGCCATGTACCCGCCGTCACCGCCGCGCCGCTCGAGATACCGGCCGGCGGCGGTATCCGGCTGCGCGGGCGCCACCACCTCAACGAACGTATCGCCAACCGCGAACACCGCGTTGGTCAGGCCGAACTGTCCCACTCCCGGATCGTGAAACGGCTCCGGCCAGCCGAAGGCCTGACGCAGCTCATCACCCACCCGGCCGCAGTCACGTGCCACCATGGCCACCTGGCGCAGGCGCGCTCCGGTCAGCTCGTTCACCGCTCAGGCCTGCTGGGCGCGGTCGAGCCGGTCCTGGCGCAGCGACTGCATCGGCTCATCGAGACTCATGGCGGCGAAGAAGGCCGGCCAGTCGGCCGGGCCGTAACCGGTTCCCAGATCACAATGATGCAACTCGACCTCGACCAGCCGCCGCGTCAGCAGCTGGGCGGCCGGGAACCGGGGCGGGTCCAGCATCTGCACCGGGACCAGCCAGGCCGCATCGGGCAGCTGCCAGCTGATGACCCGAAAGGCCATCGCCGAAGCGGCCAGGTCGGCCGTGAGTTCCTTCGCGGGCACGCCTGCGCCACGCTCGATGTCGGCCGCCCGCGCCGCCCCGCTGAGGTAGGCCGGGCGGTCCTGCCCGGACCGGGCCCCGATCAGCACGTTACGCATCGCGTCAGCGTTGCGGGCCAGGTGCGCAAGCACGTGCGCCCGGGTCCAGCCCGGCAGCAGCGAGGGCGCCCGCAGGTCCGGCTCGGCGATCTCCCGTGCCGTAGCGAGCAGCCGCTGCGTCGCGTCATCGATCTGATCGCTCAGCTGGCGTTGCGCGGCGTCCACCTGATCACTGTAAGGCGGCGGCCGCCGGGTCGTAATCTGAAGCGTGGCGAGCCGGCGCTCGATGCGGAGGGCGACTACAGGTGCAGGACCGGCTTATCTACTCGGCAGAGGATGTCCTGAGCATGCTCGATGGCCTCCTGGCTGACGGGGGCGGCACCTGGTGGGACGGGTTCTACGCCGACCGGGCCAAGCCGATTCCGTTCTTCGCCGAGTGGCCCGACGAGAACCTGGCCGAGTGGTTTGCCCAGGGCCGGCTCGGGCCAGGACGGGTACTCGAACTGGGGTGCGGCAATGGCCGCAACGCCGTCTACCTGGCGAGCCAGGGGTGCCACGTCGACGCGGTCGACTTCTCCGCCGAGGCTATCGGCTGGGCCAGGGAGCGAGCGGCCGCCGCGGGCGTCCCGGTGAGCCTCCAGCGCTGCTCCATCTTCGACGCGCGCTTCCGCGATGAGTCCTACGACCTCGTCTACGACGCCGGGTGCTTTCACCACGTTGCTCCGCACCGCCGCAAGGATTACGTCGAGCTGGTCATGCGGGCGCTGAAACCGGGCGGCCGCTACGGTCTGGTGTGTTTTCGGCCGGAGGGCGGCAGCGGCCTGTCGGATCAGGAGGTCTACGAGAAACGAGGGCTCGCCGGCGGGCTGGGTTACTCGCAAGAACGCCTCCTGGCCGTGTGGGCCAACCGGCTGGAGATTCTGCAGCTACGGCAGATGAGCAAGGCACCCGAGCAGGCGGAACGGTTTGGCGAGGACTTCCTGTGGGTCCTGCTGGCCAGGAAGCCAGAACCAGCGCAGCAGGTCACCGAGCCGGCCTGAGCCCTGGCCTCACGGGGCCGGCGACTCCGCGGGCGGCCAGGTGCGGCTCGATTCGTCAACCGGGCTCATCAGGCCCACGTCATTGCCGTCGGGATCCGCCACGATCGCGTATCGGGCCCCCCAGAAGGCGTCGAACGGCGGCTGCCGCCCCAGGTAGCCGGCGGACGTCAGCTCCGCGTAACGCTCGTCGACCGCCGCCCGCGTCGGCAGCGAGAACCCGATCACCACGCCGACGCTCGCCGGGTCGGCGCGCCAGCCCGCGTGCCAGACCCGGGCCGACTCCGCGGTGTCCAGCTCCAGGCTGAAGCCGCCCGGCATTCTCAGCTGCACGTGCGCGCCGGGCACGCTCTCGCCGCCGGGCATGACGACTCCCAGCCGGCGGTAGAAATCGAGGCTGGCCGGCATGTCACCGACGATGACATTCAGCATGTGCAGGTCGGGCGTGGCTTCGCTCATCGACGGCAGTCTGCCAGAGACGCGGCGGCTGCGCACTGGCGGCGTCACGGTCGAACCTGGCCCGCGTCAGGCCAGCGCTGGGCCGCTGGCCTGGTGGATGATCCAGATGTTGGGTTCCCAGTACTCGCCGGCGTCGCTTTCCCTGTCGATGTGCACCGGGGCCAGGCCAGCGGGGAAGACGTAGTCGCCGGTCTCGGGGAATGGCATGTTCGTCCAGGATTCCCACTGGCCGACGGTGCCGGTGATGTGCAGCGAGCGGGGAATGGCCGGCCCGATGCGGCCACCCAGGCGGGTGTGCACCCGGACCCACGGGTCGAACGGCGACCCGTCGGGACGGGTCCAGCGGGCGTACCGCTCGATGGGAATGGTGGGATAGCGGTCCTTGTGGCTCGGGCGCACGGGCGCGATCAGGTGGTTCAGCCCGGCGTCGCGCGCCAGGTCCGCCATGGCCGTCACCAGCACGGGGGACAGCCGCCTGCCCTGGTGACGCGGCGGGATCTTGGCGGCCAGCGCGCTGACCGCTGTGGGCCGCCCGGCCGCTGCTCGCAGTTCGACAGCGGCCGCGACGGTCGTGTCGATGCCGGGCCCGAGGCCCGCGTCGGTGCCGTCCCAGGCCACGGGGATGGTGTTGCCCTCGGCTAGGACCGTCTGGTCGCCGGGGTCATAGAGGACGAACTGCCATTCGGGAAAGACGTCGTACAGCTGCGACCAGTAGCGGTTGAGCTCATCGCCGTGCAGGTTGTACTCGGGCCAGACCTCGTCGCTGAGATCCTCGATGTCGTCCCAGAGTTCTGGCCGCTCGCTGTAGCGGACAACCTGCGGGTCCACCCGGCCAGTATCCCGCACCCGGGCCGTCACGCCACGGCCGGTCAGGCCGGGCCAAGGAGATCCCATTTATTGCCGGCGACGTCAAGAAAAACGGCAACCCGCCCGTAGGGCTCCGAACGCGGCGGCCGAACGAACCGGACCCCGCCGGCGGACATCCGCAGGTACGCCTGGTCAAAGTCCTCGACGTGCAGGAAGAAACCCACCCGGCCGCCCGCCTGCTTTCCGGCCGCGGCCGCCTGGTCTTGCCCGTCAGCCCGGGCCAGCAACAGGCCGGTCCCGGCTCCAGGGGGCCGGACCACGACCCACCGCTTGGGACGTCCGTCGGTGGTCAGCGACGGGGAGTCCTCAGCAAGTTCGAACCCCAGGATGCCGACGAAGAAGTCGATCGCCGGGTCGTACTCCGTGACCACGACGGTGACGAGGCTGAGATGCACCGGGCCAGCATAGGCAGGCCGGCGGCCGCCGGCTCACCGGTCAAGGGGCCCACGCGCCGGCGGGGCTCCCGCCGGCGCGTGGTAGAGCTGATTAGAGCGGGCGGACCTCTTCGGCCTGCGGGCCCTTGCTGCCCTGTCCTGCGGTGAACTCGACCCGCTGGCTCTCTTCGAGACTGCGGAAGCCGTCGGCCTGGATGGCGGAGTGGTGAACGAACACGTCAGCCGTGCCGTCGTCGGGGGCGATGAAACCATAGCCCTTGTCGGCGTTGAACCACTTCACGGTGCCTTGAGGCATGTACTTCTCCTACTGTGACGATCTTCGGGATCCACGGACTGTGGAACCCGGGTTGCCGCGACCGCGCACGTTCAAGAGGCTCATGCCTCCGGAAGTTTGGCTAGACACTACAGATTGCCGACTTCGCGTTTTCCGTGACGCCCGCTGTCAGAATCCGCAGGCGCTATGACACGTACGCGAACTTAGACTAACAACCTCTGCCGACCCTACCACGCCCGCCGCCCATTCGCGGCCGTGAGCCCGGGCTTAGCGTCCGCGGCGGAGCGGACGTGCGGTAGAGTCTCATGCGTAGCTAGTTAGGCGCGCCATCAGGGCACGCCGGTCGTACATTCTCTCAGCGAACGAGCTGGTTTCCACGGATGTGGCGGCCTTCGGAAATACGGCCACCCAAAGTCCGGGAGACATTCTCTTATGACAGTTTTGCCCATCGATAGTCCGAACGTTGCCCGGCGTCCCCGCCGGCGCCGCCCGGGCCAGCCGGAAGCTCGGCTGAACGTAACCTTTGCATCCCTCGGCGTCCCCGCGCGCATTGCGGCCGCGCTGGCCGAGGCGGACATCACCGTGCCCTACCCGATCCAGACCGCAACGCTGCCCGACGCGCTCGCGGGTCTCGACATCCTCGGCCGCGCGCAGACCGGCTCGGGCAAGACGCTCGCGTTCTCGATTCCGCTCGTGGCCGGGCTGGCTGGGGGGCACACGAGCGCCGGCGGCCACGGGGCTTGGTGCTGGTACCCACCCGTGAGCTGGCCAGCCAGGTCCATGCCGTCCTCCGGCCGCTCGCCGGGGCCGTTGGCCTGAGCGTCGCGACCATCTTCGGCGGCACCTCGCAGCGGCCTCAGGTCGCCGCCTTGCGCAACCGTGCCGACATCGTGGTCGCCTGCCCGGGACGCCTGGCCGACCTCATCGAGCAGGGCCACTGCCACCTGGGCGATGTCGAGATCAGTGTGGTCGACGAGGCGGACCACATGGCTGACCTGGGATTCCTGCCGGTCGTGCGACGGCTGCTGGACGACACCCCGCCGGAGGGCCAGCGGATGCTGTTCTCCGCGACGCTCGACCACGCGGTGGATGTCCTCGCGCGCAGGTTCCTGAACCGGCCCGTGGAGCACGCGGTGGACGCGGTGGCGGCCCCGGCCGCGATCATCCATCACCTGCTCACCGTGGCGCCCGGCGACCGCGTGAGCGTCGTCGCCGCCCTGGCTCGTGGCGACAAGAGGTCGCTGGTCTTCACCCGGACCAAGCACGGCGCGCAGCACCTCGCCCGTCAGCTGGGCGCGGCGGGCATACCCGCGGCCCAGCTCCATGGCAATCTGGCCCAAAGCGCCCGCGAGCGGAATCTGAGGTCATTCGCCTCAGGGGCCGTCCGGGTCATGGTCGCCACGGACATCGCGGCCCGCGGCATCCACGTCGAAGGCATTGACCTGGTCATTCACGCGGACCCGCCGACAGAGCACAAGGCGTACTTGCACCGGTCGGGCCGGACCGCCCGCGCGGGCGCGGGCGGCGTGGTCATCACCCTGCAGACCCCGGCGCAGACCGGTGACGTTCGCGTGCTGATGCGCCGGGCGGGAGTGGTTCCGGCGGCCGCCGCCGTGGGGCCCGGCTCGGCGCTGCTCGCCTCGATCGCCGGGCCGCCGGCCCCGCGGACCGCGCCGCCAGCGATTCTGGCCGACCCGGACCGGGCCGCTACCGCCCGCCCGGCCCGAGGCCGGGGCGCGGTCGCCCTGTCCTCCGGCTACCGCCGCCGCGGACGGCGCTGAGCGCATCCTCCGGCATCCGATCAGCGGGGAGTTTTCTCGGTCGTAGTGACTGAAAAGGCTCCCCGCTAATCCATTCCGGTACCAGTCATGCGCCCCACGTGCCGCCGCGATGCGCCGGCTATTCCGGGCGCAGGTCGCGCAGGTTGGTCTTGGCCAGCTCGACGATCTGGTCCGCGCCGCCGGACAGGACCGTGCGGGTCGCGTAGAGAGTGAAGCCCTTGAGCTCCCCGTAGGTGATCTTCGGCGGCATGGAGAGTTCCTGGCGCGTGGTCCGCGCGTCCACGAGCGCGGGCCCGTCATGCGCGAACGCGGCGCGCATCGCGTCGTCGAGCCGGTCGGCACGCTCCGCGCGGACACCGAACAGCCCGGCGGCCCGGGCCACCTCGCTGAAGTCGGGGTTTTCCAGGTCGGTTCCGTAGTTGACGATTCCGGCGGCCTTCATCTCCAGCTCGACGAACGCCAACGCCGAGTTGTCGAAGACGACCACCTTGACCGGCAGGCTCAGCTGGCGCAGGGTGAGCAGCTCGCCGAGCATCATGGCCAGCCCGCCGTCCCCGCACATCGCGATGACCTGGCGGCCGGGCTGGCTGGCCTGGATCCCGATGGCGTGCGGGAGCGCGTTGGCCATGCTGCCGTGGCTGAACGAGCCGATCAGCCGCCGGCGGCCGTTCATGCTCAGATAGCGGGCGGCCCATACGGTCGGGGTTCCCACGTCGGCGGTGAACACCGCGTCCTCGGCGGCCAGCTCGTCGATGGCCGCGGCCACGTACTGCGGGTGCATCGGCGAGGCCGACGGCTTGTCATCGGCCAGCCGGTTCAGGTGCGAACGCACTTGCCGGTAGTGGCGGGTCATCTGGTCAGCGAACTTGCGATCGGTTCTGGGCTGCAGCAGCGGCAGCAGCGCCGGGGCGGTGTCCTTGACGGTGCCGACCAGCGCGACGTCCACCGGGACGCGCTTGCCGATTTGCTCGCCGCGCACGTCGACCTGCACGACCGGCACGTCCTCGGGATAGAACTGCCGGTAGGGAAAGTCGGTGCCCAGCATCAGCAGCGCGTCGCAGTGCTCCATCGCCCGGTAACCCGAGCTATAGCCGATCAGCCCGGTCAGCCCGACGTCGTATGGATTGTCGTACCCGAGGAACTCCTTGCCGCGCAGCGCGTGCACCATCGGGGCCTTGAGCGCCTCGGCCAGCGCGACCGCCTCGTCGTGCGCGCCCTGGCAGCCCGCCCCAGCCAGGATCGTTACCCGCTTGGCCCGGTTGAGCACCTCGGCCGCGCGGGCCAGCGACGCGTCGTCCGGCCGCACGTGCGAGGACGTTTTGACCACCGGGCGCGGCGCGGAACCCTCCGGCGCATCGGCGAGGAACAGCTCGCCGGGAACCACGAGCACGGCGACGCCGCCGCGCTCGAGGGCCGCGCGCATCGCGACCCGCAGCAGCCGCGGCACCTGGTCCGGGATGCTGGCCAGCTCGCAGAAGACGCTGGCCTCGCGGAACAGCTCCTGCGGGTGGGTTTCCTGGAAGTAGCCGAGGCCGATCTCCTCACGCGGGATGTGCGCCGCGATGGCCAGCACCGGCACCCGGCTGCGCTGAGCGTCGAACAGTCCGTTGATCAGGTGCAGGTTCCCGGGCCCGCAGCTGCCCGCCGCGACCGCGAGCTGGCCGGTGACGGCCGCGTCACCGGCCGCGGCGAACGCGGCGCACTCCTCATGCCGCACGTGCTCCCAGGCGATCCCGCCGTCGCGCCGTAACGCATCGGTGAACCCGTTGACCGAATCGCCGGGCAGACCATAGACCCGCCGGATCCCGGACGCCTTCAGCTCCGCAACCATCACATCAGCGACAGTGTTTGCCACGTGTCTCTCCTGAGCCAGACCGCCCGTTGACAAGCCGGGCATACCCTGCAAACACGACAGTTAGACGTCCCCTAGCCCGGGTTTGATCAGCCGCCCGGGGGTCAGCATCACAGAAGCGCGACCGACATGCGCATGACGTGCGCAACTGCGCGGAAGGAGACTCAGATGGCTGATGCGGACGGCCGGAGCGAGGGCACGCGGGTGGCGCTGCTCGGCACCGGCATCATGGGCGCGGCCATGGCCCGTAACCTGATCGCGGCCGGCCTGGACACGACGGTGTGGGACCGGTCGGCGTCGGCCACGGCCGCGCTGTCCGACGCTGGCGCACAGGTCGGGGCATCGCCGCAGGACGCGGTCCGGGACGCGCAGGTGGTGATCACGATGCTGCCGACCGCCGCCGTGGTGAGCTCGGTGATGCTCGGCGACGGCGTGGCCGGAGCGCTGGCCGAGGCCGCGGTGTGGGCACAGATGGGCACGATCGGCGTCACCGGCACCATGGAGATCGCCGGCCGGCTCGGCCAGCTCCGGCCCGATGTGCTGTTCGTGGACGCACCGGTCTCGGGCAGCAAGGGCCCCGCCGAGGCCGGCCAGCTCCTCATCCTGGCCTCCGGCCCGCGCCAGGCCGAGGCGATCGTGAGCCCGGCGTTTTCCGCCATCGGCCGCAAGACGGTATGGCTGGGCGCAGCCGGCCAGGGCAGCCGGATGAAGCTGGCCGTCAACGCGTACATGTCGACGCTCATCGAAGGCGTCGCCGAAGCGCTCGAGCTGGCCAGCCGCTTCGGCATCGACCCTGGCCGGCTGGCGGAGGCCATCGAGGGCGGACCGCTGGACGCACCGATCGCCGACGCCAAGCTGCACAAGATGGAGCGGGGCGACTTCGCGGCCGAATTCCCGCTCCAGTGGGCGCTCAAGGACGTCGACCTCGCGATCGCCGCCGCGGGCGACGACCCGCCGCCGCTGCTGATTGCGCTGTCCCGGCAGTGGCACGCCGCCGTCGACGCTGGCCACGGCCGGGAAGACGTCAGCGCCGTGCGCCTGGCGCTGGGCGGCCGCCACTGATCCCCCGGACGCGGCGACCGACTAGAAGCCGGGAACCGCGGTCGAGATGTCGTAGTTCTGGCCCCAGTACCACTGGGTGGCCTGGGAACCGGGCACGAGGTGCGGGGACCCGGTCGGGTCGGCGATCCACCAGCGGATGTGAGCCTGCATCCAGGACGGGAGCGAGCCGACGTTGGCTTGCACGGCCGACCACTGCGAGATCATCGTGTAGAGGATGGCCACGCCGCTCGGGTCGGCACTCAGCCGCCGCGAGACCCAACTCGCGGCTTCCGACGGCGCAGCGCAGCCCGGCTCGATATCGAGAGCCGAGGCCTGGGGGTCAGACCCGTTGATGTCGATCCACAGCACCGGCCCGCGCCCGGCGAGCTCGGAGGGCGAGTCGGGGTGCGGTCCGTCGGCATACGTCGCGATCACGGGCTTGCCGGGAATCGCCGACGGCGTGACCGAGTCGTAGATCAGGAACGGCTGGGCTGGGGTGGGCGGCGCCACCACCGCGTGCCTGTGCCTGCGCGGCGCCGGGGACGCAGGCGAGGCCGGGTGCTGGCCGCTCCCGCTCTGGCGGGCGCGCTGCGAGGATGCCAGCGCGGCGGCCGCCTGATGCTGGCGCACCGCGGCCGCATGCCGCGCCGCCGCGGACAGTGCCACTCCGGACGCGGCTCCGGACGCCGCACCGCGCGCGGCGCCGGAGGCGGCCGCCGGGACGAGAGCACCGGAGTGGCTGACGGCAGGCGTACCACCACCGAGCGACAGGCCGACCGCGGCCGCCACGGTCGCGGCGGCGACTCCGAGGGTCAGCCGGGCGGGCCGGCGGCGATGGCGGAACGTGTTGCGGAACTGGGCCAGCGATGAGTGAAACCGAGGAAACAAGACAGACCTAGGGGTCGTCGCGCACGGGGGGTGCGCAGGGGTGGCCCAGGGCGCGGCCGGCCGATGGCGACGCACGTGCCAGCGGCGGGGGCTACGCGGATGTGACGCGGATCAAGGCGACGCGTTACTCGGGGGCAACCATCACTAGCCTGGGTGCTATCGGTCACTCATAGTGCACGCCCAAAACCAGCACGCGTGACCGAAACCCGTAAAGACGTCGTATGACCTCGATCACACAGTTACGTCGCTGACCTGCACAAAGATGCGCCGGCAGGGCCAGGTCGGCCTTGCGGCCAGGCGATGGCGCTCGACTGCTGGCGCGCAGTTCTCCAAGATTTCACCGGTCTCTAGCATGCTTCCCGGTTTGCCGGGCAGTTTGAAGGCTCATGAGTACCTGGCGGAGCACCATACCGGGCTTCCTCATCTGGTTGTTCTGGTTGCTCGTAGCGATCGTCCTGATTCTGGTGGTGGCCGCGATAATCCACCACTTCGGCGGCTTCGGCCTGTCATTCCATGTCGGCTACTTCAATTTCAACCTCGGCGTCAGCTAGCAACAGCGTGGACGATTCCCAGTCGATAGGGCTGGGAATCGTCCACGCTACTGCGCGGGGCTACCGCGTGGGCCAGTCCGCGGGTTGGCCACCCGGGTGATCAGCCGCGGCGCCAGACGAGCCCCTGGTCAGGCGTTCCCAGGCGGCAGCGAACGTCGCGTCCTTCACGGTGACAGCGCCCCGGTAGATGGGGTGGACTTCCAGCGCCGGTGAATACTTGCCGGCCGGACCGTCCCCGAGCCGCCCGACAAGACCAGGCCCGCTCACGATGCCGTCCCTCCGATCCCGGCCGGGTCGGCGCGGCGGCCGTCGGCGAACCGGCCGGGCGCGAACCGGCGGATGTCGTACCCGGTCCCCTGCTGCAGGGCGCCCTGGGCCAGCACCAGGCCCGCCCAGGGCGCGAACTTGTAGCCCGTGCCCCGCCAGCCGACCCCGGTGAAGACGGACGCCACGCCGGGGACTGGTCCGATGATGAAGTCATCGTCGGCCACCAGGTCGTAAAAGCACACGTCAGCACCGCCTCCGCCGACCTAGCTGCCGAAGCTCACATTCTGGCCGGTGACGGTTGCGACCAGGCCGGACGAGTCGACGCTGATGCTCTGGATCTTCAGGCCGAGCGGCAGCGCCGGCAGGTGGATGGTGACGTTGCTGACCGGGCTGAGCAGTGAGGACGGCAGGCCGCCGGTCGAGACGAGCTGGAGGTTGATGTCGTTGTCGCCGGTCCTGGTCACCCGCCAGACCGCGGTTCCGCTGAACACGACCACGTTCAGCGTCGCCCTCACCTCGTTGGGGCCCGCGGCGGAAAAGGTCAGCCCGGCGTTGGCCAGTTGCCCCAGTGGGCCGGCCTCCGCAGTCATCGCGTTCGCGAGAGCGGTGAACGTGATGTTGGCGGTCCCGCTGAGAGTGTCGATGGTGCCGCCGCTGAACGCCCCGTTGACGTGCACATTTTTCAGGGACGCGTTGATGCTCGCGATGTCCAGCGGGCCCTCGGTGACGTTGGTGGAGCTGATCTGGATGTCGTGGAAATTCCTGGACGCGACCTGGGTCAGGAACGGGAAGCCCTCGATGTCCACGTTCGGCTTCTTGGGGAACCCCTGCTGCTGGATCTCGGACGCCGCCTTGTTCTCGGCGAAGGCCCGCGCCGCGAAGTCCGCGGCGACCAGGAGGGCGATCAGCACGATCAGCACGATGATGACGATCCGCAGCGGGTGCCGGCGGCGGGCCGGGGCGGGCTGGTATCCGTATCCGCTCACGGCAGGCTCCCTGTGTCGATGGCCTGCAGCTGGCCAGATCCGTTGTCGCTGACCAGCAGGGTGCCCCCCGGCTCCAGGCCGAATTCGCGCGGGACCTGGCCGGACGGCAAGAAGCCGAGCACGGCGCCCGGGCCGCGTCCCTGCAGCGCCGCCTGGGTGCTGACCAGGGTGAGTGTGTAAGCCCCGGGCACGTTATTGAGGTTAGCGTCGGCCACCATGATTTCCGTCCCGCCCCTGACAAAGGCCACCCCGATCGGGGTCTGCCCCACATTGACCCTGGCGATGAGGGAATCCGCCGGTTTCGTGAGCAGCTTAGCCGCCGAGAACGCGACCAGCGCATTGCTCTCGCGGTCCGTGACCCAAATGTCGCTGCCGTCCGCGGACACGATGATCCGGGCCGGCCCGCATCCCGCCGTGACCGACGACTTCACCGCGCTGGCCGGAGTATTCTCGGCGACGCTCATGCTGAGCACGTAGAGCTTCCCCTCGAGCGAGGAAGTGGTCTGGGCGTTCTCCTGCGCCACGTACAGCCACTGGCCGTCCGGCGACTGCGCGATCCCGACCGGATCCGCCCCGAGCGGGACCATCCCCACGAAACCGGACTGGCCGAAGCCGCCCGAGAACGACTTCGGCAGGTTGAACACCGCCATCTCGGCGCTGTCCTGCAGCGTGACGAACGCGAAATGGTCGTTCGGGGAGATCGATACCTCGGCCGCTTCCTTACCGCCCGGGCTGGTCAGCTTGCCGAGGACCGCGTCCGCCTCGCCGGCTTCTGCCTCCTTCACGTTGATCACGTAAGCGCCGCTGCCCGCGGCGGCCAGGAGGTAGCTGCCGTCATGGGTGATCGCGTTGCCCTTGTTCGCGCCCGGCGCCGGGATCGTCACGACCTGGGTCGGCGTCAGGGAGCCGCTGTCGTTGTTCAGCACGACCACGTCGTTGCCGGTCGAGACGAACGAGTACTTGCCGTCGGAAGTGACCGCGACGCCGAACGGCTTGCCACCGAGGCTGAATGTCTGGCTGCGCACCCCGGACAGCGCCTTCGGGTTCCCGGTCCCGGTCGTGCACCCCGGAGGCTTGACGGTCGCGGCCACCCCGCCGGATGTAATGCCAGCCCCGGTGCCCCCGGCGCTGCCGGGGCTGCCGGTGCTGCCATGATGCAGGGCGGCGAAGGCAGCCCCCACGACCGCGAGCACGACGACCGCCGCGGCGCCGGCCATGACGGCGCGCGACCGCCACCACGGATGACCAGGCGCCGGCTGGACCACCGTTGCGCGTCCTCGCGGCGGCACCGGACCGGACGGAACCCGCGGCTCCCGGTAAAGCCCGGCCGGGAAGTCAAGCGACGGCTCAGTCAGGCCCGGCCGGGTCGGCCCAGGCCCGCGGCTCCATGCCGCCTCGGTCGGCGGCCCCGCGCTCCCGGACCCCCCGCCCGCCCCGGACGGAGCCTCGGCGCCAGAAGCCCCGGGCGGCCTGGCCGCCGCCGCCTCGGTCGGCGGCCCGGCACGCCCCGACGGCGCCGCGGCTCCGCTGGCCGCAGCCCGGGCCGGCGGCTCGCCTCCCGGCATCGGCCGATCGCGCCCGGCCGGCGGCTCACCCCCGGCTGGCGGCCGACCGAGCCCGGCCGGCGGCTCACCCCCGGCTGGCGGCCCGGCCGGGCCCGCGGGCATGGCGACCTCGGTCGCCTCCCGCGGCGGCCTGGCCGGCCGGGGGGCGGCCGGGCCGAGCCCGCTCGCATCGCGCAGAGCGGCGGCGAAGTCGCCGCAGTCCGGGTAGCGGTCGGCCGGCTCCCTGGCCAGCGCCCGGTTCATGACGTCGTCGATCGCCGCAGGCAGGTCAGGGCGGCGCAAGCTCAGCAGCGGCGGCGGCTCGGATAGCTTGGCCCAGACCACGGCCAGGCCCCCGTCGCGCCTGAACGGCGGCGCCCCGGACAGCAGTTCGAAGGCGGCGCAGGCCAGCGCGTAGAGATCGGCGCGGCCGTCGACCGTGCGGCCCTCCATCTGCTCGGGCGCGACGTAGTCGAGGGTGCCGAGGAACTGGCCGTGAGAGGTGAGGCCGGTCTGGCTGAGCTGGGCAAATGACTGCTTGCTGAGCCCGAAGTCGGACAGGTAGACGTGATCGCGGCGGCCGCCGCCTGCGGTCGTATCGAGCAGCATGTTGGCCGGCTTCACGTCGCGGTGCACAAGCCCGCGCGCGTGCGCCGCGTCCAGCGCCGACGCCACCTGGGCGACGATGTCGGCGGCCCGGCTCGCAGGCAGCGGACCGTCGGCGTCGAGCAGAGTGCGGACATCCCCGCCGAGCACGAATCGCATGGCGATGAACAGGACGCCGTCCGCCTCGCCCGCGTCGAACACCGGGATGATGTTGGGGTGATCGACGGCTGCCGCGGCCCTCGACTCGCGGATGAACCGCTTCCGGAATGCGTCGTCGAGCGCCAGCCCCGGGGCCAGGATCTTAAGCGCGACATTCCGGTCCAAACGGATGTCGTACGCCCGGTAGACGACGGCCATCCCGCCTCGGCCTATCTGCTCCTCGAGCCGATAGCCAGCAATCTGCGAGCCAATGGGGAACTCGCTGAATGCTGCGGGAAACTCATCGCTCACCGCCGCTCCTCCAATCACACCGACGGTATCTGAAACCAGGGCCGAACGGGATGCAACGAAGTCCCCCATTTCGGACCTCTACTGGCCAGATGGATGCTTATTCGGGTCAGCTAGCTCTACAGTTGTGAGATGACGATCGGGCGGGAGATCTCGTCTAATACGCCGGCGCTTGTCGTCCGGACGCAGGGGTCTGATCGTAGCTTGGAGGCAGGGCCCTCCTACAGCATCGGACGGAACCCGGAATCAGACATCGTGGTCAACGAGGCCCGGGTGTCATGGCGCCATGCCGTGCTCCGGCTCGACGGCACCACCTGGCTGCTTGAGGATGTCGGCAGCACCAACGGAACCTTCCTCGGCGCCCAGCGGGTGCACCGGGTGGAGATCACCAAGGACTGCGTGCTGCGGCTCGGCCACCCGGACGACGGCCAGCGGCTGTGGTGCTCGGTCTCGGCTCCGCCGAGGCAGGACACGGCCATTGCCACGCCCTCGCGCCAGGCGGAGCCGCCCACGAACATAGGCCAGTCGCCGGCGGCCGGACTGCCGGCGGCGGCACCGCCGGCCTGGCCCGCGGCCGCCTCGCCGGCCGGGCCCGGGGCACCTGCGCCCGCCTGGCCCGCGGCCGCGTCGCCGGGAGGGCCCGCGGCACCGCCGCCCGCCTGGCCCGCGGCACCTGCGCCGGCCCGGCCCGCAGCGGCCTCGCCGGCCCGGCCTGCGGCACCGCCGGCCAACCCGCCGGCCTCACCGCCGCCGGCCCGGCCGGGCGCGGTCGCGTATCCGCCGGGGCGTCCCGGCGGGTCGAGCATCTTCCGGCAGCCCAGCGCCATTATGCAGCTGCCAACCCGGGTCTTGCGGATCGGCCGGGCCACCGACAACGAGGTGGTCGTCTCCGACCTCAGCGTCTCCCGGTACCACGCCGAGCTGCGCCGGAACAGCAGCGGCAGGTACGAGATCGCCGATCTCGGCAGCCACAACGGCACGTTCGTCAACGGCCAGCGGATCAGCTCGGCTCCGGTGAACGAAGCCGACATCATCGGCATCGGGCCGGCCACGTTCCACATGGTCGGCCAGGAACTGCAGGAGTTCCTCGACACCGGCGACGTCTCGCTGAACGTGCAGGACCTCACCGTCCGCATCTCCGGCGGGAAGGTGCTGCTCGACCGGGTCAGCTTCCCGCTCGGCGAACGCTGCCTGCTCGGCGTGATCGGCCCCAGCGGCGCGGGCAAGTCCACGCTGCTCGGCGCGCTGACCGGCATGCAGCCGGCGAGCGAGGGCTCCGTGCTTTACGACGACCGCGATCTCTACAAGAACTACGCGGAACTGAAGCACCGGATCGGGCTGGTGCCGCAGCAGGACATCATGCACACCCAGCTGACCGCCCGCCGGGCGCTGCGTTACGCGGCCGAGCTGCGGTTCCCGCGCGACACCAGCGCCCGGGAGCGGAACGAGCGGGTCGACGAGGTGATCGGCGAACTCGGGCTGACCGCGCACGCCCAGACCCGGGCCGCGGCTCTGTCCGGAGGGCAGCGGAAGCGGGTCAGCGTCGCCCTCGAGCTGCTCACCAAGCCCTCCCTGCTCTTCCTGGACGAGCCGACGTCCGGCCTGGACCCGGGACTCGACAAGTCGGTCATGGAGATGATGGCCGGGCTCGCCCACGACGGCCGGACCGTCATCGTGGTCACCCACAGCGTGGCCAACCTTGATCTGTGCGACCGGCTGCTAGTCCTGGTTCCCGGCGGGAAGGTCGCGTTCTTCGGGCCGCCCCGCGAAGGCCTGCGGCACTTCGGCCAGCCAGGCTGGGCCGAGGTGTTCCAGGCGTTCGATGCCGAGCCGGGCCGGGACTGGGCCGGTGAGTTCAATCGGTCGCCGCTCCATGCGCAGTACGTCGCCACGGGCATGAATGCGGCCGTCCCGGCGACCGGGCCGAGGCACATCGCCCCGGCGCCGCGCTCGCGGAACTACCTCAGCCAGCTCTCCACCCTGGTCCGGCGATACCTGGCCGTCATCGCGTCCGACAAGGGCTACCTGGCCACGCTGGCCATCGCCCCGATCGCCCTGGCCGTGATCCTCCGGGCGGCCTCCAACGCCGAGGGTCTGGGCAGCTTCCCGGGCGGCAATCCCAACGCGATAACGGTGCTGGACATCCTGGCCATCGGCGCCTGTTTCATCGGGACGCTCAACGCGGTCAGGGAGATCGTCAAGGAAAAATCCATCTATACCCGAGAACGGGCCGCCGGGCTCTCCGCCGGCGCCTACCTCTGGTCCAAGCTGCTGGTCCTGGGCGTGCTGAGCTCCCTGCAGGCCATCGTGATGACGCTGATCGGGCTGACCGGGCGGCCGCTGCCCGCCCATGGCTCCTTGTTCCCCTCGGCCATGGTCGAGCTGCTGCTGGCCATGGCCTTCCTCGCGACCGCGTCGATGACGATAGGCCTGCTGATCTCGGCGGTCGTCAAGACGTCCGAGACCACGCTGGTGCTGCTGTTCATCTCGGTGATGCTGCAGATCGTCCTCACCGGAGGAGTAATCCCCATCGCCGGGAAGGTCGGGATCGAGCAACTGGCCTGGATATCCCCGTCCCGCTGGGGATTTGGCGCGGTCGCCTCCACCACCAGCCTCAACTCGATCACGCCGGGACAAAAGCCGGATCCGATCTGGAACCACGATCCGAAAACCTGGCTGATGGACATGGGCCTGCAGATCGTGCTCGCGGTGGTGTTCGCCGTCATCACCTGGCGGCTGCTGAAGCGGGCCAAGCCGGGCCGCCGCTAGTGACGCGCCAGGATCCGTGTCCGCCACGGCGGGGTGTTCGGCGTCAGGGTCGCGCGCCGGCCCAGTAGTCACTGAGGTCGAACGGGCGCAGGTAGGGATAGGGCTGGTAGCGGACGAACGCCGGCGGCGTGGCCACGGGCGGGCCGCCGGTTGAGTAGATGTTGTAGGCGGGGCCCAGCGCCGAGGCGTTGGCGTTAAGGGCGGAAGACTGGAGTGCCTGATCGTTCCAGTGACCGCTCGCCAGCCGGTTGAGCAGGGTCTGCGCCGCGGTGATCGTCTCCGCCGGGGTGAACGCGCAGTGGCCGGCCCGGCTGACGAAGATCTGCCTCAGCAACCGCGAATCGCCGGCCCGCTGGACGACGCTGGCGTAGGCCTGCTCGTTCTCCGGTACCACCAGGCCGTCGCCGGTGGTGTGCATCGTGAGTACCGGCACTGAGATGCGCCCGTTGAAGCTGATGTACTGGGCCAGGTACCTGACGGCGGCCGGGTCGGCGCTGATCCGGGCCGCGCTGTTCAGCGTGGCCAGGTCGCTGCCCAGGTTCAGCCCGGCAGCCCGGTACAGGGCGACGACCTCACGAAGGTCGGCCGACTTGGCCAGCTGGCTGACGAAGTTCACGCCGGCGGTCCAGGACGGGTTGCCGCCCGCCCGGGCCTCGAGCTCGGCACGCAGCGCGAACGCGAACGGGAAGTCGACCTCGGTGTCCCACAGGTACTGGTTGGCCTCCTGCGCCGCGTAATCGTCCGGCGCGGGCTCGGCCGACAGCGGGGTGAACCAGCCCGGCGTGTCCCCGAGCGCGGCGGCGAGGGCCAGCCGCGCCCGGCCCTGCGCGGTCTGCTGCGCGGCGGCGGCCGCCTGGTCGGCGGCGGTCAGGTTGGCCCCCGGGTTGGAGATGTTCACCACCTGCAGCGACGGCGCGAGCAGCTGCTGGAAGGCGAACGACGAGTCGAGCGCGGTGTTCCAGGTGGCGACGCCGCCGGACAGCACCCCGCACATCGGCAGCGCGGCGCTGAACCGGTTCGGGTAGTCCTGGATCAGGCCCGCGGTGATGATGCCGCCCAGGGAGTGGCCCCAGGCGATCGTCTGGGCGGGCATGCCGACCTGCTGGTCGAAGACGTTCAGGGTGCTGATCTGATCGGGCAGCGCCTGCTGGATCGCCCACCCGGTGGTCGCGTACGACGACCCGGCGAGCGCGTACCCGTGGCTGAGCATCCACGCGCCCGTCACCGGGTCCCCGACGTCGGCGGCCGGGTTCGGCGAGCCCGGTACCACGTATCCGTGGCTGTACAGGAACAGGGTGCAGTTCCAGTTCGCCGGAACCTGGATCTCGTAGGTGGCCCCGTCGGTGAAGGAGCCGGTCAGCGTCCGTGCTGTGGTGGCGCAGGAGGCCGGCTGGTTTCCGGCGAGCGCGGGCGCCGCCGGGCCCAGGCTGATCGCCAGCAGGGCCGCACAGGCCGCAATAACCGGATATCTCCTGATGTGCCGCATGATTCACGCTCCAGTGCGCAATGCCATCACAATCGGGACCTCGTACTGGACGGTAACGCGGAACGGGTGAGCTGGCTAGCCGCCATTTTCCGGCGTTGCCTTTCGTCGGTTAGGTGCCTGCTCGACGAAGTGGCCGGCCTAACGGCCGGGCCCCGTTATGCGCCGAGCGGCCCGACGGCCCCGGCCGCGAGCCGCCTCAGAGGCCGGCCCCGCAGCCGGGCCGCCTCAGAGCCCGGCCTCGACGATGCGGCGCAGGAACCGGCGGGTGCGCTCGTCCTTCGGATTGGTGAACAGCACGGATGGCGGCGCGTCCTCGATGATGGCGCCTTCGGCGAGGAAGCAGACCCGGTGAGCGATGTCCCGGGCAAATCCCATCTCGTGGGTGGCGATGAGCATGGTCATGCCGCCCGCCGCCAGTTCCCTGATCACGTCCAGGACCTCGCCCACGAGCTCGGGATCGAGCGCGCTGGTCACCTCATCCAGCAGCATGATCTGCGGGCGCATCGCCAGCGCCCGGACGATCGCCACCCGCTGCTGCTGGCCGCCGGAGAGCCGGTCCGGGTAGTCGGACTGCCGGTCCAGCAGGCCGAATCGGTCCAGCAGCGCCCTGGCCTCTTCTTCCGCCTGGGCCCGGGCGACGCCGCGCGCCTTGATCGGCGCCAGCGTGATGTTCCGCAGCACGGTCATGTGCGGGAAGAGGTTGAAGGACTGGAACACAATCCCGATGTACTTGCGCACCAGGTTCGGGTCGACACCCGCGCCCGTGATCTCCTGGCCCCACAGGCTGATCCGCCCTGAGTCGATCGGCTCAAGCAGGTTGAGGCAGCGCAGCAGCGTGGACTTGCCGGAGCCGGAGGCGCCGATCAGGCAGATGACCTCGTGCGTGGCCACCGACAGGTCGATGCCGCGCAGCACCTCATGGGCGCCGAACGACTTGCGCAGGCCCTCGATCCTGATCGCCTCGCCCTCGGCGGGCGGGCCCGCCGCCTGGTCGGCGCCGGCGGTAGTCACGGTGCCGCCCTCACTGGCCGACCCCGGCCAGGCGCCGCCGGCGGTCCCGGTCGATCACGCGGTCGGTGAACCGGGCCAGCGGGATGGTGAGCAGGAGGAACAAGATGGCGGCCACGGTATAGCTGGAGTAGTTGAACACGGTGCTGCTGTAGATCTGGGCCGCCTCGTTCGCCTCGATCGCGCCGAGCACCCCGACCAGCGCCGTGTCCTTCTGCAGGCTGATGAAGTCGTTGAGCAGTGGCGGGATGACGTTGCGCAGGGCCTGCGGCAGAACCACGTGACGCAGCGTCGTGGCCTGCGAGAGACCGAGCGAGCGCGCGGCGGCCACCTGGCTCTGGTGCACCGAGTTCAGGCCGGCCCGGTACACCTCGGACACGTAGGCCGAGTACGACAGCACGAGCGCCGCCACCCCGTACACGGCGACCGCCTGAACCGAGACGAACGGGAGCCGGAGCGCGGGCACGCCGAAGCCGATGGCCAGGATGATCAGCAGCAACGGCACGCCGCGGAAGAAGTCCACGTAGATCATGCTCAGCACCCGGAACGGGAACAGCACCGGGCTGGTCGACAGCCGGATCAGGGCGATGACCAGGGCCAGGATGAGGATCAGGATCTCGGCCGCGATGAACATCCGGATGTTCAGCCAGAGGGCCTCGCCGACCGAGTAGTAGCCCTTCTTCGGGTTGCCGATGAAGGACTGCCACATGTCGGCCGGGTTGAAGAACGTGTGCCGCACCTGGGCGCTGCCCGGCGCGAGCAGGAAGACCGCGGCCAGCGCGGCGAGCACGGCCACGGTACTGGCCGTGGATATCGCGGCCGCCCGCCGGCCTCCGCCGCTGAGCAGGCGCGGCCCGCGCCCGGTGGTCCCGAACGCCCCCGGGATCGGGCCGCCGCCACCGCCGAGAAACACCGGACGCCGACCGTGGGTCAGGGCTGGATGGTCGGGACGCTGAGATAGATCTGCAGGTACTGCTTCTGCAACCGCTGCAGCGTCCCGTTGCTCTTCAGCGTGGCGATGGCCTTGTTGACGCAGGTGACCAGCGGGTCGCCCTTGGCGAACAGCAGGCCGTAGTGCTCGCCGGTGCTCGGGAACTGGCCCACCATCACGGTGCCCGGGATCTCCGACGACGAGATGTACTGGGCGGTCGGGGTGTCGGTCACCAGCGCGGCGATCTGGTCCGTCTGCAGGGCCTCCTTCACGTCGTTCAGCGTCTGGAAGACCTTGGGCTGGGTGGTCGGCTGAATCTCGCTGGTGATGAAGGCCAGGCTGGTGGTCCCGACCTGGTCGCCGTAGACGTAGGTCTTCAGCTGGGCCGGCGAGTGCTTGGTCGCGATCGGGCCGTTCTTCAGCGCGACGAGCGCCTGCTGCACGTCGTAGTAGCTATCGGAGAACGTCACGGCCGTGGCCCGCTGCGGCGTGTAGGAGATCTCGTTGATGTCGAAGTCGAACTTCTTCGGGCCCGGCGCGTACGAGGCGTCGAACGGCTCGTACGCCCACTTCACCTGAGAGGTCTTGAAGCCGAGTTGCTGGGCGATCGCGTAGGCGACCGCGCTCTCGTAGCCCTTGCCGTTGGCCGGGTCGTTGTTCTCGAACCACGGCGGGTACGCGGGCTGGTCGGTCGCGACCGTCAGGGTGCCCGTCTTGTAGAGGTCCTTCTGGATCGACGCGTTGGAGCAGCTCGCCGCCGTGCCGCTGCTCGCCGGCCCGCTCGATGACGAGGACGAGCTGCCGCAGGCCACGAGCCCGGCGCTGATCGCCACGGCAGCGACCGCCGACATAATCCGCCGCATCGGAGCACCTCACATCAAGCGGGACAGGCCACACCTGTCGGTTAATAACCGACGAGTTTACTGGGTTTGGCCGCCGGGTCCAGGCGCAGGCCAGCGCGGTAACAGCGCGGACGTCGTGCCGGGCCCGGATGCCGGCCCGCGTGGCGCGTTAGTTCCTGATGTAAATCGGCGTGCCGGGGACCTCGATCAGCTTGTGGAAGAAGGTCGCGGTGTCGTAGGGAATCCGGATGCAGCCATGCGAGTCGGGGTAGAAGGGAACGCTGGCGTCCCATTCTCCGTGAATGGCGTAGAGCGTGCCGATGAAGAAGACCGGGTTGTACATTTCCCCGAGCGGCACGGTGACCCAGCCGGGGTCAAACGACAGGGCGCGGTAATTCCCGGTCGGCGTGTTCCAGCCGCAGCCCTGCCCGGGCAGGCAGCCGGCGCCGGTGGAGACGTGGCTGATCAGATCCACCTTGTTGTTCTTGTACAGGACCAGAACCTCGTCGCCCATGTTCACCTCGATCCGCATGCTGCCGCCACGCGGGACGAGAACCTTTGGCGCGCGGGGATGCACGAGCGCGCGCTCGGTGGCGCGGGACACCACGTCCTGGTTCGCGCTGTTGACCGGGTATCCCTGGACTTCCTTGAACGCCCACACCGCCTCGAGCGTGTCCAGGCCGAACTGGCCGTCGATGGGGCCCGGGTAATACTTCAGCACGGCCAGCCGCACCTGCAGGCGCCGCACGGCCGGGCCGTGCATGCCCAGGCTCAGGAGTCGCCTGGGCGGAACGTACGCCGGAGCCGATGCCCGCGCCGGCGCAGCGGCGCGCGCCGGGCTTGCCCCCGCCGCCCCGCTCTGACTCAGCAACAACGCCCCGGCCGCGACCAGGGCTCCCAGGGTGAACAGCCACCGCACCGCCACGTGCCTCATGTGCTCCCCTTACCGTGCTCGCACCGCGCCCGAATGCCCCGGCCGGGGAGCACTTTGGCGCCCGCCATTCCTGCTGGTGCTTTGTAGACGTTTTACCCGGGCCTGGGGTTGCGTCACCTCGCTGGCCGGGCGGACTGTACACTACGCGCGGCAATCCGCAGCGCTCCTAGCCACGCCGGGCCGCACCCGATCTTCACCGAACCGTGACGCCGCCCGCGCGCCGCCCGCCGAACCGTCACACCCCCGGAGCCGTTCTCCTGGTGGAAGCATCGGCGCAGGACGCCCGGCGTCCCGGGAGAGGTGCACATCCCCAATGAAGAGCAGCTTGCTCATCGGCGCCGGCGCGCTGATCACGGTGGCCGGGATCGTCTTCGCGCTGCAGGGTCTCGGCTATATCGGCGGCAGCGCGATGTCGGGTGATTCGTTTTGGGCAGTCGCCGGCCCCCTCATTGCGCTGGCCGGAATCACCATGGCCGTATTCGGCCTGCGGCATCGCCACTCAGCTTCGTAGGACCACCGCCGCCCGGCTCGGTGGCGCTGCGTCAACAGGGGCGATGCAGCGCGTCAGGCCAGCAGGTCGACGTCCAGGCCACGCCCGTGCGCGGTCGCGGCCTGGTCGGCGATCCAGGCGGCCGCGAGATCCGGCCCGGGCAGGCCGACCGGCGCGTACACGGTGAGCTCGTCGCGGTCACCGCGGCCCGGGTGCGCGCCGGCGCCAAGGTGTGCCCGCCGGGGCTAAGGTGTGCCCGCCGGGGCTAAGGTGTGCCCGCCGGGGCTAAGGTGTGCCCGCCGGGCGCCTGGGTACGAGCCGGATGTTCGGCACGCCGCCGGCTACTCACCGAGGCTCGGGTGAGTTCCGGCCAGTAGGAACGGAGATCCCGCGGTGAGTTTCGTTGCCCAGCGACCGTAACCAAGAGGCCGACGCGATCCTGCAGCGGCTCGCGGACCAGCTTGGATTGCGCATCCGTTACCAGAAGAACGGCAAGGCGGCACTGGTCGGGCCGGATGACCAGACCGTGCAGACGTGGCGCGAAGACTACCCGTATGCCGAGAAGCTGCGCCGTCGCCGGTACGAGAAGGTCAAGCGCTCGCTGCAGATCGAGTTGCTGAAGCTGCAGCGTTCGGTCCGGGCGCAGCGGCAACGGCTGATCGTCCTGTTCGAGGGCCGCGACGCGGCGGGCAAGGGCGGCACGATCAAGCGCTTCACCGAGAACCTGAACCCCCGCGGCGCGCACGTGGTGGCCCTGGACAAGCCGACCGAACGCGAGCAGACCGAGTGGTACCTGCAGCGCTACATCGCGCACCTGCCGGCGGCCGGCGAGATCTCCATGTTCGACCGCTCCTGGTACAACCGGGCCGGCGTCGAGCGGGTGATGGGATTCGCGAACCCGGACCAGGTCATGGAGTTCCTCCGCGAGGCCCCTGAGTTTGAGCGGATGCTGGCCAGGGACGGGATCATCCTGGTCAAGTTCTGGTTCTCGGTGTCCAGGACCGAGCAGCTACGCAGGTTCGTACGCCGCCAGGTGGATCCGGTCAAGCAGTGGAAACTCAGCCCGACCGATCTGGCCTCCCTGGACAAGTGGGATGAGTACACCCTGGCCAAGGAGTCCATGTTCTTCTACACCGACCTGGCCGACGCCCCGTGGACCGTCGTGAAGAGCAACGACAAGAAGCGGGCCAGGCTCGAGGCCATGCGTTATGTCCTGTCGCGGGTTCCCTACGAGGACCAGGACGAGTCCGTCGTCGGCCGTCCCGACCCGCTGATCGTGGGCCCGGCCCGGCTGCTGCTGCCCGACACCAGGGAGCGCAACTAGGCGCCGCGCGGCGGCCGCCCGGCCGCCCTGAGCAGCTGGCTGGACCAGAGGGAGGTGCGGATCCGGCCGGTGGCACCGCCGGGAAGCGGAAGTCGGCGACCATCGCCCGGCGACCTTCGGGCCGTGCAGCTTAGCCCGCCGCCAGCGTGACGATCTGCAGGCTGGTCCACGACGCTGCCATCAGCCGTCACTCCTGTCCTCGTCGGCATCGTCCTGCTCAGCGGCTTTCTGCTCAGCGACGAACTTCTCGACGGTGGCCAGCGGGTCGGGGTCCAAGCCGGGCGGCACCAGCCTCTTGCGCAGGGCATCCGCCTTGGCGCCCCACCCACGATCGACCCCTTCGGCCTGGTCGAGTGCGGCGTGGGCGCGCAGCGCATCGAGTTCGTGCCAGGCGAGGTGGTGGCGGGTGGCCAGCCGCAGCGCGGCGTCGGCTGCGTCTCGCCCCTGGGCGAGATAATCAGGGCTGGCGCCCGCCGCGGCCTGACTAGCCCGAATCCGCGCCCGAGCGGCGAGTGCAGCTGACTGGGCAAGCACCATCGTGCGGGGGGCGGCGATGGCGATCGCCTCGGTCGCGGTCTGTTCTGCGGCTTCGAGATCCCCGGTGATCCGGGCGTGCTCGGCCAGGTCGGCCAGAGTGGTGGCCAGCTCGGTGAGGTAGTCGCCATCTCTGAAGCAGCCGACGGCGGCCGCGAAGTGTTCGCCCGCCGCTGCCGTGCCCCCGGTATCGAGGGCGAGGCGGCCGAGCAGCCGATTACACCGGGCCACGTGCGAGTTCCATCCATACTGCCGGCAGATTTCCAGGTTGCGGTCCGTCAGCTTCCGAGCCGAACCCGGTCGCTCGGTCCTAGCCAGCCATTCCGCCCAGTGATTGCCGTTCAATACGTAGAGGTGATCACCGTCCGGATCGTTGTCAACCGCAATTCGGTCGGCGGCCGCAAACTGCTCCTCGGCCTGCGCGGTGTCGCCGCTGAGCTCTGCCAGCCACCCCAGGTACGCGCGAGAGTCGCGGATCGCAATCCAGTCACCCTCGCTGTCGCCGCAGCTGAGGGCCTCGCCCGCGGCTGCCTGGGCCGAGCCGACCTCGCCCAGATGCCCGAGGCACTCGGCCAGGTTCAGCAAGCAGATAGACACGTTAGTCATGCTGCCGACGTCACGGGACTGGCGGACGGCCATGGGCAGGTACTCCCGCGCCGTGGCCAGGTCACCCGCGTCCTGCGCGTGCAGGCCGACTCCGTTCAGGTAATAGCCCAGACGGCTCGGGCTGAGGCTGGCGGCGCAGGCGTCGCGGCGGGCGGAAGTGGCCACGAACGCGTTGGCTGCGCGCTGGCCGAGCCGAGCGGCCGGCAGGTCCCTCCACACGAGGCCGCTACCAGCACCGCCGTGGGCGCTGTACAGGCTATCCGCGGCCTGCCACTGGGCCGCATCCACGAGCAACTCGATTGCTTCGACTACCCGCAGTGCGTCAGCCCGGCTGGTCACCAGCCCTTCCGGTATCCCGGTCAGGGCGGTCTCGGCGGCAACGTCGGCGGCGTCCATGACCAGTGGCCGGAACGTGTCCCGGACCAGGGGATGCGCGGAGATGGTCCCGTCCGGGTGCCAGGACACCAGCCCGCCCAGCCGGTCTTGCACCGCGGCCTGCAACTTGGCCGGCGTCCACCCGGCCAAGTGGCCAGCAAACGCGTCGTGCCTGGCGACCGTAAGGACCGCTGCGGCCGGGACGGGACGGGCGAACAGGGAGACCGCGGCCAGGAGATACCGGTCCGGTTCGCTCAGCCGATCGGCGTAGAACCGCAGCACATGGCTCACCCGGGCGCTGGTCCGGACCGCCGCGGCCAACTCGCCACGCAGGCCATCGAGATCGCCGGCCGACGGGCGGTCCGCCAGCAGTCCGCCCAGCACTCCGACCGCTAGGGCATGGCCGTCGACCGCCTGCACCAGGGCACGCCGCTCGCGGTCAGCGAGCCAGTCCCCGCCGGCCGCGGCCAGCAGTGCCGAGCCCTCGGCCGGGGTGAACGGCGGCACCTCAAGCATCCGAGCGCGGCCGCCGTCGAAGGTCTCCAGGTCCGCGAACGGGAACCGACTGGTCAGCGCAACCAGGCCGCCGTGGCGCAACTCGCAGGCACCCGACAGGACCTCCCGCAGCGTCCCGTCTAGCAGCCGTCCGAACCCGCCCCCGGCCGGCCCCTCCTGCACCACCTCCAAGCCGTCCAGTACGAGCAGCAGCGGCACCGCCCGCAGCACAGCCAGCACCGCCATCGCCAGTCGGCCACGGCCGGTCAGCTGGATTCCGAATTCCAGCTGTACCCACTCCAGCAGCGCGGCAGCCCAGTGCTCGGCGGAGGGATCGGCGTAGAAGCTCCACCCGAACACGCCCCGTACGCTAGGACGCCGGGACGCGCCGTCCCTCTGCTGCACCCAGTGGGTGACCAGCGCGGTCTTCCCCGCTCCGCCCCACGCGGTCACCCCGATGAGGCTGACCTGCGGGTCGGCGGCCCAGCGGTCCAGCTTTGCCAGCTCCTCTGCACGCCCGGTGAAGAATTCCACCTGCTCAGCCCCTGGCACCCACTTCACTGGAACAGCAGGCCCGCCAGCACCAGCTGTCTGATCCGGTACGGCCGTCACCCGCTCCGGGCCGCTGGGCAGGTCGCTGGCCGACGGGAACTGGGGATCGACCAGGGCCGACAGCAGCACCGCGAGCGCGGAATGATCACGGTCGGGCGCGGGATAGAGCACCACCTGCGCGCCGTAACCGATCTCCGCCCGCTGGGCGAGAACGCCTGGGTCGTTGCCCTCGGCTTCCGGATCCCAGGGCATGATCGCGACGTGGCGTGGCGCTCCACCCGGGTCGATCCGGGTGCCCGTGCTCTCGGCGATCTCCCGCAGGATCGCGGCGATCCGCTGGTCGGCGAAGCTGAACCCGATCCACACTAGGTGCCTGCCGCCCACTAGCCCGGCCAGGACGTGCGGCAGCTTGCCCGCGTAGGCGCGCCGGTACTCGGTGGTCGCCAGGACGATGCTGTCGGGCCGGTTGTGCTGGCCGTGGGCGAACAGCACCGGCAGCTCCGCCTCGCCGAACACGTCCCCGGTCCGCCACCGGTCAAGCCCCAGCTCGTCTTCCCAGGTGATAAACCCTGTCGCCGACGCGCCCGGACGGACCCGCATCCGAGCGTCCACGATCCCCGGGTCGTAGTTCGTGGTCACCACGGCCTTGAACACGCACCGGCACACCAGCTCCTGCACCGGCGTCCAGGACCGTCCGGACTCCGGATCGGTCCGCACTCGCAGCACTTCACGCAGCACTTCCCGGTACGCTCCGGTGCCCAGGCCCCGGCGCACGATCTCCACCACCTCGCCCGGGCTCTCGTGCGCCAGCATCCGGCAGGTCGCGGCTTCCTTATCGCTCAGCCAGGCCACCGAGTCCACCAGCTCCCCAATCAGCCCGTCCCACAGTGGATACAGCGGTGCCGACGCCCCCGCCCCCAGGAACGCCACCGCCTCGCCCGAGGCTAGATAGTCGCGCAGCGCCGCCAATCCCGGCCCATTTACCCGCGCCAATTCCTGCCGTTGAGGATCTGGCCGCCCAGATAGGTACTCAGCCGGGAAATCCTCGCTCATGCCACCGATCATCCCAGGCCCAAACCCATCCGATGTCCGCTATTCACAATGATCATTTTCACTTATCATTCGTTTGGTGCAGACATTTAGGTACATAACCATCGTGATCATGACTGAGGCGTGAAAAGTGGTGATGATCAAGGAATTGGCGCCGGTTCGGCGGGCTTAGGAAGTTGGCCAGAGTGGCCAGGCCAGGGCCAGGCGAGTGTGCGGGCGGTCCAGGATGACCTGCCCGGGCAGGCCCGGCCAGGGCGGCGTGGTTTCGCGGGGGTAGGCGGTCACGGTGAGGGACGATGCCCTGGGCCTGCCGGACGCCTGCCAGGCGGCGACCCGGCCGGCCAGGCGCCCGGCCAGGGCGGCGGCCGCGGGCCCGAACCCCCGGATGGTGACCTCGAACTCCCAGTACCTGCGTTCTGCTGGCGAGGCGGGCGGCGCGGCCGGGATCAGGCCGGCCACCCCGAAGCCGCCCGCCGGGCCAGCATCGGAAGAGGCCAGCGCCCCGAACGGCAGCAGCGGCAGCACCGGGCCCCGCAACGGTCCCCCGCCAGTGATCGTCAGGCGGGCCAGGCCGTGCTCCATGATCGTGACCCACAGGTCGGTCTCGCCCAGCTCGCCCAGGCCGGCCACCCGCACGCCGGACGGCACGTCGATGATCGGGCCGGTCAGCGCCGCGTAGAGCGCGTCAGCGTCCAGCGGCCCGCCGTCGTCGGCCTGGACGTGCAGTCCGGGCTGCGGGCCGAGCGGGGCATACGGCTCGGGGCTGGCAAAGCGGCCCGCCATGCGGATAAAGCCGCACCGGCAGGCCGCGCGGCTGCTCCAGTGCCCGGCCGACCGTTCCAGCGCAATGCACAGCTGAATACCTCGCAGCGACAGCGGGAGCGCAATGCGCCCGCCCGGGCCGAGCTGGGCCAGCCATTCCGGCGCCAGGTCCCATGCGCCCGCGGTCACGATCATCCGGTCGTAGGGCGCGTATTCCGGCGCGCCGAATCCCCCGTCGCCGCAGACCACGATCACGTCGGGGTATCCGGCGGCGGCCAGCTTCGTCCGCGCCTTGGCGACCAGATCCGGATCGATGTCCACCGTGACCACGGAGCCCTCCGGCCCGACCAGGTGACTCATCAGCGCGGCGTTGTAGCCGGTTCCCGTGCCGATCTCGAGCACCCGGTGACCAGCACCGACCCCGAGCTGCTCCAGCATGATCGCCATGATCGCGGGCTGGGACGAGGAACTGACCGGCAGGCCGTCCTCGCCGGTCTTGATCACGAAGGCCTCGTCCTGATACGCCTGGCTGGCGACCATCTCGGGCAGGAACACGTGCCGGGGCACGGCCCGGAACGCGGCCTCGATGGACCGGCTGGTCAGCCGCCCGCTGTCGCGCAGCTCATCGACGAGCCTGGTCCGGGCCGCGCCGGCCCCGCCAGGATCGCCAGGCCCGCCAAGATCGTCCGGCCCGCCAAGGTCGTCAGTCCCGCCAAAGTCGTCCGGCCCGCCAAGGTCGCGGGGCTCACCAGCATCGCCGGGCCCGCCCGCACCGGCGCGCTCGCTGCGCTCGTCGGGCCGCCCCGCACCGGCGCGCCGCCCGGGCGCGTCAGGCACGTCGAAACCATCGGGCCGCCCGGGCCCGCCTGCCATCCGCGACCACCTCCCGGCTCAGACCCCGGCCGCTGCCCGCCTCCTGGCCACCTCGTACAACGCGATCCCGGCGGCGACGCCCGCGTTCAGCGACTCGGCGGCGCCGGGCATCGGGATCCGGGCCAGGACGTCGCACCGCTGCGCGATCAGCCGCGACAGGCCGCGGCCCTCGGAACCGACGACGAGCACCAGCGGCCCGTCGGCCAGGTCCAGGTCGCTGACCGGCGACGACCCGTCCGCGGCCAGCCCGACGACGAACAGCCCGGCCTCGGCGTACGAGACCAGCGCCGACGCCAGGTTGCTGGCCTGGGCCACCGGCACCCGGGCCAGCGCTCCGGCGGACGCCTTCCACGCCCCCGCGGTCACCCCGGCGGACCGCCGCGTCGGAACCAGCACGCCGTGCCCGCCGAACGCGGCCGCCGAGCGCGCCACCGCACCCAGGTTCCTCGGGTCGGTGACCCCGTCCAGCGCGACGATCAGCGCAGGCTGGCCCGCCGCGTCGGCCCGGTCGAGCAGGTCGTCGGGATGCGCGTACTCATACGGCCTGACCCGCAACGCGAGCCCCTGGTGCACCGCTCCCCCGGTGAGCCGGTCCAGTTCCGCGCGCCCCGCCTCGACCACGGGTATCCCCCGGTCGGTGGCCAGCATGACGGACTCACCGATCCGCTCGTCCGAGTCCAGCCGCGGCCCGATGTGCAGGGCGGTCGCCGGCACGGCCGCCCGCAGCGATTCGAGCACCGCGTTTCTCCCGGCGACGACTTCGGCCGACGCGCCCCCAGGTCCCCGGGATTTCGGGCCCGAACGCCTAGCCCCGGCCCCGCCAGGCTGCCCCGCTCCGTCAGCGTTACGGGCACTCAATGAGGGTTTGGCGGCGGCCGCTCGACGCTGCGCAGGATGGCCTGGCCGCAGGTGCGCGGGCGGCGTGGGGCCCTTGCCCTCGAGGCGGCGCTTGCCGTAGCCGCCGGTGCCCGGGCGGGGCTTGCCGGACTTGGCGCGCCCGCCCGGGCCCGGTCGGGCCTGTCGCCCGGTCACCGGCGCAGCTCCCATCTCGGGCCGCGCGGGGTGTCCTCGACCAGGACCCCGGCGTCGAGCAGGTCGGCCCGGATCGCGTCCGCCGCGGCGTAGTCCTGGCGGTCGCGCGCCGCCTGGCGCTCCCGCAAGGCGACGCTGACCAGCGCGTCGACCACGGGCCGCAGGCCGTCGTCGGCGCCGGGGCCGGACCAGTGCGCGGCCAGCGGGTCAAGCCCGAGCACGGACATCATCCCGCGGACGGCCGCCGCCTGCTTGGCCGCGCCCGCCACGTCCCCGGCCGCGAGCGCGCTATTGCCTTCCGTCACCGCCTCGTGCACCACCGCGAGCGCCTGGGGCACGCCGAGGTCGTCGTCGAGCGCGGCCGCGAAACGGGCGGGCAGCGCGCCCGCGCCGGGAGCGGCCGGAGCGGACGCGGCGGAGTGGCCCGCCTCGGCGGCCCTGGTCACGAAGCCCTCGATCCGCCGGTACGCCGCGACCGCCTCGGCCAGCGCGTCCGGCGAGTACTCGATCTCGGACCGGTAGTGCGCCTGGCCCAGGTAGTACCGCAGCTCGGCCGGGCGGACGTTGGTGAGCATCACGTCGACCAGCAGGGAATTGCCGAGCGACTTGCTCATCTTCTCGCCGGCCACGCCGACGAGCCCGTTGTGCACCCAGTAGCGGGCGAACCGGTCGCCGACCGCGCGGGACTGCGCCAGCTCGTTCTCGTGGTGCGGGAAGACCAGGTCCAGGCCGCCGCCGTGGATGTCGAAGGTCGGGCCGAGGTACTTAGTGGACATCGCCGAGCATTCCAGGTGCCATCCCGGCCGTCCCGGTCCCCAGGGCGTCTCCCAGGACGGCTCGCCCGGCTTGGCGCCCTTCCACAGCGCGAAGTCACGCGGGTCGCGCTTGGCCCCCTCATCGACGTCCTCGGCGGCCCGCATGTGCTCGAGCCGCTGGCCGGACAGCTCTCCGTAATGTTCGTAGGAGAGGACGTCGAAATAGACGTCCCCGCCCGCCGCATAGGCGTGGCCGCTCTCAATCAGCCGCCGCATCAGCACGATCATCTCGGGCACGTGCCCGGTCGCCCGGGGCTCGACGTCCGGCGGCCGGCAGCCGAGCGCGTCGTAGGCCCAGGTGAACGCGCGCTGGTTGCGCTCGGCCACCATCCACCAGGCAACGCCCTCGCTGGCGGCGGTCCGCAGGATCTTGTCGTCGATGTCGGTCACGTTCCGGCAGAACGTGACCTGGTATCCGCTGGCGGCCAGCCAGCGGACCAGGATGTCGAAGTTGACGCCGGACCTGATGTGGCCGATGTGCGGAGGCGCCTGCACCGTGGCCCCGCACAGGTACAGCGAAGCCCTCCCCGGCGTGACGGGGATGAACTCGCGTACCGCGCGGGCGGCCGTGTCGTGGAGGCGCAACGTCATGGTGCCCAGGCTACGGGACGCCGCGGCCGGCCCGGGCCCGGCGGCGCGGCCCGACGCGCATTGGTGGCGGGAGCGGCGGGCGGGCGGTAGTGTCCCGGAGCGTGACAGTCAAACTCGTGGTCTTGTACACGCAGCCGAGCGACCCGGAAGCCTTCGACCGGCATTATCTGGGCACCCACGTGCCGCTGGTCAGTGCCATTCCCGGCCTGCAGCGGGCCGAGACCGGCCGGGTCGGGGCGGCGCTCGACGGCGGCGAGGAGACGTACTACCGGATCGCCGAGCTGTACTTCGCCGATCAGGCGGCGCTGCAGACGGCCTTCGCGTCGCCCGAGGGAGGCGCGACCGCGGCGGATTACCAGGAGATCGCCCCGCCCGGCTCGAGGATGTTCATCGAAGCGCTGGACGACTGACGACTCCGGCTCAGCGGAACTCGCCGAGGTCAACCCGTCGTGACCGCGCCCTCCGGCTGCTCGTTCAGTCGCGGTCGGCCGGATCAGGACGCGCAGCCCGCTCCGAGGGCCAGGTCAAGGGCGTCGTCGTAGCTGAGGGCCAGGCCCTCGGCGTAGGCCTGCTCGAACTGGTCATCGCCGAGGTGCGCACGTATCTGGTGCAGGCTGTCGTGGTGGTAGCGCGCTTCGGGTTCCTGCCACGGCTCCCCGACTCGGCCCAGGAAGGTCTGCGCGACGCCGTGCAGGACGGCGGCCCGGTGCCAGTCGCCCAGATCGGCGGCCAGGCACGCCAGGCCGAGGCTGGCGTACGCCATGCCGTAGGAATGCCCGGTCCGGCGGCTCATCCGCAGGGCGGCCTCGAACATAGGGCGCGCAGCGCCAGGCTGGCGCTCAGAGCGCAGCACCCAGCCCAGGTTGATCGGCAAGGTGCTGCTTTTGTATCCGATGGCCAGCACTCCTTGCGCCGCCGTTTCCAGGTGAGCCCGGGCGGTAGGGATGTCCCCGGCCAGCAGCGCCTGGACGCCGGCGTTGTTGTACAGGTGATAGGCGATGAGCTGGTCGCCGGATCGTCTGGTACAGGCGTTGGCCTCCGCGAACAGCTGCTGGGACCGGGCGGGCTCGAGATGATAGCTGCACATCAGGAACGACATCAGGCTGCCGCCCAGCAGGACGTCGTCGCCGAGCTGCCGGGCACGTCCGACGGATTCCTGCCCAAGCAGAAATCCCTTCGCCAACTGGCCGAGGAAGTAATAGGTGCCGCATTGCGCGGCGAGGGATTCGATGAGCAGCCGGTCGTCACCGAGCTCGCGAGCGAGCTCCACCGCTTGTTCCCCGAGCTTGAGTGAGGTGGCGCTGTCGATGGTGTGAGCGACAAAGGTGGCCGTGAGCAGGGCCGCCCCGAACAGCTCGGGGTCCTCGCGGGCATCGGGCCGCTGCAGCACCGGCACGAGCAACCCCAGGGCTTCGGTATCCCAGGAGCGCACCATCCAGTAGCGGCGCAGCGCGGCGCCGAAGCGCAGGACCTGGGCGGTCCAATCCGGTCGGCCCGCGGCGTACTCGGTAGCGCGCCGCAGGTTGGGCTGATCGGCGTCCAGCCGCGTGAACCACTTTCCCTGGCCAGGCCCGGTCAGGTGCGGGGCCGCCGTCTCGGCGAGACGAAGAAAGTGCTCGCCGTGCGCGGCGGCGAGGGACGCGGCCTCGCCCGGACTGGCCTCGACGAGCCGTTCCGCGGCGAACTGGCGGATGGTCTCGAGCAGCCGGTAGCGGACGGCCGCACCGGCTGGTTCCGCCGAGACCAGGCTCTTGTCCGCGAGCGACCCGACCAGGTCGGTGACTTCGAACGCTTCGATGTCGCCGAAGCCGCAGACCGCCTCCGCGGCGTCCAGATCGAAGCTCTCAGCGAACACCGACAGGCGTCGCAGCAGCACCTGCTCGACCCCGTTGAGCAGCGAATAGGACCAGTCGACCGTGGCCTGCAAGGTCTGCTGGCGCGCCAGAGCGGTGCGACTTCCCCCGGTGAGCAGACGAAAGCGGTGGTCGAGTCGGTCACGAACGTCGCTGAGCGACATCGAGCGCAGCCGGGCGGCGGCCAGCTCGATGGCCAGGGGCATCCCGTCCAGCCGGCGGCAGATCGACACCGCCAGCGGACCGGTTTCCTCGTCCAGCGAAAGGACGACGCCCTGCTCCTTGGCCCGCTCCACCAGCAGGGCGACCGCGTCTGACGACTCAGCCGCCGGGGAGCCGGAGTCGCCGGATCCGGGCAGCGACAGCGACGGCACCCGGTAGATCATCTCTCCGCCGATGCCGAGCGGCTCACGGCTGGTGGCCAGGAGGTGCACCCGCGGGCACCGCCGCAAGATGGCGTCGGCCGCCTTGGCGCACGCGCCGATCAGATGCTCGCAGTTGTCCAGCACGATCAGCACGTCCTGGGGGGCCAGGGCAACGAGCAGCGACTCCAGGACCGGCCGACCCTGTTGCCCGGCGATCCCCAGCGCCGCGGCGATGGCCGGCGCCACCGCGTCCTCGTCGGTGACCGTGGCCAGCTCCACCAGCCACACCCCATCACCGGACCCGTCGAGCAGCTCAGCCGCCACCTGGAGGCTCAGCCTGGTCTTGCCGGACCCGCCGGCCCCGGTCAGGGTGACCAGGCGAGAGGATTCCACCAGCGCATGGACCTCGGCCAGCTCCCGGTCACGGCCGATGAACGTGGCCAGCTGGGCGGGCAGGTTGTTGGGCAGCGCCGGGTTGCCGAGCGAGCGCAGCGGCGGAAACTCGGCCTGCAGGCTCGCCGCGTGCACCTGGAAGATCTGTTCCGGGCGCCCCAGGTCCTTTAGCCGGTGCAGGCCCAGGTCGGTCAGTGACGCGCCGGGCGGAAGCGAGTCGCGCACCAGCGCGGCCGCCGTCTCCGACAGCAGGACTTGCCCCCCGTAGGCAATGGCGCCCACCCGGGCGGCGCGGTGGATGTCCAGGCCCACCAGGCCGGTGGCCGTCTCCGACGCCTCGCCGGTATGCACGCCCATCCGCACCCGAACATGCTCGCCGGCGGGCCAGGCATGGGTCTCCAGGGCCTGCTGCATCTCCAGCACGGCCACGACGCAAGCCCGCGGCGAGGAGAACACGGCGAAAAACCCGTCGCCCAGGGTCTTCACCTCCCGGCCGCCGTGGGCGGCCAGCGCCGACCGGATCAGCGAGTGGTGGTCGTCAAGGACCTGCTCGTAGGCGCTTTGCCCGATGCGCCGGAGCAGAGCCGTCGAGCCCTCAATGTCGGTAAACAGAAAGGTGAGAGTCTCCACGGACAAAGCGTAAGAGGCCGGCGGGCGGCCGGTCCCCGGGCTGCGCGGTACTGCGCGTTCTCTTAACTGCGGGCGGCCCTGGCCCAGCTCCAGGCGTACTCCGGATCCTCGGCGCGCCGGCTGGCCGGGCCGAGCAGCAGCGGCCGGAACGTGTCGATCATCACGGCCGTCTCGTCGGTGGTGGTCCGTCCCTCGTCCAGGCCCCGGATCGCGGCCTCGACCGCGCCGGGCTGCGGCCCGTGCGTGAACCCCGACGGATGCAGGGTGATCGACCCGATGCCGACCCCTGAGCCCTTGCGCGCGGTGTAGTCGCCCGCAACATAGAACATCATCTCGTCGGAGTCCACGTTGTGGTGGTTGTACGGGATCGGCACGGCTTCCGGGTCGAAGTCCAGCGGCCGCGGGCAGAACGAGCAGATGACGAAGTTCGGGCCCTCGAAGGTCTGGTGCACCGGCGGCGGAGCGTGGGTGCGCTTCACGATCGGCTCGAAGTCGGCGATGTTGAACGCGTACGGATACAGGCAGCCGTCCCAGCCGACGACATCGAACGGATGGAACGCATAGCTCAGCCGGGTCAGTCCGGCCCGGTTGCGGACGATGACCGGCACATCCTCGCCTTCGGCGACCAGGGGGCCGTCCGGGCCGCGCAGGTCCCGCTCGCAGTACGGCGAGTGCTCGAGGAACTGGCCGCTGGCCGACAGGTACCGCCGCGGCGGCCTAATGTGCCCGCGCGCCTCGATGACCAGCGCGTGCAGCGGCTGACCGGTCGCCGGAATCCAGCGGTGAATTGTCCCCCGGGGGACCACGATGTAATCACCGGGAGCGGCGTCGATCGAGCCGTAGACCGACTCGAATCTGGCGGAGCCGCTGCGAAGGTAAATGGCCTCATCCCCGGTCGAATTCCGGTAAAGGTCCGACGGGGTATCGGCGGCCCCGAATGAGATCCGGACGTCGTCGTTAGCGAGCAGCAGCTGCCTGCCGAGCACCATGTCTCCGCCAGCCGGCAGCTCCTGAGTCCGGAAATGCCGTGGCAGCAGCGGATGATTCGGCGCCACTCCGCCATCGGCGGTCTCATCGAGGCCCTCGCTCTTCACGATGGCCGTCGGCGGATGAACATGGTAAAGCAGCGAGGAATCAGACACGAACCCTTCCTCGCCCATCAGCTCCTCGGCATAGAGGCCGCCGTCGGGACGGCGGAAACGCACGTGGCGCTTTCGCGGAATCTCCCCAGCAACCCGGTAGTACGGCATATCGTCTCCCTTGACGCCGAAACCGCGAGGCTCAGCGGAGCCGACTGGCCGCCCGCCATTCGCGCCCTGGTATTCCAGCGGTAACGACCGATAGTCGTGCAACGCCATGGCGGCGGCGCGGGTCTGGCCCTCGTTTCCCCTGACTATAAGCCCGCGGCGTGACTTGGCATCGCGCGAGGAAGGACGACGGGCTCGATGAGCGACCAACCCAGGGTGCGAACTCCGCAGCCGGCGGACAGCCACCGCGTGCTGCGGCTGCTTGGGCTCGCCGCCGTCGCGGTGGGCGTGCTGCTGCTCATGGCGGCCGCGTTCGTGCTGTCGTATACGGGAATCCACGCGCTGGCGCTATCCGCGGGCGTCTCACCGCGGTTCGCCAGGATCTATCCGCTGATCTTCGACGCGATGCTGGTGGTCGCGTGTGCGGCCGTCCTGTCACTGCGCGGCGCGGGCCTGCCCTCCCGCTGCTACGCCTGGCTGACGATGCTGGTCCTGCTGGCCGCGGCGGCGGGCGCCGACACCCTGCACGCGACGAATGCCAGGCTTCCGCATAAGCCCGCCGCCGCCGCGGCGGCGATCATTCCGTGGGCGCTCGTCCTGATCGGGTTCGGGCTCCTGCTGAGCATGCTGCGGCATGCGCGGCTGCGCCGGGCGATGCCGGCTGCGGGCCAAGACAGAGTGTTCGTGCCGCCGTCCGGCCACGTCGAGGTGCGCCACGGTATCGACGACCTGCTCGGCGCGAAGAGATCTCCCGACGTGCCGACCGTAGGTTACGCCCCGGGCCAGAACGATCCCACCGCCGATCCGGCGGTGGATCTCGCGATCGACACCGAGCCGGGCCAGGATGATCCCTCCAGTGATGAGGGTCACCTGGCCGCCTCGCCGGGGACCTCCTGGAGCCCGCCCGCCCGGCCGCAGCAGCCGGCCGGGAACGGCGGCCAGGCAACGTCCGCGTTCAGCCCCGCGCCGGTAGCTTTCGCCGGCAATACCGGAACCGGCACCAGGCCAGGTTCTGGGCCCGGCGCCGGCGCCAGCGTGCCTGAAGCCAGGCGCGCGCCCGAGAATGGTCCCGCAGCTCAGGTCAGGCCCGCGACCAAGACGGCACCGGCGCCCGAGCCCGCGCCCGAGCCGCGGCCCATGACTCAAGCGGGACCGAAGCGCGAGGCCGGGCCGGTGCGCGAGGCCGGGCCGGTGCGCGAGGCCGAGCCGGTGCCCGAAGCCGGACCGATGCACCAGCCTGGTGACGTGCCCGAGGGCAGTGACGTAGCTGAGGGCAGTGACGTATCTGAGGGCAGTGACGTATCTGAGCGCGGCACCGAGGTTGAGGCGGATGCTGAGTCGGTACCCGAGGCGGCGCCCGGCGTCACGCCGGTCGCCGGGGCCGGGTCAGGGCCCGAGGTCACGGAGGTATCCGCGGCTGGGGCAGAGCCCGGGCCCGAGGCTGAGTCAGAGCCCGCGGGTAAGTCCGTGCCCCAGGCGGAATCCGACGCCGAAGGCCCGCCCGCGCCCGCTGTGCCGCCGCAGTTCGACCGGGTAAGGAGCTCGCCGGTCCCGCCGGAAGCGTGATCACGCGTACTCGGGCCGGCCGCCCACTGGCTCGGCCCGCCGCCCGGCGGCCAGGCCGGCGCCGGTCAGTTCGCCGCCGGGCCAGGCATGACCAGCGCGGTCGCGATGGCAGCGATGCCCTCACCACGCCCGGTCAGGCCAAGCCCGTCCGTCGTGGTCCCAGAGACGCTGACGATAGCTCCGCCCAGCGCCTCGGAGAGAACCCGCTGGGCCTCATCCCGGCGCCGAGCGATACGCGGGCGATTGCCGATGACCTGGACCGATACGTTCCCCACCGCGAAGCCGGCGCCTTCGAGCAGCCGCGCGGTCTCGCCGAGCAGCGCCGTGCCCCGCGCACCTGCCCATTGCGGCCGCGCCGTGCCGAAATGGGCACCCAGGTCGCCAAGTCCTGCGGCGGCGAGCAGGGCGTCGCAGATCGCGTGCGCTGCTACGTCTCCGTCGGAATGGCCGGCCAGGCCAGGCTCGCCCGGCCAGAGTAGCCCGGCGAGATACAGCGGCCGGCCGTCACCGAAGGGGTGGACGTCCGTCCCCACGCCTACCTGCGGCAATACGCCGGGCATGACGATCCGGGAAAACGTCCGCCGCTTCTGGGACGGTGCTCATCCGGCCGGGGTGCGGCGTGCACCTGAGGCTCTCCGGCTCGGCGGCCAGCGAAAGTCAGGACGCGAGGATCTCGTCGAGCAGGGCCTCGGCCTTGTCCTCGTTGGTCTTCTCGGCCAGGGCAAGCTCGCTGACGAGAATCTGCCGGGCCTTGGCCAGCATGCGCTTCTCCCCCGCGGACAGGCCGCGCTCCCGATCCCTGCGCCACAGGTCCCGAACAACCTCCGCCACCTTGTTCACGTCACCCGAGGCGAGCTTCTCCAGGTTGGCCTTGTACCGCCGAGACCAGTTGGTCGGCTCCTCGGTGTACGGGGCGCGCAGCACCTCGAACACCCGCTCAAGACCTTCCTGCCCGACCACGTCCCTGACGCCTACAAGCTCGGCATTATCCGCAGGAACACGCACAGTCAGGTCACCCTTGTCGACCTTGAGTACGAGGTAGGTTCTATCCTCACCCTTGATCGAACGGGTCTCGATCTCTTCGATCCGAGCAGCCCCATGGTGGGGGTAGACAACTGTGTCGCCGACCTTGAAAGACATGTGGACGTACCCCTTCCGCTGAAGCTATGTTACCACGTCGAACAGGGGCGATTAGCCGTCCTTGAGAGCAAACGCGCAGGTCAATGGCGCAATTCAAGGCCCGCAAAAGGCAAGCCGGGCCGCGGCCCTGGCGAGTCGGGCCGGCCGGGGCTTCCCGGCCGCCCCGGCTGTTGCCCTCCAGGTTATCCGGCGGGCCAGCCCCAGGCCAGACCCGGAGCGGTTCGGCCGGCAGCCCGCTGCCGGGCCGGGCTGCCCGGTTGTCGCGGCTCGGTCCTGGCCAGCGGCACGCCCGTACGGCCTGGTCAGCGGCGCACGCGCGGTTCAGGCTGCCCTCCGGCCGGCCCGACCTGGCCGGCGGGACAGGCGGATCTGCCCGTAACGGCCAGCCGGGCGGTTACAGGAGCAAGCCAGGGCCTCATACTGAGAGAAAGTTGCGCTCATACCGGAGGGTGCGGGTGAACGCTGGCGGCGACCCGGATCGGGACGACTTCGGCCTGCCACCGATCGACATCGTGGTTCCCGATGATGCCCGGGAACTGGACCGTGACGTGCAGGCCTACCAGCGTGAGCTGCGCGCGTTGCGGCGGCGGCGGCGCGCCACCCGCCTGCGCGGACCGCTGACCCGGGACGGCATGGTGCTGCCGCTGCTGGCTGGCTGCCTCATGCTGGCCCTGCTCACCAGCACCCTGCTCATCATGTTCGCCACTGACCAGACCGGCATGCCGCAGCTTCCCCTGCACCCCACGGCCACGCAGCGCAACCCACCGAAGCGGACGCCGACCCCCGCCCAGCCCGCCGCCGGGCAGATCGGCGGGCCGCTGCCCGCCGCGATCCTGCTGATCGGCGGCAAGAGCGTCGACTTGCGTACGGTCACGGCGGCCATGCCTTCCGTGCTGACCCTGGTCCCCCGGGACTGCCGGTGCTCGTCGACACTGCAGCAGCTGAACACCCAGGCCGCCCAGGCGCACGTGCTCGTCTACCTCGTCGGGACCAGCGGGGGGATGCAGCAGCTGGCCCAGCTCGCCGCCGAGTCCGGGCAGAATTCCTCGCGGGTCGCGGAGGACACGGGCGACGTTCTCGGCACGACGTACGAGCAAGACGGGGTGACCGTCATCCTCGTGCGCTCAGACGGCACGGTGGCCTCGGTCATACGCCAGTTGCCGCAGCAAGCACAGCTGGAGACCGGGTTGCGCGAGCTCGCCACGGTCAAGCCCGCCGGGCACTGACGCCCCGGCCGGCGGGGACCGGGCGCGGACGTGGGCCGGCGCTGGCCCTGATCACCACGGCGGCTACGCTTTGCGACGTCCCCAGTGCCTCACTTGATGAAGACGAGGAGAGCACGCAGTGATCCGGAGCAGCCACAGGACCGCTGGGCGCCGCCTGCTTGTCCTGGCGATTGCCGCGCTGATCCCCGTACTCGCCGGGTGCGAGGCCGGGCCCAACGCCCCCACCCAGGAGTGGCACCAGCCGACCGACGGTGCCGGCACCGTGCACGACAACATCGCCATCAGGAACGTTTTCGTGCTCGGCGCGCCGATCGGCTCGAAGATCGGCGTCGGCCACTCGGCGGGCGTGTTCCTCGCCCTCATCAACAACGGATCGGCGGACAAGCTGGTCAGCATCTCCGCGCCGGGCACGGCGAAGTCGGTCACGCTGCCGGGCGGTAGCGTCAGCCTGGCCAGCCAGAAGGCCGTCCTCCTGACCGGCCCGGAGCCCAAGGTCATCCTGGAGAGCCTGACCCGGCCTCTTACCGGAGGCTCGTCCGTCCGGCTGGTGCTGTTCTTCCAGAACGCGGCCAGCGTCAGCCTGGACGTTCCGGTGATGCCGCGGGCGCAGTACTACGCGACGTTCTCACCCGCGCCCAGCCCTACCGTGGCGCCGACGAAGAGCAAGCACGGGGCCGCCACCCCGACGCCCAGCGCCAGCCCGTCACCCAGCACATCGCCGTAGAGCGCTAGGGCCCGGTAGCGCGGTTCCTCAGGCCGTGGGCTCGAACTTGTAGCCGAGCCCGCGCACGGTGAGGATGTGCGTCGGGTTCGCCGGGTCAGCCTCGATCTTGGCCCGCAGCCGCTTGACATGCACGTCAAGCGTCTTGGTGTCCCCGACGTAGTCGGCGCCCCAGACACGGTCGATGAGCTGCATCCGGGTCAGCACCCGCCCGGCGTTGCGGAGCAGGACCTCGAGGAGCTCGAACTCCTTGAGCGGCAGCTGCACCTGGGTGCTGCGGACGGTGACGACGTGACGGTCGACGTCCATCCGCACCGGGCCCGACTCCATGATCGAGGAGGTCGGCTCTTCCGAGTCGCCGCGGCGCCTGAGCACCGCCCGCATCCGGGCGACGAGCTCCCGCGAGGAGAACGGCTTGGTGACATAGTCGTCCGCGCCGAGCTCGAGGCCGACGACCTTGTCTATCTCGCTGTCCTTGGCCGTCAGCATGATCACCGGGACGTTGGAACGCTCGCGCAGTGTCCGGCAGACTTCGCTGCCCGGCAGCCCGGGCAGCATGAGGTCGAGCAGCACCAGGTCGGCCCCGCTCCGGTCAAAGGTCTCGAGCGCGTCCGGGCCCGTGGGGCAGACCGCAACCTCGAATCCCTCTTTGCGCAGCATGTAAGAGATCGCGTCGCTGAATGAATCCTCGTCCTCGACCACGAGCACTCGTGTCACTTCACTGCCTCCTGGCGGATCGCGCCATCACGGGTAGGGTGCCGCCCCTGACGGCGACGGCATCGAGTCGCAGCGGAAGCCTGAGGGTGAAGGTTGATCCGGCACCCTCAGTGCTCAACACCGTCACCTTTCCTCCATGGGCAGCGGTGACGTGCTTGACGATGGCCAGGCCGAGGCCTGTGCCGCCCGTGGCACGCGACCGTGCCGGGTCAACACGGTAGAACCGCTCGAAAATCCGCTCCAGGTCTCGCTCGGGTATCCCGATCCCCTGGTCGGCCACGCTGATCTCGACCGCGTCGCGGCCCGCCAGCCGGGTGGAGACGTCCACCCGCGTCTTGTCCGGGCTGTAGGCGACGGCGTTCTCCAGCAGGTTGCGCAGCGCGGTGACCAGGAGGTCCTCGTCACCCAGGACGGACAGCCCGTGCGCCCCGATGGCGGCGAGCTCGATGCCGCGCGCGCTCGCCTTCATCCGGCACCGGTCCAGGGCCTCGGCCACGACCGCGTCCAGCTTCACCGGGACCGGGTCCGGGATCGGCTCGGCCGCCTGGATCCTGGACAGCGTGATCATGTCCTGGACCAGGTTGGTGAGCCGGGAGGCTTCCTGCCGCATCCGCCCGGCGAAACGGCGTACGGCCTCGGGATCGTCGGCGGCGTCCTCGACCGTCTCGGCGAGCAGTGCGAGCGCGCCGACCGGGGTCTTGAGCTCGTGGCTGGTGTTGGCGACGAAGTCCCTGCGGACCTCTTCCACCCTGCGGCTCTCGGTCTGGTCCTCGACCAGCAGCAGGACGAGCCCGCCGCCGCCGACGGCGGCGCCCAGGGGGGCGGCGCGCACCGCGAAGCTCGTCAGGCCCCGGTTCAGGCCGGTCGTCGACACCTCCATCTCGCCCTCGCGGATCTCGCCGTCCCGGCGAACCTGGCGAGCCAGGGCCAGCAATTCCTGCACGACCAGTTGGTCGCCGGTGACCAGCCCGAATGCTCGCGCCGCGGCACTGGCCTGCAAGACCCGGTCCTCGCTGTCGAGGACAACGGCCGACGAAGACAACACAGAGAGCACGGAGGCAACTTCGGGCGGGAGCCGGTCGGGCTCCGGCTGCGGGAGGGGCTCGGCCTGGGCTTTCAATGGCACCCGGATCCTCATGCGGCAGCGACTCCCGCCGCTGGTCGACCGAACGTATGCCAGGCTAGGGCGCGGTACCGACGTTCGGCACGGTTCCGCCCCCAGATGTCATGGGGCGCGCCCGCCCAGGCCGTAATCAGCCCCATACCCACGCTTTGATGGTAGGACCAGGCCTGCCGCTGCGCACGTGGCGGGGTTCCCAGATGCCGCGTTATTCGCGAGATGTTCACTTTTCCGATAGCCAATTGCCACTGCGGGACCGGCCCGAGGCCATCGGCGAGGGAACCCCGGGCGCCTGACCTTCGCAAACTCATCGGCCCTGGTTCTTGACCGCCGCGGCTCCCGCGGCGGCCGCCCCGGGGTCGAGGTAGCGCCCGCCGCGGGTCTCGGGGCGGAACTCGGCGTTCATCTCGTAGACCAGCGGCATTCCGGTCGGGATGTCCAGCCCGGCGATCTCCGCATCGCCAATCCCGTCCAGGTGCTTCACCAGCGCGCGGATCGAGTTCCCGTGGGCCACCACCAGAACGGTCCGGCCCGCCGCCAGGTCGGGAACGATCTCGTCGTACCAGTACGGCAGCATCCGCCCGACCACGTCCTTCAGGCACTCCGACCGCGGCCGCAGGTCGTCGGGCAGCAGCGCGTATCTGGGGTCGGCGGCCTGCGAGTACGGGTTGTCATCGTCGATGGGCGGCGGCGGCACGTCGTAGGACCGGCGCCACAGCATGAACTGCTCGTCACCGTACTGCTGCCGGGTCTCCGCCTTGTTCTTGCCCTGCAGCGCGCCGTAGTGACGCTCATTCAGCCGCCACGAGCGCCGGACCGGCAGCCAGAGCAGGTCCGCCGCTTCCAGCGCGAGGTGGGCGGTCTGGATGGCCCGGGTGAGCACCGAGGTATGCACGACGTCCGGGCGCAGGCCGGCCTCGTCGAGCTGCCTGCCGCTGCTGACCGCCTCGTCCACGCCCTTGGGGGACAGGCCGACATCCACCCAGCCGGTGAACAAGCCTGCCGAGTTCCAGACGCTTTCGCCGTGCCGGATCAGCACCAGTGTCGCCATGCTGGAGAGCCTAACGGCTGCCGCCTGACCGGCCTAGCTGGCCGGCCGGGCCTGGCGGGCCTGCGGGAACAGGAAGCCGCGGCCTGGGGTTGGTCACCTCTTGGAGGTGCATGCCCGTGCCGCGACCCTTTCCCCGGCGGATCGCGACGATCAGCGTCCACACTTCGCCGCTCGAGCAGCCGGGTACCGGCGACGCGGGCGGCCTGAACGTCTACGTCGTCGAGGTGGCCAAGCGCCTCGCCGACCGGGGCGTGGAAGTGGACATCTTCACCCGCGCGGTCTCGCGTGACGTGCCCCCGGTGGCCGAGCTCGCCCCCGGAGTCCTGGTGCGGCACCTGGCGGCCGGCCCGTTCGAGGACCTGGACAAGGCCGACCTCCCCGGCCAGCTCTGCCACTTCACCTTCGAGGTCCTGCGCGCCGAGGCCGCGTACGCACCCGGCCGGTACGACATCGTGCACGGGCATTACTGGCTGTCGGGCCAGGTCGGCGCCGTGGCCAAGGAGCGGTGGGGCGTCCCGTTCGTGCAGTCCATGCACACCCTGGGACGGGTGAAGAACGCCGCACTCGCCGCGGGCGACGCCCCCGAGCCGGCCATCAGGCTGCGCGGCGAGGCCGAGGTGGTGGCCGCCGCCGACCGCCTGGTGGCCAACACCGACGCCGAAGCGCAGCAGCTGATCGAGCTCTACGCCGCCACGCCCTCGCGGGTCCGGACCATCAACCCCGGGGTCGACCTGGCGGTGTTCAAGCCGGGTTCCCGGCCGGCGGCCAGGCAGCGGCTCGGCCTGCCCGCCGACGCCGTCGTGCTCGTGTTCGCCGGGCGGGTCCAGCCGCTCAAGGCGCCCGAGGTGGTGCTGCACGCGGCGGCCCGGATGCTCAGGGACGACCCCACCCTGGCCGGCCTGTTCGGGTGGCGTTCGTGGGCGGGCCGAGCGGAACCGGACGCGCCCACCCGGACGGGCTGACCAAGCTGTCGGCCGCGCTCGGGATCTCCGGCATCGTCAGGCTCGAGCCGCCCTGCCCGCAGCCAGAGCTCGCCGACTGGTACCGCGCCGCCACGGTGGTGATGGTGCCGTCCTGCTCGGAATCGTTCGGCCTGGTCGCCGTGGAGGCCCAGGCGTGCGGCACGCCGGTGGTGGCCGCGTCGGTCGGCGGCCTGCGCACGGCGGTCAGGGACGGCGTCTCCGGCGTGCTGGTGAGCTCGCGCGACCCGGCCGACTACGCCCGCGTGGTCAGGGGCCTGATCGCGCAGCCGGAGACCCTGGCCCGGCTGTCGCAGGGCGCGCGCGAGCACGCGTCACGGTTCGGCTGGAGCGTGACCGTGGACCGGCTGCTGACCCTGTACGCGGGGGCCATGTCCGAGGCGACCCAGGCGGTGGATGCTTGACCGCGCCGGTGCCGGGGGGAGGGGAGGCGGGCGGCGCCGCGGCCAAGACCATCGAGGCGGCCCTGGCCGACCTCGGCCTGCCGTTCGAGACGCCGCGGCCCGGCGCCTACCTGGTGCGGCTCGAGGGCCAGCACAAGCTGGCCACCATGACCTGGCTCATCGCCGGTGCGCACAGCCTGCACGTGGAGGCGTTCTTCTGCCGTCAGCCCGACGAGAACCACGCGGCGTTCTACCGGTTCCTGCTCGAGCGCAGCGGCCGCATGTACGGCGTGCACTTCGCGCTGGACCGGGTCGGTGACGTCTACCTGGTCGGGCGGGCGGCGCTGGCGTCGGTGACGGCCAGCGAGATCGACCGGCTGCTCGGCTGCGTGCTCAGCTACTCGGACGAGAACTTCGACCAGGCGCTCATGATCGGCTTCGCGTCCTCGATCCGCCGCGAGTGGGCGTGGCGGACCAGGCGCGGCGAGAGCCTGGCCAACCTGCACGCGTTCGCCAGGCTCGCCGATGCGGAGCCGGACTGAGGCGGACCTATACGTTCAGGCGGGCGGGGAGACTGGGCCCGGTGGCGGGATCGTCCCCGGTCCGGAGACGCTGCACGCCAGCGAGCCCGGGTCGGTGTCCAGCAGCGGCCGGGCGAGCGCCGGCGGGTGCAGGAACGCGGGGAAGCGCAGGTCGACCAGGTCCAGCAGGAACCGGGCCAGAGGCGCGGTATAGCCGGGCCCTCGGGCGGGGTAGAAAGGAGAGAGGGGCTGAGCCTGGCCCGTGACCGAACGTTCACCGAACCTGAACCCGGTTTGCAGCCGTTCCGAGGATACGGACGGCATGCTGGAAGCAGGACTCGCGCGTCCGGGGACCGGGCCAGGCGGGCGGGGCGAGCAGGAGAGGATCGCGCTATGCGCCGGGACGACGTGCGCTTCGCGGCAGCAGCACGTGACGACGGCATCCGCAAGATCAGCAGGTATACCTGGCGGGCCGGCGCGGCCGGCGTCGCGTGCTCCGCGCTGATCGCCGTCGCGTTCGGGCATCATGTCGCCGCCCAGCAGCCGAGCAGCGGCCGCAGTGGCAGCAGCCAGCCCTCGGCTCCGGCCGGCCGCAACGGCAGCCAGGGCGGTGGCAGCACGATCGTGATCCCGGCCCAGCCGCCGGCTCCGCCCAGGGCGGGGGCCAGGTGACCTCAGGAGCGTCGTGACCACCCTCGCCGCTGGCAGCGACACGTTCAGCGTATTCGGCACCACGGCGACCCTGCTGGTCAGCGGGCCGGGACGGCTGGACGACGCGCGCGCCATCGCCGACGCCGAGCTGGCGGCCGTGGACCTGGCCGGCAGCAGGTTCCGCCCCGACTCCGAGCTGTCCCGGCTGAACGGGAGTGACGGCGCGGTGATCGCCATCAGCGCGCTCTTCGCCGACCTGGTCGAGGCCGCGCTGCGCGCGGCGCGGCTCACCGACGGCGACGTCGACCCGACCTGCGGCCAGGCGCTGGCCGAGATCGGGTACGACCGCGACTTCGCGGTGCTCCAGGCGGCGGGCGCGCGGTCGCCCCGGCCGGGGCGGCGCGGCCAGCCGGGTACCCGGCTGGCGCAACGTCAAGCTCGATCGCCCGCGGCTGCTGGCGCAGCTCACGAACGGGGCGCAGCTCGACCTGGGCGCGACGGCCAAGGCCTGGGCGGCGGACCGCTGCGCCGACCTGATCGCCGCGAAGGCCGGCTGCGGCGTGCTGGTCAGCCTGGGCGGCGACATCGCCGTGGCCGGGCCGGCGCCCGCCGACGGCTGGCGGGTGCGGGTCACCGACGACCACGCGGCGGGACCCGACGCGCCCGGGCAGACCGTGACCATCCGCTCCGGCGGCCTGGCGACCTCGAGCACCACCGTGCGCGCCTGGGCCGTGGGCGGCCAGCGGGTGCATCACATCATCGACCCGGCTACCGGCCTGGCCCGTTCCTGCTGGCGGACGGTCAGCGTGGCGGCCGGCAGCTGCGTCGACGCCAACACCGCGAGCACCGCGGCCATCATCCGCAGCGAGGCGGCGCTGCCCTGGCTGCGGGACGCCGGCCTGCCCGCCCGCCTCGTCCGGGATGACGGCTCCGTCGAGACGACCGCCGGCTGGCCCAGCGACCCCGACCCGGCCTGATGGTCGCGACGGCCGCCGCCGCGCCGGGCGCTCTGCCGGGCGCCTGGCCGCCCGGCGCCATCGTGGTCACGTCCTCAACGCCGCTCTGGTACCTGACCCGGGCGACCGGCCTGGTCGCGCTGGTGCTGCTGACCCTGAGCATGGCGTTCGGCCTGCTGTCCTCGGTCCGGTACCAGCGGCCGGCCTGGCCCAGGTTCGTCACCATCGGGCTGCACAGGAGCACCTCCCTGCTCGCGCTGGCCTTCACCGGGATTCACATCGGGACCACGCTGGCCGACAGCTTCGTCCCGATCCGGGTGCAGGACGTGGTGATCCCGTTCATCTCCGCCTACCGGCCGCTGTGGCTCGGCCTGGGCGCGATCGCCTTCGACCTGATGCTGGCCCTGACCGTCACCAGCCTGCTGCGGACCAGGATGAGCTACCGGTCCTGGCGCCTGGTCCACTGGAGCTCCTACCTGTGCTGGCCGGTTGCGGTGCTGCACGGCCTCGGCACCGGCACGGACACCCCGGTGCGCTGGGTGCTCGGGCTGACCGTGGCCTGCGTCGCCGTGATCGCGGCCCTCACGGCCTGGCGCCTCGCCTGCGGCTGGCCATCGCACGCGGTCGCGCGCCTGGCCGGAGCGCTCGCGCTGGTACTCGCGCTCGTCGCCGGCGGCGCGTGGCTGACGGCGGGGCCGCTGCAGCCCGGGTGGGCCCGGCGGGCAGGCACCCCGGCGCCGCTGATCAAGGGCAGTTCCAGGGTGAGCTCGACGCCTTCGGGGGGAACCCGGTGAGCGCGATGACGGTGATCAGCGGGCTGCCGAGGCTCATCCCGCCCGGCAGCCCGCTGTCGCTCGCTGACCACGTCGACAGGTACGGGCCGGCGCCGCTGCGTGATGCGTCGGCCGGGGCCGGCGGGCCCGGTGCCGCGGACCTGATCACCGAGGTCGAGCGGTCCGGGCTGACCGGCCGCGGCGGCGCCGGCTTCCCGGCCGGGCGCAAGCTGCGCGCCGTGGCGCGGGCCTGCCGTCCGGCGGGCCCGCGGCGCGGCCGGGCCGGCACCGTCGTGCTCGCGAACGGGGCCGAGTCCGAGCCGGCCAGCGCTAAGGACCGGCTGCTGCTGGCCCGCGCGCCGCACCTGGTGCTCGACGGGATCGCGCTGGCCGCCGAGGCCGTCGGGGCCACCCGCGGCTACCTGAGCCTGCACGACGGCGCCGGGCAGGGCGACCTGGGCCCGCAGCTGGCGGCCGCGATCGCCGAGCGTGAGCGCGCCGGGCAGGACCGGGTACCGGTCCAGATCGTGCCGGTCCCGCGCGGTTACGTGGCCAGCCAGGAGACCGCCCTGATCAGCCACGTGAACGGCGGGGCGGCCAAGCCGGCCTTCGTGCCGCCGCGGCCGTTCGAGAAGGGCGTGCACGGCCGGCCCACGCTGGTGCAGAACGTGGAGACCCTCGCGCACATCGCGCTGATCGCGCGGTTCGGCGCGGACTGGTTCCGCGAGGTGGGCGGGAACGCGGGCTCAGCGCTGGTCACCGTCAGCGGCGCGGTCCGGCGGCCCGGTGTCTACGAGATCGCGCTCGGCATGCCCCTCGGCGAGCTGATCCGCCGGGCCGGCGGGCCGTCCGAGCCGCCCCAGGCGGTCCTGGCCGGCGGGTACTTCGGCGGCTGGCTGCCCTACCCTCAGGCGCTCGACGTCCCGGTCAGCGACCGGGCCCTGCGCGCCGCGGGCGCGGCGCTCGGGCCCGGGGTCGTCGTGCTGTTGCCCGAGTCGGCGTGCGGGCTCGCCGAGACGGCGTGGATCACCGACTACCTGGCCAGCCAGAGCGCGGGCCAGTGCGGCCCGTGCCTCAACGGGCTGCCCGCCCTGGCCGACACGCTCAAGGAGCTCGCGTTCGGCCGGCCGGACGGCCGGGCGCTCGGCTGGGCGGAGCAGCTGCTGACCCTGGTGGCCCGGCGCGGCGCCTGCCACCTGCCGGACGGGACGGCCGCGTTCGTCGCCAGCGCGCTCCGGACGTTCGCCGGCGAGCTACGCGAGCACAGCCGGTCCGGGCCGTGCCCCCGGGTGCGGCGCAGGCCGGCGCTGCCCGCTCCCGGCCATTCCTGGAGAGGGCGGGAGCAGTGAGCCGCGCGCTGCGGGTCAACCCGATTGCCTGCGAGGCGCACGGCATGTGCGCCGAGCTGCTGCCCGAGCTGATCACCGCTGACCTGTGGGGATACCCGATCGTCGCGCCCGGATATGTCCCTGACGACCTGCTGCCGCTGGCCCGGCGGGCGGTCGCGGCCTGCCCCACCCTCGCGCTGCTGCTCACCCAGGACGAGTAACGGCCGCGGCCGGCCAGACTGGGCCGGCCGCCCGCGCACTAGGCTTGGACCCCCTGATTGCGGGCCGCAAGCGTCACCGCTGGCGGCCGGTTCGGGCGAGAACGTCGACGGCCACGACGGGGCTGGATGGGGCGTGGCCGGCCGCGGCCGTAACGAGTTTCGGAGGGCGAGCTGATGGGTCCGCTTGACGGCGTGCGGGTAATCGAGATCGCGAGCCTGGCGCCCGCTCCGTTCGGCTGCATGATCCTTTCCGACCTGGGCGCCGACGTGGTGCGGGTGGACCGCGCCGACAACTGCGGCCCGGGCGCCGCCGCACCGCAGGACCCGCTGAGCCGCGGCCGCAGGTCGGTCGGGATCAACCTCAAGGATCCGGACGGGGTCGGCGTGCTGCTGCGGCTGGCCGCGTCGGCCGACGTGCTCGTGGAAGGGTTCCGGCCCGGGGTGGCCGAGCGGCTCGGGTTCGGCCCGGAGGCCTGCGCCGAGCGCAACCCGCGGCTGGTGTACGGGCGGATGACCGGCTGGGGGCAGGATGGCCCGCTCGCGGCGACCGCCGGGCACGACATCGACTACATCGCGGTCTCCGGCGCGCTCTCGATGATCGGACGGGCCGGCGAGCGTCCGGTCCCGCCGGTCAACCTGCTCGGCGACTTCGGCGGCGGCGGCATGCTGCTCGCCCTCGGCATCCTCGCCGCGCTGCTCGAGCGGGAGCGGTCCGGGCTGGGCCAGGTGGTGGACGCGGCCATGGTGGACGGCTCGGCGCTGCTGACCTCGTTCGTGTACGGCCTGCGGGCCGCGGGCGCGTGGCAGGACGCGCGCGGCGTCAACCTGCTGGATACTGGCGCGCCGTTCTACGACACCTACCAGACCGCCGACGGGGAGTATGTGGCCGTCGGCGCGCTGGAGGCGAAGTTCTATGCCGAGCTGCTGGCCGGGCTCGGTCTGTCCGCCGACGACCTGCCGCGGCAGCACGACCGCGCGGGCTGGCCGGTGCTGCGAGCCCGGTTCACCGAGGTCTTCGCCACGCGCACCAGGGACGAGTGGGCGGAGGTGTTCGCCGGTTCTGACGGGTGCGTCGCGCCCGTGCTGAGCCCGGCCGAGGCGCCCGGGCATCCGCACAACGCGGCCCGCGGCACCTTCGCGGACGTCGGCGGCCTGGTCCAGCCCGCGCCCGCGCCGCGGTTCGGCCGGTCGGCGGCCGGTTCCCCGTCGGCCCCGCCACGCCCGGGCGCCGACACCGACGCGGTGCTCACCGGGCTGGGCTGCACCCAGCAGGACATCGCCGCCCTCCGGGCCAGCGGCGCCATCGCGTGACGGGACGCACACGCGAGTGGTTTGCCCGGACACCCTGCGTCCGCCTATCATGACTAACGTTTGCATGGCACCTCGTTCGGTGAGGCGTCGACACGAACACAGGCCACTGATCCGACGACGTCGAGAGACGCCCAGGGTCAGGACAGGTCTCCCCGGCTTAAGGGGTGACCCGAAGTGGCTGCACCAGGTGGTGCTACGTCGTGTCGTGCCAAAGCTCTGACGAGAAGGGGTGCGCGTCTCCCCTTTGGTGTGGGTAACACCGTTTTGGTGTGTGTAACACCGTGCTGTGAGCAGGCGGGCACCCGCGTGTGTCATGACCGGAGGAGGCGAGACATGGACAGTACACCGGGCCATCATTGGCCCCGCTTCCGCGCACTCTCGCTTTCTTCCGGCACGCGGTAACGCCCCGCTTCCAGCGATCATCGTCTGACTGACGGCATTCCCGCTGGATGCTGCGTGCCTCCCAGAACGCCCCCGACCGGGGAGAGGGAGGGATCACCATGACCACGACACTGGAGCGCCGCAGCGCGGTGCTCGACTCGCAGCACACCGGCGACATCCGCGGCGCGCTGGGCACCATCCGGCTGGACGACACCTCACCCCGGCGCGGCCGCAGCGCCCACCTCAAGACGCTGCTGGCCGTCATCGGGCCCGGGCTGATCGTGATGGTCGGCGACAACGACGCCGGCGCGTTCGCCACCTACGGCCAGGCCGGCCAGGACTACGGCACCCGGCTGCTGTGGACGCTGCTGCTGCTCGTGCCGGTGCTGTACGTGAACCAGGAGATGGTGCTGCGCCTGGGCGCCGTGACCGGAGTCGGGCATGCCCGGCTCATCCTGGAGCGCTTCGGCAAGTTCTGGGGCGCATTCAGCGTCATCGACCTCTTCCTGCTCAACGCGCTTACGATCATCACCGAGTTCATCGGCATCGCCCTGGCGGCCGGCTACCTCGGCCTGCCCAGGGTCGTCGCGGTGGCGCTGGCCGCGCTGGTGATCATCGGGGCGGCGTTTACCGGCAGCTTCCGCCGCTTCGAGCGGATCGCCGTCGGCCTGTGCGCGGGATCGCTGCTGCTGATCCCGATCTACTTCCTCTCCCACCCCGCGGCCTCGCAGATGGCTCACGGTTTCGTCACCCCGGTCCTGCCCGGCGGGTCCGGGCAGCTGGCCACCGTGATGCTGCTGGTGATCGGGATCGTCGGCACCACGGTCGCCCCGTGGCAGCTGTTCTTCCAGCAGAGCTACGTGATCGACAAGCGGATCACCCCGCGCTTCATCAAGTACGAGAAGGCCGACCTGTGGATCGGCATCGTCATCGTCGTCCTCGGGGCCGGCGCGGTCATGGGCTTCACCGCTGCGGCGTTCGCCGGGCACGCGGGCGCCGGCCACTTCACCAACGCGGCGGACATCGCCGTCGGCCTGCAGGCGCATGCGGGACGAATCGCCGGGGTGCTGTTCGCCATCGCGCTGCTGGACGCCTCGATCATCGGCGCGTTCGCGGTCTCGCTGTCCACGGCCTACGCGATCGGCGACGTGTTCGGCCTCAAGCACTCACTGCACCGCGGGGTGAAGGGCGCCAAGGGCTTCTACGCGATCTACGGCGGCGTGGTCCTCGCCGCGGCCGCGATCGTGCTGATCCCCGGCTCTCCGCTCGGGCTGCTCACCGAGGGCGTGCAGGCCCTGGCCGGGGTGCTGCTGCCATCAGCCGCGGTGTACCTGCTGCTGCTGTGCAACGACGCCGAGGTGCTCGGCCCGTGGGTCAACGGGCGCCGGACCAACCTGTTCACCGGCACGGTGGTGGCGGTCCTGGTCGCGCTGTCGGTCATCCTGACCGCGTCGGTGCTCGACCCCGGCCTCACCGCGCGGCAGATCCTGCTCATCCTGGCCTGTTTCTGCGGCGCCACGGCGGCGGGCGGGATCGCCCTGGTGGCCTGGCGGCTGCGGACGGGCCGCCTGGCCGCGGTCCCGGTCGACCGCGCCGGCCGGGAGAACTGGCGGATGCCGCAGCTGGCGCTGCTGAAGCGGCCGCCAGTGCCGCTCGGCCGCAAGATCGGCATGAGCATCCTGCGCTCATACCTGGCCGTCGCCACGATCCTGGTCGCCGTCAAGATCGTGGAACTAGCCCTGAGCCACTGACCCCACCGCCCGGCCCGGCGCTCCAGCCGATTCGCTTTCCCGGTCGCGGCCGAATCGGGCCAGCGCTCGATCCGGGTTAGCCGTGGCTGGTGCCTAGCTGGACGGCCTTCACGACCAGCAGGAGGACCGAGACGACCAGGTAGGCGCGTAGCGTCAGCACGCCCAGCTTCGTGCCGGTCGACCACTGCACCGGCTTGAGCAAGGCCAGCGGCGGCATGCGCCAGTTGACGCGCTCGGCCCTGGACATGGACTTGCGCAGGCGAGCGGGCGGCGGCGGGCGGCGGGAACGCGTCAGCCGGAGCCATAGGGCCATGGCGACGGCCAAGACCACCATCCCGACCAGCAGCCAGATCGCGGTCAGGCCCGCGTTGAGCCCGGAGAACAGGGTGGTGATCACCAGGGTGCCGGACAGCACGAGCAGCAGCGAGATGATCACGCCGGCCACGATGTTCAGCCAGCGCTCGTTCATCCAGGGCCCGAGCACCTCGGGATCGTTGCACAGCAACAGCAGGAACACGCTGGCGCTGGGCAGCAGCACTCCGGCCAGGGCCTGCACCGCGGTGGTCAGCAGCCCGAGCGGTGCGCCGGGGATGAGCACGATGCCCGCCGCCACCACGATCATCGCGGCGTAGGTGGCGTAGAAGGTCTTGGCTTCGCGGAAGCTGCGGTGCAGCGAGTGCTTGAGGTTGAACACGTCGCCGAACGCGTAGCTGGTGGAGAGGGTGACGGCCGCAGCGCCGATGATGCTGGCGTCGAGCAGCACGACGGAGAACAGCGCGCCCAGCGCGTAGCTCTTGCGGCCGAGCGCGTCGGCAACGCCCAGGGCGTCGGTGAAGTGCCCGACCAGGCTGGTGCCCCGCACCGCGTAGACGGCAACGACCAGGACCGCCGCGGCGCCGCCGACCACGACCAGCGAGCCCAGCGAGGTGTCGGCCCGTTCGTACCCGATGAAGCGGGGCGTGATCCGCTTGTCGATGACATTCGACTGCTGGAAGAACAGCTGCCACGGAGCCACCGTCGTGCCGACGATCGCGATGACCAGCAGGACCGCGGTGGAGTTGACGCCGCCCTGAATGCCCGGCACCACGAAGTGATAGGCGATCGAGCCGTAGTGCGGGCCGGAGAGCAGCGCCAGCGGGATTAGCACCACGCTCACCGCGATGAACGCGAACATGGAGCGCTCCCAGCGCCGGAAGCTGCCGCTCATGGTGATGCCGATCAGGAGCGCGGCGGCCACGGGCACCGAGATGTACGGGCTGACGCCGAAATAGCGCAGGGCCAGGGAGACGCCGATGAACTCGGTGACGATGGTCAGGAAGTTCAGCAGGAACAGGTCACCGACGCTGAACCAGCCCCAGAACCGGCCGAAGCGCTCGTTGATCAGCCGCGCATGGCCGACGCCGGTCACCGCGCCGAGCCTGACCACCATCTCCTGGTTCACGATCAGCACCGGGATCAGCAGCAGCAGCACCCAGAGCAGGCTGTAGCCGTAGTCCTGGCCGGCCTGCGCGTAGGTGGAGACGCCGCCGGCGTCGTTGTCGCCGACCATGACGATCAGCCCGGGGCCGACGATCGCGAGGAAGGTGATCAGCCGGCGGCGCAAGCCGCTGCGCTGCTCATCGTCGAGCCTGATCCGGCCGAACGCGCCCTCGATGTCGCCCTGGTGGGCCTGATCGAGTACCGCGGACGGCCTGACCGAGGGGGCAAGGTGCTGCAGCTGCCTGCCGTCCTGCGGGTGCGCCCGCTGTCGCGGGCCGCCGGCTGAGTGGTCCTGCCGCTGCGCGCCGGTCGGGAGCTCGGGATGTCCCGGCCCGCGCTGCCCGGGGGCTTGGAAGTATCCCCGGGCCCGGCGCTGCCCGGGAGCTTGGAAGTATCCCCGGGCCCCCCGCTGCCCGGGCGCTTGGAAGTATCCCCGGGCCCGGCGCTGGCCGGGAGCTTGGAAGTATCCCCGGGCCCGGCCCTGGCCGGGAGCTCGGAGGTGTCCCCGGGCCCGGCGCTGGCCGGGGGCTCGGAGGTGTCCCCGGGCCCGGCGCTGGCCGGGAGCTCGGAGGTGTCCCGCTGCGGTGAGCCGTCGCGCTGGTGCGCGTCGCTCACGTGGGGTCTCCGTGGTGGGCGTCAGGCGGCTGCGCGGCCTCCCGGCGCCGCCAGTCGTCGGGCAGCGTGACCTCGAGCACGTCGTCGACCGTGATCACGCCGATCATCTTCCGGCGCTCGTCCACGACCGGGATCGTGATCAGGTTGTAGTCGCTCATCAGCACCGCGACGTCAACCACGTCGGTATCCGCCCCGACCCGGACCGGGTCATCGTCGTAGATCTGCATGATCGGTGTCTCGAGGTCCGACTGCACCAGGGAGACCAGCTTGGCGACCCCGCACAATCGGCCGCGCTCGTCGATGGCGTGCACGGTGGTCAGCGCCTCCGGCTGCAGGGTGGTCGAGCGGGCGACCGCGTCCAGTGCCTCGCGGACCTGGGCATCGCAGGCCACGGCGAGGAAGTCGACCCCCATCAGGCCGCCCGCGCTGGTCGGGTTGAAGCCCATCAGGGTCAGCACCTTGGTGCGCTGGCCCTGGGGAAGCAGGTCGAGCACCGGCTGCCGGCGCCGCTGCGGCAGCTCGGCGATCGCGTCCGCCGCGTCGTCGGCGCGCATCCGCGACAGCACCTCGGCGATCTCGGCGTCGGTCCGGGCGCCGAGCAGCCGGGTAGCCAGGTCTTCGTCGAGTTCCTCGAAGACGTCGGCCTCGAGTTCCGGGTCCGCGTGCACATGGCCGAGGATCTCGGTCTCTTCCTCCTTGGATGCGTCCTCGATCAGGTCGGCGATCTGGGCGGGCTTCAGCCTCCGGATCCTGGCGAACGGGCCGCGCAGCAGCGCGCTGCCGGTATGGCCGATCAGCGGCTCGAACTTGTTCCACTCGCGGAACGTATGCTCGCCGCGCTCCCGGGATCGCAGCAGCCATCGCGACTGACGGTGGGTGTCTACCCCGGCGACCACCCAGTCCCCGTCCTGCTGCTCCAGTTCCAGGTCCGCGGCCCTGATCAGGTGGACACTTTCCACGTCGATCAGCCGGTGGCCGAGCACGTCCGCCCGGAGCAGCACCTCGCCTTCGCGCCGCTCGAACTGGCGCAGGTCGAGCTTGGCGCTGGTCAGCTTCACATCCTCGCTGCTCAGCGAGCTCACCTGCTCGATGGGCACGTAGAGCTCGCGGCCGCCGACCGCGGCGACCAGGCCGGTCACCAGCGGATTCTCCGCACCCCGCAGCCGCACGATGACGTCGGACAGCCGCCCGATCGACTCGCCTCCCCGGTCTGTGAGCGGCCGCCGCAGCAGTTCCGACAGGTGCAGCGTGCTCGCCTGGCCGGCTCGCGGGGCCGGGGCTGCCGGTGTCGTGGTCATGGGTTTTGCCTCCCAGATCGGGCCGGCCCGGTGTCGTAGTCGTAGCCGGATCACAGTCTTACCCTGATACCCACCCGTGCCCGGCCCGGGCCCAGATTGCACCGTCCCCCAGCCTTCCCCGCGGGGGTGAACAGCCGGTTAACCTTGCGCGCCGCCGCGCGATCCGCTCCGGCGGGCCGAGCCTGGCTCCCGCTGCACGCCACGGCGATGGTATGAAGGCCACGTCAGCCTTGTATCAAGCGGAGGACTCAACAGCGTGGCCATGCGCAGAGCGTCGGGTCTTCTCGGCACGCAGGACGATCTAGCCGAGGGGCTCGGCTACTCGTTCAAGCGGCGGCTGCTCGGCCGGCCGCTGATCAACGAGCAGCTCAGTGAGCAGCGGCTGTCCAAGCCGCTCGCGCTGGGGGTGCTGGCCCCGGACGGGATCTCCTCTTCGGCCTACGGCACCGAGGAAATCCTGATCGAGCTGATCAAGGGCGGGCTGGCCATCACCGCGTTCACGCTCATCCTGCCGCTGACCGGTGTCGTCCTGTTTGTCATGGCCCTGGTGGTTCTGTCCTACCGCGAGGTGGTCACGGTCTACACCAGGGCCGGCGGGTCATATGTGGTGGCACGCGAGAACTTCGGGCCCAGGTGGGCGCAGATCGCCGCGGTCGCGCTGCTGATCGACTACGTCGTCACGGTTGCGGTCCAGGTGGCCGCGGGCACCGCCGCGGTCGCGTCGGCCTGGCGCCCGCTCGACAACCCGACGCTGATCACGGTGGTCTCGGTCGCGGTCGTGATCCTGATGTGCTACGGGAACCTGCGCGGGATCCGGGAGGCCGGGCGGGCGTTCGCGTTGCCCACCTACCTGTTCACCGGTTCCGTGATCATCATGATCGTCACGGGCCTGATCCGCGAGGCGGCCGGCACGCTGCCGCGGTATCACTGGCCGCTGCCGGGGCAGTACACCGGGCATTCGAGCACCAGCGGCCTGATCGCGTTCGCCATGGTCTTCGTGCTGCTGCGGGCGTTCGCCAACGGCGGCTCCTCGCTGACCGGGATCGAGGCGGTCTCGAACGCGGTCAGCGCGTTCCGCCCGCCCGAGGGCATCAACGCCCGCCGCGTGCTGGTGACCGAGGGCCTGATCCTGGGCTCGCTGGTGGCCGGCATCTCCTGGCTGGCCCACGTCACCCATGCGGCGCCGTACGTCCTCGGGGTTCCGACGGTCATCGCGCAGGAGGCGAAGATCGTCTTCGGGCCGTCGGTGCTCGGCCACATCCTGTTCATCGTGGTCCAGGCGGCCACCGCGCTGATCCTCTACACCGGCGGCAACACCAGCTTCAACGGCTTCCCGTTCCTGGCCAGCTTCGTGGCCGAGGACGCGTTCCTGCCCCGCTGGCTGACCAAGCGCGGCCACCGGCTGGTGTTCTCCAACGGGATCGTGGTGCTGGCCGTGCTGTCCTGCACCCTGCTGGCCGTGGTCGGGGCGAACGTCAACCGGCTGGTGCCGTTCTACGCGATCGGGGTGTTCACCGCCTTCACCATGGCCGGGCTCGGCATGGCCAAGTTCCACTACGAGACCAGGGAGTCGGGCTGGCGGCGCCGCCTGGTGATCAACTTCTCGGCCGGCGTGACCTCGGCGGTCGTCGTGCTGATCTTCGTCGTGGTCAAGTTCACCGAGGGCGCGTGGCTGGTCGTGATCCTGTTCGCGATCGGCGTGCCCGCCCTGATCCGGCTGAACCGGGAGTACCAGACGGAGGCCGGGGTGCTGGCCCGGATCAGCACCCGGGCCCGGCCGCCCGAGCCGCCCACGTACTCCCGGCGCAGCGTGTTCGTGTTCGTCGACGACTTTGACCTGGCCACCGTGGCCGCGCTGCGGTACGCGCGCAGCCTGCGGCCGACCACGCTGCACGCGGTGCACTTCGTCATCGACAACGTCCAGGCGGAGACCCTGCGCCAGGACTGGGTGCGCGCGAACACCGGCATCGCGCTCGACTTCGTGGACTGCGCGGACCGGAGGCTGGCCAGGTGCGCGGCGGAACTGGTCAGCGCCGAGGCTGAGCTGCCCGGCGTGGGCGTGACCGCGATCCTGCCCCGGCGCGGCTACTCTCCGCTGCTCGGCAGGCTGCTGCACGACCGCACCGCGGACAAGATCGCCGCCGTGGTGTCCCGCATCCCGCATGCCGCGGCCACGATCGTGCCCTTCGACGTGCGCAACCGGCTGGAGGCCATCCAGCAGCGGCGCGCCGCGGCCGCCGCGGCGCAGGACGGCCAGACGCCCGAGCCCGCCGCGGCGGCGCGGGGGCCCGCGGGCCAGGCCGCCGGTGGCCAGGACGACGCGGACGGCGCGGCGCACATGGCCGGGCCCGCGATGGCCGTGGCCGACGCCACGGCCGCCGGCCAGCCCGAGGGCAGCGCGTACGACCGGCCCGCCCCGCCGCCCGGGGTCCGGCCGCTGGGAACGCTCACCGGGCCGGGCCGGGCCACGGTGGAGGGCCGGGTATACGCGGTCGAGATCCGCCCGGTCGAGCGCAACACCGTGCTCGCCGCCGAGATCGCCGACTCGACCGGCCAGCTGACCGCCCTGTTCTACGGGCGGTCGCACATCCCGGGCCTGGAGTGCGGCTCTCGGGTCAGGTTCCGCGGCCAGGTCGGCATGCGCGAGGGCGGCCCGGTCATGATCAACCCCGCCTATGAACTGGTCGCCCCCGGTGACGCCGAGCCGCCGCCGCCCGCCGCCCCGGCCGGCGACGGGGATCCGCCGCCGGGCGACTCGCCGAAGCGGCGCGGCCCCCGGCGGCGCAAGGACCCATGACCGGGCATTCCCATGGCGTGACGGCCACCGGGCGGCACCGCCAGACGCTGATCACGGTGCTGGCGCTGACCACCCTGGTCGCGGTGGCCGAGGTGGCCGGCGCCGTGATCACCGGGTCGCTGGTGCTGTTCGCCGACGCGGCGCACATGGCCGCCGACGCGGCCGGGCTCGGCCTGTCCCTGCTCGCGGTGTTTTTCGCGTCCCGGCCGCCCACCGAGAAGCGCACCTTCGGCTACGCCCGGGCGGAGATCCTGGCCGCGATGGCCAACGCCGTGCTGCTGCTGGCCATGGCCGCGTTCATCCTCTACGAGGCGATCCGGCGGCTGATGTCACCGCCCGCCGTGAGTTCTGGCCCGCTCATCGTGTTCGGCGTGATCGCGCTGGCCGCCAACGGCGTGTCGCTGCTGCTGCTGCGCCGGGACCAGGCCGAAAGCCTGAACCTGCGCGGCGCGTTTCTCGAGGTCGCCTCGGACACCCTCGGCGCCGCCGCCGTGATCGTGACCGGCGTGATCATCGCGACCACCGGGTTCACCCGCGCCGACCCGATCGCCTCGCTCGTGGTCGGCCTGCTGATCCTGCCCCGGACCTGGCGGCTGCTGCGGGAGGCGGTGGACGTGCTGCTCGAGGCGAGCCCGCGGGGCATGGACCTGAGCGAGGTCCGGCGGCACATGACCACGCTGAACGGCGTCCGCGACGTGCACGACCTGCACGCCTGGACGATCACCTCCGGCCTCCCGGTGCTGTCGGCCCACGTGGTGGTGGATCCCGGGGTGTTCGACGACGGCCGGTGCGCGCCCATGCTCGACCGGCTGCAGGACTGCCTGCGCGGCCACTTCGACGTCGAGCACTCCACGTTCCAGCTCGAGCCCGCCGGGCACGCGGCGCACGAGCGCCCGATGCACGAGTAGCCGGAACCCGGGCTCTGGAGTCTTTCCGTACTAGCGGGTAACGTCGGTGTTATCAGCGTTAACGGGAGGCCGCCGTGAGCACGTACGACCACTACACCACCCCCGTTCCGCCCGGCACGTGGGACGTGCCCGCGGCCGGAGCCACCCGGTTCAGCTGGGAGTACGACAACGGCCGGGGCCGCCTGCTCGACCTGTACCAGCGCGGCAAGGACAAGCAGTGGGACGCGGCCAAGCGGATCGACTGGCCGATCCCGGTGGATCCGACCAACGTGATGGACCAGTCCGAGGAGTTCTGCCCGATCTACGGGTCGCGGCAGTGGGACGTGCTGAACCAGAAGGAGCGGGACGAGCTCGGCCATCACCTCTCGGCGTGGCTGTTCAGCCAGTTCCTGCACGGCGAGCAGGGCGCGCTGACGGTGGCCGCGCGGATCGTGGAGTCGGTGCCCGACATGGACTCCAAGTTCTACGCGGCCACCCAGGCCATGGACGAGGCGCGGCACGTCGAGCTGTTCTCGCGGTTCATGCGGGAGAAGGTCGGCCTGTACTACCCGGTCAACCCCGACCTGGCCAGGCTGCTCGCCGACGCGCTCAGCGACTCCCGCTGGGACATGCCCTACCTGGGCATGCAGGTGCTGATCGAAGGACTGGCCCTGGCCGCGTTCGGCGTGCACCGGGACATGTCCAACAACGCCCTGGTCACGCAGTTGCTCGCGTACGTGATGCAGGACGAGGCGCGGCACGTGGCGTTCGGCCGGCTGGCCCTGCGCGACTACTACAGCGAGCTCACCGAGGCCGAGCGGGCCGACCGCGAGGAGTTCATCGTCGAGGGCTGCTACCTGATGCGCAACCGGTTCCGGGCCCAGGAGGTCTGGGAGCGGATGGGCTTCGACGTCGAGGAGTGCCTGGAGTTCACCGAGCACTCCCCGGTGCAGCAGGCGTTCCGGACGCTGCTGTTCTCCCGCATCGTGCCGTGCGTGAAGGACATCGGGCTGTGGGGACCGAAGGTGCGCCGCGCCTACACCGAGCTGGGCGTCATCGACGCGGCGGCCAGCGACCTCGAGGCGCTGATGCGCTCCGACGAGGAGATCGCCGAGCGGGTGGACGAGGAGAAGTACGCCGCCGAGCTGGCCGCCCGCCAGGCCGAGGTGGACGCGGCGGTGACCGAGGGCACGGCCGCGTCGTAGCCTGGCCGCCGCGCAGACCTTACGATCGCGGCATGACCGATGCTGCGATGCCGCCTTTCCCCGCCGACTTCGCCTGGGGCGTTTCCACCTCTTCGTACCAGATCGAGGGCGCGGCCACCGAGGACGGCCGCGGCGAGTCGGTCTGGGACGTGTTCTGCCGCAAGCCGGGCGCGACCCGGGACGGCCAGACCGGCGACGTGGCGGCCGATCACTACCACCGCTGGCCGGCCGACATCGAGCTGATGGCCGGCCTCGGGCTGACCGGCTACCGGTTCTCGATCGCCTGGCCGCGGGTGCAGCCGGACGGGAAGGGCCCGGCCAACGGGCCGGGCCTGGACTTCTACGACCGGCTGACCGACGCGCTGCTGGCCCGCGGCATCACCCCGGCCCCCACCCTGTTCCACTGGGACCTGCCGCAGCCCCTCGAAGACGACGGCGGCTGGCTGGCACGGGACACCGCGCACCGGTTCGCCGACTACGCGGGGCTCGCCGCGGAGCGGCTCGCCGACCGGATCCCGATGTGGATCACGCTGAACGAGCCGTTCGTGGTCATGGCCTTCGGCTACGGGCTCGGCATGCACGCGCCCGGCCGGGAGCTGATGCTCGGCGCGCTCCCGACCGCGCACCACCAGCTGCTCGGGCACGGGCTGGCCGCCTCGGCGCTGCGCGCCGCGGGCGCCCGGCAGGTCGCGATCGCCAACAACCACTCCCCCGCCTGGGCGGCCAGCGACGACCCGGCCGACGTCGCCGCCGCGGAGGCGTACGACACCCTGCACAACCGGCTGTTCGCCGACCCGCTGCTGCTCGGCCGCTACCCGGACCTCTCCGCGTTCGGGGTCGGGCCTGGCCTTCGACTGCGTCGTCGACGGGGACCTCGCGGTGATCTCCGCCCCGCTCGACGCGCTCGGCGTGAACTACTACACCCCGACCAGGCTGTCGGCGCTGCCCGGGTCGCCGCTGCCGTTCCGGATGGAGCCCATCCCCGGGTACCCGGTGACCGCGTTCGGCTGGCCGGTGATCCCGGCCGGGATGACCGAGGTGCTGACCATGCTGGCCGGCCGCTACGGCGACCGGCTGCCGCCCGTCTACATCACCGAGAGCGGCTGTTCGACGAACGACGAGGTATCCGCGGACGGGACCATCGACGACCAGCCGAGGATCGGCTACCTGGACGGCCACATCCGGGCGGTCCGCGACGCGATGACCGCCGGGGTGGACGTGCGCGGCTACTACACCTGGTCGCTGATCGACAACTTCGAGTGGACCGAGGGCTACCACCAGCGGTTCGGCCTCGTCCACGTGGATTTCGAGACCCAGCGGCGCACGCCGAAGGCGTCGTTCGCCTGGTACCGGGACCTGATCGCCGCGCAGCGCGGGCCAGCCTGAACGCCGTCAGGCGGGGGCGACTGGCCGGGGGGCGTGGCGTAACAGCGTCCTGACCAGGCAGGATTCATCCCCCTTGGGGCATTGACTCGCGAACTGCGATCGGATATATCATATCTCCGATCGTATTCCGGTGCTCGCCCGGACATGGCGGTACCTGGCCGCGCGTGCGCGGCGGTGGCCGTGGCCACCGCGGACTGGAGGGGACCATGACCGAGGCCGCGGACGAACTGCGGGTCTACGAGGGAGTACGACCGACCCACACCGGCGACCTGGCCCTGGAGGGCCAGGGCATGGCGCCGATCCCGGAAGATCAGCGCTACGGCGGGGTGTACCGGATGTTCACCGTGTGGTTCACCCCCAACATGGAGCTGTCCGGCGTGTTCGCGGGCACCCTGGCCGTGGTGTTCGGCCTCGGGTTCGGGCTCGGGCTGACGGCCATCGTCATCGGCACGATCATCGGCTCGCTGCCGGTGGCGATCCTGTGCACCTGGGGGCCGAAGACCGGCACCGGGCAGGTTCCGCTGGCCCGGCTGCCGTTCGGGAAGACGATCGTGCTGCCGGGCGCGGTGCAGTGGCTCTCGTCGATCGCCTGGGACGCGCTCGTCGGGCTGTTCGGCGGGCAGGCGGCCCAGCTGCTGTTCCACGTGCCGTTCTGGGTCGGCGTCGCGATCGTCCTGGTGCTCGAGGGCGCGATCAGCGTGTTCGGCTACGAGTTCGTGCACCGGGTCCAGGAATGGGGCTCGGCCATCCTGATCGTGCTGTTCGTCGTGCTCTCGGTAAAGATCTTCCAGCACAACATCGTGCTGCCGCACAACACCGTGCACGGCACGACCCTGGCCGGCGCGTTCGTGCTGATGGTGACGATCTCGCTGTCCGAGGGAATCTCCTGGGCGTCCTACGCCTCCGACTACAGCCGCTACATGAAGCCGGGAACCTCCAAGGCCGCGATCTTCTGGCTCACCATGCTCGGCCTGACCGCGTCGTACGTGTGGGTGGAGGGCATCGGGCTGACCGCGGCCAGCGTGCTCGGCAACCAGACCGCGGCCGGCGTGCGCACGCTGATGGGCGGCGGGTTCCTCGGCGTGCTGGCGCTGATCGCGATCGTGTTCGGGGCCATCGCCTCGAACTCGATGAACGACTACACCGGCTCGCTGGCGTTCCAGGCCCTCGGCGCCCGGGTGCGGCGGCCGATCATCGCCGGGGTAGTGGCGGTGCTCGCGTTCGCGGCCATCTTGTGGATGAACGCCGCCAACACCTCGGGCCGGTTCGAGAACCTGCTGCTGTTCAGCTCGTACTGGATCGCGCCGTTCTGCGCGATCGTGATGATCGACTGGCACTACAACCGGGCCAAGTACCGGCCGGCGTTCCTGCGCCACGCGCTGGCCTTCCGGAACCTGAGCAACGGCTGGCCCGCGATCGTGGCGTTCTGCGTGGCCTTCGGGGTCATGGTGCCGTTCATGAACACCTCGATCATCGTGGGGCCGGTCGCGACCGCGCTCCAGGGCGCTGACATCGCCTTCTACGTCGGGTTCGTGGTCGCCGGGGTGCTCTACTACGTGCTGCGGAAGGTCGCGGCCGGCCAGGAGTCGCGGCGGGCCGTCGCCTCGCCGGTCGGGGTGGCCGGCGCCGACGGCCGCGGGGCGTAGGCCGGGAGCCGGGCGGGACCGGGAGCCGCCATCACGACCATGGATGATCGCGAACTAGCAGGCCGGGTGCTCGAGCACCTCGATCTGGACCGGGCCGTGCGGCTGACCCAGGAGGTCTGCCGGATCCCCAGCGTGCTCGGCGACGAAGGAGCCCTCGCCGCCTTCCTGGCCGACGTGATGAAGGAGGCCGGCTTCGAGGCGGTGGAGCTCCAGCCCGCGCTGCCCGACCGGCCGAACGCGCTCGGCGAGGTGTCGTTCGGCCCGGGCCCCCGGGTGGTGCTCACCGGCCACCTGGACACCAAGACCGTCTCGCACGGCTGGACCGCCGCCGAGCCCTTCTCCGGCGCGGTCATCGGCGACGCGGTCTACGGCCACGGGATCATGGACATGAAGGCCGCGCTGGCCTGCGAGATCGTCGCGATCGAGGCGCTCGCGCACAGCGGGCTGCCGCTGTCGGGCACCGCCGCCATGTCCGGCGTCAGCGACCACATGGGCGGCCAGGCCGGGGCGATCGCCTACTTCGACGCGCACCCGGCCGACCTGTGCGTGCTCGGCGAGCTGACCGGCAACCAGGTCTGCCTGGGCCACCGGGGCCGCTACTACTTCGACGTCACCGTGCTCGGCCGGTCGGCGCACAGCTGCCACAAGCACCTGGCCGTCAACGCGAACACGCTCGCCGCCCGCGTGGTGCTGGCGCTCGACGCGTCCAGGTACGAGCCGGACCTGCCCGCCCACATCCGCGAGCTGTTCGGGTCCGAGACGTACGTGGTGCCCGGCCGGATCTACGGCGGGCTGCCGCCCGGGGGGCCGTCCATGATCCCGGACGAGTGCGTGATCCGGGTCGACTGCCGCCCGCAGCCCGGCGTCACGGTCGGCCAGGTCCGCGCCGAGATCGACCGGTGCCTGGCGGAAGCGGCGGCGGCCGACCCCCGGGTGTCGGCGCAGGTCGACCTGGCCGACGTCAAGCCCGGGTACCTGGCCCGGCCGGACGACGAGGTGGTGCGCCTGATGCGCCGCGCGGTGGCGGCGGTCCGCGGCGGCGAGCCCCGGCTGGTCACCGAGAACTGGCTCGGCGACACCGCGAGCTTCGGCGCCAAGGTGCCCACGGTGATCTTCGGCCCGGGCGGGCCGCCGGTGTACTGCCCCGACGAGCACCTGGCGATCGCCGACATCCACGAGGCGGCCCGGGCGTACGCCGTGTTCGCCGCGCTCGCGCTGGCCCGGGGCGATCGCCGGTGACCGCGTTCGACAACGTGCTCGACCAGTGCCTCGCGGTCGCCGCGGGCGAGGAGGTCGTCCTGCTCGCCGACCGGGGGACCGACGCTGACGTCGTGATAGCCCTGTCCAACGGGATTACCGAACGCGACGGCATCCCGCTCGTCGCCAGTATGCCGAACCCGAGTCTGCCCGGGGCCGAGCCCCCGGCCGCCGTGGCCGCGATGATGCGGCACGCGGCCGCGATCATCGAGCTGACCAGCTTGTTCATCGGGTCGTCGGCGGCCAGGCGGGCGGCGACCGACCGCGGCGCACGGTACCTGGCCATGCCGGGAGTCCGGCTGGACACGTTCCGGGCGGCCGGCCCGCTCGCCGTCGACTTCGAGCGGCTGCGGATCGACGCCGAGACGATCGGTTCGCGGTGGGGCCGGGCTTCGGAGTTCCGGCTGACCTCGCGGGCCGGAACCGACCTGCGCGGGTCGGTCGAGGACCGGCCGGGCCGGGTGCTGCACGGCATGGCGCGCGAGCCCGGCGCCTACATGGCGCCGCCCGACGTCGAGGCGGGCACCGCCCCGGTGGAGGGCACCGCGACCGGCGTGGTGGTCGTCGACGCCGACCTGCTGTTCATGGGCGAAGGGCCGCTGGACGAGCCGGTCGTGCTGTACGTGGACCGGGGCGAGCTGACCAGGATCGAGGGGGCCGCGCGGGGCCGCGGCCGCCTGGAGTCGATGCTGGCCCGCTGCCGGGACGACCGGATGGCGAACATCGCCGAGGTGTCGGTGGCGTTCAACCCGGCCGGGACGGTCTGCTCGGTGCCGATGGAGACCGAGTCGTCCCGCGGGTCCGCGCACATCGCGCTGGGCAACTCGATCGCCTACGGCGGCCGGGTCGACGCGATCGCGCACCTGGACTGCGTGATGCGGGACGCGGTCCTGGAACTCGACGGCCGCGTGGTGATGGCCGAGGGAGTCCTGTCATGACCATGGAGCGTGGTGCCGGGGCGCCGCGGATCTTGCTGGCCAAGCCCGGCCTGGACGGACACGACCGCGGGCTCAAGGTGATCGCGTTCGCGCTGCGGGACGCCGGGGCGGAAGTGATCTACCTCGGGCTGCGGCAGTCGGCGGCGGCCATCGTCGCGGCGGCGGTCGCCGAGGACGCGGACCTGATCGGGGTCTCGGTGCTGTCCGGCGCGCACCTGCCGCTGGCCGGGCAGATCCTGGCCCGGCGGGCCGAGCGGGGCGCCGGGCACATCCCGCTGGTCATCGGCGGCACGATCCCGGCCGACCACGCGGGCCGGCTGCGCGAGATGGGCGTGGACGCGGTCTACCCGGTGGGCAGCCCGCTGCCCGAGGTGGTGGCCGGCCTGCTGGCCCTCGCGGGCCAGCGTGGCCGGCGGGCGGCGTCATGACCGCCCGCGGGCGTGACCGGGGCGCCGGCTCGAGCGCCGAGCCGCAGGTCGCGCCGGTGACCACCGACTCCGGGATCCCGGTCGCCGTCGTCTACACCGCCGATGACCTCCCCGGCGGCGAGGCCGCGCTGGCGCGGCGGCTCGGCCGGCCCGGCGAGCCCCCGTTCACCCGCGGGCCGTACCCGACCATGTACCGGGGCCAGCTGTGGACCATGCGGCAGTTCGCCGGCTTCGGCGCGCCCGAGCACACCAACGAGCGGTTCCGGTTCCTGCTCGGCCGGGGGCAGACGGCGCTGTCGGTCGCGTTCGACCTGCCCACCCAGCTCGGCTTTGACTCGGGTGACCCGATGGCCGCCGCGGAGGTCGGCCGGGTCGGCGTGGCGATCGACACCGCGGCCGACATGTGCGAGGTGTTCGACGCCATCCCGCTGGACCAGGTGTCGGTCAACTTCACCATCAACGCGACCGCGCCGATCATCCTGGCCACCTACCTGGTCGCGGCCGAGCGCTCGGGGGTGCCGCGGCGCGCGCTGACCGGGACCCTGCAGAACGACATACTCAAGGAGTTCCTGGCCCGCAAGGCCTACCTGTACCCGCCCGGCCCGTCGCTGCGGCTGGTCACCGACGTGGTCGAGTTCAGCTCGCGCGAGCTGCCGCGGTTCAACCCGATCTCGATCACCGGCTACCACGCCCGGGAGGCCGGCTGCGACGCGGTCCAGGAACTGGCGCTGACCATGGCCTCGGCCGCCGCCTACTGCGAGGCCTTCCTGGCCCGGGGCCTCGACTTCGACGCGTTCGCGCCGCGGCTGTCGTTCCACTTCGCCACCACGCTGGACCTGTTCGAGGAGGTGGCCAAGCTGCGGGCGGCCCGGCGGATGTGGCACCGGGTGGCCACCGAGCGGTTCGGCGCGTCGTCGCCCGCGGCGGCGCGGCTGCGCTTCTTCTCCGGCAACTCGGGTACCACGCTGACCGCGCAGCAGCCGCTGAACAACGTGATCCGGTCCACGCTGCAGTGCCTCGGCGCGGTGCTCGGCGGCGCCCAGTCCATCCACGTCATGGGCTACGACGAGGCCTACGAGATCCCGAGCGAGGAAGCGGTCACGCTGTCGCTGCGGACGCAGCAGATCATCGCCCTGGAGTCCGGCGCCACCCGGACCGCCGACCCGCTGGCCGGCTCGTACTACGTGGAACGGCTGACCGACGAGATCGAGGCCCGGGCCTCGGCCGTGCTGGCCGACATCGACGCGCTCGGCGGGGCGGCCGCCGCGATCGAGGCCGGCATCCCGCAGCGCTGGATCGCCGAGTCCGCCTACCGGGCCGAGCAGGAACTGGCCACCGGCGAACGGCCGAAGGTCGGCGTGAACGTCTACGCCGACGAGGAGGCCGCCCCTGCGCCTGGCCGGTTCGAGGTGGACCCGCTGGCCGGCGAGCGGCAGGCCGAGCGCACCCGGGCCCGGGTCGCCGCGCGGGACGGGCGGCAGTGCATCAATGCCCTGCTCCGGCTGGCCGACGACACCAGGCAAGGCCGCAACGTCATGCCGGCCCTGATCGACGCGGCCCGCGCCGACGCCACGGTCGGCGAGATGGCCGACGTGTTCCGTGACGCGTTCGGCGAGTTCACCGAGCCGGCGCCATGGTAGGCGGCGCCATGGCAGGCGGCACCGTGGCCGGCGGCACAGTGCCAGGCGGCACAGTGGCCGGCGGCACGGCGGAAGCGCGCACCGCGGCCGCCCTCCCGCTGCGCGGCGTCCGGGTGGCCGATCTCACCCGGTTCGTAGCCGGATCGCAGGCCACCATGTGGCTCACCGCCCTCGGCGCCGACGTCGTGAAGGTCGAGCCGCCCGCCGGTGACCCGTACCGGGCCCAGGGCACCGAGCGGACCGACGGCGAGTCGGTGCTGTTCATGGCGCTGAACGCGGGCAAGCGCAGCCTCGCGGTCGACTTCAGGAACCCGGCCGGGCGCGAGGTGATGGACCGGCTGCTCGGCAGCTGCGACCTGTTCGTCGAGAACTCCCGCCCGGGCAGCCTGGCCGCGCACGGCCTCGACTGGGAGTCGGTGCACCGGCGGTTCCCGCGCATTGTCTACGGGTCGATCTCCGGCTACGGCGACGTCGGCCCGGAGGCCGCCCGCGGCGGCTTCGACCTGATCCTGCAGGCCGAGAGCGGCGTGATGAGTGTGACCGGCAGCCCGCGGTCGGGGCCGGTCAAGGTCGGCGCCCCGTTCCTCGACGTCGGGGCCGGGATGAGCTGCGCCTTCGGGCTGCTGGCCGGCTACATCGAGCGGCTGCGCACCGGGACGGGAAGCCTGGTGTCGGCGTCGCTGCTCGAGTTCGGGCTGGCCGCCCTGGGCACGATCCTGGCCAGCGTCGCGGTGTCCGGCCGCGAGCCCGGGCTGCTCGGCACGCACTCACCGCTGTTCGCGCCGTACGGCGGCTTCCGGACCTCGGACGGCTGGCTGGTCATGGCCGGAGCCGGGTCCGAGCAGATGTGGCAGCGCGCCTGCGCCGCCCTGGGCCTGGACGGCCTGGCCGGCGACCCGCGATTCGCCGACGGCGCCGGGCGGGTGGCGCGCCGGGACGAGCTGACCTCGTGCATCGAGGCCGTGCTGACCACGCAGCCCACCGAGCACTGGCTCGGCCGGCTGGCCGCGGCCGGCGTGCCGGCCGCCGAGGTCCGCGGGCTGGCCGACGTGCTCGGGTGGTCACAGGTGGCCGCGCTGGGCAGCCTGCAGGCGCCCTGGTCCGGCTCGGGCAGCGCGCACCGGGTCGTCGGGCCGCCGTTCCGGCTGGACCGCACCGTGCTCGCCTACCCCGGCCCGGCCCCGGCGCTCGGCCGCGACACCCGGCGCGTGCTCGCCGACCTCGGCTACCCGGCGGCCGAGATCACCCGGCTGGAAGACGCGGGCGTGGTGGTGGCCGCGTGACACCCGGGCCGGAGCTCACCGCGCTGACCGATACGGTGCTCAGCCGGACCGTCGAGCTGGCCGAGGTCCCGGCGCCCACCGGCCAGGAGGACGCCCGGCGGGAACTTGTCCGGTCGTGGTGGCTCCGGGACGGCTGGGCGGATGTCCGCGCGGACGAGGTCGGGAACCTCTGGGCGCGGGTCCGGCCCGGCGAGCGGCCCGCCGTCATCCTGGCCGCCCACCTCGACACGGTCTTCGCCGGCGCGGTGGATCACCGGGTGCGCCGGGACGGGACCCTGCTGCGCGGCCCGGGCGTCGGCGACGACAGCGTCGGCGTGGCCGCGCTGTCCGCGATCGGCACGCTCCTCGCCTCCGCGGCCGGTCCCACCCCGGTGTGGATCGTGGCCACCGTGGGCGAGGAGGGCCTGGGCAACCTGCGCGGCATCACCGAGGTGATCAGGCAGGACCGGGTCCGGCTGGCGGCCGTGGTGGCCATCGAGGGCAACTACCTGGGCCGGATCGCGAACGTCGGCGTCGGCTCGGTCCGCTGGCGGGTCACGGTGTCCGGCCCGGGCGGGCACGCGTGGGAGCAGGCCGGCGCGCCCAGCGCCGTGCACGCCGCCGCGCGGATGGTGGCCGGGCTCGCCGCGCTGGCCCGCCGCGGCGCCGGGTCCGGGCGGGGCGGCCGGTCCGCGGTCAACGTCGGCCTGTTCTCCGGCGGGGAGGCCGTCAACGCCCGGGCGCGGCAGGCCGTGTTCCTGGTCGACCTGCGGGCCACCGGAAAGGGAGGCGCAGCGCTCGCCGACCTGGAGGTGCGGGCGCGGCGGGTCGTCCGCGCTCCCTCGGCCGACGTCACGGTGACGATCGAGGAGCTGGGCTGCCGGCCAGCGGGCGAGCTGGCCGCCGCCCATCCGCTGGCCGCCGCCGCGGCCGCCGTGCTGCGCCGGGCGGGCCTGCCCGCCAAGCTCACCGCGGCCAGCACCGACGCGAACGCGGCGCACGCCGCCGGGGTGCCCGCGATCGCGATCGGCGTCACCACCGGCGCGGGCGAGCACACCCCCGGTGAGTGGATCGACACCGCGCCGCTCGCCGCGGGCCTGGGGTGCGCCGCCGATACGATTACCGGCTGGGAGGGGGTGGCGCATGACCTTGCCTAGCTACGGTGTCGCCCTGCAGGGGGTCGATCCGCCTGCGACCTTCGTGGACATGGTCAGGGAGATCGAGTCGCTCGATTTCAGCCATCTCTGGCTCACCGACTCCTCGCTGCACGCCCGCAACAGCTATGTGTACCTGACCCTGGCCGCCGTCAACAGCTCGCGGCTCCGGCTCGGCACCGCGGTCACGAACCCGGTGACCCGGCACCCGGCGATCACCGCGGCGGCCGCGGCCACGCTCGATGAGCTGTCGGCCGGGCGGGCCATCCTCGGCATCGGCGCCGGTGACCGACCGCTGCTCGCCCTCGGCCGCAAGCCGTGCGCCCCGGCCGACCTGGCCGACGCCATCGAGGCCATCCGCGCCCTGTGGTCCGGCGACGAGGTCACGGTCATCGCCCCCGGCTTCGCTCTCGATCACGCCAAGCTCCGGTTCGGCGCCCGGCCGGGGCTGCCGATCTTCGTCTCGGCCAGCGGGCCGCGGACCCTGGAGCTGGCCGGCGGCCTGGCCGACGGGGTGATCCTGCTGGTCGGCCTGTTCCCTGACGCGGTCACCTGGGCGCTCGAGCACATCGACCGCGGCGCCCGCGCCGGGGCCGGCCCCGGCCGCACACCGCGCTGTTCGCTTACGGCGCGATCAGCGACGACGGTCCCGCCGCGCTGGCGGCCGGCCGCTCGATCGCCGCCTGGTTCCCGCAGACCGCGCCCCATCTGTGCCGCCTGGCCGGGCTGGACGACGATGTCGCCGACGCGGTCAGGTCCAGCTACGCGGGCGGCGAGTTCCAGGAGGCCGAGGCCGCCGCCGGGCTGCTGCCGGACGGCTTCGTCCGGCGGATGGCCCTGGCCGGCGACGCGCAGGAGGCGGCGGAGCGGATCCGCGACGTGCTCGCGGCCGGCGTGGACTCGGTGCACGTGTTCCCGCTCGGCCCCGGCCGGATGGCCACCGTCCGCGCCTTCGCCGACGTCATGAAAACCGTTGCCCGGCCCGCCGGAAGTGAGTCATGACCCGCCCCGCCCCCAGCCACCGCAGCCACGTCGCCGTCCCTTTGGTGTTCGGCCCGCTCTCCGAGCGCCGGACGATGACCGACGTCGTCTACGACGAGCTCAAGACCGCGATCGTGGAGCTGCGGATCCCGCCGGGCGAGCCGCTGCGCGAGGCCGACATCGCCCAGGGGCTCAGCGTCAGCAAGACCCCGGTCCGGGAGGCGCTGGGCCGCCTCGAGCAGGACGGCCTGGTGGAGCTGAACTCGTTCAGGAGCGCGGTCGTCACCGCGTACACCGCGCGCGACCTGCAAGAGATCTACGAACTCCGCGAGATCATCGAGGTGGCCGCCGCGCGGTCGGCCGCCGAGTCCATGAGCGACCAGGGGCTGGCCGATCTCGGCCGCATCGCCAGCGAGTGCGTGCGCCTGAACGCCGGGGACGGCGGCCCCGAGCTGGTCCGGCTGATCACCGAGTTCGACACCGTGCTGTTCGAGGAGGTCGGGAACCGGCGGATCCGGGCCATCCTCGACAACGTGGCGGCCCACCTGGCCCGCATCGGGCGGCTGACCACCGAGATTCCCGGCCGGATCGCGGCGTCCGTCCGCGAGCACGAGCTCATCTACGAGGCGATCGAGCGCCGCGACCCGGAGAACGCCGAAAGGTTCATGCGGGAGCACATCCGCAGCGTGCGTGACGACCAGCTGCGCGCGCTCCCGGCGCCGGGCGCAGAGCGGTGACCTCGCCGGCGTCCGGGCCGCTGGCATCGTCCCGGCGCTCCTCCTCCCGGCCGCCGGCCGCGCCCTGGCCGGGAGGGCCGCGGCCCCCGCCGCGTCGGCGGCCCTGCGTGCCGCCGGGCGTGACGCGTGGGCGGCCGCGGTGAACCACCCGATGGTCCGCGCGATCGCGGCGGGGACGCTGCCGCATGAGACGTTCCGCGGCTACTTCGAGCAGAACGTGCGCTACCTGGAGGACTACGCCCGCGCGATCGCGCTGGCCACCGCGAAGGCGCCGGACGCCGGCGCGCTCGACGTGCTGTCCCGGTTCCTGCGGCAGATCGTGGCCACCGAGATCCCGGCCAACCTGGCCTTCCTGCAGCGGCTCGGCGGGTCGGCCGACCGGCTCCCGGGACCGGCCGGGCTGCACCCGGTCACCTACGGCTACACCCGCCACCTGCTGCACGCCTGCGAGGCCGGCAGCTGCGCCGAAGGGCTCGCCGCGCTGCTGCCGTGCCAGTGGAGCTACGGCGAGATCGCCCGGCCACTGATGGCGGCGGTGCCGGCCGACCCGGTGTACGCGGACTGGATCCGCATGTTCGGCAATGCCGAGTACGACGCACTGGTGGCGGAGACCACCGGCCTGCTCGACCGGCTGGCCGACCCCGCCGATGCCGGGCAGTGGGCCCGGCTGTCGGCGGTGTTCAGCGTCTCGATCCGCTACGAGGGCGAATTCTGGGACGTGACTGCTCAAGCGGCTGAATCCGCTCGCTTTCCGGGCCCCGACGGCCCGGCCAGAGCCCAGCCCGGACCTGGTTACACCGCTTTATGACGATACTCGCCGTCGTCCCCCTGACGGTGCGCCACGCTGACCAGATTGGCCAAGAAAGGTAGGGACCGATGCGAGCGATCCAGGTCCAGCAGGACCTCACCGTGCACGGCAGCGACATCGACAAGCCACGTCCCGGCCCGGGAGAGGCCCTGGTCCGCGTGCACGCGGCCGGTGTCTGCGGCACCGACCTGCACATCGTGGACGGGATGATCAAGCCGGCCGCCTACCCGATGACGCTCGGCCACGAAGCGGCCGGTGTGGTCGAGGAGGCCGGGGCGGGGGTGGCGCTCGCCGCGGGCACCCGGGTCGCGGTCTTCAACAAGCTGTTCTGCGGCGCCTGCGAGCAGTGCCTGCTCGGCCGGCAGAACCTGTGCACGGTCGAGCCTGGCCAGCTTGGCTTCAACCGGGACGGCGGTGACGCCGACTACGTGGTCGCACCGGAACGTAACCTCGCCGTGCTGCCCGACGCCGTGGACTTCCCCACCGCCGCGGTACTGACCTGCGCGGGCATGACCGCGGTGCACGCGACCCGGATGTCCAGGCTGGAGTCCGGCCAGACCGCGGTCGTGAACGGCATCGGCGGCGTCGGCATCCTCGTGGCCCAGGCGGCGGCCCGGGCCGGGGCGACGGTGATCGCGGTCGCCGACTCCGCCGACAAGGCGGACCTCGCGGCCAAGCACGGAGCCGCCGGCGTGATCGTCCTGGCCCAGGGCGACGACTACGCCGGGCTGCCCGACGCCGTCAGGTCCCTGACCGGCGGCCGGGGCGCGGACGTGTTCTTCGAGCTCGTGGGCACCACCGGCACGATGACCGCCGGGATCCGCTCGCTGGCCCCCCGCGGCCGGTTCGTCAGCACCGGGTACACCGACCAGCCGCTGAGCATCCACCCGATCGACTTCATCCTGTCCGAGACCAGCCTGGTGTCCACGGTCGCGGCGACCAGGACCGACCTGAACGACGCGATCGCCATGGCCGCCGCGGGAAACCTGGTCGTCCCGCTGGCGGCCAGCTACCCGCTCGATGGCATCGCCGAGGCACTGGCCGCCCTGCGCAGCCGCAGCGTCCTCGGCCGCCAGGTACTCGTCCCGAACTGACCCCCCGTCCGCTCAGCCAGCCGTCTCACCGTAGGAGCAGCCCATGGCCGGCAGGATCCTGATCAAGAACGGCACCGTCGTCACGATGAACGACGCCGCGGATGTCCACTTCGGCGGCTCGGTCGTGCTGGAGGGAGACCGGATCGCCGACGTCGGGCCGGCCGGCGAGGTGGCGGCCCGGCAGCCGGCCGAGGGCGCCCAGGTCATCGACGCCGCCGGGAAGGCGGTGCTGCCCGGCCTCGTCGACCTGCACTACCACACCGCGCTCGGCAAGGGCTGGAGCGATCACCTGCCGCTGTGGGAGTACCTCGACACGTGCTGGTACCCGATCATCCGGGCGCTGGATGACGACGCCGCCTACTGGGCCGCGCTGGCCAGCTACACGGAGTCCATCCGGTGCGGCGTCACCACGGTCAACGACATGTACCGCCGGCTGGACGCGCTGGCCGCGGCGGCCGAGGAGGTCGGGATCCGGGCGGTCCTGTCCAACGACATCGCCGACGACGAGCACGACCTGGACACGCTGGAGATCAACGAGCAGGCCTACCGGGCCAACCACGGCAAGGCCGGCGGCCGGATCGAGGTCTACATCGGCATCGAGTGGCTGCCGCTCGCCTCGGAAGGACTGCTGCGCGACACCCGGGCCCTGGCCGACGACCTGGGCACCGGGATCCACATCCACCTGAACGAGTCGCTGACCGAGGTGGAGAACTCCAAGCAGCGGTTCGGCCGGCGGCCGACCGAGGTCGCCTACGACTGCGGCATCCTCGGCCGCAACACCGTCGCCGCGCACTGCGTCTGGCTGTCCGACACCGAGATCGCCCTGATGCGGGAGACCGGCACCCAGATCTCGCACAACCCCTCGTCCAACGCCAAGCTGGGCAACGGCGTGGCCCGGGTGCCGGAGATGCTGAACGCCGGGCTCAACGTGGGGCTCGGGCACGACGCGGCCGAGTGCAACAACAGCCGGGACCTGTTCGAGGTGATGAAGTTCGCCTCGCTGATCCACCGCGCCACCCGGGTGGACGCGAGCCTGCAGCAGGCCCCGGACGTGGTCAGCATGGCCACCAGGAACGGCTCGGCCGCCCTCGGCCACCAGACGGGGCAGCTCACCGCCGGGCACAAGGCCGACGTGATCCTGGTCGACCTGCAGAGCCAGATGTTCACCCCGCTGATGCCCGGCAACGCCGATCACCTGTTCTCGCACCTGGTGTTCGCGGCCAACGGCAGCTGCGTGGACACGACGATCATCGACGGGAGGATCGTCATGGAGGGCCGCGTGCTGACCACGGTGGATGAGCCCAAGGTGCTGGAGAAGGCCAACGCCGCGTTCGTCCGGGTGCTCGGCAAGATGGTCGTTCCCGGCCGCTGAGGCCGGATCGAGGCATTCCGTGGCCCGCTACCTGGTGCTCGGCGACCCGGTCGAGTCCGTTCACGGGTACAACGCGCGGCGGGCGGATGTGGCCGGGGGCGGGGATGTGCCCGGGGGCCGCGGTGCTGATTGACGCGCACAGCCACATCCTGAGCCTGGCGGCCGATCCGGAGTTCACCGCCGCCTACGGCCGCGAGGGCTCGCTGTGCATCTTCCGCAGCATGGGCGCGCTGCCCTCGCACCGGATGCCGACCGAGGACGAGTGGGAGGCCAGCGGGTATTCCGGCCGGGGCTGGCCGCTGATCGGCCCGGCCGAGTCGCTGCGCGACCACCCGGGGTTCGACAAGATCGTGGTACTGGCCGTCTCGCCGCAGTACCTCGACGGCCGGCTGATCGGCACCGTGGATACCGGCGGGTCGCTGGGCGTGGCCGGGCCGCCCGACCCGGAGCGGTGCAACGACTACGTCGCCGCCGTGGTGCGGGCGGACCCGGGCCGGTTCATCGGCTTCGCCTCCGTGAACCCGGCCTTCCGCGGCCCGCGCGCGGCGGTGGCCGAGCTCCGCCGGGCCGTGGGCGAGCTGGGCCTGGCCGGGGTGAAGCTGTACCCGATGTACCAGCACTGGTCGCCCGCCGACCGCGACCTCGCCTTCCCGGTCTACCAGGCGGCAGGCGAGCTCGGCATCCCGGCGATGATTCACCAGGCGGGCTCGACCCGGATCGACGCGGCCCTGGAGCTGGGCCGGCCCGCCCTGCTCGACGATGTGGGCCGGTGCTTCCGCGACCTGCGGGTGATCGTCGCGCACTGCGGGTACCCGTGGGTCGACGAGGCGCTGTTCCTGCTGACCAAGCACCCGAACTTCTACGGCGAGCTGTCTTACCTGCTGGCCAGCATCACCCGGCGGGACCTGCTGGCGCTGCTGCACCGGTGCGAGCCGATGTTCGTGCCGCTGGAGAAGCTGTTCTTCGGCACCGACTACCCGGGCTTCCTGTACGACCCGGTCGCGCTGGCGGAGAAGGTCCGCTCGGTCAACGAGGAGGCCGCCGCGGCCGGCCTGGACCCGATCCCGCAGCCCAAGCTCGACGGCCTGCTGGGCGACAACTTCGCCAGGTTCCTCGGCCTGGTCCGCGAATAGCGCCGGCCGTGGGCGCGCCGCCCTGGCTGGCCAAGCCCGCGCCGTCAGGACATGGCCCGGTAAATCTCCCGGCGATGGCCCACCCCGACAACCAGGATGACGAGCTGCCCGTCCCTGACTTCGTAGATGACCCGGTAGTCGCCAACGCGCAGCCGGTACCGGTCGTCGTATCCGGCGAGCTTCTTGACGTCGGCGTCCGGGCGCCGCGGATCGTCCCCGAGCGAGGTCAGCGCCCGCAAGATCGTCAGCGCGGCCGGCTGCGGGATGGCTCGAAGCTGCCTGACTGCCCGCTCACGCCACCGGAACGCGTACTTCACGCGACGCCCCGGCCTGGCTCTTCCTCAAAGATTTCGGCGACGACTTCGGACATGCTGTACGTCGGCGCATCGGGGTTCTCGGCCAGGTCGCGGTCGGCCTCCCGGGCGAAATAGCGGTCGATGGCATCTTCGAGCGCGTTGAAGTCCTCGATGGGGACCACTGCGGCCACGGCCTGGCCGTTGCGCGTGATGATGGTCGGCGTTCCGTCCTGAGCTTGCGTGATGACCTCGGCGAAGTGCGCGCGGGCATCCCGCACGCTCAGCTGACTCTGGCTGTCGTCCATGTCCTAAGTGTACCCAGAATTGTGTACACGCGAGATCCTGGCTGGTCCTCTGGGCGCTCCGCCTGCTGGCGCCTGGATGCCGGGTGGGTCACCCAGCGTCCAGGCGGGTCCGGGCATCCCCGAATTCTGTGGTAGTAGGCGCACCCCAGGACACCTGGTATCACCCTGCAATCGGCTCATATCACAGCGTAATTTCGGGTGCATGCGAACGGGACGGACCAGCTACCGGTTACCTGGACACCCGTCGCACCCACATCGCGGCCGGATGGCCGGCCGAGAGGGAAGCGCGGGCCCGCGAAACAGCGGCCGCGCAGGAACAGCGGCCCGGCAGCGAGGCCGCGGCCAAAGCGGCCGGGAGGCGGCCGCAGGGGGAAGGATGTGAGTTGGGTGGAGCGATGGCTTAGCAGGTGGGCGCCACTGTCCGGCACCGTGGCGGGGATCTTCATCGCGGTGTCGTTCTTCAGCGGAGGCAGCAGCCCAGACGACAATGCCCCGGCGTCGCAGGTGTTCAGGTTCTACCTGAACCACGCCAGCGGGCAGAAGGTATCCGCGATCTTCGGGACGCTTGGCGGGGCCTTCCTGGTGTTCTTCGCCGTGGCCATGGCTGGCCGGATTCGGGCCAGCGGTGGCAGTTCGTGGCTAGCCAGCGGCGCGATCGGCGGCGCGGTGTTCGCCGCGCTCGGGCTGGCGCCGCTATTCGCCCTCTCGTTCATACTCGCCAACGACATCAAGTTCCTGACGGTGTCCTCGGCGCAGACACTGAACGTGCTGGAGAACGACTTCTTCCTGCCTATCGTGGCCGGGTTCTTCGTGTTCGGCGTCGTGGGCGGGCTCGCGGCGGTCGTGAGCCGGGCTCCGGCCCGCTGGATGGGCTGGGTCCTGTTCGCGTTCGGGGTCCTCGCCGTCGTGCCCCCGATCTCGTTCTTCGCCTTCCTGGCCATGTTCCTCTGGGCCCTGGTGGCCGGGATCTGGCTGGCCGTACAGACGCCGGCCCAGGTTAGCGAGAGCGACCGGGAAGTCAGCCTGGCGCACGCGTAGCTGGGAGGTGAATAGCGCCATCGATGTACCGATGGGCCGCTTCTATCGGGCCCATCGGTACATCGATCGCAAGACTTCCAGAGCCTCCCGCAGGTCCGCGACCATCTGGCCCGGCTGCGCGGCCCGGCCGAGCCGGCGGGCCCTCCCGAGCCGGCGGGCCCGCCCGCCTGAGGCGCCCTGCGATCGCGGTCAGGCGCGGATCTGCTCCCGGACGGCGGCAGTGACCAGCCCGGCCCGGGCGATGATGTCGTCCGCCTGGTCCGCGTCGGCGATCATCTCCAGGCTGGCCTCCTCGTCCTTGATCCCGGCCAGGTTGATCTCAACGTTGACCCGGGCCGTGGCCACCGCGGCGCGGGCGGCCTCGGCGGCGGCCGCCACGTCACTGATCACGTTGCGGTTTCCGATCGTCACCAGCGCCCCGGCCAGGTCGACCACCATGCCGCCGACGCCGATGAGCTTGGCCGGCGGCCAGGTCGCGTTGGCCAGCGCCGTGGTGAGGACCGCCGAACGCTCGGCCTTCTCCTCATCGGTGGACCTGGGCATCCGGTAGGCCTCGGCCACGCCGGCGAACGCCTCGGCGTCGGCCTGGCCGAGCCGAAGCGCAATCGCGCGGAGCTCGTCGGCCTCCGCGATGATGCGGCCGATCGTCTCCTCGTGCTCGGCGTACTTCTCGCCGGTGGTGTACCGGGCGACCATGCCGAGCAGGGCGGCGCCCTGCGCGGCCTGCAGGGCAGCAGCCGCGCCGCCGCCCGGGGCCGGAACGCGGTCGGCGAGCTGGTCGAGGAAGTCGCCGATCGTCTCGTCGCGCATGAGCAGCCGTCCTCCGGATCGGGTGCGGGCGGATCAGGGTGCGGGTCGCCGCACGCGCGAAGATCCTCCCACACGATCCGGACCGCGCCGACGGGGCTGCCGCAGCCGCCCGCCCGGCGCATGGCGCGGCCCGGGCGCGGGTCAGGACCGGCGCGTGGCACCCAAGTCGGCCAGGGCGGCCCGGGCCGCCCAGGCACCGCACATCCCGTGCACGCCGCCGCCGGGCGGGGTGGACGCCGAGCAGAGGTAGACGCCGGGCAGCGAGGTACGGTACGGGTTCCACCGCGGCGTGGGCCGGAAGAAGGTCTGGCGCAGCGTCGGCGCGCCGCCGCTCACGTCGCCGCCCACGTCATTCGGGTTGTACTGCTCCATCTCGGCGGCCGTGCGGACCGACTTGGCCAGGATCAGGTCGCGGAAGCCGGGCGCGAACCGCTCGATCTGCGCCTCGATCCGGCCGGACATGTCCGTGGTCGAGCCGGACGGCACGTGGCAGTAGCCCCACAGCGCCTGCTTCCCGTCCGGCGCCCGCCCGGTATCGACCACGCCTGCCTGCGTCACCAGGCAGAACGGGCGCTCCGGGTGCCGGCCCGCGGCCACGTCCGACTCGCTCAGCGCGACCTCAGCGAACGTGCCGCCGACGTGTACCGTGCCCGCTTCCCGGCAGACCGCCGCGTCCCACGGCACGGGCCCGCCGAGCGCCCAGTCGACCTTGCAGACCCCGGGGCCGTACCGGAAGCGCTCCAGCGCCCGGCGCTCCCTGGCCGGGAGCCGGTCACCCGCGAGCGCCACGAACTGGCGCGGGGTCACGTCCAGCAGGACCGCCCTGGCCCGCGGCAGGCTGTCCAGCGTCTGCACCCAGCGGCCGGTCTCGACCCGGCCGCCCAGCGACATGAGCTCGTCGACCAGGGCGTCGATGATCCGGGCGCTGCCGCCCTCCGCCACCGGCCAGCCGACCGTATGCGCGGTCATCAGGAACAGCGCGCCGATCGCGCTGGTGAGCGGCGCAGTCAGCGGGAGCATGGCGTGCGCGGCCGTGCCGGCCACCAGTACCTTGGCTTCCTCGCCGCGGAACCGCCGCGCCAGGACGCTGGCCGGCAGCAGGCCGGGCAGGCCGTAGCGGGCCATGGCCAGCGGATGGCCGGGGACCGAACGCAACGGTCCCAGGATGGTCGGCAGGGTCAGCGGCATGTCCCGGACCAGCGGCTCGATCAGCCGCCGGTAGGTGGCGCCGTCGGGCCCGAGCCCGGCGGCGGTCTCCTCCACCGAGCCGGCGGCGGCCCCCGCGCGCCCGCCGTCCAGCGGATGGGCGAAGGCCACCTTGGGGGTCAGCAGCCTGACCCCGCGCGCGGCCAGGTCGGTGCCGGTGAAGAACGGTGAGGCGCCGGCCAGCGGATGGACCGCCGAGCAGACGTCGTGCAGGAACCCTGGCAGGGTCAGCTCTTGGGTCCTGCAGCCGCCACCGGGGGTGGCCGCTCCCTCGATGACGTGTACCGACAGGCCCTCCCGGGCCAGGGTCACGGCGGCCGCCAGACCGTTCGGCCCCGAGCCGACCACGATCGCGTCGGCCGCGCTGCGTGCGTCGCTAGAGCTCAAGGATCTCGCCCTCTGCCGCCACGATGACATCGGCCGGTCCCGCGGCAACGCGGCTGGCCAGCCGGTCGAGCGCGTCGTCGGTACGGCCCGGCTTGTGGTGGGTGAGCAGGACCCGCCGCGCCCCGGCCCGCTGGCCCAGGCCGATCGCGTAGTCGGCGGCCGCGTGGCCGAACGAGGCCTCGGCCGCGACCTCCTCGGGCAGCAGGGACGCGTCGTGGATCAGCAGGTCCACCTCGCTGGCCAGGTCGAGCGCGTCGCGGTGGTACTCGCCCCATCCGTCGGGTCCCGGCCCCAGGGCCGTCGGGCAGTGATCAGGCAGGTAGGCGATCGCGCGGGAGCCGTCGCTGACCCGGTAGCCGAGTGTCGCGCCGCCCTTGTGCGGGATCTTCCTGGCCTCGATCGTGAAGCCCTCCGCCTTCAGCGTCCCCGGCGCGACGGTGTCGAAGGTCCAGGCGCCGCGCAGCCCGCTCGGCGGTATCGGGAAATGCGGCGGCGACATGCCCTTGGCCAGCGCTTCCTCCGCGCTCGCGCCGTCCTCCTGTTCGGGCAGCAGCAGGTTGACCCGCGCCCCGGCGCAGTCGCCCGCGGTGAAGAACGGCAGCCCGTGCACGTGGTCCCAGTGCAGGTGGCTGAGCAGGATCGTGCCGTCGAACGGCAGGCCGCCCAGCAGCGCGGTGACCTGCCGCAGCCCGGTGCCGGCGTCCAGCAGGAGCGCCGGCCGGGCGGCGTCGTCGTGGGCGATCGCCACGCAGGAGGTGTGGCCGCCGTAGCGCAGGAACTCTGCCCCCGGAGCCGGGGTAGAGCCGCGAACCCCGCACAGATACAGCCGCACCCCGCCTACCCTAGGCCCCGGCCCGCGTCTTCTCGCCGGTGCCCGCCGGACAGCTCTTCCAGGGCGGACTGGTCGAGCTGGCTGGCGTCGACCGCCGCCACCCGGCAGTCGGTGACGGCCGCCAGCGTCGCCGTCCGGGTGCCGCCCTCGAGGTGGGCGCGCTCCCCTAGCATGGCGCCCGGCCCGTACTCGGCCAGCCGCTCCCCGTCCCGCTCGGCCCGCAGCACCCCGTCGAGCAGCAGGTAGATGTCGGCTCCCGGCTCGCCCTGGCGCACCAGCACGTCGCCGGCCTTGACCCGCCGGATCCTGGGCTTGGCCCCCCCGTGCATGAGCTGCACCGACAGCTGCCGTTCCAGCGCCGTCTCCACCGCGGTCACCAGGGCCGCCGAGTCCTCGTCGCCCCAGGGGCTGTGCCGCAGGAACGACCTGCGGTACCAGTCGCTGAAGTTGGTCAGGCCGGACTTGTGCGAGAGCGCGCCTGCGGCGTCGTAGACCCAGTGCCTGGGGAACGGGCTGGCCCCGGTCATCGCGGACTCGGCCTTCCCGTCGGCGTGCAGGGTGAGCGACAGGGTGGTCCACACCGGCGGGGACTGCCACTGCACGAACGGCCGCCGCCGCACCCGCCTCGGCGCGGGCATCCCGGTCCGGCCGCCGACCGTCTGCACGAACCGCACCCAGCCATCGCCGCGCTCCGGGTCGCGCTGCAGGTCGGGGAGCTTGACCGCCTGGAAGCGGTAGGCCAGCCCGCCCAGCCGGACGGTCGTGGCCCCCATCTGGCCGCCGCCGCCATAGCCGCAGTCGGTGATCTTGCCCGAGCCGTCCACCTCGACCCAGGCCCGCAGGACGTTGGCGAAGCGGAACTTGTCCGCGACCCGCAGCGCCTCGACGTCGCCGAGCTCGCCGGGCGGCGGGTCGTCGTAATGGGTGAACCCGGCGTCGAAGGCCACCCGCGTTCCGCCGGTGACCGCTTCCGATGGAATCCAGGACAGGGAGGTGATGCAGCTCTCGTATCGCATGTGCTCATCGTCGCCCCTGCCGGGCCAGGCGGGCCAGGATGGTGGCTGGCATTTCCCGGGTGTACCTACCACCACGAGGACCGCGTGCCGGTACCCCGCGCGGCCGCCGCGCTCAGTGGACGGCTGGCCTGGGGCGTCTTCACGCACCAGCTCGGGATCCGGCCGGTCGTCGACGTCCCGCTGCCCTACTTCGCCCTCATGCTGGCGGCCGCGCTGGTCCTCGGGGTGGCCATCGCGGCCCCGCCGGGCGAGTCCGCGGCGCGGGCCCGTCCCGCCCTGCCGCTGCGAGGTGTGCCTAGCACCACCGGTGCTTCTTGGTGGCTGCTCACTGGTGGCCGGGGCCGGGGTATGCGAGAACTTATGACGTGGGGCAAAATGCGGCGCGGCCAGAACGCGCCATCGACGTTTTCCTCGCGGACGACAACCTGATCGTGCGCGAGGGCGTTCGCGCGCTCATCGAGCGGCACGCCGATCTGCGGGTGGTGGGGGTGGCCGCCGACTACGACGAGGTGATCAGCGGTGCCGCGGCCACCGAGCCGCACGTCCTGGTCACCGACGTCCGGATGCCGCCGTCGTTCCACCGGGAGGGCATCGACGCGGCCAAGGAGGTGCGCAAGCGCTTCCCCGGGACCGGGGTCGTGGTGCTGTCGCAGTACGACGACCCCGAGTACGCGGTCTCGCTGCTGGCCGAGGGCTCGGCCGGCTACGGCTACCTGCTGAAGGACCGGGTCGCCGAGGGTAACCAGCTGGCCGACGCTATCCGCAGCGTGGCCACCGGCGGCACCGCGCTCGATCCGGCCATCGTCGAGGCGCTGGTCCGGCCGGTGGTCGCGCCCGGCGGGCTCGCTCCCGCCGAGGAGGAACTGCTCGGCATGATCGCCGAGGGCAAGCCGATCAAGGCCATCGCGGTGGCCCGGCGGGTTCCGCCCGAGGCGGTCGACGCCGAGGTGGAAGCGGTCTTTGTCAAGCTGGCCGCGGGCGTCGCCTCCGGGAATCCGGCCGCCCTCAACCGCCTCAAGCTGCTGCATCAGGCCATCGTCGACCGCGAGGAGCAGGGCGAGACCCTGTCCAGGCTGCTGCCGGGCGGCCTCGCCGAGAAGCTCCGCGGCGGAAGGCAGCGCATCGGCGAGACCGAGACCGTGGTCGTGACCGTGCTGATGAGCGACATCAGGTCCTACTCGACGATCGCCGAGCATGCCGATCCGAGCCAGCTCGCCGGGCAGCTCAACACCCACCGGGCGGCCATGAACCGTGCCATCCTCGGTGAGGGGGGGACTGTCATGCAATTTGTCGGCGATGCGGTCATGGCGGTGTTCGGCGCGCCGTTTCCGCAGCCCGACCACCCCGACCGGGCCGTGGCCGCGGCGGCGGCCATGCACTCGCTGCAAGCCGAGATCAACGCCGCCTGGGCGGCCGAGGGGCTGCACGCGTTCGGCCTGGGCATCGGGCTGTCGACCGGCCCGGCGGCAGCGGCCCTGCTCGGCTCGGAGGAACGGCTGGAGTACACGCTGGTCGGTGACACGGTCAACCTGTCCCAGCGGCTGCAGCAGCTGGCCGCGGCCGGCGAGACCGTGCTCTCCGAGCCCACCAGCCGGGCCCTGACCGTGCCCGCGAACACCATCGAGCTCCCTTCCCAGCTGGTGAAGGGCCGCGATACGCCGATAGTCGCCTACAAGCTCGCCCAGCCCGGCACCCCCGTCGCGGCTGCTGGACTCACTCCTTGACCCGATGACGACCCGGGGGGTCAGATGACCGAGAACCTGCCCGCGCTGACGATGCGCGGCGTGCGCAAGACCTTCGAGGCCGAGAACGCGCCCGTGCGCGCGCTGCGCGGCGTCGACCTGACCGTGCCCGCGGGCGAGTTCGCCGCCCTGATGGGGCCGTCCGGCTGCGGCAAGTCCACGCTGCTGAACCTGGTGGCCGGGCTGGAGCTGGCCGACGAGGGCTCCATCACGGTCGCCGACGAGCAGGTGACCGGGCGCGGCGAGGACGACCTGGCCCGGCTGCGCCGCAAGCACATCGGCATCATCTTCCAGTTCTTCAACCTGCTGGAGGGGATGACGGTGCTCGAGAACGTGGCCCTGCCCGCGGTGATCGCGGGCCGCAAGCGCAAGATGGCCGAGACCCGGGCCCGTGACCTGCTCGACCTGCTCGGCATCGGCGACAAGGCGGCGGCGGTGCCCGGCGTGCTGTCCGGTGGCCAGCGGCAGCGGCTGGCCATCGCCCGGGCGCTGGCCAACGAGCCGACCCTGCTGCTGGCCGACGAGCCGACCGGCGCGCTCGACTCCGACGGCGGCCAGGAGGTCATCGAGCTGCTGAGCCGGCTGCACGCCGGGGGGCAGACCATCGTCATGGTCACCCACGACGCCCAGGTGGCCGCCGCGGCCGAACGCATCGTGCGCATGCTGGACGGCCGCATCCTGCCGCAAGACCCGGCCGGGAACCCAGAACGCGGCGCCGGCGTCCCGGTCGAAGCCCGTTAGCCGTGAACCGGTCCGCGGCGCGCATGGCGTGGTACCGGTTCCGGGTCACGCTCCGCCACCGGCTCGGCGGCTACCTGGCGCTGGCCGTCCTGACCGGCCTGATCGGCGGCATCGCGCTGGCGTCGGTGACCGCCGCCCGGCGCACCGACTCCTCGTACCCCGACTACCTGGCCAGCACCAACCCGTCGAGCCTGATCATCCAGCCGAACTCGAACTTCGGCAGCGGGACCACGCTCGCCCAGGCTTACCGGGCCTACGAGAATCTGCTGTCCCGGCTGCGCCGCCTGCCGCACGTACAGAGGCTGGCCACCGCCGATGCCTTCAACACGGCCATGCTCACCCCGCGCGGCGGGTACGGCCCGATCCTGTTCACCCAGGTGCAGCTCGTGGCCAGCAGTGACGGCATGTTCACCGGCCAGGACCGGCTGACGGTCACGGCCGGGCACCGGGCCGTGCGCGCCGACCAGGTGGTGGCGACCAGCCGGGCCGCCGCCGTCCTGCACCTGCACGTCGGCTCGCGGCTGGCCGTGGGGATCTGGAAGTCGAGCCCCAAGCCGGGGCTGCCCCCGTTCTACCGGAAACTGCACCTGACCGTGACCGGGATCGGGGTGGTGAGCACCCAGGTCGTGCAGGACGACATCGATGCCGACCGCACCGGCTTCCTGATCGGCACCCCGGCCCTGGACCGGGAGTTCGTACCGTGCTGCACCGCCACCTCCTATATCGGCCTGCGGCTGGCAGGCGGCGGCCGGTACGAGGCGGTCACCGGCCAGGATTACGTGAACCTGAGGCCACCAGCGCCTACTTCGCAGGCGGCGCTGGCCAGCTGCTGCAGCTCCTGGAGGTCTACAACACCGCGGCGATCGAGGCGGAGGCCCAGCGTGCGATCAGCCCCGAGGCGATCGCGCTCGGGGTATTCGGGATCATCGCCTTCCTCGCCGCGATGATCATCGGCGCCCAGTCCGTCTCCCGGCAGCTCCAGGCCGCGGCCGACGACGCGGGCGTCCTGCGGGCCCTCGGCGCCGGGCCCGCGGCCGTCGCCGCTGACGGTGTGCTCGGGGTTTTCGCCGCGGTCGTGGCCGGCGCGCTGCTCGCCGTGGCCATCGCCATCGGCCTGTCGCCGTTCTCCCTGTTCGGGCCGGTCCGCCAGGTCGAGCCCGGGCGCGGGATCTATCTCGACTGGGCGGTGCTGGGGCTGGGCGCGCTGGCGCTCGCGCTGGTCCTGGGCGGCGTGGCCGCGATCATCGGCTACCGTCAGGCGCCGCACCGCGCCGCCGCCCGACGGCAGCCTGCCCGCAGCTCGGCCGTAGTGCGGGCCGGGCTCGCGCGCCGGGCTCGGCGCCGCTGGCGTGACCGGCCTGCGGTTCGCGCTGGAGCCGGGACGGGGCCGGACCGCCGTGCCGGTCCGGTCGGTGCTTACCGGGGCGGTGCTGGCCGTCCTCGTGGTCGCGGCGACGCTGACGTTCGGCTCCAGCCTCAGCTACCTCGTCTCCCGTCCCGCCCTGTACGGATGGGACTTCAGCTACGCCTTGTACTCAACCGACGGATGGGGGCCGTTCCCGCCGTCGCTTACCACACCGGTGCTGCGCCGCGACCGGCTGATCGCCGCCACGACCGGCGTGTACTTCCTCACCGTCCAGATCGACGGGCAGACGGTTCCGGGCATCCTCTCCCCGACCCGCCCGGCGATAGGGCCCCGCATCCTGACCGGTAACGGGCTCGAAGGACCCGGCCAGGTCGTGCTCGGCCCGGCCACGCTCGCCGCGCTGCACAAGCAGGTCGGCGACGAGGTCACGGTGCAGCTGGGTCCGGTGATCCGCGATGCGAGACTGCGGATCGTCGGCACGGCGGCGCTGCCCGCGCTGGGCGACACACTGGGTATCCATCCCTCGCTGTCCACCGGTGCGATCCTGCCGACCAGCGTGGTGACGCCGGCCGCGCTGAACGAGGATGGCCCATCGCATTCCGGTCCCAATGCCATCCTGGTCCGGCTGCGGCCCGGCGTCAGCCAGGCCGCTGGCCTGCGGTCGCTGCAGCAGATCACCGCCACGTACAACAAGATCGTGCACTCTCCGCAGATGGTGGCCCAGGCGGGCACGACGGCGCTGGAGCTCGTGGCCAACGTGCTGCCGGTGCAGCGGCCGGCCGAGATCGTGAACTACAAGTCCATGGGCACGATGCCGGTGCTGCTGGCCGGCGGCGTGGCGGCCGGGACGGTCGCCGCCCTCGGGCTGACCCTCATGGCCTCGGTGCGGCGGCGGCGGCGCGACCTCGCGCTGCTGAAGACGCTGGGCTTCACCCGGCCTCAGCTGGCCGCCACGATCGCGTGGCAGTCCACGGTGGTCGCCGTCGTGGGGCTGGTCATCGGGATACCGCTGGGCATCGCAGTCGGCCGCTGGCTATGGGTCCTGTTCGCCCATTCCCTCTCCGCCGTGCCCGATCCGGTCATCCCCGCCGACTCGGTCGCGCTGGCCGCCCTGGCCGCGCTCATCCTGGCCAACCTGGTCGCCGCGCTGCCCGGCCGGGCCGCTGCCCGCACTCCGGCGGCCCTGCTGCTGCGGGCGGAGTGATGCCGATGCGAGGGACCCCCGCGGAAGTCCTGAGAGCGGAGTGACGATGGACCTGATGACGAACGCGGCCGTCGGCGATCACGCCGCCGCCGCGCCGGCGCAGGGCGGCGGCACGGCGCGCCGGCTCGTGGCCGGAGTGCTCGTACCCCTGGTCACGGTGGTGATCGTCGTGCTCGGGCTGCGCACGGCGGGCCCGCTCCCGGCCGTGCAGGCCGTCGCCTTCGGCCTGATCCTGGTCGGTGCGGTGTCCGGCGCGATCCTGGCCCGCGCCACGCAGCGGGTCGCCCTCTGGCAGGTGGCGCTGGGCGCGCTGGTGGCGTCGGTGGCGCTGACGGCCGCGCGGATCGGCGACCAGCCAGGCGGCGCAGCACCAGGCCGCCCGGTCCGTCGCCACGCTCGCCGTGCCGCTCGTCATCGCGATCTCCGTGCACATGCTGCTCGCCTTGCCCGACGGCCGGCTGGCCGGGCGAGGCCGGAGGGTCGGCGCGGGGCTGGCCTATGCCGCGGCGGCGGCGGTCGGCCTTTCGCTGGCGATCGCCGGACGGCCGTTCCCGGTCTGGGCGGCCGCGGTGGCCTGGCCGCTGGCCGCGGCGTGCACGCTCCCGGCCGTGCGGCTGCGCTATCTGGCCGCGCCCGCCCGGGACCGGCAGCGGATGCAGTGGATGGCCGCCGGCGCCGTGGTGGCGGCCGACTCGGCGCTGGTCGTCGGCGTCCTGCACGTGCTCGTCGACTGGCCGGGGCCGGTCGCCGCCGTGGCCGCCGGATGCGCGGTCTTCCTCGCGTTCGGCATGATGGCCGGGGAAGTGCGTTCGCTCGGGCCCTACGGCGGCCGGGTGCTGGTCCAGGTGCTGTCGATCGCGGGATTCACCACCGTGGTCGCGGCCATCTACCTGGTGATCGTGCTCGGCATCGGGACCGGGCCGAGCGACTCGACGGATCGCGAGATCCTGGGGCTGTCGATGCTGGCCGCGGCGGTCGCGGCGATCGGGTACCTGCCGGCCAGGGACCGGCTGGTCGCGTCGGCCACGCGCTTCGTCTACGGGGCCAAGGAGGCGCCCGACGAGACGCTCCGCACGTTCGGCAGCCGGATGACCCGCGCCATCCCCATGGACGAGCTGCTGCTGCAGCTGGCCGAGTCGCTGCGCAAGACCATGACGCTGAGCAGTGCCGAGGTCTACACCGGTGCGGGAGACGTGCTGGAACGGGTCGCCTCGGTACCCGACACCGGGCCACGGTCGGTCATGGTCACGGCCAGGGAACGCACGGTCGTGACCAGGGCCGGCGTGTCAGGCAACGCCTGGGCATCGGTCTGGCTGCCCGCGTTGCTGGACGGGCGCACGCAGGTCCAGATCAGGGTCGCGCCGGTCAGCCACGCCGGCGAACTGCTCGGGCTGATCATCGCCGAACGGCCCGCCGCCGCGGATGCCTTCTCCGACGAGGACGACCGCGTGCTGACCGAGCTGGCCCGGCAGGTCGGCCTCGCGGTGCACAACGCCCGGCTCGACACGGCGCTGCAGACCACGCTGGACGAGCTGCGCAAGCAGGCCGACGAGCTGCGCCAGTCCCGGGCGCGCGTCGTGGCCAGCGGCGACGCCGAGCGCCGCCGGGTGGAGCGCAACCTGCACGACGGCGCGCAGCAGCACCTGGTCGCGATGGCGGTGAACCTGCGCCTGGCGCGTGACATCGTCGCCGACGATCCCGAGGCCGCGGGCGAGATGCTCGATCAGCTGGCCGACGATGTCAAGGCCACCATCCAGGAACTGCGCGAGCTCGCCCACGGCATCTACCCGCCGTTGCTGGCCGACAGCGGGCTCGGCGAGGCGCTCCGGGCGGCGGCCAACCGCAGCCCGCTGTCGGTCAGCGTGTCCGCCGACGGGATCGGCCGGTACACCCCGGACATCGAGGCGGCCATCTACTTCTGCTGCCTGGAGGCGCTGCAGAACGCCGCCAAGCACGCGCCCGAGGCGCAGGTGCAAGTGCGGGTGTGGGAAGAGTCCGGCGGGCTGCTGTTCTCGGTCAGCGACGACGGCCCGGGCTTCGACGAGGCCGCCGCCCGCCGCGGCCACGGCTTCGTCAACATGGCCGACCGGCTGGGCGCCATCGGCGGCACGGTGCGCTGGGAGTCGCAGCCGGGCCAGGGTGCCCAGGTCGTTGGCACCGTGCCGTTGCTCTGACGGCCGCTCCGCCGCCGGTCAGCAGGTCGCGAACGAGCCGGAGTCCCGCTGCTCCCACAGCCGGCGGATAGTGTCGGACGCCAGCCGTTCCTTGTTGACATAAGCCGCCGCGCCGCTGGCCGCGGCCGCGGGGGGAAGGTCGGCCGCATCGTAGGTCGAGCAGAGGATCACGACCACCTCGGGATGGGCGGCCGTGATCTGGCGGGTTGCCTCGATGCCGCTCATCCCGGGCATGTTGATGTCCATCAGCACGAGAGCCGGGCGCAGCCGGTCGACGAGCTCGATCGCCTCACGGCCGCTGGATGCCTCGCCGGCGAACTCGAAGCCGTCAAGCCGGCGCAGCACGGCCCGGGCGGCCGAGCGGAACGGCGCCTGGTCGTCTACTACGAGCACCGAGCGAGGGGCTCCGGGAGGTTGCTCCCCCGCGGCAGCACTGTGCGGGCTGGTCACGGAATCAGCCTTTCACGAGCCGTCGCCGCTGCCGAGGGTGCTGCCATCCGCAGCGGGGGTGTGGCCAGCCTCCCGGGCAACCCGGGGCAAGGTCACCGTTCCTCCCGCTGGCTGAGGTAGACCAGCACCGCCTTGACCCTGCGGTTGACGTCCTTCTCCTCGGACAGCCCCAGCTTGGCGAAGATCGAGTTGGTGTGCTTCTCCACGGCGCGCTCGGTGACGAACAAGGCGGCCGCGATCGCGGAGTTGCTCTTGCCCTGAGCCATCTCGCCCAGGATCTCCGCCTCCCTGGGCGTCAGCGACGACAGCCCCGGCCGGCGCTCCTGCGAGCGCGCCCGCACCAGCTCGTCAACGACGAGAGGGTCGATCACCGACCCGCCCTGCGCGACGATGCGGATGGCCCTGGCTAGCTCGTCTACGCTGCCGATCCGCTCTTTGAGCAGGTAGCCCCGGCCGGCCGAGCCGTGCTCGAGCAGGGCGAGCGCGTACCCGGGAGCGGTGTACTGGCTCAGCACCACCACTCCGACCCCCGGGTGGTTCTGCCAGATCCAGGAGGCTGCCTTGATGCCCTCATCGGTGCCCGTCGGCGGCATCCGGATGTCGGTCACGACCACGTCGGGAACCTGCTCGGCGACGACGGCCAGCAGTTGCGGCAGGTCGGACGCCGCCCCGACCAGCTCGAAGTCCTCGTTGGCCGCAACCAGGCGGGAGATGCCCTCTCGCAGGAGCACATTGTCCTCAGCCAGCGCGACCCGGATCTTTCCCATTTCGGATCGGATCGTAGCGTGCCAGGCTCGCCTCGCGCGACAGCTCCCGTGCCGTCAGCGGGCTGCCGCCTGCCTCGGCCCGCGCTATCCCCCCGGCCGCCTGCCTCGGCCCGCGCTACCCCCCGGCCGCCCTGCCTCGGCCCGCGCTATCCCCCGGCCGACGTGGCCGTCGCCTTGGGCGCCGGGGCCGGCCCGAGGCCGGCCAGGCGGCACTGCGGTCTGGTCAGCAGCGAGAGCTTGTCACCGTGCTCGAACGCGGCCCGGCACATCGCCACGGCGCTGGAGCCGCACGCGTGCAGCAGCCCGCCGCCGGTGGAACTCGCCGCCGTGACCGTGACGCAGCCGTCGCGCGACGGCCCGTACGTTCCGGGCCGGACGGCGGCCCAGATGCCCAGGCCGGTGAATACCACCAAGACCACGGCGCCCACGATGGCGAGGGCCCGCTTGTCCCGGCGGGTCAGCGCCTCCGGCTTCGGCTGCTGGGTCTTCCGGTACACCGTCGCAGTCTAGGCGCCCAGAGAGCCGTGATCACCGCGACTTTTCACGCGCCCCAGTCATGATCACGATGGATATGTCCGGAATGCCTTCACGGGGCGAGTGAAAAGCCGGAATGACCAAACACGATTGATTCAGCATGAAAAAGCTCGTCCTGGCCGAGCACAGCCCAGCCAGGACGAGCGTGATGAGCCGGTCCCCCGTTTCATCATTGGGTCCCCCACATGCATGATCGCATGTCCGGCATCGGAGTTGGTGCACCGGGTGCCCAGTTCAGGGGCGTGTCGCGGCGGCCGCGCCGTGACGGCGCCCTCAGGCCGGCCCGCACGATCCTCAGGTCGGCCCGCGCGACGCGGCGAGCGGGACGCGGTCGGGTGACGGCAGCGCGAACCGGTAGCCCGAACGCGGCTCGGTGATAAAGAGCTGCTCGCCGCCCGGTGATTCGAGCTTCGCGCGGAGCCTGGCCACGTAGACGCGGGTGTACTCGGTCTGGGTCTCGTATCCAGTGCCCCAGACCCGCCGCAGCAGCGTCGCATGGGTGAGCAGCACCCCGGGGCTGACCGCGAACTGGCGCAGCAGCTGGAACTCGGTCTGAGTGAGATGAACGAGGCGCCCGGCCTTGGTGACCCGCCGCCGCGCCAGGTCGATCTCGACGTCCCCGACCGTGACCACGCTCGGCTCCGGCGCAGGCCGGCGCGGGCCTGCTCCGGCGCAGCGTCGCGTTGATCCTGGCCAGCAGTTCCTCGATGCCGAAGGGCTTGGTCATGTAGTCGTCTGCGCCCAGGTTGAGCGCGCGGACCTTGTCGGTCTCGGCCCGGCGGGCCGACAGCACGATGATGCCGACGTCGGACAGCTCGCGGATCTCCCGGCACAGCTCGAACCCGTCGGCGTCCGGCAGCATCAGGTCGAGCAGCACGAGGTCGGGAACGCGCAGTTCAAGCGTCCGCTCGACGGAATCGCCGCCCTTCGAGACGATCACGTCGTGTCCGCGGACGGACAGGTTCGACCGGACGAGGTCCACGATGTTCTGGTCGTCCTCCACGATCAGGATGACGGTCTTGTCAGGCAAACCGGTATCCCTCCTGTTCCCCGACGACGTTCCTGCACGCGTGCACGACCGCGTCCGGGCGGACGCGGCGCCCCCGCTTCGCTACCCGGGAATTCGAGGAGAATGCCGGCCAGGCTCAAACGGCCATCCGCCGTGAGGCCCGCACGCGCCGGCAGCCTGCCGGCCGATGACCGGGCCAGGATAGCGGGATGGCGAAAGTTACAACATCCCGCAAACGGTACGATTTCCTGGCCGTTACGGCGCGTAGGGAAGCGCACGGTCAGCAACCGCCGAGGCCCGCCCACGCGGCCACGGTGTCGTCGACGGTGCCGCCGTTGCCGCTCATCGCGGCGTTGCCCACGTAGCCGCAGGCCGCGATCTCCTCCACGTTGTCCCAGCTGCGGTCGGGAGTGGGCGTAGTGAGGGAGCGCGGGGGCGCGGTCAGGGGACGGTGACGCCCTGCAGGGCAACGCCGGAGGGGTTCGCGGTGGGGTCGAGCTCGGTCTGCACGTTCACAGTGGACGGCGGGATCGTGTCCATCACGATCGGGACGCCGGCCGGGTTGTACGAGCAGATCGCGGGCGGCGAGGGCCCGCCGGCCACGGCGGCCGAGCAGACGCCGAACGTGTAGGCGCCCGGCGTGGCGGTGAACGTGCGCGCGTCGTCGTTGCCGAACCCATCCTGGCCGGTGAGCGTCACCGTGAACGTCCAGCCCGCGCCCGGGGTGCCGAGCAGTGACGTCGGCACGGTGATCGTGACCAGGCCCGGCGTCTCGCCGGACGCGGCCGGCGAGAGCTGGATGACCGACACCTGCGGGGTCCCGACACTGGACGACCCGGACAGCCCGGAGGTCGCGCTGCCCGGGGTCACCCAGTCGTCGGTGCCGAACCCGTCGACCTCGATGAGCTGGTTCCAGGCGTCCGCGGGCGCGATCGAGTAGTTCCACGCCCCGGCCGACGCGGTGGACTGCGCCTCGCCGGCGGGCACGCTGCCGGACGGCGCGTGCACGTACAGGTCGACGAGCTGCGCGCCGAGCAGCGACCCGAACGTGGGCTGCAGGTTCGCGATCCCGACCTCGAAGGTGACGGTGCTGGCCGCGGCGACGACGGTGAGGCCGTTCAGCCGGAACGAGTCCGGCGCGAAGACCGGCGAGCCGTCGGCGTTGGTGGCCGTCGGGTAGGCGTACGTGCCGGGACCGTTGCCGCCGCCGGGCGCAGGCGGCGCGCTGAGCACCACGGTGCCGGGCACCGACAGGACGGTGAAGATGGCCTCGTTCGTGGCGCCCGCGGCTGTGGCCGCGACCTCGACCGAGTCGCTGCCCGGCTGCAGGCTGACCGGCACGGAGAACGCCCCGGACGAGCTGGCGGTGGCCGCCACGATCGTCGTCGTCGGCGCGGCCGCGCCCGGCGCGGTCCCGCTGACCGCGACGTCCACCGTCGCCCCTGGTGACGTGGTGCCGGTCACGGTCGTGGTCGCGGCGTTCACGACCACGGCGGGCCGGGTCAGGTTGGCCGGCACGTTCCCGCCGGACACGGACAGCGGCGCGGTCACCGTCAGCGGGGCCGCGGCGGGCGGGGTGGGCAGGTACCGCGCGGCGACGATCGACGGCTGCTCGAGCAGCCGGCCGGCGGCCTGGTCCGAGATCAGCCGCAGCAACTGGGCCTGGGCCCAGGTCAGCGGCGCGGCCGAGCCGTCCGGCTGGCCGTCGGTGAACCCGATCGACGCGGTCGCCGGGTCGGACCCGTACGGCGAGGCCGGCACGTCGGGATAGTTCCAGACCTGCTCGGGTTCCAGGCCGACGCCGGAGGCGGAGTTCAGCATGAAGTCCAGGTCGGCGTCGAGCGCGGTGGTGTCGCCGGCCAGCATCTGGTACTCGCCGTTCTCGCCGGACAGCACCGGCCACGGGTGCCCGGTGCCCTCGTCAGTCGTTTCCCACGGCTGCCCGTTGACCTCGCAGTCCTCGAATACGGAGAGCTCACAGTCGCCGTACCCGTCGCCGTTGTAGCGCATGATCCCGGTGCCCGACGGGGTCGGCGCGGCGAGCGCCGTGCCGGTCACCGCGAGCGAGTTCGCGACGAGCGGGTCGCTCGCGGGCAGCTCGCCGAGCCGGACCAGCTCCACGAAGCCCTGGTCGACAACGGCCCGCTGGTCGTAGCTGGCCGGGTCGCCGTTGCCGAGCGTGTAGTCGAACGCCTCGTCCGGGTTGCCGGTCTTGTCCACCCGGATGAAGTACGGCTGCGACGACAGCGGCCCGTTGTCGGTCACGGTCGTGGTCAGGATCAGGCGGCGGAAGTTGTCCGCGGTGGCCAGGAACAGCCGCTCGGACGTGGTGTCACCCTGCACCCGGGCGATCGCGGCCGCGGCGACCAGCCCGGCCACCTCGTCGGCCATGGTGGACGGCGAGAACCCGGTCTGCTCCTCCCAGCGCTCCACCCCGTCCGCGGGCCCGTTCGCGGCCAGGAAGTCGGCCGCGGGCCTGATGTGATCGACGTACAGGGAATGGTCGCCGGCCATCCCGGCCTGCCAGGCCTCCAGGATCGGGTCGGCCGTCTCGTCGAGCTGCAGCCCGCCGGTGTCGGGGGCCGCCTGGCCGTTGAGCAGCCCGTTGCGCGGGAACGACCCGTTGGCCAGCTGCATGTCATCGAACATGTACGTGACGATCTGCCGGGCCGTGGCCAGGTCGCCGTCGGTCAGGAACCCGGTGAACGTCTCGTAGGCGTCCCGCGGGAACACCTCGCGGTAGGAGCCGAAGTACGGCGCCAGCCCGTCGCTCGCGGCCGCGCCCGCCGGGACCGCCTGGCCCCACGGGCTGGCCAGCCCGGCCGCGGTCGCGCCGGGGAACGTCTTGTCCTCGCTGGCCTTGAGCACGTTGGCGCTCAGCCAGTAGGCGGCCGCGTCCTGCGCGCTCACCGGCGCGTGCCGCCCGGCCCCGCCGGGCGGCAGCAGCCGCGCGTCGTAGGCCTGCCAGCCCGCCCGATAGGCGGCGTAGGTGGCGGCGAACGGCGCGGCCGACGCGGCCAGCGCGGTGGACACCGCGTCCCGCTCGGTGCCGCCGAAGCCGAGCGCCACGGTCGCCGAGCCGCCGGACATGCCGAGCTGGACGGTCTGCACCACGTTGCCGTTGCTGGCGTCGGGTCCGCCGGGACTAAGCGTTCCGTCCGAGTCAAGTTGAGTGAGGCCGTCGCTCGAGGTCCCTTCGAAACCCGTTTCTACCGCCTTGAACGGGTCGTCAGCGGCGAGTGCGGCATAGATGGGCGTGGCGTAGCTGCGGTTCACCGCCTCGGTGAACGAGTTGGTCGAGTAGGACAGCGGGACCGGGCCCCGGGGGGTGGAGACGATCGTCGCCGACTCGCCGCCCGCGTTGTCGGTCCCGCCGCCGCCGTGCCCGTTCAGCAGCGGGTTGAACCGCAGGTAGACGGCGAGGCCCGGCGCGGCGCCGGGCAGCGGCACCAGGCTGATCCGCATCACGACCGCCTCCGCGGCGGGGTCGGTGATGAAGTCGGTGACCAGCTTGAAGTCGTGGGCCGCGTCGAGCGCGGTCACCTGGCAGGCCATGCCGGTGCCGTCGAGCGAGGCGACCGTGTAGGTCATGTCCCGGGGCTGCAGCGCCGTGAAACCGGGCCCGGTGACGATCGGGTCGAGGCTCTTGACGTCGGTGTTGTCGATCGTCGGAGCGTAGACGTCGGACAGCGTGCCGTCGGCGACCGTGTACCAGGCCTTGGACGCGGTGCCGGCCGCGGTGCCCACGCAGTCCTTGCGGGCCTCGTCGTAGTAGGAGGCGGCGCCGGGCGCGCCGGCGGCCTCGGCGGCCGGGGAGCCGATCGTGAGGCTGAAGATGTGCATCGCGGAGACGTTCTTGCCGACGGCCGCGCTCACCGTGGGCAGGGTGACGGAGGTGACCGGCTGGCCCGCGGTCAGCGGGATCGCCGCGTAGAACAGGCTGACCGGGGTGGTGCCGCCGGGGTTCCAGCCCGCGGTGGTGGCCAGCAGGTCGGTGCCCGAGGCGGCGCTGGTGTCGATCCAGTCGGCCAGCGTGACCGTGGCCGTGCTGCTGCTGCCGTTGGCGTAACCGACGGTGAACGTGCCCGTGGTGGACCCGTACGCCGAGGCGCCGACCACGCCGAGCACGGAGCCGGTTCCGGCCACCGCGATGGCCTGGCCGTTGGCGACGACGTTGTCCGGATCGCCGGGCGCGACGTCCGGCCAGGTGATCGTCATGCCGTCGTGCAGCAGCGACTGGCCGGGGACGAGCGCGTCGGCGGCCAGGCCCGAGGCGGAGAACGAGTCGCCGATGCCGTCGTAGTTCCCGGCCGCGGCATCCGACGACGCGGTGATGCCGACGTTGTCGAAGGCCTGCTGCAGGCTGGGCAGCGCCGCGGCAAGCGCGGCCGGGGCGGCGGTCGCCGCGGGCACGGAACCCAGCAGCGCCGCGGCCGGGAGCAGGGCCGTGACCGCCGCCGTCAGCAGCATCCGCCGGGATCTCCTCATGGCGCGCCTCCTCACGGCGGGCGGCCGCACGGCGCGCAGCACTGCCTGACCGGCTCGGCGCCTGGTCCCCGCTTCTCCCCGGAGATGGTCTCGCCGTGGCCTGGTGGTGACGAGACCCGCGGCGCCTTTTTTTCAAAAGATTTCGGCTTTCCACGGCCGCCGGCGCGGGCCAGCACGGCCACGCCAGCGAGCCCGCAGGCACAGCCCCCCGCGCGGCACGAGCCGGATCGATCCGCTCGCCTCCGGGCCAGCGGGGCTGCCGCGATCGCGCCGGGCGGGCGAAGCCGGCTAGCCGGGCCGATCCCCGCGCTAGTCGTATATGAGATACGATGCACGACATCTGTCGCCGGCCGGGCCGCGCGGGCTGGCCTGGCGATGGCGCAAACGGCTGGCCTAACTCGGAGTGGCTAATGGGCAGCGTTACGCATTCTTTATGGCTCTGGGACTCGCTCAACCAGCCCGGAAGCGGGCACACTGTGGCACACATGCACATCCGGTCACGCGCGCGTGGCAACACCCGGCGCGAGCACGCGGTCGGCCTGGTATCGGACGCCTTCCCGCGTGGGAGATTCCTTGGAAGTGCCGAGATGAAGAATTTCCGCCTTGGTCAGGTGGCCGGCCGCCTGGCGGGGGGAGATCACATTTGTGCGTCTGGTACGAGCCGATCATTGACGGGCAAGTCAACGTGTTCTAGCTTATGGCCTCGTCAGGGCGCTATAACATGCAGGATGTTAACGCTCACATCGGCCGGAAACGACCGGCCGCCGAACCCGCGCCGCTCCCAAGATGAGCGGCCCTGAGACTGGAGCCAGGTGGGCATGGGGGATGTCGCGATCCCGCGGGATTGGCGAGGTCGCCTGCTGCTCCGCGGCTGCCGGGACGCCCTTCGACCAGGGACCTCAGGACGTGTTAGCAGGCACAGCGACCGGGGAGCATGGTGCCCGCCCGGCGCCCAAGGGCGGCACATACCCGCCGCCCCAAGGAAATGATGGAGGCCCGTGATGGACAAAGTCGACCCCAAGGTCGATGAAGCGATCGAAACACTGAACATGCAGGACGGGCCGTCGCGCAGGCGGCTGCTGAAGGGCACCGGCCTGGTCAGCGCGACGGCAGCGGCCTCCGCACTGCTGGCCGCGTGCAGCTCGTCGAGCAGCTCCGCCACGAGCAGCGCCGCGGCTTCCACCGCCGGGAACTTCCCGAAGACGCCGGCGTGGCAGTTCTGGTTCGTCAACCACGTGACCACGAACAGCTTCTTCACGCCCACCCAGTACGGGTTCGCCGACGCGGCCGCGCTGCTCGGCCTGCCCAACCCGAAGTGGACCGGCTCGACGAACTCGGTCGCCTCGCAGATGGTCGCCCAGATCAACGCGGCCGTCTCCGCCAAGGCGGCAGGCATCGCGACCACGCTGATCGACGCCAGCTCGTTCACCACGCCGGTGGCGAACGCGATGAGCGCCGGCATCCCGGTGCTCAGCTACAACGCCGACGGGCTGGTCAGCAAGACGGGGGTCGCCGACATCGGCACCAACCGGCTAGCCTACGTCGGCCAGGCGCTGTACACGTCCGGCCAGCAGCTCGGCGAGCGGATCAAGTCGGATATCCCCACCCCGGGCGACGTGGTCATCTTCATCGAAACTCCCGGGACGGGGAACATCCAGCCGCGCTACGACGGCGCCGCCTCGATCCTGACTCCGGCGGGCTATACGGTCGCCGAGATCGCGACCACCACGGTCCCGGCCACGATTCTCGCGAACGAGAAGGCTTACCTGCTCGCGCACAAGCCCAAGGGCGCGTACGCCGTGGACTCGACCTCGACCTCGTTCCTGGCCCAGGCGCTGTCCGAGACCGGCATGTCGAGCCTCCCGAACGGCGGCTTCGACACGGTCCCGCAGACGCTGACCAACATCACCGCGGGCAAGACCGGCTTCACCATCTACCAGGATCCGTACCTGCAGGGGTTCCTGCCCACGCTGTACCTGTACCTGTACAACATCTCCGGCGGAACGCTCCCGCCGTCCGACACCGACACCGGACTGTCCTTCATCACCAAGACCAACCTGCCCGAGTACAACAAGTCCAGCAGGTACCAGGGCTCGACCACCGCGCAGCTGTACCTGCCGCGTCCGTCCGGCGCGATCCAGAACCCGATGGCAACCACCAGCACCTGACCGAGGCGCCCAGGAAGCTCTGGGCTTGAATCTGGGCTTGAATAGGACAAGTCGGCGGCGGGCGACCGTGCCTGGGCGACAGGCCGGTCGCCCGTCTCCGGCTGGGGCGGGAGCGGAGTTCAGGAGGTGGCATGAGCGACACAGTCGACTCGGGCAAGGCTGTCGGCCGGCCAAGTGCCGGGGGCGGACGCGGCGGCGGGAACGGTGGCGGGCAGTTCGTGTTGCGCGCGTTCGGAGTCTTCGGCAGGCAGCGCGAGGCCACGGTCCTAGTGGTCACGGTGGCGCTGCTGCTCTGGTTCGGGATCTCGCACAACTCGACGTTCGTCAGCCAGACGAACGTGGTCGACCTGATGTCGGAGCTCATGGCGCCGATCGCGATCATCGCGATCGGCGAGGTGCTCCTGCTGATCTGCGGTGAGATCGACCTATCGGTCGGCTTCATCTACACGCTCGCGCCGTTCACGATGCTCTTCGCGATCAATGACTACCACGTCCCAGCGCTGCTGGCGGTCATCCTGGGCCTGCTCACCGGGGTGGTGGCCGGCTGGGTGAACGGGTTCATCACGGTCACGCTGGGCGTGCCCTCGTTCATCACCACGATCGGCACCGGGTTCATCCTGGGCGGGATCGCGCTGACCATCTCGCACGCCGAGCCGTCGCCGGTCCCGCCAATCGCCCTCGGGGTCGGGAAGTGGCTTGGCGTTCCCGGCAACCCGTGGCAGTGGGCGCCGTTGGCCTGGGCGGTGGTCCTGGTCGCGATCTTCCACGTGGTGCTCACCCGGACCCGGTGGGGTCTGTACACGATCTCGGCCGGCGGGAACCTGCTCGGCGCCCGGGAGGCCGGCATCAACGTGGGCCGGATCAAGTACGGCAACTTCATGATCTCGGGCTTCATGGGGGCGCTGGTCGGCCTGCAGACCGCGTTCTACACCAACACCGTCGACCCCCTTGCCGGCGGCTACACGCCCATGTTCTACGCCGTGATCGCGGCCGTCATCGGCGGGACCGCGATGCTGGGCGGCTCGGGCACGATCCTCGGCGCGTTCCTGGGCGCGATCCTGCTGGCCACCCTGACCGACGGCTTTGACATACTCGGGGTCAGCGCGAACCCGCTGGGGATCATCTTCGGCGGCGCGATTCTGGTCGCAATGATCGCGAACGTGCAGCTCGCCCGGCTGCGAGGAGCGGGGAGAATGATATGACCGCGCAGGATCCCGGAACCCAGCCCTCCGGCGACGGGCCGACCCCGGACGAGGTGCTGCGCGCCGAGCATGTCAGCAAGCGGTTCGGCGCGGTGACCGCGCTGCGCGACATCAACCTGCACCTGGCCCGCGGCGAGGTGCTGGCCCTGCTCGGCGACAACGGCGCGGGCAAGTCCACGCTGATGAAGATCCTCTGCGGGTTCCAGCCGCCGGACACCGGCCGGATCATCGTCAACGGCCAGGAGACCGTGTTCAAGTCGGTCGAGCAGGCCCGCTCGCTCGGCATCGACATCGTCTACCAGGACCTCGCGCTCATTCCAGGGCTCAGCGTCTACCACAACATGTTCCTGAACCGGGAAAAGCTGCACTGGCCGCTGCTCAACAACCGGGAGATGCGCCGGGTCGCCAGGGAGCACCTGGAGGAAATGGGCGTGCACATCCCGTCGGTCACGGTCAACGTGGCCCAGCTGTCCGGCGGGCAGCGGCAGGCGATCGCGGTCGCCCGGGCCGTGTTCGAGAACGCGAAGATCCTGCTGCTGGACGAGCCGCTGGCCGCGATGGGCGTCAAGGAAGGCGCGATGATCCTGGACCTGGTGCGGGACCTGAAACGCCGCGGCGACGTCTCGGTGATCATCATCGCGCACAACTATGGCCAGGTGTTCGACATCTGCGACCGGGTGAACCTGGTGCAGCAGGGCGAGATCACCCTCGACAAGCCGTCCCGTGACACGTCGGTCGAGGAGCTGACCGAGCTCGTCGTGGAGGAGTACCGCCAAGCCCTCAAGGAGCGCCACGGCGCTGCCTGACGCCACGGCGCTGCCTGACGCCACGGCGCTGCCTGACGCCACGGCGCTGCCTGACGCCACGGCGCTGCCTGACGCCACGGCGCTGCCTGACGCCACGGCGCTGCCTGACGCCACGGCGCTGCCTGACGCCACGGCGCTGCCTGACGCCACGGCGCTGCCTGACGCCACGCCGACGCCTCACCTGGCCTTGGCCTAGCCTGCTGGACATGGGCACGGGCATCGGTACAAGCGCGGGCGTCGGCATGGGCCTGGAACGCCTAGACCAGCAGATGCGGTTCGTCGCCGAGATCGGCCGGCTCAAGGGCGTGCTACGGCAGACCATGCTGGCCGGTGCCGACCGGCGGGAGAACTCCGCCGAGCATTCCTGGCACCTGGCCGTGATGGCGGTGACGCTGGCTGACCACGCCCCGCCCGGCACGGACATCGGCCGGGTGACCGCCATGGTGCTGATGCACGACCTGGTCGAGATCGACGCCGGAGACCTGTTCGTCTACGCCGACTCGGCCCAGCAGGCGCGGCAGGAGGAGGCCGAGCGCGCCGCCGCCGACCGGATCTTCGCGCTGCTCCCGGCCGACCAGGCCGGCCGCTTCCGCGCCCTATGGGACGAGTTCGAGGAACGCCGGTCGCCGGAGGCCAGGTTCGCCCGCGGCCTGGACCGGCTGCAGCCCATGCTGGAGAACTTCAAGGTGGGCGGGGGGACCTGGACGGAGCACGGGATCACGGCCGACCAGGTGCTGGCCAAGGTGCAGCTGATCGAGGACGGCTCGCCTGAGCTCGGCCGCTACGCCAGGGAGCTCGTGGAGCGCGCCGTAGCGGACGGCGTGCTCGCCCCCGCCCCGGCCCACGGCCCCGGCACCGCCCCGGCCCGCGGCCCCGGCACCGCCCCGGCCCCCGGCACCGCCCCGGCCCGCGGCCCCGGCTCGGGGGAGGCTGCCCCTCGGTAAGCCGGGCGGCCAACCGGATGACAGCTGCCGATCGCGGGACCAGCTTCGATCGGTCGCCGCTGCTTACGAAGCAGCGGCCCGGCGCTCTCCACCTGCGGCCGGTGCGCCGCCCCGGGACTCTCCGGGAGCGGCCGGCGCGCCGCTGCGGCGTTCTTCGGCCACGCCGGCCCGCCTTGGAGCCGGGTGCTCGACCAGCGCGATCACCCGGCTGGCCATGAAGCGAGCAGTCCGCACCGCCGTGCCGCCCCGGGTCAGCTCGCTCACTTCGATCATCCCGCGCCGGTTGACCACCTCGACGCGGCGCCCGGCGCGGGTGGCCGCAACCTCGTAGTTCTTGGTCACGCCACCGGCGTCGACCACTATCTCGACCCGGTCACCTCGCATGACGGGCCATCCATCGCGCAGTCATGACGACTTGTTCGTACCCGAAACATCGCGACGCAACGCAGGTGTCAGAAGAAGATCAGCTTGACCGCGGCGGTCACCCCGATCGCCACCACGAACAGCCGCAGCGCGACGGGCGGGAGACGGCGCCCGAAACGCGCTCCGATCAGCCCGCCGGCCGAAGATCCCGTGGCGATCAGCGCCACGGCGATCCACGACACGTGCGCGAGCAGGATGAAGACCACCGCCGCGGTGCCGTTGACCATCGCGACGAGTACGTTCTTCGCGCCGTTGACGCGCTGCAGGGTCTCGTCGAGGAAGCTGCCGAGCAGCCCGATCACCAGGACACCCTGGGCCGCGCCGAAATAGCCGCCGTACATCCCGGACAGGCAGACGCCCGCCGAGAGCAGCGGGCCGACCCGGCCCTGCTGTCCCGCCATGCGGTTCCTGAGCCACGCGCTCAGCCAGGGCTGCACGAGCACCAGCACGCAGGACACCAGGATCAGCACCGGCACGATCAGCGTGAAGGCGCTGGACGGCAGCCAGAGCAGGGCGACTGCTCCGGCCAGCGCGCCGACCGCGGCCGCAGCACCGAGCCTGATCAGCCGGCCGCGCTGCCCGGCCAGCTCGCGCCGGTAACCGAACCCGCTGCTCACGTTGCCCGGCACCAGGCCGACGTTGTTCGACACGTTGGCGACGACCGGCGGAAAGCCGAACGCGAGCAGAGTCGGAAAGGTGATCAGTGATCCGGACCCGACCACGGCGTTGACGCTGCCCGCGGCGATTCCGGCGGCCAGGATCGCGAGTGCCTCACCTGGGCCCAACTGGTCCTCGCATGGTCCAAAGCGTAAGGTAGCGCGCTGCTCCCGGCCCGCCGCCGTCCTGTGACATCCGCCACTCGCCCACCGCTCCACCCCGCCCGCGACCGGTCACCCACCGCCAGCCACTCCCGGCTCCTCACCCACCCGGCTCCTCGCCACCCCGGCGCACCCTCAAGCCGGTTCGGGCACCTGAGGTCAGCGCACCCGGCCGGCCCGGGCGGTCCACCGGGATGCCCGGCGCTCGACGAGCAGCGGAACCCCGAAGCACTTGGAGAGGTTCCGCTCGGTGAACACCTCCGGCACCGGGCCCGCCGCCAGCACCGCGCCCTTACGGAGCAGCATCGCGTGGGTGAAGCCCTCGGGGACCTCCTCGACGTGGTGCGTGACCATCGCGACCATGGGCGCCTGCGGATCCGCGGCCAGCGCGGAGACCCGCCCGAGCAGGTCCTCGCGGGCGCCCAGGTCCAGCCCGGCCGCCGGCTCGTCGAGCAGCAGCAACTCAGGGTCCGGCATCATCGAACGGGCGATCTGGACCCGCTTGCGCTCGCCCTCGGACAGGGTGAGGAACCTGCGCCTGATCAGGTGCGCGCAGCCGAGCGCATCGAGCAGTTCGACCGCGCGGGTGAGGTCGAACGAGTCGTAGTCCTCGTGGTTACGGCCCAGGATCCCGTATGAGGCGGTCAGCACCAGGTCGATGACCTTCTCCGACGGAGGTACCTGGTCCGCCACCACGGCGCTGGCGAATCCGATCCTGGTCCGCAGGTCCTGCAGGTCAGCTCCCTCGAGGGGCTCGCCGAGGATCTCGACCGTGCCCTCGGTCGGTAGCAGCTGTGCCGCCGCCACTTGCAGCAGGGTCGTCTTCCCGGCCCCGTTCGGCCCGATCACCACCCAGCTTTCGTCGCTGCGGACCGTCCAGTCGATATCCCTCAGCAGCATCGACCTGCGGTGCCGGACTCCCACCCCGCGAAGCCGCAGCACTTCATCCGACATGCGGCTCCCTCCCGGCACTCGTCATCCTCAGCCCGAACCTATGCCCGTCGTTCCGCCGCTCCATCGGGTCGGGCGCAGGCTATCTCTCAAGCTGCCGGACGGCAAGGAGCGCCGCCTGGGTGCGGTCGGCCACGCCGAGCTTGGCGAGCACCGAGCTGACATGAGTCTTGACCGTCTTCTCCGAAACCCGCAGCAGCCTGGCGATCTCCCGGTTAGAACGCCCGTCCGCGATCTGCGCCAGGACCTCGCGCTCGCGGCCGGTGAGCGCGCCGATGCCCGACACGGCCGATGCTGCCGCGCCGGAGCGAAGCAGCGACCCGGCCGCCTCGGGAGCGAGCAGCGTGTGCCCATCGTGCACCGATCGGAGGGCCCGGACGAGAGCGTCGGGGTCGATGTCCTTGTACAGGAAACCCGCCGCGCCGGCCTGAACGGCCAGCATCACCAGGCCCCGGTCGGCCGCGCTGGTCAGCACCAGGGCCCGGGCCCTGAGTCCGGACTCCCGCAGCTCCCGCAGCACGGCGATGCCGTCCATGACGGGCAGCTTGAGGTCAAGCAGGATCACGTCCGGGTCCAGCTCCGCCGCCATCGCCACGGCCTGGCCGCCGTCGGCCGCCTCGCCGACCACCTCGATGTCGTCCTGCACGCTGAGCAGGACCTGCAGCCCCTGCCGCACGACCGGATGATCGTCGGCGATCAGCACGGTGATCCGGCCAGCCGCGTGACCGTCAGCCGCGCTGCTCACGAGCGCTCCGCCCCGGCGGGGAGCTCAAGGCGCACCAGCGTTCCCTCTCCCGGCCCAGAACGCACCGTGAGCGTTCCGCCGGCGGCCGCCGCCCGCTCCCGCATCGACGCCAGGCCCAGGCCGCCAGAGGCCGCCTCAGCCGCGAACCCGCGCCCGTGATCCGCGACTTCCAGGGTGACCCGGCGCCGGGTGGCCGAGAGTGACACGCAGATCGTGGCCGCGCCGGAGTGCCGCAGCGCGTTGTGCAGCGCCTCCTGGGCCACGCGGTAGATGGCGGTCTCCCGCTGCGCTCCGAGCGCGGGCAGCTGCGCCGCCGCGTGGAACCGCACCTCGGCGCCGTACGTCCGGCCCGCGAGCACCGCGTAGCTGCGCAGCGACCCGGCCAGCCCTCCGGCGGCCAGGTCCGGCGGGGCCAGGCCGTCGATCACCGCCCGCAGCTCGGCGTGCGCCTGGCCGCTGAGGGCGGCCACGCTCCGGATCTCGGCCACGGCCCGGTCGGGATCCCGGCCCACCAGCACCTCGGCGGCGCGGGCCTTGGCCCGGATGCTGAACAGCTTCTGCGATACCGCGTCGTGCAGTTCCCTGGCCAGCCGGGCCCGCTCCTCGAGGACAGAAAGCTCCCGGCCGCGCTCGTACAGCCTGGCGTTGGTCAGCGCGATGGCGGCGTGCGACGCGAACAGGCCGAGCAGCTGTTCGTCGCGTTCGGTGAAACCGCCGGGGCCGCGCTTGCAGGCGGCGAAGATGCTGCCAAGAACGTCGCTGCCGTCCCTGATCGGGACGCCGAGGAAATCTGACATGTCCGGATGGGCCGCCGGCCAGCCCTCGAACCGGGGATCGGCACGGATGTCGGGGACCCGCAGCGGCTTTCCCTCGCGCAGCAGCACGCCGAGTATGCCGTGCTGGCGCGGCAGCGGGCCGATCTCCTTCCGCTGGCGCTCCGGTATGCCGTCGATCACGAACTCGGCGAACGACCCGTGGTCGTCGGGTACGCCCAGCGCCGCGTACCTGGCGTTGACGAGCGAGCGGGCCGACCTGACGATCATCTGCAGCACGTCGCGGGTCGACAGCTGCCTGGCGACCGCGAGCACCACCTGGCTCACCCGCTGCAGCACGTCGTCCTGGCTGCCCGCCGCGGGCCGGCCGTCAAGGCCGGCGTCGCCCATGCTCCGGCTCACGTACGGCACGCTACCGGCAGCCGGGCTCGGACGGGCCGGCCGCAGGTCCTAGGACCATCGGATGAGGCCGGTCCGGCCGCGGGCCCGATGTGCGGCCGCGGCCGCCTGCCTAGCGTGAGGAGCATGACGGAAACGAAGAACGCAGTGATCACCGGCGCGTCCCGCGGCCTCGGCCTGGCGCTCGCCCGAGGCCTCGCCGCCGAGGGCTGGTCGCTGGTGATCGACGCGAGGGACGGTGCCGCGCTCCGCTCGGCAGCGGCCAGCCTGCCGGCCGGCACGAGGGTCATCGCGCGGCCAGGCGACATCGCCGATCCCGCGCACCGCGCCGCGCTGCGCGATGCCATCGAGGACCTCGGCGGTCCCGACCTCCTGATCAACAACGCGGGCACGCTCGGCACCAGCCCGCTCCCGGCGATCGCCGACTACCCCATCGGGGAACTCAGGGCGGCCTTCGAGGTCAACGTGCTGGCACCGGTCGCGCTTACCCAGCTGCTGCTGCCCGCGTTGCGGCGCCGCGGCGGCGCGGTGCTGTCCATCACCTCGGACGCGGCGGTCGAGCCCTACGCGGGCTGGGGCGGCTATGGCGCGGCCAAGGCCGCGCTGGAACAGGCGAGCAACGTGCTGGCGGCCGAGGAGAACGTGGTCCGCGTCTGGTGGGTGGACCCGGGTGACATACGGACCCGCATGCACCAGCAGGCGTTCCCCGGAGAGGACATCTCCGACCGCCCGCTGCCGGACACGGTCGTGCCAGCCTTTCTGAGGCTCATCACGGAACGCCTGCCGGCCGGCCGGTATCGCGCCGCCGAGCTGATGCCGTCCGGAGCGCGGCCGTGACCGCCGTCGCCGAGTTCGTCGATGCCCGCGACGCCCTGGCCTTCACGCTTCCTCCGGAGCGCGAGGCGCACGAGCCGCCCGAAGCCAGGGGCATGCCCAGGGACGGCGTGGCCATGCTGGTCAGCCGCCGGGCCGCGGGCGAGATCAGCCATCACGCCTTCGCCGACCTGCCCGCGCTGCTCCTGCCCGGCGACCTGCTCGTGGTCAACACGTCGGCCACGCTGCCCGCCGCCGTGCGGCCGGTCTCGCCCGCGGGCCTGGCCGTGCACTTCTCCACGCCGCTGCCGGACGGGGAATGGCTGGTGGAGCTGCGCGCCGCCGAGGGCGCGGCCACGGCCCCGTACGGCGGCGGCTCCGCCGGCCAGCAGCTTGAGCTGCCCGGCGGAGCCGTCCTGACGCTGGGGGCGAGGTTCACCGGGCGGCTCTGGCGGGCCAGGCTGTCCACCGCGGCCACGCCCTACCTGCTCCGGCACGGCGCGCCGATCAGGTATTCGTACGTGCAGCGGCCGTGGCCGATCGAGTCGTACCAGACCGTCTTCGGCACCAGGCCGGGAAGTGCGGAGATGCCGAGCGCGAGCCGTCCGTTCACGCCGGAGATCGTTACCAGGCTGGTGGCCCGGGGCATCACGTTCGCGCCGCTCACCCTGCACACGGGCGTCTCCTCGCTGGAGGGCGACGAGGATCCGTACCCGGAGCCCTATGACGTCCCGCCGGCCACCGCCCGGCTGGTCAACCTGACCAGGCAGCAGGGCGGCCGGGTCATCGCGGTGGGCACCACCGTCGTGCGGGCGCTGGAGACCGCGGCCCGGGTGCGCGGCGCGGGCCCGGGCCCGGTCTCCCCGGCCGCCGGGTGGACGGAGCACATCGTCACGCCGGAGAACCGGCTGCTGGCCGTCGACGGGCTGGTCACCGGCCTGCACGAGCCGCGCTCGTCCCACCTGCGGATGCTCGCCGCGTTCGCCGGGCTTGACCTGCTCAGCTGGTGCTATGCGGCCGCGATCGATCACGGGTACCTCTGGCACGAATTCGGCGACCTGCACCTGCTGCTGCCCTAGTTGGCCACGGCCCGCACCGCCCGGCGCTGCGGCCACCCGAGGGGCCGCCGGGGCGGCCGCTGCCGGTAGCGTGGTCAGGCCATGACCAGTCCCCAGCTGACGCTGCTCGTCACCGTGACCGGCCGGGACCGGCCGGGCGTTACGTCCCGGCTGTTCTCCGTCCTGGCCGCGCACGACCTCAGCGTGCTCGACGTCGAGCAGGTGGTGATCCGCGGCCGCCTGGTGCTCGGCGTCCTGCTGTCCTGCGGCGACGCCCCGGACCTGACCGCGATTCACCGCCAGGTGACCGCGATCGCCGCCGACCTGGGCCTGGACGCCGAGATCACGGCCGGCTCCGCCGAGCCCGCGCTCCGCCGCGGCAGCCTGCACGTCACGGTGCTGGGCCGGATGCTGGCCCCGGCCGCCATCGCGGGCATCGCCGGGCGGATCGCCGCCAGCGGCGCGAACATCGACCGGATCTCCAGGCTGGCCCACCGGCCGGTAACCTGCATCGAGTTCGATATCTCCGGGGCCGACCCGGTCGCGCTCCGCGCTGCGCTGGCCCTCGAGTCGGCCGAGCGGGGCGTCGACGTGGCCGTGCAGCGTGGCGGCCTGCATCGCCGGGCCATGCGCCTGGTCGTCATGGACGTCGACTCCACGCTGGTCAGTGGCGAGGCCATCGACCTGCTGGCGGCGCGCGCCGGGTGCGCGGCGAAGGTCGCCGAGCTGACCGCCGCCACGATGCGCGGCGAGCTTGACTTCGCCGCGGCGCTGCGGGAGCGCGTGGCCCTGCTCGCCGGGCTCGACGCCTCGGTGCTCGATGATGTCCGGGCCGAGCTGCGGCTGGCTCCCGGCGCCCGCACCCTGATCCGCACGCTGCGGCGGCTCGGCTACAAGTGCGGGATCGTCAGTGGCGGCTTCACCCAGTTCACCGACGTGCTGGCCGCCGACCTGGGTCTGGACTATGCCGCGGCCAACACGCTGGAGATCGACGGCGGCAAGCTCACCGGCCAGGTCACCGGGGCCATCATCGACCGGGCGGGCAAGGCGACCGCGCTACGCGACTTCGCGGCCAGGTCCGGGGTCCCTCTCTCCCAGACCGTGGCGGTCGGTGACGGGGCGAACGACCTCGACATGATCGCCGCCGCCGGGCTGGGCATTGCCTTCAATGCCAAGCCCGCGGTCAGGGACGCCGCCGACGCCTCGCTCAGCGTCCCGCACCTGGACGCGATCCTGCACCTGCTGGGGATCTCGCGTGACGACGTCGAGGCGGCCGACGCCGAGGACCCGGCCTCGCTCGCCTGACTGCAGCGGCAGGCCGGGGCCTCAGGTGGCGGTGGTGCCGGCGGCGGTCTTGCCGTCCTCGTCCGCGGCCGACCCGCCGTCGGTGGCGCTATCGTCGGCGCCGAGCTCGGCGGTCGGTCCCGGGCCGGCCGCCGCGTCGGCGTCACCCTGCGGGGTGCCGGCGGCGATGTTGCTGGACTGACGCTTGGAGATCACCACGGCGGCCACGACGATGATCACGGCACCGAGCGCCACACCGACCCGCAGCCCGTCGTTGTGGGCGTACTTGACCACGCTGGTCGCGATCAACAGCGAGACCAGGTTCATGACCTTGATCAGCGGGTTGATGGCCGGGCCCGCGGTGTCCTTGAACGGGTCGCCCACGGTGTCGCCGATGATGGTCGCCTCGTGCGCCTGGGACCCCTTGCCACCGTGATGGCCGTCCTCGACCAGCTTCTTGGCGTTGTCCCAGGCGCCGCCGGAGTTGGCCAGGAACACCGCCATCAGCACGCCGACCCCGATGGCGCCGGCCAGGAAGGCGCCGAGCGGCGCGTAGCCGAACGCAAAGCCGATCGCGATCGGCGTCAGCACCGCCAGCAGCCCGGGCGTGGCCAGCTCGCGCAGCGAGTCCTTGGTGCAGATGTCGACCACCGCGCCGTAGTCCGGCTTCTCGGTGTAGTCCATGATCCCCGGGTGGATGCGGAACTGATTGCGCACCTCCAGGACCACCCGGCCGGCCGCCCGGCCCACCGCCCGGATCAGCAGGCTGGAGAACAGGAACACGACCGACCCGCCGATTATCATGCCGACCAGGACGTTGGGCCGGTCGATGGACAGGCTGAAGGTGCCGCCCGCCCGGCCGAGCGCACCCACGACCGAGGTCCGGAACGCGCCGAACAGCGCGGTCGCGGCGAGCACCGCGGTCGCGATCGCGATGCCCTTGGTGATGGCCTTGGTCGTGTTGCCGACCGCATCCAGGTGGGTCAGGATCTCCGCGGGCTCGCCCTCGAACTCGCCGGACATCTCAGCGATGCCCTGCGCGTTGTCGGTGACCGGGCCGAACGAGTCCATCGACACGATCACGCCGACCGTGGTCAGCAGGCCGGTGCCGGCCAGCGCGACCGCGAACAGGGCGACCGTGGGGTTGCCGGTGCCGAGCAGGAACGCGCCGTAGACCGCGCCGCCGATCAGCAGCGCCGAGTAGACGGCGGACTCCAGCCCGATCGAGATCCCCGACAGGATGACCGTGGCCGCGCCGGTCTCGGAGCTCTGCCCGATCTCGCGGACCGGCTTGCGGTTGGTCTCGGTGAAGTACCCGGTCAGCAGCTGGATCGCGCTGGCCAGCACCAGGCCGATCACGACCGCGCCGATGGCCAGCCACCGCGGGTTGCCGTTGTAGCGGCTGATGGAGCCGGCCACGCCGGACAGGTCGCTGAAGTGCGCGGGCAGGAACAGGAACGAGGCCCCGATCACCAGCAGCAGCGAGAACACCGCCGAGATGAAGAACCCGCGGTTGATCGCGGTCATGCCGCTGCGGTCGGACTTGCGCGGCGCGACCGCGAAGATCCCGACGACCGCGGTGATCACGCCGATCATGGGGATGATCAGCGGGAAGACGAGCCCCTTGTCGCCGAACGCCACCTTGCCCAGGATCAGCGCGGCCACCAGCATGACCGAGTACGACTCGAACAGGTCGGCGGCCATGCCCGCGCAGTCGCCCACGTTATCGCCGACGTTGTCGGCGATCGTCGCCGCGTTCCTCGGGTCGTCCTCGGGGATGCCCTTCTCGACTTTGCCGACCAGGTCCGCCCCGACGTCGGCCGCCTTGGTGTAGATGCCGCCGCCGACACGCATGAACATGGCGAGCAGGGCCGCGCCGAAGCCGAAGCCCTCGAGCACGCTCGGCGCGTTCGACTTGTAGATGAACACCACGAGCGCCGCGCCGAACAGGCCGAGGCCGACGGTGAACATCCCGGCCACGCCGCCGGTCCGGAATGCGATCCGCATCGCCGAGTGCTCGCCGGACTCCTTGGCCGCCGCGGCGACCCGCACGTTGCCGCGCACGCATAGCGACATGCCGGTGAACCCGGTGAGGGCCGAGAACAGCGCCCCCACGAGGAAGAACACCGACCGGCCCCAGCGGACCCCCCCGGTGTCGGCCGGCAGCAGCAGGAGCACGAAGAAGATCACGACGACGAACACGCTGAGCGTGCGGAACTGGCGCTTCAGGTAGGCCGCGGCGCCTTCCTGGACGGCCAGCGAGATCTCGCGCATCTTGGCCGTGCCCTGGCCGGCCGCGAGCACCTCGCGGACCAGCACGGCGGCCACGCCGAGCGCGCACAGGGCGACCACGCCCACGACGATGACCCAGGTGAGGTTGGAGCCGGTCACGCCGACCTGCCCGCTCGCCAGGGCGGGGTTGAGCCTAGACATCTGTCCTCCTTGACAGGGCACAAGAGCTTCGCGCGATGCTGCTGCCCAGCGCAGTGTCACCACTACCGGGCGCGGGCATGACGAACCTCGTCGAGGAGTGCCACCACGCCAGTGCGGGGGAGTCTACGCATCTGCGTCGCTGAATGGTAATGCGCCCCCGGTTGTCATGCCGTCCCGACCTGCTAGAAACGCGGCAGCGCGGTCAGGCCTGCAGCCCGACGGAGGGCCAGCTCATCCGGATGCTGGTTCCCGCGGAGGTCTCGTTGATCTGAACGTCGTCGGCCAGTTCGGCGATGACGGCCAAGCCGAAGCCCTGCGGCCGGCCGGTGTCGGTGACTTCCACCTCGAACCGCCCGGCCTGGTCGGTCAGGGCGATCCTGACCGGCTCGGCCGGGCAGTGCAGCCGGTGGGCCTCGACCGCCCTTGAGCACGCCTCGCCGACGGCCAGCCGCACCTCGTCGAGCAAGGCCTCGTCGACACCGCTGCGCCTGGCCACCGCCGTCGCGACCAGCCGCGCGGTACGCACGTGAGCGGGCAGGGCAGTGAAGCTGACTTCAACTGTGGGCATCTCGGCGCGTCAGCCGTTGACTACTTCTCGGATTTTCTGGCCGTGATCGCCTCGTCCACCGTGTCGTGGATGCCGAACACCTTGGTCAGGCCGGTGATCCGGAAAATCTTGAGAATCCGCTCCTGCGTGCAGACCAGGTCCAGCGAGCCGTCGTGGGCCCGGACCCGCTTCAGTCCGCCGACCAGCACCCCGAGCCCGGTGGAATCGAGGAACTCGACCTTCTCCATATTGACGACGAGCTGGTAGAAACCAGTGTTCACCAGCTCGATCAGAAGCTCACGCAAGCGCGGCGCGGTGTAGACGTCGATCTCGCCTTCCACGTCGACGATCTCGATCCCATCCTTGCTGTGGTGATCCAACTTCAGATCCACAAATCCTCCTGCGCCATGCGGTCAGGTTTCAGAGCGTGCACCCCCGGGCCGGAACGCGCGCCCGAGGCGGGGCCATGCTACCCGCGCGCATTCAATCACGCTCTGAGGTCATGTCTATACCAGATCGGAGTTCGAGACACCTTGCCTGGGGATGACACACTGAAACCCTATGCCTGCGGTGCCGTTGCTCTCCGGAGATGAGCTCCCGATCCCACCAGGCGCCGCCCAGGTCCTCGGAGCGGGCGCGCGGTCTGGCCAGCTTACTCACCTGGAGCATGTCCCCGCATCTCCCGGCCGGCGTGTCGGCTGGCCGGACTGGGTTCCGCCGGAGGTCACCAAGGCGTTCGAGGCCGCGGGCGTGCCGGGGCCGTGGGCGCACCAGGCCGCGGCGGCCGACCACGCGGCGGCGGGCCGTAACGTGATCATCTCGACCGCTCCGGCGTCCGGCAAGTCGCTCGGCTACCTGCTGCCCGCGCTGACCCGGGTGCTCGATGGCGGCACCGCGCTCTACCTCTCGCCGACCCGGGCGCTCGCCGCCGACCAGCTGCGGATGGTGGCCTCGCTCGGCATCCCCGGCATCCGGGCGGCCGTGGTGGACGGCGACACCCCGGCCGCGGAGCGGTCCTGGGCCAGGGCGCGCGCGGGCTACCTGCTCACGACCCCGGACATGCTGCATCATTCGCTGCTGCCGCGGCATGCCCGCTGGGACGGGTTCTTCCGGCGGCTCTCCTGCGTGATCGTGGACGAATGCCACACCTACCGCGGCGTCTTCGGCTCGCACGTGGCCCAGGTCCTGCGCAGGCTCCGCCGAGTCAGCGCCCATCACGGCTCACTAAGGCCGCCCGGAACGCAGCGTCTCCCCCCGGTCTTCGTCCTCTGCTCGGCCACGATCAGCGAGCCGGAAACCTGCGCCCGGCTTCTGACCGGCCTGGACGCGGTCGCTGTCACGGCCGACTCGGCTCCGCGCGGGCCGGTCACGTTCGGGCTGTGGGAGCCGCCGCTCACCGCGCTGCGGGGCGAGGCGGGCGCCCCGGTGCGGCGGACGGCCACGGCCGAGGCGGCCGGGCTGCTCGCCGACCTGGTCGCCGGGGGCGTTCCCGCCCTGGCCTTCGTCAGGTCGCGGCGCGGCGCGGAGGCGGTCGCGCTCGGCGCCCGGCGCAGCCTGGCCGAGGCCGGAGCGGCCGATCTGGCGTCCCGCGTGGCCGCGTACCGGGCCGGCTACCTGCCCGAGGAGCGGCGCGCCCTGGAGGAAGGGCTGCTGACGGGCCGGATCACCGGTCTGGCCGCCACGACGGCGCTGGAGCTCGGCATCAACATCGGGGGCCTTGACGCCGTGCTGATCGCCGGCTGGCCCGGGACCAGGGCCGCCCTGTGGCAACAGGCCGGCCGCGCCGGGCGGGACGGCCGCGGCGCGGTAGCGGTCATGATCGCCCGCGACGACCCGCTGGACACTTACCTGGTGCACCACCCGGAAGCGCTGCTGAACCGCCCGGTCGAGGCGACCGTCCTGGACCCGGGCAACCCGTACGTGCTGGCGCCGCATCTGTGCGCGGCGGCCGCGGAGCTGGCGCTGACCGAGGCAGACGTCACGCTGTTCGGCCCGGCGGCGGCCGCCGTCGTGGACGACCTGAGCAAGCGGGGAATGCTGCGGCCCAGGCCATGCGCGGACGGGACCAGCCGGTGGTGCTGGACCCGCAGCGGCCGGGCCGCGGTGACCGGCCTGCGCGGCACCGGCGGGCCGCCGGTGCGCATCGTCGAGGCTTCAACCGGCAGGCTGGTCGGCACGGTGGACGAGCCATCGGCGCACGTGCTGGCGCACACCGGCGCCGTCTACCCGCACCAGGGCGAGATGTACCTGGTGACCAAGCTCGACCTCGACGAGTGCGTGGCGCTGGTCGAGGCCTGCGATCCTGGCTACGCCACGTCGGCGCGGGAACTGACCGGCGTCGAGGTGGCCGCGACCGAGCGCCAGGTGGCCTGGGGCGAGGCCGAGGTCGGTTTCGGCGATGTCCTGGTCACCCGGCAGGTGGTCTCCTTCGCCCGGCGGCGGGCGGACACCGGGCAGCCGGCCGGCGTGGTGCCGCTCGACCTCCCGCCGCGGACGCTGCATACCAGGGCCGTGTGGTGGACGATCTCGCCCGGGCAGCGGGCCGGCCTGGCGAGCGCGGGCGTGGACCTGGCCGGCGCCGCGCACGCGGCCGAGCACGCGTCCATCGGGCTGCTGCCGCTGGTCGCCGCCTGCGACCGCTGGGACGTCGGCGGCGTCTCGGCCGACCTCCACCCGGCGACCGGCCGGCTGACCGTCTTCGTTTACGACGGGCACGACGGCGGCGCGGGCTTCGCCGAGCGCGGCTTCCGCGCCGCCCGGGACTGGCTGGGCGCAACCGTCCAGGCAATAGCGTCCTGTGAGTGCGCTGCGGGATGCCCCTCGTGCATCCAGTCACCCAAGTGCGGCAACGGCAACGAGCCGCTGTCCAAGCCGGGGGCGGTCACGCTGCTGGCCTGCCTGCTCGGCGAGGGCTCCACGGCGCTCTAGCCGGGGAGCCGCGCAAGTGCGGGCCGCACTAGCGTGACGAAGCTGGAAAAGAGGCGACCCCCGCCGGGGGGAGAGCGGGGGTCGCCGTGCGGTCCGGCCCCGGGGGGGCAGAGCCGGTTCCGTCACCCATGAAAGCCTACGCGGGGTGAGCCAAAGTTACCAGCCGGTCATGCAGAGGCAACTTAGAACTCGTTTCATTCCCCTATGCTGCCGGATTGTGGGCAGTTCCGTCGAGAGCCATCGCACAATTGCGGCAGCTTTCTTTGACCTGGACAAGACGATCATCTCCCGATCGAGCACGCTGGCGTTCGGTCCGTCGTTCTACCGGCACGGCCTGATCAGCCGCGGTGACGCGATACGTACAGCGTTCGCTCAGCTAGCCTTCAGGATTGCCGGTGCCGATCACGGCCGGATGGAGCGCATGCGCGGCCAGGTCGGCGACCTGTGCCGGGGATGGCCGGCCGACCGGGTCCGCGACATCGTCAGCAGGCACCTGGACGAAACCATCCTGCCACTTGTGTACGCCGACGCCCGGCGGCTCATCGCCGCGCACGGCCGCGCCGGGCAGGACGTGGTGATCGTGTCCACCTCCGGCATGGAGATGGTCGGGCCGATCGGGGACATGCTCGGCGCCTCCGAGGTCATCGCGACCCGGATGAAGGTCGCCGACGGCTGCTACACCGGCGAGATGGAGTTCTGGGCCTACGGCGAGGCTAAGGCGTGCCGGGTCCGCGAACTGGCGGCCAGCCGCGGCTACCGGCTGCCGGACTGCTATGCGTACAGCGACTCGGTTACCGACCTGCCGATGCTCGAGGCCGTGGGCCACCCAAGGGCGGTCAACCCCGATCGCGCCCTCAGGAGGATCGCGAGGGAACGGCAGTGGCCCGTGCTGGCGTGGGGCTCCAGGTCCGCCGCCGGTCAGGCCGACCGCGAGCAGAGCCCGCCGGCCGGGGCACTGATTCGCTAATCGCCTGGTCAGCGTATGTGAACACGGAAAACCATCGACATCACGAATCGGTTACGTTCAGGGGTTCACAAGGGCGCGGATCCGTCGTAGAAAGAAGTGACGGACTGAAGCGTCCGGCCACGGCAAGCCGGTGTACCCACGCGCGACCAGCCGCGGGAGGCGTGCCGAGGCAGGCGGGTTCATGGCCTGTCCCGGCAGAGAAAGGTGCACGCTTGGTAACTCGGACTTGACGTGGCAAGGCGACGGCGCCCCGAACGGGGCGCCGTTCGCGTGTGCGGCCCCGCCGACCGTCCCCGCCTGTTACCTTTCCTCCCGTTACCTTTCCTCTCCTCCGTTACCCTTCCTCCCGCTCCTGCATCAGCTGACCCATACACACCACCTGTCTCGTGCGCCCCAGTTAGGCGCGGTCGCGGCGCGCCAGAGTGGACGCAGTGCGAACACCGCGATGCGGCATGAGCGAGACTTGTTGCGACAGCCTGAGAAGGGAAGCACTAATGGCCGAACCCGCAGTCAAGCAGCCCGCCGCGCAGCATCCGGCGAACGGCGCACACGAGCAGTCCATCGGCAGCCTGGTCTCCCTGGCCGTCAGTGACATCTCACAGCTGATCAAGTGCGAGCTCGACCTGGCCAAGCTGGAGCTCAAGGCCGACGTGCGCCGGGTGGCCATCGCCGCGGCGCTGCTCGTGATGGCAGCGTTCGTGGGCTGCCTCGTCCTCGTGCTGCTGTGCTTCGCGTTCGCCTGGGGCCTGGTCGCCCTCGGCATATGGCCGTGGGCCGCATTCCTGATCGTCGCCGGTACCTGCGTGCTGCTGGCCGGGCTGGCCGTCCTCATCGGGGCGCTGAAGTTCCGCGCTCTGTCCGGCCTGAGCCGGACCCGGCAGACCGTGCAGCAGGACCTCTCGCTGCTGAAGCGCGATGACGGGGCGGGGGCTCAGGCCGCGCCCAAGGCCCAGTGAGCATCGGGATGCCCAGGTGACTGGGCGTGGCGACGCGCCGATCTTCATCGACGGTCCCTGGTCGCACAGATCGGTCAGCGCCAACGGAACCCGCTTCCACGTGGCCGAGAGCGGGGACGGGCCGCTGGTGCTGCTGCTGCACGGCTTCCCCGAGTTCTGGTGGACCTGGCGCGAGCAGCTGTCATCGCTGCGGCACGCGGGCTTCCGCGCGGTCGCCGTCGACCTGCGCGGGTACGGCGGCAGCGACAAGCCGCCGCGCGGCTATGACCTGGTCACCGCGGCATCCGACGCGGCCGGCCTGGTCCGGTCGCTCGGCGAGGCGAACGCCATCCTGGTCGGCCATGACTGGGGCGGACTGGTCGCCTGGACCATGGCCGCCTACTTCCCGAAGGTCGTCAGGCGGCTGGCCGTCGTCTCGGTCCCGCATCCGCTCCGGCTGCGCGCGGCGGTGTGGTCCGACCCGCTCGGGCAGGGCCGGCGCAGCGGGTACGCGCTCGGGTTCCAGCTGCCGCTCCTCCCGGAGCGGCAGCTGCTGAAGGACGGCGCGCTGCGGGTCGGGCGGATGCTCAGCTCGTGGTCCGGGCCGGGCTGGCCGGACTACGAGACCGAGGGAAACTACCGCGCCGCGATGTCCATGCCCTCGGTGGCGCATTCCGCGCTTGAGTACCACCGCTGGTTCATCAGGTCCAGGTTCCGGCCGGACGGGCTGCGCTACGCGCGCTGCATGCGGGCGCCGATCCAGGCCCCGACCCTGCACCTGCACGGCTCCCTGGACAGTTGCGTGCTGCCCAGCGCCGCCCGGGGATCCGGCAGGCACGTCGAGGCACCGTACCGGTGGCGCCTTATCGACGGCGCCGGGCACTTCCCGCACGAGGAACAGCCCGAGCGCTTCGATGCCGAGCTGCGCGCATGGCTGGCCGACCCGGAGCCGGAGCGGTGAAGGCCGAGCTGCGCGCATGGCTCGCCGACCCGGAGCCGGAGCGGTGAAGGTGGCCGGACGGGACAGGGACGCCGCTGGCCGGGCCCGTAATGCCAGGCCCCGCGACGAGCTCGGGCGCCCGCTGCGCCGCGATGCCGCGGGGGAGCCGCCGCCGCCCGACGAGCAGGCCCTGGCACCGGACGCCGCGCTCGACCTGGCCCAGCAGCTGATCGACTCCGGCCGGGCGTTCCGCGCCCACGAAGTACTCGAGGCGTCGTGGAAGGCCGCGCCGCCCGCCGAGCGCGAGCTGTGGCAAGGGCTGGCCCAGGTCGCGGTCGGCCTGACGCACGCCCAACGCGGCAATGCCCGGGGTGCGGCAGCCCTGCTGCGCCGGGGCGGGCAGCGGGTGGCCGGCTACGCGGATTCGCCGCCGCACGGCATCGGTGCGGCGGCGGTGGCCCGCGATGCCGCCGAGCTCGCGAACCTGATCGAGCGCGATGGCCTGGCCGCGGCCACCCCGGCCGCGATGCGGGTCACGCTGCGGGCCGGGACTGGCTGACGCCGGTCACGCTGCGGCCGGGACTCGCTGACGCCGGTCACGCTGCGGCCGGGACTCGCTGACGCCGGTCACGCTGCGGGCCGGAACTGGCTGACGCCGGCTCAGTCGCATCCACGGGTAGAGACGCCTGCGGTGCGGTGCGCCCCGGCGCTGGCGTCCGCCGCTACCTCGGCCGCGGTCAGCGCGTATCCGGTGTCGGGCACCGAGGTCGCCGCCGCGAAGACCACGCCGTAGACGTCGCCGGTGCCGGGGTCGAGCAGCGGCCCGCCCGAGTTGCCCTGCTGTACGACCGCCCTGACCGCGTAGATCTGCCGCGTCACCTGGGCGGTCTGGTAGATGTCCGGGCTGGTGGCCTGCTCGGTGCCGCCCACGCGAGCGGGCACCGCGGTGAGCCCGCCGTCCAGCGGGTACCCGGCCACGATGGCGTTGGCGCCGACTCTCGCCTGGGGAGCCCAGCCCAGCGACCGGAGATCAAGGCCCGGCACGTAGAGCACGGCGATGTCCACCTTCGGGTCATAGAGCACCACGCGCGCGGACAGCACCCGCTCCGAGGTGGTGTAGATGTACTGCTGCGCGGTCACCCCAGCGACCACGTGCGCGTTCGTAAGGATGTGGTCGGGCGCGTAGACGAAGCCCGAGCCCTCGATCTGCTCCTGGCAGCTCGGCGCGACGCCCTTGACCTTCACGATGCTCGGCTCGTCGCTCCGCAGCGCGGCCGAGTTCAGCACGGCGGGATTGGCCGGTCCCACCGCCAGCGCGCCTTCGGCGCCGAGCGCGCCGAAGACCTGCGCGTACGGGCCGCTCTCCAGCAGGCTGCGGAAGTCGGAGAAAATCAGGCTGGCCTCGGGGGGCATCAGCCCGTCCACGGTGCGCAGCACCGCTGAGTTGTTGACCTGGCGGGAGATGACCGGGAACGGCGCGTACGCGACGGCCGAGCCGATCAGCCACGCGATCAGCAGCACCGCGATCGCGCTGACCACGGCGCCGCCGACGGAGTCGACGAGCGTGGCCGGCTTCCAGGTCAGCCGGGACCGCATCGCCACGCCGACGCCGGATGCAAGCAGCTGGCCGATCATGGCGGCCAGGAACACCACGATGATGGCCGTCACCGCCTGCCAGCCCGCGTTGTGGGTGATCGCGCGGGCGATCCTGGGCGCGAACGCGGCGCCGATCGCGCCGCCGCCGATGAACCCGACGAAACTCAGCACGCCGATGATGAATCCCTGCCGGTACCCGGCCACGGCGAAGGCAATCACCAGCACGATCAGAATCAGGTCAAGGAAGTCACCCGGCACGAGCCCAACCGTATAGCGCGTAAGGGAGTGTGTGGCCTGCACGGCAAACCGCACAGGGAAATCACAGTCGAGACTCAGGGGCTCCGATCCTGGCCGCCGATGGCCGCCTGCAGCACCTCGGGCGGCAGGTCATGCGCGGTTTCGGCATCCCACGGACGCTCCCAGCCCCCGATGGCCAGCAGCCGGTCCACGACCGCGGCGGTGAATCCCCAGACCAGCATGTCGCCGACCCGGAACGCGGGGCCGGCCACGCCCGACGGATAGCGCACGGTCAGCCGGTTGGCCGGATCGGCCAGGTCCGAGATCGGGACCCGGGCGACGGCGCTGATCTCCTGCGGGTCGCCCGGCTCCACCGGGACGGGATCACGCCACCAGGCCAGCACCGGGGTCACCGAGAACCCGCTCCGCGCGATGAACAGCTCGGGCAGCACGGTGAGCACCTGCACGCCCGATGGGTCCACCCGCGCCTCCTCAGCGGCCTCGCGCAGCGCGGCCGGGACCGGGCCGCCGTCGGAGTCGTCGATCGCGCCGCCCGGGAAGGCCGGCTGGCCCGCGTGCCGGCGCAGCCACGGAGTGCGCTGCACGAGCAGCACGTCGGCCCCGCGGGGCCCCTCCCCGAACAGGATCAGCACGGCGGACGGACGGCCGCCGCCCGGTGGCGGGCGCATCGGCGGCGGTACCGCCATGTCCGCCGCCGAACGCGCCAGGCTGGTCAGCCACCCCGGTACGCCGGCCCAGCCGCCGTCGGCGGGCGGCCGCTCCGCCGCGGCACCGGGCCGGCTGCCGTCGGCGGGCGAGCGGGCCGCTGCGGCCCGGGGCCGGCTGCCGTCCGCAGCCGACGGATCGGCGCTGCTCACGAGAACGGCCCGGGCCTGATCAGCTTGCGCGCGACCGCCGGGTCGGTGGGCCCCTCCCCGAACGACGGGCACAGCCTGGCCAGCTCGCACGCCCCGCAGGCGGGCCTGCGAGCGTGGCATACCCTCCGGCCGTGCCAGATCAGCAAGTGCGAGAGGTACGTCCAGTCCTTGCGCGGGAACAGGGCGCCCACCTCCTGCTCGATCTTGTCCGGGTCGGTCGACGTGGTCCAGCCGAAGCGGCGGGAGAGCCGGGCGAAGTGGGTGTCGACCGTGATCCCCGGCACGCCGAACGCATTGCCGAGCACCACGTTCGCGGTCTTCCTGCCCACCCCGGGCAGGGTGACGAGATCGCGCATCCGCCGCGGTACCTCTCCGCCGAACCGGTCGCACAGCGCCTGGCCGAGGCCGATCAGGCTGGTGGTCTTGGCCCGGAAGAAGCCGGTCGACTGGATGATCTTTTCCATGTCGGTGCGGTCGGCGGCCGCGTAGTCGGCCGCCGTGCGGTAGCGCGCGAACAGCACCGGCGTGACCAGGTTGACCCGCTTGTCAGTGGTCTGCGCGGACAGGATCGTCGCGACCAGGAGCTCGAGCGGGCTGGCGAAGTTCAGCTCCGTGTGCGCGTCCGGGTAGAGCGCGGCGAGCTCCCGGCCGATACGGCGGGCCCGCCGCACGAGCGCTGTGTGTGACGGAAGATCCTGGTGCACGGCCTAAGCCTATTGAGTGCGGCCGACTTCGTGCACGGCGCAGAGCCGCGGGCGGAACGGCGTGGCCGCGGCCGCGCTATCCAGGTGCCGCCCGAGCACGATGACCGCGACCGACCGCGCGCCAGCCAGCCTGAGCGCGGCGGCCGCGCTGGTCGCGCTGGCCCCCGAGGTCCAGGTGTCGTCGAGGAGCAAGACCGAGGCGCCCGCTATTCGTTCCGAGGAAAAGCGATGGGGATCGGGGTAGCGGGCCACCGGCTCGCCGCGGCGGGCGAGCGAGAGACGCACCCAGGGCAGGGTCAGGCACGGGGCGGCCAGCGCCTGCAGCGGATGCACCCCCGGGCGGCCGCGGCAGCTCGGCACCACGGCGACGTGGCTCGGCCCGGGCATCCCCGCGCGCCGCCAGACGCAGCGCCCGTGATCACGCAGGAAGACCAGGAGCAACGCGCTCAGCGCGGCACGCGCCACCTCGGCGCCCGGGCCGCCCGACTTATACCGCCACAGGTTCGTGGCGTGGGGGCCGCCCTTGGCGGCGTAGGCCACCGGCACCACGACATCGGGCAGCAGGCCCGGCAGGCACATGCGGTACTCGTTACACAGGTAGCATCGCGTCCGGCCGGGCCGGACCGGTGTCCGGCAGGATGCGCACAGCCCGGCGGCGGCAGGCGGCGGGGCGCTCAGCAGCGGCGCCTGGCGGCCGACCTGGCCGCGCAGGCGCTGCCACCCGGCGCCGTGGGCCTGCACGAGCGCGAGGCTACGCCCGGCCACCGACGGTTCGGCCGGGGCGAAGAAGCGCGGTATTCACAATCGGTGACCGTTCCGGAATCGATGGTGACCGGCAGCCGGGCTGGCATGCGGCCTGTGCCACGCTCCGGTAAGCTCGCCAGCGCGGTTTTGTGTGCCCGGCCAGGACACTCAGCGAATGTCCAGGACGAGTGAGCATGATGAGACGCGTCCGGGCCGGCCGTGTTCACGGCCGGCCGGACGATGACCCCCACGCAGCGGATGCCCTTGATGCGAACGCCTAAGACAGCGACCGGACAGGCAGGTTCTTCGGGTCCCGGCCCGGCTGCCGCCAGGAGGTCCGGCTCGGCTGAGGCGGCCACGCTGGGCGGCCGGCTGGGCCGGCGCCAGGCAGGTCGTCCCGCTGGCGCGGCGGCACTGGCTGATGACGGCGCTGCTGGCGGCCGGGCTGGCGCTGCGGGTCGTGGCCCAGATCGCCTACCGGCCGGCGCTGCTGTACATCGACACCCTCAAGTACCTGTACAACGCCTGGCCAGGCACGGATCCGCTCGGGTACAAGGGAGTGCTCAAGGCCATCCTGCTGGTCGGCAACCTGCAGACGGTCACCGCCGTGCAGCACCTCGTCGGCCTGGCCATGGGCGTGGGAATCTACGCCGTGCTGCTGCGCCGCGGCGTCCCCCGCTGGCTGGCGGCCCTGGCCGCCGCGCCGGTCCTGCTCGACGCCTACGAGCTGCAGAACGAGCAGAGCATCATGCCCGACGTCTGGTTCGACGCGCTGCTGGTGCTCGCCCTGGTCGTGCTGTTGTGGCCGCCCCGGCCGACGCGGCGGGCCATCGCGGCGGCCGGGATCGCGCTCGGGCTGTCGGTGACGATCGGCCAGGCGACCGAGGTCATGGTGCTGCCTGCGGTGATCTATGTGCTGATCGCGGTGGGCGGCGGCTGGTGGCACGCGGTCCGCGCCGCGGTGGTGATGTGCGTCGCCTTCGCCCTGCCGGTCCTGATGTACATGAGCCTGTCCGCGGCGTTCAGCGGGCACTTCTGGCTGTCCCGGGCGGGTACGTCGACCCTCTACGGCCGGGTCGCCGAGGCCGCCGACTGCGCGACGCTGAAGGTCCCCGCTTACGAGCGCGCTCTGTGTCCCACGGCCAGCGAGAAGGCGCTCGGCACCGACGGCCTGGACCACGACGCATCCTCTCCGCTCCAGCTGTACGTGGCGCCGCCGGGACTGACCCAGGCCAAGGTCATCTCGTCCTTCATCAAGGCCGTGATCGTCCAGCAGCCGCTGCGGGTGCTGGAGGGGACAGCGACGGACGCGTCACGGCTGTTCGCCGTGACCCGGGTCACCAGCCCGGGGGACACGCCGGTCTCACGGTGGCAGTTCCAGGACAGCTATCCCAGCTACCAGAACTACATCCGCACCAACCCCGCTGGCGTGATCATCCTGGGGCTGAAGGTGCAGAACCCGCCGCCGGACTTCATCTACCAGCCGCTCGACCCAGCCATGGGCGGCAAGGCCACGGTCATCCGGCCGCTGGCCACGTTCTTGCACGCCTACCAGCTCGACGGCGGCTACACCCCGGGACCGCTCTACCTGGTCGCGACCCTGCTCGGGCTGGCCGGCACGCTCAGCCTGATCCGCCTGCGCGGCCACCGCCGCGGCCAGCCCGGTTCCGCCTCGCCTCCTCCGGCCGACCGCGAGCTGGCCCTGGCCTGCTCCCTGTTCTTCATGTCGGCGGTCGCGATCCTGCTGTTCTCTGACATCACCGAGTTCTCCTGGCGCTACCAGCTGCCGGCCGTCATGACCCTCCCGCCGGCCGGGGCGCTCGGGCTCGCGGTCATCCTGGCCAGGGTCAGGAGCCGCCGGGCCGGGGTGACAGCAGCGGACCTGCCGGAGACGCTGGCGGCGGACGCGCGCCCGCCCGCCATGCGGTCCGCCCCCGACCAGGCCACGCCGGAGGCGCCGACGCCGGGCCAGGCCACGCCGACGCGGTGAATCCGGCCGCCCCGCCGAGCCGGCGCACCGCGGGGCGGCCGTACCGCCGCTGACCGGCCTCGGTCAGGCCGCCCGTGACTCCCTGGCGGCCGCCGCCCGGCGCACGAGCATGTCGGTGACGCCGCCCACGGCCCCGCTGAGGCTGCCGCGGTCCGAGGTCCGCCTGATCACCATCTCGGCCACCGTGATCGCCTCGGTGGCCAGCTTGCGCACCTCAGGCGAGGTCCTGATCGACTGCCACGAGGTACGCAGCCGCTCGAGGCCGTCCCGCCCTTCGCGGCTCCCGACCAGGTAGCCGGCCACGAATCCCACAATCGTTTCCATAGTTCCGCCTGCTTCCTGCGTCACCTCGTCGGTCTAATGAGTGATGTTCCTGTCGGCCGGTCACATCTCGCGGAGCTCGAGGTAGCGCTTGATGTCGGGCAGCGACTGGATGATCGCCGCCAGCACCGCGGCCAGTACGACCGCCTTGACCAACCTGCTGATCATGGTTTGCCTCCTCTCGGGTTAACTGGGCGTGGACTCGGCCGGCTCAGCCGGTTCTTCCTCTGCGTCGATGGGCTCGATCTCGTCGGGGGCGAAGTAGAGGAACCGGCCGTGGCTGCGCTGCAGATCGGCCACTGGATCGTGGTCCGGGCTCACGGCCACGTGCACCTGGCCGTCGACATCGTGCAGGACGGCCTCGACCTGCGCCGTGCGCCCGACCAGGAACAGGTCCTGCGCGTCGGCGCGCCTGGAGCCCGGGCGCATCCTGACCCGGCTGCCGCGGGCGACCTCGACGCCGTTGATGACCACGTGATCGGTCTCCGGCGACACCGAGCGGTCAGATCCCGGGTCCCACCACGGGACCTGCGGCCGGTCCAGGGCCGGGTCGCCGGGCAGGCCGTCCGGCGCGGTCGGAGCCCACGGCTCCCCCGGGCTCGGCGAGGTCCCGGCGGACGCCGCGCCGGGCACGGACTTCAGGTACCGGATGGCGCCGTGCATGCGCTCGAGCATCTCCGGCGGCAGGCTGTCCATCCGGTCCATGAGCTCGGCCGCCCGCGGATCCGTCGCCCGCGCCTGCCGCTTCTCCGCATCGGTCAGCGTCAGCGTGCGCAGCGTGAGGATCTCGTCGATCTCGGTGGCATCGAACATGTCGCCCGCGCTCTCCGCGGCGATCTCGGGATGGTCGTAGAGGATCACCGGCGACGACAGCATCAGGTCATGGCAGTCCGCGGGCCCGGCGAGCACCGGCCAGGTGCCGACGTTGGTGCAGGCGGCGATCTCGGCGGCGGCCCATTCCGGCGGATCGGTCTGGGACAGGAATGTCCCGCCCGGCACGCCGATGAGCGCGTGCGCGGCGATCAGGGCATGGCGCAGGGCCTCGTCCCTGGTGTTCGGCGGGACCTCGGGGACCGCGTGGTTCTCCACCCGGATCCGCAGCCGGAGCGCCCCGTAGGGACCGGCGACGCGCTCGGCGCTGAGGTGGATCAGCCCGTCGAGCGCGGCCCAGCGCCGGATCAGCCGCCCGGCCCGGCGGCCCTGGGCGTCGGTGAGATCCTCGCTGGCCTCCCCGGAGCCGAAGTGGAACTCCAGGTTCCGGTCCCGGCTGAGCAGCTCGGCCACGCCGGCCGTCGCCTGCTGCTGCCGCTCCGCCGCCTCGTCCCATGAGGTGTAGTCGACGCCGTCCACCTGCACCGCGCCGACATCCCGCAGCTCTCCGCTGTCCGGCGACGCCTCCTGCACGGTCCTGCGCTGCAGCTGCAGGAAGCGCACCGTGACCAGGACCTGGGCATCGTCGTCACATTCCACCAGGCACTCGGTCTGGAAGGCGGACAGCTCGCACGGGTCGACCGCATGGTAGGCCGGCGGCATCAGGACCCCGAACTGGAAGCGCACCTGGTTCTTCTGCGCCGACCCGCGGTACGGATACAGCAGGTAGCCCTCGTACAGAATGGCGTCCGCGACCTTGCGGGCGTGTTCGAGGTGCGCGGAGTCCAGCCTCATGACTTGCGCTCCGCATCATCGGCAGCCCGCGCGAGCAGGGCCGCGAGCGTCGCGTCCCAGGTGGGCAGCGCGTGGCGGGTCTTGAAGCGCTGCAGCTCGTCCAGCGTCGGCAGGCTCATCCTGATCCAGGCGCTGTTCGGGAAGTGCACGTCGATGGCCTCGCGCCAGAGGCTGACCGGCAGCCGGTAGGACGCCTCCTTGCTCCACGGCACCTGCTGAGCCTGCAGCCTCCCGTCGACGGTGCTGAACACCGTGCCGCTGAACAGCAGCAGCAGCGGGATCTCGCCGCTGTCCAGGCCGGCGAAGTACCTGGTCGAGCCGATCTCCAGGTCGTAGCTGAGCATCACGGGCAGATCGAACTCGACGGAGCCGGTGAAGCCGGGCACCATGACGGCCACCGTGGTGAACTGCAACGGCTTGAGCGTGTCGGCCCAGCGCTGGGTGTCACCGAACAGGTCGTTCAGCCGCTCGGCCTCGGCGTCGGAGTAATGCCGCCTGGTCGGCTCGATCCTGATCTGGCAGCGGAGGGCGATCGCGTCCACCTTCTGCCCGCTGGTCTCAGCGATCCTGAGGGTAAACGACATCGACGGCGTGACCGCGTACTTGTCGGCGCGGGCGCCGACGCAATCGAAGGCGAGCTCGGCCATCTCACGGCACCTGGCTCAAGTCCCGGGACCGCTCCCGCACGCGGTCGAGGAACTCGGCGATGCTCTGCCTCGCCTCGGCGCCGCCGTCGAAGCCGCGCCAGAGCAGGCGCATCCGCCCGGCCAGCTCGTAGCAGGCGTCGATCGGGACCAGGAACGCATCGACGCCGTCCTGGTCGAGCGGGCCGCGCGAGATCAGGATGGCCTCGACGTCGGGCGCGGCGGCGGCCAGGAGCGGGTGGTCCGCGGCGATCCGGCCCCACGCCTCCAGGTCGAGACGGCACTCGGTGGCTCCGGCGGGGCTCGGATAGAACGCCGTCGTGTCACCGTTGGCCGAGCTGCGCAGGAAGAACGCCAGCCCGACCGGGATCTCGAGCGCGTTCCACTCGGCCACGGTGAGCGGGCGGCCCGGGTCGCTGCGGTAGCGGTCGGGGATCGACCGGTACCGGGCCCGGCCGATGCGCCGTTCCGGTCCGGCTCCGTTCCCCGGCCCGGCTCCCTCGCGCTGTCGGGCACCGTCTCCCGGCCCGGCTCCCTCGCGCTGTGCGGCTCCGTCTCCCGGCCCGGCTCCGTCTCCCGGCCCGGCCTGCCAGCCCTGGCCGGCTCCGGAGTGGGTGAACAGCAGGTAGCACGCGCGGCAGGCGCACATGAGCGTGGAGGCGTCGAGGTCGGCCACATGGCCGTGGTCGGCCGGGATTGCCGTGGCGCAGAACTCGCAGGCCTCTTCCTGGCCAGGCCGGGCGGCCTCGGCTGGCGCGGACGCTTCGGCCGGCTGGGCGGCGGCCGGGGCTTCCTCGGGTGCGCCGGGAACGAACCGGCGCAGGCCGGTGCTGCCGCTCACTGGCGCGCCTCCGGCACCGTATCCCTGCGCGCCTCCGGCACGACGGCATTCACGACCGGATCGATTCTGGCACCGCGACGCGAACGCCCGCGCTGTCGGAGAGCAGCGGCAGCGGCTCGAGGTGCAGGGCCGGATCGTCCAGGCCCCGCCCGGCGAGCCGTACGTCATAGCGCGTTCCGCAGCCCGGGCAGGCCAGCTGCTCGCGGTCGAGCGTCCCGTCGGCCAGTGAGCACCCGCACGCCGCGCACGCGTCGCGGTAGGCGTAGAGGGTGCCGCGCACCGAGCACACCAGTACGGCGATGTCGCCCGCGGTGGCCGTGACCGGCCGCGAACTCGGCGGCCCGATGCTGGGCAGCGTGACCCAGCCCGCATCGCCACCGGCGGCATCGACGGAATCGGCGGCCGCCTCGGCCGGGCGGGGGCCGATCTGCAGCAGCTTCGGGGCGGGCGGCGCGGTCATGCCCTCCACCACGACCTCGGTGACCTCGGGCGCGGCGTCCTGGACGGCACCCTGGATGGCCAGCTGGACCGTGACCGTCGACGACGGGCAGCCGTGGCAGCTGCCCTCGAGCCGCAGCCGGGCCACCCCGTCGCGCACGCCGAGGTACTCCACTCCCCCGGCGTGCGAGCCCAGGTACGGGCGGACCCGGTCGAGTGCGCGCTGGACCCGCGCGTCGACGTCGAGCGGGTGCAGGTCATGCAGCAGCAGCAGGCTCTCCACCAGCGGATCTTCGGTCAGCTTGAGCAGCATCGCGGTGCCGGGGGGGCCTTGGTCCTGCAGCGCGGCCACGATGTGGCTGAGCCCGTCGCCGTACAGGCCGACGAGCAGCCGGACCAGTTCCTCGGCGGCCGGGGCCGCGCCCCCGGCACCGCTCGACCGCAGCGTGTCGAGCAGCTCCTCGACCCGCGCGCCGACATCCTGAACGCCGCTCAATCGTCTCGCCTCCGTGCCGGTCGCCCGGGCGGCAGATGGGGGCTGGACCGGCCCGGGCCCGAGCCCGGGCCGGTCCAGGGACCTATGTCGACAACGTCACCGTCATCGGCGAATGCACCTTGTCCAGCATCTTGCCGTTACCGAGGTACATGTGCACGCCACAGGGCAGGCACGGGTCGAAGCTGCGCACGGCGCGCATGATGTCGATGCCCTTGAACTGATCCGGCGGGTTCTCCTCGAAGATCGGCGTGTTCTGTACCGCGTCCTCGTAGGGCCCGGGCGTACCGAAGCTGTCGCGGACGCTGGCGTTCCACGGGGTCGGCGGGTACGGGTGGTAGTTCGCGATCTTCCCGCCGCGGATGACCATGTGGTGCGACAGAACGCCGCGGACCGCCTCGGTGAACCCGCAGCTGTTCGCCTCGTCGGGGACGGTGAACGGCTCCCAGGTCTTGGTCCGCCCGGCCCTGATCTCGGCCAGCGCCTGCTCGGTGAAGTACAGAGCGCACGCCGCCGCGTAGGCCTGGAAGTACGTCCGGGCCCGGTCCCGCTCGATGGCGTTGGACAGCGGCCGGCCCTCGGAGTCCCTCGGGATCTTCCACTCGAAGGTGACCTCGGGCTTGGTGACCGTCCTCGGCAGGTTGATCAGCACGCTGCTGCCGGTCGACTTGACGTAGCCGAAGTCCACCAGGCGGCCGAGCGCGGTGGCCCACAGCCGGGCGATCGGCCCGCCGCCGGTGTCGGCCGCGAGGTGGTTCGTGCCGTCGAACCAGCGCGGCGACATGACCCAGCTGTACTTGCCGTCGAAGTCCCGCTTGGCCGGGCGCGGGATCGTGTGCTGGTTCCACGGGTGCCTGCGGTCCACCGGGTTGCCCAGCGGGTCGCGGGTCACGAACATCTCCTGGTCTTCCCAGTCCTCGTAGTAGGAACTGCCGAGCAGGATGCGGATCCCGAGGTTGATCTCGACCAGGTCGTTGGTGAGCAGCTCGCCGTCCCTGATCACGCCGGGGCTGACGAACATCTTGCGGCCCCAGTTGGTCATGTTCTCGTACCGGAAGTCGCAGTACTCGGGGTCGTTGAGGCTGCCCCAGCAGACCAGGTCGGCGCGGCGCCGGCCGACCTCCTCGTAGCCGGGCAGTGCCTGGTAGAAGAAATCGAACAGGTCGTCATGCATGGGCACGACGCGCTTCATGAACTCCACGTACCGCATCAGCCGGGTGAGGTAGTCGGTGAACAGCTGGATGGTCGCTGTCGTCCCGACGCCGCCCGGGTAGAGCGTCGAGGGGTGCACGTGCCGCCCCTCCATCAGGCAGAACATCTCCCGCGTGGAGCGGCTCACCTGAAGCGCCTCGCGGTAGAACTCGCCCTCGAGCGGGTTCAGCGAGCGCATGATGTCGCCGATGTACCGGTAGCCGTGCTCGGCCGCGTGCGGCGCCTCGGTCCGGTTGGCCAGCTCGAGCACGCCGGGGTTGGTCTCGCCCACCATTTTCTCGCAGAAGTCCACCCCGACGAGGTTCTCCTGGAAGATGTTGTGGTCGAACATGTACTCGGCGGACTCGCCCAGGTTGATGATCCACTCGCCGAGGTGCGGCGGGCGGACGCCGTAGGCCATGTTCTGGTTGTAGACCGAGCACGTCGCGTGGTTGTCACCGCAGATGCCGCAGATGCGGCTGGTGATGAAGTGCGCGTCTCGCGGGTCCTTGCCCTTCATGAAGATGCTGTACCCGCGGAAGATCGACGAGGTGCTGTGGCACTCGACGACCTTCTTCTGCTTGAAGTCAATCTTGGTATAGATGCCCAGGCTGCCCACGATCCGGGTGATCGGATCCCAGGACATCTCCACTACGCCGGCGTCGTCGACCGTCGTCATCGCTTACCCCTCTCCAGTGGTACCCGGGAGACTCCCGTGGGACCCGGTCGGTGTCACCAGCTCTTCTGGTAACCGGTCAGGAGCTCATCGCCCTTCGTGCGCCACTTCGGCTCCTCGTCGGCGGTCCTCGCCGTGAAGCCGCGCAGCGTGCGGATCACCGTTCCGTACAGGGTGCTCGCGGTCGCCGACACCTTCGAGCCCGGCGGCTCGTCCATGAACGGCATGAACTTGTCCGGGAAGCCGGGCATGGTGCACGCGATGCAGATCCCCCCGACGTTCGGGCAGCCGCCGACGCCGTTGATCCAGCCGCGCTTGGGCACGTTGCACTTCACCACCGGTCCCCAGCAGCCCAGCTTGACCAGGCACTGGGGCGAGCCGTACTCGGTGGCGAACTGGCCCTGCTCGTAGTAGCCGGCCCGGTCGCACCCTTCGTGCACGGTGGCCCCGAACAGCCAGGTCGGCCGGAGCGCCTCGTCCAGCGGGATCATCGGCGCCGCGCCAGCCACCTGGTAGAGCAGGTACAGGATGGTCTCGGACAGGTTGTCCGGCTGGATCGGGCAGCCCGGCACGCAGACAATCGGCAGGCCCGCCTTCGACCTCCAGTCCCAGCCGAGATAGTCGGGAACGCCCATCGCGCCGGTCGGGTTGCCCGCCATCGCGTGGATTCCGCCATAGGTGGCGCAGGTGCCGACGGCCAGGATGGCGGTGGCCTTGGGCGCGAGCCGGTCAAGCCACTCGTTGGTGGTCATCGGCTGCCCGGTCGCCGGGTTGTTGCCGAAGCCGCACCAGTAGCCTTCCTCCTTGATCGCCTCGTTCGGGATTGACCCCTCCACGACCAGGACGAACGGGTCGAGTTCGCCGCGGTCGGCCTTGTGCCACCACTCGATGAAGTTGTCCGCGCCCTGCTCCGGGCCGCACTCGAAGTCGATCAGCGGCCAGTGCACCGCGATCTTCGGCAGGCCCGGCAGCGCGCCGAGCGCGATCTCTTCGATGCTGGGCTGGGTGGCGGCGGTCAGCGCCACCGAGTCACCGTCGCAGCCGAGGCCGCCGTTCATCCACAGGATGTGCACCAGGGGCTCGGCCCCGGTGTCGGCCTGCGACGCGTCGTTGGTCTGTGTGCCAGTGGCCATAGCTTGGCCACCTCCTCGCTTCCGGGGTCGGCTGGTGACCAGGCCCGCACCTCGCCTTCGTGATGCGCGGACGCCGCCATGCTAGACCGGCCAGGAGCCGGCGACAAGACTAAACAGTCAGCTAGCCGGACAGAAATGTCTGATTCCCAGAGATCAAATACGTACTGTCCGTGACGATTCCCCCCATCTGCTGACGTGCCGCGCGAGCGCGGGATTCCCGTTTCCCCCCGAGTTCACGTACCCTGACCTCAGCTTGCTCGAGTGCCCCGAAACAGGTGGCTGAGGGAGAGACCGGTGACTGAGCCTCCTGCGTATGGACCCGACGTGGTCCCGATCGAAGTCGTGCCCGTCGTGGTGCTGTCCCAGGTGTTCCCGGCCCGCCCGTCATCAATCCCTGACATACGAGATTTCGTCCGGCGCTGCCTGGCCGAGTCGCCGCTGACCGACGAGGGCAACCGCGAGGTCGGCGAGACCGTGTTCCGCGCGCTGCTCGACGCGGCCGGCCCGACCGGCTCGATCCAGGTGGCGTTCCGCATCTTCCCCGAGCACGTCGAGGTGGACGTGCTCCATTCGGACAGCATGATCCCGGCTCACCCCCCGGTCGGTCACCTGCCCAACGGGTCGGGTCCGGGTCCGGCCCCGGCGACCGTGCGGAGCGGGGCGGCCGCCCCGGCCGCCGTCTCCGCCAACCCGGCTCCGGCTGCCCCCGCCTACCCGGTCCCGCCCGCCGAGACGGCCGCGCCGGCCCCCGCCGAGCCGGTGACGCTGGGCGGGCCCGGCCAGCCCGCCACCTTCGCGGAGTGGATGTCCACCTCGCTGCGCCGGGAGGGCCTGACCCAGGAAGCGGCGGCCCGCCAGCTCGGGGTGTCGGTGAAGACCGTCAGCCGGTGGGTGGGCGGCGCCACCGAGCCGAGGATGCGAGACCTGCGCCGGATTCAGGAACTCTTCGGTCAGGTGCCACTCCCGTAGCGTCTTTTCCCATTGGCCAGTTCAGCGCGCGATATGGTCAGGCCTGTCTCATCTGACTACTGGACGTCCCCCCACATGTGTCCTACGGTGCTCCCATGGCGGTTCACGCTGGTCGTCTCCAGCTCGGGACAGATCGTGGCCGGATTGTCTTGCACACGTTTCGTGACGGCCTCGCCGCGCAGGCGGGCCACGACCTGACCATCGAGGTGGGCCGGTGGTCCGGCGTGCTGACCGTGAACGACGATCTGAGCCCGGCCGGCCTCGACGTGAAGATCGACATGGGCTCGCTGATCGTGCGCTCGGGCTCTGGCGGGCTGAAGCCGCTCACCGACCGGGACCGTCGCGAGATCGCGGTGACCGCGCGGAAGACGCTTGCCGCCGACCGCCACCCCGAGGCGAGCTTCACGGCCACGGAATTCCGGCCCGACGCGGATGGCGGCGGCCTGATCACCGGAACGCTCACGTTCGCGGGCGAGGCCCGGCCGCTGCGGCTGCAAGTCAGCAAGACGGGACCCGGCCAGTACCACGCCGCCGGGTCGGTGGTGCAGACCGAGTACGGGATCAAGCCCTATTCCGGGTTCCTCGGCGCGCTCAGGGTGCGCGACGCCGTCGACTTCGAGGCCGATGTCGACCTGTCCGACCCGGCCGGCGCCACGGGAGCGCAGGCATGACCTCGCCGATCGACGTCGAGCAGCTGTTCGAGCTGCGCTCCGCGCCGGTCCGCGACCTGGCCGAGCAGGCCGGGGCGGTGGCCAGCGCCTGCCACGCCATGGCCGTCCGGTTCCACATGGGCGGGAAGCTCGTCACGTTCGGCACCGGCGGGTCGAGCACGGACGCGCAGCACGTCGCCGTCGAGTTCGTCCATCCGGTGATCGTCGGCAAGCGGGCGCTCCCCGCGATCTCGCTGGCCACCGATGTCGCCACCGTGACCGGGGTGGCCGCCCGCGAAGGCATGGCCGGCATCTTCGCGCACCAGATCCGGTACCTGGCCGAGCCCGCGGATATCGCCCTCGGCATTTCGGCCGACGGGAACTGCCCGAGCGTCCTGGCCGGCCTGGAGGCGGCCCGCGCGGGCGGCCTGCTGACCATCGCCCTGGCCGGCGGGGACGGCGGTGCGATCGCGGCCAGCCCGGCCGTCGATCACCTGCTCGTGGCCAGGTCAACCGACCCGCGTATCGTTAAGGAAACGCAGGTGACGGCGTATCACGTGCTGTGGGAGCTCGTGCACGTGTTCTTCGAGCAACCCGGCCTGCTGGCCCCGGGGGTGGTGGCATGACCAACGTGCCGGAATGCCACGACGAGGTCTGCATCACCTGCTCGGACACGGCCGTGGCGGTGACGATCGTGCGCCTGCTCGATGATGGACTGGCGATAGTCGACACGGGCCAGGGCGAAGAAGAGGTCAGCGTCGCGCTCGTCACCGCGGGTATCGGGGACACGATCCTCGTGCACGCCAAGGAAGCGATCTCGGTCGTGGGGAGATGACCGGAATGCGGCAGGGCGGGCCGGGCGCGGGATCGATGGAGTCGCTGTACCCGTTCCTGTACTCGGGCACCACCGACCTGCCCGCCGTCCTGGAGGAAGTGCGCCGGTCCACGGTCGCCAAGGCCGACGAGATCATGGAACTGCGCCGGGTGATCAGCGTGCAGGATGGCGACCGGCTGGTGGCCTGCGCCAGGGACGCCGCCGCCCGGTTCGCCGCCGGCGGACGGCTGCTGGCCTTTGGCAACGGCGGCAGCGCCACCGATGCCCAGGAGCTGGCCACCCTGTTCCTGAACCCGGGCGGCGGCGCCCGGCCGCTGCCCGCGCTCGGGCTGGCCGCGGACACCTCCGTGGTGACGGCGCTCTGCAATGACATCGGCGTCGACGTGGTCTTCGCCCGCCAGATCGCCGCCTTCGGCCGCCGCAGCGACGTCGCGGTCGGGCTGTCCACCAGCGGCAACTCGGACAATCTGGTGCGCGCCTTCGACGAGGCCAGCAGGCGCGGGCTGCTCACCATCGGCTTCGCCGGCTACCAGGGCGGGAAGATGGCCGAGCTGGACAGCATCGACTACCTTTTCGTCGCGCCCTCATCGTCGGTGCACCGGATCCAGGAAGCGCAGACCACCGTCTATCACGTCCTGTGGGAGCTCACGCTCGCAGCGCTCGATGGGGTGAGCCGGTGACTGACCGCATGCTGATCGCCGGCGTCGGCAACATCTTCCTGGGCGACGACGGTTTCGGCGTCGAGGTCGCCAGCCGCCTGGCCACCGTCGGCCTGCCCGACTGGGTCCGGGTCGCCGACTACGGGATCAGCGGCATGCACCTGGCCTACGACCTGGCCGAAGGCTACGAGACCACGATCCTGGTCGACGCAACGCCGCGCGGCGGCGAGCCGGGCACGGTGTACGTCATGGAACTGGACGCCGGCGCCGCGGCGGCGCCGGAGACGGGTAGGGGAAACCCGCTACTTGATGCTCATGGCATGCAGCCCGACGTTGTGTTCGGGATGCTGAACCTGCTCGGCGCCGATGCCGGGCGGGTCGTGCTGGTCGGCTGCGAGCCGGCCAGCGTCGATGAGCGGATCGGGCTGAGCGCGCCGGTCACCGCTGCGGTCGATGAGGCCGTGCGGGTCGTGCTCGACCTGGTGCGCGCCGCCGGAGCCGGCGTCGGCGCGGGCGGTCTGGCCGACGGCAGCCAGCCAGCCGAGGTAGACGGCCAGCCAGCCGGGGTAGACACTCAGCCCGAGCAAGACGCGCAACCGACCGGCGGCAATCGCCGATTAACGACGAAGGGGTAGATCTCATGTGCCTCGGCATACCCGGTGAGGTGATCGAGTTCCTCCCCGATCAGCCCGACCTGGCCCGCGTGGACGTGAGCGGGGTCCGGCGCGTGATCAACGTGGGCCTGCTCACGGACGATCCGCCCAAGCCCGGCGAATGGGTGCTGATCCACGTCGGCTTCGCGCTGTCGAAGATCGACGAGAACGAGGCCGCCGCGGCCATGCAGTTCCTGGAAGGGATCGGCCAGGCCTACGAGGACGAGCTCGCGGCACTGGCCGAATCAAGAATCGAATAGGGGGTGCGGTATGCGGTTCGTTGACGAGTTCCGTGACGCTGACAAGGCGCACGCCCTCTCTGCGAAGATCACGGCGCTGTGCGAGCCCGGGCGCCAGTACAAGCTCATGGAGGTGTGCGGCGGGCACACCCACACGATCTACAAGCACGGGCTCGAGGACTACCTGCCCGAGCAGATCACTCTGGTGCACGGGCCCGGCTGCCCGGTATGCGTGATCCCGATGGGCCGGGTCGACGATGCCATGGCGCTGGCGGCCGAGCCCGACGTCATCATGACCTCGTTCGGCGACATGATGCGGGTGCCGGGCAGCAAGGGGTCGTTCTTCGACGCCAAGGCCCAGGGCACCGACATCCGCATGGTGTACTCGCCGCTCGACTCGCTGAAGATCGCCAGGAAGAACCCGGACAAGCGGGTCGTGTTCATGGCCATCGGCTTCGAGACCACCGCACCGTCGACCGCGATGACCGTGCTGCGCGCCGCGGCCGAGGGCCTGGAGAACTTCTCGATCTTCTGCAACCACGTCACGATCATCCCGGCCATCAAGGCGATCCTCGACTCCCCCGACCTGCGCCTGGACGGCTTCATCGGGCCGGGGCACGTATCCACGGTGATCGGCTGCCGGCCGTATGAGTTCATCGCGCGCGACTACGGCAAGCCCGTCGTCGTCGCCGGGTTCGAGCCGCTGGACATCCTGCAGTCGATCTACATGCTGATGCTGCAGTTGTCGCGGGGCGAGTCGACGGTCGAGAACCAGTACTCACGCGTCGTGCCGTGGGACGGCAACCCGGTCGCGCTGCAGGTCATCGGCGAGACCATGGAGCTCCGCCCGTACTTCGAATGGCGCGGCCTCGGCTTCATCTCGCACTCCGCGCTCAAGGTCAGGGAGCAGTACGCCAAGTTCGACGCCGAGCTGCTGTTCTCGGTGCCCGGCGTACGGGTCGCCGACCCGAAGGCATGTCAGTGCGGTGAGGTCCTCAAGGGCGTGCTCAAGCCCTGGGAGTGCAAGGTGTTCGGCACCGCGTGCACCCCCGAGACGCCGATCGGCACCTGCATGGTGTCGCCCGAGGGCGCGTGCGCGGCTTACTACAACTACGGCCGGCTGACCCGGACCCGGGTCAAGGAGGCGAGCCAGGCATGAGCACTTCTCACCCGGCGCCAGCGGGCTGGGTGCAGCAGGCCCTCAAAGTCCACGAGGACCAGGCCCGCGAGGAAGAGGCCCGCGAGGAAGAGGCCGGGCATCCCCACCGGGGTTCTCCGCAGCCGCTGCCGGGGACGGTGCGCGAGGAACTGGTGCTCGAGCGCATCGACCGGGCCCGCCGCAGCCGCCCGCGGGTCAAGGAAGAGCGGATCACGATGTCGCACGGGGCGGGCGGCAAGGCCACCCAGACCCTGATCGAGGCGGTCTTCCTTGACGGGTTCCGCAACCCGCTGCTCGAGCCGCTCGAAGACTCCGCGCGGCTGCGGGTCGGCGACGCGCGGCTCGCCCTGACCACCGATTCCTACGTGGTGTCGCCGCTCTTCTTCCCCGGCGGGAATATCGGCGACCTCGCCGTCAACGGCACGGTCAACGACCTGGCCACGTCCGGCGCCGTCCCGCTGTACCTGTCGGCCGGCTTCATCCTGGAGGAAGGGTTCGAGGTCGCCCAGCTGGCCCGGATCGTGGCCTCCATGCGCGAGGCGGCCGACGCCGCGGGCGTCCAGATCGTTACCGGCGACACGAAGGTCGTGGAGAAGGGCAAGGCCGACGGCTGTTACATCAACACGGCCGGGGTCGGCGTCATCGAGCATGACCTGGACCTGGGCGTGGCGAATGCGCGGCCCGGGGACGCGATCATCGTCTCCGGCCCGATCGGCGACCACGGAGTAACGATCATGCTGGCCCGCGGTGAGCTCGACATCGAGGCCGACGTGACCTCGGACACGGCACCGCTCAACGGGCTCGTCGCGGACCTGCTGTCCGCGACCCCGGGGGTGCGCGCGCTGCGGGACGCCACCCGCGGCGGGGTGGCCACGATCCTGAACGAGATCGCCAAGTCGGCCAACGTGGGCGTGCTGGTCAGCGAGAACGACATCCCGGTGCGCACCGAGGTGCGCGGGGCGTCCGAGCTGCTGGGCATTGACCCCATGTACGTGGCGTGCGAGGGACGCCTGGTCGCCATCGTCGACGGCGACCAGAGCGACCAGGCCCTGGCCGCGCTGCGCGCGCATCCGCTCGGCGAGCAGGCGGCGGTCATCGGCCGGGTCACCGCCGACCCGCCCGGCATCGTGCAGCTCAAGACCGCCTTCGGCGGCACCCGGATTGTCGACCTGCTGGTGGGCGACCCCCTACCCCGCATCTGCTGAGCGGGCCACACATATCGCCGGAGCGAGTGAAAGCGAGACTGAAGGTGCACGAGCTGGCCATCACCGAAAGCGTCGTGGACGCCGTGACGGAGCGTCTTCCCGACGCCAGGATCACCTGCGTGCACCTGGAGATCGGCGCGCTGTCTGGCGTCGTGGCTGACTCGGTCCGATTCTGCTTCGACCTGGTCACGGAGGGGACGAACCTGGAAGGGGCGCGCCTGGAGATCACCGAGACGGCCGGCCGGTGTCACTGCAAGGTGTGCGGCAGCGATTTCGAGCCGGACGGCCAGATCGCGATCTGCCCCTGCGGAAGCATCGAGGTCAAGGTGATGCAGGGCCAGGAACTCAAGATCTCGTCGGTTCAGGTGGCCTGAGCATGTGCGCGACATGCGGGTGCTCGGGAACCGCGGTGATCCAGCTTTTCCCGGCCGATCCGCAGGACCGGGCCGACGCGGCACATCTGCACGAGCGCACGCACCACCACGTCGTCGGCCATAAGGGCGAGCACCACGAGCACGAGATCCACCAGCACGATCACGAGGGCCACGGGGACGAGCGGACCGTGCAGCTGCAGCAGAAGGTGCTGGCCAAGAACGACCGGCTGGCCGAGCTCAACCGTGACTGGCTGCGGCAGCGGAGCGTTCTCGCGATCAACCTGATGAGCTCCCCTGGCGCCGGGAAGACCACGCTGCTCGAGCGCACCGCACGGGAACTGAAAGGCAAGATGGCCATCTCGGTCATCGAAGGCGACCAGGCGGCGATGCTTGATGCCGAGCGCATCCGTGCGGCCGGCTGCGAGGTGGTGCAGATCAATACCGGGGCCGGCTGTCACCTCGATGCCGAGATGGTGGCCGAGGGGCTGCGCCTGCTCGATCCCCCGAGCGGGTCGGTGGTCATGATCGAGAACGTCGGCAATCTGGTCTGCCCGGCCCTGTTCGACCTGGGCGAGCAGGCCCGGGTGGTGCTCGCGTCGGTCACCGAAGGCGACGACAAGCCGCTGAAGTACCCGCACATGTTCCGGCGCGCCGACCTCGTCCTGGTCTCTAAGACTGACTTGCTGCCGTACGTGGACTTCGACAGGAAGCGGCACGCGGCCGACGTGAGGAGGACCAGCCCGGACGCCCTGATGCTGCAGCTGTCCGCGGCGACCGGGGCGGGCATGAACGACTGGTACGCCTGGCTGCGCCGCCGCACGCCCGCGCCGCAGGAATAGCGCACTGGTGAGCGTGATCATTTCAACTTTTCACTCGCCCCGTGCGGACAAATCGCCCAGACTGGGTGATCAAATGACTGGCGCGCGTGAAAAGATGTGTTGATCAAGAAAAATGGCGGCCGGGCGGCGCGGCCGGAGGACGGGGCGGCCGCGGCGCGGCCGGGCCGGAGGACGGGGCAGTCGCGGTGACCGCTATTCCTGGTGCTCAGTCGCGGCGGCGACGACGGCCTGGCCTAGGCTGATCCCGCCGTCGTTGCAGGGAATCCGGGAGTGCACCAGGACGCCGAATCCGTGCTGCTCCAGCCGGGCCACGGTGGCGTGGGTGAGCAGCAGGTTCTGGAACACCCCGCCGGACAGCGCGACCGTGCTCAGGCCATGGCGCTCGCGCAGCAGCAGGCAGCAGTCGGTGATCAGGCCCGCGACACCGTTGTGGAAGCGCGCGGCGATGACATCGGGGGCGACGCCGGCGGCCAGGTCTTCGACCGCGGCCCGCACCAGGTCACGGCCTGCGATGCGGAGCGGCTCCTGCGTCGTGATCGCGGCGTGGTAGGCGCCCCGCTCGCCGGTGTCGGCCAGTTGCTCGAGCTCGACGGCGGCCTGGCCCTCGTAGTTGATCGCGTCCCGCACGCCCAGGATCGCCGCGACCGCGTCGAAGAGCCGCCCCGCGCTCGAGGTCATCGGGGAGTTGACCCCGCGCCTGGCGATCGTGAGCACTCCGGGCCAGAGCCGCTGATTGCGCCGGGCCACGTCCAGGCCGTCCTCCGGCTGACCCGGATAGGCGGCATCGAGGTAGGCCGCCGCCATCCGCCACGGCTGCCTGATCGCGGCGGCGCCGCCCGGCATCGGCACCGGCTCGAGGTGACCGGCCCGCTCGAAGCCGGCCAGGTCGGCGATCAGGAACTCGCCGCCCCAGATGGTGCCGTCCGGGCCGTAGCCGGTTCCGTCGAAGGCCACCCCGATGACCGGGCCTGCCGCCCGGTTGTCGGCCAGGCAGGACGCGATGTGCGCGTGGTGGTGCTGCACGCCAACGAGTTCCACGCCCGCCAGGCCCACGTCAGCCATCCCCCCGTCCGCGAGGTCCATGGCGTACTTGGTGGACAGGTACTCGGGATGCAGATCGTGGGCGACGACCTCGGGCGTGATGTCGAACAGCCGCCGGAAATGTTCGATCCCCTCGGTGAACGAGCGCAGCGTCTCGGCGTTCTCCAGGTCTCCGATGTGGTGCGAGACGAACGCGTGGTTCCCTCTGGCCAGGCAGAACGTGCTCTTCAGCTCGGCACCGCAGGCCAGGACCGGCCGGGCGAACCTGACCGCCACGTCGAGCGGTTCCGGCACGTAGCCGCGGGACCGGCGGAGTACGGCCTCCCGGCCCCGGAACGCGCGCACCACCGAGTCGTCGGTCCTGACCTCGATCGCGCGGTCGTGCGTGAGGATGGCGTCCGCGATGCCGTCGAGCCGTTGCGCCACCTCGTCGTCCCGGTAGACGATCGGCTCGTCTGAAGCATTCCCGCTGGTCAGGACCATTGGCCGGGCGAAGGCTGCGAGCAGCAGGTGGTGCAGCGGGGTGTACGGCAGCATCAGCCCGAGCTGCCGGTTCCCGGGAGCGACCGCTTCGGCGAGGCGCCCGGCGCCCGGCCGCCGGGGCAGCAGCACGATCGGCCGCCGGTTGCTGCTCAGCAGGCGGGCGGCGGTCTCGTCCACCTCACACAGCCGGCCGGCGGCGGCGGCATCCGCCACCATCACCGCGAACGGCTTGTCCTCCCGGTGCTTGCGCGCCCGCAGCGCCGCGGCCGCCGCCTCGCTGGACGCGTCCACGGCCAGGTGGTAGCCGCCCAGTCCCTTGACCGCGAGCACCTGGCCCCGCCGCAGCAGGTCCGCCGCGGCGGCGAGCGGCTCGCCGGACACAACTGTCCCGGCCGGGCCGGCCAGGGACAGCCGGGGGCCGCACGCCGGGCAGCAGGTCGGCTGCGCGTGAAAGCGGCGGTCCGCCGGGTCGTGGTACTCCGCGGCGCACTGATCGCACATCGTGAACGGGGCCATCGTGGTGAGCGGCCTGTCGTACGGAACGTCCCGGACGATCGTGAACCTCGGACCGCAGTTGGTGCAGTTGATAAACGGGTAGCCGAATCGCCGGTCGCCGGGATCCGCAAGCTCGGCCAGGCAGTCGGCGCAGGTTGCGGTGTCCGCGGAGACGAGCGTCCGTCGCTGGCGGCCGGGCTCGCTCGGCGCGATCGAGAACGATGCGGTCCCGTGCGGCCGCATGGCCGCAGTGGTGATCCGCTCGATCCTGGCCAGCGGCGGCGCGTCGCGGGCCAGTGAGGCCAGGAACGCCGCCACCGCCGCGGGGTCGCCTTCGACTTCGGCGAATACCCCGTCAACGTCATTGCCGACCAGGCCGCCGAGCCCCAGGCTGGTCGCGAGCGAGTACACGAACGGCCGGAAGCCGACTCCCTGGACGACCCCCTCGACACGGACCGCCGTCCGGACCCGCTGGCTCACTCCCGGGCCGGCTTGCCAGACACCGGCACCGCGAGCAGCAGCTGATCGCCCGAGGTGACGACCGGATCGTCGCCGATGCCGAGACCGAACTTGCCGTCGTGCATCTGGGTTATCCCGCGGCCAGGCGGATCCCCGCGAACAGGTCGTCTTCGGGTACGGGCGCCCCGGTCCTGTCCATGGCCCTGATGAAACTCTCGCGGCCGAACACCTGCTCGCCGATCTCCGGCGGGATCTTGCTGAACCAGGACTCACGGATCTGGCTGGCATGCGACTGCAGCGCGGCGCGCTTGCGCTCGAGGACGGGACGGATGTCGACGTTGGTGGTGATCCGCCGCTCGGACTCCTCCATCTGGCGCCGGGCCTCCTCGTCGAACCGCCTGACCTCGGGGACCTCCACGCCGGCCTCGCGCAGGGCGTCCCACAGCTTGCGCCAGTCGCTGCCGCGCATCGCGGTCAGGTAGAGCTTGTCCGGGATCCCGGTCGCCTCGACCGCGGCCTGAGCGCACCGGCTGGCATGCAGGTGATCGGGATGCTGGTACATGCCCTTGTCGTCATAGGTGATCACGACCTGGGGCCGGAACCGCTCGATCAGCCCGCCGATGCGGGCCGCGACCTCGCTCTGCGGCACGTTGCAGAACGCGTCCGGCCGGTCCTTGTACTCCCAGTCGGGCATGCCCGAGTCGTGATAGCCGAGCAACTCCAGGTCGGTGACCCCCAGGTGCTTGCAGGCTTCCCTGAGCTCGGCGAGCCTGATCTGCGCCACGGCCTGCTCATCGTGGCCGTCCTGGCCGGGCTTGATGCCGCCCGGCGTGTCGCCGAACTCACCGTTGGTGCAGGTCACGACCACCGTCCGGACGCCAGCGTCGGAATACTTGGCGAGCACGCCGCCGGTGCTCGATGACTCGTCGTCGGGGTGCGCATGTACCGCCATCAGGGTGAGTGTGTCCGCCATGCCCTTAGCCTGCCTGATCGCCTGCGGCCGCGGTGCCACCGGGTTCCAGTGCCGTGATCTCATGAAGGGATGACCGGGCTCTCACCGCCGGAGCGGGCGGCCGCGCGGAACCGGCTGGCCGCCGAGCGCGAGCGCACCGAGGCCCGGCTCGCGGCCTTGCAGCGGGACTTCGAAAGCATCGTCTCTTCCTCGGCGTCCGCGGCCGGAGCCGATGACGAGCACGACCCGGAAGGCTCGTCGACCGCGTTCGACCGGCAGCATGTCGCCGCCCTGCTCGACCAGGCCAGAGACCGTCTGGCCGAGATCGCCCGGGCCAGCCAGCGGCTCGACGATGGCAGCTACGGCCGCTGCGAGCGGTGCGGGCGCCCGATCGCCGCCGGGCGGCTCGCCGCGCGCCCGGCCGCGGCGACCTGCATTCGCTGCGCGGCCCGGCGGAGCTTATACGCCGGTCTCGGCCACCACCCGGCCGGACTTGACCGCGGCCGCCAGGCTGGCGTGATCACGTTCGTTCTGGTCGGCGTAGGCGGCGGCGAACTCGGCGAGGGCCCGCTCGAACACGGCCGCCTTGCCGAGGTAGGCGCCGATCGCGATCCGGTCACCGGACCGGGCATGCGCCCGGGCCAGGCTCTGCCCGCACAGCTCCGCGTAGGTACGCATGGTCCGTGGGTCCATGTCCTCCACCACGAGCGAGAATTTCCAGTCGCGGAGCTGGCGGACGTAGTAGTCGTGCGCCACCCCGCCCCGGCTGGGGTGCCAGCCCAGGAAGACATCACCGGCCGCCTGCATGAGCCGCTGGCCCGCGACCACCCGCTCGCCCTGGCTGGGATACGGGCTGGGGCCGATGAACTCGCTGAGTACCGACGGCACGGCCTCCTTGACCTGGAGGAACAGCCGGTCTTCCTGGTCGCGGCCGGTCAGCAGGACGATCCAGCAGCGCATGCCCACGCTGCCAACGCCGACCACCTTCCGGGCCATGTCCACCACCTGGTACTTGCCGATGAGGAAGTGGCGATCCCATTCGAGCGTGCGGCGGTAGTTGGCGATGATCCCGTTCAGGTGTGCCTCAAGGCCGGCTGCGATCTGCGCGCCGGGCAGGTCAGCGACGGGCACGAGCAGCGGCGGGTCCACGGCGAACCGGGGTTGCCCGTCGACCATGCGGATCAGCTTGTCGAGCGCCTGCAGCCCGGCCCGGTCACTGGCCCGGGCCAGGTCGGCGTCGGCCAGCCTGCGCTCCCGCCGGTTCAGGATGGCCTGGTACCGCTCCCGGAGCTCATCGACCTCCGCGGGCGCCTGCCAGGCCTCAATCTCGCCCAGGCCGGCCAGGCGGCGCATCGCCCGGCGGTACCGGGCCACGGTGGCGAGCACGATCTCCTGCCGCTGCTTGCGGCCGAAACCGTTGCCGCGCCCCGCCACCTCGACGCTGGCAGCCAGCCGCTTGACGTCCCATTCCCACGGACCGGGCAGCGTCTCGTCGAAATCGTTGATGTCGAAGACCAGGCGGCGCTCCGGCGAGGCGAAGATACCGAAGTTGGACAGGTGCGCGTCGCCGCAGGCTTGCACGGTCAGCCCGGTCGCCGGGGTGTCCGACAGATCAGCGGCCATCGGCAGGGCGGCTCCGCGAAAGAAGGCAAACGGCGAGGCCAGCATGCGGCCGTACCGGATCGGCAGCAGTTCGGGAAGCCGCGACGCGGCCTGCTGCTCGAGCAGGCTCACCGGATCGGGCCGGTCGGCGGCGGGCCGGAACGCCGCGTGGCTGTCTCTGGGCACCGCGGCCCGGGCGGCCCGGCCCCGCGCGGCGCGGTCGGCCGGGGCGAGCGCCGTCGGCGCGGGCTCGAGCCGCGGGTTGTGCAGGCCGATGGCGGCCTCGCTAACCATGACCGGCTCCCTCGCCGGCCTCATGCCCGCCTGGCCGGTCGGCCTCGCCCGGGTGTGCCCCGCCGGCCTCGCCCGGGTGTGCCCCGTTGGCCTCGCCCGGGTGGGCCCTGTCGGCCTCGCCCGGGTGTGCCCCGCTGGCCTCGTGCCCGGGCCCGGGCGGATCATCCGGGGCGGCCAACGGCCGGCCGATCCGGGTCGGCAGCCACAGCGTGCCCAGCGTCCCCTGGGCAGCCTGAGTGCCGCGCATCCCGCCGCCCGGACCGCGCAGGACGTAGGCGATGCCGACCGCGATCGCGCCGCCGAGCGCCGGCCCGGCCAGGTAGGCCCACCACGACGTCCAGTCGCCGAGCACCAGGGCCGGGCCGAGCGAGCGCGCCGGGTTCATCGACGCGCCGCTGACCGGCGCGCCCCACAGCCCGGCCAGGGCGATGTAACTGCCGACTCCGATGGCGGAGAACTGACCCACCTGCTGCGCGCCCGATGCGGTTCCGAGGATCGTGCTGACCAGGCCGACGGTCAGCATCGCCTCCCACAGCAGCGCGGTCAGCGTGGAGATACCCGGGCCGGGCAAGGTCAGCCCGGCGGAGCCCTGCTTGCCGATCAGCGCCCACAGCAGCAGCGTGGCCAGGATGGCCCCGGCGAACTGCGCGACGACGTAGTTCGGCACCCGCTTCCATGGAAAGTCGCCCCGTAGCGCGAACGCGATGCTGACCGCCGGGTTGAGGTGAGCGCCCGAGACCGCGCCCATGAACAGGATGATGGCCATCACCATCAGGGCGGGCGCGACCACGAGCGCGGCCGACGGGATGGCGTGACCGCCGAACCTGGCGTTCACCATCCCCCCGCCCACGGCGACGAGCACCAGGAAGAACGTGCCGAGCAACTCAGAAAAGATCCGCCGCCACTCGTACTGGGAGTCCCAGAAGTCGAACCGCTTGACAAACGCGTTCGGCTCCACGCCCATCGCGCGCAGGGTGACCGTGGCATTGCGGAGAATCTGCCGGCGCGCTTCCTCGTCGGCGGAGGGCGGCCCGGCCTGGCTGCTGCTCAACGGCTCGCCTCCTTTAAAGTCAGCGACCGACCTGACCCGCTCGGGCTAACCGCCCAGATGGGGACGGATTAGCGCGATCTTACGTCCGAGGTGCCTCCGAGTGAAGCCGTCACCTCCGCCGGCGGGGTCAGTTCCATGATCATGGTAGAGGAGACGCTCATCCGCCCGGCCTGCGCGGTGTCCGGCAGCGCTGTCTTCTCTCCCATGTCACAGACGGCCGGGCTGTCTCGTCTCAGGTCGCAGAGACAGATGCTGGAATCGGGAAGGCGATGGCTGTGCGGGTGTTCGTGGCAGGCGGGACCGGGGTCGTGGGGCGACGCCTGGTGCCGCAGCTCGTGGCCCGGGGCCACCAGGTGACGGCGACGACGACGAGCGCGGCCAAGCTGGGCTGGCTGGAGCAGCTGGGCGCCGATGCGGTCGTGATGGACGGGCTGGATGCGGTGTCGGTCGCGGAGGCGGTGGCCGCGGCCGGGCCGGACGCGATCGTGCACCAGATGACCGGACTTTCCGCCGCGCACGCCGGCCGGCCCGATCTGAAGCACCCCGACCGCTTCTTCGCCGCCACCACCCGGCTGCGCTCCGAGGGGACCGACCACCTGCTGGCCGCCGCTGAGGCGACCGGTGTATCGCACGTCGTCGCGCAGGGCTTTGCCGCCTTTAACGGCATCCGCGAGGGTGGATGGGTGAAGACCGAGGAAGACCAGCTGGACCCGGGCCCGGCGAGCGCGCGCCAGGGGGCGGAGGCGCTCTGCCACCTCGAGGACGTGGTCGTCAAGGCGGGTGGCGCGGTCCTGCGCTACGGCAGCTTGTACGGGCCGGGCGCCATCGACGACCAGGTCGAGCTCGTGCGCAGGCGGCAGTTCCCGCTCGTCGGGGGCGGCACCGGCTACTTCTCGTGGGTGCATCTCGATGACGCGGCCAGCGCTACCGTCCTGGCGGTGGAACAAAGGGCCACGGGCGTGTTCAACATCACCGACGACGAGCCGGCCCCGGCCAGCGAGTGGCTGCCTTACCTGGCCGCGCCCGGTGGCCGACGCCTGGGCGGTCAGCCGCGAGGCGAACCAGGCTCGCCGGCCCCGCGGATTGACCGGAAGAGCTGACTACTCGGGATAGGCAGCGGTGGCCAGGGCGACGATCTCGTCGGCGTCCTGCTCGAGCACGAAGCCCTCAGCCACGGCGCGCGCGGTGGCCGCGCGGAACGCGGCGGCGTACTCGTCCCGCCCGCCGGGGTAGCGGCGGGCGATCTCGGCGGCGTCGAACACGCGCGTCGCGCCGAGGAGGATGGCGACTCCGGGAGCCCCGTCCGGGGCGATCCCGGACAGCGCGGCGACCGGCACGTCGACCCAGCCCGTCCTGATGCCGCCCCGCGCGATCCCCGCGGCGTCCGTGATCAGCCGCATGTGGTCGTCCGGGTCAACCTCGAGCAGCGGGGAAAGCGGCGGCGGCGCCCCGCCGCGCGCCCACCGGTCCAGGTGCGCGATCGCGGCCTGCGCGACGTAGTGGTGCTGCGGCCCGGAGTTCACCGGCGCCGGGCAGCGCATCCCGAGCGGCTCGGCGGTCGGGGCCATCTGCCGCGCAAACTCGGCGGGCGGCAGGTCACCAGAATCGCTGAAGCTGGCGCCGAGCAGGTAGGTGTCGGCGTGCGCGGCACCGGCAATCTCCCACCACCGGAACCGGTCGCTGGCCGGCTGCCGGGCCGTCACCCCGGCCAGCACGCCGGTCACGTCGGTCTCCGTCTGCACGGTCAGCACCGGCGAGCGGCCGTCGGTGCGTACCTGCACCCCGTCCGGCCCGCCGGCGCGGATCCGGCCGTCCCACCCGGTCAGCGGCGCCGCGCGGCCGGACCGGCTGCCGATCAGGTACCCGTCACATCCGGCCTCGGGCGGCACCGTCGGCGCCACCGCGTTGACGTAGCTGACGAGGTGGATCGCTGACTGGGACTCGCCGGAGGCGAGCAGGCACTGCACGGGAAGCGACCCGAGGACTCCGCCAGACCGGACCGCGCGTGCGCCCTGCGCGAAGATGTCGAAGCAGAACGCGTCACCGGGGTGATGCAGGCCCCCGTAGCGCGCCGGGTCGCTCTCCTTCAGCGCGGGCAGCGTCATGACCCGCCGGGGCGCGGGGGCCTGCCCCTCGGCCTCCTCGAAAATGTCGCCGCCGCCCTCGACGCCCACCCGCTGCGCCGACACGCCGACCCAGGCCCAGCCCGACCGCACCACGTGCCGGTGGGTCAGCATCCAGTGCGCGGGCGCGTCGAAGCCCGCGCTGACGTTGAGCCATTCCAGGATGACCGTGCCGGTGAACGCGGCCGGGTCGGCCGGCCTGCATACCACCAGCCGGGTGGTGAACGGCGCCTGGGCCGACGGCGTGACCGGCCAGTAGCCGTCGGCGCCGACCGGCCCGGCAGGCTCGAAACTGGTCGCTGTGCCGTCGAGGAAGAACTCCTCCAGCAGGTAGCCGACCTGGCCGAGGTCGAAGCCCGCCATGATGATCCCCGGCTGCCCCTCGACGGGCCCGGTCAACCGCGCAGATCCGTCCATTCCCGCACTTTAGCGGAGCAGCGGCCTCGGCACGGGGACTGATCGCTGCCGCGCTGGCCGTCGCGGCGGCCGTGCTCAGGCCGGCTCGGCGTCCTCGGGCTGCGCCACCCAGGCCGAGAACACCGGCAGGCCATGCCACGGACCCGGGCCCGCGCCGCGACCAGGGCTGTCCGCGGTGACCGCCACGACCGCGAACGGGTGCCCGAACCGCAGTTCGGCGGTCCGGATCAGCCCACTGCCCGGCCGCCGCCGCATGGCCATGCTCACCGCCATCCCGGTCACCGCGGCCGCCTCGAACCCGACCCGGCTGTACCGGGCCATCGCCGCCTGCCTGGCCTGCCACGGGTCGCCCGGCGCCAGGGCCTGGGCGGCGGCCGCGAAGCCGAGCTCGGGATCGCTCAGGTCGTGCACGCTCCGTGCGGTCCAGGCCGGAAGCACGGCCGTGCACCGCTCCTCGCGGGCCGCGCCGGAGCTGACCGGCGCCTGCCGCTGGCTGATCGCCCACAGCGGGCCCTCGCCGAGCGGCAGGTCGAACAGGGACCGCCGGGTCACGCGGCCGCCGACCGCCAGGGTGGTGGCCAGGCCGTAGGCGACGTCGAGCACCTCGGCGGAGGGAACGCCGGGCGCCGCGGCCACCGAGGTGACCAGCAGGCCGCCGACCGCCCCGGCGGTGTGCACCGCCACGTCGCCGGACGACTCGGTCACGGCCACGAACTGCTCGTGGCCCGGGCCGGCCGGAGTCCGCAGCACCCGGGTCAGCAGGCCGGCCCACGGGCTCGACCGGCCCAGCGCGCTGGCCGGTGCCACGTCGAACGGGCGCTCCCAGGAGACCTTCGTCGCGAGCACGGTGGCGACCAGCAGGTAGAGGGCCGGGTCCAGCGCGACGGGAAAGCGCTCGACCAGCCCGAGCGTATGGCGCCGCGCCCACTCGTCCAGCTCGGCCTGGCTGGGCAGCGGGCCGGCCTGCACTTCGGGCGGGAGCCCGGCCAGCCAGCGCGCCAGGGTCTCGGTCACCGCGTCCCCGTGCCAGACCGCCGACGCCGCCGGAACCAGCGGGTGCGGGCTGGCCAGCAGCACGGCGGCGAGTTCCGCGGCGTCGCCCGGATCGAGGCCGAGCGTTGCGTTCAGGGCTAGTCTGCTTTTTCCCTGGCTGGCGGGCGCGCACAGGGCCAGCAGCAGCCACGCCCCGAGCGGCGAGGCAACGTGGTGGCGCGGGCCGGCCAGGCCGTGAAACCGCCGCGCGTACTGCGCGAGCGGCGTGGCGATGTCGGTCGCGGTCAGTGTCACCCGTCCACTGTGCCCTCAGATGACCGCGAGCGCCATCACCGTGACCGCCGCGAAGGCCCGGGCGAGGACCGTGCCGCCGTTCGCCTGGGCGCGCACGTCGGCGGCCGCCCGGACGGTGGCCGAGCGGGCCGGCCTGGCCGGGTCGTAGTAGCTCGTGAGGGGCCGGGCTACGGCGCGGCCGTCGCCACCGGGACGCCGCCCTCGGGCTCGCGAAGCGGGAAGTGGCAGGCGGCCATGTGGCCGTTGGCGGCGAAGGCGCGCAGCGGCGGCTCTTCCGCGGCGCAGAGTTCCTGGGCCCGCGGGCAGCGGGTGCGGAACCGGCAGCCGGACGGGGGGTTGATGGCCGAGGGCAGCTCGCCGGCGACTCCCTTGTCCTCCCGGGCCTGGGCGACGACGGGGTTGGCGACCGGGACGGTGTCGATCAGGCCGCGGGTGTAGGGGTGCACGGGGCGGTAGTAGACGTCGTCGGACGGGCCGATCTCGACCATCTTGCCCAGGTACATCACGCCGATGCTCTCGGACAGGTACCGCACCACCGACAGGTCGTGGGAGATGAACAGGTAGGTCAGGCCGAGGTCGCGCTGCAGGTCCAGCATGAGGTTGAGGATCTGGGCCTGGATCGAGACATCCAGCGCCGAGACCGGCTCGTCGGCCACGACCAGCCGGGGGCGGAGGATCAGCGCTCGGGCCAGGCCGAGGCGCTGCCGCTGGCCGCCGGAGAACTCGTGCGGGTAGCGCTCAACCGCGGCCCGGGGCAGGCCGACCTCGTCCAGGATCGCGGCGATCTTGTCGCGCTGTTCCTGGCGCGAGCCGATCCGCTGGATGGCCAGCGGCTCGCGCAGGATCGGGCCGACCCGCATCCGCGGGTCCATGGAGGCGTAGGAGTCCTGGAACATCAGCTGGATCTTGGGGCTGCGCTGGCGGCGCTCGCGCTTGCTGAGCTTGGTCAGGTCCTCGCCGTCGAGCACGATCGAGCCGTCGGTCGCCGTTTCCAGCCCGGCGATGAGCCGGCCGATTGTGGTCTTGCCGCACCCGGACTCGCCGACCATGCCGAACGTCTGGCCCGGGCGGATCGCGAAGCTGACCCCGGCCACCGCGCTGACCTCGCCGATCTTGCGCTGCAGCACCGCGCCCGAGGTGACGGAGAAGTTCTTCACCAGCCCGTCGGTGCGCAGCAGGACCTGCTGCCCGTCGCCGTCGAAGACCATGGGCTCTCGCTTGGCGTGATCCATCTCCCTGACCTGCAGGCGGGACGCGTCCGCGTCGTCGCCCGCCTTGCCGACCGGGAAGAAGCACCGGAACGCGTGATCCCAGGTGTCGCCCTCCAGGGCCGGCTCGGTGGCCCGGCAGGAGTCCTGCACGTACCGGCACCGGGCCGCGAACCGGCACCCGGGCGGCGGGGCGGTCAGGTCCGGCGGCATGCCCGGGATGCTGTACAGCCGCTCGGTGCCGTCGGAGGCCTTCTCCGGCAGCGCGCCGAACAGCGCCTCGGTGTACGGATGGCGGGGGTTGGCGAACAGCCGTATGGTCGAGGTGGTCTCCACGACCTTGCCCGCGTACATCACGGCGGCCCGGTCCGCGCGCCCGGCGATGACGCCCAGGTCGTGGGTGACCAGGATCACCGCCATGCCCAGCCGCCGCCGCAGGTCGTCGATCAGCTCCAGGATCTGCTTCTGGATCGTCACGTCCAGCGCGGTGGTCGGCTCGTCGGCGATCAGCAGCTTCGGCTCGCAGGCCAGCGCCATCGCGATCATCACGCGCTGCCGCATGCCGCCGGAGAGCTGGTGCGGGTAGTTGCCCACCCGCTCGGCCGGCCGCGGCATCCCGACCAGGCCGAGCACCTCGATGGCGCGGGCCCGCGCGGTCTTGGCGTCCGCGCCGCGGTGCAGCAGCACGGTCTCGGCGATCTGGTCACCGACCGTCATCGTCGGGTTCAGCGAGGTCATCGGGTCCTGGAAGATCATCCCGATGTCGTTGCCCCGCACGTGCCGCATCCCGTCATCGTCGAGCGCGGAGATCTCCTGCCCGGCCAGCGTGATGCTGCCGCCGGTGATGTGACCGCCCGGTGGCAGCAGCTGCATGACCGACAGCGCGGTCATCGTCTTCCCGGAGCCCGACTCACCCACGATTCCGAGGCATTCGCCCGCTTCCACGTTCAGGCTGACGCCGTCGAGCGCGTGCACCGTCGCGCTGCGCAGCCGGATCTCGGTGCGCAGGTCCTCTATCTCAAGCAACGATGCCATGTGTCCTCGCCAGTGGGTTGCTCATCAGGTCCAGCCGGGACGTGTGGTTACTCTCTGTCAGCGGCGCTGAAGCCGGACTTCGACCGCGTCGCGTAGTCCCTCGCCGATGAAGATGGCCGCGGCGATCACGATCACGATGCAGAACCCGGCCGGGATGATCAGCCACCAGTAGCCGTCGTACACGTACTGGACGCCGTCCGACAGCATGCCGCCCCAGTCCTGCTGGGGCGGGCGGATCCCGAGACCCAGGTAACTCAGCGCGACGATCAGCGCGATCGCGTCGGCAACCTGGAACGTCGCGTTCACCATGATCGTGCCCACCGCGTTCGGCGCGATGTGCCGCATCACCGCACGGGTGTTGCCGCCGCCCATCACCTTCATCGCCTGCACGTAGTCCCTGGTCCGCAGCGACAGCGCCTCCCCGCGCACCAGACGCGAGGTGGTCAGCCACGAGGTCAGCGCGATCACCAGGATCAGCACCGGCTTGCTCGGGGTGATCATCGAGACCACCACCAGGGCCAGGAACAGCGTGGGGATCGACAGCATCGCGTCCACGATCCTCATCATGAACGCGTCCGCGAACCCGCCGATGTACCCGGCGATCGCGCCCCACAGCACGCCGACGACCGTGGCCAGCAGCGCCGCGGCGATCCCGACCTCCAGCGAGATCTGCCCGGCAATCATCAGCCGGCCCAGCACGTCGAACCCGTTCGCGTCCGTGCCCAGCAGGTGCGCACTGGACGGCGGCAGTTCCTCGTGCGCGAAGTCGACCTGCAGCTGGTTGGTGACGTAGATGTGCGGCCCGACGAAGCAGAACAGGAGCATGAACACGAAGATGCCCACGCCGGCCACGGCGAGCTTGTTCTCCAGGAACACCTCGAGCCCGCGCCGGAAGGTACTGCGGGGCTTGCCCGCAGGCAGCAGTCCCGACGCGACGGCCGCGTCGATGTCCTCCGGGTAGGCGACCGTGGCCACCCCGATGTCGGTCGCTAGGTTCCGGCTGACGTCGGTGGGGATGGGTTCCGGGGAACCGCCGGCCAGACTCATTGGCTCACGTACCTAACCCGCGGGTCGAGCACCGCATACGCGATATCGGCGAGCAGCGACCCCACGACCGTCGCCACCGCCACCACGACGGTGATTCCCAGCAGCACCGGGTAATCCTGGTTCAGTGCCGACTGGAAGAACAGGTAACCCATCCCCGGGTAGTTGAACACCGACTCGGTGATCAGCGCCCCGGCGAACACCGCAGGGAGGAGCAGGCCGAGCAGCGTGGCGATCGGGATCAGCGAGTTACGCAGCACGTGCCGCAGCAGGACCCGCCGCTCGCTGGCGCCCTTCGCCTTCGCCGTCCGCACATAATCCTCGGTCAGGTTATCCAGCACTGAGGACCGCATGTACCGGCTGAACAGCGCGATCGTGATCAGTGTCAGCGACGCGATCGGCAGGATCAGCGCGTTGAACTCGGTGAAAAGCACCCCCACTCCCTCGCCCTGCGGCCCCTCGGGCGGGAAGATCGGGAACTTGATCGCAAACACCAGGATGAGCAGGATGCCGAGCAGGAACGCCGGCATCGCGTAGAACACCGTCGAGAACCCGTTGAAGAAATGGTCGGCGAGCTTGTTCCGCCGCACCGCCTGCAGCACCCCGATCGGGATCGCGAGGATCAGCGCCAGGATGATCGAGGCCCCGACCAGGAACACCGTCTTGGGCAGGTGGTTGGTCAGCAGCGAGGCCACGCTCTGGTTCAGCTTCCAGGAATAGCCCAGGTTGCCGTGCAGGAGATGGTCCAGCCACAGCCAGTACTGGTAGTACCAGGGCTTGTTGAACGCGTACACCTTGTCGAACTGGGCTATCGCGGCCGGGTTGCGGTACGCGGTCGGGCCCATGACCGCCACGGCGACGTTGCCGGGGATCAGCCGCAGCAGTCCAAAAGTGATCAGCGTCACCAGCAGCAGCACGATGATCGCCTGCAGCACCCTGCGGATCATGAAGACTACCAACGCGCCCCCTTCCCCAGGCGGCCTGTGCGGGAGTGCCGGGTTTGGACCGGCACTCCCGCCAGGGTATGCGGTGACCGCGCACGGTCACCAACCGCCTGCTACTTCACGAAATACCAGTTCTCGGGTGTGAACGTGAGCGTCGGGCTCTGCGGGGTCACGCCCTTGAGGTTGTTGGCGATCTCGGTGAGGGTGTAAGCGCCGTTCGGCTGGTACTCGACCGGCAGTTGCGGCGCCAGGTAGTCCTGCCAGCTGTACAGCGTGTTCAGGTTGCTGCTGGTCAGCGTGGACTGGATCATCGAGTCGTTCGTCGGGTTGGTGTACCCGCCGGAGTTGGCGATGGAGCCGCTCAGGAACAGCGTCTCGCCGGTCGGCAGGTAGTCAGGAGCGAACGACCAGCCGCCGCCCCAGTTGGCGAGGTCCCAGTTGCACGGGATCTTCGCGACTATGCAGTTGCCCGCGGCCAGCGCGGTCACCTGGTTGAACGGCTTGGGCTCCAGGTTGAGCTTGATCCCGATCGACGCCGCGTTGGACTGCAGCTGCGTCATCTCCGACGTGATCCAGGACACGCCGGTCGCGTACGGGAAGTTGAAGCTCAGCGCCGTGCCCGCGGTGATCCCCGCGCCGCACTCTCCCGCGCCCGAGCCCGGCTTGACGCAGGTGCTGGTCCCGTTCGGGACTACCTTCCAGCCATTGCTGGTCAGCAGGCTCTTCGCCTTGGTCGGGTTGTACGGGAACGGGTCGCCCTGCTTGCCCGTCGACGACAGGAACTTCGACGCCGGCGTGCTGCCGACCGGGCCGACCGTGGGAACCCCGTAGCCGCGCAGCGGCCCGCTGATCACCGCGGCCTGGTTCATCATGTACGCCATCGCCTGCCGGAAGTACAGCTGCTTGATCACCGCGGCGTGATCGGACACCGTGGACTGGAAGTTCACCACGTAGTAGTTGATGCCCCAGACGTACAGCGGAGCCAGCGAGTAGCCCGGCACCGGGTTGGCGCCGATCGCCGAGTTGGCCGGCTTGGGCGGAGCGTTCTGGCTGGGCAGGTAGCCGACGTCGATCTTGGTGCTGGAACTCGCCGACCGCAGCACGTCGTACTCGGCCGAGTCGGTGGTGAACGGCACCTCCTGGAACGCGGCCAGCTTGGGCTTGATCGGGCCGGAGTAGGACTTGTTCGGCACGAACGTGATATGGCCGTCGGCGTTGAACGCGCTCAGCTTCCATGGCCCGTCCACGACCGACCAGATCGGCGAGCCCACGTAGCTGGTCAGGGCGGTGGACTGCTTGTTCAGGTAGTTGTAGACGGCCGCGCAGTCACTGACCGTGGTGGCGCAGCTGCTCGTGCCGCTGGCGGTGCGGTCCCAGGCGGCCGGCATGGGCGTGATCTGGCTCAGGTCGTTGTACAGGAACCAGGTCGGCGAGTAGGCCTTGTCCATGACCATGGTCAGCTCGGTCGGGCTGACCGCCGTGATGTCCTTCACGTTCGCCGGGAACCCGGAGTACGCGCCCCAGTCCTGCGGCACGGCCAGCATCATGTTCAGCCAGAACACCACGTCCTGCGCGGTCACCTGGGTGCCGTTGGACCACAGGTAGTGCTTCAGCGTGATCGTGACCTTGGTGCCGTTGAACGTCGGCATGTTGGCCAGGCTCAGCGAGTTGTTGAGCACCGGCTGGCCGTTCTGGCCGAACCAGTACAGCGGCCGGTACATCAGCTGAGCGAAGTTGTCGCTGTTGACCACGCTGATGTAGGCGCTGCTCTCGAACGGGAAGATGTAGTTGGGAGTAGTCGAAGGCGGCAGGGCCCAGACCGCGGTACCGCCCGTGACCGCCGTACCGCTCGACGAACTGCTGGTGCTACTGCTGCTGCTAGAGCAGGCTGCCGCGGTGAGGGCCAGCGCCACAGCGCCGACGCCCACGGCGAGCATTCTCCTTCGTAGCCCGGAACTGCATCTGCGTTGATGCCCTGGGGTGAGCCCCATGACCACGGCCCCTTTACATTTCTTTCTGGCATGGGGAACCGCTGGGCGCTTGGGTTCCGGCATGCACTATTGATCAATACGCGCCCCGCAGACACCGTACGACCGGTGACAATCCACGTCCAGCGCAGGGATCGGCTGAACCAGCTTTGCAGCCGTAACGAGACATACGCGTAACAATGCGACAGCGCGCAAAGCATCGCCGCCGTGGCCCCTTAACATCCGCGTGCTTCCAGTGGGCCTCATCGCCCACGCATGCGGCGGCCCGGCTCGCTACCCTGCGTGGTCGCGCAGTGGCACAAGTATCGTACCTCAGGCCAGCGGGCAGGCCACCGCTCGGTCACCGCCCGGGCGGCAGTTCAGCAGCTCAGTAGGCGGCCAGCGCGCGGACCGCCGCGGTCACCGTATCCACGGTCGGGATCACCTGCTGCTCCAGGACATCGGCGAACGGCAGCGGAACGCAGGCGGCGGCCACCCGCCGGACCGGCGCGTCGAGCAGCTCGAAGCCCTCGTCGGCGACCACCGAGGCGACCGTGCCGCCCCAGCCGCCCTGGTACGGGTTCTCCTCCACGATCACCAGCCGGGAGGTGCGGCCCACCGACGCCAGGACGGCGGCCATGTCGAGCGGCACCAGGCAGCGCAAGTCGACCACCTCGGCCGAGATGCCGTCGGCGGCGAGCCGCTCGGCGGCGGCCAGGGCCAGCGGCACCGTGGCGGCCAGGGCCACCAGGGTGACGTCGCTGCCCTCGCGGACCACGGCCGCCCGGCCGAGCTCGACCACGTGGCCCTCGGGCGCTCCCGGGCCCTTGCTCGCGAAGAGCCCCTTGTGCTCGAAGAACACCACGGGGTCGTCGCTGCGGATCGCCGCGGCCATGAGCCCGATGACGTCGGCGGGCGTGGACGGCGCCGCGATCTTCAGTCCCGGGATCGCCAGCGCCCAGTTCTCCACCGCCTGGGAGTGCTGCGCCCCGAACCCCAGGCCGCCGCCGTTCGCCGTGCGAACCACCAGCGGCACCGTGACCTGCCCCCCGGTCATGTACCGCATCTTCGGGATCTCGTTGGCCAGGTAGTCCCAGCAGCAGGCGAAGAAGTCGGAGAACATGATCTCGGCGACCGGGCGCATCCCGGTCATGGCCGCGCCCATCGCCACGCCCAGGATGGCCTGCTCGGAAATGGGCGTATCCCAGATCCGCTCCTTCCCGAACTCGCTGAACAGGCCCGCCGTGGTCTTGAACACGCCGCCCGCGGCGCCGATGTCCTCGCCCAGGCAGACCACCGACGGGTCCCGGCGCAGCTCCCGCGCGATTCCCTCGGCCACGGCCTCCCGGTAGGTGATCACGTCCGTCATGCCGAGCCTCCGTCCGCCCACCCGCCGGTCACGTCCGCCATGCCGAGCCTCCGTCCGCTCACGCCGGTCACGTCCGCCACGTCGACCCCCCGTCCGCCCACACGTCGGTCATCGCGTCGGCCGGATCGGGGCCGGGAGCCGCCTTGGCCGCGGCCACCGCCTCCCGGACGATCCGGGTGACCCGCTCGTCGGCCGCGGTCACCGTCCCGGCGGGCACGCCGAGCGCCTCGAGCCGGGCCCTGGCCAGCTCGAGCGGGTCCCGGCTCAGCCACCGCTCCACCTCCTCGGCCGGCCGGTAACTGGCCGGGTCGGTGCGGCTGTGCCCGAAGTGGCGGTAGGTCTTCGCCTCGAGCACCGTCGGCCCCTCGCCGGACCGGGCCCGGTCGGCGGCCCGGGCCACGGCGTCCCTGACCACCACGACGTCGTTGCCGTCCAGGATCTCCGCGGGCAGCCGGTACGCCACCGCCCGGTCGGCGGCCGGGTTCTCGACCGCGGTCACCTCGCCGATCGGCGTGTACTCCATGTACAGGTTGTTCTCGCAGATGAACAGCACCGGCAGCTTCCACACCGCGGCCAGGTTGAGCGCCTCGTGGAACGCGCCGATGTTGGTGGCGCCGTCGCCGAAGAACGCGACCGCGATCTGGCCGCTGCCGCGCAGCCTGGCCGACCAGGCGGCACCGGCCGCCAGCGGCAGGTGCGCGCCGACGATCGCATAGGAGCCGAGCATCCCGGCGGAAGCCTTGGTCAGGTGCATCGAGCCGCCCTTGGCCCGGCACAGTCCGGTGGCCTTGCTCATCAACTCGGCCAGGCACTCCTCCGGCGACGCTCCCCGGGCCATCGCGTGATGGTGGCCCCGGTACGTGGCGAACACGTAGTCATCCGGCCGGAGCGCGGCGCTGGCTCCGACCGCGACGGCCTCGTGGCCGGCGGCCAGGTGCGTCGTGCCCTTGACCAGGCCGGCCAGGAACAGGTCGTGGGCCGCCTTCTCGGTACCGCGGATGATCGCCATCTGCTCGTAGAGCCCGAGCAGCTCGTCCGCGCCGATCCCGACGTCGGCGCCGGTGTCGGCGCCCGCGGCGGTCACCGCGCACCCCCCGCCGCGCCGCCCCCGGCCGCGCCGTTGCCCGCCGCACCGCTGGCCTCGCCGCGCCCGGCCGCCGTGTTCAGGTGCGACTGGCTTTCCCTGAGCGTGTCGAGCGCGCCGCCGGCGGTCCAGTACTTACGGCCGGCGACCAGCAGCTCCTCGGCGGGGAACTTCGTGATGACCTCGCACCCCGAGGCCGTGACCACGACCTCCTCCTCGATCCGCGCCGCGGACCAGCCATCCGCGGCCGGCCAGTAGGTCTCGAGCGCGAACACCATTCCCTCCTCGAGCGGCTCCGGGTAGTCGAGCGACACCAGCCGGCTGAAGATCGGCTTCTCCCAGATCGACAGGCCCACGCCATGGCCGTACTGCAGCGCGAACGCCGCGGTTTCGTCGGGGAACCCGAACTCGGTCGCCCGGGGCCACAGCGACACGATGTCGGCCGTCGTCGCCCCCGGCTTGACCAGCGCGATCGCCTGGTCCATGTACTCGCGGCAGCGCACGTAGGCATCACGCTGCGCCGGGGAGGCGCTGCCCACGGCGAACGTCCGGTAGTAGCAGGTCCGGTAGCCGAGATGGCTGTGCAGGATGTCGAAAAACGCCGGGTCCCCGGGCCGGATCAGCCGGTCGGAGTAGACGTGCGGGTGCGGCGAGCAGCGCTCGCCCGAGATCGCGTTGACCCCCTCCACGTACTCGCTGCCGAGGTCGTAGAGGACCTTGCTGACCAGGCCCACGCACTCGTTTTCGCGCACCCCGGGCCGCAGGAACTCATACAGCTCGGTATAGGCGGCGTCGACCATGGCGCACGCCTGCGCCAGCAGCGAGATCTCGTCCCTGGTCTTGGTCCGGCGGGCCTCGAGGAAGACCTGCTGCCCGTCCACGGTCTCGATGCCCTCGGCCCGCAGCGCCGCGAGCACCGGCATCTCGGCCACGTCGATGCCGAGCGGTGCGTCCGCCAACCCGTGCTCGCGCAGCTCGGCTGCGACCTGGCGGGCCACCTCGGCCGCGATCCCGGCGTCCGGGTGGAACGCCCCGCGCAGCGTGGAGATGCCAGCCCGGGCCCCGGTCTGCCTGGCTCCCTCGGGCGTAGCCGGACCCGGGGTGTGATCAAGCCACGGGTTGTATATCTGGTGGTGCCGGGCGGCCGACCCGAAGTCCCAGACCACCGGCTCCCCGCCCCTGGTGAGCAGCGCGAACCGGATCAGCTTGTCCACCGCCCAGGTGCCGATGTGGGTCGATGTCATGTAGCGGATGTTCGCGAAGTCGAAGCTGAGCAGCGCGCCCAGTTCGGACCGTTCGAGCTGCGCCCGCAGCCGGGCCAGGCGCTCGTCGCGCAGCCGGGCCAGGTCGACCCGTTCCTCCCAGTCCACTGCGTTGGGCCCGAAGGTGTGTATCGCCATCGATGGGGCACCTCACTCTCGGCTCGGCCTTTAGTTAAGGGCCGTCCAGCGGTCAGCGTCAACAAATACTGAACACAACGTGTCCCCCGGCTGTCGGCGGTCAGCCGGCCCGGAACGCCGTACGGCCCGGTCACGGGCGCCATGGGTCACGGGCCTTACGCGCTATCGGATTCGGCGACGAACCATATGCCCACCGCCGGGACGTTACCGTCGTTGCGGTAGGAGTGCGGGGTGGCTGACGCGAAGCTGACGGCGTCGCCCGGCGCCAGCCGATGCGACCGGAACCCGAGCGTGACGACCAGTTCGCCCTGGATGAGATAGCCATATTCGGTGCCCGCGTGCTGCATCAGGCGGCCGGCCGGTGACGAGCAGGCACCGGGCGCGTAGGTGACGAGCAGGAAGTCGACGCGGCTGCCCGGCACGAGGCCGAGCCGCTGCCAGGTCACTCCCGAGTCCAGCTCAAGAATCTCGCGCTGTCCGGGACAAACCACCGGCCCGGCGGGTTCCGGGGATCGGCCGGGACTCAGCGGAGCGGCTGGCCCGGCCGGGCCAGCCCCCACGGGCCCGGCCGCGCGGCCCGCTGCCACCCGGGCCTCCGCCACCCGGGCCTCCGCCACCCGGGCCTCTGCCACCCGGCCGTCGGCCGCCTGGCCGCCGGCCGCCATGGCCTCCCCGAAGACGTCCTGCACCGAGACGTCCAGGGCGGTCGTGATCGCGTACAGGGTGCTGACCGACGGCTGGCACTTGCCCGTCTCGATCTGGGAGATGAGGCTCGGCGACAGCCCGACGCTGCGGGCGAGAGCCCGCAGGCTGATCCCCCTCCTAGCGCGCTCCGCGCGGATGCGCTCGCCGATCCGGAGCACCGCAACGGGCACGGGCGCCTCCTCTCGGCAGCATGCTACGGGGAACGGCCGTCGCGGCCTGCAGCCCGGATAAAGGGCCGGGGAAACCCTAATGGACAAATGTCCTAAAACGGCGCCTGGAAGACTAGACACAGGATGGGCTAAATCAGTATGGTTCCGGCATCTCACTGGAGGTGAGGATATGACACGAATGGTGTCAAGACGGGGAGCAGGGCCCTCCGAGACAGACGAGCCGGACGAGGGCAAGCGTTCCCTCGGCCGGCGCGCCCTACTGACCAGGGGCAGCGTGGTAGCGGCGGCGGTGGTCGGCGCCGGGGCGGTGGCGGCGGCCGTCGCCGGGCCGGCCAGCGCGGCGGCCGGCGACCCGGTCCTGCAGGACACGGTGAACGACGCGGGCACGTCCGCAACGCCCACCGAACTCGATGCCGACAACGATACGACCCCGGCGTTCATCCTGACCAACACCGGCGTCGACACATCAACGACCCCGAGTGGCGCCGGCCCCAACCTGAGGCTCACGCCGTCGGCGGAGACCGAGCCGACTGCGTCCACGGTCGGCGGCGACCTGACCGCGACCCTCGGCGGGCTGCTGTGGTTCACGCACAATTTCAGCACCACCGCAACGCCGGATATCGTGTCCGCGCCGGTGCACACCGAGGCCACGGCGAACGTCTACGCCCAGCTCGAGGCGGCGGTCCGGATCCTGGACACCCGCTCGGCGTCCGGCCGCACGAACATCGTCAACGCGTCGGGCAACCTGGACAGCTCGGGCCGGCTGAAGACCGGCAAGACCATCTACATCAACCTGGACAGCCAGGTCTACCTGGCCGAGGCCGTGTTCGCCAATCTCACCGTGACCGGAATGGCGGCCGCCGGCTACCTCACCGTCTGGTCGGGCGCCGGCACCAGGCCGACGGCATCCGCGATCGACTTCGGCGCTACCGGGTCGCTCTGCAACTTCCTGGCCTCCGGCGTCGCCGAGTACTCAACGACCATATTGAACGTGATCGCGATCTACGCGGAAGCGACCACGCACGTGATCCTGGACGTGGCCGGCTTTACCATGCCCGGCTTCGAGTACGCCAAGTTCACGTCGGCGACGACTAACGAAGCCCGCAATGCCCGGCTCCAGCGGGCCCAGCAGGCCATGCGCAACGCCAAGCGGGCCTGACGGCCCAGCTGCCCAGCCCGGCGGGGATTTTCCCGCGCCGGGCCCTGGACCGCGGCGGCTCGTGGCCGGCCGCCCGCCGACGGCGGTCGGGCCGGGGGATTGAGCGGCTTAACCCGCCCGGGAATGCCTCGCCAGGCTCCGGCTCGTGCGGCGGCTCGTAACAGACGTACCGGCACCCGGTCGTGCGGCAGGCGATGGTCCGGTGACCGCTGCCGCGGGGCTGCGCCGCGCGGGCCGGCCCGCACTGGCAGGGCAGCCACGACACGATCACCTTGCCTGGCCCCCAGGCGTGCCCGTTCCCGCACTTGATCGGGTAGGTCCACCACCACGGCAAAGACACATCGTTCACTCCTATACCAGAACATAGATTCGATAAGATCGCCACCACTTCCGCCTATTCACCTGCAGGTGGCGCGGGGCGCGGGGCGCGGGGCGGGCCAGTCACGGCTCCGGCGTATCCGCGACGCCTCATCCGGCGGCGGCTCGCGGACGCCGGCGAGGAGCCGGCGGACGCCGGGGCGATGTAGCGAGGGCGGGCCGGCGGACATTAAGGTGCCAACGTGGATCGGGAGCAGCGACGGCAGTTCGTCCGCGATCACCGGACTTGCATTTTCGGCTACGGCCGCAAGGAACACGGCCCGGCCATGACCGTGGTCTACTACGTGATGGACGGCGACGACTTGCTGATCTCCACCATGGCCGAGCGGGGCAAGACCAAGGCGGTGGACCGCGATGGCCGGGTCAGCCTGTGCATCCTTGACGAGAAGTGGCCGCTCAGCTACATCCAGGTCTACGGCACAGCCGCGGTCTCCCGCGACCGCGAGCTGGCCACGGACGTCCTCACCAGGGTCATCGGCATCATGGCCGACGAAGAAGTACCGGACAGCAGGCGGCCGCAGATCGAGCAGATGGTCGACGACGAGAAGCGCGTGGTGATCAGGGTGACGCCCTACGCGACGTTCGAGACCCCGCCGCGCCACGTTTATCAGATGAGTGACATCGACACGCTCACGCATTACACCAGCCAGTCCATGCCCTGGTGAGACGGGAGAATGCCTGATGACCATCGCCGAGCTGCTGGCTGACGCGTTCGGCAGGATCCACGACGCCGTGCACGGGGCGGTCGACGGGCTGACGCCCGGCCAGCTGGCGTTCCGGCCGGACAACGGGTCGAACTCGATCGCCTGGCTGGTGTGGCATCTGACCCGGATCCAGGACGACCACATCGCCGACGTCGCCAATACCGGCCAGGTCTGGACCACGGGCGCCAGCGGCTCGACCTGGGCCGACCGGTTCGGGCTGCCGTTCGGCGCGTCGGCCACCGGATACGGGCACGGCTCGGAGGCGGTCGCCGCGGTCCAGGTCCGCTCCGGTGAACTGCTGACCGGGTACTACGACGCGGTGCACCAGAAGACGCTCGACTACCTCCAGGGCCTGGCCGGCGCCGATCTTGACCGCGTCGTGGACAAGGCCTGGGACCCGCCGGTCACCCTGGGCGTGCGCCTGGTGAGCGTGATCTCCGACGATCTCCAGCACGCCGGCCAGGCCGCCTACCTGCGCGGCATCATCGAGCGGGGCTGACCAGCACGCCGCTCAGCTCCAGAGTGACTCGAGCGCCGCGTCGACCGTTGCCGCGAGCCGGGCCATGCGGGGCACGACGGGCTCCCGCGGCGCGGCGTCCACGAGCTCGCACTGGGCCTGCGCCCCGGCGTCGAGGAACCGGCTGATCTGCGCGTACCCGTGCCGGTCGTCACGGATGCCGCGATGGATGTGCAGGCGCAGCGGCGCATACAGGTACAGCTCGTCGCGGGCCCTGGTCACCGCCACGTAGAACAGCCGCCGCTCCTCGGCCAGGCCTTCCGGGCTGCCCAGCGCCATGTCGCTGGGCACCGCGCCGTCGACCAGGTGCGGCAGGTGCACCACCGGCCATTCCAGGCCCTTGGCCGAGTGGACGGTGGAGATGACCAGGTAGTCGTCGTCAAGCCGCGGCGCCCCCGCGAGGTCGGACCCGGACCCCGGCGGGTCGAGGGCCAGCTCGACCAGCGCGTCGTGCAGCGACGGCCGGGTCGACGCCGCGTCGGCCAGCCGCTCCAGGTCGGCGATGCGGGCCGCGGCGTCCGGGTAGCGAGCGCGCAGCGGGTCGACCAGGGCGGCCAGGATGGCCACCGCCCGGTCCGCCGTCCGGTCCAGGCCAGCGGCGTCGGCCAGGCCGGCCACCGTAGCCGCCACCGCACTCCGTGAACGGGATGGAACGCTATCCACCGCGGCTGGCCACCGTTCGAACGGTGATGGGTCGGCCAGCCGCAGGGCATCGATGATCCGCCGGGCGAGCGCAGGCCCGATCCCCTCGTGCAGCCGCAGCAGGCGGAACCAGCCGATGTCGTCCGCGGGGTTGGCCACCACGCGCGCCGCGGCCAGGAAGTCCTTGACGTGCGCGGCCTCGGTGAACCGCAGGCCGCCGTACTTCACGAACGGGATGCCGCGCGCGGACAGCTCGACCTCGAGCACGTCGCTGTGATGCGCCGCCCGGACCAGCACGGCCTGCTCCCGGAGGTGCCGGCCGCACTCGTGCGCGTCGAGCACCCGGGCGGCGATCTCGCGCGCCTGCGTCGCCTCGTCGTAGCAGCGCACGAGCTGCGGGGTCATCCCGGCACCGCGGGACCCGGTCAGCTCGAGCTCGAGCCCGTCGGACTGCGGCCGGACCTTGTTCGCCAGCTGCAGCACGGAGCCGGTGGACCGGTAGTTCCTGACCAGGCGGATCACGGCCAGGCCCGGGTAGGCGCCGGCCAGCGCCCGCAGGTGCTCCGGGTCGGCGCCGCGGAACCCGTAGACGGCCTGGGCGTCGTCGCCGACGCAGGTCAGGCCCGGCCCGTCCGGCCGCAGCAGCCGCACGATGTCCGCCTGTACCGCGTTGACGTCCTGGTACTCGTCCACCAGCACCGCGTCGAACAGGCCGCGCAGCGCCGGCCCGGCGGCCGGGTCGGCCAGCGCCGCCCGCCACAGCAGCAGCAGGTCGTCGAAGTCGACGAGCGCGTGGCGGCGCTTGTGGGCGACGTAGTCGCGGAACAGCCCGGCCAGCTGCCCGGTGAAGTCGCGGCACCAGGGGAAGCTGCCCGCCACCACGTCGGCGATCGTGGTCTGGGTGTTCACGCAGCGGGTGTAGATGTCGGCGCACACCTGGGCCCGCGGGGCCCGCCGCTTGGCGCCCACCAGGTCGTGGCCGGCGCGCAGCGAGTCGAGCACGTCGGCCACGTCGGCCGGGTCGATCACGCTGAACGCGGGCGGCAGCGAGAACGACTCGGCGTGCGCCCGGATGATCCGGTGCGCTATCGCGTGGAAGGTGCCGCCGCAGATCCTGTCGCCCGGGCTCCCGTTTCGCGCGGCCGTTGATTCGACCCTGGCCAGCATGTCGTCGGCGGCTCTGCGGGTAAACGTCAGCAGCAGGATCCGGCTGGCCTCGGTGCCCTGGGCCCGCAGCCAGGCGGCCCGGGCGACCAGGGTCCCGGTCTTGCCTGTTCCGGCCCCGGCGAGCACCAGCAGCGGGCCGCCGGCGTGCGTCGCGGCGCGGCGCTGCTCGTCGTTCAGTTCTTCGAGCACGCGCGCCGCTTCGAACATGCACACGAATGTAGCCAGCCGGAATAGCGCGGGCCAGCGCCCGCGCCGGCCCCGGCACGCGCCATTTCCGAACGGTTGCGTAAATAGGCCCGCTCGTCCCCCGCGATTGTGGGAATGACGGGCCCGGCTGGTTATGCTGCGAGAGTGGCGCCGATCGATCCGCGGGCCGTCACCGGCGACCGCCGGGCCGGTCATACGCCGGTCGGCTTCATCGTCGGCGTCGCCGCCTGCAGTCTCGTCGCGCTCGGCGCGCTCGCGGTGGTCGCCGCGCGGGGGGCACTGCCGGCCGGGATCGGATTAACCCTCGCGCTGCTGCCCATCCCGGCCCTGCTGGCCGGGGTGCTCTACCTGGACCGGCTGGAACCCGAGCCGCCCGGCAGCCTGGTCTTCGTCTTCCTGTGGGGAGCGGGCTCCGCCGCGCTGATCGGGCTGATCGGGCTGCTCGCCGGTAACCAGCTGCTCACCACCCCGGCGCTGCGGTCCGGCGGGTTCGTCACCGCGTCGGCCACGGCGGTCATCGGCGTGGCCGTCCTCGAGGAGACGCTCATGGGCGCCGTTCTCGTCGGGCTGCTGTGGCTGCGCCCGCAGGAGATCGACGGCGTGAGCGACGGGGTCGTCTACGGGAGCATGGTCGGCCTGGGCTTCGCGCTGATCGAGAATCTCTTCTACTACACGCAGGCCACCCGCTACGGCTTCGACGGCGTGGCCACCACGTTCGTGCTGCGCGGCGTGCTCTCCCCGGTCTGCCAGGCGCTGTTCGCCTCGCTGATCGGCGCGGGCGTGGCGTACGCGGCCATGACCAGCAGGGGCCGGGGCCTGTGGGCGGTCGGCGTCGGCTGGGTCGCCGCCGTGGCGCTGCACGCGCTGTGGAATGCCTCGCTGGCCGGGGCGGTGAGCAGGCTCGCCCTCACCTACGCGATCCTGGTCGGCATCGTCGTCATCCTGCTCATCGCCATGATCCTGGACCGGCGGCGCATCATCCGGCTCATCCGCCGCTTCCTGCCCGAGTACGAGCCGGCCGGCATCCTTACCGGGGCGGATGTGTCGATGCTGAGCAGCTTGCCGCACCGCCGCCAGGCCAGGCACTGGGCGCGGCTGCACGGCGGCCTGGGCGCGCTGCGGGACATGGCCGAGTACCAGCTCTCGGCCACCGAACTCGGGCTGCTGCACCTCCGCTCAGAACGCGGCCTGGTCGACACCGATGGCTTTGACCAGCGGCGGGACGGGCTGGTGGCCGGAATGCAGACCGCCACGTCCGCCTTTGTCAGTCGCTTTAACGTTCCGCCGCGGCCACCCTGGGCCACCCAGGCCGCGTCCTGCTTCTGGCCGACGCGAGGCCAGCCGAGGTCGGCCACGTCCCGCCAGGACGGCGCGGCGCCGCAACCGGACCTGCCGTCGGCCGGGCCTGAGTCCGGCCTGCAGGAACCGTGACGGTGGCTCAGCTTCCGCGCAGCATTCTCCCGGCATTGGCGCCGGTTTCTCCCAGCTAAGGATGGGTGCCGCGGAGCTACCGTGGCCGCTATGGACGAGCTGTCAGCATCCGATGCGCTGCTGAGCGACCCGGGCGCGCTGCGCCGCCGCCTGGCCGACGACGGGTACCTCTTCTTCCGCGGCCTGCTGCCCGCCGCCGAGATGCACGCAGCCGCGGACGGCGTGGTCACGGCGCTGCGCCGGGGCGGATGGATCGAAGGGAACGGGCTCGCCTCCGTGAACCGGCGAGCGCTCAACCCGAAGGAGGCGCTCGGCGACCCGGCGTTCCGGGCGGCGATCACGAGCCGCGGGTTCAACCGGATTCCCTACCTCGCCGAGCTGCGCCGGACGATCAGGACCGTCCTCGGGCCGCAGGCGTTCTCCTACCCGGTCAAGGTGCTGCGGGCGATCTACCCGGAGCACCCGCCCGGCGTGGCTCGCGGCCGCTACGTCCACCAGGACTACGGCGTCTCCGGGGTGCAGGACATGCTGACCACCTGGGTGCCGCTGACCGACATCCCGGTCAAGCTGGGTGGCCTGGCCGTGCGGCCGGGAAGTCATCTCGGCCCGCCGCTGCGGCCGCGCGTGCTCCGCCCGCGCGAGCGCGGCTGGGCCACCACGGACTACCGGGCCGGGGACGCGCTCGTGTTCCACTGCCTCACCTCGCACGCGGCGCTGCCCAACCGGGCGGCGTCGCTGCGCCTGTCCGGCGACTTCCGCTGGCAGTGCCCGGACCAGCCGGTGCCGGCCCAGCTCGTGCTCGGCCCGGCGGGCGGCCAGTGGGAGATATTCAGCCGCATGTTCTCCCGCGAGCCCTGGTGGGAGCCGGTTCCGGCCGGGCTGGCCCTCAGCCCGCGCGAGCGCCTGGCCGCGATCCCGCCCGGGCCGTCGCGCTACTTCGCGGTGCATCCCGGCTGGCGGCACTGGCGCCCGCCGGCCGGCGCCGTGCATTAACGCCCCCGCCTTACCAGCCGAGCTCGCGGAGTCGCTCGTCGCCGATGCCGAAGTGGTGCGCAACCTCGTGGATCACGGTCCGGCGCACCTGCTCGATCACCTGCTCCTCGGTATCGCAGATCGCGCAGATGGCCAGGCGGTAGATGGTGATCCGGTCGGGCAGCACGCCGGCGTAGCCCGATGCCGTCCGGCTGGTGAGCGGCACTCCCTGGTAGAGCCCGAGCAGCCCGCGCGGACCCGGGCCGTGCTCGACGGTGATGGCCACGTTGCTGATGAGGCGGCCGAGATCGTCGGGCAGCGAGTCAAGCGCCGCCGCGACCATCTCCTCGAACCGGTCAGGTTCTACCCTGATCAGACGGCGCCCTCCGAGGCGGAGGAAACCAGAGCGTCACCCATGGCACAGTTCTACCTGGCCGAGCGGGGCGCTCTATGGTTGGGCCGTGGCTGAGCCTTCCGCGGTGACCGGCCCGCGCCGGCCGACGCGCGCCGAGCTGGCGGCGGCCGCCGGCCTGACCCTTCCCGATGTCGTCGCGCCCGGCCTGCGCGTCCTGTTCTCCGGGATCAACCCCGGCCTGTACTCCGCCGCCACCGGGTACCACTTCGCTCGGCCGGGAAACCGGTTCTGGCCGGCCCTGCACCGGTCCGGCTTCACCCCGCGCCAGTTCCGGCCCGACGAGCAGGAGCAGCTCCTCGGCCTAGGGCTGGGCATCACCAATGTCGCCGACCGTGCCACCGCGCGCGCCGACGAGCTCACCGATCAGGAACTGCGCGACGGCGGCCGGGCGCTGCTGGCCAAGGCCGCGCGGCTGGCCCCGCGCTGGCTGGCGGTGGTCGGCGTCACCGCCTACCGGACGGCGTTCGGCGAGGCCCGCGCCACTGTGGGGCCGCAGCAGCTGACCGCAGGCGCCACCCGCCTGTGGGTGCTGCCCAACCCGAGCGGCCTCAACGCGTCGTGGCCTACACCTAAGCTCGTAGAGGCGTTCCGAGATTTGAGGCTGCACGTCGAGGGCTAAGCGAGGCCGAGAGGCGAGGCAGGCTTTGCTCAGCTGGCAAGTTCCGCTTCGATAATCTTCTGTTCTAGCGCGTCCAGGTCATGCGCGACGATGACATGAAGCGCTGCTCAGGCTGAGCTGCCACTGTACATCGGGCTGTACCTGCTGCCGGTGCGCCACCCGGTTCCGGTCGCCCGCCAGCTCGCTACCGTAGGAGGACGTGTGGAGCCGTTGACGGACGTTCGCGATATCTCGCGAATCGCTTACGGGTTCATCGCTTCTAAGGCACTGTTCGCGGCGCTTGAACTGGACTTGTTCAGCCGCCTCCTGGAACCCAAAACCATCGACGCAGTCGCCCGGGAATCGGGTATACCGGCTCGTCGCGTGAAGACCCTGCTCGCGACTCTCACCGCACTCGGCCTGACCGTCCGAGATGACGACCGCTTCCACAACAGTCCGGCGAGCGAGAGATATCTCACGCGAGGTTCGCCTGCGTACTTCGGCGAGTACTACCGACTGCAGATCGACCGCCAGCTCTACCCCGCGCTGGAACATCTTGATGCTGGACTCGCCGGCGACCCGAGCAACCTCGTCTCCGACATGGAAGGCTTGATGAGGGACCCCGTTGAGGCTGAGGTATTCTCAGCCGCTCAGCACGCGGCCTCACTCGGGCCGGCAATCCAGCTCGCCAAAATGATCGATCTTCATGGGAGCAGGACGCTGCTCGATGTCGCCGGTGGAAGCGGGGCCTTCTCAATTAGCTTGTGCAGGCGCTATCCCCAGCTGGCCGCGACAATCATCGACTTCCCTAACGTGATCCAAGTCGCCCGCCAATTCATCGCCACCGCCGGCCTGAGCGAACGCATCCAGCTAGTCGGCGGGAACGCACTCGACACCAGCTGGCCGGACAACCGGGATGTCGTGCTCGTGTCATACCTCCTCAGCGCGGTGAAGGAGGACGACATCCCGACACTGCTGGCAAGCGCTTACCGCTCCCTTCGTCCTGGAGGGCTGCTGATCGTCCACGACTTCATGCTCGACGACGACGAGCAGGGACCTGCGCTGGCAGCCCAATGGTTCCTGCTGAATCTCGCCTTCCAACCCGACGCCGGGTCATTCTCCGCCGCGACCTTGAGCGTTCTCCTGGTCGAGCAGGGTTTCGTGAGCGTTTCATCGCAGATCCTGATCCCGCAGATTACGAAGATCATCGTCGCCAGCAAGCCCGCGTGACCTCCGATGCTGGTGAAGTCAACGGCAACGGGCACGAGTGGCTAGGGCCGGTAATTAGAGAATCCGATCCGTTCGTGGCCTTTTCGAGCTTCTGGCGGGCGACTCTGCGGGCAGTCCATGCTGGCCTTGTTCGCGAACGCCACCCTAACCCGTGCCATGGTGCGTCCGTCCGGGGTCGCTGGCCGCCGAGTTCGGCGGCTGCGCGAGGCGGCCGGCTGACGGTCAGGCGGGCCAGCTGACGGTCAGGGGCCGCAGAGGGCGAGCAGCTTGGTGACCGTAGCCCAGTTGCGAGCCGTGCCCGTCACGTCGTCCGTCTTCTTCTGGCCGAGCTTGACCAGCGCCGCGGCCAGGTCGCTGCGGCCGTAGCCGTCCGGGGTGTGCAGGAAGATGGTGCGCCCGATGAGCCGGGCCGAGTCGCGGCTGCCCTGCCCGGCGGCCAGCTGCTGGGCGGCCGCCACCCGTTCCGCCACCTCGGGCCCGGGCTTCCCGCTCAGGAACACGGCGTGCACGGCCCTGGCGTCCGGCTCGGCCGAGTACGGGTTGTCGCGCGCCACCTGAGCCAGTTCCTCGCTGGACAGCACCACGACCCGCGCCGGGACCCGGAGCGATGTGGCGATGGCCTGCTCCAGGGCGGACGCCATCGCCGCAGTGTCGGTCTCCGCCGTGCTGAACACCACGTTGCCGCTCTGGATGTACGTCGCCACGTCGGCATGGCCCAGGGAGGTCACGACCTCCCGCAGGTCAGCCATGGCGACCTTGTTGCGGCCGGCCAGGTTGATGCCCCGCAGCAGGGCAACGTGGGTAGGCATGGCAGCATCCTGCCGCAGCAGGCCCCGCGCCCGCAGGCGCGGCTCCGGGGCGGGTACCGGACCGCGTACTCGGCAGAGGTCTTGATCGCAAAATGCCGGGGTATGTCTAGCCGTTGGGACGGCCGTGACCTCGGTTAACGTGCCGTCGCCGACGCAGCGCTCACAATCGGGAGTCAGTGACACAATGAGCAAGATCTCTCCGGGGGTCCTTGCCCCGCCGCACGAGATACTCACGCCTGATGAGTGGCGCGCTCGGGGCCGCGCCCGGCGTGAGCGGGTCGCTCTCGCCCAGCAGGCCGAGTGGCTGCCGCCGCCGAACCGGCCCGACCCGGTCGAGATCCTCGAGAAGCAGGCCAAGACCCGGGTGCCTGACCTGGTGCCGATCCGGTACGGCCGCATGCTCACGTCGCCGTTCGCCTACTTCAGGGGCGCGGCAGCGCCGATGGCGTGGGATCTCGCCCATACGCCCACGACGGAGCTGCGGGTACAGTGCTGCGGCGACGCGCACCTGCTGAACTTCGGCATGTTCGCCGCGCCGGACCGGCGGCTGGTCTTCGACGTCAACGACTTCGACGAGACGCTGCCGGCCTCGTTCGAGTGGGACGTCAAGCGGCTGGCGGCCAGCTTCGCCGTCGCCGCGCGCGACAACGGGTTCTCCGACCAGCAGGCGCACACCGCGGCACGCCGCTGCGCCAACAGCTACCGCGCGGAGATGGCGAACTACGCCACGATGCGGTTCCTCAACGTCTGGTACTCCAGGATCGACGTCGACGAGGTGACCCGGCTGTACGACGCGGTCCAGCCGAAGAAGGCGGTCCGCCGCCGCCGCGCCGACATCAGGAAGGCGCAGCGCCGCACCAGCCTGAAGGCGCTGATGAAGTTCTGCGACCAGGTCGGCGGGGAGTACCGGATCCGCCCGGACCATCCGATGATCGTGCGCTTCCCGATCGAGCGGAACCCCGAGATGCTCAACGAGCTGCGCAGCGCGATCGCGCAGTACAAGGAGACGCTGGCGGCCGACCGGCGGGAGGTGCTGCGCCGCTACTACTTCGGCGACTTCGCGCGCAAGGTCGTCGGTGTCGGCTCGGTCGGCACCGAGGCGTTCGTCCTGCTGCTCCTGGGCGACCGCGAGGACGAGCCGCTGTTCCTGCAGCTCAAGGAGGCACAGGAGTCGGTGCTCGCGGCCTACGCGGGCCCGAGCGAGTATCAGCACCAGGGCGAGCGGGTGGCCAGGGGGCAGCGGATGACCCAGGCCGCCACCGACGAGTTCCTCGGCTGGACCAGGGGCATCGCGGCCGGCGGGAAGAGCGGCCGGGACTACTACGTGCGCCAGCTGCGGGACATGAAGGGCAGCATGGACGTCCCGGCCATGGACGCGGGGCAGCTCAACTACTACGGGCGGCTGTGCGGCTGGGCCCTGGCCCGCGGGCACGCCCGCACCGGGCGCGCCACGGTGATCTCCGGCTACCTGGGCGAGACCAAGGAGTTCGACTACGCGATCGCCGATTTCGCGGTCGCCTACGCCGACCAGAATGCGAAGGACTACCAGGGCCTGATGGACGCCGTAGCGAACGGCCGGGTGCAGGCGGTGATGGGGCTATGAGGAGCTGGCCAGCGGCCAGCCTAGGCGTCTATGTCGCTGTTCCCACCATTCCCGGCCCGCGCGGAGCGTAGGCCTCGGTGGCCGGTCTATGCGTTCAGGGCTCTGAACTGGGGTGACGTCGGGCCGGGGCCGAACTCATGGTCCGTGCTCGGCGGTCAGCTGGGCATAGCCGGCCTCGATCGCCGCGGCCAGCGCGCCGGCGGGCAGGGGCCACCGGTGTCCGCCCGCCTCAGCCGCATTGCCGCCTGGAACGCCCACGCCATGAAGTTCCCTGATCAGGCCGGCCACCCCGGCGAGCTGCTCCTGCTGGGCGCGCACGAACTTCCGGTCGACCGGCCGGCCGTGCCCGGGCACCAGGACATCGCCGTCGGTGAGCAGGGACAGCAGGCGGGTCACGGTCACCGGCCAGTCGAGCGGGAAGGAATCGGGCCCGTAGCACGGCGGGCCGGACTCCTCGATCACGTCACCGAGCAGCCACGCCGCCGCGTCGGGGATGTGCAGCAGCAGGTCGTTGTCGGTGTGGCCGCGGCCGAGATGGAACATGTCGACGGCCCGGTCCCCGAGGTCGAGCGCGTGCCGGTCGCCGACCAGGTCGGTGGGCGGTGTGATGATCACCGCGCGCCACTCTTCGAGAGGTTCCTCGCCGCGGGCGATCCACTCGGCGAGCAACGGCCGCGCCCAGGCGTCGAGGTGGGCCGGGACCCGGACGTGGCCGTAGATCGGCGCGTTCAGGTCCGAGCCGGGGCCGAACCGCTGGTTGCCGAAGGTGTGGTCGAAGTGCGCGTGCGTGTTGATCACCCAGCGGACCGGCATGCTGCCGAGTTCCCGCAGGTCCGCACGGATCTCGTCGGCCTGCTGCGGTGACGAGCGCGTGTCCACGACGGCGAGGCCGTCCGACCCGCGGATCACGCAGACGCTCACGTCCAGCGGGTCGTAGCGGCGCTGGAAGACCCCGGCGGCCACCTCGTCCCAGCCCACGGACTTGAATCTACCCGCGTGCCCCGTGGCCGGCGCCGCTTCCTTGATCATCGCGACTTTTCACGCGTCCCGGTCACTATTGCGGATGATTTGTACCAAATGTTCGCACCGAACGAGTGAAATGTGCATGGCGACGGAATCCGGACGTAGTCCGAGGATGGATACGGCTATCCGAAATTGGCACCAGCCGGGGCGGCCGGGCTGCTCGGCTTGGCCGGAGTGGCGAGGGGCCGGGGATGGCGGGCTGCCTGAGCGCGAGCTCGAGCAGGGGCCGCAGCGGCACCGGCGCGGCAGCGCTATACCGCTCCATCGGCAAGAATCTGGGAGAGTGGCGGGCATGAGCAGGTGGACCGCGGGCGTCGCCAAGTCAGACGGTGCCGACCTTTACTTCTTCGCCGCCGCGCTGCGCGACGTACTCGACGGGCCGCAGTCATGACGGCCGCCGCGGCGGCGCCGGCCGCCGATGTCGTGATCGTCGGCGGCGGCCCGGCCGGGCTGATGCTGGCCGCCGAACTGCGCCTGGGCGGTACCGACGCGGTGGTGCTCGAGCGGCTGCCCGAGATCAGCCAGATCCCCAAGGGCAACGGCCTGGTCGGCCAGATCGTGCCCGTGCTGGACTACCGCGGACTGCTGGACCGGTTGCGGGCGGAGGCCACGTACGCCGGGCCGGTGCCGCAGTTCCCGTTCGGGCCGTTGCAGCTGAACTTCTCCCGGCTGGGCGCCAGCCCGCTGCACATCCTGGCGATACCGCAGCGGTGGCTGGAGCGGGTGCTGGAGGAACGCCTGCGGGAACTCGGCGGGAGCGTCCGGCGCGAGCATGAGGTGCTCGCGCTGTCCGGGCCCGGCGACGACTCCGGCGTCACGCTGGACGTGCGCGGTCCCGGCGGCGGCTACCGGCTGCGCGCGCGGTACGTCGTGGGCTGCGACGGCGCCCATAGCCTGGTGCGCAAGCAGGCCGGCATCGGCTTCCCCGGCGTGACCTCGTCGGAGATCTCCCGGATCGGGCGGGTGCTCCTGCCGACGGTGGCGATGGTGCCAGGCGGCGGCGAGGCGGAGGTGCCTGGCATCGGCCGGGTGCGGCTGACGGCGACCACTCTGACGCCGCGGGGTGCCTATTCATTCGCGCCGCTCGCGTCGCTGGACAAGTCGGCTCCGCCCGGGATGTTCATCTTTTACACCAGGGAGGACGACTCCTCGGCCCCGGCCGACCCGGATGTCCCGATGACGCTCGACGAGCTGCGCGCCAGCGCCCGCCGGGTGCTCGGCGCCGACCTGGAGATGAGCGATCCGCAGTGGCTGACCCGGACGGTGGGCAACAGCCGGCAGGCCGATCGCTACCGGACTGGCCCGGTGCTGCTGGCCGGCGACGCCGCCCACATCTTCGGGGCCGGGGGGTCGCTCAACGTCGGCCTGCTCGACACGGTCAACCTCGGCTGGAAGCTCGCCGCGGAGGTCCGGGGCTGGGCGCCGGACGGCCTGCTGGACTCGTATCACGCCGAGCGCCATGCGGCCGGCCGGCGGGCCATCCTGCAGACCAGGGCCCAGAAGGCGCTGTCCGGCAGTGGTGAGTACGCCGACGCGCTGCGCGAGCTGTTCGGCGAGCTGATGGAGTACCCCGAGGCGCTGCGGCACGTCGGCGAGATCATGGAGGGCTCCGACGTCCATCACCAGATGCCGCCCGGCGGCATGACGCCGCACCCGCTGCTGGGACGGCTCGCGCCCGACCTCGGGCTGGAGACCGGCGGGGGCGGCACCCGGGTCGCCGAGCTCGTCCGGGCCGCCCGGGGTGTGCTGATCGACTTCACCGCGTCCTCGGTCGCCGACGCGGCCTCGGGCTGGTCCGACCGGGTTAACGTGGTCGCCGCCCGCGCCGTGACCGAGCCCGCTCCCGCCTCCGCGATGCTGATCCGGCCCGACGGCTGCGTCGCCTGGGCGGCCGGACCGCACGCGTCCGATCCGGCCGCTGGCCTGCCCGAGGCCCTGCGCACCTGGTTCGGGGCACCCCGGTAGTTTCCGGCACCCGGGCCCGGGCCGCCCGCGCGGGCGCCCGTGCTCGCGGCGGCGCCGGCGCCGGCGTGGCCCGGCGTGGGATGCTCCATGCGTGTCCGAACTCGAGATCCTCCGCGCCCGCATGAGGAAATTCGCCGAAGACCGGGACTGGGGCAAGTTCCACGACCCGAAGTCGGTGCTGCTCGCCCTGGTCGGCGAGGTCGGCGAGCTGGCCGAGCTGTTCCAGTGGCTGCCCGCGGCCGAGGCCAGGGACCTGGCTGCCGTCGAGCCGCTCAGGACCCGGGTCGGCGAGGAGATGGCTGACGTCCTGCTGTACCTGGTCCTGCTGGCGGACGTGGTCGGCATCGACCTCGGGGCGGCCGCGCAGGCGAAGATGGACGACTCGGAGCGCCGCTTTCCGCCCGCCCGGGTCGCCGGATCGGCGCCCGGCCGCGACGGCTCATCGGATGGCTGAACGCCGGGCCAACGACGCTGTTCTGCATCGAGCAATCGGCGCCGGTTTTCCGGAACCAGCCTACGAAATAATAACCGCGAGCGTTTGAGATATAGATCGTGGCCCGTCGGCGGCGACAGAATCGAACAAGCCCAGATAATGGTCGACGCGCTTGTTGAGCCGCGCCTGGGCAGGCGCGAGACAGGTACTGGCCGCCTGGCACAGGCCACGGCATCGCGCGGCTTTGGGCCCGTTATCTTCTTCCGGCGCCCCTGACCCGGTAGAAGGCCGTGGGGTGCCAGTAGGGGGTGGATAGCGTCCACCCGATCTGCGTGCCGGTGGTCTCTGCGCCGAACATGATGGTCGGGCTATCGACCAGTTCCACGTGTCCGTCACCGTAGAAGGCCAGGTCGCCGCGCCGCGCTTGGGCCTGGCTTATCTGGATCAGCTGGCCGCTGGCCAGCATCTCATAGGTGGTCCGGGGCAGCTGGATGTGCACGTGCTGGTACGCGGCATAGACGAGACCGGAGCAGTCGAAGCAAGATGGCCCGGTTCCGCCCCAGCAGTACCATTTGCCGTGCTGCGCGACGGCGTACTCGTAAGCGATTTCACGCAGCGGGCGCAGATCCGAATGAGTCGAGGCGTTGGCGGCCTCGACGGTCAACGTCATCGAGGCCAGGACAGCGCACACCATGGTTACGAACTTGCGATGGAACATGTGTTCCGGTTCCCCTTCGTAGCGCGTGATACTTTGATCTCGGCTCCTCCAGGGGTTACGGGTTTCTTTTCCCGCTCATCGCGCGTCAGAACCAAATAAGTTCGCAGCAATAACCAAGCAGATGCTTTCTTGACGTATTGTTGACGCGTTCTAATCAACGCTCAGGCATCGGGAAAGCGCGTGCGCGGCCTTCTTTAAAATACGTGATATGCTGCCGCGATTTCGATCGGCCTGCGGGACCAGAGCACCACCGAAGCCGCACATCGTGCCGTTACGCTCGTATGCTCGCAAAACAGCGTGCTCCCGCACCGCCGGGGCCTCTAGCGCGGCAGGCGCTGCGTCCGCTGCAGGCCCAGGGTCCTTTGCATCCGCAGCGTCCTCTGCATTCGCTGCCGGCCGCGCTGCGCAAGCGCGCGCCTCAGGCTCTTGGCGTCCACTTCGCGCAGAATCTCCCCGGCTGTCAGCCCGCCCGCGCCGCCGGCCATGAAGCCTCCGAGGATGGCCTGGACGGCGGCCTCGGCCGGGATCAGCGGCACATCGGGCCCGGTATCTGGCCGCGTCTCCTGCGGGCCGGCTGTGGGCTCGCCGAGCACCGAGATGTCACCGACGACCCGCACGCCGAGCGCCGAGATGTTCCTGGCCGTCTCGGCTCCGATCTCGGCCGCCCGTTTGAGCGCCCACACCGGAGTGGCGATCCTCGGCTCGTCCGGCGATGGCTGCCGCATCTTCAGCTGCTCGACCGCGCCGTACCGCACGAACTTGGCGTAGCTGCGGTTGGGCCATTCCCGGCGCTTAAACTCCTCGTTGAGCAGCCTCACGATCTCGGCCTCGGCGAGGGTGAGGGACCGGTTCTCCGACCCCTCTTCCGGGATCAGGAAACCGTCCGGCAGTCCCAGCATCGATTCGAACGTGCGCAGGACCATCAGCCGATCCGACTCGTCGACCATGATGACCGTGAGGTTCTGGGCACCGGCAGCGGTCGCCCACCGGGCGATGAGCTCGTCGTGCCTGTGACGGCGCCAGAAGCCGGGAGTCGGCGTGCGTGGCGGCTCGCTGAGTATGCCGTCGAGCCACTCCAGGTACGGCATGCGGTAGCCGTTCTGCAGGTACTGCTGCCACTGGGACGGCAGGATCCTGGTCAGGGGCCGCAGCGTCACCGCGACATGCACCTGCGGGCCGCCCAGGTCGTTGATGACGCGGCGGGCCGCCGCATCGTCTGCTTCCGCCAGGAACTCGCTGCTTACCACGACGCGTTGGTTGCGCGCCGCGCCGACATCCCGGACAAGCCGGTTCCAGTAGGTCATGTCCGGGCGCGGCTCGCCCAGCAACGCCGGCTGGCCGGTGACCGCGAGGATCGCCCACAGCGGCTGCCTCCCCTTGCCGGGATAGGCGACGCCTCGAGCGGCCAGTCGCTTGCGGGCCAGGTGGAGAGCGCTCTGGACGGTGGTTGTGCCGGTCTTGTGCGGGCCGATGTGCAGGAGGCGCGCGTCAGCCCGCAGCAGCAGGTCGTCCGCGGCCATTCATCCCTCCCAGCTCATCGCGGCCCGCCCCCGAGGCGGTCAGGGGTAAAGGGAGAGTAATAGAAAGGTAAGCGCGGTGCTTTGGGTTTGCGACAGGCGCGGACAGCGGGGTGCGGCGCTTCTCGGTCACATCGGGCATACGGCGAGGACGGGCCTCCTCTTGAGCACAGCCGAGGTGAAGGCTCGGCCCGTCCGATGGCCGAGAAGCGCGCTTCCGGACGGACAGTTCAGATACATAGCCTTACGCCATAATTTGGATCTACGATGGCGGCGGCATTACGGGAGCGCAGCGAAGGGAGCCGACCGTGCCGGGACCGCGAGACCGGCCGAATGCGACCGACGTGCCGGAACAGTTACGGTCGGCATCCCCGCGGTCAGACTTACCGGCCGTTGCGGACCTTTCCGAAGAGACCGATCACTTAGCCACGAGCGACCATCCCGTGCGGTGGTCGAAGGCCGATCTGCGGCAGCGCCTGGAACGCCTGCCGCCAGGCCATCCGAGTTCCCTGCGAACCGACGAGCTCGACTCCGACCAGCGGTCCGTGCTACGGGAGCCGGACTTCCACTCGCCCGAGGAGAAAGCCGGGCGAGATACCGACGCCCGTCGTGAAGGGAAAGCAGACCGTCGGGCCGACCTGGTCGAAAGGGACTACTGGAGCGAGGTGTCTGGGTTCCTGCGCGCGGCGGCGGATCACGTTCGCAGATGGCCAACTGAGCGGGCGGCTTCAGAGGTGGACCGTTCTCGGGATCCGGATGGATCCTGGCGGGGAGACGGCGCGCGGTACCTGAACCCAGACCAGCACAAGCGGGCCAAGGAGGTGATCGTCGGGGTGCGACGAACAGAAGAGCCGCTGACCGAGCACATGAGAGAAGCCGAGCGCGACAATGCCTGCGGCGGCTGGCTGGAAGGTCTTGAGCTCCGCCTCAAGGGCGAAGACCGCCTCAAGGAAAAGATCGCCGAGCGTCTTGGAGCGAGCGCGCCGGACGCCACGAGGCCGAGGAAATCGTGCGGCAGATTCCTGACGCCATCCGCTACACATTCTGTGCCGAGCCGGAGAATTACACAGATGGCTACTGGGACATTAAGGAACGGCTCGAAGCGTGCAGGTATGAGATGGTCTACAGCAAGAACCACTGGCGCGATGATCCGGAGTACAAGGGGATCAACACCCGCTGGGTCACGCCGGAGGGTCACCGTTCGAGGTGCAGTTCCATACACCGGAGAGCTATCATGCCAAGCAGGAAGATCACCCAGACTCCTACGAACGGCTGCGCAACCCGCTGACCAGGAGACGAAGAGACGCGGGAGCTGAGGCGTTTCAACAGGAAGTGTGTCCGTGGATCACAGCGCCAGAGGGTGCACGCAGCCATTCCCGAACTACCGCGAGAAAGGCCATTAATGCCAGACAAGATCACTTACTATGCGGTCGTCGGCGGCGGCGGACAGTTGAGAGATCCCCTCGGGCTCGTACGTCGGCTGGAATTCGACGGTGACGGCTTCACCGATGAGGGCCTGCGGCAAGGACTTCAGCTGGAAGTTCACCCCAGCTATCGTCGGAGTGGGAGCGCGGCGACTTCACGTACGAACTGGTACGAAGTCAGTCATGAGCAGGCTAGCAAGATCATCGAGTATTTCCGGGAGAAGTGGGGGCCCTTCGGCCAGCCCGTGGACTCGTGACTCACCTGGCCTGGCTGCCGACGGACTCGGCGCCGGTCGACGAGCTGCCCCAGCGTGCCGTTCGGTGCGAGCTAGTGCCGTAGCGGGTCACGTTTGCCCGGTGAGCTTGCTCGGCTGGGCAGCTTTCGTGCGCGGTGCTGATCGCCGAGACTGGGCCGGTGACAGAATGCCTGCCGCCGGGTGCGGCGGGGGCCCACACGGTCACTCACGGATAGACCGGCACGCTCTTGGATCTATATCACGAGCAACGTGGCACAATGGAACCGTAGCCCTCTTTAGCTACTGAGCACTCTGGGTGAGTCAGGATGACGTGACTGTCTACGCTTACAAGATGAAGCACCAGGAGAGATGGGCTGCCGGGATATCTGACCCCTGGTTTATACTGACGGCCGACACCCAGGATGAACTGCAGGAATTCGCCGCAAGGCTCGGTCTTCCCCGCCAGGTATCTCAGCCGGGCAGCCTGGTTGGGCCGCAGCAGGTGCCGGTTTCCTGGCAAATTACCGTGACCGCTGGCCAGCGTGACCGCGCCATAGAACTCGGAGCACACGCGATCACGCAACGGGAAGTGACCAAGATCGAACGGCAGCGGGCCGCCGAGCTAGGAGTCATCTAATGCCGCATCAGGCTACGTTCGCCCGCTCGATGATGCGGCGCAGGCGTTCGTCGTAGGCGTAGCTGTTGCGCCAGATGATGTACCGGCGGATCATGTCGGCCTGCTCCTTGTGGCTGGCGTGGCCGGTGCCGTCGAGCGCGAAGTACCGCAGCGCCGTGAACTGCGCCTCGATCCGGTTTTAAACCACGACGAATTCGAGGGCGTATCGGCGATCTCGGCGTTGTTCGCCGCGGCCCAGGCGCCGGCCCGGCCGTCGTTGGCCGTGGTCAGGTACGGGCTGAAGTTGTCGCAGATGATCGCGATCCGCCTGCCGGGCGGGTAGAGGGAGCGCAGGTACCGGCAGAATTCCAGGAACCGGGTCCGGGTCTTGCGCGGCTTGATGTGCCCGTACAGCTTGTCCTCGCCCAGTTCACCAGAGAGCTCGGCCAAGGTCTCGACATCGTCCTGCGCGGCCTGCGCACGACCTTGTTCGGCGACGCTGACTAGAAGTTTGAGACACCGGGCGACACCCCTTATGCCGGAATCCGGCCGTTGCCTACGATGGCGACGGTATGCCGGGTGTGCAGCGAAGGGAGCCGACGGTGCCGGGATCACTGGACCGGGCGGGCCGACAGCACGCGCCTGATCCGCCGGACGCGAACGACGTGCCGGGGCAGTTACGGCGAGACTTACCGGCCGTAACGGACCGTTCCGAGGCAACTGACCGCTTAGCCATGAGCGACCAGCCCGAGCGCTGGTCGAGGGCTGATCTCCGTCAGCGCCTGGAACGCCTGCCACCAGGCCACCCGAGCTCCCTGCGCACCGACGATCCAGAACTCCTCGCGCCGTCAGAGAAGCCGGAGGAGGACCGAAGCGATCGTCGCGAGGCCCGCACCTATGACGACGCGCGGAATGACAACCGCGACAGTGGCATTGAGGCACACCCCGTACCGGACACTTCCGAACGCGACGCCGACGGGACGCCGGCTCGCGGAATTGATGATCCAGACCCCCAGGCCGACGCGGTCAAGCGGAACTACTGGAGCGAGGTGCCCAGGTTCTTGCGAGCGTGGGCGGATCACGTGCGCAGATGGCCCGCGGACCTGGTGGCTGCGGTAGTGGACCGCTCCCGGGATCCAGAAGGCTCCTGGCGGGGAGACGGCAACCAGTACCTGAACCCAGAACGGCACGCGCAGAGCAACGATGTCATCGCCGGAGTCCGTCAAACAGAAAAGAAGCTGACTGAGCACGTGAGAGAAGCGGAACATGACAATACTTGCGGCGGCTGGCTGGAAGGCCTTGAAGCATCGCCTCAAAGGTGAGGATCGCCTCAAGGAGAAGATCGCCGAGAAAATCTGAGCACGAGCCCGAACAGGACGCCTGCCGAGGTGACACGAGCAGATCAGTGACGCGATCCGCTATACCTTCTGCTTCGAGTCCAGTAGCTATTCCGATGGGTACTCGGGACATCAAGCAGCGACTAGAGGTAGGCGATTATCGGATGGTCTACAGCAAGAACCACTGGCGTGATGATCCGGAGTACAAAGGGATCAACACCCGCTGGGTCACGCCGGAGGGCCAGCGGTTCGAGGTGCAGTTCCACACGCCAGAGAGCTATCACGCCAAGCAGGAGGTCACCCACGGCTCCTACGAGCGCGTTCCGCAACCCGCTGACGGAAGGATGACGAGCGGTACGAGAACTCGAGTCGTTCCAACGGGAAATATGTCGCTGGGTTGCCCTTCCGGCGGGTGCAGCAGACATCGCAGACTACCATGGGAGAGGTCACAGCTAGATGCCGGACAAGATCACTTACTATGCGATCGTCGACGGTGAGACGACCGTCGACAGGCCGTATGGGCTCCTGCGTCGGCTGGAGTTCGATGGCAACGGCTTCACTGACGAAGGTCTTCGCCGCGACTTCAGCTGGAGCTTCACCCCGATCATCGTGGAATGGAAGCGCAGCGATTTCGACGACGAGCTGGTCGAGGTTAGCCATGAGCAGGCTAGCAAGATCATTGAGTACTTCCGCGAGAAGTGGGGGCCCTTCGGCCAGCCTGTGGACTCGTGACTCGCCGCTCCCGTTGAGGCTGGGGTGGCACCTGGGGCGGGCAGTGGCGTGACTCGGCTGACGGGTGCGGCGGCTCTGTGGCCTGACCGAAGGCAAGACCTATTCAGATACTTCGGGCAAAGTGCTATGGTTTTGCCGCCGTTAGCCTGACCTGGCGTTATGCGGCTGTTACGAACCCCGCGCCAAGGAGTTGGTCGCCGTGGGCTTGCGCTTCAACCCGCCGCCGGGATGGCCGCCCGTTCCCGAGGGCTTTGCCCCTGAACCTGGCTGGCAGCCGGATCCTTCGTGGCCGCAGCCACCACCCGGATGGCAACTGTGGGTCAATGATGATCAGGTGTCAGACGACACTAGGCCGATACCAGCCATGCCGGCGGGCCAGCCGACTGCACCGCTTCTGCCCGGCTACGGGACGGGCGGTCAGTACGGCACGGGCTCTCCATACGGCGGCACGGGCTCTCCCTACGGCGGCACGGGCGCCCCTTACGGCGGCACCGGCGCCCCTTACGGCAGCGTCGGGACCCCCTATGGCACCCCATACGGTGTTGCGGGCCCGCCGCCGGGCAGCGGCAAGACCAGCGGCTGGGCAATCGCCTCGTTCATACTTGGCTTGCTGAGCGTGGTCATCCTCAGCGTGATCTTCGGCTTCGTCGCGCTGAGCAGGATCAAGAGGCTCGGGCAGCGGGGCCGGGGCTTGGCGATCGCCGGACTCGTCCTGTCCGGTGTCTGGATTGTGATAATCATCATCGCCGTTGTCGTCGCAAACGCGGGCAAGGCCACCCGCTCGCCAGCCACCGGGCAGATCACCCATAGCGGGCGCCTGAATGTCTTCTCGCTGACCGTCGGGGACTGCTTCGACAACCCGGCTGGCGCGCAGACCGTCAACACGGTCACCGCCATCCCCTGCAATAAGCCGCACAACGCGCAGATCTTCGCCAAGTTCAAGCTCACCGGTTCTGACCTCAGCTATCCGGGGAGTGCCACCGTCACCCGCCTGGCCACCAACGGATGCAACGCCCGCATCGGAAGCGTCGACAAGTCAATGACGACCAGCGCCATGACCATCCGCCTCCTCTTCCCGGAGGAGAGCGCCTGGATCACCGGCCAGCGGACCGTCAGCTGCATGATCCTCAACCCCACCGCGAACCTCACCTCCTCGCTGCTGAACCCCTGACCCGGCTGCCGCCCTGCAGGCCTGACCTGCGCATGCGATAGGTTCTGTGCCCTGACGTCACGGGTATCCGGATTGCAGCGGGATGGGGGTGTCATGGCGCGGCAGCAGGTGCGGCTGCCGCGCCAGGTGCGCGCGCTGCTCCTGTTCGTGTGCGCACTGGTGCTCGTCGACACCATGTTCTTTACCGCGCTAACCCCGCTGCTGCCCCATTACGTTCACGCCGCGGGCCTGACCAAGGCGGGCGCGGGGATCCTGGTTGCCGCCTACCCGGCCGGGACCCTGGTGGGCGCGTTGCCCGGCGGGCTGCTGGTCTCCCACCTCGGAGCCAAACGGGTCGTCCTGCTCGGCCTGGCCCTGATGAGTGCCTCAACCTTGCTCTTCGGCTGGTCCACAGCGGCCACCGTGCTCGATACCGCGCGGTTCGTCCAGGGCCTGGGCGGGGCGTGCACCTGGGCCGCTGGCCTGACCTGGCTGGCCACGGTCGCTCCGGAGGAGCGGCGCGGCGAGATGCTGGGCATCGCGCTAGGCGCGGCGGTAGGCGGCGCGCTCTTCGGGCCCGTGGTCGGGGCGGTCGCCGATCAGGTCGGCACCGGCCCCGCGTTCTCCGCCGCCGCAGTGGCCGGGGCAGTGCTCATAGTGATCGCGTGCGTGGTACCGGGACCGCCCCGCGCGGTGGCCCAGGGACTGCGCGCGGCCTGGCCCGCACTCCGTGACCCCCACGTGGCAGCCGGCATGTGGCTGACCATGCTGGCTGGCCTTGCGTTCGGGGTGATCGACGTGCTGGCGCCGCTCCGGCTGAGCCGACTGGGCGCATCGGCCGTGCTGATCGGGGCGACGTTCCTGGCCTCAGCGGCGATCGAGGCTGGGTTGTCACCGCTGGCCAGGCCTGTCGGACCGCCGTGGTGAACTGGTGCCGGTCCGGATATCGCTGGCCGCGGCGGTCGCGGTCAGCCTGCTCGCGCCGGTGGTGGCACCGGCGGCGTGGCTGATCGCACTGCTGATCGTCGGCATGCCTGCCTATGGAACGCTCTTCGCCCCGGCGACCGCGCTGCTCAGCGGCGGTGCGCAGCGGCTGGAACTGAACCAGGGGCTGGCGTTCGGCCTGGGCAATCTGGCCTGGGCCTTCGGGCAGGCGGTGGCCGCCGCGGGGAGCGGGGCCATCGCCCAGGCGACGTCGGATTTCGTTCCATACGCCCTGCTCGCCGGCGCGTGCCTGGCGACATTGATCGCGCTGCGACCCGGCCGTTCCCGGCTCGTCCGGCGTCTCGCCGGCGGTACGAAACCGGCGCTGACCAGCGCCGGGCTGCCTCCCGCTGGCGGAGGGTAAGCAGAAGATGGCTGATTGCACCTTTTCGGCCATAGACAATATCTATGGCTGATCTGCCGGTTCGTGGCAGGCTGGTGGAGAGGCAATACCGTCGAGTCACGCTGGAGGGACGGTGGCGTACTTCGATCTGGCCGGCGGCGAGCCAGCCCGCGGTCTTCCCGCGTTGGTCTTCGCGCCCGCGCATCCCGAGACTCGCTACGGCGGTGACCTGGTCTTCGAAGTCCGTGAGCTGGCCGACGGCACGCCCGTGCTGCCGGTGTACAGCAGCACAAGGCGGCTGGTGGCCGCGCTCGGCCCGGCCCAGCCGTGGGCGGAGCTGCCGCTGCAGGCCACCCGGGAGCTGATGGCCAAGGTCGGGGTGGAACTGGTGGCACTGGATCCGGAGATCGCGCCCGGCGCCCCGCGCTGGAGGCCGGAGGATCTGGTCGAGCTGGCGGAAAGCATCTCTGATCCAGCCGGGGAGGAGCCCCGATGAACGGCGGCTTTCAGGTCGTCATGCAGGACCTGCTGGGCCTGTCCGGCACATTCCGCGCTGAGGCGGGAACTTGCCGGGCCATCATGCCCGACAACGGGCCCGCCTGCCCGGACGGCGGGGACGGTGCGGTGAACGGGATGATGCAGGCGGTCACCGAGGCCGTAGGACTGGCGCACGTGCAGCTTTCCGCCGTGATGGACCTGCATGCGAGCAAGCTGCAGGCCGCCCACGACCGGTACAACGATGCCGAGATGACCGTGACGCAGCTCGCCGACCGTGTGGCCGCCGCGGCCAGGATCACCTGAGGCAGGACCCATGGCAGCGAAAAGCCCGCCGAGCCTGCCCTCGTTTTCCAGCAACTGGGTTGGCGGTGACATCCACGGCCTGTGGGGGTTTGCCGCGACGCTCTACCGTTACGTGCCGCAGTTCGCCGACGTGGTGACCGCGCTGGACAAGAACGTGTCCCAGGTCGTCGGGACCGCGGGCTGGCAGGGCGCGGCGGCGTCAGCGTTCAGTACCAGCTGGGACCGGGACGCCACCGCCGCCCGGGCGCTCGGCGTGGTCATCGACCAGGAGGGAGACGTCGTCGGGGAGCTCGCCGTCAACCTGGCCACGATCGAGCACGCGCTGGAGTCGGCGGCGCAGCAGGTGGAGCAGCACGGCGTCCCGGTCGGTGCCGACGGCCAGCCGCCCGAGGCGTGTTTTGCCGATGCCACCAAACAGCAGTGGGCCCAGGCGTACCAGGGGTTCTGGGATCAGTGCATGCAGGCGGCGCAGCAGGCGCGGCAGCAGGCGACCGCCTCACTGGACGCCCTGTATACCCAGATCAGCCCGGACAAGCACGGGCCTGACTACGACAAGCTCGGCCAGGCCGACTCGCTCGCCGATTACATACGCGGCCTGTTCGCCGTGCCCACGGCGAGCAGCGAGCTGATCGAGGCCATGCTTCCTGGCTTGCGGCAGAAGGCTAACGCCGCCCGGATCTTGGCCCGGGAGAACTCCCGCGGGCCAGATGGCCGATTCCGCACGTGGGCGGATGAAGACCGGGACTTCTTCACCGCGGAGCGGACCCAGTTGTCGTCCGTCGAGGAGCAGGCCGCGAATGCGGCGTCCCGCGAGAACTGGCTCACCAAGGCGCTCGGCACCGGAGCCGGGGACGTCATCGACGGCAGCGAGGACTGGGGACGGGCTGCGAAGTTCTTCGGCGACATCCCGTTTGCCAGCGAGGGGCTGGCCGTGGTCGGTGCCGGGCTGACCATCGCGGGCGACCGGAGCCAGGGTGAGTCGTGGGGATTGTCCGTCTCGGACGGCGCCACGTCCAATGCCAGTGCCCTGGTCGCCGGCGAGGCGGCCAGTGATCTGGGAGCGCTGGGCGGCACTGCGGCGCTGGGCGCGCTGGGCGTCGGCGTGACCGGGGCGGCGATCGGCGGCGTGCTGGTCGGCGGAGCCGTCGGTGCCGTGGTCGCCGTCGGGGTCGGCGACCTGGTGCACAACGCGTTCCAGGAGCACTGGAGTGCCGACATCGAGAAGTACGGCGTGGTCGACGGGATCGGGCACGGCGCGCTGGATACGCTGGACAAGACCGGCGGCGATCTCGGGAAGATGGCAACGGGCGTCTGGCATGGCATCTCGTCGATCTTCTGAGCAGCCACGCGGGATCACCGTGGAGAGCGTTCCGTGGCTCGGCACCACGTGGTACGAGCGCGGGCCCGCCTACTGGGCGCGCCGCTCGGCGCTGACCGGGTTCGCGGCGGCGATTCTGGCGCTCTTTACCGCCATCCTGGTGCTGTTCCTGCAGGGGGTGTACCGGAGTTCCGGGCGGCATGCCTGGTTCTATGGCCTGCTGTGGTTCGAGATCGTGCTCTCCCTGGCCACGGGCGGCTATCTGCTCTACCGGATGATCAAGCACCCGGCCACCACGACGGCCGCCAGCCTCGCCGCGACCCGGCGCCGGATAGGCGGCGCGGGCGGACTGGGAATCCTCGCCCGGTCCGGGTTCGTGCTGGCCCAGTTGTTAATCGTGCTCATCGCCGCACTCAGTTACGGCCTGTGGACGGCCGCCTTGGTGCGCTCGCTGTCACCCGTGCTGCCGGTTGAGCGCCAGGCCAGGCAGCGCATGGCCGAGCGGCTCCGCGCCCGCGGCTACGATAATTCCGTCTCCTAGCCGACCGAAGGCACGCGCATGGCGCTGTTCGATCACTCCGCGGAACGCCTGGCCAAGGGACCGACCCTGGCCCTGGCCGCTGAGCCCGCTGGTGCGGTTGCCGAACTCCTGCACCGATACGACCCGGCCCTGCGAGCCCGCGGGGACCACTTCGCGTTCGGTAACGGCGTCCTGCTGTACGGCCCGTTCGAGATCACCCCGAAACTCGCCGCCAAGAGCGGCCTCCCCGCCCAGACCACGGCCGCCTACTACGGCAGCATCCTGCCGCCCGCCAAGCGGCAGCGCCGGCCCGAGGACGTGACCCGGCATGACGCCGACCGGCTCGTCCACGGCCTCGCTGCGCGGCTCGGCGGCACCGTCCACGGCAGCCGGCCATCGTCGGCCATCAACCTGCGCGCGGCCGTCTATGCCCCCGGCCCGGTGCCGCCTGAGCAGGTCATCAGCGTGCTGCAGCCCTACGCGAGCGGTCCGCTCCTCGTCGAGGACAACCCGGACGTGCCGGAGTCCTACTTCCTGCTCACCGAGGAGAGCCCCCGCTTCTTCACCACCTACTGGCCGCCGCGCCTGTCGCACTCGGCGCTCCAGCCGCCGGCGCCGGCCATCGGGGCCCTGCGCGACCAGGAGCCGTGCCGCTGGGAACTGTCCGCCCGGCACCCGGCGGCCACCGCCAGCGCCGAGACCTGCCTGGCGGTCGGCCGGGCCGCGCTCGACCTGGGCCGCAGCGCCGGCGGCATCGTCATCGACTCCTACGGCTTTCCCGTCGACCAGCCCGAGGACCTGCTGCCCGCCGCGGACTAGCACACCGGGCCCGCGACGCGCTGACCCGCAGCGGCAAGGGCTGAAGCGGCAGAGTGGGATTATCGCCATATGCCGGTGGCGCAGGGGCGTGTCGCGTTGGTGACGGGCAGCTCGCGGGGCCTGGGCGCCGCGATCGCCCGGCGGCTGGCTCGTGACGGCCTCGCCGTCGCCGTCAACGGCCGGCCCGGCGACGAGCAGGCACGTGAGGTGAGCCGCAGCATCCGCGCCGACGGCGGCGCCGCCGAGGCCTTCGGTGCCGACGTCACCGACGAGCAGCAGGTGGCCGCCCTGGTCGCCGCGATCACCCGCCATTTCGGCCCGGTTGAGGTGCTGGTACTCAACGCCACCGGCCCGCAGCCCGAAGCCCCGGTGACCGATGTGGCGTGGTCCGACCACCTGGCCCAGCTGAACTTCTTCGTCCACAGCCCGGTGCTGCTGGGCCGCGCGGTACTGCCCGGGATGCAGGCCCGGCGCTACGGCCGCATCGTGCACATCGACTCCGAGGTCGCCAGCAGGACGCCTCCCGGCCGGTCCGCCTATGTCACCGCCAAGAGCGCGCAGATCGGCCTGGCCCGCAGCTGGGCCCGCGAGCTCGCCCCGTCCGGCATCACCGTGAACACCGTCGCGCCCGGCTTCATCCCCGTCGAGCGCCACGCAGACGTCTCCGACGACGTCAGGAATGCTTACCTCGCCTCGGTGCCCGCCGGGCGGATGGGAACTCCCGATGACATCGCCCACGCCGTGAGCTTCCTCGCTTCCGACGGCGCGGGCTTCATTACCGGTCAGCGCATCGTCGTCGACGGCGGCCGCGGGCTGGGCGACTGACCGCAAAGTGACTCTCGGCCGTGCGGTGCACGGCTCCTGGCCTCCGCAATGCGCCGGAGCATGGCAGCAGCGGCCAGCCAGCGCTTCTTGACAGGTCGGCAAACTTTATGTCAGTGTCACTGGCATGAAGGCAAGGGGGGCCTACCACTCCCCGCTGCGCGAGTCGCAGGCGGCGGCCACGCGAGAGCGGATCGTCGAGGCCTGCGTGGGACTGATGCAGCGGGGCGCCGACCTGACCTACGCCGCTGTCGCGGCCGGCGCCGAGGTCCAGGAGCGGACGGTATACCGGCACTTCCCCAAGAAGGAAGACCTCGAGGCCGCGCTGTGGGACTGGATCGTCCAGCACCTCACCCACGCTGACTTCGCCGCCCGGGACGACGAGCAGCTGGTCACGGCGATGAGAGATTCCTTCGCCGGGTTCGACGCGGACGCGCCCCTCATCCAGGCCATGCTCCACTCACCCCAGGGCCTCGATGTGCGCCGCCGCCAGCAGCCGATGCGGCGGGCGATGTTCGAGGCCTGTGTCGACAGCGCGGTCCCCAGCGCGCCGCCGCAGGTTCGCGAACGCGCCGCCGCGGTGCTGCAGGTCCTGTACTCAGCCGCGTCCTGGGACCTGCTGCGCAGCTTCTGGGATATGGACGCCACCGAGGCCGCCGACGCCATCGAACTCGGCATCCGTAGCCTCCTCAGCGGGCTGCGCCTGAACGTTAGCCGTCAAACCACCAGCCATCGCGCGGCATCACACCGCGGAAGGAGCGATCAATGACACACAGCGGAACCACGAATCGCCGTGCCGCCAGGACCGCGGATGGCGAGGGAGAGGCCTACTGGTTCTACGGCGACACGGCCGTCCTGCGTTCACCCGAAGGCGCGCTTCCGATCATCATCGAGCACCACGTCGGCCCTGGTGCGGCGGCGCCGCTCCATGTGCATCACGACGTCGACGACAGCTTCTACCTCCTCAGCGGGCAGCTGGCCATGCGTTGCGGTGACGACACCTTCGTCGCCAGCGCCGGCGACTACGTCTCGCTCCCCAAGGGCGTGCCGCATGCGCTGAGCAATGTGGGACAGCAGGAGGCGGTGCTGCTGCAGACACACGATGCGGACTCCTTTCTCACGTTCATCCGCCGCGTCGGCATTCCCTGTGACCAGCCGCGGCCGGATCCCGCATCGCTTGACTATGAGGCCATGAACAACGTGGCGGGCGAGACCGGGCAACCGGTGCTCGGCCCGCCGATGTCCGAGGAGGAAGCACGGGCGATCATCGCCCGCGGCCGGTAAGGAACAGGTGACGGCTCGGAGTGCCATGCGGACGATGAGCTTGGTGGCAATTACGGGCGAGCGTCCGCGCGCCGTGACGATCTGGTCCCATCCGGCAAAGCCGGTGGCGGCGACCAGCAGGTCGACGGCGTCGCGCCGGCTAGGCCGGCGGCGAGCTCGCCAGCGTCATCGAGGCGCTGGACCAGGCGTTCCATGATCTGCACCCGGCCGGCCTCAAGCTGGTCGATGACCGGCAGGGCGTCGGCCTGGGCGCGGGCCAGGGCAAACAGGTTGCGAACTAGGTTCGGGTCAATAGCCCAGATGCCACACCCGAGCCTGGTGACCTCGGCCAGCGCAGCGGCCGGCTCAGGCAGGCTGACGGCTGCGAGCAGCTGATCGAATCGGGCTCGGGACAGCAGATCTGCGGCTACGGCATCGAGCAGGCCGGTGATGGACCGGAAATGCCGGTAGACGGTAGTGCGTGACACGCCGGCGGTGGCGGCGATCTCGACCATGGTCACCGGCTCCGAGGATCCGCGCAGCCGCTCGGCAGCGCGCCGCACGATCTCCTGGCGGGTCCGCGACACGGCGTCAGCCCTGGCCCGCATCGTGTAGACCCGCGCAGGCCTATCGTCCTCCACAATTTCACAGTACAGTATGTCCTGCCAATATTGGCTGGAGGCAGGCGATGATCGAGTTCGACACGACGGTCCGCATCGACCGGGCCCGCGAGCGGGTATTCGGCATCCTGGCCGACTTCGAGTCCAACCTGGCCCGCTGGGCCAAAGGACCAGTAGCGGCGACGAGGACAGCCGGTGATGGCGGGGCCGGCAGCCGCTACATAGTCACCGCCAGGGTCGGCCCCGCGAAGGTCCGCACACCGTACGAGGTAACTGGCTACGACCCGCCCGCGCGTTTCGCCGGCCACGGCATCGCCGGGCCAGTGCGCTTCCATGAGGAGTACAGCCTTATCGCAGACGGACCAGTGACGATCCTCACCCAGTCGATCCGGGCTACCCCGCGCGGCCCGTTCCGCCTGACCGGAGGGGCCTTGCGCCGTCAGCTTCAGCGGCTCATAGCATCCGACCTCGACCGGCTGAAGAATCTGGCGGAAGAAGAGATTCCGCAGAACTAGCGCTCTAGCGTCGTCGGATGGCTGACTTCATTGGTTCCGATCTCCGTGGCTCCCGGTTCGAGCGGGTTGACCTCAACGGCGCACAGCTCTTCGCCGTCGACCTGGCTGGCGCCCGGTTCCGCGGTGTCGACCTGAGCGGGGCCGTGCTGCGCGGCGTTGAGCTCGTCGGCGTCGACATCTACGGAGAGATCGAGAACCTGACGATCAATGGCGTCGACATCGGGCCGCTGATCAACGCCGAGCTCAACCGGCGGTATCCCGACCGGGCCAAGATGCGCCCGGCCGACCCAGCCGGCTTCCGCGAGGCGTGGGACATCCTTGAGCGGCTCTGGGGCGAGACCGTCGAACGGGCCCGCCGCCTGCCACCTGAGCAGCTGCACGAGTCGGTCGGCGGCGAGTGGTCGTTCATCGAGACGCTCCGCCACCTGGTGTTCGCCACCGACTCCTGGATCAGGCGGGGGATCCTCGGCGATCCGTCGCCGTGGGACCCCCTGGCCCTGCCGTGGGACGAGATGGCTGACACGCCGGGGGTGCCCCGCGACCGGGACGCACGGCCCGCGCTCGACGCGGTGCTCGAGCTGCGCCGCGACCGGATGTCCACCGTGCGCCAGGTCATCGAGGGCCTGACCGACGAGTCGCTGGACGGCCACACCGAGCCGGTCGAGGGCCCCGGCTGGCCAGAGCCCCGCAGCTACCCGGTGCGTGAGTGCCTGCTCTGCATCCTCAATGAAGAGTGGGAGCACCGGCTGTACGCCGAGCGAGACCTGGATGTCCTGGAGGCACGCACCGCATAGCTACGCGGCGGGGGTTGCGGGAGGCGCGGTGGTCGCCCAGCGGATGGCGTGCACCAGCGCGTGGCCCGCGGGGCGGACCACGGCGGCCTCGGTCACCGGCAGCCGGGGCAGCCGCAGGAGCCGCCGCGCATACCCGGGCAGCAGCGACACCGCCGCCGCGGCCAGCACGCCGTACGGCGGGCGGGCGATGGCCGGCAGCGGCGGGCTGAGCAGCAGGAACCGCGCGGCTTCCCGGGCCTGGGCGGTGGCGGCCAGCTCGGGCCGGTACTCCTCGAGCCGCTCGGCGAGCTCGGCTTCGGTGCGCGGCGGTTCGGGCACGCCGAGCGCTGCGCCGATGCGGGCCAGATCAGCGAGGTAAGCGTCGCGTTCCGGCCCGTCAAGAGGATGAGCGCCGAAGCGGGAGTGCGCTCGCAGGAAACTGTCCGCCTCGGCGATGTGCACCCAGGTCAGCAGGTGCGGGTCCGAGGCCGCGTACGGCCGCCCGTCCGGCGCGGTCCCGGTGACCCGCTCGTGGATGGCCCGGACCCGCGCGATCGCCTGCTGCGCGTCGCCGGCCCGGCCGAACGTCGTGATGGCCAGGAAGTAACTGGTCCGCTGCAGCCGCCCCCACGGGTCACCGCGGTAGTCCGAATGCCCGGCCACGGCGGCCATGGCCAGCGGGTGCAGCGACTGCAGCAGCAGGGCCCGGATGCCGCCGATGAACATCGCCGAATCCCCGTGCACGGTGCGGATCGGCCGGTCCTCGGCGAACCAGCGCTCGCCCGGGGCCCGGATCAGCTCGCGGCGCGCCCGGCCCTGCGGCCCGGCCACCCGCTCGAAGATCGCCGCCCCGATACGCCCGCGAACCCGATCCGCCGTGCTCATATCAACCATTGTCCCAGGCTGGGTGCGGGCGGAGGTCACCACGTCGACCCTGATGACGGCGACAGCGGCGCGCAGCCGGGCGAAGCGGTGCCCGTGGCTGTCACGCTCGGCCCGGTCTACTGATGGCGCAGTGACAGCGCTGCGAGGGCGGCGTTGACGATGGAGCCGGCGTCGAGGTCGTGCGCGCGGTAGAGGTCGCTGACGGTGCCGGATTGCCCGAACGAGTCGACACCGAGGCTGACGGCTGGCACGCCCAGGGCCGATCCAAGCCAGCTCATGGTGTGCGACGCCGCGTCGTGCACGGTCACAATCGGCGCCGGGCCGGGGAACACGGTGCGCAGTGCGCCGGGGATGGACGGCGTGGTCGCGGTGCGGACTCCCTGCCGCAGGGTCCGCTGCCAGGCTCGGTAGAGCCGGTCGGCAGAGGTTACGTCGACGACGTGAGCGGCGATGCCCTCATCGCCCAGTTCGGCGGCGGCGGCGAGCACCTCGGGCAGGACCGCGCCCGAGCCGGCCAGGTAGACGGCTGGCGCGCCTTCCGCCGCGGCCTTGGTGGCGTCGACCAGCTGGTAGGCGCCGGCCAGGACCTGGCGGCGCAGGATGGCGTCGCCGAGGCGGTCCCGGGCCCGGGCGAAAGGGCTCTGGTCGATGCCCCGCGTGGTGAGCCGGAAATAGTACGAGCCGTCCTCGGTGATGACGGCTCCAGGTGGCGCGGTGTTCGCGTCGGCGATCGCCTGCAGGGCACCGCAGATGAGCCAGTCGAGGGCCACGGCGTACGCGGGCTCAATGAACGTGACGTTCGGCAGTTCCAGGCCGACCGACGCGGTGATTGTCGACTGGTGGGCGCCTCCTTCCGGGGCGAGTGAGACCCCCGATGGCGTGCCGGCCACAACGAAACGCGCGCCGGAGTAGACGGCGTAAACGAATGCGTCGAGGCCGCGCAGGACAAACGGGTCGTATACGGTGCCGACCGGAAGCAGCGGCTGGTCAGACAGATCCCAGGACAGGCCGAGCTGGCCGAGCAGCAGGAACAGGTTCATTTCGCTGATGCCGAGCTCGATGTGCTGGCCTTCGGGGCCTTCGGACCATTTCAGCGCGGCATCTTCGCTCCACGAGCGGCGCGCGGCCGGGCTGAAGACGCCCATGCGGTTGATGAAGCCGGCCAGGTTGGTGGAGGTGGCGACATCGGGCGCTGTGGTGACGAGAAAGGGCGCGATGGCGTCGTCGCGGGACAGGCCGACGAGGATCCGGCCGAACGCCTCCTGGGTGGAGATCGGCCGGCCCGCGCGCAGGCCGGTGGAATCGGGCACGGCCAGGGCGGGCGGATTCCCTCGCGGCGCGCGAGCCAGGTGCTCGCGGCGGGCTGCCGCCCATTGCCCGGCCCTGGTCATCGGGTCAAGCCGGTCCCATTCGGTGGCCAGGGTCAGGCCCAGCCGTTCGCGCATCTCATCGACCTGGGCCGTGGAAAGCAGCGCGGAGTGGTTGCGCGGATTCCCGGCCATAGGCAGGCCCCAGCCCTTGACGGTGTATGCGAACACCACGCTGGGCCGGTCCTTCTCCCTGTCGCACTCGCCGAAGGCCTCCAGCAGGGAGTGAAAGTCATGGCCGGCCAGATCGGTGACCAGGCCCGCGAACTCGGCGTCTCCGGTGATCCCGGCGCAGAACTGACGGACCTCCTCCGGGGCGCCGTCGAGAAACCGGGCCCGGACGGACCCAGCGGGCAACCCGAACAGCGACTGGTAATGCTCGTTGGGCATCTGGTCGATCCACGCGCGGAGTGCCTCCCCGCCTGCGCGCGCGAATGCGGCCTGCAGCCGACGGCCGTACTTGGCCTCGACCACATGCCATCCGGCACCGGTGAACTGCTGCTTCCACTGGGCGATCCGGACTCCCGGTACCACCCGGTCCAGCGACTGCCGGTTCACGTCGACGATCCACATCACGTTGCCCAGGCCATCAGTCGCCGGGTCGGATACTGCCTCCCAGATGTTGCCCTCGTCCAGTTCGGCATCGCCGATCAGCGCGACGAACCGGCTGCGTGGCCTGGCGCCGAAGTGGGCGTCCACGTACCGGCGGGTTACCGCTGCGAACAGCGGCGCCGCGGCGCCGAGCCCCACCGAGCCGGTCGAGAAATCGACGATGTCGGGGTCCTTGGTACGGCTCGGGTAGGACTGCAGCCCGCCGAACGCGCGCAGCATCGGCAGGTAGGCGCGGTCGAGGTTGCCAAGCAGGTACTGGATGGCGTGAAAGGCCGGGGAGGCGTGCGGCTTGACGCTGACCTTGTCCGGGGCATCAAGGTACGCGAAGTACAAGGCGGTCAAGGCCGTGACCAGGCTGGCACTTGAAGCCTGGTGGCCGCCGACCTTGACGCCATCGCCGGTGTCGCGATCGTGGTTGGCGGCGTCGACAATGCGGGTCGCCAGCCACAGGACGCGCTGCTGGATGGCGTCGAGGACGGCCAGATCAGCGCCCGTTCCGGCAAACCCCGCCGCGGTGTCTGCCATCCAGCGCTCCTTGCCCGAGGCCAGCGCGGACGCCGGACTCAGTAGCGATTCGTGCTCCCATAGCAGTGCTGGCCAGCCGAATTGTCAAACAACGACCAGCCGTTGCTGCCCGGCGGGGGCGCCTGGCCAGCCGCCGTCGTTGCCGTCAGCTCCCCGCGGCGGTCCCGCCGCGGGCCGGCTCCTCCGGCGCAGCACCGGCGCCCGCGGTACGGGCGGCCTCCGGTGCCGGACTGGGCGGCGGGTTCGGCTGCGACGGCCGGCCGCCGATGAAGTCCTCCCAGTCCGCCTGCACCGGTTTCCAGCGGCGGTCGAAGTCCGCGGCCCGGCGGGTGGCGCGCTCCAGCCGCTCGCCGCGATAGCGGCGCCGCGCCCAGATCGAGTTCGGCCGGGCCAGCCGCACCGCGCCGATGAACCCGACCGGCGGCAGGAACAGGCCGAACAGCCCCGACCGGTACTTGCCCTTGAGCACGCAGACCAGCGCCAGGCAGCCGTCGATGACCATGACGCCGCTCGCGCTGATCCGCAGCGAGAGCTCGGCGCTGTCGACGTCCGCCACCCGCACCGGGCTGAACCCGATCAGGGCCAGCCCCAGGCAGGCAGCGACCAGGCTGACCGCCTCGACTGAGAGCTGGCCCTCGCCGCTCCAGTAGACATCCTGCAGGTGCAAGATCAGCGCGAACTCGTCCAGCACCAGCGACGTCCCGACCCCCACCGCGATCGCGGAGAACGAGAGCCAGCCCAACGTGCCAGGCCCGCCGACCGCCGTGAAGGCGCCGATCATCAGCAGGATGATGCCGGGCACGGAGTGATGAATATGCGTCCCGTCGGCCGTGACATTGCGGAACGGGCCGCGCCCATCGCGGATCAGCCGGGTAATCGTCCGCGTCGACACGAATGTGACCACGAAGGAAACGAAGCACAGCATCAGCGGCAGCTTGCCGGCCGCGATCACGTCGCGGTGCCACCACGAGACCATAACGCCCACCCTAGGCGCCCGGCGTGCCCCAGCGACCAGGCGATCTAGCCGATATAACGGCGGTCGCGGCGCTCGACAAAGTGCCAGACGCGCACGCTGCGGGAATCGTCGCCGACCAGATTTGACTGAGGGGCCCGGTCAACCACGGTCGCGCCCAATGGATCATGGAGCGATCCTCATCGCGGCCGGAGTGCCTGCGGCGGCGGCCAGTCGCCCGGCAGTTCGTCGAGCCGCCGAGCGTAGTCGCCCGGGTCGAACGGCCGGTGTTCGTTCATGGCCTGATAGAGGTCGTCGCTGACGACCGCTGCGATCATGTGGATGATGTTGTGCCAGTCGTAGCCGAGGCCGGCGAGCCGCTGGACGGTCGGCCAGGTTTCGCGCGGTTCGTCGGCCAGTAGCTGGTTGGCGACAATCTGGTGCAGGGTGATGTGCAGCCTGGGACTGAATGGCTCACCGCCGACGGTCATCTCCTCATCGTTGCGGAGCGCGTCTCCGAATTCGGAATGATGCGCCTCGATCAGGAAGGTACGTTCGTCCTCGTCAGCCGGGTTCAGCAGGTCCAGGTCGAGGCCTTGGTAGGTGCCGTGTCCCGAAGGCACCGCCCATGATCGCCGATCGCCAGGCACCGGCTCGTCGAACCAGCAGCCTGCCGCTTGCCCGGCCCTCAGCACCCGCTGGTCCCCCCGGGACCGCGCAGCGCCGCCCGGGCCGCCTCGGCTTGCTGCCGGGCGCCGGGCCGGTTCGCGGCGCCGGCCACGGCTGGGCGGGCGTCCTCGGCTGCGCGGGCTCATCGCACCGATTGTCCACCGTTCAGGCGGTGATGTCCTTGGCAAGTGCCCATCGGCAAGCCGGGAACCACTCAGTGCAGGGCCGCGGCCCCGGCTGCGGCTGAAGGCCAGCTCCGGCCAGCTCGCCATCCACGGCGGCGTTGCCCCCGGCGGCGTTGCAACTTCGGCGACAGTGCGCGGTAACGTCATGACTAACGGCCTGACTCGGGCCGGAACGAGGCTAGGGAGACGTGAGGGCGCATCGCACGGTCATGGCATCGGCCGCGCGGCACGCGGGTGTCGTGCGGGTCCGGCCGGCGGAGCGGCTGCGGCCGCTGGTAGCCAGTTACGCCGACTTCGATATGACTGGCTGGCCGCCGGGCCGCCACCGAGGCCTGCCCGATGGGAGCCTGACGCTGGTCGTCAGCCTCGGCGCGCCGCCGATAATCCGCGTGGCCGGAGGCGCGGGTATCGAGGCTGCCGCTACCGTCGCCGGGCTGCGGTCCAGCCCGGTCGACATCATCCATGACGGCACGCAGCGCGGTGTCCAGATCGAACTGACCCCGCGCGGCTCACGGGCTCTCCTGGGACTCCCGGCGGCAGAGCTCGCGCAGGGCGTGTGGCCTCTCGATGAGGTGGTCGGATCGCGCGCCCGCGAGCTGACCGGCCGTCTCGCTGGTGCGCCGGGCCCGGCGGAGCGAGCCCGGGTTCTCGACAGCGTTCTTGCCGGGTGGGCAGTCGACGACGGCTACCCCGCGACGGTCGACGCCGCCTGGCGCCTGCTCACTGGCTCCGCCGGCTCGGCCTCGGTAGCCAGCATCGCCGCCGAGATCGGGCTGGGCCGCCGCCAGCTGAGCCAGCTCGTGCGCGCTGAGCTCGGCCTGACGCCCAAGATGGTGGCCAGAATCCTGCGTTTCGGCCGGGCTTGCGGGTGCCTGCGCTCCGCCCGGACGACCAGCCTGGCCGAGACCGCTCTGATGTGCGGCTACTACGACCAAGCCCACCTGACCAACGACTGGCGGCGGCTCAGCGGCTGTACGCCTGGTGAGTGGATTTCCGAGGAACTCCCATTTCTCCAAGACCAGCACCCGGTCCGCAGCGGAGGCTGAGGGCATGACACGTCCAGCTACCGCCGTCACCACCGCAGTCACACCCAGTTCACCGGACCGGCCCCCGACCATCTGGCCATGCGTTCCCTATCCCGACCCGCAGGCCGCGATTGACTTCCTGGTCGCGACGTTCGGCTTCGAGCCGACTGCCCTGATCCCGGGCGACGAGCCGGGCAGCTATGCCGAGATCGAGCTGCGCTGGCCGCAGGGCAGCGGCGGCGTCATCATCCGCAGCTGGGACCGCCCGGCGCCGAACTGGCTCTATGTCGTCACCACGGACCCCGACGGCCTCTACGAGCGGGCCAAGGCGGCCGGCCTCGAGATCACCCGGGAGATCGAGGACACCGACTACGGCAGCCGGACCTTCACGGCCGTCGACCCGTGGTCGGTCACCTGGAGCTTCGGAACCTACGCCGGCAGCTGACAGGACGGTCACGACATGGCTCCAGCACCGATGATCATCTCGCCCCAGGGCGGCGGCCGCGACGGCCAGGCCATCAGGGGAACGACCCTGGTGATCGAGGATTCGACGACCGAAGGACCGGCGCGCGAAGTCGCGCCCCTGCACGTCCACCACGCAGATGACGAGGCGTGGCATGTCGTCTCCGGGGCGCTTCGCTTCCGGTTCGAAGACCGGGAAGTCATCGCCCGGGCCGGCGCAACGGTGCTCGTTCCGGCGGGCGTCCCGCATACTTTCGGGAACGCCGGACCCGGGCCATCGAGGTTCATCATCATCCTGCCCGCCAGGCTCGACGAGCTGATCAGCCAGTTGCACCAGGCCGGCCCGGCGGAGCACCCGGCGATATACCGGAAGTGCCAGTCCGAGCTTCTGGAACCTCCTCGGTGAGCGTCAGCGCTGAGACCAGAAGTCGCGCTCTTCCACGACAAGCCCGTCGTCCCTGAAGCGCAGCAATGACACGCCCGCCAGGTCCTCGCTCCCGCCATCGGCCAGCCTGGTCTGCGCGCTCCAGGGCACGGCGGCCTGATCGCCGTCGACAATCGGCGTGCCGAACCGGCACTGGGCCGACTCCTCCTCGGTAAACACGCGGGCCAGGTAATCCGGCTCCGGCTCGCGGAACGGGTGCTGCTGCCAGAACGCTCCCTCGGCGTACAGCGCGGCGATAGCGGCCGCGTCATGTTCCTGCCAGCCGTGCTCCCACACATCTGCCCACCGCTGGGCTGCCTCCCGCGTGTTCATAGGCCAAGAGTAGAGACGGGTACCGACAGGAGGACCCTTCAGCCGGGATGGAAGCGGCCGGGCGACGGCGGGCCGGTTCAGTGATCAGGCACGACGAGATCTTCCAGATACCGCAGGACCGTCCGCGGGCCGCGCAGGTCGAACTCCACCCGGCAGCCGATCGGGAACTGGATCTTGCTTTGCTGGTGGCCGAACCCGACGCCGGCAATGACCGGGAACCGGCCCTTGACGCAGCGCAGGACCAGCTCGTCAGTGTCGGCGTCCGGGGCGCCCTCGGCGGGCCAGTCGGCGGGCGCACCGATGACCAGGGCAGCGATGTCCTCGAAGGCTCCGGCCAGGCGCAGCTGGGTGAGCATGCGGTCCACCTGCTCGAACGTCGCGCCGACGTGCTCAAGCAGCACGATGGCGCCCGACGTGGACGGCATCCAGCGCGTTCCCGGCAAGGCCGTTAGCTGCAGCAGGTTGCCCCCGACGACCGGACCTGAGACACCAGAGCAATCGGCCCGGTAGACGCGCCAGTCCTCGCCCGTCAGCTCCTGCCCGGCGATCGGGCCTGACACCATCCGCCAGAAGGCTGTCTCGGTCTGGCCGTCGACGTCGGGCCAGCCGAAGAACTGGAACCCGCTGACACCATGAACGCTCGGCAAGCCGGCGGCCGCCAGGATCGAGTTGTTCAGGACCGTCGGGTCGCTAAACCCGGTGAACAGCTTCGGGTGCGCGCGGATCAGGTCGTAGTCCAGCAAGTCCACCAGGTGGGCAGCGCCGGTGCCTCCGCTGGCGGGCATGACCAGAGAAACCTCCGGGTCGCCGAACATGCTCATGACGCCCTGCGCCCGCCGCTCCGCAGTGCCCGCCAGGTAGCCAGCCCGGTCGAGCACGCCGTCGGCTACCCGCACCGCGTACCCTCGGCCGCCGAGATAACCGACCAGCCGGTCAAGCTGCGCGGCCGACACCGGCGAGGACGTCGAGACAATGCCGATGCAGTCACCGGACCGCAGCGCCCGCGGCTTCAGCAGTTCCACGACTCCACTTAACCAGCGGGCTGCGACATTCTGCCCGCGCGTCCTTGACGCCACCTCGGCACGCCTGGACGACCCCTCCCGGTGGCGGCTTCGCTGCTCCCGCGTCCGCCCGCTTCGCGCGCCTGTAGCGTAGAACAGTGGACCATCCCGGCGACCGCGCCCAGATCCTGATGCGGCCCGCTCCGGCATGACGTCGCTGGCCCGGTGGCGGGCCGGTGTCCGCCGGGCCTGGCCCTACGCCAAGTACGTCATCGGGCTGGCCCTGGTAGCTCTCGCCTTTTACCAGGTCACCGGTGACAAGGGCGAGCTCACCGAGGCCAGCGCTGCGCTGCACCAGCTGCGCTGGCAATGGGTCCTGCTGGGAGTGGCGGCGGAGGCCGCGTCGTACCTGGCGTTCGCCCAATTGCAGCGGACGCTGCTCAGGGCTGGCCGGGCCTACGTGGGCCTCGGCCCGATGACGGGCATCACGCTCGCCGCCAACTCCATCACGAACTCGTTGCCCGCCGGATCGGTCATCGCCCCGGTGTACTCCTTCCGCCAGTTCCGGCGGCGCGGAGCCGACCCGGCCGTCGCCGGATGGTCCGTGGTGGCGACCTTCGTGGCCGCGGCGGTCACGCTGACCGTGGTGGCCGCCGCCGGTGCTGCGGTGGCCGGCGCCGAGGGGGCGAACCTGGATCTAGTCCCCGGTATCGCGGCCGCCCTCCTGCTCGCCTTGGGCACGGGGGCGGTCTTCGTCCAGGAACGGGCCCTGATATGGACCGTCACCGCCCTGCTGCATCTGAGCCAGCGGCTGACCGGATGGCCGCGAGGCGAGCTCGCGGCCCGCATCGACTGGATTATCAAACGGCTGACGGCGGTGCGCCTGTCGTCCCGCCAGGTGGTCAGTGTCCTGTCGCTCGGGCTGGCCAACTGGACGTTCGACTGCACCTGCCTGGCCGTGTCGTTCCTCGCGGTGGGGGCGGCGATACCGTGGAAAGGACTGCTGCTCGCGTACGGCGCCGGCCAGCTGGCCGCCAACCTTCCGATCACCCCGGGCGGCCTGGGCGTGGTGGAGGGCAGCCTCACGATCGCCATCGTCGCCTTCGGCGGGGCCGAGGCGTCGACGGTCGTGGCGGTGCTCCTGTACCGGGTTATCAGCTTCTGGCTGATCCTCCCGACCGGGTGGACGGCGTTGGCCTGGTTGGCGTGGACTGGACGGCGGCACCCGTGGACCATGCCCGCTGCTGCCGGCGATGCCGGCCACCCTGGCGGCTCCGGTGCCGGCAGCGGCGGTGCCGCGGCCGCGACGGGGCAAGCCGATGGCGAAGGCAGCTCCCGGGCGGTCGGCCGATGATGCGCCTGCGCCGGGCGCTGGCCCTCGTCCTGTCGATCGCCGTCACCGCCGTCGGCGTGGCGGCATGCGGCGCCGGGCGCGACATCCTGGGAACGAACACCAGTCCGTGTTTTCTGGCCCTGCCGGTGGCCAAGCGAGCGGTAGCAGGACGCGGGTCGCTCGACGGCGTCCGGCTGGTGGACGTGAGCAGGCTCCCTTCCAGCGACCGGGCTCTGCGCAAACTGCTGGAGCAGCTGCCGATCCCGTCGTCCCACGACGTCTGCCTGGTCGCCTTCAGCGGCAGCTACAGACCCGGCCAGGTCAAACTGCCCTTCGGGGCAGTCCCAGCGTCAGGCGCGGGCCGGTTTGCCATCGCGGTAGTCACGATCCCGAAAGCCGTGCTGCTGGGCACCTTCGTGGTCCAGCGCGAGCCGCTCAGCTTCAGGCGTGAACACGTGGGCTTCTGAGCGCCGACGCGGTTCCTGGCTCAGACGGCCCAGATGGCGTCGAACGCCCGCTGGTCGAGCGGGAGCAGCCAGCACGCGGTGACGTGCTGGCCGGCGATGTCGTACAAGCCCACGGTGGACCAGCGATGGCGGACGTTGCGGATCGTGGCGGCGCCATCGGTGAGCGCGGCGACCCGGTTCCCGTCGCCGGCCAGGACGTCGCGCCGCGTCATCCGCATCGTGCGACCGGCGAGGTCCCGCCGCCGCCGGAAGTAGCCGAGTACCTCCTCCGGCCCGCGGTAGGTCCCGGCGATGCGGTTGTCGCCCGGGACGGTCCACACGATGTCCGGGGCCAGGAGCTGGCGGAGGGCAGGGCCGGGGCCGCCCGCGTAGAACTCGTTCTGCGCCGTGTGCAGCCGGTCGAGGATGCTGACGGCAGCGTCCCGGTTCACAGCGGCACCGCTGCCCGCTTCGGCCAGGCCCGCCCGATCTCGCGGATCATCGCCGGGTACACGATCAGGCGCCGGAACGGCGTGATCATGGCCATGTAGCCGGTCCCGAGCAGTCCGTCGGGCTTCACCAGGACGGCCAGCTGGCCGCGGTAGCCGCCTGCCCGGTCCGGGACCCAGCCGACATGCAGCACCCCGTGGACGGTGCGGTTCACGATCTCCGCGGCCCACTCGTCGCCGGTCAGGTACAGCGGGGTGAACCCGGGCCCGCTGAAGTCCGGGCCGGACGGGGCGTCCCGCAGGTCGGGCGGCATCCGGTGACGGAGGGTTGGCCGCTCCGGGCCGTGGCGGTGGTCCGGGCCGTCCCAGCCGAGCAGGTCCCCGGCCTTGAACCGGATCGCCCACAGGGTGCGGGCGACCCGGGAGGAACTGCGCGACGGATCGCCCGAGGCGATCAGCTCGACCAGCCGGAGGAGGTCGTCCGGGCCGCCCGGCGTCGGCAGCGCCCACACGTCCTCCAGCCGGAAGCCGGCGGTGAGCTCGTGGATTCGCCAGGGCCGGGAGGTGTGCGCGCTGTTCGGGAGCCTCATCCAGGGCATCCATCCATACAGTAGTGTATGGATTCAGGCTAGGCGTGAGCTGGGGAGCTGTCAATGTCACACGGAACGCGATAGGGACAGGCGGTGGCCGCCCCGACCCGTACCCCCCGTGCCCAGTGGATCCAAGAGGGACTGCGGGCTCTGGCCGCCGGCGGCCCGGACGCCGTCCGGATCGAGCCGCTGGCCCGGGCGCTCGGCGTCACCAGGGGCGGCTTCTACTGGCACTTCGCCGACCGGCGCGCACTGCTGGAGGAAATGCTCGACACGTGGGAGCGGGCGACCACCGAGGAGGTGATGGAGCGCCTCGAGAGCGAGGGCGGCGACGCCGACGCCAAGCTGCGGCGGCTCTTCGCGCTCACCTCCCGCGGCGTCGTGAAAACCGACCTCGCCATCCGCGACTGGTCCCGGCGCGACCAGGCCGTCGCCAGCAGGCTCCGGCGCGTCGACAACCGGCGGATGGGCTACCTGCGCTCGCTGTTCGGCTCTTTCTGCCCCGACCCCGACGACGTCGAGGCCCGGTGCATGCTCGCCTACTCCCTGCTGATCGGCAACCACTTCATCGCCGCCGATCACGGCCCCCGCAGCCGCGCCGACGTGCTGGAACTGGCCCTCCGACAGCTCGGGGCCAGGTAACGCCGTGACACGATTCAGCGACGGCCTGCGCGTCCGCTCCCGGCGTTCCCCGGGCACGGCGGCTGGATATCCCGGCGTCCCGGGCACGGTGCGTCTGGCCGCCTTTGAGTGCGCTCGACATGACTGAGTACCCCGACGCGGTGCCCGGCGATCAGCGGTCACAGGCGGGGCAGTACCTGGCCTCCGGTGTCTCGGCCAGCCTCGAGGCGGCGATGACCGCGCCGCACTGCTCGCACCAGCCAAAGCGCCCGGCCGCCAGCCGGGACAACGCGGCCTCGATCTCGGCCAGCGCGCGCCACTCCGCGACAGCCCGATGCCACATCGCGCTCGCCCGCCGCCAGGCCGCCTGACGCGCGTCCGGGCCGCCGCCGGCGTCCGCGGCGGCTTCCCGGGCATCGCGGCAGGCCAGCCACAACGCGGTGGCCCGCTCTCGCCGCTCCTGCCCCAAGAACCCGAGCAGGGCACGCCATTGCGGCAGCGCTGCCGGGTGCAGGTGCCGTGCCTCGGCTGCCGGGCTGCGCCGTGCCGCCGCACGCGGCGGGAAGATACCTAGATCTGCCGGCATTGCATTCCTTCCGTCAGGTTGCTCCGCCTCCAGGTCGCGGTCAGACCGCTGTTACCCGCAGGCCAGCCAGGGCCGACCCTTGCCGGCTGGTGTGAATGCCGCTGTGACCACCGGGCCGCCCGCCAGGCCGGGCCCTGGTACGCGCGCCCTCCCGGCGGGCCCGGCCGGGCGCCACAACGGCCATTCGGCCGCCGACGCCGTGATCCGGCCGCAGCGGACCACCTGCCCCTGACCGTCAACGTGATCACGCGGCACGCGGCGAGATGAGGTCGTTACCTCCGCATGGCCCAGTGGGCACCCGTGTCAGCGGTTCCTGATGACTTTTCTGCGGTAGGCGATGCTCCCGGCGCCGGCCAGGATCGCCGCGATGCCGAGCCCGAAGAGCAGGGAGTGCTGGAAGCCGGCCGTGCCACCGCCGCCAGTGGCCGGGGCAGCGGTGGAGAACGGGCTCGGCGCCGCCGAAGGGCTGGGCGTAGGAGTGGCCGTGGGGGTGATCGTGGGGCTGGCCGACGCGGTGGCCGTGGGGCTAACGCTCGCGCTCGGCGTAGTGACACTGGCCGTGCCACTTGGCAGGCTAGTAGGTGTTACCGAGCCGGTCCCGCCGGGCGAAATTGGTGGCGGTGTCGCCGCGGGCGTGGACCCCGAGCAGGCCGAGACCGCCGCCGAAGCGAGTATGGCTAAGGCGGCGCCCACGACGGTCAGCCTCGCTCTGAGGCCCGTCCCCCTGATGGTTGCGCGCATCTTTATGGCGCCTCCTCATGCCTCCGGCAGGTGGCGGACACGTTTCCCGGTCCCGGCATCCGAAGAGGAATCGCGGGCCAGTCAGGACGCGCCTGGCGCACGGTGGCCGAGGGCAGGTCCCGGGAGCGCCGACGGCCATAAAGGTAAAGCCCATAGACGGCACAGACATGCAATGGCCTGTTCATCACTGGAATATTAGGCTACGCGATTAGCGCGACCTCGGGAAGACGGAGGACCTCAGCGCCCTCGGCCGGCGGCCGCGGCCAGGCCGGCCGGTGAGTGAGCGGCGATCAGGTCGCGGCACCGCCCGATCAGCACGTGCTGGAACGACCGGGTAGCGGCCCCCTCGGCGAGGATCGCCAGCGGGCCCGACGATCACACACGGTCACCGAAGCCGGGCCAGGCCGGCCACGGGCAGACGCTTACCGGCAGGACTCCGGGCGCATATCACACTGGTCGTTCACGAAGGCCCTAGCAGGACGGTTTCCCGGCAGACGGACCCAGAGGTATCGTCTGGGGGAAGAACAGGGGGAAAGGTGACCTTCTCGCGCCTCTTGCCTGAGGTGGCCTCGGGAATTGCCAAGTGCCTCGGAGCAGTTTCCGAGATTTGCGAGGACGCGCAATGAGCCGGTCCGGTTCTGCCGATGCCACCCCGCCCCGCGCTTTGCCCGCCCAGCGTGGCGCGGGCTCCGTGCTGGCCCTGCGAAACTGGCGGGTGGCCCGCCGACTGATCGTCCTGGTGGCCATTCCGACGGTGCTGGGCCTGGCGCTCACCGGGCTGCGGGTCACTGACACGATACGCAGCGCGGAGGCGTACGGCCAGGTCGGCCGGCTAGCGGTGGTGGGTCAGGAGGTCACCGGCTTAGCGTCGGCGATGGAGGACGAGCGGGCGAACACGGCCGCGTTCATCACGGCCGGGCGCCCGGCCGCAGGCCTTCCGGGCCTGCACCGGCGGTATCAGGTCACCGACGACTGGGCGGCCACGACGCGCCAGCTAATTCTGCGGCTGGGCGGCGGCTACCCGGCCCAGACGCGGGCCAGCGCGGCCACGGTCCTGGCCAGCATCGCCGAGCTACCCGGCCTGCGCAGGCACGCGACGCAGAGCCAGGCTCCCGCGCTGGCCGTGATCAACGGCTATTCCGCGGCGATAGCTGGCCTGTTCTCGGTCAACAACGGCATCGCCGACTTGAGCGGCAGCTCAGCGCTGGCCACCAGCGTGCGCGCGCTGGGCTCGCTGTCCAGGATGAGGGACCAGGCCTCGCAGCAGCAGGCCATCCTCGGCGTGGCGCTCGCCGAGGGTCGCTTCGGGCCGGGGGCGCTCACCGCGCTGACCATCGCCCAGGCGCAACAGGCCAGTGACCTCGTATCGTTCCGCAGCTCGGCGACTCCCGAGGAGAGCTGGGCCCTCACTGACACCATGGCCCGCCCCCCGGCCAGGCAGGCCCGGGCTATCGAACAGCGAGCGACGGCGGCCGGTGATGGCCCGTTGACCCTCGGCCCCCACGCCAGCCAGCAATGGCGGACCGGGACGTCCTACACGGTCGCCTGGATGGGTGCTGCCGAGCGGCAGCTGGCGGCCTGGATCACGGCCTACGCTCAGTCCCTGCAGCGCAGCGCGATGCGGTCCGCGATAATCACGGGCGGCGCGGCGCTGGCCGCCTTGATCCTTATCCTGCTGGTCACCTTGATCATCGTCAGGTCCCTGGTGCTCCCGCTGCGACGGCTCGAAGCAGCCGCCCTGGATGTCGCCGGGGTACGCCTGCCTGCGGAGGTCCGCGCGCTGGGCGCGGCCGGGAACGAACCCCCTCCACTGGTGACGCCGGTCGACGTGCCGTCCACCGACGAGATCGGCCAGGTCGCCCGCGCCTTCGACCAGGTACACCGGGAAGCGGTGCGGCTGGCTGGGGAAGAGGCCCGGCTGCGGGGGGACAGCGTCAGTGCCATCTACGCAAGTTTCTTCCGGCGCAGCCATTCCCTGCTGGAACGGCTGCTGCGGCTGATCGACGGCCTGGAACTCGGCGAGGATGACCCGGAACGGCTGGCCACTCTGTTCCAGATGGATCATCTGGCCACGCGGTTGCGGCGCAACTCAGACACCACGCACGTCCTCGCAGGGCACGAGACACCGCACCACCGGACCGAGCCGGTCACCCTGGTGGACGTGCTTCGGGCCGCGGTATCCGAGATCGAGCAGTACGACCGGGTCGTTCTCAACGCGCAGCAGGGTGTCTCGGTCAGCGGGAGCGCTGCGGCCGACATCGTGCACCTGCTGGCCGAGCTGCTGGACAACGCCACCACGTTTTCGCCCAAGACGACCCAGGTCATCATGTCCGGGCACACAGTGCGCGGGGGCGGCTCGCTGATCAAGATTACCGACTGCGGAACGGGTATGCCCGAGGAGCAGCTGACCCAGCTCAACTGGCAGCTGGCCCACCCGGACCTCGCCGACGTGACGGTGTCCCCGCAGTTGGGCTTGTTCGCGGTCGCGCAGCTAGCGGCGCGGCACGGCATCAAGGTGGCGCTGGGGCTGTCGCCGGGCGGCGGTGCCACTGCCGAAATACACCTTCCCGCCGCGCTGATCGCGCCAGACGCCAGGGCCGGCGGCTGGGCGGGACCAGCTGGCGAAGCCCTCCGGGCCAGGGCCGGCCGGGGAGCCGTGGCTGCGGCAGCGGATCCGCGGTCCTCATCTCCCTGGTTCCCGGCGCGGCCAAAGTTTGCCGCAGGGCCGGAGATCGTCCCCCTCGATGCCGTCCCGCTGCCGCTCGGCGCGCCGTTGCCATCCCCGGCCCCGCCCGCCCCTCCCGCCGCGACCAGGCCGGAGCCGGCAGGCGCGGAGCAGAGCGGCGCGCTGCCCATCTTCGAGGCCGTCGGATCTGACTATTTCGATACCTGCGGCCAGGACCTGCCCGAGCCGAGCGAGCCGCAAGCCAGCCAGCCGACGCTGGCGGAGGAGCCGGCCTCGGCACCTTCGGCCTCCCCCGCTGACGGCTGGCGTGCCGCGGCGGCGGACAGCACCCCGGCCGCTGGTGCCGTGACCTCCGCCGGGCTGCCGCAGCGGATTCCGCAGGCCAACCTCGTCCTCGGTGCCGCCGCTGACCGGGAGGCCCGGCAAGCCACGGCGGCCGAATCGGCGCAGATCGCGGTAGGCAGGCTGGCCAGCTTCCAGCGGGGCTCCCGGCGGGCCAGGGCGGTGACCCGGATCGACCGCGACGCGAAGCGGTCATCCGAGGACGACTGAGAGGAAGCATGTGGATCCGGCCTTACCTTCGCAGGACCTCGACCGGCTCATCACCGACTTCACCGAGCGTGTTCCCGAGGTGGTGCGCGCCCTCGTGGTGTCCTCGGACGGCGTCCCGGTGGCAGCATCCGGCCGGATGCAGCCTGATCAATTAGAGAAGCTCTCCGTGATCACCTCCGGCTTGATCGGCTTGGCCCGTGGCGCGGTCCAGGTATCCGACGGCGGTGCCTTCACCCAGGCCCTGGTGACCATGGAACGGAGCACCCTCGTGATCATGGCGATCGATGACGGAGCGAGCCTCGCCGTGCTCACCACCGCCGCAGCCGACCTTGACCAGGTCGCATACGAGATGACAATCCTGGTGGAACAGGCTGGCAGCATATTCACCCCGCCCGGCCGCAGCGCGGTCGCTGACACGGGCAGCACTGCGCCGGCCACCTCATCCTCCGGCCAGACGTGTGAGCCAAACTGATCCGCACCAGGGGCCCCCGCTGACTTGATCGGCGCCGGCCCGCCCGCTCACCAGCCCCGCAGGTCCACCGGCCACGCCTCCAGGACCCGGTCACCCGCCACCAGGTACAGGCGCTCGTGGTAGGCCACGGTGGGGTCGACGTGGGCCGGCAGCACCCGGACCTGGTCGCCCACCTGGGGCAGCGACGCCCCCTCGGGCGGCGAGAAGACAATGTGCTCGTCGGAGCAGTACCACACGGCCGAGCCATCGGACAGCGACGGGTTGCCATGGTCCATGCCGAGCGCCTTCAGCCCGCAGTCGGCCACCGCCCACCCGCCCGGGTTGACCGATACCACGGTGGCCAGGATGCTCAGGGCCTGCCCGAATGGCAGGCCGATGGCGGCATAGGCGGTGTCCATCAGGGCGTAGGAGCCGGCCTGCAACTCGGTGGCCGACTCGTTGAGGTCCCAGCTGCCAGTCCCCCCGGCCGAGCGCACCGGACCTCCCACCGCGGCATGGGCCCGCTCCAGCAGGGCCATGCTGTCCGCCACCTGGCGGGCCCGGTCGGCCCGGTCGCTCACCGCCATGGCGTGCCCTTCGTAGCCCATCACCCCCCGCACCTCCAGGCCGGCGCCGCGGGCCAGCTCGGCCAGGGACCCTGCGTCGTCGGGCGAGCAGCCGCAGCGGGGCAGGCCGACGTTGACGTCGATCAGGACCTCGCGCAGCCCGGCCCGCTGGGCGGCGTGCACGGTGGCCGGCGAATCCACCGCCACCGTCACCCTGGCCCCGGCCGCCACCAGGGCGCCCAGGCGGGATGCGTCGAGCACTTCGTTGCCCAGCAGGAGGTCCTGGCCCAGGCCGGCCGCCACCATACCCTCAACCTCCCGGATGGTGGCGCAGGTGAACCCGGGGTGGCCGCTGCTGCGCTGGTGGCGGGCCAGCTCGGTGCACTTGTGGGCCTTGACGTGGGGCCGCAGGCGCTCGCCGGGCCACGCTTCGGCCATGCGGGCCAGGTTGGCCTCCAAGATGGCGGCGTCCACCAGGGGTGCCGGGGTCTGCAGGCCGGCCAGGCTGCGGGGGACGGGCGCGGTGGTCATTGTGCCAGTATGTCCGGTGCGCGAACCGCGGCGCTGGTGATCAGGTGCAGCATGAGCGAGAGGGCCGGTCAGTGGCCAGGCGCTGTAGTGCAGCTTTCACGGGGAGCGCTGGGCACGAGTCCGGCACGCGGCACGGTAGCTGGGCCAGCCCGGATCCGGCTGGCCCAGCGCCTCAGTTGCGGTCGCGACCCGCTGGTCAGCCGAGCTGGGACAGTCCCTTCTGCAGATCGTCACCGTTCATCGCCGGGGCTAGCTGCACGTTGGCGCCCAGATCCTGGAAGAGCGGCTCCGCGAACGGCGGGATATCGGAGGCGTCCGGAAGGTTGAATACCATGAACGCCGTCCGCTCCCCGTCGAAGGTCGTGAAGTACATGGCCTCCGGCTTCCAGCGCTCAGCGGCACGCTGGATAGCCGCGCCCAGGCTGCCGTCCTTGATCGCCCGGTTCCCTGACTGGACCGGGATGCTGATCCTTGCCATGACACGCATGAGTCCCCCCGTTTGAACCATGGCCACCGCTGCAGCGTCGCCGCCACAGACCCCGCATCCCGGCAGCGCCCATACGGCTGCCGGGGCGGTGACGAAGTGACCGAGCAGGTATACCCGCCGGGAATGCCGGTAACCAAACGCCGCGTGCGGTCAGGCTGACGACCGAAAAAGCCTGTTGCCGCCCAAGCCGGAGACGCGGGACGCTGCCCACGTGGACATGCATGCCGACCAGCTGACCGTCTCGCTCGGCACGGTACGCGAACTGGTCGATGAGCAGTTCCCCAGGTGGCGGCGTCTGCCGATCAGGAAGGTCCATTCCTCCGGGACCGTCAACGCCATTTTCCGCATCGGTGGTCAGTTCGCGGCCCGGTTCCCGCTGCGGCCTGATGATCCTGGGGCGATCCGGCGCGGGCTGGAAGCTGAGGCGCAGGCCGCCCGTGAACTGGCCGGGCGGACGCGGTTTCCCACGCCCGAGCCGGTGGCCATCGGCGAGCCCGGGGCGGGCTATCCGCTTCCGTGGCTGGTGCAGACCTGGCTGCCCGGGGTCACGGCCATCGATGACGACCCGGGCGAGTCGGCCGCGTTCGCGCATGACCTGGCCGAGTTCATCCGCGGCGTGCGCGCGATCGACACGGGCGGCCGGCCGTTCAGCGGGCACGGCCGGGGCGGTGACCTCCGATCCCATGATGCGTGGATGGAAACCTGCCTCCGGCGCAGCGAGCAGGTGCTTGACGTGCCGCGGCTGCGCCCGATATGGGAGGTAATGCGCGAACTGCCGCGCGGCCCGGGCGATGACGTGATGAGCCACCGTGACCTGATTCCCGGCAACGTGCTGGTGTCCGGCGGGCGGCTGGCCGGGGTCCTCGACGTCGGCGACCTGGGACCGGCCGACCCCGCGCTGGATCTCGTGGCGGCCTGGCATCTGCTCGAGACCGGACCCCGGCAGGTGTTCCGCGCCGATCTTGAATGCGACGACCTGGAGTGGGAGCGCGGCAAGGCATGGGCCTTCGAGCAAGCACTGGGCGCGGTCTGGTACTACGCCGAGAGCAACCCGGCCATGAGCCGGACGAGCCGGCGCACCCTGGAACGCATCGAGGCCGTCACATCACCAGCCTGAGATCACCGCCCGGCAGCCGGGCGTGGCTAGTCACACGTTACGCAGCGGCGAACGCGGTCAGGGACAGCGTGTTTCCGTCCGGGTCGGTGAACCAGGCGACCCTGTCCCCGCCGGGGGCCGTCCAGATGCCGAGCTCGTCCTGGCCCATGCCGTCGTAACGGGTAAAGCGCACGCCCCTCGCCGCCAGGTCACGCACGGCTGCCGTGATGTCGGCCACCTGCCATCCGGCGATGGTGAACGGCTGCACGGCGAGCCCCGGCACGGGGGTAAGACGCAGCATCGTGCCGTTGGCGTCGAGGACCACGGCGAACGGCGTGTCCTCGACGACACGGAGCCCGAGAACCCGCTCGTAGAAGCCCCGGGCCTCGAAGATGTCCCGCACAGGGATGAAGCCGATGAACGGCGCTCCGGCCAGCACCGGCCGAACATAGCACGCGATGCCGGGCCGGCGGTGGCTCGTGCCAGCGGCCGTCGCTCACCGCACCCAGGCGGCGATCGCCCCGCGCGCCGGCGAGAATGAACGCCGGGTCGCGCGCGTTGGCAGCGTCATGCAGACCTGGGAAGCCATCACGTCACGCCGCAACGTCCGGTCCTTTGCTGACCGCCCGATCCCGGCCGCAGACCTGGACCGGATCCTCGAGGCAGGCCGCCGGTCCCCGTCCTCGCAGAACTGGCAGCCATGGGACTTCATCCTCGTCACCGACCGCCAGCAGCTCCGCGAACTGGCGAAGGTCTGGCGGGGCGCCGGCCATGTGGCTGACTCGGCCGCGACGATCGTGGTCGTCGGCCCCGCGGCCGACAACGAATTCCACCGGGCCCAGCTCGACCTGGGCCAGGCAACGATGGCGATGATGCTCGCTGCTACTGATCTGGGCATCGGCAGCAGCCACGCCGGGGTAGCCGACCTTCCGCTGGCCCGCGAGCTGCTGGGCTTTCCCGAAGACCGCGACTGGGCGCTGCTCATCTCGCTCGGCTACCCGGCCAGGCCACTGACCCCGGTCAAGAACCCCAAGCGGCGGCCGTTCGACGACGTCGTCCACCGTGACCGCTGGTAGTCACCGTGACCGCTGGTAATCCTCTCCAGCCAGGCGCGATGATGTGAGACTGCGGCGTCAGGCGGTCAGGGCCGGCGCGTGTTCCTGCCCCGGGGCCGCGCAGTGGCCGGCGATCTCCTCCAGGGCCAGGCCGAGCGCCGCGGCCAGCGCGGCGACGGTGAAGAACGCGGGAGTGGCGATCCGGCCGGTCTCGATCTTGCGCAGGGTCTCGGCGGGGACGCCGGACACCGCGGCGATCTCGGCCATGCTCCGCTGGCCGCGCGCCTCGCGCAGCAGCGTGCCGAGCCGTTCTCCCCGCGCACGTTCCTGGGGGCTTAGCGGCGGACGGACCATACCGTGATACTAATACCGGTATAGTTATCCCGGCACCCGCGGGAGGCGCTGTGGTCGAGATCAAGACATCGGACGAGATCGGGGCGATCCGCGCCGCCGGGCAGGTCGTCGCGCAGATCCTGGCGGCCGTGCGCGCCGAGGCGGCTCCCGGGATGCGGCTGGCCGGCCTGGATGAGGTGGCCCGCTCCGTGCTGGCCAAGGCCGGCGCCACCTCGCCGTTCCTGGGCTACCAGCCCTCGTTCGCGCCCGTTCCGTTCCCGGCTGTCATCTGCACATCCGTCAACGACGCCGCGCTGCACGGCATCCCGGGCCGGTACCGGCTGGCCGACGGTGACCTGCTCAGCGTCGACTGCGGAGCCGTCCTGGACGGGTGGGCCGCGGACGCCGCGATCTCCTTCACGATCGGCCCGCCGCGCCCCGCCGACGCCCGCCTGATCGCCACCACCGAGGCGGCGCTGCGGGCAGGTATCGCCGCGGCGGTTCCCGGCGCGCGGCTCGGGGACATCTCCGCCGCGATCGGCGCGGCCGGCCGGGCCGGCGGCTACGGGATCTGCACCGACTTCGGCGGGCACGGCGTCGGCCGTGCCATGCACGAGGATCCGCACATCCCCAACGAAGGCCCGGCCGGCCGCGGCCGCACGCTGCTGCCCGGGCTCGTCATCGCGATCGAGCCGTGGTTCCTGGCCGGCGGCCGGGACAGCTACTGCATCGACCGCGACGGCTGGACCATCCGCAGCGCCGACGGCAGCCGTGCCGCCCACGCCGAGCACACCATCGCCGTCACCGCCGACGGCCCGCTCATCCTCACGGCGCCGTAACCTGGCGCCCTGCCACTCCTGCGGTGCCGGGAGCCGGTGCCGCCCGTTTCGCACAACAGTTCCAGAATTTTGAACGCCACGCCACGTGCTGGTCGCGTCGACGCTCCGCGACTGAGCGTGGCCCGGCCCATCCGGCGTCCGCCGGCACCCTGTCCACGAGAATGCAGGGATGACTGTTTCGAGCCTTCATGACTTCTTCGTGGCCAGCGCCAGCGTGGCGGGCGCGCTCATCGGCCTGCTGTTCGTGGCCATCTCCGTCTCCCAGGAGCGGCTGGCCGAGACCGGCGAGACGCAGATCCACCGGCTGCGCGCCTCCGCCGCGCTGACCGCGTTCATCAACGCGCTCGCCGTTTCGTTGTTCTCGCTGACCGGCGACACCAGCGCGGCCGCCATTTCGGTAGCGATCATCGGGCTGCTATTCGTGGTGGCGTCGCTGCTGTCACTGATCCGCGTCCGCGGGCTGCGGTGGCACGACCTGCGCGACCTTGTGTTCATTGCGGGGCTGACCGCCGTTTTCGTAATCCAGTTCATCGCGGGACTGCAACTGAACGCCGATCCGAGCAGTGGCAGCGCAGCGCACACGATCGCGATCCTGGTCAACGTCTGCTTCCTGCTCGGGATCGCGCGAGCGTGGGAGCTTGTCGGCGGCCCGTCCATCGGGATCGTGCACGAAGCCGGATTGCTCATGCGAAGCGACAGCCGCAAGACCGAGACAGATAACGGCTGACCTGGCGCTCAACCTCGAGAGGGCTCTCGACCCGGCCCTCCGAAGAACGGGTTCGGCCTGAACGTCGCGTTACGAGCTCAGTAGCGGCTGCCTTGCGGGGCGGGCAGGGCGTCGAGTTCGGCCAGGTCCTCCGCGCTGAGCTGGATGTCCGCCGCCCCGGCGTTCTCCGCCAGGTACCGGGGGGTCTTGGTACCGGGGATGGGCACCACGTGCTGGCCCTGGGCCAGCACCCACGCCAGCGCGACCTGCGCCGCGGTGACTCCCGCCCGCTCGGCGATCTGGCGTGCGCGGGCGACGATGGCCAGGTTGGCGCGCAGCGCGTCCTGCTGGAAACGCGGCAGCCCGCGCCGGAAGTCGTCTTGGGGCAGGTCGTCGAACGAGGAGAACCGCCCGGTCAGAAAGCCCCGTCCCAGCGGGGAGAACGGCAGGAACGCGATGCCCTGCTCCTGACAGTAGGGCAGCACCTCGGCCAGCGGGTCGCGGGTCCACAGCGACAGCTCGGACTGCACCGACGTCACCGGGTGCACCGCCTGGGCCCGCCTGATCTCGTCGACGGTCACCTCGGACAGGCCGATGTGCCGTGCCTTGCCCGCCGCCACCGTCTCGGCCATCGCGCCCCAGGTCTCCTCCAGCGGCACCTGAAGGTCCACCCGGTGCAGCTGGTAGAGGTCCACGTGGTCGCTGCCGAGCCGGCGCAGGCTGCCGTCGATCGACTGGCGTATGTGCTGGGGGCGGCCGTTCCTCGAGGCGCCCGGCGAGCTGCTGACGGGGTCCGCGGCCTGGGGGGAATCGCTGATGAGGCCGACCTTGGTAGCCAGCACCGCGCGGTCCCGGTAGCCGCCTGCCAGCGCGCGGCCGACCAGTTCCTCGTTGGTGTAGGGCCCGTACGCATCAGCGGTGTCGACCAGCGTCATGCCCAGGTCGAGGGCCTGGCGGATCACCGCGATGGACGTGGCGTCGTCGCGCGGGGTTTCCATGTCGTAGGAAAAGGTCATCCCCATGCAGCCCAGGCCGATGACGCCGACCTCGGGCCCCTTGCTGCCCAGTGCGGTGGTTCGCATGCCGTCCAGCTTCCCACTCACAATGCCCGGAGACCGGGCCGGGCAGGGCTCGCGGACGCGGCCTGCAGCCCGTCGATCAGGCAGTTCAGCTCTCCGGGCCCGGCCCGGGCCTTAGACTTCCGGCCGTGCGTGAACTGGTGGGGATGGGCGGGGTAGTCGCGGCGCTGTCGGTGACGAGCGACCTCACTCGCGGGCATCCGCCCGGCGAGGCGATGCGCGCGTGCCTGCTCGCGACCGAGCTGGCCAGGCGGGCCGGGCTCGACCCGCTGCGGCAGGGCGAGGTGTACTACGGGACGCTGCTGCGGTTCGTCGGCTGCGCGGCGACGTCGCACGAGATAGCGGCGGCGCTCGGCGGCGACGATGTCGCGGTGCGGGCGGCAGGCGACCTGATCGACCCGACCGTGCCTGGGCAGGCGCAGCAGTTCCTGGCCGGCCTGGGCGTGAGCGCGGACCAGTTGCGAGCGCTGGGCGGGCCGGCCGGCGTGGCCAGGCTGAAGGCCGAGGGAGCGCGGGCGGACTGCGAGGTCGGGGCGGGCCTGGCCGGGCGGCTGCGGCTGCCGGAAGAGGTCGGCCGGGCCATCCTGGATGCGTTCGAGCGCTACGACGGCCGCGGGGTGCCTGGCGGGCGCGCCGGGGATGAGATCACGCTGGCGGCGCGGTTCGCGGCGGTCGGTTTCACCGCCGTCATGTTCGACTCCGTCGGCGGCGCGAAGGTTGCGGCGCAGACCGTCGCGCAGTGGGCCGGGCGGGCACTTGACCCTGCGGTCACCGCGGTTTTCCTCGAGGCGCCGGATGAGCTGCTGCGGGCCTCTGATCCAGATGACCTGTGGGCGGCAGCCGTCGACTGCGAGCCGCAGCCAAGGCGGGTATTCCGCGACGACGCGGCGCTGGATGACGCCCTGGCCGGGTTCGGCGACGCGGCCGACCTCAAGAGCCCGTGGTTCACCGGCCACTCGGGCGGTGTCGCGCGGCTGGCCAGGGCGGCGGCGGGCCAGCTGGAGCCGGCCGCGGCCGGGCTCGTCCACCGCGCCGGGCTGGTGCACGACATCGGCCGGGTCGCCGTGCCGACTGGCATCTGGGAGCGGCCGGGCACGCTGCGGCCGCAAGACTGGGAACTGGTCAGGCTGCATCCCTATCACTGCGGCCGGATCCTGGCCCGCGCCCCGGTGCTCGAGCCGCTGGGCCAGATCGCCTGCCGTCATCACGAGCGCACCGACGGAACCGGTTACCCGGCCGGGATACGCGGTTCCGAGCTGGACGCGGCCGCCTGCCTGCTGGCCGCGGCCGACGTCTTCCACGCACTCGGCGAGTCGCGGCCGCACCGGCCGGCCGTCAGCCGGGCGGAAGCGGCCAGGGTCATATCCGGGCTGCCGCTCGACCGGGAGGCCGTCCGGGCCGTGCTCGCCGCGGCCGACGTTCCGGCGGCCGCCCTGCCGCGGCTGCCCGCCGGCCTGACCGAGCGAGAACTCGAGGTCCTGCGGCTGCTCGCGGCCGGGCGCACGAAACGCGAGATCGCCAGCGACCTGGTGATCTCGCCGTCCACCGTTCACACGCACACCGTCCACATCTACGGCAAATGCGGCGTCTCGACCCGGGCGGCGCTGGCCATGTTCGCCATGCGGCACGGGCTCGCGGCCAGGACAGGCCCGGCCGGGACCGGGCCGGCCAGCCGGACGTAAATCGACTGAACGATCGATAGCCCGGGCGTCCGCGCCTCCTTAGCGTTGCGACCAGGCAACCCAGCAAAGAGGAGCATCTCCATGAGCCAGCAAGACAACCTCACCATCGTCAAGGAGATCTACGACGCCGTCGGGCGCGGTGACATCGCCGCCATCCTCGACCGGGTCAGCGATGACGTCGACTGGGCCGCCGAGGCTGCCAGCAAGGCCGCGCCGTGGTACGGACCGCGGGCCGGCCAGGACGGCGTGGCCAGCTTCTTCAGCGACCTGGCCACCAGCATCGAAATCAGCGCGTTCACGCCGCACAGCTTCACCGCCGGCGAGGACGACGTGCACCTGCTCGTCGACTGGACCATCCGGCCGGTCAAGACCGGCCGCGAGGCGTCGATGACCATGCACCACTACTGGCGCCTCCGTGACGGCAAGGTGACGTACTTCCGCGGCAGCGAGGACACCGAGCTGACCGCAGGGGTCTTCGCCGTCTGACCGGACAGCCGGCCGCTCCGGCGCGGATAGCCACAGCCGGGTGCGCAGCGGGCACCAGCCCGGCGCACCCGGCTGTGCAGTCCGGGCTGGTCAGGCGGGGCGGGGGCGGCGGTGCAGCAGCCAGATCGTGGCGCCGAGCGCGACGGCGGTGAGCGCCACGAAGATGCCGGCCTCGATGGACTGGAAGGTCCAGAACCGGTCGGCAGGCTGGTACAGCCAGGTATTGCCGACGTGGTTTCCCAGCAGTGCCAGCGTGCCGGGGCCGCCCATGCCTAGCACCCAGTCCCCGATGTGGCCGGTTATCGGCGGGATGAAGCCCAGGCCGGAACCGCCATAGCACGACTGCGGCGAACTGCATCTCTGCACGAACGTCAGCGGGGCCAGGAAGTGGGGGCGGAACACGTACTCGACCACGAGCCGGATGGCCAGCCACGGGACGAACGCGGCGATCATCGCGGGGATGCTGCGGCGTATCAGCAGCCCGGCGAGCACGGCGAACCCGAACGCGCACAGGATGTAGGCGGTCAGGACCAGGCCCTCGAAGTCGTAGGCGTTGTTGATGAAGTGGCCGGTGAGCCGGTCCATCGGCGCGCGGTACCAGGTGATCACCGCGGTGATCGCCGCGCCGAGCACGATGACCCCGCCGCTGACCAGGGAGAGCTTGACGGCCAGCCACCGGGTCCGGGTAACGCTCTGGCTCCAGGCCAGCCGCCAGGTACCGAATTCCAGCTCGCGGGCGATCAGTGGCGCGCCGATGACCACCCCGAGCAGCCCCGGGAAGATCAGGAGGACCGACCAGAACGCGACGTTGACCGCGGAGCCGAACTCGCCGGTGAAGGCAATGATGCCGGTCTCGCAGCTGGCGGCCGGGCCGCGGGCCAGGCAGGCGGGCAGGCCGTCGTGGCTGAATGCCGTGCGCATCGAGGTGCTGACCACGATGGCGTATATCGCGAGGGCGGCGAGCAGGCCCAGGCAGGCGAGGGCCTGGCCGCGATGCTGCCGCCAGTTGACCCAGATCATCGTGTTACCTCCGTTGCGGTCGGAGCGGTGTCGTCTGTTGCCGCCCTCTCGGGGCGGCGCTGCAGGTAGGCCATGATCAGCGGTTCGAAGCCCACCGGGTCGGCCTGCCACCCGGGGCGCTGCTGCGCCGCGAGGCGGGCCGGGTCGGCGCGGACCACGACGGTGGAGTGCCGCTCGCTGTCGGTGCGGTGGATGGGCAGCCCGGGAAGCTCGGTGTCCGGGGTCGCGCGGGGGACGGTGAGCAGCCGGTGCGCCGCGAGCAGGTCATCGGCCGGCCCGGCCACCTGCACCCGCCCGCCGTTGAGCACGATCAGCCAGTCGCACAGCCGCTCCAGCTCGGCGACCACGTGCGAGGAGATGATCACGGTCAGGCCGGTGCCGACCGCCGAGGTCATCAGCTCCTGCATGAACTCCAGGCGGGCGACCGGGTCCAGGCTGGAGACCGGCTCGTCGAGCACCAGCAGCCGGGCGCGCTTGGCCAGCGCCATGGTCAGCGAGACCTGGGCCCGCTGCCCGCCGGACAGCGCCTTGATCTTGCGCTTGAGCGGGATGTCCAGCGCGTCTATCCGCTCCTGCGCCAGTTGCTGATCCCAGCTGGGGTTCATCGCCCGGCCGAAGTGGAACATGTCCGCCACGCTGAAGTCGCGGTACAGCGGATGGTCCTGGGCCACGTAGCCGACCTGCGCCAGCCTCGCCTCCGTACGCGCACTGGAGGTCACGCCGAACACCGACACCTGGCCCTCGGTGGGCTCCAGCAACCCGATGATCATCTCCAGCAGCGTGGTCTTGCCCGCGCCGTTCGGGCCCACCAGGCCGGCGATCACGCCGGCCGGAACCTCGAGCGTGCAGTCGCGCAGCCCCCACACCTTGCCGTAGCGCCTGCCGAGCCGGTCGGCCCGCAGCGCCGGGGCGCCGCCGCCGGCGTCGTCGTGGTTCATCAGACTCTCTCCCTCTTCATGTCTGTGCGGGCGACGGCGATCAGCGCCGTCACCGCCTCGTCATCGAGCCCCGCCTCGTCGGCCGCACGCAGCCATGCCTCCAGCGATGCCCGCAGGGCCTCCTGGGCTTCCGGCAGGACCGGGGACGATGTGGCGGTGATGAACGTGCCCTGGCCCGGCCGGCCGCCGGCCAGCCGTTCGTGCTCGAGCTGCCGATAGGCCTTGACCACCGTGTTCGGGTTGATCGCCAGGTCGCCGGCGACGTCCTTGACGGTCGGCAGCCGGTCACCCTCCTGCAGGTAGCCCAGCAGCAGCGACTGCCGCACCTGGTGGACCAGCTGCAGATAGGGCGGGACACCCGAGGAGCCATCAAGCCGGAACCGGAACATCCGCCTTCTTCCATCATGATGTTATTCTATGATGATGGTATAACGGTAAAGGCGTCGTGAGGCGCTGTCAACAGTTTGTTCAGCACCGCGACCGCCTGTTCGATGGGCGTCAGGCCGACAACGGCTCGCCCTTGAAGACTTCGCGGCGGTGCCATGAAACATCTTCAGCGACCGCCAGTGTAGCCACAAAATTGTGTTACATTGGGTCTATGGCAGCCGCGGAAGCCCATGCAGTCGGTCTGAGAGACCTGCGTCATCACACCAGTGAGGTGCTGGCCCGGGTCCGGCACGGCGAGACCGTGGACATCACCGAGCACGGACGGCTCATCGCGCGGATCGTCCCCGTGGGAGAGCGCGAGCCTACGCCGATCCTGGCCCGCTTGGTCGCCTCCGGGCGCGCGACGCTCGCCCGCAGGCCTGGCTACCGGCCCCGAATGCATCCTGGAGATGGCACTGACAGTCTTTCCGGGACCGTTTCGGCGATGAGGGACGAAGAACGCTGGTGAGCCTCTACTACGCCGATACTTCTGCCGCCATCAAGCTCCTGGTCGAAGAGACGGACTCCAGGGCTTTCGCCGCGTTCTACGACGCGCATGCCGATGCCGAATGGGTAAGTTCGGCACTGCTGCGGATCGAGGTTACCCGCGCGGTGGCCCGGGCATTGCCCGCGCTGCTGCCCGAGGTCCGTGATCTGCTGCTCGCGTTCTCCTGCGTCGCGATCGACGACGACATAGTCGAAGGTGCGATGAACGAGCCCGACCGCGGGCTCCGCTCGCTCGATGCGATCCACCTTGCGACCGCGCGCGTCTTCGCGCCGGAACTGGATGCCATCGCCACCTATGACGACCGGCTCATCAAAGCCGCGAACGATGCCGGCCTCGCGACGGTCTCGCCCAGCGACTGAGGCGGCCTGAGTTCCGACAGGTCCTGCAACGGTCTCAGTCGCATGACGGTTATGGCCGTCCCCTGGCTGACGGGCGCTTTCGTCCCCGATACGGGTCCCGTCCGGTCTCGCCGGAGCAGGCGCGGTCAGGGCGCGGCTTCGGCGATGTCGGCGAGCAGTAGCGGGATCATTCGCTCTTCCATCACGGCGTTGCCGGTCTCCGCCATGCGCCCGGCGAGGGGCGGATCCCAGGGACTTGGCGCCGCCCGGCCGCGCAGCGGCTCGGCCGCCCCCGACGCCAGCGCCGCATCGTAGTCGGCCAGGCCCATCCGCCACGGCCGTGCGCCGTAGCGGGCGATCGAGTCGCCGACGGCGCGCAGCCCAGTCCAGTCGAAGTCCCCGCGCCAGCAGATACGCGCGCCCGTTGCCGCCGCCGCCGTCAGCAGCCGGTGGCAGGCCGCTGAGGCCACGCCCTCGGTGCACACCAGCGCCGCGCGAGCTGGCCGGCCGCGGCCGGCCGCGGCCGCCGCGCGAAGCACCGAGGGGTTCTCGCAGACGAACACCCGGGTCACCGTCGGCTGAAGCGGCATGGACACGAGCTGCTGCAGCGTCACCCGGAACGGGGTTCCCGTCTCCGCCGCCTCCGACAGCCACCGGGCCAGCGGGTGGGAGAGCACCGCGGTGATGCCCAGCACAAGAACCTGGCTGGCCATGTCGTCAGGGATCGCGCCGGCTGACTCCCACAGCGCACGCTGCACGCCAGCCCGTGACAGCGCGCGGAGTCCCGCGACCTGGCCCGCCTCGGACAGCACGGTTGCGCCACTGCATTCCCGGAGTGCAAGCGCCCGGAGCACGAGCCTGGCCAGCGGCGTCCCGGACAGCGCCTTGGTGTCGCCGGTCGCCCGCTCAGCCAGCGCCGGCAGCGGCAGCAGGTCGGCGGGCAGTTCGTTCAGCACCGCGACCGCCTGTTCGACGAGCGTTACCGACCGGGCCCGCACCAGCCGGGTGAGCGTCCCGTCCGCCTGCAGCGCTTCCGCCCACTGCCGGTACCAGGACGTCGCAGCGTGCCGGCCGCCCGCGATCGCGGACAGCGCGGCAGCCCGCCCGGTGCTCTCGGCCGCGGCTACCTCGGCCCGCGTGGTCACCGGGCCGGCCAGCGCCGCAACCGCCGAGCGCAGGTCGGGCGCGATCCCGGCCCGTGACAGCGCGGCGGACAGCTGCCCGGGCACGACCCGCAGCGAGCTGCCGCGCAGCGACACCCGCCGTCCGAGCAGGCGGCTGAGCGCCAGGCGCTCCGTCTCGCTCGCGTCGCTGAGCGTGAAACTGGCCTCCAGCGGCCGGCCGAGTTCCAGCCGCCTGACCAGTCGCTGCACGACCCGGGCCAGCGCGGGATCACCGAGCGTCCGGCTCAGCCGGGCCGGGTCGGGCGCTGTCACCTGAGCCTGCGCCGCCATGCTGCCCGCCCCGGCCGCTGTCACCGGTACAGGGGCAGCTGCGGCTCGCCCGGCGAGGCGTCCTGAGCCGGCACCCGGCCGGCCAGCGGGCGCTGTACCTGCCGGGCCGCGTTCCCGTCCCATTCCCACGTCGTCACGTGCACCGCGTCGATGCCGTCGCGGCGCACCAGATGATGGGTCGCGATGCCGGGAACGCTGGCGTAGAAACCCCACTCGCGCTCCGAGGTCATCGCCACGTCCAGGTCGAACGCGGCGAGCAGGCCGAGGAACTGGCCGCGGGCCGAGTCGTCCACGCCGGCGAACGCCTCGTCCAGCATGATCAGCCGCGGCGCGTGCGGGTGCGCGGACCGGTAGTGCGCCGAGGCCGCGGCGAACAGCGGCACCGACACCGTCAGCACCCGCTCGCCGCCGGACGCGGGGCCGGTCGCCGACCGCCACCGGCCGTCCTGCTGCCGCTCGATCGCGAACCTGTGCCAGTAGCGGTAGTCGAGCGCGCGCCCGAGCAGCTCGGCCCAGGTCGCGTGCTCGTCTTCGGCTCGCGCCGCCTCGATCTGGCGGCTGAGGAAGTCGCCGACGGCCTCCCGGTCGGCGGGCGACCACAGGTCGGAGTCCTGGCGCAGCAGCCTGGCCCGGGCGGCTTCCAGCCCGGCGGGCCCGTCCTGGCGAACCTCCCAGCGCAGCCGCAGCAGCATGCCGGTGGACGTCGGCCGGTCCCGCAGCTCGGAGTTCATCTGGGCGACCTGGGCCTCGGCGTCGCTGATGAGCTGCTGCAGGTGGCTGGCTACGTCGTTGATCAGGTGATCCTCGATCACCTGGCGCTGGCGCGCGGTCAGCATCTGCTCCCGGTAGCTGATCTCATCGGCCAGCAGGCCGGACAGCTCGGCCGGGGTCCGCGCCACGCCGCGGAACGCGATCGTGACCACCAGCCAGTCGTCCAGGTTCATGGCCGCCTCGTGACCGTGCCGGGTCAGCGCCTCGGCCAGCTCGCTGAACCGGCTGCTGATCTCCTCCTGAATCCGCCGCCAGGCGTCGTCGCCGTCGTCCACGTCGGCGAGCGCCTGCTCGACCCGGCGCGCCAGGCGGACCGCGGGATCGGCCGCCCACGCCGCGGCCGGGTCGGGGATCTCGGTCTCGCAGGCGCTGGCCAGCAGCCCGGTCCCGGCGAACCTGCGCAGGTCAGCGACTGCGTGGTCGCGGCGGGCCTGCGCCTCGGCGAGGGTCTGCGCGAGCTGCTCGGCCCGCCCTTCCGCGCGGGCCCGCTGCTCACCGGCGGCCCGGTGCTCGCCGTCCAGGCGCTTCGTTGCCGCGGTCAGCTGCGCGATCCGGGCGCGGACCCCCTCGAGGCGCTCCTTCAGCTCGTCCACGGACGCGCCGATCGACGCGCGCAGCGTCTCCAGCCTGCGCCGCTCCTCAGCCGCCCGCAGGCCCGCCTGCCGCGCGGCCTCCTCGAGCCGGCGCAGCTCTTCCTCGGCCTGGGCCATCTGCCGCGTCCACGTCGCCAGGGCCGCGAGCTGGGCCGCGTGCAGCTTCAGCGCCGACGCGAGCTCGGTGACCGCCTGCCGGTACCCGGCCACCGCCTCCGCCGCCGCGCGCAGCCCGGCCAGGTCGGCGGGGCACCTGGTATCGGCGGCCGCGGCGGCGGCGTCCGCGGCTGCCTGCGCCAGGTCGCGCTCGGCCCACCCGACGTCGGTGGCGGCGTCGTCCGCCTTCTGCCGCGCCTCCTCCAGCGCCCCGGCGGCAGCCAGCGCCGCGGCGTGGGCGCCGCGCACGCCGGAGTCGGACGGCGCGACCGCGAGCAGCTCATCCAGTCCGGCCTGCCGTGACGCCACCGCGTCAACGTCCGCCGCCGCGGCGTCCGCTCGTTCCGCAGCCGCCGCGATCAGCGCCGCAAGCTCACCGAGCCGGCGGCGCCGCGCTTCCTCGCGGGCGCCATGCCCCACGTACGCGGCATGCTCTTTGTGCCAAGACCCGTGCAGCGGGCCGAGCCGCCACCGGCCATCGCACGTGGCGTAGGGACACTCCGCCTCGACCGCGGACACCGACGACAGCAGCGCCGCGATCCGGCCGGCTGACAGCGCGCTGGCGCGCCCGTCGCTGCTGTCTACGGAGGGAACGAGGTAGCCGGACAGGCTGTCGCGGGCTGGCTCACCGGGCAGGGCGATCACGTCGTGCGTGCCGGCGTCGAGCAGCCGGCCGTCCGGCGTCAGCCACGCGTCGAGCAGCCCGGACGCCTCGAGCGCGGCCTCCAGCCCGGCCCGCTGGCCGTCGGTCAGGCCCGGGGCGAAGTCGGTGACTTGCCACAACGCCGCGCCGGGGGCCTGGTCACGCGCGCCGTCCGACCTGGTGTAGGGGACCGGAGGCCGCTCCGTCTCCCCCGCTTCCAGCCTGGCCCGCTCGTCGTCCAGGCCGGTCAGCGCCTGCCGGGCTTCGGTGAGCTCGCGCTCGGCGGCCGCGGCGGCCTGCGCCAGGGAGCGCTGGGCCGCCCCGGCGGCCTCGCGCAGCGCCTGCTCGGCCGGGTGCGGGCCCTCCAGGTTCTCGGTCCAGGCCGCCAGCCCGGTCTCGTCCGGATCCGGCAGGATCAGGCCGGGCAGGCCGAGCGTGCCGACGCGGCCCGCGTAACCGCGCCACTCCGCGACGTGCCCGGCGGCCGCGTCGTCCAGGTCGCGCTGTGCGGCGGTCAGCCGGTCGGCGACCGCGTCACGCGCCGCCTCCTGCTCCGACAGCCTCCGGCGCGCCTCGCGCAGCTCATGCTCGCGCGACGCGACGGCCCCGGCCAGCTCGCTCACGTGCGCGATGGCCGCGGCGCGCCGGTCGGCCAGGCCGGTCATCGCGCGCCGGGCGGTGTCGGTCTCCGGCTGGCCGTAGGGGCCGTCCGGCAGCGCCAGCGGCGTCAGCACGGCCTCGGAGTCGATGCCTGCGGCGGCCCCGGTCTCGCTGAGCGCCCCGGCAGCGCTGATGACGTCCGCCCGGCTGGCGTCGGCGGCGCTCGCCGCCTCGTCCCGGTGCGCCTGGCTCCCCGCGGCACTGGCCGCGCCCCGGCGCATGTTCTCCGCTGCCTGCCCGGCCTGGGCGGCGGCCTCGTCGGCGTGCCGCGCCGCGTCGTCCAGGCTCTTCAGCCGCGGGTCTCCGGCCAGCTCGTCCTTCGCCGCATGCTGCTCGGCCAGCTCGGTGCTCGCCGCGTCCAGGCTCGCCCGCGCGGCCTGCTCCAGGCCGGCGGCCTGGGTGATCTGATCGCGTACCTCGGCCAGGTCGCGCTGCTGCTGCTCGTAGCCGGAGTGCTCGGTGCGCAGCGCCCGCGCCTGGCGCCTGGCCGCGACCGCCGCGTAGCGCCGGTACCGGCCACCGAACCGCCGTACGTGCTCGCCGGTGTCGCGCAGCCCGGCCAGCTCGTCGCGCTGCTGCTCCAGATCGTGGAACGCGGCTGCGATGTCGGAGAGCACCGCCTGATCCAGCGGCGCGAGCGCCTCGGTCAGTGCCTGCGACAGCCGGCCCTCGTCCGGCCGCTTGGACAGCTGCGGCTGGCGGAGCTGGATCAGCAGGTTGACCAGCGCGTCGTAGCGGCCGGAGCCGAGGTGGAACAGGTGCTCGTCCAGCATCCTGCGGTACTGCTCAGCTCGCTGGGTGACCTGGCCGCTGGCTCCGATCGCGTCGGTGAGCCGGTCGCGGGTCAGCACCGTGCCGCTGCTGCCGATCAGGAACAGGTCCTGTCCCAGCCGCTGCGAGGTGACGAAGAACCAGCGGTCGGCGATGCCGCGCCCGCGGGCGGCCCGCAGGCCGCAGCCGACCGTGAGGTAGAGCCGCTCGCCGTCCTCGGCTACCCGCCCGAACTCCAGCCAGGTGTAGCCGATCCGTTCCTCGTATTTGCCGCCGAGAAGCAGGTTCCACTCCATCTTCTTCTCGCGGTCGCCGTCCGGCTCGACCCGGCTCGGCGACAGATCGCCGTCGAGCAGGAACGGCAAGGTCAGCGCCAGGACCTTCGACTTGCCGGTGCCGTTGTTGCCACGGAACAGCACCCGGCCGTCCCGGAACCAGAACTCCTGGTCGTCGTAATGGAAGATGTCCACCAGCCCGGTGCGCAGCGGCTGCCATCGGGCCGTCGCGGCAACCGGGAGGCTCGCTCCGGCGGCGGGTGGATCCAGCAGCTGTTCGGTCATCACGCCTCGCTCGTGCCGCTGAGCTGCGGCTCTCCGTAGCCGAACCGGGCCAGGGCGGGCAGCGGCGTGACACCGTCGGGCGTCTCCTGCACCAGCCCCAGCGCAGCAAGCCGGCGCACGGCCTGAGCCGTGAGCGCGCGGTCGGCCCCCGGCTCGGTGACCCCCTTGCGCCAGTGCCCGCGGTGCGCCACGGCCAGCCCGGCCATGTGGTTCACCAGCAGGTGCACCGGGACCGGGCCAGCCTGCCCGGCCCGCAGCCGCTGGGCGAGAAACTCGGCCAGCAGCAGCGTGGCATGCCCGTCGGTGCCCTCCTCCGGCATGCCGAGGTCGGTGGCCTCGCCGGTCGGGTCGAGCAGCGCGATGCCTTCTCCGCGCGCCTCGGCGACCAGGCCGGTGGCCTCGGTCAGCCGCCTGAGCAGGAGGCCGCGCTGCCGGTCCAGGTAACTGCGCTCCGCTTCGCTGAGGTCGTCGTAATAGACCACGGGATCGTCCAGCAAGCGGCGGGTAAGCGAATGCCGGATCGCCCGGTTGCGGCCGTCCTCGGTGGCCGGGCTCGCCTCCTGGGTGAGCGCGGCGAGCCGCTCCGGCGTCGTGGCCGCGGTCACGGTGGACGGGCCGCGCCGCGCGATCAGCAGTACCGACAGCACATCCCGGTCCACGTCGTACAGCGCGTCGCCGGTGTCGTTGACGAACGCCTGCTCGTCACCCGCGACCCGGGCGAGCACGCCCACCTCCAGCAGCAGCTTCGCCACCGCCACCAGGTCGCTGCGCTCGTCCCTGGCCTGCAGGGTGAACGTGATGCCGGCTGCGGCCAGGTCGTCCTCGCGGGCGAGCCGGACGATCCGGTCCACCAGCCAGCCGAGTGTCACCTGGCTTTCCGCCCGCTCCAGCGTGGCCAGCGCCAGGCAGGCGAGCACGTAACGGCGGCGGCTGAATGGCTGCTTGCCAGGCTGGGCCGGGCGGCTGCCGTCCGCGTGCGACGCGGGGATCTTGCGCAGCCGGGCCACGCTGTGGTCGATCCGGACCGGCCAGCCGGCCTCCGCCCGAACCACTCGGCCAGCCAGCCCGCGTGCTTCCTGACCTCGCTGAACTTCTGCTTGCCGGCTCCCCTGCTGGTCAGTAGCGGCTGCCGGAGCAGCAGCCGGACCGCCCGGCGCCGCTGCTCGGCAAGCTGGGCCTCAAGGACGTCGCTGAGCTGGTCGCTCATGACAGCTCCTGCCCCACGCCAGCCGGCTCAAGAGCAGGCCCGTTCGCGCAGTCGGTGATGATGATCTCGTGGTCGGGGCCGCGCAGCACGCCGTCCGCCGTGCGGATCTCGGCGATGCCCGCGCCCCGCAGCGGCCGCAGCACGATCTCCATCGTGCCGTCGGTGGTCCTGGTGCGGATCGTGCCGTCGGGCCCGGCCGGGCCGGCCGCCAGGCCGTCCCCGAGCAGCCGCAGGAACAGCGCGAACTCGCCACTGTCCAGCGGGCCTAGTTCGGAGAGCAGGGTCGGCCGGCCGGTCGCCAGCCGGCGCCGGGCGGCGTCGGTCTGCTCGCGCTCGGCGGCCGCCTGGCGGGCCAGGTGCTGCCGTTCGGCCGACCGGTCAGTGACCCGCTTCTGGTAGCCGCGGTGCACATAGCGCCCGGTCTGCCGCAGCCGCGGCGCGATCTCCGTCTGCGGCGCGTCCAGCCAGCTGGTGCTGGCCGGGACGTCGGACTGCTCGGCCGTCACTTCCACGGTCAGGTGCCGGGAAGGCGTCAGGCCGAAGGCCGCCCGCCAGAGCCGGTGGGCGTCGGCGTCGGCAGCGGTCTCGGCGAACCACCGGGCGAGCGCGCGGAAGTCGGCGCTCCGGTCGCTGCGGCCGGTCCGGCGTTCCTGCAGCATGCTTACGGTGGCGAGCAGGTCGGGGATGGCCTGCCGGGTACGGCTGCGCAGCAATTCGGCCTGGCTGGGGTGCTGACGGTCGGCTGTGACGAACCAGGATGCGAGACCGGACCAGCGGACCCGCCACTCGGCCAGCTTGCGGGCTACTGCCTCGGCGTTCTCCTGGCCCGCGGCCACCGCGGCTCCGGGGCTGCTGGCCTGCAGATCCTCCTCGGGAGCGACGTCGGCTGCCTCACGCTCGGCGGCGAGCCGGAGCAGCGCGTCCACCCGGCTGGTCCCCGCCGCCTCCAGCCGCCGGAGCATCCCCTCGATGTCGAAGGCCTTGACCACCAGTTCGGAGACGAACCGCTCGAGGTAGTTGATCAGCCGGTCCTTGTAGGCGAGGAACGCCTCCTCATCGATTTCCTGCATGTCCAGCGTGCGCTGCAAGCTGGACATGAACGCGCTGGCGTTCGCCGCGAGGCTGTCGAGCCGGCCGATCAGCTCCAGCAGCAGGCTGTGAACTACCGCTGGATCCGGATTGTCCGGGAGGTCATGGAGCGCCCGGAGCCGGATCCTGATGTCCTCCAGCGCGACGGCCTGCAGCTCGCCCCGCCTGCCCAGCTCGGCCTCGTACAGCGCGAGCGCCCGTTCGGCCGCCTCGCCCTCCCGGCTGAGCTGGTACAGGTAGCGGGCGCGGTAGAAATCCTCGACCGTGGTCACCCGACCGGTGTCCGGGTCGGCGCGCAGGTTGCCCCACCCCTCAAGGCTGTGCAGCGCCTCATCGACCTGGTCCGGCGAGAGCGGCTCGCAGTGCCCGTCGCGGCGCAGCGCCTCGGCGACGTCTTCGGGCCGCAGGTGCACCACGAAGCGCTGCCTGGCCGCCATGAAGGCAGCCATCACCCTGCGGTACAGCGGCGCCAGCGGAACGTCCAGGTGCGCGAACGGGCGAGCGCCATGCCGGGCCTCGCCGACGGGGGCCGGCTGCGAGCGGGACGTGGCGTCCGGGGAACTCGGTGCGGCCGCTGTTTCCATGACTGGTAAGTATGCCGAGGGCCGCCGACAAACCAGATCGGCTCGCGGATACGCCAGACAATTTACTTTCAGCCCGGTAGCGCCTCGGACGTTGTCAGGTACGCGCCCGTGCCAGCTCGGCTACGCCCGCCCGGAACGCCGCTTCGGCGGCCGGGTTGCCTTCCAGACGCCAATCCTGACGATTGAGGGCCTCTCCTATGTCGGACCACACCAGCCCGAGCATCCCGTACTGGGCGATCCCTTCGAACAGGTTGTGGATGTTGGTGTACTGGTCGGCGTCGGGCGCCACGGCGGTCTGGGCCAGCAGGATCGGCCTGGTGGTAAGGGCCCGCACCTGACCGATGGTCCGCGCGAAAACACTGACAAAGGTGTCGGACGGCTGGATGTAGTTGCCGTCGATGCCGACCCAGGTGACGTAGTTATAGCCGGGCCACCAGGAGGCGATCGGCCCTGTGCCGGCCTGGTCCGCGCTGATCGTCCAGAGCCAGGTGACGTTGTCGGCGCCCTCGCTGCGGAACAGGGTCACGATGTGCCGCCACGCCGCCACGAACGTCGATGCCGGAGTACGCCTGTAGCCCCACGAGTCCCAGTCGGCGTTCATCTCCAGCCCGAAACCGATGATGACGGGATGGCCGAAATGCCGGACACTGACAGGTCGAGGTAGATACGCAGCACGAGCGCCTCGCGGTGGCGGTGCGGCAGCCGTCCGACCGCGCGGATGACCTCCTCGCGCTCCTGTCCGCTGAGGACGACCGCCTCAGCGGACACCGTCGGCAGTTCGTATGCCACTCCCCTGCGCCGCACCGCACGGCTGCGCAGCACCGAGCGGCAGCCATTCAGCACCGATGACCGCACGTAATACAGCGCGCTGTCCGCCTCGGCCAGGCGGTCCCAGCGCCGGTAGAGACTGCAGAAGGCCTCTTGCACCACGTCCTCGGCGCTCGGCCGGTCGCCGAGCATGACGTAAGCCAGCCGGATCAGGCTCACCGCGCTTGCCTGGTAGAGCGCGCCGACCGCTACCTCCGCGCTGTCACCGGCATCACACCGCGGCCGGGCCGGGCCGGGAAAGCGGACAGCGCCCGCCTCACCCAGGCCATCAGGTTCCATACAAGAAGAGACGCACGGCGCGGCCTCTCGCTGCTTGCTTCCCTCGGACAATTTCGATGAGATGACGCCAAACCACGCCAGAACTGGAATCGGCGATGTGGATGCGCAGGCCGCCGTTCACGGTGAGCAGGCCAGCGTCAAAAGCCACATCGTGGGCTGGACAGGCGGCCGGGCCGTTGCGCGGATCGAGGCGCTCGGTGGGATTACTGTCCTTCCCCGGCTTGGTATGGCTGGCGCGCCCGGTGCTGGAGGAGACGCGGTGGATATCAGGTCGGCTCAGAAGCTCGCCCTGGGAGAACAAGCTCGCGAAAGGCTAGCCGCGACGTGCTTCACCTGGTCACGTGCTCAGCCCGCCCGGCGGCCGGGGCGGCATGACGGGCCGGACCTGGTTGCAGTAGCTGGCGCTGGTCGCGGAAGGCCGCGCGTACGTCATGACTTTGTTAGGCGACGACGATGCGCTCATCGCCGAAGTCGGCGACGACCTCCACGCGGCCTCCGAGCGCGTGAACGTAGGCGATCACGGTGCCCAGCTCCGTGCGCGTCAGCTGCCCCCGCTCAACCGCGGACACGCGTTTCTGTGAGACATTCATCTCGGCGGCTACGTCGGTCTGGGTCAGGCCCCGCTCCTTGCGGATCTCGGCGAGCCGGTACGCCCGCTGCTCGGCGCGCATGCGTTCCCGGTGCACGCTGACGGCCGCCTCGTCCAGGCGGCCGGCTGCCTTCGCCTCGGCCTGGATCTCATCCCAGGTCCGCCACCTGTCAGCCATTGCGCTGCCTCCCCACGCGCTCGATGTACTCGTCAACCCGGCGACCTGCTCAGCCACCACAGCGCCGACGGCCGGGCCGGGCAGCCAACCCCCGACGGCTGACCTGACCGGGCCGACGTCCCTTCGCGGCCAGCGCCGCCCGCACACAGCCGTGCCCGCCGCCACGCGTCCAGCGCGCGAACGACTCTGGCCGCATAGCAGCTATCCTCGCGCATCGCACCTGCTCACTTGCCCAGGGCGGCAATGTGCTGTGCCTTCTGGGGCCTGAGCCGCTATTTACCAGGGGAGGGGGCCTGCGGCGTCGAAGTAGCCTCCGGTGGGCCCGTCGGGGCCGACCTGGGCCATCCGGACGATGATCTCAGCGCCCTCCTCGACGGCCTGGGTGCCCGTGTTCCCGTTCAGGTCGGTCGCGGTGTAGCCGGGCTCGACCGCGTTGATCCGCATGCCCGGGAACGCCTTCGCGTACTGCACGGTGATCAGGTTGACCGCGGCCTTGGACGCCGGGTAGGCGACCCCGGGATAGGCGTACTGCGGCGAGCCCGGCGCGGTGACCTTGGCCATCGAGCCCAGGCCGCTGCTGACGTTGACTATGACCGGGACGGCGGACCGCTGCAGCAGCGGCAGGAACGCGTGGGTGACGCGCACCACGCCGAAGACGTTCGTCTCGAACAGGGCCCGCATCATGTCGGCGGTCACTTCCGCCGCGCCGATGACCCTGTTGCCCGCGGCCCGTTGTTCGATGCCGGCGTTGTTGACCAGCACGTCCAGGCCGCCGTCCGCCTCGATGGTCTTCGCGGCGGCTGCGACGGAGGCGTCGTCGGTGACGTCGACGTGGACCGTCCGCGCGCCCAGCTGCCCGGCGGCCCGGCGCCCCCGTTCGGGGTCCCGGCTGCCGACGTAGACGGTGTGGCCTGCTGCGATGAGCCGACGGGCGGTTTCGAAGCCCAGTCCCTTGTTCGCTCCGGTGATCAGTGTCGTTATCATGCCCCCAGTTTCCGTCCCCGTCGGCTTGGTCAGCCAGCGTCCCCGTTGTCTTCCATTCGTTCATCCGGTGGGCGTAACCGTGAAGGACACGTCGAAAACCCGCCGGATAGGGTGGTGAATTCCGCCTGCGGTCTCAGCCCTGGTGGTGGCAGTGCTCCGGGGGCGGAACGTCGAGGGCGGGGTTGCCGTCGAAGAAGCCGTCCGCCCGGAGCTGGAACCCGGCGCGGCTGACCGGCATCACCGGCCAGTCCTCCGGGCGTACCACGTGGTGCGCGGTGAACGTGTGCCAGAGCACCAGGTCGGTGTTGTCCAGCGGGCGGTCGGCCGCGGTCCAGGCCGGCAGGCCGTCCCCGCCGGGATGCTGGTTGGGGTATTCGCCAGCCGGGAACCGCTGGTCGGGATCGTAGGCGGTGACCCACAGGTGCTTGGTGGCGAACTCGGCCCGCCGCGCGATGCTGGTGTCGGGCTGCCAGAAGGGCAGCACGCTGTCCTGGGGCACCAGCTTGTAGGCGACCGCCTCGCCGGTGGCGTTCCGCCGGCCAGGGTTGGTGATCTTCCAGTAGCGGGCGGCACGCCCGTCAGCCACCCGCTGCGCCTCGGACTCGCGCCGCAGCGGGGTCTGCCGCACCACCCACGCGTTGCCGTACGGGTTCTCCGGGCCGGGCGGCAGCGCCACCGAGTCGCACTCATAGACGGTGTTCTGCGGGCCGTCGACCATCATGTCCAGCCGCACGCAGAAGATGTGCTGGTGGTTGGGGCCGTAGACCTGGGGGGCGACCAGGGTCCCGTGCGCCGGTTTCTGTCCCGGAGGCAGCGCCGCGTTGGAGATCACGCCGGTCAGCTTGATCTCGTATTCGATGGTGCCGTCCTGGTAGAGGTACCAGAAGTAGCCGTACTCGTAGTTCCCGACCGTGGCGATCAGCGAGATCACCAGCCGCCGCGCGCGCCGGACCTCGGCCTTGCCGGTCCGCCAGTCGGTGTGCTTCCACAACATGCCGTGGTCTTCTTCGTGCAGGCAGATCGCGTTCTTGATCAGCTGCGCGTGACCGTCGTTGTCGTTGAGCCAGGCGTCGAAGTAGTGGATCTCGCCCAGGCAGTCGCAGCCCAGCTCCAGGCTGTTGGCGAGCACCCCGATGCCGTATTCACCCATGTCGAAGACGGTCTTGCGGTACTGCGCCGGGCTCGGGTCGCCGTAGGGGATGACCATTTCCGCGAGCGAGGCGCGGTAGATGACCGGCCGGAGCGTGCCCTGATCCTGGTAGCGCACCAGGTGCAGGACCAGCCCCTCGCGGGGGGTGAAGCCAACCTGGAACCGCCATTTCTGCCAGCTCACCTCGTGCCCGTCGACGGTGAAGCTGGTGCCTTGCGGCTGGGTGATCTCCACGGGCTTCAGGTCCTGCCGGTTGCCTTCGGGGAAATGCGGGACGTTCCCGGGGTCTCGGATCGCATTGGACGTGTAGTTGCCGCTGCTCGGCGGCAGCGGGATCACCCCGTGGTCCTCGATGTCGACTACTTCCATGCGGTCCAGGTCGAAGCGGACGATCAGGCCCTCCACCGGGCGGGCGTACCCGTGGTCCTCGGGGTCTCCCTGGCGCACCCAGGTCAGCGGCCGCAGGAACCGGCCCTGGCTGGCCGCGTCCTCGGGGCCGCCGTAGCCCACCGACCACGGGTCGATCATCGCCATGTCGAAGTCGGTGATGCCGCGCCGGCGCATCGCCTCCTGCCACCGGGGGTCCTTCCTGACCGCCTCCTCGGTGGCCAGGAACTCCTCGAGCATGACCGCCGGCTGAATCCCGGGCAGCTCCCGCCACCGGCGCACCTCACCGGCGGTGATCGAGACCACCGCCTCATAGGTCCGGTGCTCGGCCCGTTCCCGGATCACGATGTGCGCCTCGCGCTCGAACTCCGCGCCCGGCTGGTAGCCCAGGACCGCGTCCTTGGCCGGCTCGTGCAGCGTGACGTAGACGAAGCGCGCGCTCGCGGCCAGGCCGCGGTCCTGCCTGAGGATCTGGCCGGCGGCCTCGATCTCCTCCGCAGTCAGCGGGTCCAGCAGATGCCGCACCGCTACCGTGGCGTGCTCAACCGTCGTCATCATCCGCTCCTTCGCTGGCTCCCGAGGCCACGGACACTCGCTGACGGCAACGGGTCATGCCGCCGCCACAGCGAGGGCTGGGCGGGAGCGGCCGGTTCTCCTGGTCCTATCTCATACAAATTGGTGCGTCAAGAGGATGAATTCATCCCTCCTCAGCGCTGACGATGTGGCGGTGGTTCCTTAGCATGAGCGTGTGACCGGAAACGCCGGCGTGACCGGCCCGGAGCAATCCGGCGACGCTGCCGCGCCGCTCCGGCGGATGCCCTTGTACGCGCAGGCCGAGAAGGTGCTAGAGGACCTGCTGGTGCGCCGGCGGTACCGGATCGGTGACCGCATTCCCCCGGAAGCGGATCTGGTGCGCAGCCTGGGCGTCTCCCGGGCGACCATCAGGGCGGCGGTAGGACGGCTCGTCGGCCGCGGATTGCTGGTCCGGCGCCAGGGCAGCGGCACCTTCCTCGCCCGGCTTCCCGAGCGGAGCGATGAGCCGGGCCCGGTAGGGATCAAACTGGGCAGCGCCGTCGCCCAGCTCGGCAGGCTGGAGACCTACGCGGGCATCGCCGAACGGCTCGGGCTCAAGGCCGGCAGCGAGCAACTGCGCGTGGAGGCGGGCCGGGCTACCCGCGAAGAAGCCGGTGCGCTCGAGCTTCCTGTGAACGGTGAGGTGACCCGCGTTTCCCGCGTTCTGCTCCTCGATGGTGAGGCGGCCGCGTGGATGATCGACGTGCTCCCGGCGGACGTGATCCCGGCCGGGCAGGTCAAGGAGCGCCTCTCAGCCCACCAGATGATGCTTGACCTCCTCTTGGATGAAGGAATCCCGGTCGCCTTCAGCGAGGTAGAGGTCGCCGCCGCGCTGCTCGACCCCGGCCAGCCGGCCGGAAGGTTCCTGGGGCTGAATCAGCCGGCGGCAGCGCTCATGATGACGGAGACCATGTACCTCGACGGCGCCGTTTCTGCCGAAGGCCGCCCCGTCCAATGGAGCCGGAACTACTTCCTCCCGGGCAAGCTCAGCCTCCGCCTGGTCCGCGAGACGCCAGCCCACCACGACCCGGCCATAGTCGTCCAGCTGTCCGCCGATACCTGAGCGGCTCAGGCCGCCGCACCCGGCCAGCCGGTCCACAGCCGCTGCATCCAGGCCGTCAGCACCAGCCGGTGTCCGCGGCCCTGGGTCCTCGGCGGCCCACAGGCCCGGGGCGGCGAAGCGATCAGGCCCCGCCGATCAATGACCGCGCCTCTGCGGGGCCGACGACGAGATCGTGAAGGTCGCCGCCCACCTCGAGCCGACCCGACTGCTCGATCCCGCCGGCCTTCACCGGCTCGAAGCCGGCCGTTCGGATCAACCGCTCCACCTCCTCGCCGGCACGGTCGTCGTCGGTCGCGTAGAAGAGGACCGCCAGCTCCGGTGACCGGTTGCTAGAGGACTCGAACAGATCGCCCGACAGGGTTCCGAACGCCATGGCCAGGCGCGCCCCCGCCGGCAACCACCCGGCTACCACCTCGCCAGAGGATTGCCCTTCCGGCAGGAGACGTGCGACGTTACCTTGCGCATCGATTCCGACCGGGTTGCTCGGAACGACCACGAGCTTGTCGGTTAGCGGGTCGGCGATCTCGTCGATGACGCCCTTCAGCACGGGAAACCGCAGCGCGAGGACGACGGCATCGGCGCCCCGCAACGCGTCGCGGTTGCCGGCGGCGACGACGGCAGCTCGGCCGATCTCTGCAGCCAGCATTCGTGCCGACTCAATGTCGGCGCTCGAGAGCCGCAGGGTCTCGCCGCCTGAGGCGAGCTCGCGGGCGATGACCGACCCTATCCCTCCAGTGCCGATGACCGCGGTGGTCATGACCGGGACCTCCTCAGCGTCGTCGCTGCAGTTCGCTCAGCGTCCGGGGGACTGGCGATCGTCGATGTGCAGGATCTCGCCGGTGATCTCGGCATTCACTCGGACTCCCCGCCGGATGTACTCGACGGCCAGTGAGCGGGTGACCAGTCCCCCTCTGGGTCCGTGGTTTGCCCCACTTCGATCAGATGACCGTCGGGATCGCGGATGTAGCAGCGGATCTCGTACTGGTGGTGTTTCGGCGGCGTCAGGAAATGGGCACCCCGGGCGCTCCATTCGGCGTACACGGCCTCGATGTCCTTGACCCGGATATTGAGGAAGCTGCTGACCCGGTCGGGATCGCGCGGCGTCTCCAGGGTGACCGCGGGCTTGTCGTCGGTCGGGCCTCCGCCGACATTGATGATGATCCAGCTGTTGGATAGTGCGACATAGGTCAGCCCTCCGGGGCCGGAGAAGGCCACCCGGCCGCCGAGTACTTCGGTGTAGAAGCGCCGAGAGCGCTCGACATCGTCCGAGACGATGAAGTGGGCCAGCACAATTCCCTCTGGGGGCGGTGGGAGCTCGGCCATCTGGCACCTCCGCTGGTTGGGTCTCACACCCCGCTTACGACGGGTCGGCAGCGTGCAGGGGTTGTCCCGCCGCTGCACGCCAGGGAGTCTAACGCTGTCTAAGTCCACCGCGTGAATAGGGGTTCATCAGGGCGCCTCGACGCGAAGGGTGCCCTCTGAGCTGGGACGATGGGAGTTGCTGAGGCTACCGTCGCCGGGCTGGAGCGGACACCTCGCCAGTGCGATTGTTATCCGAGCTGGCGAAGATTCACGCGACGTTAGCCATGCCTGCGGCCGGGCCCGCCACCGTAGTGCGGGCCCGGCCGGCTGGCGACGTAACTAGCCAGTGATCAGAGCAGTGAAGTTGGGTGTGCCGATTCCGGTTGCCTCGTCGTAGCCGGGGGTCACCGGGTAGAAGCCGTTGTTGGTGCTGGGCTGGTGGAAACCGGTGATGTCGTGGAAGTAGGAGGCGTTCGTCTTGGGGTTGGCGAAGAGTGAATAGAGAAGGGGGTTGGCGTTCCCGGAGCGGTGACCGTGGAAGGCGTCCCGGTCACTGAACAGGGCCGCCCAGAGCGGCGCGGAGAGGCTGGTGCCACCGATGTGGAACCACCCGGGAGCACCAGGTGTCTCCGTCATCCCGAAGCAGGCGCTCGCATAGGGAATACCGGGCGGGTTGTTGGGCGAGAGGTAGGTCGACCCGGTGCAGTACTCCGCGTAGCCGGTGAGGGGATCGGAGTCGGCCGAGATGTCCGGCCCCTCGCGGCACGGTTGGCCCTTCGCCGCGAGAGCGCAGTTGCTCGGGCCGTAGACCGTGTAGCGGTTGATGACCCCGGGGCCTCGCTGGTAGTTCGGCATCGGCCAGAAGATGCTGTGACCACCTCCGCCCGCACCGTAGGTGCCGCAGTTGACGATGCCGGTCGAGCTGGCCGTCGAGGAGTTGTTCCCGCTGCAGATGTTGATCGTGTTCCAGACCGTCTCGCTCCTGCCGGGGTAGCTCGGGTTGGGGTTGTCCCCCGGGTCGAAGCTCGTGAACGAGGTGCCGCCGGTGCTGGTCACCCAGGGCTGGCTGGCCGGGTCGAGGGACTGGAGCGGAGCGTAGTCACTGAACGTGCCATCCCTGATGCACTCGAAGGCACCGGTGTCGCCCGACGACGAGAACATGCTCTGGCCCTGGGCCGCCATCTGCTCGAACATGACGTTCTCGGCCTGGGCGTAGGCCACGCCCGCATCGGGCTCGCAGATCGCCCAGCTCGAGCTGACCGAATCGGCGATGTCCTGGTTGGCGATGGTGGCGTACTGGTCCAGCTCGGTCTGGCCGGTGAAGTCGTTAGGCGCGTTGTAGACGAGGAGAGAGTTGGTGTCCGGCGCGATCGTCAGATCCTGCTCGATGTCGGCCTGGACCTCGATGTCACCGCCATAGCCGTAGACGCACGTGTCTCCCGGCGGGCACTGCGAGGTATCCGGAGCCAGCGGTCCGCCGTCGACATTGATGTCGACCAGGCGGGGGGTGTAGTGAGAGCCGTAGAACGTGTGCGCCCAGGTCGTGATGTCCGAGTGGTTGTAGGCGGAGAGCTCAAACAGGGCCACGTTGGCGCCGGCGCCCTTGGCGCGCGGTCCCGCGTGGGGGGCGTTGTAGATGCTGTTGGTCTGCGACGGGGTCAGGCCGCTGCAGCCCGGACCGCCGCCATAGCCGTTGAACGGCCCATCGAGCGGGATCGCCTGGAGCTCAGCCAGGTTGGTCGGATACGGGATCTCGCAGCTCGGCTCGCCGCCGCCGTGTCCAGCCGAGCCCGCCGGGGCGAGCTGATAGGCCGGTTGCAGCCGGACCGTGTTGGTCAGCCCCACCACGCCGAGCACGCTCGACGCCAGGCTGTCGGGCACCGAGGCCAGCGTGTTGTTGGAGTAGAACTTCACGCCCTTGGCGTTGCGGTAGTTGTTGATGGTGGTCGCGAAGGCGGCATCGATCTGGGCGCTGCTCCCGACCGCCCGAAGCAGGTAGGGCGTAACGGTCGACTGCACCGTCAGCCCCTTGCCCCGCAGGTACGCGGTCATCGCCTGCACGGTGGCCCGCGACGGCGCGAACCTGGAGTCGAACTGGCCCGCGGCGAGCCAGTGGCCGTAGTCAGCGCTCCCCGGCGTGTACAGGGCGTCGAGCAGGGAGTTGAGGCCCGCCTTGTTTCTGGGCTGCAACACCACGTCGACGCTCATCCGGCTGGCTGACATCTGGCCGGTCTTGGTCGCGTGGACCGGCAGGTAGCTGCCCGGGATGTGGGCCATGCTGTTCGCCGCTGACGCCGACGCTGTCGCCACTGCCGTAAGCGAAGCCGCTGCGGTCACGATGGCAACTATTAAAGGCCGGAACCCTCGCCGGAGAGTCATTTCCGCTCCCTCCGCGGCGGTTCCGGCGTCGCATCGTCACGGACCGGGAGGCCGCCGCTCTGATTGAGCTAAAGCATCCACCAGGGACACACCGGTTGTCGAGCGTCACATCCTCCGATTTCCCGGTTTTGAGGGACGTGGACCGCTCTCGCCGTGGGCGCCTGGCAGTGTGGCGGCCCGGTTACTCGCCGAGCAGCTCGATGAGGTCCAGCCAGTTCATGGACGGCTGCCAGTCTCCATCGCCGAGAGCCTGCACGGTCACGTCCCAGATGGCTGGCTGGATGAGCTTCTCGGCGTCGTCACGCGTCGGAGCGGTCTCCCGCCGCACGCAGACCGACGCCGTGGAACCGAACCGCTCGTCGTGCTCGGCAAAACCCGACGTCAGCCGGAACACTCGCGGCGGCCCGGCCGGGGCCGGAAGCGCCGCCGACCCGGTGCGCTCCCGGTACTCGTCGGGTGTCTCCCGGCGGCTGGTGAACACGTAGCCGAGGAACTGATCCAGGGTCGAGACGTGCCCGGACGACAGCTGCCACTGGCCAGAGCCGCTGAGGGTCAGGTCCAGCATCCCGTGGAAGGTGGTCTCGCCCTCTTCGGCGGGGTCATCCGGGCGGGGATCGGTGAATCGCCGGCGGCCCGTGAACTGCCACGACACCCGGACCCGCGGCGGTTCCGCATCAGGTTCGAGACCCCAGACCTCGATCTGGGTCACGGCCGGGCCAGGGGCGACCTGCCAGCGTTCCATGGACGGATGGATCAGAAAGTGCGCGGCGTCCGGCTGGGCCATGGCAGCCAGCGCCGTTTCATCGCCGTTCACCGCCATCACCCACACGACCACGGCCCGCCGCGCCGCGGCAAGGACGGCGTCGGCGCCGAGGCGGCTGTCGCGCGCCCCGGCCTGGCGCATCGTCTCGGCGACGCCCGCGCGGACCTCAAGGCTGGCGGTCTGGACCAGACCGGCTGATTCGGACTCGCTCATCGGCAGCTCCCTGGCGCTGTCCGGAACATTACCTGCTGCCGTGCCGCTACCGCGGAAGCCGTTTTCTGGGCCTGTGATACCAGCGGACCCGCTGGTATGTTTCGCGCGTGGCTGGGGTCGATCCGGAGATTGCTCCGGATCCGGGATCTATTGTGGTGGCCGAGAGCCGGTCGCAGATCGGGTTTCTGTTCGGCTTCCTCATTCTGGTGTTCGCCGTGGCATTGGCCAGAGGCGTGACTGGCGCGCAGTCCGCGGCCGGACGAGTGGCTGTCGCGGTCATCTTCGGCATCCTGATCGTGGTCATGGCCAGGGGCTGGATCATGATCGCGCGGCGCCCCAATCGCCTGGAAGTCACCGAGAACGCCGTTACCTTCGTGCGGCGCAATGGCCAGGTGTCGGCGTTGTCCCGCCAGCAGGGTGATGAGCTCCGCTTCGTCAAGAAGCACGCCGCGGCCATGAGCCGGGTCTGGACGCTCGGACTGACCATCGCGGGCACCGATGCCGTCGTGCTCCTGTCCGGCTTTTTCTCACGCCAGGAGGTACGGCAGGCGTGCCGCGCCCGCGGCTGGCGCGTTGACAACTAACGGCCCGTCGGCCCCGCGCATATCTTCCAGGGATTTTGAACGCCACGTCCCGTGCCCGGTCACGCCGCCCCGCCGCGATGTGGCGCCGGGGTCTAGGGCTAGTTGACGAAGTTCCAGTCTTCGCGGAGCCCCGGAGCCCGCGGACGGTGTTGCGGGCCACTACCGGTCCCGGTCTGGTAGGCCGCGGCATGCTTCCGGCCCGCGCCGTGCGGCGCGGGCCGGAGGGTGTCGCGTGTGATGCGGTTTGTATCAGGCGGCCTTGGCCGGGATGTTCTCGATGGCCGGGACGCCTGTGGCGTGGTGCCGGGTCTTGCGTCCGAAGGCGAAGCCGAACGCCGAGCCGATCAGGGCCAGCCCGCCCAGGACGAACCCGGTGATCGCGGCGATGTACATGCCGGCCCGGGTCACCGTCCGGCTTTATCCGACGCTTCGATTCTTCGGCCAGGACCGCCTCGGCCGTCACGGCCGAATGTCCGCAGCCGGCCGGGACTTTCGTCCTCGCTGCGCGGGCCCTATGGAGCCCGCTCCCCCGACCGAAGATCAGGCTGGCGAGCGCTGGGGTTCTCAGCCGCGGTCCAGCCGGCCGCGCTCGGCAGGTGGCCGGGCGAGCATGCGGCGGCCCGCCTGAGGAGCACGGCGCGTTCGGCCGCGTTGCGGGTGAGCGAGGCCGCGCGGGTCAACTCGGCACGCGCTTCCTCGTGGCGGCCGAGCTTGGCCAGGAAGTCGCCGCGGACGCCGGGCAGCAGATGATAGTTCCGCAGCTCCGGCCGGGAGGCCAGGGCGTCGGTCAGCGCCAGTCCCCGGGCCGGCCCGAACGCCATCCCCACCGCGACGGCCCGGTTGAGCTCGACCACCGGGCTGGGCATGACCTGGGCCAGCACCTCGTACAGCGCCGCGATCTGCCGCCAGTTGGTCTCCTCGGCGGTGCGGGCGCTGGCATGGCAGACGGCGATGGCGGCCTGCAGCGCGTACGGTCCCGGCGGCGGCCCGAGGTTCTCGGCGCGCAGCAGCGCGGCGAAGCCGCGGCGGATGAGCAGCCGGTCCCAGGTTCCCCGGTTCTGCTCGAGCAGCGGGACCGGCTCCCCGGCCGGGCCGAGCCGCGCCCGCAGCCGCGAGGACTGGATCTCCATCAGGGCCACCAGGCCGTGCACCTCGGGCTCGGCCGGGCTGAGCTCGGCCAGCATGCGGCCCAGGCGCAGCGCCTCGTAGCAGAGTTCCGGGCGGGTCCAGCTCTCCCCGGCCGTCGCCGTATATCCCTCGTTGAAGATCAGGTAGACGACTTCGAGCACCGACGCGAGCCTGGCCGGCCGCTCGCCGGCCGGGGGCACCTCGAACGGGACCTGGTTGCCGGCCAGGGTCCGCTTGGCGCGGACGATCCGCTGCGCGATCGCCGGCTCGGCGGCCAGGAAGGCCCGGGCGATCTCGCTGGTGGACAGCCCGCCGACCAGCCGGAGGGTAAGCGCGACGCGAGCCTCGGCGGACAGCACCGGGTGGCAGGCCACGAACATCAGCCGCAGCAGGTCGTCGGGGACGAAGTCCTCATCCGCCACGGCGTCGAAATCCGGGGCGCCGCCGAAGACAGCCGCCTGCTGCCGGGTCCGGAGCTCGTTCCCGATCAGGTCGATGTTGCGCTGCAGCCGCTCGTCGCGGCGCAGCCGGTCGATGGCCTGGTGCTTTGCGGTGGCCATGAGCCAGGCACCCGGGTTGGGCGGGATGCCTGACTCAGGCCACTGCCGCAACGCCGCGACCAGGGCTTCCTGCGCGAGGTCCTCGGCGAGGCCGACGTCGCGCACGATGCGCGCCAGGCCCGCGATGATCCTGGCCGACTCCAGCCGCCAGACCGCTTCGACCGCCCGGTGCGCCTCGGCCACGCTCATCCGCCGATCAGATCACCGCGACGCGCGGCCCCGCAAACCGCGTAAGGCGGCGCGCCGTCTCACTCCGGGCCGTAGACCTGCTGGATCGCCCCCTCACCGGTCCGGGCGACCTGCCAGAACCGCCTCGCCAGCTCGATCGCCTCTTCCCTGGACCGCACGTCGATCAGGGCGAAGCTGATGATCGCCTCCTTCGCCTCGGCAAACGGCCCGTCGGTCACGGTGACTCTCCCGTCCGTGGCGGAGACGTGCGTGCCCTCCGGGTCCAGGCCTCCCGTTGCGAGCAGGACCCCGGCCTTGGCCAGCTCCTCGACCAGCCGGCCCATCTCCGTCATCATCTTCTCGTCCGGCGCTTCGCCCGCCGTCGTCGTCATCAGGAACCGCACGTTCCTGCCTCCCTCCGTCACCTGGCATGCCCGCTGCCCGGGCCTGCCTCTGCTGATGCTTCGAACGGCCGCGAGCCATATCGACACCGGCGGCAGCCAACGCCAAAAAAAATAGCGGCTGCCGTCTGGATCCTTCCTCTTCCTGTGCGAGGCACGGGCAGGAGCGCTGACGAGCCCGGCTCGGCGGGCGGCATTGATCTTGAACGTTACGTCCCGTGCCTGGCCGCACCGACATTGGCCAGGCCTGGTTCGGGCCGGCAACGGCTTGGGTCACGGGACCGGGCCGGGACATGTTTCCGGCCCGCGCCGTGCGGCGCGGGCCGGAGGGTGTCGCGTGTGATGCGGTTTGTGTTATCCGACGTTGGCCGGGGCCCTCCCGTTGGTCGGGATGACCGTGGCCGGGGTGACCGTGGTCTGCGGCTGGGTCTCGCGTCTGGCGACGAAGCCGAAGAGCGAGCCCATCAGGGTCAGCGCGCCGAGGGCGAAGCCGACGATGGAGGAGATGTACAGGAGCTGAGAGACCTTCCACCAGCCGTAAGCGTTCAGCAGCATGCTACGCAGCGTCGTGCCCTTGAACACGGTCGCCACCTGGCCGGCCAGCTTCACGTTGCTGGGAGCCGCGATCGCCGCGGCCGACAGCTGCGAGTAAGTCTTGCCGCCGCCGATCTCGGTGAGGTGCACGGCGATGAAGTTGTTGGCGTAAGCCTCGGCCTGCTGGCCGGTCAGCATCTGCTGCCCGGCGTACTGGGAGACCGACGGGACCATGCTCGGCGTGATCTCGGTGCCGGCCACGGGGTGAGCGAACGCGGCCGCCGGCGGGAAGAAGATCTGCTGCTCGGCGAGCTGGCTGCGTACGGTGTTGTGCACGTAGGTCGAACCCCAGAGCAGCAGCCCCGAAACGGCCAGCAGGATCCCTGCCAGTGCGAGGCTTGCCCAGCGGAACGCTGAAATGTGGCGCATCTGAATGCCTTCCTTCTAGATGCCGGCCCGGGGTCACGGTCCCGCTTTATCCGACGCTTCCTGATTCTTCAGCCATGACCGCACCGGCCATCATGGCCGCAGGTCCGCATTCGGCCGGGACCTTCGTCCTCGCTGCGCAGGACCTACGGAGCCGTGCACGTTGCCTCAGGTCAGTTCGATCCTGAGGCTGCCGACGTTGGCTTCGTAGGGGACCAGCGCGACTGACCAGGTGCCGCCTACCGGTGTGGTGAGGTGGCAGTGGGTGCTGCCGACGACGTCGCACGTGGTGTAGGCGCTACTGCCGCCGGGCTTGTAGAAGACCAGGAAGACCTCGTTGGGCCCGCCTGGCTGGGTGAAGTGGAAGTCCGTCACGTTGAACGTGACGTTCTTCTTCGCCGTCGCGGCGAAGGTGTATCCGGCTTGCTGGCCCGCGAACTTGATCGTGGTGGTTACCGGGGTGCCGGAGGTCAGTGCCCTGGTGGGCACGTCGTTGGCGAACGTCAGGGTCAGGCTGCCGACGTTGGCTTCGTAGGGGACCAGCGCGACTGACCAGGTGCCGCCCACCGGTGTGGTGAAGTGGCAGTAAGTGTCGCCGCCGACGTCGCACGTGGTGTAGGCGCTGCTGCCGCCGGGCTCGTAGAAGACCAGGAAGACCTCGTTGGGGCCGCCGGGCTGGCTGAAGTCGAAATGCGTCACGTTGAACGTGACATTCTTTTTCGCCGTCGCGGCGAAGGTGTACGTGACCGACTGGCCGGGCGTCGAAATGGTGGCTTTCACCGGCTTTCCGCTGGTGAGCTGGCCCACGGCTACGGTACTTGCCTGCGCTCCGGCTGGAACTAATACTCCCAGTGCCGAGATGAGAATCAGGCAAGAGACCATGATCCATCGCTTCATGGCGTCAACCCCCTAGCGAACCAAATCCCCGTTCACGGGACAGAAATAGATACAAGCCGACCGCGATATATGGTCGATCAGGACCTGACTCTGATAATTCACCAAACTGCGGCGGCCACGACCAGTTCGCGCTACTCCGCCAGGTGACTGGTCGATCACTTATCGTACACGGCGTTCCGCGACGTGCGCGGGAACCTCCGCCGCTGCGTCTGGCTCTTCCCGCTCGGCAAGACTGGGCTCCCCGGCACGTTCGCGGACACGGTCCACCGCGGGATCAATGGGCTCAATGCGGATTCCCGCCGGGTGATCGGCGCGGCACCGCCCCGTGCAGCATTAGCGCCTCTGCCTGTCAGTCACCAGCAGCAACACGCTCGTACTGGGCCCGGGCACTGTCATGATCGGAGCGGGCCAGGGCGATGTCGCCCAGGCCCTTGATGCAGCTGGCCTCGCCGAGCACGGACCCGACCTGCTGGTACAGCGGCAGCGCCCGCTCGTACTGGGCCCGGGCGCCGTCATGATCGGAGCGGTCCAGGGCGATGTCGCCCAGGCCCTGGATGCAGCTGGCCTCGCCGAGCACGGACCCAGCCCGCTGATACAGCGGCAGCGCCCGCTCGAACTGGGCCCGGGCACGGTCAAGATCGGACCTGCGCAGGGCGATGTCGCCCAGGCGACTGATGCAGTTGGCCTCGCCGAGCACGCCCCCGGCCTGCTGGTACAGCGGCAACGCCCGCTCGTACTCCGCCCGGGCACCGTCAAGATCGGAGCGGTCCAGGGCGATGTCACCCAGGCCCTTGATGCAACTGGCCTCGCCGAGCACGGACCCGGCCTGCTGGTACAGCGGCAGCGCCCGCTCGTACTGGGCCCGGGCACCGTCATGATCGGACGTGTAGTACGCGAGATCGCCAAGCGCTTGCCATGTCTGTGCCTGCTGGAAGGTCGTGCCGTGCGCTTCGATCGCCTGCCCGGCGACCTTGATGAGCGCTGGCTGGGTGAATCCGGTGAGCCACCAGTACCTGACCAGGCCGTACACGCCGTCCGCGAGTTCGTCGATCCGGCCGTCTGCGGCGGCTCGTTCCAGCATGGCCGTGATGTTGCCGGTGTCTGCCTGCAGCCGGGCCGCGGCGCGGGCGCCGTCGCCGCCGCCGACCTGGCCTCCGGTCGTGGCGGCGAGCTGGGCGTAGTGACCGATCGCCTGGTCGAGGTCGGCTGGGCCGGGCGGATGGGCGGCGGCGACGTGCTCGCGGACCGGGGCCAGGGTGCGCAGCCGGTCACCCTCGCCGAAGGCCAGCCCGAGTTGCCGCAGCACGGCCGCCGCGGCCAGGACGGCGCCCGGCAGCAGCGCGGCGAGATCCTCGCGGGCAACACCGTCGGGCAGCACGCCCAGCAGGCTCAGCAGCCGCGCCGCCTCGGCGGTCATCAGCGGCGCGGTGACCGATGCTTCCACCGAGACCGCGACGCTCAGTTCCCGGCGGGCGCCGCCCATGCGCTGCAGCATCCCGGTCCGCTCGGCCCGCCACCGCTGCGCGACCTCGGCGAGATCGGGCTGGCCCTGGGCGGCATACCCCATAAGCTCCACCGCCAGCGGCACCCCATCCAGCTCCCCGAGCAGCTCATCCAGCCGCGGGTCAGCCGCGAACCCAGCCCCGGCCACGGCCACGAACAGCCGCCGCGCCTCAGCCAGCGGCAGCGGGCTCAGCATGGCGAAGTCCCGCCACCGCAGCCCCGCCGGGCGGCTCGTCCCCCGGCAGCTGACCGCCACCCCCGCCTGCGGGACCGCAGCTATCATCCGCAGTAGCTCCTCGACCGGCAGCGGGTCAGCCGTCCACGGCGTCTCGAAATTATCCAGCACCACCACGCCCAGCCCCGCGCCCAGCGCGGCGCGCACCCCATCGGCCACGCTGCCCGGTGACCCGTCGCCGATCACCCCCAAGTCGGCGGCCAGCCCCGACAGCAGCGCCGCCGCCGACGTGGCGCCGTCGCAGCGGACGAACCACCGCCGGCCGGCGAACCGCTCGGCCACCCGCTCGTCGTGCAGCGCCGCGAGGCAGATCGTGCTCTTACCGATCCCCGGCGCGCCCAGCACCGCCACCGGCTCCGGCGGCGTGGCCAGCCACGCCTCCACCAGCGAGGCCACCTCGCCGTCCCGGCCCACCAGATCCGGCCGCGCCGGAAGCCCCGCCGCGCCACCGGCCGCGGATGGCGGGTCAGCCTGCGGGCGGTTTTCCTGCAGCGCCTGCAGTAACAACAGTTCCAGCTGCTCCGGGTTGGCGAACTTGCCCGCCATCACCCCCGCATCCAGCAGCCGGGCCCGGAACGCGCGCTGCCGAACCTGCAGGGCGGTGTCGTCATCCAGCAGCCGTCCTGGCGGGATCGGCACCGCCGCGTCCTCATCCAGCAGGAAAACCAGCCGCGGCAACCCCGCGTCGGTCGCGGCCTGGAATTCCAGCTCGGTATACGACACCTCCAGCTGGTCGCGCACCGGCGTGCCATACCGCAACCCGATCAGCCCCACGTAGACATCGCAGCCGCGCACCCGGTCCTGGCAGTACCCGGCCGGCTGGTCATCGCGCGCGGTGAAATACGCCATGTCCGCGATCGCGTCCCCGGCCCGGCTGACCGCCGCCTCCGCCGCCGCAACAAACGACAGGCCCTGCGGAAACTCCCGCAACTCAGAGGTATGGCTCAGAAAAACCCGCCGCGGCCCCGCCATGATCAAACGCTACGCCACGACCCCGATTCCAGCCTACTAGTCCAGCCCGTGACCCGCGCAGGCACCAGATCCGTACGAGCGGATAGCGGCTCTGGGGTCGACAAAGGGCCGATCCGTTTGCCGCTGCCAGTCGCCTTGAGCGCGCGCTCGCCCTCCAGGCTGATCGGACCGGCCTGGATGGGTTGCTGAGACCCGGTTCCTGACCGCATCGGGGATGCGGTGGCCCGACCTGGCGAGCCGCAATGCGGCAGCGTTCGAGAAGTTCGTCGCGGAGTCCGGGGTCACTACGCCTGCGCACTAGCACCGTAGCCCTGTCCCCCCAGACCGCGACATCAGCAACCCCGGCAACGGCAGGGTGCTCGAATCGCTCCGGGGTTACCCGGCAACATAGGCGTCGGCACCCCCCCGTAGAGCATTAGCGGCCTCTACCTCTCGGTCACCAGCAGCAACAGCCTTCCCGCCCGACCCGTAAGGGAACTGAGCCACCATTAACAATGGTCATAGTTCGGCCGCGGCCCGCGTCGGGCTGCATTCAGTTTGCCCGGGCGTTTGGGGCATGACCTGCACTGACCGGCCAAACCGGGCTGGGGGGCGATGACAATGCGTAGTAGTTATTGACACGGCCAGAAAGGACCCTTTATGGTCCTTGGCACCACGATCGCGGACCTGTCCACATCCGCTTGACCCAGGACCACGCACAGCAAGCTCGGTACCCGCAAGGGTGCTGATGCGAGGCTGCCGTGCGCCCTGGCCCGCCCAAGGAGGACGGTTTGTTGCGATTCGATCATGCCCGGCGACGTCGACGGGCCCGAGCGGTCTACGGCCGCAGCTGGACTGTCTTGATCTCATCCGTAGCCCTGGTTATCGGCGGCCTGGCGTTTGCCGCGGCCGCTGCAGCACAGCCAGCACACACCGTCAGCTCCGCAGCGCATACCACGAGCGCCGCGCGGGCCGGGATAACGGTCTCGGGAACGCCCGACTACCGGCGCGCCTGCGCGGTCACCACCGTGCCCGGCAAGGATGCGTGCATGGTGCTGCTCCGCACCAACGTGACGCACCGCACGCAGGCAGAGATCGGCCCGGATCAGGCGCCATCCGGCGACGGTTACGGACCATCCAGCCTGCAGAGCGCCTACAGCCTTCCGTCGTCCACCGCGGGCAGCGGCGAGACGGTGGCCGTCGTCGACGCCTATAACGACCCTGATGCCGCTTCCAACCTCGCCACCTACCGCTCCGACTGGGGCCTGCCCGCTTGCGGCACCGGCTGCTTCGAGCAGGTCAACGAAGAGGGCGCGACCAGCCCGCTGCCGTCCAACGCCGGCAGCAACGGATGGGACGTCGAGGAATCGCTCGACATCGACATGGTGTCGGCGATCTGCCCGCTGTGCCACATCATCCTGGTCGAGGCGAGCAGCGCCGACACCGCTGACCTGGGCGCCGGGGTGAACGCCGCGGTATCGCTCGGCGCCGACTTCGTGTCCAACAGCTACGGCGGTTCGGAGTCGTCCTCCGACACGACCTACGACAGCGACTACTACAACCATCCCGGCGTGGCGGTCACCGCTTCGGCCGGTGACGACGGATACGGCGTCTCCTACCCGGCAGCATCTCAGTACGTGACCTCCGTCGGCGGCACCTCGCTCAGCACCGCGTCGAACTCACGCGGCTGGACCGAGACCGTGTGGAGCACCTCCAGCGAGCGAAGGCACCGGCTCGGGCTGCTCGGCGGATGACCCGAAGCCGTCCTGGCAGACCGACACCGGCTGCTCGAAGCGGACCGATAACGACGTCGCCGCGGTCGCGGATCCCAACACCGGCCTGGCGGTCTACGACACCTACAGCCAGGGCGGCTGGCTCGAGGTGGGCGGCACCAGCGCCTCCTCGCCGATTATCGCCTCCACGTTCGCGCTGGCCGGGACGCCAGCCGCGGGCACCTATCCCTCCTCGTACATCTACAAGCACACCTCCAACCTGTTCGACGTCACATCCGGCTCCGACGGCTCCTGCAGCACCGCCTACCTGTGCACGGCCGAGGTGGGCTACGACGGGCCGACGGGCTGGGGGACGCCGGATGGCGTGACCGCGTTCAGCAGCAGCGCAACGGCCAACACCGTCACGGTGACCAACCCCGGCAGCCAGACCGGCACCGTAGGGACAGCGGCCAGCCTGCAGATCAAGGCCACCGACTCGGCCAGCGGCCAGACGCTGACCTACAGCGCCACCGGCCTGCCCGCCGGGCTGTCCATCAGCTCCACCACCGGCCTGATCTCCGGCACCCCCACCACGACCGGCAGCTCCAGTGTCACGGTGACCGCCAAGGACACCACCGGTGCCACCGGATCAGCCTCCTTCACCTGGACGATCAGCTCGACAACGGGCAACACCGTCACGGTGACCAACCCCGGCAGCCAGACCGGCACCGTAGGGACAGCGGCCAGCCTGCAGATCAAGGCCACCGACTCGGCCAGCGGCCAGACACTGACCTACAGCGCCACCGGCCTGCCCGCCGGGCTGTCCATCAGCTCCACCACCGGCCTGATCTCCGGCACCCCCACCACGGCGGGCAGCTCCAGTGTCACGGTGACCGCCAAGGACACCACCGGTGCCGCCGGATCAGCCTCCTTCACCTGGACGATCAGTGCCGCTACCGGCTGCACCGCACAGCAGCTCCTCGGCAACCCTGGCTTCCAGACCGGCCGCCTTTCGCCGTGGACCGCCACGTCGGGAGTGCTCGCCAACGTCGATCAGGGTGTGCCTTCGTACCCATCGAGCGACCCGTACCTGGCCTGGCTCGACGGTTACGGCGGTGCCCACACCGACACCCTGGCCCAGGCCGTCACGATCCCGGCCACCTGCAAGAACGCGACCCTGTCGTTCTGGCTTTACATCAACTCCGACGATCCGACCAGCAAGGCCTACGACACCTTCACCATTCAGGTCCTCAACTCCAGCGGCACCGTGCTGGCGACGCTGGGAACGCTCTCCAACGAGAACGAGGGCAGCGGCTACGTCGAGCACTCCTACTCGGTGGCGCCGTACATCGGGCAGACGATCACCATCAAGTTCACCGGGAAGGAGACTCTCGGCGACGGTTACAACACCAGTTTCTTTGAAGACGACAACGCACTGAACGTCTCCTGACATCAGCAGCAGCACAGCGCTGGGGCGGCTCGGGATTCCGGGCCGCCCCAGCGGCACGCCCCCCCCGCGGCGCCGGCTGATCTGCTCAGCCAGGCCGACGGCCGTTGGCCAGCGTGACTCAGGAATCCACGGTCACCAGGTCGCCGATCGCGAGGTGGTTGAAGGCGACATGCGCGGTCGGGATGGGTAGCTCCACGCAGCCGAGGCTCTGCGGGAACCCGTACGAGCCGCGCACGAACCCGTGCACGGCGTCGCCGCCGTTGAAGTAGTTGATCCAGTACACCGGGTCGTGGTACGGGGTGTTGTCCGGGTTGGTGCCGGTCATGTAGTTGAACGTGTACCGGACGTAGATGGGATACGTGCCGAGAGCGGTCGGACGCGCAGGGATGCCGGTATTGGCCGGCGTCGTGAGCACGGTCCTGCCGTTCTCCCACAGGTTGAGTGTCTCGGGCAGGGACTCCGAAACGTGCACGTACGAGTACGGGTCGGGGTCCACCTGGTTGGCGGCGGCGGCGGACAGGAGCGCCTGCCACGAGGCGTCCGCAAGCTGGCTCACGGTGTCGTCGTCTGCGGTGTAGCCGTTGTAAGAAGAGCTGTCCGTTGCGGCCATGAACGCCATCAGCGCGCCCTTGACCAGAACCGTGGGCGAGCCGGGCCGCCATTGGGCCTGCAGCGACGCCGGGGTCGACTGCCAGCGCCAGGAGAAGCTGCCCTTCAGCGGGCTGCCGAGCGTCGCCACCTCGCCGGCAACGGTAGCCGGCGAGCGGACGCCTGGCGCCGGGGTGAAGTTGAGCGGCAGGTAGTGCAGCTGGGCGAGGATCTGCTGCAGGCGCAGCACCGAAGCTTGCGTGACGGCGAAGTGGTAAGACTCCGAATCGGCTGTAACCACCGAACCCGCCGAGGAGCCGCCCACGACCGACACCGGATGGTCAAACGAGACGCTTACCACGGTGCCGGGCCCGAAGCCGAAGCCCCGCGGGGTGAACACCAGCGTGTCGGCATTTGGCTCGGTCCAGGTTCCCGCTGTGGCTGGCGAGACCCGCGGGTGGGTCGTGCCCACGGCCTTGGCCACCGGCTCGTCGAAGGTCAGGGTGATCGGGCTGTCGAGCCCGGCGCCCGCGCTGCGCGGAGCCGGATCCGCCGCCGCGACCGGCACGCCGTCCCGCGGCGCCTGGAGCCAGTCCACCGTGGACGGGACGGCCAGCCGCTCCCACGGCCACGCCGCGGCCGCCACCTGTAGCGCGCCTCCCGACTGGTGCTCCGGCACGGCCAGCTCGGCCGTGGCCGAGGGCCGGCTGAGCCGGATGACCCGGGCCGGCTCGCCCGCCGCCCGGTAGTCGATGACGCTCACCGGGCGGTCGAAGCCGAGCGTCACCCGCCCTGGGTGCGCGGCGACGGCCACCAGCGCCGACGGCGCGGCCGATGGCGCCCGCAGCGTCGCCGACGTCGAGACCCCGGAACCCAGCAGCCAGCGGAGCCAGGACGGCGGGGCGGCAGTGACGCGCACGTGCACCGTCCGGCCCTGCGGCAGGGCGGCAACGGGCACGAAGCCCGTGCCGTGGTGTGCCAGCGCGACCGGCCGGCCAGCACTGGTCGCGCGGACGGCGGTCACCTGGGTCCCGGCGCCGCTCAGCTGCACCCGGACAAGCGCCTCTCCCGATGACACCGAGACCGCCGGACGCCCCAGGAGCGCTAGCAGCGCAACGCCGATGCCCACCAACACGACCGCGGCACCCGCGCCGACGCCCGCGCGGACCCTCCAGCTCCGGCCCTTCAGCGGGCTCTTCAGCGCGGTACCTGCGCGGACTATCCAGCTCCGGCCCTTCAGCGGGCTCTTCAGCGCGGTACCTGCGCGGACTATCCAGCTCCGGCCCTTCAGCGGGCTCTTCAGCGCGGCGCCCGCGCGGACCATCCAGGTCCGGATCTTCTGTTCAGCGGATGGTTCCGTCACCGGACCGCCTTTCAAGGCCGCGCTCCCATTCGTTCCTATAACGGCCCGACAGGTGCTTCAGTTGCGCCGAGAGGGTATGAGTTTAGAAGGAATTGTGGCGTCTACGGCGCCGACTCAGGAACGTTCCAGCACGGTGTCAGCGAATTCCCAGCGCCAGGTTGCGGACCCCGGCTCGGCGGGCGGCATGATGACCACGGCCCGCCCGTCGGCACCCGCGCGCCTGATCGCCTCCACCAGGCCCAGCTGCAGCGCGGTGGAGCACGGGGTCCCGGTCAGCCGCACCGCCCGCCCGGCGCCGCACTCGGCCCGCAGCCCTTCCGGGCCGAGCGCGAGCACCGTGATGGCGTCGGCGCGGACCAGCACGTCGCCCTGCCCCCGGACCCAGACACTCTCCACCTAACCGCCCGGCCCTCCGCCCGCCGCCGGAGACGCCGCCGCGCGACCGTGCAGCAGACGGTGCGGGCCCGCGCGAGAGTCCCGTCGGCCGCGCGCATGTCTTCCAGGATTTTGAACGCCACGTCCCGTGCCCGGTCACGCCGCCCCGTCCACGGCGGCGAACACCGGCTCCCAATGCGGCTAGGCGGTTAGGTGCGGTACGCGTCCCGCCGGTGCCGGATGGAGTGAATCTCTACCGTGTGCTTGCCCTCGTTGATGCGGTAGATGATCCGGTAGGTTCCGCGGCGTGCGGAATGGTAGCCGTCAAACGGCTCATCAAGTGGCTTGCCGACACGGTGCGGGTTGGTAGCAACAGGCCCGTCGATCGTCTCCATGGCGGCGGCGGCGACATCGAGCGGCAGGTTCTCCAGCAGGTTGCGCCGGGCCTGTCGCGAGAAGATGACCGCGTACGGCGCTGCAGCCCCTGGGCCCAGTGCTCGCGGATCGCCGCTCACGATGCTCCGCGACGCCGCTCCAGCTCGGCGCGGACCTGCCCGGCGTCGAAGGTATCGCCGGCGGCGAAATCGTCGCGGGACTGCCGCAGGTCGGCCAGTGCCTCGTCATCGCTGAGGATGTCAAGGGTCTCTTGCATGGACTCATACTCAGCGACCGAGATGAGCATGACGTCAGCGCGGCCGTTGCGGGTGATGGTGAAGTGATCGTGCTCGCGGGCGACCCGGTCGGCGAGTTCGGCGATCCGGGCCTTCGCCTCGGTGATCGGGATGGTCTCCATGGTGACCAGTATAAAGACCGGTCATAGAACTGGCCAGAATAATGGCCCAGACATCCGTCGTCAGGCCATGAAGATCTTCTGCCGGTGCCAGTCGAGGTACTTACGGGCAGGCGCCTGGGCCCCAGCGGGCATCAGCAGGGCTTCCAGCAGCGGAGGCCGCCCGTAGTACTGATTGGCCAGCGGATCGATCAACGTGGCCTCGGCCAGCGAGCGGGCGACGTGGATGCGCAGGCCGCCGTTCACGGTGAGCAGGCCGGTGTCGAACGCCACGTCGTGGGCCGGGCAGGCGGCCAGGCCGTTGCGCGGATCGAGGCGCTCGGTGGGGTTACTGTCCTTCCACGGCTTGATATGGCCGGCCAGCAGCATCCGCCGGGCGATGGCCGCCGCGGGCCGCAGCCCGCAGAACACGCATTGCCTGCCGCAGTTGGCCAGCACCTGCTGCGCGAACACGTGCTGGCCCACCCGCACCGCTCCAAGCAGGATCCGCTCGGTGTCCCGCGGCGACCAGGGGCTGCCGTCGGCCTCACGTTCAATCTGGTCCTGGAAGCTCGCCTCCAGCACCGACAGGTCGATCTCGTCCTGGCTCAGCAAGGTCAGTTCGCCGCCATCCTCAAGGCCGAGGAAGTCCGGCAGGCGCTCAGGCCCGATGCCTTCGGCGCGCGCCGCATGCAGCAGCGCCCGGTAGACCTGCGTGAAGCGGGCCGGGTCGTTACGGAGTATGGCCCCGGCCAAGACATCCCACCGGCCGCCGTGGGACCGCGAACCGTCCAGGTTGGCCATTTTGGCCAGCACGCTGGACGGCGGCCTGGAAAACAACCGGGCCAGGGACGGAACCGGTTCCGGCGCCTGGTGTGCGGTGCTGCCGCCGAAATGTCGGTGGTTCACCACGAAAGAGGTGGCCAAGCACAACAGGGTCTCCACCGGCAGGAAGGTGACCTGCCTGCCCTGTCGCACGGGACGGCGCACCAGAAGCATCTGGAACTGCTCGCGCGCCTCGGCCGTCGTCAACTCCAGGTAATCGCCAAGGCCGGCCACGCGCTGAGGTTACTCCCCGGCAGACATGTGCGGCCGTGGCGCCACCGCCCCCGCCGGTGATGGCGGCGGGTCAGGGGCGGATGGCGACCTGGTCGACGGGGGGGCAGGCTGACACCGAGGCTTTCCGCCCGGCCCGTGCGCGGGTCGACCGCGACGCGCTTGCCGCTGGATGCGGCCACGAACAGACAGCGCCCGTCGGGCGAACAGGCCATCGAATACTCGTTGGCGCCGCCGAACGGGAGGTCGCTGCCGGCCTCGTCGAGTGGCACGTTGAGGTCCCTGGCCTGCTCAATTTCCTGGCGACCCTGCGGCTGCTCATAGAGAACGCCCGCGTGCCCTGATAGGCCGAAGTCGTCACCGCCAGGCGTCCCTGATCGCCTCTGGCGGGTTGAGCTTGCGCTGAAGGTCCCGTAGCCGGGCCAGGCGCTCGTCGCTGAAAGGAGATGAGCGCGAAGGTCCAGCATGCTTACTTGGGCTAGGACTCTTGCGCTGTGTGCTCGCCGGCGCCTCCCGCGACCGGCAGTACTGCGTCCACATCTCCCCTGTCTTTTCGGACCTGCGCAAGTTATAGCACTTGAGGAAGCTGTTATAGCTCCTGCACTGCGTTCGGGCCTTACGGTCTTGTCGTCCTTGACGAGCGGCCCACGCGATATCCTTTTCCGCGGTCGCGACGGTCACGGTTCCCTCTTTTCGGGTAGCTTTCCGGCTGTCCGGCTCTTGCCTATGTGCTGGTTGCCCCGGGTAGGCCATTTCGTTGGCGGTGCGGCAGGTGGTGCACATCAAATGGCCCGCAACCTTCCACAGCGTGACGCCCCGGGCCTTACACGCCGAACACCGGCTGGATCCCGTCTTGGCGCTAGCCGCGTGGGCGGCGGCGCGAGCGGCCCGGGCAGAATCCTGTAGTCCGATCTGTCTTCCGCCTGCTTCTTCAGTGCGGTCCCTGATGCCCGCTGGCTTCTGCTTCCGGCGAGCTGGCTTCGGGCTGGATGCCAGTAGCGGCGGCCGCTCAACGTGTGGTTTCGGGACGTTATCCCACCGGAGTGAGGTCATCGTCTGCATTCTCCGTTCGCGGTGTGGTCAGCGGTACGGCCGGCAGCGACCGGGCAGGGACGCGCCCGCCCTGGCGCTGCCTTGCTTACGGGCGTGTGCATTACGCAGCCTCAGCCGCAGCGTCGAGGAAGATCACTTCACGGGCTGCCAGGGCAAGCCGACGCGACAGGCTGCGACGGCGGCTCACCACGGTCACCCAGACGCCCTGGGCGGCGAGCCGCGCTGCCTCCTCGGCAAATATGTGATCACCAGATCCGATCGCCACATGCGTGAACCGGGTGGCAACGTTCTCGTGCCGCAGCACGTCCAGCAGGGCCAGGTCGGCGCCATCGGGTCCGGACCGGATCCGGTAGCGGGCATGCGGCCAGCCCAGCGCCGCGTTCAGCAGGGTCAGGTGGCTCGAGGCCACCTCCACCTGATCCATGGCGCCGAACGCAAGGCGGTCGGCGTAAAGGCCCTGCGCCTCGCGGATCTGGCCGAGACTCGGCAGCGAGTCGCCGGCCAGGTTCTCGATGTCAACAATGTGCAGCCGCCGTGCCGGGAACCGGTGCCGTGCACCCCCCCGCTGTGGGCCTTCGTCCCCACTGATCGTCTTCAGCATCCCGGGCCTCCTTCGCGATCCCGGCACCCCCCAAGGCGCCTGGCTTTCCTCCATGCACCGTTCGCATGGACTTCCATGCAAGAGTGGCATGGTCATCCATGGGTTGTCAACATGGAAATATGAAAAGCTTTGTTGCTGGTCAGAGGCCTGGTGAACTGAGCCATGCTTGTCTCACATGGAATTATCGGTAAGATGAGCACCGTGAACATGCCCGCGGTCCGGACGAGCTTGCCGCGACGTTGC
>CAVSNQ010000003.1:0-140939 GCA_963729365.1 uncultured Actinomycetota bacterium
TTCAAATACACCGCCCCCGGCAAACCAGTACCAGGCACGGTCAGCATCACCGTGCCCGCCGGGTTCTCCGCCCCGCAGGACACCGCCGCGGCGGGTGCGGGCAGCCCGCCTAGCTCTCTCGCCAGCTTATCCGCGGCCCGCAGGTCCGGATCACCGGTCCGGTTCACCAAGTACGTCGCCGCGGCCTCAGTGCTCAGCACCGAGACCTCCACCGCCCAGCCCGGCGGCCACCTGGCGCTTTGGCTGGTGATCAGTACTCGGCCTTTCCCGGCCGGAGGTAGAACCGCTGCACCGCGTCCTGGCCGGAAACGTTGTCGAACACCAGCAGCCAATCCACCGGGAACCTGGCCAGCACGCCGTGCACCGACGCCACCGGATCCCGCACGTAAGGCCTTTTGTCGGTTCCGAGCTGGGCCGCCAGCCGGGCGAAGTCTGCCAGCAGCATCTCGTGGTCCTCGGCTGGAAACTGCCACGCCAGCCCGAGTTCGGCCAGGTGCCGGTAGGCGTACTCCACCGTCACGCTCGTCTTTCCCGTACCCCCCATCCCATGCAGCGCCCGCGGCCCGCTCGCGGCCGCCGGTAGCCGAGCATCCAAGCTGGCCAGCAGCAGCTCTCTCCCCGTCAGCAGCGTTGGCCGCGGCGGCAGCGACACCGTCAGCCCGGCCACCGCCTCCTGACGGCTGGCCATCGACCCAAGCTGGTAAACGGTCAGATGTTCCACGACCCCAACGGCGATCCCGCCGCCGGCTCGGCTATGCCCCCGGGCCCGGCTACCGCGGTCCCGGGATCCGGCTCGCCCCTCTCCGGACCCGGGAGCGAAGGGTTTGCCAGCGACACATCCCCGTGGATCACCCCGGCCGCGACCCCACCGCTGGTGGCACCGATGTTCACATTCCCGCCCGCCGCGACCGAGTGATCCGCCGCGGATACCACTCCAGCAGGCAACTCGGCCTGGATCTCCTCTACGAGCGCGCGCAGGTCAGCTTCGATGCCGGGTCCTCGTCCAGCAGATCCGCAAACCGGCCCTGCCATCGCTGCGCCTGCGCGGCGCGGGCCTGCTCCAGCTCGGCGCCCGCCCCGGTGAGCTGCTCGCGTGTCTGTGCCAGCCACCGCCCGGCTACTTCGGTTTTCCTCGAATCGCCCCTGCCCAGCAACCGGGCGAACTTCCGCCGGGCCGACTCCTACACGTCAGTGACAGCCGCGGCTGCCACCGTCTGCCCAGCCCACTGCGGTACCAGAACTTCTCCCGGCATGTGCCTGTCGCCCCCTTCTATGCCCGCTTGGGATCTAACCATCGGGTGGCGAGCTGACGCCGCCATCGAGTGAATATGGGTGGCTGGTTTCACCTCCGCGAGTCTCGGGATCAAGCATCGCCGCAGCATGCTCGAGCTGCTCGGCCCCACGGTAGTGGGCGAGTCCGTTTATCGCCGTCCTAGCTCTCAAGTCCGGCCAGATCGCGGATGCGGGACGTCGGCGCGGCGGACGTCGAGCTGAGCGCGGCACACCTGGCGGAGCTCGACGCAATGCCCGCTCCGCAGGGCGCCCGCTACTGACCGCGGCGACGAGGTGCATGAATGTACCGATGGGCGGTCTGGGGCCGCCTTCCGGTACATTCACCGGGCCGGGATGGGCGGTCTGGTGGCCGCTCCCCGGCCGTAACGTGCCTCGGCCGGGGAGCATCGCCTACTTCGTGTGTGTCGTACCTTCGGGGGGCTGCTGGTCACCGGCACCTCCGCCGTGCATGGCGGCCATCGCCTTGATCATGTCGCTGCAGCCCTGCTTGTAACCCGCGGACCATTCCGCTGTGGCGTAGGTGACCTGTGCTGTGTGTACCCGGGCCCGTGCCGCATCGTCCTGCAGACCAGCGACCTTGGCGAGCAGGTCCTGATGGACCCGGCGCCAGCGCGCCGAGACACAGAGCCAGGTAACTACCAGGCGCCAACATCACCAGGGTCGCTCCGTCGGCACTCATGTAACACCACCGCCTGGGCATCGTCTCTGCCACTCCGTGAGTCCGGGCTGGTCGGGACCATGATCGAGGACCATAGGACCTTTGACACCAGAGGCCATGAGCGTACGCTCTTGCATGTTGAATTCCTTTCATCTGGGGATTCATGGTAGCTGGGCTAGCGCGGCCCACCGCCTGGCCCAGCGTCATGTCTGCAGGAATGCATCAGCTCGATGCCCGTATCGGTCGGCGACAGATCCTGCGTTTAACGGTGGCGGCGGGCCTCGAGCGGCCGGTAACCCATGTGCGGAGTCGGCGAAAGTTGCGCTGCAATCGTCCGATGCCAAGACACAAAGCGGGTCGAGAGCTGATAGCCCCGTCCACCGATCATTGGGGTCTCTCCTTTGCCCCTCATCTTTGAGTGAACGACAAGGAGCCCCTCTGCGCAAGTTCAGAGTAAAGTTACGCCTGAAGTTACCGCGTGCAGTCTTCCCACTGGGCTCTGCCGTCTCTAAGCTCTTAATCAGTCACAACATTTCGCATGCTCAACAGGCTGGGGAATGGGAAGGAGCCGGGCGGGTGTCGGACTTCGGCAGTTCGGCCGTCGCCAGCGGCGGCTTGCGGGCGAGCTGCGTCGGCTGCGCAGACGGGCGCACCTGACCGGCAAGGACGTCGCTACGCGGCTCGGATGGTCCGAGGCCAAGCTGTCGCGGATAGAAAATGGGCTGGCCAGGGTCAGAGATCCGACCTTGACGCATTCATGGATCTCTATGAGGTCGCGGAGCCTCATCGGTCCGAGCTCATCGCGCTTGCCGAGGAGTCGCGTCAGGCAGACCTACTCGAGGAGTTCGAAGGAGACCTGCCCGAAGGGCATGCCCGGTTCCTAGCAGGCCGAGCAGGAAGCCGAGGCAATGTGGAACTGGGAGCCACAGGTAGTTCCTGGATTGCTCCAGATCGAGAATTACACGCGAGCCCTGCTGCAGCTCTGGCCTGCAATAATCGCACGGCCTCCGGCCGGGATTGAACGCCGCGTCGAAACCAGGCTGCTCCGCCAAAGCGTCCTTACCAAAAGTCCGCCGCTCGAACTGTCGTTCGTGATCGATGAGTCCGTCCTTCTCAGAGGATTTGCTGCTGCACCGGTAATGCGTGACCAACTGGCTCATCTCGCCGAAATGTCTGAGCACCCGAATATCGAGCTGCGGGTACTTCCTCTAGGCGGAAGCCAAGCGTCGGCACGGGCGCCTTCGTATATTTCAGGTTCCCGCCCATTCACGGAGTATCGGCCCCGGATGCGGTCGCTTTGGAGCATTTGCAGGGACGACCTTCATCGAATCTGAGCAGGATGTACATACGTATCAAATCGTCTTCAATGCGCTGCGCGAGGCCTCGCTTAGCACGCAGGCCTCGCGCGACACGCTGGCGAGAGTGTCGCGCGAGGCCTGGCAGTGAGCAGGGGATGGTCGGGTTAGAGATTGTCGAACTGGCCCTCTTTTGCTCCGGCGATGAACGCGTCCCACTCCGCTCCCGTGAAGATGAGGACCGGCCCGGTCCCGTTATCTTTGGTATCGCGGATGCCGATGCGATCGGGAAGCAGCCGACCTATCTCGACGCAATTGCCGTTAAGGTGGCTGAAGGTGCTCTTCCGCCAAGAGGCTTGGCTGACATCGGCCGAGGTGACCGCGCGCGAACGGTAGTACGTCCTTCTGCTCTGCGCAAAGAATATCTGCATGCCGCCGCATGGTAACACTAGCGGGAGGGCCGCGTGCGGCGTATATGGAACATTGGCGTTGGCGTGTTGTCAAGCCTGGTTCAGAGCTCCGCCGCCGTCGCTGGGGTGGGAATGGCCGTCCATGCCGCAGAGAAAGCTCATGGTCAGGCCATGAGCCCGGTTTCCACGCGTGCCAGTACCTGTCGGCTTGGCAGAGCTTTTGTCCTGGCGTGCCTGTGATCCACGGCGAGCAGGATGACGTCGGCGATGGCTTGGGGCTGGTCGGGAGAGCTGAAGCTGAGGGCGTCGTCGCCAGTTTGCAGCAGCTGCTCACTGACGTGCTGCCAGCCGGGATAGTTGCGCCAGGGGCGCCGCTAACGGCGGTCCTCACCAGGGTCCCGGACGAGCGGGCCCAAGCCGTGCTGCGTCTCAGGCTGGTGGTGATCGGGTTGTCTGCGCGTGGGCGCCGCCCCTATGCAGCCGCCGCCCGGACGGTGATCGGCACCTGGGTGTCGTGGCTGGCGGAACGGATCGACGTGCCGGCCGACCAGCGCCGGGCGGTCGCAGCATCCTGGCTCACCGCAAAGCTGACAGTGGAGCTCCCGTAGCCAGGGTGCCCCAGCGCTCCTCAGCAGCTTGAACCGGTTGGCTACGTGGCGGCTGGGCGGGTCACGGGGTCCGCGAATTGCGGGGCGGATCGCAGCGAGCGAAGAGCACGGCCCTATGGTTCGGCTTGCGGGGGTTCTCGTTGGGCGGATCGTGGGCCGTAGAGGAGGGCGCAGGCGCGGGGATCGCCGGACGCGAGCACGTGGTTGACCAGCGCCGCGCTGCCAGCGGACCTGCTCAGCGCGGTGGCGGCGGGGTGGATGCGCCGCGGCCGGGGCCGGCGGTGGCATCGATGATGAGCCGCTCGCCGGCGAGGTGACCGTCAGCGCCCATTCGGAATGCAGCTCACGTTCGCCGCGCGGGTCGGTGGCCAGGTGGGTATGCAGCAGATCGCGCCCGGCGGCCAGCGACGCTGCGACTCCGTCGAGATGCCAGGCTAGTGTTCCGCGGGCCGCCGCCTGCGGCTGTCGCCTGGCCGCGTCCGGCTCGTACAGGAACCCCATGGCATGGCTGAGCGCTTCGCGGGCTTCCGCGCCCGCGCGGGCCCACCCGGTCAGCACCCGCCGGCCCCGCCGCGGCTCCGGAATCCAGCCAGGACCGGCACCCTGCACATACCGGCGCATCACAAGGATCACCCGCAGCAGGCTCTGGGCGACCTGGCGAAGGTCAACGTCGCCGCCGGCATTCGCGCAGGCGCCCGGCGGCGCCGAGATGCCCGCGGGCGGCGTCCAGGAAATCCCCGAACACCGCACGGCCGCTCACGGCCCGCTCCCGCCCAGCAGGCCGTGAATCGTCTCGGCGCAACGGATGGCATCGGCGCACGCGGCCCGGTCACCAGGGTCGGGCGACGACTTCCCGGCCTCGGCCAGACGAGCCGCCAGCAGGCCGCTCAGGCTGGCGGCAGCGTCCGCGACGTGCCCGGCGCTCTCCCCGGCCTGGCCGCCGCGTCTTCGCCGCGGGCCGGTCCTGGCCGTGACCGGCGGCAAGGACGCCGCGAACCCGACGGCGTCACGGCCGTCCGCGGTCGACGCGGCGGCCATCATGAAGGCCGCGAACAAGCCGCCGGCGGAATCCTCGTGCGCTCTGATGGCCGCCAGCATGTCCTCGAACGCGTCGTAGGCGGCGTCGAGGATCGCCGGCAGCCCGGCCGCGTGCTGCAGCCGCTGCTCAGTCCTGCGGAGGGGGGTCATGTCATACCTCCTGGCGTGATGGGCATGCGGAGCGTGACGGCGCGGCCGCGCTGGCTGCACGCCGCCCCGTCGCATGACGCCCGGACGCCGGGCGCATCATGGTCGCGGCCTGGCCGAGCGGAGAGCGTCGAGCGCAGCCAGCTCATCGGCGTAACGCTCGTAACTGGCCGCCAGCGCACGCGCCGCCCGGCCTGGTTCTGGCCGTACCCCGGCGCGGGCCCGCAGAACGGCGGCGAGCTCAGCAGGCGCCACCCGGGCCATGGCCAGCAGGAAAGCCTCGGCCTGCATGTCAGCGCCGTCCGGGCAGCGCCAGGCGGCCTGCGCCAGGCTCGCCGCGAGGTCCGCGAGGGTCTCCAGGCCCGGCCACCCGGCGGGGAAACGCAACCGGGGGACGTGGACAGTCCCGGGCACGTCAAGCTCTACGTCCAGGCGGCTGACCTGCTCACCCCGGCAGATGGCTATGCCTGCTGCTTGGATCACCGAGAGGTCCACCTGCCACCGCACGCGGCTGCGCCGCTGCCAGAGCGCGAACGCCTCGCTGACGTGACGGCCGGCCTGCGCCGCGGTCATCCCGCTGACCTGCTGCAGGTGCGCAAGCGCCGCCTGGGCTGCGGTCTCGCCGCGCAGGCTGGTGAACCCGAAGTGGGTCGCCGCGTGGCAGCCGGTGCACAGGCAGATCAGGCGCCGGAGCTGCTGCACGCCGGTGCGCAGGTCGTAGGCGAACCGCTCATGTGCCTCCAGGTAGAGCCCGGCCGCGTTGTCCCGCCGGGTGCCGCAGGCCTCGCAGCGGTCACCGGCCCGGCGGTAGACCATCTGGCGCAGCCGCTCCCAGTCCGCCGGGTCGACCGCTGACCGCACGTTGGTGAACCACGAGGTCCGCGGGATCAGGTCGACGAACAGCCCCTCGCCGAAGCCGCGGTCCTCACCCGGGAGCAGCTCCGGCAGCCGCTCCCAGTGGCCCAATCCGGGCAGCCCCGGCCGCGGCGCGTACCAGCTGCGCGCGGCCGGGTCCCACCGGGCGCCCAGCGCCTTGGCGCGGTCCTTGCCGGCGAACGGCACATCGAGCCAGGCGCGGCGAACCGGTGCCGTGGTCATCGCCATCGCCTCCTCCTCCATGGTGCGCCCGGCGTCTGACAAACCGGTTACTGCCCGGCCTCGAGATCCGCGTCCCGGCGGAGCCCGGGCGCGGGCGGCATGTCCGGCACCGGCGGCTGGCGGATCGCGTCGCGCTCGCGGGGGCCGATCGCGGGCCACGCCGGGCCCTGGTCGCCGAACTCGGGATCGGGCTCGGGAACGCGCAGGCTCTGCCGCCCGGCGAGCTCCTCGCGGAAGGCCGGGCGCGCCTGCGCCAGCTCCCTGACCCATCCCGCCGTCTCAAGGTCACCGCCACGCTCACGGCCGCGCTCCAGCTCGGCGTGCTCGGCCTCGGTCACCGGCGCTGGCTCGGCGGAACGCAGCGGCTCCAGGACGATGCCCGGCTCGCGCCGCCGCAGCTCGGCGTCCGCGGCGACTGCCAGCTGCCGGGCGCCTTCCGTCGCGTGTGACCATTCGCGGTAGTCAGTGTCGGCCTGCTCGAGCTCGCCGGCGTGGTTCTCATACCAGGCCCGGAGGGTCTGCGAGGAGCGGGCGAGACCGCGCTGCCGCTCCGCCTGGACGTCGTCGCCGCGGGCTTCCGCCGCGCGCGCCTCCGCCACGGCGCGGGCCCGGGTCAGCTCGGCCTCCCGGGCACCGACGCGCACCGACCGCAGCTGCGGGCCGGCGAACCTGGGCGCCCACGCTGTCTCCGCCTGGTAGGTGTCGCGGATCAGGAACAGCGACCCCGTGTCGCGGCCGCGGACATCGGGTCCGTCCGCAGGCCGACCGAGGGCCTCGGCAGCGGCGTACCAGGCCGCCCGCTTCTCCGGCGTGGCCATGGCCGGCTCCGGGCCGATCGGCTCGGACGGGTGATCCCAGTACCGCTCGCGGTACTTCTCGACCTGGGCGGCCTTCCGCTCCCATTCGCCGCGGGCAGCCTGCCCCTGCGGGACCTCGCCGAGGGCCTCGGTCGCCCACTGCGGCCGCTGCTCCGCGACGAACGGGCCGAGCCGGTCCACCCGCCCGTCCATGGCCGCCAGCTGGCTCAGGTACTTCTGCTCGGCCGGGTCGTCGACCTGCGGCACCTGGTCGGAGAACCGGCCCTCCGGGAGCGGCACCAGGTGGTCGGCCTGCTTGCGGATCCGGTCGTCAATGACCGCGCAGACGTCCCGGGCGCCGCCCAGCGCCCGGCTGTCCACCGCGGCCTGCATGACCTCGCGGACATCCAGGCCCGCGGCCTCGGCCGCGCGCAGCGTCCGCCACAGCCACGTAGCCCGGGCCGACCGGTCCGCGGCCACGGCGTAGACGGCCGGCACCACCTCATCGAGAATCTGCCGGTACCGGGCGAGCCTCGGCCCGGCTATGGCGTCCTGCCACATAGGCTCTAGGAGCCCGAGATGGTCGGCGTTCGCGAGCTGGCGCTGCCGGTACTCGGTCGCCGACAGTTCCGTGCCGTCGCGCCCGGCGACGTCGGCCAGCACCGCAGCCGCCTCACGGTGATCCGCCGCCGCGGCGCCGTCCTCGCCGGGCTCGCCAGGCGGCAGCGCCAGGCCCGCGCGCACAAGCCTGGGGTTAAGCTGCTTCCGGTCACTGCCGAGTGGCGCATCGCGTGCCCTCCACCAGGATGTCGCGAAGCCCAAACAGGTAATTCAGGCGCTGCCGCGTCCGTTCCATGTCAGGGCGAGTCGGCCCTCATCGTGTCCGCGCACCAGAGAATTCGCGTCTGCGAGCAAGAGAGAGCGGACTGGTGGAAACCATGACTGCGGCACGGTCGGCCACAGAACGGCGGGCGGCGCAGCAGCCGGAGTTAGGCTGATCCGAACTCGGCCTTTGATAAAAGGGAGCCACCAGATGAGCGGTCATGAGAGTCCTGAGGACAGCTCCAGCGACAGAGGCGCCATCATCGGCGCCATCATCGGCGGCCTCATCCTCGGGGCCGTCGGCGCCATCATCGGCGCCGCCATCGGCCGGATCATCGGCGACGACGGCGGCGACGACGACGACTAGGAAATGTGACTAGCTGAGGTCCACGCGACCTGGTGGGGCGTGGTACTCGGCGGTCCGACGGGCCGGGACGTCAGTGGTCAGGGTGAGCCTGACGGGAGGGACGCGTGATGCCCGCGCCATTGCGGAGCATCAAGCTGCCGGCTGCCGCCGCGACGAGCGCGGCCGTCGCCACGCAGTAGGCCAGGGCGGTCCGGTGCAGGCCGACGTGTGCGGTTGCCACCCCGGCGATCAGCGCCGGGATGCTGAGCCCGAGGAAGGAGATGATGAAGATGGCCGCGATGAGGCTGGCGCGCTGTCCGGGAGGGGCCAGCGCGATCAGGGTGCGGTTGACGCCCAGCAGCGCCAGGCCGGTGCCTACGCCGGCCACCGCGGTGCCGGCCAGGAAGGCGGCAGCGGTGGTCGTGGCGATCGCGGCGAAGGTCACCGCGAGGCCGGCCAGCAGGACCAGGCAGCCGGCCAGCATCGCGGTGCGCGGCGTGAGTCCGCGGAACGCGACGGTGGCCGCGGCGGCGACCCCGGTAAGCAGGAAGACCACCAGGCCGCCCCACAGCAGGTCCGCCGAGCCGGTCACCTGCGCGGCCAGCGACGGCCCGAGTGACTGATACAGGCCCGACAGCGCCCACACCGCGATCAGGCACGGCACGGCGGTGGCGAACGTCCCGCGCGCCTGGCGTGGCACGCCCACCCGAGGCCGGAGCGAGGCCAAGACGCCAGCGCGCCGGGTCCCGGGCTCGGGTATCGCCAGTATTCCGGCGGCGGCGGCCACGCTAGCGCCGAGCAGCAGCCACCACACCAGCTCGGTCGGGGCCGGCCCGTACTGGGCCAGCGCGCTGGACCCGAGCGCGCCCGCTCCCAGGCCCAGGAGGGGGGCGGCGGTGGTAACCAGCGGCGCGAGCCCGCTGCCGCCGGGTTGCAGGTCGATCAGCGCTGCGCCGAGCGCGCCGGTCGCGGTGCCGACAGCGAGGCCCTGCAGCGCCCGGGCGGCGAACAGCAGCCCGGCGCCGCGCGCGGCCAGGAACACCGCGCACGCGCCCGCGGTCACCGTGAGGGCGGCGAGGATCACGCGCCGGCGGCCCAGGTAGTCCGACACCGACCCGAAGACCAGCAGCGTGATGAGTAGGACGACGGCGTAGATGGCGAAGACGGCGGTCAGCGTGATCGCCGAGAACCGTAGCTGAGCCCGGTAGATCCCGTACAGCGGCGACGGGACGCCCGCCGCGGAGAACAACAGGCACAGCACCCCGGCCACCAGCCAGAACGCGGCTGCTCGCGGCGGCGCAGTGCGCCGGGAATGCTCTGCCACGGCCCTCATTCCGGGCCTGCGGTGTCGTTCGGCGTTGCCGCTCGCGCGTTCGCGGCTGGTCTGGGTGCCGGACAGGGGCATCGCGGGTTCCTCCTAGACGCTGCCGGTTTCAGGCGACGCCGTCGGCGGGACGGCCTGGTCGAACGTGAGCGGGTGCGCCGGTCTAGCTCGTAGCCGGCGCGGCTTCGGCCGCCGTCTCGATGAGCTGGGCCACGTCACCGGGGTGGGAGACCATCGCGAGGTGGCTGGAGGGGATCTCGACGGTGGCGGCGCCCATGCGGGCGGCGAACTGCCGCTCAGCATCAGGCGGGAGCGCCTCGTCGCCGGCGGCGACCAGGTACCAGGACGGCAGCGCTTTCCACGCCGGGACGCCCATCACGTCCCCGAAGGCGGACATGGCCAGCGGCTGCTGCACGGCGTACATCACTCTTGCCCTGACCGGGTCGACGTCGCCGGCGAAGTGGTTGACGAAGTCGTCCTCGGACAGCCAGCCGAAGCCCTGCTGGTCGGTGAACAGGTGCGCCAGCGCCGGGGTCACCGGTCCCTGCGACAGCAGCGCGCCGAGCGATTCGCCCTGGTCCAGCCCGAACGCGGCGATGTAGACCAGTCCGGCGACGTTCGGGGCGTCGGTGCCGAGGGCGGTCATGACCTGGCCGCCGTAGGAGTGCCCGGCGACGATGGCGGGGCCGTCCTGCAGGTCCAGTACCTGGCGCAGCCGGGCGACGTAGTCGGCCAGCGCGGTCAGCGGGAACTGGGGTGCGGTGACGTGGTAGCCGCCGGCCTGCAGGCGCTCGATGACGTCGCTCCAGCAAGAGCCCTCGGCCCATGCGCCGTGGACAAGCACGATGTTCGGTCGGGTATTCATCTCGGTGCTCCCTTCGTGGTTGGGTCTTACTGCCATCCTGCGAAGCGAGACCGAGGCTGGGTATCCGCAGCACTACTGCACTTTGCGGATACCTGCTGCGCGGCCGGCGCGCGGTCGCTGCCTACCTCGCGTCGATCGACCGGGCGCAGGACTGCAGCACCCATGGGCAGCAGGCTGCGGCGATTCCGATACGAGACCCGGGCAGCCTGAGCATGTCTGTGGCCCGCGGTGCCTCGTAACGGGCATGCACCAGCTGCTGTCTGCCAGCGTCGCGCATCAAGTGAAGCCACCGTGTCGCGCATCAAAGGGAGCCGGACAAGTGCGCTGACCCAGTGCACTTAGGGCGGGCAACACGGGCGCAACACTGTCCGGCTCCGACTGACTGGTTGACTCGGCGATTTCGCTTGATGCTTGACACCCGCTAGCGCTTCGGGAGCTGAGCGGGGGTTCCTCAGTAACTGAAAGTCGTGGCTCCGTCGCCGATCCAGTCCCACAGCTGAACGCTGCCCGCCAGTTCGGCATTGGGCAGGAGGTTGCCCTTGTCGAGCTCCTTGGCGTTGAAGCAGACCGGGCAGACCATGAACCGCCCGCCCGCTTTCTCATACCGGACGAGCAGGTCCGGGAGTGCGGGGCATCCATCGCAGGCGACGCCCGTGGCCACGCCGTCCATGGCGAGCCGGACGGCTTCCTTGGCCTGGAACATGAGGGTCGGCCGCCCTGATTCGGCGGCGCCGACCGCGACGAGGAACGCCACGGTCACCTTTTCCGGGTCCTCCAGGCCTGTGCTGAGACTGATCACTGCTTTCCCGGCCATCGCTGCCTCGCTTTCGTGACGTTTGCGCTGCTGGCGGGCGGTCCTGTCATTCCTGAGGCAGTGATCGCTCGCACAGTTATTACGATCGTTCGTATTAGAAATTAGAGTACGATCGATCGTGTTAACTTGTCAATGATGATGAACAAGACCGTGCAGCAAGACAGCCGCAGGCCGCGGCGGCCGCGCGCCGACGGGGAGCGGACCCGCAGCGCCATCCTGCGCGCGGCGGCGTCACTGGCCACCGTCGACGGGCTGGAGGGCCTGTCGATCGGGAACCTGGCGGCGGCGATCGGCATGAGCAAGGGCGGCCTGTACGCGCACTTCGGCTCTAAGCAGGAACTCCAGCTGGCGACCGTGGAGGAGGCGGGCCGGATCTTCGCGGAAGAAGTCGTGCAGCCCGCCCTCGCGGCTCCTCCCGGCCTGGCCCAGCTGGTGGCGGTGTGCGAGGCGTTCTTTGATCACCTGCAGCGCCGGACCTTCCCCGGAGGCTGCTTCTTCGCTGGCGCGGCCCTGGAGATGGGCACCCGCCCCGGCCCGGTCAAGGAACGCGTGGCCGCCTTCCAGTCTCAGTTCGTGGCGCTGATCCGGGGCTTCGCGGCCACGGCTCTCGACCAGGGCGACCTTCCCGCCAGCGATGACCCTGACCGGCTCGCCTTCGAGCTGAACGGGATCATCCTGGCCGCCGACACCAACTTCGTCCTGCACGACGATCCCGCCGTCCTTGACCTGGCCCGCCAGGTCGTCCACCAGCGGCTCAGGCTCAGCAATGACACAAACGCCCGCCCCCACCGGCCCCAGCAGAAGACACGGACGAGGTAGTCACCGCGCTCACCGCATCCCCCGGCGAGTACCGTCCAGGCGGGCCCCGATCAATTGCACCTGCTGGTCGTTGGCCATAGCTTCATGCTCTCAGTGTGCCTGTAATAGCGTGCGCCGCTGTGCTGGCAGGCGCTCGCCTGGCAGCCATACCCCAGCCAGACGCTAGAAAGCGTCAAGCATCACCTGAGGCCAAACCGGGTCAACGATCAGCTGGACCTAGGCACCAGTGCGCGACCCCCCCATGGCAGCTTCACGCGTTGCCGAACTCGGCCTTAGTAACGATCAAGGCGGCACCACTACGCGGCGCCGCCGGCCCGGCGTCCCCCTCGCCGCAGGCGGGGCTGTGAGCTGCCCGGGCGGCCCCAGAGGGCACGGGGCGGTGGGGTGATTGGGACGTTTTCTGCGGCCACAGGGTGCCTCTCAATGGCCTACAGTCGACCAAGACCATGTGGCCGTGGAAGTGGCCGGGGGAACTCCTCCGCCGACACCGGGCCCGGCACTCCCGCCGGACCACCCACCGGTTCAAACGGACGGAGTAGAAAATGGCGCAATCACTGGAGTTGCCGGGGGACTGCAAGATCGAGTTCCTGAAGACCAAGGGGAATGGCGCGGCCTGGCAGATGGTGACCGCGCGGTTTGACACGCGGCACCCGCGATTCGAGCCGTGGCTAGCATCGCTTCTCGGTTACGGCACGAATGAGGAAGGGGCGGCGCTTGACCTACTCCGTCATCGCAGGGCGGTATCAGACCAGTACCGGTTCCGGTCGGCCCCTTCATGAGCAACGGACGGATCGCACGGCACGACAACGGCAGCCAGGTCACCGACGCCCGTCTGGAGACTACGAGAACTGCTGAGATCGCAGCCCCAGGTCATGGCTGGTTTGCCGTGCGTTCAGGCAGGTCCCGACGAGCTGGGGATCTAGACTCGGCCTACAGGCCGACTCGCTAGCCAGCTCAGATCGCGCTCGGGGCGCCAGCTTCAGCAGCCCAGGTCATACGACGACGTATTGCAGTTGGACGATCTGCAGAAGGGTAAGCCGTCGTGACCGTGCCGAGCCCGTTACAGGATCCTGAAGGTCAGGCGCAGACCCGAGCGAGACTGCGAGCACGAATGAACATCCGAAACGCGGGGGGGCGTCACGCCGAGCGGCGCTGTTGCGGGCCGAGGCTGACGTTGAGGGTCAGGCCGAGCGCCTGGGCGAGCCGTTCCAGCAGTGGCAGGGTGGGGGTGGTGCCCCCAGCCTCAAACCGGGCGACGCCCGGCTGTCTCATCCCGGCCCGCTCGGCCAGCTGGCGCTGGGACCAGCCCAGTTCCTCGCGACGCAGCCTGACCGCTTCAGCCAGCTCATAGCGCAGCCGGGTCTGCTCATAGGCGGCAGCGACCTCCGGGCGGTCCATCCGGGCCTGACGCGCTTCAGCGAGGCGGGTCCGCCATGGTGTGCCCTGGCTCATCGTCATCCCTCCTCGCCCCCTCCAGCCAGTCCCGGACCTCGGGCTCGAGTTCCACCTCGCCCCAGGTCATACCAGTGATGGTATCGCGGGTCACGCGCGAGGGCACACCGGACGCCGGGGTGCTCCTGGCCTGGGCTTGGCCGATCCCGCGATGTCGTTCCGCCCGACCTGGCTTGACGTAACTGACAGCACCTGCATAGCATAGTGATATCAGTTTTGACGAACCTGAGGAGGGCTCCATGGAAGCTTCGACCAGCAGTGGTTTTCTCGTCTGGATCCACCGCATAACCCCAGCACGCATGAACACGTACACGGCGTACAGCATCGGGAGCTTCGTCGCCTGGGCGGTGATCTGGGCGATCCTCGGCTCCATTGAGAAGAAAGTGACTTTGGGCTATATCCTCGCGATCTTCTTCGGATGGTGCGTCGGGTGGGCCTCCGCCACGATCGGCCGAGCCGTCTATCCGCCCCCGAAGAAGGTGTATCTGACCGGAGACTCACGGCAACCATGACGGCAACGGCTTCAAGCGCCGTCGCGCTGGGACTGAGGAGCACGGGAGGTAGGCGTGGTGGCGGCCATTGCGGCCGCCACCATGGCGTTGACCTGACATTACGCAGATGGCGCAGGCTGGCCCGACTTTCTTTGCATGCGGTGTCGCGCGACTACTCGCGGTACGTCAAGTCATGCGCTGACTGCGGTTGAACTGGTCGGACCCGCCCCTGCGCTCATTCCCAAGCTGATAGTGCGGATTCGATTCTCGTCACCCGTTCCAGAAGCTCCGGCCCAGCGCTGGGCGTAATCCCGGACTTGGACCAGTCTGACGCAGGGGTTTAGCGGCAGATGAATACGCCCATGTGGGTGGTGGCTCGGAAACTGCCATGAGCCTGGATGACCTGTTCGACCTTCATGGCGATGTCATCGAGCACCGCGTCGAAGTCGAGCGGCTCGCCAATCCAGGCGAGGATAGGTTCGCGGACGCTGGCGACGTAGGCAATGACCGGCTGCGCGGTGGGGATCAAGAGTGACAGGTCTAGGGTGCGCAGGGTGACGCTGGAGAATTCCCGGCTCAGTATGGCCGCACCGGTCTGCGTGGTGAAGCTGTCGGCAGGCATCGGCCGGACTTGGCGGTCAAGCTGGCTGCAGACCGCCGCGTTCAGCAGCTCATTGATCTCGGCCAGGTGGGCGGAGCTGTTCGTGGACGCCAGCACGGTTCCGTCCCGTTTGGTGATCCGGCGCAGTTCCCGGATCGCGGCCGGGACATCGGGGACGTGATACAGCATGTGCATGGCCATGGCCACATCAACGCTCCGGTCGGGCAGCGGGAGACGTTGTGCGTCGGCTTGGACTAGCGACAGGCGGCCGGACTGGCGCAGGTCCGCCAGTGACCGCAGCATCCCGGCGGACAGGTCAAGGCCGATGGCCTGGCGGCACCGGCCTTGCGGCACGATCTGGCGCAAATCGAACCCGTTGCCGCATCCCACATCCGCCACGATCTGCGTCCCGTCCCACGGGATCACCGAGGTGCGCCACCGCGGGTCCGCCGCTGTCTCGGCATACGCATAGATGGACATGCGGGAACGGAGGTGCCGGTCGTCGGCGTACGCGGAACCGGTCAGCATCCGCCGTCCGGTCACAGGGTCATCGTCAGACACGGCAACCAGCCAACCACGCCAGGCAGGCGTAGTTGGCCCGCCACTGTCCCGAGTGCCGCGACCGACCGATTGCAATTAACGATTCAGTAGCCTTTACGATTCCAATATCTCTCACGCGCGGATTTTCAATCGGGCTTGATGCTCTGAAACATCAAACTTGAAATCTTGCTGTTGTCAGCACGTTCACGAATTCCGCCTGTTAGCTGGCCAATTATCAGGACGGCATATCCACGATGCTTCTATCGATGTCCAGATGCTTGTGGTGGCCTTGTAGTCATTCATCGGCTCACGAGCCTCGGAGGATGATCACTCCATAGCTCTGAGTCATGGGATAGCGGCGGTCATTCCCAAAGTCGTCATCCCTGGTCACTATGACTGGATGACTCCTACGGGCTCGTTGCGCCGGCTCATGCCGCCCAGCCGGTCTCGATCAGTTCGCGGACCTCGGCCACCCCGGCGTCCCAGATCACCTGCATGTCCTCGTCGGGGCGGGCGTAGGCGCCGCCCATCATGCCGTCGGGCAGCGCCGCCCGGATCCGCCTCGCGTCGAGCTGGGTAATGAGCTCCAAGGGCACCGCAGGCCGCGGCTCGGCCGGCAGGTCGACACCGGGCAGCCGGTTCCACGGGAAGTTCTCCCCCCAGTTCGCGTGCATCTGCTCGCGGTCGAACTGGTCGGCGGCCGCCGTCGTTCGCGGCCCGTAGCACCAGCTGTGGTAGAGCACCTGCACATGGTGCGGGCGCGGCTGGCTCAGCCACTCGCGGATGAACCCGGTCACCGGAATGTTGCCGCCGTGGCCGTTGATGATCGCGATGCGGCGGAAGCCCTGCGCCTCCAGGCCGTCGAGCAGGTCCCTGAGCACCTCGACGTAGGTGGACAGGCGCAGGCTCGTGCTGCCGGGGAACGCCGCCCAGTGGGGCGCCATGCCGAACGGCAGCGCCGGGAGCACCGGCACGCCTAGCGGCTCGGCGGCCTCGACCGCCACCCGCTCGGCCAGGATCGCGTCGGTGCCCAGCGAGAGGTACCCGTGCTGCTCGGTTGAGCCCGTCGGCAGCACGACCCGGTCGTCGCGTCGCAGGTACTCCTCGATCTGCATCCAGTTAGCATCGAATACGCGCACGATGAACCTCACTGCCTCAAGGTCAACGGGGACGGAGTGCCCGGATCACAACGTAGCGCCCGCTCCCGCTGGGATCGCTTACAGGGCAATCTTCGCCCGTACCATTCAAGAGCGGGCAGGCCGCCGGCTCGTGGTAGTTGTCGATGCGGGCCTACGCGCTGCCACACGCTTCGCTTGAGCCGGTGGGAGACCGGTCGCAGTCGGGACAGCCGAGTGCCCCATCGCCCGCACGCCAGGCGGCAGGTTCCGGTCACTGTGACCACAGCCTTTCGGCGTCGCCACCTCAGCGGCCTGGCAGCGGATCGCGCCTAACCTGGACGGATTGGCGAATGCAGTCGCGTGGGGCCAGGCCGTCATCGGCGGGCCGCTATCTCGGCGGCTCGCCGGCACAACTCGACGGCGTGCCATGCCTGGCGCCAGCGCGCAGGCATGGCGATCTCATCGTCGGCTAGAGTGCGCGCTGCTCGCGCCTCAGCACGCCTTCGGTCAATGCCGTACCCGCCGAGTTCCCGCAACAATTCCGCCGCAGAGTCGGCAGTGACCCCGCCAGCCGTCATCGGTCCGGCGGCGTCTGGCTTGTCCTGCCTGAGCAGGCAGGCGGCAGCGAACATGTAGGTGTTGTCGTCCTGGCGGATTGCCAGGGTTTCGTCGGTCATGGCAGGAAACGTAGGGCCGGCCTGTGACACGGCCTGTGACACCTTCCACGCCGTGGCGTCTGGCCGTGAAGCGACCCCGGCACGGGACTCTGGTGTGTGCGTATGCGAGTCGCGAAGCGGCTGCGTCCCGCGGGCTCGCAGAGACCGGGCAGATGGACGGGGGGCCGTGCTCCTCGCGCTGGATCTACGTTCACATGATCGAGGAGTATGCCTGCCACAACGGCCACGCCGACCTCATCCGCGAGCTCGTCAACGGAAGTGTGGGCTGCTAAGCACCCAGCAGGGAAATACCGTTGCCCGTCTGAGCGTTAGCACCTACCATCGTAAGTAAGCAAGAAAGGAACCTCACAGTGAATCAGTGGTCAGGTAACCGGCACGAGCAGGGCGAGAGGTATGCCAGCATGCCCGCGTCCTTGCTGCCGCGTATAACCCTGGTCATCAGGGAGGCTTCTGGATAGGTTCGCAAGCACCGACCAGAAGCCGCTCGCAGGGACGCACCCAGCGGGCGGTTTTCATTTTTCATTTGCGTCAGACATGTGGACGTAGCTCAACCAGGGAGAGCGCTGGTCTCCAAAGCCAGTGGTTGCAGGTTCGATTCCTGCCGTCCATGCGGAGCACCATCCTGCGGGATGCACGTGCCTGGTTATTGATAAATGTACAGCGGAACACCATCAGGTCCCCGGCCGGGTCAGCGGGTCGATAATACCGGGCCGATCGGGCAAGTCCGTCACGGACTCGGCCCGGCCGGGGACAGTCCAACCAAGGGCCTGTAGCTCAACTGGATGAGCACCTGTTTTGCACGCAGACGGCATAAGGGTTCGAGTCCCTTCAGGTCCACCTGCTGGCTCGCTGGCTGGCCATGGCCGAGTGGTAAGGCGCATGCTTTGGGAGCATGAGACCGGAGGTTCGAATCCTCCTGGCCAGACGATGGTTCTCTCGCTCATCGGGCAGAGCGGCTGAGTGAAGATCAGCACGTGCGACGTTCGAGCCCTCGGGGAACCACGATGCGGCATTAACACAACGGTTAGTGTGCCGGCCTTCCAAGCCGGGAATGCGGGTTCGACTCCGGCATGCCGCTCTGCGCGCCGCAAGCATGACGGGTGATGCACTGGGCCCTTACCCCAGGGAACGGAGTTCGAGCCTCTGGCGGCGCACCAAGCGGGAGTGAGGCAACTGGCAGACCTCGCGAGCCCAAACCTCGCGGCGTGCGCGTTCGACTCGCGTCTCCCGTACCGATTGCCCGCTGGTCTAACTGGCAGGACGCTGCGTTCTGGGCGCAGACGGTCGTGGTTCGAATCCACGGCGGGCAGCAACGCCGCCGCGCACGGCTGCGGCCCCGCCCTCGTAAGGCGGGCGGTCCGGATCGGCACCGGACGGCGGCTCCGATGCCTTCGTAGCTCACCAGGTAGAGCAGCCGTTTTGTAATCGGCAGGCAGCCCGTTCGAGCCGGGCCGGAGGCTCTCATCTCATGCCCTCGCGGTCCCGGAGTCGGGTCGCTTCCTCGGTAAGGAAGAGGGTGCCGGTGCGAATCCGGCCGAGGGCTCCACGCGGATGTAGCTCAGCAGGAAGAGCGCCACCTCGCCATGGTGGAGGTCACGGGTTCGAGGCCCGTTATCCGCTCGCCGTGCAAGCCGTCCTAGCCCAACTGGCAGAGGCACTGCGCTTAGGACGCGGGTGATCAGGGTTCGAATCCCTGGGACGGTACGCAGGAAGGCTGGCTGAGTGGCAACGGTATCCAGCGTGGACCTGGTGAGGTGGCCCGGAGTGGTTGAACGGGACTCGCCTGCTAAACGAGTGGCGCATAGACGTCCGTGGGTCCGAATCCCACCCTCACCGCTCGGCTGGAGGCCCACGCGGAAGCAAGCAGCCGCGCCGGGGTTCGAATCCCTGACTCTCCGCCACGGAAGATGAAGCTGCCGGGCGGCAGCCCCCGTTTCGAAAGCGGGCGGGGCGCGCAAGCGCCTGGGGGTCGGGTCCTCCTTCTTCCGCCATGGATGCGCAATCCGACTGGCGACGGAACCCGGCTTGAACCCGGGCGGCCACACGGCCTTACACGTTCGATTCGTGTCGCATCCGCGCGAGATAGCAATGGCTCGTAGCTCATCTGGTTAGAGCGCTCGTCTGATACGCGAGAGGCAGGAGGTTCAAGTCCTCCCGGGCCAACTGGCCGGTAGCTCAGTGGTGAGAGCGCCGATCTTATACATCGGGAATCAGCCGCCGGTTCGATCCCGGCCCGGCCTACCCTTCGCTAACTCAAGTGGGCAGAGTACCGGGCTTTTACCCCGGGAGTCAGGGTTCGAGGCCCTGGCGGAGGACTCAGCGTCGCTGGCGCAATAGGACAGCGCGGTTCCCTTCTAAGGAAACGGCTCCGGGTTCGAATCCCGGGCGGCGCACATAGCACAGGCTCCGTTAGAGGAACGGGATAACTCACCTGGCCCTCATCCAGGAGAATGCCGGTTCGAGCCCGGCACGGAGCACGGCCCCATCGTCTATCGGTTAGGATCCGGGATTTTCACTTCCGGGGACAGGGTTCGACTCCCTGTGGGGCTGCTGCGGGGTAGCCAAGTTTGGTACGGCACTGGGCTCATAACCCAGAAATGCGCGGGTTCGAATCCCGTCCCCGCTACGAAGATCCACATTCCGGTGTCGCCCAACGGCAGGGCCCGTGGCTGTTAACCACGTGATAGCGGTTCGAATCCGTTCGCCGGAGCCATGGCGTCTTAGCGCAATCTGGCCAGTGCGCCACCCCGTCAAGGTGGAAGGTGCGGGTTCGAATCCCGTAGACGTCGCCTCGCCCACCATGCCGCTGCTCATCGCCCCGCCGCATCCGGCGTCGGCGTCGGCGGCGCACCTCCCTGGCAGCGGAATCTGCCGCCGGGCGTCCGAAGCCCGGTCGCCCCAGTTCGACTCTGGGCAGGGAGACGCCAGGGAGGAAACACGGCTCGCAGCACGAGGGACGTGCGGCTGCCCCCTAAGCAGCTGGTTGCCAGTTCGAGTCTGGCCGCGGCCCCGACCCCGGTGTTCCGCTGTGCAGCTGCGGGCGTTCCGAAAACCACAGAGATCACAGAACGCTGGCGCCACGCCAGCCTCAGCGTGCACTCGGCGTCAGGCCATCGGGCGGCCTAAGCACCAGTTCCGGTAGCGTCCGTGGGCATGACCTCTCACCAGCCCGGAGCCGGACAGCTCACCGCGGCCGTTCAGCGGATCCTGCCGTCGGTGCGCGCCGACCTTGAACGGCTGGTGCGGATTCCCTCGGTCTCGGCGGATCCGGCTGCCGCCCGGCACCTGCAGGCCAGCGCCCACGAGGTCGCCGCCCTGCTGGGCCAGGCTGGCCTGGCCGAGGTCGACGTGCTCACCGTGGACGGCGGCCAGCCCGCGGTGTTCGGAAGGCGGCCGGCGCCGCCCGGCGCCCCAACCGTCCTCCTGTACGCGCATCACGACGTGCAGCCCACCGGCGACCCCGCGGGCTGGGACACTGACCCGTTCGAGCCGACCGAGCGGGACGGGCGGCTGTACGGGCGGGGCGTGGCGGACGACAAGGCCGGGATCGCGGCGCACCTGGCGGCCCTGCGGGCGCATGGCGACCAGTTGCCGGTCGGGGTGAACGTGCTCGTCGAGGGCGAGGAAGAGGTCGGCTCGCCCACGCTGGAGCGGTTCCTGGCCGAGTACCAGGATCTGCTGCGGGCCGATGTGGTGGTGTTCGCCGACGCGGCGAACTGGACCGCGGATGTGCCGTCGCTGACCACTTCACTCCGCGGGGCGGCCCCGGTCATCGTGGAGGTGCGGGCACTCGAACATGGCGTGCACAGCGGGCTGTACGGCGGCCCGGTCCCGGACGCGCTGACCGCGCTGTGCCGGCTGCTGGCCACGCTGCACGACGAGCAAGGGGACGTGGCGGTCGCGGGCCTGGCCCGGGGCACGGCGGATCCGCTCGACCTCACCGAGGCGCAGCTTCGCGCCGACGCGGCGATGCTCGACGGGGTGCGGCTGATCGGCACCGGCGGGCTCACCGACCGGCTCTGGGCCCGCCCCGCGGTCACGGTCATCGGCATCGACGCCCCGTCGGTCGCGGCGGCCTCCAACACGCTCATCCCCGCGGCCAGCGCGAAGGTGAGCCTGCGGGTGGCCCCGGGCGACGACGTGACCAGGGCGAGCGCGGCGCTGGCCGCCCACCTGAAGGCGCACGCTCCCTGGGGAGTGCACGTCACTGTGCAGCAGGCCGCCACGGCCGCTCCGTACACCGCGCCAACCGGGGGATCGGCGTACCAGGCGGCACGCTGGGCTCTCCAGGAGGCCTGGGGAACGCCCGCCGTCAATATCGGCGGAGGCGGCTCGATCCCGTTCGTGACCGGCTACGCCGAGCTCATCCCCGACGCCGAGATCCTGATCACCGGCGTGGAGGACCCGGACACCCGCGCGCACGGCGCGAACGAGAGCCTGCACCTGGCCGCGTTCGAGCGGACCTGCCTCGCCGAGACGCTGCTGCTGCACAGGCTCGGCGAGATCAGCCAGGATTGACGCCCAAGCCAAGACTCCGGAACGCGACGCCAGCCCCCAATCTGGCCCCCTGTCCAGGCCTCCCTGGCGTGGTTGTTTGATGGCTCCGCCCACGCCAGGAGACCGCCTTGTTTAGATAGGCCGGTCGTGCGGGTCAAATGCGCTCGGTCCCTGTCCACCGCGTGGATGGGCGTGAATCATGCCCCAGGCCGCGTATAGCTCTTGCTGCTCGGCGAGCTGGTCTTCGTCGGCTTGCAGTTCGGCGCGGATGTGTTCGTAGTGCTGGATGGTCAGCAGGATTCCTGCGACCGCGCCGGCCCCGAGAATCGTCAGCAGGGCCAGCAGATTGATGATCATCGCCACTCCTCCCGGTGGGTTGGCTTCGGCCAGACGTCACGCGCCGCCAGCAGGCGAGCGAGCCGCGCGGCTTCGTGGCGGAAGCGAGCGGCCTCGGCCTGCCAGTAACGGACCTTGCGCTGCATGCGCTCCTGGGAGCGCGAGATCGCCGCGACGGCATAGGTCTTCGTTAACAGCCAGCCGAGAAACAGGCCGATGACGAAACCCGCCGCAATCGGCAGCATGACGATCACGGCCCGGACTCCGCACAGGAGTGCCGCCTGGTACGGCGCGAGGGCGCTTTCAAATTGGCTGCTGCGGAGGTACAATGCGGTGTTTCCACGTCTCCCCTTTCGAGAGCATTCGGGAGGGAGCTTGCGAAGCTAAGTCGGGCCGGTGGACGGAACCCATCGGCTCGACGTCTGTTTTAGATCAGTCGGGCGCGGCCACCCTGGGCTGCCACGTGCGCGGCGCGTGGCATGCGGGTCTCAGCCGTGACTCGTCTAGGACATGGCGGTGCGCGGGCTCCCGCTCCGTGACGGCTGGCGAAGATCTTCATCATCCCTGCGGCCGGGAGTACGCCCTGAGGTACTTGCTCGCCAGTCGCCATGAGATCTCGCTTTTGAAAATCCGTGGTGCAAGCTGTAAGTTTGGGATTCCCACTATGATAAATCCCAAACTAGGCATGTCCAGGCGAGTGTGGCTTAGGCCGCGGCTGGGTAGTCGTCGGGTGACCAACACCAACCCCGCCAGTAACACCTGTTTCTGCGTGTCTGGCTGCGGCACTGGTTCAACGGAGAGTACGGTTGCGCTGTGGGATTCCCAGGAAGGGATAGCCAGATCAGGGCTTGCCCTCTGGCCGCACGAGCAAGCTGCCGGCTGCCGGAGGCAGGCAGTCTCGAGCCCGGGGCGACGGGCATGCCGGGCGGCCACAAGACACAGCTGCAGGGCAGCGGGTTAAATGGCCAGGCGGTCAGCCTTGGATAAAGTGACGGGCCCGCTCGGACCGCGGCGCGCGATCGCGGCCGCCTTGAAGCAGCAGCGTGAGGATTCCGGGAAGCTTCTCAATGATGTAGCCAACGACCTGATGATCTCGACCAGCAAGCTGTCTCGGCTGGAGAACGCCCAGGGCAAGCCGCAGCCTCGCGATATCAGGGATCTGATCAGGTACTACGGGATCGAGGGCACGCCGCTGGCCGGGAAGCTGCAGCGGTGGGTGGCTGCGGCGCAACGCACCGGGTGGTGGACCGACTTCGACGACGAGGTTCTGGGTGGGCTGGACGCACACCTGGCCTATGAGGCGGATGCCAAGGTGGAGCGGACCTACACGCTGCCGTTCGTGCCGGCCCTGCTGCAGACTAATGACTACGCAGCGGCCATCTTCCGCGACATGGAGCATCGCGCAGAGGATGACATCAGTCAGCTTCTCGAAGTCCGGCAGCTGCGAAAGAAGGCCCTGCACAGTCGGCAGGGCCTGGAGCCGCTGAGGCTCGTCGCTGTCACGCATGAGTCGACACTGCTGCAAGCTGTCGGTTCGCCGCAGATACTGCGCGATCAACTGGATGCCCTGGTCGAAGAATCGAGGGCTCCGAACGTTAGCTTGCACGTCCTCCCGTTCCGGGGTCGTCCGGTATCCACAATGACATGTATGTACGCCTATTTCGAATACGCCGACGACCTGGAACAGGACGTCGTGCACATCGAGACGCATGCTGGATTCTGGAGCCTCGAGAAACCTGGCCGAGTCGCGGAATACCGGAAGGCACACGCCGCGCTGGTCGAGGCCTCGCTGGGCGAGGATGACTCCCGTGCGCTCATACGCTCCATTCGCGATGAGACGCGAAACGAGGCTTGAGCAAATGCGGGTTCGACGGGCCACTCTGGGCGTGCACGCAATTGCAACGCGTCATTGCGGCCGTCGTGCCCAAAGCGTTATCTTGCATTTACAGAGATTGCTGGCATGCCAGAGCAGTCCTGGGTATACCATGCGTGTCGTCAAAACTCAAGCGCGTGCCGTCTCAGCTCGGACGTTATCGATCCCAACTCCGGTGAGTGCCTAGTGAGCGATGATTCGAACGGAAATCCGCCCGGCCTTGACCGCGTCACGGCGACCCTGCGCGATCGAGGCTATGCGCTGACCGATGACCGGGAAATCGGACTTCCAGTTAAGTTCCGCGACAATTTTGTACAAACCTACTTCAATGACGCCGTCATCCACCATGACCCGGGTGATTGGCCGGTAGATCGCAAGAGGGCAAGGGACGTCATACGGTACGAGTGGCGGGATGACGGTCTTCACTTGGAGGAATACGAGAAGATCACCATCACGGACCGTGCCGACATACCTGGGGAACGCGATCACTCGCGTGTCATGCTCCTAGACGATCCACAGGCGGAGGAACTCATCCGTGCGTTCCTCAGTTTGGTACCGCCCGGCCGACGGAAACCCGAGGGCACCTTTGGCGTCAATCTGTTCCGGACCTTCACCAGCGTCGTGACGAAGCCGCATCGTGATCATGAAGAGTTTGTCGCACTTTATGTGCTTGACCGGGTGGGTGGCGGCGCCGAGACCTATCTCTACAATCCTGATGACGTTAATGATCAAGGGGAACCGACCGGGGAGCCGGTGCTCAGGCATCAGCTGAACCCGGGCGACATCATCATTTTCGATGACGAGCGCTTCAAGCACGGGGCGACCGACCTCGAAGCTCCACCCGGCGGCAACGCGATGCGCGACGTGCTGGTCTGCACAGTGGATTACCGGGAGACCTACCTCGCTGCGAGCGCTTGAGCTTGTTCCCGGACGGCTCGTGGCCATGAGCGGGGCTACTGCTCATTTAGGGCCCGATGCGTCGGCAAGGCGGGGCGGTTGAGGCCGGTGGCGACGGCGGTACCGGTGTGGTTTATGCGCGGGCTAATCGGACGCATCGGGGAACCGGGGGCCGTTGATTAAGGGCTGATATCTCCGTATCGTGCGATGCGTGGTGGGCGCACCGGGAATCGTTTGCACCGCGCCTGCTCGGTCACGCGGGGGGTTCTGCGGTACGTCGGGCCAAACCGCTCGCTGCCGCGCATGGCACGGTGAGCGTCAGCTGACGCATCTGTTCCTCCCGCGCGAGTCGCGGGCCGCGATGTTACTGCCCAAGGCCCGGGGGTCCGTGCCGACGGTCGGCATGGCGAGCGCTGTGTGCGGTGAGCCGCGGAGGGCCAGGACTTGCCAGTTGAACTGAGCCCGGAGACTGCTCGGGCGATGGTCGAGTCTGCCTTCGGCAGTATCCGCGCGGAGCTTGACCAGCTCGTGCGCATACCCTCAGTTAGCGCGGACGAGTCCGCCACCGAGAAGGTGCAGGAGTCAGCGGAAGCGACAGCCTCGTGGCTTGAGCGTTCTGGGCTCGACGGCGTCAGGCTGCTCGACAAGGTTGACGGCGCGCATCCTGCGGTCTTCGGTGCCACCAAAGGGCCGGCCGGAACCCCAACGGTTCTGTTGTACGCCCATCATGACGTCCAGCCAGGCCCCGAAGAACTATGGGAGTCACCGCCATTCGTACCGACCGAACGCGGGGGGCGTCTTTTCGGCCGCGGCACGGCTGATGACAAGGCTGGGATCGCCGTTCACGCGGCAGCGCTGCAGGTCTGGGAAGGGAAGCCACCGGTGGGCGTGGCCGTCTTCATCGAGGGCGAGGAGGAAATCGGATCTAAGCACCTTCTGCAATTTCTGCAGAGGTACGAGGAACTTCTGCGAGCCGACGCCATCGTGCTCGCGGACTGCTCGAACTGGACGGTCGGCCAGCCGACGTTGACGACATCCGTGCGCGGCATCCTTGACTGCCTGGTCGAGGTTCGCACGCTTGACCATGCCGTGCACAGCGGCCGCTACGGGGGACCGGTACCAGATGCGCTGACGGCACTGTGCCGGCTTATCGCGACGCTGCATGACCGCAGAGGCGGCGTGGCGGTGAAGGGCTTGCGCAGCGGATCGTCGTACGCCCTGCGGTTGTCAGAATCCGACCTGCGCAAATTCACGGGGCTCCGGCCCGGCGTTCGGCTCCTCGGCCGGGGTTCGCTTACCGATCGGCTCTGGGCACGGCCAGCCATTGCTGTCCTGGGAATTGATGCCCCGCCGACGGCCGACGCGGCACACAAGCTAGTGCCAGCCGCCACCGCCAGGATCAGCATCCGCCTGGCGCCGGGCGACGACACTCAGGGGGCGTTTCGCGCTGTGGAAGAACACCTGCGCCGCCATGCACCCTGGGGCGCGGAGGTGACCGTTGAGCCGTGCCGCGAGGGCGAGCCGCATCGCATCGATGTCTCCGGGCGGGCTTTCGAAGCCTTCCGGCGCGCCTGCGAAGATACCTGGGGCCGTGCTCCCGTGGAGCCGGGCAGCGGCGGATCGCTTCCGCTGGCAGCCGCGCTGGCTGCCGCGTATCCGGACACGGCGCTGCTGCTGACCGGCGTCGAGGACCTGGAGAGCAACGCGCACTCAGAGAACGAGAGCGTGCACCTCGGTGAGCTCCGGAACTGCTGTGTGAACGAGGCCATGCTGCTCGCCCATCTCGCGGCGAGGAGCTAGCGCGGCGGGTTTCCGGGTCCGTGCCGATCATGCGGTATCTCATCCGGGCTCCTCTCCGGCGGCCTGGCCAGTCCGGGTCACGGGCCCGAGTCTGGTTCCTGGAGTGCGCTCTAGGGCAACTCAGCCCGGCCGGCCCACTGGTGCGCGCCGCGTTATGGCTCTAACGTGGATTGGCCTGGGGCTCGATCGTCTGCCGCCGAGGCTCATCAAGGAGCGTGCCTCGTGGATATCACCGACTTCGAAGCGATCAGTTTCGACTGCTACGGAACGCTCATCGACTGGGAGGCTGGCCTGCTCGCCGTGCTCAGGCCGTGGGCCAATTCGCGCGAGCTCACGCTGGACGACGAGGCGCTGCTGGCCGCCTACGCCGGTTACGAGGAACGGGCGGAATCGGAGCATCCGCGGACGCCGTACCCGGAGGTCCTGCGGCGGAGCATGACCGCGCTGGGCCGGGACCTCGGCGCCGAGGTCACCGCCGAGGACGCGGAGCGGCTGGCCGTGTCCGTTCCTGACTGGCCCGCGTTCGCGGACTCGGCCGCCGCGCTGGAGGCGCTTGGCCGGCAGTTCAAGCTGATCATCCTGAGCAACGTCGACCGCTCGTCGTTCGCCGGCAGCAGCCAGCGGCTCGGGGTGACCTTCGACAGCGTGCTGACCGCGCAGGACATCGGCTACTACAAGCCGTCGCCTTGGAACTTCACCGCGCTCCAGGAGGAGGCCAGGCGGCTTGGCGTGGGGGAGGGCAAGCTCCTGCATGCCGCCCAGAGCCTGTTCCACGATCATGTCCCGGCCAAGGCGGCGGGTCTGCGGACCGTCTGGATCAACCGGCGGCATGACCGGCCCGGGTGGGGAGCAACCCCGGCCCCGCCCGTCGACGTGACGCCCGACTGGGAGTTCCCGTCCATGGCCGCCTTCGCCGCCGCGGCGAACGGCCTGGGCCGGGGTGACCGCGAGTGGGCGGGGTGACGGGGACTGGGCGGCGTGACCGGGGGTAGGGGCGAATCTGCGCAGGTGGCGTAAACGGGCTGAGCCCGGGCCGTGGACGGCGGCCCGGGCTCAGCCCTATCCGGCCGGGCCTTAGTCGGCCGGGCCGCTGGCGAGGGTCACGGTGGAGGTGTGGGTCTGGCCCGACTGGTCTGTCCAGCCGATGCTGACCTTGTCGCCCGGGTGGTACTGCTCGATCACCGACTGGAGGCCGGACGATGACGACACGGCGTGGCCGTCGACCGAGTCGATCACGTCGCCAGCGGACAGGCCGGTCTGGGCGGCCGGCGATCCGGAGAGGGTGCCCTGCACTGTCAGCCCGGTGCCGTTCTGCTCCCCGCCGGTGGCGCCGCCCCCGAACGAGGAGGCGTCCGGGGACGCGAGTTCCACGCCGAGGAAGCCGGTGGTCCCGATGTGCACCGTGCTCGAGGAGCTGCCGGCCTCGATCTGGCTGGCGATGGACAGGGCTCGGTTGATCGGGATCGCGAAGCCCTGGGTCTGGGACTGGCCAGACGAGGACGGGGACTGCTCACTGGGGGACTGCCCGTACGACGGCGACTGCCCGTAGGGGGACTGGCCGTAAGGCGACTGGCCGTAGGGGGACTGGCCGTAGGGGGACTGGCCGTAGGGGGACTGGCCGTAGGGGGACTGCCCGTAGGGGGACTGGCCATAGGGGGACTGGCCGGACGGTGACTGGCCGGGCGACGACGTCTCGGACGAGGTTGACGCCGCGGTGTCGATGCCGATGACCTGCCCTGCGGCATTGACGAGCGGGCCGCCGGAATCTCCGGGCTGGATGTTGGCATTCGTCTCGATCATCCCGCTGAGGTTCTCGGACGAGCCGCTGCCCTCGTCGCTGGCGGTGATCGACTGGTTCAGTGCGGTGACCGTTCCGGCAGCGACCGACGGGGTGCCGCCCTTGCCGCCCGCGTTGCCTATGGCGACGACATTCTGGCCTGTCGCAACATCTGACGAGTTGCCGAAGGACACGGTCGCGAGCCCCGACGCGCCCTGGAGTTGCAGTACCGCGATGTCGGAGGTCTGGTTATAGCCGACGACCTTCGCCGTGTAGGTGCGGCCGTTACCGATATCGGTCGCCTTGATCGACGTAGCACCATCGATCACGTGGTTGTTGGTCAGCACCTCACCCGATGAGGTCACCACCTGGCCGGTGCCCGCGGCTTCAGCGTTCTGGTATCCCAAGGTCGAGACGACGTCGACGAGACCCGGGTCGACCCTGGTTGTGATCTGGGACGTGCTGAGTGCCGTGCTGGCCGTGGTCGTGGCTCCGGCTGACGTGCCGTGCGTGGCGAGCACGCCTGCCGCGCCCGCAGCCAGGCCGACCGCGGCGACGGCCGCCGTTATGACCAGGCGACGGGGCCGCTTGGCCTGGTCGCTCCAGCCGCCGTGACCGCTCCAGCCGCCAGCGGCGGCCAGGCCGCCCGGGCTCCAGGGCGGCGGCGGGGGCGGCGGGATCTGCGGAGTCTGCGGGTTGGCCGGGCCGAACTGATCCTTATCCATGCTCATCAGCGGTGCTTCCTCAGTTCCTTCGTGGTGTTGCCGTTACCTTGATGGTCCGGCCCGGACCTGCAAGGGAACCCTGAGGATTCGCCGAGGTTTCCGCGAGCACGCGGGTGAACCGCCTGGCGGTCAGCGAGTATCCAGTGAGTATTCAGGAACTAATCAGCAAGCGGCCAGTTGCGAGGCATCAGCAGCCTCCCCAGCCCGGGCCGGCGCGACCGTGAGCAAGATCAAATATTAAATATTATGGTGGAAATGGAATATCGGATCTCTTGACAGCCGCCTCGGCCCGGCGCTCTACTACCGGTGTTCGAGTCTTCCGATGCCGTCACCGGCAGGGCCGCCACAGGGGCGCTGCCGCGCCGGTACCGCCGTCGCGGCGATCACCGCGACCGAGCCGTTCCGCCTGCGCCGCAGCCCGGGTTCACAAGGGAGAGGATCCGATCGATGGCAGCTACCGAGCCCACCGCCGCACCAGTCGGCGACAGCAATCCCCGACTCGCCAGGAACATCCTGAGCCTGCCGAACTGCCTGGCGCTGTCCGCCGCCCTCATGGCACCGGTCCTCGCGGTGATCCTGAACGCCCCCGCGGGAGGCGCGGACGCGGGCGCGGCCCTGCCGCTCGCCTTCCTGATCGCGTTCATCGCCGCCTTGTTCATAGGTAACACCGTCATCGAGTTCGCCAAGAAACTGTCGTCAGCGGGGTCGTTCTACTCGTTCCTCAGCCAGTCCTTGGGCGCCCAGTCCGGGTTCTTCAGCGGCTGGCTCTACGCGGGCGCGTACGTGGTGCTCATGATCGGCCTGGTCACCGCTAACGGCGCGTTCCTGCACACCTACCTGCAGAGCACGTTCAGCTGGAACGTCCCGTGGTGGGTCCTGGGCATCATCCTGGTCGCGATCGCGATGACCTTCTCGGTCCGCAGCATCAGGACGTCGGTCCGCCTCGACCTGATCCTGCTCGCCGCCGAGATGATCATCTTCTCGTTGCTGGCGATCATCGCGATCGCCCGGGCCGGGCACGGCAACAGCCTGACCTACTTCAAGCCGTCCTCGGGACCGAGCGGCTTCTCCGGCGTCGCCCTGGCCGTGGTCTTCGGCCTGCTGTCGTTCATCGGCTTCGAGGCGGCGGCCACCCTCGGCGAGGAAACCGCTAACCCCAAGCGGAATGTGCCGCTCGCGGTCCGCTTCGCTGTCGTCGGGGTGGGTGTTTTCTTCGTGTTCGTCGTCTACGGGCTCGCCGCCGGGTTCCACCTCAACACCGCCGCCGGGCTCAAGGCGTTCCTGGCCAGCCCGGCCCAGTTCACCACGCTCGCGCAGACGTACGCGCCCTGGCTCAAACAGCCCGTCGACCTGGCCGCCATCGCCGGGCTATTCTCCTGCATGCTCGCCGTGCTGAACACCACCGTGCGGGTCGTCTACGCGATGGCCAGGGAGCACATCATCCACGGGAGCCTGTCGACGGTACACCCGCGCTTCAGGTCACCATTCGTGGCCATTTACGGGGTGGTGGGATTCTCGGTTGTGGTCGGCATCATCCTGTCCGCCTGGCTCGGCTCCGGGCTGACCGCCGTGTACGGCTGGACCGGGTCGATCGGCACGATCGCGGTCATCCTGGTCTACGGCCTGGCCAACATCGGCCTGATCAAGTTCTACTGGGGGCAGCCCGACTTCAGCGTGCTCAAGCACCTGATCGCGCCGGTCATCGGCACGGCCGTGCTGCTCTACCCGCTCTACGAGGTGGCCAAGCCCGGCCAGCCGTTCCCATACAACTTCGTGGCCTACATCGTGCTGGCCTGGATCATCATCGGCTACGGCCTCTACGCCTACCTGAAGCGAAGGTCGCCGGAGAAGCTGGCGGCGCTGGGCGCCACGATGGCCACCGACGAGATCGACTTCGCCGAGCAGCATTCGCCCAGCCTCTCGTCCGGGGCGGAGCTCCCCGAGCCGGACGTGCCATGATCGAGGTCGCGGGCAAGCAGGTCTTCACCGAGCTCTCCGAGATCGTCGACCCCGCGCACACCGCGCTGCTGATCATCGACATGCAGCGTGACTTCTGCTGCGCCGGCGGCGGTTTCGACCGCCTGGGCGTGGACCTGTCCATGTACCCGCCGGTGATCGAGCGGATCGGCGAGTTGCTGGAGGCGGCGCGCCGGTCCGGCGTCATGCCGGTCTTCATCCAGATGACCGTGCTCGCCAACCGGGCCAGCGAGTCGCCCGCGCAGATCAGGTTCAACCTCCGGCTGCACGACGGCCATCACGGGCAGGCCGAGCCGCTGGCCTACACCATCGACGGGTCGGAGGGGCAGAAGTTCGTGCCCGGCCTGGAGCCGCGGGACGGCGAGCTGGTGGTCAAGAAGTACCGGTCGAGCGCGTTCTGGGGCACCAACCTCGCGCTGCTGCTGCGCAGCAACGGCATCAAGTCGGTGGTGGTGACCGGCTGCACCACCGAGGGCTGCGTGGAGTCGACGGCCCGGGACGCGATGTTCAGCGACTACTACGTGGTCCTGGCCACCGACGCCGTCGGCAGCGACGACCGGACGCAACACGACGCCTCGATGTACCTCATGGCCCACCGCTTTGACCTGGCGACCTCGGAAGACATCCGCAAGCACTGGACGGCCGGAAGCCGCTGAAAGCTAGGGAGGCCCGGTGACCGGGAAGCTCGCAGGCAAGGTCGCCGTCGTCACCGGCGGCGCCCGGGGAATCGGCGGCCAGATCGCGACCGCCTTCGCCGCCGAGGGTGCCGACGTGGTGATCGCCGACGTGCTGGACGCGGGCGCGGCGGCCCCGGTGCTGGCGTCGATCGCCGGATCCGGCCGCCGTCACCTCCTGGTACGGACCGACGTCTCCGACGAGCAGCAGGTCCGGGCGATGGTCGGTGCCGCCCTCGCCGAGTTCGGCCGGGTGGACATCCTGGTGAACGACGCCGGCACGTTCAGCCAGAGCAACTTCGCCGACCTCGAGGTGAGCGAATGGGACCGGGTGATCTCGGTCAACCTGCGCGGGGTCTTCCTGTGCACCCGGTTCGTGCTGCCCGGCATGCTGGAGCGCAAGTCGGGCAAGATCATTAACATCGCGTCGCAGCTTGGCCAGATCGGCGGCATCGAGATGGTGCACTACAGCGCCAGCAAAGCCGGCGTCATCGGCCTCACCAAGGCGCTCGCCCGCGAGGTCTCGGCCCAGGGAATCCACGTCAACGCCATCGCGCCGGGCCCGATCCTGACCGACATGATGGCGCAGGAAACCGAGGAGTGGGCCGCGCGCAAGCTGGCCGAGCTGCCGATGGGCCGCTTCGGCGAGCCGCACGAGGTCGCGCCCACGGCCGTGTTCCTCGCCTCCGAGGACTCTTCCTACTACGTCGGCCAGACGCTCTGCCCCAACGGCGGAGACGTGATGCTCTGAGAAGAGGACCCTGCATGTTCGACCTTGACGGCCGGGTGGCGCTCATCACCGGTGCCGCATCGGGAATCGGCGCGGCCACCGCGCGCGTCTTCGCGAGCGCCGGCGCCAGCGTCGTGCTGGCCTGGTACCCGCCGGACGGGCACGACGTCAGCCTGGTCGAGAAGGCCATCACCGGCAGCGGCGGGCGCTGCCTGGTCGCCGAGGTCGACGTGCGCCGGACCCGTGACGTCGACGCGGCCGTGGACCGCGCGGTGTCGGAGCTCGGCAGCATCGACATCGTGGTGGCCAACGCCGGCATCGCGCGCAAGGTCGAGCTGGACCAGCTGGACGACGAGGCCTGGGCGGCCGTGCTCGACGTCGACCTGAACGGCGCGTGGCGCTGCTTCCGCGCCGCGCTGCCGCACATGTGCCGGGCCGGTTACGGCCGGCTGCTGGCCACCTCGTCGATCGCCGGGACCGTTCAGGCGTGGGCGGCGCACCCGCACTACACCGCGGCCAAGGCCGGGCTCGTGGGGCTGATCAGGACGCTGGCCGTCGAGTACGGCCCGGACGGCATCACCGCGAACGCCGTGGCCCCGGGGGTGATCGACACGCCGCAGGCCAACGACCCGGTCAACTCGCTCGGCCCGGACGGGGTCCGGGCGGTGGCGCCGAAGGTTCCCGCGGGCCGGGTCGGGGTGCCGGAGGACATCGCGTACCTGTTCCAGTACCTGGCCAGCGAGCAGGCGTCGTACGTGAGCGGGCAGCTCATCGTCGCGGACGGCGCACGGCACCTGGCCGGGCTGGACTAGCGGTGTCCGTCCTGCCCGCGTCCGGGGTCATCTCGTTCGCGCGGGGCGTGCCCGCGCCGGACATGTTCCCGGTCCGCGAGCTCGAGGAGGCGTCGCGCCTGGCGTTCGGCCAGCACAGCGCCACCGCGCTGAACTACGGGCCGCCCGCCGGGTTCCGGCCGCTGCAGGAGTGGCTCGGCGACCGGCACGGCGTCGCGCCCGGCCGGATCGTGATCACGCCGGGGTCCTATATCTTCCTGGCGCTCCTGGTCCGGGTGCTGGCCCGGTCGGGCCCGGTCCTGGTCGAGGCGCCGACCTACGACCGGGTGAACAGCCTGCTGCGGCAGGCCGGCGCGCAGGTCGTCTCGGTCGGCCGCAGCGGTGACGGCATCGACCTCGCGGCGCTGGAGCGCTACCTCGCCACCGCCGGGCGGCCAGGACAGCCCGGGCGGCCCGCCTTCCTGTACATCATGCCGACCTTCCACAACCCGACCGGGACGACGATGCCCGCGCCGGACCGCGAGCGGCTGGCCGGCCTGGCCATCCGGCACGGGCTGCTCGTCGTCGAGGACGACCCCTACGGCCAGCTCAGGTTCGACGGCGAGTCGCCCGCGTCCCTGCACGCCCTGCTCGCCGCGCGCGGAGCCGGGCACCTCGCCGTCTTCGCGTCGTCGTTCTCGAAGATCGTGGCGCCGGGGCTGCGCGTCGGATACGGAGTGCTGCCGGAACACCTCGCCGCGCCGGTCACGCGGGCCGCGCTGGACACGTACGTGTCCCCGCCGATGTGGCCGCAGGCCGTGGCCTTCGAGTTCCTGGCGGCCGGCTTCCTGCCCGCGCACCTGGCCCGGATCCGGCCCATGCTCCGCCAGCGCCGCGACGCGCTGATCGGCGGGCTCGACGCGGGCCTGGCCGGGCACGCGCGCTGGTCCGCCCCGGACGGCGGCTACTTCCTGTGGCTGGAGCTGCCCGCCGGCGTGCGTTCCGGCGAGCTGCTCCAGGACTGCGAGCGGGCCGGGGTGACGTTCGTGCCCGGATCGGGGTTCTTCTCCGACGATCACGCCGCCGGCGGCGAGAACACCGCGCGCCTGTCGTTCAGCTTCGCCGGCGTGGACGACATCGCGGCCAGCGCCGGCCGCCTGACCGCCGCCGTGCGGCGCCGGCTGACCTCCGCGGGCGCGGCCTGATGGGGCACGCGCCGTGCCGTCCCGCGCGCGGGCCGGAGATCGATCCGACCACTGAAGCCACGACATGAGGAGGCCGTGATGTCCGATGATCCGTTTTTCCGCCGTGCCGACGGCGAGGTAGCCGGCCCGCCGCGGGAAATCGCCGGCTACGGCGAGCATCCCCCCCGCGTCCGGTGGCGCGGCACGAACGGCGCGCCCGGCGCCGGCCACGGGACCGGCGACGCGAAGGTCGCCATCCAGCTCGTCGTCAACTACGAGGAGGGCTCGGAGAAGACCTTCGCGATGGGCGACGGCACCAACGACATCCTGTACGAACTGCCGTTCGCCCTCGAGGGCCAGCGTGACCTGGCCGTGGAGTCGATGTACGAGTACGGCTCGCGGGCCGGCATCTGGCGGCTGTTCCGGATCTTCGACGACGCCGGGATACCGGTCACGTTCTTCGCCGCCGCCGTGGCGCTGGAACGCAACCCCGAGGTCGCGGCCAAGCTGGCCAGCCGGGGTGACGAGCCCGCCGGGCACGGCTACCGGTGGAGCAACCACTTCGAGATGACCAAAGACCAGGAGCGGGAGGCGATCAAGCGCGCGATCGCGTCGATCGAGTCGACCACGGGCACCCGGCCGGTGGGCTGGTACTGCCGCGAGATGAGCACGAACACCCGCGAGCTGGTCGTCGAGGAAGGCGGTTTCGAGTACGACTCCGACTGCTACAACGACGACCTGCCGTACTGGACCCGGATCACCGGCCGGCCGCACCTGGTGGTGCCCTACACGCTCGTGGTCAATGACGCCCGGTACATCGTCGGCACCGGCTACGGCAGCCCGGACGATTTCTTCCGGACGGCCAAGGCCACCCTGGACCGGCTGCGGGCGGACGGCGACGACCTGGGCCGCATGATGTCGATCGGCACTCATCCCCGGGTCAGCGGCAACCCGGCCCGGTCGGACGCCCTGGCCCGGTTCATCGACTACGCCCAGCAGTTCCCTGACGTTGCGTTCAAGCGCCGTATTGACATCGCACGCGAGTTCGCCGAGCAGCACCCCGCGTCGGCCGCGCTGAAGTCCTGACCCGGCGAGGGGAGACCGGGCGCATGCGCATCGCGGTGGCCCAGTTCACGGCGCGGGCCGGCGACGTCACCGGCAACCTGTCGCGGATGCAGGGCCTGCTCGAGGCGGGCGCCGGCGACCACGCGGACCTGGTCTGCTTTCCTGAGCTGTGCCTGCCCGGGTACCTGCTCGAGCCCGCCGGATACACGGACGCCTTCGTGCGGGGTCTGGCCACGGCGGCGGAAGCGCTCGAGAACACGGCCCGGGACCTGCGGGTGCGGATCGCGTACGGCACCGCTGAGCGCTGCGCGGGCACCCTGCGCAACATGATCGTGATCACCGAGCCCGGCGGCGGCCGCACCCGGTACGCGAAGGCGCACATGGTGCGCGCCGAGCGCGCCGCGTTCACCGAGGGAAACCACCTCGTCCTGACCGCGGACGGGCGCCTCGGCCTGGGCTGCTGCTACGACCTGGCGTTCCCCGGATTCTGCGCCGGCCTGGCCGAGGCGGGCGCCCGTGTAATGATCTTCCCGATGGCGTGGGAGAAGCAGCGGGCGTTTGTCTTCGAGGGGGTCGCGGCGGCCCGCGCGATCGAGAACGTCGCCTACGTCGTCTGCGCCAACCAGGCGGGTACCATGGCGCTGACGCAGTTTCACGGCGGCAGCAGGATCATCGATCCGCTGGGAAATACCCTTCTTGAGATGGGGGACACGGTAGGTCTCTGCAGCGCTGACCTTGATCTTGACTGGGTATCGCGGCTGCGGTCATCCGCTGACCCCGCCACGTACCCGCTGCTGGACGACCGGCGGCCGCCCATGGCCGTCCGGAGAGGCTCCTGCCCATGACTCCCATGACCCCCCTGACCCGCAAGTTCTCCGCAAGGCGGTGGATAGGCCATTACCCGGTACGGTAAATCCCTCACGGAGCCGGTCGGGCAGCCCGCGGGCGGGCCGCGGAAATACAGCCGCCATCGGCCGCAGCTGGGCGCCGAGGCCGCGTCGTACATACGCGACCTGATTGTCTCCGGCAAGCTGCACGGCGGGGATTTCATCCGCGCCGAGGCGGTCGCCCAGAACCTGGGGATCAGTGCCACACCGGTGCGCGAAGGCCTGCTGGAATTGCGCACCCAGGGCCTGGTGCGGCTTGAGCCGCGCCGCGGCTTCGTCGTGGTCTCGCTGACCGGCGACGACATCCGCGATGTCTTCGCCGGCCAGGCCCTGCTGGCCGGGGAACTCGCGGCCCGGGCCGTCAAGCACGGTGACGCCGAGGCGCTGGCCCGGCTCGAGCAGCTGCACCTGGATCTCGAGGCGGCCGCCGACCGCGGTGACCACGACGAGCTCGAGGAGCTCAATTTCCTGTTCCACCGGGCCGTGAACATGCTGGCCGGCTCGCCCAAGCTCGCCTGGCTGCTCGGGGTGTCGCTGTGCTACGTCCCGGCCCGGTTCCACTCCACGATCGACGGCTGGCCGGCCGCCACGGTGCAAGATCACCGAGAGGTGCTCGACGCGTTCCGGCACGGCTCATCGAGGGCCGCGCGGGCGGCCATGACCAGGCACATCGAGCACGCCGGCGAGCTGCTGGCCGTCCACATCGAGAGCGAGGCCGCGCAGCGCGGCACGATACCGGCCGACTGGCCCTAACGCCCAGTCCCGCCCCGCCGACCAGGCAGCGCCTGGTCCCGCCCCGCCTACCAGACCTGGGTGGTCGAGCTGGAGCAGGTCACCACCTGCCCGACCATCTCGGGACGCTCGAACACCGACTGGATCGCGATCCGGCCCGGTCCCTGCAGGGTCAGCCACACCGACTTGGCCTGCCACCGCGCCGAGCTGAACCAGTAGGCGCCGTGCGGGTACTCGAAGTGGAGGAACATCCGGACCGTCGGGTCTTTCCAGATCAGCCCGCCCGGCTGGATCAGGACGCGCTCGCCCGGCGCCAGGTCGCGGATGAAGGTGTTGCCCGGGGCGTGCAACAGCATGAGGCCGGGCCCGCCCTGTGCCCAGAACCGGTCCATCGTGCGGCCGAGCGGGTAGTGGGTCTCCTGGTCGTCGCCGTTCTGGGTGGTGAACCACACCCCGGAGTTCTCCCACTGGTAGGTGACGTTCCCGGTCGCGACGAGGAACCGGTGCTCGACCACGTCGACGGCCTGGTTGTGCTGGAGCGGCACGGCCAGGGTCTCGCCCGGGAGGTCGGCGCTGAACGCGATGTGCCCGGGACCCCGCGCGGTCATCATGATCAGCGGCATGCCGGCCAGCTTCCGGTTCCAGCCGCCTGCCATCCGCATCGAGTCCAGCCGGACCCGCGGCTCGGTGTGCAGCAGCACGTGATGGGAGAAGTAGACCCAGTCGTCCTCGTGCAGGTCCATCTCGGCCACCGGAACGTACTTGCCGATGATCTGGCAGGTGGAGCGGCTGAAGCGGATCCGGGCCATGTCGCGGATCGGGGGCTGCTCGGCCCACCCGGAGTCCGACACGCGCTCCCGGACGTCGACCGGCGCGCCGCAGTGCGGGCAGGTCCCGCCGGCGCCGTCGCTGGGAATGCGGCAGTAGGGGCAGGTATAGGTGGCCGTCGGCGCTGTCATCTCGGGCCGCCTACTCGGAGTGGTGGTGGACGTACATGGACTGGATGCCGACCCGGCCGGGACCGGTCATCTCGGCCAGGTACATGTTGTGGCCGCCCATCATCCCGGTCTTGATGGACTGCTTGACCGTGTTCATGGTCACCGACGAGTCCTTGTAGAGGAAGCCGCCCGGTTCGACCAGGATCTTCTCGCCCGGCTGCAGCGTCTTCTGGAACACGTTGCCGTAACCGTGCAGCAGCAGCAGCCCCGGCTGCTGCTGCGTGACGAACCGGTCCAGGTACATGCCCTCGCCGCCGTGCACCACGTTGGCCAGGCCCTTGATCCGCACGAACGAGTAGCTCAGCGAGTGCGTGCCGGCCAGGAAGGCATGCTCGCGCACGTCGAGTTCCATCGACGGGTGCAGCGGCAGCACCACGACCTCACCCGCGGCGTCGCGGGAGAACGCGATCCGGCCGGGCCCGTGGGCGAGGGTCAGCACGTGCGGCATGCCGCCCATCATGCGCTTCATGCCGCCGCCGGTGTTGAGGGCCGACACCGGCACGTTCGGCTCCTTCCAGAGCATGACGTGATGCTCGAAGAAGACCGCGTCCCCCTGGGCCAGCGCCATCTCGGCCACCGGGACCAGTTCGCCCTCGATCTGGCAGGTGGAGTTGGAGAACCGGAACTCGGTCATGTCCCGCAGCCGCGGCGCCTCGGCCCAGCCCGAGTCGGACACGAGGTTCCGCTTGTCGAGCGGCGCGCCGCAGGTGAAGCAGCTTGTTCTGTCCGCCTCGTTCTGAGCCTTACACCACTGGCATTCGATGCGATCCATCGTCCGGACCGGCCTTTCTGGTCGAAGCTAAACTGACAAATCAGGATCTATTGCACGCAACGCCAGCACGCTGATCCGCGACCGGACCCCCGAGCCGTGGTCGTGTGTTACGAGGCTGGCGGGCTGGTCGGCGTGCCGCACTCGGCACAGAACTTCGCGCTGCCCGACAGGCTGGCGTTGCAGTTCGTGCAGTGCTTCTGCATGGGCGTGCCGCACTCGGCGCAGAACTTCGAGCCCAGCGGGACCTGGCTGTGGCAGTTGCTGCACTCGGCCGTGGCCAGGGTCGTCGCCTCGGGGGCCGGAGCCGGGGCCTGCTGCTGGGGCGCCTGCTGCTGGGGCGCCTGCGGCGGCGGTGCCTGCGGCTGCGCCTGGGTGAAGCCCGCCCCCCCGCCGGCGAAGCCCGGGCCGGGCGGCGGCGGGTTGTACGGGGCCTGCGGCGGCGCCTGCATCATGCCGGCCACGCCCAGGCCGGCCCGAGGAACAGCGGGCTCGCGCCCTCGCCGCCCTTGGCCAGCCCCTCGCCCGCGCCCTGCAGCGCCTCGGCCTGGGCCGCCTGCAGGAAGCCGCCGGCCAGCCGGCTGTAGGCGGTGTCGCCGGCCAGCTTCTTGAGCCGGGCGTTGTCGTCATCGTCGAGGTTGATGTCGAGGTTGCCGAGCTTGGTGATGGAGATCCCGTAGTCCGCGAGCTCGTGGTTGGCGGCCTGCATGGCCGACACCTCGATCTCCGGGCTGTGCACGGACAGGCCGAGGATCGGCCAGGCGCCCGACATCAGCTGGGTGGTGACCGTGGTGCGGGTGACCTTCAGCAGCTGCTGGGTGACCCAGCCCGTGATCGCCTCGTTGTTCGTCACGTCCACGGTGCCGACCAGGTTGATGATCAGCTTGGGCGCGTCGATCACGCGCAGCGCGTACTCGCCGAATGTCCGGAGGGTGACGATCAGTCCGGTTTGCGGGTCCTGCACCTCGTCCAGCCGCCCGCCGAAGCGGATGCTCGGGAAGTCCCTGATGCCGACGAAGTACAGCTCGGCCTTGAACGCGTTGCCCCCGGTGGCCCAGTCCACGAACATCCCGAGGAACGGGTATTCCTTGGCGTCGAGCTGGTGATGCCCGCCGAGCAGCGTCCCCATGAGCTGGCCCTGGCTCGTGAAGACGGCCACGGCGTCGGGCTCGACGATGCACCTGGTGAACTTCCGGATGTTCTGATCCGGCCACTTGTATACGATCTGGCGCTTAGATGCGTCTGGCGCCGCGATGAACTCGCGACCGAGGAGTGCCATCGAATGCCCCCTGATATGGAGTATGACCCTCGCTGCCTGAGCGAATCATACGTCGCCCGGGCAGCCAGCATGCCAGAGCTGAGCACCCGGTGCAGGGGAGCTGGGGTGAGGACTGGGGTGATGCCTAGGCGTCGCCCGGCCGGGCGCATCGATGGCACAGTGCTGCGGTGATGTCGCGACCTGGCTCACGTGAGTGCGCGAGCGCAGGGTTCGGTCAAGATGTCGGTCCTACCGGCTGGTTGCTGGCGGAGGTGCCGGTTGAGCGGCCTGCTGGCCGGCGGCGTGGGCCTCGATGAAGGCGGCGATCCGGTCGTTCAGTTCATCGATCCGGTTGAAGCCGCCGTGGCTGCCGGGGACGATGGCGACTTCCGCGTGCGGCATCAGGCTTCCGCGTGCGCGGGCCTGCGCCGGGGTGATGAGGGCGCTGCGCGCGCCGGTGATCAGCAGGGCCGGCACGGTGATCGCGCGGAGTTCGTCGTCGGTGAGGACGCCGGGGAACTTCGGCTCGGCATGGTAGCCGCGGATGGCTGCCCACATGAGCGTCATCAGCTCCGGCTGCAGCATGGCCGGGCTGTCCAGCCACCGGGCTAGGCGGCGGCGGATCGGCATCGGGGTCAGGGTGGCCAGGCCGGTGATGGAGAGCCACCACCAGAAGCGGGCGTCGAGCCTGGTGAGCCCGGCGGGGTCGAGCAGCGTGATGGACGCGACCCGCGCGGGCGCGCGGATCGCCTGGTTCATGGCGATCCAGCCGCCGTAGGAGAAGCCCACCAGGTGCGCCGGGCGGTCGCTGAGCTGGGCGAGCAGCTCGTCGAGCCAGGCCGCGCAGGACGCCGGGGGAGTCATCGGGGCGCGCGGGACGCTGGGGTTCGGGTCGCCGGGCAGGTCGATCCCGTATACCGGGCCATGTCCGGCGAGCGCCGCCACGTGCGGGAACCAGGCCGCGGCGTTGCCCCCGGCACCGGTGAGCAGCACGACCGGCGCACCATCGGGATGCGGCCGGTAGGCGTGCACCCGCGTGGTGGCGGTGGCGGTCTCGATATCGAACTCCTCGCCAGGCTGCGGCCACAGCGCGAAAACCCGCTCGTAGGCGGCCATGAACTTCTCCCGCGCCGCATCGCTGACCCACGATCCCGGCTCACCCTCAGGCGCCGAGCCTGCGGCGCCGGTGATGCGCTTGATCCCGAGCATGTCCCTCGTCCTCCACGCGGTTCAGTCTGCCGTTAGTGCGCATGTCCGCTTCCGCCGAGCGCGGGCCCGGTGTCAGGCGCTGTCCAGCCGCTCCCTGAGCTGGCGCAGGCCGGCCCGCTCGGCGGCGAAGCGATCCAGCGCGGTCAGGATGTGGGCCTCGTCGAGGTGCGCCTCCTCGATCACCTCGGAGACTGAACCGCCGGTGCGCCACCGGTCGTCCCAGTCGGACGACAGCGAGTACTCCCGGACCAGCGGGTCATCCGCCCAGTCCTGCATCAGCTTGAACGCGCCGTTGGTGATCACCATCGCGTCCAGCCGCCCGGCCGGGCCGACCACCGAGTCCCGGTACACCGCGGGCTGGAGCGCGAACAGCTGCGGGCTCAGCGCGGCGACGATCTTCACGTTGATGCCGCGGGCGTCGAGTTCGGGCAGCACGCTGACCAGGTTCCTGGTCGGCATGGTGCCGCGCACGTACACGGTCCCGCCGCGGGGCTGATCCGGCCGGTACGGCCGCAGCACGTACGCGCCGCGCGCCGCCTCAAAGTGGGACGGCATGCCCAGCGCCTCGCGGTCCGGTATCTCCACCGGCGGCCTGGTCAGGTGCAGCGCCACGATCGGCACGTCCGTCGAGAACGCCGCCCCGAGCAGCACCGGCACCTCGTTGTACTCCCACGGGTGCAGGTCGATCACGTGCCCGGCCGGGAACAGCTGGGTCACCCCGATCGAGAAGATGCCGAAGTGGGTGCGCGAGTCCTCGGCCGTCTCCGGGCCCGAGTGGCCCGCGATCCACAGCACCTTGCCGACCTTGAGCTCGCAGTCCTGAGCCAGCTGGCTGAACAGCCGCATCTCGCCGTACTTGAGGTAGGAGAATGACCCGTACGTCGAGCACGCCCCCCAGAACCCGTCGAATTCCGTGAACGGGTCGGCGGACAGGTTCACCGTGGCCAGCCCGCACACCAGCCCGGAGTTGGTGAACTCGGTGATCTCGGTCGGCAGCAGCGCCCCGTGCGGGTTCTCGGTGCGCTCGTACCAGCCGGTGCCCGGCGAGCCGTCGAAGGCCTGCCCGAACCCGGCGATGTTCGTGGACTCGGCCAGGTCGGCGGACGCCGCGATGAACAGCGGCCGGCCGTAGTCGCGCAGCGCGAGCGAGTTCACGTACGACCCCCACGCGGCCAGGCCGGCCCGGTTCGGCGCCTTCTCGCCTGGCTTCTTCCACATGCTGTCCGGGTAGGCGGCGACGTCGAAGATCCGGCGGTCGCCGAATACCTCGGTGGCGCGCTGGCCGAGACGGAAACCGTCCACGTCCTCGGGCACGCTGCGCCCGATGGCGACCAGCCGGTCAGACAGCCAGGTCACGAGGTCGGCGTCGCGTTCGAGGACACTCATCGCGATCCGCAGGTTCGCTTCGGCCTGTTCCGCCGTCGCCTGAGGATCGGCCGGCGCGGGCTCGTCGACGCCCTGGTACTGCACGCCGTAGCGCGCCATGAACTCCTTGCGCACGGTCCAGAACTGCTCGGCGTTCATGGGCCAGGCCGTGCCGTGGCTGGCCGCGTCGACCTTGCCGTAGCCGCGGCCCTTCTGCGTGACGAACCAGGCCATGGTCGGCACGCGGCCGGGGTTAGCGCCGCAGGCCGCGTCCAGCACGGTCTGGGTGACCGGGCCCCAGTCCATGCCGCGGGAGGTGCCGGTGACCCGCCAGCCGTACGGCTCGAACCAGTCCACCGGGGTGCCCGCGACCACGCTCGAGGCGGGCCGGGGGTCGATCCCGAAGTCGTTCCAGTCGACCAGGAAGACCAGGTTGTCCAGGCCCAGGCCCCACGCCGTGTTCTTGGTCTCGTGCGCCGAGCCCGGGGTGAGCCCGCCCTCGCCCTCGAACACGAACACCTTCACCTCGTCGGCCCCGGCGAGCTTCAGGGACAGCGCCTCGCCCGCGGACGGCGGCATCCCGTGCCCGGACGGGCCGGTGTTGAACTTCAGGAACAGCGTGCGGCCTTCCATCTCCGCGTGCCCGGGCAGGCCGCCGCGGCGGCGCAGCTTCAGCAGCCATTCCCAGGTCAGAGCCCAGCGGCCGTCGTCGGGAAAGGCGAACTCGGGCCCCCCGTCGCGCTGGTGCCGGGCCCGCATCGCCTCGTTGAGCACCGCGAGCGTCGCGTAGACCAGCGGCACCGTGTGCCCGGCGGACAGCACGAACCGGTCGCCGAACCGGCGCCACGGCCGCAGCACGTCCCAGCGCATGGCGCCGGACAGCAGCAGCGCCAGCATCATGTGCACCTTGGACCGCGACCCGCCCGGGTGCCCGCTCTGCCGGTAGTTGAGCGCCAGGTCGATGCACTCGTCGACGAGGTCCTTGACGATCTCGTAGCGGGCGAAGTCCGGCTCGGCCGCGGCGAACAGCCGCCCGGCGTCAAGGTCGCTGCCGGACCGAGCGATCAGCGGTGACCGATCGGAACTCACGTGCATCCCCCTTACCTGCGGTGCCTCACGGACTCTAAGGCTGACGCGTCCCGGGGCCGGCGGCAAGAGTCGGCCGGAACCCGGTCACACTGTGGAACTTTCGCCCCTTACCGCCGATCAACCGCAGCCGTATCATCGGGGCCATGACGGCATTCTCCCTGGCAGATCGCATGAGCAGGCTGGGCACTGAATCGGCGTTCGAGGTCCTGGCCCGGGCCAGGGCCATGGAGGCCGCCGGGAAGAAGATCATCCATCTGGAAATCGGCGAGCCGGATTTCCCGACCGCCCCCCACATCATCGATGCGGCGGTCGAGGCCCTGCAGGCCGGCCAGACCCATTACGTCCCCGCGCCGGGCATCCCGCCCCTGCGCGAGGCCGTGGCCGACTTCCTCGAACGCAACGGCCGCATGCGGGTCACGCCGGACCGGGTGATCGTGACGCCGGGCGCCAAGCCCATCATGTTCTTCACGATCATGGCCCTCTGTGGCGAGGGCGACGAGGTGCTGTACCCGGACCCGAGCTTCCCGATGTACGAGTCGATCACGGCGTTCGCCGGCGCGACCGGCGTGCCGATCCCGCTGCGCGAGGGCAACGAGTTCCGCATCGACACCGCCGAGCTGGCCCGTCTGGTCACCGACCGGTCGAAGCTGCTGATCATCAACTCGCCGCACAACCCGTGCGGGTCGTCGCTGACCCAGGAGGACTGCGAGGCGATCGCGGACATCGCGCTCCGGCACGACCTGATCGTGCTGTCCGACGAGGTGTACTGGGCGATCAGGTACGGCGCTGGCGGGCACGCGAGCGTGCTGTCCGTGGACGGGATGGCCGACCGGACGATCCTGCTCGACGGCTGGTCCAAGACGTACGCGATGACGGGCTGGCGGCTGGGGTTCGGCGTGTTCCCGCCCGCGCTGGTCGAGCCGGTGACCCGGCTGGTGATCAACTCGGTGTCGTGCACGTCGGCGTTCAGCCAGTACGCCGCCATGGCGGCGCTGCAGGGCCCGTGGGAGCCGGTCGAGCAGATGGTCGCCGAGTTCCGGCGCCGGCGGGACGTGATCGTCGACGGGCTCAATGCGATCCCGGGGATCAGCTGCGTGCAGCCGCAGGGCGCGTTCTACGTGTTCCCGAACATCACCGGCACCGGGCTGACCTCGGGCGAGCTGGCGGCCCGGCTGCTACAGGACGCCGGGGTCGCCGCACTGAGCGGCACCGCGTTCGGGGGCTGGGGCGAGGGCTACATGCGGTTCTCCTACGCGAACTCGGTCGAGAACATCCGCCTGGCCCTGGACGCCGTCCGAGCTCACCTGGCCGAAGCCCCCGCCCCCGCCTGATGTCAGATCTGTCGCACCTAAAATGCGGAGACTGTCGGGTCAACTAGCCCGACGCTTGAAGAATATTGCTAGTTTCAAAGTACATGCGTAGGCTGAGGGAGGTCTCCCGGATGGTGCCGACGGCGCCAGCTACCCGGGATTACCGCAGGAGGCTTACATGAACGGCGCAAACGGAACCAAGATCCTGGTACGCAGCCGGAAGGGCCGCATGCTAGCCGGAGTGTGCGCGGGATTCGCCGACTACTTCGGTGTCGACGTCACTCTGGTCCGGGTGATCGTGGTCGTCATCGCGGTCATCACGGGCGGCGTCGGCCTCCTGGCCTACCTGGCGGCGTGGGCCATCATCCCCGAGGAAGGCGAGAAGAGCTCGCTGGCCGAGAACCTCGTCAGCAAGAAATCGGGCGTCTAGGGCCTGGCCCCGCGCGGATGGAAACAGGCAATAGGTTTCCAGAAATGGCCGGCAGGACCTGTGATACCTTACGTGCGTGGCGAGCTGGAGCTTCCTGACCAACCACGCCCGGGTGCTGCTGTGCATCTCCCACGACCCGGGCGTGCGGCTGCGTGACATCGCGGCGAGAACGGGCATCACCGAGCGCACCGCCTACGGGATCGTCACCGATCTCGCCGAGGCCGGGTACGTGGTGAAGCAGAAGGACGGCCGCCGGAACCGCTACCAGATCCAGTCGCACCTGCCACTGCCAGAGATCGACAGCCGGGAACGCACCATCGGCGAGGTCCTGGCCCTCCTGGCCGGCTCCGGCGCCGACGGCGAAGCGACCGCGTAACTGCTGTTCTCTCCGGAGCAGGAACTGTGCTCATCGCCAGGGGATTGACAGCTCGCCGAGGATCGCCTTGAGCGCCCGGGCGGCGCGGCGGAACCCGGCCGGGCCGCTGAAGCCGCCATAGCGCCCGGCCTCGGCCAGGTGCGGCTCGAGCGACAGGTAGCCCGCGAAGCCGGAGTCGCGCAGCGCGGCCAGCGTCTCGCGGACCTGGCCGTCGCCCTGGCCGGCCGGTACCACCTCGCCGGTCGCGGCCAGCGCGTCCTTGACCTGAAGGTAGACCAGGTACGGCCGGAGCAGGTCGTAGGCCTCGGCCTGGGGCCGGACGCCGCACTGCACGAAGTTCGCCGCGTCGAAGGTAGCCCGCAGGGCTGGCGAGCCCACGGCTTCGATGAGGTCGGCGCAGCGTTCGGGGCGGTCGCCGTAGATTCCTTTCTCGTTCTCGTGGGCCAGCACGATGCCGTGCTCCTCGGCGACAGACGCGAGTGCGCGCATGCGGTCGATGACCTGCTGCCGGTGGCGCGGCGGCGGTTCTCCCTGAGGGACAAAGAACGAGAAGACGCGGACGATCGTGGTGCCGAGGCCGCCGGCCACGTCGGCGATGCGGTGCATCCGGTCGAGCTCGGGCGGCAGCGGCGCGTCAAGCGGGATCTTGCCGATCGGCGAGCCGATGGCCGAGACGCGCACGCCCGCGCCGTCCAGCGCCTTGCTGAAGCGGGCCAGGTCGGCGCCGCCGAGGTCGGCGACGTTGGTCGACCACGCGCTGCGCAGCTCGAGGTGCGAGATCTCCTCCTCGGCCAGCACGGCGAGCTGCTCGCCGGGGTCGGGCGAGATCTCGTCCGCGAAGCCGCTGAGGACGACGGTCATGTGGCGCGCTCCTGGCCGGGCACGGGGATGACGACGGTGCGGCCGGTGCGGGCGGACTCGTAAACGGCGCAGACGACCTCGAGCGTGGCGCGGGCGCTCTCGGCGGTGACCGCGGGCTGGCGCCCCTGGTCGATCGCCCTGAGGAACTCGGCGATCTGGGCCGCGTGGCTGGCCGGGTCGATGCCGCCGGGGTCGGCCGTAGCGGCGGGTGCTGTGGCGCCTTGGCCGGCGGGATTGCCGGGCCCGGGAGGTACGGCGGGGTCGCCGGGTTCCGGAGGTACGGCGGCGTCGCCGGGCCCGCGACGCTGCGGAGGCCCGTCGGCGACCGCCCGGCGGACGATCTTGCCGTTCTCCACGACCACCGTGCCGTTCCTCCCGGTGACCTCGAGGCGCTGGGCGAAGCCGGGGTAGACGGCGGTGCTGGACACGATCGTCCCGACCGCGCCGGAGGCGAACCTGACCAGGGCGAGCGCGGTGTCCTCGACCTCGACCTGGTGGGCCTGAGTCGCGCAGATGGCCGTTACCTCGGCGGCGGGCCCCATGGTCCACAGCAGCAGGTCGACGTAGTGGATGCCCTGGTTCATCAGCGACCCGCCGTCCAGGTCCCAGGTGCCACGCCAGGCCGCGCTGTCGTAGTAGCCCTGGGTGCGGTACCACTTCGTGCTGGCCTCGCCGAGCACGAGGGAGCCGAGTGCCCCGCTGTCGAGCAGCCGCCGCAGCTCGTCGAGCCCGGTATCGAAGCGGTGCTGCGAGATCACCGTCACCTGGACGCCGTTGCCGCGCGCCGCGGCGATGAGCCGGTCCGCCGCGGCCAGGGTGACGTCGATCGGCTTCTCCACGACGAGGTGCTTGCCGGCCGCGGCCGCCTGGGTGCCGACCTCGGCGTGCAGGCCGCTGGGCACGCACACCGACACCACGCCGACGTCGGCGCGGGCGAGCAGCGCGCCCAGGTCCGGCTCGGCCGCGCAGTGGTAGGCATCGGCCAGTGCCTTGGCGCGCTCCGGCGCCACGTCGGTGACCGCGGCCAGCCGGGCGCCGGGGACCAGGCCGATGGCCTCGGCGTGCGTGGCGCCGATCACGCCGGCGCCGACGAGGCCGAACCCGCGGCCCCGGGCCCCGGTCACGCTCGTTTCGCTCATCCCGCCTCCTGAAGGTTGCGGAGCCGGGAGCCCAGCAGCCTGTCGCCCTAGTATCCGGCCGCGGCGACGGCCCGTTTGCAGCTCAGCCGGTTCACCGCCCCGGAAATGCCCGGCGCCAGCCGGACATTTCCGGGGCCGGTGCGGTGGTTACGGGTAGCTGATCACGTTGACGGGGACGTCGGGGTTGGCGGCGGTGGCTGAGCCGCCGACGCCGTTGATCACGTGGTCGATGCCGCCGGACGCGGCGGCGTTGAGGAAGATCGTGAGCAGGTCGTGGAACTGGACGCCCGGCGTGTCCGGGGCCTGGAACGCGTTCGTCGCGTAGATCGGCACGCCCAGGTCGAAGTAGCAGTAGCTGCCCATCCCGTAGCCCTCGAAGCTGGTCACCTTGGGGGTCACCAGGAAGGCCGGGTAACCGTCGGTCGCCGGGTTCGACATCCAGGCCGCCTGGCTGGGCGGGTCGTAGGGCATCTCGTTCTGGAAGAAGATGTCCGTACCGTCCTGGCCGTTCCAGATCACCTGGTACTTCTCGTAGTGCTCGACGAACAGGCCGTAGGCGGTGACGTCGTTGCCGTTCACGAGCACGCCGGTGTCGCCGACGTTGTCGGTCCAGCCCACGCCGTTGCCGTGGTCGGCCCGCCAGGCCCAGATGTCGTCGAGGATGACGTCAGAGCTGTTGACGACGAGGCTGTTGGTGGCCCGGCCCGGGGTGGCGCCGCCGATGCGGAAGAACACGTCCTGGACCAGGGTGGGGTCGGCTGGGTCTGCTGGGCTGTGAGTGGCGCCCACCTGGAGCAGTACCGGCGAGTTCACCGGGCCCGCGTCGAAGATCATGCCGGAGAGCTTGACCCCGGGCACGCTCGCGACCTGCATCGACGCGTTCCCGTGCTCGGGGACCAGGGTCGGGAAGCCGAGGCCGAGCACGATCGTGTCCGGCCGGGTGACCTGGATGGCCTGGTTGAGGTCGTAGACCCCGGGGGTCAGGATCAGGTCCTGCCCGCGGGCCAGCGCGGCGTTGATCAGCCACGCCGGGTCGGCGGGGCTGGCGATGAAGAAGCGCTGGATCGGGATGGACATGCCCGGTGTCGGGCCGCTGGCCCAGGACGCGCCCACCGAGTTGTGCTGCAGCGCCGGGACGAAGACCCGGTAGCCGCCGCTCGAGTCCGTGTACAGGAACGGCTCCTCCTCGGTGACCGGGCTGGCCGCCAGGGTCGTGTACTGCACTCCTGACGTCACGCCGAAACTCTGGGCGGGCGCGCCGACGTCGCCGGAGAAGACCTGGTTCCAGACGCTGTTGGTCCAGTCATCCAGGTTGCTGTTCCGCACGAAGAACTGCTGCTGGGTGCCGTTGATCACGCTGCCGCCGGTGAACTGCGAGTCGGCGATGAACCCGCCGCTGGAGAACCCGGGTGAGGTGCAGTAGTCGAAGAGGGTCGTGCTGCCGTTGATATCGACCCGGCGCATCGGGGACGCCTGTGACGTGGCCCAGAACTCCGCGGTGTCCGGGCAGGGCACGGGGCTGACATCCGGCGGTGCCGTGACGTTGATGGTCAGGTTGGACAGGGAGCGCCAGAAGTTCTCCAGCGCGGTGCAGCTGCCGGCCGAGCACTGGTTGAAGACGTCGACGGCGCCGTTGATCACGACGTCGCCCGGCGAGGCGCCGAGCCCGGCCACGCTGGTGTAGTAGCCGACCTGGAAGCTGAGCGGGTCGGCCGCGGACCCGTAAGTGCCCGGCTCGAACAGCAGCGCGTAGCGCTGGGTGCCGAACTGGTTCCCGACCTGCTGGCTGGCGATCGAGTCGACCGTGGCCTGGATCTGGCTCTGCGGCATGCTCGGGCTGAACACGTACACGTTCGGCCCGAAGTCGGGCTGGCCCGGCGCCCCGGCAGGCGCCGCGACCACCGGTGCCGCGGCGCGCGCCGGGGGCGCGGCGAGCGTGGGGGCCGCTCCTAAAACCGACGTGGCGGCGGCCACGATGAGCGCGGCCACGACCGCGAGCGGGCGGCGCCACGGTCCGCGCGGGAGCCGGCTTGGCTGGGGTGCTGGGCGTCTCGTTCCGGGCGGGAAATCTGGGATCGGTGCCATCGCTGGTCGGACCTCCTCGGGGGTGGGGGTGGTTCAGTGTGTGGGTGGCTTGCGGAGCCAGGAGTCCAGCAGCCTGCGGTGCTGGGGGAGTGCCACCTCCGGCTCCTCGATCTCGGGGTGCCAGCGCTTCTCCCACTCGACCGAGACCCAGCCCCGGTATCCCGCGCCGTCGAGGCGGGCCAGCATCTCCTGCACCGGCACTTCACCCTCGCCGAGCAGCACCAGCTGCCAGCCGTCGTCGCGTTCCGGGGCGCGCCTGGCGTCCTTGACCTGGGCGAGCAGGACGCGGCGGCCGATGTTGGCGCAGACCTCAGCGGGCCGTTCGCCCATCCGGTGCGGGTGGTGGCTGTCCCACACGGCGCCGATCCAGGGCGACTCGACCATGGCCAGCAGCCCGGCCAGCGTTGATGAGGCCGAGAACGCGTCGTGGGTCTCCACCCCGACGGCGACGCCCAGCCGCTCGGCGGCAGGCCCGCTCGCCTCCAGGACCCGGGCGGCGGCCTGGAGCTGGGCCGTTCTGGCCGGCTCTTCGGCGGCCAGCGGGCCGCCGAAGACCCTGACCAGCGGCGATTCCCAGTCGCTGGCCAGCTCGAGGAACCGCTGCAGCGGCCGGCCGGGATCCTGGCTGGTCAGGCGGATCGAGCTGTCCACGGCCACGATCGGCAGGCCGGCTGCGGCGGCGGTCCGCTTGACCTCGGCGCGGGTCGTGGCGGGCATCGACGGGTCGATCAGCTCGCCGTCGATGAGCCGCAGTTCCACCCCGCCGTAACCCCAGTCGCGCCCGAGCGACACGGCCGCGGCCAGGCTGGCGTCCGGGAACGCCAGCGTGCTGAACGCGATCCGGGGCACGCCCATCGGCATCCGCCTCTCGTGGTGGTGAGCCCGCGCTCGGCCGGGGTGGGAACCCGTGCGGCGCCGGCGGTCCCTCTGGGTAGGGGGCCGGGGTTCGCCGGCGTGGGGCCCGCCCCCGGAGTGGGGGAGATCCGGGGGCGGGCCGCTGCTCCCGCGGCGGTCAGGTCCGCGGGCTCAGGTGCAGGATGACCACTTCGTCGGTGCCGGAACCTGGGCCGTTGTTGGTGCCCGAAGGCTGCCCGGTCTCGTACGGGTTGGCCTGCGTGGGCCAGCCGACGAAGTTCTGCGAGTTGTACTCGAACCACTCCGATGCGGTCTCCACCGGGATCACCGGCAGGTCGGAGGCGACGAACTTCTCCAGCGGCACGAGATCCGCGGTCTGCTGGGCCACCGTGTTGGCGCCGCCCAGCGTGGCCAGGTCCGCGTTGATCGCCGGGTCGTTCAGCCGCTCATAGTCACCGGTCGCCGCGTTGCCGGAGGCCAGCGCGCTGTCGAGCCAGCCGTCGTACATGCTGTACGGCGTGATGCCGCCGTTCGACCAGTGCTCGGTCATCTGGAAGTCGCCATCGGCGACGTCCTGGTTCCAGGCGGTGACGGCCAGGCCCTGGAAGGACGCGTCGATGCCGGCCGCCTTCAGTTCCTGGGCGGCGATCGAGTCGACCTCGGCCATGTCCGTGTAGGCCGACGGCGAAATGATGGTGATCGAGACGGTCTTGCCGTCCTTCTGGAAGAAGCCGTTGCTGCCCTTGGTGAACCCGGCCGCTTCCAGCACCTTCTCGGCCGCGGCCGCGTTGCCCGTGGCGGAGACGGTCATGTTGGCCACCGGGGCGCTCCAGGCGCTGAAGGTCGGCAGCGTTAGGCCGGTCGCGTTGACGACGGGGTTCTCCAGGCCGGCCTCGCCCTCCGAGCCGAGCAGCGTGCGGTTCACCGCCAGGCTGATCGCCTGCCGGACGGCCAGCTGGTTGGTCGGCCACTTGGTCAGGTTCGGCTCGAAGCTCTCGTCACCGCCGGCCGCCTCCCAGTAGTGGTGGTAGGCGGGCGCCTTGTCGACGAAGTTCGCCTGCAAGCCGGGGATGTAGTTGCCCGTCCAGGTGATCTGGCCGGAGAACAGCGCGTTCAGCGCGCCGGTGTTCGAGGTGTAGACGGGGAAGTAGACCGACGAGACCTTCACCTTCGAGGGCTGCCAGTAGTACGGGTTCTTCTTCAGCGTGAAGCCCTGCGGGGTGAAGCTGCTCAGCATGTACGGGCCGGTGCCGACCGGGCTCGCGTCCGCGAACGTGGCCGGGTTGCCCGCCTTGCTCCAGATGGCCTTGGGCACGATCGCGGTGCCCGCGATCTGCTCCAGGTTCGTGTACTGGGCCGTCGGGAACGTGAGCGTGACCGTGTTACCCGAGGTGGACACGCTCGAGACGGTCAGCCCGCCCAGGTTGAGCGACGCGTTCGCCTTGACCATGTCGAACGTGTAGGCCACGTCGGCCGCGGTCATCGGCGTGCCGTTGTTCCACTTCACGCCCGGCCGGATGGTGAACGTGATCTGCTTGCCGCCGTCCGCCCAGGCGTAGGACGTCGCCAGCCACGGGTACGAGACGGTCGGGCTGGCCAGGTCGAACTGGATCAGCGGCTCGTAGATGAGCCCGGTCGCGCCCATGCCGTACGCGGCCTGGGTGGCGACGAACGGGTTGAACGCCTGGGTGATCGTGGTCTCCGGTGAGCTCTCCATCGTCAGGGTCGCCGACGCCGACGTCGAGGAGCTGCCACTGCTACCGCTCGTGCTGGTGCTGGACGAGCACGCGGCCAGCCCGGCGCAGACGACGGCGGCTGCCGCGATGGTCACCAGGCTTCTGCGTCTCAGCAGACTTCCCATACCTTCCTCCTGCTGTTGTTGAGAGCCGACATCCGTTGTCCGAGGTTTGTCACGGGCCGCCCCCTCGTTCCGCGGTCAGCAATCCGGGGGCTGCGACGTCCAGGCGCCAGCACGCGGCCGCCCGTGCTGCAGACACGGGCAGCAGGGCCGGGGCGTCCTGGCGGCAGCGGTCGTCGGCCAGCGGGCACCTGGGGCTGAACGGGCAGCCGCGGTCCGCCGCGGCCTGGGGCTGAGGTGCGGCGGTGGTGCCGCCCGCGCCGGATGTCCCGCCGTCGAGACCTGAGGCGCCCGCGTTACCGGGCGGGCGGAAGCTGCGCGTCGCGGGGCCGCTCAGCGCCCCGCCGAGGTTGTCGGGATCGGGCGCGGACGCCACCAGCAGCTGGGTGTAGGGGTGGGCCGGCTGCTGCGTCAGCTCCTCGGCCGGGCCCCGCTCCACGATCTTCCCCGCGTACATGACCAGCACCTCGTCGGCGAAATAGCGCGCCGAAGCGATGTCGTGGGTGATGTACAGCAGTGCGAGCCTGAACCGCTGGCGGAGGTCGTCGAGCAGGCTCAGCATCTCCAGCCGGATCGAGACATCCAGCATGGAGACCGGCTCGTCGGCGAGCAGCACGCTCGGCCGGGCCGCGAGCGCGCGGGCGAACGCGACCCGCTGGCGCTGGCCCCCGGAGAGCTCGTGCGGGTACTTGCCGGTGAAGTGGCCGGCCGGGATCAGGCGCACCTGCTCGAGCAGGGCGGCGACCTCGCGGGCCACCTCCGCCCGTGATTTCCTGCCCTGGTGCAGCCGGACCGGACGCTCCAGGTGGTGCCGCACCGTGTGCACGGGGTTCAGCGACGAGAACGGATCCTGGAAGACGAGCTGGACCTCGCTCTTGTGCCGCCGGAACGCCCGGCGGGTCGAGGGGTCGACCGGCGTGCCGTCGAGGCGGACCTCACCGGAGGTGAGCCGTTCCTGCCCGGCGAGCAGCCGCGCGACCGTCGACTTGCCCGAGCCGCTCTCGCCGACCAGCGCGACGACCGCGCCCCGGTACAGGGCGAACGAGACGTCGCGCACCGCGTGCAGCACATGGCCGTGGCCGAGCCGGAAGTCCTTGGTGAGCGAGACCGCCTCCATCGCGAGCGGCCCGCGCGCCGCGGCGGCCGACACCACGTCCCGGTTCACCGCCTGCTCGCCAGCGCCGTTGCCGTTCATGCCTGCAGCTCCCGCTGGTCGGGCTCGGCCATCGCCGGAGCCTGGCCGGGCAGGACGAACGGGCAGGCCGTCAGGTGCGCCGGACCGGCCGACGACGCGACACGTTCCAGGCTCATGTCCACGGTCCGGCAGACATCGGTGCCAAAGCCGCAGCGGGGCAGGAACGGGCAGCCCGGGGGCGGGTGGCGCAGGTCGGGCGGGGTGCCGGGGATGCCGGCCAGCTCGCGGCGGGCTCCGTGCAGGGACGGGAACGAGTTCAGCAGGCCCCGCGTATAGGGGTGGGCGGGCTCGTGCTGGATCTCGGCCGCGGTGCCGACCTCCATGAGCTGCCCGGCGTACATCACCGCGATCCGGTCGGCCAGCTCCAGCAGCAGCGACAGGTCGTGGGTGATGAACAGGATGGCGAAGCCGAGGCGCTCCTTCAGCTCGACGATCTGGGCCAGGATGTCGCGCTGCACCACGACGTCGAGCGCGGTGGTCGGCTCGTCCATGATGACGACTTCCGGGTCGGCCGCGAGCGCCATGGCGATCATCACCCGCTGGCGCATGCCGCCGGACAGCTCGTGCGGGTAGCTGCGCAGCCGCGACCGCGGGATGCCGACCAGGTCGAGCAGGGAGGCGGCCTTGTCCAGGGCCTCGCGCCTGGGCATCCGCAGGTGGGCGCGGATGGCGTCGAGGATCTGGTCGCGGACGTTCAGCACCGGGTTGAGCGCGTTCATCGCGCTCTGGAACACGATCGCGATCTCGCGCCAGCGCAGCTGCCGCAGCTCGCGGCTGCCGAGCTGCAGCACGTCCGTGGGCCCGGCCGCCCGCCGCCCCTGGTAGGTCACGCTGCCGCCGGTGATCAGCGCCGGCGCCCGGAGCAGCCGGCACGCCGCGTAGGCGAGCGTGGACTTGCCCGAGCCGCTCTCGCCGGCCAGGCCGACGACCTCGCCCGGGTGCAGCATGAGGTTCACCTGGTTCACCGCGCGGACGTCGCCGCCGGGGGTGCGGTAGACGACCGAGAAGTCCTTCATGTCGAGCACGGGCGCGTCGGGGCTCATCGCTGTCCTCCCGGCCGCCAGGCCGGCCAGCCCGCCGCGGCGTTCCCGTCGTCGAGCAGCGAGCTGCGGGAGAAGGAGTGCACAAAGCTGCCGATCCGGCTGCGGGGCGGCGGGACCGCGTGCAGCACCGGGGTCGGGTCGGCCGGCCGCTGCCGTCGCCCGCCGATCTTGGCGGCGTGGGTCGCGTCGCGCAGCCGCGGGTTGCCGAGCTCGTCGATGCCGGTGTTCAGCAGCACCAGCGCGGTGCCCATGAGCGCGACCGCGAGCCCCGGCGGCACGAACCACCACCAGGCGCCGAGCTGCAGCGCCTGCTGGCTCTCCGCCCAGTAGAGCATGGTGCCCAGGCTCCAGCTGGACAGGTCGGCCAGGCCGATGAAGGCCAGGGCCACCGACGCGCCGATCGCGTACAGCACCGTGTTCACGAAGCTCGCCGCGATCAGGCTGACCTCGTTGGGCACGATCTCGACCGCGAGGATCCGCCAGGTGCTCTCGCCGGTCTCGCGGGCGGCGGCCACGAAGTCGCGGTTGCGGATGGCCATGGTCTGGGCGCGGATCACCCGTGCGCCCCACGGCCAGCCGAGCCCGCTGAGCACGATGATCGTGGCCGTCTGGCCCTTCTGCGGCAGGTAGCCGAGCAGCAGGATCAGCAGCGGCAGCGACGGGATGACCAGGAACACGTTGGTGGCCAGCGACAGCAGCTCGTCCCACAGTCCGCCGAGGAAGGCGGCGGACACGCCGACGATGACGGCCAGCGCCGTGGCCACCACGCCGACGATGATCGCCAGTTCCAGGGTCAGGCGGATGCCGGTCAGGAGCTGGGCCATCACGTCCTGGCCGCTCTGCGTGGTCCCGAGCAGGTGGGCCGCGTCCGGCGGGTGCAGCGAGAGGGCCGGCGAGGGGTTCTGGTAGGAGGGGTCGTAGCGGCTGACCTCCGGCCCGATGAGGCCGGCCAGCACGAAGATGCCGAGCAGGGCGGCGCCCGCCTTGGCCTTGACCGGCAGGCGGCGCCACTGGCCCGGGCGCTGGGCCTGGGCGGCCAGCTCGGGTGTTTCGCCGCCCAGCACGACCGGCGGCTCGACGGTCATCGGGCTGCCTCCGCGGTCCGTGCGGGCGGATTGACGGTCATCACGCCGCCTCCCGGGCCCGGACCCGGGGATCAAACACCACGAGGAGAAGGTCCACGATCAGGTTGGCGAGCAGGACCGCGAAGGTGATCACGAGGAAGATCGCCTGCATCAGCGGGTAGTCGTTCGAGGTGACCGCGCTGAGCAGCAGCAGGCCGATGCCCGGGTAGGAGAAGACGATCTCCATGATGATCGCGCCGGACACCACGAAGCCCAGCGCCAGGCCGAAGCCCTGGAGCTGGGGGAGCAGCGCGTTCCTGGCCGCGTAGGTGAATACCACCCGGCGGCCCGGGAGGCCCTTGGCCTGCGCGGCGACCACGTAGTCCTCGCCGATCGTGGTGATCATCACGTTGCGCATCTGCAGCATCCAGCCCGCGACCGAGGTGATCACGATGGTGAGCGCGGGCAGCAGTGAGTGGTAGACGGCGCTGCCGATGAACGCCCAGTGCCAGCCCGGCACCAGGCCGCCCGCGTACCCCTGGCCGATGGGGAAGATGTGGGCCCGGACGGCGAGCAGCTCGATCAGGACTAACGCGAGGAAGAAGTAGGGGATCGCCTGCAGGAACATCAGCCCGGGCAGCCCCCGTTCGGCCCAGCCCCCGTGGCGCCAGCCGGCCACGATGCCGAGCCCGGTGCCCACGAAGAAGGCGATCACGGTGGCCGTGCCGACCAGGGTCAGGGTCCACGGGATCGTCTGGGCGAGCAGGGTGGACACCTGGGCCGGGTACTCGATCACGTCGGTGCCGAAGTTGAGGTGGAACACGTCGTCGAGGTAGGCCCAGTACTGGTTCCACAGCGAGCCGGGGTGGCCGACGCCGAGCATCGCCTCGAGCGCCCGGTAGGCCGAGGGCTGCAGGTTGGGAAACTTCGACATGATGTCCTGCACGGCGTTGCCCGGCATCGCCCGCGGGATGAAGAAGTTGAGGGTGAGGGCCACCCAGGCGGCGACGAGGTAGAAGGCCAGGCGGCGGAGGATGAACTTCACGTCGGCTCCTAGCTCACGGCGGCCGGGGTCGCACGGCGGCCGGCCTTGACCGGCTTGACCGGCCGGCGGGTCTCCGTGCCGGGCGGGCAGCCGCAGCTCGAGCGCAGCACCAGCTCGGTCGGCAGCAGCTCGACCTTCGGCCGCAGGCCCGGCTTCGCGATGCGGTCGAGGAGCCGGACGCAGGCCCGTTCGCCGAGCAGGCGCATCGGCTGGTGGACGGTGGTGAGCGACGGGTGGAAGAGGCTGCCCGGGTAGATGTCGTCGAAGCCGACCACGGCCACCTGCTCGGGGACCCGCACGCCGGCCCGCGCGAAGACCTGCAGCACGCCGATCGCCGTCTGGTCGTTCGCGCACACGACCGCGTCCGGCAGGGCCCCGGCGGGCAGGGCGAGCAGCTTCTCCCCGGCCTCCTCGCCGCTCTGGACGGCGAACGATCCCCGGGAGGAGCCGACCAGCCGGCAGCCCGGGTGAGCGTCCATCACCTGCGCCAGCGCGATGCTGCGCTCCTTGGCGTCGGGCGCGGTCGGTGGCCCCTCGACGTGGTACAGCCGCCGCAGGCCGTGGTCCTCGACGAGGTGGGTGATCAGCGCGGCCGAGCCGGAGCGGTTGTCGGCGGTCACTACGTCGGCCGCCCGCTCGGCGGGGTTGCCCGAGATGACGACGACCGGCAGCCGCCGGGCCAGGCGGGCCAGGACCGGGGAGGGCAGGACTCCTTCCCCGATGAGCAGGCCGTCGACCTTGCCGGACAGCGACAGGATCCGGGGCAGGTCGGGGGCGGTCTCCTGGAGGTAGGTGATCAGCAGCGACCGGTTGTTGCGGCGGATGAGCGCCTCGACCCCGCGCAGGATCTCGTCGTAGAACAGCAGGGCCATGCTCTCCACGTCGTACTGCTTGGGTACCTGGCGCTCCACGCAGACCAGGCCGATCACGTCCTTCCGGCGGCGGGACAGGCTCTGCGCGGCGCCGTCCGGGACGTAGCCGAGCTGCTCGATGACCTCCCGCACCCGCGCCCGGGTGGAGTCCCTGACCAGGTCCTGGCCGTGCACGACCCTGGACACCGTGGCGATGGAGACGCCGGCCAGGCGCGCGACGTCGTACAGCGTCACCGGGTTGCCCGCGTCCCGGCCTCCGGCGTGCGCGCCGTCGCCGACGGTGGCGTCACCGGCCGCGCCGTTGCCGGCCGTGGCCCGCTGCCGCGCCTTCATGCCGCGACCCCGTGGCCACCAGGGCTGGTGCTTCGCCGCATCGCGGTCGCCCCCCATCCGGCGGGGTCGGTCCTATGCGCTTACGTCTATCTAAGCGCTTACATTGGCGGATCTAAGCGCTTACAATAAACCTCGGTAAAGGGAGGGTCAAGACTCCCGGCCCCGTCAGATGAGCGCCCGGGATGGCGCCGAGGAGGCATCGATGACGACAGATGGCGCCCTGACCTTCCCGGCGGGCTTCGCCTGGGGGACAGCCACGGCCGCGTACCAGATCGAGGGCGCGGCGAGCGCGGACGGCCGGGGCCTGTCGGTCTGGGACACGTTCAGCCGCGTGCCGGGCAAGGTCCGCCGGGGAGACACCGGCGACATTGCCTGTGATTCCTACCACCGGTACCGGGAGGACGTTGCGCTGATGACGTCATTGGGCCTGAACGCGTACCGGTTCTCGATCTCATGGCCGCGGGTCCTCCCGGGCGGCGGGCCGGCGGTGAACCAGAAAGGCCTCGACTACTACCGGGCGCTGCTGGACGAGCTCGGCGAGAACGGCATCGCCGCGGCCGTGACGCTGTTTCACTGGGACCTGCCGCAGGAACTCCAGGACGAGGGCGGCTGGGCGGTGCGGGACACCGCGCAGCGCTTCGCCGACTTCGCGGCGGTGGTCGGCGAGGCGCTCGGCGACCGGGTCGCGCGGTGGATCACGCTCAACGAGCCGCAGGTGGTGGCCAGCCACGGCTACCGCACGGGGGAGCACGCTCCCGGGCTCCGCGACGCGGCCGCGGCGGCCGCGGCGACGCATCATATGCTGCTGGGCCATGGGCTGGCCGCGCAGGCGCTGCGGTCCGGGTCAGCGAATGGCGTGCCGGTCGGCATCACGCTGGACCTGCATCCGCTGCGCGTGCTCGGGGAGCCGGCCGGAGGCGGTCGAGCAGGCCCGGCTGATCAGGGACGCCGAGCTGAACCTTCTCTGCCTGGAGCCGGTACTCAACGGCCGCTACCCGGCGCACGCCCGGGACTTCCTGCTGCCGCCTGCGTCGCTCATAGCCGACGGCGACCTGGAGACCATCAGCCAGCCCATCGACTTCCTCGGCGTCAACTACTACGCGCCGGTCTTCCTGCGCGCCGGCGACCCCGCCGACCTGCGGCGGGGCGAGAAGCCGGTGCCCGGCGATCTGCCGGGCGCCGTCGAGTACGCCCCGGACGGGCTGGAGCGGACCCCCATGGGCTGGCTGGTCGACCCCCAAGGGCTCTACGACCTGCTGATCAGCCTGTCCAAGGACGCCCCGGGCCTGCCGCTGTACATCACCGAGAACGGCTGCGCCGCCGAGGACTACGTGAACCCGCAGGGCGAGGTGAACGACGTCGAGCGGGTCAGCTACCTGCACCAGCACCTGGAAGCCGCCGCCCGGGCCATCAGGGACGGCGCCAGCCTGGCCGGCTACTTCCTGTGGTCGCTGCTGGACAACTTTGAGTGGAGCTGGGGCTACCAGAAGCGCTTCGGGATCGTCTTCGTCGACTTCGGGACCCAGCGCCGGATCCCCAAGTCGAGCGCCCGCTTCTACTCCGAGGTGGTCCGCGCCAACGCGATACCGGCCCTGCCCGCCGGTTAGGCTGGCGGCCGGACCTCGGCCAGCGGTGCTCCGCGCTCGCGGCTCGGCCGGCTCGGCCGGCTCGGTGCCGCTGGCGCCGGGTCCGGCGGCGTGCCAGTGTGTACGGAAGGTGCCCCGAGGGATAGATGGTCTCCCTATCTCGTGAGTGGAGGCCTTATGGGCCGTGACATTCAGGCGATCAAGATCAGCGGCGAGGACCGGCGCATATACCGGGATAAGCTGCAGCGCTCGCTGGACGGGCTGGCCTGGATGCTGCGCGAGCGCCTGTTCGAGGCCAATCCGTCGCAGACGGGCCTGGAGATCGAGCTGAACCTGGTCGACTCCCGCGGGGCGCCGTCCATGCGCAACGCGCGGGTGCTCGACGCGATCGCCGATCCGGCCTGGGCGACCGAGCTCGGGCAGTTCAATCTCGAGATCAACGTGCCGCCCCGGCGGCTTGACGGTGACGCGGTCGCGGACCTGGAACGGGAGGTCCGCGCCAGCCTCAATGCCGCGGACACCAAGGCCCGCGGCACCGGCAGCCGCCTGGTCATGATCGGCATCCTGCCGACGCTGCAGAAACAGGACGTGCACGAAGGGAACCTGTCGGCCAACGCGCGCTACCGGGTGATGAACGAGCAGATCTTCGCGGCGCGCGGGGAAGACATGCGCATCGCGATCGACGGCGCCGAGCAGCTCCTCGCGCATGCCGACAGCATCACCCCCGAAGCGGCCTGCACCAGCGTGCAGCTCCATCTGCAGGTCAGCCCGGACGCCTTCGCCAGTTACTGGAACGCGGCCCAGGCCATCGCGGGCGCGCAGGTCGCGGTGGCGGCCAACTCCCCGTTCCTGTTCGGCAGGCAGCTGTGGCACGAGACCCGGATCACCCTGTTCGAGCAGGCCACCGACACCCGCCCGGATGAGCTGAAGCATCAGGGCGTACGACCCCGGGTGTGGTTCGGCGAGAGCTGGATCACGTCGGTGTTCGACCTGTTCGAGGAGAACATCCAGTACTTTCCGGCGCTGCTGCCGATCTGCGACGAGGAGGATCCGCTCGCGGCACTCGACCGCGGCGCCTGCCCGCAGCTGGCCGAGATGTGCCTGCACAACGGGACGATCTACCGCTGGAACCGCCCGGTCTACGCCGTCGTCGACGGCACGCCGCACCTGCGGGTGGAGAACCGGGTCCTCCCGGCCGGCCCGTCGGTCGCGGACATCATGGCGAACGCGGCGTTCTACTACGGACTCGTGCGTACCCTCGCCGAGGCGGAGCGCCCGGTCTGGACCCAGATGTCGTTCACGACCGCGGCCGAGAACCTTCATGAGGCCGCCCGCCACGGCCTGGACGCGCGCTTGTACTGGCCGGGCCTGGGTGATGCGCCGGCGTCCGAGCTCATACTGCGCCGCCTGCTGCCGCTGGCCCGCGAGGGACTCGGCCGCTGGGGCGTCAATCCGGTCCATGCCGACCGCCTGCTGGGCATCATCGAGCAGCGCTGCCTGACCGGCCGGACCGGCGCCGCCTGGCAGATAGCCACGGTCGCGGCGCTGACCGAGCGCAGCGGAGCCGGCCGCCCCGAGGCGCTGCGCCTGATGACCCAGCGCTACATCGAGCACATGCACACCAACGTGCCCGTGCACACCTGGCCGGTGAACCCGTAGCACCGGGACGTGGCCGGGCTCATCCGGCCAGGCGCGCTGCCTCGTCTCGCTCCCACAGCGCGACCAGGCCGCGGAAGTGCGCGATGAACCGCTCGTGCTCGTGGGCGGGGTAGGTGGACCGCACCGTGTCGAGGAGCAGCCGGTCGAACGCCGGGCCGCTGGTCCAGTCCAGCACCCGGTTGTCAATGTCGGGCAGGTGTGCCTCGCAGAAGTCGCGGTAGGCGTCGACATCGAAGTACGCGTCGGCGAGCCGCCGGTACTCCGCGAGCTTCTGGCCGTAGCCGAGGTCGGCGCGCTCGCTGATGTCGAAGTAGGAGCGGGTGTCCAGGTCGATGCGCGCCCGGCGCCGGGTGGCCAGGCAGAAGACGGTCCATTTCACCAGGGCCCGCATCGCCCAGGGAAAGTAGTAATGCAGCGAGGTGACCGCCACATCCGGGCAGGCGTTGGCGTAGTCGATCGGGTAGACGTCGCCGTCCTTGACGAGCATCTCGCAGGAATTGAATTCCCATTGGAAGAACGCGTTGACCAGTCTCGAGATCGTCACGACCTCGGTGCCGACGGCGGGCTCGAGAAAACCGTGCTCGACCCGGTACCGGTCGTGCATCGGCGCGCCGGGGTCGAAGCGCATCACCATGGTCTCGGCACCGATGGACAGCGCCCTGGCGAATGCGTCGTAGTCCTGAACGGACGCCTGGAGGTGCATGAGCATTCCGCCGGACTCGTCATAGGCGCGGTGCAGTTCGCTGGCGTTCCGGACCAGGGAGACCCCGCGCCACCCGCCGCCGTCGTAAGGCTTCATGTACATCGGGTAGCCGAGCTGCTCGGCGACCGCGTCCAGATTGAACGGCTTGTTGTAACGCTGCGCGGTATAGGCGTATCTGGCATTGTCGGGCGGGTTCTTGTACGGCACGAGGACCGTCTCCGGCACCTTCAGGCCGAGGCGGATCATGGCGCAGTAGGCCGCGTGCTTTTCCATGGCCTGGAAGGTGAACGGGGAGTTGAGCAGGTAGACGTCGTCCATCAGCGCGACCTTCTTGAGCCACTCGCGCGGGTGGTAGTACCAGTACGCGAGCCGGTCGATGACCAGGTCGGTCCGTGGTTTGGCCCGGAGCGAGAACGGCTCGATGGTCAGCCGCTCGGTGGCGAACACATGCCGCCCGCCCGCGCCGTCGCAGACCGGGGCGAGGCTGGTCAGCAGGTGCTCGAAGGCGCGGGGCCAGTCTTCCTCGGTGCCGAGCAGCAGGCCCACCAGGTGCCGGACTTCGCCATCCACGGGCCCTCCCGGTCCATCTCCGCAGCGCAGCGTAGGTGTCCATTGGACGTTATTCCGCGTGATGTGTCGAGATGCAGGACATCGGAGGGCGGAAGGTCAGGTGAGCTCGGCCAGGTACTGCGGCAGCATCCGGCGCCAGGTGGGCCACTCGTGCGGCCACTGCGGGCCCCAGTTGTCCACCCGGTTGGGGATCTCCTTCGCGCCCAGAACCGACGCCATGTGCCAGGACTCGCCGATGTCCTCCCACGCGCCCTCCCCGGACGCGAGCACGGCCCGGCGCTGGCGGAGCAGGTCCAGCTGCGGCCCGTCCAGGCCAGGCAGGAACTGCAGCGGCGACGAGTAGTAGAGATCCTGGCTCCAGGCCTGGCCGTAGAAGCGCTCGATCCGGTAGGTCCCGCTCATGCCGATGGCCGCGGAGAAGACGTCGGGATACCGGCACAGGACGGCCACCGCGTTGAACGCGCCGATCGAGGCTCCGGTGGCGATCACGTCCAGGGCCTGATCGCCGAGATCCGCGTGGATGGCGGGCACGACCTCGTGGCGGATGCACTCATGGAACTGGCTGAGCAGCCACAGGCGGTGCTCCGGCGAGCCCGTCTTGGCCGTCATCGCCTGCCCGGCGACGCTGTCCACCGAGTACAGCTTCACCCGGCCCCCGGCCAGCAGGTGATCACACGACTGGACCAGGCCGTTGCGCTCTATCTCCTCTGCGTCGCCGCCGGCGGTCGGGAAGACCAGGACGGGCCGGCCGAAGGTCCCCCATCGCACCATCGTGATCTCGTCCTGGAGCCGACCGGAGAACCACTGCTGGCGTGCTTTCACAGCGTCACTCGTAGCAGAACTTCTGAGGGCCAGGGAATATCCATGACAGCCCCTCCCGCAATCGGTCCCGCCAATTCTCCCAGCCGTGCCCGTCGCGGGCCTCGACGTAGCGGACGGCCATCCCGGCGGCCTCGAACGTGAGCACCATGGACCGGTTGGGGATGATCAGCGGCTCGTAGACCCCGCAGCTGACGAACACCCGGTCAGCGACGTGCCGCGGAGCGGCGCGGTAGTGGTTGACGAACTTCACCACCGGTTCGAACGCGGGCCCGCCGCCGTGGTTGTTGCCGATGTCGGTGAACACGAAGGAGCCGGACTGCAGCAGCAGCGAGCCGTAGGTGCCGGGGTAGCGGCAGGCGGTCGACAGCGCGGCGACGGCACCGAAGCTCGCGCCCATCAGGCACCGGGCGGACGCCGTGCCGGCCAGCGGGAAGTCCGCCTCCAGCCGGGGCACCAGCTCGGCCGTCAGGTAGCGGGCGTGCGCCGCCGAGTTGGCGTACTCGGCCAGCCGGTCGCCCGGGTACACGAACGCCACGATGGTCTCGGCTACGTCGAGCCGGTGGATGAGGTTGTCGAGCACCGTGGCGGCCGACGCGTAGCCGAGGTAGTCGCCGCCGTCGTGGACGATCAGCAGCGGATAGCGGGCGGTGCGCCGGAACCGGGCCGGCAGGTAGAGCGTGACCCGGCAGTCGCGGCGCAGCGCGCGGCTCGGCACCACGAGCTCGGTCAGCGATCCCGGCCGGGACTCGGTGTCCGGCCTGGTCCACTCGGGCACCTCGTACCCGCGGGCGTAGCAGACCGAGGAGCTGCCCAGCGGGCTGTGCGCGAGACGGGGGTTCAGCGGGTCGTTGACGCGCTCGCGTCGTTCGCCGTGCACCACTTCCAGCTGGTACTCGATGCGGGAGCCCTCGGGCAGTTCCACGACGACGTACCACAGGTCGGTGCCGTGCAGCCGGCGCAGCGGGATGCGCTCGGGCAGCCCGAAGATCCGGTGGACGAGCCGGACCTCATCGGCCTCGCCCCGGTAGAGGAACGTGCAGCGGGCGCCCTCGACGATGGGCACCTCCTGGCGGGCCAGGAAACGGTCGACGACAGCAGGCTCGAGTGGCCTGCGCTCCCTGAGCCTGTTGATGGCGAGCTTGCGGCTGACTGCCGGGCCGCTGACGGTGGTCAGGCTGCCTCCAGGGAGGTGACGCGGCCGTCCCCGGCGAGCACCCGGGTGCCCGGCGGGCAGGCGCCGTCGGCGTCGGTGTCGATCCGGGTGCCGTTCTCCAGCAGGACGCAGCGGGCGGGCGCGAATCGACGGGCGAAGACCGCCATCCGCGGCGCGTCGTCGAGCAGCAGCCTCGCGCGGGCGTGCGGCAGCGGCACCATGTTGCGGAGGAGGCCGAGACCGCTGCCGTAGACCTCGGGGTGACCGGGTCCCTGCGGAGCGCGGTCGTGGAAGAGCACGATCCGCTCGGTCAGCGCCATCGCGCCCGCGGACCAGGCGATGACGGGCGAGCGCAGCGCGGCCGCGACATTGAACAAGTGCAGGGCGTCCGCCAGCACGCCCACGTGCCCGCCGGCGACCACCAGGACGGCGGCGTCACCGAGCAGGCGGGCGACGGCGGCGCGGTGCTCGGCGATGACCGGCCGGTCGTGCGGCGGCAGCCGCTGGTAAAAGTCGCCGCGGACGTCGCCGACGCGGTGCAGGTGCGCCGCGTCGAGGTCCTGCACGGCGGAAACGGCCTCAGCCAGGACGCTGGCCCGGACCCGGTCGTTGCCGCTGCGGCGCTGGACGGCGTACACCGCCTGCAGCGAGTGGTCCAGGCGCAGCAGGTAGAGGTCCTGCAGTTCCTCGAGCACCCCCTGCAGCCGGCGCTCGCCCGCGGCGAACTCGGGGTCGCGCTCCTGCACGTCGAGCCAGCGCCGGTACAGGCCGAGGTTGACGTCGCGGGCGCCGAGCCGCCGGCTCAGCTCGCCGTCCTCGGGCTCGCGCTCCTGCCACCCCGCGGTGACCGTGGCGGCCGGCCCCTCCAGGTGCAGCGAGGCAACGGCCGTGTCCAGCGTCGGCCTGCGCTGCGGGCCCAGCAGCGTGACCCTCATGAGGCGTGGACGTGCAGCGTGCGACCCACGGCGTCGAGCATCCCGCGGAGCGCGTCGTAGTCGGGATGGCGCATCCGCACGTAGGCGTTGGCCATGTAGCCGGCCGCCACCGGCTGGGTCGCCGTGCCCGGCGACGGCAGGTGCGCGTCGATCACCCATTCGTCGTACTGCTGGCGCAACTCCTCCACTCCGGCATAGCCGGTGATGCGGCCGTCCCGGTCGGGGCGCAGCGCAACGATCCCGCTGGCGTACCGCCGGGACGGCGCCGGGCCGGTCTCGCCGCGGGTGATCGCGTTCGCCCACGCCCGGTAGACGTCCATGTCGTTGCCGGCGGAGTACAGGTCCCAGGCCCCGACGCCGGGCGGACGGCAGCCGATCTCGGAGAATTTCAGCCCCTTCGGGCCGAAGAACCACTCCATGTGCGTCGCCGACGTCTCTATGCCGAGGGCGGCGATGACGCGGCGGCCCATCTCGCGCAGCTCCGCGTATTCCGGCGCGGTGTCGATCCGGTTGGTGGAGATGAACTGCGGCGAGATCCACCGGGTCCGCATCGCATCGAGCACGTTCGGGTAGTAGTGCGAGACGAAGTCCAGCGCCACCTGCCCGTCGATCGTGATCGTGTCGTAGAAGCCCTCGTGGCCCTCGACGAACTCCTCCACGGCGATCGACTCGGCGCCCTGACCGCCGAAGATTCCCAGGGCGTGGTCAAGCTCGGCGGCATTCCCGGCCCGCATCGTGTCCAGCGCGCCTGCGCCGCTGCGCGGCTTGAGGATCAGCGGGAAGCCGACCTGCTCGGCGAAGGCGAGCACCTCGGCGGCGCTGCCCGCCGCGGCCGAGGCGGCGGTCGGCACCCCCGCCTCGCGCAGCGCCTGCTTCATCGACGGCTTGTCCCGGCACAGCCAGGCCGTCCTGACCGACGTGCCCGGGATGCTGCAGGCCTCCCTGACCTGCGCGGTGGCCATGATGTGCGCCTCGATCGTCGCCTCGATCCGGTCCACCCACAGCCGGTCCTGCACCGAGCGCACGGCGCGCGTCATCGCCTCGACGTCGGTGACCGACGGCACCTGCTCGTAGTGGTGCAGCCAGCCCTTCAGCTGGTCGTCCAGCGCGCCGGCCGGATACTCGCCGACGCCGATCACCGTCGCGCCGGCCTCGGCCAGCGCGCGGGCGAAGTGGCGCTGGTGGGCGGGGAAGAACGGCTCGACGAAGACCACGTTCATGCCTGGAATGCTAGCCGGGCCGGACGATCCGGGCTCTTGGCGCTGCGGTCGGACTGCGACCTCGCGCAGCGGGTATCTCCCAGGCATGGTCGTTGCCGCCTTCGTCGCGCCGTATCTGCTCGATACGACGACGCGGTTCGCCGAGGCCGCGGCGAGGCTGCCGGACGTCGAGCTGGCCCTGATCACCTGCGAGCCCGAGGACCGGGTGCCGGAGGGGCTGCGGCGCGCCCTGGCCGCGCACTGGCGGATCGACGACGCGCTCGACGCCGGGCAGATCGCCTGCGCGGTGCGGGCCCTCGGCGAGCACATCGGCCCGGTGCAGCGGCTCATGGCGGTGCTCGAAGAGCTGCAGGTGCCGCTCGCGCAGGTGCGCCAGCAGCTGGGCATCGCGGGCCTGGACGCGGCGACCGCGCACAACTTCCGCGACAAGGCGCAGATGAAGTCGGTGCTGCGGGCCGCGGGGGTGCCGTGCGCGCGGCACCGGCTGGCCGATTCCGCGGCCGCGGCGGCCGGCTTCGCGGAGGAGGTCGGCTACCCGCTGGTGGTCAAGCCGCCCGCCGGGTCCGGGGCGAAGAGCACGTTCCGTCTCGACGACGCCGGCGACCTGAGGGTGTGGCTGGCCGCGGCCCCGCCCGCACCGGACCGGCTGGCGCTGCTCGAGGAGTTCCTCACCGGCGACGAGGGATCCTACGACAGCGTGATGACCGACGGGCAGGTCGTCTGGGACTCGGTCTCCAGCTACCGGCCCACGCCGCTCGAGGTGCTGCGCAACCCGTGGATCCAGTGGATCGTGCTGATGCCCCGTGACATCGGCGGGCCCGAGTACGACGGCATCCGGGCCATCGCGCCGACGGCCCTGCGCGCGCTCGGGCTGCGTTCCGGGCTCACCCACATGGAGTGGTTCCGGCGCCCCGACGGCACGGTCGCCGTCTCCGAGGTCGCCGCGCGGCCGCCGGGCCCGCAGATCACCTCGATGCTGAACTACGCCCACGACTTCGACCTGTACCGCGCTTGGGCGCAGCTCATGGTCGACGGCAGCTTCGCGCCCCCGGAACGCGCCTGGGCACTCGGGACGGTGTACCTGCGCGGCCAGGGAACGGGCCGCGTCCGGGCGGTGCACGGCCTGGGCAGGCTGCCGCCCGAGGTGCGATCCCTCGTCGTCGAGTCGCGCCTGCCGGAGCCCGGCCAGGTGTCCTCGGGCAGTTACGAGGGCGACGGCTACATCATCGTGCGGCATGCCGACACCGCCGTCGTCACCGACGCGCTGCGGCGGCTGGTCACCGGCGTGCGCGTCGAGCTCGGCTGACACGATGAACGTGCTCATGATCTCCCCCGGCTACCCGGCCGAGATGGCGTTCTTCACCCGTGGCCTCGCGGCCGCCGGAGCAGCCGCCATCGGCGTGGGCGACCAGCCGGCCGAAGCCGTTCCGGCCATGGCGCGGGACGCGCTCGCGCACTACATCCCGGTCGGTTCCCTGGCTGCCGAGGAGGAAGTCGCGGCGACCGTGCGCGAGCTGGCCCGCCGGGTGCGCATCGACCGGGTGGAGTGCCTGTGGGAGCCCTACATGATCCTGGCCGCGCGGCTGCGCGAGGAGCTGGGCCTGCCCGGGCTGACGGTGGCCGAGACGGTGCCGTTCCGCGACAAGGAGCGGATGAAGGAGCTGCTCGACGCCGCAGGCCTCAGGACGCCGCGGCACGATGCCGCCGAGACCGTCGCCGGCGTGTGGGCCTTCGCGGAACGCAACGGCTTCCCCCTCATCGTCAAGCCGATCGCCGGTGCCGGATCGGCCGACACCTACCGGGCCGACTCGGCCGTCGAGCTCGACGCGATCCTGCCGATGCTCCGGCATGTGCCGCGGGTCATCGTCGAGGAGTTCGTCGAAGCCGAGGAGTACACCTACGACACGATCTGCGCGGGCGGGCGGGTGCTGTTCGAGAACGTCTGCTGGTACATCACCCGCCCGCTGCTCAACAAGACGCATGAGTGGATCAGCCCCATAGATCTCGCGCTGCGCGACCTGGACGCGCCGGAGCTGCAGGGCGGCCGGGCGCTCGGCACCGCGGTCCTGAAGGTGCTCGGATTCCGCGACGGGTTCAGCCACATGGAGTGGTACCGCAAGGCCGACGGCGAGGTGGTGTTCGGCGAGATCGCCGCCCGGCCGCCCGGAGGGCGGATAGTCGACCTGATGAACTACGCCACCGACGCGGACCTGTTCTCGGCCTGGGCGGAGGCGGTCACCCGCGGCCGGATCTCGGAGCCGATCGAGCGGCGCTATAACGCCGCGAGCATCTTCAAGCGGGCCCAGGGCGCGGGCCGGATCACGCGCTACGAGGGCCTGGACCAGCTGCTGGCCTCCTACGGCGAGCACGTGGCCGTGGTCGACCTGCTCCCGGTGGGCGCGCCGAGGCGCGACTGGCGGGCCATGAGCATCTCCGACGGCCGGGTGGTCGTCCGGCACCCGGAGCTGGCGAAGACCATGGAGATGGCGGAGCGCTTCGCCGCCGAGCTGCACCTGTACGCGGGCTGACGCCGGCGGGTTGAGGCCGCCGGGCCGGCCCCGGTAGCGTCCGGGAGCATGAACGCGGACCAGCCCGGGACCGGGCCGCTCACGGCGGCCGTCCGGCAGGTCCTGCCATCCGTCCGCGCCGACCTCGAGCGGCTCATCCGGATCCCCTCGGTATCGGCGAATCCGGCCGCCGCACCGCAGGTGCGGGCCAGCGCCGACGAGGTCGCCGCGCTGCTCCGCCGGGCCGGCCTGCCCTCGGTCGAGATTCTCACCGTGGCCGGCGGCCAGCCGGCCGTGCTCGGACGGCGGCCCGGGCCGCCCGGTGCGCCGACCGTGCTGCTGTACGCGCACCACGACGTGCAGCCCGCCGGCGACCGCGCGGACTGGGACTCCGATCCGTTCGAGCCGGCCGAGCGGGACGGGCGGCTGTACGGGCGGGGAGCGGCCGACGACAAGGCGGGGATCGCGGTCCACCTGGCCGCGCTACGGGCGCACGGCGGCCACCTCCCGGTCGGCGTGACCGTGTTCGTCGAGGGCGAAGAGGAAATCGCCTCGCCGACGCTGCCGCAGTTCCTGGCCGCGTACCGGGACCGGCTCCGGGCCGACGTGGTGGTGTTCGCCGACTCGTCGAACTGGACGGTGGACGTGCCGGCGCTGACGACCTCGCTGCGCGGCGGCGTCAGCGCCTTCGTGGAGGTGCGGACACTGCATCATGGCGTGCACAGCGGGCAGTACGGCGGCCCCGTCCCCGACGCGCTGACCGCGCTGTGCCGGCTGCTGGCCACCCTGCACGACGAGCGCGGCGACGTAGCGGTCCCGGGCCTGGCCCGCGGCAGCGCGGATCCGCTCGACCTGACCGAGGCCCAGCTGCGGAATGATGCCGGGATGCTCGACGAGGTGCAGCTGATCGGCACGGGCGGCCTCACCGAGCGGCTCTGGGCCCGCCCGGCGATCTCGGTCGTCGGCATCGACGCCCCGTCAGCCGAGGCGGCCTCCAACACGCTCATCCCGGCGGCCCGCGCGAAGGTGAGCATGCGGCTGGCCCCCGGCGACGACGTGACGAGCGCGGGCGCGGCGCTGGCGGCGCACCTCCGCGCGCATGCGCCATGGGGCGCGCGGGTGACGGTGCAGCCGGGCAGCACGGCCGCTCCGTATACCGCACGGGCCGGGGGCGCCGCGCAGGCGGCCGCGCGCTGGGCCCTCGGCGAGGCATGGGGGGCACCCGCCGTCGACATCGGCGCGGGCGGCTCCATCCCGTTCGTCACCGCCTACACCCAGGCCGTCCCGGACGCCGAGATCCTCATCAGCGGGGTAGAGGACCCCGATACCCGGGCGCACGGCGCGAACGAGAGCCTGGACCTGTCCACGTTCGAGCGGGCGTGCGTGGCCGAGACATTGCTGCTGCACCGGCTCGCGGGGACCAGCAGCCCGGCCAGATGAGGCAGCGGGCCGTCGTGCAGAATTCTCGCCCTGGCCGACGGCAACGCGCAACGGGGCGGACGGGCGCCACGCCGGCTGTTACGCGTTGCGCTGCGCTCGTCTGAGCAGTATGCGAACATGTATTTTCGAGGGATTTAAGCCAGTCTTGAGCTAGGCGACGAGCTTCACAAAGGCGGGCATGCAACTGTTCGAGTGCGAGGCAACGTTCGAGGCCAAGCCGGCTGAGGTCTGGAAGGTGTGGACCGACGTAGCCCGCTGGCCTGAGTGGGACGCCAGCAAGGAGATCGCCCAGCTGGACGGCCCGTTCCAGCCGGGCGTCTCCGGCTGGGCCAAGCAGCGCGGCAACCTGGGCGGTTCCTTCACCATCACGGAAGTGGATGACGGACGGGGCTTTGTGACCGAATGCCCGATGCCCTTAGGCAAGGTCGTCTTCGACCACTTCCTCGAGCCCGTCGCCGGGGGACGTGTCCGGGTGGTCAAGCGGGTTGAGGTGCAGGGCGCATTCGGCTCCCTGCTCCGGCTCGTCGCCCCCAAGATGCGCCGCCAGATTGACGAGTCCCTGGTCGCCCTGGGACGACGCTGTCCGCATGGCGCACCGCCACCGCCGCCCGGCGAGTTGGGTGATCCCCGCCATACCCGCTGACGGCGGTACGGCGGTTGCTCTTGGCCGGCGCAGCTGGCCGGGCCGGCCGCCGGGCAGGCGGTAGGTTACCGGCATGCCAGGTGAGGCGGCCCGCGAGGTCGTGGAGATCTACACCGATGGCGCGTGCAGCGGCAATCCGGGTCCCGGAGGATGGGGCGCCGTGCTGAGCTACCGCGGCCACGAGAAGGAGCTATACGGAGGCGAGCCGGGGAGGACCACCAACAATCGCATGGAGCTCATGGCCGCGATCCGGGCGCTGGAGAGCCTGACCCGGCCGGTTCCGGTCCGCCTGCACACCGACAGCACCTACCTCCGTAACGGCGTCACCAAGTGGCTGCCCAGCTGGAAGCGCAATGGCTGGAAGACGGCCGACAAGCGGCCGGTCAAGAACGCGGACCTCTGGCAGCGGCTCGAGGTCGCGGTGCGCGGGCACGACGTGGACTGGCGCTGGGTCAAGGGCCACGCCGGGAACGAGGGCAACGAGCGTGCCGACGCGCTCGCCAACCGCGGCATGGCCGCGGCCACGGATGCGCCGTCGCGCCAGTAAGGCCGGGCGCCGTGAAGTGACCGGCGGCGCCGCCTGGCCTGCTTTCGTCCGCGCTGCCACGATGGGCAATAGCATTCAAGCCACGACATGGCTAACTCGTCGGCTGGGCGACGGGACAATCGTTGTGGGGACTGCACCGATTTGAGCACCGGGCCAGGCAGAACCAAGGCGGCGAGGAAGCCGTCCTCGATCGAGCGCATCCAGCGCCTGGAGAAGCTGGAGCGGGAACGCCTCGATGAGAAAAACCGCAAGGAAGAACGGCGGCGCCAGATCATCGCCGGGGCCAAGCCGTCCGGCGGCCGCAATGACCTCGTCGACAACATTGAGCGGATTACGAAGTACCCGATGGCCCTGCTGGGGATCGCCTGGCTCGTCATCGCCGTCATCATCCTCACCACCGACGTCAATTCCTCGGCCTCCACCGCCCTGGTCGGCACCCTCTTCGCGCTGTGGGTCATCCTGCTGGTGGAGTACGCGGTCCGCCTGGTGGTCGCTCCCGACCACCGCGGTTATCTCAAGCGGCGATGGGCAGAGCCGGCGACCGTGGTGGTGCCCCCGCTCCAGAGCTGGCACTTCGTCGGGATCGAGAAGATGTGCCTGCTGCTACACGAGGCGGCATTGAGGCTGGAGGCCATCCTCAAGCATCACAGCCTCTTCCGGGTGCTCATCGCCGCCGCGGCGACGCTCTTCCTCGGGGCGTGGCTGGTGCTGCTCTTTGAGGAGAACGCCAAAGGCAGCAACATCCACAACTACCCCGACGCCCTATGGTGGGCCATCGTCACCGTGACCACCGTGGGCTACGGGGACCGGTACCCCACCACCGAGGGCGGCCGGGCCGTCGCCGTGATCCTCATGCTGGTGGGAATCGGCCTCATCGGCGTGCTCACCGCGACGGTCGCTTCCCTGTTCATCAAGGAGCACACCGACGCCAACCGGCAAGCGTTCCAGCAGGGCCACGCCGACCTGGGCCAGCGGCTGTCGGTCATCAGCGACCGGCTAGCCGATGTCGAACGCCGGCTCGGCGCCGGGCCGGCCGACATTGCCGCCGTGGATGCGGCCGCAGATCACGAGGCCGCCGCGAACGAGCCGACCGGGTCCGATCAAGGAGCGCCCGCCTCCTGAGCGTGAAAGCATCTGCCCATGAAAGGGACGATCCATGAAAGGGACGATCAGGCAAGGCGGCAAAGCCACCGACGCCACCCAGGAGAAGATTGAACAGACAGTGGCCGGAGGCGGATTCTTCTGGCTCGATCTCGACATCCACGATCCAGGGCCCGACGACGACGTCACGGGCCTGCTGACTAACACATTTCATTTCCACCCGGTCGCCGTTGAGGCGGCCGACCGGTTTGGCCAGCGGCCCCGCATCGACGACTACGACGACTTCGTCCATGTCATCACCTTCGGCATCGCTGATGACGGGAAGAGCGTGGCGGAGGTGCACTGCTTCATCACCGAGAAATTCATCATCACCATCCACCAGGGGAACTGCCCGGCCCTGGCCGCGGTACTCGACCGCATCGGCGACCATCACTCCTCGACGGTGGCCCCACCGCAGGTGGTGATCTTCTACCTGATCATGGATACCCTGGTCGACTCGTTCTTCCCCGTGCTGTCTGACTTCGACGACTCGATCGACGACCTCGAGAGCGCCATCCTGAAGAACCCGACCGAGGAGCAGCTGGGGACCCTGTTCGGCATGAAGCGGGAGGTCATGACCATCCGCAAGGTCATCACGCCGCAGCGGGACATGATCGCCAGCCTCAACGCCGGCATGGTGACGATCCCCGGGCTGACCGACCAGGGCGGGGCGTACTTCCGTAATCTCTACGATCACCTCATCCGCATCAGCGACCTGGTGGACGGGTACCGCGACCTGATCAGCGGCGCCATGGACACGCACCTGTCGATGGTGTCCAACCGGCTGAACGTGGTCATGAAGCAGCTGGCCATCATTGCCACCATCTTCCTGCCCCTGGGCTTCCTCACCGGGTTCTTCGGGCAGAACTTCGCCTGGCCGATCGCTCACCTGCAGGTGGGTCTGGGCTATTTCCTCTTCCTCGGCCTGGGCTCCGAATTGGTCGCGATCGTTCTCCTGCTCATCCTGTTCAGGCGGCGCGGCTGGCTTGGGAGCGGCCCCACGGCCTGAGCCGACCGCCGGAAATCCCGTGCCCGCGCTGCTAGCCTTCCCGATCGATGAGCCTTTCCATCCCGATCGATGAGCCTTTCCATCCCGATCGATGAGCCTTTCCATCCCGATCCTGGGTGGCGGAAGGCGGTTGCTGCTTCTTCCATCAAAATGGATGAGCGGCCCTCACCAAATCGTGCGCGAGTTCTACCGCGCGCGTTCCGCAGGGCCACCCCCGCCTCTGGAACGGGACGATCTTCCACGCCCGGGACGCCACCCGGACCTTGGCCGCCCTCGGGCTCAGCACAGCATGACGAAGAACGAACACTGCGCCACCAGGGCCGCCGCCGCAGGGGAACCGGACGCATATGCTGGCAGTGGCAGCCACGCCTGCCTGATCCGAACTGCCCCAGCCCGGCGCTCGCGGTAGTGATTGAGGACAAGAGCGGCGCAGCCCTTGCGTGGATGTTTTCTGTTCCTTCCATCGTGATCACCTTTGCGCGGTGGCCAGGCGCCGGGACAGGGCCACCGGATTGAGGGCACGATGCCGCACGACAAGATGAGGGCAGCCGCCCGCAAGCGCATGGCTAAGACGGGTGAGCCCTATACTGCCGCCCGGCGCGCGGTCGTCAGCGAGCACCAGGCCGCCGGTGACGGCAGCCCGCCTCCGGGCGCAGGCTACGCGCTTCGGATGTCGGGTGAGATTCACGACTGGCTGGCTGACCTTCGCGGCAGCGACCCGTCGGTGGCCTTGCGCGTGGTGAGGGCACTGGCCACGCTGATGACCGAGGGGGCCAGCCTCGGGGATCCGCTGGTGGTCTCCGCGGCCGGTTCCTGGCCCTGGGCGCTGGGCGTGGCCCTCGACCGGTCGTATCAGCAGAGCCTGGACCGGCTGGCGGCCCTGCGCCAGGGTGAGGCCGATGCCGCCACTTTGGTCAGGGACATCCAGGATCAGGTCGCGGAGCTGGAGGCTGCGCTGGCCACGCTGGAGGAGCTGCACCGCCATGCGCTGGATGCGGGCAGGCCGCAGGAGGCCGCGCAGGCATCAGGCAAGCTGGCCGCGATCCAGCAGCAGGCGGCCGAGGCGCGGCAGCTGCTACCGAGGATGATCGAGGCCAGGAACCGGCTGCGCGAGCGGAACCAGCAGCTCCAAGCGCGCGTCGACGCCGCCCGGGCCCGCAAGGAAACCCTGAAAGCCAGCTATGTCGCGGTACGCGGCAGCATTAAGGCCCGCCAGGCCATGGCAGCCTTGGACCTGGCCGAAGATGACGAGGACCGGCAGTCAGAAGACAGCGGGGAGGCGATCAGCGCTGAGGAAGCCAGGCTTGCCGGCATCACTGCCCAGATGGAGCGGGAACTGGGCCAGGAGGCCCGGCCAGAGGGCCTCACGGAGCTATGGCCCGGCGCACCGTGGCACGGAGATATCCGCATTCTGTTCGCCGTCGAGCCTCCCGGCACCGCGCTGCTGATCGCGGTCCTAGAAGGACCCGGAGTTGTACAAGATCAGTACCCCGAAGCCGTCATGGCATCCGCTGACGTGCTGCGCCGGGTCAGGGCTGGCCAGGCGCCCGAAGCGGGCGCGCACGCCTATGACGACACGCGGTCATTCCTGGCGGAGTTCTATCCCGGCACCGCCGCCGACGCTGGCGCCGACAGCCCTTCACAGTAACCCTCAGCCGGCGTCCAGGGCATCGCGGTCCCCGCTCGCGGAAAGCTCGGCCGGGAGATATGGGACGCCTGGCGAGCCGCGCACCGGGACGGCGAAAGGTGAGGGGCGGCTCGCCAGGCCTCCTGGGCGGCGGTCTGAAGCGCTTAGCTTGGCGGCTGGCCCTCTTGCGTACCGGCCGAATCGCCGAAGGCAGCTCTCAGCCGGTCCTCCTGCTGCACCGAGAGGTCCGAGCGGATGAGTTCCAAGTCCTGTCCCTGGAACGCCTTCGCGATGGCTTCGATCGCGGCATCGGAACTCAGCAGCACGAGCGCCGAGGTCCCCGGCGCCATGTCGCCTTTCACCGAATCGACCAGCGAGCTGTCGATGTTGCCATGCCTCATCTTGTGAACGAACGAGGAGACCTTACTGCCCTCGTCGGTCACGTGCTCCTGCGCCAAGGGCCCCGCTGCGTAATGTGGCCAGCGGATCACGGCAATGTCCTGCACGTCGATGAGCTCCTGAGTATCAAGCTGCTTGAGCCTGAGGACGGCGGCGTCGGCCCCCTCTGTGCCGCTGAACCGCCATGCCGTCAGTGTTGACATCGTCGCGCTCCTTCCTGAGCCGCCCCCCGTGACCGCGCCTCGCTGGCCGCCATGGCTCGGCTCCCCCTTGCCCCGGTTCCGTTCCCCGGTGACCGAAGCGCACACCCCTCGGTCCTGGTTCACCCGGTCGGCTACCTCGATGCCGCCTGACATCGAGGCGATCGCCGAACAGGCCCCCGCCAGCCTCGCGGATCTTTGCATGATCATGCATCAATGTGCATATACTTTCGTTCGTGTCCAAGGTGCTCCCTTCCCTGCCGGTCGGCGAACGTGTCGGAATCGCGTTCTCCGGCGGCCTCGACACCTCGGTAGCGGTCGCGTGGATGCGCGAGAAGGGTGCAGTCCCGTGCACCTACACCGCCGACATCGGCCAGTACGACGAGCCTGACGTCGCCTCGGTGCCCGGGCGCGCCGCGGCTTACGGGGCGGAGGTCGCCCGGCTGGTCGACTGCCGGGCCGCCCTGGTGGAGGAGGGTCTCGCCGCCCTGGCCTGCGGGGCGTTCCACATCCGGTCCGGCGGCCGCGCCTACTTCAACACCACCCCGCTCGGGCGGGCCGTCACGGGCACCCTGCTGGTGCGCGCCATGCTCGAGGACGACGTGCAGATCTGGGGAGACGGCTCGACCTTCAAGGGCAACGACATCGAGCGTTTCTACCGTTACGGCCTGCTCGCCAACCCCGCCCTGCGGATCTACAAGCCCTGGCTGGACGCCGACTTCGTCAGCGAGCTCGGCGGCCGCAAGGAGATGTCCGAGTGGCTGCTCGCCCGCGGCCTGCCCTACCGGGACAGCACGGAGAAGGCCTACTCCACCGACGCGAACATCTGGGGCGCGACCCACGAGGCCAAGGCGCTCGAGCACCTCGCCGTGGGCATCGAGATCGTCGATCCGATCATGGGCGTGCGGTCCTGGGACCCCGCCACCGAGATAGCCACCGAGGACGTCACGATCGGCTTCGAGCAGGGACGGCCGGTGACGATCAACGGCAAGGAGTTCGCCTCCGCCGTCGACCTGGTGCTTGAGGCCAACGCCATCGGCGGCCGGCACGGCGTGGGCATGTCCGACCAGATCGAGAACCGGGTCATCGAGGCCAAGAGCCGGGGCATCTACGAGGCACCGGGAATGGCGTTGCTGCACGCGTCGTACGAGCGGCTGGTCAACGCGATCCACAACGAGGACACCCTGGCCAGCTACCACAACGAGGGACGGCGGCTAGGCCGGCTGCTGTACGAAGGCCGCTGGCTGGACCCGCAGGCGCTGATGCTGCGCGAGTCGCTGCAGCGCTGGGTCGGGACCGCGGTCACCGGCGAGGTGACCCTGCGGCTGCGCCGCGGTGAGGACTACTCCATCCTGGACACCTCCGGACCGGCGTTCAGCTACCACCCGGACAAGCTCTCCATGGAACGGACCGGGGATTCTGCCTTCGGGCCGGTCGACCGCATCGGCCAGCTGACCATGCGCAACCTCGACATCGCCGACTCCCGGGCCAAGCTCGAGCAGTACGCCGGACTCGGCATGGTCGGCAGCCCGCACCCGGCGCTGATCGGTGCCGCGCAGGCGGCCTCGACCGGGCTGATCGGCGCGATGCCGGAGGGCGGGGCACAGGCGATCGCCTCGCGCGGGAAAGCCCCCGGCGATGACGAGCTGCTCGATAATGCCGCGATGGAGTCCGGCACCGACTGACCAGCCACGACGGAGACGGCCCCGGCGCGCACCCAGTTGCCTGACCAGCTTTGCGGAGCGGGCGCGTCGCTCACTGTGACGACTTTCACACTCAGTTCGACGGACGACCTATTTGGGCGGGTCCTACGTTGGCTGGTGTGACATGGGCAGATATCGTTCCTAATCTGCTGATCGGGCTCCGCGAGGGCCTCGAGGCCGGCCTGGTGATCAGCATTCTGCTGGCTGCCGTGCGCCAGGCCGGGTCGGCGGGCGCGGACGACGGCCCGAGTCACGACGGCCGGGCCAGGAAGATACCGGCCGCGCCGATCTGGCTCGGCGTGCTGGGCGCGGTAACGCTGTCCGGCGCTTCCGCTGCTGTCCTCACCTCTTCCGCCGGCGCACTGTCCAGCCAGGCACGGGACGCGGTCGGCGGACTGCTCAGCGTGTTCGCGGTGGCCCTGGTCACCGCGGTGATCTTCTGGATGCGCGGCACCGCGACCGGCCTGAAAGCTCAGCACCGCGGCGGCGTGGCCGGCGTGGCGCCGGTCGGCGCGGTAGCGCTGACGATCACCGCGTTCCTGGTGGTCGGCCGCGAAGGCCTGGCGACGACGCTGTTCTTGTGGACGGCCGCTCGCGCGCCGGGACAGACGGCCGGGCCGCTCGCGGGCACCGCCGCGGGGCTGGCGGCCGCCGTGGTGCTCTGCTGGCTGCTGTACCGCGCGGCGGTCAAGCTGAACGCGGAAGTGTTCTTCAGCCGGGCCGCGCTCGCCCTGAGCGTGATCGCCGCCGGAATGCTCGCGTCCGGGCTCGGCGACCTGCAGGACGCAGGCCTGCTGCCGGGGCAGCGGTGGATAGCGTTCGACCTCGCCGCGCGCGCCCGCCCAGGGTCCTGGTGGGTCTCGCCGATCATCGGGGTCACCGGCCTGGCGCCGAAGATGACCGTGCTCCAGGTCGTGGCCTGGATCGCGTACCTCGCTGTGGTCATCCCGGCGCTCGCGAAGGCCGGCCGTCCCGCCGCAGCGCGACACACTGCCACCGCGGGTACCGCGAGCCGGTGGCAGCGGCTGGCCGGACAGCGGCCGTGGGCGGTGGCCGGGGTACTCGTCGTGGTGCCGGTCCTCGCCGCCGGCACGACGATCGCAGCCCTTCCCGCCGCAGGTTCTGCATCGACCGCGGCGGTGACCGTGACCGTGACCCGGACCGGGTGCGCGCGGGACTGGGCCTCCGCCACCGCCGGAACCCAGACGTTCACGGTCGACAACCAGTCCGGGCTGCCCGGCGAGGTCAACCTCGACGACGCGTCCGGCGACATCGTGGCCGAGATCGAGACCATCGGCCCGGGGACGAGCGCACAGCTCAGCGCCACGCTCTACGGCGGCACCTATGTCTTCAAGTGCTTCATGGGCAGCCTGCCGGTAACGGTGTCCCAGCCGGTCCAGGTGGCCGCCGCCGGGAACGCGGCTGCCGCCAGCCCGACACGCGGCAGCCCGGTCGCCATCAAGCCGGTGACCGCCGGCGAACTCGCGGGCCCGAATAAGGAGTACCAGGCCTACGCGGCACGACAGCTCGCGGACCTGGCGCAGGCGGTCACCCGGATCCAGGCCGACCTGCGCCGTGGTGACATGGCCGCGGCGAAGGAAGACTGGCTCACCGCGCAGCTGGACTGGGAGCGCGTCGGCGCTTCCTACGACAGCTTCGGCAACCTCGGCCTGGCGGTCGACGGCCTGCCGGACGGCCTCCCCGACGGGGTCAGCGACACGAACTTCACCGGGCTGCACCGGCTGGAATACGGGCTGTGGCACAGCCAGAGCGCGGCCACCCTGCTGCCCGTCACCGCGACGCTGGCCAGCAACGTCGCGATGGTGCAGCAGAACCTGACCTCCGACGGCCTGGCCGGCGATCCCGCGAACCTGCCGGTCCGCGCGCACGAAATCCTCGAGGACGCGCTGCGTGACCACCTGTCCGGGATTGACGACCAGGGCGGTGGCGCGGCGTTCGCGCAGACGTACGCCGACGTGGACGTCACCACGGCTGTGCTTGGCTACCTGGCCCCGCTGATCAATGCCCGGCAGCCCGGCTTGCCGGCCATCGCCGACAGCCAGCTGGACATCCTGAAAGGGGCGCTGCTGGCGACCCGGGTCAACGGCCAGTGGGAGTCACTCGGCACCGCCTCCCCGGCGGCGCGCGAGCAGGTGGATGCGGCCATCGACGCGGTGCTCGAGACGCTCGCCGCCGTTCCGGATCTGCTTGAAGTTCCCCCGGCCCGGTGAAGCCTTCATGACGCCGCTTGACCCCCGCCTAAGGAGCGACCCCGCGTGAACGTCAACCGGCGCAACTTTCTCAAAGGCACGCTGTCGGGCGCGGCCGGGACCGCGCTGGCCGGCGGCGTGCTGGTCGGCGGTGCGCGCGCGGACGCCGGCCAGACGAGGGGCGGCGGCCCGGTCACCGAAGCGGCGTACCCGTTCCATGGCGCCCACCAGGCCGGGGTGCTCACGCCGGGACCACGGGACAAGCAGCCGTTCGCGTCGGTCGCCGCCTTCGACTGCACCGTCACTAACCAGCCTGACCTCGCGCTCCTCATGTACGAACTGACCGGCCGGGCCTGGTTCCTCGCCACCGGCGGTACCCCGCCCAACCTCGGGGTCGGGCAGCCGCCCTCCGACAGCGACGTCCTGGGGCCGACGGTGCCGGCCGACGGGCTCACCATCACGCTGTCGGTGGGATCGAGCCTGTTCGACGACCGTTACGGCCTCGGGAACCGCAAACCGCTGAAGCTGACCGAGATGCCGGCGTTCCCCAACGACTTCCTCGAGCCCGCCCTGCTGCACGGTGACCTGCTGCTCCAACTGTGCGCCAACCATCCCGATACGGTCCACCACGCCATCCGCGACATCACCAAGCACACCAGCGGCGGCATGCAGTTGCGCTGGAAGATGGAGGGCTACGCCTCCCCGCCGCGGCCGTCCGGGACCTCGCGGAACCTGCTGGGATTCAAGGACGGCACCGCCAACCCGGCCGGAACGCTGGCGGACAGCCTGGTCTGGGTCGACGATCCGGCCGAGCCCCGCTGGGCGCAGGGCGGCTCCTACCAGGTCGTACGGCTGATCCGGATGCTGGTCGAGTTCTGGGACCGCGTGTCTATCAATGAGCAGCAGAACATGTTCGGCCGTCGCCGCGACAGCGGGGCGCCGCTGGACGGCACCAGCGAGTTCGACATCCCCGACTATGCCGCCGACCCGCACGGGTACGTCATCCCGCTGGACTCCCACATCCGGCTCGCGAACCCGCGCACCAACCCGACCGCCCGCCAGCGGATCATACGCCGCTCCTACAATTACGACCTCGGCGTGGACGAGAACGGGAACCTGCAGGCGGGACACATCTTCATCGCCTATCAGCAGGACGTCCAGCGGCAGTTCGAGACGATCCAGAAGCGGCTCATCAACGAGCCTCTGGTCGACTACGTGCAACCGTTCGGCGGCGGGTATTTCTTCACCCTCCCCGGCGTGCGGGACGCCACCGGCTGGTACGGGCAGGGCTTGTTCCAATAGCCGGAGCATCCCGGCCGGCCGCGGTCAGCAGTCGGGCTGCGAGGGCACCGTGCCGCTCCTGGGCTTGAGCCTCTTGGCCTGGCACTGGGCGTGAAGCATCGCCTCGAGCTGCCGGAGTGTGGCCCGGATGGCGGGATTGGCGCTGTTGGCCAGGTTGTCCAGCTCCAGCGGGTCTCGGGCCAGGTTGTAGGCCTCGGTCTGGTCGGGGACCGGATCGGTCTTCACCGTGGTGGTGGCCTCGTTGGTGCCGGCCCGGTTCACGTTGCCGTCGATGAAGGTGACGACGTCCCGTTCCGTGCCGAAGTCCGGCGATGTGGGCGGGAGGTGCGAATCGGTCAGGGACTCGCTTTGCGGGTCGCTCCAGAACTGGGGATTGTCGGAGTACCGGGAGTACTTCCACTTCTCGAGCGTGCCGTTCCTGCCGGTGGGCAGGTTGGCCACGACCGTTTCCACGTGGTTGGGCTGGATGACCGACTCGTACATGAAGCCGGTCGAGGTGGTCTGGTTGGCTCCCCGGCTGGGCTCGTCGTCGGTCATGAAGTAAACGGGCTCGGTGAGCTGACCGGGATCGACCTCGCCGAGGATCACGCCCGAGAGATCCCGGCCGACCAGGTGATGGACCTCGTTGTGGGTCCTGGCCAGCTCTCGTCCCAGCCGGGCGGGGCTGAGTCCGGCCAGGCCGAGCATGGTCGGCAGCAGGTCAGCGTGGCTGGTGATCGCGTCGAGGGTCTGCCGGCCCGAGAACAGCGCCGGGCTGTGCACGATGAAGGGCACATGCGACGATTCCTCGTACGCCTGATGCCACTTCTGGAACATCCCGCCGTGCGCGCCCAGCAGGCTGCCGTGGTCTGAGGTGAAGATCACAATGGTATTCGCGGCCATGACCGGGTCGGCGTTGAGCGCGTCGAGAACCTTCTGGATCTGGTTGTTCACGTTCTGCTGCAGCTGGTAGTAGAACCTGCGGTAGTCCAGCGTGTTGCGCACCGTCTGGAACACCTTCGGGTAGGTCTCGATGAAGCTGGGCTGGCACTGCGGCTTCCCGTCCAGGTTCTCGTTGGACGTGGCCGCGTATTTGACCGGATCAAAGAGCTGGCGGGGCACTTTGCTGTCCCGCAGCTGACCGCGCAGATTCCAGGACGGGGACACCAGGGTGGCCTGGCCCCATACGGTGATGTCGTGCGGGTTGGTGAACGAGCTGACCACCAGCCATGGCCGGCCTCTGCTGCCGTGCCTGCTTAATGCGCCCAGGAGGTCCGCGGTCTGGGTGGCGAACTTCGCGTCCCGGCCGATGGCGTCAGCCGCCGAGGAACCGGAGTTAAGCGGGTTGCTCCCGTGCGGCTCAGGGCCGATCCATCCGCTGAAGCCGAATTCGCCGAGCCGGTTGGCGGCCAGGTATTCTTCCTCGACCCGCGGAATCGGGATTCCCTTGTCATCGAAGCTCAAAAGGCTGTCGTGGGTGCCGGGAATGAGCATGTCGGCTTCGGAAATGTGCCACTTGCCCTTATAGTAGGTGTCGTAACCTCCGGCGCGGAAATAGTCGCCCATCGTCGGGACCGTATTAGGGTCGAGCCAGAACGTATCGTTCTCGAAGGAAGCCTTGGCTGCGCCCGTCGTCTGGCTCACCCCGTGCAGCGAGGGGTACTGGCCAGTGAAGATCGAGGCCCGGCTCGGGACGCAGGCCGATGACATGTGGTAGTGGTTGGCGAACTCGAGTCCGTTACGGCGGAGCGACTGCTCGGCCGTCAGGTACCTGGCCCGGAAGGCCTTCAGTTCCTCGGATTCGTACGAGACCGGGTACCGGTACTCATCGGCCATGATGAACAGGAAATTCGGCCGCTGGCGGAGTTTCCCTCGGGGCTGGAACGGCGGCGGGGTCACGGTGGCCGCCGACGCTGCTTCTGACTGGCCGAACTGGGTGATACCCGCCGTTGCGGCCGCCGCGCCCGCGCCCTGGATAAAACGCCGACGCGAGAACAGCCCTCTTTTTTCGCTCACCTTAATCCCCCGTGTTCGCGTGCCGGTACCGGGGAACTCTACGCGGCGGGCGATGCGCAGGCTGGTGAAACGCTAGCTCCCGATCTGCCGCCGTAACCTCGCTAACATTATCGTCGCTACGGCGCTCTGAGGGCATTGCCCGAATGGTGAAGGGAGATCCCGGAATGACACCGGCCAGGCGCTTCAAGGATATGGTGTGGGTACCGGAAGGCGCCTTTCTCATGGGGTCAGCCGATTTTTACCCCGAGGAGCGCCCCGTCCACCGTGTCAGCGTCAGCGGTTTCTGGATGGATGAGCACGTCATTACCGTCGCCGAATACCGCCGATTTGTCAGGGCGACCGGTTACCTGACCGTTGCCGAACGCGTCCCGGACCCCGCCCATTACCCCGGTGCGGCGCCCGAGGTTCTCGTGCCAGGATCCCTCGTCTTCACCCAGCCCGGCGGGCCCGTCGACCTCAATGACCCGCGCAACTGGTGGTCTTGGGTTCCGGGAGCACAATGGCGGCATCCGGAGGGGCCGGGCAGCAGCGCAGCCGGTCGTGACCGGCACCCGGTCACCCACGTTGCCTACGAGGACGCCGCGGCGTTCGCCACGTGGGCCGGTAAGGCCCTGCCGTCCGAGGCCGAATGGGAACGGGCCGCCCGGGGCGGCATCGACGGGGCCGTCTACTGCTGGGGCGACGATCTCTACCCGCAGGGGCGGGTGATGGCCAATACCTGGCAGGGGCGCTTTCCCTGGGAAAATCTGGCCATCGGCGGCTACCGGGGCACCGCACCGGTCAAGCGGTTCCCGCCGAACGGCTACGGTCTCTTCGAGATGACCGGCAACGTCTGGGAGTGGACCTCAGACTTCTTCACCCCCCGGCACCGCGACAACTCGCCGGCGTGCTGCGTACCGCACGATCCCCGCGTCGAGACTCCCGAGCACAGCTACGACCGCGCACAGCCCGATACTCATATTCCCCGCCGAGTCGTCAAGGGGGGCTCGTTTCTCTGCGCTCCGGACTACTGCCTGCGCTACCGGCCGGCTGCCCGCCAGGGCCAGGCCATCGAAACGTCGTCGAGCCATATCGGATTCCGCTGCGTGGCCCGCGTTCCCTGACCGCCGGGACACTCGGCGGCAGGCCGGTGAGCTGCCCGTCGGCCCACCCGGGCCATTGCCGAGCGTGGGCGGCTAGCCTGTCCCGGCCCGGGGCGGCTGGATCACTCCGGCCGGCGAGATGCGGGCTGCGGCTGGGCCGAAGTCTTGCGATGACAGCCGGGCGATGAAGGGCACTGCGCTGCCGCCGGGTACGGGCTGTCCCTGGCCGGTGAACTGGATGGGGTAGATGCGGGCCCGCAGGAAACGGCCGGCGGAGGACAAGGTCACGTGCAGGATGACGCTCATGTCCAGGTCGCCACTGGCCGCGAAGTCGCCGTAGCTGGCGAAGTTGCCCAGGCTGTAGGCGACAAGGTGGCCCCGGTAAAACTGCATGCCCCGCACGACGTGCGGGCCGCTGGCGATGACCAGGCTGGCGCCGGAGTTGATCGCCAGGTGGGCGAATGCTTCGGCGTTGCCTCGGTCCTCGCCCAGGTAATACTCCTCGTGCCCGGTCACGTGGTCGGCAGTGGCGCCTTCCGCGCCGGCGTGCATGTAGACGACGACGATGCGCGCTTCCCGGCGGGCCTGCTCGATCAGCGCCCGGGCGGCGGGCAGGTCAAGCAGGTTGGCGTCGTAGTCATACGGTGCGAACGCGACGAACGCCACCTTGACCCCATTGGCCTTGACCACGGTGATCTCGCCGGGCAGCCCCGTCTGGGCCAGCCCGGCCGCGTGGATCACCCGGACGGTCTGGGCCTGCCCGGCGGCGCCGAAGTCGAACGAGTGGTTATTCGCGTCGTTCAGGACGGTGAACCCGGCCTGTTTGAGGTACCGCACGTAGCGCGGCGGATCCTTGAAGGCGTAACAATCGGTGCTCGCCTCGCCTGGACCGCATTTGCTGGTGGTCGCGGTGGTGAGCGTTCCTTCGAGGTTGCCGAAAACGATCTGGGCGCCAACGTCGAGGGTGTGCTTGACCGCGCCGAAATACGCCGCCGGGTCCGGCGGCAGATCGGGCACGTTCCCCAGCATCGTGTCCCCGACCGCAGCGATGGTCACCGAGGTCACCTGCGGCCGCCCAGCATCCTCGCCCCGGGTGGCCGGGGCCGCCGGGCTCCGCGCCGACGGCGCAGCGCTGGCCGTCGCGGCCTTCCCGGCGGAGCGAGCGGCCGGTGAGCAAGCCGGAACAGCCAGGACGGCCGCAACGCAGAGGACGGCGACGGCCGCGCCCCGTGCGGTGCCGGCGCACCTGATCTCACCTCGCATGACCGTATCCTTCCTTACCGGTTCCAGCGGTGGACTCCGGCCGGCGCGGCTCGTCCCGGCCAGCCGATAGAATCGCGTGTGGAACCCTCCCGCCGTTACCGGGGCATCACGCCGTCAGAGCGCCAGGCCGAGCGCCGGGAACGGCTGATGGAGGCCGGGCTGGAGCTGTTCGGCACCCTCGGATTCGCGCGCACCTCGATCCGCGCCGTCAGCGCCGCCGCCGCGCTGAATTCCCGCTATTTCTACGAGTCGTTCAAGGACCGTGAGGACCTTCTGTACAGCGTTTACCAGCGCATCGTCACCGACATCTTCCTCAGGGCCAGCGAAGCGGTGGCCCGGGAGCACACGATCGAGGCGCAGGCGCGGGCCTGCAGGCCGGGTGGACGGCCGTCACCGAGGACCGCCGCAAGGCGAGGATCGTGGCGCTCGAGGTCGTCGGCGTCAGCGAGCGCCTGGAACGGCTTCGCCGCGAGACGAGACACGCACTGGCGCAGCTCACCGCCGATCAGGCGCTGCGGCTCGCCGGTGACCTGCGGCTGCGCCTCGACCCCGTGCTGACCGCCCGCTTCCTGATGGGCGGCGTCGTCGAGCTCCTGCTCGACTGGATCAACGGGGACCTGGACAAGCCGGTAGACGAGGTGGTTGAGCACTTCACGGCGCTGTTCACCGCGGCGGCCCATGCGGCTGTGGCCGGAGACGTGCCCCCTAAGTAGCTATCTGGGCCAGGCCGTAGACGATCCGGTCGAGCATCACGTTCGTGTCGGGCCATGGGAAACCGGGCAGCAAGCTGTGCAGCGTGGCGAAGCCGTGCAGCGCGACCCAGATGGCGGTGGCGTCGCGAACCGGGTCGTCGCTGGCTGAAATGCCAGCGTCGATGCAGCCCTGCAGGCTGGCGACCAGCAGCCCGAAGCCCTCGGTCCGGATCACCGGGATAGGCCCCGAGTCATCGCCGATGAGGTCCCGGCGCTCGAACAGCAGCCGGTACCGGTTCGGCCGCTCGGCGGCAAATCGCAGGTAGGCAGCGCAGCCGGCCCGCAGGCGCGCGAGCGGATCCGGCCCGGCCTGCAGGGCGGCGTCGCTGGCGGCCCGGATCGCGGCATTGAAGTCGCTGAACGCGTCGTCAACGATCGCGGTCACGATCGCCTCGCGATCGGCGAAGTGCGAGTAGATCGACGGGGCCGAGATGCCGACCTGGCGGGCGACGGCCCGGAGCGTCACGGCCTCCTCGCTGCCGGTCCGCTCCAGCAGCTCGGTTGCCCCGGCCAGGATCTCGTCCCGCAGCCTCGCGCCCTCGCCCCGCCGGTTCCGCTCCCTGACCGCTTCTCTCATGCAAATGACTTTACAACTGTTTACTCATGCTGTAAAACTTACATCTGTAAGCCAACGAGCGTTAGCCCATCCTAGGGAGACCGGAGCCATGGAGCAGATCAACAGCCGAGAGGCACTCGCGGGGCAGCAGGGCCACCCGCGGCGGCGGGCGATCCTCGCCGTCATGTGCCTGTCACTGCTCATCGTCGTCATCGACAACACGATCCTGAACACCGCGCTGCCGACCCTGGCCCGGGTGCTGCACGCATCGACCACCGACCTGCAGTGGATCACCGACGGCTACACGCTGACGTTCGCCGCGCTGCTGGTCATGGCGGGCGCCCTCGGCGACCGCTTCGGGCGCCGCCGGGCGCTGCTGCTGGGACTGGCCATTTTCGCCTCCGGGTCGGCCTGGGCCGCCCTCTCCGGCGACTCCTCGACCCTGATCGCCGCGCGCGCGATGATGGGCGTCGGCGCGGCGTTCGTCATGCCCGCGACGCTGTCGATCCTGACCGCCGTCTTCCCGGCCAAGGAGCGGGCCGGAGCGATCAGCGCGTGGTCGGCGATCGCCGGCGTCGGCATCGTGGTCGGCCCGACGCTCGGCGGGCTGCTGCTGGCCCACTTCTACTGGGGCTCGGTGTTCTGGGTGAACGTGCCGCTCGTCGCCGTCGCCATCGCCACCGTCCTGGCCGTGGTTCCGGACCTGCCGGGACGGCGCGCGGCAGGCACGCGGCTCGACATCCTCGGTGCCGTGCTCTCCGCGGCCGCGATGCTGGCCATCGTCGACGCGGTCATCGAGGGCCCGAACCGGGGCTGGACCTCGGCCGTGACGCTCGGCGAGCTGGCCCTCGGTGCCGTGCTGGTCGCGGCCTTCGCCTACCGCGAGCTGCGGGTGGCCAACCCGCTCATCGACGTCCGCGTCTTCCGGCACCGCGCGTTCTCCGCAGCCAGCGCGGCCATCGGCCTGACCTTCCTGGCGCTGTTCGGGTCGCTGTTCGCGCTGACCCAGTACCTGCAGCTGGTGCACGGCTACAGCCCGCTGTCCGCGGGCGTGCGCGCGCTGCCGTTCGCCATTGCGGTGATGGTGTTCGCGCCGATGAGCAGCAGGCTCGTGGCCCGGCTCGGCATTCGCGTGGTGATCCCGGCGGGCCTGGCCCTGATGGGCGGCGGGCTGCTCCTGCTCACGCAGGCGACACCGACCACGAGCTATACGTTCCTGGCCGTCGGCGTGGCGATCATGGGGGCCGGAATGGGCCTGGTGATGGCGCCCGCGGGCGAGTCGATTATGTCGGTCCTGCCGGCCGCGCAGTACGGAGCGGGCAGCGCCATCAACGACACCGTGCAGGAACTGGGCGGCAGCCTGGGCATCGCGGTGATCGGCAGCGTCGTCGCGAGCTCGTTCCGGCACAGCCTGGACAGCAGCGGCCTGCCCGGCCCGCTCATCGCGGCGGCCCGGCCGTCGATCGCCGCCGCCGACGCCGTGGCCGCTCACGCGGGCCCGCTGGGGCCGCACGTGCTCCAGGTCGCGCACGATGGTTTCACCACGGCGATGACGACCGGATTCACCGTCGCCGGCATCACCGCCGTGGCCGCTGCGGTGCTGGTCGGGATCGCGCTCCCGCGCCGCGCGGCCCGGCAGCCGGAGGCCGGGCCCGCCCCGGCCCCCGAGCACGGGGACGAGCTGGTGAGCATCGGCGCGGAGTAGCTGTCGCGGGAACGCCTCGGCCGGCATCGCGCTGAACCGTTGACGCAACCGGACGGTTGCCATAGAGTGGCAACCGTCCGGTTGCTACTCGCTTGGAGGCTGACATGGGTTTTCCTGATCGGATCGAGCGGACCGTGGAGCTCGCTCACCCGCCGGAGAAGGTATGGGCGGCGCTGACCACGGCCGAAGGGCTGGGCGCCTGGTTCGGCAACGAGGCCGCGATCGACCTGCGCCCGGGCGGGACGGCCCGGATGAGCTGGGCGGACGAAGGGTTCACGGCCGACATGCGGGTGGAACGGGTGGAGGAGCCCGAGGTGTTCGGGTTCACCTGGCACATCTACGGGCTCCCCGGTGACGACCCGCGGCGGACCTACGTCGAGTTCACGCTCGAGAAGGCCGGTGCGGGCACCCGGCTGACGGTGGTCGAGTCCGGGTTCGCCCAGCTTCCTGAGGAGGCTCACCGCAAGGCGTTCGACGGTAACACCGAGGGCTGGGCGAAGGAACTGGGTGAGCTGGCCGAGTACCTCGATGCCGGGTGACGTCGAGGCGGTCGCCGAGCAGGTGTTCGCCGCCCTGGCCGACCCGAGCCGGCGCGCGATCCTGGCCGCGCTGGCCGCAGGGGGCCGGCCACGGCGACGGACCTGGCCGGCCGCCTGCCGATCACCCGGCAGGCGATCGCCAAGCACCTGGCGCTGCTGGCCGAAGCCGGGCTGGTGACGGCCGAGCCCGGGGAGCGGCGGCGGGTGCGCTACCGGCTGCGCTCCGCGCCGATGCAGGTGGCGCAGCAGTTCCTGGCCGCGCTGGCCCGCGACTGGGACGGCCCGCTCGAGGCATTGAAGGAGCATCTTGACCAGGGTGCGCGCGAACGCAACGTTCCCGCGAAGCCCGAGGACATCAGGACTGAAAGGTGAAAAGGCCATGAAGACACCCCCGATCGTCACGGAGCAGGAGTGGGAGGCGGCGCGGCAGGCGCTGCTGGTGAAGGAGAAGGAACTGACCCGGGCCCGGGACGCGCTGGCCGCGGAGCGGCGGCGGATGCCGTGGCTGGCGGCGGAGAAGGAGTACGCGTTCGACGGGCCCGGCGGGAAGGTGAGCCTGGCCGGCCTGTTCGAGGGGCGCCGCCAGCTGGTCGTCTACCGCGCGTTCTTCGAGCCCGGGGTCATCGGCTGGCCGGACCACGCGTGCCACGGCTGCTCGATGATGGCCGACCAGGTCGCCCACCTCACGCACCTGAACGCCCGGGACATCACGTTCGCGTACGCCTCGCGCGCGCCGCAGGCTGACATCGCGCGGCTGAAGCAGCGGATGGGCTGGACGATGCCCTGGTACACGATCACCGACGAGTGGGACGCCGACTTCGGCGTGGACGAGTATCACGGCACGAACGCGTTCCTCCGCGACGGCGACCGGGTGTTCCGCACCTACTTCCTCAACAACCGCGGCGACGAGGCGCTGGGCAGCACCTGGAGCTACCTCGACCTGACCGCGCTCGGGCGGCAGGAGACGTGGGAGGACTCGCCCGAGGGCTATCCGCAGAGTGCGCCGTACGACTGGTGGAACTGGCACGACGAGTACGACCATCCCGAGCTGGCGCAGGGGCCCATGCGCGCGGCCGCCGCGGCCGCCGGGCCTGCCGATCTCCCCGATCCCGTTGCCCGGCAGGGAGAATGACGAGGAAGAACCGCCTTGGCCAGGGGCCCGGAGCGCGCGCTAGCTGAAGTGGACCTGTGCTTGCTGCTCGAGTCGCAGCTGGCCATGTGTCCAGATCAGACGTCACGGGCGCACCGGTTCACCTACTATGGCGCGGTGCGTCCACTGTTGGCTGCGGCACTCGCCGGGACCGCGGCGTTGCTGGTTGTCGGCTGCTCGGGCGGCCATGGGACGGGCACGACGGCGAGTACATCCAGCCCGGCCAGCGTGACGCCGTCTGCTTCCGCGCGTCCCAGCACCAGCCCGACCGCGGTGTCCGTGCCTGCCCCGCCGGCGCCGTCAACCTCCGGCCAGTTGCGCGTGCTGCGGCGTGATGCGTTCCCGGTCAAAAGCAGCGCCTTCCTGGCCGCGATCGCCGCCGAGGCGCCGGACGGCAGCGTGTTCGCCGCCTTCGGCGCACCGCAGAACGGGTCGCCGGTGGCTCCCGCGGGAACCGCTGTCTACGTCGTCGACGGCGGCGGGCCGGTTCAGGTCGCGGAGCATCCGTCGATCCCGGTAGCGGCGCTGGCCGCCGACGACACCTATCTCTACGTGGGCGGCGGCAACCAGATCGTCGAGTACGCGCGGGCGACCGGGTCGATCGCCCGGACGCTGACGCTGGCCCGGCCCGTCCGCCTGATGGCCGCGGCGGCCGGCCAGCTGTGGGCTGTCCTCGGCAGTGTCAGCGGCCCCGGGCAGGTGGTCGAGATCAGCCCGGGCTCTGGCACCGTGACCGCGGTCGGCAGCGACGCAGCGAACGTCGTGAGCGTGGCGGCCGGGCCGCTGGGGCTGTACTACGTGGAATCCGGTGGCGCGACCATCGTCCGCATCAACCCGAACGGGACGCGGCTGCAGTCATCGACCAATCAGACCGTCAACCAGGAACTCTCCGGTCCCGCGGCGATCCAGGCGATCAGCGTCATCGGCAGCCAGCTCTTCCTGATCCACGATGCCGGGCAGGGTCTGGACTCCTCGTCGCAGACCTATAACGCCACGACACTGGCCGGCCCGGAGACGAACGCACCGGGAATCGCGGGCAGCAACCACGCGATCGACAGCCTCGCCGGGCCGGTCGCCAGCAGTATGCCCGAGGCGTCGGGGTGCTCGGGCCAGAGCTGCGTTGGCCGCTACAACATCGCCACCGGTGCGGTTACCGATGCCGTCACGTACCCGCAGACCACCCGCCTGGGCCCGCTACTCGGTCCCTATCCAGCCGTCATCGTCCTGCCGCCGAGCGGCCGCGTGTCCCTCGACCGGATCGGCTGACCGGGGCCCTGCAGGGCAGCCCAGCCAAAATGAAACCCGGCCCACAAGGAGCCGGGTGGTGTATCGCATCACCCTAACGCTTGCTCGGCCCGGCTGCTTCCCCTGGCCGCGACAGTCATGTTCATCTAGCCGCATGAGGTGTGCCTCGTTCAGCGGGCGCGCTTCGGCCGGGCGGCCGCCCGGTAGGCGGACCTGCGCGCCGCCTTGGCGATCCGCTTGTCGGGATGATGCTGGCCGATCAGCGACAGCGCGCTGGCCGCGTCCGGGTGGGGCGACCGCGACATGGCATCGAACACCTGTTGTTCCTGGCCGGGCGGGACTGAGTCGCGGATCTGCTGCCGCAGCTCGTCCGGGTCGTCGGACAAGGCCGCCAGCACGTCGGTGAGCAGCCAGGCGAGGTCAGCAAGTTCTGGCTCGAGGCCGGCGAGCACGGTGACTCCCGGCTCGCCGCCGGCGATCTCGGTCAGGGCAATCTTCGCGTACGCCCGCAGTTCTGGCCGGCCGAGCGCGTCCCGCCACGCGGGCGCGGCCGCCGTGCCCAGCCCGTTCACGGTCCCGATCGCGAGCAGCCGCCCAGCGGGGCCGCCGTCGGCCGCGGCCGCGAGCAGCTCACCGGCCGCGACGTCCGGGGCCCTTAGCTCCAGCCAGGCCGCCGTCTCGGCTTCGGTCTCCTCTTCGTCGAGGTCCTCGGCTGCGGCCAGCAGATCCGCGGCGGTCATCTGGTCGGGCGGCGGCAGCAGCGGGATCTCTACGCCCTCCTCGCCGAGCTGCTCGCGCATCGCCCAGGTGCCCAGCGGGCTCAACCGCGCCACCGGGCCGTCATCGCTGCTCTCACCGGATGGCTCGCCTGGCGGCTGGTCCGGCAGCGATACCGCGCCCAGCTCCGCAAGCTGGCCCAGCAGGTCCTCTGCGGGATCCCCGTGCCCGCGGGTCCACGATTGCCAGGCCTTGGCCGCTCGGACCGGCGTCAGCTCGGCGGTCGCGACCTCCCTGATCATGTCGGAGGCCTCGCTGACGGGCACACCGGCCGTCCGGGCGAGGAACAGCATCACCATCAGCGCCCCGCCAGCCCCGGTGAAATCCAGCAGCCGGCCCCGGCGCGCGTCGAGGGCAGAATCCTCCTCCAGCCGGCCGAGGACGGACGCCAGCACCGCGCTCCAGACGTCCAGGGCCTCCTCATCCGTTCCGCCCGGCCAGCAGCCCATGACCTCGCCGGGCTCCACGCGGGTACCGTCGGCATCCAGCTCCAGGAAGCCCACGTCCAGCGCGATCTCCCACAGCCTGGCCAGCTCCGGTACAGCCTGCATGCTCGTGACCGCCGACGGTTCGGGCATGCCCGGCAGCGCCTCCGGAGCCACCTCGGCCTTGACCGGAACCGCGATGCCCAGCTCGCGTGCGGCTGCGAGCGTGTCCGCGGCAGTCAGCTCCTCGTCCCAGCTGACGTCGCGGCCGGGTGCGGCCCACTCGGCGAGCCTCCGGGCCCGCCCGAGCAGCGGCGCAGCCCTGCACATCACGGCCAGCTCCGGCTCGGCGGGCAGGCGCACCGGCGGCATCCGGTCGGGTAGCCCGAATGCCTCCTTCAGCCCGAAGTCCTCGTCGTCCAGCTCGAAGTCGTCATCCAGATCAAGATCGTCCAGCTCGAGGCTGTCCAGGTCGGCACCGTCTTCGGCGAGGTAACCGAACGGGTCCTCGTCGTCCGCCTGGCCCGCGCCCATCCGGTCGTTATGGCCCACGATCCAGCGATCTACTGCCTCTCGGTCGCCGAAGTCCACCCCGTCCGAGGCCATCGCCTGGGCAATCGCGCGCGCCATCCCCCAGCTCTTCGGGTCCATGACCGCGCTTGCGAACTGCGGCGCTACCTCGTCCAGCTCGCGTTCCAGCCGTTTCGCGGCCGTCGCCGCGACCGCGCCGGTGTCGGCTAGGAACATCAGCAGGTCACGGAGGGCCGGGAGAGCGTCCGCGGTGTCCTCGGCATCCAGCACCGTCACCTTGCGCGGGTACACCCGCAACAGCAATTCGCGAAGGTCGCCAGGACCCAGGTCGGCCGGGTCTTTCACGCCGACATGATCGCGCAACATGCCCAGGAGCAGCCGTAGTTCCTCGGCGTCCGCATCGGGGTCACCGCTGAGCTTCGGCGAGGCGTCGCGGGCCCAGCGGGTAAAGCCCTTCAGCGTGGCATCGACCCGATCGCTCGGCACGGCCATCACCCTAGTAGCCAGGCGGCGATGGCACCGTATGCCCCGGCACATTTCGGGATGCTGACGGCCGAGCGGGCCAACCGGGAGCGGTCCGGCCCCTTGCGGGCTCACCGCCAGACCTGCGTGTTACCACCACCCGTTTCCGGCATGCCCGCTCACTGGCCGCAACACCGGCGGTATGCGACAACTATGGAGAGGGGGACCTGAGGAGGATCAGCGTGGTTTCTCAGCCCAGGCATCGGCACCTTGAAGACGCCGGAATCTTAGGACTTGAGTCGCATCTCGAAACCGTGCAGTTCCCCCGAGGGAGTTGCCTCATGCGCGAGGGCAGTCCAGGCGACGCGTGCTATCTCATCGTGTCGGGCGAGGTACGGGTCGAAGTTGAACGGCCGGACTTTGACAGCGACGGCGTCGTGTCGTTCATGGGGCCGGGCACCGTCTGCGGTGAGTTCGGCCTGCTCGACGGCAGTCCCCGCTCTGCGAGCGCCTATGCGCACAGTGACGTTGTCGCCCGGCGGCTGTCCGCTGGTGCACTGGGCGAACTGTGCGACAGCGACCCGGCGACGGGAGTCCTAATGCTGCGCTGGCTTTCTCGCAATGCTGCGGGGAAGGCCCGCGCCTTCTCAAAGGGCCTTGAGGAGTTCATGCTGACCGGCGAGCCGGATGCGGCCATGGATGCGCTTGTCGCACGGTCGGCCACGGCCCAGGAGAGCATCGCCGGCTGGCCCGAGGACAAGATAGATGACCTCATTACCGACCTAGCCACGCAGATCGCGGGCCATGCAGACGAACTCGCCGCTGCGACCGTGGCCGAAACAGGCATCGGCTGCGCGGCCGACAAGGCGGACAAGAACCGGTTCGCAAGCCTCGATGTGGCGCAGTCATTGGTAGGGAAGCCGGGCGTCGGCGTCATCGGCACCGACGAGCGAGCGGCACTGATGAAGATCGCCGATCCCATGGGCGTCGTCCTCGGGCTCATTCCGATGACCAACCCGGTGTCGACGCTGGTGTTCAAGACCCTGATCTGCGTCAAGGCGCGCGACGCGCTCATCGTCAGCTCGCACCCCGACGCGGCCAACGTCGGCGCCATGACCGTGGACCTTCTCCGCCAGGTCCTGACCAGCCACGGAGCGTCAGCCGATCTCGTCCAGAGTGTCCCCCATCGCCCCACTCGCCAGACCACCGCGGCGCTGATGCGCCACCCCGGCGTGTCGATGATCCTCGCCACCGGCGGGACGGCCATGGTCAAAGCCGCCTACAGCTCCGGTACGCCCGCGATCGGCGTCGGGGCCGGGAACGCGCCCGCCTGGGTCTGTGCGGATGCCGACGTCGAGGCCGCAGCCCGGATCGTCGTGGCCAGCAAGTCATTTGATCACGGCATCATCTGCGGCTCGGAAAACAACCTGGTCGTCGATCAATCTGTGCGCGACTCGTTCGTCGGCGCGCTGCGGGCGGCCGGCGCGGCCGTGCTCGATGCCGCGGAATGCGACCGCGTGGCGCGGGTCGTCTTTGACGACCGGGACGGGCGTCTGCGCCGTACCGCGCTCGGGCAGGCGGCCACGGCTATCGCCGCCGAGGCGGGCATCGAGGTTCCGGCCGGCACTCGCCTGCTCGTCGCTTCCGTGCCCCGCGAAGCCGTGTCAGGCCCTTACGGCAAGGAAAAGCTCGCCCCGATCCTGTCGCTGTTCACTGCCGACGGTGAGGACGACGGCATCCGGCTTTGCCTGCAGATCCTCGGCCACGGCGGCTCCGGCCATACCGCGATCATCCACACCCGCAGCGAGCGGCTGCAAGTGTCATTTGCGCAGCAGATGCCAGCCAGCCGGGTCCTGGTCAATGGTCCGGGATCGCAAGGCTGCATCGGCCTCGGCAACGGGTTGACGCCATCACTCACGCTGGGCTGCGGGACCTACGGCCGCACCTCGACCACCGACAACGTGACGTACACCAACCTGCTCAACATCAAGCGGGTGGCGCATCCGATAGCTGGCATCGGCGCCCCGGCACCGGGCTGGCGCCGAGGCAGCACCGTCTCTTGACCGGCGCACCGGGGCGCAGCCGATGATCACCGGCCGCCTGGGCCGCGTTGTCCGCTGCCGCGCCGTTCTGCGAGACGCTTATCTACCGCGAGGTCCAGCGCGCCGAGCGGATGGCGAGGCAGCTGGCCGGCAAGACGTTTGACCTGATGGCAGGAGAACTGAAAGGTTGACAGCGATGAATGAACGGTCGCGTGCCGGCGCCGCGCCCTGGGCCGGGCGCGGCTCTGTGTTCAGCCAGGCCGGCCTGGCCCGGCCGGTGGACTGGGCCACTCCGGATGATCTGGATCGGCTGCGCGCCAGCCACGGACGCAGACAGCCGGGCAGACCGCTGGTGCCGACCAGCGTGGCATCGCCGCGGCTGGGCGATGAGCTGTTCGCCCGGCTTCTGTCCTACGGCTCGCCGCAGGAGATTCATCGGGGCGATGTCCTGTTCCGTCCGGGCGACGAAGATGCCGATCTGATCGTGGTCGCCCGGGGTTCGGTGGAGGTTGTCCGGACGGCGACCGCTGACGTGCCCGCCGCGACCGTCGCGGTAGTTGATGCGGGCGGCTTTGTCGGCGAGCTGAACCTGCTGACCGGGCAGAACGTCTACCTCTTGTGCCAGGCGCGGGAGGCCGGGACGATACACCGGGTGTCGCCGGAGCGCCTGCGGCAGCTCATGGCCACCGACGTCGAACTGTCCGACATTGTGTTCAAGGCGCTGATCGCCCGCCGGGAGCTGCTGCAGCGCAGCACCGCCGCCCTGGCGGTGGAGATCGTCGGCGGCGCCAGGTCGGCGGCGGCGCTGGCGCTGCGGACGTATGCCGCCCGGCAGCGTCTGATCCATCTTTGGTTCGATGCCGACACCCCTGCGGGCCGGGCCATGATGGAATCCTCCGGCCTGACCGAGGACGACTTGCCCGCCGTCGTCATGCCCGGTACCACGCTGAAACAGGCCACGCCGGGCGGCCTAGCCGAGAAGCTGGGCCTGAGTTACCGTCGTTCTTCCACCAAGCCGGTTGACGTCACGATCGTCGGCGCTGGCCCGGCCGGCCTGGCGGCCGCGGTCTATGGGGCGTCCGAGGGCCTGGACACCGTGCTGCTGGACGGCGTCGGCACCGGCGGGCAGGCCGCGGCCAGCTCCCGGATCGAGAACTACTTCGGCTTCCCGTTCGGCCTGTCCGGCGCCGATCTGACCGGGCTGGCCGTGCTCCAGGCGCTGAAGTTCGGTGCCCAGCTGGCCAGCCCCTGCCAGGCGGTAAAGCTCGACACCGACCGGAACAGCGACCTGCTCCGCCTGCACCTGCAGGGCGGGGAAGTCATCGACAGCAAAGCCGTCGTCATCGCGACCGGCGCCCGCTACCGGGTCCTCCCGCTGGAGCGCTGGCCTGACTTCGAGGGCGCCGGTATCTATTACGCGGCCACCGAACTGGAGGCCCGGGGGTGCATGGGCAGCCCGGTCACGGTGGTCGGCGGCGCGAACTCCGCAGGTCAGGCGGCGCTGTACCTGGCCGGGCGAGGTAGTGAGGTCTCGCTCGTCGTCCGCGGCCCGGATATCGCGGCCGAGATGTCTGCCTATCTCGTCGACCGGCTGCAAGCCCATCCGCGGGTCACGGTGCGGTGCCGGAGCGAGGTTACCCGGCTGGATGGCGGCGACTTCCTCCAGGAAGTCAGCATCACCGACCGGACGACGGACAGCACGCAAGCCCAGCCGTGCTCGGGCTTGTTCTGCTTCATCGGCGCCGAACCCGCCACGAGCTGGCTGACCGGGATCGCTACCGGAGACGATGGGTTCATCCGGACCGACGTTCAGCTGAACGACGACGACCTCGGGCCGGCCTGGGCCACGCTGGGACGCCGACCGCTTCCGTTCGAGACCAGCATCCCGGGCGTGTTCGCCGTCGGCGACATCCACTCCGGCTCGATGAAGCGAGTGGCCGCCGCCACGGGCGAGGGTGCCAGCGCGATCGCCTCAGTCCACAAGGCCATCAGCACGCTCGTCTAACGAAAGACGTCCCCGGGGCCTCCACCTCGAGAGCTCTGGAACCCGCCGGTCGCTACCGCTTCGGGGACAGCCAGGACCACCTCTCGGTCTACGAGGTCACCGCAGCGCCTGCCGGATGAACGTGGCCACGGCGACCGGCTTCGCGATGAACGCGGTGTGCGAGCCGTCAATGGTGTCGGTCGTGGCGCCCATCCGCTGCGCCATGAACCGTTCCGCGTCCGGCGAGATCGCGTTGTCGTGCTCGGAGACCAGGAACCAGGACGGCTTGCTCTTCCAGCCCGCCGCGGTGGCGTTCTCGTTGAGCGCTGCGACCGCGAGCGGGCGCTGGGTCGCGAACATGACATCGGCCATGTCCACCGGCACGTCGGCGCAGAACGTCTCCCGGAACCGGTCCTTCTGGACGTACAGGTCGGGACCGCCCGCGGCCCCGGGCGCGTCGTAGGGGGTCGGGGCGACCGTCTTGGCGAGCAGGGGTGGCGGGAACGGCTGCTGCACGGTCGCGCAGCTCTCGCCCACCTCCAGCCCGAACGCCGCGAGAAAAACCAGGCCGGTCACGTTCTCCAGGCCGGCGGACGCCTGGGTGATCACGGCGCCTCCGTAGGAATGCCCGACCAGCACGACCGGGCCGTCGATGGCCTTGACCACGTCGCTGACGACGCTGGCGTCGAAGGCGACGCCTCGCAACGGGTTCGGCGGGGCGAGCGCCGTGTGGCCGGCGCTCTCGAGCTCGCGGATCACTCCCGCGAACCCGGATGCGTCGGCGAAGGCGCCGTGGACGAGGACGACAGTGGGACCAGGCACGGGGTTCTCCTCGGGGTTGGAGAGGTGGCCCCAACGACGTTACGTCACCGGACCCGAGCGAGTCGGCCCAGGGGCGCGCCGCCCGGCGCGTAACCGGTTGCGAAGCGCCTGCCCAGGTCAGCACGTTGTACGCGACTCAGGAAGTTGTGGTCAGGGACGGGGTCGAACGGTCGGCCTTCCGCTTGTCAGGTTGGCGCGCTTGCGTGACTGCTGTGCTTCTGATGATGACGTCAGGAGTCGTCGTCGCTCTCGCCCAGCGCGCGCAGGGCGGCGGCGAGGTTGCGGGCGGAGACCAGGGTGCTGGGGTGGTCGGCGCCCAGGATCCGGCGGCGGCGGTCCAGGGTGTCCTGGTGCAGGTCGCGGGCGGCCTGCACCTCGCCCAGCGCGGACAGGTCGTTGGCGAGGTTGCTGGCGGAGGTCAGGGTGCTGGGGTGGTCGGCGCCCAGGATCCGGCGGCAGCGGTCCAGGGTGTCCTGGTGCAGGTCGCGGGCGGCCTGCACCTCGCCCAGCGCGGACAGGTCGTTGGCGAGGTTGCTGGCGGAGGTCAGGGTGTCGGGGTGGTCGTCGCCCAGGATCCGGCGGCGGCGGTCCAGGGTGTCCTGGTGCAGGTCGCGGGCGGCCTGCACCTCCCCCAGCTCGGACAGGACGACAGCGAGGTTACTGGCGGAGGTCAGGGTGTCGGGGTGGTCGTCGCCCAGGACCCGGCGGCGCCGATCCAGGGTGTCCTGGTGCAGGTCGCGGGCGGCCTGCACCTCCCCCAGCACGGACAGGTCGGCAGCGAGGTTGCTGGCGGACATCAGGGTGTCGGGGTGGTCCTCGCCCAGGACCCGGCGGCGCCGATCCAGAGTGTCCTGGTCCAGGTCGCGGGCGGCCTGCACCTCCCCAAGCTCGTACAGTGCGGCGGCGAGGTTGGTGGCGGAGGCCAGGGTGTTCTGGTGGTCGGCGCCCAGGACCCGGCGGTAGCGGTCGAGGGTGTCCTGCAGCAGGTCGCGGGCTTCGGCGTAGCGGCCCATGTTCCGGAGCGCCCAGGCCAGGTAGTTCGCGGCCGCGAGTGTGTGCTCGTGGTCGCCGCCGAGCCGGTCGCGCCACTGCTGGTGCAGATCGCTGGCCAGGTCGTGGCCGGTGCGGGTATCGCCACGAGCCAGCAGGTACCAGCACGCGTTGCAGGCCATCCAGCGCAGGGCGGGACTTTCGGTGGCGGCGAGGTCGGCGGCCAGCAGGTGCGGCATCAGCTGCGCCCACCGGGGCCAGGTGGCGGGATTGCCCGCGTCTTCGGGGTTGCTGGCGGCCAGGATCGCCTCGGCGCGTTCGCGGGTGGCGGCGGCGTGTTCTGGGGTAAGGCGGTCGCGCAGGATGGCCTGGGTCAGCCGGTGCATCACCAGCCCGCGCTGGTCGATCCGGGCCAGCGACTGCCCGGCCAGGCGGGCCAGCGTCTGCCGCCAGGCCAGCGGATCCGCCGCCCGGGCCGCCAGCTCCCCGGCCAGTAGGCCGGGCGCGCTGGTGAACAGGTCTTCGGGGATGGGCTCGGGAGCCAGGAACGCGCACAGGCCGGCCAGCTCTCCGGCGGCCGGGTCGCCGCGATCGAGCCGGTCGGCGATCAGCTGGGTCGCGGCCGCCAGCGAGTGCGGGTAGCCCGACCCGGGAGCGGCCTGGTCCAGCAGCTGCCCGGCCCGGGTCCGCAGCAGCCCCAGGTACTGGGCGGCGGGCATGCCGGTCTCGGCCATGAACCCGGCCGCCTGCGCGATACCCAGCGGCAGGTCCCCGAGCTGGGCGGCGAGGTGGTCCGCGTCATCCGCGCCGAGCCCGGGCACCCGGTCCTGCAAGATCGCCACCGACTCGGGCCGGGCCAGCACGTCCACCTCCACCGGCACCGCGATCTGCGCCCAGTGCCGCGCCCGGGAGGTGATCAGCACATGCCCGCCGCCGCCCGGCAGCCACGGCGTGATATCGGCGGGGTCCTCGGCGTTGTCGAACACCAGCAGCCACCGGCCCCGGGCCCGCAGCTCGGCCAGCACCCCGGCCCGCACCGCGTCGGTGCTGGCCCCGGCCGGGACGCAGCCCAGCGCGGCGCCCAGGGCGGCGAACTGGTCCCCGATCAGCCCGGCCTGCTCGGCGTTGACCCACCAGGCCAGGTCGTAAGTCCCGGCGAACCGATAGCGAGTACTCGGCGGCCAGCTGGGTCTTGCCGACCCCGCCCATCCCCTGGAACGCCTGCACCACGGCCTTGTCCCCGGCCAGCAGCCGCTCCCGCACCGCGACCAGCAGCCCGTCCCGGCCGGTGAACCCCGGATTACGCGCCGGGATGTTCCACACCCGCGGCACGCTGCCCGGCAGCCGCGGACCCGAACCCCCCAGCCTGCTCATCCCCCCAGGCGTGCCATGCCCAGGAAACATCGGCTTGTCATCCGGGCGCCGTGGCCCCGCCACCGCCGCCAGCAACACCTGCCGGGCCTGCTCCTCGCCCACCCCGAACAGATCCCGGTACACCAGCGCCCGCAACACCGCCGGCATGTCCGTCTCCGGCACGTCCTGCACCCGCACCGGCACCAGCCGGCCCTCCCCGGTACCCGGCACATGCAGCGCCGCCGCCGCCCACTCGTCGGTGGTGTACCGGGACCGGTCGAAATACGCCGTCGAGAACAACGCCACCACCCGGCCGCACCGCTCCAGCGCATCACTCATCGCCAGCATGAAGTTCCGCCCCGCGGCCCAGTCCCACACATCCAGCTCAACGGTGTACCCGGCCTCGGTTAACTGCCAGGCCACCCACTCCGCCCACGCCCGGTCCGCACCAGCATGACTGACGAAGAAATCACGACGATCCCCCACCACACGACCAGTATCCCGCCAACTTCAGCCCTTGCATCCACACCTGAGAAGTCTGCCCATGGCGCGCCCGGCCGGACGGTGACCAGCGGCTAATCACGGTCACCCACATCGGTGCTCACCTGGGACAGGCCCGGTCAGGCTAGGCCCACGACCTGATCCGGCTTTGCCTGCAGATCCTCGGCCACGGCGGCTCCGGCCATACCGCGATCATCCACACCCGCAGCGAGCGGCTGCAAGTGTCATTTGCGCAGCAGATGCCAGCCAGCCGGGTCCTGGTCAATGGTCCGCGATCGCAAGGCTGCATCGGCCTCGGCAACGGGTTGACGCCATCACTCACGCTGGGCTGCGGGACCTACGGCCGCACCTCGACCACCGACAACGTGACGTACACCAACCTGCTCAACATCAAGCGGGTGGCGCATCCGATAGCTGGCATCGGCGCCCCGGCACCGGGCTGGCGCCGAGGCAGCACCGTCTCTTGACCGGCGCACCGGGGCGCAGCCGATGATCACCGGCCGCCTGGGCCGCGCTGTCCGCTGCCGCGCCGTTCTGCGAGACGCTTATTGCCGGGGGAAGGCTGGCATTCTTCGTCGGCCAGGGACCTATCTTGAACGGGACGCCCGTCGGCGGGCCGGTGGCGCTCCGGGCAGAGCGCACAGCCGAGTCCGCTGCCGCCCATAACTGGTGCATCTGGGAGAGAGTAGACCTGCCAGACCCCCGCCCCGTCACTTGCCGCGAAGCTACCGTGCGCGACCTGCCCGGCACGCATCGAAACGCGGCGCTAATTCCAAGTAACTAACACGGCTTTGTTCCCCTCGAACGCCGACACCGTGAGCGGGAACCCGTGCTAGTCGGTCAGCAGGCCGATGGTGATTTGCGGCCCCAGCCGCCGCTCCTTGGAGAACCCGCTCTCGCAGAACCCGTCACCCTCGTCAGTCTCGAAGTAAGGGTGGACACGTCGTAGAGGACCAGGGCTGCCGGGCCCAGGCCGGCGTGCGCCGCGCAGGGGCCGCGGAGATCTGCTGCCGCCAGGCTTCCTGCGCATAGACCGGCAGGCCCCGCTTCACCGTCCTGTAGGACGCCGCCGCACCCCGGCTTCTTCCAGCACCCGTAGGCTGTCGAGCTTGCTCACCGGCTCGATGATCCGGGCCAGCACCAGATCCCGGAACACCTCATCCCCGCCAGCAGCCTGATCGAGGCCCAGCGTCCGGTAGGCATGCTCCAGCGCATCGAGCAAGCAGTCCATCCGCGACGCGGTGATCAGCAGCGGACCGCCCGACGCATCGGCATCCATGCTCAGGTCCAGGACGCCCTGACCAGCCAACAGCTTCTGCCGCGCCGCCGCTTTTCAGCAGCTCTAGCTCGGCCTCATCATGAGCCGAGCCGATGTGCTCGATGTCCCGCGACCAGTGATGGGAGGAGTAGACGATCTGCACCTCCGTCGCGCCCGACGCCGTCTTGACTGTCCGCACATACGGCACCGGGCCAACCTACGGCCCGGATAAGTGCACAACTTCAGCCTTCACCAACCACGTAAACCGAGTCAGCGAATCGTCGAAGCGCTCAGAGCAGAAACGTGGGCCAACTCGGGTCCAGACGATGTGCTCGCCGTAGACAGTGCCGGTTTTGGGCAGTACGACGCAGTGCACTAACTTAGCCGCGCTGCAATAGCAGTCTGGCGATCGCGAAGCAGGCACTCCTAGGCCGAACGCGACGCACACTTGAACTATGTTCCGAAGAGGCATCAAATGGGTCGCTCTCCTGGTTGTCGGCGAGGTGCTGATCAAGCTCGCTGTCGATCCGATAATCGGTTGGCTGCTACCGGGCAGCAGAGAAGGGAACCTGCTGCTGCGCTTGCTTCACTGGCTAGGCAGCCCGGCTTCCGATCTGTGGTTCGGCGTCGTCCTGGTGGCGCCAGCCATCCTCTGGGCCGCCGGTGCGGAGGGTGTCGTGTAAGGGCTCAGGACACGCTTGGCGTTTTGTCGTCGGGAGATGCTTGACGTGCTGGCTGGCTGTCGTGATCATTCCTGGGCATGGGTGATGGCGGGAGCCTGGCGGGGGCGGGGGTAAAGGACCGGAAATGGCTGGCTGAGCAGCGGTTCCGGGCTGTTCTGGAGGTTCTGGACGGTTCGCCGGTGAGCGAGGTGGCGGTCCGGTACGGGGTGTCACGGCAGTCGGTGTACTCGTGGAAGGCCCGGTATGAGTCAGCCGGGGTTGACGGGTTGCAGGAGGTATCGCGGCGGCCGCGGACGTCGCCTAGGCGACTGGCGGCGGAGACCGAGGCGCTGGTCTGCGAGCTGCGCAGGGCGCATCCGAGGTGGGGTGCCCGCCGGATCGCCTATGAGGTGGCGCGGCGGGAGGTTGCTTCTCCGCCGTCGCGGGCGACGGTGCACCGGGTCTTGGCCCGCAACGCGATGGTGACGCCGCAGGAGCAGCGGCACAAGCGCAAGTACCGGCGGTGGCAGCGGGAAGCGCCGATGCACTTGTGGCAGCTGGACCTGGTCGGGGGGATCTACCTGGCCGACGGCCGGGAATGCAAGGTGCTGTCCGGTATTGATGACCATTCCCGGTACGTTGTCGTCGCCGCCGTCCTGGCGGTCCCCTCGGGACGCGCGGTCGCGGAAGCGTTCGTGGCCGCGATGCGGACCTACGGGGTGCCGGCGGAGGTGCTGACCGATAACGGCAAGCAATTCACCGGCCGGTTCACCCGGCCCCGCCCGGCCGAGGTGCTGTTCGAGCGGGTGTGCCGCGAGCACGGCATCACCGCGAAGCTGACCCGCCCTTACTCGCCGACCACGACCGGGAAGGTGGAGCGCTGGCATCAGACGCTGCGCCGCGAGCTGCTCGATCCCTCGGGGCCGTTCGCGGACCTGCCCGCAGCGCAGGCCGCGATCAGCGGCTGGGTGCACGCCTATAACCATTCCCGGCCGCATCAGGGCATCGGCATGGCCGTTCCTGCCAGCTTGTTCCGGCCAGGCACCCAGCCCGACCTGGCCGCGCTGGTCCCGGCCCCGCGTGCGGCGGCCGAGGTCACGCCGGCGCCGGTCCTGGTCACCGGCCAGTCCGGCGGTGCGGTCGAGTTCGACGCGGTGATCGCTGCCAGCGGCCTGCTTGCCGTGATCCCGAGAGTGCAGCGGATCAGGATGGGCGCCGAACGAGCCGGGCAGCGAGCGCACATCTGGGCCGATGAGCTGTCAGTACACGTCCTCATCGGCGGGGAGCTGATCAAGACCGTGCCGTCGAGCCTGACCGCCGAAGAGCTAGCGGAGCTGCGGATGCGCGGCGCCAGCCCGGCCGGCCCGCCGCCCGCTACCCCGGCCCTTGCCCGGGCCCGAGCCCTGCCCGGTGGCACGGTCATCGAGGTCGACCGGAACATCGACTGCAACGGCAACGCCGACCTCGGCGGCCATAAGATCCCAGCCGGTCCCGGCCTGGCCGGACGGCGTGTCACGCTCCGGCTCGACGGCCACCTGCTCCACGTCGTCGGCGACGGAGCCCTGGCCAGGACGCTGCCCTGCCCAGTCCCCGCCGAGGCCCGCGCCAAGCTGCGCGGCGCCCGCCTCGCCGTCACCACGCTCCCGCCGCCCGCACCCGGCCCCGTCAGCGTTCAGCGCAAAGTCCCCGAGCAAGGCGTCATCATGGTCACCCGGCAACGGCTCCGCGTCGGCCGCACCTACGCCGGAAAGATCGTCACCGTCTATGTCGAGGACACCCATTTCCGCGTTACCTGCGACGGCGCCGAGATATCCCTGCACCCCCGGGCCGAGCAACGCCCTGTTACCAGGTGGAAAGCCAAAATCCACGCACCGAAACCCTGACCATGTCCAGCATCACCTGAGACCGTCAACCATGTCCTGAGCCGAAACTGTCAAGCAAGTCGTGAGACCACACACCACAGGAGGGCGACCTTACTCGCCGCGAGCGGCTGGCCTTTTGCCTCCCAGTATCGGCCGGGGTGGTGGCGGCAGCTTCGTATCGGATAACGAGCGGTTCGATACCAACCACGCGGCTTGCCGCTAGCCACGATCCAGCGGCGTGGCTGCTGGTGGGCGGGTTGACGGCGTCAGTCTTTGCAGTGATCTTGGTGGGCGTGTGGAAGTCGGTGCAGCGTCGCTGCGATAGGAACGACCATGACTGGGCTGCTGAGAAGTTCTATGGCAAGCGGTTCGGCTCCTCGGGCGGGGGGACGTTCCTCATTTGCATTGGGGAGGACGATCCTGCACATCCGCGCAGATTTCCATGCAGCCATAATCTGGAAGAGGCCCGGCGACGCCACCTGTGGACACGGTTGCACGGCGTGAGTCCGGTTCTGACCCCGGTGGCAGACGAGGAGCAATAACCGCAGTTCGTCCCGGCGGCGCCGCTCCTGGTCCTCGCAGCCTATGCGGCCGTGTTCGGCTACCTGGCCATGCGCTTCTTCAGGTGGGAATAGCGCGGCGCGCAGCGCCGAGCTGTAGATCGGCGGCCGAGCCCGGCACAGCCATCGCACCTCGCCACCCCACCTCATCGCGGCAGCATGACAGGACGTCCGAGGGCGGCAGGATGGAGCCCCACAGAGAGCAGGTTAAAAGCCGGGTGGGCCGTCCATGGGATAGGCAAAGCGGTGACGTCAGGTTGGCAGGGGTCAGGAATTCTGGCGTCTTCGGGCGGTGGCACGACGTGTGAGGGGACGGTTACCGTGTCGTTGTAGTACCCCGAGGGTTTGATTTTGCCATCTACGGTGAGGGCGGGGAAACCTAATGACGACAGACGGACAACGTGCCAATGATCGCAGAAAGCCGTGGTGGCTGGGCATTCAGCACCCTGACCAGATCTCTCTGCCGATCAACGTCGTCGCGCGGGGTTGCTGGTACCGCAAGCAAATGCGGAACGCGCGGCTGCGAAGCGAGACCTTGGATACCTGCGTACTGGTCTTGGCCGCAGGTGTGCCGTTCGCTGTAGCGGTGCGCGCGCCCGGCTGGGTGGCAGCGCTTCTGGGGGCGCTGGCGGCGATCGGCACCGGTCTTCGCCAGATATTTGGGTGGCAGAAAAACTGGGCGTCGTTTGCGACTGCCAGCGGACAGATCGAAGCGGAAATAGTTCGATTTGGTTACGGAGTGGGCGATTACCAAGACGCAGCGACTGCGGCTGAGCGACTGGCAGAACGCGTCGAGAATATCACCTCTGCCGAGACCGGAACATGGGTGCAACGCGCCAGCGAGGCCCACAGCGGTGGGAACCCAGGATGACCGGTCGTAATGATCCTTGACCTCGGCCACTCTTCTTGCTCCGATGGATTCGAAGCTCACTAATCCATCGGCGAGGACGTCACGCTGACCTCGCTGAATGGTCGGGGATCTGCCGTGGTGCGCTGCTCGGCCTTGCGCTCGGTGACGCTACCGAGCAGCGATTCTCTGATCCAGACCGGCCTCTGCTGATGCCAATCGCTACCCAATTCGCCGTCGCCTATTGCCTGCGTGTAATAGGTCGCGGAGGGCCTAGTACGGCAGCCTCCATTGGACTTGTGACCTGCTGCTGAGCGCGTGAAAACGGGGCGTAGACGCAGCCGCCTCACGATCATGCGTGTGTGACGACGGCAAAATCGAGGGCGGCCGCGGCCGTCAGGATAGGGGTTGGGCTGAGCCAGCAGAAGCGGGCTGAGTTGCTGGGCCTGCTGCGGGAGTGTTTCGTGCGGGTGGAGCCGTGGCTGCAGGCGGGCAAGTACGTGGCCGCGGTGGCCAGCGAGATGGCGAGACGCAACGGATGGACGATCGCCGAGCAGGTGGGTGACCGCACCCCGCAGCGGACGCAGCGGCTGCTCAACCGGCGCCGGCAACGCCCGGCCTGGTGCTGGCCCTAAGCAGGGTGAGCAGATAAGGAGCCAGTGTGGATGCCCGAGCCTCCGAGGATGGCTTTTGCGAGGTCTTTGACCGCTACGCCCCGGCCATCTTGCGGTATGCCCAGCGCCGGCTGGATAGCCGGGAGGCGGCTCAGGATGTCGTAAGCGATACGTTCACCGCCGCCTGGCGGCACTGGGACCGGCGCCCCGCCCCAGAGGTGGTCTTGCCATGGCTGTACGCCATCGCCGGCAACGCGGTTCGCGACCAGCGGCGCTCGGCCCAGCGGCAGCGCCGGCTGACCGGACGCCTGTCCGCCCTGCGCGCGGCAGGCCCGGCCGCCGATCCTGGCGAGAGCGTGGTGCTCGGCCACTCGATCAGCCAGGCGCTCGCCGCCCTGCCAGAAGCCGACCGGGAGGTCCTGCGCCTGGTTGCCTGGGAAGGCCAGACCGACGCGCGCATGCTCGGCCTGGCGCTGGGCCTGCGGCCCGCCTCGGCCCGAAGCCGCGTCCTGCGCGCGCGGCGGCGGCTGCGCGCCCTCCTGGGCGAAGCAGGCAACCCTGGATATGGCGCGGCCGGCCAGGTCACCGCCGCCTCCCCCGATAAGCACGCCACGGAGGCATGAGATGTTCCCGCGACGCAGTTTCAGCAACGCCGTCACCGACATCCAGTCGCTGCTGGGCGACGCCGACCCGGCCACCGCCGATCTGGATGACACCACCCGGGCCTGGCTGGCGCACACCCGCCAGGCAATCACCGCCCAGCAGCCGGCACCCGGGCGCCGCCGTGTGCGAGCCACGGCGCCCCACCAGGCGCCCCGATCCCGCCAGCGCAGGCTCGCCGTAATCGGCGCACTCGCCGCTGCCGCGGCCCTGGCGGCCGTCGTCGTGCTCGCCCTTCTGCCCGCAACCACGCCTGGTGCCTCGCCAGCCGCCGCCCGGCTGCTCGCCAAGATCGCCACCGCCGCCGCCCGGCAGCCGGCCCCGCAGGTGCGCAACAGCCAGTTCTGGTACATCAAAAGCTGGGGCGCCGGCATCGGCTGTAACGCCGCCACAGGCCAGTGCGTCCTGGGCAAGCCGGGTGAGGCGCAGATCTGGCAGTCGGTGTCCAACCTCTGCGTGACCGGCCTGCTGCGCGAGCACGGCCAGAACATCCCCCTGCCCTACGACGGCAACCGCCAGCACTGCCCCGACCGAGGCGGGATGAACGATCCCACCTACCGGTTCCTGCAGTCGCTGCCCACCGACCCACACGCCCTGCTCAGCCTGATCGAGGCTCAGACGTCAGGCCAGCAGCCGCCACCGCAGGAAGCCTTCATCACCATCGGCGACCTGCTGCGCGCCTCGATCGCACCGCCTCAGGTCAACGCCGCGCTCTACCGCGCGGCCGCTCTGATCCCCGGCGTCACCGTGGTCGCGGACGCGGCCGACGCGCTCGGCCGCCATGGCGTCGCCGTGGCCATGACCGTCGAGGACGTGCGATATGAGTGGATCTTCAGCAGTCACACCCTCCGCTACCTCGGGGAACGCGACATCTACGTCACTAAGCCACGCAACCTGCACATCACCCCCGGCTCGATCGCATCCGAGTCCGCCGTCCTGCAGCGCGCCGTCGTCAACCACTCCGGGCAGACCCCGGCTAGCTCAAGCCGCTGAACACGCACCCGGCCGAGCATGCCACCCCCGCCCGGCGCAGCGCCTTGATCGCTGGCTGGCCGACGACCGCGGGCCAGCCAGCCACCGCCCGGTCGATATCAAGTTCCGTACTCCGCCGCAGGTCACAAACCCAATGGAGACTGCCGTACTAGATCCCCTCTCTCAGCAGCGTGCCCGGGCTACCCTCCTCCGGGCCCGATGCGGGCGCGATTGGCCATCTCTGACCAGAACGTGCGCATCTGGCTCGCCCGCAATCCCTGCCAGCGGGCCGTGCTCCGGCGAATTCGCGCCCGGCGCACGAGCATGTACTGGTGACGGCAGAACGCCTCGCTCAGTTCCGCACGGTGCGGCTGCTGCCCTTTGGGCGGATAGGGGCACAGGTCGAACGGGCAGCCATTCAGGCAATTGCTGCCCGGCGGGTTGCTCGCCGCGGTTCCGACGGTGCGGTCGGGCTTGAGCGCCAGCCGGTCCCGCTTGATGCACGGCGGCAGCGTGTCCCTGTTCGCGCGCTCGAGCCATTGCTCGATCTTGCCCGGCTGCTCACCGCGCTCGGCGAGGTTCAGCAGCAGCAGCACATCCGCGACCAGTTGCTGAGCGTGCCGGTCGAGCCCGCTCCAGCCCATCGAGGGCTGGATCCACTGGTCATGCCGGCGGGCTTGGGAGTCCGTCACTTCCCGGCTGGACCCGACCCGGGTGACGAGGTCACTTTCGTCCATCCACAGGAACCGCTCGGGATGACCGGTCTCCAGAGCCCGGGCGGCTAGCACCGCCGCGGCTTCGACGAAGGGGTGGATGCGGCGGTCGCCGCGCCCGTCGCGAGCCTGCACGCCGTCTATCTCTTCCAGCCAGTGATTCACAATGGCGTCGGGGTTCCACTGCCCGCGGGCAGTTGCCTCGCCCGGCTGGATCTCCCAGAGGCAGAGGGCCTGGATCAGGGTGAGCTGAGAGAACCAGTAGCGGGCGTGCTTGAGCATCTCGAGGGCCTCTTCCTGCAGCTGCCCCAGCACGGCCGGCCGGGAGTGCACCTGCCCGTAACGGCGGTTGGCCGCGTACTTGAAGCCCTGGGCCAGCGCGATTTCCTGGGAGATCGGCAGCCTCGCTCCGCTGAGTTCGCCCAGCTGGACATGCTTACGCCACTGCCTGAGGTTGTCTTCCGCGCGCCGGTACGGCGATCCCGGCCCGTGGTCGCCGCCAGCGGCGTCAACCGACGCGAGGAGCAGCGGCGCGAGCCAGGCGCTCACCTGCTGAGCCCATTGCGCTTCGCCGTCCGCCGGCGCCGCGTTCGCGGCGCGGCCGTGCAGCGCTGGGTCGCTCCGCTTCTTGTTGTTCTTGTCACGGCCCTGCGGCCGACCCCCTTCGTCGCTTTGCCCAGGTGCGGCAAGCGCCGGCTCAATTTCCTCGAAGGCAGCCGCGCCACCGCGCCCGATCTCCTGGGCTGCGGCCAGCCTGATCCGGTAGGAACTCTCGATCCGGCAGATGTCATACAGCTGGGCGTAGCCCAGACCGGGCGGGCAGTGGTGCCCCCGGGCGGCCAGCATGTGGAGCGCCTCGCCGAACCGGCTGACTAGCCCTAGCTTCGCCTCCTCCAGCGTTTGCGGGTCTTCTGACCGGATGTTCAGCCATTCGTCGTGGATCTGCACGGCGAGGTCGAGGTGAGAACTGGTCTTCGTCCGGTGCGCATTGGTGCCAGGGACGGCCGGCGCCAGTCCGCCGCTCTGCACATCGTTCGCTGCGACCTTGCGATGCGATCGGCGGCTTCCGACCGCGGTGACGGCCTGGGTGGCGAGTACAACGGAAGCCGGGTGCGACCCGTCATCGGCCCTGGCCGCAGTGCACTGGTGATCCGGCGCGATGCTGCTGATCTCCATCGCGGCCGCGTAAATGTCCAGGGCCTTGTTGTCGTGCCGGGCGCCGGCCGCCTTGGCCAGCTGGTAGCACACCGTTCCAGTGCTGTCCGGGGACGAGCCGAGCGCCCCGGAAGGCTGGCCGGCGTCCTCCCCCTCGATGAGTTTGGTCCGGGAGTGCAATACGAGCGCGATCAGGAACTCCCGCCCCGGGCCGGTGCGCTCACTGTCCGGCTCGCCGTAGAGCGCCGCTTTCACGTAATCGTGGTCGCGGAGGGCAGCGCCCATCAGCTGAGAACCGAGAAAGGCCTGTATCAGGCTGTGCTGGAACCGGACGCGGCTGGCTAGGGGCTCCACTAAGCCGAGCCGGGCGCCCCAGGCCGCGGCGAGGTGCCGATCGACGGCAGCCAGGCGGGGCTTGCCGCCCGTTCTGCTGTCGATCGCGTCAAGCCGTTTCTTGACCTCGCCCAGGAGTTTCCCGTTGACGGCCGCGTCCAAGCGGACTTCAAGGCTGTCGTCCTTCAGGCCGATGCAGGCGAGGGCCGACAGCCACACCAGGGCGACCTCGCGCTCCTCCGGCCGCAGCGGCACGTCCGGGCGCAGGTCGCCGCGAATCAGGGCTCGTTTCCAGGTCTGCAACAGGCGCACCCGCAGCTCGGACGGGTCATCGCCGGGCGTCCCCAGCACCTCGGCCTTGCGCGTCGCGATCTGGTCGAGCAGGTCAAGGCGGTAGATCTCCTTGGTGATCTGCAGATACAGGGGGGAATCGGCCACATCGGCGGTCTCCACGATCCAGCTGAGCCGCCGCTCGTCCTCAGCCGGACCGTCCTCCGCAACATAGGTCAGGGCCGCGTCCTTGCTGAGCGCCTCAAGCTCGTGGATGGTCGCATCCATCTCCCGCAGCGGGGTGTGCGGGCGCGAGGCGATGAGCAGGGGGAGACCCTGGTCATAGGCCTTCCGGATGGCGATGCGGATCTTGCTGTCCCGCTCTTCAGCGTCCTCGGCCCTGGACAGGGCTTCTTCCAGCCCATCAGCGAGGACGACGATGCGGCCATCCTGAAGCAGCCGTCGCCAGACCTTCTCCCCTTCGCCCGCCGAGGCCAGCCGCTCGTTGACGGTCTCCATGAACTGGTCTTTGGCCAGTTCCGAGAAATCGAGCGTCTCCGCGTCCCGCAAGCGGATCGGCACCGGGATCGCTCTGCGCTTGGCCAGCATCTCGGTGAGGAGGACGACCACCGCGGTCTTTCCGGTGCCCACGCCGCCGACCAGAACGTGCGGCAGGCCGGAGCCGCCATCGCGCAGATCCTCCATGAGCACCCGGCACAAGTCGTCGCGCCCCACGATCTTGCCGAAGATGGGGCCGGCCGTCGGCACCAGCTCACGGGCATGCTGCCGGGCCTTGGCCCGGTACCGCCGGTCCATCCGCCAGAACCGCCAGAACAGGAAAATGACCGAGGCCAGCGCAATGGAAAGCAGCGAGGTGATCCACCCGCTGATGGCACCGCAGGAGACGTCGATGCCCCGGCACAGGGCGTCGTCGTTCGGCGGAACGCTCCACGGCCTCCGCAGAAAGAAGACCACGTAAACCGACCGGAGCATCCAGGCCACGAGAATCACCGCGACCAGGGCGATGGCCCAGCCGGTTATCGTCATCAAGGGCCGGCCGAGCCAGCGCCGCGGCCGGTCCACGCCCCGGTGCCGGAGCCCGAATAGGCGCAGGCGGTGCCGCACGCCGTAGGACATCTTCCGCAGCTTCGACCAGGCTCCCGTGAACAGCAGCACGTTGCCGCCAGGCTCCCGGGCCCGCTTGGCCCGTCTGAGCAGATGACCAGGCATCGCTATCCGCCCCCCACAACTCAGCTGATACGCACAATATCGTCATGAATGACGGGCACTAAACGACTTTCATGACTCAATTGTTACGGATATCAGCCATTACGGTCAGGCACGAGGCCAAACGGCCCGGCTCGCCACGCGCTGAACCATTCATGACGCGAGCCGAGAATATGGATGGCGAGATGCTCGCCTGCCCAGGGCGCCTGCTCCAGCCGGCGCGCAGGCATCCTCGCCTGAGGGCACCGCGCGCCCGCACCATCCAGCTCATAACGCTCCTCCAAGAACGAGCCGCGGACCCGGATGAAGGGCAGGCGGTTGTGATGGAGCTGATTGCTCGCGAAACGCCATCGCTGGGCACGACCGGCTCAGACTCGGAGCACCGGCGTGACAGCGGAAAACTTCCCGCCCGCGCTGGCAGCGGGCCGCTCGCGGCACAATGCTTGCGGTGAGCCCGCGCGGTGCCGGCTCGCTGTCCCTGGCCCAACGAGAAGGCGGATGAAAGTCGTGACAGCGCCCGTCCAGGCATCTGGCCAGTCCGTCAACCGCAAGATTGCCGAGGAGCTCGGCGTGCGCGAGGGGCAGGTGGTGGCGGCTGTCGGGCTGCTGGACGGCGGGGCCACCGTGCCGTTCATCGCCCGGTACCGCAAGGAGGTGACCGGCACCCTCGACGACGCCCAGCTGCGGAAGCTGGAGGAGCGGCTGCGGTACTTGCGTGAGCTGGAGGAACGGCGCGCCGCGATCCTGGAGTCGGTCCGCTCCCAGGGCAAGCTGGACGAGGCGCTTGCGGCGCAGATCATGGCGGCTGACTCCAAGGCCCGGCTGGAGGACATCTACCTCCCCTACAAGCCGAGACGCCGGACGAAGGCCCAGATCGCCCGGGAAGCCGGCCTCGAGCCGCTGGCCGATGACCTTCTCGCCCGCCCGGGACGCGATCCGCAGGAGACTGCCGCGCACTACGTGGACGCGGCGAAGGGCGTGGCCGACGTGGCGGCCGCTCTGGACGGGGCGCGGGCGATCCTCGCCGAGCGGTTCGGCGAGGATGCCGACCTGATCGGCGTGCTCCGGGAGCGGATGTGGTCACGCGGCCGGCTCGTCTCGCGGGTCCGGGCGGGCAAGCAGGAGGCCGGGGCCAAGTTCGCGGACTACTTCGAGTTCGCCGAGCCGTTCACCCGGCTGCCATCGCACCGGATCCTGGCCATGCTGCGCGGGGAGAAGGAGGAAGTCCTCGACCTTGAGCTGGATCCGGGGGAGGTGACCCCGGACGGCCCGGCGTCCGCGGGCCCGGGCGGCGGGCTCAGCGAATACGAGACGCAGATCGCGGAGCATTTCGGCGTCGCCGGCCGGGCCGGCCGCCCGGCCGCTGGCTGGCCGACACGGTCCGCTGGTCGTGGCGGACCCGCATCCTGGTTCACCTCGGCGTGGACCTGCGGATGCGGCTGTGGCAGCGGGCCGAGGAGGACGCGGTCGGCGTGTTCGCCGCCAACTTGCGCGACCTGCTGCTGGCTGCCCCCGCGGGGGCCCGGACGACGATGGGCCTTGATCCCGGTTTCCGGACCGGGGTGAAGGTCGCCGTGGTCGACGCGACGGGCAAGGCGGTCGCGACGGAGACGATCTACCCGCACCAGCTCAAGCAGCGCGCCGCGGGTGGCCCGCGGTCGCCGGAGCCGGGGGCGGGCTGGGAGGCGTCGATCGCCGTCCTCGCCCGGCTGGCCGCGGCTCACCGGGTCGAGCTGATCGCCATCGGCAACGGCACCGCCTCGCGGGAGACGGACCGGCTCGCCGCCGGGCTGATGGAGGCGCACCCGGAGCTGAAGCTCACCAAGATCGTGGTCTCCGAGGCGGGGGCCTCGGTGTACTCGGCATCCGAGTACGCCTCGCGGGAGCTGCCGGGCATGGACGTGTCGCTGCGCGGCGCGGTGTCGATCGCCCGCCGCCTGCAGGATCCGCTGGCCGAGCTGGTCAAGATCGACCCCAGGTCGATCGGGGTCGGCCAGTACCAGCACGACCTGTCCGAGGTGAAGCTGTCCCGGTCGCTGGATGCGGTGGTGGAGGACTGCGTGAACGCGGTCGGCGTGGATGTGAACACCGCGTCCGTCCCGCTGCTGGCGCGGGTGTCCGGCATCAGCGAGGGACTGGCCGGCGCCATCGTGGCGCACCGGGATTCCGCCGGGCCGTTCCGCAGCCGCCGGGCGCTCACGAAAGTCCCGCGGCTGGGCCCGAAGGCGTTCGAGCAGTGCGCGGGATTCCTGCGCATCACCGGCGGCGACGATCCGCTGGATGGCTCCAGCGTGCACCCGGAGGCCTACCCGGTGGTCCGGCGCATCCTGGTCGCGGCCGGCACCGGCATGCCGGAGCTGATCGGGAACACCGCGGTGCTGCGTTCCCTGCGGCCGCAGCAGTTCACCGACGAGCGGTTCGGCCTGCCGACCGTCAGTGACATCCTCAGGGAGCTGGAGAAGCCGGGCCGCGATCCGCGTCCGGCGTTCACGACCGCGTCGTTCGCCGAGGGCGTGGAGACCCTGGGCGACCTGACGCCCGGCATGATCCTGGAGGGAGTCGTCACCAACGTGGCGGCGTTCGGCGCTTTCGTCGACATCGGGGTGCATCAGGACGGTCTCGTGCACGTGTCCGCCATGTCGCGGAACTTCGTCTCCGATCCGCGTGAGGTGGTCAAATCCGGCGACGTCGTCCGGGTAAAGGTGCTCAGTGTCGACGAGGGGCGCAAGAGGATCTCGCTCACGCTGCGCCTCGATCAGGAGCCTGAACGCGGCGCGCGGGCTGCGCCTGGCCCCGCCCAGGCGGGCCGCCGTCCGGGCCCTGACTCAGCCAGCCGGGGCGGGACGCGCGGCGGCGGCTCGCCCGCGGGCCGCCGTCCCGGCGAAGGCCCCGCCGGGAGCAGCGGCGACGGTGCCATGGCCGAAGCGCTGCGCCGTGCCGGGCTGGCCGGCGAGGCCGGCACCGGTCAAGCCGGGCGCTCCGGCCGATGATGAGGCCGGCCACCATCACCACCAGCTCAGGTGCCCGGGGATTCCGCTCCCTCGCCTGCTCCGGCACGCGGGTGGCGGTGCACGATAAGGCAGCCGATCACTGCGGCCGCCGCCACGAGCGCTAGTGCGATGAACGGGAACGCGCTATAGGGGGCGGGCTGTCCGGGCTGGCACAGCTCGACGAACGGGACGATCAGGGTGATGGACCCAAGGACCGGAATCGCCACGTGGCGGAGGGGCGAAAACGAGTCCCGGTGGCGGCGCCACATGAACACCGGAAGGGAGACCATCGTGAGGAAGTAAACGAAAAGGATCACGATCGTCGCCATCGTCGAGCACTCGGCATACAGGCCGACCGGGTTCATCGATCCGGTGTCCCCGGTGATGAGGCGGGACACCCACCAGACCCCGATGATCCCCAGCCCGGCGCAGGCCATGAAAACCAGCGCATTCACCGGCGTGCCGGACCGGGGGTGAACCTGGCCGAGCTTGGCCGGCAGCAGCCCGGTCCGGCCGCCGTCGAAGAGCAGGCGCGATTGGGAATCCGCTCCGGCGACCAGGGTGGCGAGCACGGAGACGATTCCGGCGATCCACGCCAGGACGGCCACCCGGCCGAGATAGTGATCGGCCACCGTCAGGAACGGGATCGATGAGCGGCCAATGGAAGAGACGTCGTAGTGGAAACCGGTAATGGTCGCGTAGGCGAAGAAGACGAGCAGGACGGCCGCGATCGCCACCGAGATGTACAGGGCCCTGGGTATGGTGCGCCGCGGATCGCGGGACTCCTCGGCGAGCGCCGGGCCGTTTTCCCATCCGATGAACATGAACAGGGCCAGCGGGAAGCCTGCGGACAGGCCGGCCAGGCCACCGGACAGGTGCGCCCAGGAGAACGGTATGCCTGACAGATCGGCACGCTGATCGACCAGGACCAGCAGGCAGACCGCCACCATGATCGCCACCTGAACGAGCACGGCCGCGCCCACCGCGATGGTCGACAGCTTGACCCCGCGTGCGGTGAGCCAGGTCCCGCCCACGGTCAGGATCACGGAAAACGGCCCCCACCAGGGATGCCACGAGGTGTATTGCGACAGGGTCATCGCCACCAGCCCCCCCGACATGGTGAACACTGCCGTGATGGCGACGGTGTACCCGACGGTGACCAGCAGGGCCGTGGCGGCACCGGCCCGGGCTCCCAGCGCGGTGTCGACATACGTGATGAAGCTCCCCGCCGAAGGCTCCGCCCTGGTGAACTCGGCCACCGTAAAGGCCAGGAGTGCGACGGCCACGGTAGCGGCGAGGATCGTCAGCGGCGCGGCGACACCGGCGGTGACCGCGATCACGCCGAACCCGAAGTAGAAGTCGATCCCCGGCCCGATGTTCGCGACCGTCGAGGCCGTCACGTCCGCCGTGCCGAGCTGCCCGGACTTGAGTCCGTCTCCGCTCTGGCTCACCGCACCTCCCCCTGGCCCGCAGCTGCCGATGACCTCGATTGTGGCGCTGGAAGCTCGCGCTCATTGCCGCAATAGCAGCGGTGGCGGGCGCCATCCTGGTTATGCAGGAAAACAAGAAGCAGCGCGCCGTCAACCCTGCGCTTCCGGATGCCGCCCGAAGCTGAGATGGAGCAGCCTGGATATCACGGCTGCCGTACGGGTGGCGGGATGGTGAGGGCGTCCAGTTCGGCGAGCAGGTCCGGGGCCTCGGCCGCGCCGATCCGCTGGGATATCTCCAGTGCCTGCCGCAGCAGGACCCCGGCCTGCGTGACATGGCCAGCGGCCAGGGCGCAGCGGCCCAGGCCGGCCAGCGCGTGCGCCTCGTCCCAGGGGCTGGCGATCGCGCGGGCCAGGTCCAGGGCCTGCCGGTAAACCCCCCCAGCCTGCGCGAGGTCACCGCTGACCCGGAGCAACGTCCCTCTCTCGTTAAGCGCCTCGGCCTCACCACCCCGGTCACCGAGGTCGCGGTAGATACCTATGGCCTGCTCCAGGGCCCGGGCCGCGGCCGGGTACTCACCCGTCGCCCGCCACACGGCTCCCAGGAAGAGGAGGGCGTTGGCCTGGCCTGTCCGGCGACCGAGGTCGCGGTAGATGCCCAGGGCCTGCTCCAGGGCCTGGGCCGCAGCCGGAAAATCACCCGTCGCCCGCCACACCTCCCCGAGGTAGATGAGGGCCTGGGGCTGGCCGAGCCGGTCGCCGAGGTCGCGGCAGATGCTCAGGGCCTGCTCCAGGTCCTGGGCCGCGGCCGGGTACTCACCTGTCATCCGCCGTATGTCCCCGAGGGGGAGGAGGGCCAGGGCCTGGCCGAGCCGGTCACCGAGGTCGCGGTAGATGCTCAGGGCCTGCTCCAGGTCCTGGGTCGCGGCCGGGTACTCACTCCTCATCCGCCTCGTGTCCCCGAGGGCGAGGAGGGCATGGGCCTGGCCGAGCCGGTCACCGAGGTCGCGGTAGATGCTCAGGGCCTGCTCCAGGTCCTGGGTCGCGGCCGGGTACTCACCCGTCGCCCGCCGGACGATCGCCAGGTCGGTGAGGGCGTTGGCCTGGCCGAGCCGGTCGCCGAGGTCGCGGTAGATGCTCAGGGCCTGCTCCAGGTCCTGGGCCGCGGCCGGGCGGTCACTCGCCAGCCGCCGGACGACCCCGAGGTCGGTGAGCGCGTTGGCCTGGCCGAGCCGGTCGCCGAGATGCCGTGCGGCCCGGACCGCGGCTGTGTGCCGGGCGACGGCGTCGGTCCACGGGCCGTCGCGCTGCAAGAGCCCGGCGAGGGCGGCGGTGAGAGCAATGACCCGGGCGTGCTGGCCGGTGGCGGCGGCGTGGTCCAGGCAGTCGAGCAGGCTGGCGCGCTCCGCGCGGGCCCAGGCCAGCGCCTGCTCCCGGTCGGCCAGGACCGGAACTGCGGCCGGCACGGTGCCGCCCGCGGAGGCAGGGCCGGGACGGACCTGGCGGGCGATGAGGGCGTCGGCGCGGGCGCCGGTGTGCTGGTAGTAATCCAGCAGCCGGGCGGTGGCACTGTCCCGGTCATGGTCGGGGTCCAGGCGATCGGCCAGCGCGCGGGCGTGCTCGCGGATCAGGTCGTGGAGGCGGTAGCGGCCGCGGGCGGGCTCGGCGATCAGGTACTGGTCATACAGTGCCTCCAGGTGGTCGCGGGCCGCGGGCAGGCCGGTGCCGTCCAGGGCGGCGGCGGCGTAGGCGTCGATGTCGGGGCCCAGGTGCAGGCCCAGGCGGCGGAACAGCCGCTGCTGGCCGGGGGTGAGCTCGACGTAGGACAGGTCGAACGCGGCGGCGACCGACAGGTTCTCCGCGTGCAGCAGCGCCAGCCGGTCCCGGGCCGCGGCCAGCTCGGCGGCCAGGCCGGCGGCGGTCCAGGCCGGGTGGTGGTGCAACTGGCGGGCCAGCATCCCGACCGCCAGCGGCAGGTGCCCGCACAACCGGGTGATCCCGGCCACCTCCGGGTCGCCGGGATCCAGGCCGGGCCGGCCGGCCAGCCGGACCAGCAGCTCGGCGGCCTCCCCCTCCGGGAGGGTGTCCAGGCTGAGCGTCCGGGCGTCTTCCAGCGCGGTCAGGTGCCGCCGGCTGGTGACCAGCACCAGGCTGCCCGCAGCACCCGGCAGCAGCGGCCGGACCTGCTCGCTGCCGGCCGCGTCATCGAGGACCAGCAGCAGCTGCCTGCCCGCCAGCCGGTCCCGCCACAGCGCGGTCCGCGCCTCCAGCCCGGGCGGGATCAGCCCGGCCGGCACCCCGGCGGTCAGCAGCAGGCTGGCCAGCGCGTCGGCCGGGCGCACCGGCCGCTGCCCCGGGGTATGCCCGTGCAGCGGCAAGAAGATCTGCCCGTCCGGGAACCGCGGCGCGAGCTGGTGCGCGGCGTGCACCGCCAGCGCGGTCTTCCCGACGCCCGCCATCCCGCCGATCGCGTGGATACTGACCACCCCCGGATGCGGCGCCCCCGCCAGCACCCCGACCAGCTGCCGCAACTCGGCCTGCCGGCCGGTGAACGACCCGATATCCCGCGGCAGCGCCCGGGTCGCCGCCGCCACCCCGCCCGCCACCCCGCCCGGCGACCGGGGCCGCCCCGGGAGCAGCACGGCCCCGGGCCACCGCCTCAAACGACGCCCGCGCCGCCCCGGTCAGGTCCAGCGCACCGGCCAGCCGCCGGGCCGTGTCCTTGCGCGCGGTCAGCGCCACCCCCCGCTCCAGGTCGCTGACCGTCCGCGCCCCCACCCCCGCCGCCTCCGCCAGCTCCTCCTGCGACAGGCCAGCCGCCACCCGCAACCGCCGCAACAACCCGGCGAACGCCACCACCGGCGGGTCGACGCGACCACCCCCTCAAGCCAAACCCACGGCACCAGCCACCACCGGCGCAACCAGCAAACCGGCGACAAGCCCTGGAAAAGGGTAACTATCGCTCCCCCGCCGCCGCCACCCCAGAACCGCCCAGGCCGCTGCGGCGGGCTCAGGCCCCGGAACCGCAGCTGGCGCGGCACTTCGCATCCGCCGGGGCGGTCTACGCCTACGCGGGCCTCATGGCTGCGGGTTACTCGTTTGTGTCCGCGGTCAGGTTTCGTCTGGGACGTGCAACACCGCCTTGCCTGGGAACCGCCGGTCGATGAGCGCCTGCGCGACCTTGCCGATCTCCCGCCAGTCCGCCTCGACGCTGAGATGGGGGGTCAGCTTTCCGTTGCCGGCCAGGCGGACCAGCCGCTGGAGCCCGAGGGAGGCCGGCTCCCGTTCGAGCTCTTGATAGAGGTTCAAGATGCGCAGGCAGGCACCCGGTGCCCGCCGCATACGCGCCATATCGACTGGGACCTCGTAGCCGGCCGGCCCTATCGAGACCCCGACCGAGACGCAGGTTCCCCCGGGAGCAAGCTGCGTCATGGCCTCTGCCAGCGGCCGGCCGCCCAGCTGCTCGACGATCAGGTGGTAGGGACCGAACGGCTCCGCGGCCGCGACGTTCTCATCGACGACGACGTGGTCCGCGCCCGCCTCCTGGACCAGCGGGGCTGATCGCGAGTGCCGTACCTGGGCGACCACCCGCGCGCCGGCCAGCGAGGCCAGCCGGCAGGCGATGAGCCCGACTCCGCCGGAGGCGCCGGTGACCAGCACCGGCCGGGCGATGAGGCTACCGCCGTGTTCGATGGCCGCCAGCGCGGTGAGCCCCGCGGTCGGCAAGGCTGCGGCCTGCGCAAAGGTAACTGACGGCTCAAGCTCCGCCAGGGCGTTCACGGGGACCGCCGCCTGCTCGGCCCAGGCGCCGGAGGGCACCAGGCCGACCACCCTGGTCCCTCGCGCCGGCCCTGATCCCTCCGCCGCCTGCTGCTCCACGACTCCCGCCAGGTCCCAGCCCAGGGGCGTTCCCGCCTCACCCTGGACGCGATACACCACCTCGCCACGGTTGAGAGAGATCGCCTTCACGCGTATCAGTGCCTCTGTAGCCCACGGGGCGGGCGGCTCGACCGTCCGGAAGCCGACGCGCTGAGGCGACTGCGGATCGATGACAATGGCTTGCATGGCGGAGCACCTCCTCGTTCCTGCCTCCATCGATAGTGGTAAACCACCACTATATAGAACCACGGACTGCTGGTAACGTCGGAAGGCGATGGTCCCCTACCCGGACATGCCGGCCCCGGCCGACGAATACCTCGCGCTGGTGCTCGACGCCGACCTCCGGCTGCTCGCCATCACCGAGCGCCTGCGCCAGCACTGGTCCGCGCATGCCAGCGCGCTCGGCCTGACCGCCGCCCAGGTCAAGGTCCTGCTCCGGCTCACCCCCGGCGAGGCGATCCCGATGCGCAAGCTCGCCCAGCAGCTCGACTACGACGCCTCCAACCTCACCACCGTCGTCGACCGGCTTGCCGGGCGCGGAGCGCTCGAACGCCAGGCCGACCCCGCCGACCGCCGCATCAAAGCCCTCGTGCTCACCCCCGAAGGCGAACGCCTGCGCGAGCTGTTCTGGCGCAACCTCGTCACCGACCCCGGACCGCTCACCCCACTCCGCCAAGGCGAGCTGCGCACCCTGACCCGGCTCCTGGCCAAGCTCGACCAGGCCAGGCTAACAACCCGGCGGAAAAGAGCGGGCGCAAGCTTGGCGCCGTCATGACGTGCTCCCTCCGGAGCCGACTTCGGTGAGTGGCCGGGCGACAGTCTCGAGGGACTTGCCCTCGGCGTCGATGCCGAGGAACACCTCGACCAGCCCGCCGATGATCATTACGCCGCCGCCGACCAGGTATCCGATGGTCAGGCCGGTGCGGCTGGTGCCGCTGCCGATCAGCGCGCCGTACAGGATCGGGCCGACCGCGCCGAAGCACTGGGCGATGGCGAAGAACACCGCGATCGCCTCGGCCCTGATCTCGATCGGGAAGATCTCGCTGACGGTCAGGTAGCCGGCGCTCGCCCCGGCGGAGGCGAAGAAGAACACCACGATCCAGACAAAGGTCTGCCCGGCGGCGTTCAGCAGCCCGGCGCCGAACAGCCAGGCGCTGAAGGCCAGCACGGACCCCGAGATCAGGTACGTGCCAGAGATCATCTTCCGGCGCCCCCAGGAGTCGAACAGGTGGCCGAGCAGCAGCGGGCCCGCCAGGTTGCCGACCGCGAACGCCAGCCCGTAGATGGGCACCGCGTTGTTGCTGACGTGGTAGAACTTCGTGAGCACCAGCGCGTAGGTGAAGAAGATTGCGTTGTACAGGAACGACTGGGTGATCATCAGCGTGCCCCCGAGGACCGCACGCTGTGGGTAGGTATGGATGATTACCCGCAGCAGCGTCAGGTAGCCGTACTCTTTCTCCGGCCGGATCTCGATGGTGGCGCTGTCGGGGACGTCGGACAGGTGCTGCCCGTCTTGAATGGAAGCTCCCTCGATGCGGCGCATCGCTTCCAGCGCTTCTTGCTCGCGGCCGTGAGTGAGCAGCCATCGGGGGCTTTCGGGGAGGTTGCGCCGGATGAACAGGATCACAAAGGCCAGCACCGGGCCGGCCAGGAACCCGATCCGCCAGCCCAGGTTCGGTGCCAGCGAGTTGAGCAGCAAGAACGAGACGAATGTTCCGATGATCGACCCAAGCCAATAGCTGCCGTTGATCCAGATATCGGTGCGTCCCCGGTACCTGGCGGGCATCATCTCGTCAATTGCCGAGTTGACGGCCGAGTACTCCCCGCCGATGCCGGTCCCGGCTACGAACCGGGTCGCGTAGAAATAGACCAGCCCGCCGCCACCTTTGAAGGCCAGGGCCGACAGGCCGGTGCCGACCAGGTAGACCGCCAGGGTCCACATGAATAGCTTGCGGCGCCCCAGCTTGTCCGACAGCCGCCCGAACACCAGCGCGCCGATGACCTCGCCGACCAGGTAGACGGTGCCGATGGCCGATGCCTGCGAAGTGGACAGGGCCAGGGTGTTGGCCTGGGTGAGCTTGCCGGTCACCGAGCTGGCGATGGTGATCTCCAGCCCGTCCAGGACCCAGGCGGTGCCCAGCCCTAGTACGAGCCGGGTGTGGAATGGCGACCAGCGCAGGCGGTCCAGCCGAGCTGGGATCGTGCTGCGGATCGGCCGTTGCTGTTTGGCGACGACGGTTGCCAAGCCAAGACCTCCCCCTCACGCACCCGCGGGCCTCCACGGCCCAGCCGGGCGCGTTTCTCTGAGCGTCTTGCTCCAGGTTGCGGTGACGCCCGCTGGGCAACCGCCCCAGGCGGTGCCGACGCCCGGCGCGCGGTACAGGGAGAGCGTCCGCCTTAGGTACAGACCGCGAACGGCGTGGCCCGTGCCACGTCATCCGGCCCAGGCACCCCCCAGGCTGCCTCCCGTGCCTTGGAAGGTACCCAGATCCCGGCATGTATAGCAGCTGCGAATTCGGTAATCCGCACGAAGCGCGTCCGGCGAGCCACCCCGCCCGCGTCCTCCACGGATCGGCCAGCCGACGGGAGTTCTACGGAGTACGGACGGAGTCGACGGCGCGACGATGACCCTGCTGACACAGCCGAAGTTGAACAGGGAATGGCGTGAGACCTACGGCACGCGATCCGAGATAAAAGACTACACGCCCAGCGGCAGGATCCGCCCGATCGCAACCGGGCATTCATGGTAGCGGTCGCCGGGACCAAACTGGAATTCCCACCCTGAGTCGCCGAAACGGAAATGAATCCGCCCGCGACCCACACCCGTAGCTGGCGAATTACCTCCCCGACCTCGGGTATCGTCGTAATGGCGGATGTCACTCGAATCGTAGGCAAGGACCGAAACCATGCCGTCATTGAATGTTTCTGGATCATCCACGACTATAAAGACGTGCCCGGTATTCCCGCCCGGCTCGAGCTCGTCCGACCTCCAGGCAACGATGTCGCCGCGGCGCGCGCCCGCAAAAGGCTGAACAGGCTCCCACCCGTCCGTTCCTTCCTGCGGCAGCTCACTGAAAAGATCATAGAAGTCAAAAGCCAGCGGCAGGCCGGCCGCGTTGTCATAGGGAATCGCCTCGTAGTGCCGGGGCGCGATGCGCTGAAGGACGAACCCTACATAACCCGAGCAGTCCATGTCGTAGGTCCCAGTCGCGACGTCCACGTAAGTGTCGTGCTGATAAACGGTGTGCACCACGCTGAGCAGTATCGCCTCACCTTCAGCGGCGACTGAATCCCGCAGTGAACCTTGCGTGGACATTCCGTCTCCCTTCCGGTGACTCCCAACCCGCGCAACCCCGGCGGCAGCGTTACCGGCAAAGCCACACCGAGGCCAGCCGGGATCGCGGCCAGGCCCGACCGCACAGGGAAGGACACCCTCCTTGCCGTAACAGAGCCCGCAGCGCTCATCTAGATACCGGTGCGGCCAGCGCGACGAGCGCCCGCATCAAGCAGACGGTCAGGCTGGGCCTGCGCTAGCCCGTTCCGGGCCAGACCGGTCACCGGTTACGCGCTGGATGTCCTCGGGTGGCACGCCGAGAAGATGCGACGCGATCGCGGCATCCCCTCCGGCGAGCACGCGCCGTGCACGCTCGATGCCTTCGGCGATGGAGTCCGCGTGCCGGGCGGCGTACTCCTCGACAGCCCGGTCCACTATCTCCGCCTGCGTCACATCCGCTAGCGCGGCCAGGTAACGGATGCGTTCCTTGGTCTGTCCGCTCACCTTGATCGGAGCCTGGCCCGCCATCGAATCACTTCCTTAGTACCTATATGACAATAGTACCTAAGCAAGGATTTTACGATAGTACCTTATCCACCTTCGCCGGATCGACTGCCAGGTCGAAACCGCGCGTCTCGGTCCTGGCGATGGCCTGGCCGGGCACGAACTCGGCGATCTTCGCGAGCACTTCGCTTTCCCGTCCGCCTTGCTCGCGCGGGCCGCGGCGCGCGGCGGCCTTCTTGTGGCCTAACATTTTCGCCATGCCTCTGAAGCGGATGAACCGGGACGAGTTCTTTGCCAAGCTGCTGCCGACCCCGGCCACTGGGACGTCGCGAGCGCCGTTCTGGTCCGGGCGGTCGTCCTCGACGGCCTGAACTCGGGGGCTCCCTTGCATCTGAGCAAGGCTAAATGCGGTGCCTCCTGGCTGCTTGCGGAATCGTCGTGGCGGATCTGTTGACACCGCCACGGTCCCGGGATCGAAGGCTAAGTTGAGCTTCCCTCAATCGTGGCGAAATGATGCAGTACAACGTCAGAAAGACGATCTAGCACTGAGGCCAAGTCCCACACTGCCAACTATTATCAAAGCAATTCTCGCACTTATCGGCACTGTGCCTGGCAGGATGCCCGCCGTTGCGGCTGCTGCCCCTGACAAAGCTATCGCCAATCTTTGCGCGGCCACAGCAAGTCTTCGGCGAACGATAAATATAGATATCGTGAAAAATGATCCGTTCTCTCCGGGCCCGGGCTCTATTCTGATTAGGCTGGGTCGCGACCTATCACTGGGTAATGCAAGCAACCGCACGTCAAAGACTTCTCTCCCGAAGGTCAACGAGATGGCAGATCCGTCGATGGTGTCAATCGCGCTATCGTCGACTCGAACTTCGTAGTGGTGTAGTCGCGATTCGTTCGTTATTGCGAACGTATGGATCCGGGCACGAACAGTTGTATTTGTTTTGAAGCGGAAAGCTCCACCCTGACATGTGATACGTTGGCCATGCCGATTCGTGAGACTCTCACAATACAGAAACGAGGCAGTTTCAAAGAATGAGCATTCTGTCATTCGCCGAACCACGAGCCCCCATCGATCTGGCCCAGCATTGGTGAGCTGCTCTTCACTTGAGGTATCTGCATTCACCACGAAAAATCCTGACCTGGGCCCGGGGCTGAGCAGGCCTGTGGCATCAGCTCCCGCAAAAAGGTCGGGAAGCCTCGCACTGCTCGGGAATCCACGCAGTACGCATTCTATGCTGACGAAGTCGGCAACACGCTCGCTCTCAGTTACCTGGGCGTATCTGCACGCTACTGCGTTCGCAGTATTTAGATCGCCTCGATTGCCTTCCATATAACAGATTAGAACGTCGCGCCCAACGAGCTGATTAGCATAGAGGCCATCGCGGAGCGGAGGCTGAATCCAAGTATAAGAATAGCGCACTTTAACGCGAGCACCTGCTGGTAGGCCTAGCTCTTGGAAGACCGTCCGGGCGTAGGCTTCCCTAGCATCGGTGATATAAATTACGATCACAGCATCGTTCCTGTGGCTTATGCCGCTCTAGGCGCTGAAGTTTCAGTTTCTGAAGAGCGAGCCGTAGGTTCTTGTTTGTTGCCGTTGCGAAGACCAACGTGTCAGACTCCAGCGGACCGCTCATCTGAAATCTCTGCCCCAGCAGGCTAGATAGTCTGTCCGGATCATCGCTTCCGAAGGTTCGTATTAGCTGCCTACGCGTGCAGAATTGTCCATCGATATATAGATATCCCAGGTGCGGGACGGAGAATAGTTCAGCCCAGTTCGATGCTCGATAGCTTGTGCCGCGAAATCCCAGATTAGGATCCACGGTTGTGGATACAACTGCTTTGTGTCCGTCCTCCGAATATTCTTTGATAAGCACAGCCAGCATGTGCGAAACTGTATTACGTGGTGCTATGTTTGATGCGTATATCCGTGACAGCGATAGCTGCTCTGTGTCCTCATCACCGACGACCCGAAAGGCGTTTACGAGCACATCCCAATCTAGGGCGTCCACAGATGCATATGCTATTAGCCGGTCAGTTCGTGGGTCTTTGAGACCGAAATGACGACTTCCTGGCCTAGCCGATTGCAAATAGTGGACGGCCGACGAGATAAGGCAGCCAGTCTCCAACGACAGATGGACTAGCTTCAATTCAAGAAGATTGATGTCAAAATCATTAATACCGTCAAGAAACAGATGGGTGACGGTATCTCGCCCTTTGCGGAGCATCTCAGCCTGCTCAAGGACTACGGGCCGAACGTCACGATCTGTGTCGAAGGTTGGACAGAAGAGAGCAATACGGACACGAGCGCGCAGTGAAGCCACGTCGATAGCGAATGAAGCGGCTGCTCGAGCTACCGCTTTCTCGACCGTTGGGCTCGCTACCAGTTGAGCACGCTGCTCACTGAGGTGTGAGTCCGGGCCGAGCCAACCGTTGGCTGACACCGAAGTAGTGTCGCACGGGCGCAATCGTTGTATAAGGGGAACCCACCCTCACTCTGGCCAGTAACCCGCGTACAATCCCGGACTGATTCTCGGGCTTGACGTCCGCGGGTGCGCGCTTGTATTCAGTGCTCAGCCATCGGAAGACACTGTCGGGCCTGGCTGCTGCAAACACCACCTCACATCGGCAAGCGGACGCCCTCAGGACCCGCGCCGATGATGAGCAGGCTTGCTCAGTACTCGAGGCCATCATGGTCCGGTTTTAGGTCGCGCCGCGCGGGCGGGCTTGATGGCGGAGTGGTCCAAGAGGGCGGCCCGGACTGGGCCGGATACTACGCATGGTCAGCCGGCCGCGAGCCGCTGCTTCTGGCCGCGTGCCAGAAGCTAAGCGCCGGCAAGGACCGCATGGCGATCGACCTGGGCTGCGGGGATGGCACCCAGGCACTTGAGCTGCTGGCTCGCGGCTGGTCGGTGATGGCTGTGGACGCTGCAAGAAATCCCGGAACTCGCGGAGTGCGTGGTCCTGGTCCGACCCAAGATCGCCGACCACTACCAGCTCCGTGCCGGCAGTCCGTGCGGAGTGGAGCACCGGCCAGCCGCGTCCACCTCGTCGGCGACTACCTGCGCGCACGGTCGCAGCTGCTGTGCCTGACGGGCGACACCGCCACCCGCGCCGCTTACCTGTACGCAGCCCTCAGCCGCGCCTGTCACTACCACCTCTATGAGCCTGAACTCCGGGTATCAAGTGCTGGTCACGCCGTTCGTACGCATTCAATGCGCTGGATTGTCCGAATCGGCCGATACGATTCCGGCGCCATGCCAGATAACCGTCGTTCTCGCCCGACGCTCCGCTGCTTAACCGAAGACCTCGGCGTCAGCATCCCGCCGCTCGAGGTCGATCTGGGCGGGCTTGCTAATCCCTGGCTCGACGAGCTGCGCCGGATCGCACCGACGTCGCCATCAGGCCAGAAGCGCATCCTTTCCATTGGCCGGCCCATGGTCTACAGGCTTCGCGCCTCGTCCAACCGCGCCGCCACCTGGGTAGACGAGGACCGCGGCATTGTGTGGCTCTGTGCAGCACACCGCCGGGAGGAGGGTTCCGGCGACGATGCCTACGCATGGTTCGCAAGACTTCACACCGCCGGGCAACTGCTTCCCTCTGACGATGACCGGCTGCGCGACCGTGCGGAAGCGATCATCAGACTGCAGCGGGGGCTGACGTCCGAGCTGCTGCACCTCGCCGATGAGGCCTTGATACGGGAAGGCACGGAGCTGAGGTCTGACCTGGGCCGGTACCTGCCGTGCCGGGTACTCGCGTTGGGCGGGAGCGGCGTAGAAGAGATCTGGTGTGCGCTCAGTGTCCGGGCCGCGGATGGTACTCACATTGGGTATGAGCTGAGGAACATCCTTTTCGCGGCGCTGGAAGCGCATTTTCCCGATGCGATCTTCGAGGTTCGCGGTGACTGGCCGACGGGCGACGTCGGGTGGTGGGAGACGGTCAGGCTGGGCCTGCGCTAGCCCGTTCCGGGCCAGACCGGTCACCGGTTACGCGCTGGATGTCCTCGGGTGGCACGCCGAGAAGATGCGACGCGATCGCGGCATCCCCTCCGGCGAGCACGCGCCGTGCGCGCTCGATGCCCTCGGCGATGGCGTCCGCGTGCCGGGCGGCGTACTCCTCGACAGCCCGGTCCACTATCTCCGCCTGCGTCACATCCGCTAGCGCAGCCAGGTAACGGACGCGTTCCTTGGTCTGTCCACTCACCTTGATCGGAGCCTGGCCCGCCATCGAGTCACTTCCTTAGTACCTATATGACAATAGTACCTAAGCAAAGATCTTACGATAGTAGCCCATCAACCTTCGCTGGGTCGACTATCAGGGTCGATGCAGCGCGGGCGCTACCCGTTGACGACCAGCGGGACGCGCGTTAACGTGCCAACTGTCAGCACTAAGTGCCAACAGTCATCATTAAGTGCCAACAGTTAGCACAAGGAGCGAAGTGCCCCCCGGCCCCCCAGACGACCCCGGCGCACCCGGCGAGTGGGACACGTCCACGCTGCATGAGCGCATCTGCGAGGAGCTGCGCTGGCGGATGATGAGCGGCTACCTCCCGCCCGGGACCCGGATCCCCGAGGCGCGCCTGGCCAGCGAGCTGAACGTCAGCCGCGGCACCATGCGCGAGGCGCTCAGGCAGCTGCGGCGGGAGCGCCTGATCACCTGGGAGCCCCGGCGGTCCCCGCACGTCCGCCGGATGACGACCGCCGAGATCGAGGACGTCTACGAGGTGCGGGAACTCCTCGAAGGCGGCGCGATCAGGATCCTCGCCGGGCTGCGGCCGCGCGACCGGAACCGCGCCGTCGCCACGCTGCGGGAAGCGTACGCGGACCTGCAGGCGGCGGCCGAGTCCGTGGCCGCCCGCATCGACGCCGAGCTGCGCTTTCACCAGACAATCTGCTCCCTGGCCGGCAATGAGCTGCTGCTCGAGCTCTGGCAGGATCTCCGGCCCGTGATCCAGCTGATGCTGCACTGCGTGCCCGAGCCGGTACTGCAGGCGCTCAGCGTGGAAGACCATCTCGAGCTCATCGACGCGATCGAGGAAGGTGACCCTGCCGAGGCCGTGAACCTCATGGCTGCGCAGTTCTCCGGAGCCCCGGCGCTGCTCAGCACCTACGCCTCCGCGCACCCGGGTGCGCGCGGGCCCCGGGCACGGCGCACGCGCCCTGCCGTCCAGCACACGTAGGCCCCGACTTATCCGCAGTCACAGCTGACTGTCATCAGTCCCTTCTATAAGTCCAGACGGTCAGGCACAGCGGACGGAGGTTCCGATGGACGCCCACGCCAACGGCAACAGCAACGCCAACGACGGCATCGACACAGAGCTGGCCCACAACAGCATCGGGTTCTGGCGCAGTCTCGCGCAGCCGGTCGCCATCCAGGCGCCCGTGCTCGGCGCGGCGCTGCTGACCGCGACCATGGCGAGCATCACCGGGGGCGCAGGCCCGCTCAGCTTCCTGCTGGGCATCGTGGCCGGCGTGTTCCTGGTCATCATCTTCGCCGAGCTGGCGCGGCACTTCGCATCCGCCGGGGCGGTCTACGCCTACGCGGGCCTCATGGCGGGAGTCAACTTCGCGTTCGTCATCGGCTGGATCTACGTGCTGATGATGCTGGCGTTCTGGGGGGCGACGCTGTCGGCCACCGCCGACTTCTTCAACTCCACGCTGAACACGGCCTCGGCCGGCGCCCACGTCCCGTGGGTCATCATCTCGATCGTGACCTGGGTGATCGTGGCCTACCTGGTCTCGCGGAAGATCGCCATCTCCACGGCCGTGCTGTTCGTCGTCGAGGTCGTCGGCGCGGCCCTGATCATCGTCGTCGGGATCGTGGTGTTCGCCAAGGGCGGGTACGGCGGTGACCACTTCGGCTTCAGCCAGTACTTCTCCTTCAAGGGAGTGAGCGTCAGCTCGGTCTTCCTCGGCGTCGTGATCGCGTTCCTCGGCTTCGGCGGGTTCGAGGGCGCCGCGGTCTTCGGCGAGGAGGCCCAGAAGCCCCGCCAGTACCTGCCCCGGACGATGCTGGCCTCCCTGCTCTTCTCCGGGATCATCTACACCTACGCCTCCTGGTTCGAGAACGTCGGCTTCAAGAACCCCGCCGCCCTGGCCGCCTCCCCGAGCCCGCTGGTGCAGGTCACCCAGATCTACGTGGACACGCCTATCGCGGTGATCCTGGGCTTCGCGGCCGTCGTCAGCGCCGTCAGCGCCACGGTCGGCAACGCGAACGCGGCGACCCGGTACCTGTATGCGCTCGGCCGGGACGGGTTCGGGAGCCGGCGCCTGGCCGGGACCGAGCACACCCAGAAGTCCCCGATCGGCGCGCTGGCCGTCCTCGCGATCCCGGCGCTGATCCTGTCGGTGGCCTTCGCGGGGACCAGCCCGGCGCTCGCGTTCGACTACGTCGGCGGGGCGGCCGGCTTCCTCTACTCGTTCATCTACCTGTGCATCTCGACGGTGTGCATCTGGTATTTCTTCCGGCGGCGGCAGTACGTGTACTCGCTCGTCTCCGTGATCTCGGGGGTCATCGTCGGTTACGCGCTGTGGGACAGCCTGGTTCCCGCGCCGCCGTCCCCGTTCAACATCCTTCCCTACATCGCCGGCGCGGTGATCTTGCTCGGCGTCATCATCATCGCCTCCAGCAAGTCGCTCCGGACGCGGCTGCGCGGCGCGCCGACGTTCCGCATCGCGGCCGAGGGGGACACCGACGCGGTGCCGGCCGGGACCGTCCCGACTCAGGCCGGCTAACTCAACGACTCCCATCTCGATAAGGAGGGTGCGGTCATGGCCTACGACCTTCTGGTGCTGAACGGCACCGTGGTGACCCCGGAGGACACCCGCGAGCAGGACATCGCGGTCGAGGGCGAGAAGATCGTCGCGGTCGCCGGGCGGGGTGAGCTCGGCCACGAGGCAGCGAAGGTCATCGACGCCACGGGATGCCTGGTCATCCCGGGCGGCGTCGACCCTCACGTGCATTACGAGATGCACTTCGACCCGGTCGTGACCGAGGGCCCGGAGTTCTCCGAGGCCTCCGCCTACGGCGGCACGACCACGATCGTGGACTTCGCGTTCCACGAGCCGAACGGCACCGTGCAGGGGAGCATCGACGCGAAGAAGGCCGACTTCGACGGCAAGATCGCCATCGACTACGGGCTGCACGTGATCATGACGAAGGGGTTCTCGTACGGCGACGTCGAGGAGATCGGCGACGTCATCGCGAACGGCGTGCCGACGGTCAAGACGATGATGACCTACGGGTACATCTCCGACGACGGCCAGCGCTGGGGCCTGATGAACGCGGTCGCCCAGGCCGGCGGGATGAGCGTGGTGCACGCCGAGGACGACGCGATCGCGAACTGGCTGACCGCGCAGTACATCCGCGAGGGCAAGGTGCACGGCGCCTACATCTGCGAGACCCGCGGCCCGATCGTCGAGGAGGCCGCGGTGCGCCGGGCCATGTTCCTGGCCGAGCGCGCTGGCTCGCCGCTGTACATCCTGCACATGGCGGCGGGCAGCGGGGTCGAGGCGCTGGCCGAGGGCCGGGCCCGGGGCCTGCCGTTCTACGGCGAGACCCTGTCCACCTACCTCAGCTTCACCCAGGACGAGATGTGGGACGACGGGCCGGTCGAGGCGGGCGGCAAGGTCTACCAGGGCCGCGGGCTGCTGATCAACAACTACCCGACGCCGAAGTTCCCGGCCGACCGGGAGACCTGCTGGAACGCGCTGGCCGACGGCCGGCTCTCCGCGGTCGGTACCGACCACGCCATGATCTCGGTCAAGGACCGGTTCGAGACCATGGGCACCCGCCTGGACCAGTTCGTGCAGGCCGGCCAGGCCGTCATCGAGCTGCGGGTGCCGCTGCTGTACTCGCTGGGCGTGCACGCGGGACGGCTGAGCGTCAACCGCTGGGTCGAGCTGTCCTCCACCAGCCCGGCCAAGATCATGGGCCTCTACCCGCAGAAGGGCGTGCTCGCGGCCGGCAGCGACGCCGACATCGTGGTCTTCGACCCGGCCAGGCAGTGGACCGTGAAGTGGCAGGACCTGCACATGAGCGCCGAGTACTCGCTGTGGGACGGCCGGGAGCTGACCGGCAAGGTGCGCGACACCGTGCTGCGCGGCTCGGTCCTGGTCGAGAACGGCTCCTACGTCGGGTCGAAGACCTCGGGCCGGTTCCTGAAGCGCACGCTGCTGCCGGAGGTGGTCGGCGGCCAGCCGGACCACGACTTCACGTTCCGGGCCAAGCCCGTCAGCACCGTTTCTTGACCGGCGCACCGGGACGAAGCCGATGATCACCGGCCGGCTGGCCGCGCCGGCCCCGGGCGCGGCGTTCTCCGATGCGGTCATCGCGGACGGAAGGCTGGCCTTCCTCGCCGGTCAGGGACCTATCGTGAACGCCACGGTCGCCGGCGGGTCGATCACCGAGCAGACCCGGGTGACGCTGCAGAACCTCGCCGCCATCCTCGGCCAGCTCGGCGCGGACGCCTCCGCGGTGGTCAGCTGCACGTGCTACCTGGCCGACCTGGCCGGCCTCGACGAGTTCAACGCCGCGTACCTGGAGTTCTTCGGGGACCACCGCCCGGCGCGGACGACCGTGCAGGCGCAGCTCATCGGCGGCATCGGGGTCGAGATCACCGCGGTGGTGGCACTGCCGCCGGGCGAGGGAGGCTAGAACGTTGGCTGCACGCTGCGTCGTCGTCGGCGCGGGCATCGTCGGCTCGTGCATCGCGCTGCGCCTGGCCGAGCAGGGCGCCGACGTCACCGTGGTCGAGGCCAACCGGCCCGGCTACGGCGCCACGGCCAACAGCTTCGCCTGGGTGGGGGCCAGCCACCCGGGGCTGCACGAGCCCGAGCCGTACTTCGTGCTCAACGAGCTCGGCGTGCAGGCCTACCGGCGGCTGGCGGCCGAGTACGACCTGGGGCCGTGGTTCGCCCGCACCGGGTGCCTGACCTGGTCGAGCGACCCGGCCGAGCAGGAGGCCACGGCCGGGAACGTGGCCTACTTGTCCGACCGTGGCTACAACGCAACGCTGCTCAGCCCCGGCCGGGCCGCGCAGCTCGAGCCTGCCGCGGCGCTGCCGGAGTCGTGCCGGGCCGTGGCGTTCTTCCCGGATGAAGGGTGGGTGCACGGCCCGCCGTTCGCCGGCCGGATCCTGGCGCACGCGCGCGCCGCCGGGGCGACGGTCGTGGTCGGCGAGCGCGCGACCGGGTTCGCCGTCGCGGGCGGCCGGGTGACCGGGGTGCGGCTGGCCTCCGGCGAGATCCTCGCCGCCGACTCCGTGGTGGTCGCCTGCGGCCGCGGCAGCACGGACCTGCTCGCCGCGATCTCGTACGAGCTGCCGATGGTGTCGGCCGCGACCCGGCCATCCGACGCGGTCGGCCTGCTGGTCATCAGCCGGCCGATGGCGTCGCCGGTCGGGCACGTGCTGATCGCGGACGACGTGATGATCCGCCCGGACGGCGGCGGGCGGCTGATCATCCACGACTACCGGATGGACGCGCTGGTCGCCGCGGACACGCCGGTGGTGCCGGTGCCCGAGCCCGCCATCGGGCTGCTGCGCGACACCGCGCGGCACGTCCGGGGCGCGGACGAGGTGGACGTCGAGGCGGTCCGGATCGGCGTGCGGGTGCTGCCCGGGGACGAGATGCCGGTGGCCTGCCGGATCCCCGGCCACGGCAACGTCTACGTGTGCGCGACGCACAGCGGGGTGACGCTCGCGCCGCTGCTGGCCGAGCTCACCGCGGCCGAGATCCTGCACGACGCGGACAGCCCGCTGCTGGCCACGTTCCGCCCGGACCGTTTCGTTCCTGATCCTGCTTCCGTTCCTGAGCCCGCTTCCCCCTGATCCCGCGAGGAGGTCACCCGGTGTGCATCGGCTGCGTGATGAGCGCCGGGTTCGACCGGCCCGCCGGCGCCGCGCCCGGCGAGCACGCCGGCGCGGGCCGGCCCGGTCCGCCCGAGCTGCGGGACTGGTCGCGCGGGCGACGCGGCGCAGGCCGCGGTGGTCTACCGTCAGCTGCCGCGGTGGAGCAGGCGGCTGTTCGACCTGCTGTCGTCCGCGCCCGGGCAGCGGTTCCCGCTGTCGGAGACCCGGGCGCGGGTGTTCGCCGCCGATGATGCCCCGTTCGGCCTGGACGACGTGTGCGGCTGGGCGGATGCGCTCTGCGCGGCGTCGGGCAGGCCGCTTCCGGTGGGCCAGGAGCCGCTGGCGTGCGGCGAGGCCGGGTACTGGATGGACCAGCCGGCCGCGTCGCTGTTCCAGGGCGTGGCTATGCGTTCTGGATCGTGAATGGAGTCCGCGGGCGATGCCGAGCGCCGATGTCATCGTGGTCGGCGCGGGGATCGCCGGGCTGGCCGCGGCGTGGCAGCTGCGGCACCTGCGGCTGCTGGTGCTGGAGGCGTCCGGGCGGGCCGGGGGGCGGATCAGGTCCGAGCCGCGCGGTGACTACTGGCTGAACTTCGGCCCGCACCTGTTCCCGGGCCCGGGCACCGTGCTCGGGGACCTGGTCAGCAGCGTCGGCCTGCGCACGGCCGCGGCGCCGGGGAACGCGCTGGCCCTGGCGTTCGGCGGCCGGGTGCTCGCGTCCGGGCGGACCTGGTCGTATCCGCTGCGGCTGCCGATGCCGCTGGCCGCGCGGGTGTCGCTGACCCGCGCCGGGCTGGCCATCCGCCGCGGGGTGCGCGCCTACACCCAGCTCGGCCAGCAGCGCCCGGGCGACACGGCGGCCGGCGTCCGGCAGCGGCTGCTGAGCTTCGAGGACGGGCGGTCGTTCACCGAGCTCCTCGGCCCGCTGCACCCGGACGCGGACGCGATCCTGCGCGCCGCGATCCGGAGGGTGTCGGCGGAGCCGGAGGAGCTGTCGGCGGGCGCGGGCCTGGCCCAGTTCGCCGCCACGTTCTCCGGGCCGGGGACCTCGCTGCATCACAACCTGGTGGGCGGCACGTCCCGGCTCTCCGACGCGCTGGCCGCGGGCCTCGGGGACAGCCTGCGCACCGGGTGCCGGGTCACCGCGATCCGGCAGGCCGAGGGGTCGGCCGAGGTGGAGTGGCTGGAGGGCGGGGACGGTGCGGCGGGCCCGGTGCGCGCAGGTGATCGTCGCCGTGCCGGCCGGCGTGGCCCGGGAGACCGTCGAGGACCTGCCCGGCCCGGTGGCCGACGGGCTCGCCGCGGTCCGGTACGGCCCGTACGTGGTCGCCTCACTGCTCACCGCGGAACGGTCGGCGATGCCCTGGGACGGCATCTACGCGATGGTGACACCCGGCCTGGCGTTCAACATGTTCTTCAACACCGCCAGCGTTCTCCGCGAGCCGGGCTCCGCCCGGCGGCCCGGCGGCAGCCTGATGGTTTACGGCGCGGCGGACCTCGGCCGGCGCCTGCTGGACCGGACCGATGATCAGGTACGGGACGTGTTCCTGCGCGACCTGGCCACGATCTTCGCGGAGCTGCCGGGACTGGTGACCGAGATCGAGGTGCAGCGCTGGCCGGCCGGAATCCCGTTCTCCGTGCCCGGCCGGCACCGCTGGCAGGCCGTGCTGGAGCAGCCTGTCGGCCGCGTGCACCTGGCGGGCGACTACCTCGGCGCGCGCGGCGGCATGGACACCGCCGCCGTCTCCGGCCACGAAGCCGCCCAGCGCGTGATGGCGGCGCTGGGCCAAGCGCCACGGTGAGCGGCCCGCCGCGGTTTACGGCTGACCGGCTCAGCCATGGCGCGATCCTTATCCGGCATCTCGGCGATCTTCGCGAGCACTTCGCTTTCGCCGTTCGCCTTTGCCCGCGCGCGGGCCGCGGCGTGCGGCGGCCTTCAGCTCTTGGGCGCGCTCCCGGCTGAGCCCAGTCCATCGTTCATCGAGGGTTGCCTGGGTGCCTGTTTCTCCATTGGATCAGACATGTCTACCCCACCTCGCCAACTGGTTCGCGCATTCGAACTGTGTTCTTGCATGCTCAGCAGATGGCTTTGCGCGTTTTTCCCTGCTTGGATAGCTGCGTCAACGACGCTTTGCCAGAGATCGGCATTTACTTCCCACTCGCGATGTTCCGTGAGCATTAATGTAAGCCACTCAGCATGAAGAAGATAGCAATGCACCAAAGGCTGGCCGTAATAATAGCTCATTTGTCGCGCGGCCATCCAATATGTTTTCAGAAATGTGGCCGATAGAAATCCTGACATAGCCACGCCTACTGCGGTCACACTTCCGGCTGCGATCTTGGCGCTTGTGCCAGCTAGGCCGACGGTAACTGCCCCGCCAGAAGCTAGCACGAGCAGGGATATCGATGCCGCGGCTAGGCTGGCATAGTAAGACATGCGGGCCTGCCTTAAGGCAATAACGGTAAACATCCGCATCTGCCTGAAATTGGCTTTAGCCAAGCCACTCAACGTACGATTGTGAATCGTATCTAGCGCATCATCAAGTAGGTTGCAATCCTTCTTGCACTTTCTATCCTCGTCCTCCTCGATGCAGCCTTCGCGGAACATCGCAAGAGGTACGGCCGCAGCAGAAACGAAGAAAAATGCGGCTACTATAAATGCGGCTGGAGCGAGAAAGGAATCCGCGTGCTGCCTCAAAAGAAGAACTCCGCCAGTGCACGCACCTGCAGCGACAATCAGCATGAAAATCGACAACAATAGGCCAGCCCAGATGGCATTGACTTTATGCCTGATCATTTCATCGTCGTCCTCGAGCTGATCAGTATCTTGAGATCCTTTGTCTCGTTGACCCATCGTCATCCACGCCCCCAAATGTCGGCCTGCGTCCTTTTCGTAAGACGCGATGATCTGCGGGTGAGAACCGCGGTGCAGCATGGCCGCACGCGCGTCGCCTTCAAGCTGTGGTACAGCCGAGCTGGTCAAGCTAGCCCCGCCTTTCGTGCCACCAAGCCAGCGCTTCGCGTGTGGACAGCTTCACGGTCGAGGCGGTACGCCGGACAAAGAACTCATCGTCATCAACCAGGGTCGGCTCTTCGCGCTTCGAGCACCTGACTATCGCAATCGTCCGACCTTGCCACGGCTCTAGCTGAAGATCGATGTAGCTCATTACCGCGGTTCCCAGCTGGCTGGAGACGAGGTCGTCGAAGGTAAGGCGCCAGCCATCGCTTGAAGGCTTACAGGCCGTCGGGTAATCGACCTCGATTCCGATCGTTGTGTGATCATCCATCATACCGATAATGAGCGTCCCACCATCAGTGTTGAGAAAGGCGGCAATAGTTTTGATTACCTCGTGCTCAAAATGGCGTGAGGGCTTGTTTAGCTGACGATTTTCGCCCGGCGTCGAGGCTTTCCTGGGCGTGCAGAGCGCCGGCTTGAACTCAAGCGTCGTTGTCTCGTCGCTCGTCAGGAGCCGCTCGATTTCGGCGCGCGCAGCCCGGATGCCTTCCAGCCGTTCGATGACTTCGGCCGCGCTCGCAGGACGCTGCTCAGGCTCCGGCGCAAGCAGGCTGAATATGAGATCACGCAGTGCTTCGGGCAGGTCGTCTCTGTGAAGTGAGGGAGGCGGACCAGCGCGGCGGGCAGCCAAAATTTCTTCACGAGTCCCCGCAAAGGGCGGGTGGCCGGCGGCCATCTCATACATCGTCGCGCCGAGCGAGTAGAGATCGGCACGCTCCTCGGCAATCCCTCCGTCCGTAACTTCAGGCGCCGTGTAGACGATCATCGGGCGCTGCCACAGGTCGCTCGTGTCGTGCTCGTCGAGTGACACAGCGGTATCGAAATCTACTAGGTGAACCACGCCCCACTCGTCCAGGAGGACGTTACGGGGCTGCAGATCGAGGTACAGGATGCGGCGTCCGTGGATGTGTTCAAGCCCGCGAGCAATCTCGGTTGAGAGCTGCATGATCCTCTCGGCTCGCGATCCCACGCCGGACTGCTGCGATCCGGCTATGAGGTCAGCCAGGGTACCGCCAGCCAGATAGCGGGTGACCATGACCGCAGTCTTGCCCTCTTCCCAGTAGTCGTGGGCATTCGCAATGTTCGGGTGATTGCCCAGCTGGCCGAGAACGCGTGCCTCCCAGGCGCTGACCGTCAGCCCGTTAGGCAGGATGGAGTTGTTGTTTGAGAAGACATCGATGGCAACTGGGCATGCTAGCGCCCGGTCCTGTGCTACATAGACGTTCTTGTCAGGCGCGGACCTCAGCAACTGCTTGATCTCGTACCGGCCGTCTCGCAGGACGTCCCCTGGCCGGAGCTCCGAGCTGCGGAATTTCGCTGACTGCGTCATCACGGCACTTCCTGTTGTTGTCGGCAACCAAGCTGGTCAGGATGTGCAATCAGCCTCAGTCTTGCTCAAGTACAGAATACATCAGGAAATGGAATCTCCGTCCCAGGCCCTACTTTTATATCTAAAAGACGCGAACTGAGGCCTTCCGGTTTACGGCGTAAGGTATAGGGATATCCCTTGGCGGCCAGGCGGCGGATGCAGGCCCACCGCAGCACAATTGGTGATAAAACGCAGTGACATGGATGATGTTCTGCTCGGGGTCGTGCAGCAGCGGTTAAAGGAATCTCCTCTAGACGGGCAGGCGACCGATCTGCTGCTCGCCGCGTTTGAAAGTGAAGAAAGCCTGTCGGCGCAGCTCGGCGGCCAGGCTGCGGCGCGGCCTTCCGGTGACCGGGCGGTCGCGACCCTGCCAGAACCGGCCGGTGCCTACCTGCGGTGCCTCACGGTCAGCGGCTTCCGGGGGATCGGGAAGCCCGCGACCCTGAGCCTGCAGCCGGGCCCGGGGCTGACCGTGGTCGTCGGCCGCAACGGCAACGGGAAGTCCAGCTTCGCTGAGGCGCTGGAGGTGCTGCTCACCGGGGAGCTGAGGCGGTGGGAGAAGCTGTCCGCGGTCTGGCGCCAGGGATGGCGGAACATGCACTATCCGGACCACGCCGAGATCACCGCGGAGTTCCTGGTGCAGGATGCCGGGCCGGCCGTGGTGCAGCGGAGCTGGCCAGACGGCGCGGACTTCGCCGGGTCGTCGGTGTTCGCGCAGGTTGCGGGGGAGAAGAGGGCTGGCCTGCAGCGACTGGGGTGGTCCGTCGCGCTTGCCGACCACCGCCCGTTCCTGGCGCACGGCGAGCTCGAGGAGTTCTTCGGCAGCCCCTCGGGCCTGTATGAGCTGCTTGCCTCGGTCCTCGGCCTGGAGGATCTCACCTCGGCGGCGGCCCGGCTTGCGCAGGCCCGGCTGGCGCGGGACTCAGCGTTCAAGGCAGTCAAAAAGAGTTTGTCGGCCCTGCTCGTCCGCCTCGAAGATGCCGACGACGAGCGGGCCGGGGCCTGCCTGGAGGCGCTCGGCGGGCGGACCTGGGACCTGGCCGCCGCACGGCGGGCCGCGACCGGAGTCCAGCTGGCGGCGGACGGCGGCGAGCTCGACCGGCTCCGCCGACTCGCGCAGCTCACGACGCCCGCCGAGGAGGATGTCCGGGATGCCGCGGCGGCGCTGCGGGATGCCGCGTCCGGAATGGACTCCGTCGCGGGCTCGCCTGCTGGGCGGGCGCGGGCGCTGGCCGGGCTGCTGACCGCGGCGCTGCAGCACCACGAGGCGCACGGGGACGGTGACTGCCCGGTCTGCGGGCGGTCGGGGCGCTGACCGGGCAGTGGCGGCAAGCCACGGAGCAGGAGGTGGCGCGGCTCGGTGATGAGGCGCACGCGGCGGAGGCGGCGGAGCGGCCCGGGGCCGAGGCCAAGCGCCGGGCGGTGGCCCTGCTGCAGTCTCCGCCGCCGGTGCTGTCCGAGGAGCCGCCCATGGGTCTGGATCCGGGTCCGGCCCGGGCGGCGTGGTTGAGCTGGGCGGCGCCGCCAGATGCGGGTGGGCGTCGGTTGCGGTCGGCCTGCGTGACCTGGCGGACCATCTCGGCCGGGCCCTGCCGCCGCTGCTGCGGGAGGTGCGGGCGTTGTCGGATCAGGCACCCGCCACGCATGCGGA
>CAVSNQ010000004.1:0-23311 GCA_963729365.1 uncultured Actinomycetota bacterium
GGTAGCCGCCACCCCTGGCTGAGGCCTCAGCCAGGGGAGTGAGCAGCGCGGGCAGCTCTCTCATTCAGGCGAGGACGGCTCGCTCATAGTGGAGGCCGAGGCCGAGGGTGGCCTGCCGATAACGGTCGAGCCCGCCTACGGAGGCTAGGTTCTGGCAGGAGGCGAGCCGTAGCCTCTGACCGTGATCGAACTCGACCTCCTCGACGGAAAGGGTCCGTAACCCTGCTCGCACGGCAATTAGGAGTCCCAGCAGAGTGGGCTACTTCTATCCATACACGAACAGACTGGGCCAACTGGTCCTCGACCCGGCGGCGACGCCGAACGCAGAAGCCGTAGGGTACGGTCGGCTCGGCATAACATGGTTCCAGCATCCACGCGACCGAACCATATGGGCAAGGTCGGCGGCGAGTGCCTCGGAGCGCCCGTAGGTCTACGGGGTTGGGGTCCAAGATAAGGAGCGATGCGTGACACAGACGTCGCACCCGGGCGAAGAAAAGCCGCGTCGTCGGCTTACCGTCTGGGGCCGTGAGGTCCCCGCGAGGAACCGCCACTTCACCGGGCGAGAGAACGAACTGGAAGAACTTCGGCGCAGGCTCGTCGATGAGTCGACGGCATTAATTGGCCAGCCGCTTGACGAGGCGAAGGCGTTAATTGGCCAGCCTCCTCAGCCGCTCTATGGCCTGGGCGGCGTCGGCAAAACCGAGATAGCGGTCGAATATGCCCATCGCTACCGCACCGATTATGACCTCGTATGGTGGGTGCGCGCTGAGCAGGAGGACACGATCCGCAACTCGCTCATCGCGTTGGGCAAGCGACTTAGCCTGCCCGACTTCCGTGGGGGCGAGCGTGACTATTCAGCCGACCTTGTCATCGATGCCCTCGCCTCAGGCGAGGCGTCCGAAAAATGGCTGCTGATCTTCGACAATGCCACATATGCCGATGTAGTGAGTAAGTACATACCCTACGGGTACGGGCACGTAGTCATCACGTCCCGAGACAGCCGCTGGCGACAGGTGCTGCGAACGGACGGCATCGAGGTGGCTGAGTTCAAGGATGAGGAGACCGTCGAATTCTTGCGCAATCGGATTCCAGCTCTAAGCGTTACAAAGCCGGCCGCAGGCACTGACGAGAAAGAGCTTGGCAAAATCAGCCAAGAAAACGAACGGCGCGCTGGCGATGCGTCCAAGCTAGCGAAGGAACTGGCGAACCTGCCGCTCGCTGCGGAGCATGCCGCGGCATATCTGGTCGAGACGGGCAGTTCCGTGGGTGACTATCTGAAACAATTCAACAGCAGCGCGCACAAGCTGCTCGGGGAGTCCGTCGATATTTACTACCCTAGTTCCGTAGCCACCGCCTGGCGGATATCGCGGGAAAGGATCTCGCACAACGCAGACGAGCTCTTCCAGTTGCTTGCCTTTTTCTCCCCGGAACCCGTCTCACACGAGCTGCTTATACAGCCCGGCCTCCGTGAGTCACTACCGGATCCGCTGAAGAGAGTCCTGACCGATGTGAGCGAGTGCCGGAGCGCGGCGCGCGAGCTCGCGCGATTCTCTTTGATTAAACTTGACGGAGTACGCAATGTCCTTCAGATGCACCGCGTAGTGCAGGCAGTGACTGAGAGCCGACTCATGCGGGAGAACCGTGGCAAGGCAGAGGAGTACCGGCGCACGGCTCACGCGCTCCTGGCCGCATCCGATCCGCTCACCCCGGATCACGACGGCAGCGAGGCCGTATACGAGCTCTCCCGGCAGCATCTGGTTCCATCTGGCGCGCTGAAATCGGACAATCCCATGGTTCGAAGCCTGATCCTTAACCAGGTACATAGGTTGCGGCGCCATGGTGGTTTTAGCGAGGCGCTCGGTCTTGGCGAACTCGCGCTGGAAACCTGGACCGAGCTTTTCGGACCTGACGACCGCCAGCGACTGGCGCTCGCGGTCGAGGTTGCATTCGCCATGCGTGACAGCGGGCAGTGGCGGGAGGCACTGGAGCTCAACGCGGACAGCAAGGAGAGGCTGCTGCGGAACTTTGGCGAAAAAGACCAGACCTCCTTGACGTGCGCCAGGAGCTACGGCATCGACCTGACCATGCTCGGCCAGTACGCTCAGGCTCTCGGCAACGATCTGGCCCTGATGCCTCTATACCTAGAAGTCTTCCGCGCTGACCATCCAGATACACTCCAGATGCGCAATAACATTGCCATCAGCCTGCGCTGCCTGGGACGGTTTGAGGAGGCTCTCGGGTTTGACGAGGAAACCTTCGAAGAGCGTGAACGCGTTCTTGGCTACACCGACACGGGGACGTTGATCTCCAGGTGGGCGATCGCGAGAAGCATGAGGCGCCTCGGACGTTATGAGGATGCCCTCGAGATTGTGCGCGAGGTAAGCGATACCTTGGAGCAGAAAGGAGAGCCCTGGAATGCCTCGCGCTTGATGGCCTCGGCTGACCTCGTCGTTTCACTACGACGGGTCGGGCTTTACGATGATGCGGCGCACCTGGGACAGGAAACCCTGGATCGACACATCTCTATACTCGGCGAGCATCACCGGCAGACGCTCTTTATGGCTACCAACTTCATCAATGATCTGAGGCTGAGCGGCGACGTCGCCAAAGCCCAGGAACTGGGCGAACACACGGTGCGCGAGTGGGAAGAAGCTGCCGGGCCAGACCACCCCAACACCGTTGGGGCGCGCGCTAACCTCGCCATCGCGCTGCGAATTCAAGGAAACCCGATAGCCTCACGTACATCGAATGAAGAGGCGCTCAAGGATTTCATCGGTATTTTTGACGAGCGGCATCCTAGCTGCCTGATCGTCATGACCAATCTCGCCAGCGACCTCGCGGCGCTCGGTGAGGTCAGCCAGGCGCGTCGGCTGGGGGAACGGACCCTGGAGGCGAGCCGTGAGGTGCGGGGCGTGGATCATCCATGCACGCTAGCCGCGGCGGCGAATCTCTCCCTCGACCGCCGGGCGGATCACGATGAGTCCGGCGCGCAAGAGCTGCATGAGGACACCGTCGCCCGCTATCACCGGGTCCTTGGGCCCGAGCATCCCGAGTCACGGCTTGCCGTCCAGGGGAGCCGGGCTGGGGTCGACATCGATCTCATGATCACTTAATGGGCATCCCGACGACGCATGGCCTCGTCCTCATCGCGTCGAGGCTGGCTCCTTGCTAAGCCAGGCGATCAGCGCCCCGGGGTTGGGAGCGGTGTCGCTGAGCATGCTCAGGCGCCGATACAGCGCGACCGCGATCTCGGGCCGCTCCCGGAGCAAACGGCCCGTCCCTGCGGGGGCGATGCGATGCCTGACCAGGATCAGTCCGGCCCAGGCGTCGAGGTCTTCTCGGGCCTCGATCCGGCGCAGGTACAACGTTTCCGCCGCAACGTCGTCGCCTCGCAGCAAGGCGCTGTCGGCCTCGTTCAGGGTTCGTTCCGTCTGGATCAACTGCCGGAAGCGTGCCTCGTCCCGATAACGCAGTTCAAGGAGGCGGAAGCGGGTCGGCGGAAGCGAGCGATGAGGACGGACGGCTACCGTCGGCGGGCGGCTAAGGCCGGGAGGGGTGGGTGAACCACCGAGGCGGGCTCGGGCCAGCCGGTCGATCACGGCGCGGCCAGGCCGCACATGCGCGAGGCGCCAGCGAATCCGGTGCTCGGTCGCTATCTCGGATGCGTCCAGCCGAGCGAGGTCGCGGACTGGCTCACGTCTCCATTCGGCCAGCCGGTCGCGCATTCCTGCCACGAACGCTTGGCCAGCTTCAGACAGAGCGCTGGAAGCAGCCAGGGTCTCGGCTGCCTCAAATGCACCCAGGCTTCTACGGGCAAATTCGACGTCAGAACGCCGGCGTGTCTTGCGGGAGCCCAATCTGCGCTGGCGCAGCCAGAAGCCGGTCACGCCGAGGTGGGCGTAACATCCCTGCAGCAACTCGGGAAGCGGCCTTGCGTCATCCCTCCATGGAGCATAATAAAGTCGCCGGTCAACCTTAGCCATCAACGCAATTATGTCGTCGAGCGCGCCGAGGATAAGGTGATGAAACTCGTGCACGACCGTCTCGGCAAGGGAAAGCGGATCGGGAGGCAGCGAGAGGGCGGCTGCGCCCCACGCCCATCCGCTCGTCGCGCTGGCTGGATAGCCCGGCTGAGGCTCGCTTAGCGGCACGATAGTTGTCAGCGCGCTTGCTATTGCTTCGGCAGCCTGGCGGTCATTAAGCGCCAGGATCTGCCAGGCTTCAGCGAAGCGTTTCTGCCATAGGTAGTGCTCGTCTTTCCCGAAATGAGCAATTGGCGGGCCAAAACGCTCCACTAGAGGGTCGAGCACTTCGATGCCGACGTCAATGGCTAGGCCATCTGCTTGTGCGGTAATGCGAGGAACAGGGACCCATCTTTTGTCCACGTCATGGGCCTGCTGGGCGGAGCCCGTCGGCACTTCCGCTGTGCGGGGGCCTGCGGCGACGAGCGCTCTGTCTCCGCTTCGCCAGCAGCGGCCCCAGCCGTGGGCGTCCAGGTACATGGCGCCCACGCCGGGGAAGGAGAAGCCGCCCGCGTGGAGGGGTACCGTCAAGTCAAATGGGTGATCGGCTTCAATCGCCGCCGCCGCCGCAAACGTCGCGGCCCGACCTACGTGAGTGCTCAGTGGCGGAAGCGCATCGATCTGCGACGCACTGAGAAGCCCTTTCAGGCGGAATAGGCATTCGGCGGCCCAGCTGCCGAACTGGGGCAGAGTCATGAACTTGGCGGCGACGCCTGGATGCGCGACCTGAACTTCCTTAAGTGTCTCGGTGGCCGCATCGATAATTGCGGCTTCGTCTTTGCTACCCTGCGCATGTACTGTCCGACTGAGGGCCTCAAGCAGAAGCTCGCTCTTGATTAACTGATAATGCTGGAGACACCTGACAATATCGGATGTGATCTCACCGCCGGCCAGCCTGAGGAAATCGCGACGTGCCAAGGTCGAGCGGGCCATGCTACTGCTGCACCTCAGTTACTGAGCGCACCCACCCTGGTTCCACAAGCGGTCTCCCGTCTCCGCAGGCCCAGGGAGAAGCCGGTCCAATGCATCCTCAAGCACAACATCATCCACCTTCGCCAAGTCGATGAGCGACATCCCAGTCAAGGCGGCAAGGCTGTTTTCAAGATCACCGGACGACTCCGTCATGCGGCCCTCCCTACGCAGCGTGTCCTGGCGCACTGGTACGTACCCATGAACGGGTTGCATCAGTCACGAGAACGACAATGCATGCTATCCGCATGTTATCGGCTGACTCGGCCCGAAGCCCCGAGGCCAGAACAGTTCGCCGAGGTTGGCAGTGCGTCTAGTCACGCTATACGCCGCCCCGCATGGACCTGCGGAAATATCTGTACTGGCCGTCTGGTAACAAGAAGCCCATCATAGGTGCAAGGTGGCCCATAGAAGGGAGGGGAGCATCGACCAAACGGGGGACGGGGTCGCTCTCGCCGATACCCGACCGCGCTGAAGCTCTCGAGGAGATGATATAATAGCTTATAGCCTGAAAAGTACCTATATATGTATCTTGCAGGTGTTTCGTTAGGACTGAGGGCTACGGGTTCCAGAAGTTAGAGGATTTCACTACAGATCAGCCACACGTCGACGCATTGGAGACGTCTATATTGACTATCTTGTGACCCTCCGCACGCGGACCACCCAAGGCCCAGGACTCCGGCAGATCAGGCGGTATCGATCTTGAGCAGCAGCGTCGGGCCGGGTGACCAGGAGCACGAGAGTGCGTGGCGGCGGTTGGTTGAGAGCATCAAGGGGCACAGATGTATACCGTTCCTCGGCGCGGGTGCTTCCGAAGCTCACATCCCACTTGGAGGCGCGATGGCCGAGAAATGGGGGAAACTTGAAAGGTATCCTCTCGAAGACACGACAAGTCTGCCCAGGGTGATGCAGTACATTGCCACGATGACCTACGGTGGCGATGCCACGTCGCTGAAGGAACTGTTCGTGCAAGAGGAGCTCGCTAGTGTCAGCTTGCCTGATTTCCGCGATCAGTTCCAGATTCATAGACTTCTTGCGCAGTTTGATTTGCCATTGTACGTGACGACTAACTATGATGACTTTATGTTCCGGGCATTACAGCATGCGCGCAAGAGCCCCGAGATGGACCATAGCCGCTGGTATCAGGCAGACACGCCAACCAGTAACAAGAGCCCGTTCGCTGATCCGAATTACGACCCGACGCCAGAGCGGCCTCTTGTCTTTCACCTCCACGGCCACTATAGCGTGCCGAAGTCATTGGTCCTCACCGAGGACGACTACATCGATTACCTAGTCCGGCTCGCTGGCGAGACCCAGCAACGTGACGCTCTATCGCAAACTGGCATGCTTCCTAACTATGTCTACGCCAGCCTGCGGAATAACCCGCTGCTATTTATCGGCTACAGTCTGCGGGATTGGACCTTCCTGGTACTGTTTCGCACGCTACTACGCGGGATACCTGAAGCTGAGCGACGCAAGCACGTAAGCGTCCAGGTGGATCCCGGTAGGCTCAACACGGAGCACGTCCGCACATACCTGCAGGACTACTTCCGCCCCCAGAGCGTTCAGATTTTTTGGGAATCTGCGCCTGAATTTGCAGAAAAGCTGAGGGACAGGATGGAAGGGTCTGCCTCGTGAAAGCCGCCGACACGCCTGCTGGCCTTGGCGATCCGTACGTTGGTCCTCGTCCTTTCCGGCAAGCCGACGCGGGCCGCTTCTTTGGACGAGGCCGCGAGTCACGAGACCTGCGCTCGCTGTGGATGGCTGAACGTGTGCTGGTGCTGCACGGACCTTCCGCGGTCGGCAAGACCTCGCTGCTCAACGCGGGAGTGCTGCCGCTACTCGCGGAGCAGAATGAGGTCGATGTGCTTCCTATCGGACGACTGACCATTCAGGCCGTTAGACCTGTGGCGGAAGGCCCTCCGCACAACGGATACAGTTTCACATTGATGAGCAGCTGGAGCCGGGCCGGACAGCCGATCTCGCCAGGGCTGTCGATCACCGATTTCTTCCGTAGGCACGCACAGTTTGTGAACGAGACCGACGAACCGAACGGCATCCTGGCCGCGATTGACCAGTTCGAAGAGCTTTTCACGTCCTTTCCCGCGCGCCACGACGAACGTGAGGGTTTCATCGAGGAACTCGGGGAGGCGCTGCAGGATTTGCCGACCCTCAGACTCCTTCTGGTCCTTCGGGACGACCACCTTGCGACGCTCGCAGCCATCGAGCGTCAGCTGCCGTACCCGGTCACGCACCTCCGTCTGGATCCGCTCGCGCAAGATGCAGCCTTGGACGCGGTGCAGGAACCGCTGAAGAAGACGGGACGCTCCTTCGACAAGGGCGTGGCGAAGGAGTTCGTAGATACTCTGCGCACAACTACTTATACAGATCTGGTAGGCGAGTCGGCGACCCTCACGCAGGATTGGGTGGAGCCGTTGCTTCTTCAGATCGTTGGCCTGCAGCTGTGGGCATCGCTGCCCGCGGACCTGCGCACCATTCATTCTCGGGATCTACGCAGGTTCGGAAATGTAGACGATGCGATCATGCAATTTTACGAGACCGCCATCCGTGAGATTCAGTTGGAGACGGGGGAATCTGAAGATAGGCTGCGAAACTGGATCGAGGCTACCTTCATCACGGAGCATGGCACGAGGGGTAATGCTTATCGTGGTTTCGGCACCACCAGCGACATGCCGAACAAAGTGGTGGACCTGCTCGCGGAGCGCCATATACTTGCCTCCACGCGGCGCGCACTCGGAACATGGTACGAGCTAAGCCAGGACCGGCTGATCGGCGCCGTGCGGCGCTCCAATATGGCCTGGCGCGTCGACCACGGCCAGATAATGCCGGAGTTCGAGTCCGTCGTGGCGAGCCCTTCGAACTTTAGGGCAGCTGCGGAAGAAGCGTTCGGCCTAGGCAACTACCCCACGGCTCGGCGTTTCGCGGAAGCCGCCGCATCACGGTACCGGGAATCGGGTGACGGTCGCCGGCTGGCGCAGACGCTCGTCCTGGAAGGTGACATCTCGCGGGCCGAGGGAGACCTCGATGCGGCCAGGGAAAATCTTCGTGCCGCCCTGTCCAGCTTCTCGATTCTTGAGGACAGGAACTCCACCGCCAGGACACTTTCCGCGCTCGCAGACGTTTGTCTATCGGCTGGTGACTACTCGGCTGCAGAGGACTTTCAGCAGCAAGCTCTGGGCTGGTATCCCGCGGACGTGGAGGCCCTGATTGGGCTCGGATACGCGCAATGGTACCTGGGCTCCCCTGCGGACGCCGAGGTCAGCTTCACCCAAGCCCTCAGCTGGAACCCGCAGGAGGCACGAGCGCTGGCCGGGCGTGGCCAGGTCCGTGCCCAGATGCAGGAGTACGAGACTGCGCTGGCCGACCTCGACGCGGCATTAGAGCACGGCCTTCCTTTCGCCGATGAAATCGACGCTCATTCTGCGCGCGCGGTCGTTCTGGTAGCTCTCGGCCGACACGAGGAGGGTGAGCGGGAGCTTGGTCTCGCCAGGACCCAGGAACCGCTCCGGGCGCGTACGCACGTGCGCGCCGGCCAGGTCGCGGTGGCACTCGGCCGTACGACGGAAGCCCGGCAGGAGCTGGAGGCAGCCCTGCGGCAAGGTTCTGGCCTTGCGCCCGCCGAACAAGAGTCGGCGCAGGAGATGCTGAGGGCACTCGGCTGAACCAATCGGATGAGCGGAAAAAGACCGTGCCAGAGTCACACGTAGCTGACCGGCAGCTTCTTGATGCCGTTCAGCCAGCCCGAGCGCAGCCGTACCGGATCGCCGGCCGGGCGGATCCGCGGCATGTGGTCGGCGATCGCGTTGAAGATCAGGTCGATCTCCAGCCGGGCCAGGCTGGCGCCGATGCAGAAATGTGCCCCGCTGCCGCCGAAGCCCAGGTGAGGGTTGGGGCTGCGGCGGATGTCGAACCGCTCGGGGTGGTCGAAGACCGCCTCGTCGAAGTTGGCCGACCGGTAGAACAGGCCGACGCGCTGGCCGGCCCTGATCCGCTGGCCGCCGAGCATGGTGTCGGCCAGCGCGGTGCGCTGGAAGACCGTCACCGGGGTCGCCCACCGGACGATCTCGTCGGCCGCCGGGTCAGGCCGCTCGGCCAGGAACAGCTCCCACTGGTCGGGGTGGTCGAGGAAGGCGAGCATCCCGTGCGAGATCGCGTTGCGGGTGGTCTCGTTGCCCGCCACGGCCAGCAAGATCACGAAGAAGCCGAACTCGTCCGCCGAGAGCTGCCCGCCGTCGACCTCGGCGTGGACGAGCTTGGTGACGATGTCGTCCCTGGGGCACTGCCGGCGATCCTCGGCCATCGCCATGCTGTAGCCGATGATCTCGGCCGCGGCGGCCGCCGGGTCGGCGGTGTACTCGGGGTCGTCGTAGCCGATCATGTTATTCGACCAGTCGAAGACCTTGCGCCGGTCTTCCTGCGGCACTCCGAGCAGTTCCGCGATCGCCTGCAGCGGCAGTTCGGCGGCCACGTCGGTGACGAAGTCACCGCTGCCCTCGGCGAGCGCCGTCTGAACGATCCGCTCGGCCCGGGCGGACAGCGCCGAGCGCAGGTTGCCGATGGCTCGCGGGGTGAACCCGCGGGAGACGATGGCGCGCAGCTTGGTGTGCTGCGGCGGGTCGATGTTGAGCAGGACGAATCGCTGCAGCTCGATCTGCTCCCGGGTGGTGCCCTCCTGATGACGGATGATCGCGGTGTTCTCCCAGGAGGAGTAGTTATCGGTGTCGCGGGAAACCGCCACCACGTCCGCGTGCCGGGTGACCACCCAGTACCCGTCGTCATCGAAGCCCGCCACCCCGCGCCGTTGCGGGTTCCACCAGACCGGCGCCGTGCGCCGCAGCTCGGCGAACTCCTCGGCCGGCACGCGATGGGAGTACAGATCAGGATCGGTGAAGTCAAATCCCGTCGGTATGCTCGGCTCGATGCTCGGCTCGGCCACCGCTGCCTCCGCAAGCTCGACTGTAACGTGTTCTAGTTTGATTCAACCACGCTAGGCGCTTCCCGTGAACGTCGCCCAGTGCCGGGTTCAGTAACACGTTCTACTATGAAGATCGGTCGATAAGGTACAGCCAGGAAGACCTTGGGAGCTGCGGTGGGCACTGCGGTGATCGTGGAAGCGGTCCGGACCCCGATAGGCAAGCGCGGCGGCGCGCTCGCTGGCCTGCACGCCGCGGAGATTCTCGGCTGCGCACAGCGCGCCGTCACGGACCGGGCGGGCATCGAGCCTGCCGCCGTGGAGCAGGTGGTCGGCGGCTGCGTGACGCAGGCGGGCGAGCAGTCGAACAACGTCACCCGCACGGCCTGGCTGCACGCGGGGCTGCCGTACGCGACCGGCTGCCTGACCCTCGACGCCCAGTGCGGCTCGGCGCAGCAGGCCGCGCACCTCGTGGCCGGCCTCATCGCCGCCGACGCCATCGAGGCCGGCATCGCCTGCGGGGTGGAGGCGATGAGCCGGGTGGCGCTGGGCGCAAATGTCGGGACCGGGGCCGGATCGCCCAAGCCCGGCTCCTGGGGCATCGACCTGCCGAACCAGTACGTCGCCGCGGAGCGCATCGCCGAGCGGCGCGGCCTGTCTCGTGACGAGATCGACCGTTTCGGCCTGCGCTCGCAGACGCTGGCCCAGCTCGCCTGGGCCCACGGGCGATTCGATCGCGAGACCGTGCCGGTCAAGGCGCCCGTGCTGGACGCGGACCGCCAGCCGACCGGTGAGACCCGCACCGTCGACCGCGACCAGGGCCTGCGCGAGACGAGCCTGGAGGCGCTGTCGAAGCTCAGGCCGGTGCTCGACGGCGGCCTGCATACCGCAGGCACGTCCTCGCAGATCTCCGACGGCGCCGCCGCGGTGCTCCTGCTCGATGCGGACCGGGCCCGGGCCCTCGGCCTGCGGCCGCGGGCGCGGATCATCGCCCAGTGCCTGGTCGGCGCCGAGCCCTACTACCACCTGGACGGGCCCGTGGCGGCCACCCAGCGAGTGCTCAAGCGGAGCGGCATGGTGCTCGGCGACATCGACCTGTTCGAGGTGAACGAGGCGTTCGCGTCGGTCGTGCTGTCATGGCTGAGCGTGCACCGGCCCGATCCGGAGCGGGTCAACGTCAACGGCGGCGCGATCGCGCTCGGCCACCCGGTCGGCAGCACGGGCGCCAGGCTGATCACGACGGCCCTGCACGAGATGGAGCGGCGGGACGCGAGCACCGCCCTGGTCAGCATGTGCGCCGGCGGCGCGATGGCCACCGCCACGATCCTGGAGCGCCTCTAGCACCCGGCACGACGAACCCCAGCGCGCCCCTCGCGCGCTCACGTCGCCGCGCGGTCGCAGATCTGGTCCCTGATGCCTTCGGGAGCCACGCCCGCGAGCGTACCGGAATGCCTTCTCACGTCGCCGCGCGGTCGCGGATCTGCTCCCTGATGCCTTCGGGAGCCACGCCCGCGAGCGTACCGGAATGCCTTAGCGGGGAGCCTTTTCAGTCAATACGGCTGAGAAAACTCCCCGTTAATCCGATCTTGGTCACAGAAAGCCGTAACGCAGCAAGCAGCGACCGCGGTCAGCCGTCCCGCAGGATGGCGTTGATGGCCTTGGCCGTGGACGCGGCGGGCGTGGCCTCCAGGCACAGGCGTTCCATCACGGCCATGTAGTGGTCGACGGTCTCACGCTTGTCCAGGTACAGGGCGCTGGTGAGCTGCTCGAGGTAGACGACATCAGGCAGATCACGCTCGGCGAACCGCAGGATGCTGAACGGCCCGCCGGCCGCGGCGTGGGCGCCGGCCGCAAACGAGATGACCTGGATGGTCACGTTCGGGCGCTCGGCCGCCTGCAGGATGTGCTGCAGCTGGCGGCGCATGACGCCGGGGCGCCCGGCCGGGCGGCGCAGCACCGCCTCGTCCAGCACGGCCCACAGGTGCGCCGGCCGGGGCCCGGTCAGCAGCGCCTGGCGGGCCATCCGCAACTCTACCCGCTGCTCGATCTCGGCGGGCGGGTCGCCATCGTGGCCGAGCAGGGTGACCGCGCGCGCGTAGTCCTCGGTCTGCAGCAGCCCGGGAACGAACTGGATCTCATACGTCCGGATGCTGGTCGCGGCTTCCTCCAGGCCGACGTAGGCCTCGAACCACGCGGGCAGCACATCGGAATAGTCGTGCCACCAGCCGTGCGAGCTGGCGCCGCGAGCCAGCTCCAGCAGTGCGCCGCGCTTCTGCTCGTCGGTCACCTCGTAGAAGGTGAGCAGGTCAGCGACGTCACGGTCCTTGAATCCGACCCGGCCGGTCTCCAGGCGGCTCATCTTCGAGCCGGACGCCCTGATCACGTCCCCGGCGTCCTCCAGGGTGATTCCCCGCTCCTCGCGCAGCCTCCGCAACTGGGCACCGAGCAGTCGCCGCGGCACCGTCGGCCCGACGCCCGGCGGGCCACTGATCCGGCGGACAACTGGACCTCCATGGCCGACGCCGGAGCTGCCCGCGGGCCGCGCCAAGACCATGTGCCCTCCACCGGCAACTAGACCACCGCAGTGTCCCATGCCGCCCGGGTTTGTGCCAGGGTGATCGCGCGAGATCGGTCATTTCCTCCCTGGCCAGCCTGGGTTGCGAGATGATTCCCCGGTGCACCGTGTGTCGGCGGGTGCATGTTGTGTCTGGACTGGTGGGGGGTTGATAGCTGGCATGCCACCGGCAACGAGCATCGGGGCCGGGCGGAGGCTGCGCGGGCTGGCCACCGGGTCGCTGATCCTCGCGGCGCTGGCCGCCATCGGCGCCCCCGCCGCGGCGGGCGCCGCCACAGCCAGCGCCGCCACAGCCAGCGCCGCCACAGCCAGCGCCGCCACAGCCAGCGCCGCCACAGCCAGCGCCGCCACAGCCAGCGCCGCCACAGCCAGCGCCGCCACAGCCAGCGCCGTCACGGCCGCGGCCGCGCCAGTCACCTGCCAGCATGGTTTCGTCCCCGCCTATCCCTGGTCGGCCAGCTTCTGGACAAAGGCCATCGACAGCAAGCCCGCACCGGGCGTCATGATCCTCAACGTCACCGGCAGCGGGGCCGGGACCGCGCCGGTCCCGCACTTCCAGACCCTGGTCAGGCGGGCGCATAAGGCGGGCATCGCCGTTCTCGGCTATTCGTCGACCGAGTACGGACAGCGCCCGGCCGCCGCGGTCGAGGCGGACGCCAAGAATTACAAGGCCTGGTACAAGGTCAACGGCATGTTCCTTGACCTGACCGCCAATGGCCGCAGCGAGCTCGGCTACTACCGGACGCTGGCCAAGTACATTCACGCGGTCAATCCCGGATCGGTGATCTGGCTGAACGTCGGCGCCTACCCGGTCCAGGGCTACCTGTCGGTCGGCAATGTCGTGGTGGCGTTCGAGGGCAGTTACGCGAGCTACCGCGCACTGCAGGTTCCGTCCTGGACGACTCATTACCGGGCGGCCAGGTTCGCGGACGTGATCTACGCGACGCCCAGGCCGGATCTTGCCGCAGCGGTCAGCCTGTCCAGGCAGCGCCGGACCGGCTACCTCTACGTGACCAGCCTCCAGGGATCGCCCGATCCCTACAGCGCGCTGCCCGGCTACTGGTCCAGCGAGGTGGCCGCGGTCGCGGCGGGCTGCTCCAGCGCCGCCAAGGACGCCGCGAAGACAGCCGTCAACCCTGGCCAGGCCGCCGTCACGAGCCACCGGGAAGGCGTGAACAGCTGACGGGTACCGGCCGCCAGGCGTCCGGGTCGCCCGGTACCGCGGTGAAGTCGTACCGCAGCCAGTCCGGTGCCAGCGCGACCAGCGATATCGACGTCGTCCCCCAGATCCGCCCGGCACCGAGATCGCGCCGGACGATCAGCGCCCGCGGGTCCTCCGGGCCGATACCGTCGCCGTTCAGCAGCGGCAGCCAGGCTCCCCAGGCGTGCGCTACGGTCCCGCCCGGGCGCGGGACCGGGCGCTCCGCGTCACGCAGCCGGGGCAGGAAATGAGCGATGCGGGCCCGCTCGTGATCCGGGGCGATATCCGGGTCACGGCCCAGGCCGCTGTTGACCACGATGTACAGGCCGGCGGTCAGCTCCTGCTCGGTGAGCTCCTGGCCGTCCCAGCTCCACAAGACCGCTGTGGCCGGCTCGGCGCTCACCAGGTGGAACGGGTCGAAGCCCGCCAGCCCGGCGCGGTCAAGCTTCCCGTGGTCGGCCACCTCAAGCGGCAGCACGCCCCGGGTGCGCCGCGATCCTTCCTGCGCCATCCGGCCCCGCCCGTTCAGCACGCAGGCCACCCGGTTCGCCGCGGGCGCCACCGCCAGCCACGTTCCTCCAGCCTGCAGATCCCGTCCCCCGATCAGCCCGGGATGATCGGGCCAGTGCCGTCCCGGGGACTGCCAGGCCCGGTCGACTAGCTCGTCGCGGACCCCGGCCAGCAGCACCGGAGCGCCCGGCTCGATGCTCAGGATCGCGGTGCACATGCCTCTATTGGACCGCGGGGCCCGGATGCTGCGACGATTAGGTGCCCCTGGCGCGGACCACGAGGTGAGGAGGCAGCCGCCGATGGCGCTGGAGATCAGGCGGTTGCACCTGGCGCGGCTGCGCGGTCCCGACGGCCGCGAGTGGCCGGTGCACGGCTTCGTGGTCACCCACCCGGGTGGCGCGGTGCTGGTCGATACCGGCGTCGGCGGGCCGGACAAAATGCTCAGCGACTGGCGCGTGGTCAATCGCTCGGCCGCGGACGCGCTCGCCGAGCTGGACATGACCCCGGCCGACATCGACCTGGTGATCAACACTCACCTGCACTTCGACCACTGCGGCCAGAACGCCGTCTTCCCGCACGCCGCCTGCTACGTCCAGCGCGCCGAACTAGACCGCGCCAAGCGCGAGTCACCGCAGCTCTATGACTGGTTTGACTTCATGAACGCCCGGTTCGAGCTGCTCGACGGGGACGCCGAGGTGCTGCCCGGCCTGTCAGTTATCACGACTCCCGGGCATACCGTGGGCCACCAGAGCGTCGTCGTCCAGTCCGATGGCGGGGCGCCCGACCTGCTGATCGGGGACGCCGCGTACACGCCGCGCCAGTACCTGGGGCCGCCCGGCGAGGACCTGCCGCCCGGTCAGGCGAGCGACCCTGCCGCCTGGCGGGAGTCGCTGCAGCGGATCCGGTCCACGACCGCCGCGCGGGTGCACTTCTGCCATCACACCGACGTCGTGCACGCCTGACGCCACACGCGGGCCGCCTTCGCCGACCACCACGGTCACCACCACCGCGTCGCTCAGGCACACCCCGGGTAGGGGACCTGGCCCAGGTCATCGAAACCGGGCAACTGGATGGTGCCCGGCCGGCCACGCTGGTCGTAGTCGACGACGAACTGGACAGGAAGCGGTCCCGGGCAGGTGACGAGGACCTGGAACGTGACCGTGAACCAGGTGCTGGCCCCCGCGGGCAGGGTATTGCCCGCCGTTTCGCTGGCCGCGGGCAGCTCGCCGCAGGTTCCCCACGCCTGCGCGGTCGCCTTGAGCCCGCCCAGCGGGAGGACGGCCTCGACCCGGCGCAGCGTCACTCCGGTCGCCGACAGGTTCGTGACCTGAAGACCCAGTTGCAGTTCATGACCAAAATGCGCGGAGCACTGCGGGCCAGCCTGGCTCAGCGTGAGGGGGCCCGTCGCCATGGACGCAGCTTCCGGGGCGGCGGCCCGGGACCGCGAGAGCGGCGCGGCCTTCCCCGCGTGCCAGGCACCGGCCGCATATCCCCCGGCCAGGCCGACGAGCAGCCCCGCGATGGCCAGGATGACGGCCAGCGGCGGCCGCCACCGGACGGGCAGCCGGGCGCTGCCCAACTCGACAATGTCCTCGCCCGCCGAGTACTCGTCACTGCCGCCACTCATCTAGGCAGGATAAGGCTGATCCGCGAAAGGAAGCCTGTTACGCATAGCATGAGCCTGATCCGGGTACCGCTTCGCGGCGACATCGGCGGCGTACCGGCCGGCGGCGTCGGCCAGCACGCCCCGGGCGCGAGGTCAGCCCTTGCGCTGCAGTGAGTAGCGGACCGTCTGCAGCCGGATCAGGCCGTCGCGGAATACGAAGGTGTCGATGCCGTCCTCGACCCGGGTCTTCTCGGCGTCGGCCATCCACTCGAGGAAGAGCACGTCGTCCTCGTAGATCTGGGTCTTCAGCACCCAGTTCGCGTTCGGTACGTCGGCGAGCAGCTGGGTGAACGCCGCCCGGATGCCATCCAGGCCACGCAGGACACCGGCGGGCGTGATGAAGACCGCGTCGTCGGCGTAGTCGGCGACAATCTCGTCCAGGTCGCCCGCGCCGAGCGCCTCGGCGTGGTGCTGGAAGACTTCCTCGGGCGTGCGTGTCATCGCGCTTTCTCCCTTGTTAGCGGCTCTACGGTCGTCGTACCGCGAGCATCGGAGGCCAAACCCGTACGGTGAGACGGGCGCACCGATCGGCCTGACGGTCACGGGTGCTGGCTGCTCACCGATACGACCTCGCCGGTCAGGTACGAGGCGTAGTCGCTGGCCAGGAACACGATCACGTTGGCGACCTCCCACGGCTGCGCTCCGCGGCCGAACGCCTCGTGCCGGGCCAGGTCGGCGAGCAGGTCCTCGCTCATCACCTTGGCCAGGAACGGGTGCGTGGCCAGGCTCGGCGCCACGGCGTTCACCCGGATGCCGTGCGCGGCCACGTCCAGGGCCGCGCACCGGGTCAGCGCCATGACCCCGGCCTTGGCCGCCGCGTAGTGCGCCTGGCCCTGCTGCGCCCGCCAGCCGAGCACCGAGGCGTTGTTGACGACGGCGCCGCCGCGGCCCTGGGCAACCATCTGGCGCAGCGCCGCCCTGGTGCCGCGGAACGTTCCGTTGAGGGTGACGTCGAGCACCTGCAGCCACTGCTCGTCGGTCATGTCCAGGACCGAGCTCGTGCCGCCGAGCCCGGCATTGTTGATGAACACGTCGATGCGGCCGAACTGTCCCGCCGCGCCGGCCACGAGCGCCTCGACCTGGCCCTCCCGGGTGACATCGCAGGCGGCGGACCACACGTGATCCCCGTGCGCGGCGGCGAGTTCGTCGCGCATCGCGGCGAGGCGGCGCTCGTGGTGGTCGCTGATCGCCACCTGGGCCCCCTCCTCCAGGCAGCGCCGCGCGGTCGCCGAGCCGATGCCGGCGCCGGCCGCCGCGGTGATCACGACCACCTTGCCGGCCAGCAACCCGTGCCCGGCCGGCGGAGTGATGTCGGGGCCCGGGGTCGTCATGTTGCTGCCTCCGGTTCTCCTGGCCTGGCCTGACGGGGCAGGCCGAGCGCCCGCTCGGCGATGATGGTGCGCTGGATCTCGTCAGACCCGCCGTAGATCGTGTCGGCCCGGCTGAACAGGAACAGCCGCTGCCAGTCGTCGAGGTCATACGGCGCTCCCCTGGCCACCATGGACGACGCCCCGAGCACCTCCATGGCCAGTTCGCCGAGCGCCTGGTGCCACCGCGACCACAGCAGCTTGGTCACCGATGCCGAGCCCGCGCCCGCAGGATCCGCGCCGGCCATGGTGTCGAGCGCGTGCGCCTGCATGACCTCCAGGCCGATCCAGGCCCGGGCCAGCCTGTCGCGCAGCACCGGATCGGCTCCGGCGGCGGTGCGCCGGGCCAGGTCGAGCAGGGCGTCAAGCTCGCGCCGGAATCCGACCTGCTGGCCGAGCGTGGCCACGCCCCGCTCGATCGCGAGCGTGGCCTGGGCGACCCGCCAGCCGTCGCCGACCTCCCCGACCACGAGGCCGCGTTCGGTGCGGGCGCCGTCGAAGAACACCTCGTTGAACTCGGACGTGCCGGTGAGCTGGCGGATCGGGCGGACGCTGACGCCGTCCTGGCGCATCGGCACCAGCAGGTAGGAAAGGCCCGCGCTGCGGCGCGAGCCCGGCTCGGTGCGGGCCAGGACGAAGCACCAGTCGGCCACGTGCGCCAGCGACGTCCACACCTTCTGGCCGGTGATCACCCACTCGTCACCGTCGAGGGCCGCCCTGGTGGCCACGGCCGCGAGGTCGGATCCGGCGCCCGGCTCCGAGTAGCCCTGGCACCAGAGTTCCTGCACCGCCGCGATCGGGGGCAGGAAACGCCGTTGCTGCTCCGGCGTGCCGAGCGCGATCAGCGTGGGCCCGAGTAGTTCCTCGCCCAGGTAGCCGACCCGCGCCGGCGCGCCGCTGCGCGCGTACTCCTCGTGGAAGATGACCTGCTGCGCGAACGTGGCACCGCGGCCCCCGTGCTCGGCCGGCCAGCCCAGGCAGGTCCAGCCGGCCGCGGCCAGATGCCGGTTCCAGGCCAGGCGCTCCGCGTGCGCCTCGTGCTCGCGGCCCGGGCCGCCCGCGCCGCGCAGGCCCGCGAAGCGGCCGGTCAGGTTCTCCGCCAGCCACTCCCGCACGCGGCCGCGGAATTCCTCGTCCTGCGGGCTGGGCCGCACGCCTGCCTCCGTGTCTGGCCAGCGACTGGCCGCCGCGCGTAGGCTCACCCTACCAAGCACTTGCTTGCCGGAGGAGCCAGTGGATCTCACCATCCCGGCCGCCGTGGCGGGCGCGGCGCGGGCGTTCGGCGGCGCACCGGCCCTGGTCGAGCCGGGCGGCCCTCGGCTCAGCTACCGGGAGCTGCACGAGCGGATCCGGGTCGTGGCCCGGGCGCTCATCGCCGAGGGCGTGGTCCCGGGGGACACCGTGGCGATCTGGTCCCCCAACACCCATCACTGGGTGCTCGGCGCGCTCGGCGCGCTTTACGCGGGAGCGACGCTGGTTCCGGTCAACACCCGTTTCACCGGTCCCGAGGCGCTCGACGTGATCACCCGCAGCCGCGCCCGCGCCCTGATCGTGGCCGGGCCGTTCCTCGGCACGGACCGCCTCGCCGTGCTGCGCGCCGCCGCCGCCGCTGAGAACGCAACGCCGGCCGGCGGATCGCCGGGCGGCCTCCCCGGCCTGGTCGTCCGGGTTCCCGTCGAGGGCGTTCCGGCACCCGGCGCAGCCGCCGGCGAGGTCATCGAGTGGGCGAGCCTGGATGACCGGGCGTCCGAGGTGCCGCAGGAACTGGCCGACGAGCGTGCCGCGGCGGTCGGCCCGGAGGACGTCAGCGACATCCTGTTCACCTCGGGCACCACGGGCCGGAGCAAGGGGGCGATGAGCGCCCACCGGCAGTCCCTGGCCGTCGCCCGGGCCTGGGCCGACTGCGGCTGCCTCACCCGCGACGACCGCTACCTCGTGGTCAACCCGTTCTTTCACAGCTTCGGCTTCAAGGCGGGCATCCTGGCCTGCCTGGTCAGCGGCGCCGTCATCGTGCCGCAGCCGGTGTACGACGCCGAGCAGGCCATGCGGCTGGTCGAGACCGAGCGGATCACGGTGTTCCCGGGTGCGCCCACGATCTACCAGACCATCCTCGACCACCCCGGGCGCCCCGCCCGGGACTTGTCCAGCCTGCGGCTCGCGGTGACCGGCGCGGCGACCGTCCCGGTCGCGCTGGTCGAGCGGATGCGGCGCGAGCTGAGCTTCGATACGGTGCTCACCGCCTACGGGCTGACCGAGGCGGTGGTGGCCACGATGTGCCGCCCCGGGGACGACCCGCACACGGTGGCTCACACGTCCGGGCGCGCCGCCGCGGAGTTCGAGGTGCGGGTGGCCGGCCAGGAAGGGCGCGAGCTCGGGCCCGGCGAGCCCGGCGAGATCCTGCTCCGAGGGCCGAACACGATGCTGGGCTACCTCGACGACCCGGCGGCGACCGGTGCCGCCATCGACGCCGACGGCTGGCTGCACACCGGCGACGTCGGCCGCCTCGACCCGCGCGGCTACCTGACCATCACCGACCGGCTCAAGGACATGTACATCTGCGGCGGGTTCAACGTGTACCCGGCCGAGGTGGAGCAGGTGCTGGCCCGGCTCGACGGTGTCGCCGAGTCGGCCGTGATCGGGGTGCCCGATGCCCGTCTCGGCGAGGTGGGCAAGGCGTTCGTGGTCGGCAGGCCCGGCCACGCCCTGGCCGAGGCGGACGTGCTGGCGTTCTGCCGGGAGCGGCTGGCCAACTACAAGGTGCCGCGGTTCGTGGAATTCCGCGCCGACCTGCCGCGCAATCCGTCGGGTAAGGCACTCAAGCGGCTGCTCCGGGAAGAGCCGGCGTGGAGCTGACCGTCGAGCAGCGGGCGCTGCGCGACGCGGTACGCGGGCTGCTGGCCGGGCCGGGCGACGGGCCGGGCCATGAGCAGGCGCTCTGGCGGCGGCTCGCCGGCGAGATCGGTGTCGCCGGGCTCGGCGTGCCGGAACGTTACGGCGGCGCCGGCGCCGGCCCGGTCGAGACGCACATCGTGCTGGAGGAACTCGGCCGCCGCCTCACCCCGTCACCGATGCTCGGCTCCGCGGTGCTGGCCGCTCAGATCCTGCTCTGCTCCGGCGACGACGCGGCCTGCCGGCGCCTGCTGCCCGCGATAGCCGGCGGCGCGGTGGCCACCGTGGCCTGGACCGGCGCGGCCGGGCACTGGGATCCGGGCGAGGTCGCCTGCCGCGCGGCAGCCGGGCCAGGCACCGGGACGGGCGACCCGGCGCGTCCGGGCTGGGTGCTGAACGGCGAGGCGCATCATGTGCTCGACGGGGATTGGGCCGACATCCTGCTCGTTGCCGCCCGGGCACCGGACGGTACAGCGCTGTTCGAGGTGGATCCGGACCAGGGCGGCGTGGCCTGCGCGGCCGTCACCACCATGGATTCCACCCGGCGGCTGGCCACCGTGCGGCTGGCCGGGGCGGCCGGTCACCGCGTCGGCGACGGTACGGCCCGCGCGGCCCTGGCGCGGGCCAGGGATCTCGCCTGCGTCGCGCTCAGTGCGGAGCAAGTCGGCGCGGCCCGGCAGGCGCTGGAGATGACCGTCGCCTACACGAAGGTCCGGGTCCAGTTCGGCCGCGCCATCGCCGGCTTCCAGGCCCTCCAGCACCGCATGGCCGACCTGCACGTCCTGGTGGAGTCGGCTCGGTCGGCGTCCTACGCGGCCGCCGTGGCGGCCGCCGAGGACGCGCCCGACCTCGGCCTGCGCGCGGCCGCCGCCAAGGTCTACTGCTCGGAGGCACTGCAGCGGGTGGCGGCCGAGACGATCCAGCTGCATGGCGCCATCGGCGTCACCTGGGAACACGATGCCCATCGCTACCTCAAGCGGGCGCACGGCGCCGCGCAGCTCTTCGGCCAGCCAGGCGAGCACGTGGCCAGGATCGCGACCGCGCTGATCGACCGCTGAACGGCAGCCGGCCCGCTACGATCACCACGGATAAAGGTGCAGCCGCCCAATCCTGCCTGGCACCGGGTGGCCCCGAGGGCCGAGTACCAGTTCGAGATCGACTACTCCCACCTGTCCGCCGACCCGAACGCCGCCCAGGGCACGGGAGGCTACGTCTACGTACCCGGCACCCCGGTGGTCATCTGGAAGTAAGAGACCGCGGCGGACCCGGTGCCTCGCCGGCACCAGGCCCGCCGTCGCCTACTCAGTAGCTGTTGAGCCAGTGGGCCAGGAAGCCGGACCCGCGCCAGAACAGCCCGGACACGTGGTCCAGCGGGTAGGTGCCCGTGGCGTCCACCATCGTGATCTGGGTGGTGTTGGGCCCTGATCCGATGCTTTCCCTGACGCCGTTCGCGGTCGCCCGGCCGCCGATCACGTTCCAGCTGCGGAAGAAGGTGAGCGGCGTGATGCCGATCGAGAACGCGGCCGCTCGGCGATCCACTCCGCGCTGTCGTTCTCGCAGGTGGTACACGATTGCACGGTGGAAAAGCCGTTGGCCGGATTGTTGGCGTCGGTCAGCGACAGCGTGTAAGAGGTACCGGACCGGTGCACCGACGCGGTGATCAGGTCACCGGGCTGCACCGTCCCGCCGACCGTGACCGAGGCTCCCGGGTACATCTCCCACCAGGTGTAGTAGTACGGCAGGCCCTCGAAGCAGTAGGCGAGCGTGCCGTCCTGCTCGACGGTGGCGTTGTCAAAGCCGTCGAGACCGACCCAGTACGCGGTCAGTTCCTGCTCGGGGCTGCAGACCGTGCCCGGCTGCCGCCAGGTGGCGGAGACGGACGTGAAGGTGCCCGCCGCGGAGCTGTCCGCGTATCCGGACCAGTTGTAGCTGCTCAGCGACGTGGTTCCGCTCTTTCCGGCGCTCAGGTTGGAGCCGCCGGGCCGGACCAGCCGGGCGCTCGGCCGGTACCCCTCGTGCAGGAAGCGCGTCAGCGCGATGCGCGCTCTCGCCGACAGCTCCGTCTTACTCGCCGTCGCGACGTGCGCCCGCGATCCAGCATGGTCGGCCGGGTGGCCGACGGCGACGAGGGCCGCCAGGCCGCCGATCGCTAAGGCGAGGGCGGCGACCGAGCCGATCACCATCGCGGCGACGTGCGGTCTCTTGACCCTCATGGGCGTCCTCTTTCTCATTAGGAATCCGGCCAGCCATACCATTCCTAGTCTTTGCCGAAGCAGCCGGAAAATGTCGGAGTTAAGGGAAAGTTAAGCCGTTATCTCCCGGCCCTGCGGGGGGTGACGGCGGCGTCCGTCAGACAGGTGGTGCGCCGGCCAGCTCGGCCGCCGCCCGGGGGAGTCACATCCAGTCGGCGTGGCGGGGCCACGCGAGCAGGGTGTCGACGACTTCGGGCGGGCCCTCGGCCGGCGGTCTGGCGGCGGTCACGGCGTACCGGCCCCGGTAGAACAGCAGCGGCTGGTCGGCGCCGCACGCGCCGAGCTCGGTCACCCGGCCGATCACCACGTAGTGGTCTCCGGCCTCGTGCACGGCCGCCACCGCGCATGCGACCCAGGTGAGCGCGCCGTCCAGGACCGGCGCGCCCGAGGACGACGGCGACCAGCGCACCTGCGCGAACTTGCGGCGCCGGCGGCCGCGCTGGTCCCGAAGATCCTGGACAGGTCCCGCTGACCGTCGGCGAGCACGTTCGCGCAGAAGTGCCCGGCCCGCGCGATCCGCGGCCAGGTGACCGACGTGCGGCTCGGGCAGAACAGCACCAGCGGCGGCTCCAGCGACACGGCAGCGAACGACTGGCAAGCGAATCCGGAGGCTGGAACGACCACGGCCGTGATGACGGTGACGCCGGTGCAGAAGTGCCCAAGTACCTGCCGGAACCGGCGCGGTTCCGGCTCGAACCGGGCCGGTACGACCCTGGGCTCCGCGGTCAATGCGGGCCCGCAGTTCCAGCCACCACCATGCCAGCCGTCACGATGTCGAACTTAATGTCCGCCGGCGGCGAACCGGTGTCCCACAGGCTGATCGCGGTGGTCTCCCGGCTCACCCAGGTCGCGTCGTCGACGAGCCTGCCGTCGGTGCCGTACTCGATGTCGAACCCGCCGGGCGTCGCCACGTAGAACGACACCACC
>CAVSNQ010000005.1:0-4777 GCA_963729365.1 uncultured Actinomycetota bacterium
CGGGCCTGCCCGGCGCTGCGCCTCGGCCGTAGCCGCTGCACTGCGGGCCAGCCGGCCTGGTTATTGCTCGTCCGTGATGGCCGCCGGGACTCCCGCGGCTACGGTGGCGTGCGCCTCCCGTCGTGCTGGTCGTGCACCGCTGTTGTCACCGATTGGCGTCGGCGGGCTGGGTGGCCCGGGGCCCGGCCGGCCAGCTCTGCTGGGACCCGGGCGTGGCTGGCCACGTTCCGGTGGCTGACCAGCTCATCCCTGATATAACTTTGAGTAGTTGCGCAATCGCGAAATGTTGAGGATGCCGGCGGCGCTGGTGTTCCGAGGGGGACCATGGCGGCTGGGTACGAAGGTTCGGCAGCTGAGCGTGAGTTTGACCGGGCCTCGCGGTGGGCGGCCATCGTCGAGTCGTCGGCTGATGCCATCATCGGCTGGGCGCTGGACGGCGTGATCACGAGCTGGAATCCCGGGGCCGAGCGGATGTACGGATACGCGGCCGGTGAGGTCGTCGGCCGCAACATATCCGAGCTCATCCTGCCGGGCCGGGCCGGCGAGCTCGAGCTCATCCTGGAGCGGCTGGGCCGGGGGCAGAAGATCGCGCCGTACGACGCGAATGCTGTTGGCAAGGACGGAAGCATCATCGGTGTGTCGGTGGGCATCTCCCCGATCCGGGACTCAGCCGGCGTCGTGGCCGGGGTGTCGAGCGTGGCCCGGGACATGACGGAACGCAACGCTGCGGAGGCTGAGCGGCGCGCGCTGGAGCAGCGGTTACAGCAGGCCGAGCGCCTGGAAACGCTGGGCCGGCTGGCGGGCGGCGTCGCCCATGACTTCAACAACCTGCTGGCTGTCATCATGAGCTATGCGGGATTCGTGGCCGATGAGACGTCCCAGCCCGGGGTGCGGGCTGACGCCGGGCAGATCCTGGCCGCGGCGCAGCGGGCCGAGGCGCTGACCAGGCAGCTGCTTATCTTCAGCCGGCGGGAGGTGACCCAGCCGGAGGCGCTGGATGTCAACCTCATCGTTGCTGACCTCCGCAGCCTGCTGGCGGCCAGCCTCGGGCCGCGCGTTGAGTTGCGGGTCGACCCGGAGCCGCACCTGCCGGCGGTCGTGGCCGACCGCGGCCAGGTCGGGCAGGTGCTGCTGAACCTGGCCGTCAACGCGCGCGACGCGATGCCGCAGGGCGGGACCTTGACGATCGGGACGAGCCTCGCGGAGCTCGGCTGCGGGTACGCCCGCCTGCATCCGGGCGTCCGCGCTGGCCGTTACGTGCAACTCACCGTGAGCGATACCGGCACCGGGATGAGCGCTGAGGTCGCGGCGCGTATCTTTGAGCCGTTCTTCACGACCAAGCCGCTGGGCGAGGGCGCCGGCCTCGGGCTATCCGCGGTGCACGGCATCGTCACCCAGGCCGGTGGCAGCGTGACCGTCGACTCCCGGGAAGGCACCGGCGCGGCCTTCCGGCTCTACTTCCCGGCTACCGGCGCAGCCGCCCCCGCCCCGGCGACATCGGCGGCCGCCGCCCCCGGCGCCCCGGGACGCGAAGCCACGATTCTCGTTGTCGATGATGAGCCCTCCGTGCTGGAGGTCACCTCGCGGATCCTGCGCCAGGATGGCTACACCACCATCGAGGCCGGAACCTGCCAGGAAGCATTGTCCGTGGCGTCGTCGCAGGACTTCCAGCTTCTGCTGACCGACTGCCGCATGCCCGGCATGTCCGGTGCCACACTGGCCGAACACGTCGCCGAGCTGAAGCCGGGAGTGCCAGTGCTGTACATGTCGGGTTACAGCGCCGGAATGCTGAGCGCGGAGCGCATCCGCGACGGGGAACTAGCGTTCGTGCACAAGCCGTTCACCGCTCAGGCCTTGCTGGCCAAGGTCCGCGCCACGCTCAGTACGCCACCGGAGGCGTGACCAAACGGACTCGAGCCGGAAATTACCGGAACCCACTTAGCAATCTCAGCTCATGCGCATCCAAAGCCGCGCCCCAGCCCGCCGCCCAGGCCCAATTGGGGTGTTGGAACAAGGCCCTATGCGCCGCGTACTACCCATGATCAAGCTATGACGACAAGTGTGCGATTCGATCGGCTGGGAGACCGAGCGGCTCATCATGCGACATTGGCAGGAGTCCGACCTGGCACCGTTCGCCGTGCTGAACGCCGACCGCGAGACCATGCGGTTCTTCCCGGACACGCTGAACCGCACGGCCAGCAACGTGCTGATCGACATGATCGAGACGCGTTTCGACCGGCAAGGGTTCGGATTCTGGGCCCTGGTCCTTGCACCGAGAGTCGTGGCTCGCCTGGTGACCTGGAGGCTGGTGACCTGGAGGTATGCGATGCTGGGATCATGGGCCCAGGGGGGAGCGGGTACTCGGTAGATATCGGAGCGATTTCGGGGACGCCTGGACTCTCGGTGGTGCTCGTGGACGAGAGCGGGCGGATCGCGTCGTGGAACGAGGTGGCAGCCGAGCTTTTCGGCGTGCCGTCTGGGCAGGCGGTGGGGCAGTTGGCCGCCGACGTCGCGGGCCAGCCCCGTAGCGTGACTGGCCTGGGCCGGGAAGACCTTGCCCAGGTCATCGCGAAGCAGGGATGGTGGTCCGGCTCGCTGCTCTGCCGGCGGCAGGACGGTTCGGAGTTCCTGATGCTGGCGACGGGACTGCGGGTGCCCCTGGAGCGCGGTGCCGGGATTTTATGGCTGTCGCATCTGCCCGGCGAAGACGGCGATCAGCAGGCGCTGGGCGAAGCGCTGGCCCTGGCCGCCGCAGAGCACCGGCGGCTTACGATGATCGCCGAGGCCGGCAGGGTGTTCGGCTCGAGCCTGGACCTGGACGTGGTCCTCGACCTGGTGGCGACGAAGACGGCGCAGGCCCTGGGTGACTGCTGCCTCATCCGCCTGCTCGACGCGTCGGGTGAGTTCCTGCTGCCCACCATGCTGCACCACAACGATGCCGTCCATGCGCATGCGCTCAACGATTCCGTGCTCGCAGACCGGCTGCCCGTAACCGACGGCCTTTCCGAGAAAGCGCTGCGAAGCGGTGAGGCGATCTTGATGGCCCGGTTCGAGCCCGCCGACTCCGGGCTGACGGGCGACCGAGGCGAGGCAGTCTCTCGCGCCGGACTCCGCAGTCTGATCATTGCGCCGCTGATCACGGCGGGCACGGCACTCGGCATCCTCGCTGCCTTCCGCGACGTGACCGACGAGCCTTACGACGACACCGACCTTCAGTTCTGCACCGACCTGGCTGAGCGGGGCGCCCAGGCTATCTACAACGCCCAGCTAATGGCCGATGTGAAACGCGCCGACGCTGAGCGGGCCGCGGCGCAGGACCGGCTGCGGCACGCCGAGCGGATGGAGAGCCTGGGCCAGCTGGTCGGCGGTATCGCGCACGACTTCAACAACCTGCTGAACGTGATCGCCGGTTTTTCCAACCTGGTCGCGGAGGAGATAGCCGGCCTGGCGGGCGAAGACGCCCGGCTGGGCAGCGTGCTCGACGACGTCGAGGACGTCCGCGACGCGGCGCAGCGGGCGATCAGGCTCACCCGCCAGTTGCTGATCTTCGCCCGCAGCGATGTCGTGCACCCCGAGGTGCTCAGCCTCAACGACATCATCGCGGGCCTCGAGGAGCTGCTGCGCCGCACTCTCGGCGAGCACATCGACCTGAACACCGCACCCGCCGACGACCTGTGGCCGGTCAAGGCCGACGCCGGCCAGCTCGAGCAGGTTTTGGTCAACCTCGCGGTCAACGCCCGCGACGCGATGCCCGGCGGCGGGAAGCTGACCATCGACACCGCGAACATCACCGTGGACGAGGCCTACGCCGACGGCCGGCCCGGCCTCAAGCCAGGCCGCTACGCCCGGCTGCGGGTCTCCGACACCGGCACCGGCATGCCCCCCGAGGTAGTCGCCCGGGTGTTCGAGCCCTTCTTCACCACCAAGCCAAAGGGCAAGGGGACCGGACTGGGCCTCGCGACGTTCTACGGCATCATCACCGGAGCCGGCGGCTACGCCCAGATCTACTCCGAACCTGGGCTAGGCACCACCATCAGCGGCCTGTTGCCAGCCACAAGCGAGGAAGCGGGCAGATCCGCGGGGCCGCAGCCCGCAGCCCCCCACGGCCGCGGCGAGACGATCCTGCTCGTCGAAGACGAAGCCAGCCTGCAAGAACTGGCCGCCCGCATCCTGGCCCGCAACGGATACCAGGTCCGCGTCACCCGCACCGCGGTAGAGGCACCCAGCATCGCCCGTGACACCAGCCAGCCCATCGACCTGCTGCTTACCGACGTGGTCATGCCCGAGATGCTCGGCAACGAAGTGGCCAGGCGGATACACGCCATCCGCCCTGCCCTGCCCGTCTTATACATGTCCGGATACGCCCAGCCGATCCTGGACATCCACGGCGCCTTCGCTAGCCAGATCGACCTCCTGGAGAAACCATTCACCGAGGCCACCCTGCTCACCCGCGTCCGCCGCGCCATCGACAACGGCACCCATCCAGTTACCCCGCTCGTATGACGTGACTAATTCCATGGTGCCAGCCCCGACAGCGCGCATTTCGATTAGCCCGGAATTCCCCCGGTGATCCCTGGCTGCGGGTTGGGCGGGGTATCGCGCGAACCGCGTGTACGGCTAGCGTTCGGTCGTGGGGTATCAAGGTCGTGGGTATCAAGAAGGACAGGTGGGTGAGTCGCGGACCGGGCGGCGCACCAGCCGTTACGGGCAAGGCAGGAGGCGGCGCGCAGTCTGGACTGGACCCGGTCGCGGGCTGTCGGTGGCGAGCCCGCGGAAT
>CAVSNQ010000006.1:0-312155 GCA_963729365.1 uncultured Actinomycetota bacterium
AGTCCGTCCCCAGCCCGGCGGCACCCTGCAGATCAGGCTGGGCCAGGCCGCCGGCCAGTGCCTGACCGCGGCGGCCCGGCCGGGCCGCCCGGTGGAACTGCAGCGCTGCGGCTCGCCGGGCTGGCGGCCCGGGCGCTACGGGCACCTGGTCAGCCCGCGGTCCGGCCTGTGCCTGACCGACCCGGGCGCCGGGCCGGGCGGCACCCGGCTGGAGCTCGCCCGGTGCGCGGACACCGCATCGGAGCACTGGAACCTGCCCTAGAGCGGCCGCCCAGGTCCGCAATGGCATCCGCCGCTAGGCCTGGGCCTGGGTGGCCCAGCCCCTGGTGCGCTGCACGGCCGCGCGCCAGCGCGCGTAGGCCTGCTCGTCCCTGGCTCCGGGCGCGAACCGGCGATCCAGCCGCCAGGTCGCCGCGAGTTCCGCTGGCGATGACCACACCCCGGTGGCCAGCCCGGCCAGGAACGCGGCGCCCAGGCCCGTGGTCTCGGCGACCACGGGCCGCTCGACAGGCACCTGGAGCTGGTCGGCCTGCAGCTGCATGAGCAGGTCGTTGGTGCTCGCGCCGCCGTCCACCCTGAGCACGCCGGCTTCCGGCAGGCCGGCTTCGCGGGGTCCGGCGCCTCGGCGGCCATGAGGTCGGCGACGTCACGAACCTCGAACGTGATCGCCTCGAGCGCGGCGCGGACCAGGTGCGCGCGGGTCGTTCCCCGGGTCAGGCCGAACATCGCGCCGCGGGCGCCCGGATCCCAGTACGGCGCGCCGAGACCGGTCAGGGCGGGAACGAACACGACACCGCCGGAGTCGGGGACCGAGCCGGCCAGCGCCTCGCTCTGCGCGGCGTTGTCGAGCAGGCCGAGCCCGTCGCGCAGCCACTGCACGGCCGCGCCGGTCACGAACACCGAGCCCTCGAGGGCATAGGTCAGCGCGCCGGTGTCGTCCATCCACGCCACCGTGGACAGCAGCCCGGACGGCGAGCGGACGATCGAACCGCCCGTGTTGCACAACACGAAGGAGCCCGTCCCGTAGGTGCACTTCGCGGAGCCGGGGGAGAAGCACGCCTGGCCGAACATGGCCGCCTGCTGGTCCCCGGCGATGCCCGCGATCGGCAGCGACAGACCGAGGAAGGCGGCCGGGTCGGTGTGCCCGAGCACGCCGGACGACGGCCTCACCTCGGGCAGCGCATGCGGCGGGACGCCGAACAGGTCGCACAGCTCGGCGGACCACTGCCCGGCCTCGAGGTCGAACAGCAGCGTCCGCGAGGCATTGGACGCGTCGGTGACGTGGAGCCGTCCGCCGCTCAGCCGGGCCGCCAGGTACGAGTCCACCGTGCCGGCCGCGAGCGAGCCGCCGGTGATGCCGGCCCAGACCTCCGGGTCGTTCTCGGCCAGCCAGGTCAGCTTGGTGGCGGTGAAGTACGGGTCGAGCCGCAGCCCGGTCAGCGCGGTCACCCGCGGCTCGTGGCCCTGCTCACGCAGGCGCGCGCAGATGCCCGCCGTGCGCCGGTCCTGCCAGACGATGGCCCGGCGCGGCGCCACCAGCGTGGCCTTGTCCCAGACCGCGGCGGTCTCCCGCTGGTTGGTGATCCCGATGCAGCTGACCGGATCCCGGCCCGCTCCGTCCAGCGCCTCCCGGCACGCCGCGAGCGTCGCCTGCCAGATACCTTCCGGCAGGTGTTCGACCCAGCCCGGCTGCGGGTAATACTGACGAAACTCTTGGTAACCGCGGGCCGCCGCGGCGCCGTCAGGAGAAATGATGAGGGCAGTGACGCCCGTCGTTCCAGCATCGATCGCGAGCACGCTCATGGGCACTAGTGTGGCGGTTGCTAAAGCTGGAAAACCCACGCGAGAGGAAGATCCATGCGAGTCGGAGTCCTGACCGGCGGCGGTGACTGCCCAGGCCTCAACGCGGTCATCCGGGCGATCGTGCGCACCGGCGCCGCGGAGCACGGGTACGAGTTCACCGGGTTCCGCGACGGCTGGCGCGGCCCGCTCGAAGGCGACAGCATGCCCCTGGACGTGCAGGCGGTCCGCGGCATCCTGCCCCGCGGCGGCACGATCCTCGGCTCGTCGAGGACCAACCCGCTGGGCGAGTCGGCGGCGGCGGAGGGGCGTTCCGGAATGCAGCGGATCTCCGACAACCTGGCCCGCCTCGGGGTGGACGCGCTGGTGGCGATCGGCGGTGAGGACACCCTGGGCGTGGCCGCCCGGCTGCACGAGGAGGGCATCAAGGTCGTCGGCGTGCCGAAGACCATCGACAACGACCTCGGCGCGACCGATTACACGTTCGGCTTCGACACCGCGGTGAACATCGCGATGGAGGCCATCGACCGCTTGCACACCACCGCGGAGAGCCACCACCGGGCGCTGATCGTCGAGGTGATGGGCCGCAACGCCGGCTGGATCGCGCTGCACGCGGGCATGGCCGGCGGCGCGAACGTGATCCTGATCCCGGAGCAGCCGTTCGACATCGAGCAGGTCACCGGGTGGGTGCGGCACCGGTTCCAGACCCAGTACGCGCCGATCGTGGTGGTCGCCGAAGGCGCGCACCCCAAGGACGGCAGCGGGGCGCTGATCGCGCAGGAGCGGGACTCGTTCGGTCACGTCCGCTACGGCGGGGTCGGGCAGATGCTGGCCGGCGAGATCGAGGAGCGCACCGGCAAGGAGGCCCGCGCGATCGTGCTCGGCCACGTCCAGCGCGGCGGCACCCCGACCGCGTTCGACCGGGTGCTGGCCACCCGCTTCGGCGCGCACGCGATCCGCGCCGTGGCCGACGGCGCGTTCGGCTCCATGGTCGCCCTGCGCGGCACGGACATCGTCCGGGTCCCGATCTCCACGGCGATCAGCGAGCTCAAGCTGGTGCCGCCGGAGCGCTACGCCGAGGCCGAGCTGTTCTTCGGCTAGCCCCGGCGGGCCGCGCGTCAGGCGGCGGGCGGGCGCGCGAACGCCCGGGCGTGCTCGACGAGCGCCCTGGCCGCCGGGCTGGCCGCGGTGGCCGGGTTCCAGGCGAGTTCGAGGCGGGACCGCGGCTGCGGGTCGCTGACCGGGAGAACGTGCAGCGTACCGGGCGCGGCTGGCCTTCGATGAGCGTGACTAGGAAGCAGGCGGCCGCACCCGGTATTTCTCCAGCAGGCGATTACCGATGATCATCTTCTGGATCTCCGCGGTGCCCTCTCCGATCAGCAGCATCGGTGCGTCGCGGTACAGCCGCTCGATCTCGGCATCCTTGGAGTAGCCGAAGCCGCCGTGGATGCGCAGCGCGTCCTCGACGACCTCCTTGCAGTACTCGCAGGCGAGATATTTGGCCATGCCGGCCTCGAGGTCACTTTGCCGCCCCGCGTCCTTATGGCGCGCCGCCATCACCATCATCTGGTGGGCCGCGACCGTCTTGGTGCCCATCTCGGCCAGCTTGAACAAGATGGCCTGGTGCTGCGCGATCGGCTTGCCGAACGACTGCCGCCGCTGCGCGTAGTCGATGGCCAGCTCGAAGGCGCGCTGCGCCACCCCGCACCCGCGCGCGGCCACGTTGACCCGGCCCACCTCGATCCCGTCCATCATCTGGTAGAAGCCCCGGCCGGGCAGCTCGCCGAGCACGCGGTCCGCAGGCACCCAGCATCCGTCGAGGATGAGCTCGGTCGTGTCGACGCCCTTGTAACCCATCTTGTCGATCTTCCCGGGAACGGTCAGCCCGCTCCGGGTCTGGCCGTACCCGGCTTCCTTTTCGATGAGGAACACGGTCAGGTTGCGGTGCGGCTTGGCGGCGCCTTCCTCCGTCCGGGCGAGCAACGCCACGAGATTGGCTGACGCGCCGTTGGTCAGCCACATCTTCTGCCCGCTGATGACGTAGTCGGTCCCGTCCCGCCGGGCCATGGTGCGGATCGCGGCCACGTCAGAGCCGAGTCCCGGCTCCGACATGGAAATGGCTCCCCTGATGTCGCCGGCCGCCATCTTGGGCAGGAAGTAGGCCTTCTGCTCGTCGGTACCGTGCTGGCCGATGAGGTAGGCGACGATGAAGTGGGTGTTGATGATGCCGGATACGCTCATCCAGCCCCGGGCGATCTCCTCCGCCACCAGCGCGTAGGTGAGCAGGGACTCACCGAGCCCGCCGTATTGCTGGCCGATGGAGAGCCCGAAGACGCCGAGCCTGCTCAGCCCCGCGACGATCTGATGCGGGTACTCGTCCGCATGATCGAGTTCGGTGGCCACGGGCAGGATCTCGGTGTCGACGAACTCGCGCACCGCGCCGAGGATGTCCCGCTGGACGTCGGTCAGGCCGTCGGTCTCGGTCAGCCGGGCCACGGCCGCCTCCTTCCGCCGCCCGCGGCCGGCCACCCCGTCACCGGGAGCCGCCCCGGGATCGGCACCCGGCCACGCCCCGGTCCGCCAGCGCGCTGATCTCCTGCTCCGGCAGCCCGAGCAGGCCGGCCAGCACGGCCGCGGTATCGGCGCCGAGGAGCGGCGCGGGCTCGGGATCCGGCAGGCCTTCCGGCGCGAGCGGCGAGCCCGGCGCCAGCACCCGGCCGACCCCTGGCTGATCGATCTCGCGGATCAGCGGGTTGCCGTCCAGGCCGCCGTCGCCGACCAGGTCGGTGAACCGGCGGTAGCGCGACCACAGCACCGACGTGCCGGCCAGCTGCCGGCCGATGTCGGCCATGTCGCGGCCGGCGAACCAGGGGGCGAGCAGCGAGGCGATGACCTCACGGTGCGCGTACCTGTCGCCGTCGCTGGCGAAGTCCGCGCCGAGCAGCCGCTCGAGCTCGGCGAACGGGCCGGCCAGGCCGGTGGCGGTGGCGAGATCGGCGAAGTGCCTGCCGGTGATCGCCGCCACCATGACCCGCTCGCCATCGGCGGTCGCGAAGTCGCGGGCGAAGCCGCCGTAGAGATGGTTACCGATCCGCGGCCGGTCGGCGCCGGTCAGCTGCGCCTCGGCCAGAAAGCCCAGATGCCCGGCCAGCGCCAGGGCGACGTCCTCGAGGGCCAGCGTGATCCGGCTGCCCTCTCCCGTGCGCTGCCGGTGCCGCTCGGCGGACAGCAGGCCGATCGCGGCGTAGAGGCCACACGCGATGTCCCAGGCCGGCAGCACGTGATTCACCGGTCCCTGATGGTCTTCTGGCCCGGTGATCAGCGGGAACCCGATGCCCGCGTTGACGGTGTAATCGACGGCCGGGCGCCCGTCGTGGTGACCCTGGATCTGCAGGTGAATCAGGTCGGGCCGGACCCTGGCCAGCTGGTCATAGCCAAGCCAGGGCCGGCCGACGGCGTTGGTCAGCACGATCCCGCCGCCCGGCCCTGAGGCGGCGACCAGGTCGGTGAGGATGCGCTGCCCGTCGGCGTCGCGGAAGTTGAGCGTGACCGACTTCTTCGCCTTGTTCAGCCCGGTCCAGTAGAGGCTGGCACCAGACGGGGCGAGGGGCCAGCGGTGCTGGTCGGCCGCGCCGCCGATCGGGTCGATCCTGATCACGTCGGCACCGAGCTGCGCCAAGGTCATGCCGCCCAGCGGAGCGGCCACGAAACTGGAGATCTCCAGCACCGTGAGCCCGGCCAGCGGGGCGGCCGCGGTCATGGCGCCCAGTACTTCGTGACGTCGCCGTCCACGGTGGCTCGCAGCCGGGACTGCATCACGAGCAGGTCGAGGTGAGCCGCGGTCTCCAGCACCGCGAGCATCTGGTTGAACGGGTCGAGCTCATCGAGGGCCCGGTCGCGCCGGGTCCAGGTCAGCAGCCGGGCCGTCTCGCAGGCGGTGACCGCTCCGCTGCTGACCGCGGCGGCCGCCGCGTCGAGGCGGACGGCGTGGTGCGCGAGCAGCTCGCCGACCCTGACGTGGACGCTCTCGCTGACCGGCCCGTGCGCCGGGAGCAGCGTCGAGTCCGGCAGCTCGAGGACCAGCCGCAGCGACTGCAGGTAGTCGCCGAGCGGAAGACTGGCGATGGCCGGCTCGAATCCGATCGAGGGCGTGATGTGCGGCAGCACATGGTCACCGGCAAAGAGCAGCCCGGCGGCCGCGTCGCGGAAGCAGACGTGGCCCTGGGTATGCCCCGGTGTCGGGATCACCTCGAGCACCCGGTCCGGCAGCACGATCTGGATCCGCCCGGTCTCCCCGGCCTGGGCGGTGATCCAGTCGTCGGGCAGTTCCCAGATCGTCTTCCTGAGCGGCCCGGCGGCGACGGAGGCCAGCAGGAGCTCGGCGATCCCGTCGGCGCCGCAGGCGCGCAGCCGCCCGATCTGCGGGGCGAGCCGAAGCACGCTCCCGGAGATGTACAGCTCGAGCGACGGCCGCTCGCCCGCGCCCAGGCTGATCCGGGTACCGAACTCGCGGCGCAGCAGGACCGCCTGCGTGTAGTGGTCGCGGTGCACGTGCGTGATGAGGAACCGGCTCACGTCGCTGAGCTGGCCGCCGATGGCGGCGAGCGCGTCGTCCAGCCGGCTCCGGGCCTCGGCCAGAGCCCAGCCGGAGTCGATCAGCACCAGGGCGTCATCGCTGCGGATCGCGTAGACGTTCACCGCCCGCAGGGCGTCGTTCGGCAGCGGCAGCGGGATCCGGTAGACGCCGGGCGCGACCTCGAACGCCCCGGACTCCGTCCAGTGGCTGGGCCCGCCGCCCTGGCCCCGCGCGGCGAACCCGCCCCCGCTAGTGCTGCCCGTCACGCCAGGCAGGCTATACGACGCCCGGCGGCGTCCCGCTTGGTGACGCCTGGGCCGGCAGGCGGCGCAGGTCCGCGGCGGTGAGCTCGCCGGTGGAGATCAGCAGCAGCGCGAGCTCTTCCAGGGCCCGCGGCCCGCGGAGCCCGGGAGCGCCGAGCCGCACGTAGCGGTCCCTGATGTTCTCGCAGCGCTTGGTCACCGTGTGGGCCTGCCAGCCGATCCGCTCGGCGGTGTCCCTGGCACTGCGCGGCGCGGGGTCGCCAGCGTGCCGCCAGGTCAGGTACGGCTCGAACCGCGCCGCCAGGACCAGCCGGTCGGTGTCGGTCAGCGCCACCCGGTACCTGGTGCTGGTCACCGCGCGCTCCTCGGTCACCGGTTTCGGGGCCGGGTCGGGGACGTCGTCGAGGTCGGGCAGCCGGAGCCGCAGCGTGTAACGCCCGAGCGAGCCGTTCACGGTCACCTTGGCGTGCCACTGCTGCAGCGGCACCGCGAGCCCCGGGGGCAGGTCGACCCGGAATCCCCGGTCGCCGAGCAGGCTCAGCACCGAGGAGCTGCTGTCGTTGTGCAGCCACCAGCACCGGTCGTGAAACCGGAAGCTCCCGGCCGTGCGTGACACGCCGCGGTCGTCCGAGGGAAGCACGGCAGAGCACGTCGGCGCCCGGCCGAACGTGAACGGCTCACCCCGCTCGCTCGGACGGACGCGCCATGTCTGCGCGCCGTACATGACAATCAGCAGCATCGGCCCGTTATCCTCATGTCACGCTAGGTTCACCGTAACAGCACGCCGGCCGGCGGTCATGCCCGCGCTAGGCCTGGTGCCGGGCGGCCTGCTGCGCCGCCCAATCGTCCACGCTGACCACGTCGGCCTGCCGCGGAAACACCTTCTCGGTCAGCACCCGGTGCACCTCGGGATCGGCGTCCAGGCACCCGTCGGCCAGGACCGTGAGCCGGTAGTCCAGGTCGGCGGCCTGCCGCAGGGTGGACAGCACCACACCGCTGGTGGCGATGCCGGTCAGGACCAGCGCGCCCGCGCCGAGGCCGCGCAGCAGGACCTCGAGGTCGCTGCCGGTGAACGCGGACACCCGGCGCTTGGTCACCACGAGGTCGCCGTCGGCGGGCGCCACGGCCGGGTGTATCTCGGTGGCCGGATCCCCCGCGGCGAACCGGCCGGTGGACGCGATCGCGGAGAACGTCCGGTTCCCCGCGCTGATCTCGGGGTAGCCGGGACGGAAGCCGACGGTCACGTAGACCACCGGGATGCCGGCGGCGCGGGCGGCCGAGATCGCCCGGGACAGCCGCGGCAGGTAATCCGGCTCCCCCTCGAACCGCTCGACGATTCCCCGCTGGACATCCATGACCAGCAGCACGCTCGCGTCCATAATGCGGCGCCCTCCCGTTCTCAGCCGCGTTCGTCGTACCGGACCGGGGTGGAGTACCGCGGATCCTCGTGCCGGGCCCAGTACTGGCCCTGCAGCCGGGCGGTCAGCGGCCCGGGCGTGCCCGCGCCGACCGGCTTGCCGTCGATGACCGTCACCGGCATGATCCCCCCGGCGGTCGACGTGACCAGCACCTCGGCGGCGCGCCGCAGGTCGTCCGCGCTCAGCTCGCCCTCCGCCACCGGCTCGCCCGCCGCGGCGGCGATCTCGATCACCGACCGCCGGGTAATGCCCTGCAGCGTGCCGCTGGCCGGGGTCAGCCACCGCCCGTCGACGTGGGCGAACACGTTATAGCCGGGTCCCTCGGTGATCGCGCCGGAAGCGTCGCGGAGCACGACCAGCTGGGCATCGTGGTCGTAGGCATCGAACTGGGCCAGTTCCATGTCGAGCCAGTGATAGTTCTTGACCGTCGGGTCAACGCTGCGCGACGGGATGCGGGTCACATCGCTGATCCGCATGCTCACGCCGGCGGCCTGCTGGTCCGGGGGGCAGATCCACACGAACGGCACGGCGTAGCAGTAGAACGTGGCCCGGGCCGTGCGCAGGTCGCGGCTCCCGGCGGCGACGCGGCCGCGGGTGCAGGTCATCGACACGTACGCCTCGCGCAGGCCGGCCAGCCGGACGCACCCATGCAGGAAGCCCTCGATCTCGGCGCGGTCGTGGCCGGGGTCGAGCCGCAGCCGGGCCAGGCTCGCGCTGAACCGGTCGAGATGGTCATCCAGCCGGTAGAAGCGCCGGCGCCAGACGTGAACCACGTCGTAGGCCGCGTCTGAGCGGGTGACGCCGAGGTCGAGCACTGAGATCTTGGCCTCCTCGACCGGGCAGTACTGGCCGCCGATCCAGGCCGCTCCGGACGGCCACGGCGGCGTCGGCGCGAAATCGCCCGCGCCTGCCTCGGTCATCCGTCCCACCGCGAGTCACCGCCAGTCATCCGCCAGCAACCGCCGATCCGGCGCCCGCCCACCCGACGAGGATTCCAACTGACCCCGGCGTTGGCAAGCGCGGGCCCGGTTCCCGGCGGTCGCCGGCCGCCCCTCCAGGACGGGATCAGGTCGACACATCCGGGTCGGGCCCGGTGCGCTCGTTCCTGTTCAGCGCCGCTCCTTCGCTTTCCTGAGCTGGTGGCCTGCTCCGTCCATCCGCCCCTGCCCAGTCAACACGACTTCATCCCATCACCGGCCTCGCGGCGGGCCGGACGGGACCGGTAACCGGCCGGATGCTGGCAGACTGGGGGGATGTCCGCGCTGCCCCTAACCTCCCGCGACGCGTGCAGTGGCGCCGAGATCGCACTGCACGAGCCGTGCGTGCTGCTGAAGCTCGGCGAGATCGTGCTGAAGGGCAAGAACCGGCAGCAGTTCGAGCGGCTGCTGCACGAGAACATCAGGCGCGCGGTGCACGACCTCGATCTCGGGGTGCAACTCTGGCAGCGCGAAGGCGTGATCGTGCTGCGAGTGGCTCAGGCGGGGGAAGCGGGGGAGGCCGCGGCCGACCTGCTGGCCGAGCGCATGCGCAACGTCATGGGCCTGTCCCGGGTCTGCCGCGCGGTGCGCGTGGCCAAGGATCCGGAGGCCGCCGCGGCCGCCGCGGTCCAGCTGACCGCGGGGCGGCAGGGCACGTTCGCGGTCCGGGCCCGGCGCCGCGACAAGCGCTTCCAGATGAACTCATCCCAGCTCGCGACGCTGATCGGCGCCCGGATCCAGGAGGCGCACGGTTACCCGGTGAACCTGTCTCGCCCCGATACCACCGTGTACGTCGAGGTCGACCAGTCCGAGGTGTTCGTGTTCACCGAGGGCCTGTCGGGGCAGGGCGGCCTGCCGGTGAACATGAGCGGCCGCGCGCTGGTGCTGATGTCCGGCGGCATCGACTCCCCGGTGGCGGCCTACCGGATGATGCGCCGCGGCCTGCGCTGCAGCTTCCTGCACTTCTCCGGCATGCCGCTGACCGGTCCGGAGTCGGTGTACAAGGCGTACGGCCTGGTCCGCGAGCTGGACAAGTTCCAGGGCGGATCCCGGCTGTTCGTGGTCGCGTTCGGGCGGGCGCAGCAGCGGCTTGCGTCGTCCGGGGCCGGGCGGCTGCAGATCATGGCGCAGCGGCGGCTGATGCTCAAGACCGGCGAGGCGCTGGCGCGGCGGCTGCGCGCCGCGGCGCTGGTCACCGGCGACTCGCTGGGCCAGGTGAGCAGCCAGACGCTGACCAACATCACCGCGCTGGACGACGCGGTGACGCTGCCGATCCTGCGCCCGCTCATCGGCCTGGACAAGACCGAGATCATGGCCGAGGCGCGCCGCATCGCCACGCTGCATATTTCCGAGCTGCCCGACCAGGACTGCTGCTCGCTGCTGACTCCTCGTCAGGTAGAAACCCGGGCGCGGATCGAGGACCTGCGCAGGATCGAGGCGAGGCTGGATGCCGACGACCTGGCCGAGGAGCTGGCCGCCGCAGCGCAGGAGCACACGCCGGCCCCGTCCTGAACCACCCAGAACGTCACGCGCGCCCGCCCGTCACCCCGTGCTGACCGCCGGTCCCAGTGCCGGGCCGGTCACCGACGCCCCCCGCCCGCGGCGCCGCATGGTCAGGTAGACCCGGACGATCGCGCGGTTCCCGACGGTCAGGTAGACCCGGATCACCCCGCGGCCCCCGGACGCCATGCGGACCCGCGGCGGCCGGTGCTCCCGGACCGCCAGGTGGTCGATGAGCACCCCGTGATCCCAGATGGCGGCGTCGCCGCCCGCCGTCGTCACCAGCCCGCCGGTGCCCCACAGCGTCGTGGTCCCCGGGATGAGCGCCAGGTCGCCGACGCCGACCCCGGTGCCCGGGCCCGCGGCGATCCTGGTGCGCGTCCACACGCCGGCGCGCGACAGGTGCACGATCCACGTGGCCGGGGTATCTCCGCCGGTCACGACCGGGATCCAGATTCCGTGCGCGCCGTCAGTGGCGAACCGCTCGGGCTGCTGCACCGCCCAGGGGGCCACGAACCGCCGCCAGCACCTGCCGTTCCAGTGGGCCAGGACCAGCCGCCCGTCCGCCGCGTTAGCCGGGGTCGTGCCCGAAACCCAGACATTGTCGGAGGACGCGGCCAGGACATCGTCGAGCTGGGTGTTGGCCAGGGCCGAGTCGGCGGCGGGCACGTCCGCCCAGGCGGTGCCGTTGTAGTGGATCACCGAGCCGCCGCGCGGGGTGACCGTGATCGCCCAGATGTCGTTCGGCGAGACGGCGCTGGCCCGGTAGATCGCGGCCGTAATCGCGCCTGCCCGAGCCCAGGTGCGGCCGTTGTAGTGCCAGGTGCCCAGGCTGCCCTGGCCGCTGAAGATGGAGGAGCCGAAGATCCAGACGTCACTGCGGCTGATCACGGCGACCGACGTTATCTCGCCGGCCCGGTTCCAGGTATTCGCGACGGTCCACTTGACGCCGTTCCAGCGCAGTGCGTATCCCTCGCCGACCGCCCAGACATTGCTCGCCGACGAGGCGGCCGCGGCGACGATGAAACCGTTGAGCCCGGCCGGCAGCGGCCAGGCGTGCCAGCGCTTCCCGTTCCAGCGTTCGGCCGTCGGCGAGCCGGGTCCGCCCGGATTAGTGCCGCCGAATACCCAGGCGTCGTCTTTCGCCGGGGCGATCACGGCCGAATAGCCCGAGGCGTTCCCCGGCGTCCCGTAATGGACCTTGTCGACGATCGGCCAGGCCGGCGCGTCAGCCGCACGGGCGGGCAGGCCCGCGGCCAGTGTCGCGATGGCCGCGGATATGGAGGCGAGGACGATGCCCGCACGGCGGGCTATCTTCATCGCGGTCTCCACTGGAAGGGGAAGGGCAGGCAACCAGGAGCATTGATCGATCAGCGCCAGATTAGATCAGTACAAAGCAATAGGAAAGCGAGTCCCAAGTTCCCACCTGATCTCTCGCCTTTCCCTGGGGCTGCCCGGCCCCGGCGGCCTCACCGGCCCGGCCGATGTGGCAGGCTCACCGGCGGAGGTGATCGCGTGCAGATCGGACTGCAGATTCCCGACTTCACCTGGCCTGGTGGTCCCGCACGGCTCGGTGCCGACCTGGCCACGGTGGCGGCGGCCGCGGACGACGCTGGCTTCGAGTTCATCAGCGTCATGGACCACTTCTTTCAGATTGGCGTTATCGGCCCGCCGGAGCGCGAGATGCTCGAGGCCTACACCACGCTGGGGTACCTGGCCGGCTGCACGTCCCGGGCCAAGCTGGTGACGCTGGTCACCGGCGCGGTCTACCGGCATCCCGGCATCCTGGCGAAGATCGTCACCACCCTGGACGTGCTGTCGGGCGGCCGGGCCTGGCTGGGCATCGGCGCGGCATGGAACGAGGAGGAATCGCGCGGCCTCGGGATCGGTTTCCCGCCGGTCGCCGAGCGGTTCGAGCGGCTCGAGGAGACGCTGCAGATCTGCCTGCAGATGTGGCGCGGCGACGAGACCCCGTACACCGGCCAGCACTACCGGCTGGAGCGGCCGCTCAACTCGCCGCAGGCCCTGTCCGAGCCGCATCCGCCGATCATGATCGGCGGATCGGGCGAACGGAAGACGCTGCGGTTCGTGGCCCGCTACGCCCAGGCGTGCAACCTGTTCCCCGGCCCCGATCTCGCCCGCAAGCTCGACGTGCTGCGCGCCCACTGCGAGGCCGAGGGACGCGACTACGACGAGATCTTCAAGACCTGCTACTTCATCTTCGACGTGGGGGAGAAGGGCGAGCGGGCCGGACAGGTGGTCGACGAGCTGGGCGCGCTGGCCGAGCTGGGATTCCAGGCCGCGATCGGCGCGGTGGCCAGGGTCTGGGAGGTGGCGCCGCTCGAGGTGATCGGCGGCGAGGTGATCCCGGCCGTCGCCGGGCTGTGAGCCGGCCGACGGCTACCCGGTCTGGGCCCGCACCCTGGCCGGGATCGTCAGGCCGGCCTCGCCGAGTTCCTGGAACGCGGCGCCGCCCAGCGCGGCCAGTCGGCTGCGGACGTCGTCGGCCTCGGGGAGACCGAGATCGGTGTAGCGGGCCAGGGCCCGGCGCCAGTGATCGCCGGCCTGGCCCGGGTCGCCGGCCGCCTGGTAACTGCGGGCCAGGCCGTCCAGGGCCCGGGCCTGCTCGTACCGGTCACCGGACTGGCTGGCCAGGGCGAGGGCCGCGGCGTGCTGCGCACCGGCCGGGCCAGGCCGGGCGCCGTCGAGCAGGGCCGCACCGAGGCCGTTGCGGGCGCGGGCCTGCTCGTGCTTGTCACCGACCTGGCTGGCCAGGGCGAGGGCCGCGGCGTGCTCCGCGCGGGCCGGGCCGGGGTGGCCGGTCGCCAGCAGGACCTCCCCGAGGCCGTTGAGCGCCTCGGCCTCGCCGGTCTTCTCGCCGATCTCCCGGAACTGGGCCAGGGCCTGCTGGTGGTGACGGGCGGCCTCCTGGTGGTGGCCCTGCCGGCAGGCCACGGAGCCGAGATCGGTGAGCGCGCTGGCCGCACCGGACCGGTCGCCGATCTCGTGCAACAGCGCCAGGGCCTCCCTGAGGTGCTCGGCGGCCTGCGGGAAGCGGCCCAGCCGCCCGCCGACCATGCCGAGGTTGCCCAGCGCGTGGGCTTCGTTGGACTGGTCGCGGTGCTCCCGGAACAGGGCCAGGGCCTCCTGGAAGTGGTCGGCGGCGCGGGAGTACCGGCCCTGCTGCCAGTCGACCAGGCCGAGGCCGTTCAGCGCATGAGCTTCGCCAATGACGTCACCGATCTCCCGGAACCGCGCCAGGGCCTGCCGGTAGTGGGACGCGGCCTGCAGGTACTGGCCTTGCCGCCACTTGGCCGAGGCGAGATTGGTGAGCGCCCGGGCGGTACCGGCCCGGTCATCGGCCTCGCGGAACAGCGCCAGGGCCTCCTGGAGGTGCTCGGCGGCCTCCGGATAGCGGCCCATCCGCCCGTCGATGAGGCCGAGACAGTTCAGCGCCTGAGCCTCGGCGGCGCGCTCGCCGGCCTCCCGGGCCGCCTGGCGGGCATGGGTATGGATGGTGACCGCGTCGGTGTAGTGCCCGCCGGTCTCAACGTAGCGGCGCAAGATGGCCGAAAGGCGGGTTGCGTGGCCGGGCCAGCCGCATGTGGCGGTGTGCCCGGCCACCGCCACCAGGGCCGCCCGTTCGGTATCGAGCCAGGCGCGCGCGCCCGCGGGGCCGGCCACCTGCGGGACAGGCGTGGCCGGCCGGGCGACACGGGGCCGGCGGTCCCGTTCCGCGGGGACCAGGACGTCCATGGCCCCGGCGGCGGCGCCGAGGTAGTAGTCGAACAGGCGGGTCAGCGCCGCTCGCGCGTCCTGGCTGGCGGTCAGCTCGGTGGCATAGGCGCGGAGCAGATCGTGCATGGCGTAGCGGCCAGGGCGGGCGGGGCTGATCAGGTGCGCCCGCGCGAGCCGGTCAAGAGCGTCACGAGCCTGCTGCAGGGAGGTGCCGGACAGGGCGGCGGCCGCATAGGCGTCAAGGTCGGGGCCAAGATGCAGGCCGGTCAGCCGGAACGCCCGGGCGGCGTCGACGGACAGGTGCCGGTATGACCAGGAGAAGACGCCCCGGACGGCCGTGCGGGGATCGCCGCCGGCGTCCAGCAGGTCCAGCCGCTGCTCACCGGCCAGCTGGTCGACCATCTCGCCCAGGGTCAGGGCCGGGCGGGCGGCGGCGAACTCGGCGGCTATCCGCAGGGCCAGCGGTAGCCGCGCGCACCGCTCGGCCAGCGTGGCGGCCGAGGCGGGGTCGGCAGCTACCCGCGCGCCGATCAGCGCCCGCAGCAGCGCGACCGCATCAGCCGGTGGCAGAAGGTCCAGGTCGAGGCGCCGGGCACCGTGCCGGGCCACCAGCCCGGCCAGGGAGTCGCGGCTGGTGACCACCACGAAACAGGACGGGCTGCCGGGCAGCAGCGGACTGACCTGCGCCGTGCTGACCGCGTTGTCGAGCAGCACCAGCATTCGCCGCCCGTCCAGCAGGCTGCGGTACCGTGCGGCGCGTTCGCTTACGTCGGCCGGGATGTCCTGGTCGGCCACGCCGAGCGCGCGCAGGAACCCGGCCAGCGCGTCGGCCGCGGCCACCGGCTCGCCGGGGTCGTAGCCGCGCAGGTTCAGGTACAGCTGCCCGGCCGGGAACGCGTCACGAACCCGGTGCGCCCAGTGCGTGGCCAGCGCGGTCTTGCCGACCCCGGCGCTCCCGGCCACCGCGGAGATCACTACCGCGGCCGGTGCCGGGGTCTCCGGGTCACGGCGGGCCGCCGGGCGGCCGGCCGTCAGCAGCCGGTCGAGCTCGGCCAGCTCGCCCGACCGGCCGGTGAAGGCATCGACGTCCGCGGGCAATTCTCGCGGGACCGGCGCGGCCGGGCGCGGCCCGGGCGGCGCCGGGGCGTCCTGGCCGGCCGCGGCGCCACGCGCCGCCGGCGGGTCGAGCTCGGCGTCGGCGGTGAGGATCTGCTGGTGCAGGCGGCGCAGGCCGGGACCGGGCTCGATGCCCAGTTCCCTGGCCAGGACGCGCCGGGCGGCCGCGAACTCGGCCAAGGCATCGGCCTGCCGGCCGCACCGGTACAGCGCCATCATCAACTGGCCCCGGAACCTCTCCCGCAACGGATGCTCACGGATCAGTCCGGCCAGCTGGGCCACGGCCTGGTGGTGGCCGCCCAGCGCGAGCATCACGTCGATACGTTCCTCGATGGTGGTCAGCCGCAGCTCGTCCAGCCGGACCCGCTCGATGTCGGCCCACGGGCCGGGAATCCCGGCCAGCGCTGTACCCCGCCACAGCCCCCGGGCGGCGTCCAGCGACCGGGCCGCGGCCGTCAGGTCGCCGGCGGCCAGTGACCGGGGCGCCTGCGCCAGATGATGGTCAAGCGCCGCCGCGTCCAGCTGGCCTGGCCCCAGCCGCAGCAGGTACCCCGGCCCGCTGGCCGACAGCACCTGCCCCGGGGCCCGGCGCGCCCGGTGCGGTTCCAGCACCCGGCGCAGCCCGGCGACATAGACGTGCACGCTGTTCACCGCGCTGGCCGGCGGGTCCTCGCCCCACAGCCCGTCGATGAGCTCGCTGCGCGACACCGCCTGGCTGGCCCGCATGGCCAGCATCCCCAGCACCGCCCGCCGCCGCGGCCCGCCCAGCTCCAGTTCCTGGTCGCCGCGCCAGGCCCGGACCGGGCCGAGCAGCTGAACCCGCAGCGCTCCCATATCCCCGCCAGTCACCCCGTCGTCCCTCGCCCCGGCCGGGTCAGATCCCGGTACCCAGGCCGGCCGGGCCGGCCCGGCCGCGGCGCCCGGGCGGCGCGCAGCGCCCGCGGGTCGCAGAAGAAATTAAGACGACGCTAAGAGTCACCGGTCCATCCTCGCTGTGTCTGCTTAACCATTTACGCCCTAAGGAGGACACGTGCGCTTCATGCAGGCCAGTTCACGGCGCGGCCGGGGAATCCCGCCGCACCGGGAAGACGCCGGTGACCGGGCCGGCCCCAGGTTCCGATATGGGAGGTGGGCCGGCGTCGCCGCGCTCGCCGGCGCGCCTCTCATGATCGCCTCTCTGGCGTCCGCTTCGACCGGATGGAGCGTGGTGACGGTCCCGCAGACCGGGAACAACACCATCCTGACCGGGGCGTCCGCCCTGAGCAGCACCAACGCGTGGGCCGTCGGCGAGCAATTCGCCGCGGCCGGCCAGGCGCCGCCGCCGCCGGTCAGCTACAAATGGAACGGCACCGCCTGGTCGCTGGTCGCCACGCCCACCCTGGGCGTGACCTCCACCCTGCTCTCGGTCAGCGCGAGCACCGCGACCGACGCCTGGGCGGTCGGGATGAGCGTCCTCGGGAGGCACGACGACGGCACGCTGATGGAGCACTGGAACGGCACCGCGTGGTCGGTGAACTCCTCGCTGGTCGTCACCGGCTACACCGCGGAGCTGACCGGCGTGGTCGACCTGAGCCCCACCAACGCGTGGGCCGTCGGCCAGGCCAACAGCTCGCTCCTCGAGCACTGGAACGGCACCACGTGGAGCCAGGTGACCATACCTGACCCCGATTTCACCCCGGGAGCCAACGACTCGATCTCGGCCAGTTCGGCCAGTGACATCTGGGTCGTGGGCAGCACCCTGAACACCGCGACCGACCAATTCGTCCCCGAGGCGCTGCACTTCAACGGCTCGGCCTGGTCGGTGGTCGCGATGCCGCAGGCCGGCACGAACACCTCGACGATCGGCGCGGTGACCGACATCTCGGCCACCAATGCCTGGGCCGTCGGCGAGGACATCGGGGCGACCTCCGCCGTCGGGGGCAGCACGTTGATCGAGCACTGGAACGGCAGCAGCTGGAGCATCGTCCCCAGCCCAACGCCCGGGGCCGATCCCGGGCTGACCGGCGTGGCCGCCCGCGGACCCAGCGACGTGTACGCCGTCGGGTCCAACGTGCCCAGCATCAACGGCGGGACGGTGCAGGGCATGATCCTGCGCTGGAACGGCAGCACCTGGTCGGTAGACACCGACCCCACCGCAGGCAGCTACAGCCCGCTGTTCGCCGCCGCCGCCGTGCCGGGCGCCGCCAGCGAGTGGGCGGTCGGCACCCTCTCGAACGCGCCGCTGGTCCTCAGCCACGGCTGACCGAACTCCCGGCCATCCGCGAGGGGGATCTGGCCCGTGACCCGGCACCGCCTGGTCGCGGGCCAGATCGATGTCCGGGCGCGGACACCCCCCGCGATCCCCCAAAGCCGCCACCCGCGGGGGGACGCCCCCCGCGATCCCCCCCAAGCCGGGCACGTGCCGGGTGCGCGATGGGGTCCCCGAAGCGAGGTGGCAAGATAGCTGCACCCGCGGGCCAAGGTCGGTGCGATCGCGTCACGACGGCGCGGTTCGGGAAGGAGCAGGTCAGCCTGTAATGAGGCATCCGGAGACCAGTGCGCGGTACACGAGCGCGCCCGAGACCTCGGTGAGCCTTTCCGGGATCGCCCGGCCCGGGTCCGCCCCGGCCGGGCGCCGTGGCGCCCGGCCGGCACCGCACAGCGGCGGGCAGGCACCGCGGCTGGCGGGCCAGCAGCCGGCGGCCGCGGCCGAGCCCGAGCCCGAGCTCCCGCCGGGCCAGTACATCCCGGCTGGCTGGCCCGTGCTGCACTACGGCCCGGTTCCGGCGTTTCACCCGGACACCTGGGACCTGCGCGTGCTGGGCGCGACCGGGTCAGGGCGCGAGCACCGGTGGAGCTGGGACGAGCTCGGCCGCCTGCCGCGCTGCCGGGTCGTGGCCGACTTCCACTGCGTCACCAAGTTCACGGTTCAAGGCATCGCCTGGGAGGGGATCGCCGCGGCCGAGCTGCTGCGCGCCGCGCCGCCCGATGAGGCCGTGACCCACGTCATGATCTGGGCCGACTTCGGATACAGCGCCAACCTGCGGATCGCCGACTTCGCGGCCGATGACACGTTGTTCGCCACCCACCGTGACGGCGCCGAGCTCACCCCCGAGCACGGTTGTCCGCTGCGGCTGGTGGTTCCGTCCCGCTACGCCTGGAAGAGCGTGAAGTGGGTCCGCGCCGTCGAGTACCTGACCAGGGACCGCCGGGGGTTCTGGGAGGAGCGTGGCTACCACAACGCCGCCGACCCGTGGCGTGAGCAGCGGTACTCCTATCAGGAGCGGCCCGGCGAGGGCCCGCCTCTGTGACCGTCCGGGCCGCGGGCGCCGTTTCCTGAGCGCGCGCCGGGCGGCGATGTCCCTGGCGTGCGCGCCGATCGGCCGGTGCGCTAGGGGAAGGTGAAGCCCACGGTGAGCGTGATCGTGCTGCCCTTGGCCGCCTGGCCGGTGGGGGAGTAGCTCGCCACGGTGCCGCCGCCGAAGATGCCCCGGTTGACGCTGACCGAGAACCCGGCCGCCTCCAGTTCGGCAGTGGCCGCCGCCACGCTCAGGCCCTGCACGTCGGGGATGCTGACCTGGGGCGGCCCGCTCGAGACCTGCACGGTCACGACCTCGCCGTTGGTGATGGGCGTGCCCGGGGCCGGGGACTGGCTGGTGATGGTTCCTGTCGGCTGGGTGCTGGCCACGGACTGCTGGTTGAGCTGGTATCCGCCGGATTGCGCCATGCCCTGGGCGGCCGAGAACTGCTGGCCGACGAAGTTGGGCAGCGGCTGGCCCGCGCTGACCGTGAGACCGACCGGCTTCGGCTGCGGCCAGGAGGTGCCGGCCACCGGATTCGTGCTGATCACGACGCCGACCGGGATGGTGGTCGACGCGGCCGTGGTCACCGGGCCCGGGATCAGGCCCGCCTTCCTCAGCTCGGCTTGCGCGGCGGCCTGCGTCAGGCCGGTCACCTGCGGGACGCTGATCATGACCGGGCCGGTGGACTCGATGATCGTCACCGTGCTGCCCCGCTTGGCGCTGGTTCCGATGGCCGGGTCGGTCAGCAAGATCTCGCCCTTGCCGACGGAGTTACTGTGCTGGCCCGGGCCGAGCTTCACGGTGAAGCCGAGATTCTGCAGTTCGGCGCCTGCGGTGCTGGCCGCCATCCCGCTCACCTGAGGCACGGTCACGTACTGCCCGTCAGTGACCCACCAGGCGATCAGGCTGACGATCACCACCACCGCGACGGCCAGGGTCAGGTAGACCAGCCTGCGGCTGAACAGCCAGCGCTGCAGCACGGGCTCGTCGCGCCAGCGGGTTCCGCGCCCCCGCCGCCGCGCCGGGTAGGCAGGCCCGTCGCCCTCCGCGTACGGCATGCCGCCGTAAGGCAAGCCGTCGTAGCCGACGCCGCCCGCCGGGACGATCAGCGTATGGTTCGCACCGCCCGGGCCACCAGGCGGCGGGCTGTATCCGTGGCCGGGCATCGGGCTGTAGACGCTGCCTGACCCATCGCCGGGCATCGGGCCGGTGCCGGCCGGACCGGTGCCGGGCTCGTCCTCGTCGAACCAGGGGAATCCGGCCGGATCGACGGCGGGCACCGGGCCGCCGGGCGACGCCGGCCGGGCGGGCCGCCACTGGGCGGGCGGCGGGTCCACCGGCCCGCCGATCGGCATGCCGTTCCTGGCCTCCGCGATCGCCCGCAGGAACTGGCTCGCGTCGGCCGGCCGAAGGTCGGGATCCCGGTTAGTGGCCAGGGCCACGAGCGCGTCCAGGGACGGCGGCAGGCCGGGCACCATGCTGGACGGGGCCGGCACCACGTCGCTGACGTGCTTGTGCGCCACCGCGAGCGGGCTTTCGCCGGTATGCGGCTGCACGCCGGTGAGCATCTCGTACAGCATCACCCCGGCGGCGTACACATCGGTGCGCTCGTCGGAGGCGCTGCGCGTCACCTGCTCGGGCGCCAGGTACGCGGCCGTCCCGATGATCATCCCGGTCCTGGTGTGGCTGGCCCGCGACGCGGCCCTGGCCAGCCCGAAGTCGGCGACCTTGATCGTGTTGCCGTCGCCGAGCAGGACGTTCTCCGGCTTGACGTCCCGGTGCACGATTCCCGCGGCGTGGGCGGCGGCGAGGCCGGCCAGAACGCCGCTGATGATGTCGAGCGCCTGGCGCGGGCCGAGCCTGCCCTGCTCGCGCATGAGTTCCCGCAGCGTGCGGCCGGGAACGTACTCCATGACCAGGTACAGCAGGTCCCCGTCGCCGCCCTGGTCATAGACGGCGACGACGTTCGGGCTGGACAACCGCGCCACCGACCGCGCCTCGCCGGCGAACCGCCGGACGAATTCCGGATCGCCTGCGAGTTCGGTGTGGGCGACCTTCAGCGCGACGGTGCGGTCCAGCTTGGTATCGGTGCCCAAGTAGACCGTGGCCATGCCGCCGCGGGCGATCCAGGAGCCCACCCGGTACCTGCCGTCGAGCAACTGCCCGGCGTGGAGGCGGGAAAGCGTGGTGTCCATCGGGAGCAGTGTAAAGGCCGTTCCGCGTGCGCGCGCGGCTAACGGTGCCGCTGCGGCCGGCTGATAGCCGCCAGTGACGAGACTGTCGCATGCTGTCGCATGCTGTCGCCATAGTAGCCTGCCGGGGCGGGAGACGGCCCGCGGAAGCGAGGTGACGCGTGAGCCTGGCGAGCCCGGCCAGCCCGGAGCGGATCGTGGTGGTGGGCGCCGGGCTGGCCGGCCTGCGGACGGTCGAGGAGCTCCGGGCCAGGGACTATGCGGGCGAAGTGACGCTGGTGGGCGCCGAGGCCCGGCCGCCCTACGACCGGCCGCCGCTGTCCAAGCGGCTGATGGCGGGCGAGCTGTCCGATACCACGCTGCGGGAGGACCTGGCCACGCTCGGGATGCAGATGCGGCTCGGCGAGCGGGCGACCGGGCTGTCGCACGGCGTACTGCACACGGACCGCGGCGAGCACCGGTACGACCGGCTGGTGCTGGCCACCGGGGCCACGCCCGTCGCCCTGCCGGGCCGCGGGCGGCAGCGGTTCCTGCGCACGCTGGACGATGCGCTGGCGCTGCGGGCACTGCTCCGTCCCGGACTGCGGCTGGCCATCGTGGGAGCCGGCTGGATCGGCGCCGAGCTGGCCACGGCCGCGGCGGCCCGGGGCGGCCAGGTGACCGTGCTCAAGGCCGGCCCGGCGCCGCTGGCCGCCGCCGTGGGCGCCGAGGTTGGCGCGCTGACCACCGGGTGGTACCGGGAGGCCGGCGTCGAGCTGCGGCTCAGCCAGCCGGTCGAGTCGGTCGAGCCGGGCGGGCTGGCGCTGGCCGGGGGCGGCTGGCTGGCCGCCGACGAGGTCGTCACCGCGGTGGGCGTGCGGCCTGAGGTCGGCTGGCTGGACGGCTCCGGCATCGCGGTGGACAACGGGGTCGCGGCTGACGAGCAGCTCCGCACCTCGCGGCCCGGGGTGTTCGCGGTCGGCGACTGCGCGGCGTTCTGGTCGCTGCGCTACCGGCGCAGGCTGAGGTTCGAGCACTGGGACGTGGCCCTGCACGCGCCGGCGGTCGTCGCGGCCAACCTGCTCGGCGCCACCGAGGCCTACGACCCCGTTCCGTATTTCTGGTCTGAGCAGTTCGGGCGGATGATCCAGTATGTCGGCTTTCACGGCGGGGCCGACCGGATGATGCTGCGCGGCGACCCGGCCGCCCGGCAGTGGGCGGCGTGCTGGCTGGCCGGCGACCTGCTGGTCGCGCTGCTGGCGGTGAACTCGCCCCGGGACCAGGTCCAGGGCCGGCGCGTCATCCAGGCCGCGGCCGCGGTCGACGCGGCCCGGCTCAGCGACCCGCGGATCCCGGTGCGGGACGCCGTCCGCGGCTGACCTCTAGCCCGCCGGCCCCGCGGGCGGTCCCGCCGACCGCGCGGCTGGCACCGCGACCCGGTCACCCGGGCGCAGCGCCGGGGGGCGCGCGAACGGGGCAGACGGCATGGGAACGTCCGAAGGCGTCATCCAGGGTGGCTCCTGTTCCGGTCGGAGACTCGATGGTGTCATCGAGGCTGACGAGATGACCAGCAGCCGGCCGCCGTTCGGGTTTGACGGCGGCCGCATTGTGGGAAACTCTCGAGACGTGGCACAGATCGACCCCCCGGCCGACACCATCGTCGGCGACTGGCTGACCGTTCCCGAAGTTGCTGACCGGCTCGGGCTTCCCGTGAGCCGGGTCAAGCAGCTGCTCCGCGATCGCAAGCTGCTTGCGGTCCAGCGCCCGAGCGGCGCGTTCAGCGTGCCCGCGGCCTTCCTGGACGGTGATCAGGTCGTCCGGGGCCTGCACGGCACGCTGACCCTGCTCTTCGACTGCGGGTTCGACGAGGCCGAGGCGCTGCGCTGGCTGTTCACGGCCGACGAGTCGCTGCCCGGCACGCCGATCCAGGCGATCGCCGAGCACCGCGGCACCGAGGTGAACCGGCGGGCCCAGGCGCTCGCGATCTGACCTGGTCAGTCGCTGCGCACGGTCGCGATGACGGCCAGTTCGGCCAGGGCCAGCTTGGCCTGGCCGGTCATGGGCGCGTCCTCGAGCGCGGCCAGCGCCTCCGCCACGCTGGAGTCGATCATCAGCTCGCATTCGGCCAGCGCCCCGGTTCCGGTGAGGATCGAGCGGATTTCCGCCGCGCCCGCCTCGTCGAGCAGCCGGTCACCGAGCCGGCCGTCGAGCAGCTCGCGCTGCGCGGCGCCGGCCCGCTCCCGCGCGATCGCCACCAGCACGGTCCGCTTGCCCTCGCGGAGGTCATCGCTGGCCGGCTTCCCGGTCTGCGCGGGATCGCCGAACACGCCGAGCACGTCGTCGCGAAGCTGGAACGCGACGCCGACCGGTACGCCGTAGCCAGCGCAAGCCTCGGCGAGCGCCGGGCCGGCTCCGCCGGGCGGGCCGGCCAGCGCCGCGCCGAGCTGCAGCGGGCGTTCGACCGTGTACTTGGCCGACTTGTACCTGACCACCCGCAGCGCGCTAGCCACCGTGCCGTCCCCCGCGGCCTGGCCGAGCAGGTCCAGGTACTGGCCGGAGATCATCTCGGCCCGCATCGCGTCGAGCACCGGCTGACCGCGGCGCAGCGCGGCCTGCGGCAGCCCGCTGGCGTGGAACAGCTCATCGGTCCAGGCCATCAGGAGATCGCCGATGAGGATGGCCGCTCCGGCGCCGAACGAATCGGCCGGCCCGCGCCAGCCCCGCTCGGCGTGCCGGGCCGCGAACCGGCGGTGCGCCGACGGCTGGCCGCGCCGGGTGTCGCTGGCATCCATGAGGTCGTCGTGCACGAGCGCGCTGGCGTGCAGCAGTTCGAGCGCCGCGGCCGCGGCGTGAATCTGGGCGCAGTCCTCGCCGCCTGCCCCGCGCCACCCCCAGTAGCAGAACGCCGGGCGCAGCCGTTTCCCGCTGGCCAGCAGCTCGGTGATCGCGTCCAGCCACGGCAGCAGGTCCTGGTCGATGGCGCCGAGCGCGTCGCGCTGCCGGCCGAGGAAGTCATCAAGGGCCCGCCCGACCTGGTCGCGGAGCGCGGGAAGACCGGCATGGCTGGTCGGCATGCTGGCGAGGGTAGCCCGCTGACCGGCCAGCCAGGCCCGGGTCCGGGCCGGGCCGGTCCCGGTTAGCCTGTCCGTATGCCGCACAGCCAGCTCACCGCCGCGCCAGCGATCAGGGACCTGCTGGCGTCGGGTGTTGCCTCCTATTCTTTCGAGTTCATGCCGGCGAAGACCGAGGCCGAGGAACGGCAGCTGTGGCGGGCGATCCGCCAGCTTGAGCCGCTCCGGCCGACGTTCGTCTCGGTGACCTACGGGGCGGGGGGCTCGACTCGCGACCGGACGGTCCGGGTCACCGGCCGGATCGCCGAGGAGACGACGCTCACCCCGGTCGGGCATTTCACCGCCGTGAACCACTCCGTGGCCGAGCTGCGTCACCTCATCGGCTCCTACGCGGCGGTCGGCGTGCGCAACGTGCTCGCGCTGCGCGGCGATCCGCCGGGGGACCCGAACGGGGAGTGGGTCGCGCACCCGGAGGGCCTCAGCCACGCCGCCGACCTGGTCCGGCTGATCAGGGCATCCGGCGACTTCTGCGTCGGCGTGGCCGCGTTCCCCGAGGGGCACCCCCGGTCGCCGGACGCGGACTCGGACGTTGCCCACTTCGTGGCCAAATGCCGGGCCGGCGCGGACTTCGCCATCACCCAGATGTTCTTCTACGCCGAGGATTACCTCCGGCTGCGGGACCGGGTCGCGGCGCGCGGCTGCGACGTGCCGATCATCCCCGGCATCATGCCGGTCACCAGCGTGGCGACGCTCGAGCGCATCGTGGTGCTGTCCGGCGCGAAGTTCCCGTCCGGCCTCGCCGACCGGCTGCACGCGGCGGATGGTGACCGGGCTGCGACGCGGAAGATCGGCGTGGACTACGCCGCCGCGCTCTGCGAGCGGCTGCTCGCCGAGGGGGTGCCGGGGCTGCACTTCTGCACCCTGAACGGCTCGCGCGCGACCCAGGAGATCTACCAGCTGCTCGGGCTCGAGGGGCGGGCCGCCGGGCCCGGCCGCAGCGGGAGCGCGGCGCCCATCACCGCGTAGGGGACGGGCGCGCCAGGGAAGCTGTAGCCGGTCAGCAGGTCGGCGAAGCCGAGCCCGCGGTAGAGCCGCCTGGCCGGCGAGTCCGCGTCCTGCGTCGAGAGCACGGCGGTCCGCTCCTGGCGGCCCTCGGCGATCCCGAGCACCAGGCTCCGGCCGATGCCGCGGCGGTGAAAGTCCGGGTGGACGTGCACCTCGGCGATCTCGAGGCAGTCAGCCAGCCACCCGGCGGCGAGCGCCTCCCCGGCCTGGGCGGTCAGCGCGGCGGTCACGACGTCGTGCCACCACTGGCCGTCCGCGCCGCGGAAGCCGTAGCTGAAGCCCACGATCTGCCCTGGCCGGCCGGGCTCAGCGGGCTGGCCGGCCGCGTCGGCGGTCACGGCCAGCGCGCGGAAGCCCTGGTATGTCGCGTGCCGCTGCATGATCGAGCGTCGGCCAGGCAGCTGGGCCGGGTCGGGTCGCATCGCGGCCAGGTATACCGCGGTGAGCGCGTCGAGTTCGGCCAAGAAGGCGGCCCGGCTGAGTTCCCGCGGCGGGGTTGAGCATCGCACGGCGGCCAGCGTATGCCAGGCCGGGCCGGCGGCCGCCGGCGCGGCGCTCGGGCGCCCGAGGGCGGCCCCGTTTTGTCGGACCCACCTTGTAACTTCGAACTCAGGTGCAATCGGCTGGACAGTCGAACGAATTTCTGTTCGAATAACTGAAGAACGGCGCCGGGTGAAGTCCCGCCGGGCACCGCCTGCCGGGCGGGGCGTGGGGAAGCGCTCCGCCCGGCCGTGGCCGGTGCCGGGCCGCACCAGGCAGGCGCCGCTGATAGGAGGAGCTGCAGTGAGTACAGCTGCTACGAGCACGGACGTCCGGGCGGGCGGTAACGGGAGCGAGGCCAGGCCACGCCGGGTCGCCCCGTCGGCCCTGGCTCTCCTGGAGTCGGCCAGGTACGGGCTCGCTGCCGCCGAGGGCGAGGCGTCGGCCGGTGCCCGCTACGTGGCGGCTCACCTGGCGGCGCTGCGGGCCGCGGCCGCGGTCGTCGCGGCGAGGGCCGATCCGGGTGCCTCGACCCGGCGCCGGAGGCCGCTGAGCGTCTGGGAACTGCTGCCGAAGGTGGAGCCCGCGCTCTCGGAGTGGGCCGCGTTCTTCGCCGCCGGAGCGGCCAAGCGGGCCGCGGCGGAGGCCGGGCTGCCCCGCGCTGTCTCGCTTCGGGAGGCCGACGACCTGCTTCGCGATGCGGAGCTGTTCGTGTCGCTCGCCGAGAACGCGCTCGGCGTGCCCGCTCAGCCGCTGCTGCCGATGCTCACGGCCGGGTAGCCGCGTTCCGGCCGTCCCGGAGCGGGCGCGTGCCGCAGGATCAGAACGTCTCGATGGCGCCCCGGGCGTCGGAATCCAGGATTCCCCAGCTGATCAATTCCTCGGTGAGGTCGGTCGGCGACTTGTCATAGATGACCGCCAGGGAGCGCAGGTCCTCCTGCCGGATCGACAGCACCCGGCCGTTGTAGTCGCCCCGCTGACTCTGAATGGTCGCGACGTAACGCGCCAGCGGTCCCGCCTTGTCCTTCGGCAGCTGCGCCATGCGCTCAAGATCGATCACCAGCTTGGGCGACGGCGCAAGCAGCGTGGGCAGCACGTCCCCGGGGAGCAACTCGGACACGGGGACGCCGTAGAACTCGGCCAGCTCGGCGAGCTTCTGCACGGTCACCGAGCGATCGCCGCGCTCGTAGGAGCCAACCACCACGGCCTTCCAGCGGCCGCGAGACTTCTCCTCAACGCCGTGCAGCGACAGCCCCTGCTGGGTTCGGATCGCGCGCAGCCGCGCTCCCAGGGTCTTCGCGTAGTCAGATGGCATGATCTCGGCCCCCTGGCCTGTCGTAGCTGATAGTGGTGGTTACGCACAGTGACGGTAGGCCGCGAGGCCGACAAGGTCAAGCCGAATGGCAAAAAGCGGATGAACTTACGCGCGGCGGCGCATCCCCGTGACGGCCGCCCGGCCACCTCTCCATGTCGCGGGAAGCCCGGCCGCGCCGGGGTTCGCGGCGGCCGCGGTCGCCCCCGATGGCCGCCCGAGACGGCCGGGATGTTACTAGATCGTGACATCATGTGATAAGGGTCACGCATAGTTACGCCGCGTACAGGCGCTCGCTCCGGCCGGTCCCGCCCATGCCGCGCCGATCCCGCGCCGATCCCCTGACCACGGGCTTCCGGCTGGTACGGTGGGGCGAACCGACGTCCTTTAAGCCCCGTCCGGTGAGGCGGGAAAGGGGGTCCCATTGATGCATGCGACCGATCGGCGCGGCCAGGCACCGGCCAAGACGGTGCTGGAGCCGGCCGAGATCAGGCGGGCGCTGACCAGGATCGCGCACGAGATCCTGGAGCGGACCGATGGCGCGGATGACGTGATCCTGCTCGGCATCCCGACCAGGGGCGTGCCGCTCGCGCAGCGCCTGGCCGAGCGCCTCGAGCAGGTCGAGGGCCGCGCGGTTCCCGCGGGCTCACTCGACATCACCATGTACCGGGATGACCTGAGGCTGCGGCCGGCCCGGGCGCTCGGCCACACGGAAGTCCCGCCGGCCGGCATCGATGACAAGATCGTGGTCCTGGTCGATGACGTGCTCTACTCGGGCCGGACCGTCCGGGCGGCGCTGGACGCCCTCGGCGACATCGGCCGCCCCCGCGCCGTCCAGCTTGCGGTCCTCGTCGACCGCGGCCACCGCGAGCTCCCGATCCGGCCCGACTACGTGGGCAAGAACCTGCCGACCTCACAGCGCGAGCTGGTCCGGGTGCTGCTCGCTGAGGTCGATGGCCAGGACGCGGTGCTGCTGGGCGCCGACCCGAGGGCCGCCGCAGGCGGCGAGGAGGGCTCATGAACCGCCATCTCATCTCGGCCGGCGACCTGAGCCTGGACGATGCGCTGCTGATCCTGGACACGGCCGACGAACTGGCCAGCATGTCCGAGCGGCCGGTCAAGAAGCTCCCCACGCTGCGCGGCCGCACGGTCGTCAACCTCTTCTACGAGGACTCGACGCGGACCAGGATCTCCTTTGAGGCGGCGGCGAAACGGCTGTCGGCCGACGTCATCAACTTCTCGGCCAAGGGATCGAGCGTCGCCAAGGGGGAGAGCCTGAAGGACACCGCGCTGACGCTCGAGGCGATGGGCGCCGACGCCGTCGTGATCAGGCACAGTGCCTCGGGTGCGCCGCACCGGCTCGCGGGCTGGGTGAAGGGCAGCGTGGTGAACGCGGGCGACGGGGCTCACGAGCACCCGACCCAGGCCCTGCTCGACGCGTTCACCATGCGGCGCCGGCTGGGCCGGCTGGAAGGGGTCCGGGTGACGATCGTCGGCGACGTGCTGCACAGCCGGGTGGCCAGGTCCAACGTGCTGCTGCTGAGCACCCTCGGCGCGGAGGTGACGCTGGTGGCGCCGCCGACGCTGCTGCCGGTCGCGGTGGGAAGCTGGCCCTGCTCGGTCGGCTACGACCTGGACGCCGCCCTGCCCAAGGCCGACGTGGTGATGATGCTGCGGGTCCAGCAGGAGCGGATGAGCGCCGCTTACTTCCCGAGCGTGCGCGAGTACAGCCGCCGGTACGGCCTCGACGTCGGCCGGATGGCGCTGCTGCCCGAGCACGGCATCGTGATGCATCCCGGGCCGATGAACCGGGGCGTGGAGATCGCCGCCGAGGTCGCCGACTCGGCCCGGTCAACGATCGTCGAGCAGGTGGCCAACGGGGTCAGCGTGCGGATGGCGGTCCTCTACTTGCTGCTCAGCGGCGCGGAGGTAACGCAGCGATGACCGGGACCTGGCTGATCAGCGGGGCCCGGCCGCTCGGCGGCGATCCGGCCGACGTGCTGATCTCCGACGGGCGGATCGCCGAGATCGGGCGCGCGCCGGCCGGCGCCGCCGCGGAGCGGCTGGACGGCGGCGGGCTCATCCTGCTGCCGGGCCTGGTCGACCTGCACACGCACCTGCGCGAGCCGGGCCGGGAAGATGCCGAGACCGTGGCGACCGGGACCGCGGCGGCCGCGCTGGGCGGCTTCACCGCGGTGCACGCGATGGCCAACACCGACCCGGTGGCCGACACTGCGGGCGTGGTGGAGCAGATCTGGCGGCTCGGCCGTCAGGCGGGCCGTTGCGACGTGCAGCCCGTCGGCGCGGTCACGGTCGGCCTGGCCGGCCGCCAGCTGGCCGAGCTCGGCGCGATGGCCGACTCCGCGGCGCAGGTCCGGGTCTTCTCCGACGACGGCCAGTGCGTGCACGACGCGGTGCTGATGCGGCGGGCCCTGGAGTACGTCCGGGCGTTCGGCGGGGTGATCGCGCAGCATGCCCAGGAGCCGCGGCTCACCGTCGGCGCGCAGGTCAACGAGGGGGAGATCTCGGGGAAGCTCGGCCTGGCCGGCTGGCCGGCGGTCGCCGAGGAGGCGGTCATCGCCCGCGACTGCCTGCTCGCGGCGCACGTGGGATCCGCGCTGCACGTCTGCCACGTCTCCACGGCCGGTTCTGTGGAGATCATCCGGTGGGCGAAGTCCAAGGGATGGCAGGTGACCGCCGAGGTGACCCCGCACCACCTGCTCCTCACCGAGGACCTGGCCTCGGGCTATGACCCGGTGTTCAAGGTCAACCCGCCGCTGCGGACCGCCGAGGACGTCGCGGCGCTGCGGGCCGGGCTGGCCGACGGGACCATCGACTGCGTGGCCACCGACCACGCCCCGCACCCGCCGGAGGACAAGGAGACCGAGTGGGAGGCCGCGGCGTTCGGCATGACCGGGCTCGAGACCGCGCTGCGCGCGGTGCACGAGGCGCTGGTCGAGCCGGGCCTGCTCGACTGGGCTGGCGTCGCGGACCGGATGTCGTCGAGGCCGGCCGCGATCGGCCGCCTGAGCGGGCACGGGCGGCTGCTGCCCGGCGAGCCGGCCAACCTGGTGCTCTACGATCCGTCGCCCAGGGAGGCGGTCGACCCGGCCGCCCACGCCTCCAAGAGCCGCAACACGCCGTTCGCCGGGATGGTCCTGCCGGGCCGGGTGGTGGCCACGTTCCTGCGCGGCCAGCCGACCGTGCTCGACGGGAAGCTGGCCTGGTGACGCCGGCCATGCTGGTGCTGGAGGACGGCACCACGTTCCGCGGGGCCGCCTACGGCGCCGACGGCGAGACGTTCGGCGAGATGGTCTTCAACACCGGGATGACCGGGTACCAGGAGACGCTGACCGACCCGTCCTACTGCGGGCAGATCGTCGCCATGACGGCGCCGCACATCGGCAACACCGGCGTGAACGACGACGACCCCGAGTCGCGGCGGATCTGGGTGAGCGGCTACGTCATCCGCGAGCCGGCCAGGATCTACTCGAGCTGGCGGGCCGCGCGCGGCCTCGAAGAGGAGCTCAGGCACCAGGGCATCACCGGGATCGCGATCACCGGCACCAGGGCGCTGACCAGGCACCTGCGGGACCGCGGCGCGATGCGGGCCGGCATCAGCAGCCGGGAGACCGACCCCGCGCGACTGCTCGAGCGGGTGCTGGACAGCCCGCCCATGGCCGGCGCCGACCTGGCCCGGGAGGTCTCCGTCGGCCAGGCCTATGTCGTGGGCCCGCCGCCGGCCAGCCGGTGCGGTACCGCGTCGCCGCCGTCGACCTCGGCATCAAGGCCGCGACGCCCCGGTCCATGGCCCGCCTGGGCTGCGAGGTCACGGTGCTGCCCGCGGCGAGCACGGCCGGCCAGATCCTGGCCTCCGGCCCGGACGGGGTGTTCTTCTCCAACGGTCCCGGCGACCCGGCCGCGATCGGCTACGCGGTCGAGGCGATGCGCGGGGTACTCGGCGCCGGGGTCCCGGTGTTCGGTATCTGCCTGGGCAGTCAGGTCATGGGCCGGGCGATCGGGCTGGACACCTACAAGCTGCGGTTCGGGCACCGCGGCATCAATCAGCCGGTGCAGGACCTGCGCACCGGGCGGGTGCAGATCACCAGCCACAACCACGGCTTCGCGGTCGCCATGCCCGGCCCGGCGGCCGGCGGTGGCCCTCCCGCCGGGGACGGCCCGGCGGACCCGCGCGGCACGGCGGGCTGGGGCACGCGGGCCGGAGCGCCCGCCCGGTTCGGGACGGAGTTCGGCCCGGCCGAGGTCACTCACGTCAACCTCAACGACGGCGTGGTCGAGGGGCTGCGGCTGCTCGACGCTCCGGCGTTCAGCGTGCAGTACCACCCCGAGGCGGCACCGGGCACGCACGACGCGGCGGGCCTGTTCGCCGAGTTCTGCGAGCTGATGGAGCGTGCCCGGTGAGGGACGGCGGTCAGAGACCAGTTAGCGGGGAGCTTTTTCCGTCGTATTCGCTGAAAAGGCTCCCCGTTAATCGCCAGCGCGGGGTGGCGGGGACTCGCGGGGCGGATGTGGCCCGTGTGGCTTGCCGGTGCGGCGCGGGCCACGGCGGCGACCGGCGGCGTAGCGCCAGCGGGTGCGGGACGCGAGGAGGGCGGCGCCGTGCCGAAGCGGGCTGACCTGAAGTCGGTGCTGGTGATCGGCTCCGGCCCGATCGTGATCGGCCAGGCCTGCGAGTTCGACTACTCGGGCACCCAGGCCTGCCGGGTGCTCAGGCAGGAGGGCATCCGGGTCAGCCTGGTCAACTCCAACCCGGCGACGATCATGACCGATCCCGAGTTCGCCGACGCGACCTACGTGGAGCCGATCACGCTCGACGTGCTGGAGAAGGTGATCGCCAAGGAGCGGCCCGACGCCCTGCTGCCCACGCTGGGCGGCCAGACCGCGCTGAACGCGGCCGTCGCCCTGCACGAGGCGGGCACGCTGGCCCGCTACGGGGTCGAGCTGATCGGCGCCGACATCGAGGCGATCAGGGCCGGCGAGGACCGGAGCCGGTTCAAGGAGATCGTGACCGGGCTGGGCGCCGAGGTCCCGGACAGCCGCATCTGCCACACGATCGCCGAGTGCGGGCAGGCGGCGGCCGAGCTCGGCTACCCGCTGGTGGTCAGGCCGTCGTTCACCCTGGGCGGCCTGGGGTCCGGCATCGCCCACGACGAAGGTGACCTGCACCGGATCGCCGGGGCGGGCCTGGACGCCAGCCCGGTGACCGAGGTGCTGCTCGAGGAGTCGATCCTCGGCTGGAAGGAGTTCGAGCTCGAGCTGATGCGGGACCGCAACGACAACGTGGTCATCGTCTGCTCGATCGAGAACATCGACCCCATGGGCGTGCACACCGGCGACTCGGTGACCGTGGCGCCGGCCATGACCCTGACCGACCGCGAGTACCAGCAGATGCGCGACGTCGCGATCGCGACGGCGCGCGCGGTCGGGGTGGACACCGGCGGCTGCAACATCCAGTTCGCCATCCACCCGCGCAGCGGCCGGATGGTCGTGATCGAGATGAACCCGCGGGTGTCCCGCTCCAGCGCCCTGGCCTCGAAGGCGACCGGCTTCCCGATCGCCAAGATCGCGGCCCGGCTGGCCATCGGCTACACCCTGGACGAGATCCGCAACGACATCACCGGCGAGACCCCGGCCAGCTTCGAGCCCGCGCTCGACTACGTGGTGGTCAAGGTGCCCAGGTTCGCGTTCGAGAAGTTCCCCGGCGCCGACCCGGTGCTGACCACGCACATGAAGTCGGTGGGCGAGGCCATGGCGATCGGGCGCAGCTTCCCCGAGGCGCTGCAGAAGGCGCTCAGGTCGCTGGAGCAGCCCGGCGCGTCCTTCAGCTGGCGGGAGCCGCCGGGCGACGCGGCCGAGCTGCTGCGCCGCTGCGCCAGCCCGCACGACGGCCGGATGGCCACGCTGCACCAGGCGATCCGGGCCGGTGCGACCGTGGCCGAGCTCGCCGGGGCGACCGGCATCGACCCGTGGTTCATCGACCAGATCAAATGCATCGAAGAGCACGCAGAACGCATAGTCCCGGGGCCGGGCGCGCCCGCCGGGCCCGGGGTGGCGGGCGGGCGGCCGGGGCGGGGTGCGCCGCTCGGCGCGGACGAGCTGCGGGCGGCGAAGGCGGCCGGGTTCTCGGACGGGCAGATTGCCCAGCTCCGCGGGACCACCGAGGCGCAGGTCCGCGAGCTGCGCCACCGGCTCGGCGTGCGGCCGGTGTATCACACCGTGGACACCTGCGCCGCGGAGTTCGCCGCGCGCACCCCCTACCTGTACTCGACCTACGACGAGCAGACCGAGGTGCCGGCCGGGGACCGCCCCAAGGTGATCATCCTCGGCAGCGGCCCGAACCGCATCGGCCAGGGAATCGAGTTCGACTACGCCTGCGTGCACGCGTCCTTCGCGCTGGCCGCGGCGGGCTTCGAGACCGTGATGGTCAACTGCAACCCGGAGACCGTCTCCACCGACTACGACACGTCCGACCGGCTGTACTTCGAGCCGCTCACCCTGGAGGATGTGCTCGAGGTGGTGGCCGCGGAGCAGGCCAGCGGGCCGGTCGCCGGGGTGATCGTCCAGCTCGGCGGGCAGACGCCGCTCGGCCTGGCCCGGGCGCTGGCCGCGGCGGGGGTTCCGGTGGTCGGTACGCCGCCGGACGCCATCCACCTGGCCGAGGACCGCGGCGAGTTCGGCGCGCTGCTGTCGGCGGCCGGGCTGCCGGCGCCGCGGTACGGCACGGCGACGTCGCCCGCGGCCGCGCGGAAGGTCGCCGACGAGATCGGCTACCCGGTGCTGGTCCGGCCGTCCTACGTGCTCGGCGGCCGCGGAATGGAGATCGTCTACGATGACGACACGCTGGAGGCGTACGTCCGGCGGGCCACCGAGGCCAGCCCGGAGCACCCGGTGCTGATCGACAGGTTCCTCGACGACGCGATCGAGATCGATGTCGATGCCCTGTACGACGGCGAGGAGCTCTACCTGGGCGGCGTGATGGAGCACATCGAGGAGGCCGGCATCCACTCCGGCGACTCGGCCTGCGCGCTGCCGCCGATCACCCTGGGCCGCCAGAACATCGACGAGATCAGGCGCTCGACCGAGGCGATCGCCCGGGGCGTCGGGGTGCGCGGCCTGCTGAACGTGCAGTACGCGCTGGCCGCCGGGGTGCTGTACGTACTGGAGGCGAACCCGCGCGCCTCGCGCACCGTGCCGTTCGTCTCCAAGGCCACCGCGGTCCCCCTGGCCAAGGCGGCGGCCCGGATCATGCTGGGCGCGACGGTGGCCGGGCTGCGCGACGAGGGCCTGCTGCCCGCCGCGGGCGACGGCGGCACGCTGCCGCTCGACGCGCCGATCGCGGTCAAGGAGGCGGTGCTCCCGTTCGGGCGGTTCCGGAACGCGGCCGGCGAGGGCGTCGACACCGTGCTCGGCCCGGAGATGCGCTCGACCGGGGAGGTCATGGGCGTGGACGAGGTGTTCGGCACCGCGTTCGCGAAGTCACAGGCGGCCGCGTACGGGTCGCTGCCGGTCAAGGGCTGCGCGTTCGTCTCGGTGGCCAACAAGGACAAGCGCTCGATGGTGTTCCCGGTCAAGCGCCTGGCCGACCTCGGCTTCCAGATCTGGGCCACCGCGGGCACCGGGGAGGTGCTGCGCAGGAACGGGGTCCGTGCCACGATCGTGCGTAAGCACAGTGACGGCCCGGGGCCGGACGGCGAGCCGACGATCGTGGAGCGGATCCTGGCCGGCCAGGTGGATCTCATCGTGAACACGCCGTTCGGCAGCCCCGGGCAGTCCGGGCCGCGCCTGGACGGCTATGAGATCCGCACCGCGGCGGTCCGGCGGGGCATTCCCTGCATCACGACCACGGCGGGCCTGGCGGCGGCCGTCCAGGGCATCGAGGCGATCAACTCCGGCGAGGTGGGCGTGCGGTCATTGCAGGAGCACGCGGCGCGGCTCCGCGGCCGCGCCGCCGAGCCGGCGCCGGGTGCGGCGGGCTCGTCATGACGCACGGCGACGGCGAGGCCGAGGCGGGCCCGGTCCAGGTGCGGGGGACGGTGCTGACCGTCCGGCGGGTGGACGCCTACTACGCGATGACGGTGGTCGCGCCGGTCATCGCGGCGCGCTTCCGGCCCGGGCAGTTCGTGACGCTCGCGGTCGGCGGCCCGGCCACCTCGATGCTGCTGCGCCGGTCGTTCTCGATCCACGATGTCCGGCCGGATCACGGCGGCACCGTGGAGTTCGTGTTCGCCGCGGAAGGCCCGGGGACCCGGTGGCTGGCCGAGCGCCGCTCGCGGGACGTGGTCGACATCACCGGGCCGCTCGGCCGGCCGTTCCCCGTGCCGCGGGACCCGGTCAGCTGCCTGCTCGTGGGCGGCGGTTACGGCAGCGCGCCGCTGTTCTCGCTGGCGGCCAGGCTCCGCGAGCGCCGGTGCACAGTCGACTTCCTGCTCGGCGCGGCGACCGGGGAACGGGTGTTCGGCGCGCTGACCGCCCGGCGGACCGGGCGCACGGCCACCATCACCACGGAAGACGGCTCGCTAGGCGCGCGCGGCATCGTCACCGACATGATGGGCCAGATCATCCACGAGGCCAGGACCGACGCCATCTACGCCTGCGGGCCGATGCCGATGCTGCGCCAGGTGACGTCGCTGGCCCGCCGCTACGACATCCCGGTGCAGGTCGCGGTCGAGGAGCTGATGGCCTGCGGGGTCGGGGTCTGCATGACCTGCGTGCTGCCCGTGGTGGGCACCGACGGGATCACCAGGATGGTCCGGTCCTGCGTGGACGGCCCGGTGTTCCGCGGTGAGCAGGTGCGCTGGGATGAGGTGGGCACGATTCCGTTCGACGCGTTCGGCGCTCCCGGCTGGGAGCCGAGGTCCAGGCGCGCGGCCGGCCTGTCCGGCACGCGGGCGGCGGCCGGCGGCCCGCAGGCGGGACCGGCCCATGGCGACTGACCTGCGGGCCCGGCTCGGCCAGGCCGAGCTGCCGAACCCGATCCTGACCGCGTCGGGGTGCGCAGGCTCGGGACGCGAGCTGGCGCAGTTCTTCGATGTCTCCAAGGTCGGCGCCGTGGTCACGAAGTCGGTGATGCTCGCGCCGCGGGCGGGCCTGCACCCCGAGGATGGCCGAGACGCCGAGCGGCATGCTCAACTCGATCGGCCTGCAGGGCCCGGGCATCGACGCGTTCCTGCAGCGGGACCTGCCCTGGCTGCTGTCCAGGGGGGCCCGCGCGGTCGTCTCGATCGCGGGCGGGACCGTCGATGAGTTCGCCGAACTCGCCGCGCGCCTGTCCGACGCGGCCGGGGTCACCGCGATCGAGGTCAACATTTCCTGCCCGAACGTCGAGCACCGGGGGCAGGTGTTCGCCTGCGATGCGGGCGCGGCGGGAGCGGTGATCGACGCGGTCCGCGGCCGGGCCAGGTACGACATCCCGGTGTTCGCCAAGCTGTCACCCGACGTCACCGACATCGTGGCCATCGCCCGGGCCTGCGTGGCGGCCGGGGCGGACGGGCTCTCGCTGATCAACACGCTGCTCGGCATGGCCATCGACATGGACACCATGCGCCCGGTGCTGGCCGGGACGACCGGCGGGCTGTCCGGGCCCGCCATCCGGCCGGTGGCCGTGCGGTGCATCTGGCAGGTCCGCGAGGCGCTGCCCGACGTACCGATCATCGGCATGGGCGGAGTGCGAACCGGGCAGGACGCCCTGGAGCTGATCCTGGCCGGCGCGACGCTGGTCAGTGTCGGGACGACGATCTTCCACGACCCTTCGGCGTGCGTCCGCATCGTCCGCGAACTCGAGGAGGAACTGGCGCGGCGCGGGGTGGAGCGCCTTTCCGATGCCATCGGGCTGGCGCACGAGCCGCGTGCCGCGGCACGGCGCAGGCTCACCGGAACGCAATAGGGCGCAGGCTCACAGGAACGCAATAGGAGGAATCCGTGGTCCATCCCGCGCCGATCGCCGTCGCCTTGGACGCGCCGAACCTGGAGACGGCCGCGCGGTGGGCCGGCCTGGTCACGCCGCACGTCAGCACGGTGAAGATCGGGCTCGAGCTTTACCTGCGCTACGGCCCGGAGGCCGTGGCCTCGGTGCGCGGCGCCAGCAACGTCAGCGTCTTCCTCGACCTGAAACTGAATGACATACCCGCGACCGTGGCCGGTGCGGCGCGGTCGGTGGCCAGGCTGCGGCCTGACCTGCTCACCGTGCACGCGGTCGGCGGCATGGGCGCGGTGCGCGCCGCGGTGGAGGCCGCCCCGGACACCAGGATCGTCGCGGTCACCGTCCTCACCTCGCTCGGCGACGCCGATCTCGACAGCATCGGCCTCGCCGGGCCGGTCGGAGAGGCCGTGCGGCGGCTGGCCGTGCTGGCCGTGGAGGCCGGGGCCCGAGGGCTGGTCTGCTCGCCGCGTGAGGTGGCGGCCGTGCGGGCCGAGGTCGGGCGCGACATCATGCTGATCACTCCGGGCGTGCGCCCGGCCGGGTCTGACGCCCACGATCAGGCGCGGGTCGCCACGCCCGAGGAGGCGCTGCGGGCCGGCGCGGACCTTCTGGTCATCGGCCGGCCGATCACCGCCGCGGCCGACCCGGGCGCGGCGGCCGCCGCCATTGGCGCGTCGCTACGGAAAATATCGGTGGCGTCGAGTTGAGCCGCGGCCATTGCGGCGCGCGGCCGGGCGCGTCCGCCGTGACGTTAAGTGGAGGTCTTCTTACGCACTGTTGTCTGGCCTGGATCGGGCCGGCGTGACGCGTATTCTGTCTAGGCGGCGGGCCGTCGCGGCGGCGATGGCGCCGGATCCGGCGCAATCGGTCGCATTGGCCTCGCGTCACGCGATCTTGGAATCTACGCGGCATTTAGCTACGGTGGGTACTCATCTATGTTCGCTCAGTAGTAATGGTTAATTTGTGACGCCACAAACGGGGGTTCACGTTGCCGTTGCGGGCCGAACTCGCTAGTTTTCCCACGCGGAGCGAGTTTTTCGATACGAAACCCGAGGTGACCACTAGTGGCTCTTCCTCCACTTACCCCCGATCAGCGGGCGGCGGCCCTGGAGAAGGCCGCCAAGGCGCGCAAAGAGCGCGCGGAGGTAAAGAATCGGCTGAAGAAGGGTTCTACGACCCTGCCCCAGGTCCTCAAGGAGGGCCAGACCGACGACGTCGTCGGCAAGATGAAAGTGTCGGCCCTGCTGGAGTCGATGCCGGGCGTCGGCAAGGTCCGCGCCAAGCAGATCATGGAGAAGCTCGGCATCGCCGAGTCGCGGCGGGTCCGCGGCCTCGGCGCGAACCAGCGGACCGCTTTGGAGCACGAATTCCGCGGCGGCGAGATCTAGCCGGCGCGGGCCTTAGCAGGGGCGGGGCGGGGGACGCGGGTCCACAGCCGATCCGCCCACCCATGGTGGGCGCGCCCCAGCCCTGCTCGGCGACGCCCCGGCCCCTGTTCGTCACCTGGTAACCTGGTTGACGGCTCCGGGTGGCCAACAGGGCTGCAGGCTGCGCTCCAAGCACGGGAAAGGCACAAGGTGGCAGGGACTCCGGCCGGGGAAGGCATCATCAATCCGCCCATCGACGATCTGCTCGATGTGGTGGACAGCAAGTACGGCCTCGTCATCATGGCGTCGAAGCGGGCGCGGCAGATCAACGCCTACTACGCCCAGCTCGCCGAGGGCATGCTCGAGTTCGTCGGCCCGCTGGTCGAGACCCGGGTACAGGAGAAGCCGCTGTCGATCGCGCTGCGGGAGATCAGCGAGGGACTCGTGAGCGCCGAGGAGGCGGAGTCCTGACGGCCTAGCCGTCCGGGCCCGGGCAGGTGCCGGTGCGCATCGTCCTCGGGGTAGGCGCGGGCATTGCCGCCTACAAGGCGTGCGAGCTGCTGCGGCTGCTCACCGAGTCCGGGCACCGTGTCCGGGTGGTCCCCACGCCGGACGCATTGCGTTTCGTCGGCGAGGCGACCTGGGCCGCGCTGTCCGGCCAGCCCGTCTCCTCCGGCGTCTGGGATGACGTGCACGACGTCCCGCACGTCCGCCTCGGCCAGACGGCCGACCTGGTCTTCGTCGCGCCGGCCACGGCCGATCTCCTGGCCCGCGCGGCCGCGGGAAGGTCGGACGACCTGCTGACCGCGGTCCTGCTGACCGCGCGGTGCCCGGTCGTGTTCGCGCCCGCCATGCACACCGAGATGTGGCAGCATCCCGCCACGCAGGCCAACGTGTCCCTGCTCAGGGACCGGGGCACGGTCGTGCTCGAGCCCGCGGCCGGGCGGCTCACCGGCTCCGACACCGGGCCGGGGCGGCTGCCCGAGCCCGCCGAACTGTTCACCGTCGCGCTGCGCGTGCTCGCGCGCGGCGCCGGGGGCCTCGCGCCCGACCTCAGCGGGCGCCGGGTGGTGGTCTCGGCGGGCGGCACCAGGGAGGAGCTCGATCCCGTCCGGTTCATCGGCAACTGGTCGTCGGGGCGGCAGGGGTACGCGATCGCCCGGGCGGCCGCCGCGCGCGGCGCGAAGGTCACGCTGGTCGCCGCGAACGTGGCCCTGGATGATCCCGCGGGCGCGCAGGTCATGCGCGTGACCTCGGCCCGCGACATGCGGGACGCGGTGACCTCGGCCGCGGCCGAGGCGGACGCCGTGATCATGGCCGCCGCGGTCGCCGACTACCGGCCCGAGACCAGGAGCGATTCGAAGATCAAGAAGTCGGGCGCGCACCCGGAACCGGTCCGCCTGGTGCAGAACCCGGACATCCTGGCTGAGCTGTCCGGTCACCGGGCCCGGCCCGGCCAGGTCATCGTCGGGTTCGCCGCGGAGACCGGGGACCTGCTGGCCAACGGCCGGGCGAAGCTCGCGGCCAAGGGGTGCGACCTGCTGGTCGTCAACCAGGTCGGCGGCGGCCTGGCCTTCGGGACCAGCGACAACGAGGCCGTGGTGCTCGCCGCCGACGGCCGCGAGACCCCCGTGCCCCGCGGGCCCAAGGAGACGCTCGCCGACGTCATCTGGGATCTGGTGGCCAGCAGGCTGGACTAGGCCCACCGGCCGCGCGGGCCCGGCTACACTTCGGCGAGACCTCGTCGCGCAATATTTCCCGGAAGAAAAGGGTGTCAGGTGGCTCGTCGTCTGTTTACCTCCGAGTCGGTCACAGAGGGTCATCCGGACAAGATGGCCGACCAGATCAGCGATGCCATCCTGGACGGGATGCTCAAGGGCGACCCGACCAGCCACGTTGCCGTCGAGACGCTGATCACCACCGGCCAGGTGCACGTGGCCGGTGAGGTGACCACCGAGACCTACGTGGATATCCCCGGCCTGATCAGGGAGAAGATCCTGGAGATCGGCTATGACTCGTCGGCCAAGGGCTATGACGGCCGGTCCTGCGGCGTGTCGGTGTCCATTGGCTCCCAGTCGCCGGACATCGCGCAGGGCGTCCAGGAGGCGTTCGAGCACCGCGAGGGCGAGGGCACAGACGAGCTCGACCGGCAGGGCGCCGGTGACCAGGGCCTGATGTTCGGCTACGCCTGCCGGGAGACACCCGAGCTGATGCCGCTGCCGATCATGCTCGCGCACCGGCTGGCCCGGCGCCTGACCGAGGTCCGCCGCAGCGGCGACGTGCCCTATCTCCGGCCGGACGGCAAGACCCAGGTCACGATCGAGTACGTGGACGGCCGGCCGGTGCGCCTGGATACGGTCGTGGTCTCCAGCCAGCACGCGGCCGCGATCGACCTGAAGGAACTGCTCACCCCGGACATCCGCGACCATGTTGTCGAGCCGGTCCTGGCCGGCCTGCATGACGTCGACATCTCCGGCTACCGGCTGCTGGTCAACCCCACCGGGCGGTTCGAGATCGGCGGCCCGATGGGTGACGCCGGGCTGACCGGCCGCAAGATCATCATTGACACGTACGGCGGGATGGCCAGGCACGGCGGCGGCGCCTTCTCCGGCAAGGACCCGTCCAAGGTCGATCGCAGCGCCGCGTACGCGATGCGCTGGGTGGCCAAGAACGTCGTCGCCGCGGAGCTGGCCGACCGCTGCGAGACCCAGGTCGCCTACGCCATCGGCAAGGCCAAGCCGGTCGGGCTGTTCGTGGAGTGCTTCGGCACCGAGCGGGTCCCGGTGGAGCGCATCCAGGATGCGGTGCTCGAGGTGTTCGACCTGCGGCCGGCCGCGATCATCAGGGACCTGGACCTGCTCCGCCCGATCTACTCGCCGACCGCCGCCTACGGCCACTTCGGCCGCGAGGAGCCCAACTTCTCCTGGGAGCGCGCCGACCGGACTGAGGAACTGCGGAAGGCGGCCGGCGCCTGATCCTGGCCGGCCATGGCGCAGGGACGTCACATCCTGGTCACCGGCGGAGCCGGGTTCGTCGGCGCGACGCTGGTCCGGCGGCTGGCCGGGGCCGGGCACCGGGTCCGGGTGCTCGACAACTACTCGACCGGCGACATCTCGCACCTGGCCGGCGTCGACGCCGAGCTGATCGAGGGCGACATCCGTGACGTCCCGGGCCTCGACGCCGCGCTCGCCGGGGTGCAGGCCGTCGTGCACCTCGCGGCGGCCGGCTCGGTCATCGGGTCCATCACCGACCCGGCGGCCAACTTCGACGTCAACGTCACCGGCACGTTCGGTGTGCTCGATGCCGCCCGGCGGGCCGGCGTGGAGTGCACAGTGCAGGCGTCCACCGGCGGCGCGCTGATCGGCAACGCCACGCCGCCGGTCAGCGAGTCCTCGCTGCCGAAGCCGATCTCGCCCTACGGGGCCAGCAAGCTCGCTGGCGAGGGCTACGCGCACGCGTTCGCCGCGGCGTACGGCCTGCGCACGGTGGCGCTCCGGTTCGCGAACGCCTACGGCCCGTGGAGCGAGCGGAAGCAAGGGGCCATCACGCTGTTCTTCCGCGCCATCGAGGACGGCCAGCCGATCGTGATCTACGGCGACGGCTCGGCGTCGCGCGACTACACGCACGTGGATGACATCTCTCGCGCGATCGAACTGGCCCTGGACCGCGATGTCCCCGGCGGCACCGTGCTGCACGTCGCATCGGGCGTCGAGACCACCACGGCGGAGCTGGCCGGCCTGTGCCGCGGCGCGGCCGGCGCGCCGGACCATCCGGTCGAGTACCGGCCCGCGCGCCCGGGCGAGGTAGGACGCAACTTCGCCTCCTACGACCTGGCCAGGCAGGTCCTCGGCTATGCGCCGAGCATCGGCCGCGAGGCAGGCCTCCGCAGCACCTGGCAATGGTTCCAGGAATCGGTCTTCCGCAGCTAGCCGCGGCCGGCCCGGGATGCCCGGGTGCTGAGGGTCTACGCAGATCTTCCCGCTTGGGCAGGGTCGCCAGGCATGACTCCGTAGAGTAAGGTAAAAACTACTCTTCGAAGTCAATACCTGTTGACCGGGGGGTGGGAGGTCGCCGTGGCAAGCTTGCTTGATGGGTTAACTTCCCTCGACCCGGCTGAGGCGGTGGACTTCATCGCCAATGTCCTGGAGGCGTCCACCGAGTACTCCATTATCGGGAAGGATCTCGACGGGAAGATCCTGCTCTGGAACGAGGGCGCGCGACGGATCTACGGGTATGAGCCGGCCGAGGTGGTCGGCAAGCTGAACTCCGACGTCCTGCACGACCCGGCGGACGTGGCAGCCGGGCGGCCGGCCGAGATGCGTGCCGTGGCGCTGGCGGATGGCAAGTGGGAAGGCACCCTCAGCCGGAGGCGCCGGGACGGCAGCATGTTCACCGCGCGGGTGGTGCTGACGCCTCGCCGCAACGCCCAGGGCGATGCGGTCGGGTTCCTGCTCATCTCCAAGGACATCTCGAGTGAGACCCGGCTCACCGAGGAATTGGAGGCGACTCAGTTCTATACGCGCTCGCTGATCGAATCGAACATCGACGCGCTGATGACCACCGACCCGGTCGGCGCGATCACCGACGTGAACCAGCAGATGGAGTGGCTGACCGGCCGCACCCGGGATGAGCTCATCGGCTCACCGTTCAAGCAGTACTTCACCGACGTGGACCGGGCCGAGGACGGAATCCGGCAGGCCCTGCGGGAAGGGAAGGTCACCAACTACGAGCTGACCGCCCGGGCCAAGGACGGCCGCCAGACCGTGGTGTCCTACAACGCGACGACGTTCAACGACCGCGAAGGAAAGCTCCAGGGCGTGTTCGCTGCCGCGCGCGACGTCACCGAGCACAAGGCGCTGGAAGAGCAGCTCCGCCAGTCCGAGTCCTACAACCGGGGCCTGATCGAGGCATCCGTCGACGGGCTCATCGCGGTCAATCCCGATGGCACGATCTCCGATGTCAACGCGCAGATGTGCCGGATGTCGGGCTACAGCTCCGAGGAGCTGGTCGGTACCCCGTTCGCCGGCTACTTCGCGGACGCTGACCGCGCCGCGGCCGGGGTGAGCGAGACCCTCGACCAGGGTGTGGTGACGGACTATGTGCTGGCCTTGGCCCGGCAGGACGGGATCGACCTGACCGTGTCGTTCAACGCGTCGGTGTTCCGCTCCGAGGACGGGGCGGTGCAGGGGATCTTCGCTTCGGCGCGGGATATTACCGTGCAGTCCGGATTGCAGACGCAGCTGGCCGCGGAGCAGGCCTACAACCGGGGCCTGATCGAGGCGTCCCTGGATGGCCTGGTGACCGTCGATCCGGCTCTGGTCATCAACGACGTGAACGAGACCATGTGCCGGATGAGCGGCTATGCCCGTGACGAGCTGGTCGGCTCGGCGTTCCCGGGGTATTTCGTGGACGCTAAACGGGCCGCGGATGGCGTCCGGCTGACCCTGGATACCGGGGCGGTGACCAACTACGAGCTGACCCTGCGGGCCAAGGACGGCCGGGAGCTGCTGGTCTCGTTCAACGCGTCGGTGTTCCGCTCGGCGGACGGCGGCATCGGGGGGATTTTCGCCTCGGCTCGTGATGTCACCGAGCAGGCTGGCCTGCAATCTCAGCTGGCCGAGGAGCAGGCCTACAACCGGGGCCTGATCGAGGCGTCCATCGACGGGCTGGTGACCGTGGATGACTCGATGACGATCACGGACGTGAACGAGACGCTGTGCCGGATGGTGGGCCGGCCGCGCAATCAGCTCATCGGGACCTCGTTCCCGGCCTACTTCAAGGAGACCGAGCTGGCCGCCGAGGGCGTCCGGCTCACGTTCAGCCAGTCCCAGGTCACGAACTACGTGCTCACGCTGCGCGCGGCCGACGGGCGGGAACTGCCGGTGTCGTTCAACGCGGCGGTGTTCCGGGACCGGGCGGGCGAGGTGCGCGGCATCTTCGCCTCAGCCCGGGACATCGCGGACCAGCAGGAGCTGGAGCGCCAGCTCCGCGACTCCCAGCTGTACACCCGGTCGCTGATCGAGTCCAACGTCGACGCGTTGATGACCACCGACTCGGTGGGTGTCATCACCGACATCAATCAGCAGATGGAGTGGCTGACCGGGCACACCCGTGATGAGCTCATCGGCTCACCGTTCAAGCAGTACTTCACCGACCCGGACCGGGCCGAGCAGGGCATCAAGCTGGTGCTGCGGGACGGCCGGGTCATCAACTACGAGCTGACCGCGCGGGCCAAGGACGGCCGCCTGACCGTCGTGTCCTATAACGCCGCGACGTTCAACGACCGTGACGGCAAGCTCGAGGGCGTATTCGCCGCCGCCCGGGATGTCACCGATCAGAAGGCGCTGGAGGAGCAGCTGCGGGAGCAGCAGACCTATCTGCGCGGCCTGATCGAGTCATCGGTGGACGGCCTGGTCACGGTCGATCCAGAAGGGTTCATCAGCGACGTCAACGACCGCATGTGCGAGATGACCGATTACGGCCGGGCCGAGCTGATCGGCACCCGATTCGCCGATTACTTCACCGAGCCCGACCTGGCCCGCGCCGGCGTGCAGCAGACCTTCGAGGCCGGTTTCGTTACCGAGTACGCCCTGACGCTGATCTCACGCGCGCGGCGGCATCTGCGGGTCTCGTTCAACGCTTCGGTGTTCAAGGGTCCCGATGGCGACGTGCGCGGCATCTTCGCCTCGGCGCGCGATATCACCGACCGGGTCCGCCTGGAGGACCAGCTGCGGGAGCAGCAGACCTATCTGCGCGGCCTGATCGAGTCGTCGGTGGACGGCCTGGTCACCGTGGATCCGGACGGGTTCATCACCGATGTCAACGAGCAGATGTGCCGGATGGCGGGCTATGAGCGCGCCGAGCTGATCGGCTCGGTGTTCAACCAGTACTTCACCGACCCGGACGCGGCGGACGCGGGCGTGAAGCAGACGCTCAACCGCGGTGTGGTGACCAACTACGAGCTGGTGCTCACGCACAAGAGCGGCCGCAAGGCGACCGTGTCGTTCAACGCGTCCGTGTTCCGGTCGGCGGAGGGCCGGATGCAGGGCATCTTCGCTTCGGCGCGGGACATCTCCGAGCAGTCCCGGCTGCAGGGCCAGCTGGCTGAGCACCAGGCCTACAACCGGTCACTGATCGAGGCGTCCGCTGACGCGCTGTTCGCCATCGCCCCGGACGGGGTGATCACCGACGTGAACGAGGAAGCAACCCGGCTGTCCGGTTTCACCCGCCAGCACCTGGTGAGTTCCGGATTCGCCGGCTACTTCACCGATCCTGACCGCGCCCGGGCCGGCGTGCAGGAGACGTTCGGCTCCGGCCGGGTGCTCGGATACGAGCTGACGCTGGTGACCCGGCACGGCCGCAGGATCACCGTGTCGTTCAACGCCGGGGTGTTCACCGACGCCGCGGGCCAGCCGCTCGGCATCCTCGCGTCCGCCCGGGACAGCACCGCGCAGAAGCAGCTCGAACAGCAGTTGCGCGATTCGCAGGTGTACACCCGCTCCCTCATCGAATCCAACATAGACGCGCTGATGACCACCGATCCCGTGGGCATCATCACCGACGTCAACCAGCAGATGGAAGCGCTGACCGGGCACCCGCGGGACACCCTGATCGGCTCCGCGTTCAAGCACTACTTCACCGATCCCGCGCAGGCCGAGGACGGCATCCGGCTGGTGCTGCACGAGGGCAAGGTGGAAAATTACGAATTAACTGCCCGCAGCCGTGACGGCCACGAAACGGTCGTGTCCTACAACGCCTCGGCCTTTTACGACCAGGATCACAAGCTGCAAGGCGTCTTCGCCGCCGCCCGTGACGTGACCGAGCGCAAGCGTTTCGAGCAGACCCTGCAGGAGAAAAACCTGGAGCTGGAGAACGCGAACACGGCGAAGGACCGGTTCCTGGCCAGCATGAGCCACGAGCTGCGCACCCCGCTCAACGCCATTCTCGGCTTCACCGGCACGCTCCTGATGGGCCTGCCCGGCCCGCTCAACGACGAGCAGCGCCGCCAGCTCGACACCGTCAAGACATCGGGCAAGCACCTGCTGGCGATCATCAACGACCTGCTGGACCTGGCCAAGATCGAATCGGGGAGCCTGGAACTTCAGCTCGTCCCGGTCGTGTGCCAGGAGATCCTCACCGAGGTGGCCGAGACGCTGCGTCCGCTGGTCGAAGGCAAGGGCCTGGAATTCCTGATCGAGGGCGTTGACGAGGAGGTCACCGTCAATACCGACCGCCGGGCCCTGGCGCAGATTCTCATCAACCTGACCAATAACGCCATTAAGTTCACCGACACGGGCCGGATCACCCTGGCCATGGCCCTGGCCGAGGACGGGCGCTCGGTGCAGCTGAGCGTCACCGATACCGGCGTGGGCATCGCCGAAGCGGATCAAGACCGCCTGTTCCGGGCCTTCGAGCAGGTCGGCGAGGCGAAGACGAGAAAATTCGAGGGAACCGGGCTTGGCCTGTACATCAGCCAGAAGCTGGCCGAAATCCTCGGCGGCCGGATAGAGATGGACAGCGCGCTGGGCACCGGGAGCACCTTCACCATCTCCTTGCGGACGGGCTGAGATGGCCCGGGTGCTCGTGGTGGAGGACCAGGCCGAGAACCTCGACCTGATGGTCTACCTGCTCACCGCGTTCGGGCACGAGGCCCTGGTGGCCCGCAATGGCGCCGAGGGCATCACCGTTGTCACCCGGGAGCGCCCGGATCTGGTCGTGATGGACCTGCAGATGCCGGTGATGGACGGTTACACGGCCGCCTCACGGCTCAAGGCAGACCCCGAGCTTTCCGCCATACCGCTCGTCGCGGTGACCGCCTACGCGATGGTCGGCGACCGCGAGCGGATCATGGTCGCCGGCTTCGATGGGTACATGACCAAGCCGATCGACCCGACCGTCTTCGTCCGCGAGCTTGAGCGGTACCTAATATCAAGTGCGCCCGGCCTGAGCCGGCCGCCAGGACACGGAGGCTGATGCCATGGCGCGGATCTTGGTGGTTGATGACCGGGCGGTGAACCGGGACCTGCTCAGCTATCTGCTCGGTTACTTCGGCCACGACGTGTCCACCGCCTCGGACGGCGCGGAAGCGGTGCGCACCGCCAAGGCCGAGCATTTCGACCTCATCGTCATGGACATCGAGATGCCGGGCACGGACGGCTACACCGCCGCACGGCTGATGCGGGCCGAGCCGGCGCTGCGGGATGTGCCGCTGATGGCCGTCAGCGCGGCCGGCCCGACCACCCTGGAGGCGGCTCGGGCGGCGGGCTTCGATGACTTCTACCCGATTCCGATCGAGCCGCTGGCCTTCCTGGCCCGGCTCGAGCCGCTGCTGCACCGGGCGGACCCGGTCGGGGATGGCATCCGGGGCAAGCCGTGATGCCGCCGGTCGCGAAGCCGGATGCGGTGGCCGCGGCCGGCTGGCCGGGCCGGGGCTGACCATGGCCACGGTCCTGGTCGTGGACGACCATCCGCTGAACCGTGACCTGGTCGTGACGCTGCTTGGCTACCGCGGCCACACCGTGCTCGAAGCCGGCGACGGGGCGCAGGCCCTGAAGCTCGCCCGGGCTCGGTTTCCCGACCTGGTCATCACCGATCTCGTCATGCCGGTCATGGACGGCTACGAGCTGGTCCGCGAGCTGCGCAAGGATCCGCAGCTCTGCAAGACACGAGTGATCTTCTACACCGCCAATTACCTGCACCACGAGGTGACTCCGATGGCCACGGCCCTCGGAGTGGGGCACGTCTTATTCAAGCCCGCCGAGCCGGACGCGCTGCTGGCCGCGGCCGACGCTGCCCTGGCGGCCGCGCCGGCCGCACCGCCCCTCGCCGAGCCCGATGAGACCTACCAGGAATACGCGCGGGCGCTGAGTGCCAAGCTGGCCGACAAGGTCGATGAGCTGCTCGCCGCGGAGACCTTGCTGAAAGAGAGCGAGGCCCGGTACCGGTCGCTCACCGAATCCTCGCCCATGGGCGTCTTCTCGCTGGACTCTGCGGGCCGGGTCAGCTACAGCAATCCGCGGTTGCGAGAAATCTGCGGCGTGCCAGACGACGCGGCCGCCTGCACCTGGACCGACCTGCTGCACACCGAGGACGGCGAGCGGATGCTGGCCGGATTGGCGGCCGCGGTGCAGGCCGGCGCGCCGTACCGCGACCGGGTGCGGATCGTCCAGCCCGCAGGCGGGCTGCGCTGGGCGGATGTCCAGGCGTCCCCCGTGCCCGGCGCCAGCGGGCAGATCAGCCACGTCGGCACGGTCGATGACGTGACAGACACGCTGGAAGCAGGCCGCCAGCGAGACGAGCTCCTGGCCGGGCGGCACGCACAGCGCGCCGATGCCCGGTTCCGCGGCCTGCTCGAGGCGGCTCCCGACGCGGTGGTGTGCGTGGACTCCGGCGGGCGCATCGTGCTGGTCAACGCGCAGACGGAGCGGCTGTTCGGGTACCGGCGGGAGGAACTGGTCGGCCAGCCGGTGGAAATCCTGGTCCCGGATCCGATCAAGGCGTCACATCCGTCGCGCCGGGCCGGCTACATGGCTGACCCGCGCTCCCGGGCGATGGGCGAGGGGATGGAGCTGGCCGCCCGCTGCCACGATGGCAGCACCTTCCCCGCCGAGATCTCCCTGTCGACCATCGACACCGACGAGGGAGTCCTGGTCATGGCGGCCGTACGCGACGTCACCGAGCGGCTGGAACTCCAGGCCGGGCGGGAACGGCTGCGAACCCAGGCCGAGCGGGAACGCCTGCAAAACCACCTGAACCAGTCACGGCGACTGGAAAGCCTGGGTCAGCTGGCCGGCGGGGTCGCGCATGATTTCAACAACCTCCTGGCCGTTATCAGCAGCTACGCCGCGTTCGTCGCCGAAGAGGTGGCCAGCGGCGCACCGGAGGCCGACTGGGAATCCGTGCGCGACGACGTCCACCAGATCGAGCAGGCCGCGCGGCGCGCCGCTGCGCTCACCCGCCAGCTCCTCGCCTTCGCCCGCCGTGAGGTGATCCAGCCGCGCGTACTGAATCTCAACGACACGATCGCCGACGTAGAGCAGCTACTGATCCGGACCCTGGGCGAGCACGTGGAACTGGCCACCGAACTGGCCCCTGAGCTGTGCCCGGTGCTCGCCGACCCAGGCCAGATCGAGCAGGTCCTGGTCAACCTGGCGGTCAACGCCCGCGACGCCATGCCCGGCGGCGGGCAGCTGGCCATCCAGACCGCCACCATGGACGTGGACGCGGACTACGCGGCGGGCCGCGCCGGGCTGTCACCGGGCCGCTACGTAAGCCTCAAGGTGAGCGACACTGGCACCGGGATGCCCCAAGAAGTCCTAACCAAGGCGTTCGAGCCATTCTTCAGCACCAAGACCCAAACCGGAGGAACCGGCCTGGGCCTGGCCACCGTCTATGGCGTCATCACCCAGGCCGGCGGTTACGTGCAGATTTACTCCGAACCGGGCCTCGGCACCGTCGTCACCATCTTGCTGCCCGCTACCAGCCAGGCCGCCACCGCGCCAGCGCCTCCGAAGGAGCAGGCACCGCTGCGGCACGGTGCTGGTGAGACCGTGCTTCTCATCGAGGACGAGGCGGCCCTGCGCGAGGTGATCCAGCGCATCCTGGCCCGCAACGGCTACCACGTGATCGCCGCCGCCAACGGACGCGACGCCGTCGAGCTGGCCACGAGGCACCCCGGCCGCATCGAGCTGCTGGTCACCGACGTTGTCATGCCGCAGATGGCGGGCAAGGAAGCCGCCGAGCAGATCCGCGCGCTCTACCCGGCGGCGAAAGTCCTGTTTATGTCGGGCTACACGGCCGGGGCCCTGGACACCGGGGGAATTCTCGAAGCAGGCGTCAACCTGATCGAAAAGCCCTTCAACGGAGCGTCCCTGCTGGCCAAGTTGCACGAGATCATGTCCGCGACGGCTGACGTCCGCCCGGACCTGAACGCGCAGCGTCCTCCGCAGCGCCCCGCGGGCGCAGCCCCTTAGCTACGTGGCGCGGCCTGGGTGGAGGCCCGGACTGACGACGGCGGAGACGCTGATCTCTGGTAGGACAGAAGCCGTGGCATCGGGACGCGGCGCGAAGGTGGCGGCCGGGAGCCTGCCGGTGGCGCGGGTGGCCGTCGACGTGTCGCTGCCGCACCTGGACCGGCCCTTCGACTACCTGGTGCCCGAGCGGCTGTCGCCGGACGCGGTGCCCGGCTGCCGGGTCCGGGTCAGGTTCGCTGGCCGGCTGACCGGCGGCTACCTGCTGCAGCGGGCCGAGGCGAGCGAGCACCAGGGCGCGCTCGCCTTCCTGGAGCGGGTGGTGTCGCCGGAGCCGGTGCTGACGGCCGAGATGTTCGGGCTGGCCCGGGCGGTGGCGGACCGTTACGGCGGCACGCTGGCCGACGTGCTGCGGCTCGCGATCCCGCCGCGGCACGCCAGGGCCGAGTCCGAGTCCGCGAGCGACGGGGTGCGGGCAGGCGCGGCCGCTCCGTCGCTGACCGTGGCGGCCAGCGATGCCCGGTCGCCGGCCGCCCCGTCGCTGGCCGTGGACGGCCCGCCGCTGCCCGAGCCGGGGCCCTGGGCGCGCTATCCCGCCGGGCGGTCTTTCCTGGCCGCGCTGGCCGGCGGCCGCGCGCCGCGCGCCGCCTGGTCGGCGCTGCCGGGGCCGCACTGGCCGGACGAGATCGCGCTGGCCGCGGCCACGGCCAGGGTGGCGGGGCAGGGGGCCCTGATCGTCGTTCCCGACGCCAGGGATCTTGACCTGGTCGACCGGGCCCTGGACGGGGTGCTCGGTCCCGGCCAGCACGTCTGCCTCGCGGCCGGCCTCGGCCCGGCCGAGCGGTACCGCCGCTGGCTCGCGGTCGCGCGCGGCCATGTCCGCGTGGTGGCCGGGACCAGGTCCGCCATGTTCGCCCCGGTCGCCGAGCTGGGCCTGGTCGTGATCTGGGACGACGGCGACGACCTGCATGCCGAGCCGCGGGCGCCCTACCCGCACGTCAGGGAGGTTCTCGCGCTCAGGGCCCACCGCCGCGGCGCGGCCGCGCTGCTCGGCGGGTTCGCGCGCACAACCGAGGTGACCCAGCTGGTGGCCAGTGGCTGGGCGGCCGCCCTGACGGCGGACCGGGCCACGGTCAGGCGGTACGCGCCGCGGATCGCCGCGGCCGGCGATGACGCGGAGCTGGCCAGGGACGAGGCCGCCCGGTCGGCACGCATGCCCAGCCTGGCCCTGCGCACCGCGCGCGAGGCCCTCGCCACCGGGCCCGTCCTGTTCCAGGTGCCCCGGCGCGGCTACGTCGTCGCCGCCGCCTGCGAATACTGCGGCGCGCGAGCCCGCTGCCCGGCCTGCGGCGGGCCGCTGGCCCTGCCCGCGTCGCGGGCCGCGGCCCAGTGCGGCTGGTGCGGCCGGGCCGCGGCCCCGCGCTGCGCGCAGTGCGGGCAGGCCGGCCTGCGCGCGCTGGTGGTCGGCGCCGGCCGCACGGCCGAGGAACTCGGCCGCGCCTTCCCGGCCGCGACCGTCCGGACCTCGGGGGGTGCCGAGGTCATCGCCGAGGTCGGCAGCGCGCCCGCGGTCATCGTGGCCACGCCGGGCGCCGAGCCGCGCGCGGCCGGGGGGTACGCGGCGGCCGTGCTGCTCGATGGCTGGGCCCTGCTCAGCCGGGCCAGCCTGCGCGCGTCCGAGGAGGCGCTGCGCCGCTGGCTCAACGCCGCGGCCCTGGTGCGGCCCGGACGTGAGGGAGGCTCGGTCGTCATCGTCGCCGACGCCGCGCTCGCGCCGGTGCAGGCGCTGGTGCGCTGGGATCCGGTCACCCACGCCGAGCGCGAGCTGGCGGAACGGCGCGAGCTCCGGTTTCCGCCGGCGGTCAGGCTGGCCGCGCTGACCGGGCCCGGGGACGCGCTGCAGGAGGTTCTCGACGCGGCCCAGCTGCCCGCGGGCGCCGAGGTGCTCGGGCCGGTGGCGGTCGCCGACGGCGGCGGGCCCGGGCCGCGCGAGGACGGCCCCGCGGCCGCGCGGATGCTGGTCAGGGTCGACCGGCAGCAGGGGACGGCGCTGGCCGCCGCGCTGCGCGCGGCACAGGCGGTTCGCAGCGCGCGCAAGGATGCGGGCGTGGTGCGACTGCAGCTCGACCCGGCCGAGCTGCTCTGACAACGCCGCCGGAGGCCATAGGGTGCTTGGGTGGCCCCCTCACGAAGGAACCCCAGTGCGAGGTCAAGCCCGCCGCGTCCGGCCAGGGATGCGGGAGCGGCGCCGGGTGCCTGGAACAGACCGGACAACGGCCCGGCCGGCCGGGCGGCCGGCGAGCTGGGTCCGGCCTCCCGTGGCGGCCTGCCGCGGCTGCCGCCGGTCCGGCTGGCCCCGCGGGAGGAGCTAGCGGCGGCCGCGCGCGTGGCGCCGCTGCTTCGCGCTGCGCGCGACGTGGCCCGCTGGGCGCAGCGCCGGGATCCGGGAGCCGCCTTCGGGCCAGAGGAATGCGCGGCCGCCGCCGCCGACCTTGAGCTGGCGCCCGCGGAGGTGGACGCGGCGTGGCGGGTTGCGGCGGCGACGCGGATGCTGCCCGGCCAGCCGGAACCCGGCGGATCCCCGGGCGACGTCCTCGCCTCGGGCGACGCCGAGCAGGTGCTGGCCGCCTGGGACGCCGCGCTCGAGGCCATCCTGGCCGCCGAGGACCTGGACGGGCTGGCCACCGCCTTGTACACCGTCGGCGGGCCGGTCCGGATGGAAGGGCTATTCGATGCGTACGCCGCGGCGGCCGGGACCAGGCGGAGCCAGCCGGGATCCGCGGCGCCCGACCAGGCCGCGGCGCTGTCGGCCGTGCTCGAGACGCTGGCCGACCTCGGCGTCGTGGAACTCGGGACCGAGGAAGCCGCCGGCGGGCTGACCGTTGCCCTGTCGCCGCTGGGCGTCTGGGGCGTGCACCGCAGGCTCCGGGCTCAGGGCTGGCACGTGCCAGTGCTCGGCGGCGCGGGCCGGCCCGGGGCCGCGGGCCTGCTGGCCACCCTGGCCAGCTGCGACGCGGAGGACGGCGAGGCCGAGATCACCTCCTGGCTCGCGAAGCGGACCCCGGCCCAGGCCGCCGCCGAGCTGGTCCGGGCCGCGGGCAGCGGGTCGCCGGGCATGCGTGGTGCCGCCTTTGCCGTGCTTGACCGGATCGGCGAGCCCGCCATCGGCGAGGTTCGCGGCGCCCTCGCCGACCCGGTGCTGCGCGCGCACGCCTCGGTCTGGCTGCACGAGCACGGTGAGCAGGCCGAGCTGCGGCCGGAGGACCGGACCTGGCTGCTCGTGGACCTGGGCGCGGGCCTGCTCGAGGAGGCCGATCCGAGAGACGTGGTGGCCGAGTTGCTGCCCGACGTGTCGGCCGACGCGCAGGCCGAGATCGTGGCCGGCCTGTGGCGGGTCAGCCATCCCGGGGTGACCGGCCTGCTGACCGCGCTGAGTGAGCACCACCCCGACCCGGCGGTGGCCAGAGCGGCGCGCAAGGCAGCGTTCAAGGCTCGCTCGCCCTCCATAGACTGAACGCGCGACACGGGGCCCTACGGCTGGAGGAATCAGGTGAGCGTCAAGCCGATACGTCTGTTCGGCGATCCGGTGCTGCGTACGCCGGCCGAGCCGGTCCGTGACTTCGACGCCGAGCTACGCAAGCTGGTCAAGGACCTGACCGAGACCATGCTGGAGGCGCCGGGAGTGGGCCTGGCCGCGCCGCAGATCGGCGTCGGGCTGCGGGTCTTCACCTACCACATTGACGATGTGGTCGGTCACCTGATCAACCCGGTACTGCGGCTGTCGGACGAGGAAGAGACCGACGACGAGGGATGCCTGTCCTTCCCCGGCCTGCAGTACCCGACGACGCGCGCCCTCGGGGTCGTCGCCACGGGTTTCGACATGCATGGCGAGCCGGTCGCGCTGGAGGGAACCGGGCACCTGGCCCGCTGCGTGCAGCACGAGACCGATCACCTGGACGGCATCCTGTTCATCGACCGCCTGGACCCGGCGCAGCGCAAGCTGGCCATGAAGGAAATTCGCGCGGCCGAATGGTGGGGGGAGCCGGTTCCGGTCGTGCGCGCGTCGCCGCACCCGACCCGCGGGGAGGTCTACTAGCGGTGCGACTCGTCTTCGCGGGCACCCCGGCCACGGCGGTGTCCTCGCTTGATGCGCTGCTCAAGTCCGGGCACGAGGTCGCGGCCGTGGTCACCCGGCCGGACGCCCCGGCGGGACGCGGGCTCCGGGTGGCCCCGAGCCCGGTGGCGCAGCGCGCCGAGTCGGCGGGCCTCGAGGTACTCAAGCCGGCTAAGCCGGGCGATCCGGATTTCCTCGACCGACTGCGGCAGATCGCGCCCGACTGCTGCCCGGTCACCGCGTACGGCGCGCTGATCCCGCAGCAGGCTCTGGACATTCCCGCGCACGGCTGGGTGAACCTGCACTTCTCCCTGCTGCCGGCCTGGCGCGGCGCGGCCCCGGTGCAGCACGCCATCCTGCACGGCGACGACGTCACCGGGGCCACCACGTTCCTGATCGTCGCGGCCCTCGACGCGGGCCCGGTGTTCGGCGTGGCCACCGAGCCGATCAGGCCGTCCGACACCTCGGGTGACCTGCTGGAGAGACTGGCCGTGTCCGGGGCCGCGCTGCTGGTCGCGACCATGGACGGCATCGAGTCCGGCGAGCTGGTGGCGCGCCCGCAGCCCGCGGAGGGCGTGAGCCTGGCGCCGAAGATCACCCCCGAGGATGCCCGGGTGCGGTGGGCCGAGCCGGCCATCGCGGTCAGCCGCCTGGTCCGCGCGTGCACGCCCGTGCCCGGGGCCTGGACGGAGCTGGACCGGGCCCGGGTCAAGTTGTGGCCGTTCGCCAGTGCCGCTGGCGGCGACGGGGCCCGGCTGGACCCGGGGCAGCTGCGCCTGCAGGGCGCCCGGGTGCTGGTCGGCACCGGCTCGGAGCCCGTCCAGCTCGGCGACGTGCAGGCCCACGGCAAGCGCCGGATGCCCGCGGCCGACTGGGCGCGAGGGCTGCGGCTGGGCCGATCCGGGGCGGTGCTGGGCTGAGATGGCGGCCGACGCCCGTGCGAACTCCGGCCGGGCCGTGCGTGGCGAAGCGGACCGAGCCGGGTCGGCGCGCGGCCAGGCGAACCCGGCGGCGTCGGCGCGCGGCCCCGCGAACTCCGGCCGGGCCGTGCGCGGCGGAGCGGACCGAGCCGGGTCGGCGCGCGGCCAGGCGAACCCCGGCCGGGCCGTGCGCGGGGGACGGGCCGATCCAGCCCGTCGCGTTGCGTACGAGGTAATTCACGCCGTGGGCGAGCGGGATGCCTACGCCAACCTGCTCCTGCCGGCGCTGCTCCGCGAGCACGGACTCACCGGCCGCGACGCGGCGCTGGCCACCGAGCTGGCCTACGGCACCCTGCGCGGCCAGGGCAGCTACGACGCCATCCTCGCGATCTGCTGTGACCGGGACCTGGACCGGATCGACCCGCCGGTGCGCGAGGTGCTGCGGCTCGGCGCGCACCAGCTGCTGGCCACCCGGATCGGCGCGCACGCCGCGGTCGCCACCTCGGTGGACCTGGCCAAGGACGTGGCGGGCCCGCGTCCGGCCGGGTTCGTCAACGCGGTGCTGCGCCGCGTCGCCACGCGGGATCTGGAGAGCTGGCTGGAGATCGCCGCCCCGGGCCGGGCCGACGATCTCGTCGGCCACCTGTCGGTCCGGTATAGCCATCCGCGCTGGATCGTCAGCGCGCTGAGCGAGGCCCTCGGCGAGAATCCCGGCACCGGCCTGGCCGAGACCGAGGCCGCCCTGGCCGCGAACGGTGAGCGTCCGCTGGTCACCCTCTGTGCCGTGCCCGGGCTCGCCGACCCCGCGGAGCTGGCCGCCATCGGCGCCGAGCCCGCCCGGTGGTCGCCGTTCGGCGCGTACCTGGCCGAGGGAGATCCCGGCCAGATCGCGGCGGTGGCGCAGGGCCGGGCCGCGGTGCAGGACGAAGCCAGCCAGCTGGCGGCGCTGGCACTGGCCAGGGCGGGCACCGCCAGGAGTGGTACCGCCGCGGGTAACACCGCCGCTGATGGCACCGCCGTGGGTGGCGCCGGCACGGGTGGCGCCGGCACGGGTGGCGCCGGCACGGGTGGCACCGCCGTGGGTGGCGCCGGCACGGGTGGCGCCGGCACGGGTGGCACCGCCGTGGGCGGTGCCCGGTGGCTCGACGTCTGCGCGGGCCCGGGCGGCAAGGCGCGGCTGCTCGCCGGGCTCGCCGCGGACGACGGGGCGCGCCTGCTCGCCGCCGACGTGCGCCCGCACCGTACCCGGCTGGTCCAGGCCGCCCTGGCCGGATCCGCGGGCGCCGCCGCGGTGGTGGCGGCGGACGGGACCGCCCCGGCGTGGCGGCCGGGAACCTTCGACCGGGTGCTGGCCGACGTCCCGTGCTCCGGGCTCGGCGCGCTCCGCCGCCGGGCCGAGGCCCGCTGGCGCCGCTCGCCGGAGGACATCGCTGCGCTCGGTCCGCTGCAGCGCGGCCTGCTGGCCGCGGCGCTCGACTCGGCCGCGCCGGGTGGCGTCGTGGCCTATGTCACCTGCTCCCCGCACGTGGCCGAGACCCGCGATGTGGTCACGGATGTGCTGGCCGGGCGGGACGACGTCGAGGTGCTTGACGCGCCCGCGGCCCTGCCCGAGGTTCCCGGCCTGCGCTGCCCGGAACCGCACGGCGCCTTCGCACAGTTCTGGCCGCACCGCCACGGCACCGACGCGATCTTCCTGGCCCTGCTGCGCCGGCACGCCTGACCCGTGCTTCCAGCGTCTGCACGGCCGAAGCTGGTGTCGCTGCTACCTGGCCGCGCCGGTGAGCGCGCGCTCGCGCCCGCGGGTCACCCGCCCGGTGCCGATGTCGGCGCGCTCGCCCTGGGCGTAGCCGTCCCGGTAGCCGGTCCCGCTGTAGGTCACCCGCGCGGTGCGGGTGAGCGGGTAGGCGCGCTCGGCCTCGCCGCGGACCACCTGCGCCCGGTCGGCCAGGACCAGCGCGGTCCTGGAGCCGGCGGCATCGGCCGGGTCGGTGGCCCGGCAGGCGGCCGTGTGCTCGGCGGCGCGAACCCGGGAGACCACGGCGGTGGCGAAGCCGAGCAGCCAGCTGCGCCGCCAGGCCCGCGGGTTGCGGCACCAGGCAGGTACCTCCGCGCCGGCCAGCCCGTGCCACATCTGGATCAGCACCGACGTGTACAGGACGTCGGTGCGCTCGATGTCCGACGCGTAGCCGAACACGTGGATCCGGGCCCCCGGGCGGGCGGTCGTGACCAGGATGCACTGGCAGCGCAGCGCCGAGCCGAGGCCGCACAGCAGGTGGGCCTTGACCCGTGCCCAGGGGTTGTCGATGTCGAGCATGCGGTTGGCCGGCTTGTCGGTCTCCGGCCGGTCGGCCGCGAGCAGGGCCCGGTCGATCCCGTACTTGGCCATCAGCTCAGCGGCCTTGGCCGTCAGGGCCTGCGCCTCCGGCGGTGTCACGCTCTCGTCCTCTGCCTTGGCCAGCAGCTTGCGGACGCGGTCAAGCAGCCTGCTCGATGCCTCGGTGTTCAACGAGCGCCTCCTCGGCGGTTGGGGCTTCGAATACAGGATCGAACGCTAGCGGCCGACTCTGACAGTACCTGGGCCATGGACGCGCGTTCCGGCGCCTTAGACTCACCGTGTGACCGTGCAGATTGCGCCCAGCATCCTGGCCGCGGACTTCGCCAGGCTAGCGGACGAGGCCGCGATCGTCGCGGAGGTCGCGGACTGGCTGCACGTCGACGTCATGGACGCGCACTTCGTGCCGAACCTGACCATCGGCCTGCCCGTGGTCGAGGCACTGCTCAAGCACACCAGCGTGCCGGTGGACTGCCACCTCATGATCGAGGATCCGGACCGCTGGGCGCCGGGCTACGCCGAGGCCGGGGCGCGGAACGTGACGATCCACGCCGAAGCGGCCGCAGCGCCGGTGCGGACGCTGCGGGCGATCAGGGCGGCCGGGGCCCGGGCCGGCCTCGGCATCAACCCGGCCACCCCGGTCGAGCCCTACGCCGACCTGCTGCCCGAGTTCGACATGCTGCTGCTGATGACCGTGGACCCCGGGTTCGGCGGCCAGCACTTCCTCGACCTGGTGCTGCCGAAGATCCGCCGGGCCCGCGAGCTGATCGGGGACCGCGAGGGCTCGGTGTGGCTGCAGGTGGACGGCGGAGTGCACGAGGAGACCATCGGCCGCTGCGCCGAGGCGGGCGCGGACACGTTCGTCGCGGGGTCGGCCGTGTTCGAGGCCGCCGACCCGGCCGCGGCCGTGACGGAACTCCGCAAGCGCGCGATCCAGGCCGCGGCCGCCGCGCCGGCGTGACGGCTATCGGCTGGGCGTGGCGTGCCTGCTGCGCAGGCGCATGCTGGCGACCAGGTCGGGCGGTGCCAGGCGGGGTGACCCGGCGGTAAAGGGCGGCCGCGGATCGTACTCGATCATCAGCTGGATCGCCTGCGCCGCTGGCGTGCCCGCGATCCGCCGGGACAGATCGAGCGCCATGTCGATGCCGGCCGACACTCCGGCCGCGGTGACGTACTTCCCGTCGATGACCACCCGCTCGCTGACCGGCCGCGCGCCCAGCGCGGCCAGCCGGTCGACGGCGAGCCAGTGCGAGGTGGCCCGGCGGCCGTCGAGCAGCCCCGCGGCGGCGAGGATCAGCGACCCGGTGCACACCGACGTGGTCCAGCTGGTGGCCGCATCGACCGTCCTCAGCCACTCGTGGACGGGCCCGTCGCCCATCTGCGCCTCCTGGCCCGGGCCGCCGGGCACCAGGACGATGTCGGGGTGCGGCACGGCGGCCAGCGCGGCGTCGGCCGTCACCGCGAGCATGCCCGTGTCGGTGCGCACCGGGCCCGGGCGCTCGGCCGCGAAGATCACCTCGGCGTCGCTCAGCCGGCTCAGGACCTCATAGGGCCCGATGGCGTCGAGCGCCGTGAACCGGTCATAGAGCAAGATCGCTATCTGCACTGGGGCTCCCTCTGGGTGGTAAGCGGCGCCGCTGGGGTGGCCGGGCGTGGCCGGGCACCTGGAACCGCTGCCGGTATCCGGCCGGCGAGACGCCGAGCGCCCGGATGAACGCCCGCCGCATCGCCTCGGGCGTCCCGTAGCCGCAGTTCCTGGCGACCTGCTCGACCCCGCCGCCGGAGTCCTCGAGCTCGCGCCGGGCGGCCTCCAGGCGGACCAGGTCGACGTACCGGCCCGGCGTCACGCCGGTCTCGGCGGTGAAGCTGCGGGCGAACTGGCGGGGTGACAGGCCGGCCCGGGCGGCGAGGCGGTCGACCGACAGGTCGGCACCGGGACGCTCGCTGATCCAGTGCTGTACCTCGCGCAGCGCCGGGCGCTGGGCCAGCTGCGCCCGCAGCTGCGCGCTGAACTGAGCCTGGCCTCCGGGGCGGCGCAGGAAGACCACCAGGTGCCTGGCCACGTCCAGCGCCGCCTCCCGGCCGGCGTCCTCCTCGACCAGGGCCAGGGCCAGATCGATGCCTGCGGTTACCCCGGCGCTGGTGATGATGGCGCCGTCCCTGACGTAGATCGGCTCGGGGTCGACGATGACCTCGGGAAACTGCCGTTCCAGTGCGCCGGCGTAAGCCCAGTGGGTGGTCGCGCGCCCGGCCAGCAGCCCGGCCTGGGCCAGCAGGAATGCTCCGGTGCAGACCGAGGTGACCCGCTGCGTCATCGGCGCGCGCTGTCGCAGCCAGGCCGCGATCTCCTCGTGGCCCGATCTGGCACCCGCGCCGCCCGGCACGACCAGCGTGTGCGGCGCCGCCGCGGCCCGCAGGTCGGTGTCGGGGACCAGGGTGAGCCCGCTGGACGTGCGAACCGGCTCCCGGCCCGGCCCGGCCACCGCGATCTGGTACGCCGGGCCGTCCTCGCCCCGGCTGGCCAGGTAGCCGTTCGCGCCCGCGAAGACCTCGAGCGGCCCGGTGACGTCGAGGCTCTGCACGCCGTCGTACACGATGATGAGCACGGTGCGGGGGGCCATGCCTCCATGGTCGCGGTCCGGGTTTATGTCGGCAATGACAAAAATCCCACCTTTCCTGCCACCGCCAGCGGACCAGGCCCACCGCCGGACGCCGGGTTGCCCGGGGCGAGTTTCGGAGAGAATCTTTGCGTTGCCCTGTCGATCCGGCGCCCGGTCATTCGTCGTTGAGGTACCGGAGCTAAATCGAGCGACCGAAGGAGACACGAACATGAGCGAGTACCTGATCCTCATCTACGAGCAGGAGAGCGCCTACGCCGAGGGCGGGCCCGAGGTGTGGCAGGCGGTCGGCGCGGCGCATTCGCGGTTCCCCGGGCAGGTCGCCGAGAAGGGCGGCAAGATCCTCGGGGGCAACGCGCTGCAGCCGACGGCCACGGCCACCACCATCCGCGGCGACATCGTCACCGACGGACCGTTCACCGAGACCAAGGAGGCGCTCGGCGGCTACTACCTGATCGAGGCCCGCGATCTCGATCACGCCCTCGAGATCGCCAAGCTCTGCCCGGCGGCGTACGGCGGCGTCGAGGTACGGCCGATCATGGATGTGTCCGGGTCGATGGACGTGCCCGGCTCGGCCGGGTGACGAGTCACGGCCGTGACCGGGCGATCCGTTCCTGACCCGGACGTCAGCGCGGCCGTCGCGGAAGCGCACCGTCGCGAGTGGGCCTTCGTGCTCGCCGCGACGGCGCGCGTCGCCCGCGACATCGACATCGCCGAGGAGTGCGTTCAGGATGCCTACGTCGCCGCGCTCGACGCCTGGTCCCGGCAGGGGGTGCCGCGTAATCCGGGCGCCTGGCTGACCACGACCGCGCGGCGGCGCGCGCTGGACGCCCAGCGCCGCGACCGGACGCTCCGGGCCAAGCTGCCGCTGCTGATCGAACCGGGATCGCCGGGCGGAACGGGCGGGCCGCCGGCCGACGATCCCGCTGCGGCGAGCGTGGCCGCGGGCCCGGAGGACGACGTGATCGCCGACGACCGGCTCCGCCTGGTGTTCACCTGCTGCCATCCGGCCCTGGCCCGGGAGGCGCAGGTGGCGCTCACGCTGCGGCTGGTGTGCGGCCTGACCACGGCCGAGATCGCGCAGGCGTTCCTGGTGTCGGAGCCGACGATGGCGGCCAGGGTCACCCGGGCCAAGAAGAAGATCTCCGCCGCCCGGATCCCTTATCGCGTGCCCGGCCCGGCGGAGCTGCCGGACCGGCTGGACGCCGTCCTCACCGTGGTCCACCTGCTGTATACGACCGGCCACACCGCCCCGGGCGGCCCGGACCTGGTCCGCGCCGATCTCGTCGAGCGGGCCCTGGGCCTGGCCCGGATGCTCGGCGAGCTCATGCCGGACGAGCGCGAGGTGCGCGGGCTGCTGGCCCTGCTGCTGCTGACCGACGCCCGCCGGGCGACCCGCGCGGCCGCCGACGGCCGGCTGCTGCTGCTGGAGGAGCAGGACCGGTCGCAGTGGGACCGCGCGGCCATCGGCGAGGGAACCAGCCTGGTGACCGGCGCGCTACGCGGGCGGTCCGGGCCGGCCGGGTCCGGACGGGCTGGGCGGTTCGTGCTGCAGGCCGCGATCGCGGCCGTGCACGCCGAGGCGCCGAGTTACGGCGAGACCGACTGGCCGCAGCTGCTCCGGCTCTACGACGAGCTGCTGAAGGCCTGGCCCACGCCCGTGGTCGAGCTGAACCGCGCCGTGGTGCACGCCATGGTCGGCGGGCCGGAGGCGGGCCTGGCGGACATCGAGACCATCGAGCAGGACGGCCGGCTGGCGGGCTACCGGTACCTCCCCGCGGCCCGCGCCGACCTGCTGCGCCGCCTCGGCCGCCACGAGGATGCGGCCCGGGCGTACCAGATCGCGTTCGACCTGACCGACAACCGTGCCGAGCGCGCGTTCCTGGCCCGCAGGATCGCCGAGGTCTCGGCCCGCCCGCCCGGCGGAGGGTGACCGAGCCGCCGCCCCTTTTGGTATGCAGGGAGCATGACCTTCACAATGTGCAGATGAGTGCTGCTGCAGAGGGGGGTATGCCGGAGCCGTCCGGCCCGCTGCTTTCCGTGTCGGGGCTGGCGGTGCGGTTCGGCCCGGTGCGGGCCCTGGACGGCGTCGACCTCGCGGTCCGGCCCGGCGAGCTTGTCGCCCTGGCCGGGGAGAACGGGGCGGGCAAGACCACCCTGGTGCGCTGCATCGCGGGTGACGTGCGGCCAGCGAGCGGGAAGATCGTGCTCGACGGCAGCCCGGTGTCCGGGGATCCGCTGGCCGTCGCGCGTCAGGGCGTGGCCGTCGTGTGGCAGGACCTGTCGCTCTGCGAGAACCTGGACATCGCCTCGAACCTGCTGCTCGGCCGGGAGCGGCGCAGGAACCTGCTGTCCGACATCCGCTTCCACGCCGCCGCCGAGTCGGTGCTCCGCAGCTATGACATCCCGCTGCCGGACACGACCAGGGCGGTGTGGTCGCTGTCCGGCGGCCAGCGCCAGCTGGTGGCCGTGGCGCGGGCGATGGCCCGCGAGCCCCGGCTGCTGCTGCTCGACGAGCCCACCGCGGCGCTGGGTGTCGTCGAGTCTGCCCAGGTGGAGCAGCTGATCACTCGCCTGCGTGAGCGAGGCACGACGATCCTGCTCGCCTGCCATGACATCGATCAGATGTTCCGCCTGGCCGACCGGATCGTGGTGCTGCGGCACGGCCGGGTCGTGGCCGACGTGCTTCCCGAGCAGGTGCACCCCGATGACGTGGTGGCGCTGGTATCGGGCCAGCAGATCGACTCCTCGGCCCGCGGCCAGCTCACCCGGCTGCACGGGCTGGCCGACCGGCTGGTGTCGGCGGACCCGTCGTCCAGTCTCTCGCTGATCCTGTCGGCGCTCGGCGCGGCGCTCGGCAGCGAGCGGCTGTGCATCCATCTGCTGGCCGGCGACACGCTGAACTGTGCCGCCTCGCTCGGCCTGCCCGACGCGCTGCTCTCCGCCTGGTCCCGGCTGCCCTGCGGGCCTGCCGGGGGCCCGCCGGGCGTGGCCGCGGCCACGGAGAAGCCGTTCGTCGACAACGTCAGGACCGGCGCGGCCTGGGCGCCGTTCAGCGACCTGGCGCGGGCGGCCAAGATGACGAGCTCGTGGTCGGTCCCGGTGATGGGCCCGGGCGGGCTGGCCGGGGTCATCACCGTATTCCGGAGCGTCACCGGACAGCCGCAGCGCGACGAGCTTGACCTGGTCACGCTGTACGCCGGGTACGCTGCGAGCGCCATCGAGCGTGACCGGCTGCTCGATGAGGTCACCGCGCGCAACCGCGTGCTCGAGACGATCAGGGAGATGCTGGAAACCTTGGCCGGGCCCATCCCGGTCGCCAGCGGGCTGGCCATCGCCTTGCAGGCGCTGCGCCGCGGCCTGCAAGCCGACCAGGCCGCGCTGCTGACCCGGGTGCCGAACGGGGCGCCGTGCTGCCGCGGGTTCGTCACCGCGGGGGGGAGCAGGACCGGCGCCAACCCTCCGGCTGCCCTGCTCGACGCGGCCGACCGGCTCCTGGCCATCTCGCGGCGCGACGACGTGGCGAGCCTGCTCCAGGTGGCCGGCCAGCAGCTGCTGGCGGTCACGTTCGCCGCGCCCGCCGGGCCCACTGTGCTCCTGGCCGGCTGGCGCAGCAGCCCGCCCACCGCGGATGCCACCGCGCTCATGGAGGACGCCGCCCACTCGCTGCGGCTGGCGCTCGAGCGGGAGGAGGCCGGGTTCGCGCACCAGGAGGCAACGGCACTGCGCCGGTCGCAGGAACTGCAGCGCGGTTTCCTCTCCCGGCTGAGCCACGAGCTGCGGACGCCGCTGACCGCGATCAGGGGATACGCCTCCAGCCTGATGCAGCCGGACGTGACCTGGGACGGGGATTCGCAGCAGCGATTCCTACAGCGGATCGCGGCGGAGTCGGCCCGGCTCGGGCGCCTGGTGGGCGACTTGCTCGACTTCTCCGCGATCGAGTCGGGAGTCCTGCGCCTGCAGCGGGACTGGTGCGACATCTCCCTGGTCCTTGACGCGGCCGTCGCGTGCCTGCCCCCGGCGGGCGCCGCCGTGGTCGAGGTGAGCTGCGATCCTTCCCTGCCGGTCGTATGGGCCGACCATGATCGCCTGGAGCAGGTCTTCGTGAACCTGCTGGACAACGCGCTCGGCCACAACCCGCCCGGCACCCGGGTGAGCATCAGCGCCGCGGCGGCCGGACCGAGCGGGATCGCGGTCAGTGTGCACGATGACGGTGCCGGGATGCCGACCGACGTGGTCAGCGCGCCCTTCGAGCCGATGCGCCGGCGACGGACACCGACCGCGGGCGCCGGGCTCGGGCTGTCCATAGCCAGGGGAATCGTGGCCGCACACGGGGGTCGTATCGTGCTGGAACAACCCCCGAAGGGAACCCGTTTCCTGATCCATCTTCCGGTCGAGATGTCGGCCAGGCCGGACGGCAGGTCCGCCGAGCCCGCGGCAGCCGGCGCCGAGCCCGCGGAGGGCGGCGACCGCCGCGCAGAAGCCGCGGCCGGGCGGGGGCGGACCGGAGCCCGCGGTGTTTGAGTACGGGGCGAATACGCGCGCGCTGGTCGTCGAGGATGACCCCAACATCGTCGACCTGATCCGGTCGAACCTGGCGGTCAGGGGCTTCGACACCGTGGTCTCGGCGGATGGTGTCCGCACCCTGCAACTGCTGGAGACCGAGGAGCCCGACATCGTGCTGCTCGACCTGATGCTGCCCGAGGTGGACGGCTTCGAGCTGTGCCGTCAGATACGCGAGCGCTCGTCGGTGGCGATCATCGTGGTCTCGGCTCGCGGCGGCGAGCGGGACAAGGTGACCGCGCTTAACGTGGGCGCCGATGACTATATGACCAAGCCGTTCAGCATCGAGGAACTGCTGGCCAGGATCACGGCCACGCTCCGCCGCACCCGTCCCGCCGCCGCCGCGGAAACTACCGGCCGGCCGCCATCATCATCGGCGAGCTGGTGATCGACCTAGCCAGCCAGCAGGTGACCAGCGGCGGGCAGCCGGTGCACCTGACCCCGACCGAGTTCGCGCTGCTGCGCGAGCTCGCCACCAACCGCGGCAAGCTGCTCACCCACGCCCATCTGCTGCGGCGGGTGTGGGGGCACGGCTACGAGACCGAGACCGAGTACGTCCGGGTCTACGTGCGGCGGCTGAGGGCCAAGCTGGAGAGCGCGGGCGCCACGCCGCTGATCCTGACCCAGCCCCGCGCGGGCTACCGGATCGCCGCCGAGTAGAGTGCGTCTCAGTGATCCTGTTAAAAGAACGTCACCGTTCCGGAACCTCATTGTGATCAGTTCGGGACTTGTTTGTGCTTGCCGGGCCCGCCGCGCCGCGCGTTAACTCTATTTTAACGTCGACGGCGGGATGTTTACGGCCGCGTTAATTCCGTGAAGTCTACGGTTAACGTGACAGGTGTCGCTAGCGACCTCCAAAGCGGACCCAGGTCCGTGGTGCCCTATTTGCCGTGCGGGCCAAGCCCACAACCGAGGTGGTTTCATTGGACTTTAAAGCCAGGAAAACAATCGCCCTCACGGCGATGGCCGCGTGCGCGGCCCTCGTCGTGGCTGCGTGCAGCAGCTCGTCGAGCACGTCGAGCACGCCGCCCACGTCATCGAGTGTGCCGAAGATCTCCTACTCGTCGTTCAACCTGACCTTCTCGGCGATGACCGCGATCAAGTCGCTGGCCGCGCGCGGCAAGGGGAAAGTGGCGGTGATCCTGCCGGACACCGTCTCGTCGACCCGGTACGTGGAGTTCGACGCGCCGTACCTCAAGAAGTCCTTCCAGGATCGCCGGGCTCACGTCGTCGCAGTACATCATCCAGAACGCCCTGGGCAGCGACGCCACCCAGTTCTCCGACGCCCAGGCCGACATCACCAACGGCGCCACGGTCCTGATCGTGGACCCGCTCGACTCCGGGGTCGGGGCGAAGGTCGAGAGCTACGCCTCGTCGCACGGCGTGCCCGTGATCGACTACGACCGGCTCACCCTCGGCGGCACCCGCAAGTACTACGTCAGCTTCAACAACACCTACGTCGGCACGCTGCTCGGCAAGGGCCTGGTTGCTTGCATTGCAGCCTGGCACGTGGCCAAGCCGCAGGTCATCGTCATGCGCGGCGACCCGACTGACAACAACGCCACGCTGTTCTTCAACGGCTACAACGCGGTGCTCTCGCCCCTCTTCGCGGCCAAGACGTACGTCGACGTCGCGAACCCGGCCGGGACCTGGACGCCGGCGACGGCGCTGACCGAGTTCCAGGCGGCGTACACGGCGCACCCGAACGCCAACGCCGTGCTGATGCCCAATGACGAGAACGGCGCGCCGATCATCCACTACCTGCAGACCAAGGGCATCAAGGCGATGACCTTCCCGGTCACCGGCCAGGACGCCACCCTGACCGGGCTGCAGAACGTCATCTCCGGCTACCAGTGCGGCACCGTGTACAAGCCGATCTACCTGGAGGCGCAGGCCGCGGCCGCGCTGGCCATGTACCTGCGGGCCGGGCTGACGCCGCCGGCCGCGCTGGTCAACGGCTCGGCGATGGACGTAACCAGCCATGTTTCGGTGCCGTCGATCCTGGAGGTACCGGAGTGGGTCGTGCCGTCGACCGTCGAGTCCACGGTCATCAAGGACGGCTTCGTGCCAGCGTCCCAGCTGTGCGCGGCTCCTTACACGGCGGACTGCGCTAAGTACGGTATTTCGGGGTAAGGATGACCGTACGAACTCGACAAGGCGGGAGCCCGTAGGGTGGTAACGAATGGCTCCGAGGATGGCACCCGGCCCGCCGACGCGGGCCGGGTGCCATCCGGCTCCGAGCAGCCCGAGTCCAGCCCGGCGGATAACGGCGAGACTCCGCTGCTGCGGCTGCAGGGCATCAGCAAGAGCTTCGGCCCGGTGCAGGCGCTGACCGGGATCGACCTGGACATCCCGGCCGGCCAGGTCACCGCACTGGTCGGGGACAACGGCGCGGGCAAGAGCACGCTGATCAAGTGCATCGCCGGGATCTGGCAGCCGAGCGGCGGCGAGCTGGTGTGGCAGGGCCGGCCGGTGCACCTGCACTCGCCGAAGGACGCGACCAACCTCGGGATCGCGACCGTGTACCAGGACCTGGCCCTGGCTGACAACCTGGACATCGTGCAGAACATGCTGCTCGGCCACGAGGTGACGCGGTTCGGCCTGCTCGATGAGATCAACATGGAGCTCACCGCCAAGCAGACGCTGCAGGACCTCAGGGTCACGACCGTGCGGTCGATCCGGCAGCCGGTCGGCTCGCTGTCCGGCGGGCAGCGGCAGGCGGTCGCCGTGGCCAAGGCGGTCATGCAGGAGGTCAAGCTCGTCATCATGGACGAGCCGACCGCCGCGCTCGGCGTCACCCAGACCGAGCTGGTGCTGTCGCTCATCTCCCGGCTGGCTAGCACCGGTCACGCCGTCCTGGTCGTCTCGCACAACTTGATCGACGTGTTCCAGGTCGCGGACCGGGTCGCGGTCCTCTACCTCGGCACGCTGGCCCAGGTCGGGCCCGCCGCGGAGTTTGACACGGCGTCGATCGTGGACCTGATGACCACGGGCTCCTCGAGCCGCCTGCACGATAACGGCGGAAGCGAGCCCGCGGCGTCGCCCAACGTCAGTACCGGCTCGGAGGACTGAGGAATGTCAGCACCGGAAAGCGGCGAGGCGGCCAAGGACCAGCCTGGGTCGGTCGCGGTGGCGGGCGAGCTGGAGACAGCCGACGGGGCAGCCGCCGATATCGCGCTGACCGCCGCCCCCGAGGTGCTGGCCGGGTCGCTCGGCGAGTACACCCGGGTCTGGCTGCGCCGGGTCCGCAGCGGGGAGAGCGGGGCGCTGCCCGTCATCGTCGGGCTGGTCGTGATCGGGGCGTACTTCCAGGTCCGGGAGCACGCCTTCCTGTCGGCGGGCAACATCGCGAACCTGATGACGCAGGCCGGCTTCATCATCACGTTCTGCATGGCGCAGACGTTCCCGCTGCTGCTCGGCGAGATCGACCTGTCGCTCGGCTTCAACGCCGGGATCGGCGGGGCCATCACCCTGTGGATGATCGCGGTCGCGCACCCGTTCCCGGTCTGGCTCGCCATCGTGGCCGGCCTCGCGGTCACCACGGCGATCGCCGCGATCGAGGGCCTGCTCATCGTCTGGCTGCGGATCCCGTCCTTCGTGGTCACGCTGGCCGGCCTGCTCGGCTTGAACGGCGTGCTGCTGTGGCTGTTCGAGCAGACCGGGAACGTCGGCCTGGGCGGGGTCATCCAGGACCACAACGGCTTCATCAACGGCCTGGTGTCCGGTAACCTCAGCCCGGCCGCCGGCTGGATCATCCTGATCGTCGTCGTCGCACTCTCCGCGATCTTCATGATCCTGCGGGACCGGCGCAGGCGGGCGCACAACCTGGTCGCGCCGCCGCTGAGCGTGACCCTCCTGAAGGTCGCCCTGATGGGCGCGATCGGCCTGGTACTGGTGCTGGTGCTTAACCACAACCGCAGCAGCGGCGTGACCCCGCTGGAGGGGGTGCCGTGGGTGGTGCTGATCGTACTGGCCCTGACCGCGGTCATGTCCGTGCTGCTCAACCGCACCAAGTTCGGCCGCTACATCTATGCCATCGGCGGCAACGCCGAGGCGGCCAGGCGGGCGGGCGTCAACCTGAGCCGGATCCGAGTGCTGGCGTTCGGGATGTGCGGGATGCTGGCGGGCGTGACCGGCATCCTCTACGCGTCGTTCCTCGGGTCGATCTCGAACAACATCTCGGGCGGCCAGTACGTGCTGTACTCCGTGGCCGGAGCCGTGATCGGCGGCGTCAGCCTGTTCGGCGGCCGGGGCCGGATCACCGGCGCGGTGCTGGGCGGGTTCGTCGTGGCGGTCATCTACAACGGCGTCATCCTGCTCGGGCTCGGCGCGGCCGGCCAGTACATCTGGACCGCCGGCGTGCTGCTGGCCGCGGTCACCCTGGACGCCCTGGCCCGCCGGGGCAGCACGGTCACCTGAGTGCCGGCCAAGCCCGCGTCACGCGCGGAATAGCCGGCATGGCACACTGGTTGCGGTAGATAACGCGTGCTCCGGGGTCGGTGAAACTCCGAACCGGCGGTAAAAGTCCGCGACCCGGCCGATGCCATCGGCCGGCTGACCCGGCGGAATTCCGGGACCGACGGTAACAGTCCGGATGGGAGGAAGCACGTGCGCGGCCCGGCCGGGAACGGCCAGTACGCGCTTGCGCATCCGCGCGATCCCCGGAGCCTGCGGCAGGCAGGCTGGCCGGAGGAGAACGAGGTGGATGCGGTGTTCACCGGAATCGTCGAGGAACTCGGCGAGGTTGTCGCCATCGAGGAGTTCCAGAACGCGGCACGGCTGACCGTGCGCGGTCCGCTGGTGACGGCGGGCGCGTCGCCGGGTGACTCCATTGCCATCAACGGCGTCTGCCTGACGGTCACGGACTCGTCAGACGGCACGTTCAGCGCCGATGTGATCAGCGAGACCCTGAGCCGGTCCAGCCTCGGCGCCCTGGGCCAGGGCTCGCCGGTGAACCTGGAACGGCCGATGCGCCTCGACGACCGGCTCGGCGGCCACATCGTGCAGGGGCACGTGGACGGAACCGGCACGATCCTGGAGCGCCGGCCCGGCGACGTGACACGCATATCGATTCCCCCGCGGCTATCGCGCTACGTGGTGGAAAAGGGCTCGATCGCCATCGACGGGATCAGCCTGACCATCTCCGCGCTGGGCACCGGGCCCGATCCCGGCGGGCACTGGATCGAGGTCAGCCTGATCCCGGAGACGCTCGCCCGCACGACCATGGGCCGCAAGCGGCCGGGCGAGACGGTCAATCTGGAGGTCGACATGATTGCCAAGTACGTGGAGCGGCTGCTCGGCACAGAAAGGCCACGGTCATGATCGCGGACGAGACTGCGGACGAGGCCACCCCGCTCGGTGTCGTCGGCGGGCTGGACACGGTGGAGCAGGCGGTCGCTGACATCGCGGCGGGGCGCGCGATCGTCGTGGTCGACGACGCCAGCCGGGAGAACGAGGGCGACATCGTGTTCGCCGCGAGCAAGGCCACCCCGGAGCTGCTGGCGTTCACGATCCGCTACGCCCGCGGCCTGATTTGCGTGCCGATGCTCGGCGCGGACCTGGACCGGCTGCAGCTGCCCCCCATGACCAGCGACAACCAGGAGCACATGGGGACCGCGTTCACGATCAGCGTGGACTCCCGTGACGGCATCACCACCGGGATCTCCGCCGCCGACCGGGCCAGGACCATCCGCACCCTGGTGGACTCGGCCACCGAGCCCTACGAGATCGTCCGGCCCGGGCACGTCTTCCCGCTGCGCTACGCCGACGGGGGAGTGCTGCGCCGGGCCGGGCACACCGAGGCGGCGGTCGACCTGGCCCGGATGGCGGGCCTGACGCCCGCCGGGGTGGTGGCCGAGATCTTCAACGACGACGGCACCATGGCCAGGCGCCCGCAGCTGCGCGCGTTCGCGGACGAGCACGGCCTCACGCTGATCTCCATCGCCCAGCTGATCGAGTACCGCAGGCATTCCGAGCGGACGGTCCGCCGGGTGGTGCAGACGCGGGTGCCGAACCAGTTCGGCGAGTGGCGCGCGTTCGGCTACCTGAACTCGGTGGACGGGACCGAGCACGTCGCGCTCGTGCTCGGCGACGTGGGCGACCTGGGCAGCCTGGGCGCCCCGGATGAGCCGGCCTCCCCGGACGGGCCCGCCGATGTCCTGGTCCGGATGCATTCCGAGTGCCTGACCGGAGACGTGTTCGGCTCCCAGCGCTGCGACTGCGGCGCCCAGCTGGCCGCCGCGATGACGGCCATCGCGGCCGAGGGCCGCGGTGTCGTGCTCTACCTGCGCGGTCACGAGGGCCGCGGCATCGGGCTGATCAGCAAGCTGCGCGCCTACCAGCTGCAGGACAACGGGGCCGACACCGTGGACGCGAACCTGGAGCTCGGCCTGCCCGCCGACGCCCGCGAGTACTCGACCGGCGCGCAGATGCTGGCCGACCTGGGCGTGCGCTCGCTGCGGCTGCTGACCAACAACCCGGACAAGGTCCGCGGCCTGTCCGGGTTCGGCATCGAGGTGACCGGCCGGGTCTCGCTGCCCGTAGCGGCCACGGCCGACAACCTGCGCTACCTGATCGCCAAGCGGGACCGGCTGGGCCACGACCTCGGCGAGCTTCTTGTCCAGAACGGAACGCCCCGGCCCGTTCCGGCGCCGCGCCCGGCCGGTCCGGCCGCGCCGGCCGCGGGATCCCGGTGAGCGGCGGGGGCCGGCCGCCGGGCCGGACCGTGGATGCGGCCGACCTCAGCCTCGCGATCGCGGCGACGCGCTGGTACCCCGAGGTGACCGGCTGCCTGGTGCAGCGGGCGGTGGAGGCGGCGGGAGCCTGCGGGATCGCGGCGCCGCTCGTCGTCCGGGTGCCCGGCGCTGTGGAGCTGCCCGTCGTGGCCGTCGAGCTGGCCAAGCGGCATGACGCGGTGGCCTGCCTGGGCGCGGTCATCCGCGGCGGCACGCCGCACTTCGACTACGTCTGCGACTCGGTGACCTACGGGCTGTCCCGGGTTCCGCTCGACACCGGCACCCCGGTCGGCAACGGCGTGCTGACCTGCGACACCCTGGCCCAGGCCATCGACCGCTGCGGCGGCGAGGGCAGCAGTGAGGATAAGGGCTGGGACGCGGTCGTGGCCGCGCTCGAGACCGCGCTGGTGCTCCGCAGCCTGCGCTAGGCCCATCCCGGCCTGGATGTCGTCCCTGGTCACCGCGCGGCCTGCGGGACGTCTGCGACCAGCGCAGGCGCCCGGTAAGCGCGGGTTGCCACCAAAACCACCCAGGAGCCGTAGGATTCGGTATCCGCCTGACCTGGGGGAGGGGATAGATGCAAGGGCCTGCAGAGCATGCGATGGCCGGGATTGCTGTCCGCCGCGCTTGGGGGTCACGACGGCTGCGAGGCAGCCGGGTCCGTCAATTCGCCCGGACCTACTGGCAGGACATCGCCTGGGCGGCCTTCGTCGTCCTGAACCTCATAGCCATGCGCCTCATCCCGGCCTGGGGATCCGTCCCGTTTCTCATCATCTGGATCAGCCTGACCACGGTTTACGGCTTCCGCCTGTGGCACGTGGGATCCACGGTCCTCACCGTCTCGGTCGTGACGCTGGCCACCGGCGGCCTCATCGGCTGGCAGGTCCTGCGGGGCGAGCAGGACGGGGACTACCTGGCCGAGGTCCCGCTGCTCGCCCTGATGTTCGTGATCATGGTCTGGCACGCACGCCGGCGGCTCACGGCCATGGAGGAGATCAGGCGCGTGTCCGAGCACAACCTGCTCCTGCTGGGTCAGCAGCGTCAGTTCCTGCAAGACGTCTCGCACGAGCTGGGCACGCCCATCACCATCGCCCTCGGCCACGCCGAACTCATCACCCACGCCGCCACCGACCAGGCCATCGCCAAGGACGCGCGGGTGGCCGTGGATGAACTGCTCCGGATGCGGCGGCTGGCGAACCGGCTGGTGCTGCTGGCCTCGACGGACAGCCCGGACTTCCTGCACCTGGCGCCCGTGGACGCCGCGGAGCTCGTGGTGGAGACCCTGCACCGGTGGAGCCAGACGCCCCGGCGGTGGTCGCTCGGGACCTTGCCCGTGGCGGCCGTGCTGGCTGACCAGGACCGCCTGACCCTGGCCCTGGACGCCCTCATCGAGAACGCCGTCGATCACACCGAACTCGACGGGCGGATCGAGCTGGGCGCCCGCCATGAAGCCGACGAGATCATCTTCACCGTCAGCGACTGGGGCTCGGGCATCCCGGCCGAGGAGATCGGGCAGATCTTCGACCGGTTCACCCGGGTCGGGACGGGCCGCAGCCGGGAGACCGGCGGGTTCGGCCTCGGCCTGGCGGTGGTGAAGGCGATCGCGGAGGCCCACCACGGCTCGGTCGGGGTGCACAGCACGGTGGGCCGGGGCTCGGTGTTCGAGCTGCGGCTGCCGGCCGCGACGACCAGCCCCGGCTTGGCGCTGCCGCTGGACCGCCAGGTCACGCCCGGGTAGCTGGCCGCCACCGGCGACCCTGGTTGACGTGGCCCGGCCCGGACCGTCTAGGGTCTCGGTCGTGGCCGCCTCGCTGAACGACGCCGTGCAAAAGCTTCTGGATGAGCCCAACCCGGCCGTCCTCGGCACGATAAACCCCGACGGGAGCCCGCAGACCTCCGTGGTCTGGGTGGCCAGGGACGGAAACGACCTGCTCATCTCGACCGCCGCGGGCAGGCGGAAGGAACGGAACGTGCGGCGCGATCCCCGGGTCAGCCTGAGCGTCTACGACCGGGACGATCCGGAGCAGTACGCCGAGGTGCGCGGCCTGGCCGCCGTGTACGAGGACGCCGGGCGTGAGCTGGCCGTCCGGATGGCCGAGGCATACGAAGGGCCCGGCGCCGGTGCGGAGTTCCTGCGGCTTCCGCCGGAGATTGTCCGGGTCGTGGTCCGCATCACGCCCCAGCGGGTCGTCGGCAGCGCGGCCGGCTGACGCTCGAAAGCGAGCCCTGATGCCGGGCTAGCCTTTCGGCTGATTCGATTATATGTTTGAATACCATCATGGCGCGGGAGAGGATCGCAACCGCCGGATCAGGGAGATGACATGCTCGCAGCAGTGGCAGCCGGTGCTAGTCACCCCGCGGTCGCCGGACTGCTGGGGCTCGGGGCCGCCGGGCTCGCGGGCGGCGTGGTGGTCATGGCCTGGAGCGTGCATGCGCGCCAGATCCGGCTGGCCGAGCAGCTGGCCCGCCGCCAGTTCCTGGTCACCGCCGAAGCGGCCGCGACGAATGGCCACGCCACCGAGGCCGCGGTGGCCAAGGCCGACCGGGCCGTCCATGCCGGGCCGGTCCCGGTGGTCATCGACGGGCCGGACACCGTGGTCACCGGTGAGCAGGCCCGCTATCGTGTCCCGCTGAACGGCAGCCGGAAGGTCGTGTCGTGGGCGGTCGGCGGCGGCTCGCTGGCGCAGGCTCCTGACCCAGCGCATCCCGACGAGCTGCTCCTGATCCCCGACCAGCCGGGCAACCTGTCGGTCACCGTGTGGGTGCGCGAGGGCATGACCGAGCGCCGCGCGACCAAGCCGGTCACCGCCGTGCCCGACGTGACGCCACCCCCGCCGCCGGTCACGCTGCGGCTGTTCCTGCACGCGTGGGGGCTGGTCGTCGTCGCGATACTGATCATCGGGTTCGCGGCCGCCCTCGCCGCCCTGGGCACCTTCGCCTCCTCCGACTTCATCGCGCTGGCCGCGCTGCTGGCCGCTCTGCTCGGCGTGATCGCCGTGGCGCGCACCGGTGACGCACCCGCCCGCCCCGGCGCAGGCAAGGGCACGACCGGTCCCGGGCCCTGAGGTGGTTCAGGCCGGGCGGTGTTCCGCGGGGAGCCCCATGGCCTGAAGCAGCTCGCTCAGGCTGGCGTACCTGGCGTCGGGCGGCAGCGATGACACCAGGTCCAGCAGCCGCTGCTCGGCCAGGCGGGCGGTCAGGATCTCCAGCAGACTGTCCCTGCTCGCCGGGAACGCGGTCCGGTCCAGCTGACGGGCCAGGTGGCTGCGCAGCTCGATGACCTCCCAGTCCTCGCCCGGCTGTCCGGCGAACCGGCCCTCCTCGGCCCAGATCGCCTCCGGCTCGCCCTGGCCCGGCGACTCGGATTCCGGCCATTCCGCGCCGTGCTCCTGCAGATCACTGCGGTCCTGCCGCTTGATCGCGTCGTCCTCGGCCGGTCCGTGCGTTCCGCTGACCTGCTCGCTCATCGGCTGCCTCGCTTCAAGCGGATGGCCAGGACCCTGCGTCCCAGGCCGGTAGCTAGCCCTCGACCCTTGCCCGCTGCCGTAAAACGGGAAACTTCCCGCGGTCAGCGAGGCGCTCAGCCGTGCGGCCAGGCGAGCACGGGGCCGCGGGCCCGGAGCGTGACCGGGGACCCGGGCGGCAGCTGCGGGCCGCCGAGCGTGCGGACGATGATCGTCGGTGCGGCGGAGTCGTGCTCCGGCTGCACGTGGATCACGGCGTCGTGGCCGTGGTAGCCATACGACACGACGTGCCCGTACAGCTCGCTGCCGACGTGAGCGTCGGGGCGCCGGACCGCGGCAGGCCGGAGCGACGCGCCGTCGGCGTGGAGCTCGATCTGCTCCGGCCGGACCAGGACGGTGGCCGGGGCGGAGCCGGCCGGGCCGGACGCCGCGGCGGGCGCGCCGGACGCGAGCGAGGCCAGGCAGGCCGGCTCGATCCGCAGCCGCCCCAGTATCGTGTCGACCGTGTCGGTGTCGAGCACGCCCTCGATGAGGTTGGCGTCCCCGATGAACCGGGCGATGTCCGCGTCGGCCGGCCGGTCGTAGAGGTCCTGCGGGGCCGCGCACTGCGCGATCCGCCCGTCGCGCAGCACCGCCACCCGGTCGGCCGTGGACAGCGCCTCGTCCTGGTCGTGAGTGACGAGAACCCCGGTGACGCCGGTCTCGGCCAGCAGCGCCTGCACGTCCGCCCGCACGCTGGCGCGCAGGTGCGCGTCCAGCGAGGCGAACGGCTCGTCGAGCAGGACGATCTTCGGCCGGATGGCCAGCGCGCGGGCCAGCGCGACCCGCTGCTGCTGGCCGCCGGAAAGCTGGTGCGGGTAACGCTGGCCCAGGCCGGCCAGGCCCACCGCGTCGAGCAGCCCGGCGATGGCCGGGCCCCGGCGATGCCGGGGCGGCAGCCCGAACCCGATGTTGGCCGCCACGGTGAGGTGCGGGAACAGGCTGCCCTCCTGGGGCACGTAGCCGATCCGCCGCCGCTCGGGAGCCAGGTACTCGGCCGGGCCGTCCACCACCGAGTCGCCGATCGCGACCGTGCCCGCGTCGGCCCGCTCGAACCCGGCCAGGACCCGGAGCAGGGTCGTCTTGCCGCTGCCCGACGGGCCGAGGATGGCGGTCAGCGAGCCGGCGGCCACCTCCAGGTCCAGCCCGGTGAGGACCGGATGGTCGCCGAACGCCTTGTGCAGGCCGGTCACCACGAGCTGCGTCATGCGGTCATCTTATGAATGCCGTCCGGCTGGCCGCCGGTCATCCTCGCGCGTGGCCAATCACCGCTGGGCATGCGCAGTGCGGTGGAAGAACCGGCCCAGCACGTAGCTGGGCACGGCGGCGACGGCGATCATCACCAGCGCGAACGGGGCGGCCTGGCCGTAGGACAGGTTGGTCTCGTAGGCCCAGAACTGGGTGGCGAGCGTCTGCACGCCGGTGGGGATCAGCAGCAGCGTGGCGGTGAGCTCGGTCACCACCGACAGGAAGACCAGGCAGAACGCGGCGGCCAGGCCCGGTCCGGCCAGCCGCAGCGTGACCCGCCAGAGCACGGCCAGCCGGCGCTGGCCGAGGGAGCGGGCGATCTCGTCCAGGCTCGCCGGAGCCCGGGCCAGCGAGGCCTTCACCCCGACCAGGGCCAGCGGGAAGAACATGATCGAATAGCACACGACCAGGAGCGGCGCGCTCTGGTAGAGGAAGCCGCTCGCGTAGCGTTCGGCAAAGTAAGACAGGGCAAACGCGGCAACCACACCCGGCATGGCCAGGACCAGGTACGTGCTGCGCTCGAGGAGATATCGCAGCCGGCCGGAGTGCCTGATGGCCAGCAGCGCTATCGGCAGCGCGGCCACGGTGTCCACGGCCCCGGCGCCGATCGCGTACATCGCGGTGTGCCAGGCAGCGACCGGCAGGGACACGCCGCCGAAGGCGTGGGCGCCCCCCTCGAACATCCAGTACCCGCTCGCCCCGACCGGGACGCCGAGCGCCAGCGCGGAGAGCAGGCCGAAGCCGGCCAGGACCGGCAGCGTGGCCCGGCCGAGCCGGTGCGGTGGCATCTGGCGTGCCGCCAGCGGGCCGGCCCGGCTCACCCGCCCGCGGCCGCGCAGCATCCCCTCGCCCGCCAGCACCAGCAGGCTGAGCAGCACGAGCACCAGCGACAGCGCGCACGCGGCCGGGATGCTGAACGACACGTTGAACTCGGTGAAGATCTCGGTGGTGAAGGTCTGGTAGCCGAGGATCTCGAACGCGCCGTACTCGGCGAGCAGCACCAGGGCGACCAGCAGGCAGCCGCCCAGGATCGCCCCGCGCGCCTGGGCCAGCGTGATCCGGACGAACGTGCGCACCCGGCCGGTGCCGAGGCTGCGCGCCACCTCCTCCTGGCCCGGGTCGGCGGCGCGCAGGCTGGCCGCGACCGGCAGGTAGACCAGCGGGTAGACGGCGAGCGTCATCACCACGACCGCGCCGCGGAAGCCCTGCACCCAGGTCCACAGCGACGCCCAGCCAAAGCTCACCACGAAGTCGGGGATGGCCAGCGGCACCACCACGAGCACCGCCCAGACCCGCCGCCCGGGCAGGTTGGTCCGCTCGACGCACCAGGCCGCGGCGGTTCCGATCACCGCGCACAGCGCGGTCACCACGACCGTGAGCCTGACCGTGTTCCACAGCAGGTCGGCGGTCAGCCTGCGGAAGATCAGGCTGGTGACCGTCGACGTGCCCGCCCCGTGCGCCTCGATGAGCAGGAAGACGAGCGGCAGCGCCAGCACGGCGGCCACGACGAGGCTGGCGGCGATCAGCGCCGCGGGCCGGCGGGCCCGCCTGGCCCGCACCGGCGGGCGGCCGGCGGGTGCCGGGCCGGGCGCGGAAGGCGGCCCCGGCCTGGGCAGTGTCTGCGCTTCGGTCACAGCAGGCCCGCCTGGCGCATCAGGGCGATGGCCGTCGCCCCGGTGCCGAGCTCCGCGATCGTGATCGGATAGGGCCGGAGCCCGGCGAACGGCGTCTCCGGGGCCTCGGTGGTCACGCCGGACGCGATCGGGTACTCGAAGCTGATCGACTTGCTCGGGTCGGCGATGATGCTCTGGCCCTGCTGGCTGACCAGGAACGCGAGGAACTTCTGCGCCGCGGCCTGGTGCGCGGACGACTTAAGGACCGCGGCCCCGGAGACGTCGACGACGTAGCCGGGATCGCCCGGCGCGAAGTGGGTGATCTCCGCCTTGGTGTTCCCGGCACCGATCTCGGCCCGCATCCGGTACCAGTAATACTGGTTGACTATCCCGAACGCCACGGCCCCCCGGTTCACCTCGTCGGCAATGGTCTCGTTGTCGGGGTAGACATGCCCGCTGGCGTTGGCGTAGACGTCCTTGAGCCAGGTCAGGGTGGCGGACCGGCCGTAGGCCCGCAGGTACGAGGTGACGATCGGCTGGAAGTCGGTCTCCTGCGGCGCCAGGGCCAGCTTCCCCCGGTACTGCGGGTCCGCGAGCTGGCGCACCTCGGCGGGCAGCTTGCCGGCCGGTATCAGCGCCGGGTTGTAGATGAGCACGCTGACCCGGGCCGAGACGCCCACCCAGTCGCCGGCGGGCGAACTGAACCGGGCCGGGGTGCGGCCGAGCGTCGGCGCATCCACCTTGGCCAGCAGGCCCTTGGCCTGAAGGCTCTCCAGCGGCGGCGAGTTCTCGGTCAGGAACACGTCCGCGGGGGAGTGCGAGCCCTCGGTCACGATCTGGTCGGCCAGGGTGTCCTCGTCGGAGCTCCGGACGTTGACCGTGATGCCGGTCTGCTTCTCGAACGCCGCCACCAGCGCGTCAGCGGTCTGCACGTGCTGTCCGTTGTACAAGGTGATCGACTGGGCGTCCGCCCCGCCCGCCGAGCCTCCGCAGGCGGACAGCAGCCCGCAGCAGGCCGCCAGGCCCGCGGCGGCGGCCAGCCAGCGCGTGCCTCTCATGACGCGGCGCCCGGGCACAGTGCGTTGATCCGCTTGGTCGCCGCCGCGACCGCCAGCTTGGCCGGGCTCGACGTCCCGTTGCTGGCGAAGAACGCCCGGTAGGCGGCGGCCAGCTTGCTGAGCGCGGCCCGGAGCGGCAAGTCGGGCGTGCGGATCTGGCCGAGCGGGAGGATCTGGGCTTCCGCGTACCCGACCGGATCGGCGTCCGGATCCGGCCCGTCCGAGAGCACCGCGCTGAGCTGGGTGCAGGCCGCACGGACCGCGGCCGCGGATACCGGCCGGGACGTCGAAGCAGGCACCGGCCGGGACGCCGGTGCGCCGGACGCGCACGCGCCGAGCAGCGCGGCCAGCCCCAGCGCGGTCATGGCCAGCATCGCAAGCCCGCGGACCCGGGCCACGGCCGGATCGCTTGGAGTCGCCATAGTCTCCGTCCTGTCAGGTAGCCCGGCCCGCAGGCGGTGAGCTTAGGCTAACCTAAGAAATGATGTCAAACCCCGGCCGCGGGCCCGCGGGCGGGGTGGGCCTGGCGGCTCGGGGCCGGTCGCAGCATCGCTTCCCGGCCCACAGGGAACGTAACCTGGGGAAAGTACCGCGAGACCTGAGGTGACAAGCGTGCGAGACATCCTGGATCCGATTTCCAAGTGGTGGGATGCCGGGGAGGCGTTCGGCCTGGCCACGGTGGTGCGGACGTTCAGCAGCGCGCCACGGGAGCCCGGCGCGGCGATGGCGGTGTCCGCCGACGGCGAGGCCGTGGGCAGCGTCTCGGGCGGCTGCGTCGAGGGAGCCGTATACGAGCTGGCCGGCGAGGTCCGGGCCAGCGGCCAGGCGGTGCTGCAGACCTACGGCATATCCGACGATGACGCCTTCGCCGTCGGCCTGACCTGCGGCGGCATCATCGACATGTTCGTCGAGCCGGTCAGCCGGGAGACATTCCCCGAGCTGGGCGAGGTGGCGGCCGCGGTCCGCGCCGACGAGCCGGTCGCGGTGGCCACGGTCATCGACGGGCCGGGCCGGGTCGGCGCCCGGCGGGTGATCTGGGGCCCGGGCGGCGAGGACGGCGCGGCGAACGGCCAGCCGGCGAACGGCCGCCGGTCGGCGGACGGGCGCCGGTCGTCGGGCACGCTCGGGTCGGGCGACCGGCTGGACCAGGCCGTGGACGATGACGCGCGCGGCATGCTCGCGCAGGGCCTGACCAGCGTCCGCCGGTACGGCCCCGACGGCGAGCGGCGAAGAGACGAGCTGTCGGTCTTCGTGCAGTCCTTCGCGCCGCCGCCGCGGATGCTGGTTTTCGGCGCGATCGACTTCGCGGCGGCGGTGGCGCGGGCCGGCAAGTTCCTCGGCTACCGGGTGACCGTCTGCGACGCGCGGCCGGTGTTCGCGACCCGCAGGCGCTTCCCGGACGCTGACGAGGTGGTGACCGACTGGCCGCACAGGTACCTGGCCGGGCAGAACGTGGACCCGCGCACGGTCATCTGCGTGCTCACCCACGATCCCAAGTTCGACGTGCCGCTGCTCGAGGTGGCCCTGCGCACCCCGGCCGGTTACATCGGGGCGATGGGCAGCAGGCGCACGCACGACGACCGGCTGGCCAGGCTCCGCGAGGCGGGCCTGACCGAGGACGAGCTGGCCAGGCTGCGCTCGCCGATCGGGCTTGACCTGGGGGCGCGGACGCCCGAGGAGACCGCGGTGGCGATCGCGGCCGAGCTCATCCAGCTGCGCTGGGGCGGTTCCGGACGCCCGCTCACCCGGACCACGGGCCGGATCCACCACGGCTGAGGCGGTCCGGCCCACTAGCCTGGCAGGCGTGCAGCCCGCCGCGTCAGCCCGAGTCGCCGGGATCCTGCTCGCCGCGGGCCAGGGCAGCAGGCTCGGGCAGCCGAAGGCGCTGGTCGAGGTGGGCGGGGAGCCGCTGGCCCAGCGCGGCGTCGCCCTGCTTCGCGACGGCGGCGCGGCGCCCATCGTCGTGGTCACCGGGGCGGTGGCCGTTGACCTGCCCGGCGTGCTGGCCGTGCACAACCCCGGATGGCGCAGCGGCATGGGCTCGTCGCTCGCCGCCGGGCTGGCCACGGTGCCGGACGGCTGCGACGCCGCCGTGATCGCGCTGGTGGATCAGCCGCTGGTCGGGTCCGAGGCGGTGCGGCGCCTGATCGCCGCCTACGCGGCCGGCGCACGGGTAGCCGTGGCCGCCTATGACGGCGCGCCCCGCAACCCGGTCCTGCTCGCCCGCGAGCACTGGGCCGAGGTGACCGCCCTGGCCGTGGGCGACGCCGGGGCGCGGCCGTTCCTGCGCGCGCACCCGGAGCTGGTCACGCCGGTGGAGTGCGGCGACACCGGCAGTCCCGATGACCTGGACACCCGCTCCGACCTGGAGCGGCTGGCCGGGCTGGTCCGGCCGCGCGGCCCCACCGCGCCCGGGCCGCCCGGGCCGCCCGGGCCGCCCGCAGGCACCGCGCGTCAGGCCTGACGCACGGCGATGCCCCACTCGTGCGTGATGCTGTCGCCCGGCTGCAGGATCAGCAGGTCGGTCCCGGTGACGAAGCTGTTCGGCGGGCAGGTCATCGGCTCGATGGCGACCGCCTTCCTGCGGCGGGCCGGCTCCAGGGGGTCCCCGGTGAACACCTGCAGCCACCGGTAGCCCCGGCCCGCCCAGAACGCCACCCGCACGCCCGCGCTGCTCAGCTGGGCCCAGGCCCGGCCGTCCTGGCCGGCGGTCAGCGCGGTGAGCGCGTGATCGAGCCTGGTCGCCCCGACCAGGCGCGGCTCACGGAAGTCGTAGGGAGTTCCGGTAACGTCCTCGGGCTGGCCCTTCGGGATGCCGCGGTCACCGGCCGGCTGCCAGCGGGCGGCCGGCAGCAGGAGCTCGCATTCGTCGATCACCGGGGCACCGGTGGTCAGGTACGGGTGCTGGCCGGTGCCGTACGGGGCCGGACGGCTGCCCGCGTTGCCCGCCGTCACGCTGACCTGCAGCCCGCCGCTGGCGCTGAGCCGGTACTCGGCGGTCAGCTCGAGGCAGAACGGGTAGCCGGCGTGCCCGTGCAGCACGTGCCTCAGCCGCACCACGTCGGCCGCGTGCTCGGCTTCCTGCCAGCCCGCCCACCGGGTCAGGCCGTGAATGGCGTTGCCGTTCGCGGGCTCGCTCAGGTCCAGCTGGTAACTGGTGCCGCCGATCGTGTACCGGCCGCCGTCGACGCGGTTGGGCCACGGGGCGAGCAGCTGGCCCGCGCCACCTGGAGGGAGTTCGTCGGCTCCGTATTCCGCGATAACGGGCCGATCACGGTGCCGGAATTCGCGCAAGCCCGCGCCGAGCTCGGTAACTGTTGCGGAGTAATCACCCGCGGATATCCGGAACTGCTCTCCGGTGAGCGGGATCGAGGTCAGCTTCGTCATGCCAACCATCTTGCTTTCTCGGCATGCTGACCGGGGCACGACCTGGCTATTAAAATGCCGGCGGGGCTGCTTGGGGAGCGGGGGACCTTCAGCCCCGCCAGCAATTGCACCATAGCGGCCCGAGCGGCGCATGCGGGCGAACTTCGCCAACACCACAGCTAGTTCTCAGCCGGGCCGCATGTCCGGCCTAGCCTTGCGGCGCCAGGCGGCCGGTGCGGACCGCCTCGGCGGCCAGGACGCCGAACAGGTAGAAGTAGGCGGACTCCTCGTCGTCGAAAATACGCACCTCGTGCCTGGCCCCGGCGGCGGCATTGAAGACCTCGAACCCGTCCGGAGTCTGGATCAGGCACATGGCGCCGTCGACCTCCTCGCCCACCGCGTAGGCGGAGGGCGGTATCGCCGCGAGGCCCGCGAGTTCCGAGAAGATCCGCTGCGTCGCCTGGCGCCTGAGCGCGGAACGCCGACGGCGCGGTGGCGGTGGCTCGTTCTGCGGCCCGCGGGGCGAGGGAGCGGCCGCAGGTGGTACCGGCTGCGGTGCCGTCGACGCCAGCTGCTGTGCGGGTATCCCGAGTTCGGGCGCGCGTGGTCCGGGCTCGGGTACGAGCGGCCCGGGTTCGGGGACCAGCGGCCCGGGCTCGGGGACCAGCGGTCTGGGTTCGGGGACCAGCGGCCCGGGGTCGGGGACCAGCGGTCTGGGTTCGGCCGCGAGTGGTCCGGCGTCCGGCGTGAGCGGCCCGGATTCCGGTGCTGGCGGCCCGGCCGGCCCGGCCGATTGCAGGACGCGGGCCGACGCCGCGCGCCGGGCGGCTGCCTCCAGGGGCAGCGGAGGCTCGCCGCCCGGCGGGATCACGGCGAGATCGCGTGCCGCGCCGCCGCCGGCCATGCCGGGCCCGGCGGACAGCGGTGCGGCGGCCGGCGGGACGGCTGGCTGCGGCGCGGTAGCCGGGGGCGCGGTGACCGGGGGAGCGGTGCCAGGGAGCCCGGCGGCCTGCGGCGCGGTGGCCGGCGGGACGGCTGGCTGGGGCGCGGTGGCGGGGGCCGCGGCGGCGCGCGGCGAAGCGGCGCGCGGCCTTTTCCCACCGGGCCGCTGCGGATAGTCAAGCCGTTCCTCGACGATCTCGCTGACCTCATCACGCGGCGTTATGAGTTCGAATACACCGCGGTCCACCTGCCAATACCCGAGCTGCTCGGCCTGGTAGGCGTCATGGCCCAGGTAGGCGATATGCAGCCGGTCACCGAGATCGTCGAGCACGATGCAGCGGTCGCCCCGGAACACGCCCATCGGCCTGGACTCCCAGAGCGCCTGCACCTCCTCGATGCGCAACTCCTTGCGCCAGTGGCCGGTGGCAGGCTCGAACCCGAGTTCCTCCGGCGGCGGGCAGGCGGCGAACAACACAACATCGGCGTCGGTGGGGCCGACGCCAGCCTCGTAGGGGACACCGCGGTAGGTCGCCATCAGCCGGTAGCGCATGCTCAGATCGCCCCCGCCGGACGCAGCCACACCTGCCCGTCGAACCGGGCGATGAAGGCTTCACCGCCCGGGGTGATCCGGTAGATCTCCGCTCCCACCGGGACTGACACCGGATCGAGGTAGAACTCGGCGACCACGTGGCTGCGCGACGACGTGTAACCAGTACCGGTGAACGGCGGCTTACCCGACCAGTCGCCGCCCATCTCGGACGAGTAAGGGACCCGGTACGACTCGGGGTCCACCGCATTCCAGCGCAAGACATACACCTCCGCGATGTCCGGGCCGAAGTCCGAGCCTTCATAGCCCAGATCCAGCGCCTCGTAGTACTCTGCCGGGTTGGCGAAGGAGCTGTCCTGCACCCGGTAGACGAACCCGGCGATGACCGCACGGCGGCCCGTCAGGTACGGCTCGACCAGCCGTGGCGGGATCGCCTTCTGCATGAGGGTCCCCGGCTTAATCGCCAAGGAGGCCTGGTCAGCCTGGCGCACGCGTTCCCCTGTGGTCGACGTTGATGCAGTTCCATGAGAGTCTCACATCGCGAAATGCGTCCTCAACTGCTTCCGCTGACCCGTTGGTACCAAGCGCCCAGGCTACCTGCGCCGACGCCGGCCGGAGGGCGGCATCTACAGTGTGGCGGGTGACCGCGTCTACCGGTGACGACTCCCGGTCCGCCGAGCCGGATGAGGACGACGGCTCCGCCGAGCCGCGCGTGGCCGCCGCCCTGACCGCGTTCGGCTCCGGGCAAGGCAGCGAGCACGCCGTCCTGCTCGCGCTGGCGTGCTCGCGGCTGCTCGTGCCGATCATCGCGGCGGCGGCCGGGAGCGAGGATCCCGGGCCCGGCCGGGGCGGCGGCGACCGGAACAGCGAGATGTCTCTGCCCACCCTGGTCGGGCGCGACGGCAGGTCGGCGATTCCCGCGTTCACCTGCCTGGACGCGCTGGTCAGGTGGCGAAAGGAGGCACGCCCGGTGCCCGCGCCGGCCGGCCTGGTATGGCGCGCGGCCGCCGACGACTCGTGCGCGGTCGTCGTGGACATCGCCGGGCCGGTCCCGATCGCGGTCGACGGCGCGCGCCTGGCTGCGCTGGCCGGCGGCCTGCCGGTCCCGCTGCCGCACGAGGATCCGGATGTGCTGGCCGCGGTCCGGGCCGCCGCGGCTGGCCAGCGGGCGGTCGCCGGGGTCCGCCTGGCGCCCGGCCAAGCCGGAAGTGACCTGGAGGTCCGGTTGGTGCTCGCGCCCGACTGCACGCGGGCCGCGGCCGGCGAGACGATCAGGCAGCTGGGAACCGAGGTCATGGCGGCGCTGGGCGGGCGGCTGCGCCGCGGCGTCGCGATCGCCGTCACCCCGGCAGCCGGCCGGACGGAAGCCTGACCATGGCAGGATCGGCAGCATGCTGCACTGGCTGACCGCGGGGGAGTCACACGGGCGCGCGCTCGTGGCGATCTGCGAGGGCATGCCCGCGGGCGTCGAGGTCACGACCGCGGACATCGCGGCCGCGCTGGCCAGGAGGCGGGCCGGATACGGCCGTGGTGCGCGGATGAAGTTCGAGCAGGACGAGGCCGAGATCACCGGGGGCGTGCGGCACGGCGTGACGCTGGGCGGCCCGGTCGCGATACGGATAGCCAACACCGAGTGGCCCAAGTGGGAGACCGTGATGTCGCCCGACCCGGTGACCGAGGCGGAGCTCGCCGACCAGGCCAGGAACGCCCCGCTGACCAGGCCCCGTCCCGGCCATGCGGACCTGGCGGGCATGCAGAAGTACGGCCACGACGAGGCGCGGCCGGTGCTTGAGCGGGCCAGCGCCCGCGAGACGGCGGCCCGGGTGGCACTGGGCGAGGTCGCCCGGCGGTTCCTTGGTCAGGCGTTCGGCGTCCAGATACTGAGTCACGTGGTCGCGATCGGTGCCGTGTGCGCGCCCGAGGGCGTGCTGCCGGACCGCCAGGACGGCCCGCGGGTCGACGAGGATCCGGTGCGCTGCCTGGATCCGGAGGCGAGCGCGGCCATGCAGGAAGAGATCGACCGGGCCCGCCAGGACGGCGACACCCTGGGCGGCGTGATCGAGGTGGCCGTCTACGGCGTGCCGCCCGGCGTGGGCAGCCACGTGCACTGGGACCGGCGGCTCGACGGCAGGCTGGCCGGCGCGATGATGAGCATTCACGCGATCAAGGGGGTCGAGATCGGCGATGGCTTCACTACCGCGCGCCGCCGCGGCTCGGTGGCGCACGACGAGATCGAGGGAACCGGCCGCGGGATCCGCAGGCGGACCAACCGGGCCGGGGGAATCGAGGGCGGGATGAGCACCGGCGAGGTGATCAGGGTGCGGGCCGCGATGAAACCGATCTCCACCGTGCCCAGGGCCCTGGACACCGTCGACGTGCGCTCCGGCGAGCCAGCGAAGGCCATCAACCAGCGCAGCGACGTCACCGCGGTCCCGGCCGCCGGCGTGGTGGCCGAGGCCATGGCCGCGCTCGTCCTCGCCGACGCGGCCATCGAGAAGTTCGGCGGCGACTCGGTGCGCGAGGCGCGCCGCAACCTGCGCGGCTACCTGGACTCGCTGGTGATCGGCTGAGGCCGCCGGCCGCTCTCCGCGTCACTCAGCCCTGATACCGCAGCTCTCCCAGGTGAACGGCGCGCGCCCGGCCACCGCGGCCGTCACGGGCGGTATGGCCTCGGCGATCTCCGGGGCCAGGCCAAGACCCGGGATCATCGCCACCGCCTGCTGCGTGAGATGGGCGAGCCCGTCGTTCAGCGGGCAGCCCGCCGCCAAGGCCATGACCTGCAGCGGCGTCATTTCCTTGCGGTAGACGAAGTCGTACACCGCTGGCCGGTGCCCGAGCAGTCCGCCCGGGACCGGCGAGCGCGTATCCCCAGCATCCATTCCGATCGGCGTTGCGTTCACGATGAGATCGGCGTCAGGAACGACCGCCGCGAGCGCCTCCCACGCCACGGCGGCGGCCTCCATCCCCCAGTCGCGCGCCCGCGCGGCCAGGCCGCGGGCCGCTGCCCCGTCGCGGTCGGCGATGACAACGCGGCGTACCGCTCCGATGGCCCCGCCCAGGGCCGCGGCCCCCGCACCCCCGGCACCCAGCACGAGCGCATTCCAGACCGTGACATGCCGCAACGCGACCCGCACGGCCGCGAGGTCGGTGTTACTGGCGTGCAGCATCCCGGAGCGGTTCACCAGGAAGTTCGTCACGCCCGCACGGTCGACATCCGCGTCCCTGACATCGGCCAGTGCCGCGGCGCGCGCCTTGTAGGGCATGGTCACGTTCGCGGCCGCGACGCCAGGATCGCGCACCTGGCTCACCGCCTGGGTCAGATCCGCTGGGAGGATGTCGTGTCTGCGGTAATCCAGCGGGATCGCGAAGTCCGCGAACACCCGGTTCCAGACGGCGGGCGAGAACGAGGCGCTCGTACGCCCGCCGATCAGAACCACCTGCCTGGCCTGAGGCACGTAAGCTCCCTCGGATCGAGGGCGCCGGCGGATCGGCGCGCCCAGGAGCGCGCCCAAGCCCGCCCGCCGCCCGGCTGTCACATTTCGGCAACATCCTTGACATGAGGTCGCGACTGGGCAGGCGGAAGTCCGGCTTGTGCCGCCACATCAGGTGTCGACATAATGTACTAACAAGTTCGTATATTACCAGGAGCCCGAACGATGACGCTAGGGTCGCCGATGCGGTGGGACCGGGTACTTGCCCTGGACCACCTCACGCTGCTGGATGTCCCGCCGCCGGATTTCGTGGTGCTGGCCGCCGGGGCCGGGTTCGATGCCGTCGGCCTGCGCATCGCGCCCGCGACGGCGAGCGAGTCCCCGTGGCCGATGTCACCGGGTTCGCCCATGGTGGCGGAGACCGCGCAGCGCTGCCGCGACTGCGGCGTGACCGTCCTGGACACCGAGGTGATCCGGCTCGTCCCGGAGGCCGACCTCGCCGCCAGCGAGGCCATCCTCGAGGTGGCGGCGCAACTGAACGCGCGCTACATCACCGCGATCGGCGACGATCCCGAGTTCCGCCGGCTGTCCGATCGCTTCGGTCAGCTCGCCCGGATGGCCGCGTCCTACGGGGTCCGGGCGGTGATCGAGTTCATGGCGTACAAGACGGTCCGCACCCTGGACGATGCCGTGGCGATCGCGGCTCGGTCAGACGGCGGCGGGATCCTGCTCGACGCGCTGCATGTCCAGCGGTGCGGTGTCGACATCGGCCAGATCGAGCGGGTCGACCCCGGCCTGCTCAGCTACGTGCAGTTGTGCGATGCAACGCTGCAGCCCCCGCACGAGGTGCCGCTATCCCGGGTCCTGCCGCGCGGCCAGCCGCCGGACGGCGGCAGTGCCGCCCTCGAGGCGCGGACGCAGCGGCTGCTCCCCGGAGAAGGCGCGCTGCCGCTGGCTGAGCTGCTGTCCGCCGTCCCGGCCGCCACGCCGGTCGCGGTGGAGGCCCCGCGGCTCTCGCTGAGTCACGAGATCACTCCCGCACAGTTCGCGGCGCGGGCCCGCCGGTCGCTCGACCAGGTCCTCACGCGATGGCGCGATCAGCAGAACCAGGACGCGGACGTTGGCGACTGACCGGCCGGACCGGTCACTCTTCGAAGGGAGGGCGGCGATGCCGGCTCGACTGGCTGTGCAAGACCTCGCCAAGCACTACGGCGGCGTGCATGCGCTCCGCGGTGTCAGCCTGCACGTGGAAGCCGGCGAGGTGCTCGGGCTCGTCGGCGACAACGGCGCCGGCAAGTCCACGCTGCTGAAGATCCTGGCCGGTGCGACATCGCCATCCGGGGGGCAGATCCAGGTTGACGGGGACCCGGTGCGATTCGCCAACCCGGCCGCGGCGCGCGAAGCCGGCATTTCCACCGTCTACCAGGACCTGGCCCTGGCCGACCAGCGCGATGTGGTGGCCAACTTCTTCATGGGACAGGAGCTGATCTCGGCCAACTGGCTGGGCCGCCGGATCGGATGGCTGAACACCAAGGCCATGACCGCGCACACGGCCAGCGAGATGGCCCGGCTGCGGACCAGCATCCCGGACATTCACGCGTCGGCCAGGAACCTGTCGGGCGGCCAGCGCCAGGTCCTCGCGATCGCCAGGGCCGCGGCCTGGACGAGCAAGGTGATGCTGCTCGACGAGCCCACGAGCGCGCTGGGCGTCGAGCAGCAGGAGCAGGTGCTGCAGCTGGTCCGCCGGATCCGCGACGACGGCATAGCGGTCGTCTTCGTCAGTCACCAGATGCCCGACGTCCTCGCCGTCTGTGACCGGGTGGCCGTCCTCCGCCTCGGGCAGCTGGCGGCCACACTCGGCCACAGCCAGCTCACCTCGGAGAACCTGGTCGGCTACATAACCGGGGCCAAGAGCGGCGCGGCCCCGTCCGCCGGCGCCACGGCCGAGGCCGGGTCCGGCGATCCGGCCCCGGGTGACGGAGAGGGCTGGCGGTCCCGATGAAACTCACCCTTCCCGGCCGCCCGGTCGCGGACGAGCAGCCGGCCCCGGGCACCGGTGCCCCGCATGCCGCCCGCGGGTGGCACCGGAGCCGGGCCCAGGCCCGGGATCTCTGGATCGGCGTGGTCCTGCTCGCCCTCGTGATCGGCTTCAGCATCGCCTCGCCGTATTTCCTCACCCAGTCCAACTGGCTGAACACCTCGAGCACGGCGACCGAGGTACTGCTCCTGGCCGTCGGTGAGACGTTCGTCATCTGCACCGGCGGCATAGACCTGTCCGTCGGAGCCGTCCTGGGCTGCTCGGGAATGGTCGGCGCGTGGGTGATGGCGCACTGGTTCGCGGTCACCGGCGGTCCCGACCTGCTCTCGGTCTCGGTCGGCTTTCTCGCCGCGGTGCTCGCCGGAGGCGTCTTCGGGGCCGTCAACGGCGTGCTCGTGTCGCGTACCCCCATCCCGCCGCTGGTCGTCACGCTCGGCACCCTGGGCATCGCCACCGGACTCGGCAACCTGCTGAGCAACGGCCAGGAGATCTCCGCCATCCCCGGCTCGGTCGCGACGTTCGGCAACACCAACCTGGGCGGCTGGGTGCCGGTGCCCGTGCTGATCGCCGCCATCATCACCGTCTGGTGCGGGGTCGTGCTGGCCAAGACCCGGTTCGGCGCCTACACCCTGAGCATCGGCGACAGCCGGGAGTCCGTCATCCGGGCCGGCATCAACGACCGGCGGCACCTGTTCAAGGTCTACCTGATCTGCGGCCTGCTCGCCGGGGTGGCCGGCGTCCTGGTCATGGCCCGCCTCGGCGCAGGAAACCCCGCCTCAGGCTCGGATGACAACCTCAACGCGATCGCGGCCGTCGTCATCGGCGGCACGAGCCTGTTTGGCGGGCGGGGCACGATCATCGGCTCGGTGATCGGCACGTTCATCATCGCCGTCCTCGTCACCGGCCTGGTGATCACCAACGTCCCCCCGTTCTGGCAGGAAGTCGCCGTCGGCGTCATCTTGATCCTCGCCGTTTACTTCGATCAGCTGCACCTCGGCCGAAGCCGGGCCCGGCGGCGGCCGCCCGGGACGACCGCGTCCGCCGTTCCGGCATTCATCCCGCCGTCGGTGGCCGGCCGGCGAAACGGCCAGGCCTGACCGCTCTGCTCAACCCTTACCGCATTTCTAGCCCCCAGGAGGAAGCATGTTCCTTGACCGACAGCCACGCCGGTGGGCGTTGGCCGCGGCGCTGGCCGTCGTCGCCCTCACCGCTGCGGCGTGCAGCAGCAGCTCGAGCTCGAGCCCGAGCTCGAGCAGCTCCGGCGGCAGCGGCTCGGGCGCCAAGCACTACACGATCGCCTTCGTTCCCGGCGCCACCGGCGTCTCGTTCTACGACACCGTGCTCAGCGGCATGCAGGCGAAGGCCAAGGCACTCGGCATGACCGTGACCTATCAGGGCTCGCCGGATTTCGCTCCCAGCGCGCAGACGCCCGTCGTGGATGGCGTCTGCAGCAAGCACCCGAGCGTGCTGATCGTCGCGCCGACCGACCCGGTGGCGATGGCTCCGGCGATCAATACCTGCCTGAACGAGGGCATCCCGGTCATCACCGTGGACACCCAGCTGACCAACACGTCCAGGCTGACCGCGGAGATCACCACGGACAACACCCAGGGCGGCCAGCTCGCCGGGGCCTTCCTGGGGAAGGAACTGCACGGCAGCGGGCAGATCGCCGAGCTGAGCCTCTCGCCGACCGCGACCACCCAGGTCGACCGCATCCAGGCCGTCAATAGCGTGCTCCAGGCCTCGTATCCGGGCATCAAGGTGGTCACCCTCCAGTACACCCAGCAGGCGACATCGTCGAGCGAAACCATCGTCCGGTCCATCCTGAGCGCGCATCCGCAGGTCAGGGCGATCTTCGGCGTTGCCGAGCCCAACGCGGAAGGCGCGATACCCGCGATCGCCGCGGCGGGCATGGCCGGAAAGGTCCTGGTCGTCGGATTCGACGCCAGCCCGACCGAGGTGTCGCTGCTGAAGAAGGGCACGCTCAGCGCGACGGTCGCTCAGCAGGCCGCCCAGGAGGGAGCCATGGCCGCCCAGGACGCCTATGACAAGCTCACCGGAAAGAGCAGCGCGATCACGTTCCACCTGAGCCTGCCCGACGTGCTCCTCACCTCGGCGAACGTCAGCCAGGCCGGCGAGTCGAAGTACTTCTACCTGCCGTGACCGTTACTTTCGGCGGGCCGTAGCCGGCCCGGAGCCCACGGCCACCACGGCGTGGGCCGCTGGCCGGAGCCCCGCGCGGGGTTCCGGCCGGCGCTAGCCGGCGCCCCCGGTGATCTCCTGGGTAGGCTGCCAGAGACCAGAAAACCTGCCGTTCGGGAGCTAGCGATCGCTGACTTCACAACATCTTGGCCGGAACGTGACGTCCCGGGGCCGGCCGTCATCGTCATCGGCCCGCCTGGGTCCGGTAAGTCCACGGTCGGCCCGCTGCTGGCCGCGCTGCTCGGCGTGGATTTCGCCGAGACGGACAGCCTGGTCGCGGAATGGGCGGGCAAGCCGGTCGGCGACATCTTCATCGAGGATGGCGAGGAGGCGTTCCGGGCCCTCGAGCGTTCGGCCGTGCCGGCGGCCATCCAGGGTCACCGGGGGGTGCTCGCGCTGGGCGGCGGCTCCGTCCTCAGCGAGGCCACCCGCGGGCTGCTGGACGGCCAGCGGGTGGTGTACCTGGAGGCCGGATTCGCGGCCGTGGCCCGCAGGTCGGGACTGGACCGGCCCCGCCCGCCGCTGCCCGGCAATCCGCGCGGGCGGCTGCGGCAGCTCCTCGAGGAGCGACGCGGGCTGTACCAGGAGGTGGCTTGGCTGACCGTGAACACCGACGGCCTTGAGCCGCAGCAGATCGCCGAGGAGATAGCGGCCGCGATCGCAGCCAGCAACTCCGGGCTCGGCGCCGAGCCGCGCTCGTGAGCGCCACCCGGATCCCGGTCGGCGGCGCGTGCCCCTACGACGTGGTCGTCGGCACCGGCGTGCTCGGCGAACTGCCCGCGCTGATCGGCGCCGCCGCCCGCACGGTGGTGGTCATCCACCCCGCCGGACTCGGAGAGATCGCGCGGCCCGCGTGCCGGGTGCTCGCCGCCGCCGGGTACGTCGTGCACGCCGAAGAGGTGCCGGCCGGGGAGGTGGCCAAGGACATCACCGTGGCGGCGGGACTGTGGTCGCGGCTGGCCTCGCACCGGGTGACCCGCAGCGACGCCATCGTGGGCATCGGAGGCGGGGCCACGACGGACCTGGCCGGCTTCGTCGCGGCGACCTGGCTGCGAGGAGTGCGCGTGGTCCTGCTGCCCACCACGCTGCTGGCGGTCGTGGACGCGGCGATCGGGGGGAAGACCGCCGTCAACATCGCCGCGGGGAAGAATCTCGTCGGCGCGTTCCATCCCCCCGCCGGGGTCCTCGCCGACCTGGCCGTGCTCGAGTCGCTGCCCCGGGCCGAGTACGTGAGCGGCCTCGCCGAGGTGATCAAGACCGGGTTCATCGCGGATCCGGTGATCCTCGACCTGGTCGAGGCCGACGCGGACGGGGCCACGGCGCCGCACGGTCGCTACGCTCGGGAACTGGTCGAGCGCACGGTCCGGGTCAAGGCCGAGGTTGTCTCGGCGGACCTGCGGGAGTCCGGGCCCCGTGAGGTCCTGAACTACGGCCACACGCTCGGCCATGCGCTCGAGCGTCTGGAGGGCTACCAGATCCGGCACGGGGAGGCGGTCGCGGTCGGCATGGTGTACGCGGCCGAGGTAGCGCGGCTCGCCGGCCGCCTGGCGGCGGAGACCGCCGCGCGGCACCGGAGCGTTCTTTCCGCGGTCGGCCTGCCGACCACCTGCATGTCCGCGGCGTGGCCCGCGCTTCGGGAGGCGATGGCCGTCGACAAGAAGGCCCGCCGGGCGCAGCTGCGGCTCGTGATCCTCGAGGACGTGGGCCGCCCGGTGCTGCTGGAGGATCCGCCCGAGGACCTGCTCGCTCGCGCGTTTGCGGAGGTGGCGAAGCGTTGAGGCACGTTCTCCTGATCAACGCCGAGATGACCCGGGGTGCGTCAGCGTGATCGTCCTGGTCGGGTTCATGGGCGCCGGAAAGACCACGGTGGGGCACATGCTCGCCGAGAAGCTGGGGCTGCCGTTCGTCGACAGCGACCTGATCATAGAGAGCCGCACCGGCCGCAGCGTCAGGGAGATCTTCGCCGCGGACGGCGAGCCCGCCTTCCGCGAGCTGGAACACGAGATCACGGCCGAGCTGCTGCGCGGCCAGGATGCCGTGCTCGCGCTCGGGGGCGGCGGCGTCGAGCATCCGGCTACCCAGGACGCGCTGCGCGGCAGCCAGGTTGTCTACCTGCAGGTTGGATACGAGGAGGCGATGCTGCGGGTCTCCCACGACGAGTACCGGCCGATGCTGCGCGCGCCCGACCTGCAGGCCATCTTCGAGCGGCGGCTGGCCATCTACCAGGCCGTCGCGACCCAGACCATCGCCACCGACGGGCGGCGGCCCGAGGCCATCTGCCTCGACATGATCGAGCGCCTGGTCCAGGCGCCGTCCGCCCCGGCGGGCACGACCTCGGTCCTGGTGGCCTGCACCGGCGGCACCTATAACGTGCACGTGGGCGCGGGCCTGCTGCCCGACCTCGACCGCCTGCTGCCGCCGCTGCCGCACGCCAGGACCGCGGTGCTGCTGGCGGCCGGCCACGACGGCGGCGCGGTGACGACCGCGACCAGCGCCCTGCAGCGGCTCGGCCTCGAGGTCCACTGGATCGAGGTGCCGGACCGCCAGCAGTCCAAGGATCTCGGCACGATCGGGCAGGTCGCCGGCCACCTCGCCGACCTCGCTGTGCACAAGGACGACCTCATCGTGGGCGTCGGCGGCGAGGTCGTCGGTGACATCGCCGGATTCCTGGCCAGCACCTACAACCGCGGCATGCCGCTGGTGCTGCTGCCCACCACGCTCGCCGCCCAGGCCGATTCCGCGGTCGGCGGCAAGGCCTCGCTCAACCTCCCGCAGGGCAGGAACCTGGTCGGCACGGTCCACCAGCCGGTCGCCGTGATCGCGGACGTGACGCTGGCCGCCGAGCGCCGTTCGCGTGAGTACCAGGCCGGTCTCGCCGAGATCGTCAAGCACGCGCTGATCAACGGCCCGGACCTGGTGAAGCTCGTGGCTGATCACGTGCGGGACCTGCGCGAGGGGAACGTCACCACGCTGGCCGAGGTGGTCGCCCGCAGCGTGACGGTGAAGGCGGAGATCGTCAGCAACGACGAGCGGGAGCAGGGCAGCCGGCGGCACCTGAACTACGGGCACACCTTCGGGCACGCCATCGAGCAGGTGCGCGGGCTCGACTCTGACGACGACGGCGGGGCCATCGCGGTCGGCATGATGGCCGCCGCGCACCTGGCGCGCCGCCAGCAGCGGATCTCGGCTGACCTGGTCGAGCTGCACCGCCGGCTGCTCAGCGACCTGGGGCTGCCGACGGAGGGGAGCTTTGACCTGGCCCGGCTGAAGGACGCCTGGCTGCGGGACAAGAAGTACCAGCACGGCGCCCGGTTCGTGGTGCTCAACGGGCTGGGCCTGCCGAAGCGGGGATACCGGCCGACGAAGCCAGCCTCGCCGCGGTCGTCGGTGACCTAGCCGAGCCGGCCAGCGTCGGCAGCGCCTGATCACGGCGGCCAGGCCAGCGGAGTCCGGCTCCGTTCCGCGCTACGCTCAAGGCACACCAGCCGAACGGGATTCGGCTGCGGGCGGGCGGAAGGGCCGGACTATGCGCATCGGGATGTCACTGAACTACGCCGGCGGGTTCGCCGAGACCGTCGCCGAGCTGGCCGACTACGAAAAGGCGGGCCTGGACATCGTGTTCGTGCCCGAGGCGTACAGCTACGACGCGGTCAGCCAGCTCGGGTACGTCGCCGCGAAGACCGAGCGGCTGCAGCTCGCCTCGGGCATCCTGCAGCTGTACTCGCGCACCCCGACGCTGACCGCGATGACGGCGGCCGGGCTCGACTACGTCTCCGGCGGCCGGTTCGTGCTCGGCATCGGCGCCTCCGGGCCGCAGGTGATCGAGGGCTGGCACGGCGTGCCGTACGACGCGCCGGTCGGCCGGACCAGGGAAATCATCGAGATCTGCCGCAAGGTGTGGCGGCGGGAGCGGCTGGAGTACGCCGGCCGCCACTACACGATCCCGCTGCCGCCGGACCAGGGCACCGGGCTGGGCAAGCCGCTGAAGCTGATCAACCACCCGGTCAGGGACCGGATCCCGGTCTTCGTCGCGGCGCTGGGTCCGAAGAACGTGGAGCTGGCCGCCGAACTGGCCGAGGGCTGGCAGCCGATCTGGTACTTCCCGGAGAAGGCGGCGTCGGTGTGGGGCGCGGCGCTGGAGGCCGGCCGGGCCAAGCGCGACCCGTCGCTGGGGCCGCTTGAAGTGGTGCCGGCCACGGCGTCGCTGGCCATCGGCGAGGACGTCACCGGGCTGCTGGAGCTGGGCCTGCCCATGCAGGCGCTGTACATCGGCGGCATGGGCGCGAAGGGGCGCAACTTCTACAACAACCTGGTCGGCAGGTACGGGTTCGAGGCCGAGGCCGCGGCGATCCAGGACGCCTACCTGGACGGCAGGAAGGACGAGGCCGCCGCGCTGGTCCCCGCCGAGCTGCTCCAGGGAACCTCGCTGATCGGGCCGCGCTCCTGGGTGGCCGAGCGGGTCGCCGCGTTCCGCGAGTCCGGCGTGACCACGCTCAACGTGGCGCCGATCGCCGCCACGCACGCCGAGCGGGTCCGGCTGATCGAGCAGGTCCGCGACCTCGCGGCTTGATGGCGGTCCCGGCGACGGCGATCAGGCCCGGGCCGTGGCGTTAAGGCCCAAGGCCCGGAGGTCTTCCGATCCGGGACAGAGCCGTACAGTCGTGCTTATGCCGCAGATACAGGCCGCCCGCCGGGGGCGCGCGCAGGAGAAGATCGCCGCGCTGGGTGCGGATGCGGCCCTGATCACCAGCCTGGCCAACGTCCGCTACCTCACCGGCATGGTCAGCTCGAACGCGGCGCTGCTGCTGCCCGCCGACGGGCCCGGGGTGCTGGCCACCGATTCCAGGTACGCGGAGGCGGCGGTTCGTGACTGCCCCGACCTGGAACTGGTCGTCGAGCGCTTCATCGAGCCCGCGCTGATCCGCCTGGCCGCGACCCGCGGCCTGGGCACGGTGGCGTTCGAGGCGCAGGAGATGACCGTGCAGCGGCATGCGGAGCTGAGCGCACTCGACGGCGGGCCGGCGCTCGTGCCGCTGGGCAGCGTCGTCGAGGAACTGCGGATGGTCAAGGACGAGACCGAGATCGCCCTGCTGGCCCGGGCGTGCTCGATCACCGCCGAGGCGTTCGCCGCCGCGCTGCCCCACATCGCGGCGGGCCGGACCGAGCGGGAGTTCGCGGTCCTGCTGGAGCGGGCCATGATCGACCTCGGCGCCGAGGCGCCGGCCTTCGACACCATCGTGGCCAGCGGGCCGAACGGCGCGATCCCGCACCACGTGCCACCGGCCGGCCGTTCGCGGCCGGGGACCTGATCACGATCGACTGCGGCGCGAGGTTCGGCGGGTACCACGCGGACATGACCCGCACCGTGGCGCTGGGCCAGCCCGCCGCGTGGCAGCGGGAGATCTACGAGATCGTGGCCACGGCACAGCGCGCCGGGGTCGAGGCCGCGACGGCCGGCACCGATGTTGCCGCGGTCGACGCGGCGGCGCGCGACCTGATCGCCGCCGCGGGTCACGGTGACCACTTCGGGCACGGGCTCGGCCACGGCGTCGGCCTGGAGGTCCATGAGGCTCCGACAATCTCCTGCGGCCGGACGGGTACACTCGTGGAGCGGGTTCCCGTTACCGTCGAACCCGGGATCTACCTGCCCGGCAAGGGCGGCGTCAGGATCGAGGACACCCTGGTGGTGCGCGATCGCGCCGGGGCGGCGGGATCATGCGACATGCTCACCACGACCACGAGGGAACTTCTCGTTCTTTAGCCGGGACGAGCCGGCCCCGCACGCATGCAGGAGACACGACGCAGTGGCCACCACGAACGACCTCAAGAACGGCATGACGCTCAACATCGACGGCCAGCTCTGGAACGTCGTGGACTTCCAGCACGTCAAGCCAGGCAAGGGCGGCGCGTTCGTGCGCACCAAGCTGAAGAACGTGATGTCCGGCAAGGTGGTCGACCGGACCTTCAACGCCGGGGTGCGCGTCGAGCAGGCCAGCGTGGACCGGCGGGAGATGCAGTACGTGTACCGCGAGGGCGACGACTTCGTCTTCATGGACACCGAAACCTACGACCAGCCGCACATCCCGGCCGCTGTCGTCGGCGACGCCGCGAACTACCTGCTCGAGGAGCAGAACGCGGTGGTCGCCTTCAACGAGGGGGTCCCGCTGTACGTGGAGCTGCCCGCGGCCGTGGAGCTGACCGTCAGCCAGACCGACCCCGGGCTGCAGGGCGACCGGTCGACCGGCGGAACCAAGCCGGCCACCCTGGAGACCGGCGCGCAGATCCAGGTTCCGCTGTTCATCACCACCGGCGAGAAGATCAGGGTGGACACCCGCACCGGCATGTACCTCGGCCGGGCGTGACCGCCGGCGCCGCGCCCTCGTCTGGCCGGGGCTGACCGATGCCAGCACGCAGTAAGGCCAGGAAGCGGGCGCTCGACATCCTCTTCGAGGCCGAGATCAGGGGCGAGCCCGTCCTCGACCTGCTCGCCGAGCGATCCGCGCCGGACCGCCCGGACGCCGTGGGCGCCCCGCCGGTCTCCGGCTACGCCGCGGAGCTTGTCCGGGGCGTGCAGGCGCACCGCGACCGCATCGACGAGCTGCTGGCCCAGCACTCCCAGGGCTGGGCGCTCGACCGGATGCCCGCCGTGGACAGGAACATCCTCCGGATCGGGGTGTATGAGCTGCTCTGGGCGGCGGACGTGCCGGACGGGGTGGCGATCAGCGAGGCCGTGGTGCTCGCCCGTGACCTGTCCACCGAGGGATCGCCGGGCTTCATCAACGGCCTGCTGGCCCGCCTGCTCGAGCTCAAGCCGGAGCTTGAGCCCACCGCCGACCAGTAACCAGCCGCCCCGGGCCCGCCGGGGACGACGGGGCGGGCCGGATTGTCGGCGGGCGGCCGTACATTGGTGGCGGAGCGGCATGAGGAGGCGCCAGTGGCGCACGGACGTGACTCCGGCGGGGGCGCGCGGGGTGGTGCTGACGCGCCGGTCCCTGATGACTCGGGCTGTCACGTCCTGCACGTCGACATGGACGCGTTCTACGCCAGCGTGGAGCTGAGGGACCGGCCTGAGCTGGCCACGGCCGGCCATCGTGGGCGGCACGGGCGGGCGCAGTGTGGTGCTCTCGGCGACCTACGCGGCGCGCACCTACGGCGTGCGCTCGGCGATGCCGATGGCCCGGGCCGTGCGGCTCTGCCCGCACGCCGTGGTCATCCCGCCCCGGCACGGCTTGTACGCCGCGGTGTCGCGAGAGGTTATGGCGGTATTCCGGGCCATAACCCCGCAGGTGGAACCGCTGGCCCTGGATGAGGCATTCCTCGACATCTCCGGCGCGCTGCGCCGGCTCGGGCGGCGGCCCGCCGAGGTCGGGCAGCTGATCCGGTCGCAGATCAGCGAGCAACAGGGGATCACCTGCTCGGTGGGCGTCGCGACCACCAAGTTCGTCGCCAAGCTCGCCTCCGTGCACTGCAAGCCGGACGGGCTGCTGGTCATCCCCGCGGACGGCGTCCTTGATTTCCTGCATCCGCTGCCCGTCGCGGCGCTGTGGGGCGTAGGCGAGCAGACCGGCCAGGTCCTGGCGCGGCTGGGGCTGCGCACGGTCGCGGACATCGCGCATACCCCGGTCGGCACGCTGGAGCGGGAACTCGGGCGGGCGACCGCCGCTCACCTCTCGGCGCTGGCCGCCGGCCGCGACGAGCGCCGGGTGGTACCGGGCACGCAGGAGAAGAGCATCGGCGCCGAGGAGACCTTTGCCAGCGACGTCTGCGACCCCGAGGTGATCCGGCGGGAACTGCTGCGGCTATCCGGCCGTACCGCACGCGGCCTGCGCGCCGCGGGCTGCTCGGCCCGGACGGTCGTGGTGAAGCTGCGCCTGGCCAGCTTCAAGACCATCACGCGGTCGCGGACACTGCCCGAGCCAACCGATGTCGCGCAGCAGATCTACACCGTCGCGTGCGCGCTCTACGCCGCGGCCGGGCTGGACGCCAGGGCGCGGCTGCGGCTGGTGGGCGTGCGGGCGGCCGGGCTGATCCCGGCGTCGGCCGCGGTCGAGCAGCTGGCGCTCGGGGAGCGGCCGGTCTCATGGCGCGCGGCCGAGCGGGCCGTGGACAGGATTGCCGGGCGGTTCGGGACCGACGCCGTGCGGCAGGCCATCCTGGTGGATGGCGACCGGGCCGTCCCATGATCCCGGCACATCAGCCTTTCTGGCGATATGACGGTGAACTCCTGTGGCTGCCGGGCGATCCGCGCCGGGCAGGTTCAGTCCCGAGACCGACGTACCCTTCCGCAGGAAGCGCCGGCGCTCGTATTCTGGAGGTAAGCAAGGCCGTGAGGAGAAGCTCACCGAGCCCAGTCCCCGCGCGCAAGTTGTATGGGAGGCACCGTGCCGCTCTCGGAGCACGAGCAGCGCCAGCTCGAGCAGATTGAGCAGGCGCTCTACGCCGATTATCCGCGGTTCGCCAACGCCGTCCGCGCCAGCGATCCGCGCGTGCACTACAAGCGCCGGGTTGTCGAGGCCGCGCTGGGGTTCCTGCTGGGTGTCGGGATGCTGGTGGCCGGTGTGGTGACCAAGTACATCTGGATCGGCGTGGCCGGCTTCGTGGTCATGCTCGCGTGCAGCATGTGGGCGCTGACCAGCTACCGGCACATGACCGGCGTGGCCACCGCGCGCGGTCCGGCCAAGCCGAAGGAGCGGCGGGCCAGCCGTGCGGCCGGCCGCGCGTCCGGCACCGGGATGATGGAACGGCTGGAGGAGCGCTGGCGCCGGCGCCAGGAGCGGGACCGCTGAACCACCCGGTAACCCGTTCGCCTGCCTGACCCTATTCCTGCTGCTGGACTCCGCCGCGGGCCCCGTGGCCGCGGAGCCTGAGCCCGGCGGCATCCATCCAGCCGAACACATCGAGGGCGTGCTGCAGCGCCGGCCGGATCGGGGCGATCATCGATGCGGGCAGCAGCCGCGCGCGCCAGCGTCCCGTCCGGTCCGCCTCGTGCGCCAGGGCCCGCCGGATCGCGGCGCTGTCGGCGCGCAGCGTCGGCGAGGGGAGCGGGGCCGTCGCGTAGCGGGCTCGTTCCTCGGCGCTGACGATCCGCCCGAGTGCTTCCCGGGTCGGCTGGTCAAGCCGCAGCGTGGCGCCGATCCGGGCGGCGACCGCGCGAGGGGACTCGCTGGCCCGGCAGGCGAGTCCGTAGTCGGCCAGGTCATCGCGGAGTTCCCGCCACGCCGCGTGCGCGAGCCCGGCATCGCCCGCCGTCTGCAGCCGGCGGCGGCGGATCAGCCGCCTGGCGGTCAGCGGTGCGACCAGGGCCAGCACGAGGACGATCGCGATGACCAGCAGGATCCAGGGGAGGATGCTGGGCCCGTGGCGGCCGGAGGTAACGGCACCGCCCGCGCCGGCACCCGGCAGGCGGAGATGGAAGAGGTTCGGGTTGCCGCCCTTCCCGGCCTTGATGCCCGTCCCCGGGCCGCCGGGCGTGGTCGCCGGTTCCGTGCCGTACCCGGGCGGCGCGCCGGCATACTGCGGCACGGTCGCGGTCCCCTGGCCGGTGGCTCCGCCGGGGGTCGGCTCGAAGCGGAGCCAGCCCATGCCCCTGAAGTAGAGCTCGGGCCAGGCGTGCGCGTCGGCGGTGGTGACCTTCCAGGTGCCCTGGCCCGCGCTGGTGCCCGCCGTGTAGCCGACGGCGATCCGGGACGGGATGCCGACCAGGCGGGCCAGGCCGGCCATGGCGAAGGCGAACTGCTGGCAGTAGCCGCTGTGGGTCGTGTACAGGAAATCGACCAGGCCCGGGATGCCGTTCGGCAGGTTCGGGTCGAGGCTGTAGGAGAACTTCCCGGTCAGGAAGTAGTTCTGCAGCTTCTGCGCCTTCTCATACGGGGTGCGGGCGCCCCTGGTGATCCGCGCCGCGAGCGCGGCCAGCTCGCCGTTCGGGCCGGACGGGAAGTACGTGTAGCCGCTGCGGATGCTCGCCGGATAGGACGGGTCCAGGTCCTCCTCTTTCTGGGTCGGGGTGACCTCCGTGCTCATCACCGTGTAGGGCAGGCCGGACATATGCGGCTGGGTCGTGTAGACCATCTGCGTCGCGTCGTCTTCCAGCCAGCCGCCTTCCTGGATATGCAGTTTCGCCGGCGCGTAGGGCAGCGGGAGGACGCCCAGCTTGGCGTCATACCCGACCGTTCCCTGGCTGAGCGTGATCGTGGTGGTCGGCCGGGTTACCGGGGTGCCGGCCGTCACGCCCGGATCGGGGCGCAGCGAGCCGCTGCCCACCTGGGCGGATGCCTGCGTCTGGGGCAGCACCAGGTTCCAGGCCTGGGTTGATTGGCCGTAGTTCAGCACGTACACCTGCAGGTACTGATAACGCGGGTTGCGCGAAGTGGTGGTGTAGGTCAGCACGGTATGCGGCGTCGCGTCGAGCAGCTGCTGCCGCATCTGGACCAGGGGGTCGGGCGTCGAGACCAGGGTGCCGCCCGGTCCGGTGCCGACGGCTTGCGCCCGGAACAGGTCGTGCACGTTGATGCCGGGCACCAGCAGCGGTATTCCCAGCGCGATGCAGGCCGCGGCCAGCCCGATGCGGCGGCCCGACGCCGCCAGCGCCCTGGTGTCGGGCGCTTCGGCCGCCTCGGCCGCCTCGGCGGCCGGGGCGTGCCAGACGGTCACCAGCCTGCCCCAGATGCGCAGCCGTTCGCGCCCGTCGGCGGCGAGCAGGGCCAGATAGCCGATCATCCCGAGGCAGAACACCACGGTGGCGCCGACGCCGCCCTGCCTGGCACTCGTGGTGATCCGGACGCAGTACAGCGCGAGCAGGGGCAGGCCGGCGATCGCCGGGCTGCGCAGCCGGACAGCGATCAGGTCGGTGGCCGCCGCCATCAGGCCGATTCCCGCGGCCGCCACCAGGATGATCCCTGGCGTGCTCGGTACCGGGGGCTCGAAATAGCGCTCGGCCATGCCCTGGCTGGCCAGCGCGGACAGATAGGAGACCGACGCCCGGGTCGGCACGATGCCGGCTATCGACAGCCGGGCGGCGAACGCGGCGTTCAGGTAGATCAGCAGGGCGGACAGGTAAGCGATGGGGCAGGCCAGCACCTGCAGCGCGCGAAACCGCGGGCGGCTGCCGGCCGTGATCGCGACGACCACCACGCCGAGCGCCTTCAGGGCCCAGAACGGGCTGGCCAGCAGCGGGCTGACCGCGACCAGCGCCAGCACCGAGGTCGCCGCGGCCGCCGGCAGGGTCGGCAGCCTGGTCAGGCATCCGGCGATGGCGGCGGCGATGACGGCGCCCACGCCCGCCCAGAACCATGCCGCGTTCTGGATGAGCGGGTACACAGACACCGACGCCAGGATGACGGCCACGGCGGCGGTCAGGGTGAGCCGGATGTTCACAGCGCGGCTCCCGGCAGTGTTTCCGGGCGGAGCTGTCCCGGCCCCGGCGGCGGCTTGGCCGCTGAGGACAAGGACAACATGCTCAGCTGCTGCCATGCGACCGCGAGCTGCGTGCTCGCGTCGATGCAGGCCACCCGCCAGCCGGCCGCCCGCAGGACCGCCGCGGCCTCATCGGTCTCCGCCGCTGGAGGCCGGCCGGGCCTGCCGCGCCCGGGATCGGCGGCTCGTTGCTCCTGGCCAGGGCTGCTCCAGGTCGACACGGCGAGCAGCAGCGCGATCGCCGGGCCGGTGTCGCGGCGGCTCGCGGCGAGCTGCCTGGCCGCACCCGCGGACAGCCGCCCGGCCACCGCGACCAGCAGCCCGCTGCCGCTGCGCAGCGCGGCCACGCCCGGGCCGAGGTCGCGGCCACGAGACGGCTTGATCACGGCTAGCGAGTTCAGCAGCACATCCTCGAAGACGCCGGTGGCGGTGAGCGCCCCGGTATCCGTGACCAGCTGCCCGTCCAGGCCCTCATGCGCGAGGTGGACCCCGATGGACGCGGCGGCGCTGACCGCGAACTCGAACGATGACGCCGCCCCGGTGCCCGCGTGCGCGCCGCGCCTGGTGTCGAGCAGCAACGTCACGCGATTCCGCCACTGCTGCTCCTCGCGGCGCACCATGAGCTCGCCATGACGCGCCGTCGAGCGCCAGTGCACCCGCCGTAGCTCATCGCCGTCCCGGTAGGCGCGCGGCACCACGTCGTCCTCGCCCGCGGCGGCCATCGCGCGCGCCCGGCCGTCTCCGTCTCCCAGCCAGGTGCCGCTGACCACCGCGCGCGGCAGCGGAACTACCTTGGGCGTGACCACGAACGTGGTGCTGGCCGAGAACGACCGGCTCAACTCGACCAGCCCGAACGCGTCGGCGATCCGGATCTCGAGCGGCCCGACCACGAACTTGCCCCGCAGGTCGGAGCGCAGCGGATAAGCCAGCTCGCGCGATCCGCCGCGCTCGATCCCGTTCAGGACGTACCGGGGCCGGGTGCCGAGCGCGTAGGGAACCGCGTCTTCCGCGAGCAGCAGCCCGGTCGGCAGCCGGGAGACGTTCTCCAGGCGCAGCCGGGCCTGCGCGGTCTGGCCCGCGGCGACCCTGGGCGGGGAGATGCTGCGGACGCAGCTGAGCCGGTAGCGCGCGCGGCCGGCGGCCAGCGCCGAGAACAGCGGCAGCACGAGCAGCAGGACCCCCACGCTGACCAGGTCGCGCTCGCCCAGGAACAGCCCGGCGACCGCTGCGGCGAGCCCGGCGGCCAGGAACGAGGTGCCGCGGGTGGTGAACGCCGCGAGCCACGATCGCACGTCCCGGCCTCCTTCCGCCCTGCGGGTTCCAATCTATGGCCAGGACGTGAAGTGGGCCACTGCACGGGCGGGGCGGCTACCTGACCGGCGGCAGCGGCAGCTTCTGCACGATCCTGGACAGGACCTGCTCGGGAAGTTCGTGGCTCACCAGCGCCTCGGGCGTGGGCAGCAGCCGGTGCGCGAGCACGGGCCCGGCCAGTGCCTGAACGTCATCGGGGATCACGAAGTCCCGCCCGTCGAGAGCCGCGAAGGCGCGGCTGGCCCTGAGCAGGTGCAGCGTGGCCCGCGGTGAAGCGCCGAGCCTGAGCTCGGGGGAAGACCGCGTGGCGGCGACCAGGGCGATGACGTACTGCCTGATCGCCTGGGCCACGTGCACGCCGCGCACGGCGGCGATCAGGGCGCGGATGTCGCTGCCGTGGGCGACCGGCTCGAGATCGTCGAGCGGCGATGACGATCCATGCGAGTCCAGCATGGCGAGCTCCGCCGCGGCGTCCGGGTATCCGATGGCGATGCGAGCGGTGAAACGGTCCCGCTGCGCCTCGGGCAGCGGATACGTGCCTTCCATCTCGATCGGGTTCTGCGTCGCTATCACCATGAACGGCAGGTCCAGCGGATAGGTGGAGCCATCCACGGTGACCTGGCGCTCCTCCATGCACTCGAGCAGCGCGGACTGTGTCTTGGGCGACGCCCGGTTGATCTCATCGCCGAGAACGATGTTGGCGAAGATCGGCCCCGGCTTGAACTCGAATTCCCGCAGTTCCTGGTTGAAGGCGCTGACCCCGGTCAGGTCGCCAGGGAGCAGGTCGGGCGTGAACTGAATCCGCCGCACCGAGCAGTCGATGGACCGGGCCAGCGCCTTGGCCAGCAGCGTCTTGCCGACCCCCGGCACGTCCTCGATGAGCACGTGCCCCTCGGCGAGCAGGACGGTCAGCGCGAGCCTGATGGCCTGCGGCTTGCCCGAGATCACGGTCTCCACGGCCGCGCTGACGGTGTGGGCCACCGGCACGAGTTCGTCCAGCTTCCTGTCCGCCTGGTTCCCCGTGTCGATGATCACGTGTCCTCCTCGCGTCACGCTCGGCGCGATCCTCGGGCCCCGCCGGGCGAGCAGTACCGGTGAGTTGCCGGCCGGGCCGTGCGTTCAGACAGTACGTCGTGCGAGGGCGCGCACGCGACTCGCGTCCCCCGTTCCGCTCGCTCTCCACTTCCCCCCACCGCCCTGACCTCGGTCGTGTGGGGCAAAACTGCCCCGCCCGAGGGCTTCCTTCATTGACGGTGGGGGATTGTGGGGTACAGTGGAGGACCGTGGGGCGGAGCCTGCCTCACGAAGCGCACGGGTGGGGGACTCGGGAGGTGAGGCCGGTGTTTCTCGGCACTCACACGCCCCGCCTGGACGAGAAGGGGCGGCTGTTCCTGCCCGCCAAGTACCGCGAGGAACTCGCTCATGGAGTGGTCCTGACCAAGGGTCAGGAGCGCTGCGTCTACGTGTTCCCCGAGACCGAGTTCGGCCGGCTCACCGAGGCGCTGCGGGCCGCGCCGGTGACCGCCAAGGCGGTGCGGGACTACAGCAGGGTCTTTTTCGCCAGCGCCTCCGACGAGGTACCGGACAAGCAGGGCCGGATCACGATCCCGCCCGCGCTGCGGGAGTACGCGGCGCTGCAGCGTGACTGCGTCGTGATCGGGGCCAATACCCGCCTGGAGATCTGGGACTCCGCGGCCTGGGCCAGCTACCTGGACCAGCAGGAGGACGCGTTCTCCGAGGCGTCCGAGGAGGTGCTGCCCGGGGTCTTCTGAGCAGGCGCCCACTTCGCGGGGTGCCCGGCGAGGTCTCCACCCGCGCTGGGTGGCCAGGCCGGCTGACGTCACTTCCCCGGCGCCAGGCGGCTCGCGCCATCGGCGCAGTGCCCATCAGCGCGTTTGCGCGGATGGGGACCTGGCCGGGCAAGCATGCCAGCGGGCGCTGGCCCGGTGCTGTTGCTGAGTGGCTGAGACGTTCACGCGAGGAGGGGGGCCGATGCCCACGACGGGATCAGGGCACGTGCCGGTCATGACCGACCGGGTGCTGGCCCTGTTCGCGCCCGCGCTGCAGCCGCCGGGCTCGGTGCTGCTCGACGCCACGCTCGGCCGGGCCGGGCACGCCAGCGCGCTGCTGAGCCAGCATCCCGGGCTGACCCTGATCGGCGTGGACGCCGACGCTGCCGCGATCGAGGAATCGGGCCGGCTGCTCGCGCCGTATGGCGGCCGGGTCACGCTGGTCCGCGCCAGGTACGACGCGATCGGCGAGATCCTCGCCGCGCTCGGCCAGCCCAGCGTGCAGGGCGTGCTGTTCGACCTGGGGGTTTCCTCTCCGCAGCTCGATGATCCAGACCGCGGCTTCGCCTACTCCTACGACGCGCCGCTGGACATGCGGATGGACCAGTCCGGCCCGCTGACCGCCGCGGACGTCGTCAATACCTATCCCGCGGCCCGGCTGGCGCGGCTGCTGCGCGAGTACGGCGAAGAGCGCTATGCCCGGCGCATCGCGGACGCCGTGGTCAGGGCCAGGACCGCCGCCCCGCTCACGTCCACCACGCGCCTGTCCGAGATCGTCCGCGACTCGATCCCGGCTCCGGCCAGGAGGACCGGGGGTAACCCGGCGAAGCGCACCTTCCAGGCGCTGCGGATCGAGGTGAACGGCGAGCTCGAGGCGCTGCGGCTGGCCCTGCCCGCGGCTCTCGACGCGGTCGCGGTCGGCGGCCGGATCGTGGTGCTCGCCTATCACTCGCTCGAGGACCGCGTGGTCAAGCAGGCGCTCGTGGCCAGCGCGGCGGACACCACGCCGCTTGGCCTGCCGGTACAGCTCGCGGCCGGCCGGCCGCGGTTCCGGCTCCTGACCCGGGGGGCCGAGCGGCCCACGGCAGCGGAAGTGGCGGCCAACCCGCGTTCCGCGTCGGCGCGCCTGCGCGCCGCCGAGCGAGTGCTGGCCGCGGCATGACCGGCGGCATCACTGAGAGAACGGACTGCGCTGGATGAATACCACGGTCAGAACGGATCCCAGGAATCCTGGTCAAGCCGCGCCAGCCCAGCCGGGCGAGGGCCGCGAGGGCCGCCGGGCCGCACTCGCCCGCCCGGCCCGCCCCGGGCGGCCGGCTCGTCCCGGCCGCCCGGACCGTCCCGGCCGCCAGGACCGCCCGCCCCGCCCGCCCGGCCCCGCCCGGCCCGCCCGGCCCGGGACTCCCGCCGCCCGCGTGGCGCCCCGCACCGGCCCGGCCCGCACCGGCCCGGCCCGCGCCGCGGGCGCGGCACGGGATCTGCCCGGCGCCGGGCGGCGGTCCGCGTCGCGCACGCCGTTCATCCTGCTCGTGCTCGGCCTGCTCGGCGGCGGTCTGATCTGCCTGCTGGTCATCAACACGACCCTGGCCGCGGCATCGTTCCAGATCAATAGCCTGCAGCAGGGCAACGCGGCGGCAACGCAGCGAGTGCAGGCCCTGCAGCAGCAGGTGGCGACCGAGGAGTCGCCGGGCTCGATCGAGCAGCGGGCGCTCCGGCTGGGCATGCAGATCCAGCCGGTGCTCAACTTCATTGACCTGAAGACCGGCCGCAGTTACGCCATGCCGGCCGGCGCTCCTGGGGCGTACGCCGTACCCGGGTATACCCCGTGACGCCTGGTGACGGCGCGGGCCGCCGTCACGGCCGGCCGGGACGGGTCCCGGCCGGCCGCTCCGCGCCGCCGGCCGGGCCGCGCGGACCTGGCGCCGACCGGCGGCCGGGCGATGGCGGCAGGCGGCCTGACGGCGGCCGCCGATACACCGATACCGGACGCAGGAGGCCCGCGGCGTCCCCGCGGCCGGCGTCGGGCGGCCGTGCGGCGGCCGGGCGGGCCGGGCGCGTCATCCAGGCTGACGACCGCCGCGGCCGGGCCGCCGACCGGGCCGGCCGCCCCAGCCGGGCCCGGCTCCCTCCGGCTCGCCCGGGCCTTCGCCGGGCCGGCCCGGCCCGGCGCCTGAACGTCTCGATGGTGTGCATCGGGCTGGTGCTGGCCCTGGTCGCCGCCCGCCTGGTGCAGCTGCAGGGACTGCACTGGGCGCGCTACCGGGCTCTCGCGCAGCAGCAGATGCTGCCCCCGCAGCCGATCCCGATCCCGGTCGTGCGGGGTTCCATCACCAGCGGTGACGGGACGATCCTGGCCATGACCGTGCAGACCGACCAGGTCTACGCCGACCCGTACCGGCTGTCGCAGGCCGAGCTGTCCAGGGACGCCGCCGCGCTGGCCGGGCCGCTCGGCATGACGCAGCAGGCCATCCTGGCGCTGCTGGACCATCCCACATCGCGTGAGTACGTGGTGCTGAAGCAGAGTGTCTCGGCGGCCACGGGCACCAGGATCGCCGGGCTCCTGCTGCCCGGCATCGCCGAGGATCCCAGCTACTCCCGGGTCTACCCGAACGGCGATCTCGCCGCCAACCTGATCGGCTTCACCGACTCCGACGCCGCGGGCGACCTGCGCGGTGCGGCCGGGCTCGAGCAGGAGTACAACTCGCTGCTGACCGGGCGGGACGGCAGCGAGCAGGTCGAGCTCGGCCCGACGCAGCAGCCCATCCCGCAGACCGAGCAGATCCTCCGGGCCCCGGTGCCCGCCGGCAGCCTGCAGCTGACCATCCAGGCCGACATCCAGTGGTACGCCGAGCAGCAGTGCGCCGCCGAGGTCAAGGCGGCGCGGGCCAAGGACTGCTCGGTCGTGGTCATGCAGCCGCACACCGGGCGCATCCTGGCGCTCGCGCAGTATCCGACGTTCAGCCCGGCCGACCCGTCCAGCGAGGCCGCGACCGCGGACATCCCGGTGCAGAACGTGTTCCAGCCGGGCAGCACGGCGAAGGTCATCACCGCCGCCGCCGCGCTGGAGCGCGGCGGGCAGACGCCGATGAGCACCTACACGGTGCCCGACCAGATCGTGGTCGACGGTTTCTCGTTCCATGACGGCGACATCCACCCCACGGCCAGGTACACGATCGCCGGGATCATCGCCAACTCGCTCAACGACGGCATGGTGCAGGTCGTCCAGCACGTCAGCCCGCAGGTCCAGTACCAGTACTTCAAGGCGTTCGGGATCGGCGAGCCCAGCGGGCTGAACCTGCCCGGCGAGACCGCGGGAATCCTGCCGCCGCCGTCGGCGTGGTGGGGCGACGAGCGTTACACCCTGTCCTTCGGGCAGGGCGTCGCCGTGAACGCGGTGCAGATGGCCAGTGTCTACGCCACGATCGCGAACCACGGGGTGCGGGTCCAGCCGTCCATCGTCGCTGGCACCACGAACGGCAACGGGACGTTCACGCCCGCGGCCGCGCCGCGGCAGACCCGGGTCATCGAGGCGAAGACCGCCCGGGAGCTCATGGCGATCCTGCAGCAGGTCCCCCTGGTCGATGCCGGGGGCGGCGAGCCGTGGGGTTTGATCCCCGGGTACACGATCGCGGCCAAGACCGGCACGTCCCAGGAGGCCGCGCCGGGGCAGCACTGCCTCTGCCAGTACGGGTCGAGCTACATCGGCATCGCCCCGGCGGCCGACCCGCAGGTCGTGGTGGCGGTGAACGTCCAGGATCCCACCAGGGGCGGCTACTTCGGCGATCAGATCGCCGGACCCGTCTTCTACCACGTGGCCAAGTTCGTGCTGCAGACCCTGCGGATACCGCCCGACGGGGCCAAGCGTCCCTACGTCCGGCTCATGGCGCCGTGAACGGAGGTACTCTCGGCCCGTGTCAGCGGATCTGCGCCCACCCCGCGTCCCCGTGCGGCCGCTCGCGGGACTCGCGGTGCTGCTCGGGGTGAGGACGGCCGGCCGGGACGCCCCCGGCCCCCTGACCGCCGCGAGCACGTCCCGCGGGGTCACCGGGATCACGCACGATTCACGCCGCGTGCACCCCGGTGACCTGTACGCCGCACTGCCTGGCGGCCAGCACCACGGCGCGCGGTTCTGCGCGCAGGCCGCCGCCGCGGGCGCCGCGGCGATCCTCACCGATCCGGCAGGCAAGGAACTCGCGATCCGGGCCGGGCTGCCGGTGTTCGTGGTCGGCGACCCGCGATCGAGGCTGGGCGAGATCGCGGCCTGGATCTACGGCCACCCGTCCGGCCGGCTGACGCTGATCGGGGTGACCGGGACCAGCGGCAAGACCACCACGACCTACCTGCTCGAGTCCGGGCTGCGGGCGGCCGGGCACCTGACCGGCCTGATCGGCGGGGTGCAGACGCGCATCGGCGACGTCACGGCGGACAGCAGCCTGACCACGCCGGAGGCCACCGACCTGCAAGCGCTGCTCGCCGTCATGGCGGGCCGGGGAGTGACGGCGGCGGCGATGGAGGTCTCCAGCCACGCGCTCTCGCTCGGCCGGGTGGCCGGGACGTCCTACGACGTGGCGGTGTTCACCAACCTGTCCCAGGACCACCTGGACTTCCACGAGACGATCGACGCCTACTTCGCGGCCAAGGCCGCCCTGTTCACGCCGGGCTATGCCCGGGCCGGCGTGGTCAACATCGACGACTCCCACGGCCGGAGCCTCGCGGCGGCCCCGCAGATCCCCCTCACCACTTACTCGGCGGCCGGGAACCCCGCCGCGGACTGGCGCGCGGCCGACGTGCGCGGCGGGGCGGACGGGAGCGCGTTCCGGGTCATCGGCCCGGGCGGCGTGGAGGCCGACGCGTCGGTCGCCCTGCCCGGGCCGTTCAACGTGGCCAACGCGCTCGCCGCCATCGTGGCGCTGGTCGAGGCGGGAGTGGGGATCGCCACCGCGGTGGCCGGGGTGGCCGCGTGCCCGGGCGTCCCCGGCCGGCTCGAGCGGGTCGAGGCGGGCCAGGATTTCACCGTGCTCGTCGACTACTCGCACAAGCCCGGCGCGGTGCAGGCGGTACTCGACGCGCTGCGGCCGGTCACGCTGGGGAACCTCGCGATCGTCCTGGGCTGCGGCGGCGACCGGGACCGCGCCAAGCGCCCGCTGATGGGTGCCGCCGCCGCCGGGCTGGCCGATGTGGCGATTTTCACCAGCGACAACCCGCGCTCGGAGGACCCGCTTGGCATACTGGCCGAGATGCTCTCCGGCGCCCTGACCGTCCCCGCCCGTGACCGCGCGCACGTGATCGTCGAGCCCGACCGCGCGGCCGCCATCGACCTGGCCATCACCCGGGCGAGCAAGGGAGACGTGGTGCTCGTCGCGGGCAAGGGGCACGAGCGCGGCCAGTACACGGGCTCGTCGGTCATCCCGTTCGATGATCGCGAGGTGACCGCGGAAGCGCTCGCGCGCCGCCTGGCCGCGCGGGCCGAAGGCGGGCGGGATGACGGCCCGCGGCCCGACCTGGGGGACCTGTGATCCCGCTGTCCGTGGCCCAGATAGCCGAGATCGTCGGCGGCCGCGCCGACCTGCTCCCCGATCGTGGCGCGATGGTGTCGGGCCCGGTGGTCATCGACTCCCGCCAGGCCGGGCCGGGCAGCCTGTTCGCGGCGCTGCCGGGGAGCCACGCCGACGGGCACGACTTCGCGGCCGCGGCGATCGCGGCCGGGGCCACGGCCGTGCTCGCCACCCGGCCGGTCGGCGTGCCCGCGCTGATCGTCCCCGACGTGCCCGCCGCGCTGGCCGCCCTGGCCACGGCCGTCGTGGCCCGGCTGCCCGGCCTGACGACCGCCGCGATCACCGGCTCAGCCGGCAAGACCACCACCAAGGACCTTTCCGCCCAGCTGATCGAGTCGCTCGGCCCGACGGTGTCGCCCCGGAATTCCTACAACAACGAGATCGGCCATCCGCTGACCGTGCTGCGGGTGACCAGGCAGACCAGGTACCTGGTGGCCGAGATGTCCGCGCGCGGCCCGGGGCACATCGCCGCGCTGTGCCGGATCTCGCCGCCGCGGCTGGGCGTGGTGCTGTGCGTCGGGCACGCCCACGCCGGCGTGTTCGGCAGCATCGACGAGGTCGCGCTGGCCAAGGCGGAGCTGCCCGCGGCGCTGCCGGCCGGCGGCGTGGCCGTGCTCAACGCCGACGACCCGCGGGTGCTGGTCATGGCCGAGCGCACGGCGGCCCGGGTGGTGACCTTCGGCCGGGCGCCGAGCGCGGATGTCCGCGCGGCCGGCATCGTGCTCGACGAGGCGGGCAGGCCGGGGTTTACGCTGGTCACCGCGGCCGGCTCGGCGCCGGTCCGGCTCCGGCTGCACGGCGAGCACAACGTCGCCAACGCGCTGGCCGCCGCGGCGCTGGCCGCCCAGCTGGGCCTGGAGGTCGCCGCGATCGCGGCCGGTCTGTCCGCGGCGACCGCTAGGAGCAGATGGCGGATGGAGGTGACCAGGCGGCCCGACGGGGTGACGGTCATCAACGATGCCTATAACGCCAATCCCGAGGCCCTCAGCGCGGCGCTGTCGGCGGCGGCCGCGATGGCCAATGGCGGCCGCGCGTTCGCGGTGCTCGGCCACATGACCGAGCTGGGCGCGCAGGCGGAGGAACTGCACGAGCAGGCGGGCCGCCAGGCCGCGCGGGCCGGCCTGGCCGGGCTGATCGTGGTGGGCCAGCAGGCCGCGCCCATGCTGGCCGGGGCTAAGGCGGATCCGTCCTGGCGGGGCGAGCTGCTGCAGGTGCCCGATGCGGCGGCCGCGGTGGCCGCGGCCGCCCGGCTGGTCAGGCCGGGCGACGTGGTGCTGGTCAAGGCATCGCGGGCCGCGAACCTGCAGCGGGTGGCGCTGGCGCTGACCGGGGAGCGGCCGCTGTGAGGACCATCCTCGTCTCGGCCGGCGTCGCGATGGTGCTGGCGCTGTTCGGCACGCCGCTGGCCATCAAGATCTTCACCAGGCGCGGCTACGGCCAGGAGATCAGGGAGGACGGACCGACCGCCCACCTCACCAAGCGCGGCACGCCGACGATGGGCGGCGCGGTCATCGTGGTCGCGTCGCTGATCGGGTACTTGTGCGGGCACGAGCTGACCAAGGACCCGATGACGACGTCGGGCCTGCTCGTGCTGGCCCTCATGACCGGCCTGGGCGCGGTCGGTTTCGCCGACGACTTCATCAAGATCTACAAGCAGCGGAGCCTCGGCCTGCGCAGCGGCGCCAAGCTGGCGGGCCAGGCGGTGGTCGGCGCGGTGTTCGCGGTGGAGGTGCTGCACCACCCGGACGGGTTCGACATCACCCCGGCAGATGCGCACATCTCGTTCCTGCGGGATGTCGGCCCGGCGATCGGGGTGCTGCCGTTCGTGGTGTGGATCGTCCTCATGATCGCCGGCTGGTCGAACGCGGTGAACCTGACCGATGGCCTTGACGGGCTGGCCACCGGCGCGACGATCCTGGTCCTTGCCGCGTACGTGCTGATCGGCATCTGGCAGCTGAAGAACGACTGCACGGCCTTCCTGGCCTCGCAGTGCTATCCGGTGCGGGATCCGCTCGACCTCGCGGTGGTGGCCGGCACCGTGCTCGGCGCCTGTTTCGGCTTCCTGTGGTGGAACGCCCCGCCGGCCAGGATCTTCATGGGCGACACCGGCTCGCTCGCGCTCGGCGGCGTGCTCGCCGGGCTCGCCGTGTGCACGAAGACCCAGCTGCTGCTGGTGATCCTGGGCGGCCTGTTCGTGATCATCATCATGTCGGTGATCATCCAGGTGGGGTCGTACAAGATGACCGGGCGCCGGGTCTTCAAGATGGCACCGCTGCAGCATCACTTCGAGCTGCTCGGCTGGGCCGAGACCACGATCGTGGTCAGGTTCTGGCTGATCTCCGGGCTGTTCATCGCGCTCGGCCTCGGCATCTTCTACGTGGCCTGGCTGCCGGGGTAGCCCGGTGAGCGTCACGGGCGGAGGCGCGCCAATGAGACACCGGGGCGGAGGCGCGCCAATGAGACACCGTACCGGCGGAGGCGCGCCGATGAGCGCAGCGGATACCGCGGACCCGGCGCTGGCTGGCCTGGCCGGCGGCCTGGCCGGGCGGCGGGTATGCGTCAACGGGCTCGGCGTCTCCGGGCCGCCGGTGGCCCGCGCGCTGGTCGCCCGCGGCGCGCGGGTCACGGCGGTCGACGCCCGCGACGACGACGCCAACCGCCGGGTCGCCGGCGAGCTGGCGGGCCTGGGCGTCACGGTCGCGCTGGACCCGGTCCCCAAGCTCCCGGCCGGGACCGAGCTCGTGATCACCACGCCCGGGTGGCGGCCGGGCACCCCGCTGCTGGCCGCGGCGCAGGCCGCCGGCATCCCGGTGATCGGCGACGTCGAGCTGGCCTGGCTGCTGCGGCCGGCGCTGGCCGGAGGGACCCGGCAGGACTGGCTGGCGGTGACCGGGACCAACGGCAAGACCACGACGGTGCGGATGCTCGCGGCCATGCTGGGCGCGGCCGGCCACCGCAGCATCGCCGCGGGCAACGTCGGCCTGTCCGCCGTCGAGGCGGTCACCGAGCCGGAGCCCTACCAGGTCCTCGCGGTCGAGCTGTCCAGCTTCCAGCTGCACTGGAGCAGGTCGCTGCGGCCGTTCGCCGCCGTGGTCCTGAACGTCGCGGCGCACCATCTCGACTGGCACGGCGATATCGAGGCCTACGCGCGGGCCAAGGGACTCATCTACGCCCCGGGCACGGTGGCCGTCTGCAATGCGGACGACCCGCGCTCGGTGCGGCTCGCCGCCGCGGCGCCGGGCCCGGCCCGGGTCGTGGCGTTCCGGCTGGGCGCTCCCGGGCCGGGCGAGCTCGGCGTGGCCGGCGATGTCCTGCTGGACCGGGCGTTCGCCGCGGATCCGGCCGGGGTCGTCCTGGCCGGCGTCGGCGACGTCAGGCCGCAGGCGCCGCACAACGTGGCCGACGCGCTGGCGGCGGCGGCGCTCGCGCGGGCCTACGGCGCGGGCCCGGCGGCGGTCCGGGCCGGGCTGGCCGCGTTCCGGCCCGAGCCGCACCGGATGAGCCTGGTCGCCCGGATCGGCGGCGTGGACTACGTCGACGACTCCAAGGCGAGCAACCCGCACGCGGCGGCGGCCTCGCTGGCCGCCTACCCCTCGGTGGTGTGGATCGCCGGCGGCCTGTTCCGCGGTACCGACGCCGACGTCGACCTGCTGGTCGGCGCCAACCGGCCGCGCCTGCGCGGCGTGGTGCTGCTCGGGGCCGACCGCGACGTGATCAGGCGGTCATTGGCGCGACACGCGCCAGATGTCCCGGTCGTGGAGGCGGTCCGCACCGACACTGGTGCCATGGATCTTGTTGTGGCTGAGGCCGCCCGGCTGGCCGTGCCCGGCGACACCGTGCTCCTGGCGCCGGCCGCGCAGTCGTTCGACATGTTCCGCGACTACCCGGCGCGCGGCGACGCGTTTGCCGCGGCGGTCGGCCGGCTGGCGGAGCCGCGGTGAGCGCCCCCGCGGCCACGACGTCCGAGCGCCGGCCGCGGGCCGTCGGCCGGGTGACGGCCGGCCTCCGGCTGCTCGACCGGCCGCTCACGTCCTACTACCTGGTCCTCGGCATCACCATGCTGCTGCTCGCGCTTGGCCTGGTCATGGTGCTGTCGACCTCATCGGCCCAGGCCATCGCCCAGGGCGGGTCGCCGTACGCGGGGTTTCAGAAGCAGCTGCTCGGCGTCGTGATCGGGCTGCCGCTGATGTGGATCGCCGCGAAGTCGTCGCCGACGCTGTTCCGGGCCGCCGCCTACCCGATGGTCGCGGTGTCCGTGCTCGGCCTGCTGCTGGTGCTCAGCATCGGCCAGACGGTCAACGGCGGCGAGCGCTGGATCGAGGTCGTGGGCTTCCAGATCCAGCCGTCCGAGTTCGCCAAGCTGGCCTTCGTGCTCTGGGGCGCCGACCTGCTGGCCCGCAAGGAGAAGGCGGGCCAGCTCGGCGAGTGGCGGCACCTGCTGATCCCGCTGCTGCCCGGGGCCGCGATCCTCAGCATGCTGGTGATGCTCGGTGACGACCTCGGCACCACCTTCATCCTGCTGGTCATCTTCCTCGCCCTGCTCTGGGTGATCGGCTCGCCGGGGCGGCTGTTCGTCGGCATGCTCGGGCTGATGGGCTTCGCCGTGGTCATCCTGGTCATGGTGGCCGCCTACCGGCTGGAACGGATCGCCGGATTCCTGCACCCCCAAGCCAACGCCCTGACCAGCGGCTGGCAGACGCTCGAGGGCAAGTACGCGGTGGGCTCGGGCGGGTGGTTCGGCGTCGGCCTCGGGGCCGGCAAGATGAAGTGGGGGTGGGTGCCGAACCCCACGACCGACTTCATCTTCGCGGTCATCGGCGAGGAACTCGGGCTGGTCGGCACGCTCTGCGTGACCGTGTTGTACGGCGGGCTCGCCTACGCCGGGCTGCGGATCGCCCGGCGGGTTCCCGACACGTTCATGCGCCTGGCCGCGGCGGCCGCGACCGCGTGGATCGTGGTCCAGGCCATGGTCAACATCGGCGCGGTCATCGGGCTGCTGCCGATTACCGGGGTGCCGCTGCCGCTCGTCTCGGCCGGCTTGTCCTCGCTGCTGGTCACCTTGGTCGCGCTCGGCATGCTGATGTCGTTCGCGAAACGAGAGCCCGGCGCCAGCCAGGCACTCGCGGCTGCTGGCCCCGGGCCGGTGCTGCGCGCCCTAAGCTGGCTTGGCCTGACCGGTCAGCGCAGCTGAGCCTGGGCAGGCCGCACGGCGACGAGGGGAGGGGAGCGCCCGATGAGCGTCGTCCTTGCCGGTGGCGGCACAGCCGGCCATATCGAGCCCGCGCTGGCGCTCGCCGACGCGCTGCGGCGCGCCGACCCGCGGATCCCGATCACCTGCCTGGGCACCGAGCGGGGCCTGGAGACCAGGCTGGTGCCGCTGCGCGGCTATGACCTCGCGCTCATTCCCGCCGTCCCGCTGCCGCGCTCGCTGGATCCGCAGCTGCTGTCGGTGCCTGCCCGGCTCGGCTCCGCGATCGGCGCCGCGACCGCCGCGCTCGACCGGGCCCGGGCCGACGTGGTCGTGGGGTTCGGCGGTTACGTGGCCACGCCCGCGTACCTGGCCGCCCGCCGCCGCGGCATCCCGATCGTGGTGCACGAGGCCAACTCGCGGCCGGGCCTGGCCAACCGGATCGGAGCGCGGCTGACCCGGCACGTCTTCACCGGGCAGCCGGGTACCAGGCTCGCGCACGCCACCTACATCGGCATACCGATCCGCCGCGAGATAGCCGGCCTTGACCGGCTCGCCCTCGGGGACAAGGCGCGCACGCACTTCGGCCTCCGGCCCGATCTTCCGGTGCTGCTGGTGACCGGGGGATCACAGGGCGCCAGATCGCTGAACCGGGCGGCGGTGGCCGCGGCACCCTGGATCCGCGCCGCGGGCGTCCAGGTCCTGCACATCATCGGGCCCCGCTCCGACGTCGAGGTCCCGCCGCCCGGGGGAGAGACGCCCTACGTGGCGCTGCCCTACCTGGACCGGATGGACCTCGCGTACGCGGCCGCCGATTTCGCGCTGTGCCGGGCCGGCGCGATGACGTGCGCGGAGCTCACCGCGGTGGGCCTGCCCGCCGCGTATGTCCCGCTGCCGCACGGCAACGGCGAGCAGCGGCTGAACGCGGCGCCGATCGAGCAGGTCGGCGGCGGGATCATCGTTGCCGACGATCAGCTGAGCCCGCGATGGATAACGGAAACGCTGCTGCCCGTGCTGCTCGACTCTGAGCTGGTCGCGGCGATGTCACGCGCGGCCGAGGGAGCGGGCCGGAGGGATGCCGACCGCTGGCTCGCGGCCGCGGTCATGGATGTCATGCGGACGGAGGCTCCCCGGCGCGGGCGGCACCCGCGGTGAGCGAACGGGGCGGGAGGAGCGCGACATGGGCCTGGTAACGCCGGTCCCGGCGGTGCCGCTTGACCGGCTGGGGCGGGTGCATTTCGTCGGCATGGGCGGCGCGGGGATGTCCGGGATCGCGCGCATCATGCTGGCCCGGGGCGTCACCGTGTCCGGCAGCGACCGGGCCGCCTCGGCGCAGCTCGACGAGCTCGCCGGGCTGGGCGCGACCGTCTACGTGGGTCACGCCGCGGAGCACGTCGCCGGGGCCGACACGGTCGTGACGACCCCGTCGGCCATCGGGGACGCCAACCCCGAGATCCTGGAGGCCAGGCGGCGCGGCATCCCGGTCCTGCCCCGGGCGGCGGTGCTGGCCTCGATCATGATCGGCAGGCAGGGCATCGCGATCGCCGGCACGCACGGCAAGACCACGACGACCTCGATGCTGACCACCGTGCTGCGCCATGACGGCGCGGATCCGTCCTACGTGATCGGCGGGATTCTGGCCGAGACCGGCCTGGGCGCCGCCGAGGGTTCCGGCGAGTGGTTCGTCGCCGAGGCGGACGAGAGCGACGGGTCGTTCCTGATGCTGTCGCCGGCCGCCGCGGTGGTGACCTGCATCGAGGCCGAGCACCTGGACAACTACAAGGACCTGGCCGAGATCGAGGCGACCTTCGCGGCCTTCGTCGGCAAGATCCGCGAGGGCGGCCTGCTCATCGCGTGCCGTGACGACCCGGGTGCCGCCTCCCTGGCCGCCGCCGCGGCCTCGCTCCCGCTGCGGGTGCGCACCTACGGCGAGTCGGCCGAGGCGGACTACCGGGTGACCGGGGCGAGCGTGGCCGGCATGACCACGCGGCTGACCGTGACCTCGCCCGGCGGCAGCGCGCTGCCGCTGACGATCGGGGTTCCCGGCCGGCACTACGCGCTCGACGCCGCGGCCGCCTTCGCGGCCGCCGTGGAACTCGGCGTTCCGGTCGGATCGGCGGTCCGCGGGCTTGAGGCCTACCGGGGCGCGGGCCGGCGCATGGAGCTCAAGGGCGAGGCGGATGGCGTGCGCGTGCTCGACAGTTACGCGCATCACCCCACCGAGCTCGCCGCCGACCTCACCGCGGCCCGGGACGTGGCCGCGGGCGGGCAGGTCATCGCCGTGTTCCAGCCGCATCTGTACAGCCGGACCAGGTTCTTCGCCGGGCAGTTCGGCGCGGCGCTCGGGCTGGCCGACGAGGCGCTGGTCCTCGATGTCTACGCGGCCCGCGAGGATCCCGAGCCCGGCGTCACCGGGATGCTCGTCGCGGCCGCGGTGCCCGGCGGCCGGGCGCGCTTCGTTCCCGACGCGGCCGCGGTGCCCGACGCCATCGCGGGCCTGGCCAAGCCCGGCGACCTCGTGCTGACCATCGGGGCCGGCGATGTCACCCTGCTCGGCCCCAAGATCGTCGCCGCACTGCGCAAGCGCGCCGGGTGATGGCAGATGATCTTGGAACGCGACGCCGACAGCGGGTCAGGCTCCACCGCGGCACAGCCTGGTTCCGGTGAGAGCCCGCCGGGCGCCGCTCCCGGTCCGGCCGCCCGGCCGGGCGGCCGGTGGCGGGCCGCCTTCTTCGCGCTGGCGGCAGTGGCGATCCTGGCCGGCGCCGTCTGGGCGCTGCTCGGCTCGAGCCTGCTCGTGGTCCGCTCCGTGACCGTCACCGGGATCCCCGCGGCGGGACGGGCCGAGGTGATCAAGGCCGCGGGCATCGCGCCAGGCACCCCGCTCATCCGGGTCAACACCGCGGCCGTGGCCCAGCGCGTCGAGCGGATCACCCAGGTCCAGTCCGCGCAGGTCAGCAGGGAGTGGCCGGACGCGGTCGTGATCGCGGTCACGGAACGGACGCCGGTGCTCGCCGTGGCGTCCGATGGCGGCTTCGCGCTGATCGACCGGTTCGGTGTCGTGGTCACGCACGTGGCCAGGCGCCCGCCCGGGATGACCCTGCTGGTCTCGGCGCCAGACCTGGCGTCGCTGCGCGGCAGCCCGGCGATCGGCGCGGCGGTGACCGTGCTGCGCCAGCTTCCGCCGCAGCTCCGCGCCCTCGTCCGCGCGGTCGCCGCGCCGTCGGCGCACGCGGTGACGCTTGATCTGCGGAACGGGACCACGGTGCTCTGGGGCGGCACGGACCGGCCCGCGGCCAAGGCCGCCGAGCTCGCGATCCTGATGCGCACGAAAGCGTCGTTCTATGACCTGAGCGACCCGGACAGCGCGGTCACGGGGGGATAACGGGCCCTCCGGCGCCGGCGGTGCGGTCGCCATCCCGCTGGGCTACCGCGGCCGGCCCGCGCAAACACGCCGGATTCGGTGCGGCGCGGTTAGTTGACCGCGGGCGGCGGACAACTCTACTGTCCGTACTAATCGGCAGCTTGACATAACTCTAAATCTCAACTTGAGGGTGAGAGTTGACTCGCTGGAAACCGCGGAACGTGCCTGGCCGATGTTATTGGGGGCGAATTTCGGCAAGCTGCAAACGCGTAGTTTTCCGAGGTTGGCCGGGGTAACTGGCGGCCGCGGTGGCCAGCGGAAATGCGACACGGCAAACGAGCGGAAAGGTTCCCTCCTCGTGGCAGCACCGCAGAACTATTTGGCGGTCATCAAGGTCGTCGGTATCGGCGGGGGCGGCGTCAACGCCGTTAACCGGATGATCGAGGAGGGGCTCAAGGGCGTCGAGTTCATCGCGATCAACACCGACGCGCAGGCCCTGCTCATGAGCGACGCCGACGTCAAGCTCGACGTCGGCCGGGAGCTCACCCGCGGCCTCGGCGCGGGCGCGAACCCCGACATCGGCGCGAAGGCCGCCGAAGACCACCGCGAGGAGATCGAGGAGGTGATCAAGGGCGCCGACATGGTCTTCGTGACCGCCGGCGAAGGCGGCGGGACCGGCACCGGGGGCGCCCCGGTCGTGGCCAACGTGGCCCGCTCCCTCGGCGCGCTCACGATCGGCGTGGTCACCCGCCCGTTCGGGTTCGAGGGCAAGCGCCGGGCCGCCCAGGCGGACTCGGGCATCGCCAGGCTCCGCGGCGAGGTTGACACGCTGATCGTGATCCCGAACGACCGGCTGCTGTCCATCTCCGACCGCCAGGTCAGCGTCCTTGACGCGTTCAAGGCCGCGGACCAGGTGCTGCTGTCCGGTGTCCAGGGGATCACCGACCTGATCACCACCCCCGGCCTGATCAACCTGGACTTCGCCGACGTCAAGTCGGTCATGTCCGGGGCGGGTTCCGCGCTGATGGGCATCGGCTCGGCCCGCGGCGACGACCGTGCGGTGGCCGCGGCGGAAAAGGCGATCTCCAGCCCGCTGCTCGAGGCCAGCATCGACGGGGCCCACGGCGTCCTGCTGTCCATCCAGGGCGGCTCCGACCTCGGCCTGTTCGAGATCCACGAGGCCGCTCAGCTGGTCTCGAGCTCGGCGGCGCTCGACGCCAACATCATCTTCGGCGCGGTGATCGACGACGCGCTCGGCGACGAGGTGCGGGTCACCGTCATCGCCGCCGGGTTCGACGAGTCCGACAACGGGCGGTCCCGGCCGTCCGTCGCGGCGGCCGGCTACGGCGCGGCCACGGGATCCGACGGGTTCAAGCCCGGCGGGGGCTGGGCGCCGTTCGCGCCGCCCGACGGCGGCACCACGGCGGCCGCCGGGCCCGCGGCCGCCGGGCCGGAACCCGCGGCCGGTCCTCCCGCGGAGGCGCGCGGCCCGGACGTCCCGACCGCCCGGGCCGAGCAGCCCGCCGCGAAGAACTCAGCCGGGGCGGAGCCCGGCCCGCCGTCCGCCGGGCCGGCCGAGCCGGGCGAGCGGGGCGCGGTCGTCGACGGCGTGCCGCCGCCGCGTGCCGCCGAGTCCGGGGCGGCCGGGGCCGGCGCGCCGGAATCGTCGCCCGGCCCGGGCCGGGCCGGTCCGGGAACCGGCGCGCCGTGGACCCCTGAGGCCTCCAGCACCCGGCGTTCGTCCGTGGTTTTCGAGGAAGACGACGATCTCGACGTGCCCGACTTTCTCAAGTGAGCCCCGAGCCGCCGCACGGCGGCGTTGAGCCGGGCCGGCCGGCCGAGCTGGCCTCGGGGGTGCTGTTCATGTTCACCGGCCGCGGTGGCGGCGTCAGCGCGGCCCCCTACGACACGCTGAACATGGGCGGAGCGGTCGGCGACGACGCGGCCGCCGTGGCCGAGAACCGGCGCCGGGCCGCGCGGGCGTGCGGCCTCGGCGCCGAGCGGCTGGCCTGGATGCACCAGGTGCACGGCTCGGCCGTGCGGTACGCCGGCGGAACCGCCGGGGCGGCCGTTCCCGAGGCGGACGCGATGTTCACCGACGTGCCCGGGCTGGCGCTCGGGGTGCTGGTGGCGGACTGCGCCCCGGTCCTGCTGGCCGACCCCGAGGCCCGGATCGTCGGCGCCGCGCACGCCGGCCGCGAGGGAATGGCGGCCGGCGTGGTCACCGGGCTGCTGTCGGCGATGTCGGCGGCGGGCGCGGACCCGGCCCGGGTGCACGCGGTGATCGGCCCGCACATCTGCGGCGGATGCTATGAGGTTCCCGGGCCGCTGCGGGCGCGGGTGGCGCGGAAGGTGCCCGAATCCGGCTGCGTGACCAGGAAAGGCACGCCCGGGATCGACGTGGGGTCGGGGGTCGAGGCGCAGCTGGCCGGGGCCGGGGTCAAGAACATCGACCGCGACCCGCGCTGCACCGCCGAGACGGCCGACCTCTACTCCTACCGCCGCGACGGCCGGACCGGCCGGCTCGCCGGCCTGGTCTGGCTGGCGCCATGATGGCCTGGTGACCGATGCGCACCCGGTGAGCGGCGAGCCCGGCGGCGGCGAGCCGGGCCGCCAGGCCGAACTGGCGGACCGGCTGAACGCGGTGCGGGCCCGGATCGCCGCGGCGTGTCACACCGCTGGCCGCGCCGGCGACGAGGTCACGCTGATCGCCGTGACCAAGACCTATCCGGTCTCCGACATCCGCCTGCTGTGCGAGCTCGGCGCGTGTGACATAGGGGAGAACCGGGACCAGGAGGCGGCACCCAAGGCCGCCGAGTGCGCGTCCCTGGGCGTGCCCGTGACTTGGCACTTCGTGGGGCAGCTGCAGACCAACAAGGCAGCCAGCGTCGTCTCGTACGCACAGTTCATCCACTCGGTCGACCGGCTGCGCCTGGTCAGCGCGCTCGGCTCGCGGGCCAGGCGCGCGGGCCGCGTCGTCACCTGCCTGGTGCAGGTCAGCCTGGACGGCGACCCGGAACGCGGCGGCGCTTTCGGCCCGCAGGTGGCCGCGGTCGCGGACGCCATAGCCCGGCAGGACGGTCTCGTCCTCGGCGGCGTGATGGCCGTGGCGCCGCTCGAGGCGGAGGCGGGCGTGGCGTTCAGGGAACTCAGGAGGGTGGCCGACGAGATGCAGTCCGCGCATCCGGATGCGGTGATGATCTCGGCGGGTATGAGCGCAGACCTGGAGCAGGCGATTGAGGCTGGCGCGACACACGTGCGTGTCGGTACGGCGTTGCTCGGCGGCCGGCGCGCCTTCGTCAGGTAATGTCCGACGCGTGGCACGCGGCGCAAGCGGGGCTGCATGGCAGGCATGACGGAGGACAAAGATGCCCAGCGCGATGCGCAAGATGGCGGTCTATCTCGGCCTGGTCGAGGACGACAACCGCTACGACGAGCATTACCAGGATCAGTACGACACTGACGACTACGAAGAGTACGGTGCCGAGTTCATCGACGCGGGCGACTCTCGTGAGGTAGTCAGGCAGTCCGAGAACGGCCTGGAGCCCGGCCGGCTGCCGGACCATGAGCCGGTCGTGACGATGCAGACCACCGATCTGGCTCGGATCACCACATTGCATCCCCGCACGTACAATGAGGCTCGTACGATCGGAGAGCACTTCCGTGAGGGCACTCCGGTGATCATCAACCTGACCGAGATGGTCGACAGTGACGCCAGGCGGCTCGTGGATTTCTCGGCAGGCCTGATTTTCGGGCTCCGCGGGAGCATCGACCGGGTGACCAACAAGGTGTTCCTGCTATCGCCGGCGAACGTCGAGGTGGCCGCCGAGGACAAGGCTCGCATCGCGGAACGAGGGTTCTTCAATCAGAGTTAGACAGATGGCGACGAAGCATACGCATGCGGACCGCTGACGGGCTGGCCGACGGCCAGCATGAGGGCAGGGCAGGGCAGTGAACATCGTAGGACAGGTTCTGTACTACGTACTCTTGGCCTACCTGCTGCTACTCATCGCGCGGCTGATCATCAGCTGGATACAGGCTTTCTCGCGCTCGTGGCATCCGACCGGGGTCGTCCTGGTCGTGGCCGAGGTCGTGTATACAGCGACCGATCCGCCACTGAGATTGCTAAGGCGCTACATTCCAACGGTCAGGCTCGGTACTGTGGCCTTGGACCTCAGCTTCATGGTGCTGTTCCTGGTGATCCTTGTCCTGTTGCAGACCGTGCGGCTGATCTGATCGGGTAGCGTCCACAGGGGACCTAGCTCGACGCGCCAAGGAGACGACGACATGCCACTGACGCCCGCGGATGTGCGGAACAAGCAGTTCAGCACGACCAGGCTCAGGCCCGGCTACGACGAAGAGGAAGTGGATGCCTTCCTCGACGAGGTCGAAGCGGAACTCGACCGGCTGATCCAGGAGAACGAAGAACTCCGGGCTAAGCTGGCCGAGGTGCTGCGCGGGGGCAAGGTGCCCGCACTCAATGCTCCGCATGCCGAGGCCCCCGCCGACCTCATGGCGGCCGAGCCGCCGCACCAGCCGGAGCCGATGCGACAGCCCGAGCCGGTGATGATGGCCCCCAGGCCCGTCGAGGACAACATGGACACGGCGGCGAGGGTGCTGGCCCTGGCCCAGCAGACCGCCGACCAGGCGATCGCCGACGCACGGCGCGAGGCCGACGAGACGCTCGGGCGCGCCAGGCGCGAGGCCGACGACATCCTCACCAAGGCCCGCCGCCAGTCCGAGCAGATCACCAGCGACGCCCGAGCCCGGGCCGAGAGCCTGGAGCGCGACGCCCAGGAGCGGCACCGCCAGGCCATGGGCTCGCTCGTGCAGTCGCGGGAAGAGCTCGAGCGGCGGGTCGACGACCTGCGCGCCTTCGAGCGCGAGTACCGCAGCAGGCTCAAGGCCTACCTCGAGGGCCAGCTGCGTGACCTCGAGGCGGGCGCGGCCGACAGCGGCGTGTTCCCGGCCGTGGGCACCGGTCCGCAGTCGGCCGTGACCGCGGGCATGGGCCGCATGGATGTCCGCAATGGCGGTCAGCCGGCCGTGACGGGCTCGTACGCGGGCGCGCCTGAGCCGGTGAGCCATGGCGGATTCCACCCGGCTGACGCTGGCCCGCACGACCGCCGCTAGCCCAGCCAAGTCCGCTCCGCCCTTGCTCAGTCCCGTCCTGGCCAGTCCCGTCCGGCTGGCCAGGACGGGACTGGCATGGTCCGGTTAAGCACTGCTCGTGGAGCCTGCGACGTGATCCGGTTCGGTGCCGTCCTCACGGTCGTGCTTGTGGCCGTAGGACTGCTCGCCGGGGGGGTGCTGACCAACAGCCTGCTGCTGGTCTACCTGGCCATAGGCGTCGCCGCGCTGTCGGCGGTGATGCTCGCCGCCTTCCTGGCCATCTGGCGCGCGGACGTCTTCGGCGAGGAGTCGGCTAAGCAGGCCGCGGCGCCCGCTGGCCAGGCCGCCGGCGTGGCAGGCCGGGCCCCGGCGCTGGCGGCCCAGTCCCAGTCTGTGGCGGGCCAGACCCAGGCTCCAGCTCCGGCTCCGGCGGGCCAGACCCAGGCTCCGGCTCCGGCGGGCCAGACCCAGGCTCCGGCTCCGGCGGGCCAGGCTGCGGTGCCCCCCGTTGGCCAGGCCCCGGTGCTGACGGCCGCCGGCAGTTCGGCCGGCTCGGCCCCGGCGGCTCGTGCCGATCTCGTCACGCCGCCGCCCGCGATGCCCCCGCCGTGGCCAGAGGGCGCGCCGCGCCCGGAGGGCCCGCCGTTCCGGCTGCGGCAGCCGGAATGGTTCGTCGAGCCCCCCGCTGAGCGGGGTTCGGAATCGGCCACGCGGGCGGAACAGGGCACCTCGGCCGACCCTGTCTGGGCCGCCGCATCCCGCGAGCGCCCGGCGGCCCCGGAGGCGGATTTCGCTTTCGCGGCCGAGGGGCCGGGCGGCGCTGACCAGCAGCCGTCGGCCGCAGCCGAGCCGTCCGCCGCGGCCGAGCCGTCCGCCGCGGCCGAGCCGGTCGCAACGGCCGAGCCGGTCGCAACGGCCGAGCCGGTCGCAACCGCGGAGCCGTCCGCAACGGCCGAGCCGTCCGCAACCGCGGAGCCGTCCGCAACGGCCGAGCCGTCCGCAACCGCGGAGCCGTCCGCAACGGCCGAGCCGTCCGCAACCGCGGAGCCGTCCGCAACCGCGGAGCCGTCCGCAACCGCCGAGCCGCCCGCAACCGCCGAGCCGGCCGCAGCGGCCGAGCCGGCCGCAGCGGAGGACGCGGGCCAGGCCGCGGACGAGCTACCAGCGGTCAGCGTCGGCGCCACGGCTACCGAGGCGGCGCCTGAGTCCGCGGCTGAGGCAGAGCCCGCGTCCGGCCACGAGCAGGACGCACGGGAGCCGAGTACCGAGGTCATCATCGTCCCGGGCATCGCGCGGTATCACCGCAGCGAATGCATCCTGATCCGATTCCTCGGCCCCGAGGACCTGGAGTCCATGACCGTGCAGGCGGCGGCGGAAGCCGGTTGCGTGCCGTGCAAAGCCTGCCGGCCCGAGCAGAAACTGAACGACGACTAGCGCCCGGTACTAGCCGGCGGGCGCCGCGCGGCGGAGCCAGAACACCAGTCCCAGGTCGGCCTCGACGTGCTCGCGCGCGTCCGGGTCGTGGCGATCGCCTGACCGCGGTCCGTAGTCGACGGCCAGCACCTCGGCGCTGATCAGCGAACCATGCTCGGTCAGCGCGGCGGCGAGCTCGGGGTCGGCGGCGCTCCAGCGCAGCGAGATCCGGTCGCTGACATCCAGGCCGTCGCCCTTGCGCGCGTCCTGGACCAGCCGGACGACCTCGCGGGCCAGGCCTTCCCGGCGCAGCTCGGGCGTGATGGCGATCTCAAGCGCGACCGTCTCGCCGCCGCCGGATGCTACCGCCCAGCCGGTGCGGGGGACCTGGGTGACGATCACGTCGTCGGGCCCGAGGCTCACCCGGGCCTCGTCCACCACGACCGAGGCCTGGCCGGCGGAACGCAGCTCGGCGGCCAGCTGGGCCGCGTCCGCCGCTTCGATCGCCTTGGCCACCGCCGGGGTTCCCTTGCCGAAGCGCCCGCCGAGCGCGCGGTAGTTGGGCTTCACCGTGTAGTCGACCAGGCCCTCGGGCACGGCCGCGAGCGTGTCGAGCTCGCGGACGTTGAGCTCGTCGGCGACCTGGGCGGCCAGGTCGGCGGGCAGGTCGGCGAAGCCGGCCGCGCCGATCAGCGCCCGGGCGAGCGGCTGGCGAACCCGTACCACGGCCGCGGCGCGCGCCGAGCGGCCGAGTTCCACCAGCCGCCTGGCCAGCGCCATCTGCGCGGACAGGCGCTCGTCGATCAGCCCGGGGTCCGACACCGGCCAGGACGCCAGGTGCACGGACTCGGGGGAGCCTTCGGCGCGCAGCACGCCCCAGACGTAATCGGTCAGGAACGGGGTCACCGGGGCCATCAGCCTGGTCAGCGTCTCCAGGCACTCATGCAGGGTGGCGAAGGCCGCCGCGCCGTCGGCCGTGCCCGGGCCGTCCCAGAACCGGCGCCTGGACCTGCGGACGTACCAGTTCGACGCCTCGTCGATGAACGCGGCGATCCTGCGGCCCGCCGTCGCGGAATCAAACTCCTCCAGGGCGATCGTGACGTCCCGCACCAGCGTGTGCAGCTCGCTGAGCAGCCACCGGTCGAGGACCGGCCGCTCGGCGGCGGGAGGCGCCTCGGACAGCCGCTCGGCGCTCCAGGTCTCGCCCGGCGCCGCGGCCGCCCCGGCGTTCGCGTACAGCACCAGGAAGGACAGGGTGTTCCAGTACGTGAGCAGAACCTTGCGCACGATCTCCTCAAGCGTGGCGTGGCCGACACGGCGAGTGGCCCACGGCGAGCCGGAGGCCGCGAAGAACCAGCGCAGCGCGTCCGCGCCGTGCGCATCCATCAGCGGGATCGGCTCCAGCACGTTGCCCAGGTGCTTGCTCATCTTGCGGCCCTGCTCGTCGATCACCAGGCCGAGGCAGACCACGTTCTCGTAGGAGGACCGGCCGAACACCAGCGTGCTGACCGCCATGAGCGAGTAGAACCAGCCGCGGGTCTGGTCGATCGCCTCGCAGATGAACTGCGCCGGGAAGGAGCGCTCGAACGCGTCCTCGTTGCGCAGCGGCGCCCCGTGCCGCGCGAACGGCATCGACCCGGAGTCGTACCACGCGTCGATCACCTCGGGCACCCGGCGCGCCTGGCCGCCGCACTCACCGCAGCTGATTACCACCTCGTCCACATACGGCCGGTGCGGGTCGAGCTCGGTCAGGTCGCGGCCGGCCAGCTTGGACAGCTCGGCCAGCGACCCCACGCAGGTCACGTGCTGCTGCGGGCACACCCACAGCGGCAGCGGGGTGCCCCAGTACCTGGTTCGGGACAGCGCCCAGTCCACGTTGTTGCGCAGCCACTCGCCGTACCGCCCGTGCTTGATCGTCGGCGGCTGCCAGTTGGTCTTCTCGTTCTCGGCCAGCAGCTCGTCTTTGATCGCGGTGGTGCGGATGAACCAGGACGGCAGCGCGTAGTACATCAGCGGCGTGTGGCACCGCCAGCAGTGCGGGTAGCTGTGCTCGTGCAGCTGGGACCGGAACAGCAGGCCCCGGTCGGCGAGGTCGCTCACCAGGACCGGGTCGGCGTCCTTGAAGAACATCCCGCCGACCAGCGGCACGGTGTCCTCGAAGTGGCCGTCGCCGCGGATCGGGTTGACGACGGGCAGGCCCTGGGCGCGCCCGGTTTCCATGTCGTCCGCGCCGAACGCGGGGGCCAGGTGCACGAGCCCGGTCCCGTCCTCGGTGGTCACGAACGAACCGGTCACGACGACGTGCGCGTTGGGCACGTGCACCAGGTCGAACGGAGGCCGGTAGGTGGCTCCGGCGAGCTCGGCGCCCCGGATCCGGGCCAGCACGTGCCAGCCCTCGCCGAGCACCCGGGCGAACAGCGAATCGGCGACGACCACGCGGTCGCCGTCGCCGGACTTGCGGGCAATCGCATAGGTCTCGTCGGGGTGGACGGCGACCGCGGTGTTGGAGACCAGCGTCCACGGCGTGGTCGTCCAGACCAGCAGGTCCGCGCCGGCCAGGTGCGGGTTCGCTCCCTCGGGCAGGGTGAGCAGCGGGAAGCGGACGGTGACCGACGGGTCGGACACCGTCCGGTAGACGTCCGGCTGGCCCATCTCGTGGTCGGACAGCGGTGTCTCGCAGCGCGGGCAATAGGGGCTGATCCGGTAGTCCCTGATCAGCAGGCCCTTGTCGAAGACGACCTTCAGCGACCACCAGACCGACTCGATGTAGTCCGGGTCCATCGTGCGGTAGGCATGCTGCAGGTCGACCCAGTAGCCCATCCGCTCGGTGAGCGCCTCGAACGCGTCCACGTGCCGCAGCACCGACTCACGGCATCTCGCGTTGAACTCCGCGATGCCGTACGCCTCGATCTCCTTCTTGCCCGACACGCCGAGTTCCTGCTCGACGGCCACCTCCACCGGCAGGCCATGGCAATCCCAGCCGCCCTGCCGCGGCACGTGGAAGCCCTGCATGGTCTTGAAGCGCGGGAAAAGGTCCTTGAATACCCGCGCTTCCACGTGGTGCACGCCCGGCATGCCGTTCGCCGTCGGCGGGCCCTCGTAGAACGTCCACGGCTTTCCGGCCGACGTCTGATCCAGCGACCGCTCGAAGATCCGGCCATCCCGCCAGCGGGCCAGCACCTCGCGCTCGATCGCGGGCAGGTCGACGTCGGCGGGCAGCTCGGGGAAGGGAAGCTTCGGCGCCTGCGGCGGCGCGGCGGAGCGCTTCGCGGCGGCGGGCGCAGCCGACTGGCTGGCACCGGCCTGGTTGTCATCTGGGCGCGGCATGGTGGGCGGCCTCTCGCGGGTTGTCGCGCCCGCCGGTCCCGGGACCGGGCCGGCCAGCACGGCTTCGCCGGAGGGACGAGGCTCGCCGGCGGCGGCCCCGCGGTACCACCCTCCTTGGCCGCGATCGGTTGCCTGCCGGCCCGGTTGCGCGACCCTCTTGGTTTGGTTCTGCGGCCGGTTTTACTAGGCCTCGGTCGCCTGAGCGGCGGATGCCGCCGCGGTACCGTCCCGCCGTCCCAGCTCAGGGCGCGGATGTGGCGGGGGCCGTTCTTCCGGCGGCTCCGGGGTGATCTGGTCCGCTGCGCGTATCCCCGGGCTCGCACCATCCCCGGTCGCTCCTGGCCGCCGCAGCGGCAGCTGTCCCCATCAGCGCCGTGCAGGATGCCAGGATAGCCGATACCCGCCGCGGCACGCTCCGGACCTCGTCGCCCGGTCCGCGGGGCGGCGGAGCAGGCGGCCAGCCGTCCGTGCGGCGAATCTGGCTGGCTTATCGGCGGGCATGTTTGCGATGCTCCCCGATAACCACTTATCCTCGCGTGACTGCTCGCAACGAAGATCATCACCTAGTTGCACCGAGGGAGGCCGGGATGACCGCTGCCGCGCGCTCAGGCGCTGCCGCGCTTCCGGTGCGGCCGGGGGAGCGGCGCTGGACCGAAGCCGAGCTCGCCAAGGTGCGTGACAAGCTGGCCGCGGAGGCCGAGGAGTTGCGCACGGACATCGAGCGGTCCGAGTCGGACATCGCGTCCCGGCTCGGCGACGCGGTCGGTGACGCCGGGGATGATCAGGCGGACGTGGGCGCGAAGACCTACGAGCGGGAGCACGAGCTGGCCCTCACTCATAACGCACGCGAGCTCCTGGGCCAGACCGAGCGGGCCCTGGCCAGGATCGACGCGGGCACCTACGGCACCTGCGAATCGTGCGGGGAGCCGATCGGCAAGGCGCGGCTGCAGGCCTTCCCGCGCGCGGTGTTGTGCGTGCCCTGCAAGCAGCGCGAGGAGCGCCGCTGACCGGCGCTGCGGCCGGCGGGCCGGACCGGCCGCCAGACGAGCCCGGCGCGGCGCGGCCCGCAGCGCCAGGGGTGGCCGCATCGCGCCCCGAGGCTTCGCCGCCGGAAACCTCGCCGCCGGAAACCTCGTCCCCGGAAACAGAGCAGCGGGGATCTCCGCGGCTGGGCGTGGTGCTGGGCGTCGCGGCCCTGGTCCTCGCGGCTGACATTGTCTCGAAGACCATCGTGGTGGCCACGCTGTCCGACCGGCACTGCCTGGCCGGAGGGCAAGTGCCGTCTCCGGCGCCGATCCGGCTGCTCGGCGGGGTGCTGACCCTCTGCGAGTCACGGAATGGCGGCGCGGCGTTCGGTATCGGCGGCACGTCGACGACGATCGTGTTCACCGCGATCGCCGTCGGAGTGATCGTTTTCATCGTCCGCACATCGCGCCAGATCTACAGCCTGCCCTGGGCGGTGGCTCTCGGCCTGCTGCTCGGCGGCGCAACGGGCAACCTGACCGACCGGATCTTCCGCGCTCCCGGGCCACTGCGCGGCTGGGTCGTGGACTGGATCCAGCTACCGCACTGGCCGGTGTTCAACCTGGCTGACTCGGCGATCACCTGCGGCGCCGTGCTCATGGTCCTGCTCGCGGCGCGCGGGCGCCGGCTGGACGGGACCACGCAGCTTGCCGCCCAGCGCCGATCCGGTGGCGGCGGATGACGCAGCCCGGCCAGCGCCGGGTGCCTGTTCCCGAAGGGCTGGACGGCGAGCGACTGGACTCCGCGCTCGCCCGGCTGTTCGGCCTGTCCCGGGCCAAGGCCGCCGAGCTGATCGGTGACGGCTCGGTGCTCGTCGGCGGGCGGCGGGCGGCCAAGTCGGACCGGGTACCGGCCGGCGAGTGGCTGGAGGTGACGCTACCGCCGCCGGTGACCGCGCCGCCGCGTCCCGAGCCAGTGCCCGGTCTCGTGGTGGTGTACGAGGACGCGGACATCGTGGTCGTGGACAAGCCGCCGGGTGTCGCCGCGCATCCGACGCCGGGCTGGACCGGGCCCACCGTGCTGCAGGGCCTGCTCGCGGCCGGCCACTCCATCGCGACCAGCGGCGCAGCCGAGCGCCAGGGGATCGTGCACCGGCTGGACGCCACCACCTCGGGGCTGATGGTGCTGGCCAAGAGCGAGCGAGCCTACAGCGTGCTGAAGCGAGCGTTCCGGGATCGTGAGGTGGACAAGATCTACCACGCGCTCGTGCAGGGGCACCCGGATCCGCTGCGCGGCACGGTGGACGCGCCGATCGCCAGGCACCCGTCCGGCGACGGCCGGTTCGCCGTCGTCGCCGGAGGACGCCCGTCGGTCACGCACTACGACACGCTAGAGGCGTTCCGGGCCGCCAGCCTGACCGAGATCATCCTGGAGACCGGGCGTACCCACCAGATCCGGGTGCACATGGCCGCGATCAGGCACCCCTGCGTCGGTGACCGGCTGTACGGCGCCGACCCGGTGCTGGCCGCGCGGCTCGGCCTGACCAGGCAGTGGCTGCATGCCGTGCGGCTGGGATTCGCCCATCCCGGGGACGGCCGCAAGGTCGAGTTCACCAGCGAGTACCCGGAGGATCTCGTTCACGCGCTTGACGTGCTCCGCGCCGAGTCATGACCGGTGCGCGCCTCAAGGCCGGCCTGGCGCAGCTGGCTCAGGGTCCAGCCCTGGCCCGCAGGGTCGAGGCGGCGGGTGACGGTGCTGAAGATCTCCGCCGCCCGCCGGTAGGACATCCGGGCCCGGCCGGTGAACGGGCAGACGTCCGCGGCCGCGGCGCGGGCTGAGGCTCTCCGGTCGGTCAGGAACACCGGGCCGTACGGTCGGCCGGCCAGCAGCAGGCGCAGGAGCTGGCCGGTGCTGTCGCGCCACCGGATCCAGCCGTCGTCGCGCCGCACCGGCCGGCCGCCCGGCGCACCACCGCCCGGCAGGTCAAGGCGCCCGGCGTCCAGGCCGAGGACCTCGTCAACGTGCGCCGCCGAATCGTAGATGACCCGCCAGAAGGCGTGCTCGCGCAGCGCGGCGTCGGCCCGGAAGAGGTCGGCCACCTGGCCGCTGGTCAGCGGGGGCACCGGCGCCGCCGGGCCCGGCCGGTGCCGCAGCCCGGCGCTGGGGTCGCCGCTGATCCACTGCTGGTCCTGCCACCAGCCGACCGCGCTGCGCAGCGCGGACAGCTCGCGGTTGACGGTGCGCGGGTCGGTCTCCGCTCCCCGGGCGGCGAGCGCAGCGGCCAGCCTGGGCCCGGCGTCCTCGCTGTCCAGCAGGGCTAGCGGCACAACCGGCGGCGCGGCCCCGCGGCGCCCGGCGCCCGGCGGTGGCCGCCGCCCGACGAGCGCCCAGGCCCAGCTGGTCAGCGAGATCCGGTAGACGCGGCGGGAAGCGGCGCCCAGCGAGGCCTCCGCCAGGTAGCGATCGACCGCCACCGCGTACTCCACCGGAGCGAGCTCCGGCTCCGGTCCCGGCGCAGCTGCCGGCCGCGGAACGATCACCGCCTCGTGGGGTGGGCGCACGGCGGGCCTCCGTTCCGCTTCCCCGCGCAGTTAGCCGCTGCGCGCGTGGCCTGGGTGCCTTCAGGATAACGCGTGCCGCCGGCCACATTTACTGCGGTAAATATTCGCGGTACAAAAATCCGCGCGGCCGGCCAAGGGTTGTTTAATCCCGCGCGGGTTGCATTGACAGATTGCATTCTGGCATCGTGAGAGACGTGTCAGAATTGTTTATTCCGCCCGCCATTAACCGCAGTAAATCCGCGGTGGCGCGGCGCGGAGACGACGTCGATCATTACCATGGCGAAGCCGTTCCCGATCCTTACCGGTGGCTGGAACACTGCGCCAGCCCGGAGACGATGGCGTGGGTGACCGCGCAGAACGAACTCACCCAGGCGTGGCTCGCGACCGTGCCCGCCAGGGAGGAGCTCCGCTCCCGGCTGGCCGGGAGATGGGAGCACGCCAGGTTCGGGGTCCCGTTCGAGCGGTTCAAGTTCGCGGCCGCGCGCCAGGCCGCGCAGCGGGCCGACGCGCCCATTCTGCTCCGGGCGGACACCTCGGCCGGTCACGGCCGCGGGAAGCTCACCGCGAAGGCCATAGCCGAGGCCGCCGACCGCCTCGCTTTCCTCGAGGGCGCGCTCGGAATTGCACCGCGGTAACGCTGAAAACGGGCCTGAACGGAGGCGTTCGCGGATCGTAGCCGCCCTCGGGCGCCGCGGCGTCGTGCTTCGCGGCCGCAATTTCCGCCGGTTCTACGTCGGCTATGCCACGTCGCTGCTCGGTACCTGGATGTCCGCGGTCGCGGTCACGTTCGCGGTCCTCGGCAGCGGCGGCTCACCGGCCGACCTCGGCCTGGTCATGGCCGCGCGGATCCTGCCCCAGGTGCTGCTGGTGCTGGGCGGCGGAGTGCTCGCCGACCGGATCGGCCGCCGCCCGGTCATGCTCGGCGCCGATGTCTTGCGCTGTGCCGCGCAGGCGGCACTCGCCGTCGCGCTGGTGGCGGGCAGGCCGCAGATATGGCTGTTCGCGGCGCTGGGCGCGCTGGTCGGCACGGGCGAGGCGTTCTTCGACCCGGCGCTCAGCGGGCTCGCCGTCGAGATCGCGCCGCCGGACGAGCTGGGCAGCGCGAACGCGCTGTGCGGCCTGGCCCAGTCCGTGACCGGCATCATCGGCCCGGCTCTCGCTGGGCTGCTCGTGGCGCTGGCCGGGCCGGCTGTGGTGATCGCGATCGACGCGGCCAGCTACGGGGTGAGCGTGGCCGCGCTGGCCTCGCTGCGGATGCCCCCGGCCGCGGCGGGACGGCCCGAGCGCCGCCGTTCGCTGCTGCGCGAGGCGGGGGAGGGCTGGACCGAGTTCAGGTCCCGGGCCTGGCTGTGGGTGACGACCCTGCAGTTCGCGCTGTTCAACCTGATCACCTGGGCGCCGTACCTGCTGCTCGGCCCGGTGCTGGCCAGGGAGTACCTGGGCGGCGCCGGGGCCTGGGGGCTGATCATGGCGGCCTACGGCGCGGGGGCCGTCCTCGGCGGCCTGGCCGCGCTGGGCCGCAGGCCGCGCCGCCCGCTTCTGGTCGCCACCCTGGCCACCTTCGGGTACCCGGTGCCGTGCCTGCTCCTGGCCGTGCGCGCCGCGGTGGTCGCGGTCGCGGCCGGAGCGGTCGCGGCCGGCGTCGGGTCCGCGCTGTTCAACACGTTCTGGACCACCACGCTGCAGCAGCAGGTGCCCGCCAGGCTGTCCCGGGCCAGCTCGTTCTCCACCTTCGGCGCGTTCGGCCCGGGAACTCTCGGGCTGGTCATCGCCGGGCCGGTCGCCGCGCTGGCCGGAGCGGGCCGGGTGCTCGGCGCCGGCGCGGCCTGGGCAGTGTTCAGCAGCCTGGTCGTGCTGAGCCTGCCGTCAATCCGGGGCATCACCTGGCGCGAGGACGGCGCAGCCGGCGTGGATGAACCAAAGGACACGCTATCCGGGCGGTCGCAGAGCTGACCGTGCCGCGCCGCGGCTGCCGTCCTCCGGCCCGGCCTCGCCGGCTGAGGTTCCGGCGGCGCGGGGGAGGCTGACCGGGTGCGGCGGCGCGGGAGGGACTTGAGCAGGCGTGCGGCGCCGGAGGGGGTTGCGGGACGCGGCCGCGCGGGGGTGAACGGCTGGATCTATCCGAGCGCGCGGCGGAACCGGTCGCCCAGGTCGGCCAGGCGCTCGGCCGGCTCGTTCGCGAAGACGAGCCGCAGGTAGTCCGGGCCGCTGGGCCCCCATCCGTCCATGGGGGTGGCGGCTACCTGGCCATGATCGAAGAGCCGCCGGGACAGCGCGGCCGGGGTGAGCCCGAGTGGCCTGGCGTCGATCAGCAGCGACCATCCGCCGTGCGGGCGGACCACGGGATACCCGGCCAGCTGGTCCAGGACGGTCTGGCAGCGCCGCTGCCAGACCCCGGTCGCGGCCGCCACGTCGGCGTCGGCGCCCGCATCGGCCAGCGCGGCGGCGACCGCGGCCTGGGCGATCCCCACCTGGCCGATCACGTTGGTCAGGCCGACCAGCTTGATGTCGGCGAGCACGTCGGCGGGACCGGCCACCCAGCCGACCCGCCAGCCGATCATGCGCAGCTCCTTCGACGCGGAGCCGACGGTGATCGTTCGGCCGGCCAGGCCCGGGTAGGCGGCCGGATGGCTCGGCGGCCGCCCGTCGAACCGGATCCGCTCCATGGCCGCGTCATAGATGAGCCAGGCCGGATGGCGCTCGAGCGCGGCCGCGAGCGCCGACCAGTGGCGGTCGTCCAGGACCAGGCCGGTGGGCATGGACGGCCCCATCATCAGCACGGCGGCCGTGACCGGGCTCACGGCCGCGGCCAGCCGTTCCGGGTCGATGGTCCAGCCGCTGGCGTCCGCCGTGGCCGGGACGAAGCGGGGGACGCCGCCCGCGAGCCGCACCCGGTTGACCAGCCCGGCGTAGACCGGGTCGGTGAGCACGACCTCCTGGCCGGGCTCGACGGTGGCCAGGAGCGTGTTGAGTATGCCGTTCAGGCCGCCCGCTACGGCGACGCACTCGGTGTCCGGGTCATAGGCGCGGCGGGCCAGCCGGCCGACGTGGGCCGCGGCCGCCTCGCGCAGGGCCTGGTGCCCCTGGAACGGCAGGTAGCTGTTGGCCGCGTCGTCGTCGATGGCCGCGCGGGTCAGCTCCACCGCCACCGGCGGCGGCCGCAGGTCGGTGTCCAGGTTCTCCAGGCGCAGGATGCCCGGGTCGGCCGCGGCATCGGCCGCGTCGCCGACCACATCCACGCCGATGCCCGGGATATCGCGGAGCCGCGACACCGTCATGATTTTCGACCACCCTTCGTTCTGGCGTAGCGCTAAGGTACCCAGGGCCAGCGCGTGAAGCGGGATGGGGAGGCGGGCGGGGGCCGCGCATTCCGGGCCCTTCGGCGCATCCGGAGTGTCGAGCCTGCGGTGTCGCCCGGTTCGGATAGGCTCGATAAGCCGGACCGGAGCGCGCGCCAGCGGTGGCCTGGATGCCAGTTGCCGCGGGTGCGGCGCGGCGGTCACTTCCCCCGGCCCTTCATGAACGCCCTGCACGGGGCGTCGTGACGCATGCCCGAAGGAGGCGGTGTTTGATGGCGGCAGCCTCGGCGGGCAGGGCGATAGCCCCGGCGGGCACGGACCGGTCGTTCGTCCACCTGCACGTGCATACCGAGTACTCCATGCTGGACGGCGCCGCGCGGCTGAAGGACCTGTTCGCCGAGTGCGAGCGCACGGGCATGTCGGCCATCGCCATCACCGACCACGGCAATGTCTACGGTGCCTACGACTTCTGGACCAAGGCCCGCGCGGCCGGCATCAAGCCGATCATCGGCATCGAGGCGTATGTCGCGCCCGAGCACCGCGGGCACAAGCAGCCGGTCCGCTGGGGCACCCCGGCGCAGAAGGACGACGACGTATCGGGCGCGGGCGCCTACACGCACATGACGCTGCTCGCCGAGACCACCGAGGGCATGCACAACCTGTTCCGGCTGGCGTCGCTGTCCTCGCTCGAGGGCTATTTCCGCAAGCCGCGGATGGACCGTGAGCTGCTGGCCAGGTACGCGAAGGGGATCATCGCCACGACCGGCTGCCCGGGCGGCGAGGTCCAGACCAGGCTGCGGCTCGGCCAGGAACGGCAGGCCCTGGAGGCAGCGGCCGCCTACCGGGACATCTTCGGGCCGGGCAACTTCTTCGTCGAGCTCATGGAGCATGGCCTCGACGTCGAGCGGCGCGCGGCCAGCGGGCTGCGGCGGATCGCCACGGATCTCTCGCTGCCGTATCTCGCGACCAACGACCTGCACTACGCGCGCGAGGGCGATGCGACCGCCCACGAGGCCCTGCTATGCGTCCAGACGGCCACGAACCTGGCTGACCCGAACCGGTTCCGGCTCGAGGGCGGCGGCTACTACGTAAAGAGCCCGCAGCAGATGCGCGCGCTGAGCGCGGACGAGGAATGGCAGGCCGGCTGCGACTCCACCCTGCTGATCGCCGAGCGTGCGGACGTCGCGTTCACCAAGTCCAACCTGATGCCGAATTTCCCGCTGCCCGACGGGGAGACCGAGTCGAGCTGGTTCCGCAAGGAAGTCTGGCGGGGGATGGACCGCCGGTACCCGAGCGGATACGACGAACAGCGCCGCGCCCAGGCCGAGTACGAGATCGGCGTCATCGAGCAGATGGGGTTCTGCTCGTACTTCCTGGTCGTCGCCGACTTCATCATGTGGGCGAAGCGGAACGGGATCCGGGTGGGGCCGTGCCGCGGCTCGGCGGGCGGCTCGATCGTGTCCTACGCGCTCGGCATCACCGACCTGGACCCGATATTTCACGGCCTGGTCTTCGAACGGTTCCTGAACCCCGAGCGCGTGTCCATGCCCGACGTTGACGTCGACTTCGACGAGCGCCGGCGCGGCGACGTCATCCGTTATGTCACGGAGAAGTACGGCGACGACCGGGTCGCCCAGATCATCACCTACGGCACGATCAAGGCCAAGGCCGCGGTCAAGGACGCCTCCCGGGTCCTCGGCTTCCCGTACGCGCTCGGCGACCGGATCACCAAGGCCTTCCCGCCGCCCATCCTCGGCAAGGACATGCCGCTGTCCGGGGTGTTCGAGCCCGATCACCCGCGGTACGGCGAGGCGGGCGAGATCCGCGGCCTGTACGAGGCCGAGGCCGAGGTCAAGCAGGTGATCGACACCGCGCGGGGCCTGGAGGGGCTGATCCGCCAGGCGGGCGTGCACGCGGCCGGGGTGATCATGAGCAGCGAGCCGCTGCTCGACCACATCCCGGTGTGGAAGCGCGAGGCCGACGGCGCGGTGATCACGCAGTTCGACTATCCCTCGTGCGAGGACATCGGCCTGCTCAAGATGGACTTCCTCGGGCTGCGCAACCTGACCGTGATCGACGATGCCATCCGCGGCATCGCCGACAACCGCGGCATCGAGATCGACCTGGACACGCTGGGCCTGGACGACAAGCCCACCTACGAGCTGCTGGCCCGGGGCGAGACTCTCGGTGTGTTCCAGCTCGACGGCGGCCCGATGCGGGCGCTGCTGCGGGCCATGCGGACCGATAAGTTCGGCGACATCGCCGCGGTCATCGCGCTCTACCGGCCGGGCCCCATGGCCAGCGCCCCGGTCTACGCCGACCGCAAGACCGGCCGTGCCGCGGTCACCCCGATCCACCCCGACCTCGCCGAGCCGCTGGAAGACATTCTGGGCGACAGCTACGGCCTGCTGGTCTACCAGGAAGACGTGATGTTCGCCGCGCAGAAGCTGGCCGGCTACTCGCCCGGCAAGGCCGACCTGCTGCGCCGGGCCATGGGCAAGAAGAAGAAGGAGATCCTGGACAAGGAGTACGAGCCGTTCGCGGCCGGGATGAAGGCGAACGGGTACTCCGACGGCGCGATCAAGACCATCTGGGACGTGATGGTCCCGTTCTCCGGCTACGCGTTCAACAAGGCGCATGCCGCCGGGTACGGGCTGATCTCCTACTGGACCGCCTACCTCAAGGCCAACTTCCCGGCCGAGTACATGGCGGGCCTGCTCACCTCCGTCGCGGGCGACAAGGACAAGTCCGCGCTGTACCTGAACGAGTGCCGCCGGATGGGGATCAAGGTGCTGCCGCCGGACGTGAACGCGTCGACGGCGATGTTCACCCCGGTCGGCCAGGACATCAGGTTCGGCATGGCCGCGGTCCGCAACGTCGGCACCGCCGTGGTGGAGTCGATCGTCGCGGCGCGCAAGTCGAAGGGCGCGTTCACCAGCTTCGCCGACTTCCTGCGCAAGGTGCCGGTGAACGTGTGCAACAAGCGCGTGATCGAGTCGCTGATCAAGGCGGGCGCGTTCGACTCGTTCGATCACCCGCGCAAGGGCCTGGTGCTCATCCACGAGCAGGCGATCGACACCGTGATCGACGTCAAGCGGAACGAGGCGATCGGCCAGGACTCGCTGTTCGGCGAGGATCCCGAGGTCGCGTCGGCGTTCGACGTGCCGGTGCCGGACGGTGAGTGGGAGAAGCCGACCCTGCTCGCGTTCGAGCGGGAGATGCTCGGCCTGTACGTCTCCGACCACCCGCTGCTCGGCCTGGATCACGTCCTCGCCGCGGCCACCGACTGCTCGGTGGCCCAGCTCCTCGGGTCAGCCGACCAGGACTCCGGCCGCACCGCGCCCTCCTCCCCTGAGCGGGGTGACGGGCAGGTGGTCACCGTCGGGGGGATCCTGTCCGGCGTGCAGCGGAAGGTGACCAAGCAGGGCAGCCCGTGGGCGGCGGCCATCCTGGAGGACCTCGAGGGCGCGATCGAGGTGCTGTTCTTCCCGGCCACCTACCAGGCCTGCCTGTCGCTGATCATCGACGACGCGATCGTCCTGGTCAAGGGGCGGCTGGACCGGCGCGAGGACGTGCCGAAGCTGGTCGCGATGGAGGTGAGCGTCCCCGAGCTGCCCGCGGACGGCCAGGGCCCTTTCGTGGTGTCGATGATGGAGGCGCGATGCGTGCCGCCGGTGGTCGAGCGGCTCAGGGAGGTGCTGAGCACCCACCCCGGGCCGACCGAGGTGCACCTGAGGCTGCTGACCGGCTCCCGTACCAAGGTGGTGCGGCTGGATGACAAGCTGCGGGTCAAGCCATCGCCGTCGCTGCTGGCCGACCTGAAGCAGCTGCTCGGCCCGGCCTGCGCAGGCTGACCGCCCGCCCGCGCCCGCCCGCGGCGGCCTTCGGGCAGCGCTGCCCCGGCCGCCGGGGTCGGCCGCGTATGCAACGCGTTAGAATTGACTGCGGTGAGCCGGGAAGCCTGGTCGGCATAGCTTCGTTCCTAGGGAGGCTCGCCATGCAGTACATCCGGTACCGCCCGGGGCCGTCCCGGTGATTCGCCGCCTGTGGCGCGGTTCGGAGTGGCGCCGTGAGGTGCTGCGCACCAACCTGTGGCTGGTGCCGGTTATCGAGGTCGTCGCGGCGGTGCTCCTCTTCGCCGGCACCTACGCGCTGGACCGGGCCTCCTATGCCGGGGTATTCCACGTGCCCGGCTGGGCGATCAGCGGGTCGGCCGATGCCGCACGGCAGATCCTGACCGCGATCGCCGCGGCCATCATCACGGTGGTCGGCGTCGTGTTCTCGATCGTGATCGTCGCCCTGACCCTGACCTCCACCCAGTTCGGGCCGCGCATGCTGCGCAACTTCATCCGCGACCGCGGCACCCAGGTCACGCTGGGCACGTTCGTGGCCACCTTCGTCTACTCGGTGCTGGCGCTCGGGTCGATCGGCCAGGGCGACCACGGGGACTTCGTCCCGCACATCAGCATCACGGTGACGCTGGTGCTGATGGTGGCCGACCTCGGGGTGCTGATCTACTTCCTGCACCACATCGCCAGCCAGATCCAGCTGCCCCAGGTCATCGCCGGGATCGCCGGCGACCTGGCCGAGGCCATCGATCTGCAGGCCGGCGACCCGACCGTCGGCGCCGACGCCCGCTACGCCGCGCTGCTGATCGCGGACATGGACGGGCCGGGCGGGGACGTCGCGGCGCCGCGCAGCGGCTACCTGCAGTACATCCAGCACCGGACGCTGGTCCGGATCGCTGCCGAGAAGGACGCCGTGATCCACCTGCGCTACCGGCCCGGCCACTTCCTGGTCCAGGGCCACCCGTACGCGACCGTGTGGCCGGCCAGCGCCACGGACCAGGTGGCGCGGGAACTGGCCCGGGCTCACGTCACCGGCCCGTACCGGACGCTGGCCCAGGATGTCTCGTTCGGCGTCGACCAGCTGGTGGAGATCTGCATCCGGGCGCTTTCTGCCGCGGTCAACGACACGTTCACGGCGCTGACCTGCATTGACTGGATCGGCGACAGCCTGTGCAAGGTGACCGGCCGGTGGCAGCCGACTCGCGTCTACCGGGACCCGGCGGGCACGGTGCGGGTGATCGCGACGCAGACCACCTACGAGCGCCTGGTCCAGCGCGCCTTCGAGAAGGTGCGCCAGGCGGGCCGCGGCATGCCGGCCGTGATGATCAGGCAGCTCGACGCGCTGGCGAAGATCATGGAACGGGCGACCGCGCTGGATGATTGCGAGGTGCTGCTCGACCAGGCGGCCATGATCGAACGGCTGAGCGCGGGAACGGTCGACGAGGAATCGGACCGCGCTGACGTCCGCCGCGCCTACCAGCGGGTGCTCGACGTGCACGCCGGGCTCGGCGCGCCGCCGGACGCCCCGGCTCAGGCGTCGCGGCGCTTCAGCAGGTAGGCGGCGATGGCGAGCAGGACCGCCGTCCACAGGCAGAACACCCCGAAGCCCTGCCAGGCGGAGAGCACGTTGCCGCCGGCCGGCGGCTGGGCCTGGCCGATCAGTGTCCCGGCCTGCTCCGGCAGGTAGCCGTTGACGTGCGCACCCCAGCTGTTCGGCAGCAGCCCGGCCAGGATCGGCAGCACGAACACGACGCCGATCGCCGTGGTGACGGCCCCGGCGGTGTGCCGGATGATGGCGCCGATCGCCATCGAGAACAGGCCGAGCACGGTGAGGTAGAGGCCGGCGCCGACGACCGCCCGGGTGACATTGTGGTCGCTCAGCGACACTTGCACCCGGCTGTGCAGGATGGCCGAGCCGACGAAGAACGAGCCGAACGCGACGATCTCCGCCACCACGACCAGCATCGCGGCGAATACCAGCGACTTGGCGGTCAGCATCTTCAGCCGCCGTGGCACGGCGAGCAGCGAGGCGCGGATCACCCCGGTCGAGTACTCGGTGCTGATGACCAGCACGCCCAGCACGCACAGCGTGAGCTGGCCCAGACCCAGGCCCGCTCCGAGGATGAACCCGACGGGATCGAGGATGACCCTCGCGTCCCTGGGCGCCGCCCGCGGCCCGTTCCAGTTGGCGACGGTCAGCCACGAGAACAGCGCGGTGAGGCCGACGCTGATCACTACGAACAGGATCAGCGTCCAGACCGTGGAGCGCACCGAGCGGATCTTCGTCCACTCTGAGGCGAGCAGGCCTCCCCATCCGGGGCGGCGCCCGGCCGCCGCAACGACGGGGACGTGCGCCGGAGTGGCCGGCGATGTGGCGGTCATTGGTTGCTCCCCTGGGTCGCGTTCACCGGATCCGGCGCATCGTGCCTGCCGAACTCCAGGCTGCCGGACGTCAATTCCATGAACGCCTCCTCCAGCGAGGCCAGCGGGGTCAGCTCGTGCAGCACGATCGACGCGGACGCCGCGATCTCCCCGACCCGCGCCGCCGGCATGCCGGTGACGGTCAGCAGCCCGGCGCCGTCGGCCGGCCCGAGCACGGCCGCGGCACCCTCGTTCTCGCCCGGCGTCCTGGCGGTGCCGCCCGCCGCGGTGATCAGCTCGGCCAGCCGGGCCGCCTCCGGCGTGCGGACCCGGACCGACTGGTCGGCGCTGCGGGCGATCACGTCCTCGGTGGTGGACTCGAGGATGAGCTTGCCCCGGCCGATCACGATCAGGTCGTCGGCGGTGACGGCCATCTCGTTCATCAGGTGGCTGGACACCAGGATGGTCCGCCCCTCGGCGGCCAGCTGCTTCATCAGGTTCCTGATCCACAGCACGCCCTCGGGGTCCAGCCCGTTCACCGGCTCGTCGAGCAGGAGCACCTGCGGGTCGCCGAGCAGCGCGGCGGCGATGCCGAGCCGCTGGCTCATGCCGAGGGAGAAGCTGCCCGCCCGCTTGCCGGCCACCTCCTGCAGCCCGACCAGCCCGAGCACCTCGTCCACCCGGGAGCGCGGCAGTCCCTGGGTCTGCGCGAGGAACAGCAGGTGGTTACGGGCCGACCGGCCGCCGTGCACCGACTTCGCCTCGAGCAGCGCGCCGACGGTGCGCAGCGGGCTGGGCAGGTCCCGGTACAGCAGGCCGTTGATCGTCGCGGTCCCTGAACTCGGATAGTCGAGACCGAGCAGGAGCCGCATCGTGGTGGACTTGCCGGCGCCGTTAGGCCCGAGGAACCCCGTCACCCGTCCCGGCTCGACCGTGAAACTCAGGTGGTCGACGGCCACCTTGTCGCCGTAGCGCTTGGTCAGATCCCGTACCTCGATCATGCCGCTGCTTCCTTGCTCGAACCTGGATGCCGGGTCGACTGCGGTGCCCCACGCCTAAGCTAGCAAGCTTTTCCAACGTCCCCGTGACGTCCAGCTAGCGTGTCTGGTTAAAAGTGATATCAGTATAGTGGCGCCCAGTCAAACCGGTTTGCGGCCCGTGGATGGTGGCCGCTTCACACCAGATTTTCTCATGTCGGGATATGGTACAAAACTCCGGATGTGGGGAAGGCCGTCTGGCCCGCGCCACCGGCCAGAACTCGTGATCGCACACTCGGCCGCGGTATCGCACCGCCTGGCCGCCGGGCCGGACGGCCGGTCACGTACCCTGCTGCAAAGAATGGCCGAACCCAGTCAGCTTCCGCTCCCATCTAGCTCAGGCAGGCGCCAGCCTGGCCGCGGGCCCACGGGCGCGATTCTTGGCCTGCCCGCCGTCCTGGTCACCATCGCCGCCGTGATCGTGGGAACGGCGCTGCTGGGCGCGGCGGCCGGGTTCGTCTGGGCGGCGGTGGCGCCGCGCGCGCTGGCCGTCGTGGCCGGCCCGGACTCCGCCGACATAGTGAACGTGGAGACCAATGCCTTTATCGCCGGGACCGGCTGGTTCACCCTGCTGACGGCGATCGGCGGCATCATCTCCGGGCTGCTCGGATACGCGTTTGCGGTCCGGCGGTACCGTGCCCCCGCGATGGCCGCGGTCCTGGTGGGCGGGCTGGCCGCGGCGCTGACCGCGAAATGGATCGGCCAGCGATCGGGCGCGGCCGCCTTCAACCGCGCTCTGCAGGCCGGCCCGCGGGTGCTGCTGCATGTGCCGCTCGCGCTGGGCGGGCTGGGCGCGCTCGCTTTCTGGCCGCTGGCCGCCGGCCTGGTCGCGGGCGTCATCGAGGCGATCATCCTGCTCAGGGAGCACCAGGCCGCGCGGGCCCGGGTGCCGTCCTATGGGCCGTCACCGTTCCCCGAGGCCAAACCACCCGGCTAGCCCGAGGGTGGCCCGGCCGCGAGATGCGGTCGGGCCACCGTTTGCCCCCGGGGAAGGCGCGCCTGTCAGAGCCTGCACGAATAGTAACAGCCAGATGGCTACGTGTAACGTTAATGAGCGATCAGGCGGCCGCCATGGCCGCGCCGACGATCCCGGCGTCGTTGTGCAGCTTCGCTGGCACCACCGGGGCGCGCAGACCGGTCAGCAGCGGCAGGAACTTGTCCGACCTCCTGCTGATGCCGCCGCCGATGATGAACAGCCGGGGCGACAGCAACTGCTCCATGTGCTCCAGGTACTCATCGACCCGGCCGGCCCACTTACCCCAGCTGAGGTCCTGCTCCTCCCGGACGAGTTCGGAGGCGCGCTTCTCCGCGTCCTTGCCGCGGACCTCGATATGGCCGAACTCGGTGTTCGGCACCAGGATGCCGTCGATGAACAGCGCGCTGCCAATCCCGGTGCCCAGCGTGAGCATCAGCACCGTCCCCTGCTGGCCAGCGCCCGCGCCGAATTTCATCTCGGCCAGCCCGGCGGCGTCGGCGTCGTTGATCACGGCGACCCGCTGGCCGGTCGCCTGACCGAACAGCTCGCGGGCGTCGGTGTCGATCCATGCTTTGTCGACGTTGGCCGCGGTCTTGATCACACCGTCCATGACCACGCCGGGAAACGTGATGCCCACCGGACCGGTCCAGGCAAAACCGGTGACCTGGGCGCGCACCACGGCGGCGACTGCGTCGGGCGCGGCCGGATGCGGTGTGTCGATCTTGACCCGCTCGGCGGTCAGCGTTCCGGTGCTCAGGTCAACCGGCGCGGCCTTGATCCCGCTGCCACCGATGTCAATGCCGAGTACATCAGCCATGCTGCCTCCGTTAAGTCATCTGATCGCCGGCAGGGCGCGAGGACAGCGTAGGCACGTCGGCGCCCGCGCGGCTACGCGGGTTCGCGGCCGGGGTGTTCACCGTCATGTCATCACGGCACGATTAACTGGGCTGGTCGGCGGCGGCGGAAGGACACCAGGCCATGGAGCGGGTCGTAGTGGTCGGTGGCGGGGTGCTCGGCACGATGCACGCGGTGGCGGCCAGGCGGCGCGGGCTCGACGTGCTGCACATCGAGCGGGAGCCCGAGCCGCGCGGCGCGAGCGTCCGCAACTTCGGCCTGATCTGGGTCAGCGGCCGCGCCGCCGGGCCCGAGCTGAGCCTGGCCCTGCGGGCCAGGGCGGGCTGGGAGGAGCTGTCCGCCGAGGTGCCCGGCGTCGGCTTCCGGCCGAACGGGTCGCTCACGCTGGCCACCGACGAGGCCGAGCTGCAGCTGCTGAAGGAGGCGGCCGCGCGGCCCGACGCCGCGATCCGCGGGTTCGAGCTTATGGACGCGGCCGCCGCCCGCGACGTCAACCCCGCGTTGCGGGGCGAGTTCGCCGGGGCCCTGCGCTGCCGCCGGGATGCCGCGGTCGAGCCCCGCCGGGTGCTGCGCGCGGTCCGCGAGCACCTGCTGGGCGGCGCCGACCGGTCCGCCGGGTACAGCTGGCGGCCGGCCCGTGAGGCGGCCGAGATCGCGCCGCACGCGGTCCGCGACCACACCGGCGAGTGGCATCGCGGCGATCTCGTCGTGATCGCGGTCGGCGCCAGCCACACCGGCATCGCCGGCCCGCACCTGGCCGGGTTCCAGCGGCCGCCGGTCCGCCGGGTGCGGCTGCAGATGATGCAGACCCGGCCGTTCGACGGCCGCCTCACCACCTCGGTGGCCGACGGCGACTCGCTGCGCTACTACCCGGCCTTCGACCTGCCCGGCCGGGGCAGGCTGGCGCCGCAGGAGCCGGCCGCCGCCGCGACGGCCGCGCAGCTGCTGCTCGTGCAGCGGCTCGACGGCAGTCTCACGATCGGCGACACCCATTCCTACGACGAGCCGTTCGGTTTCGACGTGCACGAGGACGCCTACGACCACCTCCGCGCCAAGGCCGAGAGGCTGCTCGGCTCGCGGCTGCCCCCGACCGAGCGGCGCTGGGCCGGCGTCTACAGTCAGGCGACCGGCCCCGAGCTGTACCACAGATCCGAGATCGCGCCGGGCGTCATCCTGGTCACCGGACCGGGCGGCCGCGGCATGACCTGCGCACCTGCTATCGCCGAGGAGACCTTCGCGTGACATCGATGCCCAAATCCGTGCCCATCACCATCGCCTGCCTGGACATGGCGGGCACCACGGTGGCCGACGACGGCAGCGTTATCGCCGCGTTCTCCGCCGCGGTCGAGCAGTTCGGGCGGCCCCAGGGAACGCCGGGTTACGACGAGGCGCTGGCCTACGTGCGCCAGACCATGGGCCAGTCCAAGATCGAGGTGTTCCGGCACATCCTCGGCGAACAGGAGCCCGCGCAGCAGGCCAACGCGGCCTTCGAGGAGCACTACGCCCGCTCGGTGCGGGCCGGCGACGTCGCCCCGCTGCCGGGCGCCGCCGAGACCCTCGCCGCGCTGCGGGCGGCCGGGATCAAGGTGTGCCTGGCGACCGGGTTCTCCCCGGTGACCAGGGACGCCCTGCTCGACGCGCTCGGCTGGCGGCCGCTGATCGACCTGGCCCTCTCGCCCGCGGACGCGGGCCGCGGGCGGCCGTGGCCCGACCTGCCGCTCACCGCGCTGCTGCGGCTCGGCGGGGGAGCGGTCAGCGAGCTCGCCGTCGCCGGGGACACGGCCAGCGACGTGGAGTCCGGCCTGCGGGCCGGGGCCGGGCTCGTGGCCGGGGTGCTGACCGGTTCGAGCAGCCGGGCGGAACTCGAGCACGCCAAGGCGCCGGTGATCCTGGACACGATCGCCGACCTGCTGCCGCTGGTCGGCGTCCCGGGCGGCGGGTCCTAGGTTTCCTCGCAGCGCAGCAGCTCGGCCAGCGCCGCCAGCACCTCCCGTACGGCCCCGTCCGCGGTGATCTCCGGATCGCCGAGCGCGAGCGGGATGCCCATCCCGTCGACCAGCGCGATGGTCAGCACGGCGATGCGTTCCGGGCTCTGCCGCGGCGCGAACCGGCCGGCGCCGCTGCCGCGCCTGACCACGTCGGCGACCAGGCCGCGCCACGCCCCGTAGTCGCGCACGGCGTCGGCGCGCATCTCGGGGTCCCGCATCCCGAAGTGCCAGGACTCGATCCACAGCCGGCCAGACCCGGCCGTCCCGGCCTGATAGCCGGTCACCGCGCTGGCCACGATGTGAGCCAGTTGCCGCCACGGATCATCTTCCGCGTCGATCGCGGCCTGCAGCGCCGCGATCTCGGTGCCGGAAGCGTGCCGGAACGCCGCGACGAGCAGGTCCTCGCGAGAGCCGAAGTAATACTGCAGCGTGCTGACCGGCACGCCGCTCTCCGCGGCCACGTCGGCGAACCTGGTGGCGTCGGCGCCCCGCTCGGCGATGACCCGGCCGGCCGCCTCGAGGACCGCCACCTTGCGCCGCCCGGCCCGGCGCTGGCCCCGGCCTGGCCGGGCGTCGCTACCCGCCCGGCCGGCCTGAGCCTGGCTGGCCGCCATCATGCCGGGTCAAGCACCCGGGCCGGGCCGGGCACCGCCACCAGGCGGTCATCGGCCAGGCGCTCATCGGCCAGGCGGTCACCGGCCGGGCTCGACAGCGCCGGCAGCGTCCCGGTGGTGAAGAACGCGGGCAGCCAGCGCCGGGCGGCCAGCATCGCCGCCATCCCGGCCAGCAGCGAGCCCGCGCCGATCAGGAAGATGCCGCCGATGCCGTCGAAACTCGAGTAGCTGCTCGCGGCCGGCCAGTACGAGACGATCGAGCCGATGAACGCGGCGAGCAGGGCCAGCCCGCCGAGGCCGGGCAGGATCCCCTTGAGAACCATCGCGCGCACGCTGCCTAGCAGATCACGGCGGAAGAACCAGACGCAGGCGAACCCGGTCAGCCCGTAGTAGAAGGCGATCAGCAGCCCGACCGAGGCCGCCGAGTCGGCGAGGACGTTCGCCGACGTCAGCGTCAGCAGGACAAAGAACGCCGCCGACGCCGCTCCCATGACCACGGTCGCCACCGTGGGCGTCAGGTAGCGCGGGTGCATCTTCGCGAACCTGGCGGGCAGCGCCCGGTGCGCGGCCATGGCCAGCACGGCCCTGGCCGTCGGCATGATCGTGGTCTGGGTCGACGCGGTCGCGGAGGTCAGCACGCACAGGATGAGCAGCTTGCCCGCGGCGCTCCCGAGCACCAGGGTCGACATCGCGCCGAGCACGTCACCGCTGTGGGCGGCCAGGAACGCCGGCCCGGCGAAGACCAGGGCGGCCACGGCGACCACCGCGAAGACCGCGACCAGCATCACGGTCGAGGCGACGGCGGCGCGCCCCGGGGTCGTGGCCCGGTCCTTGGTCTCCTCGTTGACGCTGACCGCGCAGTCCCAGCCCCAGTAGACGAACACGGCCAGCAGGAACGAGTTCGACAGGCTGCGCACCGAGCCGGTCCACGGGCTGAGCCAGCCCGCCGACAGGTGCGCCGCCCCCGGCAGCGCGTGGCCGGTGCCCGCCTTCACGAACGCCACCACGGCGAAGATGCCGAGCGTGATCAGCTCGATGGCCAGCAGCGCCTGCTGCAGCCGGGCCGAAACCTCGATCCCGCGGTAGCAGATCCAGGTCAGCGCGGCGATGAAGATCACCCCGGCGACGGTCACCCACAGGGTTGACGAGGCCGCGCCGTCGGCACCGACGAGGAGCAGAGCGTAGTGGCCGGCAATCTGGGACAGGCTGGCCATCACGATCACGTCCGCGGCGATGATGCCCCAGCCGCCCATCCATCCGGCCCACGGGCCGAACGCGCGGGTCGTCCAGGTGAACGTGGTGCCGCAGTCCGGGTCGACCTTGTTCAGCTCGCGGAACGCGTAGGCGATGCACAGCATCGGCAGGAACGAGACGATCAGCGTTCCCGGGCTGTGCACGCCCACGATGGCCACGACCAGGCCCAGGGTGGCGGCCATGCTGTAGGCCGGGGCGGTCGACGAGACCGCGATCACCACGCTGGAGACCAGGCCGATCGCTCCCGGCCGCAGGCCCTTGCCGTGCTCGATGGGGACAGAATCCATTGCGTACCACCGCCAGACGTCGCTGCTGTTGATTCTGACTGTACGGCAATACCATATATCTGTACAGGTTTTGAATATGGGAAAATTTCCCGAACGCCACGCCTCCGCCCCGTCCGGCCCCGCCCGCGAACCCTGGCCGCAGCGCCTCCCGACTTGCCGCGCCGCGGCGAGTCATGCATGGTGAGCGTCGGCGGTTCATCGCGCCTGAGCGGCGCGTGATCGCCGGGTGCCAGGCCCGCCGCCCGGCACAGCCTCGGCTGCGGGGGGACCATGACGACGGACAACGACGCGCCCGGCCGGCCGGCCGGCATCCGCGATGTGGCCAAGGCGGTCGGCGTCTCCGTCGCGACCGCGAGCCTGGCCATCAACGGGCAGCCGGGCGTGGCCGAGGAAACCAGGCAGCGCATCGTGGCCGCGGCGCAGCGGCTCGGCTACCGCGCCAACCCGCAGGCGCAGGCGCTGCGGCGGGGACGCACCACGACCTACGGCTTCGTGGTGCGTAACTTCGCCAACCCGTTCTTCCTCGAGGTGCTGAGCGGAGCCCAGCAGGTCGCCGCCGATTCGGGAGTGACGCTTCTCGTCCTCGACTCGCGCTACTCGATCGAGCGCGAGCGCCGGCATGTACAGGAGCTGGCCGCCCAGCGCGTGGCCGGCCTGGCCATCGCTCCGGTCGGGACCGGCGAGTCGGTCCGGCTCTGGCAGGTGCTGTGCCCGGGCACCCCGGCGGTGGCGCTCAACGGCTCCGCGGACGGCGTCATCGGCGTCTGCCGGGTCGGCCCGGACAACGCGGCCGCGGTCGAACTGCCCATGCGGCGGCTGGCCGAGCTCGGCCACACCTCGGTCGCGTTCCTGTCGGCGCCGCGCCACCTGATGGCGGACCCCGACCGGCTGCACCATTTCCGGCACCTGGCCCGTGAGCTCGGACTACGACCCCGGATCATGTACTCCCTGCTGACGATCGCCGACGTGCAGGATGCCGCCGGGGCGCTGCTGGCCGAGCCCGACGCGCCGACCGCGATCATCACGAACTCCGACTACACGGCGCACGCTGTCTACAAGGCCGCGCGCGAGCTCTCCCTGCCGGTCGGGCCCGGGGTCTCGGTCGTCGGCCATGACGACCTGCCCACATCCGAGCTGCTCGACCCGCCGCTGGCGACGATCCGGATGGATCACCGGGCCATGGGCCAGGCGCTGATGAAACGCCTGCTGGAAACCGGGCCGCCGGACGACTACATCGCCGAGGTAGAACTCGTGGAGCGCGCCTCGCTCCAGCCGCCCCGGGTCCCGCGCCCGCGCCGCTTACCGGCATCGATGAACATCTAGTGACCTGCGGCTTCAACTCGGTAACGGCTCTTGACACCCGCATGTACCTGCGTGAGCATACCGATGCTAAACGTTTTAGGCATTTGGGGCTTATGCAGTTTGCCGGGGAGGGTCCGCACACTTCCTGACATTACTGAGCGCGGTTCTGATGGCCGCGCCTGCGTCATCGGGATGGGAAGTACAGGAGGCATTTGCGTGAGATCGCCACATCGATATGCGCTCGCCGGGCTTGCGGCCCTCGCGCTGCTGGCCGCCGGGTGCTCGTCGAGTTCGTCGTCGAGCTCGAGCAGCGGGCCCAACTGGGCCACGGTCACGTCCGCGGCGGCGGGCGGCGGGATGAGCAGCCTCGTCGCCGCGGCCAAGAAGGAGGGCACGCTGAACGTGATCGCCCTCCCGCCCACGTGGGCGAACTACGGCACGATCATCTCGGACTTCGAGAAGACCTACGGGATCAAGGTCAACTCCGCCAACCCCGACGGCAGCAGCCAGGACGAGGTGAACGCGGTCAAGCAGGAGAACGGCACCGCGGCCGCGCCGGACGTGCTGGACATCGGCATGGCGGTCGCCACGGCGAACACCAGCCTGTTCGCGCCGTACAAGGTCAGCACCTGGTCCGACATCCCGACCGCGCAGAAGTCCGCGACCGGCCTCTGGTACCAGGACTACGGCGGCTACATGTCGATCGGCTACTCGAGCAAGTTCGGCACGATCACCTCGCTGAGCCAGCTGCTCGGGCCGAAGTTCAAGAACGCGGTCGCGCTGAACGGGAACCCGACCGAGGCCAACGCCGCGCTGAACGGCGTGATGCTGGCCAACCTCCTGTCGGGCGGCAGCCCCAGCAGCATCGCTGACGGCGTCAGCTTCTTCCAGAAGCTCAAGGCCGCGGGCAACTTCTCTTCGGTGCAGGCCACGGGCGCCACGATCAAGGCGGGCACCACCCCGGTCGTGTTCAACTGGGACTACCTCAACCTGCCCAGCTACGTGGGCGTGTCGAACTGGAAGGTGTTCATCCCCTCGGGCGCGGTCCTCGGCGGCTACTACGCTCAGGCCATCAACAAGAACGCGCCGCACCCGGCGGCCGCCCGGCTGTGGGAGGAGTTCCTCTACTCGCAGGCCGCAGCCGGCGGGCAGAACCTGTGGCTCGAGGGCGGCGCGCGGCCGGTGGAGCAGCCGGCCATGACCAGCAACGGCACCATCAACGCCGCGGCGGCCGGGAAGCTGCCTCCGGTGTCGGGGACGCCGGTGTTCCTCACCCAGGCCCAGGCCACCGACGCCGCCAACTACCTGATGGCCAACTGGGCCAAGGCCGTCAGCTAGCGAGGGATGGTGGCCGCGACCGCGACAACCGAGACCGGCGCCCGGCCCCCACGGGCCGGGCGCCGGCTTCGGCTTCCCGCATGGCTCGGCACCACGCCGTTCCTGGCCTACGTCGGGGTCTTCCTGCTGCTGCCGACCGGGATCGTGGTGGTCAACACGTTCCGGAACACGAGCGGCGGGCTGAACCTGTCCAGCCTCAAACTGCTGTTCAGCTCGACGGCGCGCAGCTACTTCGTCGGCTCGTTCCAGCTGTGCCTGATCTCGTCGGCGGCCGGGGCCGTGCTGGGCGCGATCCTGGCGTACGCGATCGCGTCGGGTGACCCGGACGGCATCGTCCGCCGGCTCTACATCGCGGTCTCCGGCGTGCTGGCCCAGTTCGGCGGGGTGACGCTGGCGTTCGCGTTCCTGGTCACGATCGGGCCGGTCGGCCTGCTGTTCCACGCCAGCTGGTATTACAGCTTCCCCTGGGGCATCGCGGTGATCTACGCGTACTTCCAGGTCCCGCTCATGGTGCTGGTCTTCCTGCCCGCGATCGACGGGCTGAAGGTGCATTGGCGCGAGGCGTCGGAGAGCCTGGGCGCCTCGGCCTGGCAGTACTGGCGGTACGTGGGCGGCCCGCTGCTCGCGCCCGCCTTCATGGGCGCGACGCTGCTGCTGTTCGCCAACGCGCTGTCGGCCTTCGCGACGATCGTGGCCTGGGAAAACCAGATCGCCTACATCGTGCCGCAGCAGATCTACGTGGCCATCAACAGCGAGGTCGGCCTCAGCAACGTGAACGAGGCCGACGTGCTGGCCGTTGGGATGATCATCCTGGTGGCCATCGTCATGACCGGATACGTCCTCATGCAGCGCCGGGCGGCGCGATGGCTGCGGTAACCTCCCTCGGCGAGACGCCGCTGGCCGCGCCGGCCAGGCGCCCGCGCGGCATGCAGGCGCGCCGCCGCAGGCGGCTGAACCTGTTCCGCTACGTGGCGTTCACGCTCTTCGGGCTGTTCTTCCTGGTGCCGCTGCTGGCGTTGCTCCGGTTCTCGCTGGAAGGCAGCACGCTCGGCACCTGGTCGATCGCCGCCTGGAAGCAGATCGTGTCCTACCAGGGCCCGCCGCCGCTGCTGTCCGCTGTCGAGATCACCCTGGAGCTGGGCGTGCTGACCAGCGTGGTCACGCTGCTGTTGCTGGTCCCGACCATGATCTGGATCCGGCTGCGGGTGCAGTGGATCAGCCGGGCGTTCGAGTTCCTGTGCACGCTGCCGCTCACGATCCCGGCGATCGTGCTGGTGGTCGGGCTCGCCCCGGTCTACAACAAAATCCGGCATTTCGAGCTGTCCGCGCTGATGTTGTTCTGGGCCTACGTGATCCTGGCCCTGCCGTACGCGTACCGGGCGCTGGCGGCCGGGCTGAACGCGATCGACGTGAAGACGCTGTCCGAGGCCGCCCGCAGCCTCGGCGCGCGCTGGTTCACCGTGATGTTCCGGGTGATCGCGCCGAACATGTGGCAGGCGATCCTGAACGCGCTGCTGCTGTCCGCGGCGCTGGCGCTGGGCGAGTTCACGATCGCCTACACGCTGCTGTACACCAACCTGCAGGTCGAGCTGTTCTCGATCAGCCGGAACACGCCGAACGCGTCGGTCATCTTCTCCACCTCGCTGGCGGCACTGATCTTCGCCTTCATACTGCTGTTGATCGTTTCCTACGCTGGCCGCCGCCGGCGGCGCGGGATGAGGTAGCGCACGTGACTTCGCCACAGACCAGTACCCAGAAGGCGACCGCCAGGGCCGCCGTCGAGGTGCACATGGAGGGGCTGAGCCGCCGCTACGGCCCGGTCGTCGCGCTGGACGGGCTGGACCTGACCGTGCACGCCGGCGAGCTTGTCGCCCTGCTCGGCCCGTCGGGCTGCGGCAAGACCACCACGCTGCGGCTGCTGGCCGGGCTCGAGGACGCCGACGCCGGACAGATCACCGTCGGCGGCGCCGACGTGACCCGGCTGCCGGCCAGCAAGCGGGACATGGGCATGGTGTTCCAGGCCTACTCGCTGTTCCCGCACATGACCGCCCGGCAGAACGTGGCGTTCGGGCTCCGGCTGCGCCGGGTCTCCTCGGCGCAGCGAGACCGGCGGGCGATGGAGATGCTGGAGCTCGTTGACCTGGCCACGCAGGCCGACCGGTACCCGCACCAGCTCTCCGGCGGCCAGCAGCAGCGGGTCGCGCTGGCCCGCGCGCTGGCCATCGAGCCGCAGGTGCTGCTGCTCGACGAGCCGCTGTCGGCGCTGGACGCCAAGGTGCGGGCGCAGCTGCGGGACGAGGTCCGCCGGATCCAGCTCGAGGTCGGCATCACCACGCTGTTCGTCACCCACGACCAGGAGGAGGCGCTGGCCATCGCGGACCGGGTCGGGGTCATGCGAGACGGCCGCCTCGAGCAGCTCGCACCGCCCACCGAGGTCTACTCGCGCCCGGCCACCTCGTTCGTCGCCGAGTTCGTCGGCCTCACCAACCGGCTGGCCGGCACGGTCAGCGGGTCCACGGTCACCGTGCGCGGCCGTGACCTGCCGCTGGTGGACCTGTCCACCCCGAACGGCCCGGTAACCGCGCTGGTGCGGCCCGAGGCGGTCACGCTGGCCTCGGACAGCTCCGGCGAGGCCGGGCCGCTGACCGGCACCGTGATCGCCTCCACGTTCCTCGGCGCGACCAGCCGGGTGACCGTCGACCTCGGCGACACCAGGATCATGGCTCAGCTCAGCACCGCGGACGCCGCCGAGCTGCCCGCGGGCAGCCGGGTCTCGCTGACCATCCGGCCGGATCCGGTGCTGGTGTCCGTCGACTCGGCGCTCGCCGCCGAGGACGAGGCGTGAGCGGGCGGCACCCGCCGCTAACCACCGATCGCCGCCTGGGGGCCGGGGCGGTGCTGCGCCGCGGCGCCAGCGCGCCGTACCGGGCCGTCCAGATCATCGAGGGCGAGCCGCACCTGGTGCGCGAGGACTTCGGCACCGCCGAGCCCGGTTCCGGCGCCGTGGCCGGGCGGCCGCTGCTCGGCCTGGTGCACGTCACGGACCTGCAGCTGGCCGACGTCCAGTCGCCGGCCAGGTTCGAGTTCCTCAACCGGTACTTCGCCGATCCGAGATACGCCGAGATCGTGCCCGTGCAGCGCCCGCAGGAGGCGCTGACCACCCACGCGATCGACGCCACGCTGCGCACCCTCAACGCCGTGTGCGGCCCGGTCACGGGGGTGGCGCCGCACGTGGCCGTCACGACGGGGGACGCGATCGACAACGCGCAGTGGAACGAGATGCAGGCGTTCCTCGCCCTGTTCGACGGCGGCCTGGTGCGGCCGGGCTCCGGTGCGCCCGGCTATGCCGGCGTCCAGTCGCTGGACTGGCCCGATGACTTCTTCTGGAAACCGGACGGCGCGGAAGGCGATGACCTCTTCCGGCGCGAGTTCGGCTTCCCGTGCCATCCCGGGCTGCTGCAGCGCGCGATGCGGGAGTTCCCGGCCACCGGGCTGCGCATGCCCTGGTTGTCCTGCTTCGGCAATCACGAGGCGCTCAACCAGGGCGTCGGGGTGGTGACCCCGGGCCTGGCCGCCGCGCTGGTCGGCGGGAGCAAGCCGCTGCGGCTGCCGGACGACTTCGACCACGATCGCGCGCTGGAGCTGTTCACCGAACGGCCGGAAGCGTTCATGGCCGGCCCGGCCCGTGCGGTGGCCGCCGATCCCGGCCGGCGGCCGGTCACCAGGCGTGAGTTCGTCGAGGCCCACTTCGGGCCGGGTTCGCGCCCGCTCGGGCACGGGTTCAGCGGCCAGAACCGGCTGGACGGCACCGCGTACTACGCCCATGACACGCCGGCCGCGCGGCTGATCGCGCTGGACACCAGCTGCGCCGCCGGGGGAGCCGGGGGCTGCGTCGACCGTGACCAGGCGCGGTGGCTCGAGGACCGCCTCGCCGAGGTGCACTCGGCCTACCGCGGGCGGGACGGGCGCGAGGTCCGCACCGGGCACGACGACCGCCTGGTCGTCCTGTTCTCGCACCACGGGATCGACACGCTCACCAACACCCGCGCCGGGTCCTTCGGCCTGGACGGCGAGCCCCAGCTCGGCGCGGCCGAGCTGCTCGCCCTGCTGCACCGGTTCCGCAATGTCGTGCTGTGGCTGAACGGCCACACGCACACCAACGCCGTGCGCGCGCGGCGCGACCCGGACGACCCGGCCCGCGGGTTCTGGGAGGTCACTACGTGTTCGATCGTCGACTGGCCGTGCCAGGCGCGGCTGGTCGAGATCATCGACTCCGGCGGGTTCCTGTCGATCGCCTGCACCATGGTCGACCACGACACCCCGGTCGCTCCCCGGTCGCTGCAAACCGGCGACGACCTCGCCTCGCTGCACCGGGAGCTCGCCGCCAACATGCCGGTCATCGGCGCCGACTCGGACCGGCCCGGCCTGGCCGGCGACCGCAACGCCGAACTCCGGCTGCCGGCGCCGTTCCCGCTGGACCGCGCCGCCGCCTGGTAGCGGGGCGCGGCGGCTGGCCGACGCCGGCCGGTCAGCGGCGGTCGGCGGTGAGGACCGGCGTCCCGGCCAGGCTGACCTCCACGGCCGTGCCCGGCGGCAGGCAGGCCGCCTCGGCGGAGGGCCGGTCCACCTTGACCGTCACGTCCCCGGAGAGCCGCACGCTGATCCGGGTCACCGAGCCGAGGAACGTCCGGTCGGTCACGATCCCGTTGCCGTCGCAGGCCGCCGCGATCCGGAGTTCCTCCGGCCGGATCAGGATGTCGGCGTCGCCGGCCAGCCCGCCGGCCGCGGCGACCTGGACCGAGCCGATCGCACGAACTTGGTCCACGGCGAGCAGGCCGGCCGGGATCCGGTTCATGATTCCCACGAACTCGGCGACGAACGCGGTAGCCGGGTGCGCGTAAAGCTCGCTGGGCACCGCGACCTGCTCCAGCTGGCCGTCCCGCATCACGCCGACCCGGTCGGCCATGGAGAGCGCTTCCTCCTGGTCGTGGGTGACGAACAGCGTGGTGATGCCCAGCCGCTGCTGCACCAGGCGGATCTGCTCCCGGAGCTGCAGGCGCACCTTGGCGTCCAGCGCCGACAGCGGCTCGTCGAGCAGCAGCACCCGCGGCTCGATGGCCAGGGCGCGGGCCAGCGCGACGCGCTGTTGCTGGCCGCCGGAGAGCTGGTGCGGGTAGTGCTTGGCGTGCGCGGTCAGGCCGACCATCTCGAGCAGTTCACCCGCGCGGCGGTTCCGCTCGCCCGAGCGGAGCTTGCGCATCCGCAGTCCGAACCCGACGTTGTCGAGGGCCGACATGTTCGGGAACAGGCTGTAGCTCTGGAACACCATGCCCATGTCCCGCCGGGCCGCGGGTATCCGGGAGACGTTCTGGCCGTCAACGCTGACCGAGCCGGAATCGGCCGCCTCGAAGCCGGCCAGGATCCGCAGCGCCGTGGTCTTGCCGCAGCCCGAGGGGCCGAGCAAGGCCACGAACTCACCGGGCGCGATCTCCAGCGACAGGCCGTCGAGTGCGCGCACGGCTCCGAAGGACCGGCTGAGGTCCGTCAAGGCGACCGGCGCGCCCCCGCCGTTACCGGCGGCGCTCACGACGCCGCCGGCCTCGGTGCTCGCGGCGGTGTTCATGGTCATTCCGGCTCTCCCGCGATGAGGTTGGACTCCTGAGGCGCGACGGTGAACAGGGCGACCTGGGCACCGCCGCGCTGGCGTGCGCTCCGGCCGCCGACCGCCACGATCAGCATCAGCAGCATCCAGGTGACGAACAGCGCGAGCAGCGATGCGGCGACCGACACGGGCCCGCTGTTCTGCTCGAATTGCACGATCCACACCGGGAAGGTCACATACAGGGCCAGGCTGGCCATGGTGAACTCGCCGAGTACCAGCGCGACCGTGAGCACGGTGGCGGAGAGCATCGCGGTCCTGATGTTCGGCAGCACGACCCGCCAGAGCGTCGCCGGCCAGCCGGCGCCGAGCGAGTTCGACGCCTCGACCATGGTCTTCAGGTCGAACGAGCGCAGGCCGGCATCGAGCGAGCGGTACGCGAACGGCATGGCCAGGATGACGTACACGAGCGCGAGCAGATACGGGGTACTCAGCAGGAACCCGGGCGCCACCTTCAGCACGCCGATGATCAGCACGATCGGCGGGATGACGATCGGCAGGATCGTGATCCCCTCCATGACGCGCCGCACCCGCGGCAGCCGCAGGTGCACGTAGACGGTGGTGGGCACCATGAGCACCAGGGTGAGGATCGTGGTGACCACCGCGAGGCGCAGCGACAGCCCGATCGCCGAGGAGAATCCGGACTGCTTGAAGACGTCGGGGAACGCCTTCAGCCCGGCGAAGCGCAGCGCCGCGTAGAGCGGGATCAGGAAGTAAGCGCCGCGATCAGCAAGATCGCCCAGCGCCAGGCCGGGAAGCTGTGCCTGCGCGGCGCCGCCTGGTGGCCGGCGCCGGCGTCGGCGCCGGCCTCAACGCTAGCTATCGCAGCCATCGCGCGGCCCTCCGCTGCAGGATGGTGTAGACAATCATGACGATCGCGATGATCACGACCATGATCAGGCCGAGCGCGTAGCCAAGGTTCTGCTGGCCGGCCAGGACGTTGCCGTTGAGCAGCGCCCCGATCTGGATCGGCGTCAGCGCGACCGTGCCGCCGCTGAGCGCCTCGGCCGTGGCGTAAGCGGAGAAGGCGCTGCCGAACAGCAGCAGCAGGGCGCCGAGGAACGACGGCAGCAGCACCGGGCCGCCCACGTAGCGCCAGTACTGCCAGCTCCGGGCGCCCAAGTTCTCCGCCGCCTCGCGCCAGGCGGGCCGCAGTCCTTCCAGGGCGGGCAGCATGACCAGGACCATGAGCGGGATCTGGAAGTACATGTAGACGAAGAACACGCCGAACGCGTTGTACAGGGTGAAGCCGTGATCCCAGATGTCGACGCCGAAGAGGTCCTTGATCCACCCGGTGACGATCCCGGTGGTGCTGAGCGTCGCGATGAACAGGAAGGCCAGCGGGACGCCGCCGAAGTTGGCGAACACGCCGGAAGCCGTGATCACGACCTGACGGAGCACGTTACCGCGCTTGGCCGTGAACATCGCGTAGGCGATCAGCAGCCCGAATATCCCGGGAACGATCGCGGTGGCGATCGACAGCAGGATGGAAGTCTTCAGGCCCAGCAGGTAGGTGCCGTGGAGCGCTACGGCGATGTTGCTGAACGTGAGGGCGCCGGTGGTCGAGTTCCGGAAGGACGCGACCGCGATCGCGATGGTGGGCGCGCCCAGGCCCAGGACGACGTACACCCCAAAGGGCACGACGCCGAGCCACCTGACCGCGGCGCGGAGCGATGTGGTGACCCGGCTGGGCCGGGCCCCGGAGGTCGCGCGCCTCCGGGGCCGCGGCCTGGGCCTGGGTCGCGGTGTCCTGTCATCAGCTAGCCGACTTGCTTCGCCCAGTTCTGGGTGACGACGTTCTCGGCCGCGGCCTGCTGGGCCTGGGTCGGGAACGTCAACGAGCCGGATGGTGCCGGGGGCAGCGCCGCCAATGCGGCCTGGTCCACGGTCCCGTTCGAGACCAGCGTGGGCAGCTCGATCGGGCGCGCGAAGCCCTGAAGCCACAGGTTCTGGCCCTCGGTCGAGTAGAGATACTCCTCCCACAGCCGGGCGGCAGCCGGGTCGGGCGCGGTGGCGCTGATCGCCTGGTCGTAGTAGGACGCGTACGACGCGTCCGACGGGATCACGATCTTGAAGCCCTTAACCACCGGCGAGACCTCGGAGGCCAGCAGGTAGTCCCACCAGATGAGGATCGGCGTCGTGCCGTTCTGCACCGTGGTCGGCCCGCCGATGGCGGTCGGGACGAAGTTACCGATCGACTTCAAGTGCGCGAAGTAGTTGATGCCCGGCTCGATGTTGCTGAACGAGCCGCCGTTAGCCAGCGACGCGGCATAGACCGCGGCGAACGCCGCTCCGGCCGTCGTCGGGCTGTTGTTGAGGCCGATCATGTTCTTGTAGGCCGGGTTGGTCAGGCTGGCGAACGAGGTCGGCGCGACCTTTACCTTGGCCGGGTCATAGCCGATGGCCACATAGCCGCCGTAGTCGGCGTACCAGGCGCCGTTGGCGTCCTTGGCGTTGGACGGGATGTCGCTCCAGGTCGCCACCTTGTACGGAGCCCACAGGTGGTCGGTGGCTCCCTCAACGGCGAACGGCGTGCCCACATCGACGACGTCGGGCGCGCGGCTCTGGCCCTTCAGCTGCTGCACGGCGGTGATCTCCTGCCCGCTGGAGCCCTCAGGGTTCGCGTCGGTGATATGGATGTGGTACTTCTTGCTGAAATCGCTCATGATGGCGCCGTAGTTGGCCCAGTTGCTCGGCAGCGTAATGACGTTGAGCTGACCCTCTTTCTCCGCCGCCTTGACGAGGGCGGCCATGCCGCCACCGGCGGCGGCCGATGTCGCCGTCGACCAGTTTGTTGACGACCCGCTAGCGCTGCTCGATGAGCTACTGCTGCCGCATCCGGCGGCCAGCACGACGCAGCCGAGCGCTGCCACAATGGCCGCGCCTGTCTTCTTCGTTAGCACCTTTCCCCCTCCGACCTGCATGACCACGTTGGGTCAGGGACGCGAGCATCGTCGCGGGGTGAAGATGAATGGCGGGTATCTGCCGGTTGTCGGATTGCCGTCTGATTCATGAACGGTAGCTGGCTGGAGAGGGAATTTCTGTACGAGCATTTAGCTGCCATACGTTCACGCAGAATTCATGATCAGTAAGATAAACCCGTAATATGCCGTGCTTGGAAACAGCGTTAACGCCCGGTACACTACCGATCCCGCCACTTCTACAGGCGCCAGCTGGCCGCCTTGATCGCGCTGACGGCGGCCTCGCTGCCGTCGAGCCTGACCTGCGCCGCTGCCGTCCGGCCGAGCGCCCACATGGTCAGCTCGGCCGGGGCTCCGGTGACGGTCACGACCGGCGTGCGGGCCTTGGCGGTAATCCGGATCCTCGGTCCCCCCGACGCGGTCGGCTCCGGCTCGTCATCCCTGGCCAGCTCGACGCCGACCGGTGCCTTCCGCAGGATGAACTTGGCCATCCCGAGCCTCCGCCAGAGCACCTCGACCAGGTCCTGGTCGAGCTTTCTGGGCTCCCAGCCCGGACGAGCCCGGCGCACGTCCTCGTGGTGGACGAAGTACTCCACCACGTTGGCCCGCTCATCGACACCGGGCAACCCGAACAGCGACAGCCGCGGCGGGCCGCTCCTGACCATCTGCACGAGCCGCGGGAACGGGGTCCGCTCGGTCAGCTTGCGCTGCACCCTGCGGGTGTGCGCGGCCAGCGGCCCGCCGAGCAGGCCCGCTCCGGCGTCGGGCCGGTGCTCCCTGAGCACCAGGTGCGCGGCCAGATCGAGGGTGGTCCACCCCTGGCACAGGGTCGGTTCCCGGGGGCCGGTCTCGTCGAGCAGCGCACACAGGGCGGCGCGCTCATCCCGGGCGTACCTCATCGTGTGATCGTAGGCCACCCGCCTCCGGCTGGGAATGCCCCGCGCCGCCGGCTAAGCGGCGGCCCGGCCTATGCTGGCGGCGACCGGACAGGACACCCAGGGCAGGTCGTTAGGCCGCACTGTCGCGAGGCAACGGGAGGAGCCGCAGATGACCGGGGGTAACCCCGCGCGTCCGGCCCGCCGCGAGCCGCGGCGGGAACTGGCCCTGCTGCTGCTGCTCGGCGCGGCCGGGGCAGGCCTGGTGCTGCTCGCCACGCGGCAGGGCTGGGCCCATGTCGAGACGGCCGCGCCCAGGCCGCTGCCGGCCAGCGTCACGACCGAGACGGGCCAGGCGCTGGTGCCGGCCGCGGGCGCGCTGGCGCTGGCCGCCCTGGCCGGCCTGGCCGCCGTGCTGGCCACCCGGCGGACGCTGCGCCGCATCGCCGGGGTCGTGCTGGCCGGATTCGGCGTGGGCATAGCCGCGGCGGTCAGCGCCGGAATCTCCGCCGCCGACGTGCTCGCGGCCGCGGCGGGCGCCGGCGCGCCGGCCGGCTCCGGCGCCGTGTCCGGATCGAGCATCGGCAGCACGACCGGGGGGACCACCGGGCCGGGGGGATCAGCGGGACCGGTGTCCGGCTTTCCCGGTCACGTGGTCTTCGCGGGTTTTCCCTGGCGTGGGCTCGCCTTCATCGGGGCGCTCGCGATCATCGCCGCCGGCGTGCTCATGACGTGGCGCGCGGCGCGGCTGCCCGTGATGTCCAGCCGGTACGAGCCGCCCGCACGATCCGGCGGGCCAGAGCCGGCGGTCTCAGCCGGGGACCGCTCCCATCGGGGCAGCGACACCGCGGCGATCTGGGAATCGCTGAGCCGCGGCGAGGATCCGACCGGCTCCTAGACGCCAGCAGGAACCGGACAGGCCGGCTGGCTCCCGGTCGCCGCCCAGACCCGGACAGGCCTGCTGAGCTGGCCCTCTCCGGTGGCGCTCCACGGCCGGCCGACAGCGCGGTCGAGGCACGGCAGGCACTGGGTGAGGCCGGTGCCGACGCACTCGGCGGCGGCGCGCCGGGCTGAGTCCGCGCCCCGGCGGGGGTCCCGGAGGCAGGGTCCCTGCGGGGCGGCCCAGGTACTCTCGCTACCATCGGGGACGCAAGGCATCCCACCCGAGGGGGCAGCAGAACCGCGTGAGCGTGCTCGACGAGATCCTCGAGGGAGTGCGTGCCGACCTCGCGGCACGGCAGCGGACTGTTCCGCTCGACCGCCTCAAGGAGGCGGCGGGCCGGGCGCCCGCGGCACGTAACGCCATGTCCGCGCTCAAGGGAGCGGACGTCGCCGTCATCGCCGAGGTCAAGCGGGCCAGCCCGTCCAAGGGCGCGCTGGCCGCGATCGCCGATCCGGCCGCGCTGGCCATGGACTACGAGGCCGGCGGCGCGCGCGTGATCAGCGTCCTCACCGAGCGGCGGCGGTTCGGCGGCAGCCTGGAGGACCTGGCCGCGGTGCGCGAAGCCGTGCGCGTGCCGGTGCTCCGCAAGGACTTCGTGGTCAGCTCCTACCAGCTCTGGGAGGCGCGGGCGCACGGGGCCGACATGGTCCTGCTCATCGTGGCGGCGCTGGAGCAGAACGCGCTCGTGTCGCTGGTGGAGCGGGCGGTCTCGATCGACCTCGTCCCGCTGGTCGAGGTGCACACCGAACCCGAGCTTGACCGCGCGCTCGACGCCGGGGCGCGGGTCATCGGCGTCAACGCGAGGAACCTGTCCACGCTCGAGGTCGACCGCAGCGTGTTCGCGCGGCTCGCCCCGCGGATACCCGACGGGATCGTCAAGATTGCCGAGTCGGGGATCCGCGGCCCGCACGACCTGCTGGCCTACGCGGCCGCGGGCGCCGACGCCGTGCTGGTCGGGGAGAGCCTGGTGACCGGCAGGGACCCGAGGTCGGCGGTCGCCGACCTGGTGACCGCGGGCTCGCATCCGGCGCTGCGCGGAGACCGGGGTTGACCGCCATCACCGTGCCGGGGGCCGGGGAGGCGGGCGGGGCCACGATGCCCGATGCGACCGGGCACTTCGGGCGGTACGGCGGCCGGCTCGCCCCCGAGGCGCTGATGTCGGCGCTGGAGGAGCTGACCGCCGCGTATCTCTCCGCCCAGGCCGACCGCGGGTTCCAGGCCGATCTCGCCGCGCTGCTGCGCGACTACGCGGGCCGGCCGACGCTGCTCACCGAGGTGCCGCGGTTCGCGGCCGAGGCCGGCGGCTGCCGGGTGTTCCTGAAGCGGGAGGACCTGGCGCACACCGGCTCCCACAAGATCAATAACGTCCTCGGCCAGGCGCTGCTCACCCGGCGGATGGGCAAGACACGGGTCATCGCCGAGACCGGGGCCGGCCAGCATGGCGTGGCCACCGCCACCGCGTGCGCCCTGCTCGGCCTGGACTGTACCGTCTACATGGGCGAGGAGGACACCAGGCGGCAGGCCCTCAACGTCGCGCGGATGCGCATGCTCGGCGCCGAGGTGACCGCGGTGGCGAACGGCAGCCGGACCCTGAAGGACGCGATCAACGAGGCGTTCCGCGACTGGGTGACCACGGTGGAGACCACCCATTACTGCATCGGCTCGGTGATGGGCCCGCACCCGTACCCGGTCATGGTCCGTGACTTCCAGAAGGTCATCGGCGTCGAGGCGCGGGAGCAGGTGCTGGCCGCCGCCGGCCGGCTGCCCGACGCGGTGATCGCCTGTGTTGGCGGCGGGTCCAACGCGATCGGGGCGTTCCACGCGTTCATCCCGGATGACGGCGTCCGGCTGATCGGCTGCGAGGCCGGCGGTGACGGGCTGGCCACCGGCCGCCACGCCGCCACCCTGGCGGGCGGGTCCGCCGGGGTGATCCACGGCATGCGGACCTACCTGCTGCAGGACGCCGACGGGCAGACGCTCGAGACGCACTCGGTGTCAGCCGGGCTGGACTACCCGGGGGTCGGGCCCGAGCACGCCTGGCTGCACGACACCGGCCGGGCCAGCTACCGCGCGGTCACCGACGCCGAGGCGATGGACGCCTTCGCCGTGCTGTGCCGGACCGAGGGGATTATCCCGGCCATCGAGTCCGCGCACGCCCTGGCCGGGGCGCTGCAGGCGGGGCCGGAACTCGGCCGTGACGCGGTGCTCCTGGTGAACCTGTCCGGGCGCGGCGACAAGGACGTGGACATCGCGGCCCGCTGGTTCGGGCACGTGGCCGGGCCGTCGCCGGCCGGGGCCGGGTCGTGAGCGCGGTCGCGGCCGCGTTCGGCCAGGCCGCGGCGCAGGACCGGGCGGCACTCGTCGGTTACCTGCCCGCCGGCTTCCCGTCGGTCCCCGGCGCGATCGAGGCGGCGACCGCCATGGCCGAGGCCGGCGCCGACCTGGTCGAGATCGGCCTGCCGTACTCCGACCCGCTGATGGACGGCCCGGTCATCCAGGAGGCCACCCGCCGGGCGCTGGCCGGCGGCACCCGGGTCGCCGATGTGCTGCGCACGGTGCAGGCCGTCGCCGGCGCGGGAGTGCCGACCCTGGTCATGACCTACTGGAATCCGGTCGACCACTACGGCGTGCCCGCGTTCGCCAGGGATCTGGCCGATGCCGGTGGCAGCGGGCTGATCACCCCCGACCTCACTCCCGAGGAGGCCGGGCCGTGGCTGGAGGCGGCGGCCGACCTCGGGCTCGACCCGGTCTTCCTGGTCGCGCCGAGCTCGTCCGCCGAGCGCATCAAGCTGATCACCTCGGTCTGCGGCGGGTTCGTGTACGCGGCCTCGCTGATGGGAACCACCGGAACCCGCGACGCGGTGGGGGGCGATGCGGCCGGGCTGGTCCGCCGGGTCAGGGAGTGCACGAGCCTGCCGGTGGCGGTCGGGCTCGGCGTCCGCGACCGGGTCCAGGCCGCGGAGGTGGCCGGCTTCGCCGACGGGGTCATCGTGGGATCCGCGTTCGTCCGCCGGCTGCTCGACGCACCGGACGAGCGGACCGGGATCGCCGCCGTGCGTGACCTCGCGGCCAGCCTGGCCGCTGGCGTGCGAGACCGGGCCGTGGCGTCCCGTTCAAGGCTCTGACCTGGGAGATCGCGTTGCAGGACACATTCCCGTTACAATGGGTACGAGCCGTGAGCAGCTAGCGCTCTCACCGGGCTGACCGCAGGGCCAATGTCGTCCCGACCCGCATGTCCAGACACGATGGCGGACCGGACGACAGGAGTATTGATGGCGCCTGCTGCAACCCCCGGAATCCAGGGTCTCTACGACAGCCGTTACGAGCACGACGCCTGCGGCGTCGGCTTCGTGGCGGACCTGCCCGGTCGCCGCAGCCACGAGATCGTGGCCCAGGCCCTCACCGTGCTGCGGAACCTGGATCACCGGGGAGCGAAGGGCAGCGACCCGGAAACCGGCGATGGGGCCGGGATCCTGACCCAGATCCCCGACGAGATGTTCCGCGACGCCTGCGGATTCGGGCTGCCGGATCCTGGCCGCTACGCGGCCGGGATGGTGTTCCTGCCCCGCGACGCTGCCGGCCGGGCCGCCGCGATGGCCGCGGTCGAGCGGATCGCCGCGCTCGAGGGCCTGGCCGTGCTGGGCTGGCGCGACGTTCCGCACGACCCCGCGTACTGCGGTTCTGGCGCGCGCGCCGTGCTGCCGCATCTGGCCCAGCTGTTCGTCGCATCGCTGGCCGGCGGCGGCGGGATGGCCCTCGACCGGCGGGCGTTCTGCCTGCGCAAGCGGGCGGAGCACGAGGCCGGGGCGTACTTCGTGAGCCTGTCCTCGTCGACGATCGTCTACAAGGGGATGCTCACCACGCTCCAGCTTGAGCGGTTCTACCCTGACCTGTCCGATCCCCGGTACGCCTCGGCCCTGGCCCTGGTGCATTCCAGGTTCTCCACCAACACCTTCCCGTCCTGGCCGCTGGCCCACCCGTACCGGTACACCGCGCACAACGGCGAGATCAACACGATCCGCGGCAACCGCAACTGGATGCGGGCGCGCGAGGCACTGCTGCACACCGATCTCATCGAGCGCGACGCCGACGGCCGGGGACTCGAGCGGCTGCTGCCGATCCTGGACGAGTCGGCGAGCGACTCGGCGAGCTTCGACGCCTGCCTGGAACTGCTGCACATGGGCGGGCGGTCGCTCCCGCACGCGGTGCTGATGATGATCCCGGAGCCGTGGGAGAACCACGAGCAGATGGATCCGGCGCTGCGGGCCTTCTACCGTTTCCACTCGACCCTGATGGAGCCGTGGGACGGGCCCGCGCTGATCGCGTTCACCGACGGAACGATGATCGGGGCGGTGCTGGACCGCAACGGCCTGCGGCCCGGCCGTTACTGGGTGACCAGCGACGGCCTGGTCGTGCTGGCCAGCGAGGTTGGCGTGCTGGACATCGACCCGGCCACCGTCGTCCGCAAGGGCAGGCTGCAGCCGGGCCGGATCTTCCTGGCCGACACGTCGGCCGGGCGGATCATCGAGGACGAGGAGGTCAAGTCGCAGCTCGCCGCCGAGCATCCGTACCAGGACTGGCTGCACGCCGGGCTGCTGGACCTGGCCGACCTGGGACCGGGGAGCAGGCGGGGTGCGCGATGGCCACCTGGACCCGGCGCGCCACCGCGGCCAGCCGCTGGCGGTCAGGCAGCAGCTGTTCGGGTACACCGAGGAGGAGCTCCGGGTCATCCTGGCCCCCATGGCCCGCAGCGGCGGCGAACCGCTCGGGTCCATGGGCAGCGACACGCCCGTGGCCGTGCTCTCCGACCGGCCGCGCCTGATCTTCGACTACTTCACCCAGCTGTTCGCCCAGGTCACCAACCCGCCGCTGGACGCCATCCGGGAGGAGCTGGTCACCTCCCTGGCCTCGACGACCGGCCCCGAGCACGACCTCTTTCATCCGGGCCCGGCGTCCTGCCGCCAGGTCGTGCTGCCGTATCCGGTGATCAGCGGCAGCGATCTCGCCAAGATCATCCACATCAACGACGACGGCGACCTGCCCGGTTTCGCTCCGTACGTCGTGGACGGCCGCTACCTGGTGGCGGGCGGCGGCGCGGCGCTCCGCCGGCGCCTGGCCGAGATCCGGGCCGAGGTGTCGGCCGCGATCGCCGGCGGCGCCCGGATCATCGTGCTCTCCGACCGGCCCGCGGGACCGGACCAGGACCGGGCGCCGATCCCGTCGCTGCTGCTCACCGGCGCGGTGCACCACCACCTGATCAGGGAGCGCACCCGGACCAGGGTCGGCCTGATCGTGGAGTCCGGGGACGCGCGCGAGTGCCACCACATCGCCCTGCTCGTCGGCTACGGCGCCTCCTGCGTCTGCCCCTACCTGGCGATCGAGTCGGTCGAGGAGCTGGTCCGCGGCGGCGCGCTCGACGGGATCACCACCCGGAAGGCCGCGGCCAACGTCATCAAGGCCCTCGGCAAGGGACTCCTGAAGATCATGTCGAAGATGGGGGTGTCCACGGTCGCCTCGTACACCGGCGCCCAGATCTTCGAGGCGATCGGGATCGGCGACGAGGTCATCGAGGCCTGCTTCGCCGGGACGCCGTCGCGCCTCGGCGGCGTCGGCTTCGACCAGCTCGCCGCCGAGATAGCAACGCGCCACGCCCGGGCCTTCCCGCCGCGCGGCGCGCGGCCCGCGCACCGCCGGCTGGAGACCGGCGGCGAGTACCAGTGGCGCCGCGAGGGCGAGCCGCACCTGTTCAGCCCGGAGACCGTCTTCAAGCTGCAGCACGCGACGCGAAGCCGGCGGCAGGAGATCTTCGCCGAGTACACCAGCCTGGTGGACGACCAGTCGGCCCGGCTGATGACGCTGCGCGGCCTGCTGCGCATCCGCGGCGTCGACGCGCCGGAACCCGGGCCCGGGGCCAGTGCCGGGGCCGGGCCGGCGCCGGTGCCCATCGACGAGGTGGAGCCGGTGGCCAGCATCGTGCGCAGGTTCTCCACCGGCGCGATGTCCTACGGCTCGATCTCGGCCGAGGCACACCAGACCCTGGCCATCGCGATGAACCGCCTCGGCGGCCGGTCCAACACCGGGGAGGGCGGGGAGGACCCGGACCGCTACACGCCTGACCCGAACGGGGACCTGCGCCGCTCGGCCATCAAGCAGGTGGCCAGCGGCCGGTTCGGCGTGACCAGCGAATACCTGGTCAACGCCAGCGACCTGCAGATCAAGATGGCGCAGGGGGCCAAGCCCGGTGAAGGCGGCCAGCTGCCCGGGCACAAGGTCTACCCCTGGATCGCCCGGACCAGGTACTCGACCCCGGGCGTCGGCCTGATCTCGCCGCCGCCGCATCACGACATCTACTCGATCGAGGACCTCGCCCAGCTGATCCACGACCTGAAGAACGCCAACCCGGCCGCGCGGGTGCACGTCAAGCTGGTGGCCGAGGTCGGCGTCGGCACCGTGGCCGCGGGCGTGTCCAAGGCGCACGCCGACGTGGTGCTGATCTCCGGGCACGACGGCGGCACCGGCGCCGCGCCGCTGACCAGCATCAAGCACGCGGGCGCCCCGTGGGAGCTCGGGCTGGCCGAGACCCAGCAGACGCTGCTGCGCAACGGGCTGCGGGACCGGATCGTGGTCCAGGTGGACGGGCAGCTGAAGACCGGGCGCGATGTGATCATCGCGGCGCTGCTCGGCGCCGAGGAGTTCGGCTTCGCCACCGCGCCGCTGGTGGTGGTCGGCTGCGTCCTGATGCGGGTCTGCCACCTGGACACCTGCCCGGTCGGCGTGGCCACCCAGAACCCCGAGCTGAGGAAGCGGTTCGCCGGCCGGCCGGAGTTCGTGGTGACCTTCTTCGAGTTCCTCGCCCAGGAGGTCAGGGAGTACCTGGCCCGGCTCGGGTTCCGCACGCTGGAAGAGGCGGTCGGTCACGCCGAGCTGCTCGATACCGCGGCGGCGGTCGAGCACTGGAAGGCCGCGGGCCTGGAGCTCGCCCCGGTGCTGCACGTCCCCGAGCTCGGGCCCGGCGCCGCCCGGCACGCGGTCACCGGCCAGGATCACGGCCTGGACCGCGCGCTCGACAACACGCTGATCCAGCTGGCCGAGGGGGCACTGGCCGACGGGACGGCGGTCACCCTGGAGCTGCCCGTCCGGAACGTCAACCGGACCGTCGGGACCATGCTCGGCTACGAGGTGACCAGACGGTGGGGCGGGCCGGGCCTGCCCGACAACACGATCGATATCTCGTTCCGTGGCTCGGCCGGCCAGTCGTTCGGAGCGTTCCTGCCGGGCGGCGTGACCCTCCGCCTGGCCGGTGACGCCAACGACTACCTCGGCAAGGGGCTGTCCGGCGGGCGGATCATCGCGGCGCCGGAGGACACAGCGACCTTCACCGCCGAGCAGCAGGTGATCGCGGGCAACGTGATCGGCTACGGGGCGACCGGCGGCGAGATCTTCCTGCGCGGCGTGGTCGGCGAGCGGTTCTGCGTGCGGAACTCGGGCGCGACCGCGGTGGCCGAGGGAACCGGCGATCACGGCTGCGAGTACATGACCGGCGGCCGCGTGGCGGTGCTCGGCCCGGTCGGCAGGAACTTCGCGGCCGGCATGTCCGGCGGGATGGCCTACCTGCTCGATCCCGATCCGACCAGGGTCAACGTCGAGATGGCCGACCTGGATCCGCTCGACGCCGAGGATGAAGCGGTCCTGCGGGACCTGGTCGAGCGGCACCTGGCCGAGACCGGCTCGGCGGTCGCGGCCCGGCTGCTGGCCGACTGGGCGTCGGCGCTCGGCCGGTTCCGGAAGGTGATGCCGAAGGACTACAAGCGCGTCCTGGCCGCGGCCCAGCGCGCCGAGCGCGACGGGCTGGACGTAAACGAGGCCGTCATGGCCGCGACGCACGGCTGAGGGGGCTGATCACCATGGCGGACCCCAGGGGGTTCATGACCACGCCGCGGCAGACGCCGGCCCGGCGCCCGGTCGACGTCCGGATCCAGGACTGGCGTGAGGTCTACACCGAGTTCGGCCACGGCGAGCTGGAGCGGCAGGCCGGGCGCTGCATGGACTGCGGCATCCCGTTCTGCCACAACGGCTGCCCGCTCGGGAACCTGATCCCCGAGTGGAACGACCTGGTCTGGGCGGGCGACTGGCACGCCGCGGCCGAGCGGCTGCACGCGACGAACAACTTCCCCGAGTTCACCGGGCGGCTCTGCCCGGCGCCCTGCGAGACCGCCTGCGTGCTCGGCATCAACGCCGCGCCGGTGGCGATCAAGCAGGTCGAGGTGGAAATCATCGACCGGGCGTGGGCCGAGGGCTGGGTTCCGCCGCAGCGAGCCTCGGCCGCCGCGGCCGAGGCGGGCCGCCGGGTGGCGGTGATCGGCTCCGGGCCTGCCGGGCTGGCCGCGGCGCAGCAGCTCACCAGGGCCGGTCACACGGTGACCGTGTACGAGCGGGCCGACCGGCCGGGCGGCCTGCTGCGCTACGGGATCCCCGAGTTCAAGCTGGAGAAGCGGCACCTGGACCGGCGGCTGGTGCAGATGCTGGCCGAGGGAACCGTGTTCCGGTGCGGGGTCAACGTCGGCGTGGACGTGACCGCCGACCAGTTGCGCGCCGACTTCGACGCGATCGTGCTGGCGGGCGGTTGTACGGTGGCGCGTGACCTTCCGGTGCCCGGCGCCGGGCTCGACGGCATTCACCAGGCGATGGAGTACCTGCCGCTGGCCAACCACGCGGTGGCCGACGGCCTGGCGGGCGGCCGCGCGGCGACTGAGCCGCCGATCTCCGCGCTCGGGCGGCACGTAGTGATCATCGGCGGCGGCGACACCGGCGCCGACTGCCTGGGCACCGTGCTGCGGCAGGGCGCGGCGTCCGTGACCCAGCTGGAGATCATGGCCCGCCCGCCGGAACAGCGGCCGGACAGCCAGCCGTGGCCCACCTACCCGATGATCTACCGGGTGTCCAGCGCGCACGAGGAGGGCGGGGAGCGCGTCTACGCGGTCTCGACCCAGGAATTCCTCGGCGACGAGGCCGGCCGGGTGCGGGCGCTGCGCCTGGTGGAGGTGGAGTCGCAGGGACGCGGCTTCAGCCCGGTGCCCGGCACCGAACGCGAGCTCCGGTGTGACCTGGTCCTGCTGGCCATGGGATTCACCGGCGCCGAGCCCGGCGGGCTGCTGACCGACCTCGGCGTGGACTTCGACGCCCGCGGCAACGTGGCCAGGGACGGCTCGTACGCGACGTCGGTTCCCGGCGTTTTCGTGGCCGGCGACATGGGCCGCGGCCAGTCCCTGATCGTGTGGGCCATCGCCGAAGGCAGGTCCGCCGCAGCCGCCGCCGACCGCTACCTCACCGGCGACACCCTCCTGCCCGCCGCCATAGCGCCGACCGCCCGCCCGCTCACGTAACGTAGCAGGCGCCCGGGCTCGCCTCCTGGCCCGCGTCGCGTCCTTTGGCGCGCCTCGCCTCCCTGGCGCCGCTTCCCTGGCGCGCGCAGCCGGCGTTGAGCAGGGATCTGTCTTCCCTGAAAACCCGGTCAAACAGAGCGAACTGCCACTACGGCGGCGGTAACGTCACGGAACATGCCGGCCGCTTTTCTTCCGAGCCCTTCGCGCAGCCTGTGGCATATCGGGCCGGTCCCGGTCCGGGCCTACGCCATCTGCGTGGTGCTTGGCATCGTCGTCGGGCTCTGGGTCGCCAACCGGCGCTACCTCCGGATCGGCGGCCGGCCCGGGATGATCCTGGACGTCGCCACCTTGGCGATCCCGGCCGGCCTGGTGGGCGCGCGGATGTACAGCGTGTTCACCGACTACAGGCTGTATTTCGCGCACGGTCGTAACTGGACCAACATCTTCCGAATCTGGGACGGCGGTCTTGGTATACCCGGCGCCGTCGTCGGCGGAGCGGTCGGAGCGTGGATCGTCTGCCGCCGAGAACGGGTCAAGCTGGCGCCCATCGCGGGTGCCGTCGCCCCCGGGCTCGCGTTCGCGCAAGCGATCGGGCGCTGGGGCAACTGGTTCAACCAGGGGCTCTACGGCCGCCCGACGACGCTGCTGTGGGCGGTCGAGATCTCTCCCGAGCACCGCCTGGCCGGATACGTGAACTTCGCCACCTTCCAGCCGACATTCCTCTATGCGTCCCTGTGGGACGTCCTGGTGGGAGTGCTGGTGATCTATGCCGGCCGCCGCTTCCTGCTGCCCGGAGACCGGGTCTTCGCGCTGTATGCCGGGCTGTACGCGTTCGGCCGGTTCTGGACGCAGGGATTGGAGATCAACTACTCGCCGCATGTGTTCGGGCTGCGGATCGATCAGGTGGTGATGATCGTGATCCTGGCCGCGGCGGTCGCCTATCTGTACCTGACCAAGCACGAGCGGGGACCCGACTCTGTCGCCCCAGTCAGCCAGGATGCGCCTGGCGGCGCCGACGCGGCCGCCGAACCCGCAGTCGGCTGAGGCCCGATCGTCCGATTGGGAGTTCAGCCCAGGCCGAGGATGCGAGCGGCATTGCCGCGGAGCACCCGGGCCTGCACGTCGTCGGGAAGGCCCAGGGCATCGAATTCGGCGAGGCACCGCTCGGGGGTCAGGAACGGGAAGTCGCTGCCCCAGAGGAATTGGCCGGACAGCCGCCCGCGCAGCTCGCCGATGACCTCAGCGGGGATCCGGCGCGGCGACCAGCCGGAGATGTCGATGTAGACGTTGGTCTTGTGCAGCGCCATGGCGATCAGGTCCATGTGCCAGGGCCAGCCGAAGTGCGCGGCCACGATCGTCAGGCCCGGGTGGGCGGCGGCGACCGGGTCGAGCCTGATCGGCTGCGCGTAATCCAGCCTGATGCCCTGGCCGCCGGGCTGGCCCGCGCCGATCCCGCTGGTTCCCGTGTGGAAGAGAGCGATCAGGCCGTGCTCCTGGCACGCGGCGAAGACCGGCCAGTAAGCGGGGTCGTCCGGCGCGAAGGCCTGGAGCGACGGATGGAACTTCACCCCGCGCAGGCCGGCCGCGGCGATCTGTGCCACCTCGGCGACGGCTGCGTCTCCCTTATGGGGATCAACGGAGCCGAGCCCGGTGAACACGTCCGGGTACGCGCGGCAGGCGTCCGCGACGGTCTCGTTGGGCACACGCGGGCGCCCGGTCGCCGTCTCGGCATCCCAGGCTAGGAGCACGGCCATCACCTCGAGCTGGCGGTATCTCGCCGCGAGGTCGTCCAGCGAGGACCGCTGCACCGGAGACCGGAAATATGCCTCGGCCGCCTCGACGTAACCGGCCATGCTGCCTTCTAGCCAGTCGGGCGTGGGCAGATGCACATGGAAGTCGATGGCGCGCGGCGGCACCGGCTCATCGTAGCGGCGCGGCGCCAGAACCGCGGGCACCGGCTGCACGGCCGGCTGCTTCTCAGTACTTCGGGCCGACGAACTCGTCGAGCCTGGCGACGGCCTCCCGCCGCGCGACCGAGATCGTGGTCGGCTTCGAGAACCGCCACGCCACCCCGAGCCGGTCGGTTGCGGAGCCGCGGTGACCGGGGCGTTGTCTTTGCGGCGCAGGGGTGCGGGCCTCGGCGGCATCGCTGTGCAGGACTGCGGCCACGGTCACGCGCTCCCTCCTGCGCGCAGCCATGCCGGGGAATCTGAGCCTGGTTATCGGGTCATTCTGGCTGGATCGCCTGGGGTGCGCCTGGCGATGGCGCTGGCGGCGATGACGATCCATAGCAGTTCCAGGCCGAGGAAGACACGCTCGTAGAGGCCGCCGGGGCCGCGGTGATGCTTGTCGGCGGCGCCGAGTAGCAGGTAGGCGATCGCGCCGGCGACCGAGACGGCGAGCAGGACCGGGCCGGCGGGGCGCCAGGCCGGGTCGGACATGAGGCTGGCGGATATCAGGATGGCGCCGATCGCGATGGCGGTGAACGCGATGAAGGCCAGGACCAGGTGGACGATGCCGCTGCCGTGCTGCGGGGTGCCCTCGATGTCGTCGGCGAAGAACGCGAGCAGGCCGGAGCAGATCGCCCAGGTGACCAGCAGGGCCAGGCCGCCGCGGGCGCGGCCTCCGAGACGGACAGTTCGGTACAGGGCGGCGGCGATGGCTAGGGACAGGGCGCAGCGCAGCAGGAAGTTCAGGTCCATCACCCAGTACCACGGGCCGCGGCCGTAGTCGCTTTCTGCGTTGTAGAGCAGGCTGTACCCGGGCCGCAGGAAGGCCAGCAGGACGTCGATGGCCACGTAGACGGCGACCCCGGCGAGCGCAAGCCGGGCCAGGGGCTTGGCGCGGGACGGGGCGCGGGACTGTTGCGGCGGCGGGACGGCGGCAGTCACCGGGACCCCCGGCCGGGCGGGCCGGGGCGGGGACCGCGGGTCCGCGGCTGGGGGGGGTGCCGCGAGAAAGAGCAACCTGGTTGCATATCGTTAGTATGTGGGAGTGATGGCCGGGGAGTCAACTGCGACGTACCGGTTCGGCGACCTGATCGCGCTGGCCAGGTGGAGCTGGCTCGGCCAGATGACCAGCCGCCTGGAACGGCTCGGTTACGCCGGCTACCGGCGCGGCGACGCGGCCGTGTTGCCAATGCTGTGGCGGGAGCCGCTGCCGGTCGGCCGGCTTGGCGTGGGCCTGGGCGTGACCCGGCAGGCGGCCAGGAAGGTCGCCGACGGGCTCGAGCAGCGGGGCTACGCCACGACCGAACGGGACTCGCGTGACACGAGGCAGCTGAACGTCACCCTCACCCAGCTCGGCCGCGACTATGCCCGCGCCGTCACCGCCGTTGCCGAGGAACTCAACCGGGAAGTCGCCGAGCGGGTCAGCCCGGAGCAGCTCGCCGCAGCGGACACCGTGCTGCGCGCCGCCCTGTTCGATGACAGCGCCAGGCAGCGAGCCAGCCGGCTGCCCCGGCCGCCGGGGGAACCTTCCGCCGGGGCGCCGTCTTAGCCGGGCCACTGAGTCCAACCAGGCGCTCGCACCCCGGTCCGGCCGGCCAATCCTGCACTGCCGCCCGCCATGACGCGATGCGCCCAGCAAGTCGGGCGTGGGCAGATGCACATGGAAGTCGATGGCGCGCAACGGTACCGGCTCACTGCAACGGGCAGCGCCCGATCCGCGGGCGGCTACCGGCCGGGCGTCAGTACTTCGGGCCGACGAACTCGTCGAGCCTGGCGACGGCCTCCCGCCGGGCGACCGAGATCGTGGTCGGCTTCGAGAACCGCCACGCCACCCCGAGCCGGTCGAGCGCTTCGCCGCACAGCCGGTGTATGTCAGTGGACCTATTCACGAACAGATACCGCGGATACTCATACCAGCGATCTCCGTCCTTGAGCGGGCGCCGGACCCGGTTGATGAGCCGGCAGCCGTCCGAGTGAAAAAGGCCGCGGGCGAAATCACCGGGATGGCTACTCACGATGTCCTGCTGCCAAGGCTCGAGTTCGATTGTCCGCTCATGCTTCCGGCCCGGCCCGTGCTGCGGAAACAGGCACGGCCAGTGCTTCGAACAGCTGAGGACCTCGACGCAGCCCTGCCGCTGGACCGTTGTCACTGAATTGCCCGGCCGTACGGCCAGCATTGCCCGCCTGCACTCCTCCATCAGCCCTGGCCAGGCGTCTGCGCACATAATGCGAAGCTTCCAGACACCCTTGCTCTCCGGTCCCTGGCGGTTGATGCAGCCGTCGCCGAGATAGAGGCCAAGGAGGTAGGCATAGTCATCCTGGGGCTCGGGCGCGGTCCGGACTTCGGAGCACAGTGGGCACATGCTCTTTAGGGATCGGGCTAACTTTTCCGGATTATCCCGCCAGTCACGTAATGTCGCCCGTGCGATACCTGTTGCGCGGCTAATGTCGCTGAGACTCTGCCCTCGCGCGATGAGGGCCATCGCCCGAAGTCGCGTCGGCTGATCGTACATAACACAACGCTGGCATCCGGGTCTGACACTTTTGCGGCGTGTGCCCCGGGTGGGATTCGAACCCACACTGTATGGCTTTTGAGACCATCGGCTCTACCGTTGGCCTACCGGGGCGAGGCCGGGCTAGCTGGGGGTACGCCCGGCCAGATGCCAATCTACCGGGTCACGATACGCTCGTGGGGTGAGTGAGAACCCGTTTCGCGTGGTGATCGCCGAGGATGAGGCACTAATCCGCCTCGACCTGAAGGAGATGCTCGAGGAAGACGGCTACGTTGTCGTCGGCGAGGCATCGGACGGCGAGGCCGCCGTCAAGCTGACCGAGAGCCTCCGGCCGGACTTGGTGATCATGGACATCAAGATGCCCGGTCTCGACGGGATCTCGGCGGCCGAGCGGATCACGGCGGAGCAGCTGGCGCCGGTCGTCATCCTCACCGCTTTCTCCCAGCGCGATCTCGTGCTGCGGGCCAGGGACGCGGGCGCGATGGCGTTCCTGGTCAAGCCCTTTACCAAGGCTGACCTGGTGCCGGCGATCGAGATCGCGGTGAGCCGGTTCCAGGAGTTCTCGGCCCTCGAGTCTGAGGTGTCGAACCTCAAGGAGCGGCTCGAGGTGCGCAAGCTGCTCGACCGGGCCAAGGGGATACTCCAGGCCGAACGGGGGATCACCGAGGCGGAGGCGTTCCGCTGGATTCAGAAGAGTTCGATGGACCGCCGGATGACCATGCGTGCCGTGGCGGAGGAAGTGCTGCAAACGGCCCAGCCGCCTGCGTCGAAGACGTTAGATGCCCAGATCGCGGAGGGCGGGGGAGCCAAGCAGGAGGCGTCAGAGGCCGAGGCGGGCTAGGCCGGGAGGAGCGCGACCCGGCGCAGGTGATGCCGCGGGATCCAAGGTCTAAGCAAGCGGGCGGGGCCGACTGCACAACCCCCGTTTGCAGGACGACTCCCGCCCGCTTGTGCCGCTGCCGATCCAAAGACGATCGGAAGCAGGGAGCCCGGAGAACCTTTGGTGCCATGTCAGCCTTCCCCGGGCCGGCACGTTCTCTACTCGGCTTCACCGGGCTCTGCCCACCACGTTAGCGATGCCCAGCGGCCTCGCGCAAAGGCATGGACATTCCCTGGCCGGTATGGGTTAAACGTCCCGTAACCTGCGGCCCGCCCAAGTGCGCCAGGCAAGTCCCTGGTCCCGGTGCCTCGGCCGGGCGGCGCGTCGGCGAGCGGATTTCCCGGGCGAGCCAGTGCCTCGCCGGGCCCGGGTGAGCCGCTACGCCGCCGGGCCGGGCGCGCCGGCAGGCATGTGCGTCAGTGCGCCGGGCGCGCCGGCAGGCAAGTGCCGGGTGCGCGAGCAGGCATATGCGCCGGTGCGGGGGCGCGCGAGCAGGTATGTGCCGGAGCGCGGGCCGGCCTGCGCCGGTGCGCGGGCCGCGCCTGTGCGCGGGCGCGTCGCGTCAGGAACGGCCCGGCAGCGGCTTGCCGTCGCCAGGGACCGCGTCGCGCAGCAGGCACGTCAGCCTGGAGGTGCAGACGCGTCGGCCCTGGTCGTCCGTGATGACGATCTCGTAGGTGGTGAGGGTGCGACCGCCGTGTAGCAGCGTGGCCACCCCGGTGACCTCGCCGTGCGCGGCACCCCTGTGGTGCGTGGCGCTGATCTCGATCCCGAGCGTGACCCGGTCGGGGCCCGCATGGAGGGCCGCGCCGAGCGAGCCGATGGTCTCGGCGAGGACGCACGAGGCGCCACCGTGCAGCAGGCCATAGGGCTGCGTGTTGCCGGCCACCGGCATGGTGCCGACTACGCGGCCGGCCGAGGCCTCGACGATCTTGATGCCCATGCGGCCAGGGAGCGTATCGGCGCTCACGAGATCGTAGGAGGCTTTGATCCGCTGCCAGTCGTTCGCCACCGGGCCGTCGGCCACCGGGCTGCCGGCCACCGGGCCGTCGGCCACCGGGCTGCCGGCCACCGGGCCGCCGGCCACCGGGCCGCCGGCCACCGGGCCGTCTCCCGCCGCGTCGTCTCCCACCGGGTACCTCCGCAAATTAGTGTCCCGTGCAGGACGAAGCTTAGGAGGCCGCAGGCCAGCGCGCGTTCCCGGATCCGCTCGGCAGATTGCCCGGTTTTCGGCCTCCTGCCCGACATCGGTGACCTGCCGGTGTCGCCGGGTTCAGTCCCTATCGCGGTACTTGCCACGAATTATTCGTAACCTCGCCACGACTCGTTGCCAAAAACCGACCGTTTCTATGCCCAAGGGGGTGACATGGCTGGTTGTTAGCGCTAACAATGCCCTACGGAAGAGGTCCCATCCCGCCGGACCTCAAGGACAGGAGGGCTCCATGCGCAACGTGTTAATGCCCAGGTTCACCCGGTCGGCCGTCCGGATCGGCACGGCAGCGGTCCTCGGCATCGGCCTTGTGGGCGCGCTGGCCGCGAGCCAGGCATCCGCCTCGCCAGCCCACCAGCAGTGCAGCCCCACCATTTCCCGCGCACCTTTCGGCAAGACCATCGAGCCGTACACCGGGAAGCTCACTCAGACCTACCGCTACACGCTGACGAACTGCCGCGGCATGCAGATACACCTGCTCAGCTACGGCGGGATCACCCAGTCGATCACGGTGCCGGGCCGCAACGGCAGGGAGGCCGACGTCGTCCTGGGCTTCAAGACGCTGGCCGACTACGTCAACTTTGCCAGCCCGCCGGTGACCGCGAACGGCGGCCCGTACTTCGGTGAGACCATCGGCCGCTACGGCAACCGCATTGCTAAGGGCACCTTCCAGCTGCAGCAGCCGAGCGGGCTCGAGACCTACACCCTGCCGATCAACAACGGGGTCAACGACCTGCACGGCGGCCTCGTCGGCTTCGGCGACCACGTCTGGTCGCAGGCCGGCGGCCTGATCCGCACGAAGAACAAGGTCGGCGTGACGCTCAAGCTGGTCAGCCCGAACGGTGACTCCAGCGGCGCTGCGGGTAGCCCGGGCTGCCCCGATGGCTGCACCGGGTTCCCGGCGCAGATCACCGTGTGGGTCACGTACAGCCTGAACAACCAGGACCAGTACGGCCTGCACTACAAGGTTCACAACGACTCGAGCAACCTCAACACGGTCACCAACCTGACCAACCACAGCTACTTCAACCTGGCTGGCGAGGCCTCGGTCGCGGGCTCGGCCTACGGCCAGTTCGTGCAGATCAACGCGAACAAGTACACGCCGACCGACACCACCCAGATCCCGCTCGGCTACCTGGCTCCGGTCAAGGGCACGCCGTTCGATTTCACGAGGCCGCACACGATCGGCTCGCGGATCGACGACGTCAGCGCCAACTTCAACTCGCCGGGCTTCAATCAGCTGCTCATCGCCCAGGGCTACGACCACAACTGGGTGCTGAACAAGCAGACCCCCCGCACGACCGGGCCGGACGGGCTTAACCTCGCCGCCCACGCCTGGGACCCGGCCAGCGGCCGCGAGCTGACCGTCTGGACCGACCAGCCGGGCGTCCAGTTCTACAGTGGCAACTTCCTCAATGGCACGCTGGTGGGCATCAGCGGCCACACCTACCGGCAGGGCGCGGGCTACACGTTCGAGACCCAGCACTTCCCGAACTCGCCCAACCAGCCCAACTTCCCGTCGACCGAGCTGGCCGCGGGAGCGACCTTCAACACAACGACTATCTTCGCGTTCAGCTCGTAACGGCTCCTGGCCGTCCGGGGCCCCGCGCGGGGGCCCGGGCAGCTGACCGGTTCCTCGCGGCCCGGTGCTCGCCGTTTTCCCCGGCGATCACCGGGCCGCGGCGTTTCTATCTGCCCGCCTCCGGCCTTTTTGACCAGGAGCCTGAACGTGCAGGTCGCCTGCTGATGTCAGACCCGCCCACTAAACTGCCTGCGTGGCGACGAAGCCTGAGGCACCAGCGCAGGGGCGCGGCAGCCAGGACCACCGGGACCGGCTGCTGCTGCTCGACGGGCACTCCCTGGCCTACCGGGCGTTTTTCGCCCTGCCTGCCGAGAACTTCTCGACCACCACCGGGCAGCCTACGAACGCCGTCTACGGCTTCACCGCGATGCTCATCAACGTCCTGCGCGACGAGAAGCCGACGCATGTCGCGGTGGCGTTCGACCGCGGCGAGCCGACCTTCCGGCACGAGCAGTACGTCGAGTACAAGGCGAACCGGCGGGAGACCCCGGCGGACTTCAGGAGCCAGCTGAGCCTGATCTTCGAGGTGCTCGACGCGCTGGGCATCCGGCGGCTGTCGGTGCCCGGCTTCGAGGCCGACGACATCATCGCCACGCTCGCCACCGAGGCCACGGCCGACGATATGAGCGTGCTGATCGTCACCGGCGACCGCGACGCGCTGCAGCTGGTCAGCGACGACGTGACGGTGCTGATGACCCGGCGCGGGATCAGCGACATGACCAGGTTCACGCCGGAGGCGGTCGCCGAGAAGTACGGGCTGACCCCGGCCCAGTACCCGGACTTCGCCGCGCTGCGCGGCGACCCGAGCGACAACCTGCCCAGCATCCCGGGGGTCGGCGAGAAGACCGCGGCCAAGTGGGTCATCGAGTTCGGCTCCCTGGCCCAGCTCGTGGACCGGGTCGACGAGGTCAAGGGCCGCGCCGGGGACAAGCTGCGCGAGCACCTCGCGGACGTGCTCCGCAACCGCCAGCTCACCGAGCTGGCCAGGGACGTGCCGGTCGAGGCGGCCCCGCAAGAGCTGACCCCGGCCCCCTGGGACCGGGAGCAGCTCCACCAGCTCTTCGACACGCTCCAGTTCCGTGTCCTACGGGAGCGACTCCAGGCGACTTTCCCGAACGGTATATCCGGCTCAGCTCTGGATGACGGCGCGTCCGCGCCCGCTGGTCCGGCCGAGGGGTTCGACATCGAGGCGGAGATGCTCGGCCCGGAGGATGTGGCGGAATGGCTGGCCGAGCACGGCCGCGGCGGCCGGGCCGGCCTGGCCGCCAGCGGCAGCTGGGGACGGGGCACCGGCGTGCTCGATGGCCTGGCGCTGGCCGCCCCGGACGGCGCCAACGCCTACCTGGACCCGACCGCGCTGACCGAGGATGACGACCGCGCGCTGGCCGGCTGGCTGGCCGACCCCGCGGTCCCCAAGGCGCTGCACGACGCCAAGGGGCCGATGCACGCCATGGCCGCCCGGGGCCTGGAACTCGGCGGCCTGACCAGCGACACCGCGCTCGCCGCCTACCTGGCGCTGCCCGGCCAGCGCTCGTTCGACCTGGCCGACCTGGCCGAGCGGTACGTGAACCGGAGGCTGACCGGCAGCGGCGACGCCACGGTCGGGCAGCTGGCCTTCGACACCGACGCCGACGGAGACGCCGAGCGGGCGAACGCGCTGGCCGCCCGGGCCCGGGCCACGGCCGAGCTGGCCGACGCGCTGGACGCGGTCCTGGAGCAGCGCGGCGTGACGGAGTTGCTCGCCGACGTCGAGCTGCCGCTGGTCGGCGTGCTCGCGGAGATGGAACGGGCCGGGATCGCCGCCGACGTCGACCACCTGGCCGGCATGTCGGCCAGCCTGGGCGGCGAGGTCAAGGCCGCGGAGCAGGCCGCCTACGCGGTCACCGGGCACGAGTTCAACCTCGGCTCGCCCAAGCAGCTGCAGGAGGTGCTGTTCACCGAGCTCGGCCTGCCGAAGACCAAGCGGATCAAGACCGGGTACACCACCGACTCCGAGGCGCTCACCAGCCTGCTTGCGCAGACCGGTCACCCGATCCTGGCCCATCTGCTCCGGCACCGGGACGTCGCCAGGCTGAAGAGCATCGTGGATTCGCTGATCCCCATGGCCGGCGTGGACGGCCGCATCCACACCACGTACAACCAGACGATCGCCGCCACCGGCCGGCTCTCGTCCACCGACCCGAACCTGCAGAACATCCCGATCCGGACCGAGGAGGGCCGCCGCACCCGGCAGGCGTTCATCGTCGGCCCCGGCTACGAGACCCTGCTGACCGCCGACTACAGCCAGATCGAGCTGAGGATCATGGCGCACCTGTCCGGGGACCGGGCGCTGGCCGACGCGTTCACATCGGGTCATGACTTCCACGCGGAGACGGCGTCCCGGGTGTTCGGCGTGCTCCCGGAGGAGGTCACGGTCGAGCTGCGCAGCAAGATCAAGGCGATGAACTACGGGCTCGCCTACGGCCTGTCCTCTTACGGGCTCTCGCAGCAGCTCCGGGTGTCCCGGGACGAGGCCAGCGCGTTCATGGACGACTACTTCGAGCAGTTCGGCGGCATCAGGGACTACCTGGAGGGGATCGTCGCGCAGGCCCGCATGGACGGCTATACCCAGACCATCCTGGGCCGCCGCCGCTACCTGCCTGACTTGGTGTCCGACAACCGGCAGCGCCGGGAGATGGCGGAACGGATGGCGCTCAACGCTCCGATCCAGGGCTCAGCCGCCGACGTCATCAAGGTGGCCATGCTCCGGGTGCACGACCGGATCCGGGAGCAGGGGCTCAGGTCCCGGATGCTGCTCCAGGTCCACGACGAGCTGCTGTTCGAGGTGGCGCCCGGCGAGCTTGACCAGCTCAGGGACCTGGTGCACGCGGCCATGTGCGGGGCGTTCGAGCTCACGGTGCCGCTTGAGGTCTCGATGGGGACCGGCCGCAGCTGGGCCGACGCAGCTCACTGACCCGCCGCCCGGCTCGCTGGCCCGCCCCCCGGCTTGCTGGCCTGCCGCCCCCAGCTCACCCCGACATGCCCCCCGACTCACGGCAAGCTGCGGATTTTTCCTTGGCTTTAACGGCCAGACCGAGCAGTTGCCTAGGCCCCTTAGATTGACCGGTAGCCCGCGCTCTCATATCCTGATCGCTGCGCTGTGTTTCTTGCAGTCCGCCATGGTCAGGCAGCCCGCGGGCGTCTTAACGACAGGTCGCGGCCGGTCACACTGGCCAGGCAAGTCCAGATCACTCCTGGCCGCCCATGGCGGATTGAACTGTGCATGGCGCATGTCCGCACCAATCCCTGTCCGTATCCGGAGTCCACCTACACATGACGACCAGCAGCACCGAGGCCACCTCGACCCCCAAGGTAGCGGTCAACGACATCGGTTCCGAGGAGGCCTTCCTCGCCGCGATCGACGAGACCATCAAGTACTTCAATGACGGCGACATCGTCGAGGGGACGGTCGTCAAGGTCGATAGGGACGAAGTCCTGCTCGACATCGGCTACAAGACGGAGGGCGTCATTCCCTCCCGCGAGCTGTCGATCAAGCACGACGTCGACCCGCATGATGTGGTCAAGAGCGGCGAGCACATCGAGGCCCTGGTCCTGCAGAAGGAGGACAAGGAAGGCCGGCTGATCCTGTCCAAGAAGCGCGCGCAGTACGAGCGCGCCTGGGGCACGATCGAGAAGATCAAGGAAGAAGACGGCGTCGTCACCGGCACCGTCATCGAGGTCGTCAAGGGCGGCCTGATCCTGGACATCGGCCTGCGCGGGTTCCTGCCCGCTTCCCTCGTCGAGATGCGCCGGGTTCGCGACCTGCAGCCGTATGTGGGCCGGGAGATCGAGGCGAAGATCATCGAGCTGGACAAGAACCGCAACAACGTGGTCCTGTCCCGCCGCGCCTGGCTGGAGCAGACGCAGTCCGAGGTGCGCCAGAACTTCCTGAACACGCTGCAGAAGGGCCAGATCCGCAAGGGCGTGGTCTCGTCCATCGTCAACTTCGGCGCGTTCGTCGACCTGGGCGGCGTGGACGGGCTCGTGCACGTGTCCGAGCTGTCCTGGAAGCACATCGACCACCCCGGCGAGGTCGTCGAGGTCGGCCAGGAGGTCACCGTCGAGGTGCTCGACGTGGACATGGACAGGGAGCGGGTTTCGCTGTCGCTGAAGTCCACGCAGGAGGACCCCTGGCAGCAGTTCGCCAGGACCCACCAGATCGGGCAGGTCGTGCCGGGCCGGGTCACGAAACTGGTGCCGTTCGGGTCTTTTGTCCGGGTGGAAGAGGGCATCGAGGGCCTGGTGCACATCTCCGAGCTCGCCGACCGGCACGTGGAGATTCCCGAGCAGGTCGTGCAAGTCGGCGACGAGATCTTCGTCAAGATCATCGATATCGACCTGGACCGGCGCCGGATCAGCCTGTCGCTGAAGCAGGCGAACGAGGGCACGATCGGCGAGGCGGTCGGGGAGGAATTCGACCCGACCCTCTACGGCATGCCGGCCACCTATGACGACCAGGGCAACTACGTCTACCCGGAGGGTTTCGACTCCGAGTCGCAGGAATGGCTTGACGGCTACGAGAAGCAGCGCGAGGAGTGGGAGCACCAGTACGCCGAGGCCCGGTCCCGGTACGAGGCTCATCAGCAGCAGGTCGCCGAGGCGCGCAAGTCTGACGCGGCCGAGGCCGCGGCAGACGGGGACAGTGATGCCGCCGACGCCGGCGCCCGGCAGCAGGCCGAACCCGAGGCCGAGGCCACCGGCACGCTTGCCTCCGACGAGGCGCTGGCCGCGCTGCGGGACAAGCTCTCCGGCGGCCAGAACTAGCGCCTGCGAGATGAGCGGCGCCCGTGGCCGCGGGTAGGCCCGCGCTCCGGGTCGGCCTGACCGGCGGGATCGGCGCGGGCAAAAGCGAGGTCTCGCGCCGCCTGGCCGCGCAGGGCGCCGTCGTCATCGACGCCGACGCGATCGCCCGGGAGGTCGTCGAGCCGGGGACCGACGGCCTGGCCGAGGTGGTCGCGGCGTTCGGCCGGGAGGTGCTCGGGCCCGACGGCGGGCTGGACCGGCCGCGGCTCGGCGACATGGTCTTCGCCGATCCCGAGTTGCGCGGCCGGCTCAACGCGATCATCCACCCGAAGGTGGCGGCCCGGATGGCCGAGCTGGAGCGGGCTGCCGGGGCGGCCAACATCGTGGTCCACGACGTGCCGCTGATCGCGGAGAACGGCCGGGCCGATGCCTACGACGTGGTCGTGGTGGTGGACGTGCCGCCGCGGCTCCAGGTCGACCGGCTGGTGCGCAACCGGGACATGACCCGCGAGCAGGCCCGGGCCCGGATGGCGGCTCAGGCCGATCGGGAGCAGCGGCTGGCGATCGCCGACTTCGTGATCGACAACTCGGGCTCGCTGGCCGAACTGGACCGCCAGGTCGGCGACCTGTGGTCGGAACTGCGCCGGCGGGCCAGCGACGGGCGTTAGCCAGGAGGCGGCGCTGGCCCTGGCCGGCCAGTCCGGCGGAATTGCGCTCGACATGCTGGGGTTCCTTATCAGTAGCCCCGGCGACCTGCTCCCGCGCTGACCGCGACCGGCCCGCCGCCACGGCCCGGCCAGAATGTCGGACGGCCGGCCTACAGTGGAGTGGACTAGGGGACGGCGTTGCGTTAAGGCCCGTAGGAAGGGGAAACCATGCGTCCGGTGACCGACCTGCAGCGGCGTGTCGCGCCCTTTGAGGTGGTCACCGACATGGTGCCCGCCGGGGATCAGCCGCAGGCGATCGCGGAGATGGAGAAGCGGATCCGCTCCGGTGCCAAGGACACCGTGCTGCTCGGCGCGACCGGGACCGGCAAGACCGCGACCGTGGCCTGGCTGTCGGAAAAACTGCAGCGCCCGGTCCTGGTCATGCTGCCGAACAAGACCCTGGCCGCCCAGTTCGCCAACGAGCTGCGCGAGATGCTGCCCAGGAACGCCGTCGAGTACTTCGTCTCCTACTACGACTACTACCAGCCGGAGGCGTACGTACCGCAGACCGATACCTACATCGAGAAGGACTCCTCGATCAACGATGAGGTGGACCGGCTGCGGCACTCGGCGACCAACTCGCTGCTGACCCGCCGGGACACGATCGTGGTCGCGTCGGTGTCCTGCATTTACGGTCTCGGCACCCCGCAGGAGTACGTCGACCGGATGGTGAAGCTCAGCGTGGGCGGCTCGATCGACCGGGACGCGCTGCTCCGCAAGCTCGTCGGCATGCAGTACGCCCGCAACGACCTGTCGTTCACCCGGGGCACGTTCCGGGTCCGCGGCGACACCATCGAGGTGATCCCGGTCTACGAGGAGCTCGCGGTCCGGATCGAGATGTTCGGCGACGAGATCGAGCGCCTGATGACGCTGCACCCGCTGACCGGCGAGGTGATCAGCGAGGACGACGAGCTCTACATCTTCCCGGCCACGCATTACGTGGCCAGCCCGGAGCGGATGGAGCGGGCCATCGCGGGCATCGAGGCCGAACTCGGGGAGCGGCTCGCGGAACTTGACCGGTCGGGCCAGCTGCTCGAGGCGCAGCGGCTGCGGATGCGCACCACCTATGACGTCGAGATGCTGCGGCAGGTCGGCAGCTGCTCGGGGATCGAGAACTACTCGCGGCACATCGACGGCCGCGAGGCCGGCAGCCCGCCGAACACGCTGCTCGACTACTTCCCCGAGGATTTCCTGCTGGTCATCGACGAGTCGCACAACACGGTGCCGCAGATCGGCGCCATGTACGAGGGTGACGTGTCCAGGAAGCGGGTCCTGGTCGAGCACGGGTTCCGGCTGCCGAGCGCGATCGACAACCGGCCGCTCACCTGGGAGGAATTCGGTGACCGGATCGGCCAGACGCTGTACCTGTCGGCCACCCCCGGCCCGTACGAGCTGCAGCGGGTGCGCGGCGAGGTCGTCGAGCAGGTCATCAGGCCGACCGGGCTGATCGACCCCGAGGTGATCATCAAGCCGACGAAGGGCCAGATCGACGACCTCGTGCACGAGATCAGGGAGCGGGCCGACCGGTTCGAGCGGGTCCTGGTGACCACGCTGACCAAGAAGATGGCCGAGGATCTCACCGATTACCTGCTCGAGCTGGGCGTCCGGGCCAGGTACCTGCACAGCGAGGTGGACACCCTGCGCCGGGTGGAGCTGCTGCGCGAGCTCCGGCTCGGCGAGTACGACGTGCTGGTCGGGATCAACCTGCTCCGCGAGGGGCTCGACCTGCCCGAGGTGTCGCTGGTGTCCATCCTGGATGCGGACAAGGAGGGTTTCCTGCGGTCCGGCACGTCGCTGATCCAGACCATCGGCCGGGCGGCCCGCAACGTCTCCGGCCAGGTGCACATGTATGCCGACAAGGTGACTCCGTCGATGCAGCGGGCGATCGACGAGACCAACCGGCGGCGAGTCAAGCAGGTCGCCTACAACACCGAGCGGGGGATCGACCCGCAGCCGCTGCGCAAGCGGATTGCCGACATCCTCGACCAGCTGGCCCGGGAGGACGCGGACACCGCGCAGCTCCTCGGGGGCTCCGGCCGGCAGCAGAGCCGGGGCAAGGCACCGGTCCCCGGGCTGTCCTCCCGGGCCCGGGCGGCGGCGTCGGCCGCGGCCGGGGCGCGGCAGGGCGAGCCGGGCCAGGGCGGGCCGGCCCGCGAGGACCTGGTCGGCCTCATCGGCGAGCTGACCGAGCAGATGCACGTCGCAGCGGCCGAGCTGCAGTTCGAGATCGCCGCGCGGCTGCGCGACGAGATCAAGGAACTGAAGCACGAGCTGCGCGGCATGCAGGCTGCCGGGGTCTAGGTTCCTGGTCAAGCTGGTCGTAAACCGGCAGACACGGTGGAACCAGAGAGGCGGGCAGATCCGTCCAAGGGTCATGGATCGTGCCAGGGTTACCACCCGCGGCGCGCTGCTGTGCGCCGCGGCCGCGCTCGTGCCGGTCATGCTGGCCGCGTGCGGGAGCAGCCAGGCGCCGGGCACGGGCGCCGCGCCTGGTACCTCGCCCGCGGCTTCGTCGGCCTCGCCGAGCCCGAGCCCGAGCGCCAGCGCCACGCAGGCCGCGCTGTGCCAGGACATCGCGGCGGTCACCGGCCTGGAGATCATGCGCAGTCACATTCTCCGGGTACCGCAGCTGCAGATCGCGTTCCCGGGCCAGGTCACGGTGGCCACCCCGGCCCAGGCGCGGGCGGTGGCCAGGGCCCTGTGCGCGCTGCCGCTGTTCCCGCGCGGCGTCATCCACTGCCCGGCGCAGCTGGCCGGCACGACCTACCTGTTGCGGTTCACCGCGGACGGCCGGCCGCTGCCCGTGGTTACCGTCGAGGCGACCGGTTGCGAGGCGGTCACCGGAGTCGGGCCGTCTCGCTGGGCGTCCACCTCGCCCGGGTTCTGGCGGGTACTGGCCACGGCGGCGAACTTGAGCCCGCCGGGGCGGACGCCGTTCAGCGGGGAGAGCCACGCCGGGCCGGCCTGCCCGCCGTCGTCGCCGAGCCGGCCGGACCAGATCAACGGCTGCCCGGCCCTGGCCCAGCCCAGCGGGGTGGCCGTCCCGTAGCCGGCCGCCACCGGCCGCCGACCCCGGGAGGGCGCGCGTGACCTGGGTGATGTTCGACTATGGCGGCGTGGTCTCGCATCCGCCCACGCAGCGGGACTGGGCGCTGCTGGCCGGGGTGGCCGCCGCTCCCATTGCGGACCTCAGGGACGAGTACTGGAAATGGCGCCGCGCCTACGACCTCGCAGAATTCGACGCACCGGGGTACTGGCGACAGGTCGGGCGCGGGCTGGGCCGCGGCTACAGCGACGCCGAGATCTCCGAGCTCGCCCGGCTGGACAGCGCGTCATGGATGCGGCTGCAGGCGGGCACGGTGGCGCTGATCGGTGACCTGGCCGCCGCGGGGCGGCCGCTCGCGCTGCTGTCGAACGCGCCCGGCGAGCTGGCCGATGCCATCGGCGGGCTGCCGATAGCCGCATATTTCGGTCACCTGATATTCAGCTGTCAGCTGAAGTTGGCCAAGCCAGATCCGGAGTGCTATAACCGGGCGCTGGCCAGGCTCGGAGCCCGCCCCGAGGAGGTCATCTTCATTGACGACCGCAGCGACAACGTGGCCGGAGCGGCCGCGCTAGGACTGCAGGCCGTGCATTTCAGCAGTCCAGAAGCCGCGCGCGCGGCCGTCGGGCAGCGGCTGGCCGACCGCGGCTGAGCCCGCGCGCCGTGGCCGGGCCCGGCCAGCGCCCGGTGGCGGCCGGTCCAGCTCGCTGGCGGCTGGGCCGCTAGTTCGTGCCGATGTGCTGGACGTTCGGCCGGCGTAGGGTCGGAAGCATGTGGGCGAGCCTGGTCGCCGCGCTGGTGTCGGCCTTTTGCTACGGAATCGCCGCGGTCATGCAGGCCGTGGCCATCCGTTCGACGAGCCTTCGGCCGGCCAGGATCCAGGAAGGGGACCCGGCCGCCGGGCGAGTCGATCCCGGCCTCATCGTCCGGCTGCTCGGCCAGTGGCGCTTCGTGGCCAGCATCGGCATCGACCTGATCGGGTTCCTGGCCCAGCTCGTGGCGCTGCAGAAGCTGCCGCTGTTTGCCGTGCAGGCCGTGATCGCATCGAACCTCGCGGTCACCGCGGTATTCGCGGCGTGGCTGATGCGGGTCAAGCTCAGCTGGCGCGAATGGCTGGCCGTCAGCGGGGTGGTCGTCGGGGTGGGCCTGCTCGGTTCCTCGGCCGGCGCGGAGGGCGCGTCGACGGTGGGCGCGACGTTCCAGATCGCGCTGATGGTCGCCGTGGTGGGCGTGGCCGTGGCCGGGATAGCCGCCGCCCGGCTGTCCGGCTGGGCCCGCACCCCGGCGCTGGGCGCCATCGCGGGGCTCGGATACGCGGTGCTGGCGGTCGCGGCGCGGATCCTGCCCGGCTTCACGCCGGTGCAGCTGGTGCGCAACCCGGCCACGTACACGCTGGCGGCGGCGGGCATCGTCTCGTTCCTGATGTACGCCTCGGCGCTGGAAGGCGGCAGCGTGACCGTGGCCACCGCGGCCGTGGTCCTGGCCGAGACCGTGCCGCCCGCGATCGTGGGCGTGGTGTTCCTTGGCGACACCACCCGGCACGGCCTGACCGGGCTGGCCGTCGCCGGATTCGTGGTCGCGGTGACCAGCGCGGTTGCCCTGGCGCGGTTCGGCGAGGCCGGCGAGCCGCCGCAGGCCCGATCCGGCGATGTGCCGGCCCAGCGCTCGCGCGGCCAGTCGGAGGCCACTTCGGCCGTGTGACCGGTATTGAAGGCTTTTATCCCTGGTCACCGCCGGTGTGAGCCGAGCCCGTTCGGCGTTGCTGCACAGCCTGGTCCGGTCCAGCTGATATTCTGAGACCCCGTGGACCGGCGGATTTACCGCAGGGCAAAGACCACGGGAGCCTCACCTTGGCCACGGCACCGCATTCTTCACGGCCCGTTTCTACCAGGCACCTCTTCGTCACCGGCGGCGTGGCATCCAGTCTCGGCAAGGGCCTGACCGCCTCGAGCCTGGGCCGCCTGCTGAAGCTGCGCGGGCTCCGGGTCAACATGCAGAAGCTTGACCCGTATCTCAACGTCGACCCCGGCACCATGAACCCGTTCCAGCACGGCGAGGTGTTCGTCACCGACGACGGCACCGAAACCGACCTGGACGTCGGGCACTACGAGCGGTTCCTCGACACCCGGCTGCCGGGCTCGGCCAACGTCACCACCGGGCAGATCTACTCCAGCGTGATCGCCAAGGAGCGGCACGGCGACTACCTGGGCGATACCGTGCAGGTCATCCCGCACATCACCAATGAGATCAAGTCGCGGATCATGGCCATGGGCGGGCCCGAGGTGGATGTCGTGATCACCGAGGTCGGCGGCACGGTCGGTGACATCGAGTCGCAGCCGTTCCTGGAGGCGATCCGCCAGATCCGGCACGAGATCGGCCGGGACCGGTGCTTCTTCCTGCACGTGTCCTTGCTGCCGTACATCGGGCCGTCCGGCGAGCTGAAGACCAAGCCGACCCAGCACTCGGTGGCCGCGCTGCGCAGCATCGGCATCCAGCCCGACGCGATCGTGTGCCGCTCGGACCGGCCGATCAACGGCGGGCTGAAGCGCAAGATCAGCCTCATGTGCGACGTGGACGAGGAAGCGGTGGTATCCGCCGCGGACGCGCTGTCCATCTACGACATCCCCAAGGTGCTGCATTCCGAGGGCCTGGACGCCTACGTGGTGCGCAGGCTCGGGCTGCCGTTCCGCGACGTGGACTGGAGCGACTGGGACGAGCTGCTGCGCCGGGTGCACCGTCCGGCCCGCAGCGTCACGATCGCGCTGGTCGGCAAGTACGTGGACCTGCCCGACGCCTACCTGTCGCCGGCCGAGGCGCTGCGGGCCGGCGGGTTCGGCAACGATGCCAGGGTCAACATCCGGTGGGTGCCCAGCGACGACTGCCAGACCCCGGAGGGCGCGGCGCGCCAGCTCGACGGGGCGGACGGGGTGCTGGTGCCCGGCGGGTTCGGTGTCCGCGGCATCGAGGGGAAGATCGGGGCCGTGCGGCACGCCAGGGAAAACGGCATTCCCCTGCTCGGGCTGTGCCTGGGCCTGCAGTGCATGGCGATCGAGGTCGGGCGGGACCTGGCCGGCCTGGAGGGGGCGAACAGTGCTGAGTTCGACCCCGATGCCCCGCATCCGGTGATCGCCACGATGGCCGGCCAGGAAGACGTCGTGGCCGGGGAGCGGAACATGGGCGGCACGATGCGGCTTGGCCTCTACCCGGCGCTGCTCGCCGAGGGAAGCCTGGTCCGCGAGCTGTACGGCACCGACGTCGTGCACGAGCGGCACCGGCACAGGTACGAGGTCAACAACGCCTACCGCGAGATTCTGGAGCGGGCCGGCCTGGTATGCTCCGGCCTCTCGCCCGACGGCATGCTCGTGGAGTTCGTCGAGCTGCCGCGCAGCGTCCATCCGTTCTTCGTGGCCACCCAGGCGCATCCGGAGTTCCTGTCCCGGCCCACCCGGCCGCATCCGCTGTTCGACGGGCTCGTGGCCGCCGCGCTGGAGCGCTCGCGGGCCGTGCCGAGCGCCGATCCGCTGACCGCGGCCGGCCAGCGCGCCGCCGCCAGCGCGTGACCGGTGCTGCGGCAGGATGGCGGTGCGGCGCGATGGCCGAGCGCCGTACGCTGGGGACGTTGAGGCAGGAGCTGCGGAAGTGAGCGGAGCTACCGAGGACCTGGAAATCCGCGATGCCGCCGAGCTCTGGCCGGTGGTGTCGTCGGCCGTGCTGGCCGACGGCGCCATGGTGCGCCTGCGCAAGGACATGGTGCGCATGCCCGACGGCGAGGTCGTGGGCCGGGACGTCCTCGAGCACCCGGGCGCGGTGGCCGTGCTCGCGCTGGACTCGCAAGAGCGCGTGCTGATGATCCGCCAGTACCGGCACCCGGTCGGCAGGCTGCTCTGGGAGATACCGGCCGGCCTGCGCGACGTCGCCGGCGAGCCGCTGCGCGCGACCGCCGAGCGCGAGCTGCTGGAGGAGGCCGGCTACCAGGCCGCCGACTGGCGGGTGCTGGCCGATTCCTTCTCGTCACCGGGAATCAGCACCGAGCGGATCCGGATCTTCCTGGCCCGCGGGCTGGTCAGGATTCCCGAGTCCGAGCGCTCGTACGTGCCGGAGCACGAGGAGGCGTACCTGCAGCTGGCCTGGGTGCCGCTGGACCAGGCCGCTGCCCGCTTCCTCGCCGGTGACCTGCACAATGGCGTCACGGCACTGGGCATCTTGGCCGCGTACGCGGCCCGCCAGGACGGGTTCGCCACGCTGCGAGACACCGATGCTCCCGAGCGCTGACCGTCGCCCGCCGCACGTGCCCGGAGTGGACCTGCCCGGCAACGGGGCCCGGCAGGACGCGTCGACCAGGAAGGACTGGTTGCCATGAAGGTCGGCATTCCCAAGGAACTCAAGAACCACGAGTACCGAGTCGCGATTACGCCGGCCGGCGTGCACGAGCTCGCCCGTTCCGGGCATGAGGTATTCGTCCAGAAGGACGCGGGGGCGGGCTCGCTGATCCCCGACGATGACTTCGCGGCCGCCGGGGCGACGATCCTGCCGGACGCCGATGAGGTGTGGCAGGCCGGAGACCTGATCCTCAAGGTCAAGGAGCCCATCGCCGAGGAGTACCACCGGATGCGCAAGGGCCAGGTCGTGTTCACCTACCTGCACCTGGCCGCGTCCAGGGAGTGCACGGACGCGCTGCTCAACTCGGGCGTCACGGCGATCGCCTACGAGACCGTCCAGCTGGCCGACGGGTCGCTGCCCCTGCTGGCCCCGATGTCGGAGGTGGCCGGCCGGATGGCGCCTCAGGTGGGTGCCCACCACCTGCAGCGTGACGGCGGCGGGCGCGGCGTGCTGATGGGCGGGGTCTCCGGCGTCTACGCGGCCAAGGTCGTGGTCCTCGGAGCCGGGGTGTCCGGCATGAACGCCGCGGCGATCGCCCTGGGCATGCAGGCGGAGGTGCTGCTGGTCGACAAGAACGTCGCCAGGCTCCGCTCCGCGGACGCCATCTACCAGGGCCACCTTCAGACGGTGGCGTCCAACGCCTATGAGATCGAGTGCGCCGTGATCGACGCTGACCTGGTCATCGGCGCCGTGCTGGTGCCGGGGGCCAAGGCGCCGATGCTGGTCTCCAACGAGCTCGTGTCCCGGATGAAGCCCGGCTCGGTGCTCGTGGACATCTCCATCGACCAGGGCGGCTGCTTCGAGGACTCGCATCCCACCACGCACGACAACCCGACCTATCGCGTGCACAACTCGCTGTTCTACTGCGTCGCGAACATGCCGGGAGCGGTGCCGCACACATCGACCTACGCGCTGACCAACGTCACCCTGCCCTACGCGGTCGAGATAGCGAACCAGGGCTGGCGGGACGCCCTGCGGGCCGACCCGGCGTTCGCGCTGGGGCTGAACACTTACGAGGGCTCCCTCACCTACCGCAGCGTCGCGGAGGCGCACGGGCTGCCCTGGATACCGACAAGCGAGGCGCTCAACTGAAAGCTGTCCAGCCGGTCACCGTCGACGAGGCCGTCCAGCGCTACCTCGACCACCTGATGGTGGAGCGCGGCCTGGCGCTCCACACGCTCGAGGCCTACCGCAGGGACCTGCAGCGCTACGCGGCCGTGCTGGGCGCGGCCGGCCGGATGAGCCTCGATGACGTGACCACCCAGGACGTGGCCGGGTTCCTGGCCGGGCTGCGCGAGGGGGATGAGGACCACCCGCCGCTGGCGGCCAGCTCAGCGGGCCGGGCGGTGGTCGCGGTGCGCGGGCTGCACGCGTTCGCCGTGGCCGAGGGCCTCGCGCCGTCCGACCCGGCCCGGCCGGTCCGGCCGCCCGCGCCGCCGCGGCGGCTGCCGCGGGCGATGCCGGTCGCCGACGTCGAGCGGCTGCTCGCGGCCGCCGGAACCGGCGAGGGACCGCGGCCGCTGCGGGACCGCGCGCTGCTCGAGTTGCTCTACGCGACCGGGGCGCGGATCTCGGAGGCGACCGCGCTCGACGTCGACGACCTCGACCTGGCGGTGCGGCCGGGGCCGGCGCCGCGGCCGGGGCCGGGGCCGCTGGCGGGACCGGGCGCGGCCGCCCGGCCGGACCTGCCGGCCACGGTCCGGCTATCGGGCAAGGGCCAGAAGCAGCGGATCGTTCCGGTCGGCAGCTACGCCCGGCAGGCTCTGGAACAGTACCTGGTCCGGGCGCGGCCCGCGCTCGCGACCGCCACGCGCCGGGCATCAGCCAGCCCGGCGGTGTTCCTGAACGCCCGCGGCGGGCGGCTGACCAGGCAGGGCGCCTGGGCAGCGCTGCGTGCCGCCGCGATGCGCGCGGGGATCGCCGACGTGTCGCCGCACACGCTGCGCCATTCCTTCGCCACCCATCTGCTGGACGGCGGCGCCGACGTGAGGGTCGTGCAGGAGTTGCTCGGGCACGCCTCGGTGACGACCACGCAGGTCTACACTCTGGTCACGGTCGATAAGCTCCGTGAGGTATACGCGAGCGCGCACCCCCGGGCTCTCGGCTGAGCATTTGCCGGCCAACGGTGAGTCGGCTTGCCGCCGCAATGTCCAGGCCCTAGCCTCGCGCTAGAGTCCCGGTTGCCAGCGGGCGCATCGTGTGCGGCCGCCGGGCGACCACCGGGGAGGTGCAGTAGGCTTTGGCAGCGTCCCGAGCATTGGAGGTCAGGCGCGGCGTGCTTGGCCCGACCGGCCGGCCGGTACCGGTATTCCCCGACCCCGAGCCACTGCTGTCGCATGGCCCGGCCCGGGTTGTCGCGGTCTGCAACCAGAAGGGCGGGGTCGGCAAGACCACCACGACGATCAATCTCGGTGCGGCCCTGGCCGAGCAGGGCCGCCGGGTGCTGCTCGTCGATTTCGATCCGCAGGGCGCGCTGTCCGTGGGCCTCGGCATCCAGCCGCACGAGCTGGACGCGACGGTTTACAACCTGCTCATGGAGCGCGGGCTCACCGCCCGCGACGTGCTGTTCAAGACCAATGTCGACGGCATGGACCTGCTGCCGAGCAACATCGACCTGTCCGGCGCCGAGGTGCAGCTGGTGCACGAGGTGGGCCGGGAGTTCGTGCTCGGGCGGGTGCTGCAGCCGGTCATCCCCGACTACGACGTCATCCTGATCGACTGCCAGCCTTCGCTCGGCCTGCTCACGGTCAACGCGCTGGCCTGCGCGGACGGGGTGATCGTGCCGCTGGAGTGCGAGTACTTCGCGCTGCGCGGCGTGGCCTTGCTGATGGAGACCATCGACAAGGTGTCCAGCCGGATCAGCCCGAAGCTCGTGCTCGACGGGCTGCTGGCCACGATGTACGACTCGCGCACCCTGCACACCAGGGAAGTCCTGGCCGGGGTCGTGAAAGGTTTCGGCGACAAGGTGTACCACACGGTGATCAGCCGGACCGTGCGGTTTCCCGACTCTTCCGTGGCGGGGGAGCCGATCACCCGCTTCGACCCGACATCCAACGGGGCAAATTCCTACCGGGAACTGGCGAGGGAGGTACTGGATCGGTGGCGCCAGGGCGACCTCGCGGTTCCCGCCCACGGCGGGTAAGCCTGCCGGGAGTCGCCGAGCTGCTCCGCCCAGCCGGCCGGGGTCCGGCCGTCGAAGCCCAGCGTCAGGCCAGCGGCAGGGAGCGTCACCCCCAGAAGATCACCGTCTACCTGTCCGGCGGCGAACTGCTCGAGCTGGAACGTGCCCGGCTTACGCTCCGCACCCTCGGCATCACGGTGGACCGCGGCCGGATCGTCCGCGAGGCGCTCGCCGTGCTGCTGGCCGACCTGGACGCCGAGGGCGACAAGAGCCTGGTCGCCCGGCGGCTCTGGGCAGGGACCCTGCCGGAGTGACGGCAGACTGTTAAGGGCAAGTTAGCTATGACGGGGCGGGAGTTCTAGGTTCCTGAATGACGACGATGACCAGTGAGCCGGGCGATACCCGGGCGGCGGGCGGCTTCGAGGTGCACCTCGACGTCTTCGAAGGCCCGTTTGACCTGCTGCTCGGCCTGATCTCGAAGCACAAGCTGGACATCACGGAGATAGCGCTGTCCAGCGTCACCGACGAGTTCATCGCCTACATCAGAGCCCGGGCCGACGGATGGGACCTGGACCAGGTCAGTTACTTCCTCGTCGTCGCGGCCACGTTGCTCGATCTCAAGGCCGCGAGACTGCTGCCCGCCGGGGAGGTCGACGACGAGGAAGACCTCGCCCTGCTGGAGGCCAGGGACCTGCTTTTCGCCCGGCTGCTGCAGTACCGGGCCTACAAGGAGGTCGCGGCGGTGCTCGCGGGCAAGATGGCGGCCGCCGGGCGGAGGTTTCCGCGGCGGGTGCCGATGGAACCCCGCTTCGTCGAGTTGCTGCCCGAAGTGCTGCTCGGCCTCGGCCCGGCCGAGTTCGCCGCGATCGCGGCCCGCACCCTGGCGCCCAAGCAGCCGCCGGTGGTCTCCACCGCGCACCTGCACATGCCGCTGACCAGCGTCCGCGAGCAGGTCGGCCTGCTGTCCGGGCGCCTGGTGCGCCTGCGCCGGGCCACGTTCCGCCAGCTCACCGGGGATTGCGCCGGCACCTACGAGATCATCGCGCGCTTCCTGGCGATACTCGAGCTGTACCGCAACGCCCAGGTCTCGCTCGACCAGCTGGCCCCGCTCGGGGACCTCTACGTGAGCTGGATGGCCGACGACCAACCCGGCGACGATTCGGCAATCACCCAGAAGGACGACGAATAACTCATGCAGAACGGATCTGGGCCCGGCCCGGGCGACGGTGAGGTTCCCGTGGGGGCCGACGGCGACGTTCCGGTGCGGGCCGACGGCGACGTTCCGGTGCGGGCCGACGGCGACGTTCCCGTGCGGGCCGACGGCGACGTTCCCGTGCGGGCCGACGGCGAGGGCGTCCCCGGGCTGCGGGCCAGCCTGGAGGCGATCATGCTAGTCGCGGACGAGCCGGTCTCGGAGGTCGTGATCGCGCAGGTGCTCGAGCGGCCGCGGGCCGAGGTGGCCGGCACTCTTCACGAGCTGGCCGCGTCCTATGCCGCTGAACAGCGCGGTTTCGACCTGCGGGAGGTAGCTGGCGGCTGGCGCTTCTATACGCGCGAGGAGTGCGCCCCGGTCGTGGAGCGGTTCGTGAGCGATGGCCAGGAGGTCCGGCTGACCCAGGCCGCACTGGAGACCCTCGCGGTCGTCGCCTACCGGCAGCCGGTGAGCCGCGCCCGCATATCCGCCGTGCGCGGCGTTAACTGCGACGGCGTGATCCGCACCCTGGTGCTTCGCGGCCTGGTGGAAGAGGCAGGCACCGATCCGGAGACGGGCGCGATCCTGTTCGCGACGACCGCGTACTTCCTGGAGCGGCTCGGGCTGCCGGGCCTCGACGCGCTGCCCGAGCTGGCCCCCTTCCTGCCCGATCACATTGACGATGAGCCTGATGTGGGTCATGAGCCAGCGGAGTCGTGACCATTCAGATCGCGGCCGGGCCGGTGCCAGCGGCCGGGCCGGTGCGGCCGACGCGGCCGACGAGGACCACGACACGCTGGTTGACGTGCCGGGCGGCGTCCGGCTGCAGAAGGTGCTCGCCGCGGCCGGCGTCGGCAGCCGCAGGCACTGCGAGGAGATGATCGGCGAGGGCCGGGTCGAGGTCGACGGCGAGGTCGTCCGCCGGTTCGGGGCGCGGGTCGATCCGCAGCGCCAGGTCATCCGCGTGGACGGACGGCGGATCCCGGCCCGGGAGGACCTCGTCTATGTCGCCCTGAACAAGCCCGCGGGGGTCCTGACCACGATGTCGGACGCCCGGGGCCGTCCCACGATCGCCGATTACCTGCCCGACCGCGCCGAGCGGCTGTTCCACGTCGGCAGGCTCGACTACGACACCGAGGGCCTCATGCTGCTGATGAACGACGGGGAACTCGCGCACCGGCTGGCCCATCCCCGTTACGGCGTGCTGAAGACCTACCTGGCCGACGTGGCCGGCCCCCTGCCCCGGGATCTGGGGCGCCAGCTGATCACCGGAGTCGAGCTGTCCGACGGGGTGGCGACGGCCGACCGGTTCCGGGTGGTCGAGCGGGCCGGAACCAGGGCCCTGGTCGAGATCACGCTGCACGAGGGCCGCAAGCACATCGTGCGGCGGATGCTCGCCGAGACCGGCCATCCGGTCAGCCGCCTGGTACGCACGCACGTCGGGCCGGTCGCGCTCGGGTCGCTTCGCCCGGGCACTACGCGGCGGCTCACGGCCAGGGAGATAGGCGACCTATACGCGGCAGTTGGTCTATAACCTGGTAGCTCACAGGGTGGCGAGGGCGGGGAAAGGGAGCGGCAGGCTGGTGGCGGTCAGGGCGATCCGCGGAGCGGTCCAAGTCGACGCGAACGAGCGCGCGGCCATCCTTGGGGGCACGTCTGAGCTGGTGACCGAGGTCATGACGCGCAACCAGCTCAGCCCGGCCGACGTGATCAGCGTCGTGTTCAGCGCTACCACCGACCTGAACGCCGAGTTTCCGGCGCTCGCCGCGCGCAAACTGGGGTTCCAGGACGTCCCGCTGCTGTGCTGCGCCGAGATTGACGTGCCGGACGCGATGCCGCGGGTCGTCCGGCTGATGATGCACGTGGAGACGGCCGCGCCGCGCTCCGCAGTACAGCATGTGTACCTGCGCGGCGCCGCCGCGCTCCGGCTGGACATCGCGCAGTGACCGGGCCTGCCGCCGGAGCCGCGGCCGCTGGGCCGCGGGACGTAGTGGTGATCGGCACCGGGATGATCGGCACCTCGGTGGCCCTGGCGCTCCGCGACCGGGGCACCACGGTCTGGCTGGCGGATGCCGACCCCGCGGCGGCCAGGTTCGCCGCGGACATCGGGGCAGGTACCGAGCTGCCTGGCGACGGGCCGCCCGGAGGGCCGGCCGATCTCGTCGTGCTCGCCATGCCGCCCGAGGCCGTCGCGCCGGCCCTGGCCGCCGCCCAGGCGCGCCGGCTGGCCCGCTGGTACACCGACGTCGCGAGCGTCAAGGAGCTCCCGCTGGCCCGTGCCCGCCAGCTCGGCTGCGACCTGGTGCCGTTCGCCGGAGGGCACCCGCTGTCCGGGCGGGAGCTGTCGGGTCCGGCCGCGGCCCGGGCGGACCTGTTCCTCGGCCGCCCGTGGGCGGTCTGCCCGCTGCCGGAGACCGCGCCCGAGGCCGCTGACGCGGTCGCCGGCCTGGCCACAGCCTGCGGCGCGCAGCCCGTTGTCATGTCGGCCGCCGATCACGACCGCTGGGCCGCGCTGGTCTCGCATGCACCGCACGCGCTGGCGGCGGCCATGGCCGCCCAGCTGGAGAACGCGCCGCACGATGCACTCGGGCTGGCGGGCCAGGGACTCCGTGACGTCACCAGGATCGCGGCGGGGGATACCGGGCTATGGACCCAGATCCTGGCGGCCAACGCCGGGCATGCCGCCGAGGTGCTGGCGGCGCTCGCGGCTGATCTCGCTGCGGCATCCGGAGCGCTGGCCAGGATCGCCCAGGGCGATGAGGAGTCGGTTAAGCATGTGGCCGGGCTGCTGGAGCGCGGGGCGGCCGGGGTGGCCACGATCCCGGGGAAGCAAGGCGGCCCCGCGCCCGCCTACGCGATCGTCCAGGTGGTCATCGGCGATCGGCCCGGCGAGCTGGCCCGGCTGTTCCAGTCGGCGGGCGACGCCGGGATCAACATCGAGGACCTGGGCATCGAGCACTCGCCCGGCCTGCCCGCCGGGGTCGCCGAGATCGCGGTCCGGCCGGAGGCCGCAGCGCGGCTGCTCGAGGCGCTCGCGGCCGGCGGCTGGCCGGTTCGCCGGTAGCATCGCCTTCGTGACCAAGCACCCCGCCGCGGACCACCCCGCCGCGCATCATGCCGCCGCGGAGCATGCAGGCCTGGTGATCGCGGTTGACGGCCCGGCAGGCTCCGGCAAGTCAACCGCGGCCCGGGGCGTTGCGCGCGCGCTGGACCTGCGCTACCTGGATACCGGCTCGACCTACCGGGCGCTCACCTGGTGGCTGCTGGCCCACGGCGCGGACATTTCCGATCCGGACGTAGTGGCCGGCTACCTCGGCCGCCCGGTGATCGAGGTCGGCACCGATCCGCAGGCCCCGGCGATCCGCGTCGATGGCCGCGACGTAGCCGGGCCCATCCGAACTCGCGAGGTATCCAACGCGGTCAGCGCGGTGGCCTCGATACCGGAGGTCCGCCGCCACCTCGTGGCGATGCAGCAGGGGATCATCGCGGACGCGCTGGCGGCCGGAGCGGGGATCGTCACCGAGGGCAGGGACATCGGCACGGTTGTCGCGCCCGACGCGCCGGTGAAGGTGTTCCTGACCGCCAGCGAGACGGTCCGGGCCCGCAGGCGCACGGCCGATCTCGCCGCCGACCCGGCCGTCACGGTCGCGGTGACCAGGGCCGAGCAGGCGCAGCGGGACCGGTCCGACGCCCCGCAGATGGCCAAGGCCGCCGACGCCGTGGAGATCGACACGACCGCGCTGGGCCTGGACGAGGTCATCCGCGAGATCGTCGCGCTCGCAGACAGCCGGAGGGCGGGCGCGTGGAGCACGTGAGCCCGGCCGCCGCGACCGAGGCGGCCCAGGAGCCTGCGCCGGTCGTGGCCGTGGTCGGCAGGCCTAACGTCGGCAAGTCGACGCTGGTCAACAGGATCCTCGGCAGCAGGCAGGCGGTGGTCGCGGACACCCCCGGCGTCACCAGGGACCGGGTCGCCTACGACGCCACCTGGAGCGGCCGCGCGTTCACCCTGGTGGACACCGGAGGGTGGGAGCCGTCCGTCGAGGGCTCGCCGGCCCTGGCCGCCCGGGTGGCCGCTCAGGCGCGGCTCGCGGTGGAAGCCGCCGACGCGGTGCTGTTCGTCGCGGATGCCATCGTGGGCGTGACCGACGCCGACGAGGCCGTCGCCGCGGTCCTGCGCCGGTCGCGCAAGCCGGTCGTGCTGGCCGCCAACAAGGTCGACGATGCCCCGGCCGAGCCGGCCGCGACCTCGCTGTGGTCGCTGGGGCTCGGCGAGCCGATACCGGTGAGCGCACTGCACGGCCGGGGCAGCGGTGACCTGCTCGATGCCGTCCTTGACGCGCTGCCTGCCGCGCCCCGTGAGTCGTTCGCCACGGAGGGCGGCCCGCGGCGCGTGGCTCTCCTCGGCCGCCCCAACGTCGGCAAGTCGAGCCTGCTGAACAAGCTCGCCGGACAGGAACGAGTGCTCGTCGACGCGGTGGCGGGCACCACGCGAGACCCGGTCGACGAGCTCATCGAACTCGGCGGCAGCACCTGGCGCTTCGTCGACACCGCCGGGATCCGGCGTCGGGTACGGGAAGCCCAGGGCGCCGACTACTTTGCCGCGATGCGGACCGAACGGGCGCTCGAGCGCGCGGAGGTCGCGGTCGTGCTGGTGGACGCCAGCGAGCCGCTCGCCGAGCAGGACCTGAGGATCGTGTCGAAGGTGATCAACGCCGGCCGGGCGCTGGTCATCGCCTACAACAAATGGGACCTGGTCGACGCCGATCGCAGGCACTTCCTGGACCGGGAGATCGACAGGCAGCTGCACACCGCCCGCTGGGCACCGCGGATCAATATCTCGGCCGCGACCGGGTGGCACACCGACCGGCTGGTGCCTGCGCTCCAGCAGGCCCTGGCCGGCTGGGAGACGCGAGTGCCGACGGGACGGCTCAACGGCTGGCTGTCCGCGCTGGTGGCGGCGACCCCGCCGCCGGTACGGGGGGGCAAGCAGCCGAAGATCCTCTTCGCGACGCAGGCCGGGATCCGGCCGCCGCATTTCGTCCTGTTCACCACGGGCTTCCTGCAGGCCGGCTACCGGAGGTTCATCGAGCGCAGGCTCCGGGAGGAGTTCGGCTTCGACGGCAGCCCGGTGCATCTCTCGATGCGGCTCCGGGAGAAGCGCACGGGGTCGCCCGGCCGCCAGGGTCGCGGCGCCCGCCGGGCCTGACGGCCACGCCGGCCCTGAGTCACCGGCGCGGGCCGCCGCAGACAATCAGGCCGGACCGCGAGTCCACGGCAAATGTGCCCTGCAGTTCAATGATCTGGCTGGTCAGCGCCCGCGCGGCGTCGAGCATCGCCGCCCAGGTCATTCCGGCCAGCAGCCGGCTGGCGCGGCTGGCCCGCGTGCTATCCAGGTAGGCGATGACCGGCCCGGCCCCCGGGATCCGGACCTCGGTCGCCCAGGGCACGGCCACTGCCGAGGCGAAGTGCCGCCGTAGCATGGCTGGCCCGTTCTCCAGAGAGAACCGGTAGCTGCCGGTCGACTCCGGGACGGTCGCGCCGGGCGCGACCGCGCGCACGGCGTCCGCGAACAGCTCGCCGAACTGGCGCATGTGCCCGTCGCCATTGGTGGCGGCGACCGCTATCCCGTCGCCGCGCAGCACCCGGGCCAGCTCGCCGATCGCCCGGTCAATGTCCGGCACGTGGTACAGCATGTGCATGACCAGCACCGCGCCGGCCGAGCCGTCCGGCAGCGGCAGTTGCTGCGCGTCGGCGACAGCGTGCGGGCGCATGCCCGGCGACAGGTCGAGGCCCAGCGCACGCAGGTCGGGGCGGTCGTCGGTGATCTGCCGTAGGTACTGGCCGGTGCCGCAGCCGACATCGACGACCAGCCCGGTGACGTCCCGGAGCCACGACACCGCAACGGCGGGCAGGTCCACGGCCGGCTCCTGCCAGCGGTAGATGGCCTTCCTGGCTTCCAGCAGGCGCGGGTTGGCGTACGCCTGGCCGACGAGTACCTCGCGGTCGGTCAGTGAGGTCACGCAGGACAGGGTACGCCGGCGGCATGCGCAAGGATGAGACCCGTGACCGTCAAGGCTGCGCCGCGGCGCGCCGCGGCTGAGTACCTGTTCATCGGGCGGTAGGACTCAGCGCGAATGCGCGCGCCCATGCGGGTCAGCCGGGAAGGTCGCGCGAGTCGTGGCCGCGACCGCGGACCAGCCAGAACCATACGGTGGTCCCGGACTCGTCGCGGAGATAGCCCCACTGGTCGGCCAGGGTCTGCACCAGGAGCAGCCCGTGCCCCCCGGAAACGCAGCCGTGGCCCTTCACCTCCGGAGTGTTCTGGTCCGAGCCCTCGTCGGCCACCTCGATCCGCACTCCGCCGCCGATTTCGACGGCGGTGATGGTCACCGTTCCGCCCGTGCGCCGCGAGTTGGTGTGCAGCACCGCGTTGGTGACGGTCTCGGAGGCCAGTAAGACCGCGATGTCGGTAGCCGGATCGGCCTCGCCGAGGGCCTGGGCCACAAAGGACCGCGCCGCACGGACTAATTCGGGCCGGGCCTGGATGGTGAGGCTTCCGATGACTGCGGCACTCGCCATCATGGCCAGGTCCTCAGCGGACTGGCCGACGTGGGTGGCCACTGCTGTCATCTAAGGTTCATTCCCTCCCCGGCAGGAGCCGGTCACGGAGTGTCAACAGACTTGGGCCCGCGCCGTGGGCGGGACGGCACGGACTCGGAACGCTAACACTCATGATGGTCTGGGAGTGCATGCCACGCAAGTGCGTGGTACAAATATGATGGATGAAATCTCAATTGCGATCCCATCTGGGCCGTTGTCCCGTATCATCGTCTCAAGCCCAGCAGCCCAAAGGCAGGTCACCGACCTCTGACCGAAGCCGGGACCTGCCCCGCGTGCCCGTAGGAGGGGAGGCCGAATGACCGCGTCAATCGGCCCGACGGTGCGCCGACGTCGGCTAGGCACCGAGTTAAGGCGATTGCGCGAAGCGCACTCGATCAAGCTTGAGGAGGTCGCCGAAAAGCTCGGCCTAGCCGCGTCGACGCTGTCGCGGATCGAGACGGGTAAGGCTCCGACCAGGACCGCCTACCTGTCGGCCATGCTTGATCTGTACGGCGTCCATGATCCGGGAGGCCGTCAGATCCTCGTGGACATGGCCCGTGAGGGTCACCGCAAGGGCTGGTGGGCAGCATGGGAGGATGTGCTGCCCACCGGGTTCGATGTCTATGTCGGTTTGGAGGCCGAGGCCGCCTCGCTGCGCTCGTACGAGTCGCTGGTGGTCCACGGTCTGCTGCAGACCGAGGCCTACGCCAGGGTCGTGATGACCACGGTGCGCCGAAGGCAGACCCCGGAGCAGATCGAACGCCTCGTGGCGCTGCGGATGCAGCGCCAGGAGCTCATACTCCGCGCCGATCCGATTGAACTGTGGCTCATCCTCGACGAGGCGGTGATTCGCAGGACAATGGGCCCGCCCGAGCTCATGCGCGGGCAGCTCAACCACCTGGCCGACGCGAGCCTGTGGCCGAATGTCACGCTGCAGGTGCTGCCGTTCAGCAGCGGGCCGCACCCATGCCTGAACGGGCCGTTCACCATCATCGAGTTCCCGGAGCGATTCGACCCCGACGTCGTTTATGTCGACGGGGTCGCCGGACAGGCCTATCTCGAGCGTGAGAGGGATGTACGCACCCGGGCCGAGGCCTTCGACCTATTGCGCGCCGCCGCCCTGTCTCCTGCCGACTCAACCGACCTCATCAGCCAACTGGCGAAGGAAATTGTTTAACCAACGAAAGGAAACCCCGATGACACAGGATCTGAGCGGGACCCGCTGGGTCCGGAGCCGCGCCTGCAGCACCGACGGCTGCGTGGAAGTGGCGCACCTTGCCGACGGCAGCGTCGCTGTCCGTGACTCCAAGGATGTGCGCAAGGCCGCACACGTATTCGACCGCGACGAGTGGTCGGCGTTCGTCACCGGAGTCAAGAATGGTGAGTTTGACCCGGCGGTCAGCTAGCAGGAACGACTCCGAGCCTCCCGCATCCCCGGCCACCCGGCGGGGCTGCGGGAGGCTCCATGTTCGCACTGTTCCGGACGCTCACCGGGCAAGCGGCCAGATCAGGGCGGCCCCCGCTCAGGACGGCGCTAGCCGGCCGAACTCGCCGTCCTCTGCGCCGCCCAGGAAGGCGTCCCACTCGGATCTTGTGAAGATCAGAGCCGGCCCGCTGGGATGCCGGGAATTGCGCATCGCTATCTCGCCACCGGCCAGGAAAGCTACCTCCACGCAGTTGCCCCCCGTGGGGCCGCTGTGAGTGCTCCTGACCCAGGTCACGTCGGCGAGCGCGCTGGCCTCCATGCCATTGCGGATGCTGCTCATGGGGATCTCTCCATATCCTCGAGCCGGGCACGGATGATCTGTTTGGTCTCCTCGGGCGGCGCGCCGGTTGCGCTCAGCTTGTCCATCGCCGTGGCGTAGCGTTCGACCTCAACGGGCTTGTCCAGGTAGAGGGCACTCGTCAGCTGCTCTAGATAGACCACGTCGGGCAGCTCCGGGACGGCGAAGCGCAAGATGCTGAAGCTCCCGGGGGCCGCATAGGCACCGGCGGAGTCCGGCACCACTTGCAGCGCGAAGCCAGGCTGATCGCATACATCGGCGATGTGCTCGAGCTGGGCCCGCATGATCTGCGGACTGCCGACCGGCCGCCACAACGCCACCTCGTCGACGATCGCCCACAGCCGGAGCCCGCCAGAGCCGAACCTGCGCTGCCGCTCCTTGCGCAGGAAGACGAGGCGTTCCGCCTCGTCCAGCGCGAAGTCGCCGAGCGCCAGCACCGCGGCCGCGTATTCCTCGGTCTGCAGTAGCCCGGGGATGAACTGCGAGTCGTAACTGCGGATCGACTCCGCTGACTCTTCCAGGCCGATGTACGCCTGGAACCACCCGGGCAGGACGTCTTGGTACTGATGCCACCAGCCGGGCTGATTCGCCTGACCGGCCAGGGTGAGCAGCTCTTCCCGCTCCGCGGGATCAGCGATCCCGTACAGGGTGAGCAGGTCTATGATGTCCACTTCCCTGACCGAGGTCCGGCCCAGCTCGATGCGGCTGATCTTGGATTCGGATCCCCTGATCGCTCGGGCCGCCTCCTGCGCGGTGATCCCGCGCGCCTCACGCAAGCGGCGTAGCTGTGTGCCGAGCAGAATGCGCAGTACCGTGGGCCCGCCAGCCCCATCCACCATGAATCCGCTCCCTCCTGCTAGCTGCCCGGCCACTCCGGGGTGTTCTCCTGCGGGCCTGCTCATACCGCCATCTCCAGGCAGCGCATGGCACGCTATGAGGTCACGCTAGCTGCACCTTTTCGCTTTGGTTTTCCGGGCAATTGCGTCATGGAAGTGTTCGGTTTGGCCGCTCTTACCACATGATATCGCATATGCGATTTCACGCTACCCCAAATGTTGTGCACGGGGAGGAACATCGCTGGCCTCGCTCCCGCGGTTCCGCTGACGCCTTGGCCGCCTGCCCGGAGCGCCGTCGTCAGTGACAGATGTGGCGTGAGTTGCTCGGTGACTCTACGCGCGGTGACATCGGCGCGCTGGCCTATCGCTACGATCGGGCCTGACATCCAATCCGGACCGGGAGGGCACGCGGGCCATGCGCTACAGGTCTCTGGGTCGCTCGGGACTCGTCGTATCAGTGGTCGGCCTGGGCGGCAACAACTTCGGCCGCAGGCTGGACGCTGACCGGACCCGCGTCGTGGTGGACGCGGCCGTGGAAGCGGGGATCACCCTGCTGGACACGGCCGACAGCTACGGCGGCGCCGGGGGGTCGGAGGAGATCCTGGGCGAGGTGCTCGCAGGCCGCCGTGATCAGGTCGTGCTGGCCACCAAATTCGGAAACCGGAATGCCGACCTGGGCTACGGGGCGGCGGCCGGCGCCAAGGGCGGGCGCGGTTACATCATGCGCGCGGTCGAGCAATCGCTGCGCCGGCTGCGGACCGACTACATCGACCTTTACCAGCTCCACACGCCGGATCCGGCCACGCCGATCGAGGAGACCCTCACCGCCCTGGGCGACCTGGTCGCCCACGGCAAAGTGCGCTATATAGGACATTCAAATTTCTCCGGCTGGCAGCTCGCCGAGGCGGCCGGCGTGGCGCGCGAACTCGGCACCCCGGGATTCGTTTCCGCCCAGAATCACTGGTCGCTGCTTGAGCGCGGCAGCGAGGCGGAGGTCGTGCCCGCCGCCCTGCACTACGGCCTGGGCGTGCTGCCGTTCTTTCCGCTGGCGAACGGCCTTCTGACCGGCAAGGTCCGGCGTGGCCAGGCGCCGCCAGAGGGCAGCAGGCTGGCCGCCCGGCGCGACTACATCACCGACGACAAGCTGGACCGCGTGGAGGCACTGATCGGCTGGGCGCATGAGCACGGCGTGTCGGTCCTCGACGTGGCTATCGGCGGCCTGGCCGCCCAGCCGGGGTGCTCGTCGGTGATCGCCGGAGCGACGTCGCCGGAGCAGGTTAAGGCGAACGCGGCCGCCGCTAGCTGGATACCGTCCGCTGACGAGCTCGCCGAGCTGGACCGGATCGTGCCCGGCCCGGCCGCGTCAGCCTGAACTGGCGGCCGAACTACTCGCGACCGCGGTCTCGTACAGGTCCTGGATCGCGGAGAAGAACCTCGGCGAGTACGAGATGTTCGGCGTGTCTCCGCCCTCCTGGTAGCCGCCGATCACGCCGATCACCCATCCGTCACCGGTCTTCGGGCTGACGTGAGCCAGGAACGGACCGCCGCTGGTGCCATTGGTATAGCCATCGCAGTCGAAGACCATCTGGCTAGCGTGGTCGAAGTTGCGCGCGCGAGCCGTACAGGCGATCGGCTCGTTCGCGCCGTCCGGATAACCGATCACCTGCACGCGCTGGGCCGGCTGGTCCGTGGCCAAGGTCTCGGCGCCGGTGTGCCGCTGGATGCGGGTGCCCGGCCGCCCGGCGACCAGGAAGGCGACGTCGTCGTTCGGGTTCTGGTCCTTCTCCCATGCGCTGTCGACATATACCGTCGTGATGATCCAGGTGCCGTGCGGAAACTTGCCGTTGTGGTAACCGGGTGCGAAGACCACGCCGCTGGCCGGATTGAGGGACCGGCCCGCCATGCAGTGCGCAGCGGTAATGAGCAGGTTCTCGCCCGGGCTGTTGACCACGCTGGCGGTGCAAAAATGCCGGCCCAGTTTGCCATCGGACCTGGTGAACAGTGCCCCGACCGCGGCCGTCCCCTTGAACGGGATGCCGCGCCGGGCGGCTGGTTCGCCTGCCGCCTGCGGCAGCGGCGTGACCACGTATGCCCCGAGAGCGGCCACCATGGTGCCCGCCAGCCACAGCGTCCGGCGCGTGGCCAGGGCGCCCCTCGAGCGTGCCAGAGCCCGCGGACGCCCGATGCCTCGGCGCATCCAGTCCCCCTCTCGCAGGTCGATCACCCGCGCCGGCGCGCGCAAGGCATTCTTTGCCATCGTTTTAGCTGATTGTGCCGACTGGAAGCCGTAAGAGCCAGGGGGCTTGACTGGGAGAATGCTGAGACATTACTGAACGCCGACGTTCGGACCGGGGCGCCCGCGTCCCGCGCTGACCGGTCGCCGACTGATCCGGTTGCCCGCACCCCCGGCAGGCAGCCACCGCGTGCTGGTCCGCGCGGTGTATGAGCCCGCGCGGCGCATGCGGCGGCAATCAGACTAGCCCGAGCCGATCGACGTAGCACGCCTATCCGGCCTTTGCGCTGCGTAAGGTTTCGGTCACCTGTTGTTGCGGATTGGCACGGCGTTGGGGCGTGCGCCTCCTGCCAACTGGCGGCCAACGCCGCCTTCGCCGCCGCAGTCCCGCCCGGGCGCCGCGGCCAGGCCTTCGGCCTGGCCAACCGGAGGCATGCAGGTAGCACAGGGCCTGTGGATCGTCCTCGCGGGCGCGGCCGCTTCCTCCAACGTGGCGCCTGCTCGTTGCCATCGCCATCAGCGGCGGCCCAGGCGCCGTCCTGGCCGCCGCCCTGGCGATTGGCTGGCGCCGCCACATGGCGCACTGGCGAGGTGTCCTGACGGCTAGCTTTGAGCGTTATGGGTCAGTGCCATTCGTTCCGCATGATGGCCTCCTGTCTGGGGTGGGTCAGGCGGGGTTTGCGGGGGGTCAGTGCCATTCGTTCCGCATGGTGGCCTCCTGTCTGGGGTGGGTCAGGCGGGGTTTGCGGGGGGTCAGTGCCATTCGTTCCGCATGATGGCCTCCTGTCTGGGGTGGGTCAGGCGGGGTTTGCGGGGGGTCAGTGCCATTCGTTCCGCATGGTGATCTCCTGTCTGGGGTGGGTCAGGCGGGGTTTGCGGGGATTCAGTGCCATTCGTTCCGCATGGTGGCCTCCTGTCTGGGCTGGCTCGCCGGCTGGTTGGCGAGCATGATCGTCTGGCGGTAGTTTCTGAGTGGGTGCTTATCGGCCTTGACACGGCAGTTACGTGCTGTGACAATGCGACATTAACCACTTACCATCTGTTACCTACGGATTAGAGTTGGCCCGTTACAGCAGGGAGTCCTCATGGCCGCCCTTCGCCTGGTCGGCAGCGCGGCGGATGGCATACGCCATGGCACCCGCAGCGTCCGAGCCTGGCAGGTTTGGTCGGCTCCGCGGCCACTTCGCGCATATGTCCTAGCTATCACCACCTTCTCATTCATTGTGGCCTTGCTTGCAGCGGCTCGCACACATTGGCAGCTCTCTGACCTCTTGATCTTCGCTGGGCTGTTGGCATGTGGCGTCATAGCGATCGAGTCGACCAGGACTGTCAGGGAAGTTCAGGGCACGGTAGGCAGGGACCTGCAGACCGTCTGGTACCTCGCGATCGCAGTCACGCTTCCCCCGGCGTACGCGCTGCTTGCGCCGCTGCCTCTGACCGTTTACCGCCTTTGCCGGGTACGTCGAGCAATCGTCTACCGAAGGGTGTTCAGTAACGCCACGATTAGTCTGGCATATGGCTGTTCCTCAGTTTTCTTCCACTCGATTCCGAAATCGATTGCAGGACCCACACCCGGAATAGCCTCCCATGCGCTCACCTGGACCGGCGTGGTGGCCGGCTGCGGTGTTATGGCGTGGGTAATCAATAATGGCCTCCTCCTTGGTGCGATCAGGATCGGAGATCCTCAGGCACGCATGCGTGACATGTTCGGAAATCGGGAGGCGATTACTTCAGACCTAATTGAACTAAGCCTTGCTGTATCACTTTCGCTCGTTGTCGCAATTAATTCGCTACTTATGATTCTCGCTCTTCCGTCAGTTGTCCTCTACCGACGGTATCTCATGAATTCCCAGCTCGTCGCGCAGGCACGCCTCGACGCAAAGACTGGCTTGCTTAACGCGGGGACATGGCAGCGCGAGGCAGAGGTTGAGTTGCTCAGAGCGGTGCGCGGCCACACTCCACTTGCACTCGCGATGGTGAATATAGATCATTTCAGGGACGTTAATGATATGGCTGGCGAGCTGGTGCGCGATCAGCTAATTCGTGACATAGCGGGCATGCTGAAAGAACAGCTGCCGGATGAGGACTTGATCGGCCGATTTGGCAGCGAGGAGTTCGCCATTCTGCTACCGCAGACGGACCGGGATGAAGCGCAGCGGATCAGCGAGCGGATACGTGATTATATTGCGGCCGAGCCTATCGCCATTGAATCTGGCAGCCAGGCCGGCTTCGTTTTCCGTCTGACTGTGTCCATCGGGGTTGCCGTCCTGAACGAGTCAAGGCGCGCGCTCACCGAGCTGATCGGCGCGGCAGACTCTGCCCTCGGTCAGGCCAAGAACACCGGATGGAGCAAGGTGTACGTGCTTCCCGATAGCTCGGATGATCCGGACGCCTCGTAACTCAGGGCCCGGCAAAGCCCTGAGCACTTCATGATCGTTTGAAGTGGGCGGCCGTGCCCGCGCTGCTGCCCGCGCCTCACCGGCGTGTCGCAGATCCCCCGGTTACCACCCGGAAACGGCGTGCTGGCACCCCGATACTTGCGGGTATGGACGGACCTGCCGTGGAGCCTGCGGCCGCCGCGCCCCCGGCTCGGTCGAGTGAGCTGTTAGGTTTCCCTCCCGATGCCCGGGTGCTCATCGTCAACCTCGACGACTTCGGGATGTACCACGCGGTCAACGCCGCGGTCATCCGCTCGATCGAGGAAGGAATCGCCAGTTCGTGCAGCCTGATGGTGCCATGTCCGTGGGCGCTGCACGCCATGGAGCTGCTCCGCCAGCGGCCGGAGATCCCGTTCGGGATCCATCTCACGCTGTTCTGCGACACGACCCGCTACCGGTGGGGACCGCTGACCGCGAGGCAGAAGGTGTCCTCGCTGCTCAGCGAGACCGGCGAGCTGCTCACGCCCGCCCAGGTTCCCCGGCTGCTCGCCCAGGCTCGTCTCGACGAGGTGGAACTCGAGTTCCGGGCGCAGGTCAACGCCGTGGCTGGTACCGGGCTGACGCCGACCCATCTGGACTGGCACTGCCTGGCCGATGGCGGACGCGACGACATTCTCGACCTGACCCTGGCCCTAGCCAGCGAGTATGGCCTGGCGGTGCGGATCTGGCTCGAGCCCGGACGCCGGAAGTTGCGGCAGCGCGGCCTGCCGGTTACCGATCACGAATTCCTGGACAGCTTCAGTCTCGGCATCGACGGCAAGGCGGCCCGGTACGCCAGGCTGCTGCGCGACCTGCCGGCTGGCCTCAGCGAGTGGGCAGTGCACCCCGGCCTGGGCAACGAGGAGTCGCAGGCCATAGATCCTGGCTGGCGCGTGCGCCAGACCGACTATGAGTTCCTGACGTCGCGGGAGGCTCGCGAGCTCATCCATCAGGAGGGAATCGTGGTGATCGACTACAGCACCATCCAGCAGGCCTGGTCCCCGGCCAGCAGACCCCGGCAGCTTTAGCCTGCACCGAACGGTTCCTGCCCGTCGCGTGCGGCTGCCGTTCGGATGAGAGAATTTGCATGCCGAGGAGTCGGACGAGCCCGGAGGCGTTTCTAGCGATGAGAGCTGCGCTCTATGACCGGCACGGGGCGGCCCGTGAGGTGCTGCGAGTCGAGGACGTGGAGCGGCCGGAGCCCGGGCCCGGGCAGGTGCGGGTCAGGGTGGAGGCCTCCGGCATCAACCCGACCGACTGGAAGTCCCGCAGCGGTGCGACTCCCCGGCCGATAGACGGCTTCCAGATTCCGCATCACGACGGTGCCGGGGTGATCGACGCCGTTGGTGAGGGCGTGGACCCGGGGCGCATCGGCCAGCGGGTGTGGCTGTTGCTCGCCGCGGCGGGCAGCCTCTGGGGGACCGCCGCCGAGTGGACCGTCGTCCCGGAGCACAAGGCGGTCCTGCTGCCGGAGGCCGCGTCGACCGAGCTCGGCGCCAGCCTGGGCGTCCCGGGGGTGACCGCGCACCGGTGCCTGTTCGCCGACGGGCCGGTCGACGGCCAGACGGTCCTGGTCGCCGGTGGCGCCGGCGCCGTCGGCCACTTCGCCATCGAGCTGGCGAAGCATGCCGGAGCACGCGTGATCAGCACCGTCAGCGGGCCGCAGAAGGCCGAGCTGGCCGCGAAGGCGGGCGCGGACCTGGTCGTGAACTACCGGGAGCCGGACGCCGCGGAGCAGATCAGGTCCTTCGCGGGCGCCTCGGGCGTCGACCGCGTGGTCGAGGTGGCCCTCGGCGCGAACCTGGCGCTGGATCTGGCCGTGATCGGCCCCGACGCCCGGATCGTCTGCTACGCCGCTGAAGCGACCGATCCGGCGTTGCCGGTGCGGGCCTGCATGAACGCGAACCTGGTGCTCAGGTTCGTGCTGCTGTACGGGCTGCCCCCGGAGGCGCTCGATCAGGCGGCGCGGGACATCACGGCCGCGCTCGCCGACGGCGCGCTGACCGAGCTGCCGGTCACCAGGTTCCCGCTGGACGAGATCGCCGCGGCGCAGGACGCGGTTGAGCACGGGGCGGTGGGCAAGGTTCTCGTCATCCCGGGCTGATCTCTGGTCGGCCGCCCCGCCGGAGCCGAGCGCCCCGGCAGCGCAGCGAGATTGTCCTGGCCCGTCATGGGAAGCACGGTACGGGGAGCAATGCATATGCCGTGTGGGCAGCGGTTCGGCGCGGCGGGCGCAGGGCGTGATGAGGTGGGATCATGAAGATAGTCGTGTTCGGTGCTTCGGGCGCCATCGGCCGGGCAATCACCGCAGAGCTCCTCGAACGCGGGCATAGCGTCACAGCCGCCAGCAGACGCGGCGCGCCGGTCGAGGGCCTGGTCGTGCAGGCTGTCACGGGCGACGCCAGCGATCCGGTGTCGGTGGCCCGGCTCGCCGCGGGCCAGGACGCGGTCGTGTCGGCGACCGGGCCGCGGCGCGGCAATGGTGAGGACCCCGAGGACAGCCTGCTCGGCGCCGCCCGCGGCCTGGCCGAGGGATTGCGCCGCGCGGGCGTGCGCCGCCTCGTGGTGGTGGGCGGGGCCGGCAGCCTTGAGGTCGCCCCCGGCCAGCGGCTCGTCGATAGCCCTGACTTCCCCTCGGCGTGGAAGTCCACGGCCCTCGCGCACGCCAGAACGCTCGACGAGGTGTACCGCGGCATCGATGATCTCGACTGGACCTATGTCAGCCCCGCCGGCGTGATCGGCCCGGGGGAGCGGACCGGGGAGTTCCGGGTCGGCGGGGATCAGCTACTCGTCGACGATTCCGGCGAGAGCCGGATCAGCATTCCGGACTACGCGATCGCCTTCGCCGACGAACTGGAGGATGGCGAGGCGTTTCGCCGCCGGATAACCGTGGCCTACTGACCCGGGCGCAGGACCCGGGCGCAGGACTTCCTGGCCACACCGGGCAGGCACTACGGGCTGAGGCGATGCAGGTCGCGGGGGAACAAGGTGACCTGCCGCACGTTGGGCACGCCGGTCAGCCGCGCGGTCCAGCGTTCCAGCCCGATCGCGAAGCCGCCATGCGGTGGCATCCCGTGCTCGAAGACCTGCAGGTACCCGGCGTAAGGCCGCGGGTCCTCGCCACGCTCGGCCAGCGCGGCCAGGTAATCGGCATGCCGGTGCAGCCGCTGTCCGCCCGTGACCAGCTCAAGCCCGCGGAACAGCAGGTCAAAGCCGTTGGAGTAGCCGGGCCGGTCAGGGTCTGGATGGGTGTAGAACGGTCGCTTGGCCATCGGGTACCCGGTCACGAACAGGAACTCCGACCCGTGCTCGCGCTGCGCCCAGTCGCCGAGCCACCGCTCGTCGTCCGGCGCGAGGTCCGGCTCGCCCCGCGGGTCGCGGCCGGTCTCGCGCGCGATCAGCCGCTGCGCGTCGGCGAAATGGATCTCCGGTATCTGCGGCGGGACCACGGGCAGCGCCAGCTCGAGAATCTCCATGGCGCGGCGGGCGCGCCCGGCGACTCCCGCCGCCATACCGGCGATCGTGTCCCGAAGCACCGCCATGACGTCGTGATGGTCGGCGATGAAGCCAAGCTCGGCGTCGAGGCTGGTGTACTGAGCCAGGTGGCGGGCGGTGTCGTGCGGCTCGGCCCGGAACGCGGGCCCGACCTCGAAGACCCGCTCGAACACGCCGACCAGCGCCTGCTTGTAGAACTGTGGCGACTGGGCGAGGTAGGCGGGGTGGCCGAAGTAGTCGATGCCGAACACGTTCGCCCCCGACTCGGTGGCCGACTCGACGATCTTCGGCGTGTACACCTCGGTGAAGCCCAGGCCGTCCAGCGCCTCGCGGAAGCCGGCCACGCTGGCCGCCGCGATCTCGAACCCGGCCCGCAGCGTCGGATGACGCAGCGTGGTCGGCGCGTGGTCGAGTATCGTCGGCAGGCCAGCGGTGACCGCGGGCCGGTACAGGTCGAACGGGGGCGCCGCGGCCGGCCCGGACAGCGGCCTGATCACCGGCTCGGTCAGCTCGGCGCCGCCCGGCGCCTGGGCGTTCGCCGTGACCGTACCGACGACCTCGATGACTGTTTCTTCCGGCAGGCCGGGAGCGGCGGCCGCGCCGGTCCCCAGTACCACCTGGGCCAGGCCGGAGCGGTCCCGGACGATCAGGAACGTCACCGACTTGAGCTCGCGCCGGCGGTGCAGCCAGCCGGCGATCCTGACCTGTTCGCCGACGCGGGAGGGCAGGTCGGCAGCCAGAACTCGAGAGATCATCGCACTCCTCCGGGGATGTGCTCGACGACCCCTTGGGAGTGCGGGCGAGAAGGGAACTCGCGGTACCACCGCACCTTCGCGGCGCCAGACGGGCCGGCGCCGCCTCGTTCAGGCCCGTTACGGGGGCCCGGCGGGGCATGAGGCATGCCGCTGGCGTGCGACCGCCGTTCCTCCCCGCGCTCGGGAGGGTCTTCGCGTCCGGGGCGCGAGACCGCCTTCTCAGCTGCCGGCGGCTCTCTTCACCCGCGTGATCCCGTGCTACTCGTCTCCGTCAACGCGTTAGGCCCAGGATAGCCGCGCCTGGCGGGTGCGGCGCGGAGCCTTGACCGGTGCATAGCCTGGAGGCGTGTACGTGCCGCGCCACTTCGCGCTCACCGATCTCGCCGCGATCGCCGCGTTCGTTGACGCTGCCGAGGCCGCTGACCTCGTAACGTTCGACGGCAGCAGGCCTGTCGCCACCCTGCTGCCGGTCATCTGGGAACGGCCGCCGGACTTCGCAGGCACCGGAGAGCACGGACGGCTGCTCGGTCATGTCGCGGCAGCCAACCCGCAGTGGCAGACGGCCCAGCCTGGCTCGCTCGCCCTGGCCATCGTGCACGGGCCGCAGGCGTACATATCGCCGTCCTGGTATGAGAGCAAGGCCCGGCATGGCCGGGTGGTGCCTACCTGGAACTATCAGGCCGTTCACATCACCGGCCGGCTGACCGTCCACCGGGACGCCGAGTGGCTGCGCGCGCTGGTGACCCGGCTGACCCGGCGCCACGAGGAGCCGAGTCCCAGGCCCTGGGCGGTGACGGACGCGCCGCCGGAGTACATCAACGGCCAGCTGAAGGCGATCGTCGGGATCGAGGTGACGATCACGGACGTCGAGGCCAAGCACAAGCTGAGCCAGAACCGGAGCACGCTTGACCAAGCGGGCGTGGTCACCGGGCTGCGCGGCGTACCAGGTCCCGGGCCGGACGCGATCGCAGACCAGATGGCCGCCAACATCGAGGCCGCGGGCCAGCCGGGCCAGCCCGGCGAGTCCGGCTAGCTCAGGGAGCGGCTCCGCAGCCGCTGGCGCCCGGCGGCAGCGGCTCGGCGGCCGCCACGATCGCGGCGCTGATCTGAAGCAGCTGGTCGACCTGCTCGGGCGTGAGCTGATCGATCAAAGAACGCCTGACCTGGTCAACGTGGCCGGGAGCGGCCGCGGCCAGCGCGGCAAAGCCCTCGTCGGTGAGCTGCGCTATCTGGCCCCGCCGGTCGGTCGGGCAATCGACCCGCTTGACCCAGCCCCGTTCCTCCAGCCGCGCCACGGCGTGTGAAAGCCGGCTCTTGCTCGACGTGGACGCCTCGGCCAGCTGGGTCATCCGCAGCGCCTGGCCGGGCGCCTCGGACAGGCGGACCAGGATCTCGTAGTAACCGTGCGGAATGTCCGCGTCGCGCAGCAGCTGAGCCTCGACAGCACCGAACAAGGCCTGGCAGGCGGTCAGGAACGTCCGCCACGCCAGTTGCTCACCGGCCGTTAGCCACCGGGTCTCTTGAGGGGGCTGAGTACGCATGTTAGCAGTATACGCGACGATAGTTGAGCGTTTGACAAACTGCCGCGGCGGTGATACCTGTTGAGTATTCAACCAACTAGCGCAGGAGTGAGAGATGACCACTTCCACCACGACGACCAGCATTCCGGACTACGTCGCCGGGACCTGGACCATCGACCCGGTGCACTCCGAGGTCGGCTTCTCGGTCCGGCACATGATGGTCAGCAAGGTCCGCGGCAGGTTCACCACCTTCTCCGGTCAGCTCGTCACCGGCGAAGACCCGCTCAGCTCCTCAGTGACCGCCGAGATCGACCTGGCCTCGATCACCACCGGCAACGACCAGCGGGATGACCACATCCGGTCGGCCGACTTCTTCGAGGTCGAGACGTACCCGACGATGACCTACCGCTCGACCGGCGTCCGGCGCGACGGTGAGGACTACGTGCTCGACGGCGAGCTCACGCTCAAGGGCGTGACCAGGTCCGTGCCGCTGACCCTGGAGCTGAACGGCTTCGGCCCCGACCCGTTCGGCGGCACCCGGGCCGGGTTCACCGCTACCGGCGAGATCAACAGGAAGGACTTCAACGTCAACTTCGACGCCCCCATGCAGAACGGCGGCGTCGTGGTCTCGGACAAGATCACCCTCCACCTGGAGATCGAGGCCGTCCTGGCCGCCTGACCCGGCAGTCCGCCGGACCGCGGCGGAGCACAGCCACACAACGGGACTTTGATGCGCAGCGGCATCAAAGTCCCGTTGTCGCTGTTGGCGGGAGTGAGCGCGGCCTGCAGCTGATCGCGGTCGCGGCCGGGATGCTGCGGAGGTTGGCCATGGGAGTTGACGCGCGGGGCCTGGCGATGACGGGCTCGGCGGAGGCGGTGGCGGCCTACGACCGGGCCGTGGACTGCCTGATCCGGTTCCGGCCGGAGGTCGTCGAGGTCGCGGCGGCCGCGGCCGCGGACGATCCCGGCTGCGTTATGGCCAGCGTGTTCGCCGCCTACCTGGCGTTGATGTCGACCGAGGAAGGCTCGGTAGCCGGGGCACGGGACGTGCTGGACCGCGCGGGGACGCGCGGAAGCTCCGCAGCCGCGCCGCGAGAGCGCGCTCATCTCGCCGCCGCCCGGCGCTGGGCCGCGGGTGATATGGCCGGAGCCGGGGTGCTCCTCACCGAGATCTCGGTGCGATGGCCCCGCGACCTGCCGGCGTTGTTCGTCGGCCATCAGGTCGACTTCTTCACCGGCGACGCGGTCAGTCTCCGCGACCGGATCGGCCGTGCGCTCGGCGCCTGGCATAACGACGACGCGCAGGTCGGGTTCGTCCACGGCATGTACGCCTTCGGGCTGGAGGAGTGCAACATGTACGGGCTGTCCGCCGACGTGGGCCAGCGCGCGGTTGAGCTGAACCCCGACGACGTCTGGGGGATCCACGCCGTCGTGCACACCCACGAGATGCAGGGGCAGATTCCCGAGGGGATCCGCTTCCTGCGGGACCGCCGGTCGCGCTGGCAGACGGGCAACTTCCTGAACGTGCACAACTCCTGGCACTACGCGCTGTACCTGCTGCAGGGAAACGACGTCGCCGGGGCACTCGCCGTGTACGACGGCGTGCTGCACCACGCCGGGTCGGAGGATATGGCGCTCGAACTGCTCGACGCCACGGCGCTGCTCTGGCGGCTGCAGCTGGAGGGGATCTCGGTCGGGGATCGCTGGCCGTCGCTGGCGGAGGCGTGGGCCCGGCTGCTCACGCCCGGCTACTACCCGTTCAACGACATGCACGCGATCATGGCCTTCGTCGGGGCCGGCGATCTGGCCCGCGCCGATGCGGTCATCACGGCGCTCGAGCGTGTCGTGGCCGAGGGCGACCAGGCCACGACGGGCTGGCAGATGACCTCCGGCGTGGGCCTGCCGGTGTGCCGCAGCCTCGTTCACTTCGGGCGCGGCAGCTACCAGCGGGTCCTGGACGAGCTGATGCCGATCAGGACCCGGGTGCACGAGTTCGGCGGCAGCCACGCGCAGCGCGACGCGGTAGAGCGCACCCTGCTCGAGGCGGCCATCCGCGCCTCGCGGACGGATCTCGCGCTCGCGCTGGTCAGCGAGCGGCTGGCGGTCAGGGAATGCAACACCTACGCGTGGTCCAAGCGCGCCAACCTCCTCGGCGCGGCCAGGGATCAGTCCGGGGCAGCAGCGGCGGCGGCCCGGGTCAATGACCTCGCCGCGCAGATCCGCGAAGCGGCGCACTGAGCCAGCCACCCAGCCAAGGCCAGCCGTTGGCGCTGGCGGACGCGGGCTTGAAGATCGCGTCGGTCTCCAGGAATTGTGCCTCGCCGGTTGCTATGTAACGTGAGAGTGTGCGAGGCAGGATGAGCGCGGCCGACGCTTTGTGTCACGGCCCGGTTCCGTATAGTGGTCCGGACGAAGGCGTGTTAGGTACTTCATCTGCCCGCAAACGCGTCGATTCTGATGACACCAGCCATTACGGCGCGGGCACGACGGCAAAGGTGCATACGTGGGCGACGGCGGAACCACTCGCTACCGGGCAGTCTTCACAGACCCCACCGCATGGCGGATCTGGACCGCGGCCACGATCTCCTACCTCGGTGACTTCGTCGGGTTAGGCGCCCTGCTGCTGGCCGGCTACGCCCGCTCCGGCGGCCATCCGCTGGGATCGGCCGCGGTCTTCGGGATACAGGCGGTGCCCGCGTTCGCGGTCTCGGCAGGCATCGGGCCCTGGCTGGACCGGATCCCGCGCCGCTCGGGCCTGATAACGCTGAGTTTGATAGGCGGCGCCGCGGTGTCGCTGCCGATCATCGCATCCGGGCTGTGGGCCGTGCTCGTCGCGGCGGGCGTCATCGGCGCGATCAGGACCGCTCTCAACCCGATCAGGACCGGAGCCATGGCCGACGGCGTGCCGCGAGACGTCCGGGGACGTCTCGTCGCTCTGGTGACCACCTCCAACCAGGTGTCCGAGGTCGTCGGCTACGTCGCCGGGTCGGCGGTGGCCATCGCTATCGGCACCGGGCCCGCGCTGGCCGCCGACGCCGCCACGTTCGTCATCGCCGCTGCGCTGCTCGCTGGGCTCAGGCTGCCTCCGATGTCTCCGTCCCGTCAGCGCGCCTCTATGACGACCGGGATCCGCACGATCTTCGCCGACCGGACGCTGGCCCTCCTCGTGCCTGTCGCATGGATCGGGCTCTCACTCGGCGCCGTGCCGCAGTCCCTGGCGACGGCGGCGCTGAGCAAGACCGACCGCGGCTGGGTGCCTGCGGCGCTGGCCGCGATGGCGGCTGGGCTGGCCGTCGCGGCCACGGTGGTCGGCGGGACGAGGCTGAGTGAGCGGGTGCTCGGCCAGTTCTGGTACATCACCGTGTGCGGGATCGCGTTCCTGCTGACCGCCGTCGGACTGCACATCGACCCGCTACTGGTGGTCGCGGGAAACTTTGCCATCGGCCTCGCCACCGCCTGGACGGTGGCGGCCCAGACAACCTTCATCCACGTCATACCGGCCCAGCGGATGGCTCATGTCAGCAGCACGATGATCGGGAGCCTGATCGTGCTCGAGGGCGCGGGAGCAGTCGCTTTCGGCGCGCTGGCCGGAGCGTTCGGGGTACCGGCCGCATACTTGTGTGCCGGCGTGATGCTGACGGCATCTGGCCTGGCTGCGGTCGGCTACGGACGGGCTCACCCTCAGGCCCTTGACCTCAGCCGCCCTCAGGCCGCTGTGCCGAGGTCAGAGGGTTCCGACCGGTCCGCTCAGGACGCGGACCGGTGACGGCCCGCACTAGGTGACGGCGGGTCGCTGAGCGACCGGGCGGCCCGGGCCGTCGCGCCCCGCCCCGCCGCGCCGGTTAAGCGCCAATCGGATGCTATTGCAAGTAAGTTGCAGTAGTTTCTAAACTGATCGCAGCCGAGCCGACCCAGGGAGGTGCCCCCGATGGCCGATCCGCGGGCCCGCATCGCGAGGATCCGCGCCGGCCTGACTCCCCGCGAGTGGGCCAGGGCCGGGGGGATGGGCCTGGCGATCGTGGGCCTCAACGTGCTCGGGTGGGGGATGCTGGCCGCCGCCATCGGCGGTCATTACCACATCAACAAGACCGAGATCTTCGGCGCTGGCACCGGGATCCTGGCCTACACCCTGGGCCTGCGGCACGCGTTCGACGCCGACCACATCGCCGCGATCGACAACACGACCCGCAAGCTGGTGAACGAGGGCAAGCGGCCGCTGTCGGTCGGGTTCTTCTTCTCGCTGGGTCATTCCAGCGTGGTTTTCGTGCTCGCGGTGCTGCTGAACTTCGGCATCCGCGGCCTGGACGACCAGGTGAAGAACTCGAGCTCGCACCTGCAGTACACGGCCAACATCGTCGGCACGCTGGTGTCCGGGGTGTTCCTGTTCCTGATCGCCGCGCTGAACATCATCATCCTGGCCAGCATCCTCAAGATGTTCCGCGAGATGCGCTCGGGCCGGTACAACGACGAGGAACTGGAGGCTCAGCTAGCGCACCGCGGCCTGATGAACCGGTTCCTCGGGCGTTTCTACCGCAACGTTGACGTCCCGTGGAAGATGTATCCGGTCGGGTTCCTCTTCGGCCTGGGTTTTGACACCGCCACCGAGGTGGCGCTGCTCGTGCTGGCGGGCAGCGCGGTCGTCGGCGGCCTGCCGTTCTACGCCGTGCTGTCGCTGCCGATCTTGTTCGCCGCCGGGATGAGCCTGTTCGACACCGCCGACGGCTGCTTCATGAACTTCGCCTACGACTGGGCGTTCGCCCGGCCGATCCGCAAGGTTTACTACAACCTGACGATCACCGGCCTGTCGGTCTTCGTGGCTTTCTTCGTCGGCGCGGTCGAGGTGCTCGGCCTGCTCGCCCAGGACGGCAATCTCAGCGGCTCCGGCTGGGCGTGGCTGGCGAACTTCAACATCAACACGGCCGGGTTCGTGATCGTGGGCGTCTTCGTCCTGACCTGGATCGTGGCCCTCTCGATCTGGCGCTTCGCCAAGATCGAGCAGAAGTGGGACACAGCGAACGCAACCCCGCAGGAGTAGTGCAGCGGTAGCAAGGCGAGAGCAGTAGCAAGGCGAGAGGAGAAACGGGCGATGGCGACGGTCAGCGTCTCCGAGGAGATCCGGCAGTTCTGGGACGAGGATGCCTCGGTCTACGACGACTCGCCCGAGCACCACCCGCGCCGGCCGCACGAGCGGGCGGCCTGGAGCGGCACGCTGCGGCGGCTGCTGCCCGATCCTCCCGCGCGGGTGCTGGACGCCGGGGCCGGAACGGGATTCCTCTCCCTGCTGCTGGCCGGCCAGGGCTATCAGGTCACCGCGATGGACCTGTCGCCAGGCATGCTCGAGGTGCTGCGGGCCAAGGCCGCGCGCCTGGGCCTGGCGGTGCAGACCACGCTGGCCGACGCGGTCAGCCCGCCCGACGGTCCGTTCGACGCGGTGGTGGAACGGCACCTGCTGTGGACTCTGCCCGACCCGGCCGCCGCCCTGGCGGCCTGGCGTCAGGCCGTTCCGGCCGGACGGCTGGTGCTGATCGAGGGAACCTGGGGGAAGACCGGCGGGATCGCCGGACTGCAGGCCGAGGCCCGGGCGCTGGCCCGGCGGATCCGCGGTGCGGAGACGGGCCACCACGGCCATTACACCGACCGGGTGGCCAGCGCCCTGCCGCACGCGAACGGCATCACCCCGGCCGAGATGGTGTCCCTAGTCCAGGCCAGCCCGTGGGGCGAGGCCCGGCTCGAGCGGCTGCGCGACGTGGAATGGGCCACCCTCGACGGGCGCAGCCTGCTCGACCAGGTCCTCGGGACCAACCCCCGCTGGGCCGTGACCGCCGGCTCCTGACCGGCCGGACAGCGCTCCTTCCCGGGCCGCGGCCGTGACGCGGAACCGGCGCAGCCGGAGGCTGTTCCATACCACGAAGGCCGAGGAAAAGGTCATCGCGGCGGCGGCAATGAGCGGATTGAGGAAGCCAAGGGCGGCCAGCGGCACCGCGGCGACGTTGTAACCGAACGCCCAGGCCAGGTTGGACCGGATGGTACGGAACGTGCCACGGGCGAGCTTGATCGCATCAGGGACGATCTCCAGGTCGTCCCGGAGCAGGATCAGGTCGGCGGCGCAGATCGCGACGTCCGTGCCCGAGCCGAGGGCCAGGCCGAGATCCGCGGCGGCCAGCGCGGGGCCGTCGTTGACCCCGTCGCCGACCATGGCCACCGAGTGCCCGCTGGCCTGCAGGCCCGTTATGACCGCGGCCTTGTCGGCGGGCAGCGCTTCCGCCATCACCTCGTCGACGCCGGCCCTGGCCGCCACGGCCCGCGCGGTAGCCTCGTTGTCCCCGGTCAGCAGCACCGAGCGGAGCCCCAGCCGGCGCAGTTCGGCGACGGCCGCGGCGGCGGACGGCTTGATGGTGTCGGCCACCGCCAGCGCGCCAATGACCTCCAGGTCCCGGCCGACGAGCACGGTCGTGCAGCCGGCCTGCTCCCATCGAGCGCACTGGACGGCCAGGTCAGCGGGAATCCCTACGCCGCGATCGCGGAACAGCTTCTCTCGGCCGACGGTGATCTCGCGGGAGTCCACGATGCCGCGCGCGCCCAGGCCCGGCAGCGCCGCGAAGCCGTCGGCCTGCGGCAGCGGACCGGCCTCGGCGCGCGCCGCTGCGGCGATGGCAGCGGCCACCGCGTGCTCCGATGCCTGCTCCACGGAGCCCGCGGCCGCGAGCAGCGCGGCGCGGTCGGTTCCCGCGGCGGGGAGCGCGCCGGTCAGTGACATCCGGCCTGTGGTCACCGTTCCGGTCTTGTCCAGCACCACGGTGTCGATCGAGCGGGACGACTCGAGCGCCTGGTAGCCCTTGATGAAGATCCCGAGCTGCGCCCCGCGCCCGCAGGCCACCACGAGCGCCGCCGGGGTGGCCAGCCCCAGCGCGCAGGGACAGGCGATGATCAGGACCGCGAGGCCGCAGCTGAACGCGTGCTCCGCCGGGCTGCCGGCCAGCAGCCATCCGCCCAGGGTGACCACCGCGAGCGCCAGCACCGTGGGGACGAACACGGCGGAGATCCGGTCCGCCAGCCGCTGGATCGCCGCCTTCTGCGCCTGCGCCTGCTCCACCAGCCTGATCAGGTGCGCGAGCTGGGTGTCCCGGCCCACTCGTACCGCCCGCACGATCAGGCGGCCGGTCAGCGCGACGGTGCCGCCGATCACGCTGTCACCCTCGGCGGCGTCGGCCGGAACCGACTCTCCGGTCATCATGCTGCGGTCCACGGCCGACTGCCCGAACACCACCTCGCCGTCCGCCGCGATCGTCTCGCCCGGCCGGACTACGAACGCCTGGCCAGGGAGCAGGCCGCCGACCGGGATCCGCCGCTCGCTCCCGTCCTCATCGAGCACGCAGACGTCCTTCGCGCCCGCGGCCGCGAGTTCGCGCATCGCCTGCCCGGCTTCGCGCCGCGCCCTGGCCTCGAAGAACCTGCCCGCCAGCAGGAACGTGGTCACGGCCGCGGCGACCTCGAGGTAGATGCCGCCACCGGACGCATGGATGAGCACGTGCAGCGCGCTCTGCTGCCGCCCGCCGCGGTCCACGAAGAACATCGAGTACACCGACCAGCCGCACGCCGCGGTGATGCCCAGCGAAACCAGCGTGTCCATCGAGCACGTGCCGTGCCGGGCGCCGCGCAGGGCGGCGCGATGGAACGGCCAGGCGGCCCACACTGCCACCGGCACCGTGAGGCCGACCAGCAGCCACTGCCAGCCGGGGAACCGGTATCCGGGGAACAGCGACAGCGCGATCGACAGATCAGACAGCGGGATGAAAAAGACGAGCGCCAGGATCAGTCGGCGCTTGAGGTAGGCCGCGCGCTCGTCATCCGCGCGCGCCCCGTCGTCAGCTTCGGCGGCCTGCCCCGCCCCGCCGAGGGTGCCCGCAGACCCTGCCGCGCCCACTGCGCCGGGCCGAGGGACCATCTCTTCGCCGGGGCGCGGGATCACCTCGGCGCCGTATCCGGCCCGCTCGACCTCCGCGATCAGCGTCTGGACCGGAACGGCGGCCGGGAGCAGCACGCTCGCGCGCTCCGTCGCGTAGTTGACCGTGGCCCGGACCTCGGCCAGCCCGTTCAGCCGCCGCTCGACCCGTGCGGCGCACGATCCGCACGTCATGCCCTGGATGGCCAGCTCGACCTCGGTCACGCCGAAGGAGCCGTCAGTCAGCGGAGTCGGCGCCATGGCGGGCCCGCGTTCCATCGATCTATCGCCACTTCGGCCGGAAGCTCATCTTGCCCACCTGGTCAAGATACTGCGGCACCTTTTGCTCCCAGGCGGCGGCGGCGATCAAGCCGACGTGGCTAGGATTATTGCCGTGGCCGCGAACGTCATAAGAGTCTCCGGCATGAGCTGTGAGCACTGCGCCACAGCGGTGCGTACTGAGATCGGCGGCCTGCCGGGCGTGACCGATGTTGAGGTCGATGTGTCCTCCGGAGAGGTCAGGATCATCGCGGAACCGATGCCGGACGATCCGGCCCTGCGGCAGGCGATCGATGCAGCCGGCTACGAAATGGCACGCTAGACCTGTCGCCGGGATCGTGGACTGCAATAGAGCCGTCACAGCATCGTGATCAGCGCGTAGCCCATCGTCAGGCCCATCGCGATCTCACAGCAGGCGGCCAGGCGCGGCGACATCGGCGTCTTGGCCTGCGCCGATGGTCCCGCCTCCGAGCCAGGATTCGCCTGGGCGACCTGGGCGACCTGAGTCACGGTCCCGCCCGAGGTCGGCTCGGCTACCGCCGGAGAGGCCGGATTTGCCGCCAGCGCCGGGGCCGAGGCGGCACCGACCTGGACCGCCATCGCCCTCAGCGCAGCTACCGGGGCCAGCGAGGTGAACCTGTCGGCGGTCCAGATCACATAGCCGACCAAGGCCAACGCGAACACGAGAGCCAGCGTGGGGAACCTAGTCGCGGAACCCGACGCCCCGCCCATGGCCATCGCGGACCCGGAGCCGACGGCCTTCGCGGCGGAGACAGCCAGGAACATGTATAGCATCGCACCGCAAGCCACCAGGTGCTGCAGGTGATGAGCGACCCAGCGCCGGCCGACCGCGAGCTGGCTGCGGTAACCGCGGAATGTCTGCCAGCCGAACCAGGCTGCCGCGGCACCGAATATCACTTCCCAGCCACTGTCCCAGAACGGGTTCAGCCGTGGGACCAGCATCCCGGCCATGGCCACGCCCATGAAGATGTGCACGCCGTCGACGTCGTAGTCGGTCGGGCGGCGCCAGCGCCGGGCCGCCACCAGGCGGCTGAAGCAGTAGATGGCGGTCGCGATCATGACGACCGCAAGCGTGTCGGCGAGCCAGGACGGTCCGGCCACGTCGCTATCCTCTCTTCGGTTCTACGGCAGGTGTCAGCGGCTGCGCGGCGGCGGCCTTCACGGGCCAGTACGCCAGCGCCAGCAGAGCCAGCAGCGGACCCGAATTGGGGTCGGTGCCCGAGCCGGTCAGGATGCCGCCGAGTCCCTCGGCGAGCCAGATGGCTGCGGCCACGACTAGGGCCAGCACCAGCGTGGCCCGGGCGGCCGGCAGCGGAAGGTAGACCCCCAAGGCCACGACGATGAGAGCGATGGCCAGGACTACCGATGCCGCCAGGCCGTCGTGACCCAGGGCGCTCGCGGCGTGGTTGTCGATCCAGGCCAGCCAGCCCGGCTGCCCGGACGCCATGCCCGAGATCATGCCGCTGATCGCCTGCGGTGCCCTGGTGGCCGGCGTCAGCGCGAAGAACGCGAGGCTGCCCCAGAGAACCAGCCACAGCGCCTTGGCGACCTGGCTGCCAACCGCGCGGCCCGCGACGAACGGCGCCGGGCGATCGTGAGCGACGGGCCACAGCAGGATTGCGAGCAGCGCGTAGATGACCACCGCGCCGGGGGCCCCGTTGACCGGGCTGGCGCCTCCCGTCAGGACCATGCCCAGGCCCTCTCCGAGCCACCACACGGCCAGCGCCCAGATGATCGAGGCGCTCAGGGCGATCCTGACCGTGGGCCGCCACGCTATTCCCAGGCCAAGTAGCAGCTGGATGGTGGCGAAGATCGCGTTTGTGGCCACGACGTGGTCGCCGATGAGGCGGGCCGACCAGGTAATCGGGTCCGCAATGACGGCCGGATTCCCGGAAGCGGTGCCCGCAAGCATCTGCGCGAATGCCTTGGTGAACATGAAGGACTGGTATTGCAGCACGGCAACGAGCAGCCAGATGCCGGCCAGCACCAGCTGCAGCCGCCGGCGCCAGTCTGGTGCTGCCCACTGCTCGTCCGCTGCAGCGCCTAGCCTGCCTCGCCAGGCCACACCGCTGTCGGCGGTGATGCTCTCGCTCATCCGGGGAGTTCCTTTCCAATGATGGGCAGAGACTAATCTGCATTAGCCGGCCCGCACAAGCGATGTTGGCTATCTCGGCGATGAGCAGGGCTTAAGCTTTATATTTCGATACCCCGTTGGGGTATCCAGGAACCCCGCGCACGTATTCATTAAACCCGCTCCGGGTATGTCATTAAACCCCTCGGGGGTATAACTGCATCGCGCGGCACGGCGGCGCGCGTACCATGTTGCCGTCGTGAATCGCGAGTGACGTACACCAGATGGTCAGGAGCCGCGGTGAGCCCTCAGGTGAAGCTATGCGCCTTCGGGATCCTGCTTATCGCGATCTTTCTCGCGGCGCGCGCGGCCGGGTCGTCGCTCGGGCCCGTCACCACGACCTATACCCGCAGCGGCGGGAGCTCCAGCTCGGTGCACACCGTTCCCGGCATGCCCGGGATGAACATGTTCCCCAGCAGCCGAGGCACGGTCGGTCGGTCGCCCTCCGGCGGTTCCACGGGGCAATCCGGGCCGAAGGGGCGGTGATGGCGGGCACGTCCACTGGGATATGTGTTCCGGTCGAGCTGGTGGTCGGCGGAATGAGCTGCGCCGCGTGCGCGGCCAGGATCGAGAAGCGGCTGAACCTGCTCGACGGGGTGGCGGCCACCGTCAACTACGCCACCGAACGCGCGTACATCACCGCAACGGGAGGCCGGGAGATCTCGGAGCTGCTGACCGCGGTCGAGGCCGCAGGGTACACGGCCGCCCTCCCCGGGTCGGCCGGCGGCGATGGGCCGGAGATGGAGCGGCGGGCGCGCAGGCTGGGCTGGCGGCTGGTGGCCTGTATCCCGCTGGCCCTCGCGGTCGTGCTCCTGGCCATGATCCCGGCCGCGCAGTTCCGCGGCTGGCAGTGGGTCAGCCTGGCCCTGGCACTGCCGGTCGCCTCGTGGGGGGCCTGGCCGCTGCACCAGGCGGCCTGGGCCAGCCTGCGGCACGCCAGCGCGACCATGGACACGCTGGTCAGCCTGGGTATCGCAGCCTCCTTCGTCTGGTCGCTCTATGCGCTGTCCTTCGGCGGTGCGGGCATGCTGGGCATGCGGATGCCGTTCGCGCTGACCTTCACGCCAGCCGGGCAGCCGGCCCTCTACCTGGACGTGGCCGCCGGGGTCACCGTGTCCGTGCTGACCGGCCGCTACCTGGAGGCCCGGGCTAAGGACCGGTCGGGTTCCGCGCTCACCACCCTGGCCCAGCTTGGCGCCAAGACCGTCGCCGTGCTCCGTGACGGAGCCGAGCTGCGGGTGAGCGCCGACACGCTGCAACCGGGGGACGTGTTCGTCGTCCGGCCCGGGGAGAAGATCGCGACCGACGGGGTCGTGGTCGAGGGCGGCTCCGCGGTCGACGCGTCGCTGCTCACCGGCGAGTCGGTGCCGGCCGAGGTCGGCGTGGGCGACGACGTGACCGGCGCGACCGTCAACATGAGCGGGCGACTGGTCGTGCGCGCGACCCGAGTGGGCGCGGAGACGATGCTGGCCCAGCTGGTCAGCCTGGTGAACCAGGCGCAGACCGGCAAAACGTCCGCGCAGCGCCTCGCCGACCGCCTGGCCTCGGTGTTCGTGCCCTGCGTGATCAGCCTGGCGGTCGTCACGCTCGGCTTCTGGATCGGCGTTAGGCTGCCGTCCCAGGACGCCTGGAGCGCCGCGTTCGCGGTCCTGGTGGTGGCCTGCCCCTGCGCGCTCGGGCTCGCGACGAGCACCGCGCTGCTGGCCGGTGTGGGGCGCGGCGCCGAGCTGGGGATCCTGGTCCGGGGCATACAGGCGCTCGAGTCCGCCCGCCGGATCGACGTCGTGGTCCTGGACAAGACCGGCACGCTCACCAGCGGCACGATGAGCATGGACGCGGTGACCGCGGCCCCGGGAACGGACGAGAACGAAAGCCTGCTGCTCGCTGGCGCCGTGGAGGACGCCTCGGAGCATCCGGTCGGCCAGGCCATTGCCAGGGCGGCGGTGGCGCGGCTGGGCGGCCTGCCGCCGGTGACCGGGTTCACCAGCCTGCCCGGCGCGGGCGTGACTGGCACCGTGCGCGGGCGCCCGGTCACCATCGGCAGCCTGCGGCTCTTGGATGAGCTTGGGCTGATCGTTCCTGCCGGGCTGCGGGACGCGGCGGACCGCGCGGAAAACGCCGGCCGCACGGCGGTCCTGGCCGGCTGGGATGGGGCGGCGCGCTCGGTGCTGGCCGTCACCGATGCCGTCAAGCCGGGCGGCAGCGAGGCCGTGCGCCGGATCCGGCGGCTCGGAGTGCGCCCGGTGCTGGTCACCGGAGACAACGAGCGCACGGCCCGGACGGTCGCCGCACAGCTCGGCATCCTGGATGCGGACGTGTTTTCCGGAGTGCGGCCGGACGGCAAGGTCGGCGTCGTACGGGAACTCCAGGCGGCCGGCCTGAGGGTGGCCATGGTCGGCGATGGCATCAACGACGCGGCGGCGCTGTCCCAGGCCGACCTGGGTATGGCCATCGGCACCGGCTCCGACGCGGCGATCGGCGCCGCCGACCTCACCCTGGTCAGCGGCGACCCGGCGAGCATCGCCGACGCGGTGCTGCTGTCCCGGGCCACCCTGCGCACGATCCGCGCGAACCTCACCTGGGCGTTCGGGTATAACGTGATCGCGATACCGCTCGCCGCGCTTGGTTATCTGAACCCGCTGTTCGCCGGCCTGGCGATGGCCGGGAGCTCGCTGGTCGTCGTCTCCAACAGCCTCCGGCTGCGCCGCTTCAGGGCCGGCGGAGAACCAGGCCCGGGGCGCGCCCGGCGGTGCAGCCGCAGGCCAGCCCGGTGCGGTCATCGCTGTGACGGCCCAGCGCACGGACGCGGCCCCGGCCGGCCCGGCCCGGCCGCTTGACCCTGGCCGGCCACGCGGGTTTGGCGCCGAGCTGATCCGGGTCGGCCTGGCCCCGGTGATCTGCGCGGCCGCGCTGATCGGGCTGCTGTCCGCCTGGGTGGCGACGGGCGGCGCGGGCACCGTCTCCCCGGTCACGATCCGGTTCGGCCAGGCCGCCGTCACCCTGCCGTCGTCCTCCGGTCCGAACGAGGCGGCCACCTACCTGGCCATCACGAACCTCGGTGGCCCGGACACGCTGCTCTCCGCGTCGGCATCGGTCGCGGGCCGTGTGGTGTTCGTCCGGCACGCGGGCAGTGCCGCAGGCCCCGGGATCGTGGTGCGCCAGGTGGCGATCCCGGCTCATGCGACGCTGTCGCTGAGCCCGTTCGGCCTTGACATCGTCTTGCAAGATCCCGGCGCGCTCAGCGTCGGCGCCAGCGTGCCGCTCGTCCTGACGTTCCGCAACGCCGGCCGGATAACGGTCAACGCGACCGTCACGCCGCCCGGCACGCCCTGATGCCGCTCACCCCAGCAACTCGATCTGGCGGGTCTCGCCCCGCTGGTTCTCGATCAGCACCTTCTCGCCGTTGCGGACCGCGGTGGTCACGAGCCTGCCGACCGCGATCGACCGGCGCAGCGCGTCGGTCATCGTGATGCTGTCCCGCTCGGCCTGCTCCTTGAGCTCGGCGACGTCCTCCTCGGTCAGGTTGACCGTCACCTTCACGCGCTTAGCCATCGGCACCTCCCCAAGCGGCCGTACTGCAACCATACTTCATACATACTTAAGCTGTATATAGTCTGGCTCGATCTCACCGGCCGGGCCGGAACGCCGACTCCGCCGAGATTGCTGGAGGTCCTGACCCGCCCGGGCTACAACGCTGCCGCGGGCCCTCATCGGTGCGGTGTGCAGGGTATGCCCGGTGTGCGCTAGCATTTGGGGGTCCGAGAGGACGGCGGGACGTGGCCTAGCTTGGTTTAAGGCGCCACACTGGGGGTGTGGAGATCGGGAGTTCAAATCTCCCCGTCCCGACTCAAACAAATTGTCGGCGAGCCTTTCTCGCACCGTTTTGTCAGGCCCTGCTGCTAGCTTGCCTGTAACTAGATAGGTCTGCCTGAACCCCTCCCTCTGTCCTCGGTTCGTAAGCATTCAGGCTGCCTCGGCAGTGTTATTGCTCGTTGCGTTGCGTGACTCTCGTGAGGCAGGGTCAGGCGATCTCTGGAAGCGGCGGCATCCAGGCGTTTCCGGCGAGTGCGTCGCGGAGCGCGGCCAGGGCAGAGGCGCCGTGCTTGGCGGCGGTGGACGCATAGCCGCGGATCGCGTAGCGGTCGCGGGCGGCTTTCTCCGAGCGGAGGCGCCCGGAGATCTTCTGCTGCGTCTTCGCGGGCCGCAGGTCGCGCTCGGCCTGGTTAGACGTTGGGGGTATCTGCAGGTCAGACAGGAAGCGGAGCACGTCGGCCTCGCGGTCGCGCAAGCACTCCAGGAGCATCCGGCCCGGGTTCTGCTTCGCTTTCGCGCCGGGGACGCGGGGGACTTCCTGCAGGCCGACGAGGACCGCAGAGCGGAACAGCCGCAGGTCAGCGGCCGTCACGTCGGCGGGGGCGGCGCTCAGTCCCTGGCCGCGGGCGGTGTTCGCGGCGTGGATGAGGGCGCGGAGCGCGTCGGCGGCCTGGCCTGGCCAGATCGCGTCCGGGCACTGCTCGGCGGCGTCGGCGAGGTCTCGCAAGAGGTGCGCGCAGCACAACTGGTGCGCGACGGCGCCGTAGGCGTCGTAGTTCCGGTAGCGGTCGTGGACCGCGACGGCGCCGGACAGGTCGCCCAGGACGAAGCTGTCGAAGGAGGAAAGAGACCTGTCGCCGAGGACGTAGCAGGTCAGCAGGTTGGTGCAGGCGACCAGGAGGTACCGCTTGCGGGTCTTCGGGCCGGGGCCGACCCGGATCGGCGTCTCGTCGGCGCAGACCACCCTCGCGGCGACGACCAGCGCCCGGATCAGCAGGCACGCGCCCCGCACTGCGCGGGCGGCGCGCTCCAGCAGCGAGTGCACGAAGCCGTCCGACGGCCTCTCGCCGGTGAGCGCTTCCAGGATGCCGGCGCACCGCTCGACCGGGACGTGGTGCATGACCAGCAGGAACACTGCCAGGGCCTGCACGTTCAGCCCCCAGGCGACGGTCCCCGGCCGCCCCGCGCCGGGGACGGCGGCGGCCTCGTGGACCTTCCCGCAGCCGCAGCGCACCGCGTGCTCGTCGTACTGCGTCACGGTCGCGGCGGCCAGCGGCACGTCGATGACCTGCCGGGACGCCACGACTCCCAGGTCAGCCGCACCCGTGAGGTCCAGGCCGCACGGGCACGAGCCCTCCGGGAACAGCGCCACCGTCTCGTCCGGTGTCTGCGACCAGGCAAGATGTGTGCCCGGGGCGCCCGGCTGCTTGCCCGGCCTGCGCCCGCTGCCGGGCTTCGCCCGCGGCGCGGGCGCCTTCCGGCCCGGCAGGTCGTCCGACGACGGCGGCATCGAGGAGTTCCCCGAGTTCCGCGACGCGGCCCGCCGCGCCGCCTCCAGCTGCCCCCGCAGCTCGCGCACCAGCCCGGTCAGCTCCGCGAGCTGGGCCGACAGGTCCGTGACCTGCGCGGACAGCCCCGCGATCAGCGCCGCCTGCTCGCGGATCAGCGCGTCACGCGGATCCTCCGGCGGCAGCGACTCGGTCACCCGCCGGTCATGCCCGAAACCACGGCCCGGCAGCCGGCCAGCAGCCCGACCGTGACCTCAGCAGGCAACCCAGTGTCACCAAAACGTCAAGCCTGCAAAGGACTCTAACCCCCCGTCCCCGTGCACCGTCAGTGGAATATCCGGTTGAGCGGCCGTTGCCCGGGTGACAGGATGCGACCGGTGACGGATACGGCGGCCGTGCTGCGGCTCTTCGACGAACTGGCCGGCGAGTACGACCAGCACATTCCGTTCTTCGCGCCCTTCGGCCGCGACCTGGTCGCCTGGTGCGACCTGCGGCCGGGCCAGCGGGTGCTGGACATCGCCGTCGGGCGCGGCGCGGTCGCCGGCCCCGCGGCCCAGGCGGTGGGCCCGCGCGGCGCGGTCCTCGCCATCGACGGCTCGCCGAACATGCTCCGCGCCCTGGCCCGCGACTTCGGTGACGTGCCGCAGATCGAGACCCGGGAGATGGACGCACACCACCTCGCCTTCCCCGATGCCTCCTTCGCCGCCGTGACCTGTGGGTTCACCTTTCACATCGTCAACGATCCCCAGCAGGTCATTGCCGAGGCCCACCGGGTGCTCCGCCCTGGCGGCCTGCTGGCGTTCTCCACGCCGGGCCCGGGGAAGCCGGATAGCCGCTGGGACTTCGACGAACTGGTACGGGACTTCGGGGAGCGCGCCAGTCAGGAGCGAACCCCCGGGATTTTCACCCCGCCGCCGCGCCCGCTCCCCGAGGTCTGCGCGGACGCCGGCTTCACCGCCGTCGAAGAGCGCTCGGTCCAGCGCTCCTTCGACTTCCGCGACCCGCAGCACTACTGGGACCACATGATGTCCCACGGCTACCGGGGCTACGTCTATTCGCTGGGTCCGACGCTGGCCGGCGAGTTCCGCACCAGGCTGTTCGCGGCCCTGGAGCAACTGCAGGCCGACGGCGGCGGCATCACCGCCAGCTTCGGCGCCGTCTTCGCCCGCGCCCGCAAGCCCGGCGTCGGCCAAACGCAGCCCCCGAACTGCTAGCTCGGCGGTCGAACGCCCCTGGCGATCACCCACGAGACCCCGGACTTGTGGGGATTCCGTGGAGACTGGACAGCGTGCTGGTAGTCGGATTTCTCGTACTGAGCCCGCGCTCCGCGACGCACTCGCCGGAAACGCCTGGATGCCGCCGCTTCCAGAGATCGCCTGACCCTGCCTCACGAGAGTCACGCAACGCAACGAGCAATAACACTGCCAAGGCAGCCTGAATGCTTACCTCGGTTCGTTTCCGCTGGCTGCAGTGGTTCGATGGCTGCTTATTTGCGGGGCGTGCGGAGTCGTGGTGTAGTTCGGCGCGTGCCCGAGGTGCCCGGTGTTCCCGATGATGCTGCGGGGCTTCGTGCTGCGAACGCGCGGCTGCGGGAGCTGCTGGCCGAGCGGGACGAGCGGATCGCGGGGCAGGACGCAGAGATCGCGGTGTTGCGGGAGCAGCTTTCCGGGCTTCAGTCGCAGGTCGCGGACCTGGCGGCCCGGGTCGCCTCGAACTCACGGAACTCCTCGAAGCCGCCGTCGTCGGACGGCCTGGCGAAGCCGTCACCGAAGTCGCTGCGCGGGAAGTCCGGGCGCAAGCCGGGCCGGCCGAAAGGCCAGCCGGGGGCGACGATGCAGCTCACGGACCATCCTGATAAGAGGCTGCGGGACCGGCCGGCGCGGTGCGGCTGCTGCGGGAAGTCCCTGAAGCGCGCGGCGGTGACCGCGGTCGAGCGGCGGCAGGTCATCGACATCCCGCCGGTGAAGGCCGTGACCACCGAGCACCAGATGCTCACGCTGCTGTGCGGCTGCGGGCACGAGACGAAAGCGGAAGCTCCCGCCGGGGTGACCGCGCCGGTGCAGTGCGGGCCGCGGATCATGGGCACCGGGATCTACCTGTGGCATGGCCAGTTCCTGTCGCGGGACCGCGCCTGCCGGGCTCTTGGCGAGCTGTTCGGCTGCGCGCCGTCGCCCGGCGCGCTCGCCAGCGCCGCGAAGAAGACCGCCGGGCTGATCGCGCCCGCGCTGGCCGCGATCACCCGGTACCTCGCCAGCGCGGAGGCCGCGCACTTCGACGAGACCGGGTTCCGCACCGCGGGGAGGCTCGCCTGGGTGCACTCCGCCTCGTGGGGGAAGTTCGTGCTGGTCACCGTGCATGCCAAGCGCGGGAAGGACGGGATGACGGCCGCCGGGGTGCTGCCGCTCTTCACCGGCATCGCGGTCCACGACGCGTGGAAGCCCTACGACAGCTTCGACAACGTCGCAGGCCACGCCCTGTGCGGTGCGCACGTCCTCCGCGAGCTCGTCGCGGTGACCGAGACCGGCACGGACCTGGACAAGGCGTGGGCGCAGCAGGCCATCGACGCACTGCTGGCCCTGGACAAGGCCGCCGAAGCCGCCCGCGCTGCCGGGAAGAACGCCATCGGCCCGGAAGTCCTGGCAGAGCACGAGGACTGGCCTGGATCCCCGGCACCACCTGATGCTCAACCAGCGGCCGGAGCCCACTCCGTCCCCTGTCCGGCGGCACGGAGGGCATCCTCGATCTCGCTGAGCTTCGCGGGGGACAGCGCGCCCGCCCGCTCGATCAGGTCGTCCCGGCTCAGGGTGGTCAGCCAGGTGCACGGGGTAAAGCCCGGGCGCGGGAACACGAGCCGCAGGACGCCTTCGAAGGGCAGTCCTTCCAGGACGCCGACTGCCACCTCAACGCCCAGGCCGGAGATGTCGGCGCCCGCCGGAGCGACGACCTGCATCGCGCAGAACCCGGATGACCCTTCTTCCGACAGCAGCACGACGGGCCGTCGCTCATCGAACTCGACCCACCAGACCTCGCCTCGCCGCATGTGTCCTCCCGGGCACGAGATGGCAGGCAAATACTACGCCGGCCGCCGCTGGAAGTGATGCAGCCCTGCCTGCTGCCCGAACGGCCGCCCCGAATCAATTCAGGGACCTATCCAGTTACGCTTGCCTCGTATGGCGGAAAACATTTCTGACAAACGAACTTGGTCCGATTCTCAGTTAGTCGCTGTCGTGGCAGCGTCCAGATCGTAGCGCGGAGTCATGCGCGAACTCGGCCTATGCGTGACTTCCGCCGGATCCATTCAGGTGGTTAAGCGGCATGTTATTCGGCTCGGCTTGGACACAGCGCACTTCACCGGCCAGCGGCGCTGGTCAGATGCTCAGCTCAAGCGAGCGATCACCAACGCGTACTCGTGGCGTGAGGCTTTCACGGACCTGGGCCTGCTAGGTAGCGGAGATGATCGTACGCGAGTCAAGGCACATGCGGTCCGCCTTGGACTCGACCTGAGCCGGCTCGACGGGCTGGATAGGGATTGCAGGTAGGTCGGCGACCCTACTCCGTCGGCAATCGTGGGCCGCTCGTTCCCTCTGACCCCGACTTGATAGATCTTTTCTTTATCCTGGACGGCGATCTCACCATGTACGTGATCCCTAGCCGCGTGATCGCCGGGCGTGTCGCGATTCTCTTGAACAACTACTCCGAGTATGTCGTGGGCAGCGCGGCGTTTCTCATGAAGGGCTCGAATACTGCCGCCTGACGGCGGCACGCCAGGTACGGGGTTAGGTGAGCGGGCGGGGGATCTGGCGGCCGACGTCGGAGATATCGGCGATCCAGGCCTCGTCGACATCCATGTCAGGCTCGGATGGCTTGCTGGCCACCAGCTTCAGGTTGCCGCCGCCCTTCTTGAGCGCGGGCTGCTGCTTGGCCGGCTTCGGCGGTTCCTTCGGGGCGGGCGGCGGCGTGATCAGCCTGAGGGCCAGGGAGGGGCACATCTGGACCGCCTGCTGCGCCTCGGATTGCAGCCAGGGCGGCACCGGCATGTCGAGGAACACCGGGTAGCCCTGGCCGTCGAGCTGCACGAGCTCGGGCACCAGGTGGGCGCAGAGACCGTGCCCGCGGCACCGGGTCCAGTCCACGGACAGGCGCATCTCGCCGTCCTTGCCGGGCAGCGGCAGGATGCCCTGCACCCGGCGCCCGCAGGTGCCGCGGAACAGATGCGCGGTCAGGTCGTCGGTGAACACGTCGATGGCGGAGACCACGAACCGGAACACCCCGTCCGGATGGGCGCACGCGCCGCGGCCCTTCACGGCGGCTGCCCCGCGGCGCGCGGTGTCCAGTGCGTCGATACCGCCCGAGCCGTCGGCCAGCGCGGTCATCGCGCGCGCGATGGCGGGCAGGCCCAGCTTGCACGGGCCGCACTGGCCGGATGACTCCTTGGCCAGGTAGCCGACCACCCGCGCCACCTCGCCGAGCGGGCAGGTGCCCCCGCCGAGCGGCAGCACGATCCCGGCGCCGAGCGTCCCGCCGACGGCGGTCAGCCCGGCCCGGCTGACCGGCACGTTGTACGCGAGGTCGGTCGGCAGCCACATGCCGTGATACCCGCCGACCAGGACGCCGTCCGCTGGCGACGCCGAGCAGAGGTCGAGCACCTCGCCCAGCGGCAGGCCGAACGGCACCTCCACGACCGCGGGATTGTCCGCGGAGCCGCCGACCGACAGCAGTGTCGTTCCCGGCTCGTCCCTGGTGCCGGCCGAGGCGTAGCCGTCGGGGCCGAGCATCGCGAGCACGGCGAGCTGCGCGTAGGTCTCGGCGTTGGACAGCAGGGTCGGGAGGTCATGGACCCCGTAGTCGCTGGGCAGGATCTTGCGGCCGGGCGGCACCGGGGTCTTGCCGTTCAGCGCATTCACCAGTGCGCCGCCCTCACCGACCACGAACCTGTCCGGCACCTTGACCACGCGCACCAGGCGCCTCAAGACTGGTTCGGCCGAAGCCGCGGAACTGACCGAGCGGGCCACGTCGGTGCGGGTGACACCGATGACGATCTCCTTGGCCTGCAGCGCCCAGGCGGCGACCAGCGCGCCGCCGAGCACCAGGTACGGCGACCTGAGCAGCAGCATCCGGTCCTTGGAACTGCCCGGCTCGCCCTCGGTGGCGTTGACGAGGATGACGATCCGCTTCTTGCGCTGGCGGGCGGACTGCACCACCGACTTCAGTTTCCTGCCGAACGGGAAGGCCGCGCCGCCGCGGCCGCACAGGTTGACCTGCTCGGTGGCTTTGATCAGCTGATCGGCGGTCAGCCGGGGCAGATTGCCGAACACCGAGTAGTGCGTGGTCAGGTCGATCCGCTGGAACCGGTCGAGGCCGGCGGTCAGGCGGGCCTGGCCGATGCACATGGCATCCGGCCCAGGGGGCGGCGTCATGATCCCTCCGGCCCCGGGTAGCCGGGGTAGGCCGGATAGGCCGGATAGGCCGGGTCAGCCGGGTACTCCGAGGGATCGGGCGGCGGGGCGGCCTGGTACTGCTCGTACGGCGTCATTTCCTGCTGCTGTTGCTGCCACTCCTGCTGCTGCCAGGGCCGCATTTCCTGCTGGTGCGGCTGGGGGATCGGGAGGTCAGGGCGCGGGGTGGCCAGACGCCGGGTCGCGATATACGGCGGCTGAGGACGGGGCCCCGTCGGCTGGCTGCTGGGGCCGGGCGGCAGTGCGCGGGGCACCCCGCGCGCCTGCGGCATGGCGCCTTGCATCCCGCGGGCCGGTGGCATGGCGCCCCGCGGGGCGCGGGCCTGCGGTACCGCGCTCCACCGGTCGTGCCCGTCGGGCTGCGGCATGGTCGGCACGCCCCCCTGCAGCACCGACGAGAGGTGGTCGGGCAGCGGATGGGCGGCCTTCTCCTGGTGGCTGCGGACGGTGGCCACGAACCGGATGATGAGGGCGAGCGCGACCGCGGCCACGCACGCCCCGTAGCTCCAGTCCACGTACGGCTTGGCGGTCCGGCCCGCGAGCAGGCCGTGCACGATCGACAGCGGCCAGCACACGTAGGCGGTGGCGTGGATGGCGCGCCAGGTCCACGGCCACCGGGCGGCGAACCGGCCGCGGGCGATCCCGGTCACGACCAGCAGCACGACCAGGTCCGACGCGATCGTGCCGAGGCCGATGTAAAACGTACGGCCGTGCGCGAGGAACGGCACGACCGCGTCGATCACGTCGGACCTGTGCGCGAGTATCTCGAGCGTGATGTGCGTGATGAGGAAGGCGAGGGCGCCGAAGGAGACGGCGCGGTGCACGGCCTGGGCGACGACCCGGTGGGCCGGGGCCATGACGATGCGGTCCGTGGCCACGATGCCGACGCCGACGGCCGCCGTCAGGGCGATCAGCGCGAGCACGCCCGAATAGAAGAGCATGAAGCGCTGGACGTGGGTGAGGATGTCCTTCCCCTGCGCGGTGGTTCCGGAGGCCGCCGCGCCAGCCACTACGACCAGCAGAATGACGGTGATCCAGGTGATGCGCCTGCGCCTGGGTGCCTTGACCCGAGCCACCGAAAAGCTGTAGCCGCGAGGGCGTGAGCGGCCACGCCTAGATGACACTATTGTCCTCCCGGAGGGACGGCTCGAGAGCCGACCATTACCTGGAAGTTTCTTATGCGGATCCCAGCCGCCAGTGCCCGGAGATCCCTGCTTGTCCCTCGCTGCGGATGACGTTACCGTCCCCATTACAGATTCGCAGCGAAACAGCCCATAAGGCGTCACAACGCAGGGTTTGCCGAGGTCAACCGGGGTTCTGCCGCGGGCAGAGCGGCGGCGGGCCCGGGCTGCGCGTAGCGGCCAGGGGAAGCGGCATCCGGGCCTCGCGGGCGGAGCCGGCCGGTCCGCGATCCGGGCCGGCCGGTCCGCGATCCGGACCGAAAGGGGCACCGAGCCGTTTCGCCGGAAAGCGACCCTGATTGGCACGGTGCACGCGGCCCCATCGTTTGGCTTAGTGGGTGCCGTGGGCAGAATTGCTATTGCCCTGGCCGGAGATAACCAGGGCCAGACTTCGGGGCAGGCGCGATGACGATGCGGGGACCAACGGGCGAGACCGGGCCCGGGGGTGATTCCACGCTTCCGCTGCCGGTTGCCGATCTGCCGTCAGCCACCGGCCGCGCCGTCGTCACCGGCACGGTCACCTCGGGGCGCGGGTACGTCCCGGCCGCGTACGGCCGGCCTGCGCGCAGGTCCGAGCGGCGCCGGGTCCGTCGGCTCCTGCGCTGGGCCGCGGCCGCGGTCGTGACGCTGATCCTGCTGGGGATCGTCGCGTTCGGCGGGCTGCTCGCCGTCACCCCGTCCGCCGGCCACGCCCGGCAGCTTGTCCAGGCCCAGGACCTGGCGCACCACGCGGCCTACCCCGGCCCCGGCGTCCCGGCGCGCTTCGCCGCGTCGCTGGTCGCGACCGAGGACCACCGCTTCTACTCCGAGCCCGGCATCGACCTGTACGCCGTCGCGCGGGTGGGCTTCTCGTATGTGACGGGCCACGGCATCGAGGGCGGCGCCACCCTGTACCAGCAGCTGGCCAAGCTGCTGTACACCCGCGGGCAGTCCAGCGCGTCCGACGAGGCGGAGCAGGTCGCGCTGGCCGTCAAGCTTGACCTGACGTACACGAAGCAGCAGATCCTGCAGATGTACGCGGACGTCGTCTACTTCGGCAACAACTACTACGGCCTGGCCGCCGCGAGCTGCGGTTACTTCGGGGTTCAGCCCGCCGAGTTGTCCTGGCCGCAGGCGGCGATGCTGGCCGGCCTGGTGCAGGGCCCGTCACTGGACGACCCGCTGACCCATCCGGCCAACGCGCGCGCCCGCGAGGTTCACGTGGTGGGCCGGCTGGTGGCGACCGGAAAGCTGACTCAGGCCCAGGGCCAGGGCGCGCTCGCGGTGCCGTTGTCCAGCCTGGTCGCCGGGGCCGGGCTGGGCTGCTCTTCCTGATCGGGCCGACTTACCTGGAACGCGCGTGCCGGGGGCCGTCTGGCCGCGCGTGGCCGTCCTGGCGCGGGCCGGCTCGTTCCCGTCCGGCCGGCCGTGGCCGGCCCCGTTCCCGTCCGGCCCGCCGTGGCCGGCCTGCGGGTCAGGCGGAACCAGCGCGGGCGCACGGCCCTCGTGCCGTCCCGCAGAGCCGAACGGCTCCGTGGGCAGAGCGTCTGCGGGCAGCTCGAGCTCGGGGGGCAGCATGTGCCACACCCACTTCCGGTACGCCCAGAACCGGAACACCGTGCCGATGACGATCCCCATGAGGTTCGCGATGTTGTACCAGAGCCCGCCCTGGTGGCCCAGGAGGTCCTGGACGACCCAGATGCAGGCGTACTGGATCAGCAGCCCGACACCGTTCAGCACGAAGAACATCACGCTTTCGCGCGTGGTGCCTGCGCCCTCGCGGTGCCGGAACGTCCAGTGGCGGTTGCCGATGAAGGTGACGGCCGTGGCCACGATGGTCGCGATCGTGATCGAGGTGTACTTCCCGACCCCGAGTCCGAGGTGCAGCAGGTCGGCGCCGCCGAGCGTCACGATGAAGCCGATCCCGCCGACGACGAGGAACTTGGATCCCTCGTGGATCAGCAGCCGGAAGCGCTGGTACAACGTGCTGACGAGACTCACCTGGCCGCCTTCCTTCCCCGTATCTCCTCAGGACGCGCCGAGGCGACGTCTAGCGAGGGTACCCGCTACCACCCACGCCGTGGCGAAACCGGGGAAATCCAGGCACGGGGCATACCAGGTTTTTCCCTAGGCCTGTCCGGTCAGCCCGGGCTGAAACCAGTTCGGAAATGCCGGTCATGCCCGGTAGTGTCACGGGGGTGCCCGCTTCCGACGTGCTGATTCATGCCCGCGGCCTGGCCAAGAGGTTCGGCAGTGCGGTGGCGGTGGCGGGCATCGATTTCGATCTGCGCCGGGGCGAGGCGTTCGGCTTCCTCGGGCCGAACGGCGCGGGCAAGTCGTCGACCATGCGCATGATCGGCTGCGTCTCTCCGCCGAGCGCCGGGGAGCTGACCATCCTGGGCCTGGACCCGGTCGCCGACGGGCCGGCCATCCGGGCCCGGCTTGGCGTGGTCCCGCAGGAGGACACGCTGGACGTGGAGCTGACCGTCCGGGAGAACCTGATCATCTACGGCCGCTACTTCGGGCTGCCGCGCCAGGTGATCGCCGAGCGCGCCGCCAGGCTGCTGGAGTTCGTGCAGCTCAGCGACCGGGCGGAGGATCAGGTCGAGCCGCTGTCCGGCGGCATGAAGCGCCGCCTCACGATCGCCCGCTCGCTGATCAACGAGCCGGAGATCCTGCTGCTCGACGAGCCGACCACGGGCCTGGATCCGCAGGCCCGGCACGCCGTGTGGGACCGGCTGTACCGGCTCAAGCAGCAAGGCGTGACGCTGGTGCTGACCACGCACTACATGGACGAGGCCGAGCAGCTCTGCGACCGCCTGGTGGTAATGGACCGCGGCCAGATCGCGGCCGAGGGCTCGCCCCGCGAGCTGATCGGCCGGTACTCCACCCCCGAGGTGCTCGAGCTGCGGTTCGATCCGTCCGAGCACCAGCAGGCGGCGGACAAGCTCGCGGAGCTTGCTCCGCGGCGGGGGGTTGACGGGGGGTCGTCCCCCCTAGGGCCAGCACGGCTGGCCGGCGCGCCCGCGGAGCGGCTGGAGGTCCTGGCTGACCGGATCCTGCTGTACACGCAGAACGGCGACGCCGCGCTCGCCGCCGTCCGCGGGCTGGGCCTGGAGCCGCTGACATCCCTGGTCCGCCGCAGCACGCTCGAGGACGTGTTCCTCCGGCTGACCGGCCGGCGGCTGGAGGACTGGTGATCGGTTCCCACGCGCTGCGCGAGTTCCGGTTCTGGCTGACCAACTACCGGCGTACCTGGCGGGGCACCATCTACTCCAGCGTGCTGAACCCGGTGCTCTACCTCGGCGCGATGGGCGTGGGCCTGGGCACCCTGGTCGACAAGCACGGCCCGGCCAGCCTGGACGGCGTCAGCTACCTGGTCTTCCTGGCCCCCGGGCTGCTGGCCGCGCAAGCCATGCAGACCGCCATCGGGGAGTCCACCTACCCGGTGCTCGGCTCGGTGAAGTGGCTGAAGACGTATCAGGCGGCGGCGGCCACTCCGCTGCGCCCGAGCGACATCTTCCACGGGCACCTGCTGTTCACCACGATGCGGCTGACCATGAACTGCTCGATCTTCGTCGTCGTGATGGCCGCGTTCGGCGCCGTCCGCTCGCCCTGGGTGCTCGCGGCGCTGCCGGTGGCCGTGCTGACCGGGCTGGCGTTCGCCGCGCCGGTCGAGGCGTACGCGGTGAGCCGGACCAAGGACCAGTCGTTCGCGATGCTTTACCGGTTCGGGCTGATCCCGCTGTTCCTGTTCTCCGGCACGTTCTTCCCGGTCAGCCAGCTGCCCGAGTGGATCAGGCCACTGGCCTACGTCACGCCGCTCTGGAACGGCGTGGCGCTGTGCCGGTCGCTCAGCCTCGGCACGGCCACCGCCGGCCCCGCGCTCGCGCACATCGCCTACCTGGCCGCGCTGGCCGCCGCGGGAATCACCGCCGGACACCGGACCTACCGCCGGCGGCTCTATGTCTAGCCTCCCGGTCCCGGCCCGGCTGACCCGGCTCGGCGGCCGGGGCAGCGTGCATCTCATCGAACGGCATGCCCGGGCCTACCGGCACGCCTGGCTGGTGCTGGTCTCCGGCCTGTGCGAGCCGCTGTTCTACCTGCTGTCGATCGGGGTCGGCCTCGGCGAGCTGGTCGGCCAGGTGGCCGGGCCCGGCGGTCACCTGGTGGGGTACACCAGCTTCGTGGCCCCGGCGCTGCTGGCCACCTCGTCGATGAACGGCGCCGTCTTCGACTCGACCTTCAACGTGTTTTTCCGGCTGAAGTACAACAAGTTCTACGACGCGGCGCTGGCCACGCCGATGGGCTCCGGCGATATCGCGCTCGGCGAGATCGGCTGGGCGCTGATCCGCGGCGGCCTGTACGCGGCCGCGTTCATGGTGGTCGTGCTGGCCATGGGCCTGGTCCACTCGGCCTGGGCCGTGGCGGCGCTGCCGGTGGCCCTGCTGATCGGCTTCGCGTTCGCCGGGGCCGGGATGGCGGCCACCACGTTCATGCGGAGCTGGCAGCACTTCGAGTTCATCACGCTGGCCACGCTGCCGATGTTCCTGTTCTCGACCACGTTCTACCCGCTAAGCGTTTACCCGAGGCCGATCCAGATCGTGGTGCAGTGCACGCCGCTGTACCAGGGCGTGGCGCTGATGCGCGGCCTGACCCTCGGCGTGGTCGGGCCCGGCCTGCTCTGGCACGTGGCCTACCTGGCGCTGATGGGCCTGGCCGGCCTCGAGGTCGCGGGCCGCCGGATCAGCCGCCTGCTGCTCAAGTAGCGAGCCCGCCCTGAGCGCCGGTCACGCTCCGGCCGGGCCGGAGAAGTAGCGGCGCGGGTTGGCCACCAGCATGGCCTCGATCTGGGCCTGGCTCACCCCGCGCTCGAGCAGCGCAGGCAGCACGTCGTCGAACAGGTGGCCGTAGTGCCAGGAGGGCGCGAAGGCCGGGATGACGTCCGGCCGGAACCAGTCGATGTAGCACGCCGCGTCGTGCGAGAGCACCATCCGGTCCGCGTAACCGCGCCTGGCCAGCTCGGCCACGGTATCCACCCGCTGCTCGAACGGCAGCATGATGTCGAGCCCGAACCGGTCCATGCCGAGCAGGCAGCCCGCGTCGGCCAGCCTGGTCAGGTAGCCCAGGTCCGTCGCGTCACCGCTGTGGCCCATCACCACCCGGGTCAGGTCGGCGCCCTCCGCCGCCAGGACCCGCATCGCCTCGAGCCCCGAGCCGGACCCAGGATGGGTGTGCACGGTGACCGGCGCGCCGGTCGCCACGTGGGCGCTGCCGACTGCGCGCAGCACCCGCTCCACCCCGGGAGTGAGGCCCTTCTCCTCGATCGCGCACTTGAGGAAGGCGGCCTTGACCCCGGTGCCCGCGATGCCCTCGGTGAGATCGGAGACGAACAGGGCCGTCATCGGATCCGAGCTCGCTGACTTGCTCCGCTGGCCCCGGTACCGGAAGTAGAACGGCACGTCATCGTAGGTGTACAGGCCGGTGGCCACGATGATGTTGAGGTCGGTGCCGGCCGCTACCCGCTGGATCCGGCGGATGTCCCGGCCCAGGCCGATGACGGTCGGGTCGACGATCGTGTCACAGCCGCGCTGCCGCAGCGCGTTCAGCTTCGCGGCCGCGTCGGCGACCCTTTCCTCCTCGTCCCAGTCGCCCGGGTAGTTCAGCCGGATCTCCTCGTTGAGCACGAACACGTGCTCGTGCATCAGCGTGGTGCCCAGGCTGGTCACGTCAACCGGGCCCCGGACCGTCTCGACCTGCGCCATGCCAAGACCCTATTGCGCAGGCGGCCGCGCCCGGATACGCCCAAGCCGCCCGATGTGCCATGAGCCTGCCCGGTGGGAGCTCTGCGCCTCTTGACTCCGCTCTAGGCCGGGACCGTAGCGTGGTGCCAATACCGGCCGGTAGATAGCCTTATCCGGACGCATGGAGGCGGCAGATGGAATTCGCGTATGACGCACGCACAGAAGAGATGCGGGAGCGGCTGCTGTCGTTCATGGATTCTCATGTCTACCCAGCCGAGAAGGTGTTCGACGAGCAGGTGGCCGAGGCGGCCGCCGCCGGTCGGCTCTGGGAGCGGCCGGCCGTCATCGACGAGCTGAAGGCCGAGGCCAGGAGCAGGGGTCTGTGGAACTTGTTCCTGGCCCATCACCCGGAGGGTGCCGGGCTGTCCAACCTGCAGTACGCGCCGCTGGCCGAGATCACCGGGCACAGCCCGACCATCGCGCCGGAGGCGCTGAACTGCGCGGCACCGGACACCGGCAACATGGAACTGCTCGCCGAGTTCGGCACCGCGGAGCAGCAGCAGCGCTGGCTCCGGCCGCTGCTCGACGGCGAGATCAGGTCGGCGTTCTGCATGACCGAGCCCGGCGTCGCCTCGTCGGACGCTACCAACATCGCGACCAGGATCGAGCGCGACGGCGGCGAGTACGTGATCAACGGCCGCAAGTGGTGGTCGTCGGGGGCGATGGACCGGCGCTGCGAGATCCTCATCGTGATGGGGAAGACAGTGAAGGGGGATGGGGAGGTGGGTGGGGCCGAGCGGCACCGGCAGCAGTCGATGGTGCTGGTGCCGCGGGACACCCCCGGGGTCAACATCGAGCGCGGGATGCGCGTGTTCGGCTTCACCGACGGCCCGCACGGCGGCCACGCCGAGGTGGAGTTCGCCGACGCCCGGGTGCCGGCCGACAACCTGATCGCCGGCGAGGGCGACGGCTTCGCGATCGCCCAGGCCCGGCTCGGCCCCGGGCGGATCCACCACTGCATGCGCCAGATCGGCGCGGCGGAGCGGGCCCTGGAGCTGATGTGCCGCCGGGCCACCCAGCGCTCCGCGTGGGGCGGGCCGCTGGCCGACCAGGGCGTCATCCAGGACTGGATCGCCGAGTCCCGGGTGCGGATCGAGTCGGCCCGGCTGCTGGTCCTGAAGACGGCCTGGCTGATGGACACCGTGGGCAACAAGGGCGCGCACACCGAGATCCAGGCAATCAAGATCGCTACCCCGGCGATGGCGGAATGGGTGATCGACAAGGCGATCCAGACGCACGGGGCGGGCGGCGTCAGCCAGGACTTCCCGCTGGCGCACCTGTGGGCCAGCGCGCGGACGCTCCGGTTCGCCGACGGGCCGGACGAGGTGCACAAGCGCTCGCTTGCGCGGCGCGAGCTGAGGAAGTACAGCTAGTCCCGGAAGAAACAGCAGGCAGGAGGAACGCATGTCAGAGGAGTCTGGGTCGGCCGCAGCGAACCGGGTGGCGATCGTCACCGGCGCCGCGCGCGGCATCGGGGCGGCGGTCGCACGACGGCTGGCCGCCGACGGTATGGCCGTCGGCGTCCTGGACCTGAAGGAGGCGGACGGCGGCGGGACCGTCGAGGCGATCACGTCAGCGGGCGGCCGCGCGATCGCGGTCGGCGCCGACGTGAGCCAGGCCGACCAGGTCGCTGCGGGAGTGGAGAAGGTCGCGGCCGAGCTTGGCCCGCCCGTGGTCCTCGTCAACAACGCGGGCGTGATCCGGGACAACATGCTGTTCAAGATGACCGATGACGACTGGGACACGGTCATGGGCGTGCACCTGCGCGGGGCGTTCCTGATGAGCCGCGCCATCCAGAAGCACATGGTGGACCAGCGCTTCGGGCGGATCATCAGCCTGTCGTCGAGCTCGGCGCTCGGCAACCGCGGCCAGGCCAACTACTCGACGGCCAAGGCGGGCCTGCAGGGTTTCACCAAGACGCTGGCGATCGAGCTCGGGCAGTTCGGGATCACCGCCAACGCGATAGCGCCCGGGTTCATCGTCACCGACATGACCGCGGCGACGGCGGCCAGGATCGGCATGGACTTCGGGGAGTTCCAGAAGGCGGCGGCCACGCAGATCCCGGTACGCCGGGTCGGCCAGCCGGACGACGTCGCGAACGTCGCGTCCTTCCTGGCCAGCGAGGGAGCGGGCTTCGTCTCCGGCCAGGTCATCTACGTGGCCGGCGGGCCGCTATGTTGAGGCAGGCACCGTGTTGAGCGGCACGCCGTGACGACCCCTGATGACCTGCGCGGCCAGGTCCGCGACTTCCTGGCCGGTCACGACCCGGCCGCGATGGACCGGCTCGAGTTCCTCCGCGCTCGCTTCGACGCCGGGCTGGCCTGGGTGCACTACCCGGTCGGCCTCGGCGGTCAGGGCCTGTCCCGGGACCTGCAGCCGGCCGTCGACGCCGAATTCGCCGCGGCCGCCGCCCCGACCAACCGCCCGGAACGCAACGGTATCGGGCTGGGCATGGCCGCCCCGACGATTCTCGCCTTCGGCTCGCCGGAGCAGCAACGGCGCTGGCTGCGCCCGCTGTGGACCGGCGAGGAGATCTGGTGCCAGCTGTTCAGCGAGCCGGGCGCGGGCTCCGACCTGGCCGGGCTGGCCACCCGCGCGGTCCGCGCGGCGGGGGACGTGAAGGGGGAAGGGGACGTGAAGGGGGAAGGGGAGGCGGGCGGGGGGTGGGTGGTGACCGGGCAGAAGGTCTGGACGTCCTCGGCCCACCTGGCCCGCCGGGCGCTGCTGGTGGCCAGGACCGACCCGGACGTGCCCAAGCACCAGGGCCTGACCTACTTCGCCTGCGACATGACCGCACCCGGAGTAGAGGTCAGGCCGCTGCGCCAGATCACCGGCGAGGCCGAGTTCAACGAGGTCTTCCTGACCGATGTGCCGATCCCCGACGCGGACCGGATCGGCGCGGTCGGCGAGGGCTGGAAGGTATCCACCACCACGCTGATGAACGAGCGGGTGTCGATCGGCGGGGGAGCGGCGCCCAGGGAGGGCGGGATGATCGGCTCGGCGGCCGCGGCCTGGCGGGACCATCCCGAGCGCCGCACGCCCGGGCTGCACGACCGGCTGCTCCGGCTGTGGGCCGACGCCGAGGTCGCCCGCCTGGCCGGGGCCAGGCTTCGCCAGCAGCTGGCCGCGGGCCAGCCGGGCCCCGAGGGGTCCGCGGCCAAGCTGGTCTTCGCCCGGCTGAATCAGGAGATATCCGAGTTCGAGGTGGAGCTGGCCGGCTCCGATGGACTGCGTTACGAGGACTGGACGATGCGCCGTCCCGAGGGCGCCAACTTCTACGGCCGTGACCCCGGATACCGGTACCTGCGCGCGCGGGGCAACTCGATCGAGGGCGGAACCTCAGAGATCCTCCGCAACATCATCGCCGAGCGGGTGCTCGGGCTGCCGCCCGAGACCCGGAAGGACACCGGCGTGCCATGGAAGGACCTGCCCAGGTGAGCGCCGTGGCTGGGCCGGCCACCACGCCGCCGGCGACCGCGCCGCCGGCCCGCCCGACCTGCTGTACAGCGAGGCCGAGACCGAGCTGCGGGCCGCGGTCCGCTCCCTGCTCCAGGACCGGTGCGGCTGGCCCGAGGTGCTGGCCAGGACGGAGACCGCCGAGACCTACGACACCGGGCTCTGGCGGGTCCTCGCGGCCGAGCTGGGCTGCGCCGGCCTGCTGATCCCGGAGAGCAGCGGCGGCGCTGGCGCGTCGTACCGTGAGGCCGCGGTCGTGGCCGAGGAGACGGGCCGCGCGGTGGCGCCCGTCCCGTTCCTTGGTTCCGCGGTCGTCGCGACCGCCGCCCTGCTGGCCGCGGGCGACGACCAGCTGCTGGGCGACCTGGCCGCGGGCACGTCGACCGCGGCGCTCGCCGTCCCGTTCGCGGCCGCCCCGGGAGCCCGTCCCGAACCCACAGTCCGGCTGACCGGGCGGAGCGGGCCGGACGAGCCAGGAGACTCCGGCTACCTGCTCACCGGGACCGTCACCGGCATCGCCGACGCGCTGCCCGCCGGCGTGCTGCTCGTGCCGGCCGACGGCGTGCCGTACGCGCTGTACGCCGTGCCGGCCGCCGACGCGTCGCTGACGCCGGTGGTGTCGCTGGACATGACCAGGCAGCTGGCCGACCTGACCCTGGCCGACGTGCCCGGCAGGCGGATCGCGTCGGGCCCGGCCGCCGAGCAGGCCGTGGCCGCGGCGCTGGCCGCGGGCGCGGCGATGCTCGCCGCCGAGCAGCTCGGCGCGGCCGAGCGGTGCCTGGAGATCACGGTCGCGTACCTGAAGGAGCGGCGCCAGTTCGCCCGCCCGATCGGGTCCTTCCAGGCGCTCAAGCATCGGGTCGCCGAGCTGTGGGCGGGCGTGACCCAGGCCCGCGCGGCGGCCCGGTACGCGGCCGCCTGCCTGGCCACCGGCGACCCGGACACGCCCGTGGCGATCGCGCTGGCCAAGGCGGCCTGCTCGGACATAGCGGTCCGCGCCGCGCAGGAATGCCTGCAGCTGCACGGGGGCATCGGGTTCACCTGGGAGCATCCGACTCACCTGTACCTGAAGCGGGCGAAGAGCTCGTCGATCGGGTTCGGCACCGCCGACCGGCACCGGGCGTCGCTGGCCGGGATGGTGGACCTGCCCGCGCCGGGGGCCGGCCGATGAGATCGGTCGCCGGCGCCGGCGTCGTGGTCACCGGCGGCGGCAGCGGCATCGGCGCGGCGCTGTGCCGCCGGTTCGCGGCCGAGGGAGCCAGGGTCGTGGTCAACGACCTCGACGGCGAGGCCGCCGCCGCGGTCGCCGCCTCGTGCCGCACGGCCTCATACCGGGCGGTCTCGATCCCCGGCGACGCGGCCGGCGAGGACGGCGTCGCCGCGCTGATCTCCGGCGCCCGCGCCGAACTCGGCGAGATCGACCTGTTCTGCGCCAACGCGGGGATCGCGCGGACCGGCGGGGCCGACGCCGCGGAGGCCGACTGGGAGGCCTCGTGGCAGGTGAACGTGATGGCCCACGTCCGCGCGGCGCGGCTGCTGCTCGGGCCCTGGCTGGAGCGGGGGAGCGGCCACCTGATCTGCACGGTCTCGGCGGCCGGGCTGCTGACCGTGCCCGGCTCGGCGCCGTACGCGGTCACCAAGCACGGCGCGCTGGCCTTCGCCGAGTGGCTGGCGGTCACCCACGCGCACCGCGGCCTGACCGTGCAGGCGATCTGCCCGCTCGGGGTTCGGACTCCGATGCTCGACCGTAGCGATCCCCGAATCGAACTGCTGCTCGGGGAGTCGGCGATCGAGCCGGAGGCGGTCGCGGACGCGGTGATGGACGGTATCGCCTCGGGGCAGTTCCTGATCCTGCCGCACCCGGAGGTGGCGGGCATGTACGCGGGCCGGGCCGCCGAGACCGACCGCTGGCTGCGCGGCATGAGCCGGGTCCAGCAGCGGCTCGACGAGCTGTCCTAGCGGCCGGTGAGCCGACACGGGGTCCCGATGTCGCGGGTTAGCGCCAGTTGACCCGAATCTAGCCGTTACCATGCTGCACGATGACAAGGACTTCGAGCTGATCGGCCATGGCACCGGATACCGGCCCGAGTGGCCCGCCCCCCGAGGCACCGGTTACGGCAGGGCCTGACCCGGAGCTGACCTCCGCGTGGGCCGAGCCAGGCACCGCCGGTCCGGCCGTCGCGGTGGTTACCGGGACGATCCATCACCTCGAGTTCTGGGTGCCCGACCTCGACCGGGCCGTGGCCAGCTGGGGCTGGCTGCTCGACGAGCTCGGCTACAAGCCGTTCGGGGACTGGCCAGGCGGCCGCAGCTGGCGGGCCGGCCAGACCTATATCGTCCTGGAGCAGTCGCCGGACCGCACCGCGGGCCGTCACGACCGGTGCCGCCCCGGCCTGAACCACCTCGCCTTCCACGTGGCCGACCAGGCCCAGGTGGAGAAGCTGGTCGCGGTCGCGCCCAGCAACGGCTGGCGGCTGATGTTCGCCGACCGCCACCCGCACGCGGGCGGCGACGCTCACTACGCTGCCTACCTGGAGAACGCGGACGGCTTCGAGGCCGAACTCGTCGCGCCGAGCCCGGGTTCGGCCGCCGAAAGCGCCGGCTGACCGTCTAAGCGTGGCTGGCCCGTCCGCCCTGGTATGGCCCTGCCCGGCGCCAGGGCCGTGGTCGTCGGCGACCTGTCCAGCATCGCGGGCATGCGGCAGGTCGCCGAGCAGGCCAACGCGGGCGGCCCGTACGACGCGGTCATTCACAATGCCGGGATCGGTTACCGGGAGCCCCGGCGCACCCGATGACATGTCACTGGCCGCGGTGACCCAGGCATGGCTGGCGGTCAGTTCGGATCCGGGCGCAAGGGTGACGGGCGGCTATTTCTATCACCAGAAGCCCCGCACGGCACACCCCGCCGCCCGCGATCTCAAGATCCAGGACCAACTGCTCAGGTATTGCGGCGCGCTGACCGGCGTGACCCTGTAAGCCAGCCCGTCCCGGCGAATCCCGGCGTTGCCTGGACGTGGCCGATGCTGGCCGTCCATGCCGCATAGTCCGCGGCGTTGTGCTGGGGCCCGAGCGGTTCCAGCCGGAATTCCCCGGCCGTGAGCCATTCAGGTACCGCGAAACCCGCCAGAACGAAGAACTGCTCACTCATCAGGCGATGTTAGCCGGACGGCCATCGGCGAATCCGCCGTAACCGGGCGCAGCCACGGCCATGCTGGCTGCCATGAGCAGCCTCGCATCCCTGGCCCACGAAGCCCATCCAGCGGCCCCGGCATTCAACGGCCTGTTCTACGCCACCGCCGCGACCATCATCCCGGTCCTGTTCCTCGCGATCGCCGTCCAGGGACCCTTGTACGGTGACCTGCTGAAAGCCTCCGACGCAGCGCTGCGCCGGTTCCGCGAGCACAGAGCTGACCCCAGCCCGCCGCGCCTGGTCCTGCGCCTGTGGATCGGCAGCGTCCTCGCATCCGGCGCCGCCGTGGCCATCCTGATCGTTACCGTCGGCGGCGAGATAGAAGCTCTCGTCTCCCTGAATGTGCAGCATGCCTATGGCGACCCGCATGCCGCGATCGCCGCCGCCGTGCTCCTGACCGCCGCAGCTGCCATCGGACCGGCACTGGCCTTCGCAAGGCTGATGGCCACGCTCCACCCCCGGCGCGGCAAGATCGGCGGCGCTTCACTCGCCGGCGAGGCTGACGACGTACACCGAGATGAGCGACTATCCCTGGCCGAACCACAAACCGGCAAAACGGACACAGAAGGCTGAAGCCGCGGGAATATCAGAAGGGCCGCTCCCGCCGGTGCTCGGCCTGGAGCCGGGCTATCTGCCCTCCGCGATGACCCCGATGCCCTCGCTGTTGTCCGTGCGGAGGTGGCTGATGGCCCGGTACTCCGGCGACTGGTACCAGGCCTTGGCCGCAGCCTTCGTGGCAAACCTCAGCACGATGGTGACCTGCCCGGCTGATCCTTCAAGCGGCTCGGAGTCGCGGTCGACAACGATGTTTTCGGCGCCGTGAGCCTTCAGGATCGGTCCGACCGCCGCAAGGTACTCCTTGTACTCGGCCTGGTTCGTGATCGTGTAGTTCGCAACGAAGTACCCTGCCATGACGCCTCCGGTCCGGACAGTCGCGGGCGAGCCAATGCCACAGGCTGGCAGGCTACAGCGGTATGCGCGAGGGCAGCCACGCGGGTGTAGCCGGGCGCCCGCGGCCTGGAAGGTACCGGTCAGCTCAGCTGGCGGCCATCGCGTTATCCGGCGGTGCCGTTCGTGCATGCGAGGTCGATGATCACGGGCTGGCTGCGGACGCCTGCGGTGTCGTAGATCCAGGCTTCGACCTGGCTCTGGTATTGCTGGGCGGTGCCGCATGCCAGGTTGAACGGATAGGCGATGCTGTCCGGCCCGACAATGCCGTAGGAGGGGCTGGAGAATGGATGGTTCTCTTCGGCCCAGCCGGACCCGTTGATGCCGACGAACCCGAAGCCCTCGGCATCGTGATCTGGGTCGGCGTACGTGATGCTGAAATAGACCAGTTCCCCCTGCTGGTATGTCCCGGTGCTGGTTATCTGCGGCGGCTGCAGCGGGCCTGGGCTGCTGGGCTGCTGGGGCGGTGTCGGGGATGACGGGGGCGGTGCCGGGGATGACGGGGGCGGTGCCGGGACAGGTCCGCTCTTCAGCTTTACCGGTACCAGCGCGGAGGCATAGGGAAGGTTGACGGCGCCGAAGATGTGATCGAAGAGGAGTGCCGCGACCCGATACGTGCCAGTCTGGCGGGTGGTCGGCTGCCACGTTGCGCTGGCTGAGCTGCCGTTCACCTGGGTCCTGCCCGCCAGGAATCCCGGGCCGCCGCCGGGCGGGTAGGCGATGAACTCGACCGTGTCGCCGGAGAACCCTCCGGGGAGGGATGCGGTGAGGCTGACCGGCCCGGCGGCGGTCGGCGGTGCGGTCGAGACGGTGAGGGCCGGGGATCCGGCGAGCGGGATCCGGTCATCGAACGCCGTCCACCGCACCGCGGGCGGCGAGACGCCGATCCAGCTGAATAGCTGGGCAATGTCGCCGGTCACGGCGAACTCGGGGCCGGCTGTCAGGTCAAGATCGGCGTTCCAGCTTGGTCCCTGGTAGCCGGGTGTCAGGTCTAGGAACGGCGAGCCGATGCCGAAGTTCCAGCCGCCCTCGGCGTCGCTGAACGCGAGGTTGGCGGTGGCAAGGCGGGTGCAGAGGCCTGCCGCGCAGTCGCCGAGCACGCCGGAGATGCCGAAGTCGACCCGGAGGTATGGCGCGGCGGTTGCTTTGAGCGACGCGTTGAAGCTTGTGCCGTCGGGGGTGACCTGCATGCCGGTTGTCTGGTTGTCTTCGACTGCCTGCCAGCCGCCGGATGAGGTGTAGAGGATTCCATCGGTGCCCCGCGCGGTGTCGGAGGCGGTGGGGCCGGAGAAGGTCATCGATGCTCCGGCGTTGAGGTCAAGGTCGACTCCGGCGGCCGCGGTCGCCTGGCCGTTGATCTCGACCGGGCCGAGGAATATCGGGGTTGGCGCGTCGATCGTCGGCGCGTCAAGATCGCAGATGGCGGTGGCCTTTCCGGCGGCGGAGACCGTTACCGATCCGGAGTGCACGATTACCGGGATGGTGGCCTGGAAGACGAGCTCGAACTGGTCCACCACCGGGAACCTGGTCTGCAGGTCGGCGACCAGCTGAACGGTGGCGGGCACCGACACGCTCGGGCCCGCCAGGCTGACGGTCACGTCGCGGCCGGAGGAGAGCGTACAGCCGACGGCGGCATCGCCTCGCGCTGCATTGGCACCGGGACCGGATGCGCTGGCCAGCACGACGCCCGAAGGGTGGGCTCTGGCGGCCGGCCGGAATGCGGCGCTTGGCACAGTGGTAGTGACCTTGGCGCTTTCGGCGTGAATGGACAGCTGCCTGAACGCGCGGGCCAGGCTCGTCGTAGTCGTAGTAATCCTGACCACCCGCGGACCGGCCGTGACGGCCGTGATCCTGGCGAGCAGACCCCCGTGATTACCGCTTACGACTATCTGCCCGGGCCTGAGCGCAGTGGTCTGCGGAGTGCGTTTCAGGGTCGCGCTGGTCTGCGTCCTCGCCAGGACATCAGCGCTCGGGATGATCAGCGTTCCGCTGGCCGGCTGCGCGATGGTGACCTGTGCCGCCTCGGGCTGGGCGCCGGGCGCGGACACGAAGATGGCCGCCGATCCCGTGTCGGCCCGGGCGATCGCGATGCCTTCGGCATTTACTGCAACCTGCCCTGGTGCAGACGACTGCCAGCGGATGGGCACATTGAGCGCCTGGTGCGAGTCACTCTCCACGCGAACCAAGAAGTGGTATTTCGCGTTACGGCCTGGCAGGATGACCGACTGGTCAGAAACGAACACGATGCTCGCCGCCGCGGGCCGCCCATGAGACTGGGCGTTGCCTGGCGACGAGCAGGCGCTCACGGTCGCCCCGGCCAGCAGCCCGGCAAGCGCTAGGGTGAGCAGGCCGTTCCGGAGACTCATCAGCTCCACCTCCCCCCGACACCCCGGTTGCGCTGGGCTGACTCGTGTGTCCTCCCGCGTCCGGAATGCCTGGGGCCAACGCTAAGCCAGGGCTGGGGATTCTGACCATGCAGGAAGACCCACGGGTTGACCCACGGTTTGCGCCAGCGCCGCGCTCGGCGACCCGGCCGGTGCCGCCTGGCTCAACCCAGCCGGACCTCCGCCGAGAGCTGCAGGTCCCGCGATGACCGCCCGACGTGCAGCGTGAACCGTCCCGGCGGCCAGGCCCAGCCGCCGGTGCCGGAGTCCCACCGGGCGAAGGCCCTTGCGGGGACCTGGAGCACCACCTCGGCTGCCCCGCCCGGCTGGGCGCTGACCGATGCGAACGCGGCCAGCTCCCGCGGCGGCCGGGCGGCCCCGTCCCCTTCCCCGGGCGGTGCTGCCAGGTAGGCCTGGACCACCTCGCGCCCGGCCCGCGAGCCGGTGTTGCGCACCGTGACCACCAGGGCCAGGTCGTCACCCGGGGCCAGCTCGGCCTTCGCCACCCGCAGTGACTCATAGGCCCAGGTCGTGTAGCCGAGGCCATGGCCGAACGGGAACTGCGGCCTGGCCAGGCTCGCGTCGTAACCGCGGTAGCCCATGAGCAGGCCCTCGTCATAGGCGAGGAGCCCGTCCTGCGGCACGGCGTGCAGGACCGGGCAGTCGGCCTCGGCGGCCGGCAGGGTGACGGGAAGCCGCCCGCCGGGCTCGGCCCGGCCCAGCAGGACGTCGGCGAGCGCCTCACCCATGGCCTGGCCGGGCAGCCAGGCGTACAACACGGCCGCGACCTGATCGGCCCACGGCGCCAGCATGGGCATGCCGGCGTTCAGCACGACCACGGTCCGGCCGTTGACCGCGGCCACCCGCCGGACCAGTTCATCCTGCCGCCCGGGCAGCGCGAGCGTGCTCCGGTCGAAGCCCTCGCTCTCGGTCATCGGCGGCGACCCGACCACCACGACCGCCGCGTCGGCCCGGCGGGCCGCCTGCTCCGCCTCGGCCAGCAGCTCGTCGTCGTCGGCCGCGGGCACGATGCCCAGCCGGACCGCCAGCGGGCCTTCTCCGTCGGCCGCGGGCCGGAACTCGAGCCGGATCTCCGCCGCCCGCCCGGCCTGGAGCCCGGCCGTCGCCCGGACCTCGCCGGGGCGGGCCATGGCCTCCACCGGATCGTCGGGAACGATGGTCGCCTGGTCGGCGACGACGGTGCCGTCCACGGACAGGGTGAGGTGCCCGACCCCGGCCGCGCCGAGCACGTGCGGCCCGGTGTGGTCCGGCCGGAACAAGGTGATCAGCACGATGCTTCCCGCCTGGCCCCAGCCAATCCCCGGAGGAACCTGATCCCACCAGGCCAGCGCGGTGGAGTCCCGGTGCTCGGCGGCCAGCAGGCCGCCGTCGCGGTCGCGGAACTCCAGGCGCAGGCCCGGCTGGCCGGTGCCCGGGTCGCGCAGCGAGCCCGGGTCAGGTTCCGGGACGACGACCCAGGTCTGGCAGCCCGGTGTCACGGTCACCGCGGCCTGCCCGGTCAGGGCCTCGCCCAGCGCGGCGGCCGGGGTGGACGCCGCCACCGGGATGACGACCGCGCTGCCGCCGCCGTGGATGGCCGGCCGGATCGCGTTCGGCCCGATCACGGCGATCCGGCGGACGGCACCGGGATCGAGCGGCAGGGCGCTGCCCTCGTTGCGCAGCAGGACCAGGGATGACGCCACGGCCCGGCGCAGCAGCGCGGGATCGACCAGGGCCGGGCCGCCGGGCGGGCCCGGCGGGTCCTCCTGGTCCGGCGGGCCGCCTCTCAGCGCGCCGACCCGGTCGGCCAGCCGGAGCAGCCGGATCACCTTGTCGTCGAGGACCTCGGGCGTGACCGCGCCGTCGGCCACGGCCTGGGCCAGCTGCCCGCCCCATGGCCCGTCCGGGCCCGGCATGGCCAGGTCGAGCGTGGCCAGCGCGGTGGCCGCGGTGCTGCGGGCCGCGTGCCAGTCGGACGTGACCACGCCGTCGAAGCCCCACTCGCCCTTGAGCACGTCCCGCAGCAGGTACGCGTGCTCGGTCATCGGGATCCCGTTGACCTTGTTATAGGCGGCCATCACCAGCGCCAGCCCGGCCTCGCGCACGCAGGCCTCGAACGGCGGTAGGTACAGCTCGCGGAGCACGCGCTCGGCGATCCGGGCGTCGTAGGTCCAGCGCTGCGTCTCGGAGTCGTTGCCCACGAAGTGCTTGGCGGTCGCGGCGACGCCGGCGCTCTGCACTCCGCGGACGAACGCGACCGCGAGCCTCGCGGTCAGCACCGGGTCCTCGGAGAAGCACTCGAATCCGCGGCCGCCGAGCGGCGTGCGCATCAGGTTGATGGTGGGGGCCAGCAGCACGTCGACGCCCTTGCTCCGCGCTTCGGCGCCCAGGGCGGCGGCGAGCTCGCCGACGAGCTCGGGGTCCCAGGTGGCGCCGAGCGCCGACGGGCAGGGCAGGCTGGACGACGGGTGGCGCTCGTCGAGCACCACGCCCCGGACCCCGGCCGGACCGTCCGATGTGATCATCGGCCTGAGCCCGAGCGCTTCGGCGCCCTGGGTGCGCCAGCTGTCGGCGCCGGTCAGCAACAGCACCTTCTCGTGCACGGTGAGCTCAGCCAGCAGCTGAGCCGCGCGGGTGACGGCGGGCGGGGCTCCCGCCCGGCCGGAAACCCGGCCGGGCGGGAGCCGCCCCTCGTATTGAGTTGTCATCGTGGGCGTTCAGGAGACCGGCTTGAGGTGCAGGACGGTCTCTTCGAGGTACGGCGAGTTCACCGACGGGTTCATGAACGGGTCGCCCGCCGACGGCCAGCCGGTGTAGTCCCTGGTCGAGTACTCCCACCAGGCCGCGCCGTACAGCAGCGGGGCCACCGGGACCTCGGTGGTCATGATGTTCTCCAGCTGGGTGATCGCCGCCTGCTGCACGGACGCGCTGTTGCTGCCCGCGTACTGGGCCAGCGCGGCCTGCGTCGCCGGGTTGTTCCACCGGCCCAGGTCGTTCGCGGCCGGCTTGCCCACCGGGGCGGTCAGGCTCGAGTCCAGCATGCCGTCGTAGATGTAGTAAGGCCCCGGTCCCTGGTTGCTCCAGTGGATCGCGGCGTCGAAGGTGCCGTTGGTCACGTCGGCCTGCCAGACGGCCGGGTTGCCGATGCCGTCCACGGTCACGTTGAAGCCGAGCCCGTTCAGCTGCTTCGCGATGGCCTGGGCGTCGAGGTAGTAGTCGCTGTAGGGGATCGGGTCGGCGATCGAGAAGCTGATCGTCTGGCCGTTCTTGGTCCACTTGCCGGCGGTCTTGGTCCAGCCGTCGGCCGTGAGGATGGAGCTGACCTTGGCCGGGTCACCGCCCGTGGGCAGGTTGTTGGCCAGCGACGGCGCAAGGAAGCTGGCCGATCCGGGGAGCAGCAGCCCGCTGGTGGACGTGGCCGGCAGCTCGTAGCCGGTCTCTCCCTGGGCGGACAGCTGCTGGCGGTCGATCCCGTAGCTGATCGCCTGCCGGACCGCGGGGTCGTTCAGCGGCGCCTTGGTCACGTTGAAGATGAGCGAGACCACGTTGTTGGCCGTGAAGTAGGGAGCCGCTGTGGAGTAGGTGTGGTTGTCCGGGCTTTTGGCCAGGTAGACGCCCTGGACGTTGGCGATGTCGTTGCCGGCCAGGTCGATCTGGCCGGACGCCAGCGGGTTGACGATGTTGAAGTTCTGGCTGTACGAGGGGTAGGAGATCTCGGGAACGTGGACGGCGCTCTTGTTCCAGTAGTCCGGGTTCTCCTTGAGAATGAAGCCCTGCGGGGTGAACTTGTCGAGCATGTAGGGGCCGGTGCCGACCGGGTTCGGGTCGGCGAACGTGGCCGGGTTCACCGTTGACCAGATGTGCTGCGGCACGATGTAGGTCTGTCCGATGAGGAACAGGTTGGTGTACTCCGGTGCGGCGAAGTTCAGCACCGCCGTGGTCGCGCTTGGTGCGGAGGCGCTGGTCGGCACCGGGGTTCCGTCGGTGTCGAGGCCCGGATGCGTCCTGATCATGTTGAAGGTGAACGCGACGTCGCTGGCGCTGAACGGCTTGCCGTCGTTCCACTTCACCCCGGACCTGGTCGTGAGGGTCAGGGTCTTGCCGCCGTTCGACCAGCTGTACCCGGTGGCGAGGACCTTGTACGGCGCCTCGCCCGGGTTCAGGATGTTCCAGATGAACAGCGGCTCGTTGTACAGGGAGTCCGCGGTCTCGACGTGACCGGTGGAGGTGGCCGAGTAGGGGTTGAACGTGTCCGTCATCGGCGATAGCGGGGTGTCGTCGACGACCAGCGGCTTGCCCGTGGCCGACGAGGTGCTGGGCGTGGAGCCCGAGCTGCTGCAGGCCGCCATGGCGAGACTTACGATGGCGCCCGCGGCCAGGCTCTTTATCACTGCATGTTTCATTGCCTAAACTCCGTTGTGCCCGGCCGGCATGTCGCCGGCCTGTTGTGAACGACCGTGTCGGGGTCTGTTGTCAGTCGGGCGGCGCCGGCCGGCCGGGCGCTGTGCCAGGGCCTGCCCGCGTCAGGTGCGCTCGCGTCTGAATGCGCTTGGGTGTCCGCTACGGGGGTGTCAACGCGTCTCCTCTCCCTGGGTCGGCTGCGGGACTGCTCCGGATAATCGGGCTGGCCTGCGCGGGGTCCAGGCCGCTGGCGTGCAGCCAGCAGGCGCTCTGGTGACCGGCGGCCACCTCGAGGGCGGGCGGCGGCTGGCTGGTGCAGATGGCCATCGCGTGCGGGCAGCGGGGATGGAACCGGCAGCCCGGCGGCGGCGTCACCAGGCTCGGCGGGGTACCGCGGCGGCCGAGGGCGGCGGGCGGCGTCCCGCGGTCCGGGTCGGGCGCCGCGCTGAGCAGCAGCTGGGTATAGGGGTGCGCGGGCTGGTCGGTGACCGCCTGGGCCGGCCCGGACTCGACCACCTGCCCGGCGTACATCACCGCGATCGTGTCGGCCAGGTACCTGGCCGAGGCGATGTCGTGGGTGATGTAGAGGATGGCCAGCCGCTCCCGCTCGCGCAGGTCGCCGAGGAGGTTGAGGATCCCGAGCCGGATCGAGACGTCCAGCATCGAGACCGGCTCGTCGGCCAGCAGCACCCGCGGCCGCACCGCGAGCGCCCGGGCTATCGCGACGCGCTGCCGCTGCCCTCCGGACAGCTCGTGCGGGTACTTGCCGACGAACTGGTCAGCCGGCGTGAGCGCGACCCGCTCGAGCAGGCCGGTGATGGCCTCGTCGATGCTGCCGCCCGGCGGCACGCCGTGTACCCGGAGCGGCCTGGCCAGGTGGTACCGCACGTCGTGCACGGGATTCAGCGAGGAGAACGGGTCCTGCAGCACCAGCTGCACGAGGCGGGTGTACGCCCGGCCGCCCCGGCTGGCGGCCGTTACCGGGCTGCCGCCGGCCAGCAGCGTGCCCGAGGTCGGCGTGATCAGCCTGGCCAGCAGCCTGGCCAGGGTCGACTTGCCCGAGCCGCTCTCGCCGACCACGGCGGTGACCCGTGCCTCGGCCAGGGCCAGCGACACGTCATCGACGGCGTGCACCACGTCGCCGTTCGTGCCCTTCCGCCCGCCCGGCCGGCGTAGCCTGCCCCGCACCTGGCCATGCACGGGAAAGTGCTTGGTCAGGCCGCGCGCTTCCAGCAGCGGAGCTCCGGTCTGGGTCATGGCTGGCTCCCGGCCAGGCCCGGCGCGGGCACGGAGAGCTCGGGCGGCGCGGCCGCCAGCCCGTCCTGCAGCCAGCACGCGGCGGCCCGTCCCCCCTCGCCGCCGCCCTCGTCCAGCGGCATGAGCGGGGGCGCCTGCGCCCGGCACCGGTCCATCGCGTAGCTGCAGCGCGGGTGGAAGACGCATCCGGCGGGAAGCCGCCGCAGGTCGGGCGGTGAGCCAGGGATGCCGGTCAGGTGCTGCCTCGGCCCGTGCAAGGACGGGAAGGAACTGAGCAGCCCGAGGCTGTAGGGGTGACGCGGGGCGCGGAACAGCGCGGCGGCCTCCGCCCGCTCGACCAGCCGGCCCGCGTACATCACCGCGATCGAGTCCGCGATCTCGACCAGCAGCGAGAGGTCGTGGGTGATGAACAGTACCGCGAAGCCCAGCCGCTCGCGCAGCTCCATCAGCTCCTCGAGGATCTCCCGCTGGGTGACCACGTCCAGCGCCGTCGTCGGCTCGTCCATGATCACGATCTGCGGCTCGAGGGCCAGCGCCATCGCGATCATGACCCGCTGCCGCATGCCGCCGGACAGCTCATGCTGATAGCTGCCGAGCCGGTCGGCGGCGATGCCGACCATCGCGAGCAGCTCGGCCGCCCGGGCCCGGCGCTCGGCCTTGCTCATGTCCGGCCTGTGTGCTTGCAGCACGTCGGTGAGCTGGGACCCGATGGACAGCACCGGATTGAGCGCGTTCATGGCGCTCTGCATCACGACCGAGATCTGGGACCAGCGCAGCACGCGCAGCCCGGCCTCGTCGGCGGCCAGCAGGTCCACCGTGCGGCCGGCCTTCTGGTGGTAGCCCACGCTGCCCGCGGTGATCATCCCGGGGGCCCGGAGCAGCCGGGTGATCGCGTAGGCCAGGGTGGACTTGCCGCTGCCGCTCTCCCCGGCCAGGCCGAGCACCTCTCCGCGGTGCAGCACCAGGTCGGCGTCGATCACGGCGTGCACGGCGCCCGGGCCCGCGCCGTAGTCCACGCACAGCCCGCTGACATCGAGCAGCGGCTCGCCGTTCATCGCGCCCTCCCGCCGGGCGCATTCCCGGAGCGAACCACGGGCGTCACGCCGAGAACGAAGCGCCTGGGCGGGCGCACCGCCCCGGCCGTCTCACTCGCCGGGGCTCGCCGGGCGCGGCGCCTGGTCAGCCCCGCGGCCCGCAGCCGCGGGTTGATGAACTCGTCGACCCCGAAGTTGAGCAGCGCCAGCGAGGTGCCCAGCAGGGCCACGGCGAGCCCCGGCGGGATGAACAGCCACCAGTAGCCGCTCTGCTCGGCCCCGGCGACCTGCGCGTAGAACAGCATCCCGCCCCAGCTCAGGTGGTTGGGATTGACCAGGCCAAGGAAGGCCAGGGCGGTATAGGTGCCGACGCCGTAGAGCACGGTGAACAGGAACGAGGAGGCAACGATCGGGATCAGGTTGGGCAGGATCTCGAAGCCGATGATCCGCCAGCGGCGCTCGCCGATGATCCGCGCCGACTCCACGTAGTCCCGGCGACGCAGCGACAGCGTCTGCGCCCTGAGCACCCGTGCGCCCCAGGCCCAGCCGGTGACGGCGATGATCAGCCCGATCAGCAGGTCGTCGCTGCCCTGGGAGGACGGCAGGAAGCCGAAGATCACGATGAGCAGCGGCAGGGCCGGCATGACCAGGAAGAAGTTCGCGAGCATCGACAGCAGGTCGTCGGACAGGCCGCCGACATAGCCGGCGGTCACGCCGACCAGAACCGAAAGCACTACGGCGACCAGGCCGGCCACGAACGCCACCAGCACCGTGCTCCGCCCCCCGGCCAGCAGCTGGGAGAGTACGTCCTGCTGCTGCTGGGTGGTGCCGAGCAGGTGGGCCAGGGACGGCGGCTGCGGGAAGCTGACCGTGGTGGAGAACGTCCGGGCCGGGTTGTAGGGCGCGATCCACGGCCCGATCACGGCCAGGATCAGGAACACGATCAGCATGCCGAGCCCGATGAGCACCTTGGGCGACCGGGGCAGCCGCATCCGCCACCGGCCGGCCGGCGCGTTCGGGTACAGCTCCACCAGGTCGGCGGCCTGCGCGTCGTCCAGGTCCGTGCCGCTGCCGATGGCCATCGCTCAGGCCTCCTGCCGGGTGCGCGGGTCGAGGAACACGTACACGAAATCCGCGGCCAGGTTCGCCACCAGCACCGCCAGGGTGATGACCAGGAAGATTCCCTGCAGCAGCGCGTAGTCGGCCTCCTGCACGGCGTTGAGCAGGATGAAGCCGAGGCCCGGGTAGCTGAACACGATCTCGGTGAGCAGCGCGCCCGACACCACGAAGCCGATGGCCAGCGAGAAGCCAGAGATGCTCGGCAGGATCGCGTTACGGGCGGCATACCAGACCACCCGGGACTTCGGCAGGCCCTTGGCCTGCGCGATGAGCACGTAATCCTCGTCCATCGTGGTGATCATGACGTTGCGCATGCCGACGATCCAGCCCGCGGCCGAGGCGACCACGATCGTCAGCGCGGGCAGGATCGCGTGGTCGAGCACGTCGCTGATGTAGGTCCAGTCGAAGGCGGGGAAGTCGAGCGTGTTGCGGGCACTGCCGGCCGGGAACCAGCCCAGCCTGATGGCGAACAGGTCGATGGCCAGGAACGCCAGGAAGAAGTACGGCGCCGCCTGGAAGAAGGTCGTGGCCGGCAGCAGGGTGTCCAGCCAGCTCCCGCGCTTCCAGGCGACCAGGATTCCGAGCAGCGTGCCGAGCAGGAAGCTCAGCACGGTCGCGATGCCGACCAGGCCGAGCGTCCACGGCAGCGCGGCCCGGATCACCGTGGTCACCGGGACCATCCCGTTGCTGGTCGAGATGCCCAGGTTGCCGTGCGCCAGGTTGCTCCAGTAATGGAGGTACTGGCCCAACAGGCCCTCCCTGGTGTGCGAGCCGAACTGGGCTTCGAGCGCGGCCAGCGTCTGCTTGGTGATCACCTCTCCCTGCATCTTGGCCAGCACCGCGCTGACCGGGTTGCCCGGCATCACCCGGGGGATGAAGAAGTCGACGGTGACGGCCGCGATCGCGGTGAGGATGTAGAACCCGATCCTGCGGCTTATCACGCGCACTCGCCGGCTCCGTTCAGGCCAGTCGCCACGCGGGCGACGTCGACGGCGCGGGGCATCCGCAGCTCGCGCGGACGATCAGCCTGGTGGGGAGGATCACGTCGCGCTCGGCCGGCGCCCCGTTGCTGATCATCGAGTGCAGCACGTCGAACGCGGTGGCGCCGATCTCCTGGATCGGCTGGCGCACGGTGGTGAGCTGCGGCCGCAGGTGCCGTGCCATCGGGATGTCGTCAAAGCCGGTCACCGCGACGTCCCCGGGCACGTCGATGCCGTGCTGGGCCAGCGCGTACATGACGCCGAGCGCGGTCTGGTCGTTGGCGCAGGCGATCGCGCGCGGCAGCACCGCCCCCTCGGCGAACAGCCGCTCGATCACCCGCGCGCCGCCCGCCGCGTAATAGTTGCCCTGCCACTGCGGGCCGGTCAGCATCGTCGCGCCGAACACGGCGGCCTCGGCCTCGAGCGTCTCCCGGCGGGCCAGGCTGTCCGGGCTGTCGGCCAGCCCGGCGAGATAGGCGAGGCTGCGGTACCCGTGGTCGGCCAGCAGGTGCCTGGCCAGGTCCCGCATGCCGGAGATGTTGTCGCTGTGCACGTTGGTCGTGGTCTGCGTGGCCACGTTGGCCAGCGTCACGATCGGCACCCGCCGGGACAGATAGTCCAGCTGGTCCGGCTCGAGCACCCGGTCGTGCAGGATCAGCCCGTCGCTCTTCCTGGCCAGGGCGAGCAGCCGGCCGCTGACGTCGTGGTCGTCGACGTCGACCGAGCTGAGCAGGAGGTTGAAGCCCTGGCGCTGGGCCGCGAGCTCGATGCCGCGGTTGATCACGTCGGTGAACTGCAGGCTCTCGTCCTCCTCGGCGAACCCGCCGTCGCTCGTCGCGACCCAGCGGACCCGCCGGATCACGACCCCGACGACCTCCTTGAGCCGGCCGCTCAGCGCCCGCGCCGCCCCGTCCGGAACGAACCCGAGCTCCGCGACCGCCTGCAGTACCCGCTCCCTGGTCTCCTCGCGAGGGTTGCGGCGGCCGTTGAGAACCCGCGAGACCGATGCGATCGAGACGCCGGCCACCCGCGCCACGTCATAGATCGTGGGCGGCGTGTGGGCCATCTCGCGTATGTCCGCCACCGCGTTCCCTTCCGTCTCATCGCTTCGGTAAGCGCTTACCCAAGGGTCCGGCAGCCGGTCCCTGGCTGCTGTTTCGCTGGTGTGCCCGGCAGGTAAGCGCTTACCGAGCGGGATGCCAGGAGCGTAAGACCTCCGCGGGCCGCCGTTCAAGAGTGGGGGTCAATACTGTTACCGGAACGTGATACAGGCCTTAACCGGGCGACGCCCGCCCCGCGGTGGCCCGCCTCGCCCCCGGTCCGGCGGCCCTCCGCGCGGCCGCCCGGCGGTCAGGAAACGTCGCGGAAACACAGGGGCGGTTTACCGGCCCGGCGCGTCGCCGACGCGTAACAACCGGGAAACGCCGGTGAAACCACGTTATGGGACACATGGATACAGCATCTGACGGACGGATACGGCCTGCGCTGGGGGGGCCGTACCGCGCGAGCACTGGAGGCTGTATTGGTTCCCTACGCAAGCTGGCTCACCTCCGGCGACAACGCCTGGCAGATGACGGCAGCAACGCTCGTCGGTCTGATGAGCATCCCCGCGCTCGCGGTCCTGTACGGCGGGATCGTTCAGCGCAAGTGGGCGGTCAACACCATGATGATGGTCTTCAGCGCGTTCTGCCTGACGCTCATCGTGTGGGTCCTGTGGGCCTTCAAGATGGGCTTCGGGCAACCATGGCTCGGCGGCAGCCTGCATCTCGTCGGCAAGCCCGGCCCGGTGGTCGGATCGGGAGGGGAGCAGTCGCAGGCCAACATCCCGCTGGTCTCGATGCCGCACTTCAGGTTCCCCGAGGGCTCGCTGGTCTACTTCCAGTTCGTGTTCGCGGCGATCACCCCGATCCTGTTCATCGGCAGCGTGATCGGCCGGATCAAGTTCAAGGTCTGGCTGATCTTCGTGCCGCTCTGGATCACGTTCGCCTACTCGGTGAACGCGTTCCTGCTCTGGGGCGGCGGCTACTGGGCCGGTAAGGGCGCGCTCGACTTCTCCGGCGGCTACGTGATCCACCTGGCGGCCGGTATTTCCGGCTTCGTCGCCGCGGCGGTGGTGGGGCCGCGGCTGCAGCGCGATCGCGAGAAGGCCGTGCCGAACAACCTGCTGTTCGTGGCGGTCGGCGCCGGGATCCTATGGCTGGGCTGGAACGGGTTCAACGGCGGTGACCCGTACTTCGCCGGGGCGGACGCGACCGCGGCCGTGGTCAACACGAACCTGGCCACCGCCTGCGCCATGATGACCTGGATCATCATGGACATGGCGTGGGGGAAGGAAAGGAAGCCCACCTTCCTCGGCGGCGTCAACGGCATGATCTGCGGCCTGGTCGGCATCACGCCGGCGGCCGGCTACGTGAACGGCGTCGGCGCGATCATCATCGGCGTGGTGGACTCGGCGCTGGTCTGGATACTGTTCGGCTACCTCCCGCGGAAGGTCTGGCCGTTCAACAAGGTCGACGACGCGCTGGGGGTTGTGTACACGCACGGCTTCGCCGGCCTGTTCGGCGGCCTCATGGTGGGCCTGCTGGCCGACCCGAAGATGATCGTCTACCTGGGCGTCGGGAAGACACCGAACGTCACCACGGCCGGGCTGTTCTACGGCAACCCGAAACAGCTGTGGATCCAGGCGGGCGCGGCCCTGACCGTGCTCGTCTGGGATGGCCTCGTGACGTTCCTGCTGCTGCGCGGCATCGGGCTGTTCATGAAGCTGCGCGAGCCCGACGAGGTCCTGCGTCTCGGCGACATCTCCATCCACGGCGAGGTGGCCTACCCGGAGGAGGAGCCGGACGCCGAGCCGGCCTTCGGCGAGATCCCCGGGGAGCCGGACCCGGATCCGCACCATCACGAGAAGGTCTTGACGGACGAGCACTCGCCATGACCTGAACCCATCGACGACCATGTGGCCGGGTACCCGCGAGCGGGCGGGTACCCGGCCACACGGCCGCCCGGCGCCAGCAGAGTACCGGGAACCCCGGGAACCCCGGGGAGCACCGGGGCGCACCGGCTCCGGTCAGTGGCCGCGGAAGGCCTCTTCCAGCCACCACGAGCCGTGCTCCGACGTGACCTTGGCGTCGATCAGCAGCGGCGCCTCGCGCGGCCCGTCCAGCCAGGCCTGGACCGCCCGCAGGTCACGGCGGCGGCGCACGGTGACGCCCTGGCAGCCGAACCCGCGCCCGATCCTCGCGATCTTCGCCGGCGGGAAGCGGACGGTGTCGAGCGGATCGCCGTCCGGCCCGAAATGGTGGACCTCGGCGCCGTACGCCGCATCGTCGTAGACCACGATCACCATCGGCAGGCCGAGCCTGACCACGGTCTCCAGCTCGCTGATCCCCATCAGCGCGCCGCCGTCGCCCAGCGCGGCCACGGTCAGCCGGTCGGGCCGGGCTATCGCGGAACCGATCGCCGACGCCAGCCCGAGGCCGATCGACTGGTACGCCTGGGTGAAGCAGAACCCGTCGGCGTCCGGCACGGACAGGTACATGCTCGGATAGCCCATGAAGTTGCCGGAGTCCACGGCCACGATCCGCTCGGCGGGCAGCAGGTCGTCGAGGCCGATCGACAGCGTGCGCGGGTCGATGCGCTGGCCGTCGCTCTCGTCGGCATACGGCACGTCCCGCCAGCGGACCTCGGCGGCGATCCGGTCCCGCAGCGCGGCCGACCGGTAGCCCGCCGGGCCGCCTGAAGCGCCGTCCAGGGCATCGGCGGCCGCCCGCGCGGTCAGCGCCACGTCCCCGGTCACGCCCAGCGCGACGGGCCGGTGGGCGCCGAGAGCCGCCGGATCGTCGTCCACCTGGGCCACGGTCGCCTCCGGCCCGATCAGCGTCCCGTGCCGCAGCGTCCACATGTTCAGCGAGCAGCCCCAGCCGACCACCAGGTCGGCGTCCCTGATCAGCTCGGCGGCCAGCGGCGACGCGAAGCCGCCGCTCACGTCCAGGTCCCACGGGCTGCCCCGGAACAGGCCCTTGCCCGCCGCCGAGGTGGCGAGCAGGGCGCCGCACCGGTCGGCCAGCCGCTCCAGGTCCGCGCGCGCCCCGGCGATGCGCGCGCCCCGCCCGGCGATGAACACCGGGCGGCTGGCCCGGGCCAGCGCGGCCGCCAGCGAGCCGACCGCCGCCGCCGAGGGGGCCGCGGGCGGGGGAGCAACGACCGGGCCGATGGCTGGCATCGTGCACGCCCCGGCCTGCACGTCGAGCGGCAGGGCCAGGACCACGGTGCGCCGCTCGGCCACCGCGACCCGGTAGGCGCGCACGGTCTCGTCGACGGCGAACGCGGGGGAGCGCGGCCGGAACGCCTCCGCGCCGACCGCCCTGGCCAGCGCGGCCACGTCAATGCGGAAGTTGGACCGGACCGCGGCCGAGGCCACGTCGGCCGCCAGCACGATCAGCGGGGTGCGGCTCTTGGCCGCCTCGGTGATCCCGGTCATGGCGTTGGTCAGCCCCGGGCCCTGGTGCACGGAGACGATCCCGGGCCTGCCGGTCAGCCGCGCCCACGCGTCGGCCATCACCGCCGCGCCGCACTCATGCCGCGCCGCCACGTACCGGGCGCCTCGGGCGATCAGCGCGTTGGTGACCTTGAAGTTGCCGCTGCCCACCACGCCGAACACGGTGTCCGCGCCCAGCGTGGTCAGCACCTCGGCGACGGCCCCGGTGACCGGCATGCCCTGGCCGGCCGGGACCACCTGACCGGCCGGGACCACCTGGTCGGCCGGGACCACCTCGCCGGCTGGCATCAGGAGCGCTCGACCAGGGCGATGGCCCGGCACGGGCTGCCGGACCCGCCGGCGATCGGCAGCGGGCCCGCGATGACCACCGCGCCCGTGGCCGGCAGCCGGGCCAGGTTCTGCAGCTGGGTCAGACCGTACTTGCCCGCGCCGAGCAGCGAGGCGTGGCAGGGGAACGGCGGGTCGAACGAGTGCGCGGTCCCGGCGTCGGTGCCGACGGTCTCCACGCCGAGCCCCAGCAGGGGAGTGTCGCGGGCCAGCCACTGCGCGCACCGGACCGAGATCCCCGGCGTGTGCGGGCCGGTCTCGTTCGCGTTCAGGAACTCCTCCTGGCTCTGGGACCTGGCATCCCAGCCGGTCCGGTAGAGCAGCCAGCCACCGTCGGGCAGCCCGCCGTGCTCGGCCTCCCACTTCTTGACGTGGTCGATCTCGAGCAGGAAATCCGGGTCGGCGGCCGCCTCGGCGCTGAAGTCGAGCACCACGGCCGGCGCGATCAGCCTGGTCACCGGCACCTGTGCGATGTCCTCGCCATCCCGGCCGGTGACCCAGTGCACCGGGGCGTCGAAGTGGGTGCCGGTGTGCTCGCCGGTGGTGATGTCGTTCCAGTACCACGCGGGCCCGCGCTCGTCGTACCGGCTGATCTCGTGCAGCGAAAAGGACTTGGTGTTCCCGAACGGTTCGGGGAGCCTGATCACCGGGGTCGTCGAGTCCAGACGCGAGGTGAGATCGATCACCTCGATCGTGGCGGCCCGGATGGCCGAGATGAATTCGTCGAGCACGGGCATGGCGTGCCTCCGGTTGGCATAAGGGCGCAATGGGCGGAATGATCCCGCCGCACTAGCCTGCCGCACCAGGGTGCCATGCACCAGGGGCGGACCGGGAAGGCCGGGCCGGCCCGCGGCGAGTGTCCTCAACCACGTCGTCCGGCGCGCAGAATGGGGTTATGACACGGACCATCCCGAAGGCGCGGACGCTGGTGACCGACGACGGCGTCGCGATCGACGCCGTCCACCTGGCCGGGGACGACGACCTGGCCATCGTGCTGGCGCACGGCTTTACGCTGCACTGGCAGCACGGGGCGGTCTGGAAGGTGGCCACCGCGCTGAACCGGTCCTGCGGGGTGATCACGTTCGACTTCCGCGGCCACGGCCGCTCCGGGGGGATGTCCACGCTGGGCGACAAGGAGATCGGCGATGTCGACGTCGTGCTCCGCTACGCGCGGGAACTCGGCTACCAGCGGGTGGCCACGGTCGGGTTCTCCATGGGCGCGTCGATCGTGCTGCGGCACGCGGCCCTGCTCGGCGGGACCGACGCGGTGGTGTCGGTCAGCGGCCCTGGCCGGTGGTATTACCGGGGTACCAGGCCGATGCGCAAGGTGCACTGGGCGGTGGAGCACCGGCTCGGCCGCCTGGTGACCAGGACGCTGCTGCACACCAGGATCACCTCCGGCCGCTGGGATCCGGTGCCGCTCCCGCCCGCGGACGCGGCGGCCCGGATCGCGCCCACGCCTCTCCTCATCGTGCACGGCGACCAGGACGGGTACTTCCCGGTCGACCATGCGGAGCAGTTGTACGAGGCGGCTCACGAGCCCAAGGAGCTGTGGATCGTGCCCGGCTTCGGCCACGCCGAGTCCGGGGCGATCCAGAGCCCGGGCCTGCTGGACCGGATCGGCGGCTGGGTCCGGGCCGCCATTCCGCTAGCGGCGAGCCCCAACGCCGTGGCCTGAACCGCTTAGGCGGCGCTCGCCGACGGCAGCAGCACCGTGGCCGTGCGCTTGGCCGTGCGCATGATCGGGGCGACTTCGAGCGCGCTGACGCCGTCCAGGCTGGCGATGCGGTCGGTCAGGTACTGGTAGAGCGCGTGGTCGTCCCGGCACAGCACGCTCGCCATCAGGTTGCACGCCCCGGTCGTCGCGGCGACGAACGGGATCTCGGCATGGTGGGCGAGGGCATCGCCGACCGCGGCCAGCCGGGCCGGCGCCACCGACATCCACAGCTGCGCCCGGGTCCCGATGCCGAACGCCGCCTCGTCGACGTCGACGTCGAGGTACAGGACGCCCGAGGCCCGGAGCTCGGAGATCCGGCGCCGCACCGTGGACTCATGCCAGTGGGTGGCCTGCGCCAGATCGGCGTAGCTGGCCCGGCCGTCGCGGGCCAGTTCGGACAGGAGCACCCGGTCCTCGGCCCGCAGGCTCTGCTCACCGCCGGGATCAATAGCCGGCCCGGTGAGCATCGCCGCCTGCTCCTCGGAGAGGGCCCGGGTCGCCCACGGCCAGTGGCTGGCCCCGCCGCGGAACATGTGCAAGATGGAGTGCGCGCTGATGGCCACGATCCGGCGGCTGGCCGGAAGCTGCCGGAGCAGCAGGTCGTGGCTGCTGCCGTCGGTCGGCTTCACCACGCAGGAGATCTCGGTTCCGCCGGACGTGAGCTGCACCCAGAACGTGTCGTCGCGGCGGGCGAGCGCGTTGGCCACGGCCGCGGCGGCGTCGGGCACGCACTGCAGCCTGACCACCCATTCCGGCTGGCCGAGCCGCTGCGTGTCCGGCATGCCGGTGACCCGGACCACGCCCGCGGCCCGCATCCTCCGGTAGCGCCGGGCCACGGTCTGCTCGGAGACGCCGACCACCCCGGCCACGCGGCTGAACGCGACCCGGCCATCGAGGATGAGGGCATGGATGATCTGCCGGTCAAGGTCGTCAAGACTAAACAATTTCACCGCCCCTAACGCAACGCCACGGAGGAATCACGCACAAACAGCTACTGTAGTGGAACTGTTCACCTGTTGTCGCCGACCCTGGACGAGTCAGCAAAGTGGCCGCCAGACGGGCGGCCCGGAAGGTGAGACGGCCATGGAGCGAAAGTGGTGGACCCTGCTCGCGGTCTGCCTGGGCACGTTCATGCTGCTCGTGGACGTCACGATCGTGAACGTCGCGCTGCCGAGCATCCAGGGCAGCCTGCACGCCAGCTTCGCGCAGCTGCAGTGGGTGGTGGACGCGTACGCCCTGTCGCTGGCCGCGCTGCTGCTCACCGCGGGCTCGCTGGCCGACATCTTCGGCCGCAGGCTGCTGTTCGCGACCGGCGTGGCGGTCTTCACGGTCGGGTCGCTGCTGTGCGCGCTGGCCACCAGCCCGGCCTTCCTGGTGCTGGCCCGGGCCGGGCAGGGAATCGGCGGCGCGATCATGTTCGCCACCTCGCTCGCGCTGCTGGCGCATGCGTTCCAGGGCCGGGAGCGCGGCACCGCCCTGGCCGTCTGGGGCGCGGTGGTCGGCGCCGCGGTGGCCATCGGCCCGGTACTGGGCGGGATCATCACCACCGGCTGGAGCTGGCGCGGGATCTTCTTCGTGAACATCCCCATCGGCGTGATCGCGATGGCCGTGACGATCTGGCGGGTGACCGAGTCGCGTGACCCCGGCCGCAGCGGCGTGGACCTGCCCGGGTTCGCCCTCTTCACCGGCGCGCTCATCGCGCTCGTCTACGGCCTGATCCGGGCCGGCGAGCAGGGCTGGGGCGATGCCGGCGTGGCGATCTGCCTGGCCGGCTCGGCCGTGCTGCTCGCCGCCTTCCTGGTCGTGGAGCGACTCAGCCGCGAGCCGATGTTCGACCTGTCGCTGTTCCGCGTCCCGACGTTTTCCGGCGGCTCCGTGGCCGCGTTCGCGGTCAACGGATGCGTGTACGCCATGCTGCTGTACATCGTCCTGTACCTGCAGGACCTGCTCGGGTACAGCGCCCTGCAGACCGGTCTCCGCCTGCTGATCATGTCGGCCGTCACGCTGCCGGCCGCGATCGTCTCCGGCCGGCTGAGCAGCCGGGTTCCGGTGCGGCTGCTGATCGGCGCGGGCCTGGCCCTGAGCGGCGCCGGCCTGCTGCTCATGGCCGGCCTGTCCGCCGATTCCGGCTGGACCCACCTGATCCCCGGTCTCGTGCTGGCCGGCGTGGGGTCGGGCCTGGTCAACCCGGCGCTGGCCTCGACCGCGGTCGGCGTGGTCCCGCACCGCGCGGCCGGCATGGCCTCGGGCATCAACACCACGTTCCGCCAGGTGGGGGTGGCCACGGGGATCGCCGTCTTCGGCACGCTGTTCGCGACCAGGCTCACCAAGGACATCGTCAGCGACCTGAGCGGGTCCGCGCTGGCCGGCCGGGCGCACGGCCTGGCCACGGCGGTCAGCCAGGGACAGGGCCAGCGCGTGATCGGGGCCCTGCCCCCGGCCGCCCAGCAGGCCGCCGGGCTGGCCGTCCGGTCGGCGTTCGTCGCCGGGCTGAACGAGATCCTGATCGTGAGCGGGGTCGGCGCACTCGTGGCCGCCGTGGTGGCGGTGATCCTGATCCGCGGCCGGGACTTCGCGCCGTCCGCCCCGTCGCAGTCCCCGCCGGTCATCCCCGCTGAGCACGAGTCGGCCTACGAGCCCAGTTAGCGGAGCGGCCAAACAGCGGTGCCTGGTGGCACCGCTGCCGAGGACCGGGCCGTCTAGGGGCGGCCCGGCTCCGCGTCGAGCCGGGCACCCGGCCAGGCGTTCCTGCCCAACGATGCCCGGCCGGGCCGCACAGGCACCGGGCCCGGGGATACCGACCAGCGAGCACCGCCATCGCAGTGATGCCGGACACGGCCCCGTGTGCGCCTTGCATAACTCAGCCTGTCGCACAAACGGTGCGCATCCTTGGGGGCCGGCCTGGTGTTTGGGATCATGGTGCATGCCGCAGAATTTCCTTTGCCCGCAGCGTGATCAGCCGTTGCTGATGCCGGTGGACATGCGCGAGTGGCTGCCCGAGGACGATCTGGTGTTCGTCGTGCTGGACGCGGTGGCAGCCCTGGATCTGGGCGGGTTCCGCCACCGGTACCGGGCCGATGGGCACGGGCATGGTGTCGCTGGGCACGCTCGGCCTGGATGGCACCAAGCTGGCCGGCAATGCCGCGAACAAGGCGAACCGCACGCTGCCGCAGATCGAGAAGGTTCTTGCCGGGGCGGCCGAGAAAGACGCCGCCGATGACGCCTGCCAGCATGGCAACCCGCAGCCGGCGACCCCGGGGGCGCTGGCTCGCCGGGCCGACCGGGCGATCTCCGGAAGCGTTCCTTTGGCTGCGGGACGACAGATGGGGAGCCTCAGCGTGTCGAGGAGGTCTCCGCGTCCCAGCTGGCTGGGCGGTAGATGCCGATGAGGGCGAGGGCGCCGTCGAGGGCTCGGCGCAGCGCTTGATGGTCGCGGCGGGCCTGGGTGAGCATGAGACCGCCTTGGAGGCTGGCCAGCGTGGAGGCGGCGAGCCAGTCCACGTCAGCATCAGGTCGGAGCTCGCCGGAGCTGACCATGGCGGCGAGACCGGCGCGGAGGTGTGCTTCCCAGCGGTCGAAACCCGAGGCGAGCACGATACGGGTCTCGTCGTCGCGTTCGCCGAGCTGACCGACCAGGTTGGCGATAGGACAGCCGCCGCACCCGCCGCGCTGGCGTTGGAGCTCGACGAGGGCGTCGGCCCAGCGCTGCAGGCCCGCCCAGGTGCCGAGGCCGGCGAAAAGGGCACGCTGGCCGTCCAGGACCGTGTCGCTGGTGGCTTCGGCCACGGCCCGCAGCAGGTCGGCCTTGTCGTCGAAGTAGTGGTAAAGCTGGCTGCGCGACGCCGCGGCTCTCGCTCCGACCTCATCCAGGCTGGCCCCCAGTGCCCCCTTCTCGGCCACCACGCTCGCTGCGGCGGCCACGATCCGCTGGCGAGTCTGGCGCCCCTGCTCGGTTACCGGCTGTGCTCCCATGGCCCCGAGTATCCCGCCAGTGGACTTGACAGTCCAACCACGGCCTGCTCGAATTACCGTTGGACTGCGTAGTCCACCGATCCGCACTGTCGTCGCAATCCGGGAGGTCCGGTGCCTGTCACCATTCGAGAGCAGTCCGAGCGATTGAAGGCTGCTGCTGCCGAGCGCCTGCCGGCCGAGGTGGTCGGCGTGTTCGACCGGAGCATTCAGGATTTGCTCGACCAGGGAGTTCCCGCCGGGACGGTCACGGTCGGCCAGACCCTGGAATCCTTCACGCTGGACGATGCCACCGGTGCGCCGGTCACGCTGGACCAACTCGTCAAGGCCGGCCCGGCGGTCATCGTGTTCTACCGGGGCGGCTGGTGCCCGTACTGCAACCTGGCGTTGCGCACCTACCAGCGGGATCTGCTCCCAGAGCTGGGCGCCTTCGGTGCCCGGCTGGTGGCGATCAGCCCTCAGTCACCCGACCAGTCGCTCTCCACGGCGGAGAAGGCCGGGCTCGACTTCACGGTGCTGTCCGACCCGGCCAGCCGCGTGGCCCAGCAGGTCGGGATCGTCTTCCAGCAAGCCGACGATGTCCTCGACGCCCAGCGCAAGCTGGGACTCGACCTGGCCCAGGTCAACGCCGAAGGCTCCACCATGCTGCCCAGACCGACCGTGCTTATCGTCGACCCGGACCGCACGGTGCGTTTCGTGGACGTCCAGCCCGACTACACGGCCCGCACTGAGGTCGTCGACATCCTCGCCGCCCTCGGCACCACACAGGCGTAACCCGGACGGCGGGACTGTCCGGCGACGATCGGTGTAACTGATCTGGCCCGACGCCGAGTTCGCTTGGCGGCGAGGAACCAGCAGTGACCGAGACAATCGAGCCCATGCCATCTCAGATTGATGAGCAGCAGCTGCGCTGCCGCAAGCTAGACGTCCGGGCGGCCAGCTGTGCCACTGCGACCTCCAGCCGGGATTCCCGGCCGGCCAGCTGTACCTCAAGTTCCGCCACCCGGGCACGCAGCGCCGCCAGCTCCCCAGAAGGCTGGACAGGCGTGTGGCGGCGGAGAGCATGCGCGCTGTTATCACCAGAGCCGAGGCCGTTGGCGCCTTCACCAGGGACCGCGTTAGGCCAGGCCCAGCGCCAGAGCGGCCACGGCCAGTGAGAAGAACGCGGCCCAGTTGACCCAGTTGAGGAGCCGGATATCGCGTAGCTCCCCGCGGCCCGTACGGCCCCCGCTCCCCGCGTCGCCCTGCTAGGGCAGAGCCGGAAACCCGGTCCCGTCCCGGTGCCGGTCGGGCGGGTCATCGAGATGTCCGGTGCCCGGCTGTCGTGAAGTGCCTGGCGCGGCCGGACGCGGTCGCTCCATGATGAGAACCGCCGGGTGCGTGACGACCGGCTGCAGGAGAAGAGGTTCACCGTGCCGATGTTCCTGGCGTCCCGGCGGTCCTGGCTGGCCGCCGCTGGTGTGGTGCTGACCCTGGGCGTGCTGCTGCCGCCTTTCGGGACCTATGCGCGGCAGTACGCGCTCGCTCAGGCGCTCCAGTTCGTGATCTTCGCGGTCGCCGCGCCCGCGCTGCTGGTGCTCGGTGTGCCCCGGCCCACCCGCGCGGCTTCTGGCTGGCCGGGCCAGGGCTCTCGCCGCATGGCAGCCCTGGCTGACCGCCGGGCACATGCCAGCGGGCACGCCGCTGGTGCTGCTGTGCCGCCGCTGCTGGCCTTCATCGCGCTCGTGGTTGCCTGGCGCCTGCCGGCGGTAGTCAACACCCTGGTCACCGACCCGGGCCTGACCGTCGCCGAGATGGCGACGCTGGTCGCCGCCGGCTCGGGGGTCTGGGTAGAGCTCGCGGGGCCACCGCCCTTCCGGCACAATCTGGCTCGTCCGCTGCGTGCCGCCATGGCAGCCGTGGCCATGTGGACAATCTGGGTGATCGCCTACATTACCGGCATGTCCAAGCCGTCTTTGATCCCCGCCCATGACCAGACCGCGCGGGCCTTGAGCATCGCCGCTGACCAGCAGCTCGCGGTCGGCATCATGTGGGCGGTCCCGGCGATCTGCTTCGTGCCCGTCATCTACGGCATGCTCCTCACCTGGCTCGGCGAGCGAGACGACCCAGACCAGGAGCTGCGCAACTTCGCGTCTCCTGGCTCCCTCCACGACGGACTCGCCAGATCGCCTCGTCCACCTCGCGGCTGGCGCTGACCACCACCCCGACTGCGCAAGCACACCGCCCGCTGCCAGCTTCATGCCCACTGCGGGTATCGGCGCCTCCTGCGCGATGCGCGCCGCCGCCGGGCTCGCCGACGAGATGTCGCGCGCTGATGTTGGCAGCGTCCGCCTGGCCTTCGAGCCGTACCAGAAGCGGTGCCGCAGCGTCGTCGAGCGCAATCAGGCCGATTCCAGGGCGCTGGCCCGCGTGATGCTCGTGCGCCGTCCGCTTCTTGCGCGGGCACGTGACCAGCTTGCCCGTCGCTACCCCGCCGAGCGCATGTTCCGCCAGATCATCGACAGCATGCGCCAGCCCTTCTGACTGAGCTGGATCGTCCGGTGTCACACCGCAACGCGCTGAACGCGCCGGCGTCACGCTCCGGCGATGCAGCACTGGCCGGTTGACGAGCCGCCTGCGGGGGCTGGGCGCTGAGACCCGGTGCACGGGGAGCACTCGGACAAGCCGTCCGGCGCGGAGTCGCGCCTGGCGCTGCTGTCCGCGTCCAGGTAAGTGCCGCGTTTCAGACGGCCTGTGCCGCGGTCAGCCCGGCGCGGGGTCCTGCAGGCCGAAGAGGCGAAGAAAGCTGTGGCGCACCGCGGCGTCCTCGATGGTCATCCGCCCGGCTTTGAGCTCGTCTTCGGCGGCGCCCCCGAGGTTGAGGCCGGCGGCGCGGAGCCAGCCGGGAGAAAGACGGCGGTCGCAGTCGCCGCATTCCTGTCCGCGCCGGATGACCTCATGCAGCCGGCAGGCAACCGGGCCGCGCCGGTCGAGGTCTTGGCCCGGGCTCACTGCGGGCAGGTGCCAGAGGAAGAGATAGCGGGCGCTCCCGCCCAGCCGGCGTCGAGCAGCCGGATCAGCGCCTCGGCCGGCGGCCGCAGTCCGGGCCTCGGGCCCACCTAAGCGGGCTCGCTCAGGCCCGGGGCAGGCCAGCCGCCGCGGCCGGGGCGGTGCGTGCTGCCCCCTCGCGGTGTCCTGCTTCATGCCGGGTAACGGTGCCGGCGGCCAGGGGCAGCCGGATGACGAACTGGCAGCCGTTTCCTGCGTTGCTTACCCCGATCTGCCCGCGGTGCGCCTCGATGATCCCCCGCGCGATGCTGAGCCCGAGCCCCGCACCCTCGCCGGTCACCGGCGTGCGGGCGGTCTCGCCGCGGAACCCCACGTCGAACACCCGGGGCAGGTGCTCGGCAGGGATCCCGCCGCAGGAATCAGACACGCTGACGGTGGCAATGCCCGGCTCCTGGCCGGCGAGCACTTCGACGGCGCCGTCCGCAGGAGTGTGCCGGATCGCGTTGACGACAAGGTTGAGCAGCGCGCGCCCGACCGCGGCGGTGTCCACTGATACCGGCGGCAGCCCGGGAACGGCGGAGCCGCGCAGCCTGACGCCCTTCGCCCGGGCCAGCGGCTCGGCGCCGGTGAGCGCTTCGCCTATGAGGTCACCGAGGCCGACGAACTGCCGGGATAGCCGCAGCGCGCCGGCGTGGATGCGGGACAGCTGGAACAGGTCATCGATCATCAGGGCCAGCCGATCGGTCTCGGCGCGGATCTGCGCGTGGTACCTGCTGATCGCCGGCCAGTCGGTGACGATTCCGTCCTCGAGCGCCTCGGCCATGGCCCGCAGTCCTGCCAGCGGTGTGCGCAGGTCATGGCTGACCCACGCGACGAGCTCCCGGCGGCTGGCCTCCAGCGCCCGCTCACGATCGCGTGCTTCTGCCAGCTGGCCGTGCGCCGTCTCCAGCTCCGCGGACAGGGCTGCCAGCTCAGCGGGGAGGACGGCCGTCGGCGGGCGGTACCCGCCGCCCCTGCCCACCTCCTGGACAGCGGCCAGCATCATGCGGCTCGCCGCCGACACCCGCCGGCCGAGGAGCAGGGCGACGGCGAAGCCCGCGATCCCCGTTATGGCGACCACGGCGAGCACCACATCGAGGTCCTTGCGGGAGATGAACATCTCCATCGAGATGACCACGACCCCGGCCAGCGTCGCGGCGACGGTCACCGCCGCGACCACGGTCAGGCTCGTCGCGACCGAACGGGCAGCCAGCAGCCGCAGCACCATCGTCCCTGCGGCGGCGGCCAGGGCGGCAATCCCTGCGACGGTATAGATGACCGTCCACAGGTCGGCTGCCGTAATCATGCCGCCTCCGGCTCGTACCGGTAGCCCACGCCCCAGACCGTGACGATGCGCTGCGGCAGGGTCGGATCGGCTTCCAGCTTCTCCCGCAGCCTGCGCACGTGCACGGTGACCGTCGAGGTATCGCCGAACGACCAGTTCCACACCTGGTCCAGCAGCTGCTCACGGGTGAATGCCTGCCGCGGATGGCGCATCAGGAAAACCAGCAGGTCATACTCGCGCGAGGTCAGCGCGACCTGCTGCCTGCCTAGGCTGGCCTCGTGCGCCCCCAGGTCGACCGCCAGGTCCCCGTCACCGATCACGCCCTGAGACGGCGTGCCCTGCAGCCCGGCGCCACGGGCGCGGCGCAGCACCGACCTGACCCGCAGCGCCAGCTCTCGCGGGCTGAACGGCTTGGTCAGGTAGTCGTCAGCACCGGTCTCGAAGCCGGCGATCTTGTCGGTCTCCTCACCCAGCGCTGTGAGCATGACCACCGGGATGGGCCACCGCGACCGGAGCTGTCTGCACACCTCCAGCCCGCCGACGCCGGGCAGCATCAAATCCAGCACCACCAGGTCCGGCAGCTCCTCCTCGATCCGCCGCAGCGCCGCCAGCCCGTCATGTACGCACTCCACCCGGTGGCCGTCACGGATCAGGTACCGTCCGACGACATCGGCCAGCGTCCGGTCGTCGTCCACGACCATGATCCGGCCGGGCGGATCCGGGTTGCTCAGCATTCAGCTCGCCCGCATTCTGCTGCCAGCCGCCGCGCGCGTTAAGCAGGTCACAGTGGACACGGTAGCCGGATATGCGCGGCCCAGCATCCGGCCGACGATCCGTCACCGGTTCGTAAGAGATCCTGGCAGAGCGTCCCTGGCCACGGTATCGGCCTCGTGCAGCCGCGCCGCAGCGGCCTGCCGCAGGCCCGGCGAGCGGCCGCGCAGCAAGGGCGCTCGCGGATTGCTGCCGACTGCTGCCCACGCGCCCATGCGATCCTGATCGCCTGCGACTGCCGCAGATCCCTAGCCACGCCAGCGCAGCTTCGGTACCGCTAAATCACGGTCCCGGGCCCGCCTGGTTTGGTGGGCCCGGGACCGCCGGCCTGTTGTTCCTAGGTGTTCACAATCCCGGATGAGCTGGCCCCGGCGGGCAGCGGGGTCGGTGAGCTGGGCAGCTCGGTGAGGTTGCCGCCGTTGACGGCGAACACCGACACGAAGTTGTGGCCAGCGCCGTCGACCAGCAGGTACCTGCCGTCCGGGGACAGCCGGGCGTCGATGTCAGCTCCGCCGCCAGCGATGGTAAAGCTGCCGATCAGGACGAGTGAGCCGTCCGGATTGATGGAGTAGCTGGAGATGTTGTCCGACGCGGTGTTGACGGCGAACAGGTAGCGGCCGTCGTGGCTGATCTCCACCCAGCACGGCGCGGTCTGGAAGTCGGCGTAGGGCGAGGACCCGATCGAGGTGAGCTGACCCAAGAAGCCGTCGCGGAACGCGGATACCGTGCCCAGGCCGGCGCCGTTGTGCGCGTTGGTGACAAACAGCTGCGAGGGATTGGTGGGCCGGAACTCGGCGCCGATCTGGCCGAGGCCCTGCGCGGTGAAAGGCGAGCCCGGTGCGGCGAACAGGCGACCGTTCGGCAGCACCACGAAGCTGTCGATCTGCGAGGTGTCGACGAGGGTGCCGACAAGGCGCGTACCGGTGGCGTTGAACAGCACGTCGGCCGGACCGGAGCCAGCCGGGGCTGCGACCGCCGAGCCGGGGACCGGCGTCAGCGTGCCGTCGAAGCTGAGGTGGAAGCCGGTGAAGTTGCCGTCGCTGCCGCCCGCGTCAGAGTTCGCGACGTAGACGAGACCGTAGGAAGAGATCGCGACGCTGACGGGCTCCACGCCCCCGGAGGAGACTGGCTGGCCTACTTGCACGGGCACGCCACCGGCGGAGACGCGCAGTACCGAGATCTGGTTGCTGCCGGCGTCGACGGCCAGCAGGTACCGGCCGTCCTGGGTCACCTGGATCGCGCCCTGCGAACCCAGGCCGGCGCCCAGGCCCGCGCCGCCGATGGTGAACGGGGAGCCAGGAATGGGAGTGAGCGAGCCGTCCGCGTGCCGGTCGAACCCGGCGATGGTATTGGCGGTCGCGGTGTTGTCGTTGACGTAGGTGTAACCGACGACCGGTGAGGCCGTGCTGGCGCCGGCAACGGCTGCCCCGCCGAACAGGCCAATCGCCGCCGCCAGCAGGCTGCCGCCCGCTGCCAGGCAAACGCCCTTGCGCATGTCGTTCTCCTTGGGTCAAGGGGTGGATCTGCTGTGATCCCGGAACCCCGCTTCAGTCGACCCCCAAACGCGTCAGCGCGGATACGGCCAGGCCGCTTCCGTCACACAACCGTAAGGCGAGGTTACGGATCTCTTGCGCCCGTCTCTTGCGCCCGCCAATCCGGACAACAACAGTTTTTGCGCTCGCGCTTCGCGCCGGTGAGCGCGGCGGCACGCATCCGCCGGTCCTCGTCGATCTCGACCAGAAGGGCGAGCCGTGATCAGGCACGGCTCGTCCTCCGTCAGCCGGGGCTCAGTCGGGCAGAGCCATCTAGGACGGTGGCGGGTCAGCGCACCGGCCGCGACCCCGGGACTGCGCGGCATCCGGGAAGGCGCTCGCTGCCGGTGCGTCAGGCGATGATGCTGACGTTTCCCGCCTGGGGGCCCTTCTGGCCCTGCGTGATGTCGAACTCGACCTTCTGCCCTTCCTGCGGGGCCGCCCTGCACCGCGATGAAGCCGTAGCCCCTTCTCGCCGTTGAGCTGAACCGCTTCACCGTGCCCTGCGCGGCATCTTCCAGCAGCGACGTCTCGGGCGGGCCACCGTCTGCGCGAACGAGCGGAGTACGGGCTGATGCACCGTCTTGAGACCGCGCTCAGAAGGCGCGATACGCCCCCGGCCACCTCGCCTCAGCGCATCCAGCCAGCTTGGGCTGTCTGCGCCGGCATCACTGTCCGCGGCCCGCTCGATGGCCTGGCGGAGCTGGCCCGCTGACGGCACACCCGAAATCCGGCCATCGCCGTCCAGGTACAGGCGGCAGGACATGCTGGCTGACTGGCCCGGCTCGGCGAACGGATCGGCCCCGTTGATCAGGATCGTGGGCGAGCCAAGCATTCCCCGGCTGGCCGCCTCTGCCTCATCAGCGATCTCATGACGGGAGACGGTCACGCCGGGGCGGCCTTCCAGCACGCGGGCCAGATGCTCCTCCAGCAGCGCCACATTCGGGCAGCCGGGTACCGCCAGCACCGTCACCTGCATCTCGAACTCCTCCTGCCCGGGGATCGTCAGGCACCGATAAGCGGGCATCAGCGCATATCCGCCGACCGCGAACCGGGCCGCGTTGACGCAGGACCCTCCGGCACCCATAATGACTGACTAGTCAGTCATTATGGAGCTAGTGATGCTAAGCGGTCAACCTGCCTCACCCCGCACCAGGACAGAGCAGTACCTGCGGCTCGTGCGCCCGGCAGCGCGGGGATGCTGGGGGATCGTGGCAGCCGTGGCAGTGTTTTCCGCGGCGGGTGCTATCGGCGGCCGGGGCGGGCTGGCGCTGGCGAGCGGCTATCTGGCCTTTGCGGGCAGCTACTGCCTGCTGAACTTCCGGCAGTGCCGGGAAACCCACTGCGCCATCACCGGCCCCGGCTGGACGATGGCCGCGCTGCTGGGCTGCGCCGCGGTGCTGGTGCCCGGCTCAGGCCTGTCCTGGTACCAGGTGACCGGCGCGAGCCTCGCCGCGATCGCGATCTGCGTCCTGGGATTTGGCCTGGAATGGGCGGTCGCCGCCCGCACCGGCAGCCACGCGCTGCGATAAGACGACCCATGCCCAGGATCGGAGAAGACCAGCGGACCGCGCGGCGCGGCCAGATCCTCGCCGCCGCGCTCGCCTGCTTCGCCCGCACCGGCTACTACGCCACCACCATGGCCGAGGTCGCCGCCGGAGCCGGAATTTCCAAAGGCGCCCCCTACCTGTACTTCCCCAGCAAGGAAACGCTCTACGTCGCCCTGCACAATCAGTGGGACTGCGCCCTCACCGCCCGGATCAATGCCGCCATCTCGAACATGCCAGCCGGCGAGCGCCACGCCCCCCGGCGGGTCCTGCGCACCCTCGTCGCAGCCGTCGGAGCCCACGTCACCGAGGACCCGCAGACATGCCGGGTTCTGATGGAAGCACGCACCCTGGCCGCCTACCAGCCCGCCATCGCCGCCGCAGTCCACGACTCCGACGCACAGGCCCGTGACCGACTCGCCTCACTCATCCAGGCCGGCACCACGATCGGCGAATGGCCCAGCGGGACCGATCCCGTCCTGCAGGCCCGGCTGATCACCGCCACCTTGCACGGGATGATGGCGCAGTGGCACCTGGCGCCCGGCTCGTTCTCCTGGGACACCGTCGCCGGCGCGCTCAGCACCTCAGGCCACAGCCAATGAGCTATCTGGCCCAGCCGGCGCCGCCGGCATGCGCGCTGGCCCAGTCTGATACCGCCGGGTGGTCAGGTGATGCCCGCGAAGCTGCGTGCCTCATCCCGGTCCCGGCAAGCCCGCACTCCGATGATCCGCTCCTGGTCAACGGTCAGGACAAGGTAATTGGCCGCCATCCTTCTTCTTCTAGAAGTCTGTTCCAGGCTTTCCGGGTTCCTATGCCAGGTATTCCCAGCAGATCCGCCCGTTCTTCCTGCGCTGTCAGTCGGGAGAACTTCCGATGAAGAGGATGGTCAGGCGAAACCAGGGCGTCCTTTCGATGCAGGATAGGTGGGTTGTCCGTGGAGCGGAAATCGCTGAAGCGGACCGCGAATGTCTGCAGATCGATCCGCAGCGGCGCTTCGAGCGCGGGATGAGGGTCGCTTTCGAACGAGGGATAGAACAGGTAAGAGACCTTCCGGCTTCTGCGGTGCAGCTTGATCACGATCGGGCTTCAGTCTTATAAACGAGGGATCGCCAGCACTTATCGCCAGGTCAGCGAGTTGGGCGTGTACTGGTCGGCAGGCAGCTGGGTGGTCATGTCCCGCAAGCTGGCCACGATGACCATGAGGTCACGGTCATCAAGCTCATGATCGGCAAGGACTCTCTTGCAGCCGAACAGCACGACGCGGGCACGGTCACGGCTGATTCTCAGGTAGGTCAGCTCGTCTTTCGTGGTGGCGGGCGCGGCCAGGGTGAGTGCGGTCTCGATTGCGTGGCAGAACTCTCGTAGTGCGCTGCTGCTGGGTGGGACCGCCGGGACGCTGCGACCGTCTGGGTACTCGGGCATTGCCCCCTCCTCATGTGTGTCGCGGCGGCGGGCTCGCCAGGTACGTGGGCGTAGCTGGTTCAGAGCCCGGTTCGATAAGTGTACACACGTGCTTACACGGGCAAGCCCTGCCATGCAGGCGCAAGCACCGGGGGGGCATCGTGCCGTGCGTGATCGATCACGATTCGCCCGTGCCCCTGCATGAGCAACTAGCGGGCATCCTGCGGGCGATGATCGCGGACGGCCGGATCACCGGGCGCGTGCCCAGCATCCTGACCCTGGCCCAGGAGTACGGAGTCTCGCACCGCACATCCCAGCGGGCCCTGGCCTCGCTCGCTGACCAAGGACTGATCGTGGCCGTGCGCGGCAAGGGCTTCTACGTCAAGCGCAACCAGAGCTAAAGCGCAGGCACCCGGACGAGGGGTAAGGCCATAGGCCCGGCAATTGCCAGGCGCTCCATCCGCGAGCGATACGAGTGGGCTCACGGTTCAGCTAATGGACATAGAGCGTGTCTCTTACCACGGGACCGGTGTCCCGTCCCAGGAGAAGAAGTCCCCGGAGGGCCCGTCGTCCGGCAGCAGCGCCAGCCGGACCGCGCCTGCCGCGGCCTCGGCCGGGTCGCCGCCGCTGGCGGTGGCGGTGGCGTTGAGGTCGGTCCGGCGCAGGCCGGGTGCGAGCGCGTTGACCTTGATGCCGTCATCGGCCAGGGCGTGGGCGTAATACACAGTCAGCGCGTTCAGGGCGGCCTTGGACGACCGGTAGGCGGCGTGGGTGCCCCGGTGCGGGAACTGCGGCCCGGTCGCCCAGGTCAGCGATCCGGTGCCGCTGGAGATGTTCACGATCCGGGGATGCGCGGCTGCCGCAGCGCCGGCAGGAAGGCGTTGGTCACCGCGACGACCCCGAAGACGTTCGTCTCATAGATACGGCGAAAGGTGCGGCGTCCTCTCGGTCCGGTGTCTTGTCATCGCCGGAGATGCCGGCGTTGTTGACCAAGATGTCCAGCGGGCCGGCCCGGTGCGCGGCGTCGGCGATGCTCGCGGCGTCGGTCACGTCGAGGACGAGCAGCCGGGCGCCGCCGCCGATCTCCTTGACGGCGCGCTCTCCGCGCGCGGCGTCCCGCGAGCCGACGTAAACGGTAAGGCCCGCGCCCGCGAGCTGACGCGCGATCTCCTTGCCGATGCCCTTGTTGGCCCCGGTAACCAGTGCGATCGAGTTGTCCATACCGTCCAGGGTGCCCGCCAGTGAGGCGACCGATCCAGGGACCAGGCCATCGTTACGGCTCGGGGACGCCGAGGCCCTTGGCGCCCGGTCCCGACTGGACCAGGTCAAGGCCGCTGCGGGCGATCCACTCGAGCGCGACCGCGGCCCGGTGTACCTTCTCCCGCGCGATCGCGGCCGCCTCGTCCGCGAGGTGCAGGCCGCTCGGGTAGAGCGGCCGCGAGTTGCGCAACCCGAACTTCACGTACATGGGCGCGGCGACCGCGATCAGGTCGGCCGCCTCGTGTCCCCGGACCACGCCGCCCAGCGCGTCCGGGGCCTCGACGTAGAGGTCGATCGGCACCGAGGCCGCGGCGCGCATCTCGGCCAGCTGACCGAGCGTGACGTCGGACGGCACGTTGACCGTCGATCCGCCGATCCCCTCGAGTTGGCGCAGGCTGACCGGGTTGGACGGGGCCGCCGCCGCCGACACCTTCCAGACCACCGACTCGGGGATCTGGCCGGCCGCCTGCATCTCGGCCAGTAGCTGCAGCAGGCCGGTGTCGGCGACCAGGAAGCCGCGGATGCCCTGCTCGACGCCGCGCAGCACGTCGTCGATCGCGTACCTGAGCTGCCGTGCGCCGCGGAGCTGGCCTGCGAGCGCCGGGCCGTCGGCGGCCACGGCGGACCGGCCGGTGTCCCATTCCTCCCGCGGCCCGACGAACAGGGAGACCTCGATCCCGTTGTCCGCGCCGATCCGCGCCATCTCCGCGAGCTCGGCCCCGGCCAGCAGCATCGCGCCGCTGCCTTGCGACACGCGGTTGACGGTGATCCCGGCGCCGACCGCGGCCTCGACGGCGGCCAGGAACACCGCGGGGCCCTCAATGCTGGGGATCTCGATCCTGAAATGCGCCCCATCGGGGAACCTCGCCGTGCTCACCGCCGCCGGCGGCTCGGGCACCACCCCGTGCCGCGCGAGAATCTCGGCTCCGGTCATGCCCGCCGCCCTTCTCCGGTTCCGCCCACCTGACATTCTTAGCATTGCGGGGGACCGGCCCTGCGCCCGACAAGGAAGGACGCGATGACGTTCACGAGCGTGAATCCGCACGACCCGTCAGACGTGATCGGCGAGTGGGAATCTGCCGGCGAGGGCGATGTGGCCGCCGTGGTGGAGCGGGCCCGCCGCGCCGCGGCCGCCTGGCGCCGGGCTCCGGGAGCGGCCCGGGCGGCCGCGCTCGGCCAGGCGGCCGCCGCCCTGGATCAGCGCGCTGCCGAGGTCACCGCGCTCACCGTCCGCGAGGTGGGCAAGCCGGTCTCCGAGGCGCGCGGCGAGGTGGCCAGGGCCGTGTCGATCCTGCGTTACTACGCGCAGCTCGCGCTGCTTCCCGACGGGGAGACGCTGCCCGCCGCCGACCCGGACGCGCTGCTGATGACCCGTTACCGTCCGGTCGGGGTGGCCGCGCTGCTCACGCCGTGGAACTTCCCGGTCGCGATCCCGCTCTGGAAGGCGGCCCCGAGCCTGGCCTACGGCAACGCGACCATACTGAAGCCGTCCAGCGCCGCCGCGGCCACCGCGCTGCTGCTGCACGAGATCATCGCGCCGGTGCTGCCGGATGGCGTCTTCCAGGTGCTGCTCGGCGGGGCCGAAACCGCGCGCCCGCTGATCGACCATCCGGACGTGGCCGCGGTGTCCTTCACCGGCTCGGTTCCCGTGGGCCGGGACATCACCAGACGGGTGGCCGCGCGGGGCGGCAAGGTCCAGGCCGAGATGGGCGGGCAGAACCCCTCGATCGTGCTGGCCGACGCCGACCTGGGCCGGACAGCCGCCACCATCGCCTACGCGACGATGGGCTACGCGGGCCAGAAGTGCACGGCGACCAGCCGCGTGATCGTCGAAAAGACGGTGTACAGCGATTTCCGTGACCGTCTCGCCGAGGCCATCACCGCGCTGCAGGTCGAGGATCCCGCCGCCGAGGGCACGCTGGTCGGCCCGATGATCGACGACGGCGCGCGGTCGGCCGCCCTGGCCGCGGTGAGCGCCTCCGGCGGCCGGGTGATCACCGGCGGCCAGGCGCTGGACGCCCCCGGGTACTACCTGGCGCCGACGCTGGTCGAGCTGGACGGCCCGACCGGACCGCTGGCCAGCGAAGAGGTCTTCGCGCCGGTGGCCGCGGTGATCAGCGCCGACTCGGCGGACGAGGCGGTCGAGATCGCCAACGGGGTCAGGTTCGGGCTGGTCGCCGCCGTTTTCACCAGCGACCTGGGCCGGGCGCTCCGGCTGACCAACGAACTCGATGCCGGCATGGTCAGGGTCAACGCCCCCACGTCGGGCGTGGACTTCCACGCGCCGTTCGGCGGGGCCAAGGAGTCCAGCTACGGCCCGCGGGAGCAGGGCCTGGCCGCCCGCTCCTTCTACACCGAGTCCCGGACGGTGCTGATCACGCCCTGACCGATCACGACCGGCGGTTCGGACTCGGGTGGCTCATGATTGATTAGCCCGTCCCGGAAACCGGGGCGGCTCAGGGCGCCGCGGGGCTGGCCGTGGCTGCCTCGTCATGCAGGTGAGTGGTCTGCTCGCGCAGGATGTCGGTCAGGCCCACGAGGTATCTGGAGATCGCGGCCAGTTCGGCCGGCTGGTATTGCGCGGAGAGATCCGCGATGGCCTGCCCGAGCGGTGTGAATACCTCCGCGGCCTGGCGATCGCTGGCCGGGTTGGCCAGGCGCGTGACGATCACGCTGCGGCGGTCGCGCGGGTTGGGCTCGCGCTGTACGTATCCCGCTTTGACGAGGCGGTCCACCACTCCGGTGATCGCCCCGGTGGTCAGGCCGGTGTGGGTGGCCAGTTCCCCGGCGGTTGACGGACCCAGGCGGCCCAGGACGTCCAGCAGCTTGCGCTCGGTGCCGGAGATGCCCAGCCGCTTGCCGACTGCCTCGTGGAACATCACGACCGCGGTGCTGAGCTCGCGGCCGATGAGACGGCCAAGCCGCTCCTGATCGCTTGCTGTCTGCCCGTCCATGATGTTAACTTACACAAAGAGAATCTTATCTCGCAAGCTAAACTAATTCTGATGACCGTAGGGAGATCCCGATGCTCGTGCCTCGCGGCCGCGCCCGGCCAGTCATAGTCCTCCTGCTCCTGGCGCCGCTGATCGCGGAAGTGCTGTGGGGGACCACGACAGTCACCGAGAGCGCTGGATACTTTGCCCAGATCGGCCTGTACGGCGGGGGCGCGCTCCTCATCCGCGAAGTGGTGCGCCGCTGGGGCGGCGGGTGGCCCTCGATCCTGCTGCTCGGCGCCGCCTACGGCGCCATCGAGGAAGGCCTGCTCGAGCCGACCTGGTTCACCCCGGCCCTGCAGTCCCATCCCTATGGCGTCGCCCTCGGCGTGTTCTGGACCTACGCCGCGTTCAACATCGGCTATCACGCGGTCTTCAGCATCGCGATCCCGATCCTGCTCACCGAGCTGCTGTTCCCCGCCTGGCGGGACAAGCCCTGGCTGGGCCCGGCCGGCACGGTCGTGGTCGGCGCGGTCTACCTGGTCAACGCGGCCGGCATCGGCCTGCTGTGGTACACCGTGCTGCAGAAAAGCGTCTTCCACGTGCCGGCCAGGGTGCACCCCGCTCAGCAGGCCGCAGCCGTGGCCCTGGTCATCACCCTGATGGTGCTGGCCCGGCTCGCCGCCCCGACCCGCACGTTCACCCCCGGCGGGCCGCCGCCGCCAACCGCGGGCCGGCTCGCCGCCGCCGCCGCGCTCGGCGCCGGCGCCTGGTTCGGGCTGCTGCTGCTGTCCGGATTGGGCAACCACCTGGGCTGGCTGCCGTTCCCCGTCCCCATCGCCATCGCGGCCGCCGAAGTTGCCCTCGCCGCCTGGTCGCTGCGGCGCTGGTCGGCCCGTACCGATCTGCAAGTGCTCGCCGTCTGCTCCGGCGCCCTGATCGTGCAGATGGCCGCCGGTTTCGGCGTCACCGGCCTCACCGGGCCGGTGAACATCGTCGGCAAGGCCATCCTCAATGTCATCGCGGTGGGCCTGCTGGCCTGGTTCGCGCTGCGACTGCGCCGGCGTGACGCCCACGCCCAGTACCCGCCCCCTGCTTTCGCCCACCACGGCAGCGCGATGAGCGACTGACCGGCGAGAGCATGACCGTCACTGCCAACCAGGAGCGATACCGGGGTAGCGCGCGCTGGCCGGCCGTCACCAGCCGCCCGGCAGCGGCATTCCCTCGGTGTAGCCGGCCGCGCCCTGCACGCCGACGACCGCCCGGGCGTGCAGTTCGTCCAGGTCGCTGGCGCCCGCGTAGGTGCAGGCGCTGCGCAGGCCGGCCGTGATCGAGTCGATCAAGTCCTCGACGCCCGGCCGCTGTGGGTCCAGGTACATCCGCGAGCTGGAGATGCCTTCCTCGAACAGTTCCTTGCGCGCCCGGTCGAACGGCGAGTCGGCGGCCGCGCGCAGCCGTACCGCCCGGGCCGAGGCCATGCCGAAGCTCTCCTTGTACAGGCGGCCGTCGGCGTCACGGAACACGTCGCCCGGCGACTCGCAGGTACCGGCGAACCAGGAACCGATCATGACGTTGGACGCGCCCGCCGCGAGCGCGAGCGCGACGTCCCGGGGGTAGCGGACGCCGCCGTCCGCCCACACATGGGCGCCGAGCCTGCGTGCCTCGGCCGAGCACTCCAGGACCGCGGTGAACTGCGGACGGCCGACCCCGGTCATCATCCGGGTGGTGCACATGGCGCCCGGCCCGACGCCGACCTTGACGATGTCGGCGCCCGCCTCGACCAGGTCGGCGACGCCCCCTGCGGTCACCACGTTGCCCGCGACGACCGGCACCGACGGCGAGATATCCCGCACCGTCCGCAGCGCGTGGATCATCTTGTCCTGGTGGCCGTGGGCCGTGTCGACCACCAGCAGGTCCGCGCCCGCGTCCAGCAACAGCTTGGCCTTGCCCGCGACGTCGCCGTTGATGCCGATAGCGGCCCCGATCCGCAGCCGGCCGCGGTCGTCGGTGGCGGGCTGGTACAGGGTCGCGCGCAGCGCGCCCGTGCGGGTCAGGATGCCCACGCACCGGCCGGTGCCGTCCACCACCGGGGCGAGCCGGTGCCTGCCGTCGTGCAGCAGCCCGAATGCGTGCTCCGGGTCGGTCCCGGCGGGCAGCGTGAACAGCTCCGCGGACATGACCTGGCGCAGCTGGGTGAACCTGTCCACGCCATTGCAGTCGGACTCGGTGACCACGCCGACCGGGCGCCCGTCCTCGACCACGACCACGGCGCCGTGCGCGCGCTTGGGCAGCAGGCTGAGCGCGTGCCCGGTCGTGGCCTCGGGGCCGAGCGTCAGCGGGGTGTCATGCACCAGATCACGGCTCTTCACCCAGGACACCACCTCGGCGACCACATCCACCGGGATGTCCTGCGGGAGCACGACCAGGCCACCGCGCCGGGCCACGGTCTCGGCCATCCTGCGCCCGGCGACCGCGGTCATGTTGGCCACGATCACCGGGATCGTGGTGCCGCTGCCGTCGGCGGAGGCCAGGCTGACATCAAGCCGGGAAGTCACGGCTGACCGGCTCGGCACGAGGAACACGTCGCTGTAGGCAAGGTCGTGAAACGGTAGTTGTTCGGTAAGGAATCGCACGTCAACGATTCTGCCCCCGGCCGGGGAGTGCGAACGCCGTGGCGGTCCGGCCAGTGGTCAGGCCCAGTGGTCCTGCGAGTTGAACGCCGCGTAGATGATGGAGGTCAGCCGGTTCACCATCTCTTCCTTCGGCAGCATGACCTCAACGCTCAGCAGGTAGTTGACCCGCTCCAGCATCATCAGGCAGGCGACCGCGGTCAGTTCCGCGTGCGGCGGAACGCCGCCGCCCGGATCCGTTGCGCCGCGCGCGGCCGCCGATGCCGCGGTCATACCCTGCGTGATGGCCTCCGCGATGCGGAAGAACAACTGCAGCCCGTCGCCGTAGACCTCCTCGCCGACGACGTCGGCCGTGCTCAGGATCCGGATCACGCTGGCGTGCGCGGCGTAGGTGTCGCAGAACTTGCTGACCCAGGCGCGCAGCGCCTGCCGGCCTGCGTCGTTGGTGGTCACCACGGGGAAATCCCCGGTGATGATCTCCATGTCCCGCAGCGCGTCCCGCAGCAGCGTCTTGAACAGGTCGTCCTTGCTGGCGAAGTAGAGGTAGAAGGTGCCATGCGAGGTCTTGGCCCGGCGGACCACGTCGTCGACCCGGACCGCCTGGAACCCCCGCTCGTCGAACTCGGCAAGGCCGGCCTCGAGCAGCCTGCGCACGGTCTCCCGGCCCTGGCGGCCAAGCTCGCGTTCCTGCGCGGGCATACCGCCACCGAGAGACGGGCGTATCCGGCTCGGCCCGCCGTCCGCGGCGCCTATGGCCTCGGCTGCCTTGCCGTCCACTAGCGCGTCCCGCCCACCGTCCCGCACGGTTCCATCAGGCGTGGTTCCTTCCTGTGCGGTCTTCTCAAGCGCGGTTACGACGGATCAAGTCGATTTCGTACCGCGTTCACGGGCCGAGTACCTGGGCCAGGTAAGCGTTACCGAACCGGCGCTCCGGGTCGAGTTCATCGCGCAGCGCGACAAAATCCCCGTGCTTAGGATACGCCTGGCGCAGGTACTCCGCGGTTCTGGTGTGCATCTTGCCCCAGTGCGGCCGCCCGGCCGCCGCGGTCATCACGGCCTCCATGTCACGGAAGTACTCCTCATGCGCCGAGGCGTGGAACACGTGGATCGCGATATAGGCGCTGTCCCGGCCGTAGGCGGTGGACAACCAGGGATCGTCACCGGGGGTGACCCGGACCTCGATCGGGAAGCTGATCCGCCAGTCCCGGCGCGCGAACAGGGCCCTGACCTCGCCGAGTACATCGGCCAGCGACTCGCGCGGGATCGCGTACTCCTGCTCCTTGAACCGGACCCGCCGCGGGCTGGTGAAGACCCGGTACGCGGCGTCGACGTAGCTGCGCGATCCGAGCGCCTTCCCGGCCGCGCCGTTGACCGTCTTGATCACCGCGGGGAACGCGTGCCCGAGCCTGCAGGTCGCCCCGAACACCGTGTTGGACAGGAATTCGTCATCGAGCAGGTACCGGAATCTGCTCAGCGGCCGCGGCGGCCCCGCCGCCCGGTTGTTCCGCTTGGTCAGGCAGCCCTCGGTGTGCGGAAACCAGTAGAACTCGAAGTGCTCGTTCTCCGACGTCAATTCGTCCAGCCGGGCGATCACCTCGGACCAGCGCATCGGTTCCTCGCGCGCCTCGAGCAGGAATGCGGGAACGACCCGGAACGTCACGGCGGTCACCACTCCGAGCGCGCCCAGCCCGACCCGGGCGGCGTCGAAGAGGCCTGGCCGGGGGCTGGCGGGCGGGGACGCCGCGGGTGGGGGACCGGCGGGCGCGTCCGCGGCGCAGGTCACGATCGTCCCGTCGGCCAGCACCAGCTCCAGGCCGGCCACCTGGGCCGCCATGCCGCCGATGTCGCGGCCGGTGCCGTGGGTGCCGGTCTGGATCGCGCCGGCCACGGTCTGCACCTGGATGTCGCCCATGTTGGCCAGCGAAAGCCCGCGGGCCAGCAGTTCGGCGTTGAGCACCTGCAGCGGGCAGCCGGCCTCGACCGTGGCCAGCCCGGCCGCGGCATCCACCGACCTGATGCCGGTCAGGGCGCCGGGAAGGAGCAGCACGCCGTCGGTGACCGCGGCCGGGGTGAACGAATGCCCGGTGCCGGCCATCCGCACGGTCAGCCCATCAGCGGCCGCCCGGCGGACCTCGGCCGCCACGTCGTTGGCCGAGCGCGGCCGGGCGGTCCTGGCCGGCCGCGCTGACTCGTTGCCTGCCCAGTTCCGCCACGTCGCGCCGGGCCGGTCAGATATCCGCATCGGCCCATTCTGCCGGTTCCGCTGGGTGCGCTGGGTGCGGCATTGCCCGCTACCCTCCGCCATGAACCGTATCTCAGGTCTCAGGCGTTTCTTCACTAGTTGCGCTACCGCTCACCGGGAATTGGGTAATGTCCTTTTCGGGAGTGGCGAGGGGCCGGGTTAGGGTATATGGCGATGATGGGACGGCTGATCCGGCAGCGGTTGATCAGGCCCAAAGGGTCAGCCGCCGCTTCCGGGTCGCTCATGCTCCGCGGCATGGCAGGCTGCAGCGCACTCGTCCTGATCGGGGTCGGCGCGTACGCCGGGATCGTCCGGCCCGCCTCCGGGTCGGGCGGTGCGACGGCGGCGGCCGCTGCGCCGGGCAATGCCGCCACCTCGTTCCGGCAGATCATCCTGCCCGATCTGCTGATCGTCTCGCCCGCGGGGCTCAGCAACCAGCAGCTGACCAGCCTGGGCAAGATCACCGGCGTCCGGAACATGATCGCCTTCGACGGTGCGGAGATCAAGGCGGGCCGCCAGCCGGTCAGCGTGATCGGCGTGAACCCGGCTCAGTTCCGGTCCTGGGTGCCGCTGCAGACCGCGTCGGACCAGCCCTTCTGGACGGCGCTGGCCAGCGGTCAGTTCGTCGCCTCCCAGGCCGCGCGGGCCAGCCTGGGCCTGCGCCCCGGCGCCAGCTATCAGCTGACCGGCGCCGCGACGCGGACCGTGCGGTTCGGTGCGTCGGCGGCGCTCGGCATCGGCGGAGTCGACCTGCTCGTCGACACCCAGGTGTCCGGCGAGCTCGGCCTGGTGCACCGGGTCGCGGCGCTGATCAGCGCGCCCGGCGCCCGACTGGCCGAGCTGACCGCCAAGGTCAAGGCGGTGCTCGGGCCATCGGCCAAGATCGTCAGCCTGCGCCAGCAGCAGCTTCCCGTCACGCAGCCCGTGTCCGGCCAGCTGCCCACCAGCTACCTGCAGCTGTTCCAGGACTCGGCGGCCAGGTACTGCCCGGGCATGTCCTGGACGGTGCTGGCCGCGATCGGCCAGATCGAGAGCGCGGACGGGACCAACGTGGGCCCGTCGCCGGCCTGCGCGCTCGGGCCGATGCAGTTCCTGCCGTCGACGTGGGCGATCTGGGGCATCGACGGGTTCGGCCAGACCGGCCCGCCGGACATCATGAACCCCTATGACGCGGTGGCGTCGGCCGCGCGGATGCTGTGCGCTGACGGAGCGGCGGCCGGCGGCAGTGCCCTGTCCGCCGCCATCTTCGACTACAACCACGCCGGCTGGTACGTCAGCGAGGTGCTCTCGCTGGCCGCCGAGTACGCCCAGGACTACTCCTCCTGATCTGGCCCTAGGGCTGACCGGGCGGGTCAGCGCGCACGGCCTGGTTGGATGGTGACATGCCGCGTTACGACGCCTTCCTGCTCGTGTCCTTCGGCGGCCCCGAGGGCCCGGACGAGGTGATCCCGTTCCTGGAGAACGTCACCCGCGGCCGCGGCGTGCCGCGGGAGCGGCTGGACCAGGTGGCCGAGCACTACTACCGGTTCGGCGGCGTCAGCCCGATCAACCAGCAGTGCCGCGACCTGCTCGCCGCGGTCGAGAAAGACTTCGCGGCCAGCGGCATCGACCTGCCCGTCTACTGGGGCAACCGGAACGCCGATCCGATGCTGGCCGACACCGTGGCGGCCATGGCCGCCGACGGCAGGCGGCACGCGATCGCGTTCGTGACGTCGGCCTACAGCTCCTATTCGGGTTGCCGGCAGTACCTGGAGGACATCGAGCGGGCCAGGGCGGCGGTGCCGGACGCCCCGCGGATCGACAAGCTGCGGCCCTACTTCAACCACCCGGGCTTCATCGAGCCGCTCGCCGATGCCGCGCGGAGCGCTGCCGAGTCGCTGCCGGCTTCCGTTCAGGGCAGTTATGACCTTGTCTTTACCGCGCACAGCATCCCCGAGGCGATGGCCGGCGCCAGCGGGCCGGCCGGGCGCGTATCCCCGGCAGCTCGCCGAGGCATCGCGGCTGGTCGCCGAGCGGGTCGGCCGGGCCGGCTCCTGGCGGCTCGCCTACCAGAGCCGCAGCGGCCCGCCGTCGGTGCCCTGGCTCGGCCCCGATATCGGCGACTGCCTCACCGGCCTGGCCGGGTCCGGCTCCCGGGCGGTGGTCCTCGTCCCCGTCGGGTTCATCTCCGATCACATGGAGGTCGTCTTCGACCTTGACGTGGAGGCGGCGCAGGCCGCCGGCCGGCTCGGCCTGCCGCTGGCGCGGGCGGCGACGCCCGGCACGGACCCGCGATTCGTCGCCATGATCAGTGAGCTGGTGGCCGAGCGGCAGGACGGGCGGCCGCCGCGAGCGCTCGGCGACCTCGGGCCGGCTCTCGATGTGTGCGGCAGCGGCTGCTGCGGGGCCGGTGCCGTCAGGCCGCGGGGTTCGGTATGAGCCCGCCGGGCACGGCCGGCCTGCTCGAGCTGGCCAGCACGGTCGCGGTGGCGGCGGGCCTGCTGCTGATCGGCAGCGGCGGCCGTCCCGAGGTGGTGGCCACCAAGTCGAGCCCGACCGACGTGGTGACCGAGGCGGATCACGCCGCGGAGGCGCTGATCAGGGATCTGATCGGCGAAGCGCGGCCCGGTGACCGGATCCTCGGCGAGGAGGGTGGCGAGACCGGTTCCGGTTCCGGTGTCCGCTGGATCGTGGACCCGCTGGACGGCACCGTCAACTACCTGTACGGGCTGCCCGACTGGGCGGTCAGCATCGCCGCCGAGGTGGACGGCGCGGTCGTGGCCGGCGCGGTGTTCGTGCCGCGGCGCGATGAGCTGTACAGCGCCGGGCTGGGCGGTGGCGCCTGGCTGAGTTCGGGTGCCCTGGACTGGCGCGGCGAGGACGCGGAGCCGCCGGCCAAGCTGGCCTGCAACCAGGGGGTGCCGCTCGACCGGGCGCTGGTGGCGACGGGTTTCGGGTACCAGGCGGAGCGGCGCCTGGTCCAGGGCGAGGTGCTGCGGGGCGTGCTGCCCCGGGTGCGGGACATCCGGCGCGGCGGGTCGGCCGCCGTGGATCTGTGCTCGGTGGCCTCCGGCCGCCTGGATGCCTTCTACGAGCGGGGCCTCAACCCATGGGACATCGCCGCGGGCGGCCTGATCGCGGCTGAGGCCGGAGCGCAGGTAACCGGGCTGCACGGCCGGCCGGCGAGCCATTCGATGACGATCGCGGCCGCGCCGCCGCTCCTGGGCGAGCTGCACGACCTGCTGGCCAGCCTGGACCCGGAGCGGGACGGCTGACCTAGGTAGCCTTCCCCAGCGTGCCGGTCGCGGCGGGCGCTCCCTTTCCCTTGAAGCGGAACTGCATGGTGTTCCCCGACACCGGGATGAGGGTGACCACGCCACGCTGGCACGGGCCCTTGACGATTCCCTGGTTCAGGGTCAGGGTGCCGAAGGTATCGGACACCAGGCTGAGGTGGTCGACGCAGGAGAACGAGCCCGAGTAGCGGACGGTTCCCCCGGAGGCGCCGGCGGTCAGGCTCACCTGGACGCTGACGCTGAACGCGCCGGACGGGCTGTTCTGGCTGACCTGGCCGGACCAGGTGCCTGCCACGGAGGCGGGAACCTTCGCCGTGCGGGCCGGCTGGCTGGCGTGCGGCGGCTTCTGGGTCGCTGTCTTCGCCGCGGCGGGCGGCCGGCTGCCCTGGTGGCTCTGATTCTCGGCGATGCGGATGACCACGGCGATGGCCAGGATGCAGGCGATGACCCCGGCGGCCCACCAGATCATCACCGCCCGGCTCGTCCGGGTCCGGCGCGGCCCTTCCGGGGCCTCGGCCGGGCCAGGCGGCAGCGCGGCGGGCGCTGCGCGCCTTGAACCCTCCCCGAGCACTCCGGCGGGCGGATCGCTGTCACCGAGGAGTTCGACCACGACGGACCGGGCGGATGGCTGGTCGCCTGGTCCCCCGGAGAGGCACTGGGTGACGAGCGTACGCAGCGGCTCGGGCAGCAGTTCCAGGTCTTCGTAGGCCGGCTCTGGTGACCCGCCGACCGCCGCGAACAGCACCGTCTGCGCCCAGGCGCGCATGTCGGCAGCCGGGGTCGCGGAGCCGTAGGGCGGGGTGATCCCGAACTCGATGACCAGCGGCCCGTCCGCGCCGAGCACGACATACTCGGGGCCGAAGTCCCCGTGGACCAGCCCGGCCTGGTGGACGGCGGCCAGCCCGGTGGCGGTCCCGATGGCCAGCGCCTCGAGATCGCCGTCCTCCCACGCCCCTTCCTCGGTGACGAACTCACGCAGCGAGGGGCCGGCGACGTACTCGCTGACCAGGTACGCCTGCTTGCCCTCGAATCCGGACCCCAGAATCCGCGCGGCGCAGAACGGCGCCACCCGGGAGGCCGCGTTCGCCTCCGCGGTGAACCGGTCCCGGTCGGCGGGATCCGCGGTCCAGTCGCCATCGAGCAGCGTGACGGTCAGGTCGCTGCCATCGACGGTCTTGGCCAGGTAGAACGGACCGGGGCCGGGCATCCCCGCGATGCGCCCGGTCAGCCGGTAGCGGCCGATGCGACTCGGATCGTCGGCATGCAGCGGCTCGACGTGGGGCATAAACCGTCTCCGCGGGGTCATGCAGGCTGACTTGGCACGCGATTTGTACCATACGCACGCTTCTGCCTGCTAGTGGCGTTGATGGAGGAAGTTATCACCCGAGATTTTAGATGGAATGCGAGGAGTAAGGCGATCCTCACGAGCAGGGTCCGCCACGACGCGAACCGCCGGGGATGCTCGGTACGTGTACCAGGCGCCGGGACGTGACAGAATTCCCCGCCGGATTCGGGCACAACCGAGGCCTCCCGAGCGTTACACCCGCGCGATAGGTGAAGAAGATGGAGGGGTTAGGGCCACATGGCTACCGACTACGACAGCCCGAGGAAGACCGACGACGAGCTGAGCGAGGACAGCCTGCAGGAGCTTCAGGCGCGCCGGATGGACAAGTCATCGACCGCGATCGACATCGATCCCGACGATGTGGCTGAGTCGCTGGAACTGCCCGGAGCGGACCTGTCGAACGAGGAACTCTCGTTCCACGTGATCCCGCGCCGGGCTGACGAGTTCACTTGCTCGAGCTGCTTCCTCGTGCACCACAGGAGCCAGCTCGCCGAGACGCGCGGCGGCCGGCTTGTGTGCCGGGAGTGTGCGGCCTAGGCCGGTCTGGCACTGTGATGCCAGGGCGGCCAGGCCGCAAGCCGTGCACGACGCCGTGCATGGTTGCTGGCATGCCCTGAGCCGCTGTGCGTCCGGCCGTCCGGCCGTCTGGCCGTTCAGCCGCTGAGGGCCCAGATTCTGCGCTCGTCGCCACGCGGGTCCGCCTGAAGCCCGCCACCGGGGGAGTCGAACATCATCACGGGGTAGCTGTCGTCGAAGGAGTGCCATCCTGGATCGCCATCGCGGGCGAAGGTGATCCAGGCGGCGTGCATCCGGTCGGCTAGCTCAGCCGGCGGTGTCGGGCCGAGCGCCAGCTCGGCGCCGTCTGCCGAGAGGTTGTCGAAGACAAAGGGAATCTCGAGCGAGTGGCACGCGCCGAGCCCGCCGACCGGGCTCGGCCACGCGAATTCGTAAATATACGTCGGGGCGGCCCCGGTGGCGCGGGCCTCGGCCACGGCCAGCCCGGGAAGCCGGAAGAACCGGTCGGTGAGGATGGCGGCGAACAGGTCACCCGGGGACGCATCCGGCCGGTTGGCCCGGTAGAGATCGGCCACCGCCGGGCCGATACCGAGCACCGGGAGCAGGCCGGCCAGTCCCTCCTCGGTCACCAGGCCCGCAACGCCGGTCGGAACGAGGAAGAGCCGGTACTCCTCGGTCGTCGTGCCGGTCAGCAGCGTTACCCCGGATCCGGCGCCCGTTGTTATCGCCGCCAGCGGGTGAACGGGCATCAGGTCGCCGTCGATGACCGGGATGAACGCCATCGAGCTGGCCACGATCGTCGCGCCGAAGCGCGCGGGATCGGGCTGGGCGGACAGCGCGTCCCGCACCGCGATCTGGCCCTGGATGAGCTCGGGCAGGCCGACCTCGGCCAGGCTCGCCGCGGTGGCCTCGCGGCCGACCGCGAGACCGAGTTCCTTGGCCACGAGGGCCGCGTCCGCCGGGTCGGCGGCCGCCTGCACGGAGCCGCTCTGCGTGATCGCCTTGGCGAACAGGCCCTGGGCGCGCGGCAGAGACAGCAGCGTGGTCACGCTCATCGCCCCGGCGGACTCGCCGAACACCGTGACGTTGCCGGGGTCGCCGCCGAACGCCGCGATGTTGTCGCGCACCCACTCCAGCGCCGCGATCTGGTCGAGCAGGCCGCGGTTGGCCGGGACGTCGGGCAGCAGCGCAAAGCCGTCCACGCCCAGCCGGTAGTTGAGGCTGACCAGCACGACGCCGTCCCGGGCGAACGCATGGCCGTCGTAGCTGGGGATAGCCGAGTTGCCGTTGCTGAACGCGCCGCCGTGGATCCAGACCATGACCGGAAGCCCGACCCGGCCCGGGTCGGGTGTCCACACGTTCACGGTGAGCCAGTCGTCACCGGGGATGTTCGGCTCGGGCAGCAGCACGTCGAACGGCGCCGCGTAGTCCGGTTTCGGCGGGGTCGCGCTGAACCGGTCGGCCTCGCGGATCCCGTCCCACGCCGGCGGAGGGACCGGGGGCCGGAACCGCAGCGGACCGGTCGGGCTGGCCGCATACGGGATTCCGAGGAAGCTGGCCACGCCGTCCCGCACCTGGCCGCGGACTCTGCCGTAGGTGGTGATCACAGTCGGTCCCATGGCCGAACTTTGCCACGTCACCGCGGACTTAAGCTAGGTAGCCCGCTGAAATAGGCCCGGCCGAGTCGAGGTAGGCGCGCAGGTCGCGTACGAGCATCGCGATCTCTGGCTCTTGGCCGCGACGGGCGTCCGGCCACTCATCCACGCCGTCCCACCAGTACTCGCGCGGAGTGCCCGGATACCTCGGCAGCAGGTGAACGTGCAGGTGGGGGAGCCTGTCACCGATCACGGCCGCGTAGACATGCTCGGCCCGGGCGACATCGCGCAGGGCCCGGCTGGCCCGGGAGCACCACCAGCCCACGGCCTGCGCCTCGGCGTCGGTGAGATCGGCCAGACCCGGCGCGTGCCGCCTGGGCTCCACGAACAGGTATCCCAGGTAGGCCGGGGCGCCGGAGCGGCCCGGCGCATCCGGCGACAGGTGGGAGACGACGACCAGGTCATCCTGGCCGACCGGGCCGCCCGGCAGCAGCGATCCCTGCTCCGTGTGCTTAAGGCAGACAAAGCATTCCGCTTCGGGCTCCGTGTTGGTCATGGCCACAATCCTGGCATCTCGCGAGCGGGGAGAATGGCTAAGCAGCCACGATGGGACCGCTGTGACCCGAGAGAGTGGCGGGCGGCAGGGGAGAGGAGAGCGCATGGGCGCGCAGGCGGATGTGGTTTTCACCGGCGGGGCGGTGTACACCGCGGACCCGACCGGGCGCCGGCTGGTGCCGGCCGGACCGGGGCCGCGTGCGGTCGCCGTGCGCGGCGACCGGATCATCGCCACCGGCGGCGGTGACGACATCAAAGACCTAGTCGGCCCGCGCACCGAGGTGGTGGATCTGCGCGGGCGGGCGTTGCTGCCCGGATTCCAGGACGCGCATGTCCATCCCGCGTTCGCGGGCGTGACGATGATCGGATGCAACCTGATCGGGGCGGCCACCCTGGACGAGGCGCTGGCCAGGATCAGCGCCTACGCGGCCAGCCACGAAGACCGGGAATGGATCGCGGGCAGCGGCTGGCGCATGGAGTGGTTCTCCCGCGGAACGCCCAGCCGCCAGCTTCTCGACCAGGTCACCGGCGGCCGCCCGGCGTACCTCACCAACCGCGACGGCCACGGTGCCTGGGTCAGTTCCCGCGCACTCGAGCTCGCGGGCATCGACGCGGGGACGCCGGACCCGCCGGACGGCCGGATCGAGCGCGGCGCCGACGGCTCCGCCCAGGGCACCTTGCACGAGGGGGCCGCCACCCTGGTGGGCCGTCACGTTCCCGCGGTCACGTTCGACGAACGGCTCAGCGGGCTGCTGCTCGCGCAGCAGCACCTGCACGCCCGCGGCATCACCGCCTGGCAGGACGCGATCGTCGGCGAGTACCTCGGCTCGGGCGATCCGCTGCCGGTGTACCTGGCCGCCGCCGGGGCCGGGAAGCTCACCGCGCGGGTCCAGGGCGCCCTGTGGTGGGACCGCGGCCGGGGCGGCGAGCAGCTGCCCGACATCCTGGCCCGGCGCGAGCAGGGCCAGGCGGGCCGGTTCCGCGCGAACACCGTCAAGGTCATGCAGGACGGGGTCGTGGAGAGCTTCACGGCCGGGATGATCGAGCCCTACCTGGACTCCTGCGGTTGTCAGACCGGCAACCGGGGCCTGTCCCACGTGGACGCGGCCGAACTGCGCGAGTACGTGGCTCTGCTGGACGGGCAGGGCTTCCAGGTCCACCTGCACGCGATCGGCGACCGCGCCGTGCGGGAATCGCTGGACGCGATCGAGGCCGCGCGCGACGCGAACGGCGCCAACGACAACCGGCACCACATCGCCCATCTTCAGGTCATGCACCCGGACGATATCCCGAGGTTCGCCGCGCTGGGCGTGACCGCGAACGTGCAGGCCCTCTGGGCCGCGCACGAGCCGCAGATGGACGAGCTGACGATCCCATTCATCGGGCCGGAACGGGCCGCGCGCCAGTATCTGTTCGGTGACCTGCTCCACTCGGGCGCCCGCCTCGCGGCGGGCAGCGACTGGGCGGTGAGCAGCGCGAACCCGTTGCGCGCGATTCACGTCGCGGTGAACAGAACGCTGCCCGGCACGGGAGCTGAGCCGCTGCTGCCCGGGCAGAGCCTCAGCCTGGGCGAGGCGCTGGCCGCGTACACGTGCGGCTCCGCGTACGTCAACCACCTCGACGAGACCGGCGCCATCGAGGTGGGCAAGCTGGCCGACCTGGTCGTGCTCGACCGTGATCCGTTCGACGGCCCGCCCGGCGAGATCGCCGGCACGGGTGTCGAGCTCACTTACGTGGCCGGGGAACCGGTCTATGCGGCGGCCCGGCGTTAGCCGGCTAATGTCTTGCCCGGTAGGATGCGTAACCAGGCAAGCAGTCGTGGTCGACGGTGACGGAGGAGCTGATGGATTCGATCCCGCTGGGCAGCGGCGGACCTCAGGTTTCGAGGGTCGGCCTGGGCCTGATGGGCATGTCCGGCGTCTACGGGCCTGCCGAAGACCTGGACAGCGTCTCAACCATCCGCGGGGCCCTCGATGCCGGGATCACGCTGCTCGACACCGGCGATTTCTACGGGATGGGCCACAACGAGATGCTGCTGCGCGACGCTCTGCGCGGCGTGCACCGTGACAGCGTGTTCATCCAGGTCAAGTTCGGCGGCCAGCGTGATCCGGGCGGCGCGTTCATCGGGCACGATGCCAGCCCGAACATGGTCAAGACCTCGCTCGCCTACTCGCTCCAGCGCCTGGGCACCGACTACGTCGACCTGTATCAGCCCGCCCGGCTGGACCCGCGCGTTCCCATCGAGGACACGGTCGGCGCGATCGTGGAGATGATCGAGGCCGGCTACGTCAGGTACCTCGGCCTCTCCGAGATGGGCGCTGCCACGATCCGCCGCGCGCACGCCGTCCACCCGGTCACCGCGCTGCAGATCGAGTACTCGCTGATGAGCCGCGGGATCGAGGCAGAGATCCTGCCGACGGTCCGCGAACTCGGCATCGGCGTGACCGCCTACGGGGTGCTGTCGCGCGGCCTGCTCTCGACCGCGAGCGCCCGCGAGATCGGACCGGGCGACCCGCGGTCCAGGTACCCCAGGTTCCGCGGCGAGAACCTGGAGCGCAACCTGGACCTGCTGGCCGCGCTGGAGAAGATCGCGCAGGACCACGGGGTCACCACGGCGCAGCTGGCCATCGCCTGGGTCCTCTCCCGCGGCAGCGACATCGTCCCGCTGATCGGCACCAAGCGGCGGGACCGGCTCGCCGAGGCTCTCGGCGCCCTTGACCTGCGGCTAGATCCCGCGGAGCTGGCCGCCCTCGAGACCGCGATACCCGCTGGCCAGGTCGCTGGTGATCGCTACGACCCGGCTCAGATGGCCGCGCTCGACAGCGAAAGGCCATAGCCCCGAACGCAACGCCACGTGCTTGATCGGTTCCGCTTCGCCATTCTTGGTTACTGGTTGGGGCTATTGAACAGCCCAAGCGGGGTCGGCGCGGCGAACTCGATCACCAGTGCTGGCTTTCCGTCACGCTGCGTCATTTCGGTGTGCGAGGGGGCGAAGGAAGCTGCTGCCTTACGCGCGCAGGTACGCGGCGATCGACCGCAAGCTTGCCGTGCTGCCGATCAGGGTGGCTGAACGGAGCGGCATGCCCGCGCTGGCGCCTGGACCGGAGTCGCTGAACTCCGTCACATCGACGTGATTTACCACGATCGCCAAGGACGAGATCACGATCATCAGCCGCGAGTCGACCTCGCCGGCCGCCAGCTCCGTCCGGGCCGTGGGCGAGGTAGCGACGCGCCCGAAGTGCCCACAAGTGCGGCTCCGTCCACCTTCCGCTGTTGCTGGTCCGCCCTGAGCTGGGATAGATACGCGGCGGCTCCGCTTTGGTGCGATCACCCGGATGTCGATCCGCGCCTTCCCGGAGCCGAAGCTCGCGAGCACCGCGGGCGCATAGACCGAGGCGAGACGGCTGCCGAACTGCTTTCGGATGGCTGCCGTGGCCACGACGATCTGGGAGAGCCGAATGGGGCAGGCGATTTCGGCTGCAGCGCGAACAGGTCGTCAGTGGGAACGCCTTGCGACCTCAGCACCAGGCACGTTGCAGGATCACAGGACACGACTGCGTTGCGGCTAACCTGCTGGGCGACCCAGGCTGCTGCCTGATTCTGGGTCGGCGTGCCGATGCTGCCTGGCGCCGGTGGCTCTGAGGTATGCAGGGACCGCACGACTACCAAGGACCCGGCGGCCAGGAGAACTGCCGCCGCGGCGACCAGGGCAGGCGTGCGGATAGCGTCGAAGACCTGGTGTGTCCTGCCGAAGGCCTGGTGCCTCCTGCAGGCGGGGTTGCGGCTGCGCTGGCAGGTCCGCCCGGGCCGGCATAGGCGGCGAGGCGGCGTTCGGCTCGGCTGCGCGGCGCGCTCGGGCTCCGCTGGCCGTGCGGCGCCGTCGGCCTCCGCCGCGCGTTCTTGCGCTAGCCGGGCGACTTCCTCCTCGTCGCGTTCCCGCTCTAGGCGGGCGCGCCTTTGCGCGGCCCACTCCCGGTCCTCGCGTTCCTGCTCCTGGCGGATGCGTTCTTGGGCAGCTCGCTCTTCCTCTTGGCGCGCGAGTTCTTCCGCCGCACGTTCTTGCTCTTGGCGGGCTCGCTCCTGGGCTGCGCGTTCCTGCTCTGCGCGTTCTTGCGCGGCGCGTTGCCGTTCCTGCTGGGCGGCGCGCTTCTGTTCCGCCGCGCGCTCGCGCTGGGCTGCGCGTTCCTGCTTGGCGGAGCGCTTCTGCTCCAGCCTGGCGGCACGTTCCCGTTCCTGCCGGGCGCGCTCCTCTGCGGCGCGTTCTTGTTCTTGCCTGGCGCGTTCTTCGGCTGCGCGCTCCTGCTCTAGCCGGGCGCGTTCCTGCGCTAGCTGAGCGCGCTCCCGCTCTAGCCGGGCGCGTTCCTGTGCGGCGACTCGTTCGCGTTCCTGCTGTGCCGCGCGCTCTTGCTCCAGCCGGGCGCGTTCCTGTGCGGCGGCTCGTTCGCGTTCCTGTTGTGTGGCGCGTTCGCGTTCTTGCCTGGCCTGCTCTTGTGCGGCGCGTTCCCGTTCCTGTCGGGTGTGCTCCTGCCGCGGCGCGTTCCTGCTCTAGCCGGGCGCGGCGCTCCTGTGCCGCGCGTTCCTGTTCTTGGCGGGCGCGTTCTTGGGCGGCGCGTTCCTGTTCTTGGTGGGCGGCTCGCTTCTGTTCCGCCGCGCGCTCGCGCTGGGCGGCGCGCTCCTGCCTGGCGGTGCGCTTATGCTGCGCACCGCGCTCCCGCTCCTGCTGGGCGGCGCGCTGTTGCCTGTTCGCAAGATCTGGCTTTTCTGCGCCATTCGGCGGCGCGGAGCGAGTCGACTCAGGGCTGGTCTTGTTGACCTCCGGACTCGCAATGGCCCCTGAGGCCGTCAGACGCGGCAGTTCCGCTGTATCGAAGTCCGCATCCTCATCTGACGGCGCTCCCTGCCGCTGCGGGGTTGGCAGAACCGACCGCAGCTTCGCCTTCGGCGGCGTCTGCCCGTTGGCCGCGCCCGGCACCCGCCGATGCGAAGGCGCAGACGGCTTGGGACGAGTCGCCTGATCCGGTTGCGGCTGCTCGCGTCGAGCCTCGTGCTCACGCCTGGCTTCTTGCTCCCGTGCCGCTTGGGCGTGCGCAGCACTGACGACAGCCTGTATTCGCTGCCGGAACTCCTCCGGCAGCTCCGGCGGCTTTCGCCGTTCCGGATCTGCCGGCCCGGCTCGGGTCGCACCTGGCACACGTCGTGCCAGCGGCGGCCTGCCGTTCTCATCTCCCATGCGGCCAAACCCCCCAGGGCACGCGGACAGGATGACGCGATCCCCGGGAGATAGCGCAGCACAGGATGCCCCGTTATACAAGCGAAATGACCTGTTGTCACGAAAGAGTTACGTGACACATTTCAGCCGCCGAACCGTGGCGGCTGGGCCTACGCGCGAGCCACTTCGTCACAGGGACGGGCGTCCCTGGCTTGGACAGGTGTCTCGTAATCCCCACCAGTATCTCCACGTAGTGGCTGGCAGACAGAAGATTCAGCAAACATCCGTCCTTGAGCGTGATCGAACAGTACCTTCTCCTATGGGGTATTCCTGTCCGGGGGGGATACCGCCACGGCGTGTGACGTCATCAGCACAGCAGGTGGGCTGCCGGGGGGGAGCCGAGGCACCCCCTAGGTACGCCCCTGAGCGCAGGCAGGTGCGGCCTATGGAGTACGGCACAACAACCCGCCAGACGACGGAGGCTTCAGACACTTCCGCACTGGACGCAGCGCCCGCGGCTCCCGCGGCAGGCTCGCGTCCCAGAGCGGTGGGTGCTCGCGCGCCACGTCCCGCGCTGGTGGCCGTTGCTTGCTGTGCTCGTCGTTCAGGCCGCCCTTTCAATCCGGCTGGTCAGGGCGGACACGGCGTTCGAGGATGAGGCCGCCTATCTGTGGGCCGGGCACCTGGAGTGGGCGCACTGGCTGCACGGCACACCGATCCCGCCGTTCTCGGCTTACTTCTCGGGAGCGCCGGTCATCTACCCGCCGATCGGCGCACTAGCAGACAGCATCGGCGGGCTGACGGCGGCCCGGATCCTGTCCCTGGTCTTCATGCTCGGGGCGACCACGCTGCTGTGGGCCACCGCCAGTCGGCTGTACGGGCGCCGGGCCGCTTTCTTTGCCGCCGCGCTGTTCGCCGTCCTTGGGCCGACACTGCATCTGGGGGCGTTCGCCACCTACGACTCCATGGCACTATTCCTTGTCGCGCTCGCTACCTGGTGCGTAGTCCGTACCGGGGACAGCGGAGACGCGACCGGCCGGATGGTCGCGGCGGCAATCGTGCTGGCGCTCGCCAACGCCACAGCGTATTCGTCGGTCCTGTTCGACCCGATCGTGGTGCTGCTCGCGCTGCTTACCGCATTTCCGAAGCCTGGCGGAAAGGTCGCTCTCCGGCGGATCGCGATCCTCCTCATCGTGCTGGTCACGCTCCTGCTGGTGGGGTTGCTCATCGGCGGAAGCTCCTACTTCGGCGGGTTCGAGCGAACAACCTTGGCGCGAGTGCCCGGCGCCGCCTCCCCGCTCACCGTTCTGGCCAAGTCCTGGTCGTGGGCCGGTCTCGTCGCGATCCTGGCCATATGCGGCGTCATCATCAGCGGCGTAGGCCGACAGGGGCGTGCGCGGACGTGGCTGCTGGCGGTTTTGGCTATCGCCGTGTTCCTGGGGCCGCTGGAGCAAGCACGCCTGGACACAGTGGATTCGTTGAACAAGCACGTAGGTCTGGGCGCCTGGTTCGCGGCCATAGCCGCGGGCTACGCGGTGGACTGGTTTGTCGCTGCCGCGCCCGCTGGAAGGAACCGAGTTCTCACCTGCGGAGCCTGCGTGGTGGCGCTCGCCTTTCCGATATCGCTGGGAGCCAGCCAGTCGTAGGCGTTCTCCACCAGCTGGGCTAACTCGACCAGCTTCATTGCGATACTGCGCCCGCTGGCCGACCATGGCAACGGGCGGCTCCTGGTCGAGGACCCAGCCATCGCCGAATATTACCTGCCCTCCGGGAGCCAGTGGCAGCGATGGTCAAGCACCCGGAACATCGTCCTGCCGTCGGGGCAGAGCACTGGCGGGCCGAGCCAGAAGGCAGGCGTTGTCGGCTCTGGCAATGCAGGAACCTTCGGTACGAAAATCGCAGCAAAACTACTTCTCCCTCATAGCGCTGAACTTCGCGGATACAACATCTCTGGACCAGATCCTCAATCAGGACATCAATAACAACCCCAACTACCACGTCATCGAGGTCGTGCCTTACGGCGTCGAGATCCCGCCCATCGGCCAGGGTACGTACAAGATCTGGAAATACGAGCCGACCAAGTGAGCGCAACTGGGCAAGCATCGCTGGAACCGCCGGTGAGCAGCGTCGCTGCCGCCAACACGCGGCACCGTCAGACCCGGCTTGTCCTTCCCCGGCCTCCGGATGACGACGAGAAATACGCTTATATCCAGAGGAACTTGCCCTACCTGACGACCATACTCGTCATCGGCGCGAGCTGTCTCATCATCAGCCAGTTCAGGTTCGAGGCACATGACCTAGTGCTTTCGCCGTTCATGCTCTTCACAGCCACCTACGTCATCTATCAGGTGATCAGCCTGCCGGTGAACTTTGCCGGCCGAGGGTTCGATCTGGCCGCTCACCAGGCGCGCATCCAGGCGTGGCATCCGCTCTCCTACCCTGGCGTGGATATTTTCCTGCCGATCTGCGGTGAGCCGATCGAGTTGCTTTGCAATACATGGACTGCAGTGGCCGATCTCATCGCGGATTATGGGGGAGCGGCACAGGCCTACGTCCTTGATGACGGACCGTCCGACGATGCTCGCTCGATGTCCGAGTCCTTCGGCTTCAGCTACATCCGTCGGCCCGACCTGCCCGCCTACAAGAAGGCGGGCAACCTCCGGTACGCGTTCGCGCGCACTACCGCTGAATACCTGGTCATCCTGGACGCAGACTTCGCTCCCCGCCCCGACTTCCTCGCCGAGACGCTTCCCTACATGGACGAACCGGCGATCGCAATCGTGCAGACGCCCCAGTTCTTCAGGAGCAGCGCCGCGCAGACATGGATCGAGCAGGGAGCGGGCCCAATCCAGGAAGTGTTCTACCGGACGGTCCAAGTGGCTCGCGACCGATTCGACGCGGCCATCTGCTGCGGGACTTCTGCGGTCTACCGGCGGACTGCGCTGGAACCGCAGGGCGGCCCGACGCTCATCCCCTACGCCGAAGATGTGCATACCGGACTCGACGTGCGGCGCGCCGGTTGGTCGATGGTCTACCTGCCGATCGTGCTCTCGACCGGGATCTGCCCTGAGGAGCTCGACGCGTTCGTGCGCCAGCAGTACCGCTGGTGCTCCGGAAACGTTGGCATCGTCTTCTCTGGCCGGCTGTGGTCGATACCGATGAGCCTCCCGGCTCGGCTCGCCTACATCTCCGGGTTCTTCTACTACGCCTACACGGCGCTGCTGACGTTCTTCGGGCCCATCATCCCCATCGTCATGCTGGCCTTTCTTCCTAACCAGATCCGGCTGCGAAACTTCATCATCCTGGTACCGGCCATGCTCACCGGGTTCGTCCTGTATCCGTTGTGGCATCGCTCCAGGTACGGGCCGTCGGTCTGGCCCTTGGGAATTGCCCGTGGCTGGGCACATGTCTTCGCGATATGGGACGGCGCCCGGGGTAAGTCGATGGGCTGGCATCCGACTCGGACGCCGGGTAGCTCGCTGCGGCGTTTCCGGATCGGCGTTACTTGGTGGAGCGGCGGTATGGCCCTCCTATGGTTCGTACTGGCCGTATGGCGGACGGTGACCCTGGGGTCTTTGAAGTTCGCAGTCCTATTGGTCTTCGGCTTGCTCAACCTCGCCGTCGTGAGCCGCGTCATCTTTCCCGGAGAAAAGCCAGCATGAGACCTCGCTTTGTGATGCTCTTGGCCTTCGTGATCGCTGCTGTGGCCGTCGGCTTTACCGGAGCCCGCTTCAGTCTTTTGCCTTCCCCTCACCCGGCTGTACACTCATCTCTGCCGGCCACCTCAGACTCCTATTTGGGTGTCTTCGAGCCTGGGTCGCCGCCTTCTTACCAGCCAATCGCAGAGTTCGCGGGGGCTGTGGGCAGACAGCCGAACCTCGTCGGGTACTACAGCGGCTGGGCGCAGCCCTTCGCTATATCGTTCGCGGAGATGATCCACAGGCACGGCCAAATCCCGTTCGTGCAAATCGATCCTACCTACGCCTCCGTCTCGGCGATCGCAGCAGGTGATTACGATGGCTACCTTCGTCTGTATGCCGACAGCGTTAGGGATTTCGGACACCAGGTTGTCATTGGCTTCGGGCACGAGATGAACGGCAGCTGGTACTCGTGGGGCTACACGAAGGTCCCGCCGCCGACGTTCGTGGCAGCGTGGCGGCACATCGTGACACTGTTCCGCACCGAGGGCGCCGACAACGTCACCTGGCTGTGGACGATCCAGGCCGACCAACCTCGCACCGCCCATCAACTTGGCACCGGGCCAATCGCCTCCTGGTGGCCCGGCGCGAGTTATGTCACCTGGGTCGGCATCGACGGCTACTACAACAGTCCGGCGGATACCTTTGCCAAGGTCTTCGGCCAGACCATTCGTCAAGTACAGGCACTCACCCACAAGAAGATACTGCTGTCCGAAGCTGCCGTAACGCCACACGGCAACCAGTTCGTCAGCATCCTCAATCTGTTCAAAGGGATGTCCCAGTACAAAACCCTCGGGGTCGTGTGGTTCGATAAGGACCAAGCCAACCTGCCCCAACGCCAAGACTGGCGGATCGAAGGCGACCAGGCGGCCTTGGCAGCGTTCCGTACTGGCCTGTCTAGCCTGACCCTTGTGTCAACCGGCCGTCATTAGCAGGCGAGCACTTCTGTCTCTCCATGCAGCCCACCCTCGCAATGCACATATGGCACCGTGTGCTACCCCCAGTGTCATAACTCATTGTAACTGGATAGTTACACTATGCCGCATGAGCTATCATCGTCCGGAAATTCGCCAATCGCCCTTCCTCCGTAGAGGCCTGACTGTAGGTTTCATATGCGGTATTCCTATCCGGGGGGGTATCGCCACGGTACGTGACGCCGCCGATACTTTGCGTGCGTGGGGGGAGCCGAGGCGCCCTGGTACGCGCCTAATCGCAGGCAGGTGCGACCTATGAATCACGGCATAACGATTCCGCAGTCGGCGCAGGCTTCTGCGTTGCCTGCGGCATGTCGCTCGGCCGACTTCTCCGGGCCGTGCCTGTCCGGGCGATACCCGATGGCGCGACTTCGCTGCGAGCCGCATCTGTGAGCGCTGTATACGACCCTGTGCCGGCGGACTTGTCGAACCTGTCGCCGACAGTTGGCACGTCCGAAGGCTTGTCGGCTGACGGTCAGCGTCCCATTGGCGCAGGTCTTGTGCCTTCACCCCCCGACGGTAGCCGAGTAAAGCGCATTCTTCCCCCGCACGGAACGCCTTCCGCAAGCGACCATGCCGGGCCGCTCGAAGCGGCGAGGCGCATCGTCCCACGAGTCACTGGGCGTCGGCGAGGCGAGCGTGGGACGGCGGAGGTGCGATGGCCACTGCTTGTCGTACTGGCCGTGCAGGTACTCCTGTCGCTCCGGCTCGCGTGGTCCAACACGGCATTTCAGGATGAGGCACTGTACCTGCGGGCCGGGCACCTGGAATGGGCCCATTGGCTCCACGGAACGCCGATCCCTAACTTCCCCGCGTACTTCTCCGGTGCACCAGCCATCTACCCGCCCATTGGCGCCTTGGCGGATAGCATCGGGGGCCTTGCCGCCGCGCGCATCCTGTCGTTGTGCCTCATGCTCGGGGTTACGAGCCTGCTGTGGGCAACGACACGTCGGCTGTACGGACAGCGTGCGGCACTTCTGGCCGCGGGGCTGTTCGCTACCCTCGCTGGCACGCAGTTCCTTGGCGCCTTCGCGACGTTTGACGCGATGGCGTTGTTTCTGCTTGGCCTGGCCGCTTGGCTAGGCGTCCGCTCTGCTGATTGCCAGTTGTGCACACGGATGGTTCTTCTCGTCACGGCTGCCGTCACCCTGGCCGCGGCCGACGCGGTGAAGTACGCGACCACCTTGTTCACTCCCGTGGTGCTGATCGTCGTGGCATCGGCGGTATGGCGCCAGCGCGGAGTCGGCGCGGGGCTCGCGGCCGGTCTGGCCGTACTTTGCTCATGGCTCACGCTGGTCATCGCGGCCATCGTTGCTGGCGGCCAGGATTACTGGGCGGGCATAACGACGAGCACCCTTGACCGAACGCAGTCGGATGTCGCTGTAACGACCATTCTCCAGCGTGCGTATGTGTGGACAAGCCTAATCCTGGTCCTCGCCGTCCTTGGCGCGTTGCTTGCTACCCGCAGCGAAGCACGCGGGAAGTTCCTGCCTGCCGTCTTGGCAGTCGCCGCTCTGCTAGCTCCGGCCGAGCAGGCGAGGCTCCACACGGCTGTCAGCTTGCAGAAGCACGTGGTATTCGGCGCTTGGTTCGCCGCGATCACGGCGGGATACGCGATGGCTCGCTTCAGCAGAGTCGACCCCGGCCGCGGATGGGCAGCTGTTATGGCGCTGCCCATAGTCGCATCGACAGTGTTCGGCTCGATGGGGCAGGCAGCTTCCCTGGTTAAGGTCTGGCCGAACTCGGCAGACGTTGTCAGTG
>CAVSNQ010000007.1:0-30626 GCA_963729365.1 uncultured Actinomycetota bacterium
ACTTCGTCGAAGCCGCGAGAATCATGTTCCCCATCGCGGGGCTTCCTTCCAGTTGAGTGCGCGGTGGCCGATCCAACTGTGCCCGGGCGCGGGCCTGCACGAGGCAGGCACCGGCGCCGGGCGGCGGTTGTTGACCAACTGCCGAAGTGTAGCGGCGCGCAAGCGACGCACCAACAGGCTACGGCGTCTGAGCAGTGATCGTGACCAGCCTGCGACCGGTCGTTACCTGCCGCGGCGTCCGATTCGCGGCGGGCTCAGCCGAACAGGGTCGCGGAATCCGCGTGATCGGCGGCCGGGGCGGCCAGGCCCAGCCGCTCCCATGCGGCCGGGGTCGCCACCCGGCCTCGCGGGGTCCGCGCCATCAGGCCCGCCCGGACCAGGAAGGGCTCGACGACGACCTCGACGGTCTCCGCCTCCTCCCCCACGGCCACCGCCAGGCTGGACAGGCCCACCGGGCCGCCGCCGAACCTGCGGACCAGCGCGGACAGGACGACGCGGTCCAGCCGGTCCATGCCGGTCTCGTCGACCTCGTACAGCTCGAGCGCCGCGCGGGCCACGGCCTGGTTCACGACGCCGTCGGCGCGGACCTCCGCGTAATCGCGGACCCGGCGCAGCAGCCGGTTGGCGATCCGCGGGGTGCCGCGGGAGCGGCCGGCGATCTCGTCGGCGCCGTCGTCGCGCAGCGGCACCCCGAGCAGCCCGGCCGACCGGCGCACGATGATGCCGAGCTCCTCGGGCTCGTAGAAGTCCAGGTGCGCGGTGAAACCGAACCTGTCGCGCAGCGGGGCGGGCAGCAGCCCGGCCCGCGTGGTCGCCCCGACCAGCGTGAACGGCGCGATCTCCAGCGGGATCGTGGTGGCCCCCGGGCCCTTGCCGACCACCACGTCGACCCGGAAGTCCTCCATGGCCAGGTACAGCATCTCCTCGGCGGGCCGGGCGACCCGGTGGATCTCGTCGATGAACACGACCTCGCCCTCGCTCAGCGTGGACAGCACGGCGGCCAGGTCGCCAGCGCGCTCGATCGCCGGGCCGCTGGTGATCCGCAGCGGCGCGCCCAGCTCGGCGGCGATGATCATCGCGATCGTGGTCTTGCCCAGGCCGGGAGGTCCGGACATCAAGACGTGATCGGGCGGCCTGCCGCGGCGCAGCGCGCCCTCGAGGACCAGGGACAGCTGCTCGCGCACCCGGACCTGGCCGACCAGCTCGCTCAGCCGCTTCGGCCGCAGCGCGCCCTCGATCACCCGGTCGTCGGCGTCGGCGACCGCCGAGACCACGCGCTCCTCGCCCGCCGGCCCGGAGCCGCTGCCGGTCACTAGGGCCGCCCCAGCACCCGCAGCGCCGCCCGCAACGCGACGGAGACGTCGACGGCCTGGCCCTCCGGCCCGTCCGATGTCGCCCCGCCGGCCAGTTCCGGTTCCACCGCCGCGATCGCCTGATCCGCCTCACGCGCCTGCCAGCCCAGGCTGACCAGGCCCGTACGCACCTGCTCGCGCCATGGTGCGGCCGGAGTCCCGTTACCCAGCGGCCGGCCGCAGCGGGAGCGTCCCCGGCCGAGCCGAGCCGTCCGGCCAGCTCGAGCACGATCCGCTGCGCGCCCTTCCGGCCGATGCCGGGAACCGTGGTCAGCGCGGCCAGGTCCTCGGTGGCCACCGCCCGGCGCAGCGCGTCCGGGCTGAACACCGCCAGCATCGCGAGCGCGAGCCGGGGGCCGACCCCGCTGGCCGTCTGCAGCAGCTCGAACGTGTTCCGCTCGTCCTCCCCGGCGAAGCCGTACAGGGTCAGCGCGTCCTCCCGCACCACCAGCGAGGTGGCGACCCGGGCCCGCTCGCCGGTGCGCAGCCCGGCCAGCGTGCCCGGCGTGCACTGCACCAGCAGCCCGACCCCCCCGACGTCGATCACCGCGCCGTCGGGGGCCACCGCGGACACGGTCCCGTCCAGGTGAGCGATCATGCCGGCCTCCAGGTGGCGCGGGGGGACGTGGCGGCCGCGGCGACGGCGGCCGCGAGGCGGCGCTGGGCTCCGCCCCGCCACAGGTGGCAGATGGCGAGGGCCAGGGCGTCGGCCGAGTCGGCCGGCCGTGGGGGGTCACTCATCGCGAGCAGCCGGGTCACCATCTGGGTCACCTGGGCCTTGTCCGCCCGGCCGCTGCCGGTGACCGCCGCCTTGACCTCGCTCGGCGTGTGCAGCGCCACCGGCAGGTGGCGGCGCGCCGAGCACACGATCGCGACCGCGCCGGCCTGCGCCGTGCCCATCACCGTGCGCACGTTGTGCTGGCTGAACACCCGCTCGACCGCGACCGCGTCCGGCCGGTAATCGGTCAGCCACCGCTCGACCTGCTCCTCCAGGGCGAGCAGCCGCGGGCCGATCTCGTCGGCGGCGCTGGTGCTCACCACGCCGGTGGCCACCAGCGCCAGCCTCCGGCCCGGCTCGCCGTCGATGACGCCGAACCCGCACCTGGTGAGACCGGGATCCACGCCGAGCACCCGCATCTGGCCCACCATCCCGGTCACGGACGAACATCTGTTCGGACGAGACATTACCGGCTCGCCGCCCCGCGCCGCTGCGAGTGGCGCGGCGTGTCGCCGTCCGGTCAGAAGCCATAGAGCAGGAAGGCCTGGCCGGCGAACGCGGTGTCGAGCGCGTCGTCGGCGCCGGCGTCGCCGCCCGCGGCCAGGCCGGCCCGGCGCAGCGCCGCGACCGGAGTGCCCGCGTAGAGCGCGGCGAAGCCGCGGGCGCCGAGCCGGAGCGGCCCGGCGGGCGGGACCGGCGCGCGGCCATGCGTCAGGGCCCCGCGGCCGCCGCTGACCTCCAGCGCCCACCGGCCCGTGTTGGCCGGGCGCTGCGCGTCGTCGATCTGCAGCGCGGCCGTCAGCCCGGCCGCTGCGGGGAAGCCGCGCCCGGCGACGGCCGCGGCCGCGTCGACGACGCGCAGCATCCACGGCCAGCGGCTGGCCAGGCCGGCGTCGGGCTCGCGGGTCAGCCAGCCGACCGGGTCGTCCGGGCTCACCACCGCGCGGACCCGCTCGACGATCGGGGCATGCGAGCCCACGGTCGACCAGAGCGCCCTGGTCGTCTCCGCCGACCCGGCCAGCGCGAACCGGACCGAGAGCTCGCGGCCGCCCTCGTGCCAGCCGTAGGCCAGGAAGCCGTCCGGGGCCAGGTAGCAGAAGCGGTTCTGGTCGGCCAGCCACCAGCGGCGGACCGTGTCGGCATCGGGCGTCGCCGGGCCGCAGTGCCTGGCCGACTCGTGCACGGCCCCCATGACCGCGATCACGTTGTCGGCGTCGCCGGGGCCCGCCCGCCGCAGGCCGGGCCGGGCGGGCAGCGGCTGAGCGGGATCGTCCGGGGGCAGCAGCGAGACCAGCGAACGGGCCGGGACCTCCGCGTGGTACAGGCCGCCCGCCAGCTCCCAGCCCAGCGACCGGTAGAGCGGTGCGGTCGCCGGGTAGAGCACGGACAGCGGGTAGCCACGGTCCGCGATCACCTGCAGGAGCCTGGTCATCAGCGCCCGGCCGGTGCCCCGGCCGCGCTGCTCGGGCGCGACCTTCACGCCGCCCACGGCCGCCATCGGCAGCGACCGGCCATGCCACCACTGGCGCATGTCATGGAATATGGCCACGGCCACCGGCTGCGGCCCGTCGAAGGCGGCGAAGTACCTGCCGCCGCCGGCCGCGGCCCGGGCATCGGCCAGCCGGTCGGCCCGGCCCGCCTCGTTCAGCGGGCCGAAGGCCCGGCGGGTGAGGTCGACCTCGACCTCGAGGTCGTCGGTGAGTCCCAGCGGCCGGATGTCCACCAGTCAGCCCAGGTGCTCCAGCACTTCGTCGGAGACCGAGTAGTTCGCGTAGACGTCCTGCACGTCGTCGGAGTCCTCGACGGCCTCGATCAGCCGGAACAGCCGCTTGGCCTGCTCCTCGTCCAGCGGCACCTCGACCGACGGCAGGAACGCGGCCTCGGCCGACTCGTAGTCGATCCCGGCCTGCTGCAGCGCCGAGCGCACCGCGACCAGGTCGCCGGCCTCGCTGACCACCTCGAAGGACTCGCCGAGATCATCGACCTCCTCGGCGCCGGCGTCGAGTACCGCGCCGAGCACGTCGTCCTCGGTCACCCCGGCGGCCTTGCCGACGATCACCACGCCCTTGCGGTTGAACAGGTAGGACACCGAGCCGGGGTCGGCCATCGAGCCGCCGTTGCGGGTGAGCGCCGTGCGCACGTCGGCGGCGGCCCGGTTCCTGTTGTCGGTCAGGCACTGCACCAGGACCGCGACCCCGCCGGGGCCGTACCCCTCGTAGGTCACGGTCTCGTACGTCGCGCCGCCGGCCTCGAGCCCGGCGCCGCGGCGGACGGCCCGGTCGATGTTCTCGTTCGGTACCGAGTTCTTCTTCGCCTTCTGGATCGCGTCATACAGCGTGGGGTTGCCGGCCGGGTCGCCGCCGCCGGTCCTGGCCGCCACCTCCACGTTCTTGATCAGCTTGGCGAACAGCTTGCCCCGCCTGGCGTCGACGACGGCCTTCTTGTGCTTGGTGGTGGCCCACTTCGAATGGCCGCTCATGAACGTTCCCTCACCATGTCGACAAAGAGCTTGTGGATGCGCAGGTCCGGCGTGAGCTCGGGGTGGAATGAGGTAGCGAGCGCCGGACCCTGGCGGACGGCGACGATCCTACCGGTGCGGGACTCGGTTCCGATGATCTCGACGCCCGGCCCGGTCTGCTCGACCCAGGGCGCCCGGATGAACACCGCGCGGAAATCCGGGCCGGGGATCCCGCTGAGCGTGATGTCGCTCTCGAACGAGTCGACCTGCCGGCCGAACGCGTTCCGCCGCACGACCATGTCGATCCCGCCGAGCGTGTCCTGCCCCTCGATGCCGTCCCGCACCCGGTCCGCCAGCATGATCATCCCGGCGCAGGAGCCGAACGCGGGCATGCCCGAGGCGAGCCGCTTGCGCAGCGGCTCCATCAGGTCGAAGATCACCGCGAGCTTCCAGATCGTGGTCGACTCCCCGCCCGGGATCACGAGCCCGGCCACGTCGTCGAGCTCGCCCGGCCTGCGCACCGGCACCGGGCGCGAGCCCGCCGCGCGCAGGGCCCGGAGGTGCTCGGCGACATCTCCCTGCAGCGCGAGCACGCCGACGGCCGGGCCCGGCGCCGAGGCGGCGCGGCGGGCGGCACGGGAGACGGTCACGAACATCACTCCAGGCTCGGATGCGGTCTGAATCGAGACTAACCATCCTCGATCAACGCGATCACCCGTCGCGCTCTTCCCTGTGCCTTCCGGTGGGCAACATACGGCCATGACACATGCGTGGACGCCGAGCGGGGGTCCGCCGATGATCGGCCGCCCCGGCAGCGGCCTGGTCACCCTGCTGGACGAGACCACATTCTGCATCAGCGACGCGTCCGGCGACATCGTGCCGGGCGGCGCGCAGGGCCTGTTCTTCAGGGACACCCGGTTCGTCAGCCGGCTGGAGCTCAGGCTCGACGGCGAGCTGCCCGAGCCCGTGGCCGTGCAGCCGAACGACCCGTTCGCCTGCACGTTCCTGGCCCGCAGGCCGCCCGGCCCGTTCCGGGCCGACAGCACCCTGCTGATCATACGCAGGCGCTACGTCGGCAACGGCATGCGCGACGACATCACGCTGCGCAACCTCGGGCATGAGCCGGCCGCGGCGCACCTCACGGTGGCCGTGGCCAGCGACTTCGCCGACCTGTTCGAGGTCAAGGAGGGCCGGGACCACTACCACGACGATGACGTCGAGATCACCGCGGCCGGCGGGGTGCTCCGGCTGCGCTGCCGCCGCGGCGCCAACATCGGGGTCGTGTCGGTGACCGGCACCGGCGACCCGTCCGCGGCACCCGGCCTGCTGAACTGGCAGGCCGTCATCCCGAGCGGTGCCTGCTGGACCGCCTCCCTGCAGGTCACGCCGTCCCTGGACGGCACGGACGTGATCCCGCACTACGGCGAGGATGAGCCCATCGAGCACACGACCCCGGCCAAGCGGCTGGCCGAATGGCGCCGCCGCAGCCCGCTGCTGACCACCTCGGATGAGCGGCTCGCGGCCACCTTCGCCACCAGCACCGAGGACGTGGGCTCGCTGCGGATCTTCGGGCGGGGCCACGGCGAGAAGGAGGAGCACGCGGTCATCGCGGCCGGGGCGCCCTGGTTCATGACGCTGTTCGGCCGGGACTCCCTGATCACCTCGTGGATGCTGCTGCCGCTGGACCTGTCGCTGGCCCTGGGCACGCTGCGGACCCTGGCCAGCCTCCAGGGCGAGAAGGAGAACCCGCTGACCGAGGAGCAGCCGGGCCGGATCCTGCACGAGACCAGGTCCGGCCGGGATGCCTCACTGGCCCTCGGCGGCGGCAGCGTCTACTACGGCACCGCCGACGCGACGCCGCTGTTCGTCATGCTGCTGGGCGAGCTCGCCCAGTGGGGGCTGCCGGCCGGGGTGGCCGACGAGCTGCTCCCGCACGCCGACCGGGCCCTCGACTGGATCGTCAAATACGGCGACCGGGACGGCGACGGCTTCGTCGAGTACCAGCGCGCCACCGAGCAGGGCCTGGTCAACCAGGGCTGGAAGGACTCCTTCGACGGCACTACGTTCGCCTCCGGGCAGATCGCCGAGCCGCCGATCGCGCTCGCCGAGGTCCAGGGTTACGTGTACGCGGCCTACCTGGCCCGGGCCCGCTTGGCGCGGGAGCGCGGCGAGACCGAGGCCGCGGAGCACTGGTTCGATAAGGCCCGCACGCTGCGGCGCGACTTCAACCGCGCGTTCTGGCTGGCCGACCGCGGGTACTTCGCGCTCGGCCTGGACGGCGACAAGCGCCCGATCGACGCCCTGGGCTCCAACATGGGCCACTGCCTGTGGACCGGGATCGTGGACCGCGACAAGGCGGCGTCGGTCGCCGGGCACCTCACCAGCAGGCCGATGTTCTCGGGATTCGGCATCCGCACCCTCGCCACCGGCATGGGCGCCTACAACCCGATGAGCTATCACAACGGCTCGGTGTGGCCGCACGACAACGCGATCTGCGCGGCCGGGCTGATGCGCTACGGGTTCGTACCTCAGGCGCAGCAGATCGCCACCGGGATCCTGGAGGCGGCCGACCGGTTCGGCCACCGGCTCCCCGAGCTGTTCTGCGGCTTCGACCGCGGCGACTTCGCCGCCCCGGTGGCCTACCCGACCTCGTGCTCGCCGCAGGCGTGGGCGGCGGCGGCCCCGTTCCTGCTGCTGCGGACGCTGCTCAGGTTCGACCCGGCGGTGCCGTCCGGCAAGGTGTGGTGCGCCCCCGAGGTGCCCGAGCGGCTGCTGCCGCTGCGCGTCGAGGCGCTGCACATCGCGGACGCCGTGGTGTCCGTGGACGTCTCGCGGGGCGGCTGGCAGGTGGCCGGCCTGCCGCCCGGCCTGAAGCTGGTCCGCCAGGCCAGGAGCCAGCTGGCCGCCACCCGCTGAACGCTGTTTCTGCTGCCTCCCGCCGGCCCCCAACGGCCTTCCGCGGGCCGCCGAACGGTGTTTACTAACTGTGATCACACAACTGCGTTCGGTGATTTAGAGGTTTCGCCGGGATCGCCCAGGGAAGATCATCTTCCGGGCTGGGCACCAAGAATGCCGCCGGGGTCAGGCGCGCAGACAGGGGGAAGGCAGTGTCCTCGGCAGCGTTCATGCCCGACTTTGCTGCTCCGCTACGCATAGCGATGGTGGCGCCACCTTATTTCGACGTTCCCCCGCCGGCCTACGGCGGCGTGGAATCGGTGGTGGCCGACCTCGTCGACGATCTCGCGGCCCGCGGCCACGACATCACCCTGATCGGCGTGGGCCAGCACCTGACCGGAGCCCGCCGGTTCATATCGCTGTGGTCGGATCCGCAGAGCGACCGGCTCGGGGAGCCATTCCCCGAGGTCGTGCACGCGGCCCGGGTCGCCGAGGTGCTCGACGACCTCGACGTGGACGTGGTCCACGATCACACGCTGGCCGGCCCGCTGCTGGGCCGCGGCACGCGCGTGCCCACGATCATCACCGTGCACGGCCCGGTGGTCGGCGACGAGGGCGAGTACTACCGCGCGCTCGGCCGGTCGGTCCGGATGGTCGCGATCTCGGAAGCGCAGCGCTCGAAGGCCCCGGAACTGCCCTGGGCCGCCACCGTGCACAACGCCATCCGGGCGAGCACTTTCCCGTTCCGTGCCCAGAAGGAGCCATTCGTCCTGTTCCTGGGCCGGATGAACGCGACCAAGGGACCGCACCTGGCCATCGACGCGGCCCGGGCCGCGGGCCTGCCCATCGTGCTGGCGGGCAAGTGCAGCGAGCCGACGGAGAAGGCCTACTTCGAGCGGGAGATCAAGCCCAGGCTCGGCAGCGATACCGAGATCTTCGGGGTCGCCGACGCCGCCGCCAAGCGGGACCTGCTGTCGCGGGCCTGCGCGATGCTGTTCCCGATCTGCTGGGAGGAGCCGTTCGGCCTGGTCATGATCGAGGCCATGGCGTGCGGGACGCCCGTGGTCGCGCTGCGGCGCGGCTCCGTGCCGGAGGTCGTCGTCGACGGCGTGACCGGGATCATCGCCCACGACCCGGCTCAGCTGCCGGGCGCGATCGGCCGGGCCAGGCAGCTCGACCCGGCCGCGTGCCAGGCGCACGTGGCCGCCAGGTTCACCACGGAGCTGATGGCGGCCAGGTACGAGGACGCCTACCGGCGGGTACTGGCCGAGGCGGCGCTGGTCGCGGGGGCCCGGGCGGGCGCCAGCCAGGCGCTGGCCGGGCGGCCGCTGCCGGCCGGGCTGTCGGCGCTCACGCCGCGGCAGTCACCAGCCCCGGCCGGCGTAGCGCTGCTCGGGCGCGAGCGTGTCCAGGTTGATCCCCACCATGGGCTCGCCAAGCCCCCGCGACACCTTGGCGATGACGTCGGGGTCGTCGTGGAAGGTGGTCGCCTTCACGATCGCCGCGGCCCGGGCGGCGGGGTCACCTGACTTGAAGATGCCGGAGCCGACGAACACGCCGTCGGCTCCGAGCTGCATCATCATCGCCGCGTCCGCCGGGGTGGCGATCCCGCCCGCGGTGAACAGCACCACGGGCAGCTGGCCGGCCACGGCCACGTCCGCGACGAGCTCGTAGGGCGCCTGCAGGTCCTTGGCCGCGGTGAACAGCTCCTCGCCGGCCAGCGTGGACAGGCGCCCGATCTCGCCCCTGATCCGGCGCATGTGCCTGGTCGCCTCGACGACGTTGCCGGTGCCGGCCTCGCCCTTCGACCTGATCATCGCGGCGCCCTCGGCGATCCGCCGCAGCGCCTCACCCAGGTTGGTCGCGCCGCAGACGAACGGCACGGTGAACTCCCACTTGTCGACGTGGTGCGCCTCGTCGGCGGGCGTCAGCACCTCGGACTCGTCGATGTAGTCGACGCCGATGGCCTGCAGCACCTGGGCCTCGGCGAAGTGCCCGATCCGGCACTTGGCCATGACCGGGATCGACACCGCGGCGATGATGCCGTCGATCATGTCCGGGTCGCTCATCCGGGCCACGCCGCCCTGGGCCCGGATGTCGGCCGGCACCCGCTCCAGCGCCATGACGGCCACGGCACCCGCGTCCTCGGCGATCTTGGCCTGATCGGGCGTGACCACGTCCATGATCACGCCGCCCTTGAGCATGTCGGCCATGCCCCGCTTGACGCGCTGCGTCCCGGTCTGGGGAGCGGAACTGGCGGAACTGGCAGAACTTGGGACTGGCACGGGTACCTCGCTCGATCGTCGTCAACCGATGTCCCCATGGTAGGCGCTGATCAGGAACGCGCAGCTGGCTCCCGGCCCGGGCCAGCGCCCGTCGGGCAGCGAACGGCCGGGCCACGAGGGGCCGGCCGGTCAGTCAGCCGGTCAGGTGCGGCATGTCGGCGCCCTGGCCCGCCTCACTGGTGCCCACCAGGGAATCCTCGATCTCGAAGAACTCGGGCAGCGGGGCACCGCCGGCCAGCCGCAGCAGCCGCGCCAGCGGGCGGCGGCGGGCCGCCCGGGTCGCCGCGACGGCGTCGTTATAGAACTTCCGGGCCAGGAAGACCTGGTGCGCGGCGCTCTCCAGCTCGGTGAGCAGCTCGTCGGCGCCCTCCTGGCCGTTCAGCGAGGAGCGGAAGCCGGGCTGGCCGAAGACCGCGCGCAGCGCCCTGGTCAGGTCGCTCTCCGGCAGTTCCTGGCCGCTTTCCTGGCCGTTCTGGGCCGACCTCGCGTCATGGGCCACGCTGGCCAGCAGCAAGCTCGCGGCCGGGTCGAGCATTCCGGACGACGCGAATTCCAGCGCGACCGAGCTGCGGCGGACCAGGGCGACATCCAGAGCGGCGCGGGCGGCCTCGAGCCTGGCGTGCAGCCGGTCAAGCCGGCCCGCGCGCCAGGACACGTACACGCCCAGCATCGCGACCGCGACCACCACGACGATGGTGGCGATCATTGCGGCAGCACCGCCACGCGGCCGACCGCGGGCACCACGGCCTCGTAGACCCGGACCACGTCCCTGGCCACCACCGGCCAGTCATAGGCGCGCACGGCCGCGGAGGCGGCCGCGGACAGGCCGGCCCGCAGCTCGGGCTGGTCCAGCATCCGGCCGGCCGCAGCGGCCAGCTCGGCCGCGTTCCCGGTCGGGAACAGCTCACCCGCCTGGCCGCGGCGCAGCACCTGGCGGAAGGCCTCCAGGTCGCTGGCGACGATCGGGGCGCCCGCCGCCATGGCCTCGGCCAGCACGATGCCGAAGCTCTCGCCGCCGGTGTTGGGCGCGCAGAAGACGTCCACCGAGTGGTAGACGCGGATCTTGTCCTCGTCGCTGACCTGGCCGAGCATCACGATCCGGTCCCGCAGCCCGGCCGGGGTCTTGGCCAGCACCTCGTCGGCGTCGCCGTGGCCCGCGACCAGCAGCCGCAGGGCCGGCCGCTCGGCGGCCAGCATCTCGAACGCCCGCAGCAGGATCGCGAAGCCCTTGCGCGGCTCGTCCATCCGGCCGAGGAAGCCGAGCGCGCCGCCCTCGCCGGGCCAGCCGGGCAGCGGGTCGGCCTTCTCGAACTTCCGCACCGCGACGCCGTTCGGGATCAGCACCGCATCGCCGCCGAAGTGCTCGACCAGCGTGGTGCGCGCCGCCTCGGACACGGCGATCCGGCCGCTGATCTTCTCCAGCGCCGACTGCAGGATCGGCTCGGCGGCGTGCATCGCGCGCGAGCGCGGGATCGCGGTGTGCACGGTGGCCACGATCGGTCCGTCCGCCACCCAGCAGGCCAGCAGCGACAGGCTCGGCGCGGCCGGCTCGTGCACGTGCAGGACGTCGAAGCCGCCCTCCTTGAGCCACCGGCGCACCCGGCTCGCGGACAGGAAGCCGAACGCGAGCCGGGCGACCGACCCGTTGTAGGGCACCGGCACCGCGCGCCCGGCCGGCACCACGTAGCCGGGCAGCGGCGCGTCGTCGTCCGCGGGCGAGATCACCGAGACCTGGTGACCGAGATCGATCAGCGCCTCGGCCAGTCCCCTGATGTGCTCCTGCACGCCGCCGGGCACATCCCAGGTGTACGGGCAGACCAGGCCGATTTTCACCCTGACCCGCCCGTCTCAGCCGCGTGCGATGCCGCCCGGGCCTCGGCCGCGGCCAGCCGCTCCGGATCGAGGTCGGCGACGAAGACCCGCTGCAGCATGTGCCAGTCCGCGGGGTGCGCCCTGATGCCAGCCTCGAAGGCCCGCGCGAGTTCCTGGGTCATCGACGCCACCTTCTGCTTCCTGTCGCCCTCCGCGGGCACCGGGATCTCCTTGTCGACGTGAATTCCCCAGCGATCACCCTCGTACCACAAGATCGCGGGAAACAGCGCGGCGCCGGTCCGCTCGGCCAGCGCCGCAGATCCACCCATTATCCGCGCCTTCTCACCGAAATAGTCGACCTCGGCGCCGCTCCCGGTGACGTCCCGGTCGGCGACCAGGCAGACGAGCTTGCCCGCCCGCAGCCGCTCGGCCAGTATCGCGAACGTGCTCACCGCTCCGCCGCTGGCGGGCAGCACCTCCATGCCGAGTCCTTCCCGGAACGCGATGAACTTGTCGTACAGCGACTCCGGCTTCAGCCGCTCGGCCACGGTGGTGAAGGAGCCCGCGCCGTGGGCGATGATCCACGCGGCCGCCTGGTCATAATTGCCCATGTGCGGCAGCGCGAAGATCACGCCGCGGCCGGCCCGGAGGTAGTCCATCGCGACCTCGATGTCCCCCGAGGCGACGGTCTCCCTGACCAGCAGGTCCACCGGTGTCACCGGCAGCCGGAAGATCTCCAGCCAGTAGCGCGCGTAGGAGCGCATCGACTCCCTGGACAGCGCCCGCAGCTCGGCGCCGGTCGCGTCCGGGCCGAGCACCCGGCGCAGGTTTCCTTCCAGGACCTGGACCTGCGGTCCCTGGCGGCGCCACGCGATGTCGGCGCCGGTCCGGAACGCCCACGCCGCCCACGACTCGGGCAGCCGGCAGACGACCGACCAGCCGAGGCCGTAACCGGCGGCCGTCAGCCGGTCCCTCAGTCCGGGCATCCGCCACCTCCTGGAGAAGCCGTTCCCGCGACCGCGGCATCCGAGGCGGCGGCCGCGGCCGCCGCCCTCCGCACGGCGAGAACCCGCTGCCCGAACGTGAACGCGCTCGCCGCCGCCAGCACCCAGAGTCCTGCCGAAAGGACATACGGTACGCCGAGCCCGGCCAGGCCCGCGGCGACGAGGGCGATGAGCAGCCGCTCGGTGCGCTCCGCGAGCCCCACGTCGCAGGGCAGGCCGAGGCCCTCGGCGCGCGCCTTCGCGTACGACACGAGCCCGCCGGCGACCAGGCAGAACACCGCGACCCCGGCCATCAGCTTGCTGTGCCCGCCGAGCACGAACCAGGCGGCGAGCCCGCCGAACACGGCCGCGTCGGCCACCCGGTCGAGGGTGGAGTCCAGGAAGGCCCCGAAGGCACCGGTCGTGCCCTTGACCCGCGCCAGGGCCCCGTCAAGCATGTCCGCCATAACGAAAAACCAGCAGACCAAAGTCCCGGCGAACAGGTGACCGGTGGGGAACAGCGCGAGCGCCCCGGCAGACACCCCGACGGTGCCGATGATGGTAAGCGCGTTGGGCGTGATCGGGGTGCGCGCGAGGGCGGCGGCCACCGGCTCCAGCAGCCGGGCGAGCAGCGGGCGCAGCTTTTTGAGCATGGCCGTCTGATCTTACTGACGCGCCGGGTGATTCCGGCCCAGGGCTTGTGATCCGCAACCGGCAGGTAAAGGCTGGTCGTGCAGCAGCCGAACAAAGCGACTCAGGAGGCGGTCGGATGGTTGAGAAAGCGGGCACATCAGGCGCCGCGGGCAGGGCACCCGCGGCCGGCCAGCCCGATAACGTGCGGAATGTCGTGCTTGTCGGCCACTCGGGCGCGGGTAAGACAACCCTGGTCGAGGCCCTGCTCGTCAGCACGGGCACGATCCAGCGCCCGGGGCGGGTCGAGGACGGGACGACCGTGAGCGACTTCGACGAGGTCGAGGTCAGGCAGCAGCGCTCGGTCAACCTGACCCTGGCCCCCGTGCTGCACGCCGGGGTCAAGGTGAACCTGCTGGACACGCCCGGCTACGCCGACTTCACCGGCGATCTGCGGGCCGGCCTGCGCGCCGCGGACGCGGCCCTGTTCACCGTCTCGGCCGCCGACGGCGTGGACGGCCTGACCCGGATGCTCTGGGAGGAGTGCTCGGCCGTCGGCACGCCGCGTGCCGTCGTCATCACCAAGATCGACCACCAGCGGGGGGACTTCGGCGACGCTCTCGCCGCGTGCCGGGAGGCGTTCGGCGACTCGGTCGCCCCGCTGTACCTGCCGGTCGGCAACGGCCAGACCGGCGTACGCGGGCTGATTGGCCTGCTCTCCGAGCGCTTCTACGACTACTCGGGCGGTTCCAGGGAGGAACGGGATCCGGAGCCCGGGGACGCCGACCGGATGGAGGAGTCGCGCAGCGCCCTGATCGAGGCGATCATCCAGGAGAGCGAAGACGAGAGCCTCATGGACCGGTACCTGTCCGGCGAGGACATCGACGCCAAGGTGCTGATCGAGGACCTGGAGAAGGCCGTCGCGCGGGGCAGCTTCTACCCCGTCATTCCCGCGGCGACGCCGCAGGGCATCGGTATGCCCGAGCTGCTCGAGGTGATGACGCAGGCCTTCCCGGCACCGTCGGAGCATCCGCTGCCCGCCGTGACCTCCCCCGACGGCAAGCCGGTCAGCGGCTTGTCCTGTGACCCGGCCGGGCCGCTGCTGGCCGAGGTCGTGAAGACGACCTCGGACCCGTACGTGGGCCGGATCAGCCTGGTCCGGGTCTTTTCCGGCACGCTGCGGCCGGACGCCACCGTGCACGTCTCTGGCCACGGCCGGGCCGACCGGGGCCACGCCGACCACGACCAGGACGAGCGGATCGGCGCGCTGACCTCGCCGCTCGGCAAGCAGCAGCGCAGCATCGCGCAGTGCGCTGCCGGGGACATCTGCGCCGTGGCCAAGCTGGCCAGCGCGGAAACCGGCGACACGCTCTCGGACAAGGAAAACCCGCTGGTGATGGAGGCGTGGACCAATCCGGAGCCGCTGCTGCCCGTGGCCATCACGGCCAAGTCCAAGGCGGACGAGGACAAGATGTCCCAGGCGCTCGCGAGGCTGGTGGCCGAGGACCCCACGCTGCGCCTGGAGAACAACTCCGAGACCCGCCAGCTCGTGCTCTGGTGCATGGGCGAGGCCCATGTCGGCCTGCTGCTCGACCGGCTGTCCAGCCGCTACGGCGTCGCGGTGGAGACCACGGACCTGCGCGTCCCGCTGCGCGAGACGCTCGCGGGCAAGGCCCAGGGCCTGGGCCGGAACGTCAAGCAGACCGGCGGCCACGGCGAGTACGCGATCTGCCATCTCGAGGCCGAGCCGGTGCCGTCGGGCGATGGCTTCCAGTTCGTCGACAAGATCGTCGGCGGCGTGGTGCCGCGGCAGTTCATCCCGTCGGTGGAGAAGGGGGTCCGCGCCCAGATGGAGCAGGGCGTGCTGGCCGGCTACCCGATGGTCGACGTCCGGGTCACGCTGTTTGACGGCAAGGCCCACTCGGTGGACTCCTCCGACATGGCGTTCCAGAAGGCGGGCCGGGCCTGCGGGACGCGGCGGAGAAGGCCGGGGTGCTGCTGCTCGAGCCGGTCGACGAGGTGTCCGTGCTGGTCCCGGACAGCTACGTGGGCGCCGTCATGTCCGACCTGTCCTCGCGCCGCGGCCGCGTGCTCGGCACCGAGCCGGTCCCCGGCGGCCGGACCCTGGTGAAGGCGGAGATACCGGAACTGGAGATCATCCGCTACGCGATCGACCTGAGGTCGATGTCGCAGGGCACCGGCTCGTTCACGCGCTCTTACCTCCGCTACGAGCCGCTGCCTCCGCACCTGGCCGACAAGGTGGTGAGTGCCTCCAAGCCGGGCTGACCAGGAACGGCATGCCGCCGCACCGGGGGGCCAGGCCCGGCCCCGGTCGTCACGGAGCGGGCCACGCCGCCGCGAGCATCGTGCGCGTGTCCGCCAGCAACTGGGGCAGCACGCGCGTCTGCCCGATGACCGCCATGAAGTTGTTGTCCCCGCCCCAGCGCGGCACGACATGCTGGTGCAGGTGCGCGGCGATGCCCGCGCCGGCTACCCCGCCCATGTTCATGCCGATATTGAAGCCCTGGGCGCCCGACGCCGTCCGCAGGGCGGTCATGGCGAGCTTGGTGTGGCCGGCGAGTTCGGTGGTCTCCTCCGGGTCAAGCTCGGTGTAGTCCGCCACGTGCCGGTACGGGACGATCATCAGGTGCCCGGCGTTGTACGGGTACTTGTTGAGCACCGTGTAGACCAGCGTGCCGCGGGCGACGATGAGCCCGTCGGCGTCGCTCAGCTTGGGCACCCGGCAGAACGGGCAGCCATCGCCGCCATCGGCGGTGTCCGGCTTGCCCTCGCCCTTGATGTATGCGAGCCGGTGCGGCATCCACAGCCGCCGGAACCCGTCCGGGATCCCCACCTCGTCCTGCTCACCGGAATCGGCTGCTGACACCATGGAATGCAGCATAGGGGCGGGGCCGCGCCGCCCGGTGCCCCCGGGGCGTTCAGGCCGGACGGGCCGGGGCCGGGCGCGGCGGCGGGTTCGCGGCCGGGCTCGCCGTGGGGCTGCCGCCCGGGCTCTGCCCGGCCGGCGGGGTCGGGCCGCCCGCCGGGCTCAGGCAGGCGGGCGGGCTCGTACTGGACGCCGGACTCGGACTCGGGCTCGGGCTCGGATTGGGACTCGGGCTCGGCGTGGGACTCGGGCTCGGCGTGGGACTCGGGCTCGGGCAGGCCGACGGGCTCGCACTGGGCGCCGGGCTCGGGCTGGCCGCCCGGCTCGGGCTGGCCGCCCGGCTCGGGCTGGCCGCCGGGCTCGGGCAAGCCGCCGCCCCCGACGCGCACGTGGCCGCGGGCACGGGCTTGTGCCTGCGCTGGCCGGGTACCGCGCCGGCGGCGGCTCCTCCGCCCGGGGCGGCGTGCGTGCCGCTGCCGCTGACCGCCTGGCCGCCACCGCCCGCCGGCCCGCTGCCCTCGATAGACCGGATCAGCCCGGCCGTCCCCGCCACCGCCTGCCGCGGCAGCGGGGTCAGCGCGAGGGCGCCGGCCACCACCACGACCACGGCCACGGCGGCCAGGACCGCCGGGTACCGCCACCTCCGGGACCGGGCCGCCCGGTCCATGATCCAGGCCACGGACGCCGGGCGCGGCCTGGCCAGCCGGGCGCGGATCCGGTCCAGGCCGTCACCGGAGGGCTCGACGGAGTCCGCCGCCTCGTGCAGCGCGCGGCGCAGGAAGTCGTCATAGTCACCCCCGGGGCCGTTCATGCCTCGTGCTCCAGCAGGCCGTGCAGCGATGCCATGGCCCGAGCGGTGTGCCGCTGCACGGCGCTCGTCCCGATCCCCATCATGCGGGCGGCCTGAGCCGCTGACAGGCCCGCGAAATGCTGCAGTACGAGCGCTTCGCGCTGCCGCAGCGGGAGCCCGTGCAGCGCGGCGACCACCGCGGACGCGGCGACCATGGCCGAGGGAGACTGGTCCGCGCCCGGCCGGTCCGGCGGCAGCGGATGACGCAGGACGGACCGGCACCGGTTCAGCACCGACCGCCGCAGATACGACAGCTCCAGGTCGCTGCCCCCGTCCCTGAGCCCGCGCCAGCCGCGATGCAGCGCGACGAACGAGTCCTGCACGACTTCCTCGGCCGTGACGGCATCCGGGACGAGCAGCACCGCGAGACCCACTAACGACCGGTAGTGGGCGGCGTACAGCGCGGTCACCGCGGCCTCGGCGTCCCGTTCAGCCGACGCCGAGTCCAGCCCGGCGCGCGCGGCCGCAGGCCTGGTCACACTGGTAGAACGCCCAGCCACATCGCCCGGTTCGGCCGCCGTCATCGCAGTCCTCGCCAACCGTCGGTGGGCGCGCCCCCCGGCGCGCCCCTAGGTATCCACACTGATGCCGAACGGCGCAGAGGTCCAGCCCGAGTTCAGACCTGGACGTGCCGCGCCACCGCGTCCACGATCTCGGCGATGGCGTCGTCGACCGGCACGCCGTTCTTCTGCTCCCCGCTGCGGTACCGGAACGAGACCGCGCCCGCCGCCACGTCGTCGTCCCCGGCCAGCAGCATATACGGCACCTTCTGCCGCTGCGCCTGCCTGATCTTCTTCTGCATCCGCTCGTCGCCCGTATCGACCTCGACCCGGATCCCGTGCTCCCGCAGCCGGACCGCGACCGCCTCCAGGTACGGCACATGCGCATCGGCGATCGGGATCCCGGTCACCTGGACCGGAGCCAGCCAGGGCGGGAACGCGCCCGCGTAGTGCTCGAGCAGGATCCCGAAGAACCGCTCGATCGACCCGAACAGCGCCCGGTGGATCATGTACGGCCGCGGCCTGGTGCCGTCGGATGCCTGGTACTCGATGCCGAACCGGCCCGGCTCCTGGAAGTCCACCTGCAGCGTGGACAGCTGCCAGCGGCGCCCGATCGCGTCCCGGACGTGCACGTCGATCTTGGGCGCGTAGAACGCGCCCTCGCCCTCGGCGATCACGTACGGCAAGCCCGACATGTCGAGCGCGTGCTGCAGGGCGGCCTCGGCGCGTTCCCAGTCGGCGATCTCGCCGACGTACTTCTCCGGCCGGGTGGACAGCTCGGCCTCGAACTCGGTCAGCCCGAAGTCGCGCAGCAGGCCGACTACGAAGGCCAGCAGCGACGCGAGCTCGTCGGCGAGCTGATCGGGCCGGCAGAAGATGTGCGCGTCGTCCTGGGTGAAGCCGCGGGCCCGGGTCAGCCCGTGCACGACGCCGGACTTCTCATACCGGTACACGGTGCCGAACTCGAACAGCCGCAGCGGCAGCTCGCGGTAGGACCGCCCGCGCGATGCGTAGATCAGGATGTGCATCGGGCAGTTCATCGGCTTGGCGTAGTACTTCGCGCCCTCCAGCTCCATCGGGGGGAACATGCCCTCGGCGTACCACTCGAGGTGCCCGGAGGTCTCGAACAGGTCGGACTTGGTGATGTGCGGGGTGTTGACGAACTCATAGCCCGCGGCCACGTGCCGCTGCCGCGAGTAGTCCTCGAGGACCCGCCGGATGATCCCGCCCTTGGGATGGAACACCGGCAGCCCGCTGCCGATCTCGGTCGGGAACGAGAACAGGTCGAGCTCGGCGCCGAGCCGCCGGTGATCCCGCCGCTCGGCCTCGGCCAGCATGGTCAGGTACCCGTCCTGCGCCTCGCGCGACGGCCACGCGGTGCCGTAGATCCGCTGCAGCTGCGGGTTCTTCTCGCTCCCCCGCCAGTACGCCCCGCCGCTGCGCATGACCTTGAACGCCGGGATCTGCCGGGTGGTCGGCAGGTGCGGGCCGCGGCACAGGTCCTTCCACTCCCGCTCGCCGGTGGCCGGGTCGAGGTTGTCGTAGATGGTCAGCTCGGCTCCGCCGCCCCCAACCTCGACCGACTCCTCGGCATTGACACTGCCGCCCTTGAGCCCGATCAGTTCCAGCTTGTACGGCTCGCCGGCCAGCTCGGCCCGGGCCTCGGCGTCGGTGACGGCCCGCCGCGAGAACAGCTGGCCCTGCCTGACGATCTGCCGCATCCGCTGCTCGATGGATTTCAAGTCATCGGGCCCGAACGCTGACGCCACGTCGAAGTCGTAGTAGAAGCCGTTCTCGATCGGGGGGCCGATCCCGAGCTTGGCGCCGGGGAAGATGTCCTGCACGGCCTGGGCCATCACGTGGGCGGCCGAATGCCGCATGATGGCCAGCCCGGCGGCGCTGCCGAGCTCCACGGGCTCCAGCACGTCGCCGTCGGCCAGCGGGCACGCCAGGTCGCGCAGCTCCCCGTTGACCCGGGCCGCGATCACGGCACCGGCCCCGGGCGTCGCGTTCCGGGCGGCGGTGGAGAGTCCGCCCGGTCCCTCGAGCGCCTGGCCCGCCGTCGTCCCGGCTTCCACCACGTGCTCGCGTCCGGCGAGGGTGATCTGAAGCTTGTCGGCTGGCACGGCTGGCTCCTGTCGTTTGGGCATGCTCAGTCGCGCGGCGGTACGCGACGCTCCCGATGCTATCGACGCCAGGGGGCAGCCGGGCGGCGGGCGGTCAGGGCGCGGTGACGGTCACCAGGGTGCCGTAGGTCATGTACGGCCAGATGAAGTGCGCCTGGCCGTACGGCAGCTCGACACAGCCGAGGCTCTGCTGGAAGCCGTAAGAGCCCCGCGGGAAGTAGTGCACGGCCTCGCCGGACCGGAAGTAGGACACCCAGGACACCGGGTCCGCGTACTTGGTGCCGTCGGGGTTGGTGCCCTTCATGATCTGGAAGCTGTACTTCAGGTACACCGGCGCGGTGCCGATCGTGGTCGGGGCGGCCGGGATGCCGGTGTTGGCCAGGCTCTTCATGATCACCCGGCCGTTATGCCAGACGGTCAGGGTCTCCGGGCTGGCCTGGCTGGCCAGCGCGTAGGTGTAGCCGTGGGGGTTGCCGTCGCCCTTGGCCACCGCGGTCAGCAGCGCGCTCCAGACCTGGGGCCCGGCCACGCCGTCCAGGGTCATCCCGTGATCGGCCTCGAACGCCATCACCGCGCCGGTGAACATCTCGTTGGGCTGGCCGGCCAGCCAGAAATTCATCAGCTCGGAGGGATAGCCGGGCTGCCAGGTGAATGAGCCGGGCGGCGGGTCGTAGGCGGCGCTGAGCTGTGCGTTGGCATCGGTGGCCGGCACCGGCAGGTCCCCCCCGATGGGGGTCCAGTCGAGAGGCAGGTAGCCGAGCTGCGCGAGCAGCTGCTCGGCGCGCATGATGCTGTAGGAGCCGGTCCAGAACCGGTCGACGGCCTTCGCGGCGAGCAGGCCGCCGTTGGCCGACCGGACGCCGGAGGCGCCGGCCGGGACGGTCACCCGGACGCGGGTCTGCTGGGGGAATCCCTGGGCCGGGACGAACTCGACGGTGTCGGGGCTGACCCGCTGCCAGTTGCCCGCGATCGACGGGGACAGCGACGGCATCGGCGAGTCGGCGGCGAGCGGTGCAGAGAATACGACGCGGACCGCGTCGGCGCCGTTGACGTCGTGGGCGCGCAACGCGGGGGCGAACGACACCACGGTGATGGGCTTGGCCGCCGCGGCCTGGTGGGCATGGGCGTCGGCCTTCGGCTGCTGGGCCGTGCCCGGGCCGGCGTGCTGCTGCGCCGAGGCCCCGCTCAGCGCGAACCACGCCCCGCCGCCCAGGACCGCCGCGATGACCGCCGCCAGCGCCACCACCCGCCAGCGGAGTAGTCCCAATCCGGACAAACCTCGACCCCCTAGCCCTCGCTGCCCGGTCGCCCTTAAGGTTCGTCCTTCAGGCGGACTCCATCACTGCCCTGATGTATACCAGCTAATGCGCATTGACGGCGCACGCTTCATGTGCTGAGCGAGGTACGTGATAAAGACGTCACCCACGAACGCCAGACACCCGCCCGGCCGGGCCCTTGACGAGCTCCGGCCAGGCGGGTTGCCGGGCCTGGATGGTCAGCCGGTAACGGTCACCAGGCTGCCCAGGGTGAGGTAAGGAAAGGCCTGCTTGGCCTGGGTGAGCGGCAGCTCGACGCAGCCCAGGCTCTGCTGGAAGCCGTAGGCGCCGCGCGCGAAATAGTGCACGGCATCGCCGCCGTTGAAGTAGGACACGTACTGCACCAGGTCGTGGTACTTGCTGCCGTCCGGGTTCGTGCCCGACATGTAGGTCTGCAGGAATTTCTCGTACACCGGGAAGGTCCCGTTGACGGTCGGCGAGGCCGGTATGCCGGTGTTCGCCGGGCTGCGCAGGACGACCTGGCCATCGTGGTAGATCGTCAGCGTCTCCGGGTTCACCTGGCTCGCGACCGCGTAGGTGTAGCCGTTGACGTTGTTCTGGTTTCCCATTACCGCCTTGAACAGGGCGGTCCACAGGCCGGGGGTGACCGTGCCGTCAACCGGCATGTTGTGCTCGGACTGGAAGGCCATCACCGCACCGCGCAGGACCACGTTCCACTTGTCCGGCTGCCACATGCTGGCCAGCGAGGCGGGATACCCCTTCTCCAGGGTGAAGATGCCGCTGGGCGGGTCGTAGGCGAGCGCCAGCTGGCCAGCAAGGCCGGTGTTGCCCGAGTTGACCTCGCTCTCGGTCTGCACGCCCACGTTCGGCAGCTGCCACGACCACGGCAGGTAGCCGAGCTGCCCGAGCATCTCGGCCATCCGGAGCGTGGCGTACGTCCCCGTGGTGTACTGCGCGGTCATCGGCCGGGCCAGCACGTGGCCGGCCTTCGAGCGCACGCCCCCGCCGCCCGCGGGTACGTTCACCGTGATCGTGGTCGACGGGCTGAACGGCAGCGCCGGCGTGAACACCATCGAGTTGCCGATGATCTGCCAGCTCCCGGGGACGCTCGGCGTCACGGTGGGCAGCGGCGAGCGGGCGGCGGGCGGGGCGGAGAACGTCACCGAGACCGGCAGGCTGCCGTCCGCCTGGCTGCCCGGCGCGGGCGTGACCGACATCACGCGGAACGGGCCGGGCAGCGTCCTGGCGCCGTAGGTGATCGGTGCGTTGGGCGGCGGGGTCCCGCCACCCCGCGTCAGCAGGTACACGCCAACGCCGGCGACGACCGCGACGACCGCGGTGACGCCGGCGATCACTCGCCTCGCGGGCTGCCGCTTCGCCCCGCCGAACAGGGCGCGCACCCAGCCGAGCATCGCGCGCACCCAGCTGCGCTGGCCGAGGTCGGCGAGCATGGCGCGGATCTTGTCGTTCACCCGGCTGAGGGAGGCGCCCCGGGCCGCCACCCTCCGGCCGAGTCGTCCCACACTCTGCACTTCTGTACTCACCATCCGATCGGCACTGCTTATCTAAATAACTGAGAGTCTTTGTCCAGTTACTCAGCGTTACCCGACTCGAATGGCGGTAACCTACGGCTGGCGTAAACGGAAGGTAACGCACGGCCGGTGGGAGCATGGAGGGGTGCCCGTCCCGGAACTGTTCGTGCGGTCGGCCTGCCGGCTCGGCCCGGTTCCCGGGGTCGCCGGGATCCGCTTGCACCTGGCCGACGATGTGCTCGGCCTCTGGCAGCGGACGGAGGACGAGTTCGGTGCCGACCAGCCGCCGCCGTTCTGGGCCTTCGCGTGGCCGGGCGGGCAGGCGCTGGCGCGCTACGTGCTCGACCACCCGGACCTGGTCACCGGGCGCAGCGTGCTTGACCTCGGGTCGGGTTCCGGCCTGGTGGCGATCGCGGCGGCGAAGGCCGGAGCGGCCAGCGTGCTGGCCAGCGAGATCGACGCGCTCGCCGCCGCCGCGATCAGGCTCAACGCGCAGGCGAACGGCACGGCGGTCCCGGCCGTCGTCGGTGACGTCCTGGACGGCGACGGAGCGGGCGCCGAGGTGGTGCTGGCCGGCGACGTCTGGTACTCCCGGCCGCTGGCCGAGCGCGCGGCCGGGTTCCTGGAGCGGGCCGCGGCGCGCGGCGCGGCCGTGCTCATCGGCGACATCGGCCGCGCTTTCCTGCCGCGGGACAAGTTCCGGGTGCTCGACGCCCGCGACATCCCGGTCATGGCCGGACTCGAGGATTCCGGCGTGAAGCGGACCATGGTCTGGGCGCCGATCCGGAACGCGTCGACGAGGTCCGCGCCAGCTTCCGGCCGGTCCGGTGACGGCCGACGCACGAGTAGCACCAGGACCTAGGGGCCGGTGCTGACCATGCTGTCGTAGACGGCGATCAGGGCGGCCTGTTGCTCGCTGGTGAGCCGGTGATCGGCCCGGATCGCGGCGGCGACCGGCTCGGCAGCCAGGCTGGCGGCACTCGGGTCCTGCCCGTCGAGCAGGCCGGCCTGGGTGAGCAGGGTCTCGGCGGAGACGTTGAGGGCCTCGGCGATGAGCTTGAGGACGCGCACGGACGGCTGGTGCATGCCGCGCTCGACCTGGCTGAGGTAGGGGTTGGACAGGCTGCTCAGCTCGGCCATCTGCCGCAGGGACAGCCGGGCCAGCTGGCGCTGGCTGCGGATGAACGCGCCGAGCGCCTCCATCTGCGCACCCCACGGATCGGGCACCGGTGATCTCCCTTCGCCCGCCTGCACTGCCGTCATCGGCCGGCCGGGCCTTCGCTAAGTATAGTTAGCATGACGATGCGCGGCGGGCAGTGTGACAGCCCGCCGCGCACGTCAGGTTGGTCACTTGGCCGGTGAGCCGGCCTTCTTGGCGGAGCCGTTCCTGGCCGCGTACACCGACGAGGTGGCGGCGATGACGTCCTCGGCGAACTTGCGCTGGGCGGCGAGCAGCTGCTCGGCGAAGTCGTAGGCGTTGGCGACCAGCTCGCTCGGCTTGGGCAGCTTGTCAGCGAACGGCACTTGCGGGGTCGGCAGCGAAGGGGTCATGGACTGGACGGTCTCGGCCCAGGTCCTGATCGCGTCGGTGACGGCTTCCTGGCTCTTGCGGATGGTGTCCAGGACCTGCTCCTGAACCTCCTGGCCCACGGTACGGGGGTCTGTCATCTGAATCTCCTTCTGGTTAAGGTCTACGCTCAATATATCAAGCATGTTGGGTTGTTTGTCAAGCGAGCGGAGTGGATGGCCGCTGGGAGCGCGACGTCGGTCCAGCCTGCTGCTGGCGGCGGTGGCGGGTGCGAATCCAGGTTTCGCTATGGTTCGTGTCGTGAGCACGATGCCCGAGCAGGCCGTCGCTCCCCCGGTCACCCAGCAGCGGGAGTTCTGGGTCCTGATGGGTTACGCGGTGGTCCTCGGGGTGTTCGGCGCGTTCGCCGGCCTGGTCTTCATCGGAGTAATCAAGTTCGGGGGCAAGTGGTACACCGATTCCCACCCGGGCTGGTTCGGCGGGCACTGGTGGTGGGTCGCGGTCGCCGGGGCGGCCGGTGTCGTGGTCGGCCTGCTCCGCCGCCTGACCCGGCTGCCGGAACAGGTTCCCGGCCTGTTCGATGACCTGAAAACCGGGCAAGTCGACTCGGGACTGGTGCCGGGGGTCGTGCTCGTCTCGGCGGTGTCGCTCATCGGGGGGGCCAGCCTCGGGCCGGAGAAGGCGCTGGGAACCATGGGCGGCGGGGCGGGCAGCTGGATCGCCAAGCGAAGAGGACTCAGCAAAGAGGACTCTCAGGTGAACACCCTGGCCGGCTTCGCCGGAGCCTACGGCGGGCTGTTCTCCAGCACGGTGATCGTGGTGATGCTGATCCTGGAGGTCGCCCGGCCGGGCGGGCAGCGGCTCGCCAAGGCCCTGGCCGCGGAGATCGTGGCCTCGAGCGTCTCGTTCGGCATCTACTTCGCCATCGCCGGCGCCGTGTTCCTGGACGACTACAAGGTGCCGCACTACGCGTTCAAGGACTGGCAGCTCCTCGCGGGGGTCCCCCTCGGCCTGTTCGCAGTCGTCGTGGTGACGCTGCTGGCCGGGTTCACGATGGCGGCCGCGCGGCTGTTCAGTCGGCTGAAGATCCCGGCCATCGCGAAATCAGCGCTGGGCGGGGTGGTATTCGGGATCGTCGGCGTGGCTCTTCCGCTGACGATGTTCTCGGGCAGCGATCAGCTCAACACCGTGCTCAGCGACGCGGGGACCCTCGGCCTGGGCCTGCTCGCCGCCACGCTCATCGCCAAGCTGCTCACCTTCGCCGTCAGCCAGGGCAGCGGATTCGTGGGCGGCCCCATCTTCCCGTCGCTGTTCATCGGCGGAACGGCCGGGGTCATCGTCCACCAGGTCATCCCCGGCGTGCCACTGGGACTGGCGTTCACCTGCCTGCTCGCCGCCGTCCCCGGGGCGCTCGCGCCCGCGCCATTCTCGATGGTGCTGATGGCCGCGTTCCTGACCCAGGTCGGGGCGCTGCAGACCGCACCCATCCTGATCGCCGTCGTCACCGCCTTCCTCACCATGGAAGGCGTGAAATACGTCCTGGCCAGCCGCAAGCAAGCCCGCACAGCCGCAGCGGATCCAACAGCCGCAGCGGATCCAGCCGCCCCGGCTTGACGACCACCGACATCGGCCGGGAGCCACCTCACTGTCTCGATCTTCTCTGCCAGCGCCTTGATCTGCGCGCCGACAGCGCCGACAGCGCCGGCGACGATCTCGCCATCGCGCAACCGTTGAACCGGCCGGCGGCCGCCCGCCCGGTACGTCGCCGTCAGGGCGCGGGACGTAAGAGGAGACCTGTACGACGAGCCTCGGACCTGGCCTGCGCCAGGGACCGGCTCGTGGGCGATACTGGGATCGAACCAGTGACCTCCTCGGTGTGAACGAGGCGCTCTCCCGCTGAGCCAATCGCCCGCGCCCCGCGCACCGGATCCCGGCGGTCAGGGGCGAGACACAGACTAGCGCATGCGGGCCCAGCCCCACGGACGCCGGAGCTACGCGGGCTTCGCTGGCACGTCACGGCGACGGGCGGCAGTGACGTCACCGCGATGGGCGCCGCTGCCTTAAGTACCGGCGAATGCCGCATGGCCGCCATCGCATCTGCGCTATCGGCTGTATCCCGGCGCTATCCGCTAGCGGGGCGCTAGCGCGCATTGGTCAGCGCCCCGATGAAATCCCATCGAGTCGGCGCCGTGAAACAGTCATATATCGGGATATTCGCCTACCAACTGCCGCTACGTGGCGACCATCGGCGTTCTGCTAAGAGACATCTAACCGTGGCGAACGCGTGCGGGAGCCTCATCCCTGCGCAAGCCGGCCGACAGCGACCGCCGATCGAGATAGACTTTCGAACTCCGGTGAGACCAAGGTCACACCACGTTGTGCCTGGTCATGGGATGACGGAGAGATCAAAACGGTGTTTTATTTCTGGAAGTGTTTGACCAGGTCACGGTGGGTTTGTTGATCAGTGACCGAGGTTACGAATTGCTCAGATCGCGGAATCTTAGTAGCGGGATTGCGATTTCTGCGGCACCTGCGAGCGTCTATAAGTGATGGCGCCGCTCACTATTTAAGAAGCCCGGCATTCCGGGACACGACAAGGCAAAGGCATGGCTCGATGATGAACACCGGCGCTACCGTCTCCGCTGAGCTCGGGCTCAGTCTTGTGGTTCCCGAGCACGGGGCCGTTCCGCTCGTCGCCAGCCTCTGCTACAGCGCCGGCGACCCTTATGCAATACGGATGGCATTCCATGTCGGCACCGACGATCCGGTCGAGTGGATCTTCTCCAGGGACCTGCTTTCCGCAGGCCTGGCCGGGCCCGCAGGCGAGGGCGACGTCCAGGCGTGGCCGGGCGAGATCCACGGCATCGGCGTGCTGAACATCGCGCTGTCTTCCCCATTCGGCCAGGCGCACTTCGAAGCGCCGATGATCTCCGTCGCGGACTTCCTGAACAGGACCTACGGAGTTATCGCCGCAGGCTGCGAGAGCGACTTCATCAACATCGACAGCGAACTCGACGAACTGCTCTGGCGCGCTTAATGCCCGGAGATCCCAAGTGGATCTATACGGCACAAGGAATCTTTCCGTGGATCATGGACTCGGCTAGCCACTAGCCGGAGTTCCGGTAATTCGGACCTATCAGGGATCAGAAGACTCGGCCGCCCGCATCGCGAACACCTCCGCGGCCTTTCTGGTGACCGGGCCCGGAGCATCGGCCAGGGCCCGGCCGTCCACGCAGCGGATTGGCTGCACGTCCCTGGTCGTCCCGGTTAGGAATGCTTCGTCCGCCTCGGCCAGCGCGGCCAGCGGCACGTCCTGCTCGGTGGCTCCCGCCCACTCGATCACCAGCGCCCTGGTCACCCCGGCCAGGCAGCCGGCCGACAGCGGCGGGGTCAGCAGCCGCCCGTCGGAAACGATGAACACGTTAGTCCCGGTGCCCTCGCACAGGTTCCCCGCGGTGTTCGCGAAGATCGCCTCGCTGCCGCCGTGCTCGCCGGCGTAGGCGAGCGCCCGGACGTTCTCCCCGTAGGACGTCGTCTTCAGGCCGGACAGCGCCCCGTGCTCGTTGCGCGGCCAGGGCACGGTGGTCACGTCGCACGACGGCGCGGCCGCGTGCATCTCGCCGAGCGCCACGATCGCGGTCAGCGGGGAGCCGCCGCGCTCGGAGCCGAGCGGCGCGATCCCGCCGGTCACGGTGATCCGCATCCGGGCCAGTTCCGGCCGGCCGGGCGACTCCGCCACCGCCAGGGCGCCCGCCCTGATCTGCTCGAGGTCGGGCGCGGCCAGGCCGAGCCCGGCCGCCGACCGGCCAAGCCGGGCCAGATGCCGGCTCAGCGCGAACGGCACCCCGCTGACGACCTTGACCGTCTCGAAGACGCCGTCGCCCGTCACCAGCCCGTGGTCGAAGACCGAGATCCGTGCCTCATCGTCGGGAACCAGCGTCCCGTTTATCCACACCGTCACGGGGATGACGCTAGCGCAGACCGGCACATTGTCCAGCCGCTGACGCGCAGATTTCGGGAAGCAGCGCGTTCAAGGCTGCTATCTGTCCGGCTACCTCCCGGTCGACATCCATCCGCGGCACATGCGCGCGCACGCATGCCTGCGCGGCAGCACTCGCGGCGCTCGGCGGTGCGATGTCCGACCGCAGGTCGATACCCTGCGCCGCGCACAGGATCTCCACGGCCAGGCAGACGCGGACATTGGCCGCCACGTCGCGCAGCTTCCGCACGGCCGTCCAGCCCATGGACACGTGATCTTCCTGCTTCCCCGACGTCGGGATGGTGTCCACGCTGGCCGGGTGGGCCAGCACCTTGTTCTCGCTGACCAGCGACGCGGCGGTGTACTGGGCGAGCATGTAGCCCGAGTTGGTGCCCGCGTCCGGCGCCAGGAACGGGGGCAGCCCGCGGGAGAACGCCGGGTCCAGCATCCGGTCCACCCGCCGCTCGCTGATGCTGGCCAGCTCGGCCAGCGCCATGGCCAGCATGTCGGCGGCGAACGCCAGCGGCTCGCCGTGGAAGTTCCCGCTGATCATCACCTCGCCGTCGTCCGCGATCACGGGATTGTCGACTACCGAGCCCAGCTCGGTCTCCAGGACCCCGCGGGCGAAGCTGAGCACGTCCCGCACGGCGCCGTGCACCTGCGGCGCGCACCGCAGGCAGTAGGCGTCCTGCACCGCGTGCCTGCTGGTGCGGTGGCTGGCCATCAGTGCTGAGCCGGCCAGCAGAGCGCGCAGGTTGGCGGCGCTGACCAGCTGGCCCGGATGCGGCCGCAGCGCCTGCACGCGCTCGTCGTACGGCCGGTCGTGGCCCAGCAGCGCCTCCACCGACAGCGCGCAGGCGACGTCGGCGGCTTGTACCAGCAGCGCGGCCTCATGTACCGAGAACGCGAGCAGCGCCTGCATCGGTTCGGTTCCGTTGACCAGCGACAGCCCTTCCTTGGGCGCGAGCTCCAGCGGCTCGATCCCGTGCTCCTTCAGCACCTCCCCGGCCGGCCTCCCGTCCGGCCCGTCGCCGGGGCCGCGCAGCCGGCCCTCGCCGATCAGCGGCTGCGCCAGGTGCGCGAGCTGGGCCAGGTCGCCGGAGGCTCCCACAGACCCCTTGCCGGGAACGACCGGGAGCAGGCCGAGATCGAGAAGCTGCAGCAGCCGCAGCGGGAGTTCGGGGCGGACGCCCGAGTAGCCGGCGGCGAGGGTCCTGGCCCGCAGCAACAGGATGGCCCGCACGCTGGCGTCGTCGAGCGGCTCGCCGACGCCGGCGGCGTGCGAGACGATGATCGCGCCCTGCAGCCGGCGCAGGTCCTGCTCCCCCACCCGGGTGTCGGCGAGCGCGCCGAACCCGGTATTGACCCCGTAGACCGGGGCGTCGCCCGCGATGGCGTTGGTTACGACGAGGCGGCTGGTCTCCATCCGGGCCGGCACGCCGGGCCCGAGCTCGGCGCGCGCGTCCCCGCGGCCGACATCGATCACATCCTGCACGGTGAGCGCGTCGCCATTGACGATCACAGTTCGCATGGCTGAAGCCTGCCACGTCGGGTTCTTCAGTCTGGTGCGGACCCGGCGCGGGGCCGCCCGGTTCAGTCCGCTGCCGACCACCCGAACGTCGCCGCGAGCCCGTGCCGGCCCGGCTCGGTGACCCGGACCGCGCGCCCGGACGGCCCGCGCTCGATCCAGCCGAGCTGCAGCAGCCGCGCGGTGACCGCCGCGCCGAGCGCGCCGTTCAGGTGCGGGCGGCGCTGGGTCCAGTCCAGGCAGGCGCCGGCGAACCGGCGCCGGGACTGCCTGACCTCGGCCACGTTTACGCCGAACTCGGCCAGCTTGTCCGCGCCGCCGTCGGTGACCTGGTACGCGGCGGCCTTGCCGGTGCCTCCGCCGGTCAGGATCCCTTCCTCCAGGAACGCATCGAACAGGGCCACCCCGGCCCGCCCGGCCAGGTGGTCGTAGCAGGTCCTGGCCTGCGCCAGCGCGTCTGCCTCCCGCGACTGGCGAAGGCTCCGCACCGGCTTGACCGGGCTGATCTCGGAGATGGTCTCGAGCACCGTCGCGATCTCGTGCCCGGCCAGGCGGTAGTAACGGTGCCTGCCCTGCCTGGTCACGGCGACCAGGCCACCGTCGAGCAGCTTGGCCAGGTGAGCACTCGCGGTGGCCGGGCTGACCCCGGCCACCTGGCTGAGCTCCCCGGCCGCCAGCGGCTGGCCGCTCAGCAGGGCCGCGAGCATGGACGCCCGGGCCGGGTCGGCCATGAGCGCGGCGACCGGCGCGATGTCCGCGACGTAGCCGGCGGGCGGCCGGGAGCCGTTCGTGGCAGGCATACTTCGACGGTAGCCCAGGTATTGTTCGGCCAGCATCGAAGCATCACCGGGGAAGGCAACCCGCGAAGTCGCAGCAGGCCGCGCTCCGGCCGCGGAACACCGTCGTTCCGGCCGTAGTTAAGTTTGCTGGCGGGACAGGATCGGCTACAGTTCTGAAACGCACGCCGGCGCCGTCCGGCGGGTGCGGACGTGGCTCAGCTGGTAGAGCATCACCTTGCCAAGGTGAGGGTCGCGGGTTCGAATCCCGTCGTCCGCTCGGAGGTGCCGGACGCCGTCCCGCGAGCCGACGGTCCGCACGGCTCTTCGGTACCAGAGGCGGGCTCCCAGGAGGGGCTCCCTATGGCGGAATGGCCGAGTGGCTTAGGCAAGGGCCTGCAAAGCCCTGTACGCGGGTTCGATTCCCGCTTCCGCCTCGGGCGGTTAGCTCAGTGGGAGAGCGCTTCCCTGACACGGAAGAGGTCACAAGTTCAAGTCTTGTACCGCCCA
>CAVSNQ010000008.1:0-138459 GCA_963729365.1 uncultured Actinomycetota bacterium
TGCGCGGCGACGACGAGGGATGCTCCGGCTTACCAAGGCTGAGCCGTTGAGCTGGCCGACCTGGCTAACCATTCTGGGTTCTGGGCTGGCTTGAGGCTGTGACCTGCATGTTTTTGGTTCGCGAGAGCAGAAACTGCGCACTAATCCAAATCCTTGAGTTACTAGGGCTGCCATAGGTGCGGTCGGTGATGACCGCGGCATTGCAACGGGCGATGTGTGGCAGGGCGGATTGTCGCGAAGGTCCGGTGATCGTCCAGCAGGCGAGTCTCGCTCGGGTGCGTTCGGTGCCTGTGGCACAGTCCTGATTGTGCGGTTGGGCGATCTGCCGGACTGGTTGCCGGCTTGGTGTCTGGATCATCTGGGTGGCGAACCCGCAGGCGTGCTGTTCCAGCTGCAGCAGGTCTCGATGGTGTTCGGTCTGCGGTTGGCTGGTGGTACGGACGTGGTGGTCAAGGCGCGCGCCGATGACGGCCGGGCCGTGTCGTGTGTCGCGGCGCAGGCCCGGTTGGCCGGGCGCGGGTTTCCGTGTGCCCGGCCGCTCACGCCGGTGGCCGGTGTCGGTTCGCTGGCTGTGCACGCCGAGGAGTTCCGGCCTGGCGGCGAGGTGTTGCACGGGGACTCGCCGGATGTGGCCGCGCGCTGCGCGGAGGTCTTCGCCCGGCTGATGGCCGAACTGGCTGACGTGACCGTCGCGCCGCCGCTGCCGAATCCGCCCTGGGTGCGCTGGGACCACGCCGATTCCGGGGTGTGGCCGGCGATGGACTTCCTCGATATCCGGGACCAGAGCGTCGTGCCCGCGTACGTCGTTGACACGGCCGTGCGGGCTCGGCGGCGGCTACTGGCCGCCGGCCTGCCGTGCGTGCTAGGCCACGCCGACTTCGAGGCGCAGAACCTGCGGTGGCACGGCCGGGAGGTGTGGGCGGTGCACGACTGGGACAGCCTGGCGTGGCAGCCGGAGGCGGCGCTGGCGGGAGCGGCGAGTGGGTCTTTCGCCAGTGCCGGCCCGCCCGCGCTGGCGCCGATCGAAAGCTCCGAGACATTCCTGGTGGCTTACCAGGACATTCGGGGGCGCTTGTTCACGGCCGTGGAGCTGGAGATCGCGTGGGCGGCCAGCTTGTGGATGGCTGCGTACAACGCCCGGGAGGAAGCACTGCACGGCCACACCCTTATGTGCGCCGATGCGCTCCGGGCACAAGCAGCCGAACGCCTCCGCCGGGCTAATGCGTAGCACCAGCATGCAAATCCACCGAGCGCCTGCCCCCGCTGCAATGTCTGGGCCCACCGGCTCTGCGCGTTTACCCAGCAGTCGGCGCCACCGCTCTCCGTCACCAGTTCGCAGACGCTCCCCCGACGGGGTGAGCGCGTGAACCGGTTCTACTTGAACTGCTCGGCCGCCGCCTGCACCTGTGCGAAGTACGTCGTCCACCACGCGTCGTCGCCGACGTCATCGCGATCTCCCCCCGCCCGGCCGTCGATCGACTCCCGCACGATGTCACAGTGCCCTGCGTGCTGCGCTGTCTCGGCTACCACGCGGACAAGCAGCGATCCAAAGGTGGTCTGCCGCCGGTCTTCAGGCCACCACGCAACGCGAGCCGGCGCGCCAAGGTCAAGCGTGCCGATCGACTCGTCACCGTGCCGCCACGCCGCGCGGTACAGCCCAATCAGGTAGCCGCTGCCCTGGTCGGCAGTGGCCCACATGTCAGCGCTGTCCCAGATCGATCCGTCATCGACCCACGGCAGGGAAATGGGTGAGGGCCGGCCAGCCGAATCGCCCAGATAGGCCAATTCGATACCAGCGAGATGCTTGACGATACCGAGCAGGTTCGTTCCAGTTGGTGTCATCGGGCGGCGCATGTCGTACTCGGACAGGCCATCGAGCGACGACAGCACGCTATTGCGCGACTCTTGCAGATACCTCTGCAGGTCCGATGCGATGGTCATGGTCATGGCGCGACGCTACCCGGAATGCATTGACGGCGACTCCAGGCTGCACGACCACCGCCGTCTTCTGAGCGGGGCTGGACTCGTCAGCACGACCAGGCACAGGTTCCAGCTGCCGCCATGCGGTGCGGGCGCGCAGATCAACCAGATCAGCACTCGGTGGTCAGGAGCACCGGACGGCGAGGCCTGCGCCAGATCGGCAGGGAGGATACATGCGCACCCGCCGCAAAGCCTCCCGGCCGGCCTGGGACGGGAACCCAGGTGTGTGGCCTGGTGGCGATGTGCTTCGATGACGCCTATGGCGCACGACCTGGTCCACCCGCCCAAGGCGCGCCGTGGTGAGCGCATCGCCGTCGTGTCGCCGTCGTTCGCGGCTGCGGGCGCTTTCCCTGCGATACACGAGCAGGCTATGCGCCGGCTTACCGAGGTGACCGGCCTTGTCCCGGTCGAGTACCCGACGACGCGGAAGGTGGGCGCGACCGCGCTGGAGCGTGCCGCCGACATCAACGCCGCCTTCGCCGACCCGGCGATCCGCGGCCTCCTCGCGGTGATCGGCGGGGAGGACCAGATCACCGTCATCCCGCACCTGGACGCCGCATCCGCCCGGGCCGATCCCAAGCCGTTCCTGGGGACCAGCGACAACACCAACCTGCACCACTGGCTGTGGGCAAACGGGATCGCGAGCTTCTACGGCGGATCCTCCCAGGTCCACCTCGGCCCCGGTCCCCGCGTCGACGACGTCCACGCCCGGTCGCTGCGCGCCGCCTTGATCACCGGTGAGACGCTCGACATCACCAATCCCGGCGAATCCGAAGACGTCGGCGTGGACTGGGGCGACCCGCGCGCCCTGGAGTGCTTCGGCGAACGGGAGCCTGCCGAGCCGTGGAGCTGGCACGGCCCGGCTCGCTCAGTGACTGGCCGTACCTGGGGCGGCTGCCTGGAGGTCATCGAACAGATCCTCGCTGCGGGACGGTTCCCTTTCGGCTCCGACGTCCTCGACGGCGGGGTGCTCCTCATCGAAACCTCCGAGGAGCTCTTGCCCGCGCGTAACGTCGGCTGGATCGTCCGCTCGCTGGGCGAGCGCGGCATCCTCGCGGCGGCCGGTGCGGTCCTGGTGGCCCGCCCGCCCGTGTCTGACTTCACCCGCCGGCCGCCTGCTGCCGAGCGGGCCCGGCTGCGCGCCGAGCAGCGCGATGTCGTCGTGGAGCTCATCAGCCAGTACAACCCCGAGGCCATCGTGTGCGTCGGCATCCCGTTCGGCCACACTCGCCCGCAGTGGATCGTCCCGCACGGTGGCGCAATCACCGTCAACGGCGCCGAGCGCCGGGTCACCGGCGACTACTCATAACCAGGCAAACTCGCGCCGCGGCGGCACCGCACCAGTGTCCCCTGGTCCAAGACCGCTGCGCGACCGTGGAACTCGACCTGAAGTCCCTGGTCACCGTGCGGTTCCGCTGGCCCGTCTTGGCGGCACGCTCCAGGCCTGCCGCGAGCCCGGGCAGCTCAAGGTCATCATCGACATCGGCCAGGCCGCTCGCATTAATTCGATAATTCCACACGTAACGCCAGTGGTGTGGCCGCTGCTTTCGGCGTAAAAGGAAGGTGGATGTCCAGTCGGGGAGGGAGACCTGATGGTAAGGAATATTAGCGCCGGATTCGCGATCGTGGCGGCCCTCGTGCTCGGCGCAGGCCCCGCCTTAGCGGCCAGCATATGGACCGTGGTATCCGCCCCGCCGACCGGGGAGGACGCCTTCCTGCTCAGCGCCACTATGGATTCCAATACCGATGGCTGGGCGGTCGGCTCGACCGACCGGACCGGCGGCGCCCAGGGACCGCTGATCGACCACTGGAGCGGCACATCCTGGTCGCAGTCAACCCCGCCGAGCTATCCCCTCGGCGACCTGACCAACTACGACGGCGTCAGCGCCTCGAGCACCAGCGACGCGTGGGCGGTCGGGTTCTACTACACGTCGAGATACGACTACTACCCCACGACCGCGCACTGGAACGGCAGCACCTGGACCGAGGAAGCGCCCGCGGAGTGCACGACCAGCGGCGCGACCGTGCCCAGCGAGCTGCTCGGCGTGACCGACGTGAGGACGACCGAGGCATTCGCGGTCGGCGAGTGCGTATCACAGGCCACCGGGTACATCGAGCAATGGAACGGCAGCAGCTGGAGCATGGACACGCTGCCAAGCCCGAACAATGGTGCAACCTCGTCGCTGAGTTCGGTTTCCGCGGACTCGGCTACGGACGCGTGGGCGGTCGGCTCGTACCTGTCCAGCGCCGGACGCTACGAGCCCTATTCGCTGCACTACAACGGCAGCAGCTGGTCGATAGTGACGATGCCGCAAACTCCCGGCACCAACAACACGCTCGTCTACGACCTCCAGGATATCGACGCGATCAGCCCGGCGAACGTGTGGGCGGTCGGCGAGTCCGGTGACAACGTCGGCGTCGGCGGCGCCCCCACCGCCACGCTGGTCGAGCACTACAACGGCAGCGTGTGGAGCGTCGTGTCCAGTCCCACGGTCGGCACATCGCCCTACGTGAACGGCGTGACCGCGACCAGCTCCGGCAACGTCTGGGCCATCGGCTATGACTACCCGACTGGCGGGAGCGCGCAGACCTTCACCATGCTCTGGAACGGCAGCACCTGGACGACCGAGTCCAGCCCTGATGTCGGGACCGCGAGCCTGCTGGTGGGCGCAGCCACGATCTCGGGCGGCGCCGATGTCTGGGCGGTCGGGTACAGCCAGACCTCGGGCTCGTACAACCCGCTCGTCCTGGAGACACCCGGCTAGCGGGCCTGCGGCACAGTGGCAAGGCCCGACCGCGAGGGCCGTTCGGGCCGGCCGCCAGTGCGCCGCGATCCCGTCCGGAAATCGACATGGCGCGTTCACCCCAAGGCGGCCTGCGGCGCGCACACTGGGCACTTGTCGTGACATAGCGACTTGTCACAACAAATACTGCCCGTTGCCAGTGTGGGTTGAGTCACGGAGAGTGCTCGTGGTCAACAGCTGAGAGACAGCCCATGGCTCGTGACGGCGACCAGGGCGGTCTCCGCCGCCTCGCGGACTTCTCCGTCCAGTGGATCGCCTGCTCCGCAGCCGAAGCCGACTTCACCGGATACCCGGCCCGGCACCAGTGTCACCCGCAGCCACGCCCTGCACCAAGAGGATGGAGAACCATGACCAGCTCGGACAATTCACATGAGCATCCGCACGGCGCAGCCGGACCAGTGTGGCGGCCCGGCCAGCCGGTAGTGCCAGGCGTCAGCCGGCGGCGTTTCCTGCAATACACAGCGCTCGGCACTGCGGCGGCCGCGGCCGCCGGCGTCACCGGCGGACCGGCTTTCGCCAGTGTGCGCGGCAGCTCGGCGGCGGCCAAGGCTCTGCCCAAGGGCTGGAGCGGTACCATCGCCGACCTGAAGCACGTGGTGATCCTCATGCAGGAGAACCGGTCCTTCGACCACTACTTCGGGACGCTCTCGGGAGTCCGGGGCTTCGGCGACAAGCAGATCCTCGCTTACCAGAACGGGACCAACATCTTCCAGCAGCCGGACCCGGCTCGCACTGACCTCGGGTACCTGCTCCCGTATAACCTCACCGATCAGGTCGACGGTGACCTCGACCACTCGTGGGAGGGCGACCACGAAGCCCGGAACGGCGGGGCGTGGAACAACTGGGTTCCGGCCAAGACCGAAGAGACGATGGGCTACTTCACCCGGAACGAGATCCCGTTCCAGTACGCAATGGCCGACGCCTTCACCATTTGCGACGGCTATCACCAGGCGATCATGGCGCCTACCAGCCCCAACCGGATGTACTTCTGGACCGGGACGTCGTCGGGCTGGACCAGCAACCCGAACGACTACGAGGTCGACTTCGGACCCGGCGCCGGGACGCCCGAGGTCACCACCTACCCCGAGCTGCTGCAGGCCGCCGGGATCGGCTGGCGGGTTTACACCAACGACCAGGTTGGCGACAGCGGCAGTTACCCGGATTACTTCCTGGGCGACTACGGCGACAACCCGCTCTGGTTCTACCAGCAGTACAACAGCACCAACAGCCGCGAAGGCGGCACCAGCGAGATCGCGACCCGCGGGGCGGTCACGCCGTGGCAGACCGACGCCGGGGCACCGGCTCTCAGCAAAACCCACGCCGCGTACGTGCTGTCCTCGTTCATCAAGGACGTCACCAGCAACAACCTCCCCCAGGTGTCGTGGATCGTCGCCCCCGCCGGCTATTGCGAACACCCCTCCTACACCCCCGACTACGGCGCTCACTATGTGAACACCGTGCTCCAGACGCTGTTCTCGAACCCCGAACTGTGGAAGACCACGGCGCTGTTCATCACCTACGACGAGCACGACGGGTTCTTCGATCATCAGCTCCCGCCCTACCCCGAGGCGACCGTCACCGACGAGTACATCGCGGGGCTGCCGATCGGCCCCGGAACCCGGGTCCCGATGCTCGTCTGCTCGCCGTGGACCCGGGGCGGCTACGTGGACTCCAACGTCTACAACCACACCTCGATGCTGCAGTTCCTGGCCGCCTGGACCGGGATCAAGCCAGTCAACATCACACCGTGGCGGGCGTCGGTGACCGGTGACCTGACCGCCGCGTTCGACTTCCAGGACCCGGACTTCTCGATCCCGGGCAACATCCCGACCCTCGACCAGACCTGGGCCCTGACCCAGCTAACCGGCGGATCGACGACGCCTCCGGCCGAGGGCGACCAGGAGATGCCGGCCCAGGAGCCCGGAACCCGGCCGCACCGCCCGAGCGTTCACCAGCCCTTCGCCGACGTGACCGTGGACCGTACGACCAGCCAGGTCACCGCCGCCCTCACCAACACCGGCCCGGTCGGCGTCTCCTTCGCCGTCTACCCCGACAATTACCTGCCCTTCACCAGCACGCCGTTCACGGTGCTGCAGTCCTCCCCGCGCTCCTACGTCTGGGACGCGGCGCTGACTGCCGGGAAATACGCCTTCTCGGTCTACGGCCCCGACGGGTTCTTGACCAGCTTCGCCGGCCAGGTTGTGGCCGCCGGCCTGAACACCGGCCCGGTCCCGGTCGTCACCGCCAGCCTGCGGTCCGCCGCCACCAAGACGATCGAGCTCACGCTGGCCAACCAGGGCCAAGAAGAGATCCTCTACACCCTGACCCCGAACGACTACGAGGGCCGCACCCAGACGGTCAGCGTGAAGCTGGGCAAGCCCAAGACCATTAGCTGGCCGACCGATCAGTACGGCTACTACGACGTGGTGATCACCGCCAACACCGCCGACGGCTTCCGCCGCCGCTACGCGGGCCGCATCGCCTGAACCGCGACAGCATCGTGGCGCCTGGGACCTCCGGTCTCAGGCGCCCCGCCGCATCCTGAGCCACGTCCGTCCATCCAATAGGAAGACCCAGCGCCGCCTCCAGCTCCTCGGGGGTGCTCCAGCCGGCGGTTAGATCCCCTAATAATGCCCAGCACTCCAGTCATGGTCGCGATATTCCGGAGCGCCCGAAAACCGGGCCAGGCGGTCAACTTTAACGGGTTGCCGGGCCGTGTCGTACCACTCGGCGAAGCCTGGCTTTGGCAGCTTTCCGTTCTATTAGATCAAGAACTCGCGCCATCTCAGTGACTCCCTTGATCCATGATGGGATTACAATTTTGGCAACGGTACTTGCTGAGGGTAGTTGAGTGGGGAAAGGGCGGCTGCCATCGCTCGGCGCGGATGTCATGGAGCATCCGCGTCGCGAGCGCGTTGGGCAGGTGGATGTCACCGAGGCCCGGTAGCGTGTCTGCTATGACCGCTCAGCCAGACGGCGACCTGGGTTCGTATGAGGTGATCCACCTCGGCGGGGAGGCGGCGGCGATCGTTCCCCTCTCCGAACTGCGGCGATTTCAGGCGGTGCAGCGTCACGCCTCGGCGGAGTTGCTAGAGGACGCCGAGGTAGAGGCGACGCTGGCCGCGCATCGGGACTGGGTGGCTGCCGGGCGGCCTGGGGCCGTCTCCCATGAGGCGGCGATGGCGGAGTTGCACGGGTGAGCAGTGAGGATCGAGTGGTCGCCGGCGGCAATGGCCTCAGCACGGCGTTACTTAGCCGATCAGGACGGGATGCGAAATATCGGTCCTGCCGTGGCCGGGCTCGCTGCGGACCCGTACCCGCCGGAGGCATTCCATCGAGGCGACTACCATCGCCTGCACGTTGGCCGGTTCCGCGTGGTATACGTGATCGACGGCGACCTGATCACCGTCGAGCGCGTTGACCGCATCTCCTGGCCAAGCGGCGAGCCTGGCTTCCAAGATCACTAAGGCAGCCACGGCTACTGGCAGTTTCGCTCGTTCCTGACCTGCGATCTCGCTGGTCAGCAGAGCGCTCAGGCGCCTGTGCCTCCTAAGCAGCCGATTGCTGGGTCATCAGTCTGCGGGTTTGCCTGCCTGCAGGCTCGCTATCTGCGCCCGGGCGGCGGCTACCAGTTCCTCGTTGGTGTTCGCGTGGCCGCCTAGACCCCAGCCTCCGTCGGGTGCCTCAGTGAGCACCACCCACGTCCGGCTGGCCAGTGCCGGGTCACCGGCGGCGTCGGCGGCGATGTTGGTCAGCCGTTCGACCACGGCCAGCTGCTTGCGGCGGTCCAGCGCGCCTGAGTTGGTGAGGACCTGTATCCGCACGTAGTTGTTGTCACCGTCGACATTGGACAGGCTGTCGGAGGGCAGGTCGTGGATGAAGGCAGCGGTGTTCTGCCGGAACATGGGAATGTCCGGTACCTGCTCGATGGTCATGACGGCGGTCGCCAGGTCGGCCGCGAGCTGGTGCTGGTCGGGGAATGTCCCGGCTATTGCGTAGACATCGATCATGGGCATGGCGGATGCTCCTTCTGCTAGGTCGGGGGGCTGTTACGCGGGTGGAGGCTCAGGGAGTTGCAGATGCTGGCCCCCCGGTCACCTGACGCAGGAGGTCAAGTACCTCGGTGTCGAGCCGCTGGGCGACCTCCGAGGCGGCCGCATCGTGGTAGGGAGCGATCGCGCTGGCGACTGTGTCATAGGCGACATGGGTTCGGCCGTCAGGCATCTCCTGGATGAGGATGGTGACCGGCGCGTAGGAGCCGGCGTCGGCCACGTGGCGGGTCATCTGGCCCATGGTGACCGGGTTGCCGGCGATCAGGCGGACCAGGCGGCGCCCGGCCCAGTCCGGTGCCTGGGGATCGAGGGTCAGCACCTGATCGAGGTCGAGTTGCAGAAACCGCATCAGGCCGATGCTGCCCTGCGCCTGCCGGACGAGAGAGCTGAACTGCTCGTATGAGGTGCTCGCTGCGAGCTTGCTGAACAGCAGCCCGATGTCTGGCTGGCTGATGCCGCCGAAGATGCCGTCCAGGACGCTGGAGAACGGCCGTTCGCTGTCGAAGACGTGGCGGCGCACCAAGACCTCGAGTACTTGTTCGGATGCCATGTGGATACCTCCTTCTCCTCAGCCCAGGAACTCCGGCCATCGCGCGGACGCCCGCTCCCTAACCAGGCCCGCCGAGGAATGCCTCGATGTCGGCGGCGAACTGTGCGTGGTGCTGGAACAGGAACCCGTGTGCGGAGTCGGGGTAGATCTTCACCTGGGCGTGCGGGATCAAGCCCGCGAGCAGGTAGGAGTAGTGGGGCAGGATCATGGGGTCGCTGTCACCATTGGCCACCAGCACGGGCAGGTCGATAGCGTCCAGCCGTTGCAGCAGCGCGTGGTTGGGGATGCCCCAGGTGCAGACGGCGTCGTACTGGGCTTCGCGGGTTTCCCAGCTTGTCGGCCTATCGCGGTCCTGGGTTCTGGCGTACAGGCGCCGCAGGGCTTGCTGGCCTGCCTGCTGGCTGGCCGGTGTCCGGGCGAAGAACACCCCAAGGTAGCCCTCGGGGCTGGTGTCGGGGGTGCCGACGGCGCCGATGACGTCGGGAGCCCAGCCGTGCATTCCTGCGGCGCCCTTGGGGGCGGCGGAGGCGAGGATCACCTTGCGGACGATGGCCGGCCTGGTCAGCGCGATTTCCTGGGCGACGAAGCTGCCGATGGAGAACCCGAGGATGTCGGCCTGGCTGAGGTTCATGGCGGTGAGGAAGGCGATGGCATCGTAGGCCATCTGCTCGATGCGGGTGGGCGTTGTTCCGGTGGAGCCGCCGACTCCGGCGTTGTCGAACGTGATGACCCGCCGGGTGGCGGCCAGCGCGTCGATCAGCGCGGGATCCCAGTTGTCCAGATTTCCGCGGAAGTGCTGGAGCAGCACCAGTGGCCCCCCGCTACCGCCGGTGTCGCGATAGGCGTAGTCGATGCCGTTGGGGGCGCTCACCAGTTCGTTGGGGAGTTCGGAGTATGTCGTGGCCATGGCGGTCACACCGTCCTTGCGGCTACGGGAGCTTGGTAGAAGTGGCCCCGGGCGCGGGGGTTAGCCGGCGAGTGCCTTTTCGATGAAGCTGGCCGCGCGCACCGGGTTGGCGATGAACGCCGTGTGCGATCCGCTGATCGATTCGGTGACGGCACCCATGCGCTCGGCCATGAATCGCTCGGCGTCCGGCGGGATGGCATTGTCATGCTCGGACACCAGGAACCAGGAGGGCTTGGTCTTCCACCCGGCCGCGGTCGCGTTCTCGGTCAGCGCGGCGGCCGAGAGCGGGCGCTGCGTCGCGTACATGACGTCGGCGACGTCGACCGGGACGTCCGCGCAGAACGTCTCCCGGAACTGCTCCTTGTTGATGTACAGATCCGGCCCTTGCGGGGCGCCGGGCGCGTCGTAGGACGTCGGGTAGGAGGTGGACGCGAGCAGCGACGGCGGGAACGGGCCCTGCACGCTGGCGCAGCTCTCGCCCACGTCGATACCGAACGCGGCCAGGTACACCAGCCCCGTCACGTTGTCCAGCCCGGCCGACGCCTGCGTGATCACCGCCCCCCCGTAGGAGTGCCCCACCAGGAGAACCGGGCCGTCGATGGCCTTCACTAGCGCGCTGACGGCGCCGGCGTCGAAGGCGAGGCTGCGCAGCGGGTTCGGGGGCGCGATCACGGCATGGCCGGCGCTCTCGAGCTCGCGAATGACTCCTGCGAAGCCTGACGCATCGGCGAACGCCCCGTGAACGAGGACGATTGTGGGCTCACTCATCGGATTCTCCTGCCTGCTGACGCACGAAGGTGACGCTGCGAGCCTAGGGACCGGCTCAGCGATGACGCGTCCCGGAGAATCCGTAGTCTTCTGTGCGTGCGCGCAAACCGTAGGCCCTGCCGGTGAACAGGCTGTTCGGCCGGACGCAGGAATGCTCAGCGCTGGACGCTGCCGTGGCCAGGGCGCACACAGGTGAAGGCGGATCACTTATCGTGACCGGCGGCCCGGGAGCCGGCAAGTCCGCGCTGCTGGACTACGTGATGAACTCGGCCGGCGATGCCGAGACCATCCGCCTTGAGGGGCTGGAGTCAGAGGCGGAGATCGGGCTGGCCGGGCTGCACCGGCTGCTGTTGTTCCACCCGGAGGGCCGCTTGGTGCTGCCGCCCGCGCAGCGCCGCGCCCTCGACGCGAGTCTGGGACTCTCCGGCCCGGCCGAGGCCGCGCCGTTCCTGCTCGGCCTGGCCGTGCTGACCATGCTGAACGATCTGTCCAGGGTGCGGCCGCTTGTCTGCCTCATCGACGACGCCCACTGGCTGGACCCCGAATCCGCCCAGGTGCTCGCGTTCGTGGCGCGACGGCTGCAGAACGAGCGGATCTTGATGGTGTTCGCAGCCCGTGACCAGCCCCTGGCCGGTGTCTTCAGCGGCATCCCCGAACTGGCCGTTCAGGCCCTCGGCCTTGATGACGCGGTGGAGCTTCTGCTCAGCGCCGCGGGTGACATCCCGCTGGACCGGCAGGTCGCACGGGACATCGCAGCCCGGGCGGAGGGAAACCCGCTCGCCCTGATCGAGGTCGGCCACGAGCTCGCGGCCCGGCGCACCCCGCCTTCGGCGCTGCTCGACGAACCGCTGCCGGTGGGGTACCGGCTTCGCCGGCACTATGAGGCGCAGATCCGCCGCGTCCCCGAGGAAACGCGTCAGCTGCTCCTGCTGGCCGCAGCCAACATGGGGTCGGCGCCCGGCACGCTGTGGCGGGCAACCGAACTCGCCGGCCTCGGCCCGGATGCCGCCGGGCCCGCCGAGCGCGGCCGCCTGATCGACCTGTCGCCGGACCTGCACTTCCGGCACCCCGTCATCCGGTCAGCGGCCTACGACAGCGCCTCAAGGCCACCGCCGGCAGGCGCACGGCGTGCTGGCGGCCGCGGCGCGTGCGCTCGACGACCAGCAGGCCGCGGCCTGGCACCTGGCCGCGGCCACCCTCGCTCCCGCCGAGGACGTCGCCGCCGAACTAGAAGCCGCCGCGGCAGTGGCACACGGCCGCGGCTCCCTGCTGAACGAGTCCGCGTTCCTCGCGCGCGCAGCCGAACTCAGCCCGCTCGAGTCGCAAGCCGTCCAGCGCCGCCTGCGCGCGGCCGAGGCGGCCCTGTTCGGAGGTGCCCCGCTGCGCGCCGAGTTCCTGGCCGGCCTCATACCAGCGTCCGCGCCCGCCCGCACACGTGCCCAGGCGGAGCACCTGCGTGTGCAAGCCCGGCTCGCAACGGGCCGGTCTGTCTCGGAGGCGCCGGCCATGCTGCTCGATGCTGGCCTGTCATGCCTGGACCAGGCCCCCGAGCTGGCCCGCGAAATACTGCTCGAAGCCGTCACGGCCACGATGGCTGCCAGTCAGATGATTGCCGGGATCACACCCGCCGAGCTCGGCGGACGCATCCTGCGTGCCCTCGGCGACGGCGCACCGTGCACCGGTGAGGAGCACTTGCTGACCGGCTTGGCGACCCTGCTGACCGGCCGATACAACGCTGCTGCGCCGCTGCTGCGGCAGGCCATCGGCATGCTGGCCGCGGAGCCGGGTCCCGGCGAACGCGTCCCGGTCTGGCTGCTGGCCGCCACTTTCGCCGCGACCGCGATCTGGGAGGACAGGTTCGCCCTCGCATGGGTGGCCCGCTGCGAGGACCTGGCCCGGCGCACCGGCGCGATGAGACCGCTGACCTTGTGCCTGATCGGGGCGTCGATCGCCAACGGTTCCCGCGGCCAGCTGGCTCTCGCCGAACAGCAGCTCGCCGAGGGCCGAGAGCTAGGACAGGCACTGGGATGGAACGCCGGGCAGATGCTCAGCTTCTCCGGAGTCCGCAACATTGCGTTCGCCGGCCACCGCCCCGCCCTGGGCCGCGCCGTCGCGGCCGGGCGGGCCACTTCGGCTACTCGCGGATCCGGCGACATGATCCGGGTCGCGCTCGCGGCCCAGGTCATCTTGCACCTCGGCTACGGCGAATACGCCGACGCCTACCAGTCAGCAGCCGCGATGCGCCGCGACGACACCATCAGCATGAGCGCCGAGGCGCTGCCCGCCATCGTCGAGGCCGGCCTGCGGTCGGGCCACGCCACCGAAGCCGCGGCCGCCGTCGCAGAACTCGAGCGCTGCGCCACCGCGAGCGGCACCGGCTGGGCCCTCGGGCTGCTCGCCCGTTCCAAGGCGCTGATGGCCGCGCCCGATGAGGCCGGCCAGCTCTACCAGGAGTCGATTGACATTCTCGGCCGTACGACCGCGACAGCCGACCTGGCGCGGGCGCACCTGTTGTTCGGCGAATGGCTGCGCCGGCACCAGCGCCCAGCAGATGCCCGGGGCCACCTCCAGACCGCACTCGGCCTTTTCACCTCGATGGGTGCCATCCCGTTCGCCCGGCGGGCCCGCAGCGAACTTCAGGCCGCCGGCGCCAACCCAGACGCACTACCGACCCCGAATTCCCCGCTGACAGCACGCGAATCCCAGATCGCATCCATGGCCGCGGCCGGCTATACGAACCAGGAGATCGCCGACCGGCTATTCATCACCGCCCACACGGTCGAGTACCACCTGAAGAAAGTCTTCCGCAAACTCCGGATCGCCTCCCGCAGGCAACTGCGCGACAAAGTCAGCAGCCAGCTGAATTAAGCAGCGCCGCTCCACATGACCAGCCCGCCCGGCCGCCATGCCCGCCAATGGACTGCTGACCACTCAGCTGCCCGAGCGGTGCGTCCCGTGTTCACCCGGGCACGACCAAGTCAGATTGGTGCCATCCTCAGGCTCCGCTGGATTGATCCTGGGCCGCCCGCCTACTCGCCGTCAGGCGTGGTGTGGATGAGCTTCTTGTTCACGAACTCGTCGATGCCCAGCGGCCCGAGTTCCCGGCCGACGCCTGAGCGCTTCGTCCCGCCGAAGGGCAGTTCCGGGCCGCCGCCCTCGGCCTGGTTAATCCAGACCATCCCGACGTCCAGCCGGTCGGCCACGTCGAGGGCCAGCGCCTCGTCGCTGGAGAACACCGCGCCGCCCAGCCCGTAGGAGCTGCTGTTGGCCAACTCGACGGCCTCGTCGGCGCTGGACACCTTGTAGACCACCGCGGCCGGCCCGAACAGCTCCTCGCGGTAGGCCCGCATCTCGGGGGTCACGCCGGACAGCACGGTGGCCTCCACGAACGCACCGGGCCGGTCCAGCCGGTGCCCGCCCAGGTGCACCGTCGCGCCCTTGCTGATCGCGTCATTGATCTGTTCCATCAGGTTACGGGCCGCCTGCTCTGAGGACAGCGGCCCGTAGGCCGTGGCCGGGTCGGTGGGGTCGCCGGTGGTATAGCCGGCCATCGCGGCGGTGAACTCGGAAATGAACTCGTCGTACACGGCGTCGGTCACGATCATCCGCTTGGAGGCGTTGCACGCCTGGCCGCCGTTCTCCATCCGGGCGGCGGCCGCCGCCTTGGCCACGCTGGGCAGGTCGGCCCCGTCCAGCACGATGAACGGGTCCGAGCCGCCCAGCTCCAGCACGACCTTCTTCAGGTTCTGGCCGGCCGCCGCGGCCACGGCCGAGCCGGCCCGCTCGCTGCCGGTCACCGACACCCCGGCGATCCGCGGGTCGGCGATCATCTCGGCCACCTGCTCGTTGCTGGCGAACACGTTGATGTACGCGTCGGCGGGCAGCCCGGCCTCGTGGAAGATCTGCTCCATGGCCAGGGCCGACTCCGGGCACTGGGGCGCGTGCTTGAGCACGATCGTGTTGCCGATCATCAGGTTGGGGGCGGCGAACCGGGCCACCTGGTAATAGGGGTAGTTCCAGGGCATGATGCCCAGCAGCGCCCCGACCGGGGACTTGCGGACCCAGGCCGTGCCCGGCGTGTTGGACTTCAGCGGCTCGTCCTTGAGCAGGTCGGCCCCGTTATCGGCGTAGTAGCGGTAGATGGCGCGGGTGAACTGCAGCTCGCCCTGGGCCTCGGCCGTGGTCTTGCCCATCTCGCGGGTGATGATCGCGCCGAGCTCGGCGGACCGGTCCTTATAGATCTGGGCCACCCGGCGCAGGATGTCCCCGCGCTCGGTCATGGGCGTCCGCCGCCACGCCGGATAGCCGCGCCCGGCCCGGTCCAGGACCTCGCCGATCTCCGCGTCGGTGGCCGTCGGGTACTCCCGCTCCACCTGGCCGGTGGACGGGTTCACAACCTGGTAATTCATCGCCTCTGCCTCTCCCTCGTGCATGGCTCAGGTGGTCATGATCAACGAGCCTACCGGGGCCGGCCGGGCCGGCCCAGGGACAGTTCTGGCCTCAGGGTCGCGCCGGACCCTCCAGAGTGCTCGGAGCGAACGTACGCCGAACGCCCAGAAGCTGGCGCCCCGATCTCGCCGGTGCCGCCCGTGCCGCGCCGGGCCGCCTCGGCCGCCGCCGGCTGGAAGCCAGCACCCGGGCTGAGCGGTACTGCAGGAAAGTATCGCAACCGGCCCGGATTCCCGAGGACTCCTGCGCACGCCCGGGGACGGCAGCCTGCGCCGATTGACCGCGGTGGACGTGCTGCCTGCTGATGGCATGCGAGAGGCCTGGTGGTTCAAGTCCTCATAGATCCACAGCTCAGAAGTATAATTCGAAATCCTGAGTTCAGAGTTCAGGGTTAAGGCGGCGGGTACCGCAGCGAAGTCCCGCAACCGGGATCACGGTAGATGTGAGCTACGACCGGCCGGACCTGGCCGCCGCCCGTCCTGACCGTCATGCGGCTATTTCAGCTTCTGAATTCCTCGTGCAGGCAATTGCGATGGTCCGGACATAAGCTCTGATAATCGCTCGTTAACTGCCGGAAACATTCGCTATTGGCGCAGTTTGAAGATAATATGATCTTGGAGGTCAATTGACCTTGCCCCCACCACCGCCACGAAGGCCAGCGACGCGAAGCATGCGCTCAGTCAAGGCCGCCGCCCGGTCCGAGCAAGCGGAGAGGAGCCTGTGAGCCAAGATGACCGCCACCGACCGCACCGACCGCACCGATCGCACCGACCAAGAGCGTGCCACCATCGCGGCTGGCAAGGAAGCCGGGCACTCAGCCGCGCAGATCCTCGCCACCATGCAGGCGCAGGGCGACGGGAAACTCGTCAGCTTTAGCGCCGGCCGCGTCCTCGGGGCCGCGCTCAAAGAGGTACAGGCCGCTGGCCAGGCCGCCGGGAAGTCTCCGCGTCAGGTCTCTCAAATGTTCGGAGCTGACCAGAAAGCGGGGAAAGACGCGATGGCCCGCTACCGGCCGGTCACGGCCGAGCCCGTGCGTCCTCGCGTTCAGTGCAGCTACGGCACGACCATGAACACGCCTGACCTGGACCGCTGCGGCCGCTGCGGAGCGCCGGTCAGCAAGCACACCGCCCAGCCGCGATGGAGATCCTGACGAGCCCGGTCGGCGCTGCGCGAGGGCGCCGGGCGGAGCGCTGATGGCGTACGTGCTGCGGGCCAGGCACGGCCGGGACGTCGCGAACCTCACGGCTGAGCGCGATCAGGCCGGCGGGTAAGACAAGCCGATCTGCCGGCGGACCTCGTCCATGGCCTGCATGATCGTGTACGTCTCATCCAGCGGGAGCAGCGGACTCTCTAGCAGCCCCGCGCGAAGACAGCGGCCCACCTCGGCGGCCTCACCGCGCAGCCCGCGCCCTTCATACGGTTCTTCGAAGCGCTCCAGTTCGGCGCCGTCACGCGCGATCACGCGGAACGTGGTCGGCGTGTAAAACCAGCCGTCGATCTCTATCCTCGCCGCCGTGCCGTAAATGCCGGCTGGGTTGCCCGATGCGGCCAGCAAGGTCGTGGTCAGCACCGCGTGGGCGCCGCTGTCGTACTGGAAGATCATCGAGGTCGTGGCGTCAACACCGGTAAACGCCGGATAGCTGACCGCCGTGATCCGCGCCGGCACGCCAAGCACCAGGCTCGCGAACGAGACCGGGTATATGCCAAGGTCCAGCAGGGCCCCGCCGCCCAGTTCCGGCGCGAACAGCCGGAACTGCGGATCCTGGGCGAACCACTGCCCGTGCTCGGCGGTCAGGTATACGACATCGCCGAGCGTTCCCGCGGCGAGGATCTCACGCACCCGCGCAATGTGCGGCAGGAAGCGCGTCCACATTGCTTCCATCAGGAACGTTCCCTGGTCGCGCGCGGCGTCGATCATCTCGCGCGCCTGGGCGGCGTCCATGGCGAACGGCTTCTCGACGAGCACGGCCTTACCCGCGTTGATCGCGAGCAGCGCCGTGTCGTGATGGCCGGGGTGAGGCGTTGACACGTATACGGCGTCGACATCCGGATCGTTGACGAGAGCCTGGTAGCTCGCGTGCCGGTGCGGTACGCCGAATTCATCCCCGAACGCGTCCGCCGAAGCCTGGGACCGTGACCCGACGGCGACAATCTCACAGTCGGGCTGTAGCGCGAGATCCTGCGCGAAGGCATGGGCGATGCCGCCCGTAGCGAGGATTCCCCAGCGAATCGGGCGGTCATCCGGTGGCGTCATCCGATTGCTCCTCTGGCGGGCAACCCGGCAGCGCAGCCGCTTGCCAGGCAGAGCACCGTAGCTAGTTTGCCGGTCACCACGGGAATACCAAGGAACTGATCCGGCCCCGTGACACGAACTCGACAACCCTAACGACGGCCGCACGGGGCAGCAAACGGATACCCTGGCCGGTCCAGGCGCTGAGGTGAGCCCGTAGTCGACGATGAGATTCGTGGCGCGGGTGGCTGCCCTGACGCTGCGCATAGCGGGTGTCAGCGGCGGAGGATGTCGCGAAGGTGCTGCACGGGCCATCGCCGGTCGAACAGTGTCGGGTCGTCCCGGTCCTCGGCGCGAAGGTGCTCGATCAAGGTCACATAGTCGGCGAGGTCGAGCGTCCTGATCAGGGTGAGCAGGTCGGCCGCCTCGCCAGTGACGGGGGCGACCGGTGCGACGAGCCGGTCGTAGAGCTCCACGACCTGGTGAACCATCGTTAGGTGGCGCGGCCCGGGCTCGACGGAGGGGAAGTTCGTCGCGGCGAAGTCCTCGGTGAAGACGATCGGCTCAACGGCCAGGGCCTGTGGTCCGTAGTGCTGGGCGAGATGGATGAGCAACTCGACGTCGAAAGTCTCATTGAAGGACGCCATCTGCCGGATGGCCGGGCCGAGCGCGGGCCCGTCGAAGACCTTGAAGCCGGCCTGGGTGTCGAGCACCTGGGCCAGGGGTGGGATGAGCAAGGCCCGGACGAAATGGCGGAACAGCACGATGATCTTGTCCGGCTTGTCGCCGGTGCTGTGCGGCTCGGTGACCGGCCCGTCGGCCCGGACCAGCACCGCCCCGTCGATCCCGTAACGCTGGCCAAGCGCACCGACCACCTTGTCACCGGCCTTGTCACCAGCCACCACCGGCGCCGCCAGCGAGCCCAGCTGGGCCAGGTTCGCGGACAGATCCGCGTCGGTGTAGCAGACCACATGCCGGCCGACGCCGTTCGCCCGCGTCGGATCGGTCCCGACCGCGGCGGCCAGCCCGGCCAGTATCGATCCGCCCTTGCGGGACTGCTCGGTCGAGATCAGCCGGTCGAATGCGGGGCTGATCGAGACGTCACTCCCGATCACCTCAGCCAACCTGAGCACCGTCACGCTGCGGTGACCTTTCCTCGGGTAGCCCTCGGCCCTCGCGATATCCGTCATGAGGTCGGCACTCGAGGGCCGGTCCGGGCATCCGTCGTCGCAAGCGGTGATGCTCCACGTGACGCCGGGCAGGCCGTCGGTCAGCCAATCGAGTTGGCGGACCTTGGTCCGTACGAAGTCCTCCCCGTGCGGGTGGGCTGCACGGGGGACCATGCGGCCCGTCTCGCCGTACATGGCCCACACCACGGTCAGGTGGATCGGCCCGATGAGCTTGCCCAGCCGCCGCCGCGAGCGAGCCACAGCAATCGCTTCGGCCGCCACCGCCGGACCGTGGCTGTCCGCGACACGCCCCGCCGCTGCGCGGTCCTCGACCAAGGCGGAGGCCATGTCGAGCACCGCCTGGTTCTGATCAGGGTCCGTGAGGTCGCGCACGGGCACCAACGACTTGTCCATAGCCCGAGGATGCCAGGGCCCTCTCCCTCCCGGGCCCCCGGACCCAGCCGCCAGGGTGACGAGCCCGGCAAAGGAAGTCGTTCACCCGCCGGCACCGAACCCACCGGGCGGGTCCCGGACCGCTCGCCGTCATCGCGAGGCATCTAGCGCTCGGATCGCCAGCCGCAGCGGCTGAGTCGCTCTACGTCAAGCTTCTGGCTGGTGCCTCGTCCGTCGTCTGTGGACGTGTTTTGCGTGCTCGCGGAAGGTCAGCGGCCGACTCGAACGTCGCGGTAGCGGTCGAACTTGGCGAGCATGCGATTCAGGTGAGGGTCGAATAGCGCGGGATCGGCTTGCCCGATGTCGTCTCGGCTCCACCACCGGACTTCACGGAACTCGCGAAGGTCCGGTATCAGTGGCTGGTTCGCGCCGGAGCTGAGAACAAACCAGAGGCTGACGTCGGTGTGCTGGTGCATCGATACCGTCTCGGTGACGGTCACGAACACCGGGAGTTCACCGGTGGCGGGCGAGAATACGGCCGGAATGCCGAGCTCTTCCTGAACTTCACGCCGCACAGTTGCGACCGGGTGCTCGCCTGGCTCAACATGGCCGCCGGACGGCAGCCAAAGACCGGCTTTGAGGTGGTCGACGAGCAGCACCGAGCCCTCGTCGTGATCGATCAGCAGGAAGTAGGACACCAGATGAGGCGACGGCGTGCGCGGAGCGATTCGGCGGAAGATGTCATCCGTGCTGTCCAGCCAGGCCAGTGCCTCACGGCGGTGCCCGGCCTCAATGACATCGGCCGGCACCAGCTGGGTAACGAGCGAACGGATCTCATCATGCAGCAGGACACCGTTCTTGGTCCGGTCCGGAATCAAGGACACGACGCCAGCTTGCCATCTAGGGCCGACAACGCACTGACGCGCCGCTTTGACGCTGGCCGATCGAGTCGTGGCAAACTGCCGGCGGCCCGGAATCGGGGCTCAAGTGAATAGTCCGCCGCCGTCATCCGGACCTCGCTCTAGGGTGAAGAGACGGCGAGAACCCACTCGGGAGGCGGGCGCATGGCCGAGTACCCGCGGTTGCTTCATACCGTTGTCGATACCACCAATGCCCGGCAGTTGGCGGAGTTCTACCGGGAACTGCTGGGACTGCAGTACCGTCCCGGTGACGAACCGCCCGCCGACGGGACCGCTGACGATGCGGACTGGCTGGTGCTGGTGGATTCCCAAGGCGCGCGCAAGCTGGCGTTCCAGGAGGTCGATGCCCTGCCGCGAACCACCTGGCCCGCGCCCGATATCCCCATGCAGTTGCACCTTGACTTCACTGTGCCGAGCGTCAGTGAGCTGCAAAGACAGCGTGAGCGGGCGCAGGCCCTTGGTGCCGAGCTCTTGCTTGACCGGACTGACGATCCCGGCGAGCCGCTCTACGTCTTCGCTGACCTAGCTGGTCACCCCTTCTGCATCTTCGTGTCATAACGACGTTAGCGCTCGGCCTTTGCGCTGGCCTCACCACAGGTCGCCGCCGGTGAGCACGTAGAGGAACGGCACAAGCGGGATGAGGCTGAAGATCGCCCAGGCCAGCTTCCAGCCACCGGCCATTTCGCGGCGGGTAGCCAGGTCGATCCAGATGAGGACCACGGCGATGGGATGCAGGAAGCAGACCAGGAGCTCGAGGATCTTCTTCATAGCCCTGAATCTACCGGGGTCGGCGTGAGTGGCCTGCGCTCAGCACCATCCGAATCTGCCGCGTGCGGTGCGGGCCCGGGCGCGGCCTCGGTGGTCTATGGCTGGGGGGCGGGTTCTCCCCGTGCCGCTATCTGCCGGTCGAGCTGCGATGGCCCGGTGATTACGAGCGCGGTGGCCGGCCCGGCGCTGGTGACCGTGAAGCCGTGCCGGCGATCGCGGGGCACGAAGACAAAGCTGCCCGGCGTCGCAGTCCAGCTGTCCTCCTCGCAAAAACCAGCCAGCTCCCCCGAGAGCAGGTAGAACATCTCGTCCTCTCCGGCATGCGCGTGCCCGGGCACCACTAGCCCCGGCGGGTAGGCCGACTCCATGACACCGAGCTGTCCGAGGGTGTGCTCACCCGACGCTTTGATCACGACGGTGGCTCCATGGAACCCATAGGCCGGGCCCTCGCCCGGATCCAGCACGAACCCGGACATCACGCTCACCGCCCTTCCCGGCGTATCACTGCAGCTGAGCGGCACTTCAGGCCTTGCCGAGCCACGTGAGGCGACGCTACACCGGCCGGGCGTCAGGGACGGCTTGATGGATGTGTTATCTGGACTAGGGCGTCGATGTGGCCGACTCAGGCGAGACCGGCTTGCGCCGCTACCTGGGCAACGATGTCAGGCCAGAGTTCCGCTGGCAGGCTATGGCCCATGCCCGGGTAAATGACGAGCCTGGCACCCGGGATCCTGGCGGCGATGTTCTTGCTGGCCTTGGGCTTGATGATCGGGTCATCTTGGCCGCAGAACACCAGCGTCGGGGCATTGATGCCTGATATCGCGGGAATTTTCTGCGCTCGGCCGGCCGCGATCTGCCGCTGCGTGGACTTCGGATCCCGCTGGCTGCGGTCATGGCTTAGCGCCGCGACGGATCTGGCCCACTCCTCCGGGAACGGATAACCGGGGGAGGATCCGAACGCGCGGAACATCTCCACGAGATTATCGATCTCACCCTCGCGCGTTGCGGCCGGCTTGATCTTCCGCAGCCTGGCGAAGATGGCGAACTTGATATAGCTCATCGCCTTCGCGCCGCTGGCGTCGGCGGGCACTCCTGAGGCGCACACCAGGGTACGGACCCGCTCAGGGTGATAGAGCGCCATCGCCTGGGCCAACGCGGCGCCCATCGAAGCGCCGAACATGTGGGCACTCTTCCAGCCCACGGCGTCCATGACCGCGATCGCATCGTCGAGCATGTCCAGGGTGGTGTAACTCGGCTTCGTGTGGCCCAGCAGGGCCAGGAACGCGTTCTCTTTGTTCGGCGAGTCGAACTTGGTCGACAGCCCGCTGTCCCTGTTGTCGAACCGCACAACGGCGAAGCCGCGCTCGGCGAGTTGCGCGCAAAGGTCGTCCGGCCACCAGACCATCTGGAAGTCGAGGCCCATCATCATCAGTAGCGGCTCGCCTGCCGCCAGGTCGCCGAAGGTCTCGTAGGCGATCGTCACGTCCTTGTTGCAGGCGTACTGGGTCTGGACCGGCATATCGCTCTCCGCTGGGTTCTTCCCGCCAGGGCCAGAGCCTGCGCGGGTTGGCAATGCAGTTGCATTGTAAACCCGCGGTGAGCTTTCGCAATGCATGCGCATGGCATCATGACATCGGCGCCCTGCGAGTGCGTACGGTGGCGGGCCGCCGGACATCGAAATGGAGCGGCGGTGCCCAAGCGAGTGGATCACGCGGCGCGGCGTCGCGCGATCGCCGAGGCCATCTTCGAGGTGATCGGCAACCGGGGGCTGGAAGCAGTGAGCCTGCGGGATGTTGCCGCGCAAGCCGGGGTCTCGATGGGCAGCGTTCAGCACTACTTCAGCTCCAAGGAGGAGATGCTGCAGTTCGCGCTGGGCCATATGCGGGACCGGGCACTGACGCGGCTGCAGGAAGAACTAGGGCAGCTCGTCAATCCCAGCGCACGGCAGCAGGTCCGCGCCGCGGCCAGGGTCATGCTTCCGGTCGGCGAGCAGGGCCGGCAGGAAGCCGTCGTCTCTGGCGCCTTCTACTCCATCGCGGCCGTCCATCCCTCGCAGGCAGATTTGCTGCGCGAGGGTTACCGCCGCCTCCTGGGCGTATCCCGGCAGAGCCTTCATGCCGCAGAGCAGGACGGGGAACTCGCGGACGGCATCGATCCCGACAGCGAGGGAGCGATGCTCTTCTTCATGATCCAGGGCCTGATCGGCCCTATCCTGATCGGCCTTCTCAGCCCGGCAGAAGCGCTCGCGCTCATCGACCGCCAGCTCGACCGCATTTTTCGCTGATCCGCATGGGTCGGTTTTAGGAGTTCCACGCCAGCGGAGCCCGGCTCTGCCACATGGCATCGAGTCGCCCCGCGGCTCTAGCCGACGTGGCCGGCCACCCAGGCGGCTATCAAGTCCGCGGCCTGCTCCCGGGCGCCGCCGGGCTCCTGCAGGTAGTGGTCGCCCGTGATGAATTCCAGGGTCTTGTCGGGCGCGGCGATCGCGTGGTAAAGAGCGCGGGCGTCGCTGTCGTAAACGCACGCATCGGCGGTCGCGTGCACGACCAGGGACGGCAGCGTGATCCGGTCCAGGTGCGGCGCGGCGATGCATTGCGAGGTTCGCAGGCTCCACATCGACAGCCAGCTGCGCAGCGTACTGACCGTGCCTACGCCAAAGACGCCGTAGTTCGCCTTCATCGGGTCGCCCAGATAGCACCAGTTCGGCCGGCGGTCCGAGGGCTCGATCGACGGGTCGATCATTCGCAAGTCGGCCCAGCTGCGGGGAACAGTGAACAGCCGGTCCCTGGCCCGGGTGCCCTGCAGGCTGTCCAGCTGGCTGAACACCCAGCTTGTGATGCGCTCGTTGCGGTCACGCTGCGCCGCGCGATAGCGGAGCTGGAAGGCCTCGCTGTAGGGCGGCCCATTCTCCGGGTTGTAAGGGTCAAGAGCCGGATCCGCCGATAGCGGATCGGCCTCGTCGGTTACCGACGGGTCGAGCCAGGCGGTCAGCACCTCGGGGCGCCCCGAATGCGCCGCGAGCGCGATGAACGCGTCGGCCGGCGGCAGGTCCTCGATCGCGGGCACCGGCCGCATCCCGGCCACCGGCCGCACGTTGGGCTCGACGGCCTGGGACTGATAGGCGGCCATGAGCGAGCCGCCACCGGAGTTGCCGAGCAGCACGATCCGCTCAGCTCTGGCCTGCTCCCGCAGCCAGCGCACCCCCACCCCAATCTCCGCGAGCGCGTGATCGAGCAGGAAATGCGCCTCGTTGCCGCGGAACCTGGTGTTCCAGCCCAGGAAGCCGAAGCCGCGTTCCGCCAGATAGCTGGCCAGGTAGTGCTCGGAGAAATCCACGTTGTAGTGCGTCGCGATGAAGGCCGCGGGCGGCCGGGCTCCGGCCGGGCGGTGATAGATGCCCTGGCACGGATGACCGCCAGCGCCGGCCCGGCCGACCACCGGGGAGGGCAGCCCGATGAACTCCCTGACGATGTCACCCACCGGCCGCTCCTATCCCCTGACGTCCGCGCGCGCCGCCTGGCCGCCATCGCGGCCGCGTGACCCCTGGCGTATAAGTGAAACTGAGTTTAGATTTAGTTCTGACCGGCACGCCAGGCTCTGCGGGCAAGATTCCGCGGCGGACCCTAGGAGGCTCAGTGGAGTGGCGGAACGAGGAGTTCGACCTCGGCGGTGTCAATCACCTGGCCCTGGTCTGCTCGGACATGAAGCGGACGGTCGAGTTCTACACCCAGGTTCTCGGCATGCGCCTGATCAAGACGCTGGACCTGCCGGCCGGCTCCGGCCAGCACTTTTTCTTCGACATGGGCGGCGGCAACGCGCTGGCGTTCTTCTGGTTCCCCGACGCGCCTGAGCCGGTTCCCGGCATCTCCGCGCCGGTCACCGTGCCGGGTCTCGGCGAATGGACGAGCGCGGTCGGCTCGATGAACCACGTCGCGTTCAACGTGCCCGAGGAGCGTTTCCTGGAGTACCGGGCCAAGCTCAAGGCCAAGGGCGTGCGGGTCAGCCCGATTCTCGACCACGACGACAGCGAATTCGGCGTGGCCAGGGAACTGCACCCCGGCGTGTTCGTGCGCTCCTTCTACTTCCAGGACCCGGACGGCATCCTGCTGGAGTTCGCCTGCTGGCGGCGGGTCATGGGCCAGCCAGGCGACGTCAGGCACGAACCGAAGACGGCGGCCGACCGCACCGGCGTGCGGGTCTGACCAGTTGCGCTCCCTCGAGGCACCGGTCCGGGCCGAGAAGGCGACCCGCAAGGGCAGGCAGACGGACGGGGCGTTCCGGGATGCGGCGCGGACCGTGTTCGCCCGTGACGGCTATCTCAACGCCAAGATCAGCGACATCGCTGCCGAGGCCGGCCGGTCGGTGGCGTCGTTCTACAACTACTACGACACCAAGGCTGACCTGCTGATCGCCCTGGCCGAGGAATTTCACGCCGAGGCCACCGAGATGGCGGTGCTGCCCTACCGCGCCGGGCTGACCCGCGAGGACGCGCTGCGCGAGGCGGTCGCGGGTTTCTGGCGGACCTACGCGAAGCGGCGCGGCGAGCTGATCGGTATCTTTCAGGCCGCCATGGTCGAGGGAAGGTTCCGCGACCGCTGGCTCGAGCTTCGCGCCGAGGCGGTTACGCGGATTGCCGCCGAGGTCCGGCGGGCGCAGTCAGAGGGCTACTGCCCGGGCGTCGATCCGGTGCTGACCGCCTCGGCCCTGTCGGCCATGCTCGAGCATTTCTGCTACATCTGGCTCGGCCAGGGCGGCGAAAAGGACGTGCCCTTCGACGACGAGCGGGCGCTGGAGGCGCTCGCCACCATCTGGGTCAAGGCCGTCTACTGGATCAGCTAGCACCGGGCAGCCGACCCAGCGGGTGGCCGCCGCGTCCCGCGGATTCCAGCATTGCAGAAGCTACTTCTGTAAGACAGAATCTTACCAGGGCAACTACCGGATCGGCGGCACTGGCCGGCGCCGGTCTGTGGCGGCATCATCTGGCCCGGCTCGACCACGCCGGCCTCGGCCGGTGATGGGTCAGTGAGCCGCCGCCCGGCCGAGGAGGCCCGCCATGCTGGACCTAGCTGCCATCGTGACCGACGTGCGGCGCGGAATGATCCCCGCCCACATCTACAACGACCCTGAGGTCTTCGCGCTGGAGCGCGATCGGCTGTTCGCGCATGCCTGGGTCTTCGTGGCCCATGAGTCGGAGATCCCCGAGCCAGGCGACTACGTGGTGCGGCGCGTGCTGGCCGACTCGTTCATCGTGGCCAGGGACGAGCGGGGCTCGGTGCGAGTGATGTTCAACATGTGCCTGCACCGCGGCATGCAGGTCTGCCGGGCGGAGATGGGGAACGCGTCGCATTTCCGCTGCCCGTACCACGCGTGGACGTACCGCAACGACGGCCGCCTGGCCGGGCTGCCCTTCCACGGCGAGGCCTACGGCGGCGAGGACGGGTTCGCCCGCGACAGCCAGGCGCTGCTGCCCGCCCCGGCCATGGACAGCTATAACGGGCTGGTCTTCATCAGCCTGGACCCGGAGGCGCCGGCCCTCCGGGAGTGGCTCGGGGACTTCGCGTTCTACCTGGACCTGTACACGCGACAGAGCCCGGCGCAGGTGGAGTTCCGCGGCCCCCAGCGGTGGCGCGTGCGGGCAAACTGGAAGATCGGCGCGGAGAACTTCGCCGGGGACAGCTATCACACGCCGCATACCCACGCGAGCGTCGTCGACATCGGGCTCTTCCGCGAGCCGCGCGCCAGCAAGCGCAAGGAGGGCGCGCTCTATACCGCGGGCCCCGGTGCCGGGACCACCTACAAGCTGCCGCCCGGCGGCTCGTTCGCCGAGCAGCTCCGATACGTCGGCTATCCCGGCGAGATGATCCCGGCGATGGAGTCGTCGTGGTCATCCGGCCAGCGCGCGCTCGTGGAGGACAGCGGCTTCATGGTGTCGGCGGCCACGCTGTTTCCCAATCTGAGCTTCGTCCACAACTGGCCGCAGATCGACCAGGCCGGCACCGTCGTGCCGTTCATCTCGGTGCGGCAGTGGCAGCCGGTGTCCGAAAACGAGACCGAGGTCCTCTCCTGGTTCGCGGTCGACGCGGCCGCGCCCGAGCGGTTCAAGCAGCATTCCTACCAGGCGTACCTGATGTGCTTCGGCAGCTCGGGCATGTTTGAGCAGGACGACGTCGAGAACTGGGTCTCGATCACCGACATGGCCGCTGGCACCATGGCCAGGCGGCTCCGCCTGAACAGCCGGATGGGTCTGACCTCGTCAGGCGAGCCGATAAAGCCGCCCCTGACCGCATTCTCCGGCCCCGGTACCGCATACCGGGGATTCGGCGAATTCAACCAGCGGCACTGGCTGGGCATGTGGAGTGATCACCTGGCCGGCCCGGCGGACGGTGCGCGGTGACCGGCGAGCGCCCGTTGCCGTACAGCGATCCGGAGCACCAGGCCGCCCACCAGTTCCTGGTTGAAGAGGCCGCGCTGCTCGATGCCGCGGACTACGCGGCCTGGCTGAGCCTGCTGTGCGAGGACATCCGGTATGTCATGCCGGTGCGGGTGACGACCGCCCGGGGGCCGGCTTCGACGCCCTGGCCGACATGGGCCACTTCGACGAGAACCTCTACGCGCTCCGTAAGCGGGTCGAGCGGCTGGCCACCGACCACGCCTGGACCGAGGACCCGCCGTCGCGTACCCGTCATTTCGTGTCCAACGTCCGCACGTTCCGTAATGGCGGGGCCGGGCTCAGGGTCGAGTCATCGCTGCTGCTCTTCCGGAGCCGGGGGGATACCCGCCCGCCCGACCTGCTGTCCGCGGGCCGGACCGACATCCTGCGCCAGACCGGCGACGGCTTCCGCCTGGCCCGGCGCGAGATCCTCGTGGACGAATCGGTGCTGCGCACTCAGAACCTGGCGGTGTTCCTGTGACCGAGGATCCAGAATCAAGCGCCGGCCATCCCGTGATCAAGATGGCCAACGAGTTCACCGAGGTCGTGGTCGACCGGATCCAGACCCGTAACGGGATGCGCTTGCGGATCCTCGTGCCGAGCTCGGGCAGCCAGATCCTGTTGTGCCCGCTCGAGCTTGAGGCGCTGACCTGGCAGGACCATGACCTGTTCAGCCACCTGCTGGCCACGCCGGGTGACCCGGCAGCCGATCTTGGCCACGCGCGTGATGAGCAGGCCGAGCCCGGACCGGGGGCCGCGGGCTGATGGGCTGGCTGGACGGCAAGCGCGCGCTGGTGGCCGGCGCGGGGTCGGGGATCGGGCGTGCCGTCATCGGTGCCTTCGCTGCCGAGGGTGCCGGGGTCGCCGCGCTGGAGGTTGACCCTGCGAAGTGCGCTCGCCTCGAAGACGAGCTGCCCGGCTGCGTCGTGCAGCACGGCGACGCCACCTCGCTGAGCGACGCCCGCGCTGCCGTCGACGCGGCGGGTGCTTCGCTCGGCGGGCTCGACGTGCTGGTCAGCTGCGTCGGGATCTTCGACTTCTACCGGGGGCTGGCCGACCTGGACCCCACCGACCTCGACGATGCGTTCGACGAGATGTTCCGGGTCAACGTCAAGAGCCAGCTCGCGCTCGTCAAGGCGGGGCTGGAGGAGCTGCGCCGGTCGTCGGGATCGGTCGTGCTGACCGTGTCGACATCCGGCTTCTACCCCGGCCGCGGCGGCATCTTGTACGTGGCGTCGAAATTCGCCGTCCGGGGCTGCGTGGTCGCGCTCGCGCATGAACTGGCGCCGCAGGTCCGGGTGAATGGCGTCGCGCCGGGCGGAACCCTGGGCACGGACCTGGCCGGCCCGGCCAGCCTCGGGCAGGCGCAGCGCCGGCTGGACGCCGGCCCGGCGCGGGCAGCGGACCTGCGCGGCCGGACGCCGCTGCGCGTCGCGCTGACCGCCGAAGATCATGCGGGCAGCTATGTCTTCCTGGCGTCGGACCGGGCCCGCGGCATCACCGGCACGGTCGTCCACTCCGACGGCGGTATCGGGATCCGGTAGCGCGCCGCGGCCCGCAGCGTCAGCGCGGTGCCGGCAGGCCGAAGAACGGGCCGGACTCCTTGCTGTACAGGAGCACGATCGCGGCGAGCCCGACGAGCCCGATAATCACGCCGAGGATCGGGGTGGCGACGGCGTGGGCGATGAAGACGGACAGGATCAGGCTCAGGGTGCTGATGCCGAAGAACACCGCCGAGACGCTGAGCCGGCCGCTGCGGGACCCACCCGGCTAGCTCGGTGATGACGGCTCGATCCGCCTAGGGCTCGCCGACCGGTGCCGAAAGGCCTAGGGCTCGCCGACCGGTGCCGAAAGGCCTAGGGCTCGCCGACCGGTACCGAGAGGGTGCGCCGGCGGATGATGTCCGCGGACTCGATGCGCATGAGGTCGTCACGGCCCCAGCTGCGATGCTCGTCGGCAGCCAGGCGGTGGGCGTGGCGGAGCCTGGCCCGCTCCAGCTCGTTGCGGACGCTGCGGGCATTGGCGAAGAGCGGCTGGCCCATCCGCTGGATGAGGTAGTCGCGGAACGCCGCTTCGGCCTCTTCCGAGAGGTAATAGTTGGACCGCTCCAGCATCACGCGCCCGATGGCGACCAGTTCTTCCAGGTCGTAGTCGGCGAAGTTTAGGTGGTGCGCTATGCGGGACCGCATCCCTGGATTGGACTCGAAGAAGACATCCATCCGGTCCTGGTAGCCCGCAAGGATCACCACGAACTTGTCCCGTTCGTTCTCCATGACCTGGAGCAGGATCTCGATGGCCTCAAGGCCGAAGTCCTTGTTGTTGTCGGGCTGGTAGAGGGCTGATGCCTCGTCGATGAACAGCACGCCGCCCATCGCCCGGTCAATGACCCGCTTGGCCTTCGGCGCGGTCTGGCCGACGTACTCGCCGACCAGGTCGTTGCGCATGGCATGTACCAGGTGACCTTGCTCCAGGTAGCCGAGCTGGTGCAGCAGGTCGGCCATCAGCAGCCCGACCGTTGTCTTGCCGGTGCCCGGGGCGCCCGTGAAGCACATGTGCAGGTTGGGCCGGGGGGCCATGAGGCCAAACCGCTGTCGCGCCCGGTCAACCAGGAGCAGCGACCCGATCTCCTCTACCTGCTTCTTCACCGGCACTAGGCCGACCAGCTCGCGTTCGAGGGCAGCGAACACGTCGTCGATGGCCGCGGCCTTGCGCTCTTCGGCGAAAGTGATCAAGGCTTCCGGGGGAAGTATGCTGCGCCGCCGCGCCGCCCGGTTCTTGGCCGGTGCCGCCCGCTGGACCGTAGGCAGCGCGCCAAGTCCTTGTTGTGCCGATGCTGTGGTGTTCGTGGGTGCCGACGACGGCAGCTGGTCCAGGCTCGTCCCCGGACCGACGGAGCCGACCGACCGGCGGGACGACCGGCGGGACGACTCGATCGGGTGTCGGAGCCGACGCACATAGGCCGCTACCACGGTCGCGATCAGTATCGCGATGGGCACCGCGATCGCGATCGCTATCCCGCTTTTCACGGCCCTCCCTCATGGCGCTGCTACCAGGCCATCCTGACAGCCGTCCGGCCCGGTGGCCAAATGTGCATCCGGCAGTGACCGCGGATCCGCACGGAGTGTGGTGGCCCAGCGGTAGGCCCGCCGCCGCCCGGCGCTCCGATCCTGCCGCACGACGTTGCCCGGCCCGGCCCGGTCAGCCAAGCTAGGGAATGACGGTGGCCCCGCGACCTCGGAGGCAGACCCGTGACCGGCGATCGGGAAGAGCAGAACCGGGTTCTCGGCTTCCCGGTGGGGCGTCATCCGGACGCCCGGCCGGCCGGGAAGCAGCGTCCGCCCCAGGCAGCGCAGTCCCAGCCCCGGCCGGGCGAAGAACCGCAGCGGGTCCTCGGCTTCCCGGTTGACTGGTCCGGGCGGCGCAGCAGCGACGTGCTCCGCTCGCTGCTGCGCCGCATCCGGCGGACTAGAGGTCACGGGTGAAGTACAGGGCCGTCTCGCCCTGGCCCTCGAGGCCAGGTAGCGAGGCCATCAGAAGATGACGAGTTCCCCGGCGACGGCGCCGGACAGCTGGTAGTCGGCCGGCTCGGCCGGTCGCCCGGCAAACAGCCGCATCAGGGTGCTGCGGCTGCTGACCAGGGTGGCCGGCGGGCGCCCGGGCACGGGGACGCCGAGCCGCAGCGCGGCACCGGGCAGGCTGGCCTCGACCAGCGGGACCCCGCGGCGGCGGGCCCAGTCGGCGAGCAGCGCGCAGGCATCCTCGAAGCCGTCGCTCGCATAGGCCAGCGGCTCGCCAAGGGCGTCCCGCACGTCGCCGCCGTGCACCCATTCGCCGAGCGCGATGGGGGGCCTGCGGCGGCCGGGATTAATCGCGCCCGGGTCAGGGACCGGCGCCGAGAAAATCGCGCAGAGCCCGGTAGTACGGCTCGATCGTGGCGATGTCGGCGTACTCGTCCGGCCCGTGCTGGCCATCGCCGCCGATGCCGAAGATGACCGCGTCGATGCCCCGCTGGTAGTAGAAGCGGCCGTCGGCGGCACCGTGCTTGCGCAGGAAATCGGGGCGGTAGCCCTGGGCCCGCACGGCCTGCTGCAGCCGATGGACCTCGGGCCGGCCTGGGTCAGCGTGGTGCGGCGGATCGGCATGGTCGACGACCGGCGTGACGCCGGGTTCGCAGAAGCCCGCCAGATATTCGGTGATCTCCGGCACGGTCTTGCCGTTCAGGTCGGTGTCCTCGGGCGGGTAGCGAATGTCCAGCCAGGCCTCGGCCAGAGCCGGAATCTGGTTGCGAGCCTGGTTGGGGGTCTCGATCCGAGCGACGTTGACGGTGGTCCGCCAGGCTTCTTCGGTGGCGACGGGGTACCTGGCCAGCACGTTGTCCACGCTGCAGGCCAGCTTGAGCAGGGCGTTGTCGCCAAGCCACGGGTACGCGCCGTGGGCGCTGCGGCCCACGGCCCGCAGGTTCGCCGTGATCATTCCCTTGGAGTCCGTCACGATGTGCAGCGCGCTCTGCTCGCCGATGATGACGAACTCGCCGCTGACGCCCTGCTCGAGTTGATACCGGGTGCCGTCTCGGCCGCCGACCTCCTCGTCGGTGACGAGCTGCAGCCCCACCGGGTACGGCAGGCCGGCGGCCAGCTCGCGGAACACCTGGGCTTCCACGAGCGCCGAGACCTTCATGTCCTGGGCGCCCCGCGCGTACAGGCGCCCGTCGTCACGGCGCGGCCGGAACTGGCCCGGCGGGGCGGGCACGACGTCCAGATGGGCGTTGAGGATGATCCGGAAGCGCGGCCGCTGCGCACCCGGGTACACCAGCGCGCTCGGCTTGCCGTTGGACTCGAAGAGCTCGACCGTGAAACCGGGCCCGACAAACTCGAGTACCAGGCCGAGCGCCCGGCGCAGCTCGGCCGGCCGGTCGGCGGTCGACGGCACGGCGAGCAACTCACCGGCCGCGGCGAGGAACGACTCGGTGTCCACCGCACCATCCTCCCCGCAGCCACGCGATCTATGGCGACCGGCTCGGGAGCGGCGTTGCGTTCAGGCCAGTGAGGCGAGTACCGGTACCGGGGCCTGCCGGCCGGCTCGGAGTTCGGCGCCGCCCAGTACTGCTGCAGCGGCGCGTACGGCTCGCCGTCGACCGGCAATCCGCTATCTGCGTCGACTACGCGGCACGTTCTCCTGATGCGGTACGGGCTCCGGCAAGCTTCAGCCCGCCAGGAGCCCGGCCGGGCGCCGGCGTGGCGCTCAGGTCGTGGTCGCGGCGCTGGTTCCGGCCGACGCCATGGCTCCTGACCAGCAACGCACGATGTCTCGCATCGAGAGCAGCCCGACGACCTCGTAGTCCTCGATGACCACGAGGTGGCGGAAATTACCGCGCACCATCGCCTCGGCCGCGTGGTCGAGCGTCCACTCGGGCGAGGCAAACACGACGTCACTGGTCCGGTGATCGGCCACAAGCTCGGCGTCGGGGTCCTGTCCCGCGCCGACCGAGTCGAGGATGTCACGCTCGGTGAGAATGCCGATCCCGGCGTGCTCGGAGTCGGTCACGACCGCGGCCCCCACGCGCCGCGCTGACATCTGGCGGGAAGCCTCGCGCAGCGTGTGCGCGGGACCGAGGGTGAGGACCACGGCGCTCATCCCGTCGCGTACGTTCATGATCACTCGCTCCCTCCTGCTTGTGCTTGTGCGCTTGTGACGGCCATGCTGTCCAGCATCTGCGATCTCGGCGCCTGGGGCAATACCCGTAGGGGCTGTCGGTCCCCCCGTGGGGGATATCGGCGGGCCGCAGCCGGCCGTTAGCGCGCCCTCAGGAAGTCGAGCACCTCGCCGTGCAGGCGGCCGTTCGTGCACACCACGCTGCCGCCGTCCGGCGTGGGCTTTCCGGTCAGGTCGGTGAACGTGCCGCCCGCCTCTTCCACGATGACCTGCAGCGCGGCAAGATCCCAGAGCGAGACCTCGGGCTCGGCGGACACGTCGGCCGCGCCCTCGGCGACCAGCACGTGCGACCAGAAATCGCCGTACGCGCGGGTCCGCCAGACCGAGCGGGCCAGGCCGAGAAAGCCGTCCAGCCGGCCGTCGCGCTCCCAGCCGGACAGGCCCGAGTACGACAGCGAGGCATCCTGCAGGCTGGACACGTCGGAGACCCGGCACGCCGAGGCCTTGGTCAGGCTCCGGCCGGTCCAGGCCCCTCCGTCCCGCGCCGCCCACCACCTCCGGCCCAGGGCCGGCGCCGAGACCACCCCGACGGTGACGTCGCCGCTGACCATCAGGCCGATCAACGTGGCCCAGACCGGCACGCCGCGGACGAAGTTCTTGGTCCCGTCGATCGGGTCGAGTACCCAGCACCGCTTCCCGACGCCGGTCAGGCCGGATTCCTCGCCGAGTACCGCGTCGCGCGGCCTGGCCCGGCTCAGCACGTGCCGCAGCGAGTCCTCGGCGGCCAGGTCGGCGTCGGTGACCGGGGTCAGGTCGGGCTTGGCCTCGACCCTCAGGTCCAGGGCCCGGAACCGGCGCATGGTGATGTCATCCGCCGCGTCGGCCAGGACGTGGGCGAAACGAAGGTCGTCGTCGTAACCCGCCATCGCGCGCAACGGTACCGCCTGTGGGCCCGCCGGGGCCACGGCCGGCCTCGGCGTGCTAGGCCATGGCCGTAGCGTGTTCGGCATGGACTACACGCATCTTGGGCGCAGCGGTGTCTCGGTGAGCAGGTTCTGCCTGGGGACGATGAACTTCGGCGCGTTCACCGACGCCGCGGACGCGGACCAGATCATGGACCGCGCGCTCGACCACGGGATCAACTTCTTCGACACGGCGAACACTTACGGCCGGCCGCGCGCCTCGGGCGTCACCGAGCAGATCATCGGGGACTGGCTGGGCGCCGGAGCGGGGCGAAGGGACAGGATCGTCCTGGCCACCAAGCTGTACGGCGGCCCGGGGGAGTGGCCGAACGACAGCTTCCTGTCCGCCCTGAACATCCGCCGGGCCTGCGACGACTCGCTGCGGCGGCTGGGGACCGACCACATCGACCTGTACCAGATGCACCATGTGGACAGGAACACGCCCTGGGACGAGATATGGGAGGCGATGACGGTCCTGCGCGGCCAGGGAAAGATCATCTATGTCGGATCGTCGAACTTCGCCGGCTGGCACATCGCCCAGGCCCAAGAAGCAGCGGCCCGTCACGGTGCGTTCGGCCTGGTCAGCGAGCAGTCGCTGTACAACCTCGCGGCGCGGACCGTCGAGCTCGAGGTGCTGCCGGCCTGCCAGGGCTACGGCCTCGGCGTGCTGCCCTGGAGCCCGCTGCACGGCGGCCTGCTGGCCGGGATCCTGCGCAAGGAGCCCGGAGCGGGCCGCAGCGGCGGCGGGCGGGCCGCCGAGGCGCTGGGCGGCCTGCGAGCCCAGGTCGAGGCGTACGAGGCATTCTGCGCCGAGATAGGCGAGGATCCCGCCCATGTGGGCCTGGCCTGGCTGCTGCACCAGCCCGCGGTCACCGCGCCGATCGTCGGGCCCAGCAGCGTCAGCCAGCTCGAGGGGGCGCTGCGGGCCATGGAGATCGAGCTCGATGACGGCGCGCTCGGCAGGCTGGACAAGATCTTCCCCGGGCCGGGCGGCGCCGCACCCGAGGCGTACGCCTGGTAAGGCAGGCTGTCGTCATCGCGGCGGGAGCTCAGTCGTCATCGCCGCCTTCCCGGCTGCGCAGCAGCCGCCGCAGCGAGTCCAGCCTGGCCGCCAGCGCCCCGTTGCTGTCATGCTCGGCGACCCAGGAGTCCAGCGCGCATTGCGCCGTCAGGTGGGTGCACCCCGGCGGGCAGCCGGCCACCCCCTCGGCCAGGTCGGGGAAGGCCTGCACCACGCGGGCCGCCGCGATATGCCCGAGGCCGAAGCTGCGCAGTCCGGGCGTGTCGATGATCCAGCCGCCGCCCGGAAGCCGCAGCGCGACCACGGACGACGAGGTGTGCCGGCCTCGCCCGGTCACCGGGCTCACCGTGCCCACGGCCCGGCCAGCATCCGGGATTAGCGCGTTGACCAGGGTGGACTTGCCTACGCCGGAGTGGCCGACGAGAACGCTGATCCGGCCGGCCAGCAGCGCCCGCAGCTCGTCCAGGATGGTCTCGGTCAGCGGGCGGCTGGTGACGACGTAGCGGACGCCGAGGGGCTCGTACGCCGCGAGGAGCTCGTCGGGACCGGCCAGGTCGGCCTTGGTCAGGCAGAGCAGCGGATCAAGCCCGGCGTCGTAGGCGGCGACCAGGAAGCGGTCGATCAGCCGGGGTCGCGGCGGCGGATCGGCCAGCGCGCAGACGATGCCGAGTTGCTCGGCATTGGCCACGATCACGCGCTCGACCGGGTCGGTGTCGTCAGCCGACCGACGGAGCACCGACCTGCGCGGCGCGACCCGGACGATCCTGGCCAGCGTTCCCTGATCGCCGGAGGCGTCCCCGACCAGGCTGACGTGGTCCCCGACGACGACGCTCCGGCGGCCAAGCTCGCGGGCCCGCATCGCCGTAATCTCCTGCCCGGCCGCCTCCCGGCCCTCGACCACGCACGTGTACCGGCCGCGGTCGACGGCGGTCACGAACGCCTCGGCCGCGTCCTCGTGAGCGGGCCTGCGCCGGGTACGCGGCCGCGAGCCCCGGCCTGGGCGCACCCGCACGTCGTCCTCGTCGAGGTCGGCGCGCCGGTTCGGCCGGCTCAGGGCGCCCGCTCCGACAGGCCCGACCACATCCTGGTGAAGTCCGGGAACGTCTTGCCCACGGTCGCGGCGTTGCCGATCCGCAGGCCGCCCGGCAGGGCCAGGCCGAGCACCGCCGCGGCCATCACCAGCCGGTGGTCGTCGTGGCTGGCGAACACGGAGCCGTCCGCGCGCAGCGGCCGCGGCCGGATTTCCAGGCCGTCGTCGCGCTCCCTGAGGTCACCGCCCAGCGCGCCGATCTCTCCGGCCAGCGCGGCCAGCCGGTCGCTCTCGTGCGTGCGCATGTGCCCGATGCCGGTGAATACCGACGGAGAGTCGCCCAGCGCGGCCAGCGCGGCCAGCACCGGGACGATCTCGCTGACATCACTCAGGTCGGCCGTGATACCGCGGATCGCGCCCGCCCCGGTGACCCGCATCCCGTCGGCGGTCATCGAACAGGTGGCGCCCATCTGGGTGAGGAACTCCAGGATCTGGCCGGCGGGCTGCAGGCTCTGCCGGGGCCAGCCGGCGATCGTGACCGACCCGCCGGTCACCAGGGCCGCCGCGAGGAACGGCGCCGCGTTGGAGAGGTCGGGTTCCACCGTCACCGCGGACGGCCGCAGTTCGCCGGGGTGCACCAGCCAGAGATCCGGAACCGATGACCCGCGCCCCGTGATCCAGGTCTCCACGTGAGCTCCGGCGTCCCGCAGCATCTGGACCGTCATCGCGATGTGCGGAGCGGAAGGGACTCGCGGGCCGTCGCTGCGCACCTCGGCGCCCTTGTCGTAGCGCGGTGCCGCCAGCAGCAGGCCCGACACGAGCTGTGAGGAGCCGGAGGCGTCCAGGGTAACGGTGCCGCCGCTGATCCCGCCGCGGCCGCGGACGACGAACGGGACGGCGCCCCGGCCCTCGTCGTGGATCACGGCGCCGAGCTCGCGGAGCGCGGCCAGCAGCGGGCCCACCGGCCGCTGCGACGCGCGCGCGTCGCCTTGGAACTCGACGTCGGCCCGGGCCAGCGCGGCCACCGGGGGAACGAACCGCAGCACGGTCCCTGCGTTGCCGACGTCCACGACGGCCGGGCGGCCCAGCCCGCCCGGTGTCACCCGCCAGACCTCGGGCCCGTCGCTGCCGCCTGCCCCGGCGGCGTCCTCGTCAATCACCGCTCCGAGCCCGCGGAGGGCCGAGGCCATCAGCAGCGTATCCCTGGCCCGCAGCGGATTGGTGATCATGGTCGGGCCGTCCGCGAGCGCGGCCAGAATCAGCGCGCGGTTGGTCACCGACTTCGAGCCCGGCGGCCGCACCCGGGCCCGCACCGGCCCGCTCGCGGCGGGCGCCCGCCAGTCGCAGGCCCGCCCTCTGGATCCACAGCTCCGTGCATGGTGCGAGCGTACTGGGCCGCGTCAGGCCGGTGCAGCGTCCGTGCTGGGCGGGCCCGCGGGACGGCCGCGCCAGGCCGGGCCAGGCGCCTTGATCATGAAACTCTTGCCCGGCCGGCCCGAGAAACGCCTCGCCGAGGTTTGGCAAACCCGGATGTTGGCTATTAACTGGCACAATCTGTGCTCACCACAGCCGCGGGCGAGCACGACTGCGGGAAACAAGACCCCGCTGAGCCCTCGAAGCGGCCAAGGTGAGGACATGTGTGGCCGGTATGCGTCCGCGCGTAAGCGCATAGAACTCCTTGAGGAGTTCCGCATCGAGCGCGACCGTGTCTCCGAGCCGCTGGCGCCCGACTATAACGTCGCGCCGACCAAGCCCGTCTACGCGGTGGTCACCCGCGAAACTCGCCCGTCCGAGTCCGCCGAAGAGGCGCCGGACGGCGCGCCCGCCCCGCAGCGGGCCGCGCGCGAGCTGCGCGTGGTCCGCTGGGGGCTGGTGCCGTTCTGGGCCAAGGACCCCAAGATCGGCAGCCGCCTGATCAATGCCCGGGCCGAGACGGTGGACTCCAAGCCCGCGTTCCGGCAGGCGTTCAAGCGCCGCCGGTGCCTGCTGCCCGCGGATGGCTACTACGAGTGGCAGCGCCCGGGCGGCGCGGGCGGCAGCACGGATGAGCCGGGCGGCAAGGGCGGCGGGGCCAAGCAGCCGTACTTCATCACCAGTGGCGACGGCGGCCCGCTGGCCTTCGCGGGTCTGTACGAACTCTGGCGGGATGCCGCGCTGCCGGACGACCACGAGCGGGCGTGGCTCTGGACGGCGACGATCATCACCACGAGCGCGCCGGACGACCTGGGCCAGATTCACGACCGGATGCCGATGGTGATCGCGCCAGACCGCTGGTCGGACTGGCTCGATCCGGCCTGTGACGACCCGGCCGACCTGATGGCCCTGCTGGCTCCGGCCGCCTCAGGCGGGCTGATCTCGTATCCGGTGTCGACGGCCGTCAATTCGGTGCGCAACAACGGCCCGCAGCTCATCGAGCGCATCGAGCCAGGCCCGGCCGACCGGGACCAGGGCCGGGGCGCACCCACCGCCCGCTCCGTCAGATCCCGGAGCGCGGCGTCCCAAGGAGCCTCGGGCAGCGCTCCCGACAAGCTGCTGTAAAGCCAGAGCTGAACCCCGGCCGGGCGGCAAGGACACCAATCGGCGCTGCCGGGCCTGATGCGGATAGGAGGTACGTATCGGATGGATACCGCCACCGCTCGCAAGCGCCTGGAAGAGACCCGCGCGGAGCTCGAACGGTCCATTGCCGTGCTCCAGGGAGAGCAGGAGCTGGACGAGCGGGTCTCGGATTATCCGCAGGATCCGGCCGACGCCGGTGCCAATCTCTCCGAGTCGGAACGCACCCGGGCCGTCCTCCACGTGGCCAGGACGCAGCACTCCGAGGTACTCGATGCTCTGCGCCGTATTGAGCTCGGCACCTACGGAACCTGCGTGGACTGCGGTGCCGGGGTTCCCGAGGGCCGGCTCGAGGCCCGGCCAGAGGCGGCTCGCTGCGTGTCCTGCCAGGCGAAATGGGCGCGGCTGCGGCGGTGAGGCCCGGGCTGGAATGAAGCCGCAACGGAGCGTGTTGCAACGCCTGTGCCCATAGCAAGCAGCCCGCCGCGCGATCACGTCCCGATGGTGAATGACTCCCGGATGGTGATGGCGCGCGAGTTCGGCGGGCCCGGCGTTGTATCCTCCGGCCGAGGCAGTTGGCCGGGCGGCAAGTGGCCAGTGGGCCGCTCGCAGCCGGCGAACGCGGAGGGGGTGAGTCCGGTCCCAGAGACACTTGAAGAGCGCAGCGAGCGCTTTGAGCATGATGTCTTGCCGTACCTGGATCAGCTGTACGCGGCCGGGATGCGGATGACCCGCAATCCGGCCGACGCCGAGGACCTGGTCCAGGAGACCTTCGCCAAGGCGTACGCGTCCTTCCACCAGTTCCAGGCCGGCACGAACCTCAAGGCCTGGCTGTTCCGGATCCTCACCAATACGTTCATCAACACCTACCGCAAGCGGCAGCGAGAGCCGCAGCGCGCTGGCAACGAGGAAATCGAGGACTGGCAGCTCGCCAGGGCCGCATCGCACAGCTCAGCCGGACTGAAGTCCGCAGAGGCCGAGGCGCTCGAGCGACTCCCCGACTCCGATGTCAAGGAAGCGCTGCAGGCTCTGCCCGAGGAGTTCCGCATCGCGGTCTACCTGGCCGACGTCGAGGGCTTCGCCTACAAAGAGATCGCCGACATCATGGGCACCCCGATCGGGACCGTGATGTCACGCCTGCATCGCGGGCGCCGGCAGCTCAGGGAGATGCTCCAGGACTACGCGGCCAAAGAGGGCCTGGTCAGGGCGGCGTCTACCGCCCCCGCCGAGGCGTCGCCATCGGGCGAAGAGCCTGGGAAGGACGCGGGATGAGCTGCGGCAAGCCGCACGACGTGCCGTGTAGCGAGGTACTGGCGCGGGTGTACTCCTACCTAGACGGCGAGATCGAGGACAAGGGCTTCGCCCAGATCCGCGAGCACCTTGATGAATGCGGCCCATGCCTGCGGGAGTACGGCCTGGAAGAAGCCGTGAAGCGACTGGTGCAGAAGTGCTGCGGCGCTGAGTCCGCGCCTACGGCGCTGCGGACCAAGGTGCTCGTCCGGATCCAGGCGATCCGGGCCGAGCTTGAGGTCACCCAGATCACCGAGGTCACCGAGTTCCGGGCTGACTAGCAGCGTCGCTGCGAACGCCCCGCGGGCTGGTCCGGCGGTTTCCAGCCACGGTCCACGCGAGGTGAATACCGGGCCCGGTCGTCCTCGATGGTGACTAATCGCCAGACTCACCGCACTGACCCGGCGAGGCCAGGTATGCGGCCAAGCCGCAGAAAGTTACGTTCGCTGGTATTCGTCACGCCTCACCGGCCGAAGTCGGCGGCGTTTTGATTACGCATTGCATTCGGTCGTGTGCGTATTGCGCACGTTGCGGCCGAAGTCTTCGCGGAGGCGTTCGACCGCGTTACTCTGAGTGGCGGCGTTCGGCAAAGCGCATTTCGCTAGTCGCATGTTGCGGCGAATCTGCGCCGGGCTGGCCGTCGCGGTACGTCGATCGAGGTTGCTACGGCCGACAGCGAGGGGGTCATGGGCAGGGTCTCGCGGGCTGCGTGGATATACATAGCGGCGGTCGTGATAGCGGCGGCTTCGGTCGTCGCGCCCAGGCTCTCCGGCCCGGCCATGGGCGCGGGGTGGTGGGCGTCGCTCGGCGTGATCATGCTGCTGTTCCTGATCTGTGACTCGACCCCCACGCCGCTCGCGGCCAGGCAGTCGGCCTGGTCGCCGAGTTCGTCGGCCACCCTGGCCGCGGTGGTGCTGCTCGGGCCGGTCGGGGCGGCCCTGGTCGGCGCCGTCTCGGTGCTGAGCCTGCGGCGCAAGCTGCTCCTGGCCGAGCGGGTGTTCAACGGCGGGATGTACGCCGTTTCCGGCTTCGCGGCCGGGCAGACATTCGTCGCGCTCGGCGGTCACATCGGCCTGCCCAGGCCGGATGACTTCCCGGCGATTGTCTGGCCGTTCGCGGCGGCCGCCGCTGCGCACGTGTTCGTCAACCTCGGCCTGATGTGGGGGGTGCTGCAGCTGACCAGGCCGGAGGGGCCGCGCCGGCTCCAGCTCGAGTCCAGCCCGCTGCTGCTGCTGGCTTCTGATCTCGGCTACGCCGCGCTCGGCCTGGTGATCGCGGCCCTGTGGACCGTGATGGGGCCGTTCGCCGCCGCGCTGGTGCTCGTTCCGCTGTTCGTGGCCCGCTGGGCCATGGGCCAGTTCGCCGAGCAGCAGCGCGCGTACGGGGCCACCATGGCGGCGCTGTGCCAGGCGGTCGAGACCAAGGATTTCTACACCCGCGGCCACAGCGAGCGGGTATCCCGGGGGTCCGGCATGATCGCGCGCCAGATCGGCATGCGCGCCGACCGCGCTGAGGCGATCATGTTCGCCGGAATGCTGCACGACGTGGGCAAACTCGGGGTGCCGACCAAGGTGCTGCAGAAGACGGGGCCGCTGACCGAGGAAGAGTTCGCCGCCATCCAGCTGCACCCCTTGCGCGGGCTGGAGATCGTGCGGGAGATCGGCTTCCTCAACGAGGCCCTGGCCGGCATCATGCACCACCACGAGAAGATCGACGGCACGGGCTATCCGATGGGGTTCGCCGGCGATGAGATTCCCGAGTTCGCCCGGGTCATCGCCGTGGCCGACGCGTTCGACTCGATGACGTCGACCCGGTCCTACCGGGCGGCGCGCCGGATTAGCGAGGCGATCGAGGAACTGCGCAAGGGCGCGGGCAGCCAGTTCGATCCGGTCCTGGTCGAGGCCTTTATCGCCGCGCTGCACCGGGACGGCTGGCGGCTGCCCGAGCGCGCCGCGGCGCCGGTCGACCGGCAGACCGTGACCGCACAGGACCATGACGACCCGACAGCGCCGTTGCGGGTTATCGAGACTTACTGACCGCAGGAGGATCCGGTGGCGATTCGCCAGGCCGACGATCGGCTGCCCTCGTGGCAGGCCATGGACTCGGGACGGCTCTTGCTGCTGGCCGCGGTCGGGATGATGGTGGTCGCCGCGGTCGCGCACACGGCCGCCGCCCGGGTCGCCGACCCGCAGACGGCGATCGCGTTCGGCTCGGTCATCGCCGTCGGGGAGCTGCTCAGGCTCCGGCAGCCGGGCGGCCGGGAAGCAGCGCCGATCGCGACCGCGGCGGCGCTCGCCTACGCGCTGCTGCTGCGGGTCGGTGAGCTGCCCGGCAGCCAGCCGGTACCGCGGGTCGCCGCGCTGCAGGTGATCACGGTGACCGCGGTCGGCATGACCGTCGGCGCGCTGCCGCACATCGCCGCGGGCCGCCCGGCCGGGCTGACCGGGATGGCGACCCGGCTGGTCGCGGTGGCCTGCGTGGCGTTCGCGTTCCGGCCGATCGCGGGCACGGAGCTCATCAGCGCCGCCCGCCACTGGTGGATCGCGTTCATAGTGATGGCCTTCCTGGTCGTCATCGGCTGGCTGGCCGAGGCGATGATCGCCGCGCTGATCAGGGCGGATGACCTCGGGGCCCGGTTCTCGGTCGCGCTGTGGGATGAGATGCGGATCCAGCTGCCGCTCGGTGCCGCGGTCGGTGTCTCGGCCATGATGATCGCGTTCGCGGCCGAGGTCATGGGGCTCGCGGAGCTCGCGGTCTTCATGGGGCCGCTGCTGGTCACGCAGATTGCCTTCCGCAGGTACTCGGGTATCCGGGCCACCTACCTGCAGACCGTGCGCGCGCTCGCCAGGGTCACCGAGGTGGGCGGCTACGTGGAGAGCGGGCATTCCCGCCGGGTCAGCAGGCTGGCCGTGGCCGTCGGCCGGGAGCTCGGGCTGGCCGAGACGGATCTGCTCGACCTGGAATACGCCGCGCTGATGCACGACATCGGGCAGCTGGCCCTGCCCGACCCGATCCCGGGCGGGGCCACCGTCCTGGTCTCGCCGGAGGACCAGCGGCGCATCGCGGAGCTCGGCGCGGACGTGATCAGCAAGGCCGGCGTGCTTGACCAGGTGGCCGACCTGGTGCGATGCCAGAGCTGGCCCAGCCGGGGGCACGATCCCGAGCCGCCGGTCGGCAGCCGGATCATCCGCGCCGCGAACGCCTTCGACGACCTCGTGGGCGGGTCCACCGACCGGGACCGGACCGCCGCGGCCCTGGAGCGGCTGCGCCTGGACACCGCGGCCGAGTACGATCCGGGCGTCGTCGAGGCGCTGAGCGAAGTCGCCGGGAAGCGCCTCGCCAGCCGCCTGGAGTAGGCTGCCCGGCGTGATCGAGTCGGTCCTGGTCGCCAACCGGGGCGAGATCGCGCGTCGGGTCATTCGGACCGCCAGGAGGATGGGGATCCGCGCCATCGCGGTCTACTCCGAGGCGGACATCGGCCTCCCCTACGTGCGGGAGGCCGATGAGGCAGTGCCGGTCGGCCCGGCCCCGGCCGCGAGCAGCTACCTCGATGCCCGTGCCGTGCTTGGGGCGGCACGAGGCACCGGGGCCGCCGCGATCCACCCCGGCTACGGGTTCCTGGCTGAGAGCGCCCAGTTCGCGGCGGAAGTGATCGACGCGGGCCTGACCTGGATCGGCCCGCCGCCGTCGGCGATCGAGCAGATGGGCGACAAGATCAACGCCAGGAATCTCATGGAGCGGGCGGGCGTGCCGGTCGCCGCCGGGACCAGGGAGCCGGTCACCGACGTGACCGCCGCGATCGCCGAGGCCGGGCGGATCGGCTATCCGGTGATGATCAAGGCCGCGGCCGGCGGCGGCGGCATCGGGATGAGCGCCGCGGCGAACGAGGCCGAGCTGCGGGCGGGCTTCGAGACCGCCCGCACCCGGGCCGAGCGGTTCTTCGGCAGCCCGGCGATCCTGCTGGAGCGCTGCATCGAGCAGGCCCGGCACGTCGAGGTGCAGATCCTCGGGCTGAACGACTCCCGGATGCTGGCGCTGGGCGAACGGGACTGCTCCGTGCAGCGACGGCATCAGAAGATCGCCGAGGAAACCCCGTCGCCCGGGGTCACCCCCGGGCTCCGGGCCCGGATGCTGGCCGCGGCGATCCGGGCCGGCGAGGCGGTCGACTACCGGGGCGCGGGCACCGTCGAGTTCCTGGTGGACACCCAGACCAAGGACTTCATGTTCCTGGAGATGAACACCAGGATTCAGGTGGAGCACCCGATCACCGAGATGGTCACCGGCATTGACCTCGTGGAGCAGCAGATGCTGATCGCCGCGGGCGCCGAGGTTAGTTTCGACCCCGGATCCATCGGAACTGAAGGGCACGCGGTGGAGCTGCGCGTCTATGCCGAGGACCCGCGGCGGTTCCTGCCCAGCCCCGGGCTGATTACCGAATGGGAAGAGCCGTCCGGCCCCGGCGTCCGCGTAGACGCCGGGTACGAGGCCGGAAACCAGGTGACGCCGTACTACGATCCGCTGCTCGCCAAGCTGTGCGCGCACGGGGCCAGCCGCGGCGAGGCGCTGCGGCGCGCCCGCGCGGCGGTGGACGACTTCCGCGTTCGCGGGCCAAAGACTAACCTGCCATTTCATGCCGAACTGCTGGACAGCGACGAGTTCGCCAGCGGCTGCTATGACACCTCCGTGGTTGCCCGGCTGCGGCCCTGACCGGTGCCGACGGGAGAATAGTGGTAGCTCGCCCGTGGCTGTGACCGCCGGGCGCTGAGGCGAGGAGGTGACGCGTGACCGAAGTCCGCGCGGAGATGGTCGCGAACGTGTGGCAGGTCGTGGCGTCCGAGGGCGATCAGGTGGCCGACGGCGACACGCTAGTCATCCTGGAGTCGATGAAGATGGAGATCCCGGTCCTGGCCGAGAGTGCCGGCACGCTCACGAAGCTGGCCGTGGCCGAGGGTGACGTGGTTCAGGAGGGCGACCTGATTGCCGTCATCGAGTGACTCCGGCCGCGCGCCGGGCCTGTCGGCCGGGTTGCGGGCCACCGTGCGGGCGGCCGTCACCGACACCGATACGGCGGTCGCGATGGGGAGCGGCGACGTGCCCGTGCTGGCCACCCCGCGGCTGCTGGCGCTCGCGGAGGCGGCCACGGTCGCCGCCGTGGCGCCGCAGCTGACCGAGGGACTCACCACGGTCGGTACCTCGGCCACCCTGGAGCACCGCCGGGCCAGCCCGGTGGGCGCCGAGGTCGTCGTGGAGGCCGAGCTGACCGACGTGGACGGAGCGCGGCTGGTCTTCCGGTTCATCGCCCGCGCCGCCGCCGGCGCCGCCGGCGCCGATGAGGACGTGGTCGTCGGCGCGGGCACGGTCGAGCGGGTGGTCAGGGACCGGGCGCGGTTCATCGCCCGGGCGGCGGGTCGTGAAGAACCGCCCGCTCAGACGCCGGTGGTGGAGCGCGGGTAGGCGTTCTCGGGGTCCGTGACGATGTTGACCAGGTAGGGGACGCCGGAGTCGAACGCCCGGCGCAGGGCCGGGCCGATGTCCGCCGGCCTGGTCACCAGCTCCCCGGCCCCGCCGAGCGCGGCGACCACCTGGTCGTAGCGGCACTGCGGCTGCAGGTCGGCCGCGACGTCGTAGCCGTAGAGCGCCTGCATGGGATGCTTCTCCAGGCCCCAGATGCCGTTGTTGCCGCAGATCATGACCACCGGCAGCCGGTGCCTGACCAGGGTGTCGGCATCCATCAGCGAGAAGCCGGCCGCGCCGTCCCCCAGCAGCAGCACCACCTGCGCCGCCGGCCGGGCGATGCGGGCCGCGATGGCGTACCCGAGGCCGGTGCCCAGGCATCCGTACGGTCCGGGGTCCAGCCAGCCGCCCGGGCGGCGTGGCTCGATGTACTTGCCCGCGTACGAGACGAAGTCGCCGCCGTCGCCGATCACCACCGCGTCTGCCTCGAGCAGCCGGGCCAGCTCGCCGTAGATCCGCATGGGGTGGATGGGCTCGGCCTCGCTGGCCAGCAACGGGGCGTCGGCGGCCATGGCTTGCCTGCTGGCGGCCTGGAGCCTGGGCAGCCAGTCGGTTTCCCAGGGCCGGGCCGCCCGGCCAGCTCCGGCCGCCCGGGCGCCGGCCAGGCGCGGCCCGGCCGCGCCGGCCAGCTGGCGGAAGAAGACGGTCAGGTCGCCCGCGGCGGCCGCCGCGAGCGCGCGATGGCCGGCGATCTGCGTCTGGGCGTCGGCCACGTGCACCACCTGAGCGGGGGGCGCCCCGTTCTGGCCGCCGTACTCGCCGTAGCCCAGCCGGAAATCGAGCGGGGTTCCGGCCACGATGACCAGGTCGGCCTGGCCGAGCGCGACCGGCCTGGCCCGGGAAACGAGCAGCTCGTGCCCGGCGGGAAGGATGCCGCGGCCCTGCCCGTTGGCGATCACGGGCAGCCGGAGGTCCTCGGCGGCGGCGCGAGCGGCCTCGTGCGCGCCGTCCAGCCAGACGTCCGAGCCGAGTACCAGCACCGGGCGGCGCGCCTGGGCCAGCAGCCGGGCGATCTCGTCCACCGCGGCCGGGTCGGGCTGATCCTCGCTGGCCGCGCCCGCTTCGGCCGGCTCGTCGGGTGCCGCCGAGCCGAACAGTGCCTCCAGGCTCACGTCGAGGAAGACCGGGCCGCGGTGCCGGGCCGTGGCGATCCGGAAGGCCTCGTCGACCGCCGGGCCGACCCGCGCTGTCTGATGCTCGGTCCAGGCCCGCTTGGTGATCGCCTGGAGCAGCACCGGATGATCGATCTCCTGCAGGCTGCCCGAGCCCCATCGGTAGTCGGGAGCGCGCCCGGCGAGCACCACCAGCGGCGAGCCGTTGAAGTGGGCCGTGGTTATCGCGCTCATGCCGTTGGTCACCCCCGGGCCGGCCGTGAGCACCGCGAGACCCGGGGTCAGCGAGAGCCGGGCCGTGGCCTCGGCCGCGAACACCGCCGTCTGCTCGTGCCTGACATCCACGATGCGCATGGGCGGCGCGGCCTTGACCGCGCCGTCATAGAGCGGGAAGACGTGCCCGCCGGATAGCGTGAACATCGTCTCAGCGCCGTGCCGCCGCGCGGCGGCTACCGCATGCGCGCCGCCGTGAGATGCCGTTCCCTCGCTCATGCCGCGACGTTACCAGCAGGTAGCGAGGCCCGGCCGGGTCGTGCCGGATGGGATGATGGCGGAATGCCGACCCTGACCGACCTGGCGATGCGCCAGGCGGGGCTCGCCGAGGCCGATGTCGACTGGCTGCACATGCTGCTGTCCGACTGGCAACTGCTGGCCGACCTGTCCTTCGCCGACCTGGTGCTGTGGGCGCTGCTGCGGGACGGCTCCGGCTGGGTGACACTGGCCCAGATCCGCCCGGTGACGGCGCCCACGGCCATTCCTGATGACATTGTCGGCTCGGTGCGCCCGGCTGGCGCCCGCCCGTTCCTCGACGTCGCCAGGCAAGAGCGGCGGATATGCCGGGAAGGCGATCCGGAATGGACGACCGGGGTGCCGGTACGCCACGAGACCATCCCGGTGACGGCGGACGGCCGGGTCATCGCGGTGATCGAGCGGTCGACCAACCTGTCCGCGGCGCGAACGCCGAGCCGGATGGATCTGGCCTACCTGAGGGCCGCGGACGACCTGGCCCAGATGGTGGCGGCCGGCCTCTTTCCCCGTCCGGGCGAGCAGCCGACCCTGGTCAGGTCGCCCCGGGTTGGCGACGGGCTGCTCCGGCTCGGCCGGTCGGGACGGGTAACGTACGCGAGTCCGAACGGGCTGTCGGCCTACCGCAGGCTCGGCCTCACCGCCGACCTGGTGGGGGCGGAACTTGGCCCGCTGACCGCGCGGCTATGCGCGACCGGCGGGCCTCGCGATGACTCGCTGATGCTGACCGCGAGCGGCCGGGCGCACATGGAGACGGAGGTGGAGGGCAACGGCTCGGTTGTCCAGCTTCGCGCGATCCCGCTCGTGGTCGGCGGTTCGCGATCTGGCGCGCTGATCCTGCTCAGAGACGTGACCGAGCTTCGGCACCGCGAGCGGGAGCTGATCACCAAGGACGCCACGATCAGGGAGATCCATCACCGGGTCAAGAACAACCTGCAGACCGTGGCGGCGCTGCTGCGGCTGCAAGCCCGCAGGCTCAAGGCCGCCGAGGCCCGGGCCGCCCTTGAGGAGGCCGTCCGCCGGGTGGGGTCAATCGCCATCGTCCACGAGACCCTCTCGCACGCCCCGGACGAGATCGTCGACTTCGATGACATCGCCGGCCGGGTGGCGATGATGGCCGCCGAGGTATCCGCGCCCGAGGCCAGGGTCAAGCCCGGTTTGTCAGGAAAGTTCGGGCTGCTGCCCGCCTCGGTCGCGACCCCGCTCGCCCTGGTCCTCACCGAGCTGCTGCAGAACGCGCTGCAACACGGCCTGACCCGCCCAACCGGGACGGCGCTAGGCGGGAACCTGGAGGTCACGGCGCAACGGCTCAACGGCCAGCTCACGGTCACCGTGACCGATAACGGGGTCGGGCTGCCCGCAGATTTCGATCTTGATTCGACCGCCAGCCTGGGCCTGCAGATCGTGCGTACGCTCGTGGTCGCGGAACTCGGCGGGCGCCTGGAGGTAGTACCGCAGACCGGCGGCGGAACCAGGGTTCTGGTCGAGGTCCCGGTCCAGCCGCCGACGAGCGGAGGATCCGATAGCGGGCCGGAGCAGGAGCGGCTGGCCTAGCCTGGCCCGAGTGGGCGGTCAGGCGTGGGCCCTGGCCCTGACCCGGGCCGACCTGCGCTTGAGCGCGCGCCGCTCGTCCTCGCTGAGCCCGCCCCAGACGCCGGAGTCCTGGCCGCTCTCAAGCGCCCACACCAGGCATGGCTCCATCACGGCGCAACGCTGGCAGACTTGCTTGGCCTCGTCGATCTGGAGCAGCGCGGGACCCGTATTTCCGATCGGGAAGAACAGTTCCGGATCTTCGTCACGGCAGGCGGCGTGGTGACGCCAGTCCATGAAGCCCACTCCTCCTAGAGGCCGGGGCCATGGCCAAGGCCCCTTCGCCTCAGTCTTGCTTGTGAACGATTTCACGAGCTATGCCGTATGTCAGGACCTATAAATTCCCGAACCTGAGAGTCGTAATCAGAGGCTGGTGCCCCGATTGGCTCCCAGGCGAGGGCGTTGGGTCATAACTGTCACAACCCGCCCAGCACGGCGCATGGCTGGTGCGCCGCTAACCAGGAGCGTTATTACCCTCTCAAGGTCGGCGATGAACCGCAAGAGGCTTTGGCAAAGGTTCGGACGGATTTCAGTGTCAGATGAGTCACATTGCAGGCATGGGACGACTGGAGCCGCTCCGTACGGGCCGCAAACAGGCGCTCAGCCAAGGCGAACGACGTTCATGCGCCGGTCTCGCGGGCGCCCCGGGGAGGTCCGCAGACCGCGCTCATGCGGCCGGAAGGCCGCCCCGGGGCGGACCGCGCGCGGCACGCAGAACGGCGCGGAGAAATGGTTCACGCGGACCGCCGGAAAGCGGTCCGGCTGAACCTTACGCAATGACCCGCAGCGCATCAGGAACCGATAGGAACTTGACGCACTCGTGCTCGCCCATGTACTCGCCGTCCACCTGGAACGCGACCGGCCGGGCCGACCTCAGGGTCAGTTCGGCCTGGTCATGCAGGGTCAGGACGCTGTGCCCGCGATCCGGCCCGGCGGCCGACAGCATCCGGCCGATGGTGCGAACGGTGCTTATCGTCCCCATGCTGCGCAGCGCGAACAGGTCGAGGCCGGAGTCGAAGGCCGCCTGAGGGTTGGTGTAGACCGGGCGGCGGCCGAGATACGTCCACGGCGCGGTGTTGGACACGACGCCGAGGAACAGCGGGCCCGCCGGAGGATGCCCGTCACGTTCCAGCATCAGCGCGGGGTGGCGGCGGTCGGTGACCCGGTAGAACTGCCGCAAGGCCAGCCTCAGGTACAGCGCCGGCGTGGCCGCCCGCCCGAGCGCCCGGTGGCCGTCGACCGCCCGCACCACCTCCGCGTCGAGGCCGAGGCCGGCGTTGAAGGTGAAGTACCGGTCACCGGCCAGGCCCAGGCCGAGGCTCCGGTAACGGCCCCCGGCCAGCGCCTGGAGGATCCGCCCCGCCGCGTCCACGGGATCGGGGGGCAGGCCGACGGCGCGGGTGAACACGTTGGCGTTGCCGCCGGGCAGCGCGGCCAGCGCCGGGAGGCGGGCCGCGCGGCCCGCGGCCGGGCCGAGGATCCCGTCGGCCGCGGCCGGGCCGAGGATCCCGTTGACCGCCTCGTTGACCGTGCCGTCACCGCCCAGCGTGAGCACCAGCCCGAGGCCGTCGCGGCGGGCCGCGGCGGCGAGGCTGGTTGCGTGGCCCCGGTAGCGTGTCTCCACGACCTCGAGTTCGACGGCGGACGACAGGGCGCGGACGATAACATCCCGCCGGAGCGGGGTCGTGGAGGTGGCGTGTGGGTTCACGATCAAGAGCGCGCGCACGCGCTCAGGTTAGCGATGCCCCGGAGCCCGAGGTTCCGCAGCATCCGCGCAGCCTGACCGGCGCGGCCCTGGTCCAGGCCGTCGAGGCGGCCGGGGTGTTCGGCGCTTCGGTGCTGGCCGGGGTCGATGCGGCCGGCGGGCGGTCCTACCACGTCAGCAGCGGCATCGCGCTGACCTTGATCGGGATCGGCACCGCGGTCGGGCTCGGCCTCGTCGCGGCCGGGGTGGCCAGGGCCCGGCGGTGGAGCCGCACCCCGGCGCTGCTCACGCAGCTGTTCTGCGGCATCGTGAGCATCTACCTGATCCAGGGGGATCGGTACGACTGGGGAGTGCCCGGGCTGGTGCTGGCCATCGCCGGATTCGTGACCCTGCTGGTCCCGGCGAGCATCCGGGCTCTCGCGCGCGAGCCCGCGGCGCCGCCCGCCAGCCAGCCAACCAGACGGGCTGAGCGCTAATCCTCCGTGGTCAGCCCCTCGCGGAGCTGCGTCAGCGTCCTGGCCAGCAGCCGGGACACGTGCATCTGCGAAATCCCCAGCTCGGTCGCGATCTGCGACTGGGTCATGTTCCCGAAGAACCGCAGCATCAGGATCCGCTTCTCTCTCGGCGGCAGCCGCTCGAGCAGCGGCTTGAGCGACTCGCGGTATTCCACGCCCTCGAGGGCGTCGTCGAGCATGCCCAGCGACTCGGCCACGGCCGGCGCGTCCTCGTCGCCCGAGTCCGGAGCATCGAGCGACACCGTGGAGTAGGCGTTGGCGGACTCCAGGCCCTCGAGCACCTCCTCCTCGCTCATCTGCAGGTGGGATGCGAGCTCGGCCACGGTCGGCGCCCGGCCGAGCCGCTGGGCCAGGTCGCTGATCGCCTTGGTCAGCGCCAGCTTGAGTTCCTGCAGCCGCCGCGGAACGCGGACCGCCCACCCCTTGTCGCGGAAATGCCGCTTGATCTCCCCGACGATGGTCGGCGTGGCGTAGGTCGAGAACTCGACGCCGCGGCTGAGATCGAACCGGTCGATGGACTTGATCAGCCCGATCGTGGCGACCTGGGTCAGGTCGTCGAGCCACTCGCCCCGGTTCCTGAACCGGCGGGCCAGGTACTCGACCAGCGGCAGGTGGAGCTCGACCAGCTCGCCGCGGATTCGCTGCCGCTCCTGATTTCCCTCGGGCAGCATGGCGAGCTTCTCGAACAGCTCCCTGGCCCGTCCGCGCTCGCGCGCGGCGTGCTGGATCTTCGTGACGCTGAGCGCTACATCCACCTCAGCGCTGCCCTCGACGACGGCCTCGATGATCGCCTCGCCTTCCCCCGTCTGCTGGAACTCAATGACCGCCGACTCGCCGTCGGTCTCGCCGACCACCACATCGGTCTCGGCGGCCACCGTGGTCTCGAACTCCTCGGTCAAAGCGACCTCGATCTCCCCCGTCACACTGACCCCGACGACTCTCTCGTCTTCCGCAGCACGATCGTCAGCAGGTCGCCCGGGCCCACGTGCGCGTCCACGCTTCCCGCCAGCGCGGTGAGCACGGTCCACGCGAAAGTGTCACTGGCCGGCTGCTGCGGGTCCAGGCACGGAACGGACACGGCGATCGTCATCATGTCCTGGCCGAGCGTGAAGCCGCATTCCAGGCTGGCGCCCGGCACGGCCTGGCTGAGCAGCATGGCGCAGGCTTCGTCCACGGCGATCCGCAGGTCTTCGATCTCGTCCAGTGTGAAGTCCAGGCGCGCCGCCAGCCCGGCCGTGGCGGTGCGGAGCACCGACAGGTACGCGCCCTCGGCCGGCAGCCGCACAATCACCTGGTCCTGCGCCTCCCGGCGCTCGGCGGGCTGGCCGGGCACGGGCGCGGGAGGCTGGCCGGTTCCGGACGCAGTGGCCCCGTCCGCGGCCAGTCCGCGCGCCGCCCCCGTGACGGCCGTACTGGTTGCCGACGTGGTCGTTTCTTCCCTCACGTGTGCCCTCCCACACCGCCGGGTAGCGGGCCCGCCCGAGCGGACTCTCGGTTCCCTGCAACTTACCGCTAGCGGGGCGCGACGCTGACACGGCGCGCGGCCCGGGCCGCTCCGATACGGCCCGGCGCCCGGCCCGGCCCGCGCCCCATGCAGCGGAGGACCGCGCCGGGCCGTCGCCCGCGTGGTCCTCCGGCTGGCTGGATGGCTGAATACCCGCGGGTATCAGGCCTGCTTCGTCTCCCAGAAGATCTTCGCGATGTCGTCGATCTTGGCCAGCAGCTCGTCGGCCTTGGCCACATCGGTGCTGCCCTTGGTGCCGGCCGCGCCCGCCGCCTTGGTCGCCTCGTTGAACAGCTGGTTCAGCTGCGGGTACTTCTCGAAGTGCGGTGGCTTGAAGTAGTCCGTCCAGAGCACCCACAGGTGGTGCTTGACCAGGTCGGACCGCTCCTCCTTGATCACAATGGCCCGGGCGCGGAACTCCGGGTCGGTGTTCTGCTGGTACTTCTCGCAGATCCCCTTGACGGATTCGGCCTCGATCCGGGCCTGGGCGGGGTCATAGACGCCGCAGGGGAGGTCACAGTGAGCGTGCGCGGTGGCCCTCGGCTCGAGAAGACGTGCGAGCAGCCTCATTGATCTCCTTCTCTCCTGTCAGATCATGTATTCCGGATTCCGACAGTACCCGGTTGGCTGCGCCGTATTCAGGGAGGGTTGCATGCTTGGCATCCGGTGGCCGCTGTGGCGGGTCGCGGTGGCGGAGCGGTCCATGGAGCCCGCGCTGCGGCCCGGGGACTGGCTGCTGGTCCGGCGCAGCATGCGGGCGCGCCGCCCGCCCCGGGTCCGCCCCGGCCGGCTCGTGATCGCGCGCCATCCGGACCGGCCGGAGCTGCTGCTGGTGAAGCGCGCGGCGCGGTCCGAGGCGGGCGGCTGGTGGCTGGAGTCCGACAATCCCGGCGCCGGGGCCGTGGACAGCCGCAGCTTCGGCCCGGTGCCGCCGGGCCTGATCGAGGGCCGGGTGCTGCTGCGGTACTGGCCGGTCCGGCGCGGGCGAGCCGGCTAACGATCTTTAAGGGCGGGGTTTATCGACTCGGCTGGCGGTGGGCGTGCCGTGATGGCACGCGATCAGCTAGCGGTTGTAGCGGCGGTACCTGATGGTGGCGGCGGCAACGGCGATCGTGAACTGGGCGAGCCAGATGGCGCCGCCGACGACCACGTCGGCTTCAGCGCCGTGCTGGGGCTGGGTGAACGCCGCGGCGAGGCCGACATGCGCGGCCAGGCTGCCCCAGATGGCCAGCTGAGCCGCGAGAGCGGCGTACAGGACCAGGAGGGCGGTGCGCGGGGGGTGCACTGGTCGTGGCCCGGCCGGGTGCAGGTTGTAGGGGCCGACATGGGCGGCGTGGCTGGCGTTCATTTTTCCTCCTCCGGAGTTACCAGATCCACTGGGTGTGCTGTTGCTGGCTGGCTGACCGGTACTGAGCTGGCCGCTGGGCCATGGTCTGGCCGGATCGCGGCTTCGAACATCGCGACCAGCTCGGCGCCATAGGCGTCCAGGTCAAGCTCGGGATTTTCGGCGTACTGGTTGAGCACGTCATCCAGGGCGGCCTTCATGACCGCGGCCATGATGTGGGGATCGAAGCGGCCGAGACACCCGGTTTCCTGGCCCCGCCGCAGGACCTGCGCGACGGCGGTGATCTCGTTGGCGCGAACGTCGAAGGCGGGGTTGGGGCGGCCGGTTTCGTCGCGGAAGGCGTTGTAGATGCGGACCAGCGCGAGCACGTCCCGGCCGTGGGTCTGGATGTAGCCGGTCCAGGTGGTGAGGTACGAGGCGATGAACCGCTCCGGGTGCTGCATCGGGTCCGCCGCGCGCAGCCGCGGCTCCAGGTACTGCTGCATCTCAGCGATCACGTCGGCGATCACCGCCTGGATCAGGTCGGTCTTGGCCGGGAAGTGGTAGGTGACCACGCCCTTGCTCACTTCGGCCCGGCGGGCCACCTCGGCCACCGAGGCGCGCGGGTAGCCGACCTCCGCGATCGCGGCGATCGCGCACTCCACCAGCTGGTCGCGGCGCTTGCGCTGGGTGAAGGTGGCGGCCGCGCTGGCCGTGCCTGCCTCTCTCGTACGCATGACACAAGATTAGTACGCTCGTACTAATCTTGTCAAGCGGATGCGTTCTTGAGGCTCTCCAGAGAACACGCCGTCACAGCGCGCCAGCGGTCCGGCGAACTCGTAACCCGGCCGGTAAAGATCGGTAGGCGGGAAGGCAGCGAAGGCCGCACCCCCAGCGGGGTGCGGCCTTCGCTGTGGACTGGGTTAGTGGGCGCGCGGGTCGGGACCACCCGACTGCTGCGACACGACCAGCATCATCTCGTCCCGGGGCAGCTTCGCGTACATCGCCCAGAAGTAGATGATCACGCTGAACACCGCGACGACCAGCATGTCCCACCAGAACGGGATCCGGCCGGTGTTGTCCGGCCCGAACTGGCCCTGCCAGGTGATGATGCCCATGCCGAGCAGGTAGACCGGCAGCCACTGCGCCGACCGCCACTGCAGCGCGTCCAGCGGCGGCCGTTGCTCCGGGCTGGCGATGACGATCCAGATGCCGATCAGCACGTACCCGATCACGAGGCAGATGCCGAGCTTCCAGATGATCTCGAAGCCAGACCAGTAAATGATCATATTGGCGAGGACGAACGCGAGCGGGGACATGACCATGGCGCCCGGCATCCGGTAGGGACGTTCGGCCTCGGGGACCTGCCTGCGGAACGCGCCGAGGGACAGCGGCGCGCCCGCGTACATCAGCACGCTCGCCGACGTGACCAGGCCGACCAGCGAGTGCCAGCTCGGGAACGGCAGCAGGAAGACGAGACCGAACAGGAACGCGAAGATCAGGCTGATCCACGGGATGCCGTTCCTGTCGACCCACTGGAACGGTGGCGGGAAGTACCGGTTGCGGGCCAGGCCGTAACCGATGCGCGAGGTCGACGTCTGGTACATCAGCCCGGTCCCGAACGGGGAGATGAACGCGTCCAGATACAGGATGATGGCCAGCGCGCTCAGCCCGAGCGCGCCCGCCAGGCCCGCGAACGGCCCGGACACGATCGTCGAGACCACCGTGGGGCAGGGACCCGTGGTCGGGCAGGTCAGGCCGGCGAAGCCGTGGGTGAGCAGGCTGGGCTTCATCGCGCCGATGAACACGACCTGCAGCATGACGTAGATGATCGTGCCGATGGTCATGGCCAGGATGATCGCCCGGGGCAGGTTCTTCTGCGGGTTCTTGATCTCGCCGGCGAGCTGGTCGGCCTGCTCGAAGCCGAGGTAGGCGAACACGATGCCGGACGCGGGAAGCGCGGTGAAGATGTCCTTCCAGCCAACGCCCGTGGGGATGAAGCCGCCGCCCGCGCTGAAGTTGCTGGGGTGCATGTAGAACAGCAGCACGATGATGGTGGCCACCGGCACCGCGACCTTCCACCACGTGATGCCGGCGTTCACCTTCGAGAACAGCCGCATGGCCAGGAAGTTGATCCCGGTGAAGATCGCCATCAGGACGATCGTGAGGATGAAGCCGGTCCCGGTGACGTTACCGGACGTGGCGTTGAAGATGTAGAAGTGATGCGCATTGAACCAGTGCTGCCCGTACTGCATCACCGCGAAGCACTCGATCGGCGCGACCGTGATCGCCTGCAGCCAGGAGAAGAACCCGAACGAGATGCCCGCGATGCTGCCGAACGCGAAGTGCGGGAACCTCGCCGTGCCGCCGGATACCGGGTACATCCCGCCCAGTTCGGCGTGGACCAGGGCCAGGATGGCGACGATTGCGCCGCCGATGAGCCAGTCGATGATCGCGGCCGGGCCGACGGCCAGCGCGGCGAAGTACGAACCGAACAGCCAGCCGGAGCCGATGATCGAGGTCTCAGACGCCCAGGTGGCCCCGATGAGCCCCATGTCCCGTCTAAGGCCGACATCTGCTGGCCTGGTGGTAGTGGCGGCCGCAGCCTCTGCTGCCATGGTCAGACCTTCTTTCGGGTCCGCATACGTGGGGCATACGCCCCGTGAGTAGGGCTCATGCTAATGATCGACTCCGACCATGAGAAGAAGCCGCGCGGCATCTTTTTGGTAACACGGGTTACGGCCGGCCCGCGTCGCGACCGCTAGGAGGGGCGTCCAAAAGGGAACACGCGGAGCGCTGATCAGTGGTGCTCAACACCGGGGCCCGGCCCGCGGCGGCCAGAGACGGGCTAGCCGGCCGCCGAGTAGCCGGCCGCCGAACGCCGGTGGTTACGCAGCGCGGTGACGTTTGCCTTGCTCGCGCAGTGCTTGATGCAGTAACGGCCGGGACGGCTGGCGCTGGTGTCGATGAAAACGGCGCGGCAATCGGGAATCGCGCAGATGCCCAGGTGATTCATGCCGAACTGGGCCGCGGTGGTCGCCACGCTGGTGATCGCGCCGGCCGCGTACCGGTCAGAGACCGACCCGCTCGCGTCGAGGTGCAGGTGCCAGCGCGAGCGATCGTGGCGCACCAGCGTCGGGCGGACGGGATACTGAACGAGCAGCGCGTTCAGCCGCTCGGCCGCGGTCGCGTGATCGCGCTCGGCGGCCGCGGCAAAGATCGCGGTGAGTTCCGTGCGGAGCATCCTGAGCGCGTCAAGGTCGTGATGGGTCCACGGCCCGCGCAGGAGCGGGTAATCGCCCACGAACGCGCGGCAGGCGTCGGTGCTGCCGAGCTGGTCAGTCTCGCTGTCAACGCCAGCGGCCGAATTCACGAGACGCACCGCCAGCTCGGCATAGGACGTGAGATCCACTGCGGTCCTTAGCTGCGGAGGGAAAGAGAGACGCGGCCCGCCGAGAAGTATGACACAACCCCGTGGGCGCCGCCGTCGCATTTGCGGTACATAACCGACACGAAGCGTCGCGATTGGGTGACAGTTCCCTGGCCGATGTTTGGCTCCCGCGCCCGCGTCAGCCGAACCGGCGGCCGGCCCCGTGAATGCCGCCCGCCGCCCGCCGCTAGTGTCCACATCATGTTCGCTGTCACCGCCGCGCGTATCGACCCCAATGACCCGCTGGCCGGCCTGGAGCTTGGTGACCACGCCGAGCCCGCTCCCCCGGACGGCTGGACCACGGTCACGGTCAAGGCCGCCTCGCTCAATCACCATGACGTGTGGACGCTGCGCGGCGTGGGGATCTCGCCGGACCGGCTGCCGATCGTGCTCGGCTGCGATGCGGCCGGACTCGACGAGGACGGCCGCGAGGTCGTGATCCACGCGGTGATCTCCGACCCGGACGCGAGCCCGGGTGACGAGACCATGGATCCGGGCCGGTCCCTGCTGTCGGAGCGGTACGACGGGACGTTCGCCGAGCGGGTCGCGGTACCCCGGCGCAACCTCGTGCCCAAGCCGGCCGCGCTGTCGTTCGCCGAGGCCGCCTGCCTGCCGACGGCCTACCTGACCGCTTACCGGATGCTGTTCACCAGGGCGGGCATCGCGCCTGGCGCCACCGTCCTGGTCCAGGGCGCGGGCGGGGGCGTGGCCACCGCCCTCATCCTGCTCGGCCGGGCGGCCGGCTACCGGATCTGGGCGACAAGCCGCAGCGAGGCCAAGCGGGACCGGGCCGTCAAGCTCGGCGCGGACCAGGCGTTCCCGGCCGGGGCCCGGCTGCCGGAGCGGGTGGACGCGGTCATGGAGACGGTCGGCGAGGCCACCTGGGCGCACTCGCTGCGCGCGCTCAAGCCCGGCGGGAGGATCGTGATCTCCGGCGCGACCAGCGGCCCGGCGCCGCCCGCCGACCTGAGCCGGGTCTTCTTCCTGCAGCTGTCCGTGGTCGGGTCCACCATGGGCACCAGGGACGAGCTCGCCCGGCTGCTGCGGTTCTGCGAGCAGACCGGGGTCCGCCCGCTGATCGACCGCACGCTGCCGCTCGCTCAGGCCAGGGCAGGCCTGGCCGCGATGATCTCCGGGGACCTGTTCGGCAAGGTCGCGTTCACGCTGTAGCCAGGCGCGCCGCGGCGGTCACGAGTCGGGGGAGGCGTCGCGTTCTGGCCCGTCTTGGTCAGTGTCCTCGGGACCGGACGAGGCCGCCGCGCCGCCGAAGACCTCGGCCTTGATCCGGTTGAGAGCGTCCTCGAGGATCGACCGGAGGTCGCCGAGGGCGTTCTCGCCGACGGACTCGGTGTTCCAGGCCGCCTTCCGCAGCTCCCGGCCGAAATCGACGGCCAGCCGCTCCAGGTCGCGGAACATGCCCACGTCGAGACCGGGAGCGCCGGGCCAGCCGCGGCCGCCCTGGCCCCAGGGCCGCTCCCGCCATCCGGTCCAGCCCGGCCACTGCGACGACGCCCAGTCGGCCCAGTCCCTGGGGTACCTGGCCCGCCCGGCGTGGGCCTCTTCGCGCTGGTCGCGGGCCTGCCGGGCGTCCTGCTTGGACTGCCGGGCCCGCCTCGCCTCCTCGAGCAGCTCCTCGCGGGCCTGCCGGGCCGCGTCCCGCGGGTCCGCCGGGCCGCCGCCGCCCTGAGCCTCCGGCCGTCCCGGCCGCGTCTCGTCCCTGGCGCGCCGGGCGCTCTCCCTGACCTCGTCCCGGGCCTGCCTGGCCCGTTCCCTGGCATCGCGCGGGCGCGCCTGCTCGCGGCTCTCCCGGGCGCGGACGTCCTTCGCCGCCCAGGTGAGCTCCTCGCGCAGGTTGCGGACGGTGTCCCTGACGTCCTCGGTCACCTCGCGGGCGATGTCGCGCACCGACTGGGTGAGCTCTTCCTCGAGCTCGGCCAGGTCGTCGAGGCGCGACTGGATCTCCTCCCGCCCCTTGTCGGTGATCCGGTACACCTTCCTGCCGTCGACGTCGTCGTGGGTGACCAGGCCTTCCTCCTCGAGCCTGGCCAGCCGCGGGTAGATCGTCCCCGGTGACGGCGCGTACACGCCGAGGAACCGGTCCTGCAGCAGCCTGATCACCTCGTAGCCGTGCCGGGGCGCCTCGTCGAGCAGCTTGAGCAGGTACAGGCGGAGCCCGCCGTGCCGGAAGACCGGGCTCACTTCTGCTCACCTTCCCCGGCCGACGTCGGCTCAGCCAGCTGACTTTCCTGAACGTCACGCTCCGGGGCCGGTGGCTCGCCGGACGGCGGGGAGCCGGCCCGGGCGAGCAGGGTCACGTCGCCGGTCATGCTGGTCATGCTGAGGCTGGCCGAGCCGGACCCGAGGGTCGCGCTCATCACCGCGGGTCCCGGGCCTGGCGCCGGGCTCATATCGTCGAAGCTGCTGCGCAGGCGGCCGGACGTGGACTTCAGGTTCACCCGGGCGCTCGCGGAGGCGGGGACGCGCACGGCCACGTCGCCCGAGACCGTGCTGACCTTCAGCCCGCCGCCGTCGCGCACGTCGATGTCGGCCGTCACCTGGCCGCTGATCGTCTTGGCCGTCAGCTGGCTGACCGTGCCGCCGGCCAGGGTCAGGCCGCCGGACACCGAGTTGAACGCGATCTCGCCGTCGAGGGCGCGCGCCTCGAGGTCCCCGGACACCGTCTTGGCGTCCACGCTGCCGGTCACGCCATCAAGCGTGATGTCTCCCGACACGCTTTTCGCGGATATATTCGCGGAGATTCCGGACACGATCGCGCTGGCGTTGACCACGCCGACCTGCGTCGGGCAGCCGCTCGGCACGGTGACCGTGACGTCCGCCGAGTGCTTGTGCGGGTGCAGCCAGCCCAGCAGGCCGTCCCAGTTCAGGTCTTCGTAGGTGATGGTCAGGATGCCGGCCTCGTGCGTCACCAGCAGCGGCTGGCCGGCCAGGCTGGCGACATCCAGCGATGGCGCGTCCTGGCTGGCCAGGATCGCCACCGATCCCGAGACCACCCGGACCTTGAGCGCCGCGACGTCCGGGAAGTCGAGAGTCCTTGGGGACTCGATGGTCCAGCGAGGCATCACTGTCCTTCCTCGCGGGCTGGCGCATCGCGCTGCGGCGGTGCGGCGGCCGTGCCGTGAACGGTTACGTACATACGATATATCGTGTCTGCAAAATGGCCCAGTCGAACGCCGGGCCTGCCGGCGCCCCGGCCCTACTCCTCGTCGTCGTCGTCCAGGCGCGCGAGCCAGGTGGCCAGCCGGTCGACCGGGGACTCGGCGTCGGGGTGCAGGTCGACGAACTCGCGCAGCCGCTCGGCCAGCCAGCCGAGCGTGACCTGGTCCTCGCCGCGCCGCTGCTCGAGTTCCTCAAGACCGCGGTCGGTGAAGTACACCGGCTAGCCCGGCGCCGACAGCGCGGTCTCGACCAGCCAGGCCTGCTCCTGCCCGTGCGCCTTGGCCGAGCCGCCGGCCGGCGCCGAGGAGGCCGGGAGCGACACCAGTTGCACCGGCCGGTTGAGCAGGCCGGGCAGCCGCAGCGCCACGTACGGCCACGCCCCCATGTTGGCTGGCTCCTCCTGAACCCACATCACCTCATCGGCGGCCGGGTACCTGGCCACCTCCGCGGCCAGCTCGTCGGCCGGCAGCGGGTACAGCCGCTCGACGCGGACGATCGCGATGTCGGTCAGGCCGGCCGCCTGCCTGCGCTCGGCCAGGTCGTAGTAGACCTTGCCGGAGCAGAGCAGCACCCGCCGCACCGCCGCGCCGTCGAACTGCTGCGGCTCGCCGATCACCGGCCGGAACGAGCCGCCGGTGAAGTCGGCCATCGCCGAGGTGGCCGACTTCAGCCGCAGCATGGACTTGGGCGTCGCCACGATCAGCGGCTTGACCCGGCTGGACAGGGCCTGCCAGCGCAGCAGGTGGAAGTAGTTGGCCGGGGTGGTCGGCACCGCCACGGTCATGTTGTCCTGCGCGCACAGGGCCAGGAACCGCTCGATCCTGGCCGAGGAGTGGTCGGGGCCCTGGCCCTCGTAGCCGTGCGGCAGCAGCAGCACCACGCCCGAGCGCTGGCCCCACTTCTGCTCGCCCGAGCTGATGAACTCGTCCACGATCGTCTGGGCCCCGTTGACGAAGTCGCCGAACTGGGCCTCCCAGCACACCAGGGCGTCGGGCCTGGCCACCGAGTAGCCGTACTCGAAGCCGACCGCCGCGAACTCCGACAGCAGCGAGTCGTACGTGTGGAACCGCGCCGTGGGCGAGTTGAACGTGCGCAGCGGCGTGTACTCCTCGCCGGTGTGCCGGTCCACGAGCACCGCGTGCCGCTGCCCGAACGTGCCCCGCCGGGTGTCCTGGCCGACCAGCCGGACCGTGTGGCCGTCGATGAGCACGCTGCCGAACGCGAGCAGCTCGCCGGTGGCCCAGTCGATCTCGTCCTGCTCGACCATGATCGCGCGCCGGTGCAGCTGCGGCTGCAGCCTCGGGTGCGGGGTGAAGCCGTCGGGCAGGTTCAGCTGGGTGTCGATGATCTGCTTGATGGTCTCCGCGGTGATCGCCGTGGGCGTGGTGTCGTGGCCGGCGGGCTGCCGCTGCGATGGCTGGGGCCGGACCACGGCCCCGGGCTCGGCGGGCCGCCCGGCCGCGTCCCTGGTCTCGGTGAACGCGCGCTCGAGCTCCTGCTGGTAGTCGCGCAGCGCCTGCTCGGCCTCTTCCAGCGTGATGTCGCCGCGCCCGATCAGGGACTCGGTGTAGAGCTTGCGCACCGACCGCTTGGCGTCGATCAGGTCGTACATCAGCGGCTGGGTGAACGAGGGGTTGTCCGCCTCGTTGTGGCCGCGCCGCCGGTAGCAGATCATGTCGATGACGACGTCCTTCTTGAACACCTGGCGGTACTCGAACGCGAGCCGGCCGACCCAGACCACGGCCTCCGGGTCGTCCCCGTTGACGTGGAAGATCGGCGCCTGGATCATGCGGGCGACGTCGGTCGAGTACACGCTTGACCGCGAGTACTCCGGCGCGGTGGTGAAGCCGACCTGGTTGTTCACCACGATGTGCACCGTGCCGCCGGTCCGGTAGCCGCGCAGCTGGGAGAGCTCCAGGGTCTCGGCCACCACGCCCTGGCCGGCGAACGCCGCGTCGCCGTGGATCAGCACCGGCAGCACGGTGAACCCGGGCTCGCCCATGTCGATCACGTCCTGCTTGGCCCGGACCACGCCCTCGAGCACCGGGTCGACCGCCTCGAGGTGGCTCGGGTTGGCCACCAGCGAGGTCCTTATCTCTGAGCCGTCGCCGGGGGAGTATTTGCCCTCGGCGCCGAGGTGGTACTTGACGTCACCGGATCCGTGGATGCTGGCCGGATCCAGGTTGCCCTCGAACTCCTGGAAGATCTGCGCGTAGGACTTGCCGACGATGTTCGCGAGCACGTTGAGCCGGCCCCGGTGGGCCATGCCGATCACGGCCTCGTCCAGGTTCTGGTGGGCCGCATCGGTGAGCACGGCGTCCAGCAGCGGGATCAGGGCCTCCGCGCCCTCGAGCGAGAACCGGCGCTGGCCGACGAACTTCGTCTGCAGGAACATCTCGAAGGCCTCGGCCACGTTCAGCCGGGACAGGATCCTGACCTGCTCGTCGTGGTCGGCCCGGCCGTGCGGGTGCTCGATCCTGGCCTGCAGCCAGGCGCGCTCCTCCGGGTTCTGCATGTGCATGTACTCGATGCCGACCGTGCGGCAGTAGGAGTCGCGCAGCACGCCGAGTATCTCGCGCAGTTGCATCCGCGGCTTGCCGCCGAACCCGCCGGTGGCGAACTCCCGCTCGAGGTCCCAGAGCGTCAGCCCGTGCTGGTTGATGTCGAGGTCGGGATGCTTGCGCTGCTTGTACTCGAGCGGATCGGTGTCGGCCATGAGGTGGCCGCGGACGCGGTACGCGTGGATGAGCTCGTGCACCCGCGCGGCCTTGGATAGGTCATCCTCGTGCCCGGCCGGGATGTCCTGTACCCACCGGACCGGCTCGTACGGGATCCGCAGCGACTGGAACACGTCGTCGTAGAAGCCGTGCTCGCCGAGCAGCAGCGCGTGGATCACGCTCAGGAACTCGCCGGACTGCGCTCCCTGGATGATCCGGTGGTCGTAGGTGGAGGTCAGCGTGACCGTCTTGCTGATCGCCAGCCTGGCGATGGTCTCCTGCGACGCCCCCTGGTAGGCGGCCGGGTACTCCATCGCGCCGACGCCGACGATGCACCCCTGGCCGGCCAGCAGCCGCGGCACGGAGTGCTCGGTGCCGATCGTGCCCGGGTTGGTCAGGCTGATCGTGGTGCCGGCGAAGTCCTCGACCGCGAGCTTGCCCGTGCGGGCCTTGCGGACCACGTCCTGGTACGCCAGCCAGAACTGGCGGAAGTCCATCTCCTCGGCGGCCTTGATGCTCGGCACGAGCAGCTGGCGGGTTCCGTCGCTCTTGCGCACGTCGATGGCCAGGCCGAGGTTGACGTGCTCCGGCTTGACCAGCACGGGCTTGCCGTCGGCCTCGGCGTAGGAGTCGTTCATCTCCGGCACCGCGGCCAGTGCCCGGACCACCGCATAGCCGATGAGGTGGGTGAACGACACCTTGCCGCCGCGGCCCCGGCTGAGGTGGTTATTGATCACTATGCGGTTGTCGACCAGGAGCTTGGCGGGCACGGCCCGCACGCTCGTCGCCGTGGGCACGGTGAGGCTGGCCGCCATGTTCGCGGCGGTGCGCGCGGCCGCCCCGCGCAGCCGGACCTCGGTCGCCTCGGCCGGGGCCGGCGTGGCCGCGGCCGGGGATGGCGCGGCCGGTGACGGGCTGGCCGGCGGCGGGGGAGCGGCCGCACCGGGCGGGACCTGAGCCGGGGCGGCGGTTCCTGCCGCGGCGGCTCCCTGGGGCCGTGGGGCGGGTGCCCGCGTGGCGGGGGCCTGCGCGGCGGGGGCCTGCGCGGTGGCGGCCTGCGCGGTGGCGGCCTGCGCGGCGCCGGCTGGGGTGCCGGGGGCGGGCGTGCCGGGGGCGGGCGTGCCGGTAGCCGGGGCGGCCGGGCGGTGCTGCTCGGACGGCTTCGGGTGATAGTCGGCGAAGAAGTTCCACCAGGCCCGGTCCACGGTGCCAGGGTCGGCCTGATACCGCTGGTAGAGCTCGTCCACCAGCCATTCATTGGGCCCGAAATCGGTGCTCGCCGAGTTGGCGGGAGGCGGCGCCGCCTCCTGCTCACTGGACCTGCCGTTGGCTTGCACGGTGAGATCCGCGGCCGACTCCTGAGACTCAGCAGACACGGCGGACATCGCCCTCTTCCGATGCTGGATTATCTGTCATTTCCGCACCCCAGGGTACCCGGCGGCGCGTCCAGGCCGGGCCGCGCGCACTCGCGGCGTTACCCGGAGATGAGGTCCCGGCCGTGGGGCTCGAGCCAGCTGACGAACGGGCCTTTGGGCACGATGCGCGATGGGTTGACCCAGCTCTGGGTCTGATAGTAGTGGCGCTTGATCTGGTCGAAGTCGGTGGTGTCGCCGAATCCGGGCCGCTGGTAGAGCTCTCGCGCATAGCCCCAGAGGTGCTGGTAGTCGATCAGCCGGTGCAGGTTGCACTTGAACAGGGTGTAGTAGACGGCATCGAATCTGGCCAGAGTGGGGAACAGCCGCACGTCTGCCTCGCACGGCTGGCTGCCGAGCAGGAACCTGCGCCGGGCCAGCCGCTCGTCGAGCGCGTCCATGGTCGCGAACAGGGCGTCGAACGCCTCCTCGTATTCCGCTTGCGTGGTCGCGAGCCCCGCCTTGTACACGCCCATGTTGACCGCGTGGTAGATCAGGGTGGCGACCGCGTCGATCTCCCGTCGCTGGGCGGCCGGGTACAGGTCAGGCGAGCCGGGCCGGTGGTATCCGGTGAACTCGGTCTCGAGCATGACCGTGATCTGCGCCACGTCGTTGGTGATGATCCGCTGCGTCTGGGTGTCCCACAGGAACGGCAGGGTGCACTTGCCCTGGTACCCGGGGTCGGTAACCAGGTAGAGCTCGGAGAGGAAGCGGGCGCCGGTCACCGGATCCCGGCCGCCCTGCCGGTCGGGGAACCGCCAGCCATGCTCGCCCGAGATCGGATCGGTCAGGCTCAGGCCGATGACCCGTTCGAGTCCGAGCAGGCTGCGCACGATCAGCGCTCGCTGCGACCAGGGGCAGGCGAGCGATGCGTACAGCTGGTAGCGCCCCGCCTCGGCCAGGAACCCGCTCGATCCGTCCCCCGTGATTCGCCCCGTGAACGTGCCCTGATGACGCACGAAGCCGCCCGTTGATGACGTCGCTGAGGTCGGCTGAGGCATTGAGGGCATCACCATCCCTTCCGGGGCCGAGCGGGGCACTACGTGATTTGCTATCTACTGAACCACGGTTTTACTAGACCACGGTCGGCTTGGGCAGATCCGTCAGGGCTTCGGTGTTTGCGCAGTTGCCTGACGCGGCTCCGGCGCGGCGGCGCGGCGGGGAAGGGGCGGCCGGTGAGCTCGATGGTCAGCGGGCTGACCCACCTCAGCGCCTGGGTGGCCTACCTGCTGATCGCCGCGCTCGTCTTCGGTGAGACGGCGGTGTTCCTGGGCTTCGTGCTGCCCGGCGAGACCGCCGTCGTCCTGGGCGGCGTGCTGGCCAGCCGCGGCCACCTGTCGCTGGCGATGCTGTCGGTCGTGGTCGTGGTGGCCGCGGTGGCCGGCCCGGTCGTGGGCTACGAGATCGGCAGGCGGATGGGCGATCGCGTGTTCGCGGCGCGCGCCCTGCGCCGGATGCCCGGCGGACCGCAGCGGGCCCGGGCCGCCCTGCGCGACCGGGGCGGCCTGGCGGTCCTGCTCGGCCGGTTCGTCGCGTTCGTGCGCGCGGTGATGCCGGCTGCCGCGGGGCCGGCCGGGTGCCTTACCGGACCTTCCTCTTCTACAACGTGGTCGGCGGGATCGTCTGGGGGGTTGGCTACTGCCTGCTCGGATACCTGGCCGGCTCGGCGTACTCGGCCGTGGAGAGCCGGGTCGGCACCGGGCTCGCCATCGCCGTCGCGGTGGTGCTGGTGGCGGCGGTGGCCGTGTGGGCCGTGCGCCGGCGTCGCCGTGAACGGTCCCGCGAGGTGACGCCAGAAAGTGGCGGCGGCGGTCCCGGGCCGCCGGCTCCCCAGGCGGGCGACGATCGCCTGCCCGGGCTGGGTGATCTGCGCGCCGAGCAGCGCGGCGACTGAGCCGGCCGACCCGGCCCGCCGGGACCGAGCCGGCGACGACGGCCCGAACACGTCTTCCCGCCGGTGCTTAAGGCTCGGCAGGTCGGCCCTGATCTCGGCGGTCACCGCGGTGTCCACGTCACCCACGGCGATGCCCGGGCGCGGCCCGAGGTCGAGCCTGACCGTGCCCATCGGGTCGACGAGCATGCTGCGCCCGGTACCGGTCGGCGCGCGGGTGGCAGGCTCGGCCGGGTCGGGCACCTGGTCGGCCGCTGCCACCCACACCGTGTTCTCGATGGCCCGGGCGCGGACCAGCGTGACCCAGTGCTCCTCCTTGAACAATCCGGCGGCCCAGCCGGCCGGAACCACGATCAGGTCGGCGCCCCGGGCCGCCAGGGCCCGCGCGTGTTCCGGGAACCGGATGTCGTAGCAGATCAGTATCCCGACCCGGAGCCCGCCCAGGTCGGCGAGCACGGGCTCGTCGCCCGGCGCGATGCGCTCCGACTCGCGCTGGCCGAGCGCGTCGAACAGATGGATCTTCCGGTAGGCCGCGGCCAGCCGCCCGCGGGCGTCGAACGCGACGGCGGTGTTGTAGACCCGGCCGTCCGGGCCGGGCTCGAAGACCCCGGCGATCACGGCGATTCCGTGCTCGCGCGCGGCTCCGGACAGGCCGCTGCAGAACGCGCCGTCGGTAGGTTCCGCGGCGGCCTGCAGGTCGGTCCCGAAGCGCGCTTGCGTCCCTTCCGGGAAGACCGCAAGCTCAGCGCCGGCGGCGGCCGCGTCGGCCAGGGCCGCCTTGGCCCGGCCGAGATTGACGGCCGGATCGGAGCTGACCGGTACCTGGCAGAGGGCGACCCGCATGTCCGCAGCGTATGGCACGGGGCGCGGCAGCCGCACCGGAGGCCTGCCGGGAAGGGCCGCGAGCGCGCTGACGAGCGCCGCAGCCCTTCCCGGGCCCCCGCTATCGCCCCGGCCTGGTTACCGCGGCGAGGATCCGCCGGCCACGACCGGGCCGCCGATGGGTTCTAGGCCGTCCCCCGCGGGCTGGCCGGCGTCCCAGGCCCGGGTCCGGTTCTGGCTCACTGGCACGGCCCGGCACGCGTGCCGTCCGACGCCCACGGCGCGGAACGCCAGCAGCTTCCGGGCGGCGCGGTCGAGCGGTCCTGGCGCACCGGCGGCGATGCTGCGCGCGCGGTCCTCGTGCCTGCTGGCCAGGGTGACGAGCAGTACGGCGGCGAGCGGCACGCCCGTGATCATGACGGCGATGGCGGTAAGCAGAATGATCATCACGTTCACTTCCCGAGGGCTACCATCAGGCCGATGTTGCCACTGATTAGACTCATACCAACCAGTGGTGCGTTTAAAACCGGCCGGCTGGGTAGATTCCACCTATCCAGATGGTGAGAATCATGGGTATGAGTTAGGAGCCGGTGACGTGGCCCATGCGCGGTACCAGCAGATCGCGGATCGCCTCCGCGACCAGATCACCCGCGGCGTGTTCGGGCCGGGCGAGCGCCTGCCCAGCGAGCCCGACCTGATCGAGGAGTACCAGGCGTCGAGGAACACGGTCCGGCTGGCCATAGCGCTGCTCACCAACCAGGGCCTGGTGGTGACCAGGCAGGGCCTGGGCACGTTCGTTCAGCAGCCGACCAGGCCGTTCACTGCCCTGCTGTCGCGGGTGAACGTCTCGCCCGGCGAGCAGCACGCGGACACCGCGCTGCCGGTCGTCGGCGAGGCGGCCGACCAGCCGGAGCGGGCCAGCTCGGTCGTTGTGGAGACCGCCGAGGCCACGGCGAGCGTCGCGGCGAGCCTCGACATCAAGCTGGGCGACCCGGTGGTCGTCCGCCGGTCCCAGCGTTACCTCGGCGAGGTGCCCTGGCTGCTCGTGGCCTCCTTCTTCCCGATGGACCTGGCCAGCGGGACCGCGCTGGAGCAGGCGGGCAGCATCGAGCAGGGCAGCATCAAGCTGCTGGCCGACCTCGGCTACCCACAGCAGGGCTTCCGGGATGAGATCGCCGCGCGGATGCCGGACGCGCGCGAGTTTCAGTTCTTCGGGCTGACCACCGGGACGCCCGTGGTCGTCGTCGGCCGGACGGCCTACGGCATGTCCAGGCCGATCAGGCTGACCCGCTACGTCTACCGCGCCGACCGGGTCAGGCTGGCCCACGAGGTGGCCACGATCCCGGAAAAGTACCAGGACGCTCCCCGCTGAGCCGCCCGCCTTCCCGTTAGCGCGCCGGACACCCCGGAAGCCTGGACCGCGATCGAGCGACTCGGCCGTCACCTCATCGCGCGCTTTTCCTGCAGGCCAGTGCCGCAGGCCTAGCCGCGCCGGCGCCGCAGCGCGAGTCGGCCGCCTATTCCCTGGCGACCAGGCCAGATATTGTGTGCGCGTGATCGCGCTTCTGTTCGCTGCGGTCGCGGTAGGGCTGTCGAACCTGGCCGCGTCGATCAGCATCGGCGTGACAGGCGTGACCGCCCGCACCCGGCTGCAGGTCGGCCTGGTCTTCGGCGCCTTCGAGGCCGGGATGCCGATAGTCGGGCTGCTGATCGGCCAGCGCTTCGCTACCGACCTCGGCCAGGCGGTGCGCTGGCCAGGCGCCATCCTGCTGATGATTGTCGGCGCGTCCGGCCTGGTGCGGTCGCTTCGGGACAGCCGCAAGAACCCGGCCGACGCCGGGCCCCGCGGCGATGCTTTGAGCCGCGAAGCACCGAACCTCTCCGCTGGTCCGCCTCCGCGGCTCGGCCGTCTCCTGGCCAGCGGCCTGGTGCTCAGCCTGGACAACCTGGTCGTCGGCTTCGCGCTCGGCACCTATCAAGTCAGCGTCGTGGTCGGCGCGGTCCTGATCGGGGCGGTCAGCGTGGCCATGTCGCTGGCCGGCCTGGAACTCGGCGGCATGCTCGGCCGGTGGGTCGGCCGGCGCAGTGAGCAGATGAGCGGCGTGATCCTGATCCTGGTCGGCGCGGCCATCGCCGGCGGAGCCTTAAGCTAGCCCGGCACCTTGATCGTCAAGCTCGCCCAGCACCTTGATCGTCAAGCTCGCCCAGCACCTTGATCCTCGCGACTTCTCACGCGCCCCAGTCATTTTGGCGGTGAATATGTCTGGAATGTCTTATGGGGCGAGTGAGGAGTTGAGTTGATCACGGCTAGGGGGCCCAGCGTGGCGGCACGGACGGGGACGGGCGGCTACTCCTCTAGGCGGAGGGCGGCCTTGGGGCACGACATGACCGCGTGCCGCACCGCGTCGGCCAGGCCGGGAGGGACCTCCGCCACCTGAATGTGCAGCTCGTCCTCGTCATCTACCTCGAACACCTCTGGCACCAGGCCCGCGCAAACCGCGTTGGCCTCGCAGGCGTCGCGGTCGACAGCTACCTTCACGAGTCTCCCTGAATTCCGCAGTAGTACGGAGTAGAGCATGTGCCGGCGCGCGCGGGCAAGCGCGGGCGCGGGACACTGGCAGGCATGCAGAATGGCTTCTCCGCGCAACTCGCCCACGCCGCCGAGTCGGCCCGGGGCTTCATGCCCGCCCCTGAGGGCCTGGCGCTGTACGACACGGCCGCGGCCTACGCGTCAAAAGGCCCGGTCGCCGAGATCGGGACCTACTGCGGCAAGTCAACGATCTACCTGGCGGCGGCCGCCCGTGACGTCGGCCAGCTGGTCGTCACCGTCGATCATCACCATGGCTCGGAGGAGAACCAGCCGGGCTGGGAGTTTCACGACCCCGGTCTGGTGGATCCGGTGACCGGGCGGCTGGACACGCTGCCGCACTTCAGGTCCACCCTCGCCGCGACCGGCCTGGAACAGCACGTGATCGCCATCGTGGGCCGATCTGCCGATGTCGCCGGGCTGTGGCGAACGCCGCTCGGGATGCTCTTTATCGACGGCGGGCACACCGATGCCGCGGCCATCGCCGACTACGAGGGCTGGGCGCCATGGGTGGCGGCCGGCGGGGCGCTGGCCATCCACGACGTGTTTCCCGATCCGGCGGACGGCGGCCAGGCCCCGTACCGGATCTACCAGCGTGCGCTGAAGTCAGGCGCGTTCGCGCAGGTACGGGTGGAGGGCTCGCTGCGGGTTCTGGAGCGGGTCGGCGACGGAATCGGCTGAACGGCACGCGAGCCGGGGCGAGTGCGGGTCCACCGTCCGGCCGCGCCGGGCGGTCCGGCCTGTGCGTCAGACGGTGCCGGCCTGTGCGCCCGGCGGTGCCGGCCTGTGCGTCAGACGGTGCCGGCCTGTGCGTCAGACGGTGCCGGCCTGTGCGTCAGACGCTGCCGGCCTGTGCGTCAGACGGAGTGGCCGACGTCGCGGACGGCCTGGCCTTCCGGCTCTTCGCATCCGCAGGCGGCGGCGTCGACGGGCGAGCCGACGGCCCACCGGGCCGCCGCGGCCGCGAAGATCCCCGATCCGCCGCTGGCTCCGGACAGCGCGTCGGCGGCCAGGATGACCGCGGCCGCGGTCCAGCTGCTCTGCTCGTTGGGGAAGTGCGTCCGGTTGGCGAACTGCCAGCCGGTCCAGTAGCTGCCGTCCGGGTCGCGCAGATGCTGCACCTGCTCGAACAGCTCAAGGGCACGGGAGTGATCGCCGATCACGTCGAGGGCCAGAGCGAGCTCGCAGGTCTCGGCTCCGGTGACCCAGGGCTGATCGCTGACGCACCTGATGCCCAGGCCGGGCACGACGAACGTGTCCCAGCCCGCCGCCAGGCGCGCGGCCGCCGCGCGGCCCCGCAACGGCCCGCCGAGCACCGGGTAGTACCAGTCCATCGAGAACCTGCTCTTGTCGGCGAACGCCTCGGGATGGCAGGCCACCGCGTGCCCAAGCTGCCCGGCCGCGAGCTCCCAGTCCGGCTGCGGCTCGCCGATGTACTCGGCGAGCGCGATCGCGCAGCGCAGCGCGTGATGCATGCTGGAACTGCCGGTCAGCAGCGCATAGGAAGCAGGCGTGCCATCGGCTCGGCGTTGCCAGATGATCTCACCGCGCGGCTGCTGCAGCCCGAGCGCGAACTCGATCCCCTTGCGCACCACCGGCCACATTCGCTGGACGAACGCGTCGTCGCGGGTGACCTGGAGCTCGTGCCAGACTCCGACCGCGGCGTAGGCGGCGTGGTTGCTCTCCACCGCGTCATCGATGACCGCGCCGTCCGCGGCCAGCTTCGGCCACGACCCGTCCGGCTGCTGGGCGGCCCGCAGCCATTCGTAGCCGCGCCGCGCGGCACCGCGAAGCCCGCACACGCTCAGCGCCATCACGCACTCGACGTGGTTCCAGGCGTCGACGTGGCCGTCCGGCCAGCCGATCGCGCCCTCGCGCTGCTGCACGGCGGCGATGCTGTGGCCCGTGGCCAGGACCTGGTCGGCGGTCAGGATTCCCGGAACCGAAGGCAGCCAGGCATGGTCCGTGCTGGGGCGGGCCAGGCTCGAGCCAGCCAGGCTCTCAGGCCGCCGCATGTGCCTCCTCAGGCTGCGCCGACTCGGCGGCTCCCGTGCTGCGGCCGGCGTCCTCGTCGTCGCCGGCGTCCGCAGCGCCCGCGGCCGGCTTGGCCGCGTAGATGACGACGCTCTTGCCGATGACCGGATTGAGCGCACGGTCGGCCAGCCGCATGATCGCGGGTTGCTTCATGATCTCCCAGACCAGCAGCCGGTGGTAGGCCCGGGCCAGCGGGTGGTCGTCGTCGTGCACGCCGACCGCGCATTTCAGCCACCAGTACGGCGCGTGCAGCGCGTGGGCGTGGTGGTGCCCGCCGACGGACAGGCCAGCCCGGGTCAGCTTGGTCTCGAGCTCGCCGCGAGTGAAAATCCGCAGGTGGCCGCCGGGCACGGTGTGGTAGTCGTCGGACAGCCGCCAGCAGATCCGCTCCGGCAGCCAGGCCGGGACGGTGACGGCGGCCACACCGCCCGGCCGCAGCACCCGGGCGATCTCGTTCATGCCGGCCTGGTCGGCCGGGATGTGCTCAAGCACCTCGGCGGCGATCACCCGGTTAAAGCAGCCGTCAGGAAACGGCATCGCGGTGGCGTCGCCCGCCACCGCCTGCGCGGATGCGCCGGCCGGAACCTCGCCCGCCTCGCTCATCGCCGCGAACATGGCCGCCACCTGCCGCAGCTCGCCCTCGTCGGTGTCCAGCGCGACCACGTCCGCACCGCGGCGCAGTGCCTCGAACGCGTGCCGGCCAGCACCGCAGCCCAGGTCGAGCACGCGGTCACCGGGACCGACAGGAAACCGGGAGAAGTCGACGGTCAGCACGGCGAGGCCCCGGGCCGAGGCGCGGCCGCGTCGATCGCGCGGAGGTACTGGTCCACAGTGGCCCGGGCCACCGCGGGCCAGGCAAAGCGCTCCTGGACCCGGCGCAGGGCCAGCGCGGACAGCCGCTCGCGCTCCGCGGCCGAGTCATGCAGCATCCGCAGCGCCGCGGCCAGCTCCTCGGGGTCGCCTGGCGTGACCAGGAGCGCCGCGTCGCCGGTCACCTCGGGCAGCGCCCCAGTCCGGCTGGCGATCAGCGGCGTGCCCGAGGCCATGTGCTCGACCGCGGGCAGCGAGAACCCCTCATACAGCGACGGCACTACCGCGATCTCCGCGGTCGCGATGAACTCGGCCAGTTCGGTATCGCTGATCCCGCTGACGAACCGGACCTTGTCGCCGAGGGCCAGCTCGGCGACGAGCCGTTCGGTCGGGCCGCCGGAAGCGGGCTTGCCGACCACGGTCAGGACCGCGTTGCGCTCCGTGGCGAGCTTGGCCACCGCGCGCAGCAGCGTCGAGATGCCCTTCACGGGGGAGTCGGCGCTGGCCACGGCCACGATCCGGCCGGGCACGCGCGGCGCCTGCCTGGGGTGGAACAGGCGGGTGTCCACCCCAAGCGGGATCACGTGCACGCTGGACCTGGGCACCTTGAAGTCGCGGCAGATGTCGTCGCGGGAGGATTCGGAACCGGTCAGCACCGGCCCGACGCGGCGGGCGACCCGGGCCTGCATCCGGACGAATCCGTACCACCGGCGCTTGGACAGCCGGGACAGGCGCCTGGCCGCGGCGAGCTCGATCCGCCGGTCCACGCTGATCGGGTGGTGGATGCTGGTGACCAGCGGCAGGTCCAGGCGGGCGATGCGGAGCATGCCGTAGGCCAGGACCTGGTTGTCGTGCACGATGTCGAAGTCACCGCGGCGCGCGCGCAGGGCGCGCAGGGCGCGCAGGCTGAAGGTCAGCGGCTCGGGAAAGGCCCCGGTCCACATCGAGGCGACCTCGAGCACGTCGATCCAGTCGCGGTACTCGCTCGGGCGCGGGGTGCGGAACGGGTCCGGTTCCCGGTACAGGTCCAGGCTCGGCAGAGTGCGCAGCAGCGGCCCGGGCTCAAGCTCCGGGTACGGCTGGCCGGAGAACACCTCGACATGATGACCGAGCGCGGCCAGCTCACGCGACAGGTGCCGCAGGTAGATTCCCTGGCCGCCGCAATGCGGCTTGCTACGGTAGGACAGCAGCGCGACGCGCAGCTTCCGGTCGGCAGCGCCCGCGGGTCCGGGGGTCGCGTCCCGGGCTGGCCGCGGCGGGGGTCCGGGGGTGGCGTCCGCGGTTGGCCATGGCGCGGGTCCGGGGGTGGCGTCCGCGGTTGGCCATGGCGCGGGTCCGAGGGTGGCGTCCCGGGTTGGCCGCGGCGGGGGTCCGGAGGTCACCCTCCGGGTTGGCAGCGGCGGGGGTCCGGGGGTCGCCCCCCGGGTTGGCACAGTGCTCACGCAGGTTTGCCTCCTCGTCTGCCGCTGGCCGCCAGCTTGCTAGAAGGCGTGCCCGCGTGACCCCCTAAGCAGCGAACATTACCAGGCGGTACCTTGCGTACTCTTGCGCCCCATACGTAAGCACGCAAGAGTGCTCACGGGCTCCGGTGTCGGTAAGCTGCCGCGACGTGACCGATGGTCCGCCGCGGTCGCGGCCGCCCGAGAGATGGGGAGATTCCGCTGACACGACGCGCCCTGATCACCGGCATCACCGGCCAGGATGGCTCCTACCTGGCCGAGCATCTGCTTGCCCAGGGGTATGAGGTCTGGGGCCTGGTCCGGGGCCAGGCGAACCCGAGGGTCCGCCGGGTGCGCCAGCTCCTCGGCGACGTCCGCCTGGTCCGCGGCGACCTGCTCGACCAGGGCAGCCTGATCTCGGCGGTCGAGCGGGTGCAGCCCGACGAGGTCTACAACCTGGGCGCGATCTCGTACGTGCCGATGTCCTGGCAGCAGGCCGAGCTGACCGGCGAGGTCACCGGCCTCGGCGTGCTGCGGGTGCTCGAGGCGATCCGGGTGTGCAGCGGGATCAACGCGTCACGGAGCCCTTCGCACGGCCAGATCCGGTTCTACCAGGCCTCGTCGTCGGAGATGTTCGGGAAGGTGCGGGAGTCGCCGCAGACCGAGCAGACCCCGTTCCATCCCCGCAGTCCCTACGGCGTGGCCAAGGCCTACGGGCACCACCTGACCCAGAACTACCGCGAGTCCTACGGCATGTTCGCGGTATCCGGCATCCTGTTCAACCACGAGTCGCCGCGCCGGGGGGCGGAGTTCGTCACTCGCAAGGTGTCGCTCGGCGTCGCCAAGATCAAGCTCGGCTACGAGCGGCAGCTGCGCCTGGGCAACCTGGGGGCCAGCCGGGACTGGGGGTTCGCCGGTGACTACGTGCGGGCCATGCACCTGATGCTGGGCCGGGACGAGCCCGCCGACTACGTGGTGGGGACGGGGGTCACGCACGGCGTCGGCGAGCTGGTGGAGCTGGCGTTCGGGGTGGTGGGCCTGGACTGGCGGGACCACGTGGTGACCGACGCCGCGTTCATCAGGCCCGCCGAGGTGGACCGGCTGTGCGCGAACCCGGCCAAGGCGGCCAGCGAGCTCGGCTGGGAGCCGAAGATCGGCTTCGAGGAGCTGGTCGCGATGATGGTCGAGGCCGACGTGAAGCTGCTCACCGAGTCCGGCGGGCACGCCGAGGAGTCGTTCGGATCTGACGCCTGGTGACCGGGCCGGCCAGGCAGGCCGCTCAGGAGACGACGGCGCCGACCGCGGCCCCGATCCCGAAGGTCAGGCCGGCCGCGGCGCCGGCCAGCACCAGCTGGCGGAGCGCCCCCCGCAGGAACGGGCGGTCGGTGATCCGGGCGACCAGTCCTCCGCCGACGAACGCGGCGACAGCGGCGAGCACGAGCGCGGCGGCGAGCGAGCTGAACCCGGCCAGGTAAGGCAGCATCGGGATCAGCGCCCCGAGCGCGAACGTCACCAGCGAGGCGCCGGCCGCGGTGGCCGGGGACGGCAAGTCCCGGTGGTCCACGCCGAGCTCCTCGCGGACGTGCACCTGAAGTGCCTCGTCCGGATGCTCGGAGACCTGCCTGGCCACCTCGTCGGCGAGGTCGGCGTCCACGCCGCGCATCCGGAACACCGCGGCCAGCTCCCGCCGCTCGGCCTCGGGATGGTGCTCGAGCTCGAACTTCTCCTTGCGGACCTCGGCGGCGACCAGCTCGTTCTGCGACGACACCGAGACGAACTCGCCGGCGGCCATCGAGAACGCCCCCGCGGACAGCCCGGCCACGCCGGCCAGCAGGACGGCGTGCGTGCTGCCGCCGCCGCCGACCACGCCGGCGATCAGGGACACATTGGTGACCAGGCCATCCATGGAGCCGAACACGGCAGGGCGCAGCCAGCCGCCGGACACGTCACGGTGCTGGTGGCCGTGCGCCTCCTGGTCGTGCTCCTGGTTGGCCGGGAACATGTACTTGGGTGCCTCGGGAATCCGCCTGGATGATGGCTGGGTGATGCCGGCCGCCGGGTCGGAAAGAGATTCGTGCCTCAGGGCCCCGGGACGACCCGGACTAACGAGCCGCCATCGCCCATTATTCCTTGCCGCGGCCGGTGACCAGCCCCTGCACCCCGGCACGGAGCAGGCGCTCGATGTCCTCGCCGAATGGCCGGTCCTCGCCGATCGGGCCGATGATCTCGGCCAGCCGGGCCAGCACCCCGCGGCACCCGGCCGGAGCGGGGCGCCCGGACAGCGACCAGGCCTGGTATCCGGCCAGCAGCTCACACGCGGTGACGACGTGAGCGTGGTGCCGGGCGCCGCGCAGCGCCTCGGCGGCCTCCCAGGCGAACGACTGCACGTCCTCCTGGCCGCCGGAGGTCTCGATGAGCCCGACCGGGGAAGGGACCGCGAGCCGGCGCAGCGCGTGGACCTCGCCGGCGGCCCGCTTATGCACGGCGACCAGCCCGGCGTCCGGGCCCGGACGCCGGGCGAGCTGAGCGGGCAGGCCGGTGACCCGGGCGTCGAGCAGCCGGTGCAGCCGCGCCGCCGAGACCTCGGCCGCGTGCGCGAGCGCCGCGGTGAGCAGGTCGGCGTGGGCCGCGAGATCGATACCGTGGAATCCCGCGGTGCCCACGAACCTCCCGTCGAGGAACGCGGGCGAGTCGGTCACCCCGGTGAGCGCGCGCTCGATCGCGGCCGCGAGCGCGTGGCCCGCCCGCAGCACCTGGGTGAGGACCGGGCCGGCCACCCGGAACGACACCGGCGCCTGCAACCCGCGGGGCTCGGGCAGGTCGCCGGTGGCCGCGCGGAGCCGTCTCAGCACGTCGGCCAGGATGTCGTCGCCCCGCGCGCACGCGGGGGAGTAGGGGTCGCGGGACGCGCCGGCCGCCGCGATCGACAGCGCCGCGGCCGACTCCATCACCGCCTCCAGGGCCCTGGCCTCGGCCAGGCGCATCACGGCCAGCGCGGTCGTCCCGGGGACGCCGGCCAGCAGCGCGTGCCCTTCCCTCGGGCCGAGGCGGTACTCCCTGAGCCCGCGGGCGCGCAGCGCCGCTGAGGCCGGCCCCGTCTCGCCCGATCGCCCGAGCACCCGGCCGATCCCGACGAGGGGCCCGAACGCGTGCGCAAGAGGCATGATCTCGCCCGCGCTGCCCACCCCGGTGCGGGGCACGGCCGGGACGACGCCGGACTCCAGCAGGCCGGCCAGCTGTCGGCACAGCGCGGCGGACACGCCGGAGTCGCCGGACAGGAACGTCCGCAGCCGGACCGCGATGATCGCGCGGACGTCGGCGGCGTCCAGCCACGGCGGGCCTCCTGTCGCCCGGGCCAGCATCAGGTTGCGCTGATGGGAGAGCTGCTCGGCCTCGGTCAGGCGGACGCCGGACAGCGCGCCCATGCCGGTGGTCACGCCGTACACCGGATCGCCGCGGCGCAGCGCGGCCCGTGCCGCGCCGCACTGCCGGTCAACCTCATCCAGCAGCGCGGGCGCGATCTCGGCCGGCTGCCCGGCCGCGATCTGGCCGATCCGGCCGGGATCCAGGTCGGCGGGCGCGGTGATCAGGCCGGGCGGCATCGTCACCGGTAACGCAGCATCGTGCCGGCGTCCGTCTGCTCGGCCCGGCGCAGGATCAGCGCGCCCACCGCGATGTCCAGGATCGACAGTCCCCGGTGCCAGAACAGGATCCGCTCGTCCGGGCGCTGGCGCCCGGGGCGCTGGCCGGCCACGATCTGGCCGAGTTCGGCGTACAGGGACTCCGGCGAGAGCAGGCCGCTGTCGACGTGCGGCCGCAGCGCGCCGAACCGCCCGGACTGCGCCTCCCGCCAGTCGTCCACCACGACCTTGTCCATCACGCCGAGGAGGTCAAGCTCGACGGCGCTGACCGTGCCGTAGGGGACCACGAACGCGCCCGGCCGGACGGCGCTGGTGCGCAGCAGCGGCTCGGGCTCGCTCAGCCGGGAGGCCTCGACCAGGATGTCGGCGCCGTCGAAGGCTTCGTCCGGCGTGGCGGTCACCCGGACCGGCGTGCCGGTGACGCCGGCCAGCTGCCGCGCGAACGCCTCCCGCGACTCCGGCCGGCGGCTGGTCACCCGGATCTCGTCAAGATCGAACATCTGGTCAAGCAGGACCACGTTCCAGAACGCGGTGCCCCGGGCGCCGACGTGGCCCAGCACCCGCGCGTCCGGCCGGGCCAGGTACCTGGCGCCCACGGCGGTCATCGCGCCGGTGCGGCACGCGGTGATCAGGGTGGCGTCCATGATCGACAGCGGGATCCCGGTGCCGGGGTCGTAGAGCGTCAGCAGCCCGAGCTCGCTGGGCAGCCCGCGGGCGTAGTTGTCCACGAAGTCGCCGACCACCTTGACCCCGGACAGGCCGCCCGCCCCGAGCCCGGGCAGGTGCCCGCGGAGCACGTTGAAATGGCCGGCGCGCCCGTCGCCGGGCACCAGGTGCACCCGCGGCTCGAACACGACGCGGCCCTCGCCGTGAGCGAGGACCGCGCCTTCCACGGCAGTGACGATCTCGGCGCCGGTCAGGCCCAGCGCGTCGATGTCAGGACCGGACAGGAACCGGATCCACAGGCTCGTTCCGGCGCCCGGCTGGTCCACGACGGCGGGTGCGGGTCAGCTCTTGGTCGCGTTGTACAGGAAGATGTGGCCGATCGCGGTCGGGTAGGCACCGCTCACGTTCTTGGCCGTGGCCGTCAGGTAGTTGTAGAAGTACGGAATGATGATCGGCGTCTGGTCGAGCAGCAGGGTCTGGATCTGCCCGGCGATCGTGCGCTGGCTGGACAGGTCGGCGGTGGCGATGTACTGGGCGGCCAGCTTGTTGTACTGCGCGTTGTTGAAGTGCGCCGCGTTCCACGAGCCGGTCCCGGTCGTCGCGTTGTAGGTCTCCAGGGTCGCGGTCAGGAACGCGTTGGGCACGCTGCGGTGGCCGTAGTCGACCAGGCTCATCGTGGCGTCGAGCCAGTCCGAGTTCCCGAACGTGGCCTGACCGTAGTACGTCGACGAGCTCTCGACCGTCAGCTTGATGTTCACCCCGATGGCCTTCGCGGACTGGGCCACGATCTGCGCGAGGTCCGGGATCTCCAGGAGCATCTCGGTGGTGAGGTGCGTGTCGAACCCGGACGCGTGCCCCGCGGCCGTCATCAGCGACTTCGCCTGGGCGACGTCCTGGGTCCGCTGCGCGACGCTGGTGTTCGTCGACGGGAACACCGGCGCGAACGGGCTGTCGTTGCCCAGGTCGGCGTAGCCCTTGAACAGCGCCTGCACGATCGCGGGCCGGTCCAGGGTGAGCGCGATCGCCTGGCGCACCCGCGGGTCGGTGAACGGGGCCTGGTCGCAGCGCATCGACAGCTCGCGGTGCGCGCTCGACTTCAGCTTGATGATGTTGTACGGGGCGCCGGCGGCGAGCAGCTGCTCGCCGCCGGACACCGCGAACTGCCCGACCACGTCGATGGTCCCGCTGGACAGCGCGAGGATCTCCGGGGTCTGGTCCGAGTAGAAGGTGAACTGGGTCTCGGCGGGCAGCGCCTTGGTGCCCCAGTACGACTCGTTACGGGTGAACGACGCGCCGACCTTGGCCGTGTAGCTCTTCAGCACGAACGGGCCGGTCCCGATGAACGAGCTCTGCCAGTTCGCGGGGTCGTAGTTGTTCGGGATGATGATCATGTTGTAGTTGTCGGACGAGACCAGGTACGGGAAGTTGCCGTTCGGGGCCTCGAGGTGGAAGGCGACGGTGTAGTCGTCGACCTTCTGCACGCCCGACGGAGACAGCACGCCGCCCAGCGCCGACAGCGCGTTCGACTTGCCGGCCGGGTTCGTCTGCAGCTTGAAGGTGTACACGACGTCGTCGGCGGTGAGCGGCGAGCCGTCGTGGAACTTGACCCCCTGGCGGATCTTGAACGTCCACACGTCCCCGGTGGAGTTGGGCGTCCAGCTCTCGGCGAGCACCGGCTTCAGGGTCAGGCTCTGGTCGGAAAGGCACAGGTACTCGCCGGTCTGGGCCAGCATGTCGAGGCCGCCCTGGTCGGCCACGGTCACCGGGTTGATGGCCGCGGTCGGCACGATGATCCCGACCCGGATGGTCGCGCCGGACTGGCCGGCCGAGCTGGGCGTGGACGACGGCGAGCTGCTAGAGCTTCCGCACGCCGAGACGATCGCGCCGAGCAGCGGCAGCGAGATACCGACGACCGAGCCGCGCCGGATGAAGTCGCGGCGCGACATCCTCCCGGCGGCGAACTCGTCGATGACATGGTTCGCGATGTCGCCCTGGCCTTCTCTCAGCCGGCCGAGGCGGCGGTGGTCTGCGTTCAAGGGATCCTCCCTAACTCACCGGGCGCGTACGCGGGCCGGTGTGAGTGAAAAAAGCTACGTTCCTGGCCGGTCCTTGTCACGGTGCCTGCCCGGTGCGCTGCAGAATTGTTAGCTGATCGATAGGAATATGACAGCTCATCAGGTGGCCGGGCGCGACCTCGCGGAGCGGCGGCTCGGACGATTCGCACTCGCCGGTGGGCAGCCGGCGCGGGCAGCGGGTGTGGAACACGCAGCCGCTCGGCGGGTTGGCGGCGGACGGGATCTCGCCGTGCAGCCGGATCCGGGTGGGGTGCTGCCCGTCCAGGCTCGGCACGGCGGACAGCAGCGCCTCGGTGTAGGGGTGGTGCGGCCCGGCGAACACGGCCTCGGCCGGGCCGACCTCCATGACGCGGCCGAGGTAGAGCACGGCGATGCGGTCCGACAGGTACCGCACCAGGCCGAGGTCGTGGGAGATGAACAGGTAGGTCACCTGCTCCTTGGCCTGCAGGTCGACCAGCAGGTTGAGGATCGCGGCCTGCACCGACACGTCCAGGGCCGAGGTGGGCTCGTCGCAGACCACGATGCGAGGCCCGCCCGCGAACGCGCGCGCGATCGCCACCCGCTGCTTCAGCCCGCCGGACAGCTGGCTCGGGCGCAGCGAGAGCTGCCGGTCCTCCATCCGGACCGACCGGACCAGGTCGGCCAGGCGCTCGCGCAGCCGCGCGCCGGACAGGCCCGCCAGCCGGGACAGCGGCTGGCTGATCAGCCGACGGACCGTGTGCCGCCGGTTGAGCGCCGAGTCCGGGTTCTGGAACACGATCTGCAGCGCCTTGAGCTGGTCGCGGGAGCGGCGCCGGGCGTCGGCCTGCAGCGGCTGGCCGTCGAGATCGATCACGGAGCCCTGGTCCGGCGGGATCAGGCCGAGCAGCGCGCGGGCCAGGGTGGTCTTGCCGCTGCCGGACTCGCCGACCAGCCCGAGCGTCTCGCCCTCCTCTAGGGTGAGGTTCACCCCGACCAGGGCCTTGACCGCCTCGCCGCGCTGGTCGAACGTCTTCGACAGCCGCTCGAGCTGCACGACCGGCCCGCGGTCGTCGCGTTGCGAAGGAATCTTCAGGTCAACCGGCGTGTTCCGGGGCAGGTCCGCGGTCTCGTCGTGCAGGTAGCAGCGCGAGGTCCGGTCCGGGCCGGTGACGAACGCCGGCGGCGCGGCGGCCCGGCAGCGCTCCTCGGCGATCGGGCAGCGCGGGGCGAAGATGCACCCGGGGAGCGTGTGGCCGGGCGGCGGCAGGAAGCCCGGGATGGTGTCCAGCCGGCCGTGGTCCTTGCGCTGCCCGCCGCGGGGGATGCAGCGCAGCAGCCCGACCGTGTACGGGTGGCGCGGCTGGGCGAACACCTCGCGGGCCGGGCCCTCCTCGACCAGCTCCCCGGCGTACAGGACCCCGACCCGGTCGCACATCTTGGCGATTACGGCCAGGTTGTGGCTGATGAACAGCACCGAGGTGTCGAACTCCTCGCGCAGCGCGGCCACCAGGTCGAGCACCTCCGCCTCGACGGTCGCGTCCAGCGCCGTGGTCGGCTCGTCGAGGATCAGCAGCGACGGCTCGGCGGCCAGCGCCATCGCGATCACTACCCGCTGCGCCATCCCGCCGGAGAGCTGGTGCGGGTACCGCTCCATCACCCGGCCCGGGTCGGAGATCTGGACCTTGCGGAGCATGTCCTCGGCGCGCGCGAGGGCCGCCCTGCGGTCCAGGCCGGCGATCTCGTACACCTCGGCCACCTGGTGGCCCACCTTGATCGACGGGTTCAGCGCCCGCCCGGGCTCCTGGTAGACCATGGACACCGTGTGGGCCCGCAGGTCGCGCAGCGCTCCCGGCCCCATGGCCAGCGGGTCCAGCCCGTTGATGCTGATCGTGCCCGCGCTCACCCGGCCGTTGCGGGGCAGGTACCTGGTCAGCGCGAGCGCCACCGTGGACTTGCCGGAGCCGGACTCGCCGACCAGCCCGTACGACTCGTTCCGGCCGATCTGGAACGACACGTCGCGCAGCGCCCGCCGGTCCTGCCCGCGCACCCGGTAGGTGACGTCCATGTGCTCCACCGCCAGGGCGGGAGCCGTCCCGCCCGCGGCGCCCGGGGCCGCTGTCGTGTCCGCCGCGGTCACGAGGCGAGCACCTGCTCGATGGAGTCGGTGACCAGGTTGACGGCCACGATCAGCGAGGCGATGGCCAGCGCCGGGAACAGCGTCTCCCACCAGTAACCGGCGGGCAGCACCCCGTAGTTCGCGGCGATGTCCGAGCCCCAGTCGGGGGTGGGCGGCTGGACCCCGAAGCCGAGGAAGGACAGCGTGGCCACGGCGAAGATGGCGTACCCGAGCCGGACCGTGAACTCGACCAGGATGACCGGGACCACGTTCGGCAGGATCTCGGTGAACATGATCTGCACGGGCTTCTCGCCGAGCAGGCGGGCGGACGACAGGTAGTCGAGCTGGCTCTCCACCAGCACGGCGGAACGGACCGTCCGGGCGATCAGCGGGGTGAACACGATCCCGATGACCACGATCAGCGTCGGCGTGGACGGCCCGAGCGCGACGATGAACAAGAACGCGACGATCACGATCGGCAGCGCGAGCACGGCTTCCACCACGCGGCTGACCAGGATGTCCAGGACGCCACCGAGGTACCCCATGAGCAGGCCGAGCGCGGTGCCGAGCAGGGTGGCGAGCACGGTGGCCGCCGAGGCGATGACCAAGATACTCCGGGAGCCGGTGATCACCCGGGACAGCACGTCCCGGCCGAGCTGGTCGGTTCCGAACAGGTGCGCCCGGGACGGGGGGGTGTTGACGGCCAGCAGCTGCTGCGCGAGCGGGTTGTGCGGGGCGATCGCGGTGCCGAACACGGCGCAGAAGATCCAGAACAGCAGGATGACCGCGCCGACGATGAACGTCGGCTTGCGCAGCATCAGCCGCCAGGCCGGCTGCTGGCGGCGCAGCGCCATCTGGGTGACCGCCGTCTCCACGCCCGGGACCGGGGTAGGCGGCCCCAGCTCGATCATCCGGAGCCTCCGAGTCGCAGCCGCGGGTTGAGCGTGGTGTAGAGGATGTCCGCGATGAGCGTCGCGACCATGTACACCACGCCGATCGTGAGCACGCCCGCCTCGAGCATGGGGAAGTCCTTGTCCGTGGCTGCGGTGAAGATCAGCTTCCCGATGCCCTGGTAGTTGAACAGGGTCTCGACCACGACCAGCCCGCCGATCAGGTAGCCAGTCTGGGTGGCGATGACCGTGATCGTCGGGAGCAGCGAGTTCCGCAGCACGTGCCGCCGGATCACCACCGACCGCTTGAGGCCCTTGAGCGTCGCGGTGCGCGTGTAGTCGGACTCCAGCGCCTCGATCGTGCCGGCCCGGGCCATCCGCGCGATGTAGCCGAACAGGATCAGCACGAGCGGGATCACCGGCAGGATCAGGTGATAGAGCTGAGACCCGGCCGACGCGCCCGGCCCGGCCGAGGCCGAGACCGGGAACCACTTCAGCTCCACGCCGAAGACCACCAGGAGCACGATCCCGGACACGAACTCGGGCACGGTCGTGGCGGACAGGCCGGTGACCGAGATGATCCGGTCCGGGGCCCGGCCGTAGTTGAGCGCCGCGACCACCCCGCCGAGGATGCCGAGCGGCACCACGACGATGAAGGCCAGGGCGCCGAGCTTGACCGAGTTCACCAGCGCCGCGCCGATGAACGGCGCCACCGGGGTCCGGAACTCGTAGGACTGGCCCAGGTCGCCGTGCAGCAGCCCGGTGAGCCAGCTCCAGTACTGGGTGAGCAGCGGCCGGTCGACGCCGAGCGACTGGTCGAGCGCGTGCACGGCGCTCTGCGCGGCCAGCGGGCCGAGAATCGCGCGGCCCGGGTCGCCGGGCAGCACCTGCCCGGCGAAGAAGACGATAACGCTGAGCAGCCAGAGAGTGACGACAGCCAGCCCGAGGCGCCTCAGGATGTACGTCGCCACGACTCCCCCTGGGACGCTGCGGACGGCATCGCACGCGTCATCGGATGCTGCCAAATCCTAGTAACGAGTCGGAATAGCCGCAACGAATCGGCCTCCGTTCACCCCGAAACGTGATCTATACCGCAGCCCAGGCCGCGGTTAGCCTCTTCCTCATGGCGGAGAATGTGATGCTCATCGGCGAGAGCTTCGTCGGCGAAGGCGCCGATGCCGCGCACGTTAACACAGTGCTCGGCCGCCGTGACGGGCCGGTCGGGGTGGCCTGGGCCACCGCCCTGGCCACGCCGCGGCCGGGGAACTCGGCGTTCGTCGCGGTGGTGCGGCCCGGCATCCCGGCCAAGCCGCTGACCCTGTTCGTCAGCCAGGCGTCCGTGGCCGGCGACGAGCATGCCGCGCTGACCTGGGGAGCGGCGCAGGCGGGCGTCGCCTGCGGGGTCGCCGACGCCGTGGCCGACGGGATCGTGACCGAGGCCGACGCGGATGAGCTGCTGCTGATCGCCGCGGTCTGGGTGAACCCGGCCGCCTTTGACGCCGCCAAGGTCTACGCGAACAACCGCGCGGCGACCGCCGCGGCGCTGCGCGCGGGCGTGGCCGGTTCTCCCGGCCTCGCCGAGGTGCTCGCGGCGCGGGACCACCCGGTCAACCCGTACTTCGACCCGGCCGTCCATTCGCCGTGAAGATCACCGCGATCCGGCTGGACCGGCTGCGGCTGCCGCTGGACCCGCCGTTCCTGGCCGCCTGGGACCCGGTGCCGCGCCGCCACTTCGACGCGACCCTGGTCCGGGTGGAGACCGACGAGGGCGTGACCGGGTACGGCTCGGGCGACACCATGGACGGCTTCGAGGCGTTCGAGGACCTGTTCGTCGGCCGTGACCCGCTGCGGATCGCCGCGCACGTGGCCGTCCTGGAGACGGTCGGCGTCCACGCCGGGCGGTACTGGCCGCTGGAGGCCGCGCTCTGGGACATCGCCGGCCAGGTGTCCGGGCTGCCGGTGTCCGTCCTGTTCGGCGGGGCGGCCCGGGGCATGCCGGCGTACGCGTCGTTCGGCGAGGTCCGAAGCCCTGAGGAGCGCGCGGAGGCGGCCATGGCCGCCGTGGCGGCGGGCTTCCGGGCGGTGAAGATCCGCATCAGCCGCGACGACGTCGCGGGCGGGCTCGCCGCGGTGCGGGCCACTCGCCGTGCGGTCGGGGACGACGTCGGGATCATGGTCGACCTGAACCAGTGGTGGCGGATGCCCGGCGACATCACGGCCGCCCTGGACGCGCCCGCCGTCCGGCGGCTGGCCGCCGAGCTGGCCGAACTCGGCGTGCTGTGGCTGGAGGAGCCGCTGCCCGCCCGGGACACCGCCGGCATGCGGGCGCTGCGGGACCAGACCGGGATCCGGGTCGCCGGAGGCGAGATGGCGCGCACCCCCGGAGAGCTGCTCGACGCGCTGGCGGCCGGCGCGCTCGACGTGATCCAGCCCGACGTCGTGCTCGCGGTCGGCATGCTCCGGGCCCGCACCGTGGCCGAGCTCGCCATGCTCGGTAACCACTGGTTCACCCCGCACACCTGGACCAACGGGCTCGGCCTGCTGGCCAACCTGCATGTCGCCGCGGGCGTGGGCGGCGGCCCCTACCTGGAGTTCCCCTACGACCCGCCCGGGTGGACCGAGCAGCGGCGGGACTTCTTCCTCGGCTCACCGCTGCTCATCGACGCCGGCGGGTTCCTGGCCGTGCCCGACCGGCCCGGCCTGGGCGCGGAGATCGACGAGGCCGCGGTCGCGCGGTGGGCCCGGCGTTGAGTGCCGTCGTGGTGGTGGCACGAGGGGAGCGGCGATGAAGGTTGGTTTCGTGGGCATCGACGCACCCCCGGGGGTGATCGTGCCCTCCGCCATCGCCGGGACCGAGATCGCGATCACTCCCACGCCGAGCGCGTACTTCGGCAGCGGCGCGGTGGCCAGGCTGCCCGGGATCCTCAGCGGCGCCGGCAGCGAAGCCGCGGTCGTGGTCACCGACGCCGCGCTCGCCGCCACGCCGCTGGTCACCAACGTCACCGGCGTACTGGAGGAGGCCGGGATGCCGGTGACGGTCTTCAGCGGGGTGCATCCCAACCCGACCACCGGCGACCTGGCGGCCGGAGCGGACGCGGTCGCCGCGGCCCGCGGGTCTCGCTCCCGGGTTGCGCTGGTGGCGGTGGGCGGCGGGTCGCCGATCGACGCGGCCAAGGGGATCGCGCTCGCCGCCGTGAACCCACAGCGGGGGCGCGACCTGGACTACCGCGGCGAGTTCTCGGCCCGCGCGCTGCCGCTCGTCGCGGTCCCGACGACCGCCGGCACCGGGGCGGAGACGAACGCGTTCGGGGTCGTGACCGACCCGCAGACCGGCCGGAAGTTCTACGTGGGCCACGCCAGCACGCTGGCCGCCGCCGCGATCCTCGACCCCGAGCTCACGGTCGGGCTGCCGCCCCCGGCGACGGCGGCGACCGGCATGGACGCGCTGACCCATGCCCTGGAGTCCTACCTGTCGGTCCGCGCCAACCCGTGGTCGGACGGCATTGCGCTGCAGGTCATCCGCATGATCGCGGTCCATCTGCCGCGGGCCCACGCCGACGGCCTGGACCTGGAGGCGCGATCGCAGATGCTGCTGGCCGCGCACATGGCGGGCATCGGGATGGCCACCACCGGCCTCGGCCTCGGCCACGCGATCGGCCACGCGATCGGCGGCCGGTTCGACATCGCGCACGGCGTCGCGCTGACCATGGTGCTGCCGGAGACGCTCCGCTTCAACGCCCAGGTCCGCGGGGAGCGCCTGGCCGACGTGGCGTTCGCGCTGGGCGCCGGCGACGCGGCCCGGGCCAGCGGATGGAACGCCGAAGCCGCGATCGACGCGATCGCCGGCCTGGCTGACCGGGTCGGGATGACCCAGCGCCCGGCCGATCTGGGCATCACCGCCGCGGACTTCGACCAGATTGCCGCGGACGCGCTCGACGACGAGGTGCTGGCCAATACGCCGCGCCGGCCGACCGCCGCCGACATCCGCTCGATCCTGCTCGCCGCCCGCCGGTAACCCCGGCGCCCGGCCGCCGGCCGTAGCCCCGCACGCCCCTCTCCCCGGGCGTGGCGGCCGCGGGTGGATGATGAACCGGTAGCCGCGGCAGATTTCGACCACCGACTCGACGAGGAGGCGGCTATGACCGCTGCGCACGTGCCGGGGCAGCAGACCGCCGGGCCCCGCCCGGTCCGCGCGCCCCGCGGGACCACCCTGACCTGCAAGGGGTGGCCGCAGGAGGCGGCGATGCGGATGCTGATGAACAACCTCGATCCCGAGGTGGCCGAGCATCCGGACGAGCTCATCGTGTACGGCGGGTCGGGCCGGGCGGCCCGCAGCTGGGATGCCTTCGACGGGATCGTCCGCCGTCTGCGGGACCTGGAAGCGGACGAGACCCTGCTGGTCCAGTCGGGCAAGCCGGTCGGCGTCTTCCGCACCCATGAGTGGGCGCCGCGGGTGCTGATCGCCAACTCGAACCTGGTGCCCCAGTGGGCCACCTGGGAGGAGTTCCGCAGGCTTGAGGCCGCCGGGCTGACCATGTTCGGCCAGATGACCGCGGGCTCCTGGATCTACATCGGCACCCAGGGCATCCTGCAGGGCACCTACGAGACGTTCGCCGCGGTGGCGGTCAAGCGGTTCGGCGGGTCGCTGGCCGGCACCATCACGCTCACCGCGGGCCTGGGCGGGATGGGCGGCGCGCAGCCGCTCGCGGTCACGATGAACGGCGGCGTGACGATCTGCATCGACTGCGACCCGTCCCGCATCGTGCGCCGGATCGAGCACGGCTACCTGGACGTGGCCGCGGACGGCGTGGACGACGCGGTGCGCCGCGCCATCGCCGCGCGGGACGCGGCCGAGCCGCTGTCGATCGGGCTGCTCGGCAATGCGGCCGAGCTCGTGCCGCAGCTGCTCAAGATGGGCGCCCCGATCGACGTCGTCACCGACCAGACGTCGGCGCACGATCCGCTGACCTACCTGCCGCGAGGGGTCAGGTTCGAGGACATGGGAGCGCTGCGGGCCGAGGACCCGGCCGGGTTCACCACCCGGGCCCGGGAGTCGATGGCGGCCCACGTGGCGGCGATGGTCGGCTTCCAGGACGCGGGCGCCGAGGTGTTCGACTACGGCAACTCGATCCGCGGCGAGGCGGAGCTGGCCGGCTACGAGCGGGCCTTCGAGTTCCCCGGCTTCGTGCCCGCCTACATCAGGCCGCAGTTCTGCGAGGGCCGGGGCCCGTTCCGGTGGGCGGCGCTGTCCGGCGACCCTCAGGACATCGCGGCCACGGATGCGGCGATCCTGGACCTGTTCCCCGGCCACGAGGCGCTGGCCAGGTGGATCAGGATGGCGGGCCAGAAGGTGCACTTCCAGGGCCTGCCGGCCCGGATCTGCTGGCTCGGCTATGGGGAGCGGCACCTGGCCGGGCTGCGCTTCAACGAGCTGGTCCAGCGCGGCGAGGTGCAGGCGCCGATCGTGATCGGCCGTGATCACCTGGACTGCGGCTCGGTCGCCTCGCCGTACCGCGAGACCGAGGCGATGGCCGACGGCTCCGACGCGATCGCCGACTGGCCGCTGCTGAACGCCCTGGTCAACACCTCATCCGGCGCGTCCTGGGTGAGCATTCACCACGGTGGCGGCGTCGGCATCGGCCGCTCGATCCACGCGGGACAGGTGTGCGTGGCCGACGGCACCCAGCTCGCCGCGCAGAAGCTGGAGCGGGTGCTGACCAACGACCCGGGCATGGGCGTGATCAGGCACGCCGACGCCGGCTATGACCGGGCCGCCGAGGTGGCCGCCGAGCGCGGCGTCCGGCTGCCGATGGCCAGCGGCGGACAGTGAGGCCGGAAGCGGCGGTGGGCTTCGCCGAGCTGTGGGATTCGCTGCTGCCCGTCGGCCGGGACGCGGCCACCGGCGGCTACCGGCGCTACTCGTTCACCGCAGCGGACGCGGCCTGCCGCGAATGGTTCATCAAGGCCGCGGCGCGGCGGGACATGCGCGCCGAGTGCGACCGCAACGGCAACCTCTGGGCCTGGTGGGAGGCGCCGGGCGCGGCCCGGACGGCCGTCGTCGCCGGGAGCCACCTCGACTCGGTGCCGGACGGCGGCGCCTATGACGGCCCGCTCGGCATCGTGTCCGCGTTCGCGGCGATCGACCTGCTCCGGGCCGCAGGGTTCGTTCCGGCGCGGGCCGTCGGGGTCGCCGCGTTCGGCGAGGAGGAGGGCGGCCGGTTCGGCCTGGCCTGCCTGGGCAGCCGGCTGCTGACCGGCGCGACGGCGCCGCAGGCCGCGCGGCGGCTGCGGGACGGCGCCGGGATGACCCTGGCCGAGGCCATGACCGGGGCCGGGCTGGACCCGGCCCGGCTCGGCCGTGACGATGAGCTGCTCGACAGGATCGGCGCGTTCGTCGAGCTGCACATCGAGCAGGGCAGCGCGCTGAACGGGCTCGGCGCGGCGATCGGGATCGCGGAGGGCATCTGGCCGCACGGCCGGTGGCGGATGGATTTCGCCGGCCGGGCGGATCACGCGGGCACCACCCGGCTGGCCGACCGCCGTGATCCGATGCTGCCGTACGCGGCCACCGTGCTCGCCGCCCGGCAGGCGGCGGCCGACCATGCCGCGCTGGCCACGTTCGGGAAGGTCACCGCCGAGCCGGGGGGCGCGAACGCGATCTGCTCGGCGGTGCGCGCGTGGCTGGACGCGCGGGCCCCGGACGAGGGGACGCTGCACCGCGTGGTCGGCGACGTCGAGGCCGCCGCGCGCCTGGCCGCGGACGGTCACGGGGTCGAGGTCGAGGTGCGCCAGGAGTCGTTCTCGCCGCCGGTGGAGTTCGATCCCCGCTTGCGGGCGCGGCTGGCCGGGGCGCTGGCCGGCCGCGGGATCACGGCGCCGGTCCTGCCGACCGGCGCCGGCCATGATGCCGGGATCCTGGCCGCGCGGGTGCCCGCGGCGATGCTCTTCGTGCGCAACCCGTCCGGCGTGTCCCACTCGCCCGCTGAGCACGCCGACCCGGCCGACTGCGAGGCCGGAGTCGCGGCGCTGGCCGCGGTGATCGGGGAGCTGGCCGGGCGATGACGACTCCGGTGCGTGCCTGGCACGCCGAGCTCGCCTGGCTACCCGGCCGCGGCGTCTGTCCCGACGTCCTGATCGAGGCGGCCGGGGACCGGTTCACCGCCGTCACGCCCGGGGTGCCGGCCAGCGAGATCCGGGATGACCTGCGGGCCGGCCTGGACTGGCTGCCCGGCCTGACCCTGCCCGGCCTGGCCAATGCGCACTCGCACGCGTTCCACCGCGCGCTGCGGGGTGCCACCCAGGTGGGCCTGGGCACGTTCTGGACCTGGCGGGAGCGGATGTACCAGGTGGCCGCCGGGCTCGACCCGGACAGCTACCTGGCCCTGGCCCGCGCCGTCTACGCCGAGATGGCGCTGGCCGGCATCACCTGCGTTGGCGAGTTCCACTACCTGCACCACGGCCCGCACGGCACCCCGTACGCGGATCCGAACGAGATGAGCAAGGTGCTGATCGCCGCCGCGGCGCAGGCCGGGATCCGGATCACGCTGCTTGACACGTGCTACCTGACCGGCGGGCTGGGCCCGGATGGCGTGCCCGAGCCGCTGGCCGGCAGCCAGCTGCGGTTCGGCGACCCCGATGGCGAGGCGTGGGCGGCCCGGGCCGACCAGCTGGGCGCCGACGAGCACGGACTGCTCGGGCCGCTCGCGCGAGTGGGAGCGGCGATCCATTCGGTGCGCGCCGTGCCCGTCGGCCAGATGCACCCGGTGATCGCGTGGGCGCAGCGGTACGGCGCGCCGCTCCATGCGCATCTGTCCGAGCAGCGGGCGGAGAACGAGGCGTGCCTGGCCGCCTACCGGCGGACGCCAGCCGAGGTGCTCTATGACGTCGGCGTGCTCGGGCCCCGCGCCACGGTCGTGCACGCCACGCACCTGGTCGGCCGGGATCTCGAACTGCTCGGCGGCAGCCGGACCCACGCCTGCCTGTGCCCGACGACCGAGGCCGACCTGGCCGACGGGATCGGCCCGGCGCGCGCGCTGGCCGCCGCCGGCTGCCCGCTGACGCTGGGCAGCGACAGCCAGGCGGTGATCGACCTGTTCGAGGAGGCGCGCCGGGTCGAACTCGGGGAGCGCCTGGCCAGCGGGCAGCGCGGGCACTTCCGGGCCGGCGAGCTGGCCCGGGCGGCCACCACGGACGGGCACGCCAGCCTGGGCTGGCCCGACGCCGGGGAGATCGCCGCGGGCGCGATCGCCGATCTGATCACGGTCGGGCTTGACTCGACCCGGCTGGCCGGGGCGACACGGACCACGGCGCTGGCGTCGGTCGTCTTCGCCGGGTCCGCCGCCGACGTGCGGCAGGTGGTCGTGGGCGGCGAGGACCTGGTGCGGGACGGGCGGCACCTGCGGATCGATGACGTCCCCGCGGCGCTGGCGGCCGCGATCCGCCCGCTCCTCGGGGACTAGCCGGTCACGGCGAGCCGACGTCCGGGTTGGCGCCAGGCACGCCGGTGCAGATGTTCGCGGCGGCGTTGCGCGTCTCAATGCTCGCCGCCTGCCCGGGAACGGTGGGCTGCTCACCATCGGGCCGCTGGCCGGCGGCCGGGGCCGCGCTGGCCCGGTGGTGCGGGCCGCCCGGCGGCGGCGGAACCACCCCGGTGAAATCCGCGCCGAGGATCAGCGTGACCGGCCCGGGCCCGCCGTTCTGCACGGCCGGAGCCTGCTGCAGCCCACCCATCAGGGCGTAGGCCGCGCCCGCCTGGGCCGGGCCCGGATAGCTGACCGTGGTGGTGGCGGTGTCCGGGGCGTTGCCGATGCCGGACACGTGGTAGCCAAGCAATTTCAGGCGGGCCGCGGTCTGCGCGGCGAGGCCGGTGCGGCCGGTGCCGTTGAGCACGCTCACGTCGACGCGGCTGGACGGGGGGGCAGGCAGCCCGCCGTGCCATAGCGTGCCGGCCTGCAGCATCTGCCAGATCATGTCGTCTTCCGGCTCTTCCGGAAGCAGCCGGTCGGTGTTGGCGGGGTCCACGATCGTGGGCATCGTGATGAACGTCACGTCCTTCGTGTGCAGGTTGCGGAGGGTCGCGGCCAGCGAGAGCAGCTTGGAGATCGACCCCAGGCCGGGGTCCACGGTGACCGACTGGGTGGCCGTGTTAGCGATGTCATACAGCTTGACCGGGTTGTCCAGCGTGCCCTGGCTCTCGATCTTCTGTATCAGCGAGGAGAAGAATTCCTGCTGCAGCTCGATCCGGCCGAGGTCGCTGCCGTCGCCGACGCCATGCCGGGTGCGGACGAACGCCAGGGCCTGGTCGCCGGTGATCAGGTGCCTGCCCGCGCTCAGGTGCAGGTTGCTGTAGGGATCATTGACCGCCTGCGGCACGCAGACCTCGACGCCGCCGAGCGTGTCCACCATCGTGCGGAACGAGTTGAAGTCGAACTCGACGAAGTGATCCATCGGGATCTGGGTCAGGTGCTCCACGGTGGCTACCGCGCAGGTCGGGCCGCCCACGTTCATCGCGCCGTCGATGATCGCCTGCTGCTGCGCGGGCACGATGCCCGGGCCGGCCGCGGACTTGCAGGCGGGCTCGTAGACGATCGTGTCCCGCGGGATCGACACGATGGTTGCGTGCGTGTGCGTCGCGTCCAGGTGGACGAGGAGCAGGTTGTCCGACAGGTTCGTGCCGGGGTCGTAGCCGAACCCGGGCCCCTGCCCGTCGCGGGTCTGCGAGCCGAGGATGAGGATGTTCTGCACGCCGGCCGAGGAACGGTGAGTCAGCCCCCCGACGTTCGCCACGCTCAGATTGCGGTTCAGCTTCAGGTAGATCCCGTAACCGACCAGGCCGACCAGCACGGCCAGCGCGGTCAGCACTGTTGCGCCGGTATAGCCGAGCTTCGCTGCCGTGCTCAGCCCGTGCCAGCGGGCCCGCCACGACCGGCCGGACCGTCGGCCGGGCGGTGCCGGCCGACGGGGTGGCCGCCGCCGGTGCGGCTGGCGGGACGGTGACCAGCCGTCCGGGGGCGGGCCGGACGGTGACCGGCGAGGCGCAGGTACCTGGCGGGACGGTGACCGGGGGGACGGCACCCGGCGGTGCGAGGCCGGCTCACGGAGAGGCGGCGGCCGGCGCCCGGGTACCGCCGCGCGATCCTGCCCGCCGTCGTCCATGGTCCCCCCCGGGTCTTAGTTTCCTAATTGCGCAATAATGCAAGTCAGAGAATACTTCGCCGCGCCGCGTTCCGCCGGACGTACACCGACCTGGCCGCCGTAATGGCCAGGCCGTAGCCGGCCAGTACGACCGCGAGCAGCGGATAGTAGATGGCGGGCAGCGGCTGCAGCCCCAGCGCGGCACCGACCGGGGTGAGCGGGAGGCCGAGGCCGAGCAGCGCGAGCGCGAGCGTGGCCAGCAGCACCGGCCGGGCCGCGTGGTGCCGCGGTGACGGCAGCCAGCGGCTGCGCAGCAGGTGGACGGCGACCGCCTGGCTCAGCAGGTTCTCCGTAAACCAGCCGGTACGGAAGAGCGCCCGGCCGGCCGGGCTGGCCTGGCCTCGCATGATCCACCATAGGAACCCGAACATGGCCAGGTCGGCCACCGCGTTGACCGGTCCGAGCCAGGTGATGAACCCGGCCAGGTCGCGGCGGTCGAAGGTGCGCGGCCGGTTCAGGGACGGCTCATCGACAGCATCGAAGGCCAGCGACAGCTGTGACACGTCGAAGCACAGGTTCTGGGCCAGAACCTGCAACGGCAGCATCGGCAGGAACGGCAGCGCGGCGCTCGCCGCCAGCATCGACAGCACGTTGCCGAAGTTGGACGAGATCGTGATCTTGAGATACTTGACCACGTTGCCGAAGCTCCGCCGCCCCTCGACGATGGCCTGCCCGAGCATCGTCAGGTCCTTCCTGAGCAAGATGACGTCGGCGCACTCCCGGGCCGCGGCCGTGGCGCCGGCCACGGAGATCCCGACATCGGCCTCGCGGAGCGCCGCCACGTCGTTGGCGCCGTCGCCCAGGAACCCGACGGTGTGCCCGGCCGACCGGAGCACGCGGACGAGCCGCGCCTTCTGCGCGGGATCGACCCGGGCGAAGACCGTCCCGGTCTCGGCCACCGCGGCCAGCGTCGCGTCATCCAGGCGCGCGATGTCCTCGCCGATCACCACCTGCCGGGCGCTGATGCCGACATCCCGGGCGACCCGCGCCGCGACCAGCGGGTGGTCGCCCGTGATGAGCTTGATGGCCACGCCGCGGGCGGCCAGATCGGCCACGGCCAGGGGCGCGGACTTCCTGGGCCGGTCACGGAAGCCCGCTAATCCGATCAGCGTCAGGCCGACCTCGTCGGCCGGCCGGTAGCGGCCAGGCTTAGCGGGCCGGGTCGCGACGGCCACGGCGAGGACGCGCACGCCGTCGCGAGCCAGGCCGTCGGCCAGCGCGGCGGCTCCGGCCCGCCCGGCCCGGGCGAGGGGGACATCCCGGCCGGCCCAGCGAACGCGGCTGCAGCAGCTCAGCACCTCGGCCGGCGCGCCCTTGGTGATCAGCGTGTGCTGGCCGAGGACGCCGACCGTGCGGGTAACGGCGGTGACCCGGCGGCGTCGGAAGTCGAACGGGATGACGTCGACCGTGGCCATGCGCTCGTCGGCGGTCAGGCCACGGCCTGCGCCGCAGGTGAGCAGCGCCTGGTCGAGGACGTCGGCGACCGCCCCGTCCGCGGCGGCCGCACAAAGGTAACTGTTCAGCCAGGCCCACCGCAGCACCTCAGGATCGGTTCGCCCGGCCAGGTCGAGATGGCAGTCCAGCGACACCTGGTCCTCGGTCAGGGTGCCGGTCTTGTCGGTGCACAGGACGTCCATCGCGCCGAGGTTGTGCACGGCCGGCAGCCGCTTGACGATCGCGGCCTTCCTGGCCACGACCGCGGCCGCCCGGGCCAGCGCGCTCGTCACCACCACCGGGAGCATTTCGGGTGTGAGGCCGACCGCGACGGCCACGGCGAACAGGAGCGCCTCGAGCAGATGCCCCCGGATCGACGCGTTGACGGCGAGCACCACGGGCACGCAGACCAGCATGAGGAAGATCAGCATCCAGGTCACGTCGCGCACGCCGCGGTCAAACGCGGTCTCGGCGCTGGCGCGCGGCAGCTCGCGGTGAGTCGAGCCGAGATAAGTCGACATCCCGGTGGCGACCACGACCGCGGTACCCGAGCCGCTCACCACGCTGGTGCCCATGAAGCACAGGGCGCGGGAGTCGAATATCGAGGCGTCATCGCCGTCCGGCTGCTGCGCCGGGGCGTCGTACGAGCCGCCGGTGATCACCGAGGCCGCGCGCTTGGCCGCGGGCTCTGACTCGCCCGTGACCACCGCCTGGCTCACGACCAGGTCGTCCGACCGCAGCAGGCGCAGGTCAGCGGGCACCACGTCGCCCGCGGCGACCTGGACCACGTCCCCGGGCACGAGCTGATCGACGGGTACCTCGCGGGCCACCGCAGGGGACCCGGGGGACGCGCGCCTGACGACAGTGGCCGTCGTGGCCACCATGGCCCGCAGGGCCGCGGCGGCCCGGTCCGACCGGCCCTCCTGCCTGACCCGCAGCAGGCAGCTGATCGCGGCCATCGCGGTGATCACGGCCGCGCCGCCGACGTCGCCGGTGGCCGCCGACACCACGGTCAGGCAGATCAGGATCACGACGAACGGGTTGCGGGTCGCGGCCAGCGCCCGGGTCCCCCAGCTCGGCGGGCGGCCGGCCGCGATGACGTTGTCGCCGAACCGGGCCAGCCGGACCTGGGCCTCGGTCTCGTCGAGACCGAGGCGGGTGGAGTCCAGCCTGCGCAGCACCTGCAGCGGTGATGCCGCCGCGCAGGAAGCCAGGCTGCCGCGCGCCGCCGTGGTCCAGGGCGCAGGCCGCGACGGGACACGCTCGTGCCCGTCGACCTGGTCGGGAAGCAGGTCAGGCGCCCAGGCCACCACGCCGCTCCCGGTCGGCAGGCGTCTGGAGTAGTTGCTCGACGGCAAGCTTCACGATCATGACCAGGTGCGGATCCTCGACCAGGTAGACCTGGCGCCGGCCTTCCCGGCGCGACCGCACCAGGCCCGCCAGCTTCAGCTTGGCCAGGTGCTGGCTCACGGCTTGCAGCGTCCCGCCCACGGCGTCGGCCAGGCCGCCCACGTCCGTCTCGCCGTGCGCGAGCGTCCAGACGATGTGCAGCCGCATCGTGGACGCCAGCAGCCCGAACCGAGCCGCGGCGAGCTGCAGCAACTCCGGAGACAGATCAGCGTCGCTGTGCGTCACCGGCTGAGCACCTCCCGCGATTCGTCAGTTTGCGCAACCACGCAATCCGGCCAGTCAACCAGGACCACGGTCCCGGCGGCGGCCGGTCGGTCATAGGGCGCCGGGGATGCCGAGCTGCGGCGGCTGCTGGAATCCGATGCCATGGACCGTGAGCAGGCATAGTTTCTGTGTGACGGTCATGACGCGCTCCTCGCGCTCGGCAGGCCCCCCGGAAAGCCTGGCTCCGGACCGGCCGAGATGTTGCCCCCGTTACTGCGCTGCTACATCCTCTCCAGAGGGGTGCGGGCTGTCCACCGATACGCGAGGGCCAGGTATTCGGCCGGGCCGTGGCCTGCGCACCAGGAGGCAGCCGTGAGCGTCCTGATCACTAACATCGGCGAACTCGTCACCAACGGGCCGGAACGCGACGCCGACGTCCACCCCGGTCGCGCCGGGCCCGAGGGGCCCGGGCGGTTCGCGGCCGTCTACGGTGCCGCTCTGGTGATGGACGAGGGGCGGGTGGCCTGGACCGGGCCGGCGTCGCGGGCGCCCGCGACGGACCAGATGATCGACGCGGAGGGGCGGGCCGTGCTCCCCGGGTTCGTCGACTCCCATGCGCATCTGGTCTTCGCCGGTGAGCGGGGCGCGGAGTTCGCGGCCCGGATGGCCGGGCAGCCCTACCGGGCGGGCGGCATCCGCAGCACGGTCGCGGCGACCAGGAACGCCACCGATGACCAGCTCAGGGCCAACCTGCGGAGGCTGGCCGCGGAGATGCTGGCCCAGGGGATCACCACGTTCGAGTGCAAGTCCGGGTACGGGCTCACGGTTCCGGACGAGGCGCGCAGCGTCTCGATCGCCGCCGAGTTCACGCCCGAGGTGACCTACCTGGGCGCGCATGTTGTCCCGCCGGAGTTCGAGCCGGACCCGGGCGGTTACGTCGACCTCGTCTGCGGCCCGATGCTGGACGCCTGCGCCCCGCACGCCAGGTGGGTGGACGTGTTCTGCGAGCAGGGGGCCTTCGGCCGGGACGAGGCCGCGGCGGTGCTGGCGGCGGGGATCGCCGCTGGGCTGGAACCAAGGGTGCACGCCAACCAGCTCACCGCGGGGCCCGGGGTGCAGCTCGCGGTCCAGGTCGGTGCCGCTTCCGCCGATCACTGCAGCAACCTGACCGACGCCGACGTCGACGCGCTCGCCTCCTCGCCGACCGTGGCCACCCTGCTGCCCGGAGTGGAGTTCTCGACCCGGCATCCCTACCCGGACGCGCGCAGGCTGCTGGACGCGGGCGCGACCGTCGCGCTGGCCACCGACTGCAACCCGGGCTCCTGCTTCAGCTCGAGCATGCCGCTGTGCATCGCGCTGGCCGTGCGGGAGATGCACATGACCACGCAGGAGGCCGTGTGGGCGGCCACGGCGGGCGGAGCCCGCGCGCTGCGCCGGACCGACGTCGGCCACCTGGGCACCGGGGCGCGCGCCGACCTGGTCATGATCGACGGGCCATCGCACGCGTATCTGGCCTACCGGCCCGGCGTCCCGCTCGTTGCCGGCGTGTGGCGAGCTGGCGAGCAGGTGGCGGGGGCAGCCCTAGCCGCACCCGGTGACTGATAGGGGTCACTTCGTTACTCTGCGTACTGTATGAGGTAGCGTGCCGGCATGAGTACTCCGAGCGGGCCCGTCCGCGAGCTGACGATCGAGCTCGGGGAGGCCGACGAGCTGTTCGTGGCCCGCGGGCCCGACGTGGCGTCCGGGCGGCCGGCTCTGCCGCCTGGCATCGAGCAGATCCGCGACGAGCTGGGCTCGCACTCGCGGCGGGCGGCGGTCGCCGCGGTCATCGTGCTGCCGCGCGCCGAGATAAGGCCCGACCTGGCCCGTGACGTCACCCGGGCCATAGAGCGCTACTGCGAGATCGGGATCCGGCGGGCCGACAACGAACTGCGGGTCATGGGCCGCGAGGGCATCCGGGCGCTCGTGATCGGGCTCATCCTGTTCGCTGTCTTCGTCAGCCTTTCCGAATCCGTCCTCGAGAGCCAGTTCTCCAATAGCGTCAAGGCCTTCTTCGGCGACGGGCTGTTCCTGGTCGTGGCCTGGATCGGCCTGTGGTACCCGATCGACACGCTGGTCTACAGCCTGCGGCCGTACCGCAGGGAGAAGAAGGTGCTCCGGCAGATGCGCGCGATGGAGATCGTGGTCCGCGCGGCGGACTGAGCCGCGGGTCGCGGGGGTGGGCGCGGGCTGTGGGGACGCCGGCGGGTCAGGCGGGGGCGAGCGGCGGGTACTTGCCGCGGAACCTGATCAGCGGCTGGCCGTCTTCGGCCAGGTACGGGACGTCCAGCACGCGGGCGATCACCAGCAGGTGATCGCCCGCCTCGATCCGCTGGGTCGCCTCGCACTCCAGGGCGGCGAGGCCGCCGTCCGGGATCAGCGCGCCGGACAGCGTCCCGCGCTGGTGCGGCACCCCGTCGAGCAGCAGCCGCGCGCTCGGCCGGCCGGACGCGGCGAACCGGCCGGCCAGCACCCGCTGGTCCGCGGCCAGCACGGTCACCGCGAACCTATCCAGCCCGCCGAGCAGCTCGGCCGGGTAGGAGCTCGCCGTCAGCGAGACCAGCACCAGCGGCGGATCGGCCGACACCGGGCAGAACGCGGTGACCGTGGTTCCGACATCGTCCCGGCCGTCGGCCACGGTGACCAGGGTGACCCCGGACGCGAACGCCGTCGCCGCGCTCGCGGTGGCGTGGGTTGGCTGGGCCGGGACTATGCGTTCGGTCAATCGAATGTCCAGCTGCCCTGAAGGGTCAGCGGGCCGTAGGGTGACAGGCCGGCCTGGGTGGCCAGCCGCCAGACGGGTCCCCACGCCTCGGCGAGCAGCGAGGCGCCGGGCACCAGGGCCGCCTGGCGCGAGTCGCCGGATCCCGGCCGCAGCCGGTCAAGCGGCGAGTTCCGCGGGTAGACGCGCAGCGGCGCGGTCGCGGGCAGGCCCGCGCGGCGGCGTGCGATCGCCGCCGCCCGGTCCAGGCCGCCCAGCTCGTCCACCAGCCCGTTGGACAGCGCGTCCGCGCCGGTCCACACGCGTCCCCGGGCCAGGTCGTGCACCCGGTCGGCCGGCATCCGGCGGCCCTCGGCGACCTTGCCGGTGAAGTCGGCGTAGATGTGATCCAGCCAGTCATTGACCAGCGCCCACTCGTCCTCGGTGAACGGGCGGGTGGTCTTGAACATCTCCGAGTGCGCGCCCTCGGCGACCGAGTCCGTGGTCACCCCGGCCCGGCCGAGCAGCTGGCCGAGCACGGGCTTGCCGGACAGCACGCCGATCGAGCCGGTCACCGTGCCGGCCTGGGCCACGATCGCGTCCGCGGCCATCGCGATGAAGTAGCCGCCCGAGGCGGCGACGTCGCCCATGGACACGACCACCGGCTTGCCCGCGTTGCGGGCCCGCACCACCTCGCGCCAGATGGTGTCGGAGGCGACGTAGGAGCCGCCCGGGCTGTTGACCCGCAGCACGATCGCGCGCGCGGCGTCGTCGGCGGCGGCCGCCCGCAGCGCCGCGCTGATCGTGTCCGAGCCCATCGCGCCGCCGGACAGCGGGCCGCGGCCGCTGCGCCCGCGCCGGATCGGGCCGGTCGCGTAGACCAGCGCGACGTGCCGGCGCGGCCGGTTCGGCAGGCTGCGCGCCCGCTCGGCGAAGGCGCGCGAGCGCTGGTAACGGCCCAGGTGCAGCAGGACCGCGTCCTGGCCGGCCTGCTTCCTGACCCGGGCGTACACCTCGTCCCGGTAGCCGAGCTCGTCGACCAGTCCCGCCTTGTGCGCCTGGGCGGCCAGGAACGGGCCCCGGTCGATCAGCTCCCTGACCTTGACCGGGTCGAGCCGGCGGCGCTCGGCGATCGCGTCGGTGAGCTGGCCGGTGACCGACACGGCCAGGCGCTCGGTGGCCTCGCGGGCCTGCCCGGAGAAGCCGCGGTCGGTGAGCTGCTCGGCCGCGCTCTTGTACTCGTGCCGCTTCGCGACCTGGAAGTCGACGCCGAGCAGGTCCAGGGTGCCGCGCAGGAAGAACCGCTCCATCGCGATCCCGGTCAGCCCCAGGTCGCCCGATGGCTGCAGGTAGATCGTGTCGAACGCGGTGGCCAGGTAGTACGGCACGTTGCCGGCCGAGAACTCGCCGAAGCTTTCCGACCACGCGACCGTCAGCTTGCCGGCGTCGCGGAACTCCTCGACCGCGCGCCTGATCTCCTGGACCGTGGCCAGCCCGATCGGCCGTCCGCCGACCTTGGCCACCAGCGCCCTGACCCGCTGGTCGCTGCGGGCCCGGCGCAGTGCGTCCAGCAGGTCGGCCAGCCTCGGCCTGCGCATGGTCAGCACGGCGGACAGCGGGTCGGCCGGCGGCTCCTCGGCGACGCCCTCGGTCAGGTCAAGCTCCAGGATCAGCGGCGCCGTGCGCTGCCGGCGCAATCTGGCCAGCTGCTCGGCAATCATTGGCTGCGGCATGCGCTCAGCCTATGCGGCACCGGTTCTGCCGCCTGGCGTGGGCGCGTGGGCTATCGTCGGCGCGATGGTCAATCGGGACGGGAACGGCTGGACTGCCTGCGGCCAGGGACACCGGCACTGGGGCCGGTTCGGCGCGGCCGGGCTGCTGGCCTTCGCCCCCGACCACGGCGAGACCCGCGTGCTGCTGCAGTGCCGGAGCTGGTGGGGTAACCACGGCGGCACCTGGGGACCGCCGGGCGGAGCGCGCGACAGCCATGAGTCCGCCGTGGCCGCCGCGCTGCGTGAGGCCAGGGAGGAGTGCGCGCTACCGGCCGACGCCGTGAGCGTGCTCGGGATCCTCCGCGACGATCACGGCGGCTGGTCCTACCAGACGGTGATCGCGGCCGCGCCGCGGCCGTTCCCCGTGCGCGCGGTGAGCAGCGAGACCAGCCAGGTGGCCTGGGTGGCGACCAGCGATGTCGCGGCCCTGGACCTGCATCCGGGCTTCGCTGAGCAGTGGCCGGTGCTGCGGGAGGCGCTGCAGCCGCTGACGATCGTCGTCGATGCGGCCAACGTGATGGGCTCGCGGCCCGATGGCTGGTGGCGTGACCGGGCCGGGGCCGCGCGGCGGCTCCGCGATCAGCTGGCCGGGCTGGCCGCCGAGGGCGTGGCCGCGCTGCCCGAATCGATGCGGGCGCCCGTGCTGGAGCGGTGGTTTCCCGGCTTCGTTCTGGTGGTCGAAGGGGCGGCGCGCTCGGTGGCGGCCACCCATGCGGCCGGGTCGCCGGGCAGCGACCGGTCCAGCGCGCCCGGCCGCCGTGAGCCGGGCTCCGACGGCGGGCGGGTCCGGGTCGTGGCCGCTCCTGGCTCGGGCGACGACACCATCGCCGAGTTCGCCCGGGACTTGGAGGGCCGCCGCCTGGTCGTGACCGCCGACCGGCAGCTCCGCGAGCGGTGCGTGGCCGCCGGGGCGTCGGTGACCGGCCCCAGCTGGCTGCTCGCCCAGCTCTGACGGTCCCCCGGCCCGGTGTAGCGTCGGGATCATGCCCGGCTCGCCCGGCTCGTTCCCGCTCGGCGCGGCGGTGACCATGAGCGATCTCGATGGCGACCTGCACCCGGTGCTGCGGCGGCTGCGCGAGCGTGAGCCGGTCTCGTGGCTCCCCGCGCTGGGCGGCTGGCTGGTCACGCGCCGGGACCTGGCCTTGCGGGTACTGCGCGATACGCGGGCGTTCACCGTCGATGATCCCAGGTTCTCGACCGCCCGGGTGGTCGGGCCGAGCATGCTGTCGCTGGATGGCGCCGAGCACAAGCGCCACCGCGAGCCTTTCGCCGAGGCGTTCCGGCTGACCCGGGTGGAGGCCGGGCTGGAGGAGTTCGTCGGGGCCGAGGCCGAGTCGCTGGTGTCGGGTTTCGCGGCGGCGGGCCGCGCCGAGCTGCGGCGCGGGCTGGCCGGGCCGCTGGCGGTGGCGGTCGTCGCCGAGGTGCTCGGCCTGGGCCGGACGGACCCGCGGGTCGTGTTGTCCTGGTACGACGAGATCGTCGGCGCGGTGTCGGCCCTGGCCGGGGAGCCGGGGCAGCGTTCCGGCCCGGGCGCCGTCACCGCGGGGTCGGCGGCGTTCGGCGAGCTCAGTGAGCGCCTGCGGGAGGTGATCACCCAAGCGCACGGGGACTCGCTGCTCGCAGCCGTCGCCGGGGCCGGGGTCGGGGCAGCAGGCGGGGCCGGGGCCGGGGTCGGGGCCGCTGCCGGGGTCGGGGCCGCTGCCGGGGCCGGGGCTGGGTTCGGGGGCGCCGGGCTGAGTGACGGCGAGGTCGTGTCGAACGCGGCGGTCCTGGCCTTCGGCGGCATCGAGACGACCGAGGGCATGATCTGCAACGCCGTCCTGCACCTGCTGGCCCATCCCGGCCAGCTCCGCGAGGTGATCGCCGACCGCGGCCTGGCGGCGAACGCCGTGGAGGAGTCGCTGCGGCTCGAGCCGGCGGCGGCGGTCGTCGACCGCTACGCGACCGCCGATGTTTCGCTGGGCCCGGCGGGGATCCGGCGCGGGGATCTGGTCACGGTCTCTCTGGCCGGAGCGGGCCGGGACCCGGCGTTCTTCCCCGACCCGGACCGGTTCGACGTGCACCGCGTGAACGCCAGGCAGCACCTGGCGTTCGCGCACGGCCCGCATTTCTGTCTCGGCGCGCACCTGGCCCGGATGGAGGCGAGGGCAGCCGTGCTGGCGCTGCTGCGGCTGCCGAGGCTGCGGCTGGATCCCGCGCGCCGCCCAGCGCCACGCGGAGTCGTGTTCCGCAAGCCACCTGAACTGCACGTTCGGTGGGATGTTCCGGTCTCGCGACACGCCGCGCGCGGTTAGTCGAAATTATCTACGAATTCTGACCCTCAGTGGTAAAATAATCGAAAGCATAAGCGCTCTCGACCCGGTCGGCCGACACCGGAGGGAGGCTAGATGAACGCAGAGCCCGGCGCCTGGGATGGCGACCAGCCCGGCGCGGACGGCGATCAGGAGGAAGATCGGCCATCCGCCGGGCCGCCCGCGCCGGGTCCGTCCGCCGCGGAACTACTGGCCCTGCTGGCGGGCGACGGGGAACTGACCGGCGAGCAGGTCGCTGCGCTGGCCCGGCTGGACGACAGCGCCCCGGGCGCCGGTTCGGCGGACCCGGTGGCGGCCGAGGCGCTTGACGCGGGATTCGTTCACCGGGACGGCGGGCCGGGCCCGGGGTTCGCGGCGGGCGGGGTGCTTGACGCGATGGAGCCCGGCACTGCCCTGGCCGGGTTCGCGGACCGGACCTGGGCGGCCGGCCTCGGCCTGCTGTCCGACGATGAGCTGTGCGGTTTCCTGACCGCGCAGCGGCGGCTGGCCTCCCGGGCGGCGGCTGGAGAGCTGGCGGCCACGGCCGAGCTAGCCGCCCGCCGGGCCGGGCCGGACGGCCGTCCCGGCGAGCACGTTGAAGAAGAGCTGGCCGCATTGCTGACGTTGACCAGCCGGGCCGCTGCGACGCTGGCCGGGCAGGCGGCGGCCATGGTCCGCCTGCGCGGAGTGGCCGTCGCGCTGGCGGCCGGGCGGATTGACATGCCCAAGGCCGCCGTGTTCGCGGCCGAGACCGCCTGCCTGGACGATATAGCGGCCGCGGCGATCGCGGCCGTCGTGCTGCCGGACGCGAGCGGGATGACCACGGGACGCCTGCGCGCCACGCTGCGTCAGGAGATCCTGGCTTACGATCCGCAGGCCGCCATCAAGCGGCGGCAGGAGGCCGAGAAGGAGGCCAGGGTCGAGACCTGGGCCGAGGCGGCGGGCACTGCTGCTATCGCAGGCCGGGATCTGGCCCCCGCCGCAGTGATCAAAGCCGACAAGAACCTCGACGCCGACGCTCGCTGGCTCAAGCAACACGGCGCGGCCGGCACTCATGACCAGCTGCGCGCCTGTGCGATGGTGGCCAGGCTCACCGGCCAGTCCCTGCAATCCCTGGTGCCAGGCGGCATCGGGCGCGCGCCAGCGACCGGCCCGCCCGGCCAGCCTGGCGGACTGGCCGGGTCGGTGAACCTGACCATGCCCGTGACTGCGTGGCTCGGACTGTCGGAGCGGCCAGGGGAGATCGCCGGGAACGGTGCCGCCGACGCGGGGACTTGCCGTGACCTGGCCGCGGCGCTCGCCGCTCACCGCGGCGCGCGGTGGTGCGTGACGCTCACCGATCGCCGGGGCCGGGCGGTCGCTCATGGATGCGCCCGGGCCGGACCCGGCCCGCCGGGGACCGCCGACTCCGCGGCCTGGCTGGCGGCCATCAAGATCACGTCGATCGAGACCGGGACCTGCTCCCACCGGCGGGAGTCCGCCGGGTACCGGCCGCCGGGCTCGCTGCGCCACCTGATCAAGATCCGCAGTCGGCGGTGCGGCTACCCGGGCTGCCGCCGGCCCGCGACCCGGTGTGATGACGACCATACGATCCCGCACCATCGGGGCGGCCGGACCTGCGAGTGTAATTTGTACCCTTTGTGCCGCCGCCACCACCGGACGAAGCAGGCGCCAGGATGGCACCTCAGCCAACCGGAACCAGGCGTCCTGGCCTGGCGCTTGCCCAGCGGACGCCGGGTCACCGTCCTTCCTGACCCCTACCTGATCTAGCCAGCGGGCGACTACGCCACCTGGATCGAGCGCTTGGCCAGGCCCAGCCAGTAGCCGGTGATGGTCGTCACCGGCGCCGGGGCGTCGGCCGCCGCGCCGAGCGTCACGAACAGCGGGGCGAAGTGCTCGGTCGTCGGGTGCGCGTAGCGGGCCGCGGGCGCGGAACGGAAGTTGACGAGCGCGTCGACGTCGCCCGAATCCAGCGCCTCGGCGGCCCAGTGATCGAACTCGGCTGACCAGCCCGGCGGCGGTGCGTCGAAGCGGAAATCCCGCAGGAACGGCAGACCGTGGGTGAGGAAGCCGCTGCCGACGATCAGAACGCCATCGTCCCGCAGCGGCCGCAGCGCCTGGCCGATCCGCAGCAGCCGGCCGGGGTCCAGGCTCGGCATCGAGATCTGCAGCACGGGGATGTCAGCCTGGGGGTACATGACGGTCAGCGGCACGTAGGCGCCGTGGTCCAGGCCGCGGCCAGGCAGGTCGGTGACCGGTTCCTGCCCGGCCAGCAGCCCGCGGACCTGCCCGGCCAGCCCGGGTGCGCCCGGTGCCGGGTACCTGGCCCGGTAGTAGCGGTCAGCAAAGCCGCCGAAGTCGTAGACGAGCGGCACGCCGTCGTCGGTCGCGCCGATCGTCAGCGGCGCGGACTCCCAGTGGGCCGACACCATCAGGATCGCCCGGGGACGCGGCAGGACGCCGGCCCACGCCGCGAGCTGGACTACCCACAGCGGGTCGTCGACCAGCGGCGGCGCGCCATGGCCGAGGTAGATCGCGGGCATCCGGCCCGGCGTCACGGCCGCGGCCGCCCGCCTGGCCACCTGGTCGGCCGCGTCGGCGGTCACCGGCTCATGCTCGGGTTCCTGCGCGCGAAGCTCCTCGTCCATCTCTCCTCCGGTCCGCGGTGGCCGACGGTCTGTGCGGCACCCACCGACTGTGGTACCCACTGTCTATGGTGCCGACGTCCTCGATCCCCGCTGCGGCCGGGCGCGCGACGCGGGTGGTGGCGCTGGCCGACACGCATGCGCCGCGACGGTGGAGGTCCTGCCCGCCGCGGGTGGCCGCGCAGCTGCGCCGGGCCGACGTGATCCTGCACGCGGGAGACGTATGCACCGCCGCGGTCCTCGACGAGCTGTCCGAGTACGCTCCGGTGCTCGCCGTGGCCGGTAACAACGACGGCCCGGACGTGGCGGCCTGGGGCGCGAAGCCGACGCTGCAGGCCGACCTCGGCGGGCTGCGGATCGCGATGATCCATGACAGCGGCGCGGCGTCCGGCCGGCTGCAGCGGATGCGGCGCCGGTTTCCCGGCGCGGGACTTATCGTGTTCGGTCACTCGCACATCCCCCTGGACGCCGAGGCCGGCGGGCTCCGGATCTTCAACCCCGGATCACCCACCGACCGCCGCCGTCAGCCCCATGGCACCGTCGGCGTGCTGCGCATCGAGGCCAGGCCTGGTCACCGCGGACATCATCGCGGTCACCTGAGCGTGGCGGCGTGGCGGGCCTCCCGGTCAGTCGTCGGGGGCCAGCCAGACCACCCCGAGCGGCGGCAGGCTGAGCGATACCGAGGCGGGCTGGCCGTGCGATGGCTCGGCCACGGCCTCGACGGCCCCGAGATTGCCCACCCCGCTCCCCCCGTAGCCGGCGGCATCGGTGTTGATCATCTCGCGCCACCGGCCGGCGACCGGTAGCCCGATCCGGTAGTCCAGGTGCGGATCGCCGGAGAAGTTCACCACGCAGGCGACGGTCTTTGCTCCGGCGTCCGTCTCGCCGGGGCCGGCGAACCGCAGGAACGCCAGCACGTTCCCGTCCGCGTCGCTGGCGTCGATCCAGCCGAACCCGTCCGGGCTGAAGTCCCGCCGCCACAGCGCCGGGCTGTCGCTGTACGCCCGGTTCAGGTCCTTGACCAGCCGCTGCACCCCGCTGTGGAATCCGGTGCCGTCGCCCAGCGACTGCCAGTCGAGGCCGGCCTGCTCGGACCACTCGCTCTCCTGGCCGAACTCAGAGCCCATGAACAGCAGTTGCTTGCCCGGGTGCGCCCACTGGTAGGCCAGCAGCGCCCGCAGCCCGGCGAACTGTTTCCACTGGTCGCCCGGCATCTTGCCCAGCAGCGATCTCTTGCCGTGCACCACCTCGTCGTGTGACAGCGGCAGCACGAAGTTCTCGCTGAAGGCGTACACCATCGAGAACGTGATCTCGTTCTGGTGGTAGTGCCGGAACAGCGGGTCCTTGGACAGGTAGGACAGCGTGTCGTGCATCCAGCCGAGATTCCACTTCAGGCCGAACCCGAGCCCGCCCAGGTGCACCGGCTTGGTCACGCCCGGCCAGGCCGTGGACTCCTCGGCGATCATCATGATGCCCGGCACCCGCTTATAGCAGGTGGCGTTCACTTCGCGCAGGAACGAGACGGCGTCCAGGTTCTCCCGGCCGCCGAGGGCGTTCGGCGACCACTCGCCTGCGGCGCGCGAGTAGTCCAGGTACAGCATGGACGCGACGGCGTCGACCCGCAGGCCGTCGGCGTGGAACTCCTCGAACCAGTAGATCGCGTTGGCGACCAGGAAGTTGCGGACCTCCGGCCTGCCGTAGTCGAAGATGAGCGTGCCCCAGTCCGGTTGCGTGCCACGGCGCGGGTCGGCGTTCTCGTAGAGCGGCGTGCCATCGAAGCGGGCCAGCGCCCAATCGTCGCGGGGAAAGTGCGCGGGCACCCAGTCGAGGATGACGCCGATGCCGGCCCGGTGCAGCCGGTCCACCAGGTAGCGGAAGTCATCCGGCGAGCCGAAGCGGGCCGAGGGCGCGTAGTACGAGGTCACCTGGTAACCCCAGGATCCGCCGAACGGGTGCTCGGCGACCGGCAGGAACTCCACGTGCGTGAACCCGAGCTCGGTGACGTAGGCGGCGAGCTGATCGGCGAGCTCGGTGTAAGAGAGCCCGGGCCGCCAGGACCCCAGGTGCACCTCGTACGCGCTGAGCCGCTGATCCAGCGGGTTGCGCCCGGCTCGCTCGGCCATCCATGCCTGGTCGCCCCACTCGTACCGGGAGTCATAGACCACCGACGCGGTGGCGGGCGGCCGCTCGGCCAACGCGGCCATGGGGTCGGCCTTAGCGTGCCAGCTGCCGTCCGGCCCGCAGACGTCGTACTTGTAGCGCGTTCCCGCGGTTACCCCGGGCACGAACAGCTCCCAGACGCCCGATCCGCCCAGCGAGCGCATCGGATGCGCGCGCCCGTCCCAGTGATTGAAGTCACCGATCACGCGCACGCCGCGCGCGTTCGGCGCCCAGACGGCGAACGCGGTGCCTTCGGCCTTGTCGCCGACGTGGGCGCCGAGCACCCGCCACAGCTGCTCATGCCGGCCCTCGGCGATCAGGTGCAGGTCGATCTCGCCGAGTGTCGGGAGGTGCCGGTAAGGGTCGTCGGTGATCGTCTCGGGCAGGGTGGCGGGGCCGGCCGAGCTGTCTTCGCCCGCTCCAGGGTCGGGATAGGTGACGGCGATCCGGTAGTCGGGCGCGTGGCTGACCGGCAGCGTGACGGCGAACACGCCCTGGTGCACGTGCCGCATGGGGAACCGGCGCCCGTCGGGAAGGACGGCGGCGACCGAGGCGGCCAGCGGGCGAAGCGCGGCTACGACCGTACCGGCCTGGCCGCCGGCGGAAGCTCCGCTGGCGGGATGCGCGCCGAGGACCGAGTGCGGGTCGTGGTGCGTTCCGGCCACGATCCGGTCGATCTCGGCGTGGCTGATCTGGTCGGCCTGGTCGGCCTGGTTGGCCTGCTGGCTGGTCTTTTCCGGCATAAGGACGCTGCAATCGAGTCGAGCGGGATTGGCAGCCAGGACGGACGGTGCCTGGCCTCGTACACCACCTCGTATACCGCCTTGTCGAGCATCAGGGCGCGCAGCAGCACGCCGTTGGCCTGCGGATCCATCCCGCCCGCCTCGGCGTAGCCCTTGCCGAACGCCGCCTGGCTGCGCTCCACCCACTCACTGGCGATGTCGCTGAGCTTTTCCGCGTCCGGGCGATCGAGCAGCTGATGACGGGCAGCGTAGTCGAACGAGCGGAGCATGCCGGCCACATCGCGCAGCGCGACGCCGGGCGCCCGCCGCTGCCCGAGCGGCACCGCCGGCTCTCCCTCGAAATCCAGCACCACCCAGCCGGTCGCGGTGCGCAGCACCTGGCCGAGGTGGTAGTCGCCGTGCACCCGCTGCACCGGCATCGGTCCGCGGACCGCGGCCAGGTCGGCATAGTAGCCGCGGAGCTTGCCGGCGTACGGGCGCAGCTCGGGCACCTCCGCGCTGGCGCTGTCCAGCTTGCGGGTCATCTGGTCGGCCAGGTCGCCGAACGCTCCCGACGGCATCTCTGAGACGCCGAACGCGGCGGCCAGGTCGGCGTGTACCTGCGCGGTCGCCGCCCCGAGCCGGAATGCCTCTCCGGCGAAGTCGCCGCCCGCCTGATCCGGCCGGATCGTCCCCTGGGCCTGCACGCCGTCGCCGGAATAGAGATCGCGCAGGCTGATGGCGGCCAGCGACCAGCCGTCGCTGGCCCCGGGCAGGTACCTGGACAGGATCGCCAGCAGGATCGAGTCGCCGTCGGCACTGGTCTCGATCCACCCGAACGGCTCGGCCACGTGCCTCGAGCCGCGCCGGGCCAGCGCCCTGGTCACTTCGAGGTCGGGGTTCTGGCCGGGGAATAGCCTGCGCAGCACCTTGAGGATGGCCGACTGGCCGAAGATCAGGCTGGTGTTGCTCTGCTCGCCGGTCAGCATCAGGCTGTCCAGGCTGGTGTCGATGACCGCCTTGGGCTCCCTGACGAAGCGCAGCCCCCCGACGGTCACCTGGTCGGCCATGCCCTGCAGCAGCATCTTGGTCAGCACGGGATCGTGCAGCGCCTCATAGGCGGTCCCGTCCGGGCCGGCCCCATGACCGCGTGGCTCAGCGGATCGGGCACGTGCGAGCGGATTCCGGCCAGAACCTGGTACCGGGCGGTCTCGTCGCCGGAGGACACCGTCACGATCAGGTGCCGCAGCTCGGGGTCGCCAGCGAGCAGCGTGGTCTCTGATGTAATCGAGAGGTCACGCATCGTGGCGCCGCTGCCCGAGTACCAGCGCTGCGCGGGCAGCCACGTCGCTAGTGTGTCCGCAAATGTCATGACTCCTGGTCTACCCTGCGACTCGCTGGTCATCCCGCAAACGGCGGACTGGCGCGTTATGGTCCAGATCAGTCAATCAGATGGGATCCGGGATGAGGTCAGCCACGGACGGTTACGTTGATCTTCGGTCGGACACGGTCACCAGGCCGTCGGCGGCCATGCGCCGGGCCATGGCCGATGCCGAGGTGGGCGACGACTGGTACGGGGATGATCCCACGGTCAACCGGCTGCAGGAGGCTGCCGCCGAGCTGACCGGCAAGCAGGCCGCGATTTACCTGCCCACCGGCACCCTGTGCAACCAGATCGCGCTGCACGCGTTCGTACGGCCGGGCCGGTTCGTGGTCTGCGAGGCAAGCTCCCATGTCGGGGGCACGGAGGCGGCATCGGCGGCGACCATGTCCGGGATCGCGTTCCGCCGGGTCCCTGGGCGGCCGCTGGGGCAGCTGCACGCCGAGCAGGTCGTCGCGGCGCTGGCCCCCGACCCGTACGACGTGGACGTGGCGGACCTGGTGACGATCGAGAACACCCACCAGCTGGGCGGCGGATCCGTGATGTCGGCGGCCAGCGTGGCGGCCATCGGCGCGGTGTGCGCCGGGCGCGGCGTGCCGCTGTACCTGGACGGGGCCCGGATCTTCAACGCCGCGGTGGTGACCGGTGCGACCGTGGCCGACTACGGCGCCTCCGTGGACGCGCTGATGTTCTGCGTGTCCAAGGGCCTGGGCGCGCCGATCGGGTCGCTGCTGGCCGGCGACGCCGAGTTGATCAGGGAGGCCCGCCGGCTGAAGATCCTCTATGGTGCGGCCTGGCGGCAGGCCGGGATCATGGCGGCGGCCGGGCTGATCGCGCTGGCGGAGGGGCCGAAGCGGCTGCACGAAGACCATGCGAACGCCCGCCAGCTGGCCCGGGGCATCGCCGAGATCTTGCCCGGGGCACTGGACCCCGCTCAGGTGCAGACCAACATCGTGTTCGTCGACGTGACCCGCACGGGTCATGACGCGGGCGAATGGCAGCGGCGGCTGGCCGGGAACGGCGTGCTCGTCACGATGCTGCACGGGCGGATCCGGATGCTCACGCACGCCGACGTCACGGCGCAGGACATCGGCGCGGCGCTCGCCGCCTGGCGCACGGTTACGGCCGAGATCGGGGCCGCGCCGGTCAGCGCCGCGGGTGGCTAGCCCGGCCGATGATCAACGCGGCTGGGCGGCCGGCGGGACCGGCGGGAGCAGGAACCAGTAGAAGCCGTGGCCGGGCAGGGTCAGCAGGTAGCTGAGCTCGCCGATGGACGGGAAGACGACACCGCCCATGCACTCGACCGGCGAGATGCCCTTGAACCTGCGCAGGTCCAGCTCGACGGGCTGCGGGAACCGGGACAGGTTGTTGACGCAGAGGATCATGTCCGTCTCCTCGGCTTCCGAGTCGGGAGTGTCCGCGGCTGAATGCTGATACTCGCGGACAAACGCCAGCACGCTCGGGTTGGAGGAGTTCAGTTCCTCGTAGCCGCCACGCCCGAAGACCGGGTGCCGTTTCCTGATCTCGATCATTCGCCTGGTCCAGTGCAGCAGCGAGCCGCCGTTGCGTTCCTGCGCCTCGACGTTCAGGGCCTGGTAGCCGTAGATCGGGTCCATGATCAGCGGCAGGTAGAGCCGGGCGGGATCGCAGCCGGAGAAGCCGGCGTTCCGGTCCGGGGTCCACTGCATGGGCGTGCGCACGCCGTCGCGGTCACCGAGCCAGATGTTGTCGCCCATGCCGATCTCGTCCCCGTAGTAGAGCACCGGGGAGCCGGGCAGCGACAGCAGCAGCGCGGTGAACAGCTCGAGCTGGTCCCGGTCGTTGTCGAGCAGCGGGGCGAGCCTGCGCCGGATGCCGATGTTGGCCTTCATCCGCGGATCCCTGGCGTACTCGGCGTACATGTAGTCGCGCTCGTCGTCGGCGACCATCTCCAGCGTCAGCTCGTCGTGGTTGCGCAGGAAGATGCCCCACTGGCAGCCGGAAGGGATCGGCGGTGTCTGGGCCAGGATCTCCGAGATCGGATAGCGCTGCTCGCGTCGCACCGCCATGAAGATGCGGGGCATCAGCGGGAAGTGGAAGGCCATGTGGCACTCGTCGCCGCCGGCCTCGGGATCGCCGAAGTACTCGACCACGTCCGCGGGCCACTGGTTGGCCTCGGCGAGCAGCACCCGGTCGGGGTAGAGCCGGTCCACCTCGGAGCGGATCCGCTTGAGGTACTCGTGGGTCTCCTTGAGGTTCTCGCAGTTGGTGCCCTCCCGCTCATACAGGTAGGGGACGGCATCAAGCCGGAATCCGTCGATCCCCAGATCCAGCCAGAACCGCAGCACCTCGAGCATGGCGTCCTGGACCTTCGGGTTCTCGTAGTTCAGGTCTGGCTGGTGGGAGAAGAACCTGTGCCAGTAGTACTGCCCGCGAACCTGGTCGAAGGTCCAGTTGGACTGCTCGCTGTCGACGAAAATGACCCGGGCCTCGCTGTAACGGTCGTCGGTATCGGACCAGACGTAAAAGTCGCCGAACGGCCCGCCGGGGTCGGTGCGCGACGCCTGGAACCACGGATGGGCGTCACTGGTGTGGTTCATCACCAAGTCGGCGATGACCCGGATGCCGCGCTCGTGAGCCTGGTCGACTAGCTCGACGAAATCCCCGATATTCCCGAACTCGGTGAGTATTGACATGAAATCTGAGATGTCATACCCGCCGTCACGAAGTGGTGATTCGTAAATGGGCAGCAGCCAGATACAGTCAATGCCAAGCCATTGCAGGTAATCGAGCCTGGACGTCAGGCCCCGTAGGTCGCCCGTGCCGTCGCCATTCGAGTCGTGAAAGCCGCGGACAAGCACCTCGTAGAAGACCGCGTGCTGGTACCACCGCGGATCGCGTGGCTTGGCGAACGAGAACGAGTCGGGCACCGGCTCGCTGGGCGCGGCAGCCGAGCCAGGTTTGAAGGCAGGCAGCGGCTGGCCGATCGCGCCAAATGACGTTGGCCAAGGCTGTGTCCCCACTGCGGTCTCCTGGTCCGAGGTGCCTCAAGCTACGGGTCTGTTGTGTTGCTGTTCGTTACATGTATGCAAATCGTTACGTGTCAACCGCCTCTGTCAAGCACCGGGCTGACCCGTTTTCACGGTGAAGATGTGCGCGGGAGCCGTCGCCGGATCGAGCCGCACATAATTCGCCTGACCCCACCGAAACTCCTCACCGGAGAGCTCGTCCATCACCACGAAGTCCTGGCCGGCGTCCGCGCCGAGCGCCGGCAAGTCGAGCCAGACGGTTGCCTCCCGCGGCTGGTGCGGGTCGATATTTACCACGACCAGAACAGTGTCGCGTTCGCCACCCCCACCCTCCGCTGCGATGCTCTTCGAGAAGCAGAGTATCTCCGGCTGGTCGGAGTAGTGAAAACGCAGGTTCCGGAGTCGGTGCAGGGCGGGATGGGACTTACGGAGCATGTTGAGGCGCGTGATGAAGGGCGAGATATCCGCCTGCGGAGGGGGCACGTTCTGGGCGTGCGCCCAGTCCCTCGGGCGGTACTGGTACTTCTCCGAGTTCAGGTACTCCTCGCTGCCGGGGACCAGTGGGGCGTTCTCGCACAGCTCGTAGCCGGAGTAGACGCCCCAGGTCGGGGACAGCATCGCGGCCAGCACGGCGCGGACCCGGAACGCAGGTGGCCCGCCGTGCTGCAGGTACTCGGTGAGGATGTCCTGGGTGTTGACGAAGAAGTTCGGCCGCATGTAGGCGGCCGCCGGGCCGGACAGCTCCTGCAGGTACTCGGTGAGCTCCGCGGCCGAGTTGCGCCAGGTGAAGTACGTGTACGACTGGTGGAAGCCGATTCTGGCCAGGTTGTGCATCATGGCGGGCCTGGTGAAGGCCTCGGAAAGGAAGAGCACGTCCGGGTCGGTGCGGGCGATCTCGGCCAGCAGCCACTCCCAGAACGGCAGCGGCTTCGTGTGCGGGTTGTCCACGCGGAAGATCCTGATCCCGTGGGACATCCAGTGCCGGACGATGCGCAGCACCTCGGCATAGATCCCCTCGGGGTCGTTGTCGAAGTTGACCGGGTAGATGTCCTGGTACTTCTTGGGCGGGTTCTCCGCGTACGCGATCGTGCCGTCGGCTCTCGTGGTGAACCACTCGGGGTGCTCGGTGACCCACGGGTGGTCGGGCGACGTCTGGATCGCGAGATCCATCGCCACCTCCAGGCCCAGTTCGGCGGCCCGGCCCACGAAGGCATCAAAGTCGGCCATCGTGCCCAGGTCCGGGTGGATGACGTCGTGACCGCCGGCGTGAGATCCGATCGCCCATGGCGAGCCAGGGTCGCCGGGCCCCGCGTGCAGGGAGTTGTTGGGCCCCTTCCTGGCCGTGGTCCCGATCGGATGGACAGGCGGGAGGTAGACGACGTCGAAGCCCATCATCGAGATGGCGTCCAGCCGCCGCGCGGCGGTCCGCAGCGTCCCCGACTTCGGGCGCCGGCCCGGTTCGACGTCGACGATGGCGCCCTCCGACCGGGGGAAGAACTCATACCAGGAACCGTAGAGCGCACGCTCCCGGTGCACGATCACGGGGAACCAGCCGGACTTGGTCACCAGGTCCCGCAGCGGGAAGGCGCCGAGGATCGCGCTGATGTCCTCGCGGCTGGCCGCGGCGAGGCGGTCGAGGGCCGCGATGCGGGAGTCCCGCAGCCGCGCGGCCAGGGACTCGAGGGCCGCGCGTGCGGCTGCGGCATCGCGCTGGCCGGGGCTCCCGGCCGGGCGCGGGGCTCTGGCCTGGGCGGCGACGCGCTCGAACAGCAGGGCGCCATCGGCCAGCGTGAGCTCCACATCCTGGCCCAGCGGCACCTTGATGGCCGCATCATGCCGCCACCGGGCGACCGGATCTCCCCACGCCTCCACCTCGAAGTGCCACAGGCCCTCGGAGGTGACGGTCACCTCGGCGCCCTGCCGGTCGGTGCCCATGGCGATCTCGCGCATCGGCACCAGCGGACGGCGACGGCCGTCCGGCCCGCGCAGCACGACACCCGCCCCGAGCATCTCGTGCCCCTCGCGGAAGACGGTGGCGCTGACCTCAAAAGTCTCGCCGGTGACGGCCTTGGCGGGGCGCTTCCCGCGGGCCACGACTGGCTGCACGTCAACTATCGGAATCCGGCCGATCACTTAGGACAAGCTACCCGCCGTCGCTGGGCTCATGCGATCGGCACGCGAAGCAGGCGCGTCGATGTCAGGTCCGCTCCAGACACCCATTAGGGTCGCTCTCCGTGAGAGCAATCCGCCGGTTTACCATCCGGCCGCTGCTGCCCGAGCCGCTCGCTCCGCTGCGCGGGCTGATGCTGAACCTGCGCTGGTCCTGGCACGCCGACACGCTCGACCTGTTCGCCGCGATCGACCCTGACGGATGGGAGCGCGCCGGGCGGGAGCCGGTCCCGCTGCTGGCCGAGGTCCCGCCGGAGCGCCTGGCCACCCTGGCCGCGGACCGGCGGTTCCTGCGCCGGCTCGGCGACGCCGTCGACGAACTGCGCGAGTACACCACCGGCCCGCGCTGGTACCAGACCGACCCGAGCCTGGCCGGGACGCCCGCCGCCGTGGCGTACTTCTCGCCCGAGTACGGGATCACTGCCGCGCTGCCGCAGTACTCGGGCGGCCTCGGCATCCTGGCCGGCGACCACCTGAAGGCCGGCAGCGACCTGGGGGTGCCGCTGATCGGCGTGGGCCTGCTGTACCGGCACGGCTATTTCACCCAGGCCCTGTCGACTGAGGGATGGCAGACGGAACGCTACCCGGCGGGTGACCCGAACGGCCTGCCGCTGACCTTGCTCCGCGATGATCAAGGAACACCGGTCCGGGTGAGCGTGGCCCTGGCGGCCGGCGCGGTCGTCGTCGCCCAGGTGTGGATCGCGCAGATCGGCCGGGTCCCGCTGCTGCTGCTCGACTCCTACGTGGAGGAGAACGATCTGGCGCTGCGCGAGGTCACCGACCGGCTCTACGGCGGCGGCAGCGAGCACCGGCTCCGTCAGGAACTGCTGCTCGGCATCGGCGGAGTGCGGGCGGTCAGGGCGTTCTGCGCGATCACGTCGCACCCCGAGCCCGAGGTCTTCCACACCAACGAGGGCCATGCGGGGTTTCTCGGCCTCGAGCGCATTCGCGAGTACGTCGGCCAGGGCCTGAGCTTCGACGAGGCGCTGCAGATGTGCCGGGCGGGCACCGTGTTCACCACGCACACGCCGGTGCCCGCGGGGATCGACAGGTTCAGCCGGGATCTCGTGACGGCTCAGTTCAGCGACATCGCGGATCTGGCCCTGCCGTTCGACCGGGTCCTGGCCCTGGGCGCCGAGACGTTCCCCGGCGGTGATCCCGATGTGTTCAACATGGCCGTCATGGGAATGCGACTGGCGCAGCGGGTCAACGGCGTCAGCGCCCTGCACGGCCAGGTGAGCAGGAAGATGTTCACCGGCCTGTGGCCGGGCTTTGACACCGCCGAGGTGCCGATCGGGTCGGTCACCAACGGCGTGCACGGGCCGACCTGGGTGGCCACCGAGATCATGGGCCTGGCCGAGGGTGGCCAGTCGCAGGAGCCCGCCGAGGACGCGGTCGTCTGGGAGCGGGCGGCGGCGGACCCGGCCGGGATCTTCGCCGTCCGCAGCCTGCTGCGTTCCAGGCTGGTGGCGGAGACCCGGCGGCGGCTGCGCGCCTCCTGGATCCAGCGCGGTGCCTCCGATGCCGAGCTGACCTGGATCGACGACGTGCTGGACGAGAACGCGCTGACGATCGGCTTCGCTCGCCGGGTCCCGTCGTACAAGCGGCTGACGATGATGCTGCACGATCCGGCCCGGCTGATCGCGCTGCTGCTCGACCCGGAGCGGCCGGTGCAGATCGTGATCGCCGGGAAGGCCCACCCGGCCGACGACGGCGGCAAGCTGATGATCCAGCAGATGGTGCGCTTCGCCGACGACCCGCGGGTCCGGCACCGCATCGTCTTCCTGCCCGACTACGACATGGCGCTGGCCCGGGCCATGACGGCGGGCTGCGACGTCTGGCTGAACAACCCGCTGCGCCCGCTGGAGGCCTGCGGCACCTCGGGGATGAAGGCGGCGCTGAACGGGGCGCTCAACCTGTCGATCCTGGACGGCTGGTGGGACGAGTGGTTCGACGGGCACAACGGCTGGGCCATCCCGTCGGCCGACGGAGTCGCCGATCCCGAGCGGCGGGACGAACTTGAGGCGTCAGCCCTCTATGACCTGCTCGGCCAGTCGGTGGCGCCGCTGTTCTACGACCGGGGCCCCGACGGCCTGCCGCGCCGCTGGCTGGAGATGGTGGCGCATACGCTGCGGACCCTCGGGCCCCGCGCGCAGGCGACCCGGATGGTCCGTGAGTACGTGACCACGCTGTACCTGCCGGCGGCGCGGTCCTCGCAGGCGCTCGCGGCCGGCGGGACCGAGTTCGCAGGCGCGCGAGAGCTGGCGGCATGGAAGGACCGCGTCTCCAAGGCGTGGCCGGCCGTCGCGATCGAGCACGTCGAGGCCGACGATGGCGAGCAGAGCCCCGGGGCCAGGCTGGTGGTGCGGGCGAGCGTCGCGCTCGGCGAACTGTCCCCTGACGACGTGACCGTCCAGGTGGTCTACGGCCCGGCCGGTGACGAGGACGAGATCAGCAATCCGGAGTTCGCTGATCTCGAACTGGAAACCGGTCCGTCGGCCGGATCGGCCGCGCGCTACGTGGGCGAGACGGAACTCGGGCGCCCGGGACCGTTTGGCTATACGGTCCGGGTCCTGCCCCGGCATCCCCTGCTGGCCTCGCCGGCCGAAATGGGGCTGATTACGCTGCCGACCGCGCCGGCCGGGATGACCAACGGCGATCTCCGCTGAGTCCCCGCTCTCCGCACCGGCCGGGTCCGCGTGACATTGCAGCGCCATAGCGTATCTGGTGAGTTACGCCCAGCTGTAAACCGTTTCGCGGGCCGTGGCGTCCTGCTAAGAAGGACAACCTAGCCTGCCACGGAAATTTCTCCCTGTGCCAGGCAGAACGCCAGCAAAACCCTGGCCCTTGTGACATCCTGTGATAGAACGCTGGCGGTCAGTAATGGCCGAGAATCGTTACTGTCCGTCATCATGCCACTACCCCCAAGCACGAGAGGACCATCCGTCGTGAGAACCCAGATCAAGCCGGAGAATCGTCTTCTGACCCCGGCCGAGGTTGCCGCGATGCTTCGGGTAGACCCGAAGACCGTCACCCGGTGGGCCAGGGGCGGCAAGCTGTCGTCGATCCGCACCCCGGGCGGTCACCGCCGCTACAGCGAGACCGAGGTCCGCGGATTCCTGAATGGCTGGCAGCACGTCTCCATGCCGCGGTCGTCGGGCGAGTAGCCATCTCCACAGGTGACATGCCGGGTCCGGCACCGCCGGTGACACCGTGACGCAGCGAGTCCCGGTGTCACCGGCGGTGCGTTCGGATGCTCCCTGGCCCGAATGCTTCGCCGCGGAATGCTTCGCGGCTGAGCGCCGCGATCAGCCTGCTAGGTGCCCGCCGTAGCGCTGTTCGCGGACCTCGGCCTGCTCCGCGGGCAGCCGGATCCCCAGCTGCAGCGCGATCGCGGCCAGCAGCTCGCGTGCCTGCTCGGGGTTCATCTCCCTGACCCGCTGCAGCAGCCGCTCATGAGCGGAGTCTGCGCCAGAGCTGGCGAGCGCCTTGGCCGCGTCCGGCCGGCCGGCTGGGTCAGCTGCGCCGGAGTCACGCCGACCACGGCCGCCATCCGGGCCAGCGTCGGCGCAGGCCCGCGCACCGGCGCGTAGATCCCGGCGCTCACGACCTGGTAGCCGCTGGCGATCTGCCGCCAGCGGCCCTCGCTGATCCCGGCCCGCCGAGCCGCCTCCCGGGCCGAGAGCTTGGCCGTGGCCAGCGCTTTGGTCACCAGGGCTCCCCACGGCGGTGGGCCGGGTCGCTCAGACATGGATCAACCTTCGCACGACCTTCGCGTGACTGTCCAGTCATTGCTGTCCGATCCGAAGCTACATGTGGCCTGCCTGCCTGCATGTTTTCCAGCAGCGGATGGTCCGCGGCCGGAGAAGGGCTTCGCGCGTAGCGTTGACCCTTCGCACCCTGCCCACTAAGGTGGCACCGGGATCCGCGGCGCGGCGCCCGGACGTCCTACCGAGGGGGACAGCACATGGGAGTCATGCTCTCCCTGAACCGGAACTGGCCGGCCAGGGGTCGCCGCCGGGCTCAGCACGCGCGCCACCCCGACGGCCAGGCGCGCGCCGTGACCATCATGCGCCGCTACGAGGCACCAGCCAGCGGCCGCTTACTCAGCAGGCTGACCCGGACCATGCTGGCCCGGCGCAGCGGGCCGGCCGCTCCAGCCGGGAGCGGGCCGGCCTACACCGGCTCGGCCGGGCGCGCCTGGTCGCTTTATCCGGGGCTGTCCGTCGCGTGCCTGCTCGGGGAGTGCCGGGACGAGGCGGGCCGCCCGGTCTGCGACGCAGGCACCTGTGAGCATGACTGCCATCGCGATGCGACCGTTCCAGGCCCGGGCCCGGGCGCGGACCGGGCGCCCGCGGCCTGACCGCGGACAGGTGCGGGATACTGGCGGGATGGCTGAGTTCGTACACGTCGAGACCGATGAGGCCGTGGCGACAATCCGCCTCGACCGCCCGCCGATGAATGCGCTGAACGCCCAGGTCCAGGACGAGATCGCGGTGGCTGCCGCGCAGCTGACCGCCGAGGAGGGCGTCCGGGCGGCCGTCATCTACGGCGGCGCGAAGGTCTTTGCCGCCGGAGCCGACATCAAGGAGATGGCCGAGGCCAGCTACGGCCGGATGGCCGCGGACTCCAGGCGGTTGCAGGCCGCGTTCACCGCGGTGGCCAAGATCCCGAAACCCGTGGTGGCGGCGATCACCGGCTATGCGCTGGGCGGCGGTCTGGAGCTGGCCTTGTGCGCGGATTTCAGGGTGATGGGCGAGAGCGCGCGAGTCGGGCAGCCCGAGATCCTGCTCGGTGTCATTCCCGGGGCGGGCGGCACGCAACGGCTGCCGCGCCTGATCGGCCCGGCGCGGGCCAAGGACATCGTCTTCACCGGCCGGTTCGTCGGCGCCGAGGAGGCGCTGGCGATCGGCCTGGTCGACAAGGTGGTCCCCGACGCCGAGGTCTATGACGCCGCGCGGACCCTCGTGGCCCGCTACGCCCGCGGCCCCGCCCTGGCCCTGCGGGCCGCCAAGCAGGCCATCGACGATGGCCTCGAGGTCGATCTGTCCGCCGGGCTCGAGATCGAGCGGCTGAACTTCGCCGGGCTGTTCGCCACCGAGGACCAGCGGACGGGAATGCACAGCTTCGTGGAGAATGGACCGGGGAAGGCGACCTTCGCTGGGCGGTGAGCGCTCCCGAAGGGGGGCATACCCGCGGCACACGTGTTCCGAGGAGCAGCCACGTTTATTTGCCGAGTAACTATCAGCGGCGGGCGGGCCAGGCCGTGACCGAGCTGGACAACAGCCCGGGCGGCCCGTCGCTTGACATGGTCACCGCCGCGCTCCGCGCGGACAGCGCCGATGTCGCTCTCTACGCCCGCGTGCTCACCAAATCTCTGAGCGAGGCGCTCCCGGCCGAGTGGGTTACGGTCGACTGGGACCGGAGCATGTCCGACCGGATGCACGGCCGGCCCGGTCAGGTGTCGAAGATCACCGTCCGGCTGGGGGACCGGGTGATGACGCTGGGCGTTCAGCGCGGCGCGCCAGTGGCCGAAGTGTGCAGTGAGGTGCGCGGGGTGGTGCTGTCACGCCAGCAGGTGCAGCTCGGCGTGTGGGCGGCGGAACTGGCCCGGGCGCTCGTCGCGCACGCGGAACAGAATGCCGAGGCGGCCAGGGCGCTGCGTCGGCTGGTGGCGGGCAGCTAGCGCGCCGCCGAAGGCATGCGGAGGGCGGCGGGGAACCCGTTATGCCGCAGGCCGAGGAACACGAGGGATGTCATGCGTCACGGCGACCAGACCGCGCTTGTCACCGGCTTCGCTTCCGGCCCAGCCGACCAGCTGAGGCAGGAAAGAACTCCGTAGGCTGGTGAGGTCATGACAGCTCAGGACCAGACGCCGGACAGGCTCGGGCCGTACCGCCTGCTGGAGCGGCTCGGCGAGGGCGGCATGGGCGTTGTCTACCTGGCCGCCGATTCGGAGCAGCGCCGGGTAGCGGTCAAGGTGCTGCGGCCCGCGATAGCCGCGGACCCGAACGCGCGGCGGCGGCTGGCCCGCGAGGTCGAGACCATGCGCCGGGTGCGCAGCCCGTTCGTCGCCGAGGTCCTCGACGCCGACGTGACCAGCGATCCGCCGTACATCGTGACCAGGTACGTCAGCGGCCGGACGCTGGAGGAGGTGGTGGCCGAGAGCGGCCCGCTGACCGGCCGCCAACTCGCCCGGCTGGCTTCCGGGCTGGCCCTGGCTCTCTCCGCGGTGCACGCCGCGGGCGTTGTGCACCGTGATCTGAAACCGGGCAACGTGATGCTCGCGGGCGGCGAGCCGGTCGTGATCGACTTCGGGATAGCCCACGTACCTGACTCGACCAGGCTCACCCAGACCGGCATGTTCATGGGCACGCCCGGCTACCTCGCGCCCGAAGTGATCGAGGGCCAGCAGAGCGGCCCAGCGTCCGATGTGCACTCGTGGGGGGCCACGGTGGCGTTCGCGGCCACCGGCCGCCCCCCGTTCGGCACCGGCGCTTTCGAGACGATCTTCTACCGCATCGTCAACGGGCAGCCCGACCTGACCGGCTTCCCGGCACCGTTGCTGTCGCTGGTGGGGCAGGCGCTGTCCCGTGACCCGGGCCGCCGGCCGGACACGGCCGAGCTGTGCCGGCTAACCGCCGCGCTCGACCCGTCCTCTCTGGTGCCGGCGACCGCGGCGGCGGCCGCCGCGGTGCCGTTCGTCGCGCCAGGAACCGTGTCCGACCAGCCGACGCCGACGGGGCTGGCTGACGGTGCCGCAAGAGCCGGTCCGGCGGCCCCGGCGGCCTGGCCGTCGAGCACCAGGCCGTGGGCGCTGCCCGCCGGAGCGGCGGGCAGCTCGGCCGGGGCCGCCGGCGGTCTGGCCGCGGCCGGCGCCGGGGCCGCCGGGTGGCCCGCGGACAATTACGGCGACGTGCTGCCGCCCGTGCGGTACGGCCCGGCCGGGCCCGCCCCGGCGCCACCCGCCTGGCCGGGGAGCGCGGCACGGGCGCAGGGGACCGGACGATCGCCGGCCGGAACGTTGCTCGTGGCCGCCTCGATAGCCGCGGCGATAGCCATCGCCGTCGTCCTTCCGGTGGCGGGGACGGTGGCCGCGCTCATTGTGCTGATGGGGCTGCGGGCCGGAGACGGGACCGCGGGCCGCCTGTCGCGCCGGCGCTCACGTCGCGGTGCCCGGGCCAGCGATCCGCTGCTGGCCGCGGTGTTCTTCCCGCCGGCCTTCGCGTGGTCGGTAATCCGGTCCGTGCTGCTCGTGCCGCTGGCTCTGCTGGCCGCCGCGATTGCGGCGGCGCTCACCATCGCCGCGGTGCCTCATCACCCGATCCCGGTGGCGTGCGCCTACGCGGCGGGCACGCTGGTCGCCTTCTACGGCCTCGGCCCGGGGTCGGGCGGCTCACGCAGGCCGATCAGGGCCCTTTTCGATACCGTCGCCGACACTCCCGTGCGCGCGGCGGCCGCGTTCATCGCGCTCGCCGCGGTGATCGTCGTGGCAGCCGTGGTGGCGGCTTCGCATCCGCCGTTCTTCTGGCCGTTCGGCAACCTGACCGTCTGGCTGGGGCATTTCAACGTGGTGCACACCGTGGTCCACGACACCAGGGCGCGGGTGCTCAGGCTGTTCGGCCGGTCCTCCGGCTGATGACGGCGTCAGCCGTGTGCGGCCGCGGCCACCACGGGCGGCACCGGCGGGCCTGATCCGGAAACCGGCGGCGGCGACGGCGCGGGGACCGACGGCGCGGGCGGTTTCTCGGCCGGGGGCGGCGTTTTCTCCGCCTGAGGCAGTGCCTTCTCGGCCGGAGGCAGTGCCTTCTCGACCGGAGGCAGCGGCCGGACCAGGCCTAGCGCCACTACCTCATTGGCCAGCCGGACCCGGCGGTTCGCCCCCTCGGGGATCCGGAACTTCTGGTACAAGCGGAGCAGGTGCTGCTTGACCGCGGCCTCGGTCACCACCAGGTCGGCGGCGATCTCACGTGCCGTCGCGGGCGCGACGAACGCCTCATCGGACAGGGCCGGGCGGCACAGCGAGGTCACCACGTCCAGCTCCCGGCGGGTCAGCTCGGGCGCCGCGGGCCGCCGCAGCTCCACCTCGGCGGCGAGCTCCTCGGCCGCTATCCCGAGGACCCGGCAGCGGGCCGACCCGAAGCTCAGCACGTCGCCATCCTCAAGGACCCGGCGCGCCACCAGGCGGCCGTTCACCCGGGTTCCGTTGCGTGATAATCCGAGGTCGGTCACGTAGGCGTAGGGTCCGCGGCGGACGATCTCGGCATGCAGCCTGGATACGCTCGGATCGGCCAGGTGGACGTCGACGGACTTGCCGCGCCCGATGGTGGTCACATCCTCCCGCAGCGGCATCATGAGCCCGCTGTCCTCGACCCGGATGTAGGGGCCATCCATGACGAGGTCCTCCCGCCTGTCGGAGCAGCTACTGATATCTCACTTTCCAGCTACCCCTCTCGGCGGTTGTTGTACCGTGTCCGGGCCAACGGATTGAGCACGCCAGGCAGATACCGAGGGCTTTGGGCGGGCATGGCAGCTGCGTACAGCACGCGCAAGTACACTGCCGAGCTAGCCGCCTGAGAGGAAGACACATGCCGGGGAAGCCGTCCAGGGGCCTGGCGCGATGAGGCATTCCGCGCCGTCGGCATCCCGGTTGCGCCGGCAGCGCCGGGCGTCTGCGACGCGACCGCTGGACACCTCTGTGCGGGACCAGGCCCGCGCGCCAGCCGACCCCCGCCGGGCGGGCACCCCAGGGCGCCAGCGGTGGCAGCAGCTTCCCTACGTGATCGTGCTGTGCTGCCTCGCGCTGGCGCTGGTGTGGATGCGGCAGAGCGGACAGGATGTCAGGGGGGGTACGTTGGCGGTGGCCGGGATCCTGTTCGCAGCTGCCCTGGCCAGGCTGGCGCTGCCGGAGCGCCGGGCAGGCCTGCTCGCATCGAGAGGCCGGCTGACTGACGTGGCGGTCCTGGCCGCGCTCGGTACCGGTCTGCTCGTAGCTGGGCTGCTGCTGCCTGCGCAGCCCTGACCCCGGCGAGCTGCGGCGCTCGAACGATGAAGGGAAAGTAGCGGCATGTCCAAGATCAAGGTGGCGAACCCCGTTGTCGAGCTCGATGGCGACGAGATGACGAGGATCATCTGGCATTTCATCAAGGACCAGCTGATCCTGCCCTACCTGGATATCGACCTCAAGTATTACGACCTCTCGATGCAGAACCGGGACGCCACCGACGACCAGGTAACCATCGACGCGGCGAACGCCATCAAGCGGTACGGAGTGGGCGTGAAGTGCGCCACGATAACGCCGGACGAAGCCCGGGTGGCTGAGTTCGGTCTGAAGCGGATGTGGCGCTCGCCGAATGGCACGATCCGCAACATCCTCGGCGGAGTGGTCTTCCGCGAGCCCATCGTGGTGTCCAGCATCCCGCGATTCGTGCCCGGCTGGACCAAGCCGATCATCATCGGCCGCCATGCGCACGGCGACCAGTACCGGGCCACCGACTTCGTCGTGCCCGGGCCGGGCACGGTGAACATCTCCTACGTCCCCGATGACGCGGCCGCCGAGCGCACCGAGCTCGAGGTGGCGCGCTTCGAGGGCGGCGGCATCGCGATGGGGATGTACAACTTCGATGACTCGATCCGTGACTTCGCCCGCGCCACCATGCGTTATGCGCTCAACCGCGGTTACCCGCTGTTCCTGTCCACCAAGAACACGATCCTGAAGGCCTATGACGGGCGGTTCAAGGACATCTTCGCCGAGATCTTCGAGAGCGAGTTCAAGTCCGACTTCGAGGCGGCCGGGATCACCTACGATCACCGGCTGATCGACGACATGGTCGCCCAGGTCATCAAAGGCGACGGCGGCATCGTGTGGGCGTGCAAGAACTACGACGGCGACGTGGAGTCCGACATCGTGGCCCAGGGGTTCGGGTCGCTGGGGCTGATGACCAGCGTGCTGATGACCCCGGACGGCGCCACGGTGGAGGCCGAGGCCGCGCACGGCACCGTGACCCGGCACTACCGCCAGCACCAGCAGGGCAGGCCCACCTCGACCAACCCGATCGCCTCGATCTTCGCCTGGACCCGGGGGCTGGCCCACCGCGGCCAGCTCGACGACACGCCCGACGTCACCCGGTTCGCCGAGACGCTGGAGCGGGTCTGCGTCGACACCGTCCTGAGCGGGAAGATGACCAAGGACCTGGCGCTGCTCGTGGGTCCCGGCACGCCGTTCCTGACCACCGAGGAGTTCCTCGCCACGCTGGACGATAACCTGCGCGTGGCGATGGCTTAGTCGCGGAAGCAAGATGAGAGCAGGAGACATGACCCGCACAGGCAAGGTGACCGTCGTCGGCGCCGGGTTCTACGGTTCGACCACCGCGCAGCGGCTCGCCGAGTACGACATCTTCGATGAGGTCGTGCTGACCGACATCGTGGCGGGCAGGCCCGAGGGGCTGGCCCTGGACATGAACCAGTCGCGCCCGATCGAGGGCTTCGAGACGAAGGTCACGGGGCAGACCACCGGCCCGGCGGGCGAGGGCTATGAGGTGATCGCCGGCTCGGGCATCGTCGTGATCACCGCTGGCCTGCCGCGCAAGCCGGGCATGAGCCGGATGGACCTGATCGGGGTCAACGCGAAGATCGTGCGGAGCGTGGCCGAGCAGGTGGTCAAGCACGCGCCGGACGCCGTGCTGGTCGTGGTCTCGAACCCACTCGACGAGATGACCGCGCTCGCCGCGAAGGTCACCGGGTTTCCGGCGCACCAGGTGATGGGTCAGGCCGGCCTGCTGGACACCGCCCGGTTCAGCTACTTCGTCGCCGACCGCCTCGGCGTGCCGGTCGGCTCGGTGCGCACGCTCACGCTGGGCTCGCACGGGGACACGATGGTGCCCGTCCCGTCCGCCTGCTCGGTCGATGGCCAGCCACTCACCGACCTGATGGGACCAGCCGACATTGAGGCGCTGGTGCAGCGCACCCGCGACGGCGGTGCCGAGATCGTGGGCCTGCTGAAGACCGGGTCGGCCTACTACGCGCCGTCGGCCGCCGCGGCCAGGATGGCGCGAGCCGTGGCCGAGGACTCCGGTGCCGTGCTGCCGGTCTGTGCCTGGGTGGACGGCCAGTACGGGATCTCCGGCGTCTACCTGGGCGTCGAGGCCGAGATCGGCCGGACCGGCGTGCGGAGAGTCGTGCAACGGGACCTGACCGAGTCCGAGCTGGCCTCGCTGCGGGAGGCCGCCGAGGCGGTCCGGGCCAAGCAAGCCGACGTCGCGAGCCTCTGACCGCGGCCGGGTAGCTGCTGGGGGACCAGTGGCCGCTGCGACGCGGGCCCGCGGTCAGCCGGCGGCCAGCCTGCGCAGCGCGAGTTCCGCCAGCAGCGCCGTGCCGTCGGCCAGCGCCGCGTCGTCGAACACGGCCTCGGCCGAGTGATTGAACGGGGCCGTGTCCGGATCGGCGTCCGGCGGGGTGGCGCCGAGCATGATGAACGCCCCCGGCACCTGTTCGAGCACGTAGGAGAAGTCCTCAGAACCGGTGACCGGGTTCGGCGTCCGCACGAAACGCTGGCTTCCGAAGACCTCGGCGACGGTCCGTTCGGCGAAGGCCACCTCGGCGGTGTTGTTGATCGTCACCGGGTAGCTGTCGACGAACTCGGCCGTCGCCGACAGCCCGTGCGCGGACGCGATGTCCCGCACCAGCCTGAGGGCCGCGTCCTGCACCTCGGCCCGCGTTCCGGCCGAGAACGACCGCACGGTCGCGGCGAACCGCGCCTGGTCTGGGATCACGTTGCTCGCGGTGCCCGCGTGGAAGCTGCCCACGGTGATCACGACCGGGTCGAACACGTCGAACCGCCGGGTGACCAGTGTCTGCAGCGCGGTCACGATCTCGCAGGCGGCCGGGACCGGATCGGCGGCCCGATGGGGCTGTGATCCGTGCCCGCCGCGGCCCTGGACCGTCACCTCCAGCGTGTCGGCCGACGCCATCATGGTCCCGTCCCGGCTCGTGAACAGCCCGAGGGGCAGCAGGCTCGACGCGACGTGCAGCCCGAACGCGGCGATGGGGCGGTCCCCGGCCGCGTCGAGGACGCCCTCGGAGATCATCAGCCGGGCGCCGCCGAAGGACTCCTCGCCGGGCTGGAACATGAAGATCACGTTCCCGGCGAGCTCCTCCCGCCGCGCGGACAGCAGCCGGGCCGCGCCGGCCAGCATCGCGGTGTGCAGGTCGTGGCCGCACGCGTGCATGACCCCGTCGACCCGGGAGGCGTAAGGCAGGCCGGTGGACTCGGTCACCGGGAGGGCGTCCATATCCCCGCGCAGCAGGACGTTCCCGCCCGGCCGGGTTCCGCGAAGCACCGCGGTCACCGAGCTGAGCGACCGCCCCGCCGTGACCTCGAGCGGCAGCCCGTCCAGCGCGGCCAGCACCTTCTCCTGGGTCCTGGGCAGGTCGAGCCCGATCTCTGGCTCCCGGTGGATGGCCCGGCGCAGCTCTGAGAGTTCGCCGCCGATCTGGGCCGCGTCGTCACGTACCTGACCCATGGGCGCGTTGTCTCCTCTCTGGGCACCGGCCGATGCCCGGCGTGCCCGGTCCAGCGTCCCACGAGCGCGCGGGGCGCGGATACCCTGCGGCTCCGGCCGTGATCGTGGTTTTGCCCCCTATTTCGCGTGAAACCGATCCCGATCACGGAATGCCGGCCAGGTCTACATCCGCGATCTTCGGAGCCCTCACTTAGACTGTGCGGACACCGCGCCGCGCGGTGCCCGCCGTGACCGGCATCCGGCCGGCGGCGGTCGACGCCAGACGCCACCGGGCCAGAGGTCAGGAATCCAGACGTGAATGCCGTCGGCTGGGACATTCTCATCGTCCTGGTCATCGTGCTCATCGGGGGGTTCTTCGCGGGCGCCGAGATGGCGCTGGTGTCGCTCCGCGACGGCCAGGTGCGGGCCCTGTCCAGGCGCGGAAAGCGCGGCCAGCGGGCAGCCAAGCTCGCGCAGAACCCCAACCGGTTCCTTTCCGCCGTGCAGATCGGGGTCACGCTGGCCACCCTGCTGTCGGGTGCGTTCGGCGCGGCCACCCTGGCCAGCGATCTGAAGTCCTGGCTCGTCCACCACATGTCGGACGGGCTGGCCTCCGCGATCTCGATCGCGGTGGTCACCCTGGCCATCTCGATCCTGACCCTGATCCTCGGCGAGCTCGCGCCCAAGCGGCTCGCGCTGCAGCGCTCGGAGCGGGTGTCGCTGTTCGCCGCGCCCATCCTGGACCGGCTGGCCACGGTGGCCACCCCGCTGGTCTGGCTGCTGTCGAAGTGCGTGAACTTCGTGGTCACCATCCTCGGCGGCGACCCGAGCGTCGGCCGCGGGGTCATGACCGAGCAGGAACTCCGCGACGTGGTAGACGGGTACCAGGCGCTGAGCGCCGACCAGCGGCACATCCTGGGCGAGGTGTTCGACGCGGGAAAGCGCCAGGTCCGCGAGGTGCTCGTGCCCAGGACCGAGGTCGAGTTCCTGCCCGCCACCATGCCGATAGCCGAGGCCGCGACCAAGGTCGTGGCGGCACCGCATACCCGGTTCCCCGTCTATCAGGAGTCCTACGACGACGTGATCGGCTTCGTGCACGCCAGGGACCTGCTCGGCCCCGACGCCGCCGGTCATGGCTCGCTCCAGGTCGGCGAGGTCTGCAGGCCGGTGAAGTTCCTGCCCACGAGCAAGACCGTGCTGTCCGCCCTGTCGGAGATGCGGCGGGAGAACGCGCACCTGGCCATCGTGCTCGATGAGTACGGCGGCACCGCGGGCATCGTGACGCTCGAGGACCTCGTCGAGGAGCTGATCGGCGAGATCCAGGATGAGTACGACGTCGACGGGGGCCATTCCCGGCAGCTGCGCGGCGGCGAACTCGAGGTCGACGGCCTGCTGAACCTGGACGACTTCGCCGAGCAGACCGGCGTCGAGCTGCCCGAGGGCCCCTACGAGACGGTGGCCGGCTATCTGCTCGCCGCCCTGGGCCACCTCCCCGGTGAGGGAGAGTCGGTCGAAGTCTCCGGCCGCAGGCTGGCCGTGACCCAGCTGGACGGGCGGCGCATCGCCCGGGTGCGCGTGGGCCAGGCCGCGGGGGCGCGGCAAGAACAACCTAGCCCGCAGGCCGACTAGACTGACCGCCGTGCGCTCACCTGAGGGGGATGATGGTGACGCGGCGGTGCTTGACGACACCACGGGGCCGGACACCGTCCTCGTCGTCGACTTCGGGGCCCAGTATGCCCAGCTGATCGCGCGCCGGGTCCGCGAGTGCCAGGTGTACTCGGAGATCGTGCCGGCCACGATGCCGGTGGCCGAGATGCTGGCCAGGCGGCCGCGGGCCATCATCCTGTCCGGCGGGCCCGCGTCCGTCTACGCGCCCGGAGCCCCGCCCGCCCCGGACGGCTTGTTCCAGGCCGGAGTCCCCATTCTCGGGATCTGCTACGGCTTCCAGCTCATGGTGTCCGGCCTGGGCGGCACGGTGCAGCGCACCGGCGGCGGCGAGTACGGTGCGACCGCGCTCGAGGTACTCTCCGCCGGCACGGGCGGCGTCATGCTCGGCGGCCTGCCCGCCCGGCAGCACGTGTGGATGTCGCACGGCGATACCTGCGCCGCCCCGCCGCCCGGCTTCGCGGTCACGGCGCGGACGCCAGGGACACCGGTCGCCGCGGCCGAGGACGCGGACAGGCGGCTCTACGGCGTGCAGTTCCACCCCGAGGTGCTGCACACCGCGCACGGGATGGAGGTGCTGCGGCGCTTCCTGAAGGCGGCGGGCTGCAGGCCGACGTGGACCACGCGCGGCGTGATCGAGGAGCAGACCGAGCGGATCGCCGAACAGGTCGCCGACGGCCACGCGATCTGCGGGCTGTCCGGCGGCGTCGACTCCGCGGTGGCCGCGGCCCTGGTCCAGCGGGCCATAGGCTCCCGGCTGAGCTGCGTGTTCGTTGATCACGGGCTGCTGCGCACGGGCGAGGCCGAGCAGGTGGAGCGGGACTTCGTCGCCGCGACCGGGGTCGACCTGACGGTGGTGGACGCGGCGGCCGAGTTCCTGACCGCGCTGGCCGGGGTTACCGACCCCGAGGAGAAGCGGAAGATCATCGGGCGGGAGTTCATCCGCGCGTTCGAGCAGGCCGCCCGCCAGATCACCAGCGCGGCGGGCGACCGCGGGGAGCCGGCCTTCCTGGTCCAGGGCACGCTCTATCCCGACGTGGTCGAGTCGGGCGGCGGCACCTGGGCCGCGAACATCAAGTCCCACCACAACGTGGGCGGACTCCCGGATGACCTGGCGTTCGAGCTCGTCGAGCCGCTTCGCACGCTGTTCAAGGACGAGGTGCGCGAGGTCGGCCGGGAACTCGGGCTGCCGCCTCAGATCGTGTGGCGGCAGCCGTTCCCCGGCCCGGGCCTGGCGATCAGGATCGTCGGCGAGGTGACCAGCGAGCGCCTCAGGATCGTCCGGGCCGCCGACGCGATCGCCCGGGCCGAGCTTTCCGCGGCCGGCCTGGACCGCGAGATCTGGCAGTGCCCCGTCGTACTGCTCGCCGACGTCCGCTCGGTCGGCGTCCAGGGCGACGGCCGCAGCTACGGCTATCCGGTCGTGCTCCGCCCCGTGACCAGCGAGGACGCGATGACCGCCGACTGGGCCCGGGTGCCCGACCAGGTGCTGGCCGCGATCTCGACGCGGATCACCAACGAGGTGCCGGAAATCAACCGCGTTGTCCTCGACGTGACCAGTAAGCCGCCCGCCACCATCGAGTGGGAGTAGCCGCCCGCGGGCTGGGCGAACCGCGGCCCCGTCAGGTCACGGCGGAGCGCGCGGCCGGGATATCGCGATATGCCTTGTCCGCCATGATTCGCCGCATAATGTCCAGTGCGTCCCAGACGTCGGCGAACCGGGTCGTGACCGGGGCCGGGCCCAGCCGCAGCCGGTCCGGTGTCCGGTAGTCACCGATCACTCCCTCCCGGATCAGCGCCTGGCTGATCCGCCAGGCTTCCGGGTGCCCGAGGGTGACGTGCGCGCCGCGCCGAGCGTCCGGCCGGGGCGAGGCGACCGCGACACCGTACCGGGCGAGCCATGCATCGGCCAGGCCGATGAGATAACCGGTCAGCGCCACGCCCTTGGCCCGTAGCCGGCCGATGCCGGCCTCGGCCAGCAGCCTGACCCCCTCCTGCACCGCGACGGTGCCGATGACCTGGGGTGTCCCGGTCAGGTACTGGCCGATGCCCGGCACCGGGTCGTAACCCTGGCCCATATCGAACTGGTCCCGCTGGCCAAACCAGCCCCATACTGGCTGCCGCAGCCCGGGCTGCAGCTCGCGGCGCACGTACAGGAACGCGGGCGCGCCCGGCCCGGCGTTCAGGTACTTGTAGGTGCAGCCGACGGCCAGGTCGGCACCGCAGGCATCAAGCTGGACCGGGACGGCCCCGACCGAGTGGCACAGGTCCCACAGCGCGAGCGCGCCGGCTTCGTGCACGATCCCGGTAATCCCCGCCATGTCGGCCAGCGCGCCGCTGCGGTAAGCCACGTGCGAGAGGCTGACCAGCGCGGTGCGCTCGTCGACGGCGCGGCGGAGAGCGTCCTCGCCGATGCCCCGGTCCATGTCAGTGCGGATCATGCGGAGCTCGCAGCCGCGCTGCGCAGCGACCCCCTCCAGGACGTAGCGGTCGGTCGGGAAGTTGTCGTCGTCGGTGACGATGACGCTGCGGCCCGGCCGGGCGTCCAGCGCGGCACAGGCCAGCTTGTACAGGTTGATCGTGGTCGAGTCGCACACGGCGACCTGGCCGGGCGCGGCGCCGACCAGGTGCGCGCCGAGCATGTCGCCGACCTGGAGCGGCAGCTCGATCCAGCGGTTCCATGACCGGACCAGGCCGGCGCCCCACTCCTGGCTGACCACCTCGGCGATGCGGGCCCGGGTAGCGCGCGGCAGCGGGCCGAGCGAGTTCCCGTCCAGGTAGATCAGCGACTGATCGTCGCGTTCAAAGCGGTCTCGGAAACCGGCCAGCGGGTCCGCCGCGTCCAGACCCTCGGCATAGGACCGGTCCGCGGGAATCGTCACGGCCCCCACCCTAACCGCGCGGCCTGCGGCTGGGCGGCCCGCCGGCCGGGTCGGTCACATGAGCCTGAGGGGCCCGGTCCCGGGGGCACCGCCTGCTGCAGCGGGCCTCGCTGGTCACGGCCGGGCTGGGCTAGGCGCGTGCCTTCCTGCGCTTGCCCCGGATCCGCAGCGCGATCACGGCTGCGGCGGCGAGGGCGGCCGCGACCGGGAGCGCGCGCTTCAGCACCGGCGCGCCTGCCACGCTGAGCAGGTTGATCGCGTCGTCGTCCGACGACCGGCCGGCACCGCCTGGCCCGCCGTGGCTGACCGCCGCGGAACCGGCACTGGTGCCCGCGGGCGTGCGGGCCGCCGCGGCGGGGGCGGGGGCGGCGACGACGGCGGGGGCGGACGTGCCGACCGCCGGGCGGCCGGCCGCGGACCCGGCGATGCCGTTGACGCTGGCCGCGGAATCGCTGAGGGTCAGTCCCCGGTCGGCGAGCTTCTGCCTGATCTCCTCCACCGACGCCGGGCCGATGTGGTCGATGGCGAGCAGTTGCTCCCTGGTCCGCGCGGCCAGGTCAGATACCGTGTGGATGCCCTCGCGGCGCAGGCTGTTGTAGGACCGGAGGGACAGGTTCAGGCTCTCAACGGACTGGTCTAGGTCCCCCTCCTGTACGTCGCTTGCGGCTTCGTCCGCGGGTTGCGGCGGCTCGGCCGCGAGCATGTCCGCGAGATTGGCTGCGAAGATCCCGATCAGCTTGCCGCCCACCTCGGCCATCACGCCCCGGCCGAACTGCGCGGGCCGCCCGGTCACGTTGAGCGTCGTGTGCACGACCACGTGGGTCTGGTCGCCGTCGCCGTCCAGCATCGAGCGCACGGTCGCCGACGCGGTGCCGGCGCCCCGGGTCTCCTTGCCCGACGCCTCCAGCGTGATGACGTGCGCATGAGGGTCGCGTTCTGTGAACTTCGCCGTGCCGGCGTAGGTCATGGCGATCGGGCCGACCTTGACCTTGATCCGGCCCTTGATGTCGTCGCCTTCCACCGAATCCAGGGTGGCGCCCGGCATGCAGGGCGCCACCCGCTTCACGTCCAGCAGCACTTCCCACGCCCGCTCCTCGGGGACCGGGACGGTGAATGAGTGCTCTAGCTCCATTGTTTAGACTCCTGCCGCAGCCGCCAATGCCCTCCCGGTCAGCACCCTGGCCAGGTGACGCCGGTAGTCGGGAGCGCCGTGCAGGTCGCCGGGCGGCTCGGAGCCCTCGTCCGCGCGGGTGGCCGCCGACCGCAGGGCATCCCTGCTCGCCTCGGCTCCCGTCGCGGCCGCCTCCACCGCCGTGGCCCGCACTGGCACGGGCCCCATGTTAGTCAGGCCGATCCTAGCCTCCGCAACCTGCCCGTTCGAACGCCTGGCCAGGGCGGCCACGCCCACGATCGCCCAGGCCTGCGCGGTCCGGTGGAACTTCTCGTAGTGGTAGCCCCAGCCGCCGAGCTTGGGCACCCGGATGCCGGTCAGGATCTCGGCCGGCTGCAGCGCGGTGGTCAGGTAGTCGACGAAGAAGTCGGCCACGGGAATATCCCTGTCGCCGGCCTGCCGCGGGCGGTGAGCGTCGCATCGAGGGCCAGCGCCACGGCGGGCAGGTCGCCCGCTGGGTCGCCGTGGGCCAGCGAGCCCCCGATCGTCCCGCGATGACGCACCGCCGGGTCCGCGACCGTGCCCGCGGCCTGGGCCAGCAGCCCGCAGTGCTCGGCGATCAGCGGGTCGTGGACCAGCTGGTAGTGGGTGGTCCGCGCGCCGATCAGCAGCGAGTCGCCCTCGTCGCGGACGCCGCGCAGCTCGTCGAGCCCGCCGACGTCGACCAGCAGTTCCGGATTGGCCAGCCGCAGCCGCAGCAGCGGCAGCAGGCTCTGCCCGCCCGCGATCACCTTGGCGTCGTCGCCTGCGTTGGCGAGGATATGCACGGCCTCGTCCAGCGACGCGGGACGGAGGTAGTCGAACTTGGACGGGATCATGCCGTGCCTCCGGTCTCTCGTGCCGCCTGTATCGTGCGCCAGACCCGCTCCGGGCTGCACGGCATCGTGACATCCGTGACCCCGAGCGGGCGGAGCGCGTCGACGACCGCGTTCACCACCGCGGGCGTGGAGGCGATCGTGCCCGCCTCGCCCACGCCCTTGACGCCGAGCCGGTTGTCGGACGGGCTCTCGGTCCGGCTGGTGACGTACGACGGCAGGTCGGCCGCCGATGGCACCAGGTAGTCGGCCAGCGTCGTGGTCAGCAGGTTGCCTGCGTCGTCGTAGACCGCCTCCTCGTAGAGGGCCTGGGCGATGCCCTGGGCGATGCCGCCGTGCACCTGGCCCTCGACGATCAGCGGGTTGACCACCTTGCCGACGTCGTCGACCGCCACATAGGAGCGGATGGTGACCATGCCGGTCTCGGTGTCCACCTCGGTCGCGCACAGGTGGGTGCCGTGCGGGAACGAGAAATTGTCGGGGTCGTAGGTGTGGTCGGAGTCCAGCGAGGGCTCGACGCCGTCCGGCAGGTTGTGCGCGGCGAAGGCGGCCAGCGCGATCTCGCCGATCGTGACGCTCTTCTCCGGGTCGCCGCGGACCGAGAACCGCCCCGGCGTCCACTCCAGGTCGTCGGCCGCCGCCTCGATCATGCCCGCGGCAATCACCTTGGCCTTCTCGACGACCTTGTCACACGCGCCCACCAGGGCCATGCCGCCGACGGCCAGCGACCGCGAGCCGTAGGTGTCCATGCCCTTGGGCGCGACCTGGGTGTCGCCGTGCAGCACCCGGATGTCCTCGAACGGCACGCCGAGCTGGTCGGCCACGATCTGGCTCCACGCGGTCTCGTGTCCCTGCCCGTGAGCGCTGGACCCGGTGACGACCTCGACCTTGCCGGTGGGCAACATCCGGATCGAGGCGCTCTCCCAGCCGCCGGCCCCGTAGGACAGCGACCCGAGGACGCGGGACGGGGCGAGACCACACATCTCGGTGAAGGTCGAGATGCCGATGCCGAGCCGGACCGGGTCATTCCTGGCGTTGCGTTCCGCCTGCTCGCGGCGCAGCGCATCGTAGCCGAAGAGCTCCTTGGCCTTGGCGGTGGCGGCCTCGTAGTTGCCCGAGTCGTAGGTCAGGCCGGCGATCGTGGTGTACGGGAACTCCTCGTGCGTGATCCAGTTCCTGGCCCGCAGTTCCAGCGGCTCCATGCCGAGCTCGACCGCGAGCTCGTCCATGATCCGCTCGATGGCGAAGGTGGCCTCGGGCCGCCCGGCCCCCCGGTACGCGTCGGTCGGCATCTTGGTCGTGAAGACCCCGGTGCACTTGAACGCGAGGGCGTCCATCTTGTAGATCGCGTTGTACATGAACGCGCCGAGCAGCGGCACCCCGGGCGTGACCAGCATCAGGTAGGCGCCCATGTCGGCCAGCAGGTCGACGTCCAGGCCGCGGATCCGGCCGTCGGCGTCGGCGGCGATCCTGATCCGCTGCCACTGGTCCCGGCCGTGATGCACGGTCATGTTGCCCTCGCTGCGCGACTCGGTCCACTTGACCGGCCGGCCCAGCTTGCGTGCGATCAGCACCGCCAGCACTTCCTCGGCTGTGACCTGCAGCTTCGAGCCGAAGCCGCCGCCGACGTCGGGCGCGATCACCCGGATGTTCTGCTCCGGGATGCCGGTGACCAGGGCCAGCATGACCCGCAGCACGTGCGGGATCTGGGTCGCCGACCACAGCGTGAACTCGCCGCCCACGCACGAGGCCACCACCGCGCGCGGCTCCATCGCGCACGGGATCAGCCGCTGCTGCCGGTAGGTGCGCTCGACCACCACGGGGGCGCCCGAGAAGGCGGCGTCGATGTCTCCGTTGCCGAACGTCCACTCGAAGCTCTTGTTGCCCGCCTCGTGTACCTTCGGCGAGTCCTCGTCCAGCGCCGTCCTTATGTCCAGCACCGGCGGCAGCGGCTCGTAGTCGACCTCGATGGCCTCGATCGCGTCGGCGGCCTCGTACCTGTCACGGGCGACCACGACGGCCACCGCCTCGCCCACGTAGCGGACCTCGTCAACCGCCATCGGCGGGTGATTCGGGATCACGATGTCCGGCGTGACCGGCCAGGCGCAGGGCAGGCTGCCCTGCTCCTCGGCGAAGTCGGCGCCGGAGAAAGCGGCGATGACGCCCGGCTGGCTGCGCGCCGGGCTGACGTCCACCCTGGTGATCTTGGCGTGGGCGTGCGGGCTGCGCAGGAACGCCATGTGCAGCATGCCGGGCAGGATGATGTTGTCGGTCCAGTTGGTCTGCCCGGTGATCAGCCTGGCATCCTCCTTGCGCAGGCGGGCCCGGCCGAGCTCGGCGGGGTGGGCAACGGTTGGCGCGGTCATGGCGTCGCTCCTGCCTCGGCGGCGCGCTGCACGGCGCGCACGATGTTCTCGTAACCGGTGCAGCGGCAGAGGTTGCCCTCGAGGCCGTCGCGGATCTCCTGCTCGCTCGGGTGCGGGTTGTCGCGGAGCAGGTCCGCGGCCGCGATGATCATTCCGGGCGTGCAGTAGCCGCACTGCAGCGCGTGCTCCTCGTGGAAGGCGCGCTGCAGCGGATGCCACTCGCCGTTCGCCAGGCCCTCGATGGTGGTGATGTCGGCGCCGTCCGCCTGGACGGCCAGCACGGAACAGCTCTTGACCGAGACCCCGTCCATCAGCACGGTGCAGGCACCGCAGTTGGAGGTGTCGCAGCCGATCGGCGTTCCGGTCTTGCCCACGACCTCGCGGAGGTAGTGGACAAGCAGCATTCGTGGTTCCACGTCGTCGACATAGCTCGCACCGTCGACGGTGACAGTGATGTGCGTCATACGCAGGCTCCTTGGAGAGGCCGGGAGACGGCAGTTGCGCCTGATGCCAACCTAGGACGTATCGGCGTCGCCGCACCAGCCCCCGGCTGCTCAGACACGCTCAGCAGGCGACCGGCACGGTCACCGCAGGCCTTCCTACCCGGCCGCCGCCGGCCAGATGTGCCCCAGCTCGAAAAGTGTGCCGCAGTGGCCACGCGCGCGACGACATTCGCCCACGTTTGCTGACAGATGCGTGCTTACCCGGTGTCGACGACCCGGAACGGCTCGGCCAGCCTGCCCTCGGGCAGCCCGCCCTGGGCCGCGGCCCGGGCCAGGCGCTGCCGCAGCAGGCCCTCCAAGTCGGCCCGGTCGCCGGTCTGGCTCACGTGCGCACGCAGCGCCGCGACCTTGCGCGGGAACGTCTCGGTCACGTCCACGTAGTGGTTGGGCGCGCCGGGACCGTTGATCCACACCTCGCGCACAATCCACGCCTTCAGGCCCTCGTCGGCCAGCAGCTCGGGGAACGCGAACGGGTTGCGTGCGTCCGGGTAGACGGCATCCAGCGCGGCAGATCCCACCGCGCGGTGATCGGGATGGCTGATTCCTGGCCGGACGTAGTCGCGTTCCGGCGACGGGCAGAGGACCCGGTCCGGGCGGACCTGCCTGATCACCCGGGCCAGGTCCCGGCGCAGGTCGAGGGTGGCCTCGACCCGCCCGTCCGGGTAGCCGAGAAACCGCAGATCGTGTACTCCGACCCGATCGGCGGCCTCGGTCTGCTCGTAGCGCCGCAGCACCGCCATGTCGGGCCGCGAGACGCTGGGGTCGCTGCCTCCGGCGTCGCCGTCGGTGACAATGCAGTAAACGACCTCGATCCCGGCGTCGGTCCAGCGTGCGACCGTCCCGGCGGCGCCGAAATCCACGTCGTCCGGGTGCGCGGCAATAACGAGTATCCCGGTGACCTCGGCGTCGTCAAGCACGGCCATGATCTTACTGGGCGAAATATCCGATGAAGCGGTTGACAAGCCGCTAGCCCGGACGGCGATGATCAGATACGCCGCGACGAAGCCGAGGAGGCTCCATGGGATTGCTGGATACGGGCGCC
>CAVSNQ010000009.1:0-177419 GCA_963729365.1 uncultured Actinomycetota bacterium
GATCCAGGCGTGATCGCGGCGGCCGGTGCGGGTGGCCCGGTCCGGCGCCGCTAGTAACGCCTCGGCCTCGGTGTCGGTGAGGTAGGTGACGATCGTCTGGTCGGCGCGCTTGGGTGGGATGGCCAGGACCCGTTCGATGTCGGCGGCGTGCTCGGGATGTCGCAGTGCCGCATAGGCGAACAGGGAGTGGATCGCGGCCAGCCGGGCGTTGCGGGTCCGGATGCTGTTCTCGCGGTCATGCTCGAGATGGTCAAGGAACGCGCTGATCACCGTCGCGTTCAGGTCGGCGAAGTCGAGCCGGCACGGCAGAGTCCGCGTCCGCTGGGAAGCGAAGCCGAGCAGCAGCCGCAGGGTGTCCCGGTAGGCGGCGATGGTGTGGGAGCTGGCCCGGCGCTGGCGTGCGAGCCGTTCGGTGAAGAAGGCCTGCACCGTGCCGGAGACGGCGGTCACCGGGGCTGTCCGGTCGCAGGGCTGCGGCTCAGACGGCGGGCTGCCTCGGCGAGCAGCTCGGGGGATGCCTGCAGGTACCAGTAGGTGTGCGCGGGGGCGGCGTGGCCGAGGTAGGCCGACAGCAGCGGCATCCGCGCAGCGATATCGCCGCCGTCGCGGCACCAATCCAGCAGCGTGCCGACTGCGAACGAATGCCGCAGGTCATGCGGCCGCGGGCGGCAGGCCCCCGAGCGCGCAGCCAGGCCGGCCTGGCGGGCGAGACGGGCGAACGTCAGGCCGACATTGCAATACAGCAGCCTGGTGCCCGCGCTGGATACCAGCAGCGCCTCGCTGCGCGGCCGCGGGAACCGCTGGTCACGCAGTTGGCGGTAGGCCAGCAATGCCGTGACGGTGGTGGCGTGCAGCGGGAGCAGCCGGTGCTTGCCGAGCTTGGCGTGGCGCACCCGCAGCAGCCCCCGCTCAGCGTCGAAGTCTTCATCATCAAGTGCCACCACCTCGCCGCCGCGCATCCCGGTGACCGCCATCAGGCCGATCAGCGTCTTGATCGTCTCCTGGCGCAGCGGCGTCTTCAGCTTGCTGGCCTGCTCGAGCAGCGCGGCGATGTCGGCCGGTGAATAAAGGTAAGGCACGGCCCGGCGGGGCCCGCCGGGCAGCAACCCGGCCGGCGGGATCTCGGTATCGGGGTCCGTCGTCTGCAGATAGGCGGCGAAGCCGCGCACCGCCTGCATCCGGAACTTCAGCCAGCCCGGGCTGGCGCAGGCCGGAAGCGTGACCCAGGCCAGCGCCCCGGCGGTGGTAATCGTGGCGGCGCCGCGGTCTTCGAGCCAGGTGATGAACTGGCCGAGCAGCTTCTCCTCACGGCGCAGGCTGAAGCCCAGGCTGCGCCGCAGTTCCAGATAGCCGGCCAGCGGCTCGCGCAGCCCGGTCACCACAACGCTCCCGGCCACGGCCGCGCCAGCGTGCGCAGAGCCTCGACGTTCACCTTCACATACGCCGCGGTGGTGAGCGGGCGGCGGTGCCGCAGTACCTGGCCGATCTCGGCCAGCGACCCGCCGCTGGCGAGCATGGCCGTGGCTGCGGTGTGCCGCAGCCGGTGCGCGTAGATGGTGCCCAGCCCGGCCCGCCCGGCCGCCGCGGCCACCGCCTGCGTGACCCCGCCCGCGGTCAGGCCGCACCGCGGCGCCCGGGCCCGGACGAACACGCTGCGGTCCACCGCGCCAGCGGGCCGCCCGTGCTGCAGGTAAGCGGCGATCGCATCGCCGGCATCGGCGGGCAGCGGCAGCCGGTCCCGGCGGCTGCCCTTGCCGGCGATGGTGATCTCGCCATTGCGCCAGTCGATGTCATCCAGCATCAGCCCGGAGACTTCTCCGGCGCGCAGCCCCATCCGCGCCAGCAGGGTCAGCATCGCCAGGTCACGGCACCCGGTCGCGGCCTGCCGGTCACAGGACGCCAGCAACGCTGCCACCTGGCCTTGGTCCAGCGGCTGGGGCAGCCCGGGCCGCCGGTTCGCGATCTTCGGCACCACCTGATCCAGCGGCCCACCGGTCAGGCCCTGCAGGTGCCAGTACCGCAGCAGCGACCGCATCGCGGTCGCCAGCCGCTGCACCGTCTTGGGCGCAAGCCGCCGCGACTGGGCGGTCATGAACGCGATGACATCACCAGCGACCAGCTCCCCAAGCCCGGCCTCGCCGCCGACATGAGCGGCCACGAACGGCGCGACCGAGTCGACATAGCCGCGGGCAACTTTCACCCGGAGGCCGCGCTCGGTCAGCAGCCACCCGCGGTAGTCAGCCAGCAGCTGCTCCGCCCGGGTCCGCGGCGCGGGAGGCTCCGGCTGCGCCACCACACCCAGGCCGCGCAGATACCCCAGCAGCGGCGCCAGCGCCTTCACCGTGATGAACTCGCCATGCCCGCCAGCCCGGCGGGCTGCCAGGAAAGCATCTACTGCGGGGACATCAAGGTCAGCCGCTCCCAGGCCCGCATCATCCAGCCACCTGCTGACGTGCGCAGCTAGTTGCAGCTGCTTGTGCGCGGAGTATCTCGTGAACCCCAGCCGGGCCAGCTCACCGGCGAACCCTCGCGCATACGACGCGAGCGGGCCCGTCACGCGGACCCCATCCCCAACATCCATTTCGCTGTCCTCTCCGATCGTCGGAGAGGACAGCCTCACGCCGCCAGACGCTCGGTTATGCCGATATCGCCGGGACGGTCACCACCGCCTGCCAGGGCCTCCCAGCCCCGTATCGGCATAACCACGATGTCGGGGTAATGGACAACGCATCTTTGGACGATGGCGGCGGGGAACGCGGCGCCGATGGCGTCCTCGAACCCGGCCAGCCCGTCGCAGCAGGCGATGAGGATGTCACGGACGCCGCGGTTGCGCAGGTCCGCGGTCACGCTGGCCCAGAACCGGCCGGACTCCCCGGCGGTGGCGGCCTCGGGCGGGGTCTTGGCCAGCCAGATGCCCAGCACGTGCTTCTCGCCGTCGGCGTCGACGCCGAGCGCGATGCAGGCGGGCTTGTTCTGCACGACGTGGTTGTCCCTGACCTTGACCATGATCGCGTCCAGGAACACCACCGCCCAGACCGGGTCCAGGGGCCGGTCCTGCCAGGCCCGGACCTCCTCGAGCACCTGGTCGGTGATCCGGGAGACCTGCTCGTGCGACAGCCTCGTGCCGTAGACCTGCTCGAGGTGGTGCAGGATGTCGCGGACCGTCATCCCGTGCGCGTACAGGCTGATGATCATGTCGTCCAGGCCGCCGGAAACCCGCCCGGACCGCTTCGGGACCAGCACCGGCTCGAAGCTGCCCGCCCGGTCCCGCGGCACCTCCAGGCCCACCGGCCCGATCCCGGTCTGCACCTTCTTGGCGATCGTCCCGTTACGGGAATTCCCCGTGTTCTGGCCGGCCCGGTCGCGCCGCTCATAACCCAGGTGCGCGGTCAGCTCGGCATCCAGCGCCCGCTCCAGCACCGCCTTGACCAGCTCGCCCAGCATCGAGCCCTCACCGGTCAGCCGCAGCCCCCCGGCCTCGTCCCGCGACCGCTCCAGCAGCGCATCCAGCAGCCGGTCATCCATCAGCTCCCGCAGCGGCGCGGCTTCCCGCCCGGCACAGGGGGGATTTTCCCGATCGTAATGAGAGGGGTCTCCCAAAACCCCTCCGGGTCCTGCAGCGTGCACCATCCCTGCCGGGACGGGCTCTTGGCGTGTAACGGACATGACTCCTTTTCTCCCCCGTGATAACGGCCATTCCCACTGGCCATTTAATTACCCTTAGTCACTCCTTACACACCTGGAGAGATACCCCCGGCATCACGCTAAGTGATGGAGAAGGTAGGGAGAACGTACGCCGACCCGCCGTTCGGCGTCCTACGTGGTATCCCGCCGTGCTGCCGATGGCAGAGGCAGAACTGCGGGATCTGCGAGGCCCGACCAAGTAACGGACGTCCCTCAAGCCGAATGAGTGACAGTGCCGAGTGCCCCGTCGAGGGCGAACCAACGGTTGTTATGCATGCCGGACGGGTGAAGGCTGCAAAAGATTGCCGCTGATCCGTGGTGAGTTACTAGATCTGTGACTAGCCTGGGCCACGGCACTTTCGGAATTAGACGCGGCTCCGGCCGCTGACGCGGCGACGGTCGCTGCTGGCTAGGCGGCAGGGGGTCATGACGGAAGTTATCTCGCCACCGGGCAATGGGATCTTCATCAGCTACCGACGCGCTGATGCCGCCTATCCGGCTGGCTGGCTGTTCGAGTTGCTGGCGGCTCGCTTCGGTGCGGACCGGGTGTTCAAGGACGTTGACTCGATCCAGCCCGGTGATGACTTTGTCGAGGAGGTCAGGGACGCTGTCGGGTCGTGCGGTGTGCTGCTGGCTGTGATCGGCAAGCACTGGCTCGCGATGGCCAGCGAGGACGGGAGAAGGCGCCTGGATAATCCCGCGGACATGGTGCGGCTGGAGATTGAGGCAGCGCTGGAGCGTGCTGTCCGGGTTATCCCGGTCCTGGTGGACGGGGCGTCCATGCCAGGCGCGGTCCAGCTGCCGCGCAGCCTGAGCAAGCTCGCGTACCGGCAGGCCGTTGAGCTCAGCCCGCAGAGGTTCAGCTCTGATGCCCGCCGTCTGATCAGGACCCTGGACAAGGAACTCGCCCACGATCCTGCTCCCACCGCACCCGCAGGAGCCGAGACCCCAGCGGGCACCGGGGTTCTTGACCCGGTCGAGACCAAGCTCCGTACGGCCAGCGCGGATGACCAGCGATGGCTCAGACGTTTCGTCCAGGAGCAGGTTAAGGTCCACGGGGCGAATGTCGTGCCCGGACCGGGTGACCTAAAATACCTGCGGCTCACGCTGCCCGGCGCGCGGCGCAAAGCCGCGTACTGCTACGTGACCACGCGCGGCTACGTGGACTTCCGCCTCCCGAAAACCGCCGCGCAGAACCGTCAGCACGCCTACGCACGTGATGTTAAGGACGACGGGACGAATTGCGCCGTCCGCCTGCACCTGAACTCCCAGGGCGCCTTGACCGAAGCACTGCAGCTGGCAGCCGAAGCGGCAGCAGCCAGCCAGATCTCACCTGAACAGCGCGGTTCGCCCACAGGATCCAGCGCACCGGAGGGTGAACCTCCTGGCGCCGGGGACACCGGGCGCAGGCTCGCCGTGATGAAGCGATTCGACGTTCCTGCTGGCGAAGGACTCGACAGAGAACAGGCCTCGCGGGCGTTCACGGAGAATGGCTACAATCCGCGCTCGTTCGGCGGCTGGGTCCGGCGGGGCTGGATCACCCGAGACGGTGATCGCCGGTATCTGACCGGCAAGGGCCGCCAGTGGGTCGCCGACCAGGAATCCGAAGGCACGGAAAACTGGAAGCTGATCCTCGCGGCTGCCCGGGCGCTCACAGTAGCCGGCCAGGCACCATTTACCCGGCTGAGCGTCTATGAATGGATCTGGAGACGTTACCCCCGCGCCGACCATGGCCGGCCCAGCCTGGACCCAACGTTCCAGGGCATGATCAGCAACGCCGCTGGCGGGCCGCGCAGTGCCGGGGGTACACCGCTGCTTAGAACCGCCCGGGGACTTTACGTTCTTGCACAGGCCCCGGCGGCAGCTCCGGCGAGGTAACGAACGGGGATGCCGGCAGACCTGCGCAGACGGACCGCTGGCGGCTTACGCAGATCATGACCGATGTGCCCGGAAGGGACGGGCTCGGCCGCCAGCATTTTGATCACTGCATACATGCGGCCCTGCGGAGCAGCCCCGTCGAGGGTCAGGGTCCGCGCTGTGGTGAGGAGCCAATTCGGCAGCGCACGGCGCTTGGAACGTAAGGTCACGCGTGGTCACGCGGAGAAGCATGTGCTGGCAGCGTGCATACTGATGCTCAACCTCGTCATTCCGCTGGATCCAGAGACCTGGTAGCGAGCCGGTGCTGTAGTTCGATGTGTCGGAACTGGTAGACCGACCCTTCTTGCCGGAGAATGCCTCGTCTGTGGGCATCGGCACGAAAGCTCATGAGTCGCCATGGGAGCTGGCGGTGAAGAGTGAGCAGCTCATCCCGGACCATTTGTACGCCCCGGTTCCGATGCCATCTGATTGATTTACGACGCTTCAGCAGTGATCATCTTCCTGACCCCCACCTGACGCCTTTTCCCCATCGCTCACCACGACGGTCTTCAGCCAACGCAGCATGAGGTGGTTTGAAGCCTCCCCCCGCAGGGCGGCTCCGGAGGGCCAACATCCTCCATCGTCCACGCAGGACCGCATCCAAGGACCCTGCCTGCATCGCGCCCCCTTTGCGTTCGGGACACACACAAATGATCAAGAACCCAACCGCCATGATCGGCGATCGGGGCACTTGACCAGCTGCTTCGCTCTGTAGCCCCGACCGGATTTGAACCGGCGGTACCGCCTTGAGAGCGCTGGGTCGTTCCGTGGCAGGTAGTTCGATGATCTTCATCACGGACTGGAGCAGCGCAGAGGATCTCAGAACCTCTCACGAGGCCGTTCGACCGCCATCCCAATGTTCTTTCGTGCCAATCCCTGGCGCAACGTGCCGCGCTCCGGGGTCCTTGTCAAGTACCGGTACCTAGGCGACAGATGAGTTCCGGTTCCTAGGCGACATGATCGTAAGGCGACGTTGCCGGTGGCGGAGTTCTTGCGGCGGGGCCGGCCTTTAGGGTTGGCGAACGCGCCGAGCTCGCGGGAGCGGTCGTGGCGGATCGGGTGGACCCGGATGACCTTGCCGTCGCGGGACAGCTGCACTGACCCGGCGACGATTGAGACGTCGATGGCGGTGCGGGCCCACCGGCGGCCGCACGCGTACGGGGTCCCGGCGAAGCTGACCACCCCGCCGCCGTCGGCCAGCCGGGTCACGGTCAATCCGGCGGTCGCGTCCCGGGCCCGGCGGGCCACCCGCGCCCGGGGCTTGCGGTCCGCCTGGTCCTCCCGCAGCCGCTGCGCATGCGTGGCGACCACCACGCCGGCGTGCAGGATATCCACCAGCCCCCCGGCGACGACGACCTCGACCGGCTCACCCGCATATGTCGCGCCGACGTGATAGCTGAACCCGGCCAGGGAGATCTTGCCGTGCGCGTTCACCCACCGCGACACCCCCGCCGGGCGCTTGCCCGGCACCGGCTTAGCCACGGGCGCCGGTGCGATGGCGGCGCCGTCAGCGGCGACGGCCCGGTCCGCCAGGGCGAACCGCTCAGCTGGCGGGCGGCCGCCGCACGACTGATGCGGCCGGGCGGTGTTGTACTCCGCCACCCACGCATCCAGCGCGTCCTGCAGCTCACCGATGGTCGCGAACACCCGGTCTTTCGGGGTGAAGAACTCCGCCCGCATCGTCTTGTGCAGCCGCTCCACTTTCCCGGTCGTGGTCGGCGAGTACGGCGCGGTCAGCAGGTGCCGGATCCCGTTACCCGCGCAGATCTGATCGAACTTCACCGGGCCCGGCCCAGGACCGAACCGGCTGGTGAACACCTTCCCGTTATCGGTCAGGATCTGCTCCGGCACCCCGTGGATGCGCAGCGCCTCCGCCAGCGCCTGGCACACCGGCCGGGCCGTCGCCCGCACCACCGCCTTCGCGCAGACCAGAAACCGGGAATGGTCATCGATGCCGGTGACGATCTTGACTTCCTGGCCGTCGGTGAGGAACACCCGGCCCATCACGTCCATCTGCCACAGCTCCATCGACCGGCCGCGTTCCCACCGCCGGTAATCCTCCCGGCGCCGCCTGCGCTTGCGCGCCTCCACCAGCCCATGACGCACCAGCGCCCGGTACACCGACGACCGGCCCGGCAGCGGGTCCACGCCCTGCTGCTCCAGCTGCCAGCGGATCCGCGACGGCCCCCACGACGGATGCGCCCGCCGCAGCCCCACGATCCGTGCCTCCACCTCCGCGGCCATCTGATGCGGGCACGAATCCGGCCGCGGCGACCGGTCCGCCAAAGCGCCCAGCCCGCCCTCATTCGCATACCGGCGCAGCCACTCATGCACCGTCTGCCGCGCCACCCCATACCGCCGCGCGACCGCCGTCACCGGCACGCCCTCGTCCAGGACCTCCAGCACCGCCCGATACCGCTGCTCCACGACACCCAGCTCCACCAGCACACCCGGCTCCCTCCGCCGCGATCAACCAGTGATCGCAGCGAAGCGAACAGGACGCTCAAAAGCCGGGAACCAGCACGGAGTGTCGCCCACCTACCGGAACTACTGTCGGCCACCTACCGGAACCGCGTCCGCAAACTGTCGCCCAGGAACCGGAACCAAGGTGTCCAGCATCTACCGGACTCGCACAGCGCTCCGGGGTCCTGTCCCGCCAACGAGCGGCCAACGGATGATCAAAAGGCCCGACCGCCGTTCCCGGCGATCAGGCCCCTGACCTGCAACTACTTGGTAGCGGGGGTGGGATTTGAACCCACGACCTCTGGGTTATGAGCCCAGCGAGCTACCGAACTGCTCCACCCCGCGTCGGAGTGCCTTTACTTTATGGCCTCAGCGGGCAGCAGGCAAATTCGCCGGGCGCCGGCGGCCGGGCCGGTTCAGACCCGGGCCCCCGACGGGCCGAGGGACGACATCCAGATCACGTAGTCGGCCGGCGAGAGCGTGGTCGGCGGCTGGGTGAGAGTGTGCGGGTCCTGCGAGGTCGACAGGTCCAGCACCCGGACCGGGGTGCCGCCGCCGTAGGCGTAGAGCTCCGCTGGCCGCGCGCCGAGCAGCACCGGCCGCCGGCGGCGCGTTCTATGCCGGCCACCACGTTCTCGACGTCCCCGACCGGCCGCCTGGCTATCCAGGCCACCGGGACGTCACACATCCCCCTGATCGCCTGGGTGAACTGCTGGGCCACCAGCCGGTCGACGATCACGACGGAGGCCGACGGCCCGAGCGAGGAGCACAGCCTGCCGACGGCGCCAACCTGACCCTGGCCGGTCCGCTTCAGCGCCAGGCCATTGGCCGCGGGGCGCAGCGCGCCGCTCTTACCCGAGTGCCCAAGCCCCAGGCCGAACGTGGTCGCCACGGTGGGCACCAGCAGCGCCGCGACGCAGCACGCGCCCGCGAGCGATGCTGCGGTCCGGCCGGCGCCCCGCGAGCGCGCGCGCCCGCACAGCCACGCGGACGCCCAGATCGCGCACAGGATCAGTCCCGGAAGCACCAGGGGCACCAGGCGGCGGCTGGCCCACGGCTGGTCGGGGATGGTCTCCGGCTGCCAGAGCACGGCGGCCGAGCCACAGCAGAAGACCGCCAGCGGCAGCGCCCAGACGCGAGCCGCGCCGGACGGGTCCCGCCAGGAGAACAGCGCGCGGAGGCACCGCCGGACCAGCAGCGCGACCCCGAACCCGCCCAGCAGCACGGCCGGCAGCCCGACGTACCAGATGACCCAGTACAAGGTGTCCTCGGCGTAGAGCCGCCCGGGATCGACCGGCAGGTGCTCGAGGCGTTGCAGGCTGGCGACGAAGTCCGCCGCCCCTCCGGTGGCCGGCCCGCGCACGATCTGCAGGTACGGCCGGATCGCCAGCGCGGCGAGCGCGGCCACGGCGAGCGCTCCGCCAAGATCGGGCAGCCAGCGCACCGGGCGCCTGGCCAGCACCGGCCGCAGGCCCTGGCGGAATCCGGGCAGGCGCAGCAATTCCACGCCGGCCACGGTCATCGCGATCAGCCACGCTGCGATCAGCCCGATCAATTCCGGCATCGGCTGCAGCGAAGCAACGAACGGCCGCGCCAGCAGATAGGCGCCCGCGAGCCCGCACGCTGCGCCAATCGCCAGACCTACGCTGAACGGGACGGCCGTGCTACTTCGGCGGACGACCAGGATGCCGATGAACGGAACCGCCGGGAGAACGGCGAGGAGCCCGTCAAACCGGACTAGGGCGGTCAGCCCGAGCGCCAGCCCGCCCAGCGCCATCAGCGCCCACCGTGAGGTGCGCTCGCGGCCCGCCGAGCGCGACCCGAACCACATCCGCCAGTCGAGTGCCGCGGACAGCTCGCCCGGCGGCGCCGGTCCGGGTGGCGCAGCGGGCGGCCCGGGCTGCTCGCGCAAGTGACCGAGGGTCAGCGCGTCCACGACGAGGCTCAGCCCGCCGAACAGCAGTACCTGCACGGCCGTCTCGCTGAACGACCCCCTGCTCGTGTACTGCTCGGGAAGCGTGAACGCCAGCACCAGGGCCCCGGCCGGGGCCCACTGCAGTCCGGCCAGCCGACCGACCAGGCCGCCGAACGCCAGCACAGCGAGCCCGCCGAGTATCGGGCCCATCGCCGCGGCGGCCGGCGTCCCGTGCACCCAGAACGCCCCGGCGAGGAGTAACGGCAGGCCCGACATGACCCCGGGCACGACCGCGGTGCCGCGGGCGAAGAAGCCGGTGCTGGAGAAGCCGAGCCCGGGATGCGGGCCGCCAAAGGCGGCCAGCGACTGCGGGATCGGCAGCGAGCCGTGCTGTGCTATCCAGTAGCCCGTCTGCAGGTATGTGCCCGGGTCACGAAGCACGATGATGCTCTCGGAGTTGAACTGGAACTGCCAGAAGGCGAAGCCGGCGGCGATCACGACGGTGCCCGCGAGTCCCCACCAGGCCGGCCAGCCCGGTTCGGGGCGCGGGGCGCCGCCCGCCGCCCGGGCGGGGCCGGGCAGCGCCCGCGGCCAGCTGGCGGGTACCCGGCGCAGGCCCGCCGCCAGGGCGACGGCCAGCGGCACCGCGATGAGCAGCATCGGGGCCGGCAGGAACGTCCCGGCCAGCAGCAACGGAAGCCCCACGAGCAGCCAGGCCACGATGAGGATGGCCGGCAGCACGGTAAGCCTGGCGAACCCCGCCCCGGCGGCGTCCGGGTACCTCGGGCGGCGGGCGGCGCGGGGGCGCGCGCGGCTCACGGAGCTCATGCCGGCGAGCCCGGCCCGGGTCCATCGCCGGGCGGCAGTTCCGGCCCGGTGCCTCGACTCGCTCTGCCCCGGGGCCTCCGGCCCTGGCTCCCCGCGAGCCAGATCCTGCCGGTCCTCGCCCGGCCCGGGCTGGTCCGCGTCCCGTTCAGGCCCGTCATCCGGACCTGGCTGGTCGCGATCCGGGTCCGGCCCGGGCGGGCCGGCACCGGTGTCCCCGGCAGTCGGCTGAACAGTCGTCACCGGTTGGCCGGCGTCGATATCCTCAGGGTTGCCGGTGACCCCCGTGGCCGCCGCAGACTGGTCAGTCGCGGCGGTTTTGCCGGTCGGGCGGTCGCCAGAGCGCACGGCTCCCACTGTAGAGGGGACCGCCAGCGGCCCGCTGCACGGCCGCACCCTTGCCGCCGCCGGGCGACGCTGAGCCTGAGCTTTGCCAACTACATACGGTTCCTCCCATTACCAACACGTAAGATGGGCGGAACCTAACGGCCAGACTCCCCGGCGATGACCGACGGGGATTCTCGCCCGGAGGAGCGATGAGCCGCCGCAACGATGTGGATGACGCGGACCGGGGCACGCCGCGGAGCAAGCGCCGCGGCCAGCCCAGGAGCCGCCGCTCGCGCCATTCGGTGGCCGAGCGGGTCGCGGCGTGGACGTCGGTGGTCGTTGTGGCCGTGCTCGTGGCCGGCACGCTGGTCGCCTACGCCAAGTACCGCGGCTACTGGGACAGCATCAAGCGCATCGATGTGGCCGGGCTCATCGGCAACCAGCCGCCCAAGCTCAACAACGCCGAGAACATCCTGCTGATCGGCTCGGACACGCGCCTGAACCAGGGCGGGATCGGCGGGTCGGCAGCCGCAACTCCGGGCGGCCGCTCGGACACGCTGATGCTGCTGCACATCTCTCCTGGCCATCACGAGGCCACCGTGATCAGCATCCCGCGGGAGACCATGGTCCCGATCCTGAGCTGCCCGGCCAGCGATGGGACAACGGGCCAGCAAGCGGCGCCCGGGGACGTGGAACTGATCAACGCGGCCCTGGATGCCGGCGGCCCGGTCTGCACCTGGAAGACCTTCGAGGCCGTCACCGGCATCCACCTGGACCACTTCATCGAGCTTGACTTCACGGGTTTCGAAAAAATCATCGACGACCTCGGCGGGGTTGAGCTCTGCCTGCCCTTCCCGGTCGACGACCCGCTGTCCGGGCTCAATCTGACGGCCGGCCGGCACCACGTCTTCGGAAGAGAGGCGCTCGCGTTCTGGCGCACCCGCGAGGACCTCGGCGAGGGCTCCGACACCCAGCGGATACAGCGGGACCAGTACCTCATGGTCGCCCTGGTGCAGGGCATGGAGCACAGCGGCCTGCTGCACAGCCCGAGCAAGATCCTCAACGTGGTCCGCGACGCCACCAATGCGATGACCACCGACACCGGCCTGGACCAGAACGCCATGCTGCAGATCGCCGAGAGCATGGACGGCCTGAGGTCCAATTCGGTGCAGTTCATCACCGCGCCCAACATCCCGTATCCGGCGGATGATAACGACGTGGTGTTCGAGCAGCCGCAGGCCAACGAGCTTTTTAACGCCATCCAGCACGACACGGTGCTGCCCAAGGCGAAGAACAAGTCGGGCAAGAAGGCGACGCCGCCGCCCACGCTTGACGCCACCCCGTCCCAGGTCAAGGTCAACGTCGTGAACGGTTCCGGCGTCACCGGTATCGCTGCTCAGGTCGCCGGTGATCTGAGCAGCCGCGGCTTCGATGTGACGGGCACGGGAGACCTGCCTCCGTTCGACTTCACGACCTCGGAGATCGAGTACGCGGCCACCTCGGACATGCCCGCGGTCAATACCCTGAAGGCCCAGGTTCCGAACGTCGAAGTGACGCAGAATTCCTCGCTGACCCCGGGCACCATCGAACTGATCATCGGCTCCAGCTTCTCCGAGCTCAATCCCAATCCCCCGTCCTCGTCGTCCTCCTCGCCTGCGCCGACGGTCACCAGCCTCGGCGCCGCCGACGGCGCGATCACGGCGAACACCAACATCTGCAGCGACCAGTCGGCATTCGCCGGACCGGACAACTGACGAGATCACCGCCCACGGCCATATCGGTCATGACGGCATGCCCCCGGCTGTGGCCCTCAGGGGCATGCCCTCGGGAGCTCGCTAATGCCCGGAGATCAGCTACGGATTCGTTATGCCGGGCTTGGAGCTGCGGCCACCCGCCCCGGCGGGTCGCTGCCTGCCGGTGACGCATCGGCCGCGGACTGCCGGAGCCCGAGCCGCGACACCTCCAGCCACAAGAACAGTGACGCGGGATAAATGAAGTAGCCGAATCGGGTGGCCGGCGCCAGCGTGAACATCAGCGTCAGGCCGATGATGAGCCGCCAGACGGCGGCCGGGACGGTCTTCGGGGGACGGACGACCAGCGAGCCGGCGATCAGGACCCCGGCCAGCACCAGCAGCCCGATGGCGATCAGGTGCCCGGTCGGGCCGGTATCAGCGAGCACGTGCCCGGGCAGCGGGCTGGCGGCGGCCGACTTGATGTCGGCCAGGCCGAGCGGGAACGTGATCGTGTTGTCCAACAGGGCACCCGGCCAGAGCACCGCGACCGGGCCGACGATCACCGCGCACGAGGCCACGGCCCAGCCGAGGAAGGTCAGGAGCGGCCCCCGGCCGTCGCGTGTCCCGATCAGCACCGCCGCGACGACCACGGCCGGCCAGGCCGTGGCCTTCGCCGCCGACGCCAGGCCGAGCGCGATCCCGGCCAGGACGAACCGGGGGCGCCGCCACAGCAGCGCGAAACCCAGGCACATCAGGGCCAGGATGGGGATGTCGGTGCCGCCCACGGCGAGTTCGAACGCGATCACGGGCGACGCCGCGACGAAGACCGTCCAGCGAACGCAGTTCCGGGCCCCGGCCGCCCTCAGCGCGAGCCAGAAAATGATCACGAAGGCGAGGCCGAACCAGACCCGGGGATCGGTGATCACGTGGGATCCGAACAGCGCTCGCGGGATGCCGAAGAGCGACATGACCGGAAGATAGGGGTTATAGGCGTTGGGATTATGAACCGCGGCGAGTGAGGCAGCGCTCTGGTACGGCGAGTGGTGATTTACCAGCTGCTTTGCCGACCGGGCGATCACCGCGACCTCTGGCTGCCGCTGTCCCGTGGCGGCGTTCACGAACAGCGGCGTGACCAGCGCTCCGGCGACGCTCAGCAGCAGCGCGAGGTCGATCCCCCGAGACCGCCAGGCCAGCACCGCCATCGCGGCCGCGATATACGCACAGCTGGCGATCAGCCCCCAGAGCCGGTGCAGGTCATTCGTGCTGAAAAGGGCCACACCACCCGCGAACGCCGCGCAGACCCCGAACGCTACGGCGGCCCAGTACCGCGGAACGCCGACAGCCGACAGCGACCTGGCCACGGATCCAGGCGTCCAGGCCTGCGACGGCGCTGCCTTCAGCGAAAGCATAAGCGTAGATAGTCCTCCACTGACCAAAGCTTAGCGCGCGCTGGAAGCCGGCCCGGGACAAGTTCGCGCCGCTCAGATCACGGGAGGACGCCCGGCGCGGGTCATCCGCCAGGCGGTGACGGCCGAAATCGGATGCCGTCCCCCCGGATCCATCCGCCAGCCCTCGGCGAATCCGGCCAGCCAGGCCCGCACGGCACTCGCCGACCGCTCCCGCAGGACGGTCAGCGCCAGCCAGTCCAGCAGGTAGGCCGCGGCCAGCAGCCAGGGCAGGTTCCTGCGCGCCAGCAGCACCCGGTTCCGTCCGTCCAGCCGATACCAGGTCGCATGCCTGGCGTTCGGCAGTGCCGGGTGGCACATCCGGGTCGCGGCGTCGTACTCCAGCCGGTACCCCAGGCCGAGCAGCCGCCAGGCCAGATCAGTCTCCTCATGGGCGTAGAAGAACTGCGCGGGCAGCCCGCCGGCCTCCTGGTACGCCGAGCGCCTGATCGCGCACGCCCCGCCGACGAACGTGGTCACCGCCGAGGACCGCTCCGGATCACCGGCCCGTAGTCGCGGTACGTACCATCGGGCGCCGGAGCCGCTATCCGGGTCAACAACCCGGAACGAGAGCACGGCGAGTCCCGGATCGGCCGCGAAACAACGCGCGACGTGCTCGCCCAGGCCGGGATCGGGATACCAGCCGTCGTCGTCCAGAAACAGCACCACGTCGCCGGTGCACGCGGCCGCGCCCGCGTTCCGCCCGGCCGCCACGCCGACATTCTCGGGCAGCCTGAGCGTTATCACGCCGGGCGGGACGGGCGGCACGTCGGCGCCGTTGCCGACCACCACGACCTCCACGGCACCGCCCTGTGCTCCGCAGTCAATGGCCACGGCGCTCGCGACGGCCCGGTCCAGCTCGGCCGGCCGGATGGCCATCGTCAAGATCACGCAGGACAGCTTCACCGCAGCCGCCTCGACGCGAGGATCGCCGCGAGATGCGCGATGACCATCACCGCGGCGGTGGCGAGGCAGGCGACGCTCAGCACCCGGGTCGCGGTGAGCCCGCCGCGCGCCGTGTCGACGAGCGCGGCGATCAGGATCAGCAGCGAGAGCTCGACCGCTTGGGTGATCCGGTGCACCCGCAGCACGCTGGCCAGGCGGCGGGCCAGCGCCAGCCCGCCGGAGCGCGGCGCGAGCGCGGCGTCCTCGTGCGTGCCCGGCAGGCCAGCCTTGGCCCGGGCGACGGTCACGTTGTCGGTCTCCGCCTTGACAATCGCCGCGAGCAGCGCCGCCGCCAGGCCCGCGCTCACGTAGCCGCCGGACAGCGTGAGGTGACCCTGCGGACCCTGCGCCCGGATGCCGAGCCCGGTCAGCAGCGCCGCCTCGCCCAGGTAGTGGCCGATCCCGTCCAGGTAGATGCCCGCGACCGAGGTCCGCTTGCTCCATCGGGCCAGCTCGCCGTCGGAGCAGTCGAACAGCAGGTAGGCCTGGATCAGGATCGCGCCGGCGACGGCGGTCCACAGCCCGCCGTACGCAACTACCACGCCGGCGGCCACGCCGCAGGCGATGAACGCCGCGGTGACCGCGTTCGGCGGCCAGCCGAGCCGGGCAAAGACCCACGTCGCCCGCGGCGAGAACTTGCGCATGTAGAGACGGCCGGCCCAGTGCTCGTCGTTCAGCCGGCCGATCACCGACTGCGGCTGTCCCGCGGACCTGAGCTCAGCCAGCGTAGGCCCGGGCATACTCCTCCACTCGCTTGGCGGTCTCGGCCTCCGACATGCCGAGTCGTTCCAGGATCGTGTAGCGGCCCGGCCGGGTGGCCGGCGCGCAGGCCACGGCCTTGGCGAAGTCCGCGAGCGACAGGCCCAGGTCGTCCGGGGTTCTCGGTAGCCCGTGCCGGGCCAGGCAGGCCGAGATCAGCTCGGCCTGGCCGGGATCGGCGCGCAGGCGAGCGCAGAACAGCGCGCCCACGCCGGCCAGCTCGCCGTGGCTGGCGGTGCCCGGGTACAGCTGGTCGATCGCGTGCATGATCTCATGATCACCACCGCTGCACGGGCGGCTCGACCCGGCCACCGCCATCGCCATCCCGGACAGGACCAGCGCCTCGGCGAGCACCGTGAGGAACTCGTCCGACCTCGTGTCTCCCGGCTGATGCAGCACGGCCTGGGCCGCGGACCTGGCCATGGCCGCGGCCAGCCCGTCGACCTGCTCGCCGATATCGGCGGCGGCGAGCTCCCAGTCCGCTATGGCCGACAGATTGCTGACCGCGTCGCCGACCCCGGCGCTGACCAGCGGATCGGGAGCGCATCGCACCCGGTCCAGGTCCACGACCACCGCGACCGGCATGACCACGCCGTAGGAGGCCTTGCCTGACTCGTGCTCCAGCGAGCTGACCGGCGAGGCGATGCCATCGTGGGCGAGGTTCGTGGCCACCGCGACCATCGGGATGCCCGCCATGTGCGCGGCGAACTTGGTGACATCGATGGTCCGGCCGCCGCCGATGCCGGCCACGGCCTCGTAGGCCCCCGCGCGGAGCCGCTTGCCCAGCGACACCGCGCTGCCGTGGCTGCCGTCCGCGACCCGGAACACCTCGCCGGCCTCGATCTCCAGTTCGGCGACGATGCTGTCCCCCTGGCTGGGGCCCACGGCCACCGCCACCCGGCCCTCGGTCGCGATGCGCCGGTCCGCGAGGAGGGTGCCCAGGCCGCCGACCGCCCCGGGCCGGACGTCGACCACCAGCGGCGCGGCAAGCATCCGGGCCAGGAGCGGCATGCCCGCGAGACTAGCAGTGAGCGGAGTTTTACTAACAGTGAGCGGCGATTTCGCGGGCCCGGCGCAGATCCTGGTGGTCATCGACCTCTACCCAGTCGACTTCGCCGATCGGCACGGCAGCGATCTCGCCGCCCCGGTCCGCGAGCTCCTGGTAGCCGTCCTCGTAGTAAAGGCCGGGGTCCCGGCGCCAGGTTGTCTCGAGGGCATCGGCCAGCGGCACCGCGGCGGACGCCTCGATCAGGGTCGCGCCGATGTACTCCCCGTAGGCCTTCACCGGATCCAGCTGCTTCGAGATCCTGCTCAGCAGCCCTCGGGCATCGAGGACCACCTTCATTTCCTCGTCCGCGAGCGGCTTGGAGTTGTCAACGGCCAGGATGACCCGGGCCCGGCCCGCCGCGCCCGAGCCCCGGGCGGCCAGCAGGGTCTTCTCCACGCTGACCGGATGCACGGTATCGCCGTTGACCAGCAGTGCTCCACGACTGAAGTACTCGCGGGCCAGCCAGAGGGAATATGCGTTGTTCCACTCGAGCGCCCGTCCGTTGTGCACGAGTTCCAGCGCGATCCCGTGCGCGGCCTCAAGATCGGCCGTCCGGTCGGCGATGGCGTGCGCTGCGTGCCCGACGACGATCACGATCTCGCGCATGCCCACCGAGGCCAGGTTGCGCAGCGCGATGTCCAGGATCGTGGTCTCCCCCGCCACGGGCAGCAGCGCCTTGGGCAGCTCGTCAGTGTCCGGCCGGAGCCGCCTGCTGGCACCGGCGGCCAGAACCATGCCGATCACCAGCGCCCCCCTTCTCGAACCGCGAGGCGACTTATCATGATTTTTGCGTAGATAAGCACCAGAAGATAGGCGACCAGAGCCAGGTAGGCAGCCATGGCGATCCCGAGGATGGCGCCCAGGGCCGCGATGAACATCCGGCCCTCCCAGCCCAGCCTGGTCTCGGGGCCCTGGACGATATCCGGCCTGCTGCGGGTGGCCAGCTCGGCGTAATGCACCGCGATCAGCGCGCACAGCGCGAACGTCACGGGCGGCGGGACCCGGAAAGAGAAGCCCACAGCCGCGAAGTACACCAGCTGGGTGGCCAGCAGCACGGCCGGCGTCAGCCAGTCCAGGCGGCCGTCGTGCGGGTGCCTGGATCCGAAGGCCGCGAGCAGCGTCACGACCAGGGGCGTGAGCAGCAGTAGCCCGGGCAGGTTCCGCATGCCGAGCCAGGCCAGGAACGACGTGGCGGCCAGCCCGGCGATTGCGGGCGGCAGCGGCACGAACTGTCCTCTGACCACCCGGCCGAGCCACACCGCCGCGACTCCGTCGTCCCGGCATGCCGCCATGGTCGCCAGGGCGCGGGAGTCCGCCACGACCTCCGGCGCCGGTTCGTGCCGCGTGGTCAGGTCAGCCTGGATGAACAGGTCAAGTGCGGTGGTCGGCTCCGGCGAGTCCGCCAGGCTCAGCGGCAGCTCCGCCTGGCCCGCACCGTTCGCCGAGGCGGCCAGCGCGACCGGCGCCTCCTCCGCCTCGCCCGCGGCCGCCGGCTCCGCCGCGACCACCTGCTCCGCCGCCGCGACCACCTGCTCCGCCGCCACCGCGGGTTCCCTCGCAACCGGTGATTCCACCCACGCCGCCGACTCCACCCAGGCCGTCGACTCGGCCGCGGCGGCCGCCTCCACCGGAACCGTCTGCTCCACCCGCAGGCCCGCTACGCCGGCCGGCGAGTCCGCCAGGAGCGCCGACTCTGCATGGTCCGCTGAACCCGGCACGGCGGCCCGGTAGGGGCCGTGGCCGGTGAGCGCGTATCCGGTGGCGATGATCCCCCACTCCAGCAGGACCATGAGCGTGGCACGGGCACCCCAGATCGGCGCGACCAGGGTGATCAGCGCGATCCGCCCGCCCGGCGGGCAGCTCAGGAATACGCCGACTGCGTGGCCGGCGGGATTCCCGGTGCCCGCGGGGTCAGCGACCGGGCGGCTGCACGCGACCGCGGTCCTGCGCACCGCCTGCACGATCATCACCGCCACGGCCAGCTGCCAGGTGTCTCGCCAGTGCTCCTCATATCCGCCCACGGCGAGCCCGGCGTAGACGACGTACTCCGACACGGCGCCGCACCACTCGGCCAGCTGGCCCGCGGCGACGTCGGCGGTCCGCGCCGTCGCGGCCGGGGCCGGGCCGGCCAGCCGCCGGGCCGCGCAGGAGGCCAGGTAACTGGTGCACAGCGCCAGCGCTCCGTTGATGTTGCCCGGCCTGGTTCCCGCGCTGAACCATCCCGCGGCGCAGACCGACAGGGCCAGCGAGATGCCAGTCACGGAGACCGGGGCGAGGGACCGGTTCAGCGCCCAGCCGGCCAGACGGCGCGGCAGGTCGTCGAGCGTCTCGGGCATGCTCACGCCCGCGCTCCCGTAGGCCGTACCACCAGCCGCCTGGCCGGCCGTGTACCTGGCCCGACTGCGATCATCCGGCCCATCCGGCTCCCAGCACTGCACGAGTCCGCTCAGTGACCTAGCGTACCTATGTCTACCCACACAAAGCGGTAGGCAGACCTGGCGTGGCGCGACCCAGGCCGAGCACGCGCGGCCGGCGGGTAGGGTCCCCTCATGCGCACGGTGGCGGTCGTGCTGGCCGGCGGGGCCGGCCAGCGGTTCGGCGGCGACAGGCCCAAGCAACTGCACGTCCTGGCCGGCCGGACCCTGGTCGAGCACTCGGTGGCGGCCTTCGAGCAGGCCCCGGGCGTGGACGCGATCACGGTCGTGATGCCGGCCGACCTCGCTGGCCGGTCCAAGGAGCAGTTCGCGGACGCCGACCATTACTCCAAGGTCACCGGGGTGATCGAGGGCGGCGTAACGCGGACGGACTCGACCCGCTGCGCGATCGCAGCGCTCGGCGCGGGCGAGTGCAACGTACTCTTCCACGACGCGGCCCGGCCGCTGCTGGACCAGCGCATCATCGCCGACTGCGTCAGGGCGCTCGCCACGGACCAGGCCATCGGGGTCGCCGTGCCGTCATCGGACACGATCGTGGAGGTCGCCGACGGCGTGGTAACGGGCATGCCGCGACGTGACACGCTGGCGCGCTGCCAGACGCCGCAGGGCTTCCGGCTCTCGGTGATCAGGCGCGCCTACCAGCTCGCGGATGCCGATCCGGCCTTCCCGCAGCGGCCTGCCACCGACGACTGCGGCATCGTGCTCCGTTACCTGCCCGACGTCCCCGTCCGCCTGGTGCCGGGCAGCGAGCGTAACATCAAGATCACCTATCCGGACGATCTCGAGGTCGCGGAAGCCCTGCTCCGCCGGGCTATTCCGGCGGCGGATCCTCGTGATGGGCGGCGACGTTCCCGGGGATCAGGCTCCGCGGGCTGGTGATGAACCCGATTCCCCAGGCCACGTGCATCGTTCCCAGCACGGCAGGAAGCCGGGCGGCGACCTTGAGGCGCAGCCGGCGGGCGGCCGCCACGGCTACCCCGATGACCCCGGCCAGGTAAAGGGCCGGGACGGCGAGGCCGCAGGTCGCGACCGCCGGCCAGATCCCGGCAGCGCCGCTGAACAAGCCGGCCAGGCCCGCGATGCCGGCCAGCACCCCGAGCGCCATGACCAGGACAGCGACCGGCGGGGCCAGGTACCGGGGGTTGATCGTGCCGGCGTGCTGCCGCGCCACCACCCGGCGCCAGCGGCCATAGTGGAAGTACTGCATCGCGAGCGTGCGGACGCTGGCCCGCGGCCGGTAGGTGACCCGCAAGTCGGGCTGGAACCAGACGACTCCCCCGGCCAGCCGGATCCGGTGATTAAGCTCCCAGTCCTCGGCCCGCAGGTAGGACTCGTCGTAGCCGCCCACCCGCTCGATCGCGGCCCGGCGGTATACGCCCAGGTAGACCGAGTCGACCGGCCCGGGGCGGCCGCCGGTGTGGAACTTCGCCGCGCCCACCCCGTAGGGCGATGTCATCGCCCACGCCACCGCCTGCTGGAACGGCGTCACCCCCTGCGCGGCCATGATCCCGCCCACGTTGTCCGCGCCGGTCTGCTCCAGTTTCTGGACCGCGGTGCGCAGGTATCCCGTCGGCAGCAGGGCATGCCCGTCGACCCGCGCCACGATCGAGTGCCTGGATGCCTTGATCGCCGCGTTGACCGCGCACGGGATATGGCCGGCCGGGTTGGGCACGACGGTGATGCGCGGGTCGGCGGCGGCCATGCGTTCGGACACCTGCAGGGTCTGGTCCCGCGACGGGCCCACGGCCAGCACAACCTCGAGCTCGCCCGGATAGTCCTGGGCCAGCACGCTCTGTACCGAATCGGCCAGGTTCAGCTCCTCGTTCCTGACCGGCATTACGACGGAGACGGCCTCGGCGGAACCGGGCCCCGTGGCATCGGCTGACCTGCGAGGCGGATCGTTCATGGTGCGCATTACGGTACCGTGCCCAACTGAGCGCTGTCGCGCGGGTACGGAACGTGAGGATCAGAGGACGGCGTCCTCCAGCATCTCCGTCACCAGGGCGGCGATCGGGGATCGCTCCGAGCGAACCAGTGTCACGTGCGCGAACAACGGATGACCCTTGAGTTTCTCGATGACGGCGACCACGCCGTCATGCCTGCCGACCCGCAAGTTGTCTCGCTGCGCGATGTCGTGAGTGAGCACGACCCTGGACCCGCTGCCGATCCTGGACAGCACGGTGAGGAGCACGCCCCGCTCCAGTGACTGCGCCTCGTCCACGATCACGAACGAGTCGTGCAGCGACCGGCCGCGGATGTGGGTCAGCGGCAGCACCTCGAGCATGTCCCTGGCCAGCACTTCGTCGATCACGTCCTGGGAGGTGACGGCGGACAGGGTGTCGTAGACCGCCTGCGACCACGGGTTCATCTTGTCCGCCTCGGAGCCGGGCAGATAGCCGAGCTCCTGGCCGCCGACCGCGTACAGCGGGCGGAACACGACCAGCTTGCGGTGCTGGTGCCGCTCCATCACGGCCTCGAGGCCCGCGCACAGGGCCAGCGCCGACTTGCCGGTCCCGGCCCGGCCGCCCAGGGAGACGATCCCCACCTCCTGGTCGAGCAGCAGGTCGAGCGCCACCCGCTGCTCAGCGCTGCGGCCGCGCAGCCCGAACACCTCGCGGTCGCCGCGGACCAGCCGCACCGACTTGTCCGGCTGCACCCGGCCGAGGGCGCTGCCGGCCCCGGAGGCCCCGGAGACCAGCACCAGGCCGGTGTGGCACGGAAGGTCCCGTGCCGCCGCGCAGTCCAGCTGCCCGTGGGCGTAGAGCTCGTCGATCTCCGCCGCGGTGACGTCGAGCTCGCGCATGCCGGTCCAGCCGGAGTCCGCGGGGAGCTCGGCCCGGTATTCCTGGGCGGTCAGGCCGATCGCGGCGGCCTTCACCCGCAGCGGCAGGTCCTTGCTGACCAGCACCACGTCGTCACCCTCGGCGGTCAGGCTGCGCGCCACGGACAGGATCCTGGTGTCGTTGTCACCGAGGCGGAACCCGGCGGGCAGCACCGACGGGTCAGCGTGGTTCAGCTCGACGCGGATCGTGCCGCCCTCGTCGCCGACCGGCAGGTCAGCGTCCAGCCTGCCGTACTCGACCCTCAGGTCGTCCAGGTAGCGCAGCGCCTGCCGGGCGAAGAAGCCAAGCTCCGGATGGTGGCGCTTGGCCTCAAGCTCGGTGATGACCACCACCGGCAGGACCACCCGGTGCTCGGCGAATCTGCCGATGGCGGCCGGGTCAGCGAGCAGGACGCTGGTGTCGAGGACATAGGTGCGACGTGCTGAGGGACTGGCCACTCGCTCTCCCCTTGGCGCTCGGCGGCGCCATGTTCGGACACAGACGTGTCGGCGGGACCGGGACCGGCCAGCAAGGGCCGGGCGCCGGCCCTTCGCTCACCACGCCTGCGTACCAGGACGCGAAGCTCGAGGATCGAGGGCCTTCCCGGCGGGCGGCTACGCACCACCCGTCACGTATGACGTTACCCTCGGTCAGCCTCTCCCCGGAAGTACCGGCACAGCCTGTTAACGTGACCGACATCGAGGGTGCTTACTGCTCAGGGCCGTGGGCCTGCAGAAACTCGGGCAGCAGGTGGCTCAGCGGACCGCGGCGTGACCGCGAGCGTTCCGCGCCTGGCCAGTGAGCGGCTCCTTCAGGCGCCGAACCTGCGCTGGCGCGCCGCATAGGACCGCAGCGCGCGGAGGAAGTCCACCCGCCGGAAGGCTGGCCAGTAGGCGTCACAGAAGTAGAACTCGGAATGGGCGCTCTGCCACAGCAGGAACCCGCCGAGCCGCTGTTCACCGGAGGTACGGATGACCAGGTCGGGGTCGGGCTGCCCGGCCGTGTAGAGGTGCTCGGCGATGTGCTCGACGTCGAGGACCTCGGCGAGTTCCTCGATCGTCGTCCCCCTGGTGGCGTGGTCCTGCAGCAGCGAGCGGACGGCATCGGCGATCTCGCGCCGTCCCCCGTAGCCGACGGCGACGTTGACGAGCAGCCCGGTCTGCGTGGCGGTGGCATCGGCCGCGTCCTTGAGCACCCGAGCCGTGTCGGCGGGCAGCAGGTCGAGCGCCCCCATCGGGTTGACGTGCCAGTTCTGCGCGACGAGCTCGCGGACGGTGTCCTCGATGATCCGCAGCAGCGGCTCTAGCTCGGTCGACGGGCGGGCCAGGTTGTCGGTCGAGAGCAGCCACAGGGTGACCACCTCGACGCCGGTCTGCCGGCACCACTGCAGCACCTCGAAAATCTTGTCGGCACCCGCCTGGTGACCGCTGCTGACGTCGGTCAGGCCCGCCGAGCGGGCCCACCGGCGGTTACCGTCGCACATCACCCCCACGTGCCTGGGGATCGCCTGCGGCGAAAGCGACGCTTCGATTCTGTGCTCGTAGAGCCGGTAGGCGAGACCGCGTACCCTCATCCCGCACCCTTCCTCGCTGCCGCCAGGCCGGCTTGCCGATGCTGGCTCGTCTCATCCCGGCTGTCGTCGCCTTCGCGCTGGCCGATGCCGATGCCGATGCCGATACCGAGCCCGCGACCGCGGCCTCGCCCGGTTCCCTAAGCACCGTATCCAAGAATGTCACCAGTTCGGCCGAGGTCAGGACGGCTCGCACGCCGATCCCATCCGCCCCCCACGCCTCAACGACCGCGCGGCGGGTCAGGTACCAGCTTCCCGGGTCGCCGGATCCCGGCCTGATCGCACCGGGATGCCCTCGCCGGCCGGGCGGGCCGGCGGGCCGCTGCTCGCTCAGCCATTCTGCCGAGTCCTGGAGCACGCACCGGAACTCTCCGCTGCCCGGCAGGTCAGACCGCTCCCTGGACCGGAGCGAGAAGTACTCGCGCTCCCCGGGACGGAACTCCGGGCCCGACAGGCCGGCCGGGCTAGCCCGGCCGGCCTGCGGCCCGGGCTCGGGGAAGCGGTCATCGGGATCGGGCCACGCCGCGGCCTGCGCCGGATCCTCACGCGCCGCGGCCACGCTGGCGGCCAGCTGCCCCAGCCGGAACCCGCAGCGCTCGCCGACCGACGCGAACGGCTTGCGCCCGCGCCGGAGGTCGAGCGTGATCTCATAAGGCGTGCCCAGCCGGTCGCTGCACGCCACTGCGGTAACCGTCAGAATGGATCCATCAACGCAGCGTAGCTCCCCCATAACGGAACGTTAACATCTTGGCGCCCGAAAAGGACACCCCCACGCCGCAGCGTTTCGCCGAGCCGGCCGGCTCGATGCATTCCGGTGCGGATCCGGCCTGCGCAGCGCATCAGCGCGGGGAGATCCTGACCAGCAAGGACCTGGCCTACGGTGGTGCTACGGGAGGAGCGGCGACGGCGATGCCCGGCCGGCTGGCCGGCATCGCCGAAGCGCCCGGCCTCGGCCCGCTACCACGGGACCGGCATCGGGCGCCCACTCAGTACGCTTATTCTTCTCGCAATATACGGAGTTGAAAAACCCCTTCAAGCAGGCGAGAGGACGGCCGATGGTCGACGTGCACGCGGCGCTGGACCGAGCGGGACTGAAGAACGTTCACGTCCGCGAGTACGTCCGGTACTGGGCCGAGCTCACGGGAGCCGGGCGGATCGAGGTCGTCAGCGCGTCCGACGACGCGCGGCTCATCAGCGAGGCACTCGCCGAGGGGGAGATTCTGCCCGCCGGCGAGGGACGGTACTACTCGCGTAGCTACGTCAAGGACACCGCGCGCTCGGAGGAGCGAACTATAGTCGCGACGAGCAATCCCGCCGACAAGGGCGTTTACAACAACTGGCGCCCGGCCGCCGAGATGCGGCCGCTGCTGGAGGAGCGCATGCGCGGTGCGTCCGCCGGCCAGACGATGTACGTCGTGCCGTACCTGATGGCACCGGCCGGCTCGCCGCTCGAGCGGTACGCGGCGGGCGTGGAGCTCACCGACTGCCGCACGGTCGCGCTGCACATGATCCGCATGGCGCGCGTGGGAGTGCACTACATTGACGACCTCGCCGACGCCAGCAGCTTCGTCCGCGCGGTGCACGTCACCGGTGATCTAGAGAAGCTCGGCCAGGGCACGCCCGACGATCAGCGCTACTTCGTCACGTTCGCCGACGAGCGGACCATCCTGCACTTCGGCTCGTCCTACGGTGGCAACGCGCTGCTCGGCAAGATCGCGCACGGGTTGCGGCAGGCCGCCTACGACGGCTGGGCGTCGGGTGAGTTCCTCGCCGAGCAGTTCATGCTCATCGGCATCACCGACCAGGTGACCGGCAGGCGCTACCACATCTGCGGCGGCTTCCCGAGCGCTTCGGGCAAGACGAACCTGGCCATGATGCTCGCGCCCGACGCGCTCAGCGACCGGTACCGCGTCGACTTCTACGGCGACGACATCGCGTGGCTCCGCGTCGACCCCGATGACGGCAAGATCTACGCGATCAATCCCGAGTTCGGCGTGTTCGGCGTGGCCAAGGACACCAACGAGATGACCAACCCGACCGCGCTCGGGTCGGTGGCACCGGGCACCGGCACGCTGTTCACCAACGTCGCCTACAACGACGACACCCAGGAGGTGTGGTGGGAGGGCCGCACGCCCGAGCCGCCCGCCGGCATCACCGGCTGGCGGGACTGGACCGGCACGCTCATATCCGAGCGCCCGCCCGAGGACGCCGGCGCGCCGTGGGCGCACCCGAACAGCCGGTTCACCACGACACTGGCCAACGTGCCGAACATCGCGCCGGACTTCGACGACCCGAAGGGCGTGCCGATCGACGCGATCATCTTCGGCGGCCGCACGAGCGACCGTGAGCCGCTCATCCGGGCGATTACCGACCTGGCCGAGGGAGTCTACGACGGCCTGACGCTAGGTGCCGAGGCGACATTCGCCGCCGAGGGCGTCGATGGGCTGCTGCGCTACGACCCGATGTCCATGCGCCCGTTCATGTCCTACCCCGAGGGCGCGTACGCCGCGCACTGGCTGAAGGTCATCGGCTCGGCGGCCAGCCAGCCGATCTTCGCGCATGTCAACTGGTTCCAGCGCGACCCCGAGGACGGGCATTACCTGTGGCCCGGCTACCGCGACAACCTGCGGCCGCTGCTCTGGCTGCTGCGCCTGGCGGAGGGCGAGGTCCGCGGCAGGCCGACACCGGTCGGCATCGTCCCGGTCAAAGACGAGCTTGACCTCGACGGAGTCGCCACCGCACCGCAGGAACTCGAGACGATCCTGACCATCGACACGCCGCGGTGGAAGCAGGAAATGAAGCACCGCGAGCAGCACCTGGAGCAGTTTGCCGACCTGCCCGAGGAGATCTGGCAGGCGCACCGCCGGGTGGCCGCGGCCCTTGACGACGCCGACTGAGCGCGCGAGGTCAGGAAGACTGCGGACCTTCGGAGCGCACCTGCTCAACGTGGCGCAGGGCCTCCCTGAGGTCCGCGAGCCAGGTGTCCTCGTGTTCCCCGACGAGCCGCACGCACCAGGCGAGCGCGTCGCTCCGGCTCCGGGCTACTCCGGCGTCGACCAGCGTGTCAAGAACAAGCCGCTCAGGCTGGCGGAGCCTGGTCATGACCGGCACCGAGAATGTGGTGAACATCACTCTCTTCTCGTTGCAGATCACGCCCCAGGAGACCTTGCGGCCGAACCGGTGCTCGGCCTCGCGGGCGATCTCGATGCGCTGCTGACGCGTCTCCTCGCGGAACCTGCGGCTGCGCCCCTCGGCGGCGGCGGCCCGCTCCGCGTCGGTCGTGTCCTCAGCGGTCTCCGGGCCGGCAAGACGCCGACGATCGTGATCTCCTCGCGATCGAGGTTGATGTCCGGTGCCCCGCTGAACCATTCGCCCGGCATGCGTCCGCTGAACCACCCGCGGAGCCTCTCGCTCGCTGAGCTCGCCGGCGAGCCCTCGTCCCCTGTACTCATGTAATGAAGATTACGCACTCACGTGAATCCCCGCAATACTGCACTCAGCCGGGCTCCGGCATCCCGGCTTGCTCATGATCTGGGGAAGTAGGTGCGATATCCGCGCCGGCCTCGGGCCGGCCTGGTCCAGCCCGACGAGCCAGTTACGCGGGGACGGGTCAGCCGGCCGGGTCGGCGGCGACAGCCGCCGCCACCCTCGGGTACACGGCCACGGCGCCGGCGAACCCGGAGCCGAGCCACGCCGGGACAACCTCGACGTCCTGCCCAGGCTGCGGAGCCTGGAGCATCTCCCCGTCGCCCAGGTAAATGGCGACGTGCGAGATGTAACCGGGGGCCGTGGGGTCGGTGTGGTAGAAGAGCAGATCGCCGGGCTGCAGTTCGCTGACCGGTACCAGCGGGCCGGTCAGCGCCTGCTCGGCGGCCACCCGTGGCATGACCACGCCCGCGCGGGCGAGCGACCACTGCACCAGGCCCGAGCAGTCGAACACGTCCGGGCCGTCGCCGCCCCACACATAGGGCATGCCCAGCCGGCTTTCCGCGGCGGTCAGGAACGCGATCACCTCGGCGGTGGTCAGGCCGGGCCCGTCCGCGGCGGTGGTCCCGGCGACCCCGCCCGCGCCTGCGGTCACGGGGGTACCCGTGACCGGGGCCTGGGCCACCAGCGGCGCGATTGCCGCGCCTCGCGGCAGCAGCTTCCGGACCTGCCGCATCAGCGAGCTCAGGTCGGCGTGCGGGGCGCTGATCACGATCGCGTTGCCGGCGGGTATGCCGAGCGAGCGCGCCACGGCGTCGGAGACCACGGCATCGACCCCGCCGATCCCGACCGTGCCGAGGCCCGCCACCGGAAGCTCCTCGACGCGCCGGCCCGTCACCCGGACGGGACGGCCGAGCGGCAGCTTATCGAGCTTGCCCATCGTGTACGAGACCGCGACCCCGCCGGCCGCCACGTTCTGCCAGAGGGCGAGCGAGTCGGCGGTCGGCCGGGCCGCGAAGGCCCGGAACGAGGACGGGTTCACCCCGAGCATCGCCGTGAGCTTGCCGTTCACCTCAAGCCTGGCCGCGTCGAGCTGCTGGGCGGCCACCACCCCGGGCAGCCGCTGCACCGCCGCGGCGATGCTGCTGCGCAGCGTGGTCGGGGCGACCACGAACAGGTCCGCCTGGAGCAGCCGGTGCAGCGGTGCGACCGCCGGCGTCCGCGAGGAGCCGGAGAAGTGCGCCACCGCGACCGGCTGGGAGCCTGAACGCGACGCCCCGGGGATCACCTGGCCGCCCACGACAGCCGTGGCGTCGCGCAGGCCATGCCCGGCCAGCCCGCCCACGGGAGCGGCCAGCGCCGACGGGGCGTTGCCCGCGGCGGCCAGGGTCAGCAGCGCCAGCCCGGTCCCCAACGCGACAAGCGTGCGACGCGCTCCGTCGCGCAACTGCACTGCTCCTCCTGCTATCGGCCTTCGGCGCTAACCACCAAACACCATGCACCGAAAGCCGCGCGCCTGTCTATACCGCCGTTTCCGGCAATGGCGGCGGCTTTCCCCTAAGGGGGGTCAGGCCCGGTCCGCCGAGCGTAGCTCCGCCCGGAGCTGCTCAGGATCCGTGACCGGCAGGCGGCAGGCAAATTCCCGGCAGACATAGGCGGCCGGGACGCCGTCCACCGGCTCACGGCCGGCCAGCAGCGGTATGGCGTCCACTCCGTTTCCGTCACCGGGGCCGAGCGCGATGACCGCGCCCGGCGGCGCGGCGAGCAGCGCCGTCCGGTGCAACGCTGCGGTGCGGCCGTCGTCGGGCGGCCCGACGATCGCGATCTCGGCCGGGCCGGCCGCCATGGCCTCGGCCACGGCCAGGCCCCAGCCCGCGGCGCGCGGGTAGCGCGACGCGACCGCCGGCAGCGGCCCGAGCGCCCCGGCGGCGGCCGCGCGATACCGGGCCGATCCGGTCAGGGCGGAGTAACTGAGCAGCGCCCCGGCTACCGCGAACGTCCCCGATGGGGTGGGCCCGTCGGCCGGGTCGGCCGGCCGGTAGATGAGCGGCTCGCCGTCGTCGGCGGTGTCGTAGAACCCGTGCGCCGAATCACCGAACCTGTCCAGCGCGGTCTCGAGCAGCTGTCCGGCGAGGGTTACCCAGCTGGCTTGCCCGGTGACTCCGGCCAGGGCCAGGTACCCCTCGGCGACGCAGGCGTAGTCCTCGAGCACGCCCGCGCTCGGGCCGGCGGTACCGTCCCTCGAGGTGCGGGCCAGGCGGCCGCCGGCCAGGTGGGTTCCGGCGAGCAGCTCGGCCGCGCCCTGCGCCGCGGCGATGAAATCGGCACGCTCGAGCAGCAGGCCCGTCTCGGCCAGCGCGGCGATGGCCAGGCCGTTCCAGGCGGCGACGACCTTGTCGTCCCGGCCCGGGCGGACCCGCAGCTCGCGTGCCTCAAGCAGGGCAGCGCGGATCCGCGCGAAGCGCTCGGGGTCGGCAGGGTCGGCGCGAAGCTGGAGCACCGATTTCCCGTTCTCGAAGGTGCCCTGGCGGGTCACGCCGAACGCCTCGGCCGCGTACTGACCGTCGTCCGGCCCGAGCACCTCGCGGAGCTGGCCAGGCGTCCAGGCGTAGAACTTGCCTTCCTCGCCCTCGCTGTCGGCGTCGAGGGCGGCGGCGAAGCCGCCCTCGGCGGTGCCCAGCTCGGCGATCATCCAGGCGCAGGTATCGGCGGCGACGCGGCGGGCGAGCGCGGAGCCGGTCCGGCGCCACCAGTGCGCGTAGACCCTGGCCAGCAGCGCGTTGTCGTAGAGCATCTTCTCGAAGTGCGGCACGACCCAGTCGGCGTCGACCGAGTAGCGCGCGAATCCGCCCGCCAGCTGGTCGTACATGCCGCCCCGGGCCATCGCCTCCATGGTGCCCGTGGCCATGCGCAACGCCAGCTCCCCGGACGCCTCCGCGTCCCGCTCGTGATGCCGGAGCAGGAACTCGAGCACCATCGACGGCGGGAACTTGGGTGCGCTGCCGAAACCGCCCCGCTCCGCGTCGTAGCTGGACGCCAGGCCGGTGATCGCCGCCTCGCTGGCCTGGCTCAGCAGCGCCGGGCCAGGCACCTCACCTGGCCCGCCGTCCTGTCCCCTCGACATCTGCTCGGCCAGGGCGGCCGCGATCCGCTGCGCCTGCCCGATGACGCCGCCCCGGTCCTGGCGCCAGGCGTCGGCCACCCCGAGGACCAGCCGCTGGAACTGCTCCCGCGGGAAGTAGGTGCCGCAGTAGAACGGCTCGCGGTCCGGCGTCATGAACACCGTCATCGGCCAGCCGCCCTGGCCGGTCATGGCCTGGGTCGCGGTCATGTAGACCGCGTCCACGTCGGGCCGCTCCTCGCGGTCCACCTTGATCGACACCAGGTGCTCGTTCATCAGCGCGGCGGTCCGGTCATCCTCGAACGACTCGTGCGCCATCACGTGGCACCAGTGGCAGGCCGAGTATCCGACCGACAGCAGCACCGGCACCCCGCGGCCGCGTGCCTCGTCGAACGCCTCATCGGACCACGGCCACCAGTCCACCGGGTTGCCCGCGTGCTGGAGCAGGTATGGACTAGTCGCTTTGCTCAGCCGGTCAGCCATGTCCTCCATCTTGCCTCGCCGGCCGACGAGAGCCGCAGGTGCGGGTAGTCAGAAAACTGGCCGAAGGCTGCTACCGTGCGTGTGTGACCACTTCCCGGCCGGCCACCCGGCCGCCCGGCCGCGGCACCCGGATCCGCGGGACGCGCCAGGCCGAGGCGCTGTCCGCGGTGCTGGACGGGCTGCCCGGATTCTTCAGCGCGCAGCAGATCCACGCTGAGCTGCGTAACCGCGGCGAGCATGTCGGGCTCACCACGGTCTACCGGCACCTGCAGGTCCTCAGCGAGGACGGCCGGGTCGACGCCATCCGCGATTCCAGCGGCGAGACGCTGTACCGCAAGTGCCGGAGCGACGCCCATCATCATCACCTGACCTGCCGCAACTGCGGTCAGAGCGTCGAGGTAGAGGGCCGCGCGGTCGAACGCTGGGCCGAGCAGGTGGCCGCCGAGGCTGGCTTCACCGATGTCGGGCACACCGTGGAACTGTTCGGCCTGTGCCCGGAGTGCGGCCGGTCCTGACGGCTAGCCGCGGCCCGGATCGGCCGTGGAGGGGCCGACGTTCGCCTCCAGCCATGCGCAGAGCGGCTGGCAGGCGGCCAGGAACGCGGCCACGCGCTCCTTGGCCGCTGGCGTTCCGAGCCAGGGCTCGACCGGCCATGCCTTCCAGGCCACCACGCCCTTGTAACGCAGCAGCCCGATCCGCGGATGGTCCGCGGGATAGCCCCTCGGCGCGGTCTTGAGCACGTCGCGGGAATGCACGGCGATCTCGTGCCGGTCGATGCCGGAGATGACGCGCTCGAGTTCCTCGCCGGCCTCGTCGCCGGCCACCGCCTGCCGGTACCTGTCCAGCTGGTCCGGGGCCATGGTGTACATCCCGCTGCCCGCGGCCAGGCCGTCCACGGAGAACTGGATGTAACCGTCGCCCACGACCGCGCCGATGTTGGTCTTGTACGGCGACTTGTCCTTGCTGAACCGGACATCGCGGTACGGCCGGAAGATCTTGGGCTCGCCGAACTCGGGAGCGAGCTCCTCCAGGAGCTCGCTCATCGGGCCGAGGACCTTCTCGTCATAGATCGCCTTGTGCGCGGTCCAGTAGGCCCTGGAGTTGTCCGCCTCCAGGCCCTCGTAGAAGTCCAGCGCCTCAGCTGGCCAGCCTTGAAACGACATCGGCGGAATCCTCCTGTCCTCGCTCGCCCCCGCGATTCTGCCAGCATCCCCAGGCGGCCGTCTGCGTGGCCTCCGGCGATGACCGGCTGTACGCCAACGGCCTGCTCACGATCGGCTACATCGCGCCGCCCGCGCGGTGAGCAGCACCGGCCGGGCCGGTCAGGGCGGCCAACATGATGGCCGGCTTGATGAGCTGGCCACCGACCGGCGGCTCACCCGCGCGCGGACCGAGCAGCACCTGGCCGCCTCGGCAGATGAGCCGAGCCTGCTGGCCGGCCGGTACGTGTGCCTGGCCTCGGGCGGCAGCTCCGGGCTGCGCGGCACCTTCGTGCAGACCATCGAGGAGTTCGCAGAATTCTCCGCGTCGATCCTGCGGCGCCTGGTGGCCAGGCTGGCCGCCGCCGGCCCGCCGCCGCCCGGGGGCGTCCCGGTGGCGCTGGTCGGCGCCGCCTCGCCGGTCCACGCCAGCGGATTCGCCGCCGCGGCCGTCGCGGCCGGCTACCCGGTCCGGGCGATCTCCGCGCCGGCCACGCTGCCGCTGGCCGACCTCGTCCAGCGGCTCAACCAGGTGCAGCCGCTGGTCGTGATGGCCCACACCTCCAAGCTGGCCCTGCTCGCCGAGGAGCAACGCGCCGGCCGGCTGGAGATCGCGCCGGTCTCGGTGACCGCGATGGGCGAGCAGCTGACCGGGCAGAACCAGGCCGTGATCAGCGACGCCTTCGGGATCCCGCTGATCAACCAGTTCACCTCCACCGAAGGCCTGGTCGGCCACAGCGACCCGGGCGGCGCCGTGATCAGCTTCGCCAGCGACATGTGCCTCGCCGAGCTCGTCGACGAGGACAACCAGCCCGTCCCGGACGGCACGCCGTCGGCCAAGGTGCTCCTCACCAACCTGTACAACCACACCCAGCCGCTGATCCGCTACGAGCTGACCGACCGGTTCACCCGCCACCCGGCCCACCCCGGCTCAGGCCACCTGCGCGCCACCGTCGACGGGCGCGCCGACGACACCTTCCGCTGCGGTCGTATGAGTCCAGGAGACGGCCGCGCGTGGAAACCATCCGGGCCGCGGTCCGCCGCGTCACGATAATGCGAGGGATGGAGGGACCGGTCACGCCGGACCTGCTCGAGCAGCATCCGCCCGTCTTCTCGGCCTCGCTCAAGGCCTTTGACGAGCTGATCGAAGACCCGTTCACTCCCGTTCAGGGCACCACCTGAACCGTCAGCCCGGCTCACCTCGCGGTGAGGTCAGCGGCCCGTCCCTGGCCGGGTGAAGCGCCGAACCCAAACCGAGCGGGGTGCCGCGCGAGCTGCCCAGCTACGAGCCACCCAGCGGCAGCGGCTTGCGCCCCATCGCGGCGTAGGCCGGGTCGTCGCCCTGGTCGAGGTCGCCGTCCGGCCGCCACCGGGGCGTGGAGACGATCCCGGGCTCCACGAGCTCCAGGCCGGTGAAGAACCTGGCCACCTCGTCACGGGTACGCCCGGCGGAGACGACGTTGCCGAGCCGCTGGTTGAAGCGCTTGGTCATCTCCGCGATCTGGGTGGCGTGGATGTCGCTGGCCGGATGGGAGATCACCAGGAAGCTGCCGGATGGCAGGGCGGCCATGATACGGGCGACGATCTCCCACGGGTCGTCCGCGTCCGGGATGACGTGCAGGATGGCCAGCAGCATCAGCGCGATCGGCCGGTTGAAGTCGAGGGTGGCGGCGGCCGCCTTCAGTATCGTCTCCGGATCGCGGAAGTCGGCCTTGATGAACGCGGTGGCGCCTCCCGGGCTGCTGGTCAGCAGCGCCTGCGCGTGCACGAGCACGACGGGGTCGTTGTCCACGTACACGATTCGCGACTCGGGCGCGATGCGCTGCGCCACTTCATGGGTGTTCTCCGCAGTCGGCAGCCCGGTCCCGATATCCAGGAACTGGCGGACTCCCGCCTCGGTCACCAGGTAGCGCACCGCCCGGGCCAGGTACGCCCGGTTCTGCCGCGCCCAGGCGGCCAGCCCGGGAAACGCCGCGATCGCCTGCGTGGCCGCCTCCCGGTCGGCGGCGAAATTGTCCTTCCCGCCGAGCAGGTAGTTGTAGATCCGCGCCTGGCGCGCCACCGACGTGTCGAACGGCGAAATTTCGTCCTGTTCGTCCGCGCGCTCGGGGGAGCTGTCCTGGCTCATGCGGCCGGCCCTCCCTTCACCCGTTCATCCGGTGCCGAGCGCAGGATATACGCGGCCACCGCGCCGGTGCCCTGGACATCCGCTCCGCGGTCCGCTACACATCTGATGTCTCAGGTATCTCCAGGTTTGTTCTGACCTGCTGTGATCGGAGGCATGCCATATGTCCACGCCTTACGCCGGCGAGTTCAGCGGGCGGTCGGCGCTCATCACCGGCGGCGCTTCGGGGATCGGCCTGGCCACGGCGCGGCTGATGGCCTCGCGAGGGGCGCGGGTAGCGATCCTGGACCGCGACATTCGGGGCGGCGCCCCGGGCGAGGCTCCGGCCGAATACAGCCGGTTCGGCAGCGGCCCCCTGGACGCGAGCCTGCGGCCGGTCCTGGCCGACGTCACCGATGACGCCGCGGTCCGCTCGGCGGTCGCCGAGGCGGCCGAGGCGCTCGACGGCCTGGACATCCTGGTCAACAACGCTGGCATCGGGGCAGCCGGCACGGTCGAGGACAACGACGACGACGAGTGGCGCCGCGTCCTTGACGTGAACGTGCTCGGCATCGTCCGCACCACCCGGGCCGCCCTGCCCGCGCTGCGCGCGGCCGCGGCCCGGCGCGGCCAGGCCGCCATCGTCAACACCTGCTCGATCGCGGGGATCGCGGGCCTGCCGCAGCGCGCCCTCTACTCGGCGAGCAAGGGCGCCGTCTACGCGCTGACCCTGGCCATGGCCGCCGACCATGTCGGCGAGCACATCAGGGTCAGCTGCGTCACTCCGGGCACCGCCGACACGCCGTGGATAGCCAGGCTGCTGCGCGCGGCGCCGGATCCAGCCGCCGAGCGCGCGGCGCTGACCGCCCGCCAGCCCATGGGGCGCCTGGTGTCCGCGGACGAGGTCGCCGCGGCGATCGCTTACCTGGCCAGCCCGCAGGCGGGCGCGGTCACCGGCATGGCGCTCGCCGTCGACGGCGGGATGTCCGGTCTCCGCCTCCGGCCGCCGGCCGGCCAGTAGTCCCGGGGCACAGATCGGATGACTTGAGAAGCCACTGCCAGGCCGTGCGCACCGCCGACGGTAGAAAACCTCAGGTAAATCGGAATATATCATTTCGGTGACGGTACGGCCCGTGGTCCAGATCGCCCGTTGACATCCTCATACATCGGATCTATTTTCCAGGCACGTGCCACGCGGACGGCCCTCGACCGGGGCTTGAACGGCAGGCGTGTACCCGAGGAAGTGGACACAGGAGGACCGATGGTACTTCGCAGACGCTTCGGCGTATCTGCCGCGGCCGGCCTCGCGGCCGCGGCCCTCATCGCAGGAATCTCGGGGTGCAGCTCCAGCAGCAGCAGCTCGACCAGCGCACCGAAGTCCAGCTCGGCGCCGCTCGCCATCGGTGTCGATCTCACCTACAACAACACGGCGTTCTGGGCCGCCTACATCAACTACGAATCGCAGTACGCCTCGCAGCTGCACATCAAGCTGATCGGCCCACTGCTCGCCGCGGCCAACGCGAGCCTGCAGAACCAGCAGATCGAAGAGCTCGTCAACGAGGGCGCCAAGGCCGTCGTGGTCAACCCGGAGACGGCGACCAGCCTCGGCCCGGCGATCTCCTACGCGGCCGCGCACCACGTGAAGCTGATCTCGGTCGATACCATCGTCGGCGTGGGCAAGGTGTACATGGTGGTCCGCGCCTCCAACCTGATCTACGGCCTCGACGCCTGCGCCTACATCAGCTCGCGCGTGAAGTCCGGCTACGTGCTCGACCTCGAGGGCGACCTGACCTCGTCCAACGGCGCGGACCGGACCAACGCGTTCAATGCGTGCATGGCCGCCAACGACCCGGGCGTCACCGTCCTCAAGGACCCCACGGTCTGGACCGACGCGACCGCCGTGACCGACGCGCAGAACGCCGTCAACGCCTACGGCAGCAAGCTCAAGGCCATCTACTCGCAGTGGAGCAGCCCGGACACCGGCGTCCTGCCGCTGCTGAAGCAGAAGGGCCTGACCGGCAAGGTCCTCGTGGTCAGCGACGACGGAGTCCCGTTCGAGATGTGCGACATCGGTTCCGGGACCGTCAACGCGTCCCAGTCCCAGCCGGCCAACCTGTACGCCGAATGGGCGCTCAAGTACGCGGTCGACGCGGCCAAGGGCGTGGCCCTCAAGCCCGGAGACCCCGGCGGCGGGGCACCCGCGCTGCAGATGCTGACCTACCAGGGAGACGCCAACCTGGGCGACCCGATCGTCGCGCCGTTCGTCACCAAGAGCACCCAGACCCTGACGGTCAAGCCCGTTGACGGGCTGTCCGGCACGGTCACGACGACCCCGGTCACCAACGCCCAGCTCTGGGGCAACGTCTACGGTTCCGAGCACGGCGGGGTGTGCAGCGCCGCTGCCGCGGCTGGATGACCGACTCGATGTCACCGTCTGCTGCCCCGACGGCCGGACCGCAAGGTCCGGCCGTCGAGGCGGCAGGCATCTATAAGCAGTTCGGCAGCACGCAGGCGCTGCGCGGCGTGGATCTCACCTTGCAGCCCGGGCGCTGCCTCGGCCTGGTCGGGCGCAACGGCGCGGGAAAGTCAACGCTCGTGTCGATCCTCTCCGGCATCTACCCGGCCGACGCCGGAGAGGTGCGCTTCGAGGGCCGGCCCGCGCCTCCGCTCGGCGCGCTCGACGCCTGGCGCAGCCGCATCGCGACGGTCTTCCAGCACTCGATGGTGGTGCCCGAGCTGACGGTCGCCGAGAACGTCTTCCTCGGCCACCAGCCCGGGCGGGCCGGCCTGGTCGACTGGCGGCGGATGCGCGAGCAGGCCCAGCAGACCATGGCCGACTGGGGCTTCCGCCTCGACGTCGGCCGGCCCTGCGCGAGCCTGACCGTGGAGCAGCGGCAGATCGTGGAGATCGCCCGGGCCCTGGCCGCCGGGACCCGGTGCCTGCTGCTCGACGAGCCCACCGCGGCCCTGGAACGGGCCGCCGTACAGCGGCTGTTCGCCCGCGTGCGGCAGCTCGTCAGCAGCGGGGTGGCCGTCCTCTACATCTCGCACCACCTCGAGGAGGTGTTCGAGATCTGCCAGGATGCCGCGGTGATCCGCGACGGCGAGCTCGTGCTGACCGCCCCGATCAAGGACCTTTCCTCAGAACGCCTCGTCGCCGCGATGGTGGGTGACGCTCCGCCGGCCGCGCCCGGGGCGGCGGCGGCGGCGGGGGCGGCGGCGGCGGACCCGGACCGGGCAGCGGACGCGGAGGAAAGACCGGACGCGGACCGGGCAGCGGACGCGGAGGAAAGACCGGACGCGGACCGGGCAGCCGCGGTCAGCGCGCCACCGGGCACCCCGTGCCTGGTGGTCGACCACGTGTCGGCGACGGCGCCACAGGGTTCGCTGCGGGACGTCTCGCTCGAGGTGCGCCCGGGTGAGCGGGTGGGAGTGACCGGCCTGCTCAGCGCCGGGGTCACCACGCTCGCGCGGGTGGTGGCCGGCATCGCGCCGTACGAGTCGGGCACCGTGCTGATCGACGGCCAGCGGCTGGTTCCCGGCCGACGCGACCTCGCGCTGCGGGCGGGCGTCGGCTACATCCCAGAAGACCGCCAGGCGGAAGGCTTCGTCGCCCTGCTCGGGGTGGCGGAGAACGGAACGATGACGATCGTCGACTGGCTCGCACGGCGACTCGGCTGGCTGCGGCCGCGCTCCAGGTCGGCCGCCATGGCCCCGCTGGCGCGCACCCTGTCGATCGTGTCGGCCGGCCTGAACCAGCCGGTCGGCGAGCTGTCCGGGGGCAACCAGCAGAAGGTCACCGTGGCCCGCTCGATCGCCCGCCGGCCACGGCTCATCGTCGCCATCGCGCCCACCCGCGGGGTGGACGTGGCGTCGAAGTCGCTGCTGCTCGCCGAGCTCGCCGCGGTGACCGCGCAGAGCGGCGCGGGCCTGCTGCTGGCCAGCGACGAGCTCTCCGACCTGGACATCTGCCACCGGATCGTGGTCCTGGTCCGCGGCGAGCGCTTCGCCGAGTTCGGCGCGCCGCCGTTCGACCGCGAGGCGCTGATCGCGGCCACCGAGGGGCTCGGCACCGGCAACGGCACCGGCAACGGGCAGGACCGGCAGACCGACTCCGACGGGCGGGGGCCAGAATGAGGCAGATCCGGCGCGGCGACGCCTCCTCCCGCGGTCAGGAATCAGGACCAGTAACCGAGCGCAGCCGGGCCGAGGTGGAGGCGGTGCTGCAGGGCCGCAGCCGCCGGGCCGCCGCGATCTCACTCGTCCGCGAGGCCGCGCTGGTCCCGGTCCTCGTCCTGCTGATCATCGTGGGAGCGCTGGTCAATCCCGCCTTCCTTACCGCCAGCAACTTCTCCGGCATCGGCCAGCAGGTCTCCTCCCTCGGCGTGGTGGTCGTCGGCGAGAGCCTGATCCTGCTCATCGGCGGGATAGACATCTCGCTCGAGGGCACCTACGGCCTCGCTCCCACGGTCGCCGCGTGGCTGATGGTGCCGGCCCTGGAGTACGGATCCGGCGCCATGCTCAGTCCCTACCTCGCGATCCTCGCCCTGCTCGGGGTGGGCGCGTTCATCGGCCTGGTCAACGGCCTGCTGATCGTCAGGGGCAGGCTCAACGGGTTCATCGTCACGCTCGGCATGACGATCGTCCTGGCCGGCCTGCAGCAGGGCATCGTGAAGGGCAACACGCTGTTCAACCTGCCGGCCCCGTTCAACTACCTGGGCGCCAAGGAGTACGGGCAGGTGCCCGTCTCGCTGATCGTGACCGCGATCATCTTCGTGGTGACCGGCCTGTTCCTGCGCTATCACCGGACCGGGCGGGCGATCTACGCGGTGGGCGGTAACCGCGAGGCGGCCCGCGCCGCCGGCATCAAGGTCGACCGGATCCGGATCGGCGTCTACATCGCGGGCAGCATCCTGGCCGCGGTCGGCGGGCTGATGGAAGCGGGCCGGGTCAGCGCGGTCACCGGCACGCAGGGATACCAGGAGGGGATCATCTTCGCGGTGTTCGCCGCCGCGGTGATCGGCGGCGTAAGCCTCCGCGGCGGCCGCGGGAACATGGTCGGCGCCGCGTCCGGGGTGATCCTGCTCGGCCTGGTGCAGAACATCCTCGACCTCTCCAACGTCTCGAACTACTGGATCGAGGCGGTCGACGGCGGGGTGATCCTGTTCGCCCTGCTGCTGGCCAGGATCATCGGCGGAGAGGCCGCGGCCGAATGACCGGGCCGGGCCGTCACCCCGCCCGCGGGCGGCGCCGATGACGAAGATCCTCGGCTTCGACACCTACGACGTGCGCTTCCCCACGTCCCGGCGGCTGGACGGCTCGGACGCGATGAACCCGAGCCCGGACTACTCGGCCGCGTACCTGGTGCTGCGGACGGACTCACCGGACGGGCTGGCCGGGCATGCGCACGTGTTCACGATCGGGCGCGGGAACGACATCCAGCTCGCCGCCGTGCGCGCGCTCGAGCCGTTCCTGGCCGGCCGGGACCTCGACGAGACGCTGGCCGATCTCGGCGGCCTGTCGCGCGTGCTGATCGGCGACAGCCCGCTGCGCTGGCTCGGCCCGGAGCGCGGCGTGGTGCACATGGCCATCGGCGCGGTGCTGAACGCGTGCTGGGACCTGGCCGCGCGGCGGGCCGCCAAGCCGCTCTGGCGGCTGCTGGCCGACCTTTCCCCGGCCCAGCTGGCCGGCCTGGTCGACTTCAGGTACCTCGCCGACGCGCTCACTCCGGATGAAGCGCTTGACCTGCTTGAGCGAGGCGCGGCCGGGAAGGCCGAGCGGATCGAGATCCTGGAACGCGAAGGCTACCCGGCCTACTCGACGACGCCGGGCTGGCTCGGCTACTCGGACGAGCGGCTGGCCGAGCTCTGCGCGCAGGCCGTGGCGGACGGCTTCACCAAGGTGAAGCTCAAGGTCGGCGCCCGGCTTGAGGACGATCTCCGGCGCTGCCGCATCGCCCGCGAGGCGGTCGGCGAGAAGATCGGCATCGCGCTGGACGCCAACCAGGTCTGGGACGTGCCCACCGCGATCTCGTGGGTGCGGGAGCTCGCGCCGGTGCGGCCGGACTGGATCGAGGAGCCGACCAGCCCGGACGACATCCTGGGCATGGCCAGGATCCGCCGCGAGGTGCGGCCCGCCCGGTTGGCGACCGGCGAGCACGTCGCCAACCGGGTGGTGTTCAAGCAGCTGCTGCAGGCCGAGGCGATCGACATCATGCAGATCGACGCCTGCCGGGTGGCGGGCGTCAACGAGAACCTCGCCAACCTGCTGCTGGCCGCGAAGTTCGGCGTGCCGGTCTGCCCGCACGCCGGAGGGGTGGGCCTGTGCGAGATCGTCCAGCACCTGGCCATGTTCGACTACGTCGCGCTGTCCGGGACCACGGAAGGCCGGGTGATCGAGTGGATCGATCACCTGCACGAGCAGTTCGTCACCCCGGCCGTGGTGGCCGGCGGGCGTTACCTGACGCCGACCGCGCCGGGCGCGTCCACCGAGCTGCGGCCGGAGTCGATCGCCGAGTTCTCGTTCCCGTCCGGGTCCGCCTGGGCCGCCCGCGCGCGGCCGGCCTGAGGGCGGCGCGGGCATGACGGGCGGGGCGGGCCCCGGCGCCATCCCGGCGGTCCCGCTCGGCCGGACCGGGCGGCACGTCACCCGGCTGATGTTCGGCGGCGCGCCCATCGGCGGCCTGTTCGCCGCCGTCGACGACGACACGGCGCTGGCCACGCTGGAAGCCGCCTGGACCGCGGGGATACGCGCCTTCGACACCGCGCCGCATTACGGCGTGGGCCTGTCCGAGCGCCGCCTCGGCCGGTTCCTGCCCGGGCGGCCGCGCGGCGAGTACGTGCTGTCGACGAAGGTCGGCCGGCGGCTGGTGCCCGCGGCCGGCGACGTCGACGGCGCCGAGGGCTTCTACGGAACGCCCCGCCTGGCCCGGGTCCGCGACTACAGCCACGACGGAGTCCTGGCCGCGCTGGAGGGCAGCCTGCGCAGGCTCGGCACGGACCGCGTCGACATCGTGCTGATCCACGACCCGGACGAGCACGGGCCCGAGGCGCTCGACGGCGCCTACCCGGCGCTCGCCGGGCTGCGCGCCGAGGGCGTCATCGGCGCGGTCGGCGTGGGCATGAACCAGGTGGAGATGCTGGAGTGGTTCCTGCCCCGCGCCGACCTGGACTGCGTGCTGGTGGCCGGCCGGTACACGCTGCTGGACACCAGCGCCGCCGCGTCGCTGCTGCCCGAATGCCAGCGCCGGGGGGTGGGCGTGCTGGCCGGCGGGGTGTTCAACAGCGGCGTCCTGGCCGATCCTGGCCCGGCCGCGACCTACGACTACCGGCCCGCGCCGTCCGGTGTCGTCGGGCGGGCCCGGCGGATCGGCGCGGCCTGCGCCCGGTACGGCCTGCCGATCGGCGCGGTCGCGCTGCAGTTCGCGCTGCGGCACCCGGCGGTCACCGCGGCCGTGGTCGGCGCGCGCAGCCCGGCCGAGATCGACGCCGACGCCGGATACCTGGCCTGCCGCGTTCCCGACGCGCTGTTCGATGAGCTGGCCGGCGACGGCCTCATCCAGGGAACAACTCGATGATCGTCGACGCGCACCATCACGTCTGGGATCCGGCGGCCCGGCGGCACGCCTGGCTCGACGGGTTCCCGGCGCTCAACCGGCGGTTCGGCCTGGCCGACTTCGAGCAGGCCAGCGCGCCGGAAGGGGTCACGGCCAGCGTCCTGGTGCAGGTCCTGGCCAGCGCCGCGGAGACGGAGGAATTCCTGGCCCTGGCGGCGGCGGGCGGAACCGTCGCGGGCGTGGTCGGCTGGGCCGACCTGACCAGTCCCGCGGTCGCCGACGAGATCGCCAGGCTGCGGGCGCGGCCCGGAGGCGGCCGGCTGGTCGGGCTCCGGCACCTGGTCCAGGACGAGCCCGACCCGGACTGGCTGCGGCGGCCGGACGTCCGCCGCGGCCTGCAGGCCGCCGCCGCGGCCGGCCTCGCCTACGACCTGCTGGTCCGGCCGGTTCAGCTGCCCGCCGCGCTGGCCGTGACCGGCGACCTGGACGGGGTCAGGTTCGTGCTCGACCACGGGGCCAAGCCGGCCATCGCGTCCGGCACGCGCGAGCCCTGGGCCGCCCAGATCAGCGATCTCGCCGCCCGGCCGAACGTCAGCTGCAAGGTGTCCGGCCTGGTCACCGAAGCCGGCCCGGGCTGGCAGCCCGCCCAGATCGCGCCGTACATCGATCACCTGCTCGACCGGTTCGGGCCCGGACGGCTGATCTTCGGGTCCGATTGGCCGGTGTGCACGCTCGCGGCCAGCTACGCCGGCGTGATCGCGCTGGCCAGAGAAGCGCTGGGCGGCAGGCTCGGCCCGGCCGAGCTCGACGCGGTGTTCGCCGCGAACGCGATCAGCGCCTACGGGCTCGAGGCGGGGCAGGCGTGGCGTAACATCCCGTGATTCAGAGCACGGACGCCAGCCACTGCTCGACGCTGGCGATGTGGACGGTGGCCCACGACCGCGCCACGTCCGGATCACGTGACGCCAGCGCGTCGAGTATCGCGCGGTGCTCGTCGAGCGTGCGCTCCTTGGCGCCCGCCTGGGTGAGGCCGCGCCACACCCGGGCCCGGGTGGTCGGCGCGGACAGGGTCTCGAGCAGCGAGCAGAGGACCGAGTTGCCCGAGCAGGCCGCGATCCGCCGGTGAAACTCGAGGTCGTTGGCGACCAGGTCCTCGATCTCCGGGTGCTTGCCGAGGCTGTCCAGCAGCCGGCCGAGGCCGCCGATCTCCTCCTCGGTGATCCGCTTGGCCGCCATGGCCGTGGCCGCGGGCTCGAGGATCCGCCTGACCTGCAGGAACTCGAGGACGGTGGTGTCCTTGTGGAAGTCGACGATGAAGCTCAGCGCCTCGAGCAGCACCGCCGGCTCCAGGCTGGTCACGTACGTGCCGTCGCCGCGCCTGACGTCCAGGATGTTGACCAGGGACAGCGCCCGCACCGCCTCGCGCAGGGAACTGCGCGACAGCCCGAGCTCGGCGGCCAGGTCGGCCTCCCTGGGCAGCCGGTCCCCGGCGTGCAGCGTCCCGGAGACGATCATCGATTTGATCTTCTCGATGGCCTCATCCGTGACCGGCACCGCGGATCCTCCATGCCCCGATAGATCCGATGTTTGTCCCGAGTATGGCACAAATCGCGGGCTGGCCGGGATCGCATCGGGCGGCGTCGCGGCAGGTCAGCGGGGGCCGTTGCCGGCTGGCGGGCTAGCGGGCAGTGACCGCCGGGTGACGGTGCCGGCGGTGCGGCGGCGGCGAAGGCAGCGGAGACGGAGACGGGGCAGGCGTGGGCGCGGGCGAGGCCGGTGGGGTCGGCGCGGGTGAGGCCGGGGCCGGCGAAGCGGGCTGGGCCGGGGCCGGGGTGGCCGACCTGACCGGCGTACCGGCCGGAGCCGGCCGGGTGGGCGCGGGCGCCGGCACCGAGGACGGCACCGCGGCGGCCGGGCTCGGCGGGGCGACCGCCGCGGCGACCGGGCGCTGGGCGTCGCGCGACGGGCCGGTGTTCGCCGCGAGGGTCAGCGAGAGCCCGGTGACCGCGAACGCCGCCACCAGGAGAACTCCTCCCGCGAGGACCTGCTGCTGGCGCGGCGCCTGCCTGATCCGGCGCGGCGCCTGCCCCATCCAGCGCAGCCCGCCGATGGCCTGCCCGGCGGGCGCGGCCTTCGCCTCGACGGCGGACAGGTACGCCGCCGCCGCGGGGCCGAGGAAGATCGGGGCCACCGCGCGCCGCAACGACCGGCCCAGGCCGGTGAGCTCGACGGCGACGGCCCGGCACTCACGGCAGCCGCGCAGATGGCGCTGCACCGTGCGCTCATCCGGCCCCCGCGTGGCGCCGTCCAGGTGCGGGCCGAGCTGGTCGGCCTCGGCCTTGCACTCCGCGCGGGTGAGGCCGTCCAGGTACAGCTTCAGGTAGGCCTGGCCGAGGGCGGCGCAGGCCTGCTCGGCGAGTTCGGCCAGGCCCGCCTCGGTAAGGCCGAGCAACGCGGCGGCCTGGCCCGGATCGGCCTGCTCGATCTGGGTGAGCCACACCGCCGCGCGCTGCCGCTCCGGCAGCGACATGAACGCGCGGGCCAGCGGCGAGCTCTCCAGCTCGGCGGCCGCCTGGTCGATGAACAGCGGTTCCCCGAGGTCCGGGATCTCCGCCTCGGCGGCCGCGGCCCCGGCCTGCTCGCCGCTGCGCCGCTCGTAAGCCACCCGCCGGACGGCGGTGAGCAGGTAGGGGCGCAGCGCCTCGGCCGGCCCCTCGCCGCGGCGGAGCGCGCCGTGCACCCGGCTGAAGGTGTCGGCCAGCACCTGCTCCGCCTCGGCCTGATCCGCCAGGAGCCGCCTGGCCAGGTGCCGCGCGGCCGGCATATGACGCTCGTGGAGCGCGACGTAGGCCGCCGCGTCACCCGCTGCGGTCGCGGCCATCAGTTCAGCGTCGCTCCTGGGTACCGCCTGAGAGGATGACTCGCCCATTGCGCATCGTCCCGTTCTGGCCGGAGAAGTCCTGCTGATCCGCGGCAAATCATCTCGCGTTCCCGGCCGCGGCGTGACGGCTTCGCGGGTAACCGGGTCAGCGGTGCCCGCGGACCGGGCAGGCCGGCCAGGTGACGCGGGCCGGGCTGATCACGTGCAGCGGCAGGACGGGGTGCGCGACCTTCTGGCTGGACGCGTCGGAGATCAGGACGGCCGAGGCCGACCCGGTCGCGTCGCCGTACTCCGGCGTGACCTGGACGTAGCCGCCGGTCAGCGTGCTGGCCATGTAGGTGGCCGCCGTGGTCGTCCAGGCCAGCGTGCCCGGGCCCATGGCCAGCGCGGAAAAGTACTCGCCGCCCGGGAGCCGGAGCACCTCGCGCGCCCGCTCGTCCTGGGCGGGCGAGTAGTAGAGGCTGGTCAGGTCCGGGTTGAGGTACGCGGTCCTGGTGCCGTCGGTGACCACGAACTCGGTTCCGTGCACGGCGCGCAGCACCCGGGGCAGCGCCGCGGGCCGCATCGTGGTCAGGCTGAGCGCGTGCAGCGTCGTCTGCGCGCCCGGCCGGTCGGACTCCGGCCAGACGACGAGGTCCCGGTCGAAGAACGGCGGCTGGGTGTGACCGCCGCGGATGACCCGGACCTGGCCGGTGGCCAGGTCGGCCAGGCGGATCTCCACCTCACCGCCGGGCCCGTACCCCTGGGCCCACGCCGCGTAGCTGCCGCTGACCGCAGGCGGATGCCAGGGACTCGGCCAGGCCGTGCCGCCCGGCCCGGCCAGCGAGTGCCCGAGCGTGAGCAGATGGCCGGTCGCCGAATTCCAGGCGTAGACCGTGAAGTCATCGAGGCTGGCCAGCGAGTAGGTCTCCTCCCAGGCCAGCCACTGCCCGCCGGACGACCCGTCCGCCTGGTCGGCGGCCTGGTCCGCGAACGGCTGGATCGCGGCGAAGCGGCCGGTGGCGAGGTTCAGGGCGGCGACCCCGGCGAAGTCTGGCGTCCAGGCCGACACGTACGCCGTCCGCCCGTCGGCCGACATCCCGAGCGGGATCACCTCGCCGTTGAGTGACTCGGGGACCGTCCGGTTCAGCGCCGCGGCCAGGCTCGGGGTGGGCGGCACCGCGCACAGCACCGACCACGCCGGCCAGGCATCCGCGGTGGGCCGCCGATCCGGCCGCACCCGCGCGGCGGCGCATCCGGTCAGCGCCAGGGCGGACAGGGTGCCGCACAGCCCGAGCGCGGCGGCCGCGCGCCACCGCGGGCGCCGTGACCGGCGGCTACCAGTCGTAGCCACGGGCCCCGATGATGTTCACGATCGTCGCGGACGGCAGCGATGAATACGCCGGCACCGTCGCGGCCCAGCCGATGCTCGACGCGCCGTGCACCGAATCTTCGTAGTCGGTCGTGGCCCCCGATTTCTTGTAGCCCCTGATGTCGAACCAATGGAAAATGGCCTGATTCACCGGATGCCCGACCAGATGCGGGCCGCCGGGGACCTCGTAAGCATCACCGGCCAGCGGGACGCCCCCGTCGTGATTGATATCGGTCACCAGGTCAATCTCGTAGGTCGTGATCTGGGACGTGGTGGGCGACCACGGCAGGCCAACCGCGACGTAGTTGTTGCGCTGCTGGTTCAGGTTAAGGACATCCGGTACCGGATAGCCGGCCGAATCCGACCAGCCCGTCCCGCCGGAGTTCGTCCCGAGTTCCCTGGCCGCCCGGCGCTGGCTCACGGCCTTGCCCATCTGGGCCAGCATCTCCGACACCGTGGCCGGACCGCAGAAATAGCTGGTCAGCTGCGCTTGCTGGGTCGGCCTCAGGTTCCTGCGGACCGGCAGCTCGCTGGGGCAGGCACTGCTCGAGCACTTGCTGAGCGCGGCCGAGTCGGAGCGCAGCGCGGTGACGAAGCTCCTGGCCACGGCCTGCTTGGCGGCGTTGGCCGAGACCATCGCGGCGCTCATGGCCGGCGCCAGCAGGCCCACCTTGGTCAGCGAGCCCATCCCGGAGTCGGTGACCAGGGCCGCGGGCTGCGCCGCGGCGGCCCGGATCGTGGCGGCACCGGAACCGGCCGGCCCCGCCGCTAAGGCGCTCGGCCCGAATAGCGGCAGCCACCCGGCGGTCGTCCAGACGACTATAATTGTGATCAGCCGACTCATCCGCTGCCGAGCACTCATTGGTTCCTCCGACTATGACCCGACCCCGTATACCCGATTTACCGCTAATTAGTCTCGCGCGTGAAATCGCAATGCCACCGGCGATAAGGCTAGGCGAGCAGCCGGCCGAGTGTCTTGAAAACAGATCACGAGGCCTCGGGAATGGGGCTAAAGTCACGAAGAACTAATTCCGCGCAAACCTTCATCGGTGCTGGCCCGGCCTTCAGGCCGGTGGCGGAAATATGAGCCGGGGACGCGGCCGTCGGCACCTGCTGGTACGAAGGACCCATGGCCGACGATGCCGGCGCCAGCGGCGCCGCACTCCGCGATGAGGCCGAGCGCTGCCTGCGCGCGCTCGCCGGGCCGGCCGCGGCGCTGCGGGACGACCAGTGGACGGCCATCCGGGCCCTGGTCGAGGATCGGCGGCGGGCCCTGGTCGTGCAGCGGACCGGCTGGGGCAAGTCCGCGGTCTACTTCACGGCGACCGCGCTGCTGCGGGCCCGGGGCTGCGGCCCGTCGGTCATCGTCTCGCCGCTGCTCGCGCTGATGCGCAACCAGATCGACGCGGCCGGGCGGGCGGCCATCCGCGCCCGCACCGTGAACTCCGCCAACACCGACGAGTGGGACCAGGTCTACGCCGAGGTGGCCGCGGGCCAGGTGGACGTGCTCCTGGTCAGCCCGGAACGGCTGAACAACCCGGGCTTCCGCGACCTGGTGCTGCCCAAGCTGATCGCCGCGGCGGGCATGCTCGTGGTGGACGAGGCGCACTGCATCTCCGACTGGGGACACGACTTCCGCCCCGACTACCGGCGGCTGCGCCCGCTGCTCGAGGACCTGCCGCCGGGCATCCCGGTGCTGGCCACGACGGCCACCGCGAACGCGCGGGTGACCAGGGACGTCGCCGAGCAGCTCGGCGCCGATACCCTCATCCTGCGCGGCTCGCTGGACCGCGCCAGCCTGCACCTGGCCGTGGTCGCCCTGCCCGCGGCGCAGCAGCGCCTGGCCTGGCTGGCCGAGCGCCTGGGCGAGCTGCCGGGCTCCGGCATCATCTACGCGCTGACCGTCGCCGCCGCGCACGAGACCGCGGCCTTCCTGCGCTCGCGCGGGCACGATGTCACCGCCTACACCGGACAAGACGACCACCTTGAACGCGTCGCCGCCGAGGACTCGCTCCTGGCCAACGAACTCAAGGCGCTGGTCGCGACCAGCGCCCTCGGCATGGGCTTCGACAAGCCGGATCTTGGCTTCATCGTTCATCTCGGGGCCCCGCCGTCGCCGATCGCGTACTACCAGCAGATCGGCCGGGCCGGGCGGGCTACCGACCGCGCCGAGGTGATCTTGCTGCCCGGCCGGGAGGACGCCGACATCTGGGCTTACTTCGGCTCGCTGGCGTTCCCGCCGGAACCCGTCGTCCGCTCCACCCTCGCCGCCCTGGCCGAGGCGGGCAGGCCGCTGTCCACCGCGGCGCTGGAGACCCGGATCGACCTGTCCCGCGGGCGCCTGGAGATGATGCTCAAGGTGCTGGACGTGGATGGCGCCGTGCGCCGGGTCAGCGGCGGCTGGACGGCGGCCGGCACCGGATGGGCCTACGACGCGGACCGCTACGCCCGGGTGGCGGCGGAGCGGTCCCGCGAGCAGCAGGCCATGCTCGGCTACGCCGCGACCGGTGCCTGCCGGATGGAGTACCTGCGCCGCGAGCTCGACGACCCGGCGGCCGCGCCGTGCGGGCGGTGCGACAACTGCACCGGGCGGCACTGGCCGGCCGAGGTGTCGCCGGCCGCCGCGGCGGCGGCCGGCGACCGGCTGCTGCGGCCCGGGGTCGAGATCACCCCGCGGCGGATGTGGCCGACCGGCATGCGGGAGCTGGGCATCGACGTGTCGGGCAAGATCGATCCGGCGCTGGCGGCGGAGCCGGGCCGGGCCGTCGGACGGCTCACCGACCTGGGCTGGGGCCCGCGGCTGCGCGCCCTGCTGGCCCCGGGCGGCGATGTCGCCGACGACCCCGTTCCCGACGTGCTCGTCGCGGCGGTCGTCAAGGTCCTGGCCGGGTGGGACTGGGCGCAGCGGCCCGCGGGCGTTGCCGGGCTGCCGTCACGCAGCCGGCCCCGGCTGGTCGGGAGCCTGGCGGAGCGCATCGCGGAGATCGGCAGGATCCCGTATCTCGGCGGGCTCGGCTACTCGCCCGGCGCGCAGCCGCTCCGCCCGGCGGGCCGCCAGTTCAACAGCGCCCAGCGCCTGGCCGCGGTCTGGCGCGAGCTCACGGTGCCCGAACCGGTCGGTGCCGCGGCGGCGCGGCTCGGCGGTCCGGTGCTGCTGGTCGACGACCGGGTCGAAACCGGCTGGACCATGACCGTCGCGGCGCTGCGGCTCCGCGAGGCCGGGGCCGCCGCGGTGCTGCCCCTGGTCCTGGCCGTGGGCAGCTGACCTCTAGCCCGGGAACTGCCCGCTTGCCTAGCCAGGATGGCCAAGTTCGGAAATGTTACCTTAACCGCCTTCCTGGATCCCTATAGCGTAGCCAGCGCAGCTTTCGAGTTTCCTGGACGCAAGTTATCTGAAGCGGTGACTCGGACGCCTTGAGGGGGCTTCAGATAGCATTGAGGTGCATCATGAAGATAACATTGGGATGAATCATGAGAATTATCTGGGAGCGGCGCCGGGCGATAATCACGTTGCTGGCTGCCGTTGCCTTGTTCATCCTGTATATGAATTCGCTTTCCCTGGCCGAACCGAAGATCTCGCCGCCCGGCGCCCGCGCGGTCGGCGCGCTCATCATCCCGCAGCGGGGCAGGCCGCCGCACCCGTTCTGCACGGCGACCGTCATAACCAGCCGCAGCGGAGACCTGCTGCTCACGGCGGCGCACTGCCTGGGCAAGAAGTTGGGTGACGTGATGTTCGCGCCCGGGTTCTATCGCGGGGTGGCCAAGTTCGGTGAGTGGAAGGTAACGCGACAATTCTTCGCGCCCGGATGGTACGGCGGCAACGTCAATCGCGATTTCGCCTTCCTGACCGTCCAGGGAGACGTTCAGGCCCGTGCCGGTGCCGAGCAGCTGGGGTACAGCGCACCGGTACCCATATCCGTGCGCGTGGAGGGATACTCGCCGATCTCCGGGCCGGTCGTATGTAACCGAAGGCCGGGCGCTATCAGCGTAGCCGGGCTGGTGGAGCTGGTGTTTGACTGTCCCGGCTACTCGAACGCCTCAAGCGGCGCCCCGTTCCTGACTGACATCAACCCGAGATCCGGCCAGGGAACCGTCGTCGGCGTCATCGGCGGGTACCAGCAGGGCGGAGACATCTCGTGGGTGTCCTACTCCAGCCCGATCGGCCCGGCGCTGCACCGGCTGTACCGGACATTGGCTCAGTCCGCCTCGCCGCCGGCCTCCTGACGGGGACCGGGCGGCGGAGCGGAGTCCCTCCAGGTCAGCCGTGGCCGAGCACCGGGTGCGGGACGTAGGGCTCCTCCAGGCGGCGCATTGCTGTCGTCAGGACGACAGCGACGGCACATTGCTGTCGTCGCCGGCCAGGCCCCGCACGGGTGCGCCGCCGCCGTCGGCCGGGTCCGCCTCGCGGAAGCCGTACCTGGCGTACAGGCGGCGCAGCGGCCGCGGCGCCCACCAGTTCGCCGGGCCCAGCAGCCGCATGACCGCCGGCACCAGCAGCAGCCGCACGATCGACGCGTCCACGATCAGCGCGACGATCATCCCGACGCCCAGCAGCTTGATGAACGTGATCCCGGACGCGGAGAACGCCCCGACCACGATGACCAGCAGCAGCGCCAGGCTCGTGATCAGCCCGCCGGTGCGCTGCAGCCCGGTCGCCACCGCGGCGGAGCTGTCGCCGGTGATGTCGTAGCGCTCGCGGATCCTGGACAGCAGGAACACCTCGTAGTCCATGGACAGCCCGAACATGATCGCGAACATCAGGATCGGCATCGTCGGGTCGATCGTGCCGTTGGGCGTGAACCCCAGCAGCCCCGACAGGTGGCCTTCCTGGAAGATCCACACCACCACCCCGTACATGGCCGACAGCGACAGCACGTTCATCGCGATCGCCTTGACCGGCAGCACCACCGACCCGAACGCGAGGAACAGCAGCACGAACGTGGCCAGCACCACCACGAGCGCCATCCACGGCAGGACCTGCCCCAGGCTGGACAGCTCGTCCACGAGCTGCGCGGTCTGCCCGCCCACGTACGCCCGGGCCCCAGCCGGCGGCGGCACGTCCCTGACCTGCCCGACGATGGCCCGGGCCTGCGGTGAATAAGGATTCGGCCCATAACGCAGGTCGACCCGCGCGGTGGCTCCGCTCACGCCGGTCAGCTGGGCACTGCTGACTCCGGGGACGTGGCCGAGCCGGCTGACGTAGGCGGCCAGCGCGTCCTGGCGGCCCGGCGAGCCGGCCACCGGCCCGGGGAACCGGACCACGGACTCGATCGGGGCGGTCGAGTTACCGGGGAAGTCCCGGCCGAGCGCCTCGGTGACCACGCGGGGCGCGGCGCCGGCCGGCAGCACCGTGGCGTCGGTCCCGCCCCAGGTGACCCGCAGGAACGGGGAGCCGAGCGCGAGCAGCACGACCACGATCGGGATGGCGTACAGCAGGGGGCGGCGCATCACGCTGCTCGCGATCCGGTACCAGGCGCCGGTACCCTCCGCGGCCGGCGGCCGCCGCACCGTGCGGCGGATCCGCAGCGCGTTCACGTTCCGGCCGAAGACCGCGAGCAGCGCGGGCATGATGGTCAGCGCGGCCACCAGGTCAACCAGGACGGTCGCCACGCCGCCGTAGCCCATCGAGCGCAGGAAGTCCTCGGGAAACAGCATCAGGCTGGCCAGGGCCGTCGCCACGGTGATGCCGGAGACGGCCACGGTGCGGCCCGCGGTGGCCACGGTGCGCGCCACCGCGTCCTGGACCGTGTCCTGGCGGTGCAGTTCCTCCCGGAACCGGCTGACCATGAACAGCCCGTAGTCAATGCCGAGCCCGAGGCCCAGGATCGTGGTGATGTTCACCGAGTAGACCGAGACCGTGGTGACCAGGGTCAGCAGCCGCAGCACGGTGAACGAGCCGAGGATCGCGACGCCGCCGATCGCCAGCGGCAGGCTGGCCGCGGCCAGGCTGCCGAAGATCACCAGCATCACGATCAGCAGTACCGGGAAGGAGAAGCTCTCGGCCCGGCCGATGTCGGAGGTGACCTGCTTGCTGATCGCCTCGTCGGTCGGGACCAGGCCGCCCACCTGGGTTCGCAGGCCGGGCGCGCCGAGTTCGCCCTTGATCGCGTCGTAGTCGCTCTGCCGCGCGGCGTCGTCCGAGCCGGCCATTTCGAGCACCGCGTAGGTTTCCCGCCCGCTGGTGCTGACCAACTGCGGTGAGCCGGTGGACCAGTAGGTCGCGACCGAATCGACCCGGCTGGCCGGCAGGCCGGCCAGCGCGCGCGTCACCGCGGTGCGGAAGGCCGGCGAGCGCACGCTCATCGTCGGGCTCGAGTACAGCACCACGACGTCGCCCGCGTCCCGGCCGAACGCCGCCGTGGCCAGGTTGCCTGACTGCTGGCTCTGGCTGTTGGCGGGCGTGAAGCCGCCCGACGACTGCAGCTTGCTGAACACCCCGGTGCCCCAGGCGGCGGCGAATGCGACCCCGATCAGCGCGATCACCAGGACCAGCCGCCTGCGGCGGTAGACGACGCGTCCCCAGCTCTCGAACATGGCTTCCTCCGCGACTAAACTTGCTGATCATCACAGTGGTAAACGGTGTATACTGCTAATGGTGTTAACTTCGCATACACCGTTTGCGTGTGTCAAGCTCGTTTACCGGTTGGACGGCATGGGCCGTCACGGACCGGCGGGAGGCGGCATGGTCCAGACGCTGAGCCGGCGTGATCGGGTCCGGGCGGCGACCACCGAAGAGATCAAGCTGACCGCGCGGCGGATCCTGGTCGACTACGGTCCCGACGCGGTGTCGCTGCGCGCGATCGCGCGCGAGATGGGCATGACCGCGCCGGCCCTGTACCGGTACTTCGGCAGCCACGAGGACCTGATCAAGCACGTCATCGCCGACATCTTCACCGAGCTCACCGGCGACCTGCACGCCGCGATCGCCGCCGCGGGCGCCGTCAGCGGCGGGGACCTGACCGCGAAGGTCATCGCGGCGGCCAGGGAGTTCCGGCGCTGGTCGCTGAACCACCAGCGGGAGTTCGGCATGCTGTTCGGCACGCCGCTGCCCGGCGTGAACGTGGAGCGGGACGAGATCACCGCGGAGTGCGGCGGCAAGTTCGGCAACACGTTCTTCATGCTGATCCTGGAACTCTGGCAGAAGCACCCGTTCCCGGTGCCCGCGGACGAGGAGATCGACCCGGCCCTGCGCGAGCAGCTGGAACGCTACCGGGATGGCCTCGGCGAGCTGGCCGCTGACCTGCCGCAGGGCCTGCTGCTGACCTTCCTGCGCTGCTGGGTGCGGCTCTACGGCATCGTGAGCCTGGAGGTGTTCGGCCACCTCGGCTTCGCGCTCGACGACGCCGAGCCGATGTTCGAGCTGATGCTCGCGGAGACCGCGCCGCTGCTCGGCCTGGAGGTCCCGGCTCCCGAGGTCACGTCCCGGCCGTGACGCCGGCGCAGCGCCTCGGTCTTGGCCGAGTGCTTGCGCCGGGTCCCCGGCGGCCGGGCGAAGCCATTCCCGCCACGCCGGCCGCCAACCGGCCGCGGGAGCCGCGAGGAGAATAGCGTTGGTATCCGGCCGGACCGACGAGAGGTGGCCAATGATGCAGCGGGGCACTGAGCGCCAGCGACGGGTCGCCTGATGCCTCCGGGGCGCGCGGGAGAGGTACCGCCCGGTGACCAGGTGGCGGTCTTCATCGACCTGGAGAACCTGGCGCTCGGCGCCGGAGAGGACCTGCCCGGAGAGGCCGAGCCGATCCCGTACAAGGCGCTCGAGCGGCTGTGCCGCGACTACGGCAACACCTCGATCCGCCGGGCGTACGCCGACTGGTCCAGGCCCGAGTTCGGCCGGTACCAGCACAGCCTCGCCCAGAACGGGATCACGCTGATCCAGGTGACCAGGTTCGGGGCCCAGCAGAAGAACGCCGCCGACATCCTGATGGCCGTGGACGCGATGGAGGTGCTGATCACCCACCCCGATGTCAGCACGTTCCTGCTGGTCGCCGGCGACGGTGACTACTCGCCGCTGGTGCAGCGGCTGCGCGAGTTCGGGAAATGGGTCGTCGGAGTGGGCACCAAGGCCTCGGCGAGCTCCCGGCTGGTGGCCGTCTGCTCCGAGTACAAGTACTGGGGGACGATCGTCGCGGCCGTCAACCCCGCCGTACGGGCCGAGGTGGGCGCCAACTTCGACATCGCCGACGCGGAGCGGCTGGTGGTCGCGGCCATGGAGGAATCGCCAGAAGCTACCGCCACCGGATCGTGGCTGAAGAGCAAGATGCTGGCTCTCGACCCGTCGTTCGACGAGCGCAACTACGGAGCCAGCAGCTTCCGCGTGCTGCTCAGCCGCCTCCCGGATCTGGTCGAGGTCAATAAGGACCCGTCATCCTCGGACATGCTGGTGACCATCGTCGCCCGGCAGCCGAAGGCGCCCGCGGCCGCCCGCCCCAGGCAGCGGAAGCGGCCAGCGGCCAAGCAGACCGAGGCCGAGCAGCCCACGGCCCAGCAGGCGACGGCCGATCAGCCCGCGGCCAAGCAGACCGAGGCCAAGCAGACTGAGGCCGAGCAGCCCGCGGCCCAGCAGGCGACGACCAGGCGGACGAGGGCCAAGCAAGCGGCGGCCGAGCAGCCCGCGGTTCAGCGGGCGACGACCAGGCGGACGAGGGCCAAGCAAGCGGCGGCCGAGCAGCGCGCGACCGCCTGACCCTCTGGCCCGGGCCGCCATCGCTCCCGAATGGCGTTAAGGCACGATCATCGGCCGGCAAAAGCTTTGTAACGTCCAGCCGACAAAAACGTAACCTCCGGCCCCTCAAACCTGTACCGTGCCCTGTTGCTGGTAATCTGAGAGGCGGGTGATCAACTTGCGGGGCGTCGGCAAGGCTACATGCGCAGTGATGCTGTGCGTCATATGTGGATTTACCGCCGGATGCGCGGATGCCGCCAGCAATGCGCCGCATTCCGCTGCTCACGTGGCGGCGGCGAACATCAATTCGAAGCGCTTTTGTGCCTATCAGATATCCGCCCCGACCACGACCCAGAACGCGGCGATTAATCATTACTGGACACCATTGGCTCGCAGTGCCACCAAGGTCGTAAGCCAGGGGAAGATGGCCGTGGCCGTGCCCAGGGGGCACCTGACCCGGGAGCAGCGCCGGGCCCTGCGGCTGGCGGAGTGGGCCGAGCGCCGGTTTGCGCCGAAGCCGAAGCTGGTATGCGTGCAGATCCGGTCGGGCGGGACTCCCATCGCCGGTGCTGTGCCGGTAGCGCCCAAGTAGTCCTGGTTCGGGTGCGGCGCCGACAGGACGCCCCTCGGCCGTGCTGGCCGCGGCGGTGCGGGCGGTGCAAGATGTGTCATTTCTGCTGGCCTGACCGGCCCGGTCAGCTGCCCGCCGACTCGTCGTGGCCGGCCAGCCGCTGGTAGGCCGGAGTCAGCAGGGTGAGCAGGTCCTCGCCGCGGACCAGCACCTGCGGCGGCTCGAACGTGCGCAGCAGCAGGTCGGGTGCGGTCGCCGGGGCGGGAGGCAGCGCGCGCAGCCGCGCCGCGCTCATCCCCGGTGACCAGAAGTCCGCCATGCACTCGGCCAGCGGGCGGTCGGCGACGTCGATGAGCGGCCGGGCCGCCTCGGCCTCTGCTCCGGTCAGCCGCCGCAGCGAGGCCAGCAAGGCCTCCCGGTCCCGCCCGCGCCAGGCCAGGATGCCGAACGGGTCGAGGTCGAAGCCCTCGGCCAGCACGTAGCAGACCGCGGCCAGGTGCTTGCACGGCACTCCCCAGTCCGGGCAGGAACAGGACATGTCCAGGTCTCGTGCCGAGCGCGGGAACAGCGGGGTGCCGCAGTCGGCGAACACCTCTTCTATCTCCTGGGGCATCTCGCCGGCCAGGAGCTTAGCCCGGAACAGTGCCCGGGCGGCGAGCGCCTGCTCCACCTTCCGCCACTGCGGCGTGGTGAGCGGCGTCACCTGGATGCGCACCCGGTACGGTTTCGGCCGCGATCCCTGCACCTGGGCGGTCACGTAGCCGCACGAGATCTCGAAGCCGAGCACCTGGCCCTGGCGGGCATAGTTGCGGCCCCTGGACAGCCTGCCCGTCATACCGAACGACTCGAGCACGTCGATGAACCGCCGCGACCACCACTGTTCGCCGATCGTGCCGCGCTTGCTGCGCGCCCTGATGCCGCCCTCGACCCGGAGCGGGCGGGAGGGGCCGAACTCGTGCCAGCTCATTCTGACACCGCCTCCGGCGATAGGGCGATCACCTGGCGCAGGTCGGCCGTTGACAGCTCGGTCAGCCAGCCCTCGCCGGTCCCGACGATCCGCTCGGCCAGCGCCTTCTTCTCCTCGATCATGGAATCGATGCGCTCTTCCAGCGTGCCGACGCAGACGAACTTGCGCACCTGCACGTCCTTGTGCTGGCCGATCCGGTACGCCCGGTCGGTGGCCTGCTCCTCCACTGCCGGGTTCCACCACCGGTCGATGTGGATCACATGACTGGCCGCCGTCAGGTTCAGCCCGGTCCCGCCGGCCTTGAGCGACAGGATGAACACCGCCGGTTCGGCCGTGTCCTGGAACTCGGAGACCATCGCGTCGCGCTGCCGCTTGGGCGTGCCTCCGTGCAGGTAAGGCACCGGGCAGCCGAGCCGGCTGGCCAGGTAGGGCTGCAGCATCCGGCCGAACTCCGCGTACTGGGTGAAGCACAGGGCCTTGTCGCCCTCGGCGATGAGCTCGTCGCAGATCTCCTCGAGCCGGGCCAGCTTGCCCGACCGGCCGGGCAGGCGGGAGCCGTCGCCGAGCAGGTGCGCGGGATGGTTGCAGACCTGCTTGAGCTTGGCCATCGTGGCCAGCACCAGGCCGCGGCGCTCGATGCCGTCGGCGGCCGACTCGATCCTGGCCATCATGTCGGAGACCGTAGCCTGGTACAGGGACGCCTGCTCCGGCGTGAGGTTGCACCACACCTTCATCTCCAGCTTGTCCGGCAGGTCGGAGATGATCGTCTTGTCGGTCTTCAGCCGGCGCAGGATGAACGGGCCGGTGATCCGCCGCAGCCGCTCCGCGGCATCCTCGCTGCCGTTGCGCTCGATCGGGACCGCGTACCTGGTGCGGAACCGCTCCGCCGGGCCGAGGATGCCGGGCCGGACGAACTCCATGATCGACCACAGGTCGGTGAGCCGGTTCTCCACCGGGGTGCCGGTCAGCGCGATCCTGGATCCCGCGGGCAGGGCGCGCACCGCCTGGGCCTGGCGCGTGGCCGCGTTCTTGATGTTCTGCGCCTCGTCGCACACCACCCGCGCCCACTGGACCTGGCTGAGCGCCTCCTGATCGCGGGCGGCCAGCCCGTAGGTGGTGATGACCAGGTCGGCGTGGTTCAGCGCGTCGGTGAGCTCGTCGCCCTTGAGCCGGTCGGCGCCGTGGTGCACGTGCACCTTCAGCTCGGGGGTAAACCGCGCGGCCTCCCGCTCCCAGTTGCCGACCAGCGACATCGGGCACACCAGCAGCGTCGGCGCGTGCGCGGCGTCCTCACCAGTCGCCTCCCTCTTGCTCGCCATCAGCGCGAGCAACTGGACCGTGTTGTGACAGAGCATGCCGCCGGCGACGAAATTGTGGTGCTCCTCGACCTCAAAGTCGTAGACCCAGCCGGTGTAGTCCACGTCCTCGACAGACGTAATGCGCGCGTAGAACACCTCCCGGTCCGCGCGTTCCGCCAGGGTGTCCCTGATCACGCCGAGATCGATCGGGTTGAGGCGCTCGTAGGCGGCCAGAGTGCCGGCCGTCCACCTGTTTCCAGGCTTGGCCGCGTATTCTTCGACGGCTTCGCCGGAAAGGATGCGGTCCATTGCCTTGACCGCCAGGTGCGCGGTGTTCCTGGACAGTTCTTGCGTACCAGCGAAGTAGACCTGCCCGACGCCAAGATGGGTCGTGGGAAGCCTGGTGAAGCGGCGGGCCAGCGCCAGGAGAAACGATCCCGGGATCCCCTCGACGTTGGTGTTGGACATCGCCTGGCACAGGTTCGCCAGCTTGGCCTGCTTGACCGGGTCGGAGAAGCCGACGAGCTCGTGGAAGCGGCGGAGCGACCGGCCGCCGATCAGGCCGATGTGATAGGTCCGATAGATGCCCGAGCCGTTGGTAGCGCGCTTCTGCTTCGGCGTGATCCGGAGCCAGATCCCGAACCGGCGCAGCATGCAGGAGAGCTGGCGCATCAGCCACTCGGACGCCGAGCTGATCTCGACACTTCGCATTCCCGCGATCACCGAGCCCTCGGCGCTGAAGTATTCTCGGAGAAATCGCCGTATCGTGTCGTCGTCCGCGGCGACAATAACATCAGGGATGTGTTTTCCGGCTGATCTCTTCCCCCAGGAATGGCCGAGTTTCCTGAGGAACGCCCGATAATCTGAGCTCGTAATCGTGAGATATGCAGTCCTGTTGGCTGGCTTGCTTATTCGGGGATGGTTGATCTGGAGCTGGAAAGTATTCGCCAAACGCTGCGAGCAGCGCAGCAGACTCTCGAGGACGGCGACGTTCTTTTGAGTGATTGTTACGTGGTATTCGTCTTCGTAACCCTCGGCTATTTGCCAGGCAAGCAAGGTCGTGAGGTCTGGGTCAACTGCCTCGCCGGACCACTCCAGGCGACTGGGCACGCAAATCCGGTCTCCCGGCGAGAACTCATTGGTCCAGTCGTCGAGGCCGAGCAGCTTGTGACGGCGGGTGATGCAGATCTCGCTTCCGTCGTCGAGGCGGACCCGCCGCACCTTCTCGCGGACGTGCTGGCGGTACAGGCGTGCGACCTTGGCCGTGGTGATCTTCCCGCGACCGTTGACGTTACTGAGCGCGTTGACGGTGAGCGGTTCCGCCGGGGTCGCCCACTCGCCCTCTCCGTCGCTCCAGGTTTCAGTGGCGAACCGGTTCCACACGTCCTCGGCGGCCATGAGACTACCATTAATAAATACCGAATTGTCGGATATTATGCATTTGCCCAAGCCCATCGAGTCCGCCAGGACGGCGCCGAGGCCGAGGTCGCCGAGGAACGACAGCCAGGCTAGGCCGCGCTCCTGGTAGGGGCGCAGCTCGCCGCGGAACGAGGCCGGGGTGGGGACCGGGGCGAGCCGTTGATCCGCCCGGCCGGACAGCAGGTCGCCGAGCCAGCCGTCGGCGTCCACGCCCACGACCGGCAGGTCGTCGTCGACGCTGCCCAGCCCGTCGTGCAGCGCCTCGGCCGCGGTCATGGTCCCGGCCTGGCTCCGCTCGAGGAACTTCAGCGCGGCTTGCAGGTGCCGGTCGTCGAGTTCCACCCACTGGCCGCGCAGCCGGACCAGGGGGACCTTGAGCCTGGCCAGCTCTTCAAGTTCCTCCGGATCCAGCGAGTCGTCGCCCACCGCCAGGTCGTACCGGAAGTCGACCAGGTCCCCGAGGCCGAACCTGGACTCGGCGGCTGACGCGCCGCCCGCCGTGCGCCTGGTCCGGGTGGTGATCTTGAGGCCCAGCCGCTTGCGAGTCCCGCCGACCCAGTCCGGCAGCAGCACGCCGAAGCCCGCCCCGGCCAGCAGCGGGCCGGTCTGCTGCAGGAACCTGGCCGCTCCCTCGGTGTCGAGGGCGACCACCTCCGGGGCGGCGGCCCGAAGTTCCTGATCAAGCTCGGCGAACAGCCTCGACGCGGCGCCCAGGCCGGCCAGCAGGTCTTCCTCCGGGTGCCGGATCCCGGCCGCCGCCCAGCCGCCGGCCGATGCGCCCGACCAGATGTCCGCCGCGGGCAGCAGCAGGCTCGGATCGTCCGTCGACTGCAGCGCGAACTCGACCGTCCAGGTTTCCTGCTCGGCGCCCGGCTCGGCCAGGCGGAAGCAGGTGCGGACCGGCCCGGCCGGGGCCTGCGCCACGGCCCGCCAGTCGTCCAGGGCGGCCGCGAGCTCGACGGCCTCGGCCTCGTCTTCCGGCGTGGCCACGGATACCTGCGCGTCGGCGCCGGCCAGCGCGGCGGCCCAGCGCTCGGCGACCGGGATCCGGGCCGGGCGGCGGCCGCGCCGAGCGGGCAGCAGCTCGAATCCGGGATCCCGGCCCAGGCTGGCGCGCGCCGCCGCGTCGGCGAGCGCGTCCAGGGCATCGGTCAGCACCCGGGCCGACGGCTCGCTGCCCGCGTAAGCACGGCACAACGGCGGCATCGCGGCGGCCAGGTCCCTGGCTCGCTGGGCGTCCGCCCCGGACAGCACGGGCCGCCACCTGGCCGCGTAGCGGCCATCGTCGCTGGCCGCCAGGGCGGGCAGGACGCGGCCGCGGGCGGCCAGGTCCTCGGCCAGCCTGGCCAGGGCGGCCAGGTAGAGCACCGAGCCCCCGACCGCCGCCGAGGCTCCGGCCCCTGGTTCGGCCAGCGCGGCCAGCAGCGGGGCCGCGGCGGCCGGGTCGAAGCTCAGCGCGGGCACCCGCCAGGCGGCGAGCACCGGCCGCGCGGCCGGCTTGGCGGGCCCGGCGGACGGGGCGCTGGTGAGCTCCGGCGAGGCCAGCGGCCCGTCCGCCGCGCTGGGCAGGCGCAGGGTCAGTTCGTCCTCGATGGCCTTGCGGGCCAGGTCGGCCTCCAGGCCGGCCAGCTCGGCCACGGCATCGGCGATGACATCCGGGTCACCGGCGAACGGATGCGGCCGCGGCGCGCGTGACGGGCGCCCGGGCCGCGACTGCGCCCCGGCCGGGCCATCGGAGTCCTCGGCCCAGAGGCTCAGCACCCCGTAGGCCCAGATTCCGTGGATCACCAGCATGGCAACACTCCAGCAACGGGCCGGACCAACCGCTCAGCACGCTAGCAACGAGCCCGCGGCGCCGCGCGGCAAAACGCCGCCGTTCGCGGCGGTCACGCCACGAACGGCGCGGCCCCGGAATCCGTGGCCATCGAGCGGCCGGCGGCCGCCCAGTCCTGCATGCCGCCCGCGACGTTGATCGTCTGCCAGCCGGCCGCGGCGAGCGCTTGCGCGGCCCGCGCGGAGCGCGCCCCGGACCGGCAGATCACGTAGACCGCCTGATCCTGCGGTATCTCGGCGGTACGCGCGCCGATCTCGCCCAGCGGGATGTGCCGGGCGCCGGGCGCGTAGCCGGCCGTCCACTCGTCGTCTTCGCGCACGTCCAGCAGCCACGCGCCGTCCGGCACGCTGGCCGCCGGGACTTCCTGGACCCGGCCCTCCGGCTCCGTCACAGTTGATCACCGCTCCCTCGCGACATCGGCCGCATATCCCCAGCAATCGTTTTCCGCACCAGCCTACGGGCAATCGCCGACGTGAGCGGAGAGCGCCGCGGCGCGGGAGGCCGGGGAGCGGCAAACCAGGCCGCGGCGGGCGGACGGCGGGCGGCGGTAGCGTTGCGTTACGGAAAGTCGGGACGCCGGGGATGGCCGGGCGAGGAGCCGCCGTGATCGTTCGTGACGCGTTGCCGGGCGAACTCGGGGAGGTCGGTGAGATCCGGGTGACCGCTTACCAGGCGGCCGGCTTCCTGTCGCCGGGTTCCCGGTACACCCCCGCGCTGCGCGCCCTGGGCACCGCGGGCGACGGCACGGTGCTCGTGGCGGCGGACGACGGCCGGATTCTCGGGACCGTCATGCTGCAGCCCTGGCCGGATGCGGGCCAGGTGGTGACCGGTCCCGGCGAGGCGGAGATCAGGGCGCTGGCCGTGACGCCGGACGGGCAGGGCCAGGGCACGGGAAACGCGCTGCTGCAGGCCGTGATCGAGCGCGCCGCGCGGGCGGGCGTTCGCCACCTGGTGCTGCTGACCCAGCCGGACATGCAGGCCGCGCAGCGCCTGTACCAGCGGGCCGGTTTCCGCAGGCTCCCGGAACGGGACTGGTCGCCGGCCCCGGGCACGGCCCTGCTGGCCTACGGGCTGCGGCTGGACTCAGGAATCTCCGCGTAGCGTCGGATCCTTGGCCCCGGCCGAGGCGGTGGCCCCATTCTTGGCCGCGGCGGCCGCCGCGGCCTCCTCCTCCTGGCGCGCGGCCGTGTTGACCTTGCGCAGTTGCTTGCTCATCGAGCGGAACAGGAAGACCAGGGCCACGGCCAGGCCGAACACGATGAGGAACGCGAGCGTCCCGGGCTCAGCATTGCTGCTGGCTGAGGCCGTGGCCAGCGTCGTCACCGGCTCATCCACCTCGCACTGTCTCGGACCCCGGCGAACAGGTCGTCTTCCGGCTTCTCAGTATCCACCACCGACCTGGCCAGGTGGAAATCCTCGGTCGGCCAGGCCGACCGCTGCACGTCCAGCGGGCACGCGAACCAGAAGCTCTCCGGGTCGATCTGGGTGGCGTGGGCGAGCAGCGCCTGGTCGCGGACGTCGAAGAAATCGCCGCAGGGGACCTTCGCGGTGATCTCAAGACCGGGCTTGTCCGGGTCGTCCAGCCACTCGTCCAGCCGGTCCCCGTAGGGCGACTCGAGGCCGCGCCGGACCATCTCCTCGTGCAGCGCCATGAACCGGGCCTTGTGGAACGTGGCGAAATAGTAGAGCTTGGCCGGCTGCCACGGCTCGCCGCAGTCCGGGTACCGGTCCGGGTCGCCGGCCGCCTCGAACGCCTCGATCGTGACCTGATGGCACTTGACGTGATCCGGGTGGGGGTAGCCGCCGTTCTCGTCGTAGCCGAGGATCACCTGCGGGCGGAACTCCCTGACCGCGCGCACCAGCGGGCGCGCCGCGGTCTCCAGCGGCTGCAGCGCGAAGCATCCCTCGGGGAGCGGCGGCAGCGGGTCGCCCTCGGGCAGCCCGGAGTCGGTGAAGCCGAGAAATTGCTGCCGCACCCCAAGGATCTCGCGCGCCCGGGCCATCTCGGCGCGCCGGACGGCGGCCAGGTCGGCGCGGACCTCGGGGCGCTCCATCGCCTTGTTCAGGATGTCGCCCCGCTCGCCGCCGGTGAGCGTGACGACCAGGACGTCCACGCCCTCCCGCGCGTAGCGGGCCATGGTCGCGGCGCCCTTGCTCGACTCGTCATCTGGATGCGCGTGCACGGCCATCAGCCGGAGCGGCGCGCCGGCCCGCGGCCCTTCGTCATCAGCCCCGGTCTTCGGGCTGGCGGTCGCTCCCGCGGGATCGGTGGTCACGGCAGACAAGAAGGTTCCCTTCATGCATGATTGGTGGGCCAGCCCGGCACGACGCCACTGCCCTGGCCGGGCTCAAGCGTCTGCATGGGGGCGACGCCGACAGGTCATTCTGCTACACAACAAGCCCGCTACGGCGCGGCATTCCCGCGGCGCCGGAGCCGAGCCGGGCACCCGGTCCGTGGGTCCAGGGCCATTGACACGCGCGACGTACTTGCGGAGCCTTGTTAATCTCGAAGGATTACCCCCAGGGCCCAACCAGGGCCCGGCGGACGTCTGTTCCGCTTCCACGCTAGGAGTTCTCGTGACCGAAACCCGTGATGACACCGTCACCTGGCTCACCCAGGAGGCGTATGACCGGCTCAAGTCGGAGCTGGACTACCTCTCGGGGACTGGGCGCACCGAGATCGCCAAGAAGATCGAGGCCGCCAGGGACGAGGGCGACCTGCGCGAGAACGGCGGCTATCACGCCGCCAAGGAGGAGCAGGGCAAGCGCGAGGGCCGCATCCTCCAGCTCATGCACATCCTGGACAATTCCCGGGTCGGGGAGCCTCCCCGCACCGACGGCGTCGTGGGCCCGGGCATGACCGTCACGATCCGGTTCGCCGGGGACGAGGACGAGGTCACCTTCCTGCTCGCCTCCCGCGAGGAGAGCGGCTCGCCGATCGACGTGTACTCTCCCCGGTCACCGCTGGGATCCGCGATCTCCGGCAAGAAGGTCGGGGAAACGGCCACGTACACGCTCCCGAACGGGCGCAGCACGACAGTCGAGATCCTCGAGGCCGTCCCGTACGTCGGGATGTAGCCGCGTAGCGTAGCCCGGCACGGCTTCCCGCGGCTTACGCGGCGAACTCGGGCTCGCTCGCCGGGGCCTCCGTTGGCGGCGGCGTTGCGCTGCTGCGCAGCGGCACCTCCTTGATGAACCAGGCCAGCACGAACACCGCGAAGGCCGCGGGCGCCGCCAGCCAGAACACGCCCTGGATCGCGTGCGCAATGGCGTAGAACACGTCGTGCTTGACCAGCGCGGGCAGGTGGTTGACCGTGACCGGGTCGAGCTGCCCGCCCGCTGCGTTCAGGTGGACACCGGGCAGCAGGCTGGTCATGCTCTCGATCAGCCGCCGGGCGAAGATCGCGCCGAACAGGGCCACCCCGATGGACCCGCCGATCTGCTGGAAGAACGCGCGCGAACTGCTGGCCACGCCGATGTCCTTGGGATGCACGCTGTTCTGCACGATCACCGACGTGATCTGCATCAGGAAGCCCATGCCGATCCCGAGCACCGCGTAGTAGATGCCCGACTGGAGCAGAGTGGTGTGCACGTTGAGGCCGGTCAGCAGGAGCATGGCGATCGTCATGATCGCGCCGCCGATGATCGGCAGGGCCTTGTACCGGCCGGTGCGCGTCATCACGAACCCGCCGATCAGCGAGGTGACGGTCACGCCGAGCATCATCGGGATCAGCAGCAGCCCGCTGCCCACCGCGGACAGGTGCTGCACCGTCTGCTGGTAGAGCGGCAGGAAGGTGAGCGCGCCCAGCATCGCCATGCCGAGCAGGAAGCTCATCCCGGTGGCGACAGAGAAGTTGCGGTTCTTGAACACGTGCAGCGGCAGCACCGGCTCTGCGGCCCGCGTCTGGATGAACAAGAACGCGGCGGTAGCGGCGATGGCCAGCACGCCGAGGCCGACGATCATCGCGGACCCCCAGGCGTACTGGGTGCCGCCCCAGGTGGTGAGCAGGACGATCGACGTGGCCGCGATGGCCAGCACGCCCGCGCCCAGGTAGTCGATCTTGTGCGGGACCTTCTTGTACGGCAGGTGCAGCGTGACCCAGAGGTAGATCAGCGCCGCGCCGCCGACCGGCATGTTGATGTAGAAGATCCAGCGCCAGGACAGGCTGTCGGTGATGTAGCCGCCGACCAGCGGGCCGGCGATCATGGCCAGCATCATCGCGGACATCATGTAGCCCATGTACTGGCCCCGCTCCCGCGGGGACACCATGTCGCCGATGGTGGCGATCACGCCGACCATCAGGCCCCCCGCGCCGAGGCCCTGCAGCGCCCGGAACGCGATCAGCTGATCCATCGAGTGCGACAGCCCGGACAGCGCGGATCCGATCAGGAAGATGACGATCGCGGTGATCAGCCAGCGCTTGCGGCCGTACTGGTCGCCGAGCTTGCCGTAGAGCGGCGTGGTGATCGTGGAGGCGAGTATGTACGCAGTGACCACCCAGGACAGGTGCGTCACGCCGCCCAGGTCGCCGACGATGCGCGGCAGCGCGGTGGCGACGATCGTCTGGTCCAGCATGGCGAGGATGAGCGCGAGCAGCAGCCCTGGCAGCACGATCAGGACCTCACGCTTGGGCCCGCTCGGCGCCGCTCCCCTTGCTGCCGCCGCCGACTGGGTCTCCGCCATGCTTGGCTCCCTCCAAGTGGTAGACGGCCGGGTACTTCCAACTTACTTGTCGACCGGCTAGCATCACAGCAACATGTAACGATAAGCTGTCAGCTTACCGGTCGTCAAGTTAGTTTGGCGCGACATAGAGTCGAGTTACACGGCGCGACTTAGAGTCTGGACACGAGGCGATGAATGAGCGAGTGCGCGGGGTAACGGCGGTCGCCGACATGGCGTCCGCCGAGTCTGCGCACGCCGGAGCGCACTCGGCGGACGACGCCGAGGCCGCGGGCCACGAGGCGCACCACGACGCTCGCGGCCGCGGCGACACCCGGGCGCGCATCCAGCAGGTGGCGCTGGAGCTGTTCGCCGAGCAGGGATACGACAAGACCTCGCTGCGCGAGATCGCCGAGCGGCTCGACGTCACCAAGGCGGCGCTCTACTACCACTTCAAGTCCAAGGAGGACATCGTCCGCAGCCTGGTCGAGGACTACTTCGGCCAGATCGACGCGCTGATCGCCTGGGCGAAGACCCAGCCACGGACCCCGGCGACGCGCGGTGAGATCCTCAGCCGGTACGTGAACATCGTCGCGGACGGCAGCGACGTGTTCCGGATGCTGCACCACAATCAGGCGGCGGTGAACAGCCTGGCCGCGGCCAAGGAGCGCGGCGACGTGTTCCGGGAGAGGATGACCGGGCTAGTCGAGGCGATCACCGAGCCCGGGGCAGACATGCAGGACCGGCTGCGAGCCACCATGGTGCTCGGCGGGGCGAGCGTCGGCTGGATGTTCTTCGCCGACCAGGTGAAGGACCGCGGCCAGCTGTGCGCCGCGGTTCTCGGGATCGCCGCCGACCTGGCCAAGGCCGCACCCGCCCGCGAGCCCTAGCCCGACTAGCCCGCCGCGCAGCCGCGGTCGGGGCGGCGGCGCTGGCTAGACGGCGGTAGGTGCGGCAGCGGCGCGGACCAGGGGCAGCACCCGGTAGCCGACCGGCGCGGCCAGCGCGATCACGGTGGAGGTGCGCACCACGCCGGGCACGTCGACTATGGAGTCGATGACGCGCTGCAGGTCGGCGTTGTCGCGCGCGACAACTCGGCAGAGCATGTCCCCCGGTCCGGTGATCGTGTGCGCCTCGAGGACCTCGGCAATCAGCGCGAGCCTCGCCGCGACCGGGTCGTGTCCGCCCGCCTGGCGTATCTCCAGCGTGACGAACGCCGTGACCCGGAAGCCGAGGGCCGCGGGATCGACATCAGGCCCGTAGCCCGTGATGACACCGCGTGACCGCAGCCGGTCCAGCCGGGCCTGTACGGTCCCCCTGGCCACGCCGAGCCGCCTGGACGCTTCGAGCACCCCGACCCTCGGTTCGGCCGCGAGCAGGTCAATCAGCCGGGCATCGAGCTCGTCGATCACCGCGTACTCCCCTCGGGGCGGCATGGTGCCCAGTGGATCGGGCCCTGTCCTATCAGCACTATACAAAATGCATATAAATATAAGCGACAGTTGCACATCTTGATCCCCAGGTCCATGCTTCGACTAAGTCGATGACCGCAGGGAGCGTGTGATGGCAGCGCAATTGCACCAAGAAGCGGCGACCGCACCGGACGATTTCCCCGTCACCGGCATGGACGCGGTGGTCTTCGCCGTCGGCAACGCCAGGCAGGCCGCGCACTTCTACTCGACGGCATTCGGAATGCGATGCGTCGCCTACCGCGGGCCCGAGACGGGCTCCAGGGACGAGGCCGGGTACGTGCTCGAGTCCGGGACTGCGCGTTTCGTGTTCCGCGGGCCGGTTCGGGCTGGCACGCCCCTTGGCCGGCACGTCGCCGCGCACGGCGACGGGGTGATCGACCTGGCCATCGGCGTGCCCTCGGCGGAGGCCGCCTATTCGCACGCGGTCGCCTGCGGGGCTACGGGCCTGGCGGAGCCCGAGGTCTTGGAGGACTCCTACGGCAAGGTCGTGCTGGCCACGATCGCCACCTACGGCGATACCAGGCACACGCTGGTCGAGCGGGCCAACTACAGCGGGCCCTACCTGCCGGGCTACGTGGCGGCCGGCCCGCTCACCGCCCCGCCGGCCAGCCCGTTCTTCACCGAGATCGACCACTGCGTCGGCAACGTCGAACTGGGCAAGATGGACGACTGGGTGAGTTTCTACCAGCAGGTGATGAGCTTCAGCAACATGAAGGAATTCGTCGGGGACGACATCGCCACCGAGTACTCGGCGCTGATGAGCAAGGTGGTGGCCGACGGCACCCGCAAGGTCAAGTTCCCCATCAACGAGCCGGCGATCGGCCAGAAGAAGTCGCAGATCGACGAGTACCTGGAGTTCTACGGCAGTCCCGGCGTCCAGCACATCGCGCTCGGGTGCGACGACATCGTGGCGGCGGTTCGTGGCATGCGAGCCGCGGGCCTTGACTTCCTCGACACCCCCGACAGCTATTACGACACGCTCGGCCAATGGGTGGGCGATACCCGTGTCCCGCTGGACGAACTGCGCGAGCTCAAGATCCTGGCCGACCGCGACGAGGACGGCTACCTGCTGCAGATCTTCACCAAGCCGGTTCAGGACCGGCCGACGGTGTTCTTCGAGTTGATCGAGCGGCACGGGTCACAGGGATTCGGCAAGGGCAACTTCAAGGCGCTGTTCGAGGCCATCGAGCGGGAGCAGTCGCGCCGCGGAAACCTTTGACGCACCGGGGCCGCTCGCTACCCGAACGCTGGCTGGCCAGCACCGCCATAAGGGATGGCACGCGGTGGTCGTCAAGACACGTGGCCAGCCTGACCGACCGCAGGCGGGCTAAGCAGCCGTCGGATGATTAGCCGGCGGCCGCTCGCCGGCGGCCGCTTCAGCTGAACAGCAGCCAGCTGAACAGCAGTCAGCTGAACAGCAGCTTGTACCCGGACTCGCGCAGCTGGCCTATGACGCTGTCGCAATGTTCCGGGCCCCGGGTCTCCACCTGCAGCAGGACCTCGACCTCGGCCACGCGCAGGCCCGGCGTGACGCGCTCGTGCACCACGTCGAGGACGTTGGCGCCGAGCCCGGCGACCTCGGTCAGCAGCGTGGCCAGCGCGCCGGGGCGGTCGGGGAGACGGCAGCGGAACGTCAGGTAGCGGCCGGCCGCGGCCAGGCCGTGCCGCAGCACCTTGGCCAGCAGCAGGGGGTCGATGTTGCCCCCGGAGAGCACGGCCACCACCGGCGGCTCCATGGCGCGGGGATGTTCGAGCAGCGCGGCCACGGCCGCGGCGCCGGCCGGCTCCACGACCTGCTTGGCCCGCTCCAGGCAGACGAGCAGGGCACGGGACAGGCTCTCCTCGGACACGGTCACCATCCGGACCGCGTGCTCGGCCAGGACCGCGAAGGCCAGCTCACCGGGCCTGGCCACCGCGATGCCGTCGGCCATCGTGATCCCGGATGCCACGGTGACCGGGTGGCCGGCCGCGAACGACGCCGGGAACGACGCCACGGCCTCCGCCTGCACGCCGACCAGCCGGATGGCCGGATTGGCCGCCTTCGCGGCCACGGCCACCCCGGACGCGAGGCCGCCGCCGCCGACCGGCACCGCGATCGTGCGCACATCCGGGCACTGCTCAACGATCTCCAGGCCGACGGTGCCCTGTCCGATCAGGACATCCGGGTGCTCGAACGGATGGATGAAGACCGACCCGCAGTCGGCCGCCAGCTCCTTGGCCCGCACCAGCGCGTGCTCCACGGTGCTGCCGTGCAGCACGATCTCGGCGCCGTACGACTTAGTGGCCGCGATCTTGGGCAGCGGCGCGCCCTCGGGCATGACCACGGTCGCCTTGGCACCGACCAGGGCGGCCGCGAACGCCACGCCCTGGCCATGGTTGCCCGCGCTCGCGGCGATGACGCCGCGATCGCGTTCGGCATCCGGCAGCCTGGATATCCGCAGGTAGGCACCGCGGGCCTTGAACGACCCGGTGCGCTGCAGGTTCTCGCACTTCAGGTAGACCGGGCCGCCGATCCGGTCGGAGAGCACCCGCGAGTGCAGCAGCGGTGTCTCCAGGATGACCCCGCTGAAGACCTCGCGCGCCGCGGCGATGTCCTCGACTCGCAGCTGGGCAGACGTCGTTGTCATGCTCTGAAGTCTGGCACTGAGGGCTCAGTCGCCGGTCCAGTAGCGGTCACCGGCGAGGATGAGCGCCGCCGCGCCGACCAGCCCGGCGCTCTGACCGAGCGCGGCCGGTACCACGCGCAACTGCCGCACGAACTCGAGCTTGGCGTGCGCGTGCAGCGACTCCTCCAAGGGCTCGAACAGGATCGCGCCCGCCTGGGACAGCCCGCCGCCGATCGACGCCACCTCGAGGTCGCACAGGTAGGTGGCGGATGCGATGGCGATGCCCAGGGCCCGTCCGGCCCGCCGCATCGCGGCCCGGCCGATCGGATGGCCCTGCAAGCCGTCGTCGGCCAGGTCCTTGGCCGTGGCGTCCGGCTGGCCCTGACGCCAGCCCTGGCTCTGCGCCCAGGCCACGAGCGCGGGGCCGCGGGCGATCGCCTCGAGGCAGCCGCGCCCGCCGCAGGCGCATACCGGCCCGTCCTCCGGGTCGACCACTACATGCCCGATGTGACCGGCGTTGCCCGAGGCCCCCTCGATGACCCGGGAGTCCAGGATGAGGCCGCCGCCCACGCCGGTCGACACGACCATGCCGAGCACGTTGTCCTTGCCCCGGCCCGCGCCCCGCCAGTGCTCGCCGGCCACCAGGCAGATCGCGTCGTTGTGCACCCGGACGGGAACGCGGGCGAACCGCTCCTGCAGCCGGGAGCGGAGCGGGAACGAACGCCAGGCCGGGATATTGAGCGGCGAGACGAGGCCGGCCGGCCACTCCATCGGGCCGCCGCATCCGGCGCCGACGCCGGAAAGGCCGGCGGGCGAAGAGATCCTGGCCGTTTCCAGCACCCGGTCCACCAGCGCTTCCAGGGTCCGCCACAACTGCTCGCCGTCGAGGTCACGAGGGGTAGGAACCTGAGCCCAGGTGACCAGCCGGCCGCCGGGCTCGACCACCGCGGCAGCCAGCTTCGTGCCACCGACATCGATGGCAAGTGCCGGGCTCCGGTCGCCCACGCCCAGCCTCCTGAGATGCGCATCCGGCCAACATGCACATAGTGTCTATGGGTGCAGCGAAAGAGCCAGCCCACGTCGGCAACAGCCCAGTCAGCTTCCCCCGCGGCCACGACACTAGGCGAACTGGCCGCCAGCGATCACGAGTTCGCCACAGTCAAGGAGGAAATTCGGCGGAACCTGCTGGCCCGGCTGCGCGCGGGCGAGGATGCGTTCCCCGGCATCATCGGCTTCAGCCAGACGGTCCTGCCCCACCTGGAGCGCGCCATCATCGCCGGGCACGACGTGATCCTGCTCGGCGAGCGCGGCCAGGGCAAGACCCGCCTGATCCGGACCCTGACCGGGCTGCTCGACGAGTGGACGCCCGCGGTCGCCGGCTGCGAGATCAACGACCATCCGTTCGCTCCGGTGTGCGCGCGGTGCCGCCGCCTGGCCGCCGAGCAAGGCGACGCCCTGCCGGTCGTCTGGCGCCACCGGGACGAGCGCTACGGCGAGAAGCTGGCCACCCCGGACACCAGCGTCGGCGACCTGATCGGTGACATCGACCCGGTCAAGGTGGCCGAGGGCCGCACGCTCGGCGACCCGGAGACCATCCACTTCGGCCTGCTGCCGCGGACGAACCGCGGCGTGTTCTGCCTGAACGAGCTGCCCGACCTGGCCGAGCGGATCCAGGTGTCCCTGCTCAACGTGCTGGAAGAACGCGACATCGGCGTCCGCGGCTACGCGCTGCGGCTCCCGCTCGACCTGGTCCTCGTGGCCAGCGCGAACCCGGAGGACTACACCAACCGGGGCCGGATCATCACGCCGCTCAAGGACCGGTTCGGCGCCGAGATCCGCACCCACTATCCGGTGTCGCTCGAGGCCGAGCTCGCGCTGATCCGCCAGGAGTCGCAGGTGGCCTGGGACGGCCAGGAGCCCGGCGCGGTGCTGCCCGAGCACCTGGTGCAGGTCATCGCCAGGTTCACCCGCCTGGTGCGCGCCTCGCCGACCGTGGACGCGCGTTCCGGCGTATCCGCGAGGTTCGCGATCGCGGCGGCCGAGGCGGTGGCGGCCTCCGCGGTGCGGCGCGCCGCGATCAGCGGCGAGAAGCAGCCGGTGGCCAGGGTCTGCGACCTTCCCACCATCGTGAGCACGCTCCGCGGCAAGGTCGAGTTCGAGGTCAGCGAGGAGGGCCGGGAGCAGGAGGTGCTCGATCACCTGCTGCGCCGGGCGATAGCCGAGACCTTCCGCGCCTCGCTCGGCAACGCCGACATGAGCGGCCTGCTGACCAAGTTCGCCGAAGGCGGCAGCGTGGAGACGGGCGACCTGGTTCCCGCGAGCGACCTGCTCCGCAGGATCGGCGACGTCCCTGGCCTGGCCAAGATCATGGACCGGCTCTCGATGGACGGCAGCGAGTCGTTCGGCCAGGCCGCGGCGGCGCTCGAGTTCGCGATGGAGGGTCTGTACCTGATGCGCAGGCTGTCCAAGGACGTCATCGACGGCGGCACGGTCTACCGCACCTAGATAACCGGCCCGAACGCCACGCGAGCGGCTCCCCTGGCCGCAGCACGGCGCGACACCCGGAAGGAGGCGGGCCATGGTGAGTGGCTACCGGTACGGGCCGTACCACGACGGGCCCGACCCGCTCGAGCCGCCCTATGACGTGCGCGGCGCCGTCGACGAGCTCGGCGAGTCCGTGCTCGACGGATCCGACCCGGCCAGTGCGCTGCGCGAGCTGCTCAGGAGGGGGATGTCGGGTCACAAGGGCCTGGATGACCTGCTCCGCCGGGTTCGCGAGCAACAGCGCGAACTGCGCGACCGGGGCCGCCTCGACGGCATACTTGAACAGGCTCGCGCGCTGCTTGATACCGCGATCGGGCAGGAGCGGGCCGAGCTGTTTCCCGACCCCGATGAAGAGGCCAGGCTGCGCGAGGCCGAACTCGACACGCTGCCTCAGGACACCGCGCAGGCCATCAAGCGGCTCGACGGCTACGAGTGGCGTTCCGCCGCGGCCAGGCAGACCTTCGACAAGCTCAAGGACCTGCTGCGCCGGGAGGTGCTCGACAGCCAGTTCCGCGGCATGAAGCAGACCTTGCAGCAGCCCGACCCCGAGGCCATGCAGCGGGTCAAGGACATGATGGCCGCGCTCAACGGGATGCTCGACGCCGACGCCCGCGGCGCGCACACGCAGCAGGACTTCGACGACTTCATGGCGGAGTACGGGGACCTGTTCCCCGACTCGCCGGCCAACCTCGAAGAGCTGGTCGACTCGCTGGTCCGCCGGATGGCCGCGGCGCAGCGGCTGCTCAGCTCGCTGACCGACGCCCAGCGCGAGGAACTGGCCGGGCTGATGTCGCAGACGCTCGAGGACGCCGGGCTGGCGGCCGAGATGAGCAGGCTGGCCGACGCGCTGCGGACCCGCCGGCCGGACATGGACTTCGACGGATGGCCGGGCGAGCAGATGACCGGCGAGGCTCCGCTCGGCCTGAGCGAGGCGACCACGGCGCTGGCCGAGCTGGCCGACCTGGCCGATCTGGAGGACGCGCTGCGCCAGGACTATCCCGGCGCCAGGCTCGACGACATCGATGAGGAGGCGGTCCGCCGCGCGCTCGGCCGTCAGGCCGTCGACGACATGGAAGCGCTGCGCCAGATCGAGCGGGAACTGGAGCGGCAGGGATACCTGCAGCGGACCGACGGCAAGCTGGAGCTGACGCCGAAGGCCGTGCGCAGGCTGGGCGATACCGCGCTGCGCCGCGTGTTCGCCGACCTCCCCGAGGGCGGCACCGGAGACCACGACCAGCGCGATGCCGGGCAGGCCGGCGAGTACACCGGCAGCACCCGGCCGTGGAGCTTCGGCGACGAGCAGGCCATCGACACCCCGACGACCGTTCGCAACGCACTGCTGCGGGCCGGGCTGCCCGCCCCGCGTCAGCCCGAGGCCGACCCGGGGGCTTCCGCGCCGCGGGTCCGGCTCTCGGTGAGCGACTTCGAGGTGGGCGAGACCGAGCGCCGGGCGTCGGCGGCCGTCTGCCTGCTCGTGGACCTGTCGTACTCCATGGCGCTGCGCGGCACCTGGGGAGTGGCCAAGCAGACCGCGCTGGCCTTGCACGCCCTGGTCCGCAGCCGGTACCCGCAGGACTCGATCCAGGTGATCGGCTTCTCGAACTACGCGCGCGAACTGCGCGAGACCGACCTCGCCGGGCTGGGCTGGGACATGGTGCAGGGCACCAACCTGCACCACGCGCTGATCCTGGCCGGGCGGTTCCTTGACCGCAGGCCCGAGCACAACCCCGTGGTGCTGGTGGTGACCGATGGCGAGCCCACCGCCCACCTGCGCCGCGACGGGCAGTCGTACTTTGACTGGCCGCCGTCACCGGAGACGCTGGAGCTGACCCTGGCCGAGGTGGACAAGATGACCAGGCGCCGGGCCACCATGAACGTCTTCATGCTCGCCGAGGACGAGCGGCTCACCGCCTTCGTCGAGGAGGTCGCCAGGCGCAACGGAGGCCGGGTGCTCCGCGCGATGCCGGAGAACCTGGGCGAGTACGTGGTCAGGGACTTCCTGCGATCTCGCCGGAATGGCAGGGGATAGATTTTACTTTCGCCGGTTTTGGGAAGTCCTCCGCGCCGGGGCCGGCCCGTAGTACCGTGCCGCAGGTAGTCATCGATGACGGCATGAAAGACGGCCGGTGGCGGGTGCCGCCGCGGCCTTCTTAGGAGGAAACAGTGAGTTCTGCAAGTGTGTCCGGCGGCGCGTCGACCAGCAGGAAGCCGCTGGTCATCATCCTGGCGGTGATCGGCGTCGTGGCCATCATCCTCGGGATCCTGTACCTGGTCGGCGGGAGCGCCGTTCCGCACTTCCTGGTCGCGGGCAGCCACGTCAAGAGCAGCAAGGGCCACCACCTGGCCCGCGGCGGCGTCGCGATCGTGGTCGGCATAGCGGCCCTGCTCGGTGCCTGGTTCGCCACCAAGTCGAAGTCCAGCTAGTAGTCCCGGGCGGGCCTGTCCCGCCTGCTGCACGGACCCGGGTCCCGGAATTCCGGGACCCGGGTCCGGCGGTGCGGGACCGGGCCCGATGGCGCCCGTATCAGCGTTCTGCGCTTTCAGTAAGCTCAACCTGGTTGTGCGGGACCTTAAGTGGGCCCAGCCCATCTTCTAGGAGGAGCACGTGAGTTCTGCAAGCACGTCGGGAGCGTCATCCGGCCGCGGGCCGCTGGCGATCATCCTGGCCGTTATCGGAATCCTGGCCATCATCGCTGGCATTCTGTACCTGTCCGGCGCGGCGAACTCTATACATTTCATCGTCGGCGCCAGTCACAAGGGCCATCACGTCATCCGGGCTATCGTCTCGTTTGTGGTGGGCATAGCGTTCCTGATCGGGGCATACATCGCCAAGTCACGGCCGGCGACGAGCAGTAGCGGCAGCACCAGCGGCAGCGCGAGCACGAGCACGAGCGGAACCTAGGGCTGGCCAGGCCGGGCCCGACGCGCAGACCGGCCGGTGTCCGTGACCTCAGATGATCCGGTTCTAGGATCGGCACATGTCCTTCACCGACAAGCTCGTGCTCTGGCTGCACATCGGCTTCGCGATTTTCACGATCGGCCCGGTGACGGTGGCGATAATGTCAACGCCCCGCTACATCAGGAAGCGCAACCTGGTCATCGTCCGGTACCTGTACCGGACCACGATGATCTTCTCGATCATCAGCCTGGGCGTGCTGATCTTCGGCCTGATCCTCGCGCAGCTGAAGCACGACTTCGCTAAGCCCTGGCTGACCGTCTCGCTGACCCTCTTCGTGGTCGCGCTGGTGCTGCTCATGCTGATCGTGCGTGATCAGCACCGGGCGATCGCCGCGATCGAGGACGCCAAGGCGACGGCCGCCGAAGCCGCCGCCCAGAACCCGGAGGCAGCGAGCCGGGATCCCGAGGCCGCGCCCGGCGGCGCGGACGACAGCTCGCAGCCGGCCCCGGTGCTCGTCGACTCGCCCGTGACCGCGGGCACCCACCTGGCCCACGTGGAGCGGGGCCGGATCGCCACCATGGGCGGGGTGGTCAGCCTGATCTGGCTGGTGATCCTGGTCTTCATGGTCTGGAACGGCTAGCCGAGCGCGGAGCGGAGGTCCTCGAGCAGGTCCTCGCCGGTCTCGATCCCCACGGAAAGCCGGACCAGGTCGGGCGGGACCTCGAGCGCGGACCCGGCGGCCGACGCGTGGGTCATCCGGCCCGGGTGCTCGATCAGCGACTCCACGCCGCCGAGTGACTCCCCGAGCGTGAACAGCCGGGTCCTGGCGCACAGCGCGACCGCCTCGGCCTCCCCGCCGGCCGACCGGAACGACACGATCCCGCCGAACCCGCGCATCTGCTTGGCCGCCACCTCATGCCCGGGATGCGACGCCAGCCCGGGATAGAACACCTCGGTGACCTTGGGATGCGCGGCGAGCATGTCGGCCACCCGCTGCGCGTTCTCGCAGTGCCGGTCCATCCGCACCCCCAGGGTCCTGATCCCCCGGAGCGTGAGCCAGGCATCGAACGGACCGCCAGCGGCTCCCGTGGCGTTCTGGGCAAAAGCGATCCTCTCGGCCAGGCTGGCGTCGGTGACCACGAGCGCGCCGCCCACGACATCGGAGTGCCCGCCCAGGTACTTCGTGGTCGAATGCACCACCACGTCAGCGCCGAGGGCCAGCGGCTGCTGCAGGTACGGCGAGGCGAACGTGTTGTCGACCACGAGCAGCGCGCCCGCCTCGTGCGCGATGTCCGCGAGGGTGCTGATGTCAGCCACCGCGAGCAGCGGGTTGGTCGGCGTCTCCACCCAGACGACGCGCGCGGGCTGCTCCTGCAGCGCGTTCCGGACGGCCGCGGGGTCGGACATCGGCACCGAGCGGTAGCTCACGCCCCAGGCCTGGAAGACCTTGTCGACCAGGCGGTAGGTCCCGCCGTAGGCATCGCCGGGGATCAGCACGTGATCGGACGGCCGGCACACGACGCGCAGCAGGCAGTCCTCGGCGGCCATGCCGGAGGCGAACGCGAACGCGCGGGTGCCGCCCTCGAGCGCGGTCAGGCACTCCTCCAGCGCGCCCCTGGTCGGGTTGGCGGTCCGCGAGTACTCGTAGCCCTCGATCCAGCGCCCCGGGCCGTCACCGCCGCCGCCGCGCGGCGCGCCCACCGCATCCTGCTTGTAGGTGGAGACCTGGTAGATCGGCGGTACCACGGCCCCCGTCACCGGATCGGGCTCCTGGCCCGCGTGAATCGCCAGGGTCTCGAAGCCGTCAGTGCTCATCGCCTTATCCCCGCCCCATCGTGTTCTCAGCCCGAGCCGGCCGCCAGGTACGTCAGCACATCTTGCCGCGTGATCATCCCGGCCGGCTTGCCTTCGACCAGAACCACCGCCGCGCCGGCCTTTTCCATGGCCCGGACCGCGCTGCTGACCGGCTCGCCCGAGCCCACCATCGGCAGCGGCGCGGACATGTGGCCGCCCACCGGGTCCTGCGGCCTGGCCCGGCCGGAGACGAGCGCCTCGAGCAGGTCGCGCTCCACGACGGAGCCGATCACCTCGGCCGCCATCACCGGCGGCTCCGCGCTCAGCACCGGCAGTTGCGACACCTCGTACTCGCGCAGGCTCTCGATCGCCGCCGCCACGGTCTCGGCCGGATGGGCGTGCACGAACGGCGGCAGGCCGCCCTGCTTGCCCTCCAGTACGTCCTCGATCCGCGGCTCGGCCGTCTCCGAGTTGAGGAAGCCGTAGTCGGCCATCCACTCGTCGTTGAAGATCTTCGCCAGGTAGCCCCGGCCGCCGTCGGGCAGCAGGACCACGATCACGTCGTCCGGCGCGGCGGCCTGCGCGACCCGCAGCGCGGCGACCACGGCCAGCCCGCTCGAGCCGCCGGCCAGCAGGGCCTCTTCGCGGGCCAGCCTGCGGGTCATCCGGAACGACTCGGCGTCGCTGACCGCGATGATCTGGTCGCAGATGTTCTTGTCGTAGGTGTCCGGCCAGATGTCCTCGCCGACGCCCTCGACCAGGTAGGGGCGGCCGCCCCCGCCGGAATACACCGAGCCCTCCGGATCGGCGCCGATGATCCGCACCCGGCCGCCGGAGACCTCCTTCAGGTACCGGCCGGTGCCCGAGATCGTGCCGCCGGTGCCGATGCCGGCCACGAAGTGGGTGATCTTCCCTTCGGTCTGCGCCCAGATCTCCGGGCCGGTGGAGTGGTAGTGCGAGGCCGGGTTCTCCGCGTTCGCGTACTGGTTGGGCTTCCAGCCCCCCTCGGTCTCGCGGGCCAGCCGGTCGGACACCGAGTAATAAGAGTCAGGATGATCCGGCGACACGGTGGTCGGGCACACGACGACCTCGGCACCGTACGCGCGCAGGACGCTGATCTTGTCCTGGCCGACCTTGTCCGGGCAGACGAACAGGCACTTGTAGCCCTTCTCCATGGCCACGATGGCCAGGCCGATCCCGGTGTTGCCGGACGTCGGCTCGACGATCGTGCCGCCGGGGCGCAGGGCGCCGGACGCCTCGGCCGCCTCGATCATGCGCAGCGCGATCCGGTCCTTCACCGAGCCGCCGGGGTTGAAGTACTCGACCTTGGCCAGCACCTGGGGCGCGATCCCGCGGCTCACCCGCCGCAGCCGTATCAGCGGGGTATTGCCGAAGATCTCGATCAGGGAATCGTGTACCTGCATGTCAGCCCCTTTTGCCTTAGGCCACCGAAGGTATCCCATCGGGCCGGGCGGCCCGGCCGGCAGGTGAATTAGCGGCGGACACGACATAAGCTACTGTCGGGTTAACAACGATGTTTGGGGGTTCGCCATGCCCGAGGCAGTCATCGTCGCCACCGCGCGCTCACCGATCGGCCGTGCGTTCAAGGGGTCACTCACCACCGTGCGTCCCGATGACCTGACCGTTCAGATGATCACCGCGGCGCTGGCCAAGGTGCCGCAGCTGGATCCGGCCGGCCTCGGCGACCTGATCCTCGGCTGCGGGCTGCCCGGCGGCGAGCAGGGCTACAACATGGCGCGCGTGGTCGCGGTCATGCTCGGCCACGACCACCTGCCGGGAACCACGGTCACCCGGTACTGCTCGTCCTCGCTGCAGACCACCCGGATGGCGTTCCACGCGATCAAGGCGGGCGAGGGCGACGCGTTCATCTCCGCGGGCGTCGAGTGCGTGAGCCGGTTCGGCAAGGGCAGCAGCGACAGCTGGCCGGACACCAAGAACCCGGTCTTCGACACCGCCGAGGAACGCTCGGGCAAGCTGGCCGAGGGCGGCGCGGGGGTCTGGCACGACCCGCGGCAAGACGGCGAGGTCCCCGACATCTACATCGCGATGGGCCAGACCGCGGAGAACGTCGCGGCGCTGCGCGACGTCTCCCGGCGGGAGCAGGACGAGTTCGGCGTCCGGTCGCAGAACCAGGCCGAGAAGGCACTAGCCGACGGGTTCTGGCAGCGGGACATCACGCCGGCGACGCTGCCGGACGGCACGGTCGTGTCCGCGGACGACGGGCCGCGGCCCGGTACCACGCTGGAGAAGGTGGCCACGCTGCAGCCGGTGTTCCGGCCCGACGGGACGGTGACCGCGGGCAACTGCTGCCCGCTGAACGACGGCGCCGCCGCGGTGATCGTGATGAGCGACATCAAGGCCGCCGAACTCGGGATCACGCCGCTGGCCAGGATCGTCTCGTCCGGGGTGACCGCGCTGTCGCCCGAGATCATGGGCCTCGGGCCGGTCGAGGCGTCGCGCCAGGCGCTGGCCAGGGCCGGGATGACGATCGACGACATCGACCTGGTGGAGATCAACGAGGCGTTCGCCGCCCAGGTGATCCCGTCCTACCGGGACCTGGGCATCGACCTGGACAAGCTGAACGTCAACGGCGGGGCGATCGCCGTCGGGCACCCGTTCGGCATGACCGGGGCGCGGATCACCTCGACGATCCTGAACAGCCTGCAGTTCCACGACAAGACCTTCGGCCTGGAGACCATGTGCGTCGGCGGCGGCCAGGGCATGGCGATGATCTTCGAGCGGCTGTCCTGATTGCACCGTTGGCTGGCCTGCCCAAACGTTGTATTACGGAAGGGTGACATCTAGGGGTTGTCAGAGCCGCTGAGGTGGTGCAGTCTCGACTGCAAAGGGGTTCATCCCGCCCCGAGCGCCTGGAGGTGCCACTTGTCTCTGACCCACTCTCCGGAGATGCACAAGAACCTGATCGCCCGCATCCCATCGGTCACCGGACGTGACCTCCGAGAGTGGTTCCGGAGCCTTGAATCTGGCCCGGCGTTCCTGCGCTGCGCGGAGCGTGCGCACTGGCTCGCGGACGAGCACGGCCTGACGCACGGCTATGCCAGCGCGATCGTGCACGAGTACGAGGTGCAGCGCAGAAGCAGGCTGAACCGCGCCTGACGTGGACCCGCAGCGCGTCAGGGAGTTCCTGCACGTCCATCACCATGCGGTGCTCGCCACGATGAGGAGCGACGGGCGGCCGCAGTTGTCGCCGGTCAGCGCGGGCGTGGATGCCGAGGGGCGGATCCTGGTCAGCACCAGGGAAACCGCGATGAAGACCAAGAACCTGGCCCGCGATCCGCGCGCCTCGCTGTGCCTGCTGAACGACGGCTTCTTCGGCGAGTGGGTGCAGGCCGACGGCACGGCCGAGATCGTCCACCTGCCGGAGGCGATGGATCTGCTGGTCGACTACTACCGGCGGATCTCCGGCGAGCATCCCGACTGGGACGACTACGCCGAAGCCATGCGCCGCGAGCGGCGGGTGATGGTCAGGATCACGATCACCCGGGCCGGCCCCGACGCCAGCGGCTGACCCACCCCAGCCGCCGCCCGCACTCGCCCCAGCTGCCCCGCCCGCTCATTCTGTCGCTCAGATCACTCGCCGCCGCCCGGACTCTCCCCCTCACACGCACGCCGCGCAGTCCCGCGACGCCCGATCACCCGCACGCCCCGCGCGACGCAGGCGCACCCGTGCTCCGCTCCGCCCACTCCCGTGCGCCCGGCGAACCGTTTGCATGAGCAAAGGCAAATGCAAATGCAAAGGCGAAGGCGAAGGTAAAGGCAGGGCAAAGTGGTCCGGGATGAGATCTCGCGGCGGAAAGCTGCCTAACCCGATTACGACCCACTTAATCCCGCGACTGCCGTAATCGGGCGGCTCACCAGCAAGATCAACTCACGGCGGGACTGCCATTGACTGAACGGTCAGCCACTGAACGTGACACGACGCGGGGTCGGGGCTGCTCAGAGGTACCCCCGGTCGGAGTCGAACCGACACTGGGGACCCTTTTAGGGGCCGGCCTCTTCCCTTGGGCTACGGGGGCTCAGAGATGATACCTCGCGCCGTTCAGATAACTCACGGATAATGGAATTACGGTGAGTCCGTTTCTCGCCCAAAGGCACCTATCCAATTAATTGATCTAGCTAACAGATACGGCGTGTAACTATTCTACGGGAACATATACACTCTGTAAGCAGATCGGCCTGACGACGCTGAACGTTACAGGTCCGCGTGAAGCCGGGCCCGCTGGAACACCTCATCCAGCATGACGTCGGTGACGCGGCCGGTAAAGGTGTTCTGCTGGCTCGGGTGATAACAGCCGATGACCAGCACCGGCGCGGCGCGGTCCGGGCCGCGCGGCACCGAGGCCTCCGCGCCATGGCCGAACGGCGGCCTGGGCCTGGGCACCACGAATCCTGCGGCCGCCAGCTGCGGCCAGATGGCCTGCCAGGCGAAGTGGCCGAGACAGACGATGCAGCGCAGGCCGTCGGCGACGAGCCCGAGCTCGGCGGCCAGCCACGGCGCGCAGGCGTCCCGCTCGGCCACCGACGGCTTGTTCTGCGGCGGCGCGCACCGCACCGCCGCGACCATGCGCGTGCCCAGGAGCCGCTGGCCGTCGCCGGCCGCGATGCTCGTCTCCTGGGCGGCCAGGCCATTGCGCCACAGCGAGGAGTACAGCACGTCGCCGCTGCGGTCGCCGGTAAAGACCCGGCCTGTCCGGTTGCCGCCGTGCGCGGCGGGAGCCAGGCCCACGATCAGCACCCGCGGCCGCTCCGCCCCCCAGCCGGGAACCGGCCGTCCCCAGTAGCGCTCGGCGGCGAAGGACCGCCGCTTCTCCACCGCGACCCGCTCCCGCCATTCGACCAGCCTCGGGCAGGCCCGGCACACCGACTGCCGGGCCACGAGCTCGGCCAGGGTTCCGGCCGTGGCGGCCAGCCTGCGCACCGCGGCCGGGTCACCGGCCACGGGCGTCGCCGCCGTGGCCGGGTCATCCGGCCAGCCGGTTCCCGGTGGCACGGGGCTCACCGCGCGGCGATCCGCGTCGGCCGTCACTGGTCTCCCGTGACCAGCGACCAGGCGATCCCGTCCAGGATGTCGTGCTCGCTGACCATGACCTCGCCGAAGCCGAACCGGGTCATCACCCGGTCGAGCACCAGCGCGCCCGCGCCGATCACGTCGACCCGGCCCGGGTGCATCACCGGGATCCCGGCGCGCTGCTGGCGAGTCTGGCTGAGCAGGTCACGGGTCATCGCATGCACCTGGGCGGCCGGGATCCTGGCGTGGTGGATCCTGGCCGGGTCGTAGGCGGACAGCCCGAGCGCGATGGCGGCCAGCGTCGTGACCGAGCCGGCCAGGCCGATCAGCGTGCGGGCACCGGTCACGGGAACCTTCGCGGCGACCACGTCCAGTGCCGCGTCGATGTCCGCGGTCGCGGCCGAGATCTCGGCCGGGCACGGCGGGTCGGTGTGCAGGTGCCGCTCGGTCATCCGGACACAGCCGATGTCCACCGACGAGGCGGCCACCGGATGGGCCGCGTCACGCCCGGCACGCCCGTCAGAGCCGATCACGAACTCAGTGGACCCCCCGCCTATGTCAACTACCAGGTACGGCGGCGGCGGGCGCTCACGGAGCCGCTGAGCCGCGCTGGGGGGAGCTCACCGCGCGCGACCGGCTCAGCCAGGGCCAGCTCGGCGGTCGCCCCGGTGAACGAGAGGTCGGCCTCCTCGTCGCCGCTGAGCACCTCCGGCGCGACGCCCAGTATCCGGGTGACCCCGCCGACGAATTCCTCGGCGTTGGCCGCGTCCCTGGTCGCGCTCGTCGCGACCATTCGGACCCGGGCCGCCGCGGTGTCCGCGATCTCGCGCGCGTACTCCCCGAGCACGCGGAACGTGCGCGCCAGTGACTGCGGCGCGAGCCGGCCGGTGGCATCGACGCCCTGGCCCAGCCGGACGATCTCCATGCGACGGTTCACGTCGGTGAGCTGGCCGGTGCGAGCGGTCACGTCGGCGATGAGCAGCCGCAGCGAGTTGGTACCGCAGTCGATCGCCGCGACGCGGACGGGGCCGGGCTCGCTCATGGGACGGTTTCCTGAGCGACGCAGGGGCCGCCGCGCCACCAGTCCCCCGCGGCCAGCGTCGCTTCCCGACCCAGCGGGTTCGCCCCTCCGGCCGCGAGCTCGTGGGCGACCAGCGCGTGCAGGCATTTCACCCGGTCCGGCATCCCGCCGGCGCTCGGCGTGCCCGCCGGGAGCGGCGGCACGCCCGAGATCTGGGTTGCCTCATCCCGCCTGGCCAGGTAGTCCTGGTGCGCCGCCAGGTAGGCCTGCCGCAGCCCTGGCTCGGCCGCCAGCCGCCGCGTCATCTCCCGCATCAGCCCGCTGGCCTCGAGCCGGCTCACCGCGGCGACCGCGCGCGGGCAGGTCAGGTAGTAGAGCGTCGGGAACGGGGTGCCGTCAGGCAGCCGCGGCGCCGTCTCCACGACATCCGGCCGGCCGCAGGGGCAGCGGTGCGCGACGGCGAGCAACCCCCGGGGCTCCCGGCCGAGCTGCAGCGCGACGGCAGCGGTATCCGTCGCCGACGGCGCGTTCACCGGGCCGGGGCCTTGTCCGCCTGCTGGACCGAGCTCCACAGCCGCTCATACCACGGCGTGCCGGGAACCGGGGCGGCGACGGTCTTCTCGGCGGGCGGCTGGCGGTTAATGATCACATAACACTTCTGGCTGGGCAGGCACATGTGCAGCCTGCTTTCCGCCTGCTGTTCCACGTAGGCGTTGCTGCTCAGCTCCTGCTGCTGCTGCTCCAGCCGGCCGAGCTTGGCCGCGATGGCCTGCCGCTGCACCTCGAGCTGGTCGATCTGCCGGCGCTGGGCGATGTACTCGCGCACCGGATAGGCGAGGCTCAGGGCCACCGCGCAGAGCACGACGGCGAGCACGGCGGCCCGGGTGGTCAGCCGGGACCGCTCCGGCTGGGCCGGGCGCGAGCCTGCCGCGGGCTGGGCCGGCCCGCGGGTCCGGTCATCGCCCGCCGACCGCCGAGCGCGGGAAGGCTGCTCTCCCGGCGTAGGAGGCGGCGTCGCCGAGCAGCTCCTCGATCCTGAGCAGCTGGTTGTACTTGGCGACCCGCTCCGACCTGGCCGGCGCGCCGGTCTTGATCTGGCCGCAGTTGGTCGCGACCGCGAGATCGGCGATCGTGGTGTCCTCGGTCTCGCCCGACCGGTGGCTGACCACGCAGCTGAACTGGCTGCGCTGGGCGAGCGCGATCGCGTTCAGCGTCTCGGTGACCGTCCCGATCTGGTTGAGCTTGACCAGCAGGGAGTTCGCCGAGTGCTCGGCGATGCCGCGGCGCAGCCGCTCCGGGTTGGTGACGAAGATGTCGTCGCCCACCACCTGCACCCGGCCGCCGAGCCTGGCGGTCAGCTCGCGCCAGCCCGCCCAGTCGTCCTCGGCCAGCGGATCCTCGATCGACACGATCGGGTACGCGTCCAGCCAGCTCGCGTAGATCCCGGTCATGTCCGCGGCGCTCTTCTGGCTGCCCTCGAACCGGTACGCGCCCTCGGAATAGAACTCGGACGCGGCGGCGTCCAGGCCCAGCGCAATGTCCTCGCCCGGCTCCAGGCCCGCCTTGCCGATCGCCTCGACGATAAGGTCGAGGGCCGCCCGGTTGTGACCGAGGTCCGGGGCGAAGCCGCCCTCGTCGCCGACGCCGGTGGCCAGGCCATGCTGCTTGAGCACGGACTTCAGCGCATGGTAGGTCTCCGCTCCCATGCGCAGCGCCTCGGCGAATGTGCCCGCGCCGATCGGGAGGATCATGAACTCCTGGACGTCCACGTTGTTGTCGGCGTGCGCGCCGCCGTTGAGGATGTTCATCTGCGGGACCGGCAGCACGTGCGCGTTGGGCCCGCCCAGGTAGCGGAACAGCGGGAGCCCGGCCGACTCCGCGGCCGCCCTGGCCACCGCCATGCTGACGCCGACGATCGCGTTCGCGCCGAGGCGCGACTTGTCCGGCGAGCGGTCGAGGTCGATCAGCGCCTGGTCGACCAGCCGCTGATCCCCGGCGTCGTAGCCGACCAGCACGGGCTGGATCTCATCGATCACGCCGCGGACCGCCTTGCCGACCGCCTTGCCGCCGTACTCGGCGCCGCCGTCCCTGAGCTCGACGGCCTCGAACGCGCCCGTCGAAGCCCCGCTGGGCACGGCCGCGCGGCCCAGGGTGCCATCGTCGAGCACGACCTCGACCTCGAGGGTCGGATTGCCGCGCGAGTCCAGGATCTGCATGGCGTGGATTGCTTCGATAGAGGACAAGGAGACTCCCGGCGATGCTGATGACATGTCCGCATTGGAGCCTAGTGGAGCCGCGGCAGGCGAACGCACTGGCCACGCCGGCCTCAGGGCCGGCGAGCCTGCTCCTCCCAGGCCTGGACGCGGTCGCGGTACGCGCGGGCGGCGGCACGCAGCTCAAGCTCGGGGTCAAGGCCGGCCGCGCGGGCCCGCGCGACGAGCGCGAACAGCTCGGCGCCGAGCTCGCTGGGCGCGCCCTCAGCCAGGTCGGCCAGGTCATCCGGTACGCCCGCCCGCTGGGCGCGCCGCTGCAGCTGGGCGGCCAGCGCGAGCGCCGGCTGGCCGAACGGCACGCCGTCGAGCACCGAGCCGGGACCGCCGCTCTTGGCCCGGCGTTCCGCCGCCTTGATCGCGTCCCAGTTCAGCTTGACCTCGTCCGGGCCGGACACGCTGACGTCACCGAACACGTGCGGGTGCCTGCGGACCAGCTTGGCCGCGATCCCGTCGGCGACATCGTCGATCGTGTACCCGGTGCCGTCATCCCGCTCGGACGCGACCTCCGCGTTGAAGATCACCTGCAGCAGGACGTCGCCCAGTTCCTCACGCAGGGCATCGGGATCACCGCTCTCCAGCGCGTCGAGCGCCTCGTAGCTCTCCTCGAGCAGGTGCGGGGCGAGGGACTGATGAGTCTGCTCGGCGTCCCACGGGCACTCCCGCCGGAGCCGGGCCATGACGGCGACCAGCTCGAGCAGCCGGGCTCCGGGGCGCCCGGCCGCCGTCCCGGCGTCACCCGGGTCTTGCGCCCGCTCGCGGTCGGCCACGTATGCCTAGCAGGGCGGGGTCAGGACCGGCTTGGAGGCCGACGGCGACGCGGCCGTGCCCGGCTCCGCCTTGGACAGGGTCGTCGGGGCCAGGACGACCGAGAAGTCGCTGTAGTCCAGCTCGCCGAACTGGGGGTTGACCTGGATATCCAGGCTCTTGGCGGCCAGGCACTGCGACGTGTTGAACTGGTTTTCCAGGGCCTGGTCGGCAGCGGAGCCGGTCGGCGTCTTCCCGCCGTCCAGCCGGTTCAGCAGCTTGGTCTCGATCGCCTGGTACTGACCCAGGTCGGTGATCATGTCCGGAGGCAGCCCGTTGGCCACCGCGACCTCCGGCAGCGTGGCCGTGTTCCCGCTCTGCTTGATCGAGACGGCGATGGCGGCCAGGGCCTGCTCCGCCTCGGCCGGCGTCACCGTGATCCCTTCCCGCGCGGCCTGCCGGTCGCGGACCTGGAACCTGATGATCCAGGCCAGCACCTGCTGCGGCATCTGGGACGCGGGGTACTGCAGCTGGATCTGGTGGCGGTACCGCTGGTATCCGGCGTTGAGGTTGGCCACCTCGGCGGACAGGTTGCTGGTCGTGATCCGCTGACTGCCGACGATCGCGGCGGCGCCCGTGCGCGCCGTCCCGCACGCGGCGACCGCGACGCCGCCTGCGAGCACGGCAGCGGTCAACTTCATCCAGCTGCGGGGCACGTCGACGCTCCTTCTCACGCTTGCTGTCCAGCCGGGGCCGACCCGTCGAGCACCGTCTCGATCAGCTCCTCGCACCAGGCGAGCAGTTCCTGATCGCGCAGCGGCGGGGCGCCCAGCGACACGACCGACCGCGCCGGGGCTGACCGCGGCGAACCAGCCCGTGCGCCGTCCGCCTTCGGCACCGGTACGAGCATGGTACGCACTGCCGGCTTGAGCAGCGTCCTCGGGTACAGCCGCTGCACCCGCACCTCGCGCGACTCGGGCAGTTCCACCGGCGAGAACCGGATGTGGTTGCCCTGCTGGGCGATATCGGTGAGCCCGGCCCGCCTGGCCCTGGCCCGCAGCCGCGCCACCGCGAGCAGGTTGAGTACCGGCGACGGCGGCGGCCCGTACCGGTCGGCCAGCTCATCGCGGACGGCGGCGATGTCGTCGACGGAGTCGATCGCGGCGATCCGGGTGTAAGCCTCCAGGCGCAGCCGCTCGCCGGGCACGTAGTCGTGCGGGACGTGCGCGTCGACCGGCAGCTCGACCCTGACCTCCGGCCGCTCGGCGGGACCGTCGCCGCGCAGCTCGGTGACGGCCTCGCCGATCATCCGCACGTACAGGTCGAACCCGACGCCGGCGATGTGGCCGGACTGCTCGCCGCCGAGCAGGTTGCCCGCACCGCGGATCTCCAGGTCCTTGAGCGCGACATACATGCCCGCGCCCGTGCCGGTGTGCTGCTGGATGGTGGCCAGCCGCTCGTGCGCGGTCTCGGTGAGCGGCTTCTCCGGGGGGAACAGGAAGTAGCAGTAGCCGCGCTCCCTGGCCCGGCCGACCCGGCCGCGCAGCTGGTGCAGCTGCGGCAGGCCGTAGGCGTCGGCCCGGTCCACGATCAGCGTGTTGGCGTTCGGGATGTCAAGCCCGGATTCCACGATCGTGGTTGACACGAGCACGTCGTGGCTGCGTTCGAGGAACTCGCCCATCACGTTCTCGAGCAGGTGCTCGTTCATCTGGCCGTGCGCCACCGCGACCCTGGCCTCGGGCACGAGCTCGGCGATCCGGGCCGCCACGCGGCCGATCGAGGACACCCGGTTGTGCACGAAGAACACCTGGCCGTCGCGGAGCAGCTCGCGCCGGATCGCCGCGCCGATCTGCTTCTCGTCGTACGGCCCGACGAACGTCAGCACCGGGTGACGTTCCTCGGGCGGGGTCTGGATCGTGGACATCTCGCGGATCCCCGCCACGCCCATCTCCAGCGTGCGCGGGATCGGCGTGGCCGACATGGCGAGCACGTCCACCTCGGTGCGCAGCCGCTTGAAGTACTCCTTGTGCTCGACTCCGAACCGCTGCTCCTCGTCGATGATCACCAGGCCGAGCTGCCTGAACCTGACCTCGGGTGACAGCAGCCGGTGGGTGCCGATGACCACGTCGACCTTGCCCTCGGCCAGGCCGGCCAGGGTGTCTGCGACCTCGGCGTCGCTCTGGAACCGCGACATCGGCCTGATCACCACCGGGAACGGCGCGTACCGTTCGCTGAACGTGGCCAGGTGCTGCTGGGCCAGCAACGTGGTCGGCACCAGCACCGCCACCTGCCTGCCGTCCTGCACCGCCTTGAACGCGGCCCGCACCGCGATCTCGGTCTTGCCGTAGCCGACGTCGCCGCAGATCAGCCGGTCCATCGGCACCGGCTTCTCCATGTCGCGCTTGACCTCTTCGATGGCGGCGAGCTGGTCCGGCGTCTCCACGTAGGGGAAGGCGTCCTCGAGCTCGCGCTGCCACGGCGTGTCCGGCCCGAAGGCGTGACCGGGCGAGGCGGTCCTGGCCGAGTACAGCCGGATCAGCTCGGCGGCGATCTCCCGGACTGCCCGCCGCGCCCGGCCCTTGGTCTTGGCCCAGTCGGCGCCGCCCAGCCGGTGCAGGGTGGGCGCCTCGCCACCGGAGTACCTGGTCACCTCGTCCAGCTGGTCGGTGGGCAGGTACAGCCGGTCCGGGGGCTGGCCGCGCCTGCTCGGCGCGTACTCGATGACCAGGTACTCCCGGGTCGCCCCGGACACGGTGCGGCTGGTCATCTCCAGGTACCGGCCGACGCCGTGCTGCTCGTGCACGATGTAGTCGCCGGGAACCAGCTGCAGCGGGTCGATACCCCCGCGCCGCTTGCTCGGCATCCGCGACGGCACGCCCGGCGCCGCGCGCTGGCCGGCCATGTCGGCCTCGGACAGCACCGCGAGCCGCACCGACGGCCAGGTGAATCCGTGCGAGATCATCCCGGTCGCCACGTGCACGACGCCGGCCTCGGGCCGCCTGCCGGGGTCCGCGACGTCGTCGAGCCTGGCGCCCAGGTCCTCGCTGCGCAGCAGCTCGGCCAGCCGCTGCGCGGGCCCGTGCCCTTCGGTGACGAGCACCACCCGCCACCGGTCAGTGACCCATTGCCGGACGTCGGCGATCACTCGCGCGGTGTCGCCCCGGTACGCATGCGCCGGACTTGCCTCGACCCTGAACGCATCGCGTCCGGGCCCGTCATCCGCGTCCAGGGCGGCCTCTGGCCCGGGGCCCGCGACCGCCGCCGCCGGGTCCAGAGCTATCCCCGTGCCCGGAATCATCGCCGGGCCCGCCACGGTCGCGGCCCCACCCCCCGCCCACCTCCCCGGCCCTCTCCAATCCCCCTTCACGGTCGCTGGGTCGGCCACGAAAGGCGTGACCGTCCACCAGGGCCGCCCGGCGGCTCCCGCCGCGCTCCTGACCTCGGTGATCGGCCGGAACGCCGCCGCGCCCAGATCGATCGGGACCTCGCCGCCCGCCGCCGCGTTGACCCAGGATGCCTCGAGGAACTCCTGGCTGGTGCTGACCAGCTCGGCGGCGCGGGCCCGGATCCGCTCCGGGTCGCAGGCGAGCACGCAGCCGCCCTCCGGCACGTAGTCGAGCAGCAGTTCCATCCGCTCGGCCAGCACCGGCGCGAACGCCTCCATGCCTTCGACCGTGATGCCGTCGGCGAGCCTGCCGAGCACGTCCGACAATCCCGGATGCTCGGCCGCGAGCTCCTTGGCCCGCTCCCGCACGGCCGGGGTCAGCAACAGCTCACGGCACGGCGGCGCCCACAGTCCGGCCGGGGCGGAGTAAAGGCTGCGCTGGTCGGCGACCCTGAAGAACCGGATCTCCTCGACCGTGTCGCCGAAGAACTCGATCCGCAGTGGATGCTCTTCGGTGGGCGGGAAGACGTCGAGGATGCCGCCGCGCACGGCCAGGTCGCCGCGCTTCTCGACCAGGTCGGTCCGCGCGTATCCGATCTCTACCAGCCGGATCACCAGGTCATCAAGATCTGCCGTGTCATCTGGGCGCAGCCGGACCGGCTCGAGTGCGCCGAGACCGCCGACCATGGGCTGGAGCAGGCAGCGTACCGGCGTGGCGACGACCGTGAGCGGACCGGATCTGGGGTCGGCCGGGTCGGGATGAGCGAGCCTGCGAAGCACCGCGAGCCGCTGGCCCGACGTGTCGGAGCGGGGCGACAGGCGCTCATGCGGGAGCGTCTCCCAGGGCGGGAAGTAGGCGGCCGCGCCATCCGGCAGCAGCGAGCCGAGCGCGGCCGTGAGGTCCTCGGCCTCGCGGGCGGTGGCGGTCACGGCCAGCACAAACCTGCCCGCCGCCCCGGCGGCGTCCCCCTCGGCCGCGCTCCCAGCCGCAGCTTCCGTGGCCGCAGTGTCCCGGCCCGCAGTGTCCCCACCCGCGGCGCCCCCGGCCACGCCACCCCCGGCGCCAGCCTCGGCCACTCCGCCCCCGGCGCCACCCTCGGCCACGCCGCCCCCTGCGCCACCCTCGGCCACTCCGCCCCCGGCGCCGGCCAGGGCGGCGACCAGGAAGGGACGCAGTGCGGGCGGCGCGATCAGGTCTCCGCCCGGCGAGACAGGCGCGTCGGCTTCCTCAAGCGCGCGCCTGAGCTGGGGATCATCGGTAATGACCCGGAGAAGTCCGGAGAGGCTCATCGCGTCCTTATGGCTGGGCAGCACGAAAGGCCCGCGCCCGGCGCAATACCCTCCTGAGCGGTCTGCGCCGGGATACGGGACTTCTCTAGTTTAACGTCTGGCCGGGCCGGGCCAGACGGCGAGGCACGGTCCGCAAGCGCGTCTTAGCGACTAAACGTACTCGGAGGGCTACGCTATGGATTCGTGAACGGAATGGGCGGGACGAGCGAGCCGGGCGGCGGCGGCGTCGCGGAAATCAGCACGGAGCAGCCCGGGCGGCACCGGGGCGCCACGAACATCCCGACGATGACGGCTGTATGGCCCGTCGACGCGGACGAACTGGGCGAACGGAATAACCGTGACGGCCGGTATGGCCAGGCCGTATCGCCATTCACCCGGGCCGCGCTCGACTATGCCGCGCAGCGGCCCGGCCAGCCCCTGGCCCTGCTCCAGGCCGGCTGCGCGACCGCCGACGACGACCCGGATACCGGACGACTACGCGCGGCCGGCGTCAATGTGGCGGTCAGCTTCATCGACGACGACAACGCAGCCGCCCGGGCCAAGGTGACCGCGCACCAAGAACTCGGCACGTGCACGCTGTGCGACCTGCGGATAGCACCGCTCGTGCCCCGCTCGTTCGACATCGTGCACTGCGCGCTGCTGGAGCGGATCAGCCACGCCGAGCTCGTGCTTGACCGCCTCGTAGAAACGCTCAGGCCCGGGGGGCTGCTGCTGCTCCAGACCGGGGACAGGGACTGCGCGGCCGGCTTCCTCGACCGGGTGCTCCCGCGGTCCCTGCGCGGGCTGATCTGGCGCCGTCTCCGGCCGGGCGAGCCTGGCCCCTACCCGGCCGTCTACGAGCGCCTGGTGTCGCAGCGCGGCATCGAGTCCTACGTCCTGCGCCGCGGCCTGGTGATCGCGCAGCGCCAGGCGCTGAGCCTGCTGGCCGACCGGCGCAGGCCGCCCGGGCTGCTGCTCGCGGGCCTGCGTGGCGCGCCTGTCCCGGAGACGGCTGACCTCGGCCCACGATGAGCTGCGCTACATCATCCGCAAGCCGGAAAGTGGATTCGCCCGGGTGCTGTAACCGCCGGGCCGCTGTGTGCATGACCTGGCGCTGCCATCCGTGTAGCCTCGGGCTGGCCTGGCAGTTCCGATCGTCGCTGCAGTGACCAGCGCAGGTGGACCGGGCGCCGTGCCGGACGGAGGTTGACGTGACTGCTGGGGCGCAGACTGACATGCCCGCTGACCTCACCGGAGTGCCGTCGCTGGCCCTGGACGACGCTCAGCTCGGTGACCTGGAGCTCTTGCTATCCGGCGCGTTCGCGCCGCTGACCGGATTCATGTGCGCGGCGGACGTCACCGCGGTCATCGAGCAGGGCACGCTGGCCGACGGGACGCCGTTCCCGATCCCGGTGACCCTCGATGTCAGTCCGGGCGCGGTTCCTGGCGATGCGAGGCAGCTGGCGCTCGCCGATCCCGAGGGGGCTCCGCTGGCCCTGCTTGAGATTGCCGAACGCAGCGAATTGCCGGCTGCGGGAGGGCCAGACGCCGGGCTGACCCGGCTCGGCGGTACGGTCAACGGCCTGCGCGAGCCCGAGCACGGCCCGTTCCGGCGGCTCATGCTGCGGCCGGCCGAAGCGCGCGCGGCGTTCGGCGGCGCTCCGGTGCTGGCCTACGCCACTCGCGGCCCGGTGCACAGCCAGCAGATTGGCCAGCTCCGGCATGTGGCGGGGCAGCTCAAGGCGCGGCTGTTGCTGCTGCCGCTCGTCACCGGTCCGGCCGAGGTGGTCACCCGGCCCGAAGCCCTGGTCCGCGCGGTGCTCGCGGCGGCCGCGAACCTCCCGCCGGGAACGACGGTCATCCCGGTACCGCTGGCCGCGCGCGGCCCGGGGGCCGGTACCGGCCCGGAGCATGAGTTGTCGGCTCGCGCGCTGGTCGCCGGCGCGTACGGAGCATCGCACCTGATGATCGACGGTGCCATCGCCAGCGGCCTGGCCGTCTCCGGCGGCACCCGTACCGCTGACGGCCCGGGCCTGGCGATCCCGGTCGTCCGCGCCGGCGACTGGGCCTACGACCCGGCCGCCGAGGTATGGCGGCCGCTCGCCCTCATCGAGGCCGGCACTGAACGGGACGTTCTGTCTCCCGATCAGCTCGGAGACCTGCTCGACGCCGGCGCCGAGATACCGGCCTGGTTCACCCCCGCGGCGGTGGCGCGAGAACTCAAGCGCGCCCGCCCGCCACGCGCGCAGCGCGGGTTCGTGCTATTCCTGACCGGCCTGTCCGGCTCGGGGAAGTCCACCATCGCCAGGAATCTCGCCGACGTCCTGGCCGAGCGCGGGGACCGCAAGGTCACGCTGCTCGACGGCGACCTCGTCAGGCAGATGCTCTCGGCTGGCCTGACGTTCTCACGGGCCGACCGGGACCTGAACATCGTCCGGATCGGCTTCGTGGCGAGCGAGATCGCCCGGCACGGTGGCATAGCGATCTGCGCGCCCATCGCGCCCTACGCGGCCACCAGGGCCCGGGTCAGGGAGATGGTCACCGAGGTCGGCGACTTCCTGCTGATCCACGTGGCCACGCCGATCGAGGTGTGCGAGGCTCGCGACCGGAAGGGCCTGTATGCGAAGGCGCGGGCGGGCCTCATCGATCAGTTCACCGGGATCTCCGACCCGTACGAGGAACCGCTGGACGCCGACCTGACCATCGATACCTCGACGATGACCCGCGAGCAGGCGACCGAAGCCGTGCTCCGCCTGCTCACTTCGGGCGGGTGGCTGTCCCCCGCTCAATGAACGTCTCGCCGGGCTGAGCCGATGCGCGGCGACCGCGGTCAGTCGTCGTCTTCTCCCCGAGCGCCCTCGTCGAGCCGCTCGCGGAAGTTGCCGATCCTGGACGTGATCGCCCCGGACATCGCGTCCCGTTGCCGGGACAGCAAGACGAAGCTGACGATGCCGCTGATCAGCACGGCCAGGCCGAGGAGCAGCAGCCCGCGGGCGCCGACGACATACAGCAAGCCGAGCATCACCACGAAGAGCAAGATCCTCGCGGTGGTGTAAGCCAACGTCGCGCGCATGGTGCGGCCAGTTTATTGACCCGCCGGGGCCGCCTCGGCGCAGGGGCAGCTCTGACGCACGGGACCGGGCCGGCAGGTGACAGCAGGCGGATTTCCCAGACCAGATTTTACGGAAACTAGGGAGAAAAACCGTTCTTGTCGCAACACTTAGGACAGGCTCCTTTGGAGATCAGGAGGGGTAGCCAGAATGGACGGAAATAGTGAGCGACTGCTCACGCCGGGTGAAGTTGCAGCCTTGTTCCGCGTGGATCCCAAGACTGTGACCCGCTGGGCGGCGTCGGGCCGCATCAGCAGCATCCGCACTCCAGGCGGCCACCGGCGGTTCCGGGAGTCGGAAGTCCGGGCTCTCCTCGGCGGCGACTCGGCCGCAACCCCAGAACCGGCGGTATAGGAGACGGCACGAGCCGACGCCGCTCGCCGGACGATCCCTCACTACCGATGGTGCTAGACGACACTCACTACACCGGCCCGCGGCGATCCTCAACGTCCTGGCCGCGTCCGGGGTGGCCGTGGCGGGCCAGGAAGTCAAGGAACTGCCTGCGCAGCGGCTCGTCCCCTTCCTGCCAGCGCCTGCGCCGCTCGTCGAACTCCTCCTGCGTCATCGCCTGTCCGGCGAACCGTTCGTAGTCGGCGTCGTCAGGGCCGATCTCCACGTAGGCGTCGCTTATGTACCTGCCCCCACCCACCTCCCCTTCCCCCTTCAGGGTTGCGGCCGCGGACTCGGGGACCAGGAGATTGCCGTTGGGGAGTTTTATTACGTACATCGCGTGTCCACCCTAGATGCCGTAGCGAACGTTGAAGTAAAGCATCACATTCAGCGCCGACCTCGTGTCGCCGCCGAGCATTTCCACCAAGGCCGGCCGCTGCCGTGACGCGATCGCCGCGAACGCGTCCGCGAAGAACTCCCTGCGGCCGAGCAGCCCTGGCTGCTGGTGAAAGGCGCTCACCATGTGCGGCAAGCACTGGTCGTAGAGAGAATGGAACTCTTCGGAGTCGGATTGCCATTCCTCGTCGATGCCGTCGATGTCGTCGAGCGCATGCCCGATCTCGTGGCACATCACGTCTGGCGACGGTGATGGCCTGGAGCCGACCATGATCTTGCGCTCGCCGTAGGCACCGGCGCACGCGTCCCAGGTCGCTCGCCCGGAGGGCAGCGGGATGCCGCTGAGCCGCCCCATGTCGTCCAGATTGGGGACGCCGCCCATTCCGACATAGATCGCGTCCAGGCCTGTGGCCAGCTTGGCCTTGATCAGTTGCGGCAGTTCGGCCAGGCGGTCAATGGCCCGTACAACCTCAGGCGGAGGAATCACATCCTCGGCCCACTCCCGGTGAACCAGTTGCTCGATGTGCCCGCAGTGCCTCCGGCCGACTGCCGTCCGGTTACTCTGCGCAATCTCATACCACGGAGGCTTAGCCGCGGTGGCTCGGTGAGCGGCCCGTCCCGGCTGGGCCCTGGCGCCGGGGTCAGCGGCGACGTCCGCCTTCGGCGCCGCCCGGGTCGCCACCCGGGCAATTCCCCACCGGCGCGGCAGGGCATGCCCGGCCGAGGGGCTCGCATGCCCGGCTACCGGCCGAGGCGAGCCCGCGGTCGGGGGCGCCTGCGGGGCCTGGCCACCTGGCCGCACTCCGCTGCGTGACTGGCCGCCGCCGGTAGGAGGAGGCACCGGCCGCCCGCCCCCGACCCTGCGGTGGGCGCCGGCCAACCCGGAGGTTGCCGCCGGCCCAGGAGCCGCGTCGCCCCGATCACGCGCCCTGACCTTGTCGGCCTGCCGGCGCCGCCATGAGCGACGGATGCGATCGAGTAAGCCCAGCCGCATAGCGTGTCTCCCTGGATCGACAGGCCGCCAGATTACGACGGATCCTCGCGATCCTCATCTCACGTCACTGAATGTAACCTATTACGGTCTGCACGGACGAGCGCGGAGGACTCGGCCAATTTACGCGCGAGCCGGGCATCACAGCCGCTAGGCTGCCGCCATGTTGCTCGTGGGCGTACTCTTTGGCCTGGTCACAGTCGGTTTCGTCGTGCCTTGCCTGATCGATGTTGCGGTCACCCCCGCTAGCGATTTGCGCCGTCTGACGAAGCCCGCCTGGGTCCTCCTTATCGTGTGTTTCTCGGTGTTCGGCGCCGCGGCCTGGGTGGCGGCCGGCCGGCCGGACCGGCGCAGACGGACCATGCTCCCCCGGTACCTGGAGGGCGCGCCATCCATCAGTCAGCAGGAAGCTCTCCGGCGCCACCCGGCCGGCCGGGCCATGGATCCAAGCATTGACGCGCGCCTGGGTCAGGCCGCGGTCGAGGCGGGCGAAGACCCGAGCCGGCCGATGGGCCCCGACGACGATCTGGAGTTCCTCCAGGAACTGGCGCGCAGGATCCGCCACGGCCGTGAGGCCGGCGACTCCTAAGGGGGCGGGGGCGGGGGGTCAGGTCAGGCCGGCGTAGGAGTGCAGGCCGGGGATGACCAGACTCACCACGAGCACGTTGAACAGCACGCAGCCGAACCCGGCCAGCTGGATGAACGCCGCCCGCCGGCCTCGCCAGCCCGCGGTCGCCCGGGCGTGCAGGAAGCAGGCGTATACCACCCAGGTGATGAACGCCCAGGTCTCGGTGGGATCCCAGCTCCAGTAGCTGCCCCAGGCCCGGTCCGCCCAGATCGCCCCGGCCATGACGCCGAAGGTCCAGATCGGGAACCCGAACACGACCGTCCGGTAGGCCAGCCGGTCCAGCGCCTCGGGACCCGGCAGCCTGCGGAGAATTCCGTCCGAGCCGGCCGGGCGTCCGGCCGCGACCCGCCTGGCGTGCCGGTCCACGAACAGGTAGGTCACGCCGATCACGGCGGCCACGAAGAAGACACCGGTAGCCAGGGTCATCGCGGTGACGTGGATGGCCAGCCAGTACGACTGCAGCGCGGGGACCAGCGGGCCAGCCGGCGTGTAGATGACGGTCTCGGCCAGGCCGAGCACGAGCACCACCGCGGCCATCACGAACAGGCCCAGGTAGTAGGCCCGGTACCGGAGCATGACGCTCAGGAAGAAGGCAACGGCCACGCAGGTGAGCGCGGTGACGAACTCGTACATGTCGCCCCAGGGGAGCCGGTGCACGGCCAGCCCCCGCAGCACCACGCCGCCGATGTGAGCGGCCAGGCCGACGCTGGTCAGCACCACCGCGATGGTCACCCAGCGCCCCAGGGCGCCCGTGTCGAGCGCCGCACCGCCGAGGCCGAGCCGCCCGCCGGAGCCTGCGCCGCCGGTGCCGGGCGCGACATCGCCGGCGGACTTCACCGTGGCCGCGCCGCGGCCCGCGGGCGAGGCGGTTTCGCCGGCCGCCGCCTCGGCCGGCTGGGCGCCGACCAGGGCGGCCTCCCCAGCGGACTTGGCGCCCACCAGCGCGGGCACCTGGGCCGCACGCACGGCTGGGACCTTCTTCTTCCCGAACGCGAAATCGCAGGCGTAGGCCACCATGGCGAGCGCGTAGATGACGACCGCCGTCAGCAGAAGATCGTTGCTGAGGTCGGCGAGTCCGGCGTTGACAGGCACTTGAGCCTCACTCCCCGGCAGGTGGTTCGGGGTCGGGTGGATTAGGGTCGGGTGGACCCAGGGCAGATGGACCGGAGTCGGTTGGATCGTGCTCGCCGTCAAGGGAGCCCGGGTGCAACCCCCTGATCTCGGCGGCCAGACCGGAGAACTCTTCCTCGAAACCGCCCGCCGCGTCAGACCGGGTCAGCCCGCCGAGATCGACGACGGTGCCGCCCGCTTCGTCGGTGCTGGCGCGCACGAACACCCTACGTCGCCGCACCATGAAGGACAGGAGCAACCCGGCGAGAACCGCGATCCCTGACCACAGGGCCGGCGTCTGCCCTGGATCGTAGGTGATCGCGAGGCTGACCCACTGCTGGTACCCGGTGTAGGTGAGCGTGCCCAGGCCATCGGGGAGCTTCATCGCCTGGCCGATGGCCATGGGGCGCGGCGCGATCGGCAGCTGGTGCAGCCCCGCGGTGTTCAGCGAGTACACCGACTGCGACGGGCCCGAGTTCATGCCGAGGTTGCCCGCGTACGAGACCAGGCTCACCATCGGGTTCCGCGGCGCCGGGAACCACGACTCCAGCCGGCCGCCGACGTCCACGGCGGTGGGCAGGAACACGCCGACGAAACCGAGCTGCTGGGGGTTCGCGTCCGGAACCTTGATCGCGCCCTCTGAGGTCAGCCCGGAGGTCTCGACCGGGATGAACGGGACCGCGCCCGCGAAGACCAGGTGCCCGGTGCCGTCGGTAATCCGGAACGTCGGTGCGTAGCCATGGCCGATCAGGAACACCCGGACGCCGTCCACCACCAGCGGGTGATTCACGGTGAGCGAGAAGCTGTGCATCGGATCCTGCGGCGAGGCCGAGTACCTGATCGCCGCGACGAACGAGGCGGGCTGCCCGGTGAGCGGGCCCGAGGTCACGTACGACGCGTTGAAATGGTCCAGCGCCACCGTGAACGGCTGCAGGTCGGTGGGCCCGACCAGACGGCCAGGATGAAACTCGTCCAGCGCGGTCACCGTGTTGGCGAACGAGGTCCCGGTGACGAGCAGCCGGTCGGCCTTGTAGCCGAACAGCCCGCCGAGGCCGATCGACACCAGCAAGCCGAGCAGCGCCATGTGGAAGAGCAGGTTGCCGACCTCGCGCAGGTAGCCCTTTTCCGCGGCCACCCAGCCGGGGCCGGTGCGCAGCCGGAACCGCCTGGCCGACAGTGCCTTCGCGGCCGCCTCGAGCGCCGCTTCCGGTGCGAGCGCCGTGGCGTATCTCAACGAGAACGGGAGCCTGCTGAGGTTACGTGGCGCCTGCGGGGGCGGCTGGCGGGCTGAACCGGCCAGGCGCAGCGTCCTGGGGAGCACGCAGCCCACCAGCGACGCGAACAGCAGGATGTAGATCGCGGCGAACCACGGCGCGCCGAAGACGTTGAACAGCGACAGGCCACCGAGGACACGGGCCAGCAGCGGGTGGGCGGAGTAGTACTGCGAAACCGCCACCGGGTTGGTCCCGACCTGCGGCAGCAGCGATCCCGGGATGCTCCCGGCGGCGAGCAGGAAGAGCAGGATCAGCGCGGTCCGCATCGACGTCAGCTGCCGCCAGCCCCACCGCAGCCAGCCTGCTACGCCGAGCCCGGCGCCCGCGGCCCTGGGGGGGCCGGCCCGGTGGCGCCGTCCTGGCCGTCGAAGCCGGCGGTGTCCTCATGGCCGTCGAAGCCGGCGGTGTCCTCATGGCCGTCGACGCCGGCGGTGTCCTCGTGGCCGTCGACGCCGGCGGTGTCCTGGCCCACGACGCCGACGGCGCCGTCCTGGCCCACGAGACGGGCGGCCGCAGCGTCGGGCCCGGCTTCTGGCGGCATCCGCAGCCCGGTCATCCGTGCTCCGCGTCTACCTGCGTGATCAGCGCCTTCAGCCCGGAGTACGACGCCTGGCCGACAATGCGGGCCGCGATCCGCCCGCTCCGGTCGATGACCAGGGTGGTCGGGATGCCCGCGGGCGGAACCGTCCCGCTGAAGTCAAGCGCGACCGCGTCGTTCGGGTCGTTCAGGCTCGGGTAGCCGATCCGGAACGTGCGCATGAACGCCAGGGCGCTCGCCGGGTCGTCCCTGATGTCCACGCCGATGAACCGCACGTCGGTTCCGGCGAAGTGCCGTGCGAGCACACCGAGCGCGGGCGCCTCCTCACGGCAGGGCGTGCACCACGAGCCCCAGAAGTTGATGACCACCACGGAACCCCGGTCGGCGGACAGCCTGAACCTGCTTCCGGTCAGCGTCGTGCCGCTGACATCCGGAGCCTGGGGGCGGGCGCCCAGCTTGAACACCGTGGTGCCGTAGCTGCCGGTGACGAAACTGCTCCCGGTTCCGACCGCGGTGGCCTGCGCGGTCGCGCCGCCGTCGCAGGCCGCGGCGCCAAGCGCCACGGCCGCCGCAACGAGCGCTGCGGCGGCGGCGCGGCGCACCCCCGGCGCGCCAGCGCCGACCACACGGCTAGCGAAATATGGCGGCCGGAACAACTAGGTGATCTCCTACACGCAGTAGTATCGCGCCCCATTGTGCCGGATCCCTTCCGGCAAGTCAGAAGCGGGTGGGCGTTCGAGTGAAGACGGGTGGCGCGCTCGGGTGAAGACGAGTGGCGCGTTCGGGTGAAGACGGGTGGCGTGTTCGGGCGAAGCTGGTCAGTCAGGCTCCTGCTACCTGCCCTCGCCCGGCGCCCGCGGGCTCGACATAGCTCACCCCGGTCACCCGGCCATCGCGGTAGGTGAAGCTCGTCACGCTGGCCAGGGCGCACTGGCGGCGCCGCGGGTCGTGCCACAGCCTGCGACCCTCGACGCTGCGGCGGGCCACCCAGATCGGCAGCTGGTGACTGACGCAGACCGCCTCGTGCCCGCGCGCCGCGACGGCCACATCGGACACGGCGGCCCGCATCCTCGCGGCGATCTCGGCATAGGGCTCGCCCCATGAGGGCCGGAACGGATTCCACATGTGCCGCCAGTGCGCGGGCCGCCGCAGCGATCCGTCCCCGACGCCGAACGTCAGCCCCTCGAAGTGGTTCCACGGCTCGACCAGCCGCTCGTCGATCTCCACTTCCAGGCCGAACTGGCTGGCTATCGGCTCCGCGGTCTCCAGCGCCCGCTCCAGGGGCGACGACCGCAGCACGACGACGTCCCTTCCGGCCAGGAAGTCGGCCGCCGCCTTGGCCATCACGCGGCCATCAGCCGACAGGTGGAATCCCGGCATCCTCCCGTACAGCACGGCGCGCGGGTTCTCCACCTCACCGTGGCGCACCAGATGCACGACCGTGGTGTCCGCCGGGTTCTCGCTCATGGCGCGCCCAGCCTATCGGCCCGGCCGGCGGCGATCCCCGGGTGCCCGCCGCGCCATGGCGCTAAGCCAATACGGAATACCGACGTCGATAGCTGCCAATGTGCGCCACGTTGGTTTAGCAAATGATACCAACGGAAAAGGGGGGCAAAGTGCAACAACATTTGCGTGTCAAGGTGCGCTTTCTCGCGATAGGCGGGGCGTTCACCGCTTCAGTGGTGAGCACGTGCCCCTGGTACGGCCGGGACCCGTGCCGATCGCCTGGTCCGGCAGCGCGTTCAGCCCAGCGCTTCGGCGGCCGCCCGCGCGGCGGCGGGCAGCGCGTCGGCGATCCGGCCGACGGCCGCGTCGTCGTGCGCCGCGGACAGGAACCAGGCCTCGTACCCCGACGGCGGCAGGTAGATGCCCGCGCTCAGCATCGCGTGGAAGAACGCGGCGTACGCGGCGGACGACTGGCCCTTGGCCTCCCCGAAGTCGCGGACCTGGCCGTCGACGCCGAGGAACACCGAGAACAGGCTGCCCGCCGCCTGCAGCCGGAACGGCACCCCCTCGGCGGCCAGCGCGTCGGCGGCCAGCGTGGCGACGGCCGCGGCGGCCTGGTCGACCCGGGCGTACACGTCGGGCGTGCACGCCCGGAGCGTGGCCAGCCCGGCCGCGGTGGCCAGCGGATTGCCGGACAGCGTGCCGGCCTGGTACACCGGCCCGGCGGGAGCCAGCCGGTCCATGATCTCGGCCCGGCCGCCGAACGCCGCCGCCGGGAGCCCGCCGCCCATGACCTTGCCGAACGTCATCAGGTCTCCGGCCACGCCCTCGCGCCCGTACCAGCCGGAGCTGGTGACCCGGAACCCGGTCAGCACCTCATCCATGATCAGCAGCGCGCCGTGCTCACGGCAGAGCCCGGCGAGCAGCTCGTTGAAGCCTGCGGCGGGCGGCACCACCCCCATGTTCGCCGGGCAGGCCTCGGTGATCACGCAGGCGATCTCGTCCGGCCTGGTCGCGAACGCCTGGCGGACGGCCTCGGCGTCGTTGTAGGGCAGCACCAGCGTGTCGGCGGCGGTCGCTCCGGTCACCCCGGGCGAGTCGGGCAGCCCGAAGGTCGCGACGCCCGATCCGGCCGCGGCGAGCAAGGCGTCCACGTGGCCGTGGTAACAGCCGGCGAACTTGACCACCATCGTGCGCCCGGTGAATCCCCGGGCCAGGCGCAGCGCGGTCATCGTCGCCTCGGTGCCCGAGCTGACCAGGCGCACCTTGTCCACCGGGGCGCGCGCGGTCAGCTCCTCGGCCAGTTCCACCTCGCCAGGCGTCACGGTGCCGAATGAGGTGCCCAGCGCAAGTGCGTGCCGCACGGCGTCGACGACCTCCGGGTGCGCGTGCCCGAGGATCATCGGCCCCCAGGAGCAGACCAGGTCGACGTACTCGCGGCCGTCCACGTCGGTCAGGTACGGCCCGCGCCCGGACGCCATGAACACCGGCGTCCCGCCGACCGAGCCGAACGCGCGCACCGGTGAGTTCACTCCCCCGGGCGCGACGGCGGACGCGCGCGCGAACAACTCCCCGGAAAGCTTGCCGGGTTCTTCCGTCATCAGGCAGTTCCCTCGCAGGCGTCGGCCAGGAACCCGAGCAGCCTGAGCCCGTCGGGCAACGGGCCACCGTCTGGCGGGCGCAGCCAGTGCGCCTTGGCCGCGTTGCCGTCCCGGGATGGCGGCGCGAGCACGTAGCTGTTACGGCAGTGCCAGCGTAGCCCGGCCACCTCAGGGTTCATCTCCGGCTCGCAGTCCAGGTTGCAGGACCACCATTCGCTCTCGTCGTCGGGCGTGCCGCGGGTCGCCACAAAGAACAAGGCCCGGTTACCCGCGCTGATGGCGACGGGACCGGGCCGGACCGCTGACCGCTCCATCAAGGCCAGCGCCGCCGTTCCTGCGCTCACCGGTATGTCCAGGACGTCGAAGACCCGGCCGGTGACCAGGATGACGTTCGCCTCAGGCCGGGCCAGCCACCAACTCTCGACCAGGACCGGATCCGCCGTCGCCTGGACCTGCCAGGCCGGGGATACGGGATGCGCGCCCGGATCGGGGCAGCCGACCCGGTCACACGAGCAGGCCCGCAGCATCTCGTCCTGGCCCGCGTGGCGCTGCGGGCGGCCCGGCGGATAGGCACCGGCGCACAGCGGCCAGCCCATGGCGGCGTACTCGGCGGCGGCGACCGCCATTCGCCCGACGGCCCTGCGTCGGCTGCGGCGCAGTACCGCCTCCACCATCGGCCCCACTCCTGGCTCGGCCCGCATTCTGTATGCACTTATCATGCCCGGCCATTCTCCGGCTCGCTCGGCGTCCCCGCGACGAGATACAGGTGTTGCGCAAGAGAGATTGCAAAGTGACCGATGCACGGTGAACCTCGGCCCCGGCGGTCGCGTCGCGCGGCCCTCCGGCCAATCGCGAGCCCCGGGCGTCAGCGCAGGCGGCGGGCGGCCTCGGCGGCCCAGTAGGTCAGGATGATGTCGGCGCCCGCCCTGCGGATCGCGGTGAGCGTCTCCATGATCACCCGGTCGCGGTCCAGCCAGCCGTTCGCGGCCGCCGCTTCCACCATCGCGTACTCGCCGCTGACCTGGTAGGCGGCGAGCGGCACGTGCACGGTGGCGGCCACCCGGCTGATCACGTCCAGGTACGCGAGGGCCGGCTTCACCATGACGATGTCGGCGCCCTCGTCCACGTCGAGCAGCACCTCCCGCAGCGCCTCATCCGCGCCCGCCGGATCCTGCTGGTAGGAGGCACGATCACCGAACTGCGGCGCGCACTCGGCCGCGTCGCGGAATGGCCCGTAGAACGCCGAGGCGTATTTGGCCGAATAGGCGCAGATCGCGACCTCGGCGAAGCCGGCTTCGTCGAGCGCCGCCCTGATCGCGGCCACCTGACCGTCCATCATCCCGCTCGGCGCCACCACGTGGACGCCGGCGGCCGCCTGGGCCACCGCGATCGAGGCATACCGCTCCAGGGTCGCGTCGTTGTCCACCTGGCCGGCCAGCGTGAGCATGCCGCAGTGGCCGTGGTCGGTGTACTCGTCCATGCAGAGGTCGGCCATGAGCACGGTGTCGTCACCGACCTCGGTGACGAGATCGCCGAGGGCAAGCTGCACGATGCCGGCCGGATCGTCGGCCGCCGACCCGCGCGCGTCCTTGACGGCCGGGATGCCGAACAGGATGAGCCCGCCAACGCCGGAGCCCACCGCCTCGACGGCCGCCTTGCGCACGCTGTCCCTGGTGTGCTGCAGCACACCGGGCATCGAGGCGACCGGCTGGGGCTCGTCGATCCCCTCCTTGACGAACAGCGGTAGCACCAGGTCGGCCGGGCGCACGCCGGTCTGCGCGACGAGTCGCCTCAGGGCGGCGGTCCGGCGAAGCCTGCGCGGGCGGACAGCGGGGAATCCGGCGGCCATCGGGACCCTCTCCTCACCTGATCCTGCGGCGGGAACTTCCTATCTGATCCTGCGCCGGGCGCCGCGGCGCCGCTCGCTGGGCCTGCGCACCGGCTCGCCGGCCGCGACGGCGGTGTCACGCAGCCCGGCACCGTAGTCAGCCAGCGCGTCCACCAGGGCGGTCACCGATGGCCGGGGCGCCATCACGTCCACCCGCAGCCCGAACTCGGCAGCGGTCTTCGCCGTCTCCGGCCCGATCACCGCGATCACCGTCACCGCGTGCGGCTTGCCCGCGATCCCGATCAGGTTCCGCACGGTGGACGACGAGGTGAACAGCACCGCGTCGAACCCGCCGCCCTTGATCGCCTCGCGGATCGGCGCGGGCGGCGGCGCCGCGCGCACGGTCCGGTAGGCGGTGACATCCTCGGCCTCCCAGCCCAGGCTGGTGAGCCTGGCCAGGAGGGTCTCGGTCGCGATGTCGGCGCGCGGCAGCAGCACGCGGTTGATCGGATCGAGCACGTCGTCGTAGGCCGGCCACACGTCGGCCAGTCCCTCGGCTGACTGCTTCTTGTCCGGGACCAGATCGGGCATGATGCCGAACTCGCGCAGCGCGGCCGCGGTCTGCTCGCCGACCGCCGCCACCTTGATCCCCGCGAACGCCCGCGCGTCGAGGCCGTACTCCTCGAACTTCTCCCGCACCGCGCGGACCGCGTTGACCGACGTGAACGCGATCCACTGGTACCTGCCGGTCACCAGGCCCTTCACCGCGCGTTCCATCTGCTGCGGGGTCCTGGGCGGCTCGACGGCGATCGTCGGCACCTGCTCCGGCACCGCGCCCCAGGCCTGCAGCCGGCTCGTCACCTCGCCCGCCTGCTCCTTGGTCCGCGGCACCAGCACCCGCCAGCCGAACAGCGGCTTGGTCTCGAACCAGGACAGCCCGCGCTGGGCGGCGACGCCGTCGCCGACCACCGCGACCGCGGGCCCGTGGGCGGTGAGCAGGCTCACCCCCGCGGCCTTGAGGTCGGCGGTCACCGTCCCGAGCGTGCAGACCACGGTGTGCTGGTCGGTGGTGGTGCCGTCCCAGGTGAGGGCGAACGGCGTGGTGTCGGCCCAGCCGGCCGCCACCAGCATCTTGGCGATGTCAGCCGGCCCGGTCTCGGCCCCGAGTATCACCAGGCTGCCCGGGCCGACCTGCACCGTGCTCACCTCGGAAGCGTGAATGATCCTGACGTCGCCGCTGGCATCGGAGGTCAGCGGGATGCCCGCGTAGGCCGGGACCGCCGTGGCCACCGGCACCCCGGGGACCACCTCGAACGGCACCCGCGCCTTCGCGCACACCGCCGCCTCGGCAGCGGCGTGGCCGAACAGCAACGGGTCCCCGCGCACCAGCCGGACCACATGCTGGCCGGCCTTCGCGGCCTTGACGAGCAGCCGCGGGTCCTGGGCCAGGGCATCCTCGTCCGCGATCTCCGCCTCCGGGCGGATAAGCCGGCCGAGGTGCGTAATCAGCTCCGGGCCCGCGACCACCAGGTCGGCCCCGGCCAGCAGCGCGGCGGCCCGCACGGTCAGCAGGCCCTCGTCCCCGGGTCCTGCGCCGACGAAGGCGACCCATCCGGCGGCCTGCTTCTCGGCCGCCTTTCCCCCCGCCTGCTTCGCGGCTGGCTTTTCCGCCTGCTCTGCCGTACGGCTTGCAGCGCTCTCTGTCACGGGTGGGTTCACTAGTCATCGTCCCCGTTGCTGATGTGTCCCGCCACCTCGGCGGACACGGCCGTATATCTTCCCGCACCGCGCCGGAGCAGCTCGGCGGCTACCTCGCGGCCGAGGCGCTCAGCCTCGTCCGCCGGCCCGCAGGCGCTGGCCCGCAGTGCTTCCTCCCCGTCGGCCGCCACGACAACCGCGCGCAACCGCAATCCGTCCGTGCCAGCGGCATACCCGCCGACCGGGGCGCTGCAACCTGCCTGGAGGGCGGACAGCAGGCTGCGCTCCGCCGTCGTGGCCGCACGGGTCGCGGGATCATCCGCGCAGGCCAGCAGGTCGGCCAGGTCCGGCTGACCGGACCGGCATTCCACCGCCAGGGCCCCCTGACCCGGCGCCGGGAGCATGTCATCGGGCTCGAAGACCTGGGTCACCGCGTCGAGCCGGCTGATCCTGGCCAGGCCCGCATAGGCGAGTATCACGGCGTCGACCTCGCCGGATGTGACCCGGCCCAGCCGGGTTCCCGCGTTGCCGCGGACCGGGACCGGACGCAGGTCCGGCCGCAGCAGCAGCAGCTGAGCAGCCCGGCGTGGCGACCCGGTGCCGATCGTCGAGCCCGGCGGCAGATCGGCGAGCTTGGCGCCGTCGCGGGCGGCGAGGGCGTCCCTGGGGTCGTCCCGGCCCGGCACCGCGGCCAGCACGATGCCGTCCGGCTGGGCAGTGGGCAGGTCCTTCAGGGAGTGCACGGCAATGTCGATGTCGCCGGCCAGCAGGCTGGCCCGCAGGCCACTGACGAACACGCCAGTCCCGCCGATCTGGGCCAGCTGGGCGCGGCTCACGTCACCGAACGTGGTGATGCCGGTCAGCTCCACCTCGCGTCCGGTCCGCTCCGTGATCAGGCGCGCGACCTGCTGTGACTGGGCCAGGGCCATCGGGCTCTTGCGGGTACCGAGCCGCAGCGGCGCAGCCCCTCGTGACGGCGCGGTCACTTGGGCACCTCCTGCTCCGGCCAGCCAGGCGCGACGGCGTCAGCCCGGGTTACAGCCTGCACGGCTTCTGGATCGAGGTCGAAGAGCACTCGCAGCACCGCCTCGTAGGAGTCGCCGCCCGGCGAGCCGGCCAGCTCCTTGACCCGGACGGTGGGCGCGTGCAGCAGCTTATCGGCGATCCGGCGCATCGACTGGGCAATCTCGCGACGGGCGCGGGCATCCAGGCCGGCCACGCGGCCGACCAGTCGCGCCAGTTCCGCGTCCACCACCTCCGCGGCCTTGGCCCGCAGCGCGACCACCGTCGGGGCAACCTTGGCCGCGCGGTCCGCCGACACGTGCGCGGCCAGCTCCTCGGCCACGATCCGCCGGACCGCGGCCACGTCTTCCTCGTGAACGCCGCCGGCGCCCGCCCCGCCGACCGCCTCCAGGCCGATCACGCTCACGCCGGGAAGCTCCTCGGCGGCGGGATCCACGTCGCACGGCAGCGCGAGGTCAAGCAGGACCAGCGGCCGGCCCGACGGCGCCCGCGACGCCAGCGCGGTCGCCACGGCGCCCGCGGTGATCACGTGGCCCGCCGCCCCGGTGCAGGAGACGACCAGGTCGGCGGCGGCGATCTCGGCGGGCAGCCGGGAAAGGTCAACCGCGGTGGCCGAGACGGTGGCCGCCAGTCGCCCCGCGCGGGCGCTCGTGCGGTTGGCCACGACCAGACGGGCGGCTCCCATCCGGGCTGCGGTGGCGACCGCCAGCGAGCTCATCGAGCCAGCGCCCACCACCAGCACCGACAAGCCGGCCAGCGCGGACCCGGACCCGTCGCCCTCGGCGCCAGGGCCGGGCCGCGCGCCGCCCAGGCGCTGCGCCGCGGTCGTGAGCCCCACGCTCACCAGGCTCGCGCCGGCGCGGTCGATCCCGGTCTCGGTGTGCGCTCGCTTGCCCGCTCGAAGCGCGAGCGAGCCCAGGTCGGAAAGGGACCGGCAGAGCGTGCCCTGGTCCCCGGCCTTGCGGAGGGCCTGGCGCACCTGCCCGAGTATCTGGCTCTCGCCGATCACCATCGAGTCGAGCCCGCAGGCCACCGAGAGCAGGTGCTGGACCGCGCGGTCCTCGTAGTGCACGTACAGGTGCGGGGTGAGCTCGGCCAGCGGCACCGCGGCGTGCCGGGCCAGCAGTTCGCAGATCGCGGACACGCCGGGGTGGAACTTGTCCACCTCGGCGTAAACCTCGACGCGGTTGCAGGTGCTCACCACGAGCGCTCCTGCGACATCGTCCGCGTGGAATACGTCACGCAGCAGCTTGCCGAGCGTGTCACCGGTCAGCACGGCCCGCTCGAGCGTCGCCACCGGCGCGCTCTTGTGGCTGAGGCCCACCGCGAGGACGCTCACCTCGCCACCGCCTGGTGCGCGGCACCGGCCGGCGCGCTCCCGTTGCGCGAGACCTTGACCACCGCCCGCCGCTGCGCGTGGAACGCCAGGATCTGCAGCTCGATCGAGAGGTCGACCTTCCGCACGTCGACACCGGGCGGCACGCTCAGCACCACCGGCGCGAAGTTCAGGATGCTGGTGATGCCCGCGGCGACCAGGCGCTCGCACACGGCCTGCGCGGACGCGGCCGGCGTGGCGATCACGCCAATCGACACGCCGTGCCTGGCGATCACCGACTCGATCTCGTCCGCGTTCCTGACGACCTGGGCCGCGATCTCGGTGCCCACAGTGAGCGGGTCAGAGTCGAAAATCGCCGCGACGCGGAACCCGCGCGAAGCGAAGCCCCCGTAGTTGGCGAGCGCATGACCGAGGTTGCCCGCGCCGACAATGATCACGGGCCAGTCCTGGGTGAGCCCGAGTTCTCGGGAGACCTGGTACACCAGATACTCAACGTCATAGCCGACGCCGCGAGTTCCGTACGAGCCCAGGTGCGACAGGTCCTTGCGCAGCTTGGCCGAATTCACCCCCGCCGCCGCGGCCAGCTCCTCGCTCGACACGGTGGCGATGCCGCGGTCGGCCAGCGCATACAGGGCCCGCAGGTAGACCGGGAGCCGGTTGACCGTCGCCTCTGGTATACCGTGATGGCCGTTGTCGGTCATGGAACTGCGGGACATGCGCCGGCACTCCTGGGGGGATCGACGCTGGCGGACACGCAGGCCCGGGGTACCCGCGCGCTTGGCATAACTGCCACGCTACGCCCTTGTGAACGTATGCACAAAGTCGCGAAGTTCCCGGGGCTCAGCGCCCTGACCGGCGCTTTGCCAGAGCTTTACCGCGCCGGGCCGCCTCGCCTCGCACCGCAGGACGGCCTCAAGCCGCCAGGTCCCGCGCCCGGGCCGGTGCGCCAGCCACTGGAAGCTAGGCGCTCAGCGCGGCGCGGAGCCGCGGCTCGCTGACCCGCCAGAAATCGTGCTGGACACCGTCGATCAGGGTGACCGGAATCAGGTCCCCGTAGGCGCGCAGGTCACTCTCGCAGCGGGTGATATCCCGCTCCTCCCAGGCGACGCCCAGCTCGGCGGCCACGCCCGCGATCACCGCGCGGGCATCGTCGCAGAGGTGACAGCCGGGCCGCGTGAGCAGGGTGATCGTGTGCGCCGGGCGCTCGCCTGAGCTAGCCACGGCGTCTGCCGCTCCCGCCGCCGGGCGGCCGCGGGCCATAGCCCGGCTGGCCGAACCCGGTGTCGTTGAGCAGATCGAACCCGGTGTCGCTGAGCAGATCAGAGACCGAGGGCAGCGGCGAGACCTTGGCCTGCTGCAGGCCGAGCTCGATGATGTTGGTCGCGAGCACGTAAGGCCGGCGGTCGGCCTCGAAGCTGACGACGTACGGCTGCCGCTTGTGTCCCTCGTAGGCGGCCCGGTCGCGGTAAACCTCGTACAGGATCCGCTGCATGGGCGCGGACGGCACGGCATGCACGATGTAGACAAGGGTGTCAGGCTCCTGCGTCCGGACCTGCTTGACCACCCGCCTGGTCAGCCGGTCGAAGTCATCCACCCGGTCCTCGAGCAGCGTATAGATCGCAATCTGGCCGAATAGGTCCCCCCGCGAGGCGCGTTCACCGTCGGTCGGCCCGGCTGCCTCCGGGTACCCGGACTCGGCCCGGTGCTTGGCCTCGCCTGGGTATCCTGCGTCGCCGGAGTACGGCGGCGCATCCAGGGGACCGGGGGCGCCCGGGTACGCGGCATCGTCCGGATACCCAGCATCGCCCGGATACCCGGCCTCGTCCCGGTACCCCGCCTCACCCGGGAATCCCGCCTCGTCCCGGTACAGCGGTCCGTCATCCAGGTGCCCGGCCGCGTTCTGGTACCCAGCTTCGCCGGAGAACGGAGCCTCGTCGGGATACCCCGCCTCATCGCGGTACCCGGTCTCCCCCGGATAACCCGGTTGCTGCCCGCTGTAGTCGGCGCTGCCGCGGTAGTCGAGATCATCGGCCGGCCGGCGCGAGCCGTTGCTGCTGCGATATATCCCGAACTCGTCATCGGCCGCGGCCGGGTCGAAATCGCCGGTCGCGGGCTCGCCGGCCCATGAATGCGGCGAACCCCACTCGTCGCCCGATTCGTCGCCGGCATCCTGCCGCAAGATCGCGAGCGACAGTCGGCCGACCTGCGTGCCCGCGAACCACGTGGCCGCCGCGGCCAGGATGCAGAGCGGCACGAACAGCGAGGCAACCGGCAGGTTCAGTCCCAGCAGCGAGACGATGCCGGGCACCGAGAGCAGCAGGGCCGCGACTCCCGCCGCTGCTGCGGCCGGGAGGGCGTCCCGCCACGCGGGGTCGCGGCCCGGCCGGGCCGCGGCGAACCCCATCGCGATCAGCGCGACGATGATCGTCGCCGGGGCCAGCACGTACTCGAGCAGCTTGTTGGGGACGATCTGGTAGTAGACCCCCGCCGCGGGCCAGGCCTTGCTGAACGGGGCGGCGCTCAGCGGGTCGCTGGCGAAGACGACGAAGGACACGATGGCCACGGCGGCCAGGATCAGCCGCGCGGCGAACCTGGTGATAATGCTCTTGCCGGTCAGCTCGGCCAGCCCGAGAGCGAGCGCCAGCGGCGCGAGAACCTGGGCGCCGATTTCCATGGCCCGGAACGCGATCGGCCCGAAGCCGATCTGGTAGCCGAGGGCCTGCGCGCCCAGCGCCACCGTGAGCCCGAACAGCGCGACCGTCCAGGAGACGAGGGCGGCATTGGGGGCGCGCACGGCCCGGGCCGCCAGCACGCCCGTACCCGCCGCGGCGATGAGCGCCCCGACGATCGCGGCCAGGAAGTGAACAGACATCGCTGACTATGGTGCCCGACGCGGGGCGATGATGCGACCGACTGCTGGCCAGCCAGGATGACGGGCGGCGCGCCCGCCCTCGGTCCGAGGCGCCAGCGGGCGTCCCCGGTAGGCTCACAGGCATGAGGCGGCTGTCGAGACGGCTTCCGCGGGAAGAGGCTGCGCTGGCCGGCCAGGCCTCCGCGGCCGCCGCTGAGGTGGAGCGCGCGCTGCCCGTGCCCGACCCGCAGGCCGGGGCGTTCTTCGACGTTGACAACACGCTCATGCGGGGGGCGTCGATCTACCATTTCGCCCGGGGCCTCGCCGCGCGCAAGATGTTCGGCGCACGCGACCTGGCCCGGATGACCTGGGGGCAGATTTACTTCCGGCTGCGCGGCGCCGAGAACTCGGACCACATCGACGCCGCCCGGGAAGCCGCCCTGACCTTCGTCGCCGGACATTCGGTGGCGGACATCGTCAGGCTCGGCGAGGAGATCTACGACGACTCCATGGCCGACCGGATCTGGGCCGGCACCAGGGAACTGACCCAGCGCCATCTGCGCGCAGGCCAGCGGGTGTGGCTGGTCACCGCCACGCCGGTGGAACTGGCCAGCATCCTGTCCCGCAGGCTCGGCCTGACCGGCGCGCTCGGCACGGTCGCCGAGACCCGCAACGGCGTGTACACCGGGCGCCTGGTCGGCGGCCTGCTGCACGGCGAGGCCAAGGCCGCCGCCATCCAGGCGCTCGCCATCCGCGAGGACCTCGACCTGGCCAGGTGCTCGGCCTACAGCGACTCACTGAACGACATGCCCATGCTGACGCTCGTCGGCCACCCCAGCGCGGTCAACCCCGACCTGGGCCTGCGCGCGGAGGCGCGGAGCCGCGGCTGGCCGGTTTACGACTTCCGCTCGGGCCGCCGGGCCACCATGATCGCCCTGCCGATCGCGGCGGGCGCCGGGGCCGTGGCCGGCGGGATGGCCGCCGGAGCGGCCGTGCACCGGCGGCGGAGCGGCGGGTAGCCCGCGCAGGCGCTAGCTGAAGGCCGGGCCTCGGTTCGCGATGAGCTCGTCGAGCTTGCGCTGAATGATGTCCCGCACCGCATCGGCCAGGCAGGAGTCCGCCTGGTCAGGGCCCGCCCCGTTGACGGCGGCGTCGGTCGGCACGGGCGGGCAGAACTCGATGATCCAGTTGGAGGGCAGCGGGATGGCCCCGACCGGCCCGAGCCACGGGAACAGCGGCGTGACCGGGAAGTACGGCAGCCGGAGCAGCCGGGCGACCGAGCGGGAGTTCCCGATCATCGGGTAGATCTCCTCGGCGCCCACGATCGCGCACGGGATGATCGGCACGCCGGCCCGCCGGGCGGTCGTGGCGAATCCGCCGCGCCCGAAACGCTGCAGCCGGTACCGCTCGCTGAACGGCTTGCCGATCCCCTTGAACCCCTCGGGGAACACGCCGACCAGCTCACCCGCGGCGAGCACCTGGTCAGCGTGCTCGCGGTCAGCCCGGATGTGCCCGCTGCGCTGGGCCAGGTCGGACAGGACCGGCACCTCGTAGACCAGGTCGGCGCTGAGCACGCGCAGGTTCCTGTGCTGGGGATGCTCGTCGAACAGGCCGGTCTGCAGCATGAGCGCGTCGAACGGGAGCACGCCGGAGTGGTTGGCCACGACCAGGGCCGCGCCCGTCGCGGGCACGTTCTCGAGGCCGCGCATCTGGACCCGGAACCATTTCCGGTACAACGGCCGGAACAACGGCATGAACACGCTGGCATGGAATTCCGGGTCGAAGCCGGACTCATCGACCTCGTGATCGCCGACTAGCTGCCGCTGGACGAAGTCCCCGGCGCCAGTGATCCACTTCTGCCAGCCGTCCGCATGCCCGGACGGGGACTGGCCCACGTCGCCTCCCCTGGTCGCCGCCGTCCGCCACACCGCCACGAGAGACGGTTCTGGCCGCGCGGACGGCAGGCGTCTCGCTACTTCTTGTTCCTGCGCTGAACGCGCGTCTTCCGCAGCAGTTTGCGGTGCTTCTTCTTGGCCATGCGCTTGCGGCGCTTCTTGATGACTGAGCCCACGAATCCACCCTTGCTCTGTGTTCTGGCTAACGGGCATGCACACGCGCACGCCCGCCCACGCGGGCCGGGCACACGCCAACGTCACAGAGTACCTCGGTGGCGGCCCCGTCCTGCATCCGGCCGCCCGCCCCCGGGCGCTTGGCGACTCCCGAGTGGTCAGCTCGCCGCGACGAAGGCGTCCCGCAGATACTGGTTGACCGCCTGCTCCGGCACGCGGAACGAGCGACCTACCCGGATCGCCTCCAGCTCACCGGAGTGAACAAGGCGGTAGACGGTCATCTTGGACACGCGCATGATCGTGGCCACTTCGGCCACGGTCAGGAACCTTACGTCGCTGAGCGATGTTGCGTCTGCTGCCATTGATAGCCCTCTTCCGGCTTGCTGCGTGCGCCTAGCGATATTCAGCGCACCAGTCACGCCCGTCTCCAGCGTAAGTCCTGTGCGGAAAAGGGCAACCCCACCGTGGGGGGTCAATTCCGCTATGTCACCAGAGGCCAATTCCGCGGCCGTGCTCAGCCGTCGGCCAGCTCGCGGCCCCGGTCCCTCGCCGCCTCGATCGCCGCCAGGAACGCGGCCCTGACCCCGTGCTTCTCCAGTTCGCGGATGGCGTTGATCGTGGTACCCCCGGGCGAGGTGACCGCCTCACGCAAGATAACCGGATGCTCGCCCGACTCGCGGAGCATGGTCGCCGCGCCGTACACGGCCTGCTTGACCATCTCGAGCGCGTTGCTCCGCGGCATGCCGAGCAGGATCCCGGCGTCCACCATCGCCTCGACGAGGAAGTAGACGTAGGCAGGCCCGCTGCCGGACAGCGCGGTCGCCGCGTCCTGCTGCGACTCAGGGATCCGCAGTACCTTGCCCACCGGGCGGAGCAGTTCCTCGGCCCGCCGTAGGTGCGGCTCCCCGGCGTGGGACCCCGGCGAGATCACGCTCATCGCCTCGTCCACGAGCACTGGCGTGTTCGACATCACCCGGACCACCGGCACGTTCGCGGGCAGCCTGCTCTCAATGAACGACGTGGGAATGCCCGCCGCGATCGATATGACCAGCTTGTCGGCGGTCACGCCCGGCGATATCTCGGCGAGCAGCGCCGCCATGTCCTGCGGCTTGACCGCGATCACCAGCGTCTCGCCGCGGCTGGCCGCCTCGGCCGCGCTCAGCACCTCGATGCCGTAAGCCTCACGCAGCTGCGCCGCGCGGTCGCAGCGGCGCGTCGCGGCCAGGACCCCGGACGGGGCCACCACCCCGGACCGAAGCAGCCCGGACAGCAGCGCCTCGCCCATTTTCCCGGTGCCAAGTACGGCGATCACCCGACGGAGCCTACCGGGATCGGCGCGCCGTCAGCCGCGCGAGGCCAGGGATCGGAGGAAGAACGCCAGGTTGGCTGGCCGCTCCGCGAGCCGCCGGACCAGGTAGCCGTACCAGTCACTGCCGTAGGGCACGTAGATCCGCACCCGGGATCCGCCGCCGGCCAGGCGGAGCTGCTCGGCCGGCCTGATCCCGTAGAGCATCTGGTACTCGAAGCTGGCCGGGCCGCGGCCCGCCGCCCGCCCGCGCTGGCCGGCGATGCGGATCAGCCGCGGGTCATGGGTGGCGATCATCGGGTAGCCGGGCCCTTCCATCAGCAACCCCAGGCAGCGGGCGTAGCACCGGTCCACCCCGGCCCTCGACGAGAACGCGACGTCCGGCGCCGCGCTGTAGGCGCCCTTGCACAGCCTGACCCGCGATCCGGCGACGGCGAGCGCCCGGCAGTCCTCCGGGCTGCGCCGCAGGTAAGACTGGATCACGCAGCCGAGATCGGGGAATTCCGGCCGGAGCTGAGCCAGGATCCGGAGCGTCGGCTCGACCTTGCTGTGGTCTTCGGCGTCCAGGGTGACCGTCGTGCCCGCGTCTCTGGCCGCCGCGCAGATCCTGGCGATATTCTCGCGAGCCGTCTTCTCGCCGTGCTCGGCCAGGTCAAGCCCGACCGCGGTCGGCTTGACCGAGACCTCGGCGGCGCCGCCGCCGGACATTCCGGCCGCGTCAAGCCGCGCGAGCAGCCGCACGTACTCGTCCGTCACGGCGGTGGCGTGCTGCGGGTCGACGGTGTCCTCCCCGAGGTAGTCGAGGCTGACCCGCAGGCCGTCATCCAGCAGCCGGCGGGTCACCGCCAGCGCGGCATCCGCGGTGTCGCCGGCGACGAACCTGGCGACGACGCCCCTGGTCACCGGGGCGGTGGTGACGATCCGGCGGAGCTTCTGACTGGCTGACGCGGCCAGCAGCGCACGGCGCAGCACGGCGATGACCTCCAGGGCACGGCGGGAACGGCGTTGTTCCTGCGGGCCAAGATTACTCGCGCGGGCGGGTCAGGCCGCCTGGCCCGCGCCGCAGGGTCACCGTGACGTTCGCCCCGGCGTCCGGCGGCACGATGACCTCCTGAGCGGCGGGAATGCCCGCCGCCAGCAGCGTGGCATCGACCGCGACCGTCCGCTTGACCAGGGCCAGCGCGATCGGCCCGAGCTCGTAGTGCCGCGCGGCTGACCCTACGAAGCCGACACCGGCGTCGCCGAGCGAGACCGGATCGCCGTGGGCGGGCAGCCGGTCCTCGCTGCCGTCCAGGTGCAGGAAAACGAGGCGACGCGGCGGGTGGCCGAGGTTGTGCACCCGCGCCACGGTCTCCTGGCCGCGGTAGCAGCCCTTGGACAGGTGCACGGCGGTCTCGATCCAGCCCACCTCGTGCGGGATGGTCCGGTGATCGGTATCCAGCCCGAACCTGGGCCGCCGCGCGGCGATCCGCAGCGCCTCGTACGCCCACATGCCCGCGAGCACGGCGCCGCGCGCCTGCAGCTGCGCGGCGGCTTCGGCAAGCCGTTCCCTGCGGACTATCAGATCCGCCCCGAACGCATAGGTCGCGGCCACCGCGGTTCCGCCTCCCGGCGTCTCCCCGGCGGCCGGGCCCATGAGCGTGAGCACCGCGTATTCCCCGGTGACGTCGGCGGCCTCGACGCGCAGCATGAACCGCATCGACTCCAGGAACTCCAGCAGCGGGCCCGCGGTGTGCGGCTCGACGTGCGCCCACAGCTGCGCTCCGTCGTCGGTCAGGGTGAGGTGGTGCTCGATGTGCCCGTTCGGGCTCAGGATCAGCGCCTCGGCCGTGCTGCCCGGCTCGAGGTGCTCAAGGTCCTGGGTGGTCAGGCTGTGCAGCCAGGACAGCCGGTCCTGGCCGGTGATCCGGATCACTCCCCGGTGCGACCGGTCGACCAGGCCCAGGGCGCCGGACAGCGCCCGCTGCTCGGCGAACGGGTCGCCGTAGTGCGCGGCGACCCCGGTGTCCGGCCCGTCGGCGGGCACCGCGCCGGGGGCGGCCAGCAGCGGGCTCTGCTCCTGTGGGCTCTGCATACACGTCAGGCTATGCGCTCGCGGCGTCCGGCCCGCCGGCCGCCGGCGGCCTGCTCGCGTCCCCGCGCCCGCGGCACTCACGGCAGATGCCGAACACGGTGAGATGCCCCACGTCGGTCTCGAACCCGTGCTCCTCGTCGAGCGCGGTGACCAGGGGGCGGGCGGCCTCGGGCGCCAGCTCGGTGACCCGGCCGCAGTCACGGCAGACGAGGTGCACGTGCTGGGCCTCGGCGGCGAGATGGTACCGGGGCGCACCGTGCCCCAGGTGGGTATGGGTGACCAGGCCGAGCTGCTCGAGTAGTTCGAGGGTGCGGTAGATCGTGGAGACGTTGACTCCCCTGGCCTTCTGGTGCACCTCGGCGAAGATCTCCTCGGGGGACGCGTGATCAAGCTTGGTGACGGCCTCGAGGACAAGCTGGCGCTGTGGGGTAACGCGATAGCCGCTGGCCCGCAGCGCGGCGTCCCACGTCTGCGACATGAGCCGAGTCTAGGTGAGCCTCGCGGATAACGTGCTTGCCTCCGCGGCACGCTCTGACATAGCGTTCTGGCTAACGCGGGAAAGGAGGTGGTCCAACAGTATGCATAGATGTCGGACTCGCGAGGTGGCTGTCAGCTAGCCGCCGTCCCGTGTAGCTCTCCCGCTATGCCAGCGGGGGCACGCACCGGCCAGGCACAAGTCGGCGCCGCAGGGTAACTGCGGATCGTCTTGGGCGCCGCAAGCGGCGGTCGGCTAATACACGGCAGACACCGGACCCCCGGGTTGGCCGGCCTTGTCCAGCCGGTCCCCGTAGCGGGTTGCACCTCCGGCCTCGCGGAACGCAGCGAGAGCAGCGCCAGCGTGCGCTGCGCCTCCCAGCGTGACGTGACTCTGGCTGGCCTGGTGACCCCGTTGCGAGAGGCACCCGGGGGCTCTTATTTTCCCGCGGGCTCTTTCCCTTGATCAACACGTCTTTTCACTCCTCCAGTCATTTGATCACCTAATTTGGGCGGTTTGTGATGACGGGGCGAGTGAAGAGCCGAAATGATCATGCCCACTTGGCCCGGCGGGCGACCCGTCGCGGGTGCCGGATGGGCTCCGGCTGAATCTGCGACAGCCCGCAGAAGAGCGTTAATGGCCGCTTCGGCTAGGCCGGCTCGACCCGCTTGAGCTGCGCCGAGGCGTGTGGCTGCAGCGGCTGGCCAACCGCGGCCATGTCGTAGGCATAGGCCAGGTCGGTCCCGATCAGGCCGTACAGCCTGCGGCCGGCCGTGACCTCCTTGGCGGTCGACGTGCGCACCACGGCATCGGTCGCCATCTCGATCTTCGTGCCGGTCACCTCGCCCAGGTAGATCTCGCTGATCCCGGTCGGGTGCACGAGCAGCACTTCCAGCTGGCCGTCCGGCTGCGGGCGCCAGAACCCGGTCTCCATGGCGAGCGGCCGGCCGATCCGCCCTGCCTCGTCGAGCAGCCAGGTGCGGCTGGTGTAGATGAGGTACGGCTTGCCGTTATGGCCGAACGTGATCTCCTGGCCGAACCTGACGCTCTCGATCGTCGGGTAGCCGACCACCCCGGCGCCTTCCCAGCGGCCGAGCAGGAAGCTCAGCGGGGCCAGCGCGGGGTGCTCGGGGGGTTGCCCGGCGGCTGACTGCCCGGCGCCTGGTTGCTCGGCGCCTGGTTGCCCGGCGGCTGACTGCTCGGCAGCGGGTGGCCTGGCAGCGGGATCGGTCCCGGGATCGTTCACCTGGGCTGGTGACCGATCGCCTGATCCAGCACCTTCGTTTCACCCGGCCGGGGCCGGCTGGATGACCCGATGCGGAAGAGCCGGACGGCCAGGACCCCGCAGAGCACCGTTACCGCCGCAAAGGCCGCAACTAGCACGACCCAGCTGAACCCGCCCTCCATACCCCGGAGTGTACTTCGCCTGGGCCCGGCGGCCCGGCTACGCGGTCGGCGTGGCGAGGCGGCAGGCCAGCAGGAGCGCTATGTCATCGTCGGGCGCGTGGCCCACGTGCCGGGCTATCGCGTCGCCGAGGCGTTCGACCACGGTACCCGGGTCGGCCCGGCCGCTTAGCGCGTCGCATTCGGCCAGGGGGAAGAACTCGCCGGCCCTGTTCCGGGCCTCGCTCGCCCCGTCGGTGTAGAAGAGAACCCGGTCGCCCGGCCCGAACGGGATCGTGAGCGGGAGGCGCGGCGCGCCGGTGAGGTGGCCCAGGCCGAGCGGCAGGCTGCCTTCGTCGGGACCGACGAACCGCGGCCGGGATGGCCCGAGGAGCAGCGGCGCGGGATGGCCGCAGCTGAGCAGGTCCATCTTGGCCCCGTCCGCGGCGACGTCGGCGAGGACGGCGGTCACGAACTGGTCGTCGCCAAGCTCGCGGGCCAGGCTCGCCTCGATCCGGGCGGCGATCCCGGCCAGGTCGATGTCGTCATGTGCGGCTTCCCGGAACACCCCGAGCACCACGGCCGCCGACTTGATGGCGGGCAGGCCCTTGCCCTCCACGTCACCCACGATCAGTCGCACCCGATCCGGTGTCGCCACGACCTCGTAGAGGTCCCCGCCGACCCGGGCGCCGGTCGACGCCGACAGGTACCGCACCGCCGTCGTGACCGAGCCGACCTGGCCAGGCACCGGCCGCAGCAGCACCTGCTGCGCGGCTTCGGCAACCAGCCTGACCTGCGCCAGCTCGCGATCACGGCGTTCACGAGCCCGGCAGACCGCGGCACTGGTCGCGGTGACGCCGGCGGCGGCGATGAGGGCGACCACGGCCGGACGCCGGTCATGCATGTTCAGGCCGATGACGAACAGCAGGCACTCGGCCATGGCCACCGCGCCCGCGGCCAGCGTGTAGTACAGCCCGCCGATCGCAGCCGCCACCGCCGGGCCCACGACCAGGAGCGGCAGCACCCCCCAGCTCGATCCGATAGAAACCCGCGCGCCGCCGACCGCTGCCATCATGGCGAACGGCAGCGCGAGCAGCAGAACCTCCGTCTTGGACCGGATAGCCGACTCCACCCCCACTGCTACCGCGGCCAGGCCGCGACCCCGTCATCACTACACCGCGCAGTGACACACTAGCCACGGCCGGCCCGGCGGAAATCCCGCAAAAGGACTAGCCCCGTCGGGGGAGATGGCCCGGGCCAGCGGCGGTCAGTGCTCCGCATTGGGGTCGGCCGGCTGCTTCCAGGCGGAGACCGGCTCGGCCGCCTTGGCCTCGGGCACCGGGACGGGCAGCGACATGGTGCCATCGCGGCCGCGGTGCGCGATCATCACCTGCTGGTGGTAGGCCTCCAGCGTGGCGGCGAACTCCGGGGTGTGGTATGGCCGGCCGTCGACGACCGGCCCGACCGTGCCGTCGATGATGGCGCTGACATCCTGGCCGGTGATGGTCTTGTGCCTCTCGAGCGCGTGCCCGACGGCCAGGACGTTGGCCCGGTTCTCGTGCAGCAGGACCCCGGTGCGGTCGGCCAGCCCGGCCAGGTGCGTCTCGGCCCGCTTGCCCAGCGTGGTCTCGAACACGGCGCGGTCCTGTCCGTCCGCCACCGGGTGGGCGTCGTGCGGAGCCGGGGTGACGGCGTACGAGCCGTACTGGCCGCCCATGCCCCACAGGCCCTCCATGGCCAGCGAGATCCTGGTCGCGTTCTGCAGGTCGCCGGAGACGCCGGACGATGAGTCGCCGTCGAAGAACATCCGCTCGCCCACCAGCGAGGCGAGGCTCACCATGATGTCGGCCTCGTACTCGTTCCGCCAGGAGGTGAACTGCTCCTCGATCGGGATCGGCTTCACGAAGCCGAGGTAGTCCGCGCCCTTCTGGATGGTGGCCGTGTCGATGACGTTGCGCTTCTGCACCCGGTAGCTGACGACCGCGTGGCAGGCCTCGTGCAGCGCGACCGCGTGCCGCTCGCGCTCGATGTACTCCACGCCCTCGGACGGGCCGACGCTCTTCAGCAGCTTGGCCCGCAGCACGTCGGTCCAGGTGATGGTGTCCCGCTCATCGCGCAGCGCGACGATCAGCGACTCGTTGACCAGGTCCTTGATGGTGGCGCCGGTGGCGTACGGGGTGATCGTGGCCAGATGGTCGATCTGCTCCGCGGTGAGGTCGTTCTTGACCTTGCCGAAGTAGCCCTCGTAGGTGCGGCGGCGGCCCTCCTTGGACGGGTAGCCCACCCGGTAGACCCGGTCCAGGCGGCCCGGCCGCAGCAGCGCCTCGTCCAGCGCGCTGGGCATGTTCGTGGCCATCATGATCAGGATCCGGTACTTCGGCGGCGGCTTCGGCCGCATGCCGAACGTCCGCCGGACGATCCGGTTGAAGAACCCGCGCGGCTTCTTCAGCCCGGACATCTCGGTCAGCAGCGCCTGCAGGGTGCCCATGCCGCCACCACCCATGCCCATGCCGGGGATCATCTGCCGGAAGCGGCCGGGCGGCCTGGGCGCGGGGGACGCCTTCAGGGCCTCGGCGAACAGCGCGGACTGGGTGTCCGATGACAGGTAGCAGAACCCGTGACAGGCCTCGAACCGGCTCGATGGGCTGTAGTTGCCCTGCACGCCGACGCTGCCGCCGCGGTTGCCCAGCGAGTCGGCCTCGTCGAAGAACACGATGACCCCGCCGTACCGCACGGCGAGCTTGCGCAGCCGGCGGAACAGCGACTTCACCTTGAGGATGCCGACCCCGAAGAACATGTTGATGAACGCGCCGGGGTCGACGAACACGTACGGCTTGCCGGTCTCGCCGGCCACCGCCTCGGCCATCAGCGTCTTCCCGGTGCCCGGCGGCCCCCAGAGCAGGATGCCGCCCGGGACGTGGCCGCCGTGCTTCTCGATCGACTCGGGATCCTCCAGGAACAGCATGTTCTCCTTGACCCGCTCGAGCACGTGGTCCTGGCCCCAGACGTCGGAGAACCGGGTCGACACGTCATCGGGGAAGTACACGTCCACCCCGCCCCTGGACATGAACCAGAAGATCCCGACGAACTGGAGGATGCCGAGGGAGACGATCGCCATCACGTAGAGGATGATCGGCAGCGCGTGAATGATCGTGCCGGGCAGCAGGAACAGCCCGTGCACGGGCGAGGTGTGGTACGCCTTGCCCAGGATCAGCGCCAGCAGGGCGATGAAGATCAGCCACTTCAGCGCCCGCGCCACGCGGAACCTGGTCCAGTCGCTCAGCCGGTGGGAGGCGCGCTCGGTGCGGCCGAAGATGCCCCGGCTCCACATCCGGTGGTAGGCCGACCAGTGCTCGGAGACCAGGAAGTGCAGTTGCCGCAGCACCTCGAGGCCGATCAGGACCTCGACCCAGGCGGCCAGCGTGACCTGCTGGCGCGCCGCGTCGACGAACCCGATCACCGGGTTGTTGGCCATGTCCGACCACACCAGCACGAACCACAGCAGGACGAGCAGGGCCAGGAACTTCAGCCGGTCCCACGCCGCGAGCGGCTTGCGAGTCGGCCGGTCGGAGTCTCTGGGACGCTCGACATGGCCGGGATGACCCGGGCTCGGGCCCCCCGCGCCAGGCTTCCTGGACCGCGCAGGCATCAGGACCCTCCTCCTACCGTGAACGAATTGACGACGTCAGAGATCTGCGGGTAGTTGGCGGCAAAGCAGGTCGCTGAGCACTGCACGAGCAGGAAGTAGAGCTTCGTGGTGGCGGAGTTGACCATGACAGTCAGGTCGAACGTTTCCGGGGTGGTGCCGAGGTCGTAGTCGAATATCTCGCGGATGCCCCGGTTGTTACTGCTATCTGTGATCACCTGGTCGCTGAGCGAGGCGAACCCGGAAAGGCTCTCGTGGTCCGCGGCCGCGGCGCTGCGCGCCGCCGATGTGACCGGCAGCAGCAGGTCCCGCATGGTGTTGAACGAGATGTCGTTGCGCTCGGCCGAGGACAGGCTCACCACGCTCGCGTAGGCGACCGGTTTCGCGGTCGCCGAGAAGACGTGGCCGACCGACGGCTTAGCGGACGCGTCGTAGGCCTCTGACCAGAGGTAGCTGCCCTGCTGGGAGGCCTGGCCCTCGGCCGAATGCAGGCTGGACTCGTTCACCTGGTGCCAGCTCGGCGGGACCTTGAAATACGCGCTGTCGCCGGAGTCCGACACGTAGGTGTACTGCGGAGCCAAGCTGCAGCCGGCCACCGACAACCCCGCGATCACCAGCGCCGCGACACTGGACAGATGCCGCAGTCTCACAGGCGCCTCCCCCGGTTGCAGCCGGCCCACTCCCCGTTTACGAGCAGGCCCACTGACCGGTTCACGAAAGGTACTTCTCTCGAGTATGAGGGGCAGAGGCCCCGGAGCGCCAATGTGGTTACCGCGCGGCCGCGGATGCGCAGCCGGGCGGAATCCGGATTAGGCTGCGGGCATGGCTTCCCGCTCACTCGTCGTCAAGGTCACCGCGGGCCAGGATGACCAGGAACGCTGCAACCAGGCCTTCACCGTCGCCGCGACGGCCGTCGCCAGCGGGCTGCAGGTGTCGCTCTGGCTGACCGGCGAGGCGGCCTGGTTCGCCCTGCCCGAGCGGGCCGACGACGTCGCGCTTCCGCACGCGGCACCGCTCGCGCAGCTGCTGGCCCGGGTCCTGGACGAAGGGACCGTGACCGTCTGCTCCCAGTGCGCGTCCCGCCGGGACATCACCGCGGACGACACGATCAAGGGAGTCCGCATCGCCGGGGCGTCCACGTTCCTGGCCGAGATCATGGCCGACGGGACGCAGGCCCTGGTGTACTGACGGCCCGGCTATCCTCCGGCCGCCGCGAGGCGCTCCTCCCGCAGCCGGCGCGCCCACTCCTCGTCGGCCCCGGCCAGCGGGGCCAGCGGCCCAGCCGCCCAGGACAGCAGCAGGTCGGCCAGGCCCGGGTTGCGCACGAGCACCGGGCCGTGCAGATAGGTCCCGAGCACCCGGCCCGCGTAGGCGCCCTCGGTGCCGTCGCCGTTGCCCACCCCCGCGGTGACCCGGGCCAGCGGGCGGGCCTGCGGGCCGAGCATGGTCACTCCCTGATGGTTCTCGAATCCGGTGAGCCTGGGCACGCCGAGCTCGGGATCGACGTCGGCCACGATCTCGCCGACCCCGCGGCGCTCGCCCCGCCCGCTGCGGATGTCCAGGATGCCGAGCCCGGCCACCGGCTCGCCCTCGGTACCGCCGAACTCGGCGCCGATCACCTGGTAGCCGGCGCACACGGCCAGGACCACGGCTCCGGAGTCGGCGGCGGCGGCCAGCCCGCCGTCGGCACGCAGCCGCCGCGCGGCGAGGATCTGCGGCAGGTCCTCGCCCCCGCCCATCAGGTAGATGTCGCCGCTGCGGGGCACCGGCTCGTCCGCGTGCACGGCGACGGCCTCGGCCTCGATGCCGCGGAGCCTGGCCCGGCGCTGCAGCACGAGCAGGTTGCCGCGGTCCCCGTACGTGCTGAGCAGGTCCGGGTAGACCCACACCAGCCCCAGGGTGCTCGGCCCGCGACGGCGCCGGCCCGGCCGCCCGGCCCGCTCCGGTCCTGACCGGGCGGGCGGCATCGAATCCGGCGCCCGGTGGCGAGGCGGCGTCATCGGCGTGACCTCCTCACTGGGCCCGGCCCTTGGCGGCATCGAATCCGGCGCCCGGTGGCGAGGCGGCGTCATCGGCGTGACCTCCTCACTGGGCCCGGCCCAGGGCGGTCCGGATCTGCTGGAATGCCGTGTAGTTGGCGATCACGTCCAGGGAGCCGGGTGGCACCCGCTGCAGCGCATCGTCCACGCCGTCGGCCAGCTCGAACTCCACCTCGTCCGCCTCCAGCCGGACCGCGAGGTCGATCCGGCGCTCGCCGGCCACGAGCACGCGCCGGCCGCGCAGCAGCCGGTAGTCCACATCCCACAGCCAGGACGTGTCCTTGCCGTCGGGCACCCGCGCGTTGACCGCCAGCAGCACCGGCGCCAGCGCCGGCGCGAGCACGTCGAAGGCTTCCAGCCAGCCGGCCGGGTTCTTGGCCAGCAGTAGCCGCAGTCGCCGCCCGGCCCGCTCCAGCTGCGTGTACCGGCCGGCCACCGAGGTCACCTCGCGGAGCCTGGGCAGGGCCTGGTCCACGTCCGCGCCGAAGAAGGCGGCCACGGCTAGCGCGACCACCGCGTTGGCGCGGTTGGCCCGGCCGGGCAGCGCGAGCGACAGCGAGCGGACCCGGCCGGCCGGGTCGATGACGGAGTCCTGGTCCAGCACCCACCTGGTCGCTGGCCGGGCGAAGCGGCACTCGCCGCACCGCCAGTCGAGCTCGTCCCTGAGCAGGTGCGACCCGCATTCTGGGCAGCACCAGGAGTCCTCGCGCCAGCGCTGTCCGGCCGCGACCCAGGTGACCCGCTTCGCCCCGCTCGCCGCCCACGCGATGAGCGGATCGTCGGCGTTGGCCACCACCTGGCAGTCGGGGGCGTCCGCCAGCGCCTCCCGCCAGCGCCGGGCCACCAGCCAGATCTCGGCCGCCCGGTCCATCTGGTCCCGGCTCAGGTTGAGCAGCGTGACCACCCTGGGCGCGGTCACGTCGATCATGGCGGGCAGGTACCGCTCGTCCACCTCGAGGACGGCGAACGGCGCGTTCGGCGCCTGCCCGAGCGCGGACGCCAGCCCGGCTTCCATGTTCGCGCCGAACGCGTTGGAGGCGACCTCCTGGCCGAGCGCGCCGAGCGCCGCGGTGATCAGCCTGGTCGTGGTGGTCTTGCCGTTCGTCCCCGTGACCAGGACGATCTGCCGGCCGATGGCGAGCAGGCGGAGCAGGTCGGGCTCCATCCGGAGGCCGACGACGCCGCCGATCACCGACCCGTCGCCGCGGCCGGACAGCCGCGACACGCGCCCCGCGGCGCCGCCGATGGTGGTAGCCAGGCGCGCGCGCAGCGGAAGCTTTCCCATGCCCGCCGATGCTATCCGGCAGCGGCGGTATTGGCCGCCGTGGCCGAAGATGGCGCGGGGCCCGGCGCCACCTGGTCCTCGCTGCCCACGATGAACCGGCGGGGCCAGCTGAGCACGGCCTCGAGCCAGCCGACGATCCCCATCTCGCCGGCCGCCTGGCGCAGCTGCCCGCGGTGACTCACGCCGATCACCACGGCGGCCAGGTCGTCGGCGAAGCCGCGCTGTTCATCCTCGCCGAGCAGGACGGTCCAGGCCGGCTGCCGGTTGCGGGCCAGCTCCATCGACAGCGGGTGCCGGCGCAGGCCGCTGACCCGCTGCCCGATCCGCAGGCCCGGCTGGTCGGCGAGGCCGCCCAGGTCGTAGTCGAGCGGCGGCGCCGGGGCGAACGGATCCGGCCGGCCGCTGTCCAGCGGGCACACCCGCTCCACCTCGTGCAGCCATTGCAGCTGCGGGATGACCCAGTCAGACCCGGGCGGGGCGCCCGCGCCCTTCCCCCCGTCCAGGAGTCGCAGCGCAGTGGCCGCGGTGGCCGTCGACAACCGTTCAGGCTCGTAAAAGGCACGGACCGCTAGCGCCCGGCCGCGCAGCGACCTGTCGACCGCCGTGGCCAGCAGGCACTCGCGCAGCCGCTGGTCAAGTTCGGCCCACCGGGCGCGCAGCGGGGCCGGCACCACCGGCAGCGGCCGGTTGGTCAGGAACGCGAGCACGAGGGCCTCGGCCCAGATCCGCAGCCAGGCATCCTCCGGCGAGGCCGCGAGCAGGTCGGCGGCGCGCAGCTCGAGCAGGCTGCAGGCGCGGCCGGACATGCACACCGGGCCGCAGGCCGCCGAGCGCCGGCCGCGGACCGGGACCGAGCGGTCGGTCGCCTGCTGCAGCCGCTCCCGGGCGCCGCCGAACGGGATCCGGATCCGCAGCGGCCGGTCCATCCCGTCGGCGAACACGGCGGCCACCCCCGGCCGCAGCGAGACCACCTGCCGCGACTGGTCGCCGTCCAGGTTCATCGCCGCGCCCACGACCTCGCGGTCGTCGTGCGCCGGCAGCCGGTGCAGCACCTTCAGCGCGGTGTTCTTCACCACGTCGGGGACCAGCTTGGCCGGGATCTGCTCGACGATCATGATCCCTTCGCCGTAGGCGCGGATCTCCGCGAGCAGGCTGGCGAACAGCTCGACGGCGTGGGCGCTCGCGCCCTCCCGGCTGGCGCGCAGCAGCCGGTGCGCCTCCTCGATGACGATGACGTGCGAGAGGCCGTCGGCGGGATCGGAGCGGGCCCGCATCCGCAGGTGCTCGACCAGCCGGATGATCAGCGTGCCGATCAGGAACGCCTTGTCCTCGTCGTTGGCGACATCCTCGATGGCCAGCACGACGTTGCGGCGCAGCAGCTCGGCGATGTCCGCCGGGTGGCCGCCCTCGAAGAAGCGGCCCGCCGAGCCGGTCCGCAGCGAGCGCAGCCGCACGTCCACGAAGCCGCGGACATCGGCCTGCAGCTCCCGCCCGTAACCGACGTCCTCGATCACCTCAAGCGCCGCGCGCTGCAGCTGGGCCAGGGTGGGCACGGCGGGGACGGCCCGCGCGCCTGGCCGGCCGGCGCCGGTCACCGGATCCCAGCCGCAGTTCTCGTAGGCCCGCTGCAGCGCCTGCGAGATGATCTGCGGGAACGGCTCCCGGGCGTCGAAGGCGGCCAGGAACAGCGCGCGCACCATGTCGATGTGGGCCTGTACCGGGTAACCGGGCTCGGGCTCGAGCGGGTTCACCGACAGCGGCACCGCCGCCGGGTCGGACGGGTTGATCACCGTCACCTGGCCGTGGCCCGCGATCCGGCCGGCCATGGCCGCGTACTCGGACTTGACCGGCTCGATGGCCAGCCACGGTATCCCGGCCGCGGTCAGCTGCTCCAGCATGTGCCTGACCGTCTGCGACTTGCCCGCGCCGGTGGAGCCGGTGATGAACGCGTGCCGGTTCAGGGTGGCGAGCGGGACCCGGAACGTGCCGACCTGCCGGTCCTGACCGTCCAGGATCGCCCCGAGGTCGATGGCCGCCTCACCCCTGGCGTCGCCGGCGTCGCTGCTCCCCGAGCCTTCGGGGCCCGGCCTTCCGCCGGCCTCGCTCATGGTCTCGCTGGTCACGTCGAAGCAGCTGGGGTCGAGCACCCGCACCCCGGGCACCTCGCCGCGCGGCAGGCCGGTGAGGGCGGCGAGGGCACCGGCCGTGGCGGCGAACGGTACCTGCGCGCCGTCCACCGGGTCGGCGAGCTTGGCCGCGAGCGCGTCGGCCAGGTCGCGGGGTTCCTCGGCGCTGCGCAGCCGGTACGGGTGCGCGGCCAGGTCGACTGAGCCGACCAGCACCGGGGCGATCAGCCGCAGTTCCTGCTCGGTCGCCGCCCCGGCCAGGACCCGGACGTTCCACAGCCCGGCTTCCCTGAACGCGTCGAGTTCGGCCAGGCGGCGCTCGGCGCGGCCCGCGTCGAACCTGGAGTGCTCCTCGTCGTAACGGCGCAGCACGTTCAGCTGAGTGCGCAGCTCGGCGATCTCGGTGTCGATGAGTTCCGAGGGCTCGGCGACCACCAGCCAGCCGAACGGCCTGGCCATGAGCGTCACGAGCGCCGACTCGAACAGCGTCGGCTGCCGGCCCGCCTGGTCGCCGCCGCCGCGGCCGTCGCGCGGCTGGAGCGCGCCGCGGCCCAGATAGCCGACCGCCGCGTCCACGGCCATCTGCGGCGTGTCCCACCCGAGCGGCGGGGCCTGGCGGCCCGGGCAGGGCGCCCAGACGAGGCGGTCAAGGTCGGCCAGCAGCCCGCCCGGCATCGGCACGCCGCGGGCGCCCCAAGGGAACAGCAGTTCCCTCGGCTCGAACATCCCGATCGGGTCGATGGCATCCCGCGTCTCGAGCGCGGCTCCGCCCGCGGCGCGGCCCGGCTCGACGACCCGGCCGGACGCGCCCGGGCCGGCGGGCAGGCCCGGCTCGATGACCCGGCTCGGCTCGATGACCGCGCCCGGGCCGATGATCCGGCTCGACTCGATGATCAGGCCCGAGTCGATGTCCCGGCGCGGATCCGTGTCCGTTCGCCGGCCGGTGAACGGATCCGGCTCGATCACCTCGCTCGGGTCGATGGCCCGGCTCGACTCGGAGAACTGGCTCCGGACCCGGGGCAGATCCTGCAGCCTGGTCCCTTGACCGTGCCGGTCAGGCGCCCCCGGCTCCGGGAGCGGCCCGGCGTTGGTGATCAGCTCAAGGGGCGCCCCGCCGCCGCGGGACAGCCAGCCGGCCACGAACGGGCGCCGGTGCATCGCGGCGTTGAGCGCGGCGGGCAGCACCGAGGCGTAGTCCCGCTCCGCGCTGCCGCCGTGGCGGCCGTCGGCCATGATCGCCTGGACCCGGTACCACGGGCCGGCTGCGCCGCCGCCTATGCCGGATGTCGCCCCCATATCGCGTGCATATCAGGCTGTGGCCCCGCCTGCCACCGAATGCACCGGATACGCAGAGGTTGACTACCCGCCGTGCCGCGCGGTCCGGGCCCTGGGGCCAGGGCCCTGGTGACGCAGCGTTAGCAGTGGTGCATGATTGTCGCCAGGGCGGGCGCCGCCGTACAGTAAGTCGCATGGTGGGCGGGATGTCGCCGGCCGGGTCTGGGGATGACCCGACGGCTCCAGGCGATGTGCAGCCGCGGGGCGATCTGGCCGCCCGTGGCGAACTGCCGGAACTGGGCCAGTTGCGGGCGTCGCACCAGGACCGGGACCGGGTCGTCGAGGTGCTGCGGGTGGCCGCCGGCGATGGCCGGCTGACCGCGGAGGAACTCGACGAGCGGCTGGAAGCGGCGCTGACCGCGCGCACCTACGCCGAGCTGGCCGTGCTGACCACCGACCTCCCGGCCGCCGGGGGCCAGCCGGCCGCGGTGGTGGTTCCGCAGCCCAAGGACGTGGTCCGGATTGACTGCAGTAGCGGCAGCGCCACGCGCGAGGGCCGCTGGGTGGTGCCGCACCGGATCGAGGTGCGGGTGTCGAGCGGCGAGGTGCGGCTGGACTTCACCGACGCGGTCATCGCGCAGCCGTCGCTGCAGATCGACGCCGAAGTGCGCAGCGGGCGGCTGAAGCTGATCACGAAGCCGGGCATCGTGGTGGACGCCGATGACGTCGCGGTGCGGAGCGGCCAGGTGAAAGTCCGGGCGCCGTGGGGCCCCGACGTGCCGGTCACGCTGCGGGTCGACGTGTCCGGCCAGGTCGGCAGCGGCGCGCTGACCGCCCGCCCGCCGCACCGGACGTTCTGGCAGTGGCTGACGCGCCGCCCGCCGGCCTGGGCCGCGGCACGCCCCTGATCATTGCGCTCAGATCTGCAGGACCAGCCCGTCGGAGGCAGTCTCGAACCGGGCCTGGTCCAGGTGGTCCAGCATGTCAGCCGACATGTGCGTGAGCACGATGCGGCGGCTGGCGAGCTGCTCGCCGTGCGCGACCAGGTCCGCGTGCCTGAGGTGGTAGGGCACGTGCTTGTCCCGGTAATAGGCCTCGGCGATCAGCAGGTCCGCTCCGGCCGCCACCTCGATGAGCGCGTCGGTCCAGGCCGTGTCGCCGGTGTAACCGATCACCTTGCCGCCGACGGTGAGCCGCAGCGCCAGGGACGGCCCGTCCCGGCCGCTCGGGTGATCGGCCCGGAAGGCAACAGCGCGCACGCCGGCGGCGGTGACGGCCTGGCCCCGGTCGGGAGACAGTTCCACCACGTCAACACCGAACCGCCGCGCCGCGGTCGAGGAGCCGGGAAAGGTGCACTCCATGAGCTCAGGGAGCCGGCGGGCGATTCCGGGCGGCCCGACCACCGTCAGCGGGTCGGCCCGGCGCGCGAACTGACCGTTCAGGATCAGGAACGGGAGCCCGCCGAAATGGTCTCCGTGCAGGTGGGACACGAAGACGGCCGCCACCTCGCCGGGGTCCAGCCCGCATCGGCGCAGCGCGCTCAGCGAGGTCGCGCCGCAGTCAAGCAGCACCGGGGCCGCCCCGCCCGGGCCCCGGAGGTGGATACAGGCCTGGTACCGGCCGCCGCTGCCGAACGCGTCGCCGGAACCGGCGAACGTGACCGTGACGGGCGCGGCATCCGGTGAGCTCACGGGAACCATTGTGGCGCCCGGACGGTGTGGCAGACTCCTGCGCGTGGGCAAAGGGAGGGCCCGGGTCGTGGTCACCCACTGGGTGCACGCCGAGGTCGCGGAGTATCTGGCCGGCTTCTGCGACCCCGTGCTTCCCGCCGCGGACGAGGGGGTCTGGCCCCGGTCACGGGTAGCCGAGCTGGCGGCCGGCGCCAGCGGCCTGATCGCGGGAATGGCCGACCGCGTCGACGAGGCGTTCCTGGCCGGCTGCCCGCGGCTGCAGGTGGTCAGCGCGACGCTGAAGGGATACGACAACTTCGACGCGGACGCGTGCGCCCGGCACGGGACATGGCTGACGATCCTGCCGGACCTGCTGACCGTGCCGACCGCGGAACTCGCCGTCGGCTTGATCATCGGGGTCATGCGGCGGGTGGCCGAGGCCGATCGGCACGTCCGCAGCGGCGCCTTCTCCGGCTGGCGCCCGCGCTTCTACGGCTCGTCCCTGCACGGCGCCACCGCCGGGATCGTCGGCATGGGCGAGGTCGGCCGGGCGGTGGCCGAGCGGCTGGCCCCGTTCGGGACCCGGATCGTCTATCACGACATCCGCCGCCTGCCCGCGGCGGCGGAGCAGCGGCTGCGGGCCACCCGTCTCGGCCTGGACGAGCTACTGACCGGCAGCGATGTGGTCGTGCTCCTGCTGCCGCTCACGGCCAGAACGCATCGCGTCGTCGGCCGGTCAGCGCTGCACCGGATGCGCCCTGGGGCGTTCCTCGTGAACCTGGGCCGCGGGTCGGTCGTCGACGAAGACGCGGTCGCCGGCGCCCTGGAGAGCGGGCGGCTCGGCGGATACGCCGCCGACGTGTTCGCGATGGAGGACTGGGCGCTGCCCGGCCATCCGGGGTCGGTCCCGGCCCGGTTGCTGGCCCATCCCAAGACGATGTTCACGCCCCATCTCGGCTCCGCCGTGGACGGCGTGCGGCGGCAGATGTCGTTCGAGGCGGCCCGCCAGGTCCGGCAGGTGCTCGACGGCCAGCGCCCCGACTACGCAGTGAACGACCCGGGCCGGCGTTAGCCCGGCGAGCATGGATCGCGTCCCGGACTGGGATCGAGCTCCGACCACTGGCTGGCGGCCGAGGACCCGCCCAGGACGGCGCAGAGGCCGCGCACCGCGTCGGCGGGGTCGGTGTCCCACACCTGCGCGGTGCCGTCGCTGTTCGCGCTGACCAGGACACTGCCGCCGGCGCCGAACGCCACCCGGTTCACGACCAGCTCCGCGCCGTTGGCTGACAACGTCTGCGGCGAGGCCGACACCCCGGCCTCCAGCTGCAAGCCGGGGATGCCCCGGTACAGGCCTCCCGGGTCCCGTTGTTCGCCGGCCCAGCTGGCCGCGTCCTCGGCGAGCTGGCGGTGCAGCCGCAGGCCGGCCTGGTCCTCCGCGACCCAGTCCCGCAGCCGCGGCCACGCGTCGAGCAGCGCCTCATGGCTGATCTCCACCCCGCCGGTATCCGCGGTGATCAGCCTGGCCTGGGTGTACCTGGCCAGCACGCTTCCTGCGGCCATGGCGTCGAGCCCGGCCACCAGGGCGGGCCGCGGAACGGCGCGGCGCACGGGTCGTGGGCCGGGACCGACGCTGACCAGCCGCAGCATGACCCGGCGCGTCGTCTCCCTGGTCTCGTCGGGGAAGTCCGCGTAGACCCGTTCCGCCTCGCTCGCGACCGCGCCATGGATGCCGCCCGCCTCCCGGTAGCCGGCCACGGTCAGGGTCGTCCCGGCCCGCCGGCGCCACGTCGCCTGCAGAACGTAGGCCAGCAGCGGGAGCGCACCCGGCTGGTAGCCGACGCCGCCGGGCCGCACGCCCAGGTCGGACAGCAGCAGCTCGGTCAGGCGAGCTGTCGGCGCAGCTGCTCTTCGGTGATCGCGCCGCGGCTCTCCTTGCGCATACGGTCGGCCGCCTTGGACAGGACCCCGCCCAGGTAGCCGCCGCCCATGCCGCCGAGCTGGTTCAGCGCGGCGCCCAGTTCGGCTTCCAGCGCACCGCTGGGCAGATGCCCTAACAGAGGCGCCAGGAAGGGCGCGAACGCGGCCGCGGAAAGAAACGAGATCAAGGCCGTCGGCCCGAGCGTACGCGGATGGCCGCTCGCCCGCACGGCGCTGCTGATCCCGCCACGCATCCTGGCGGTTAAGGCAGGACGATCAGCGCCGGCCTGATCGCGTGATTCGTCCATGCGATCCTGCTCTCTGCCGGTATACCAACCTGAATCTCCAAGTCTGCCCGACTACGTGGCTCATGCGGTAATTCCCGGGCATGTGTGGTGATCCGCGAGTCCTAACTCGCCGGCCTTGCGGCCGGCCGGGAGGCGGTCCCGCGTGGGGCGGCGCACCCGCTTCAGCGCGGGCGCCGCCAGTCGAGGCGGTCCTGCGGGGGCGGCGCACCCGCTTCAGCGCGGGCGCCGCCAGTCGAGGCGCTCGGGCGGCGGGCCGAGGTTGGGCGGCGGCTCCTCGCTGGCTGGCTCAGCCACGGGCAGCCCGGCGCCAGCCGCCCCGGGCGCGGACGCGGCCGCCTCGGCGTCCACCGCTTCCTCCAGGCTGAGCAGGCTGGATGTCCGCAACCCGATGATGCCGGGGTTGGCGTCGGCCAGCACCACCCGGCGCCCGGCCGGTGACGCGTAGCTGACGATCACCGCGCTCGGCGGAAGCCGCTGCAGCTCATCCTGCTCCACGAGGAACTCGCGCGACCGCTGCGAGGTGCGGGTCACCGACGAGCTGGCGCCGGCCGCCCTCGAGGTACTGATCCCCCATGCCGTGCTCGAGCTGATGCCCGCGGTGATCGACCGCGAGTCCGACGTGCCGTGCGACTCGCTGGAGTCCCTGCTCCGCGAGCTGGTGAAGTGGCCGAACGGCGCGAAGCCGTCCGGCTGGCTGCGCCCGCGTCCGCGCTGCGAGCCATGGGTGTCGCTGACCGACGCCGAGTCGGCCACGGAGTCGGCCGTACCGACCGTGCTGGTGTACGAGTCACCCACGGTGTCGGTCAGGGACGACCCGACGGTGTCGGTCAGCTGACTGACCACGAAGCGGTGCTCGGTGCCGATCTGCTCGCTGGCCACCCGGGCATCCTCGGCGTTTCCGAGCCGCATGAACGCGATCGCCGCGTTGCCCCGGCCAAGCCGCTCCTTGACGTGGCCGGGGATCGAGCGATACCCGACGACGAGGCCGGTGTGGGAGATCTCGCACGCCTCGAGCAGCCGGTCGAGCACTTCCGCGCCGAGCTTCTCCGCGCCGAGCACGCACAGCGTCTGCTGCCAGCGGGCGGCCGGCGCCTGCCTCAGCACGTGGGTCAGGGCGACCGTCAGGTAGGTGCCGAGCACCCGGTTGCCGACCGCCCCGACCCGGCGGTCCAGGCACGCCACCCGCAGCCTGCTGGGCGGCAGTGGTATCGGAGCCGACCCGAGCTGCTCCAGCTTGCGCAGCCTGGACTCGATCGCCCAGGCCCGCTCGATCACCACCCGGTCGGCGGCGGCCCGGCCGAACAGGGTGGTCAGCTGCTCGAGCTGGCCGGGGGCCAGCAGCCCGGCCCGCAGGTCCTGGCGCGGGTCACCGACCTGGGCCAGCACCCGCAGCGCCGCGGTGACCTGGGCGACGCTCGCCGCCGCGCCGAGTACGCCGAGTATCCGGTGCAGGATCGTGTTGTCGATCGAGACCGACGCGGCCGAGCTGCCCGCGTTCGCGCCCGGCTCGCTGGCGGCGACGGTCGCGGCCAGCACGTCGGCCAGGGCCTCGGCGTCGAGTCCGGTGCCCAGGTCGAGCCGGGGCAGGTCGCTGGGCAGCGTCCAGACCAGCGGCTCGATCTCGGACCGGCGCGCGACCGTCAGCAGGTCCTGGGCGACCGCGCCCTCGGTGAGGTCGAGCACGGTGACTTCGCCGCCCGCGTCCAGCCGCGGCGCAGCGACCATGGTGAGCAGCGCGGACCAGCCGGACAGCGTGCCGCCGGCCAGGTCCACCCGGTCGATCTCGCCGGGCAGCCACACCGCGTACCACTGCTGCTGCCGGTCGAACGCGGCGCGGCGTGACTCCCACGCGCGGACCTGCCTGGCGTGCTGCTCCTGCCGCGCCGCCAGCCGGCTGCGCTGCACGGCCCGGATCTTCTCCACTCGCCGCTGCTCGGCTGCGATCTGCTCCCGCAGATCCTGCTCACCCCGCCAGACCCCGCGTGCGCTGACCGCGGCCACGGCCAGGCCCGCGGCCACGCCGACCCCGGTGAGCGAATAGTTCAGCAGCCCGGTCAGCCCGAGCGCGAGCAGCACGCCGGTCACGGCCAGCGAGATCGCGCAGGTCGCCCTGAGAGGCCAGGCTCAGCCGCCGTTCTTCACGGCGCTGCGCGGCCTCCCAGCCCGGGTTGACCTCCTCGGTCGCGGGCGGCGCCGGGCGGCGCGGCAGCGGACCGGGATCGGGGTGCAGCGGCGCGTACTGCCAGCCGAGATACACCCGGTCCGCCCGCACCATGGCGCGCCACGGCGGCGGGGGGACGGCGGGGCGGAACCCGGCGGGCGCGGCGTTCACCCCCGTCACCCGCCGACCTCAGGGCGACCACCCGCCCGGGCCGGAACATGCCGGCACTGCGGCAGGACCCGGGCCTGCGGTTCCCTGGCCAGCAGCGCGAACGCATCGGGTTCGGCGGGCCCGGGCCCAAGCACGACGTTGACCTCCGTAACCAGGGGGTCCGCGGCAGCGGCGGATGCCGTGCTGAGCACCACGGCCATCCCGGCGCCCTGGCCCAGCCCGACCAGGTCGGCCAGGAGCCTCTGCCCCAGGACCTCGCAGCCGTTGACCCAGGCCAGGGTATCGCCGGGCACGGACATTCCCAGCAGCTCGCCGCAGACGGCCGTCAGGTCAGCGGCGGCCAGCCCGGCGATCATCACGGCGGAGTCGCCGTGGGCGCCACGGTCCAGCGAGAACAGGGTGACTCCCCGTTCCCTGACCGTCTGGCCCAGGCTGACTCGCGGCGTGTCCGGCGGCCCGGGCTGCAGCCAGCGGCCGAGCACGGACGCCCGCAGCCTCGGCAGCTGCGCGGCGGGCGCGGCCACCGCCGCCGGATCAGCCTGCAGCAGGCTGGCCGAGACGGCGGCCCGGTCGGTCAGCACGCTACGGCGCGGATGGTAGGCCGGGATCAGCGCCGCGCGCTCGCGCAGCCCGTCCGCGGTGAGCAGCCGGACGAGGTCGTCGAGCAACGGCACCCGCCGATCGCCGGGAGCGGCGGCTTGCACTGCGAGCGCGTCGGTCAGGTACGCGGCGCAGGATCTGCGCTGCTGATCGCCGACGTCGGTCCAGTCGATCATGCCCATGACCAGCGTCGCGGCGCGCGCCGGATCACCGCCGCGGACCGGCTCGTAGTAGCCAGGCCCGGCCGGGCCGAAGCACGAGAACGGCGCGTCCGGCTCCGCGCAGGCCGCGGCCAGTGACTCGGCCAGCCATGGGGATCCGGTCAGGTCGACGACGATCACCGGCTTTCGCCGCCTGATCGCGGCGCGGGCCAGCGTGAAGCCGCTCTCGGCCGGGGCCGTCCCGGCGCAGAGCACCCCGCCCTCGGCTTCCCGCCAGGAGATCGCGGCGGGCCGTCCCGTGGTCACGTCGAGGCCGACGCAGCAGCCGTCCCTGGTGACCACGCCCGCCCCCGACCTGAGCGAGGCGGCGGTCACCCGGCGCCGTCCGGCCACGATCAGGCCGGTCCTCCAGGGATGTCCGGCGCCCAGCCGCCGCTGCAGCCAGCACACGGCGAAGGTCTCGGCCGAGGCCAGGACCAGCGCGAGCGGAAACTGCTCAGGCAGCCAGTGGGCCAGGCCGGCGTAAGCGCCGGAAAGGTGCAGCAGGTGCCCGGGATGCCCGCCGATCCCGCCCAGGTACGCCAGCACCTGCCGTGGCCCGGCGGTCAGGCCAGCCAGGGCACGAGACGGGCCGATGGCGAGCACCCACAGCACTCCGGCGCCGGCCGGGACGGCCAGCCACTCCGGCCGCCACCGGCTGATCCGGTCGATCGCGTACATGACCACGGTCAGCACCAGCGTCAGCTGGGCCAGCAGCAGGTGGGCCAGCAGCAGCACCACGGCGATGACGGCAGTTAACTCGCCGTGGTGCGGCGCGTCCCTCGGGGCGGGGTAAGGCGCGCGATCGGCCTGACCTGCTGCGGAGTAAGGCATATCGGGTCAAGGTTCCCAGTCCTCCGCCGCGTGTGTCCAGGCTCCGGAGAAAGTGCCCTCCCCGCTGGACCCGCCGGCTCTCAGTACGCATGAGCACCGGCACGACCGCACCGCCGCGGCTAAGCCACCGGATCAGGCCGCCATGGCGGGCGAAGGTGCGCAGCGCGGCGCCGGGCCGGCGGAGGGGCGGGTGGCCCGCCCCTCCGCCGGCCCGGTTGGTGCGGAGGCGGCCATCAGATCAGCTGCCGACCGAGCTGACCAGGCTCTGCGATGTCGACAGTGTGGCCGACGGCAGCGGCGTGCCGTTGGTCGTCGACAGGTACTTCGAGGTGTCACCGGTGGTGAGAATCCAGGACAGGAACGCCTTGATGGCACTCGCCTCGGCGGCGCTGGGCTGGGACTTCTTCACGATGGCGTACTCGTAGTTGACGATCGCGTATCCGGTGGGCGCCGAGGTGTCGATCAGCGACTCGGCGCCGCTGGCGGGCGCGGCGGGGAAGCTGGCCAGCGCCGCGGCGATCGCCGCGGGGGTCGCCTGCGTGTACTTGCCCGCCTTGTTGGCCACCGCAGCCTGGCCGAGGCCGGCGGCGGTGATCTTGGACAGGTAGCTGTTCCCGATGTAGGCGATGCAGCCCTTGACGCCGCCGCACCCGGTCACCATGCCGCCGTTGCCGGTCTCGGCCAGTGAGCCGGGCACGGACGGCCAGGTGATGGTCGTGCCGTCGTTCGACGACGGCCACGCACTCGGGTCCTGGGCGCTCAGGTAGGAGGTGAACAGGAACGTGGCCCCCGAGCTGTCGGCGCGGTGCAGCGTGACGATCTTCACCGGCGGCAGCGTCACTCCCGGGTTGAGCGCGGCGATCGCCGGGTCATTCCAGGTCGTGATCTTGCCGGTGTAGATCTGGGCGAGCACCGTGCCGTTCAGGTTCAGCGACTTCACCCCGGGGAGGTTGTAGTTGACCAAGATCGCGGACACCGTGAGCGGGATGTTGAGCAGCCCGGGGTATTTCGCGACGTCGGCGGTGGACAGCCAGGCATCGGACGCGCCGATGTTCACCAGGCCCTCGCCCGCGTCCGCGATTCCAACGCCCGACCCCGTGGAGCCCGAGGTGATCGTCACGCTCGGGTTCGCGATGCTGTAGGCCGTCTGCCAGGCGCCGAACAGCGGGAACAGGATCGTGCTGCCGGTCTCGGAGATCGACTTGCCGGTAGCGTTGTCGGCCGCGGGCGCCGCTGCCTTGGGCGTTGAGCTGGTACTACTGCTGCCGCAGGCAGCCGCCAGCAGGGTAAGCGGGACCAGGGCGGCCGCCGTGCACACCAAGCGGAATCTCTTGGCCACCAGGGAACACTCCTTTACTAATGCACGCCGACGCGTGCGCTACACGACTCGCACGCGCGCGCGTGCGATCAGGCTCCGCGCGCACGGCTCTTGCCCCCGGGCGGCGCGAGTTGTGGTGCCACTTCTTGATATTACCTATATGTATAGCAGATTTATAGGCTTCGCCGGGAAGGTCTCGGCTATCCGAAGCGGCCGGTCATGTAGCGCGGTCTCCGCGTGTGCGGGTGCTCAAGGACCTGCTCGGTGTCGCCGTGCTCCGCCATGTGTCCCTGGTACAGGACCATGGTGCGGTCGGCGGCCCGGCCGGCCCGGTCAGGGTTCCCAGTCCTCCACCGCGTGTGCCCAGGCTGCGGAGAAAGCACCCTCCCCGCTGGACCCGCTGGCTCGGCTGACTCCGCTATCAGCCATCAGCTGATCGCCTGCTTCGACCACGATCCGGAACAGGTCGGGGCGGAACACGGCGATGGTCAGCGCCACCGGCCTGCCCTCATCGGGATCATCGAACCGCACCGTCACCAGCGCGGCCGGCTGGCCGGCCGACAGCCGCAGGCTCCTGGCCACTGAGGGCGGCGGGGGCTGCATCTCTACGTGTACCGCACGCGGCTCGCCGACCGGCACGAGCTCGCCGTGCTCGGGGTCCGGCTGGGCCGGGGCGGTGATCGGCAGCAGGCTGAGACCGCCTGCGCCTGGGTTACCCGGTGCGTTGACGAACGGGCCGGCCATCTCCTTGAGCAGATAGGTCGTGCTGAACGCCGCGGGCTCGCCGTTCGCTGTCCACTGCACCCGGATGACGCCGACCGGGTCCGCAGGCGGAATCTGCAGCGCCCAGCCGATGTCCTCAGGAACCTGGCGCCAGGAGGCCTGCCGGCTCCGGAGCGCGATCTGGACGCCCATCGGGTCGGCGCGCGCGGCGAGCCCGGGCACGCCCTCGATCGAGATCAGGTACTCGGCCGGGCTGAGCCGGTACAGCTGTCCGTCCGGCAGCCGGCGGACGAGATGCCGGACGGCCAGTTCGCCCACGGCGGCGTCGATCTCGGCGGTGCTGACGTTGTAGCGGCGCGCCAGCGCGGTATGCCTGGGCAGCCGCCAGCCCGGTTCATGGTGCACGAGCGACGCGGCAATCCGGTCCGCGAGCACGGCGATGGCCGGCCGCGACGGCTCAGGCTGACCCCGGCCGCCGACCGCGCCCCCCGCAGCGCTGTCCCGGCCCTGATCCGGGCCGACGTCATCCGGAGGCATACGGGCCTGCACGAATGCGGACCTGCCTCCCCCCTCCTGAACCGGTTCCTCCCTGGCGCCGGGCACGCCGGTCACTCCGCATAGCGCCGGGAGACCGCGACGATCACCCGTCCCATGATGATGATCAGCAAGACAAACACCAGCAGGATCAGCGCGGCGTCGTAGGACAAGATCAGCCCGGTGGTTGTCCCGGCGTCCCAGAAGTTGAAGATCGCGTAGGTGAGGAAGGCGACCGGCGAGTTGGTCAGGTGCAGCGTCGGGTTCGAGTCGGTCCAGCCCGCGGTGTACAGCAGCGGCGCCGTCTCGCCCACCGAGATCGCGATGGCCACGAGCATGCCGGTGATGATGCCGGGCACGGCCGCCTTCAGCACGATCTTGCGCAGCGTCCATGACGGTGCGATGCCGAGCGCCTCGGCGCCTTCCCGGTAGGACGCAGGCACCTGCAGCAGCGACGTCTCCGTGGCCTTCGTGATATAGGGGATCGTGACCACCGAGAGCACGAGCACGGCGGGCAGCAGGCCGAACCCCCAGTGCAGGCCGATCACCAGGGTGAGGTAGCCGACCAGGCCGAGGACGATCGACGGGATGCCCGACAGCACCTCGTAGCCGCCGCGCAAGATGGAGCGGTGGCGGCCGACGGCGAACTCGGCCAGGTACATGCCGGTCAGGATGCTGATCGTGCCGCCGACGATCAGCACGCCCAGGGTGATCAGCAGCGTGCCCATGATCGCCTGCTTGAGCCCGCCGGCGTCGCCGGCGGTGGTGTTCGTGGTCAGCACGCTCCACTGGAAGTTCGGGATCGCGCGCACCACGACCCCGCCGGCCAGCCAGATCGCGGGGCCGATCACCACCAGCAGGCCGACCCCGCACAGGGTCCAGAACAGCAGGTTGCCGATCTTCCTGCGCAGCGGCACTTTCGGCCATTCGGCGGTGCCACTGCCAGCCGCCGGCTGGCGGTACGTGGCGCTCATCGTTACAGCCCCCTTCCGACGGGAAGAGCGGTGCCGGAGACCCGCCGCACCATCAGCCGCGCGAGCACGTTGGTCGACAGGGTGATCACCATCAGGATCAGGGCCAGGTAGGCGAACGCGCTGACGTCCAACCGGTCGGTGATCGCCGTATCCAGGTTCTGCACGATGTTGGCGGCGATCGTGATCATCGCCGCGTACAGGTTCGTGGGGAGCGTGCCGAGCGCTACCCCGCAGACCATGGCGACCGCGATGGTCTCGCCGATCGCGCGGCCGAGCCCGAGCACGGCCGCGCCGATGAGGCCGGCGCCGATCCACGGCAAGGTCACCCGGCGGGCGCACTCCGCGTCGGACATGCCCAGCGCGATCGCGCCCTCACGGGGCAGGATGGGCACGCCGCGGATCAGGTCACGCGACGTGGCCGCGACGATCGGGATCACCATGATCGCGAGTATCAGGCCCGACGTCAGCAGGCCCTCACCGTTCCCCGGATCGCCGTGGAAGAAGGACAGGCCCGGCCAGTCAGGCACCCACTTGATGATGTACGGGGAGATGTGGTGGGCGATGAACGGCCCGAAGGTGAGCGCGCCCCACAGGCCGATGATCACGCTGGGGATGCCGGCCAGCAACTCGATGAACCCGCCTACCACGCTGGCCGCCCGCCTGGGCAGCCGCTCCACGATGGTCAGCGCCGCTCCGATCGACACCGGGATCGCGATGATCAGGGCGATCGCCGACGTGGCCAGCGTGCCCAGGATCTCCGGCAGCGCTCCGAACTGTTCGCCCGCCAGGTGCGTGACCCCGTCCGACGTCACCGGCGGGGCGTACTGCGAGCCGAAGTTCCATGTCGTTCCCGTGAAGAAGTGCAGGCCGCTGTACTTGATCGCCGGGATCGCCTGGAGGATGAGCGTGACCAGCACGAAGGCGAGCATGAGCACCGGAACCACCGCACTGCCGCGGCCGAGCCACCGGATCAGGGCGCCGTTGCGGAGGCTGCTGCGCAGCCCGGCGCCGGCCCGGCGGGGGGCGGGTGGCCCGCCCCTCCGCCGGAAACGGTCGGTGCGGAGACGGCCATCAGATCAACCGCTGATCGAGCTGACCAGGCTCTGCGCTGTCGACAGCGTCGACGACGGCAGCGCTTGGAAGCCGACCGTCGATAGGTTCTTCGTGCTGTCGCCGGTGGTGAGAATCCAGCTCAGGAACGCCTTGACGGCACTGGCTTCGGCCGCACTGGGCTGGGACTTCTTCACGATCGCGTACTCGTAGTTGATGATCGGGTATCCGGTGGCCGCCGAGGTGTTGATCAGCGATTCGGCCCCGGCCGTAGTCCCGCTGGACGGTGCGGCCGGGAAGCTGGCCAGCGCCGCGGTGATCGCCGCGGGGGTCGCCTGCGTGAACTTGCCCGCCTTGTTGGCCAGCGACGCCTGGCCGAGGCCGGCGGCGGTGGTCTTGGCCAGGTAGCTGATCCCGATGTAGGCGATACAGCCCTTGGTGCTTCCGCACCCGGTCACCATTCCGCCGCTCCCGGTCTCGGCCAGCGCGCCGGGCGTGGACGGCCAGGTGATGGTGGTGCCGACATTGGCCGACGGCCAGGCGCTCGGGTCCTGCGCGCTCAGGTAGGAGGTGAACAGGAAGGTGCTGCCCGAGCTATCCGCCCGGTGCAGCGTGACGATCTTCATGGACGGCAGCGTCATGCCGGGATTGAGCGCGGCGATGGCCGGGGCATTCCAGGTCGTGATCTTGCCGGTGTAGATCTGCGCGAGCACGGTGCCGTTCAGGTTGACCGACTTCAGGCCGGGCACGTTGTAATTGACCATGATCGCGGCCACGGCCAGCGGGATGTTGAGCAGCCCTGGGTACTTCGAGAGGTCCGAGGCGGACAGGTAGGCATCGGACGCGCCGATGTTCACCAGGCCCTCGCTCGCGTCCGCGATCCCGGTGCCCGAGCCCGTCGCTCCCGAGGTGATCGTCACGCTCGGGTTAGACGTGCTGTAGGCGGCCTGCCAGGTGCCGAACAGCGGGAACAGCAGCGTGCTGCCGGTCTCGGAGATCGACTTGCCTGAGGCGTTGGCGGGCGGCGCGGATGACGTCGACGAGCTGGGCGCTGAACTACTCGAACTGCTGCTGCAGGCCGCCGCCAGCAGGGTGAGCGGGACCAGGGCGGCCGCTGTGCAGACCAAGCGGATTCGTTTGGCCACCGGGGAATACTCCTTTACTTGTGCACGCTGACGCGTGCGCTACACGACTCGCACGCGGCGCGTGCGATGAGGGCCCCGCGCTTGCGCGCGGTTCTTGCCCCCGGGCGGGAGGAGTTACGGTCTTCTCGCCCGGGAGGGTCTTGTCTAGCCGAAGCGGCCGCCGACGTAGTGCGCGGTCTCTTCGTGAGTGGGGTTCTCGAAGACCTGCTCGGTGGCGCCGTGCTCGACCATGTGTCCCTGGTACAGGAACATGGTGCTGCCGGCGACCCGGCGGGCCTGGGCCAGGTTGTGGGTCACGATCACCACGGTGATCTTCGGGGTGAGCGTGCGGATCAGCGCCTCGATCGACTCGGTGGCCAGCGGGTCGAGCGAGGACGTGGGCTCGTCGAGCAGCAGTACTTCGGGATCCACCGCGAGCGCCCGGGCCAGGCAGAGCAACTGCTGCTGGCCGCCAGAGAGCCGGAACGGCGAGTCCTTGAGCCGGGTGGAGACCGCGTCCCACAGCCCGACCTCAGTGAGCCGCCGCTCCGCGATGTCCTTCATCTCGTTGCGGTGGGCCATCTTGGCCGCGCGCACGCCGGCGACCACGTTGTCCATGATCGACATGGGGAACGGGTTCGGCCGCTGGAAGAGCATCCCGACCCGGCGCCGCAGGTTCATCAGATCCACGCCCGAGTGCCAGATGCTGCGCCCGTCCAGGAGCACGTCGCCGTCGTGCCGGTAGCTGGTCACCTTGTCGTTCATCCGGTTGAACGTGCGCAGCAGCGTCGACTTGCCGGATCCCGTCGGCCCGATCAGCGCGGTGATCACGCCCCGCTGCACGTCCGTCGAGATGTCGGACAGGATCGCCCGCGGCCCGAAGCTCAGCGTCAGGTCCACGGCCCGGAGCGCGGCGGCTCCGTTCGCTGCGGCCGGAGCCTCCGCCCCGGCTAGCGCCTCGGCCGCGCTGGTCGTGGTGGCCGGAGTGCCGGTGCCTGCTCCGGATCTGGCCGGATCAGCAGCCTCGATCGACATAATGTCGCCTTGCCCCCATGCATCGTGATGAGCCCGGCCGTATTCGGTGGCCCGCACCATTTCTAGGGGGCCAAAGTGACCAGCAGTTGAACAACAGGTGAGGAAACAGGCGACGAACAGATGGCAAGAAAAGGAACACGGCCCGTGGCCGCTGCGGATTCGCCTCCGCGGACCACGGGCCGTTGCCGTCGTGCTAAACGGCCACCTCTAGCTCGGTGATCTGGCCGACGTCGGCGGACACCGCGCGCTCGGCCCGGACGTTCCCCGGGGCCAGGACGCGCAGCGTCCATGACCCTGGGGCAGCGAAGAACCGGAATTGGCCGTCCTCGCCGAGCGGCACCTCGGCGACGAAGTCACCGCCCGCGTTGAGCAGCCGGGCGTAGCCGACCGGGACCGCGGCTCCGTTCCGCGTGACCCGGCCCTGCACGACCGCCTGCGTGCCAGCGTCCGTGGCCGCGCTCACCGGCGCCCCGCCGGCCGGAGCCCCGCAGCCGTCAGCCGTCACTTGCCGTCACCGACCTCGATCGGGACGCCGACCAGGGAGCCGTACTCGGTCCACGACCCGTCGTAGTTCTTGACGTTCGGCTGGCCGAGCAGTTCGTGCAGCACGAACCAGGTGTGGGCCGAGCGCTCGCCGATCCTGCAGTACGCGATCGTGTCCTTGCTGAAGTCCACGCCCGCCTCGTCGCCGTACAGCGTGCGCAGCGCCTCGTCGGACTTGAACGTGCCATCCTCCTCGGCCGCCTTGGACCACGGGACGTTCTTCGCGGTCGGGATGTGCCCGCCGCGCTGCGCCGCCTCCTGCGGCAGGTGCGCCGGAGCGAGCAGCCGGCCGGCGAACTCGTCCGGCGAGCGCACGTCGACCAGGTTGTCGTGGCCGATCGCGGCGACGACCTCGTCGCGGAACGCGCGGAGCGCGTGGTCCTGCTCGCGGGCGTGGTAGCTCGTCTTGGCCCGCTGCGGCACGTCGGTCACCAGTTCGCGGGACTCGAGCTCCCACTTCTTGCGGCCGCCGTCGAGCAGCTTGACGTTGTTGTGGCCGTACAGCTTGAAGTACCAGTACGCGTACGCGGCGAACCAGTTGTTGTTGCCGCCGTAGAGGATGACCGTGTCGTCGTTGGAAATGCCCCGCTCCGAGAGCAGGGCCTCGAAGCCGGCCCGGTCCACGAAGTCGCGGCGTACCGGGTCCTGCAGGTCGGCCTTCCAGTCGATCTTGACGGCATTGCGGATGTGGCCCTTGTCGTAAGCGCTGGTGTCCTCGTCCACCTCGACGAGCACCACGCCCGGGTCACTGCCGTGCGCTTCGACCCAGTTGGCGTCCACTAGGACGTCGGATCGGCTCATATGGGAACCTCCTTGTCAGCTTCGGCCGGCACCATTGCCTGGCGGCCCGGCCAGATACGTCGGATGAGCAGATAAATCTCGCAGCCCAGGCAGAGCCCGAAGACTCCGTTCAGGAACGCGGCGAGCAGTCCGGCCGATGCGGCCGCCATGCCAAGGGGCGTGATACCCGCTGCGTAGCCGATGACCCCGATCACGCAGATCACCAAGCCGGTGCCCTGGGCGAACCTCGGCGGGGCCTCTGGCTCGAGTTCCTTGGGCGGCCCGAGACGCGGCCGCACCAGCCAGCGGTAGATCAGCCCGTAGGGAGCGTTCCGCATGCCGAAGATGGTGGCGACCGCGAAGACCAGCCCCTGCGCGGCCAGTAGCCACGCGTTCCCGGTGATCAGGACGAGGGCGAAGACCACCATGGTGATCAGCGCTCCGAAACGCGGTCCTCTCGGATCGATGTCCATCTGCGGTGTCCCTTCGGGGATGCGGGCGGGGTTGACCCGTGGACGCGGCCCCGCCCGGCGCGCCCCCTCCGAGCCGGCCAGGTCTGATTCCCCTGACCATGGGCGGTGACGCGGCTCTTCCTCATCAGCCTGCCCTGGCCTGCGCCGCTGCGGGCCAGGCCAGATCAGCTGGCGCCCCCGCAGGATTGTGGCCGGGCAGGCTGGCTCCTGCCGTCAGCGACCCAACACAGGGCGGTCGCGACGCGGCAGTAGTCCACGGCGCGCCGCCTGGTCAGCGTTGACCGGGACAGCCGTGCGGTCACGATCATGGGAGACGCCGATGTCGGGGCAGGCACAGTGCCGATGCTATGCGTGGCCAGGCTCACTGTCACTATCCCCCTCTTTCGATCTGATCAATAGGAATCAGCCTACGACACCTCGCCGATCGCGGCGATGACGTCGGCCTTGCGGGGCTGGCCGCTGGCCCGCTTGGCGATCCGGCCGTCTGGGCTGACCACCAGGACGGTGGGCGTCCGGCGGATGTCCAGGCGGCGGACCAGATCGAGACGCGACTCCGCGTCGATCTCCACGTGCGCCACCCCGTCGATCATCCCGGCCACCTCGGCCAGGATCCGCCTGGTGGCCCGGCACGGCGCGCAGAACGCGGTGGAGAACTGCACCAGCGTGGCCCGCTGGCCGAGCGGCAGCCCGAGCTCGGCGCCGGTGAGCCGCGGGCCCTGGTCCGCGGCCGGCCCGCTCGGGGCGGGCGCGCCGCGCATCCGGCCATTGCTTCGCCGCCAGGCGAGTCCGCTCACGACCGCGACGGCGAGCGCCGCGACGAGCGCAATCAGTCCGGGGGCCACGTTCTGCTAAGCGCGGGGCTACGCGCCCGCATTCCCGGCGCCAGCCCCATACCGGGCCGAATCCCGTAACCTCGTCGGGACCGTGACCAGAACCTTTCCGCCTGCGCCGCTGATATCGAAGTCACGCAGCTGGGCCATGGACGTCGACGTCGAGGCGCGGTACCAGTAGCCGGGCTCACTGCCGTTGACGGTCCAGCCGCCGACCAGGAGATGCCGGCCGGATGCGGTCGTCACCCAGAACTCGCACTGCGTGCCATTGGGGATGCCCATGACCTGTACCTGCATCGTGGTTCCCGACGCTGCCGATGAGTAGTAGACGGCGGCGCTCACGTGCGTGGCCTGGTTGTCCCCGCGCACCAGGCCCGTGGCCTGCTGCCCCTGGCTCGGCGGGGTGACGTGCCGGTGCGACATCAGGATTCCGCCGGCCAGGGCGCCGCCGCCGACCGCGATGATGGCCGCGGCGGCCGCGGCGGCGATGCCGCGCCACCTGCGGGCCCGGCGCCGCGCGGACACCTGGCCCAGCAGCGCGTCCAGCAGCTCGGCGGGCGCCTCCTCCAGCGTTTCCTCGCCGAGGGCCAGCCGCTCGGCATCCTCCAGGGGCACCCGGCCAAGCAGCGCGGGCAGCCCGGCCAGGCCGGCCAGTTCTTCGCGGCAGTCGAGGCAGTGACTGAGATGAGCGTCGACGATCGATCGCTCGGCGGGGTCGATCGCGCCGACGACGTAAACGCCGAGGGAGTGACGGACGTCACTGCAGTCGGTGAGCCCGGTCATGGTGCGAGCCCCCGTTCCTCTAGTGCCAGTTTAAGCGCCCGGAGCGCGTAGAACGTCCGCGATTTGACCGTGCCCGCCGGGATGCCGAGTGCCGTGGCCGCCTCGGCGACGGACTTGCCCCGGTAGTAGGTCTCCAGGAGCACCCGGCGGTGGTCCGGCCGCAACGCCTTGACCGCGTCGGCCACGGCCCACGACTCGAGGGCCCGGTCCGCCTCGTCGGGCGAGGGAACCAGCTCGAGGGCCGCCTCGCCGACCTCGTGCGGCCGGGCCCGCCTGGCCCGGTAGGCGTCAACCGCGAGGTTCCGGGCGACGGCGAACAGCCACGGCCGCGCGGGCCGCTCCGCGATCGCATCCGGGTGCATCCACGCCCGGAGCAGGGTTTCCTGCACGATGTCCTCCGCGCGCTGACGGTCCCCGCTCGTGAGATGCAACGCATAGCGCAGGAGCGGTCCGGCATGCTCGGCGTAGAGCGTCCGCACCAGCATCTCGTCCGAGGCTGGCCCGCGCGTTCCCCGGCCGCCAGCCCCTTGTAGCCCTGCCACGCCCTTTCAACGTCTCGGGCGATCCGCTGGTTCACTGCGGTGTGGCAAATCGCGGATCACGGATGCCGCGCCGCGGTCAGCCGCCCGCGAACGGGGGCAAGACCTCGATCACCGCGGCGTCGCTGAGCACGACCGACTCCGGCGCGCGGGTTCCCACGGGCATCCCGTCGACCAGGAACGACGAGCGCGCCAGAATCGCCCGCAGCCGCGAATCCGGTCCGGCCGGGTCGCTGCCTTCGGCTCGGCCGCGGGCCGCGGCCAGTGCCTCGGCCAGAGTTCCGGCGCTGATCGTCTCCTCGGCGATCCCGGCCGCCTCCTTGGCCGCCGCCCAGTAGCGAAGGGTCACGATAGCCATGTCAGCTATCCTTGCTCATGACGGACCCGGACGGCGCCGGCCCCGGGCCATAGCGGGAGTCAGGGCAGCCTCCCGCGGGTGATTCCGCGGGATGGAGGTGGCGGCAGGTTGAGCATCGTGCTGCTGCTGACTGACGCACATGAGCCTGCCGCGGAGATCCTTCCGTCGCTGTGCCTGCTGGCGCACGATGTCCGGACCGGGCCAGCCTCCGCAACGGCCGCCAACGGCGGATCCGGCTCCGACGCGATCATGGTCGACGCCCGGCGGGATCTGGTGCAGGTCAGGCGCCTGCTCCGGCTGCTGCGCGGGGCGGAGATGAATGTGCCGGTCCTGGCCGTCGTCACCGAGGGCGGCTGGGCCGCGGTCACCGCCGACTGGGGCGCGGACGACGTGATCCTGCATACGGCTGGCCCCGGCGAGGTCGACGCCCGGCTGCGCCTCGCGATCGGCCGCATGGCCCCGGCCGCATCGGGCGAGATCCGGTCGGGCGATCTGCTCATCGATGAGCCCACCTACTCGGTGCGGCTGCGCGGCCACGCGCTCGACCTGACCTTCAAGGAGTTCGAGCTGCTGAAGTTCCTGGCCCAGCATCCCGGCCGGGTATTCACGAGATCCCAGCTGCTGCAGGAGGTATGGGGCTACGACTACTTCGGCGGCACCCGAACCGTCGATGTTCACGTCCGCAGGCTGCGGGCCAAGCTCGGAGCCGAGCACGAGGCACTGATCGGGACCGTTCGTAACGTCGGATACCGCTTTGTCCCCGTGAAGGGCGACGAGGTGCCCGCCGGCGGTGCCGATCTCGAGGGCCGCGCCGGAACGACCGCCGACGGGGAGGCGCGTTCCGCGCATGCCGAGGTCTGACGGCCCGCGGCCGCCCCTGGCCAGCGCCCAGCCGCGGGCGGCCGACGCGCCGGTGATCACGGCTCAGGGACCCATCACCGAGGCCGAGGCGCAGGCCGTGCTCGGGCTCGTCCGGGCCGCCGCGGAAGAGGATGGCGTCGGTCCGATCTCTGAGCACGTCATGCTGCACCTGAGATACGGCGGCGATCCCAGCGCCCGTAATCTGCTGCTGGTCAGCAACGGCGAGCTGTCCGGTTATGCCCACCTGGACCCGACCGATCCGGTCGAGGGCCCGAGCGGGGAGCTGGTCATCCACCCGGCTCACCGCCGGCGCGGCCTGGGCCTGCTGCTGGCGCGTGCGCTGGTCGCCGAGGCCGGGGACCGGCCGCCGCGGCTGTGGGCGCACGGCGACCTGCCGGCCGCGGCCGCGCTGGCCGCCGCGGCCGGGTTCGAGCGGGTGCGGGCCCTGTGGCAGATGCGGCGTTCCCTGCAGTCCCGGCTGGAACGGCCCCAGCTCGCCGAGGGCACCACGATCAGGACGTTCGTGGTCGGCCGGGACGAGGACGCGTGGACGGACCTCAACTCCCGGGCCTTCGCCCGCCACCCCGAGCAGGGGGCCTGGACGCGCGAGGACCTCGATCTGCGCGAGCGGGAGCCATGGTTCGATCCGAACGGGTTCTTCCTGGCTGAACGGGGCGGGAAGCTCGTCGGCTTCCACTGGACGAAGATCCACGGCCCCGGGGACGCGGCGGCCCGCGCCCACGAGCCCATCGGCGAGGTCTACGTCGTGGGCGTCGACCCCGATCAGCGCGGCGCGGGCCTCGGCCGCGCCCTCACCCTGGTGGGCCTGCGCTACCTGCGCTCCCAGGGCTTGTTCCAGGTGATGTTGTACGTGGACGAATCAAACACGCCGGCGATCAGGCTGTACGAATCGCTGGGCTTCACGCACTGGGACACCGATGTGATGTTCGCGCACAGGCCAGGCCCAATCAGCTTGAGACCGACGCCCCGGCGACGGGCCGTACCCCGAGTACCTGATCGAGTTCCTCCGCCGTGAGCGGCCGGTCACTGGCAGCCACGGCGCTGAGCACCTCGGTGTACAGCTCAATCTCATCGAGCGCTACGCGGTCGTGGACGCGCAGGTCCAGATGCTCTCGCAACGCGCCCACCTCCATTGCCGAGCGGATTCGCGGGAAGCCTTAGGAACAGGTTACGGCGCAATCCGATGGCCCCGCATGACTCATCAGGATCATTTTCAGAACCATCTTCTAGTAACGCTTACCCAGATCTGGACCGCTAATTCAGGCCCGCTTCAGGGTTCTGGCTCTCTGCCCAGGTCACGCCGCGGTGGCGGCTCGCCCGGGTCACGTACCTGGCCGCCGAGCTCGCGAACATTTCGCGGTCCGCGTCGGTCAGCTCCCTGACGACCCGTCCGGGCACCCCGGCGAACAGGACGCCGGCCGGAACGCGGGTCCCGGGCCGGACCACGGAGCCGGCCGCCACCAGGGCGCCGGCCCCGACCTGCGCCCGGCCGAGCACGATGGCGCCGATCCCGATCAGCGCGCCGGCCCCGACGTGAGCCCCGTGCACGGTGGCGTGGTGACCCAGGCTGACCCGCTCCTCCAGCACGACCGGCTCGCCGGCATCCACGTGCAGGCAGCAAAGGTCCTGAATATTGCACTCGGGACCGACCGTGATCTCGTCGTCGTCCGCCCGCAGGACCGACCCGTACCACACGCTCGCGGCGCGGCCCAGGGTGACCCGGCCCACGACCACGGCGCCCGGGGCGATCCATGCGTCCGGATGCACTGAAGGGACGGCATCGTCCAGCGATCCAAGCCAGGCCATGGACTGCTCCTCCCCGCCTGCGCGGAAGATGCGGAAGACCCTGCTCCCTTCGGCTTGACCAATCCAGACATAACCGGATACTCAGCCGTTTCGGTTGCGCGGAAGGGTGCTTCGGGACAAGAGTCGTGCCCGACATTCCAATAACGCCGCGCCCGGCTCGCAACCGGCAGGATCCCAGCTGTCGGCGGGCCGCCAACAGTAGACCACATCCGCAGACCCGGCCACCGCCCCGAGCGGCCAGCCAGCCGCACGGCCAGGTCTGCCTGACCCATCTGACGGGTGAATCATGACCGAGCACACCGACCGCCTTGGCGAAATGAGCCAGGAAGAATTTGAGCTTGAGAGGCGCGGTTACAGTCGCCGGCAGGTCGACGAGTTCGCGGCGAAGGCCCGCAACCAGGCCCGCGACCTCGAGAGCAGGCTGTCGCACGCCCTTGACGACAATGAGCGGCTCAGGCTGGAACTCGGCACGGCGCGGCAGGCGGCCGGGGCCAGGCCCGCGCACGAGGAGATCAGCGAGCGCGTGGGCCAGATCCTGAAGCTGGCCGACGATGAGGCCAAGTCACAGCGGAACCGCGCCAGCGAGGACATCGCGAAGCAGCGCGCCGACGCCAAGCAGGACACCGACCGGCTGCGCGCCGAGGCCAAGCAGGAGACGGACAAGTTCCGGGCCGAGGCACAGAGCCAGGCCGAGCGCATGCTGCGCGCCGCCCAGGAGCAGGCCGAGAACTCGGTGGCCAGCGCCAGGGCCGAGGCGGAGAAGACGCGGAACGCGGCGCGCGCCGAGGCCGAGCGGTCGATCACCGACGCGCACAAGCAATCCGAGACCGCTGTGGCCAGCGCCAAGGCTCAGGCCAAGCAGGTGCTCGACGAGGCGACCGCGCGCGCAACCGCGATTCACGATGGCGCGGAACGCCGCCTCAACCTGCTCATGTCGCGGCACACCGAGGCGATCAGGCGGCTGACCGAGATCCGTGACGTGGTCACCACCCTGGTCGCCGGGGAGGTCGCCCGCGGCTCGCTGGAGGACGAGGTCGAGAAGGCCGTGGCCAGCGCGATCGGGGACAGCAAGGCTCCGGCCGGCCCGGGCGCCCGCGCACCCGGCCAGGCCGAGGGCAGGCACGCCCCGGCCGGCGCTGGAGCCGCCGGCCCGGCCGCCCCGGCGCCTGCGATGGCACCAGGCGCCGCACCGTCTCAGGGTGTCGCGGCCGCCGCGGCCGCCGCGCAGCAGGCGGCCGGTCGCATCCGCAGCGCCGAGCAGGCCTCCCGGCCCCAGCCCGCCTCGGTCAAGCCGGCCGAACAGCGGCCTGCTGAGGTGGCCGGGGCAGGCAACAGCCCGGGCGGAACTGACGCCCCGGCCGGGAACCAGGCCCGGCCCGGTCCCGCCGCGCCCAGGACCCCGAACGGCCAGCCCGCCGAGAGCGAGGGCCACGTCGCCGCCGGCCGCCCGGCCGGGACCGAGGGCGCGCGGCACGCCGCGGGCGGGCCGCGGCCGGGCGCTGCCGCGGACGACACCGCGGACAACGTCCGGATCGTCCCGGACTCGGACTGACCAGCTGATCGGCCGCAGGCCCGGACCAGGCTCGCCTGGCCCGGGCCTCGCCGTCACTGGCCCTCGTCTGCGTTCAGCCGTTCCCGTCCCTGGCGCGCCGCGCGCTGGTTAGCATGGCTCGCGTCCGCAGGCCCTGGACCCGCCCGCCGACGCGCGCAAGCACGCACACGACCAAGGGGTGACGCTGCCATGGCCCGGTCCGGCTACCCGTCCGGGAACCCGCTCGCGGATGACTTCCCGGACCCAGGCGCCGCCGGCGCCTCCCGGCCGGCGCCTCAGCGCAGCCCGCGATCGCCTCGGTTACTCCCGGCGGTCGCGATGGCCGTGGTGCTCTCGGCCGGCGGCGGCACCGCCGTCGCCCTGGCCGCCGACGACGGCGGAAGCGCGTTATTGTCGGTCAGCTACCAGACCGTCACCAGCTGGGCTAACGGCTACATGGGCCAGTACACGATCACCAACGACGGCAGCACCGCCACCCAGGGCTGGACCCTGGGCTTCCGGCTGCCCGCCGGCACCTCGATCACCAGCCTGTGGAACGGCGCCGACACAGTCAGCGGCGGCCGGGTGACGGTGACCGACATGAGCTGGGACGGCGACATCAGCCCGGGCGCGGCCGTGGACGTCGGCTTCGTGATCGGGGGCACGGGCGGCTCCGCCGCAGAACCGCAAGACTGCACGATCGACGGCGCCCTCTGCCATCCGGCCCCGGCCCCGGCGCCGTCGCCGAGCACCAGCCCGGCGCCGTCGCCGACTCCGGAGTCGCCGTCACCCTCCCCGAGCCCGCCCGGCGCGGCCCCGCCGGGCGGCACCGCGGGCTTCGCGCCGTACGTGGACACCGGCCTGTCCCCGCCGTTCAGCCTGACCACCGCGGCCGTCGAGACCGGGATCAAGCAGTTCAACCTCGGGTTCGTCGTCTCCGCGGGCGGCTGCGCGCCGGAATGGGGCGGGACCATCGCGATCGGCGACGACCTGGTCGCGGCGCAGATCGGCGCGCTGCGCGTGATGGGCGGGGACGTCCGGGTCTCGTTCGGCGGCGAGGACAGCAGCGAGGACGGCAGCGAGCTGGCGCAGACCTGCACCAGCGTCTCCCAGCTGGCCGCCGCCTACCAGCAGGTGATCTCCGCCTACGACCTGAACAAGATCGATTTCGACATCGAGGGGGCGGCCATCGACGACACCGCGGCCAACGCCCGCAGGGACCAGGCCCTGGCCCAGTTGCAGGCGCAGGACCAGGGCCTGCAGGTGTCCTTCACCCTCCCGGCGCTGCCCTCGGGCCTGACCCAGGACGGGATCAGCCTGCTGGACGGCGCGGTCTCGGCCGGCGTGCAGATCGCCGCGGTCAACGTGCTGGCCATGGACTACGGTGACGCCAACGCGCCGGACCCGAGCGGCATGATGGGGACCTATGCCATCGACGCGGCAACGGCCGCCGACGCGCAGGTGGCCGGCGTGCTCGGGATCAGCGACGAGGCCGCCTGGTCGAAGGTCGCCGTCACCCCGATGATCGGCCAGAACGACCAGGCCGACGAGGTCTTCACGCTCTCCGACGCCCAGCAGCTCGAGGCCTTCGCCGCCAGCAACCAGCTGGCCTGGCTGTCGATGTGGGCAGCCAGCCGGGACCAGGAGTGCAGCGGCGGCGTGGACCCCAGCGTGCAGCCGGCCTGCAGCGGCATCGACCAGGCCCCGTTCGCCTTCACCGACGCTCTCGGCCGGTTCTGACCCGTCCGCCGGGCGTCAGCTGGGCAAGGTGTCGAGCCGCCGCAGGATCACGCCCTCGCGCAGCGCCCAGGGGCAGACTTCGAGCTGGGGCAGGCCGAACAGGTCCATGGCCGCGTCCGCCACGATCGCGCCCGCCGCGAGCTGCGGCGCCCGCCCGCGGGACACCCCGGGCAGCTCGGCCCGGTGCGCGGCGGTGGTCCGCGACAGCCGCTCGGCCAGCGCCGTGACCTCGGGGTGCCGCAGGAACCGCCGGACGAAGGGGCCGTCGCTGGACGGCGCCGCTCCGGCGATCCTGGCCAGCTGCCGGAACGTCTTCGAGGTGGCCACGGCGTGGTCGGGCCGGCCGTCCCGCATGACCGCGCCGGCCGTGGCGGCGATCTCCGCGCGCACGTGCTTGCGGAGCTGGCGCACCTCGTCGGCCGACGGCGGATCGCCGACCAGCCAGTCCCTGGTCAGCCGGCCGGCGCCGAGCGCCAGCGAGACCGCGACGCCGGGCTCCTCGTCGACGCCGGACGCGATCTCCAGCGAGCCGCCGCCGATGTCGAGCATGAGCAGCCGGCCGGACGACCAGCCGAACCAGCGCCGGGCGGCCAGGAAGGTCAGCCGCGACTCATCCGCGCCGGGCAGCACCCGGATGTTCACCCGGGTCTCGTCCTGGATCCAGGCCAGCAGCTCGTCGCCGTTGGCCGCGTCCCGCACGGCCGACGTGGCGAACGCCAGCAGTTCCTGCACGCCCTTGTCCTCCGCGATGCGCAGCGCCTCGTCCACGAAGTCGCGCAGCTGGACCGCGCAGTCCCTGGTGAGCCGGTTGGCGGCGTCCAGGTGATCGCCGAGGCGCAGCTCGGCCTTGTGCGAGAACGCCGGAACGGGCCGCGCGCCCTGGTGTGCGTCAACCACGAGCAAATGGACCGTGTTGGAACCGACGTCCAGGACCCCCAGTCGCATACTCCGACGCTACCCGGTTAGCGGGAGCAGATGCGGACACTAACGGCACGGCCAGGGCGGCCGGCCCGCCGCTGTATGTTCGGAGCATCGAGGGTCTGGGAGGCCGATATGAGCGAGGGCTCGCGTGGCAGCGTCAGGGTCGAGCAGGGCTCCAAGAGAGTCCGCGTCTACCTGAACGGCGAGCTGGTCGTGGATACCAGGACGCCGTTCCTGGTCTGGGAGTCGCCGTACTACCCCACCTACTACCTGCCGGTGTCGGACGTGCACGCGTCGCTGATTCCCGCGGGCGAGACCAGCCGCTCGCCCAGCCGCGGCGACGGCCAGGTGCTGCACGTAAAGGTGGCCACCGCGACCGCGGAGCGGGCCGCGCTGCGCTACCCGGACTCGCCGCTCGAGCGCCTGCGCGACCTGGTCCGCCTCGACTGGAACTCGATGAGCGAGTGGCTCGAGGAGGACGAGCCGGTCTACACCCACCCCCGCGATCCGTACAAGCGGGTGGACATCCTGGCCAGCTCGCGGCACGTGCGCGTGGAACTGGACGGCGTCACGGTGGCCGATTCGCGCCAGCCGCGGATCCTGTTCGAGACCGGCCTGCCGGCCCGGCATTACCTTCCGCTCACCGACGTCCGGATGGACCTGCTGCGGCCGTCGGCGACGGTCACGCACTGCCCGTACAAGGGCTCGGCGAGTTACTGGTCGGTGGACACGGGCCGGGGCGTGCACGACGACGTCGTCTGGATCTACCGGACCCCGCTGCCGGAGAGCCAGAAGGTCGCCGGGCTGGCCTGCTTCTACGACGAGAAGGCCGACGTCTACCTGGACGGCGAACTGCAGGGCAGGCCGAAGACGCCGTTCAGCTAGGCGCGGCTCAGCCGGGCCTGACCGGCTGGTCCAATTCTGAGATCCTGGAACGCGACGGCCCGCGGCTGGCCGAGAGCGCCCGGGCGGTCTCTTCCGCGGCGTGCATGGTCCGCAGCACGTTACCGCTGGCCAGCTTGCCGCAGTCGGCCTCGCTCCAGCCCCGGTCGAGCAGCTCGGCGATCAGCGCCGGGTAGCAGGAGACGTCCTCCAGGCCCTCGGGCAGCCAGTCGACGCCGTCATAGTCGCTGCCGATGCCGACGTGGTCGACCCCGGCGACGTCCCTGACGTGCTCGATGTGATTGGCCACCTCGGCCAGCGTCACGGCCGGCCTGGGGTGCTCGGCGGTCCAGGCGGCCCGCTCCGCCCGCACCTGGCCGCGGCCGGGCACGTTCTTGAAATCGAACCCGCGCTCCTTCATGTCCTCGGCGAACTCCCGCTCCCAGTCCCGGCAGGCCTGGGAGATGAAGGCCGGGACGAAGTTCACCATGCACGTGCCGCCGTTGCCGGGCAGCCGGGCCAGGATGTGGTCGGGCACGTTCCTCGGGTGATCGCAGATCGCCAGCGCCGACGAGTGGGAGAAGATGAGCGGGCCCTCGGCGGTGTCCAGCGCGTCGCGCATCGTGTCCGGGGACACGTGCGACAGGTCGACGAGCATGCCGAGCCGCTGCATCTCCCGCACCACCTCGCGCCCGAACGCGGTCAGCCCGCCGGCGGAAGGCTCGTCGGTCGCCGAGTCAGCCCAGGGCAGGTTGCGGTTGTGGGTGAGGGTCATGTAGCGGACGCCGAGCGCGTAGAGGGCCCGCAGCGTGCCGAGCGAGCCGCCGATGGAGTGGCCGCCCTCCGCGCCGATCAGCGAGGCCACCTTGCCCGCGGCCGCGATCCGCTCGACGTCGGCGGCGGTCAGCGCCAGCTCGAGCGCATCCGGGTAGCGCCGGATCAGCTCGTGCACCAGGTCGATCTGCTCCAGGGTGGTCGTGACCGCGGTCTCGCCCGCGAGGTCCGCCGGCACGTACACGGACCAGAACTGCGCGCCGACGCCGCCCCGGGCCAGCCGGGGCAGGTCGGTCTGGATCGACGGGACCGGCCCGGCGAGGTCGGTCTTGTCCAGGTCGACCTCATCCGCCACGCGCAACGTCCAGGGCAGGTCGTTGTGCCCGTCGAGAATCGGGTGGCGGCCGAGCAGGCCGCGCGCGGCGGTGACGGTGGCGGCGGCGGTGGTCGCTTCGGTGCTGCTGGTCATTGCCCAAGCTTACGGAGATCGTCCGGGTGCCGCCCCTGTGACCTGGGCCAGCGGCGGCCCGGTGCCCGCGGCCGGGCCCGCCGCGCTCCCGCCGGGCACCCAGCGGCGAGTCACGCAGAGCCAGATCAGCGCGGCCGACGTGGCCAGCAGGGCCGGCGGCGCCAGGCCACGGGCCAGGAAGTCGTTGACCGCGGACAGCCAGTGGGGCCTGAGAAACGCGTAGTAGATCACTCCGGGCAGCTCGGCCACACCGGCCGCCACGGCCCGGGCCAGCGCGATCCAGTCCAGCCGGGTGGCGGGCATCACGGCCAGCAGCGGGAAGATCATGGCGTCGTACCAGGGCCGCTGCTGGGGCGAGGCGACCAGCCAGGCCAGGCTCAGGGCCAGGGACGGCCGGATGGCAGGCAGGCCGGGCGGTCCGCCGGGCAGGCGCCAGAGCAGGAACGCGGCCAGCAGCACCGCCGCGACGACCGCCAGCTCGTCGATCCGCCGGCTCGGGTCGGGCCAGGAGAGCGCCCGGTACAGCAGCTGCCAGGGCTCATAGAGATCGGTGCCCGCGTCCCCGCGCTGGACGACGGCCAGCAGCGCACGGTGGCCGGCCAGCAGGTAGCTGGGCACCAGGACGGCGGCCGCCCCGAGCCCGAGCGCGGCGAGCACGCGCGGCGATCGCAGCGCGGCCCAGGCCAGGCCCAGCCCGAACAGCGCGAACGGCGCCTTGACCGCCACCGCGGCCCCGATCAGCAGGCCGGCCACCAGCCCGCTGCGGACATCGGGCCGCCGGAAGGCCAGCAGCCCGGCCACGCCCGCCGCGGCCGCCAGCCCGTCGACGTGGCCGCCGGCCATCACGGCCAGCAGCATCAGCGGATTCACCGACCACAGCAGGTGCGCCCGCGCCCGGCGCGCGGCATCCGCGCGCAGCAGCCGGTCCAGGGCCGCCACGATGGCCAGATACGCGAGGCCGGCCCACACCTTGAGCCAGAACAGCGTCCGCGCGGGTGAGTTTCCGGCCAGCTCCGACGCCGCCTTCTCGGTCACCGTGGCCAGCGGGCCGTAGACCGAGGGGTCGCGCTCCCACGGAACCGGCGCGACGGCCCCGACCGGATCTCCCGAAAGCCGCAGCTGCGCCGGGGTCATGACGTACGGGCTGTGCCCGAGCGCGGCGATCCGCCCGTAGGCCGCGTAGTCCATCATGTCGGTGGAGCCCACCGGCGGGACCAGCGTCAGCGCTACGACCGCCACGACCGAGCCGGTGATCAGGTGCCGCGGCCGGGGCCGCCACCCGCGCCTGACCGCGACCAGCCCGGCCCCGAGGCCGGCGCCGCCGATGATCACCATGAGCCAGGTCAGGAACGACACGCCGATGCTCGACGGGGCCAGGTGGCCGAAGTACGGCGGCCAGCCGGACCCGGACGGGAAGACCGGCACCGCCGCCGACGGCCCGGCCAGGCCGATCAGGACCATCAGGGCGACGGAAACACCGATCGCGGCCAGCGCGGCCCTGGCCAAGCGCCGGGCCGCCTGCGGCGCAGCTAACTCGCGCGGCTCGTGCACCGGGCGCATGCGGCTTGGTCCCTCACCGGGGTCGTCAGCATTATCGGCCAGCGAATCGTCCAGCTGGAAATTCCACGCTATCGGGTCGTGAAGATCGATGCCGCGGACCCGCCGGCGCATTGACGCCGTGAGGATTCACGGCCCGAGCGTTCGGATGCTGTTAGGACCGCCCGCGCCGCCGCCCGGCCGGGCCATCCTGCCCTTGGGAGGTACCCGGTGGCTCGCTACCTGACCAGGGATCGCGCCGCGGTGGTGGCGGCGCTGCTGCTGCCGCTGGCGGTGTCCGCGGTGTTGCTCCCGCTCCGGTCGAGCTGGTCGAACACGAACGTGGCCCTGCTGCTGGTGGTCGCGGTGGTCGCGGTGGCGGCGATCGGCAACCGGCTGGCCGGCGCGCTGGCCGCGGTGTCGGCGGCGGCCTGGTTCGACTTCTTCTTCACGCTGCCTTACTACCGGTTCACGATCGCTCAGTCGGACGACATCAAGACCGCCGTGCTGCTGCTCGTGGTGGGCGTGGCCGTGTCCCAGCTGGCCGCCCGGGCCCGGCGGCTGCAGGTGATCGCGATCACCGACGCCCGCTACCTGGCCGAGATTCACGAAACCGCGGAGCTGGCTCACACGGCCCGGTCCCCGGACGTCGTGGTCGACCACGTCCGGGAGCAGCTCATCGGCGTGCTGGACCTGGCCGGATGCCGGTTCGAGTACGGGTCGCTGCTCGGCCATCCGCCGCGACTGGAACCGGACGGCACCGTGCTGGTCGGGCGGCACCACCTCGACGTCGAGGAATCCGGGCTGCCCGGCCAGGAGATCGAGCTGCGGACCTTCGGCAACGGCCAGTACTACGGGCGGTTCATGCTGGCGCCCAAGCCGGAGTCCAGGCCGTCCCTGCAGGCCCGCCTGGTCGCGGTGACCCTGGCCGACCAGGCCGGGCGCGCCCTCGGGACCGGCTAGGCCCTCCCCTTACCATGGCACGTATGACGTTATGGATTACCGTCACGCTAAGTTACGGATCCCTGGGCTATCCATGGAGGTAGCGATAATCGCGGCGGCATTTGCCTGCTTCATCGGCTGGCATGCCAGCAAAGCCCATATGTCGCATCGTGGCATACCCGTCAGGAAGGGTCAGCTCCGTTCTTTCCGCGGGGTGCGGACGCACCACATCGCCTGGCTGCTCGTAACGGTGGCCGTGCTCGTGCTGATCTTTATCCTCGTGGCGGTGCATTGACCACGACCCGGCTGGCCTGGCTCACCGCGGGCCGTTGACGAACGCGACGATCTCGCTCAGCGCGGGCCGATAGCCGTCGGTGGTATCGACCTCCGTCCAGGGCGCGTCTATGCGGACCCGTTCGAAGGCGTTATGGGCCCGTACGCGCTCGGCCGCGTCGCCCGGCGCCGGGTCCGCCCGCGCGATCGCGTGGGCGAGCGTCGTCTTGCCCGACCCGGCCGGACCGCTGACCACCACGAGCGTGGGAAGGCTGGCCACTCTCATTCCTTGATCATCTCAACTCTTCACGCGCGCCAGTCATTTCGTGGAGGTATATGCCTGAAATGTCTGCACGGGGCGAGTGAAAAGTGGCGCCGCTACCGGGCAAACCGGTTGCCTGCCCGCGGTAGGCGGTGGTCCACTCAGGCGTGTTCGCCTCGCCGCGCTCCAGGACCGATCCCAAGCACCTGTATATCGGGATCGAGGTCGCGGAGAGCTTCTTCGTGGCCACCACCTACACCACGGCGGTGGTCTACCGGGTCACGTCGGGACACCTGAACGCCCTGCAGCTCGTCCTGCTCGGCACCATGGTGGAGCTCTCGTACTTTATCGCCCAGCTTCCGACCGGGATCCTGGCCGACATCGTGAGCCGGAGGCTCTGCGTGATCGCCGGCTGGTTCCTGGACGCAGCCGGCTTGCTGATGCAGGGATTGTCCGTGCACTTCGCCGTGCTGCTGATCGCGCAGATCCCGGTGGGCGTCGGCGCGGCCCTCACCTCCGGCGCGCAGGAGGCGTGGCTCGCCGACGAGGCCGGCGAGACCGAGCTGACCCCGGTGTTCCTGCGGGCCACCCAGCTTGGCCTGGTTGGCGTGATTGCCGGGAGCATCCTGTCCGGCGTCCTGGCCAGCTGGGGCCTGGACGTGCCGTTCCTGGTCGGCGGCGGACTGACCGGTGCGCTGGCCATCGCGCTGCTGTTCGTCATGCCCGAGACCAACTTCCGGCCGCCGCCGAGATCGGTGTCGGCGGGCGCCGTGGCCCGCCAAGCCTGGGTCACCTTCACCGGGCAGGCCAGGCAGACGCACCGGGCCATGGTCGCGGTGCCGGGCCTGGTGCTGCTGCTCGGCATGCTGTTCTTCCTCGGCATGTGGAACGAGAGCTTCGACCGGCTGTGGGGCGCTTACCTGCTGAAGGACATCACGTTCCCGCACCCGTTCGGGCTGAGCACGGTCATCTGGTTCAGCGTCTTCGCGATCGCGGCGGCCCTGCTGGGCCTCGGTTCCACGGGGTGGGCTAAACGCCGGACGAGCAAGCTGGGACCGGGATCGATCGCCTCCACTCTCCTGGCTCTCACGATCGCGACCGCGCTCGGCGTCGTGCTCATGGCCGCCAGCCACGCCTTCGTCTTCGCGGTCGTCGCGTACCTGGCCGTCGTGGCCATGCGGCCGGTCTTCTCGCCCCTGGTTACCGGCTGGGTGGTCGGCCGGGTCGACTCCAGCGTGCGCGCGACCGCACTGTCGGCCACCGACATGTTCGACAGCGGGGGCCAGATCGTCGGCGGGCCGATCGTCGGCGCGATCGGCGTCCTGGCCACGATCCGGATTGCCCTGCTGGCCGGGGCGGCCGCGCTCGTCCCCGCGGCCGGCCTGCTCGTCGCGGCGACCAGGCGGGCGCGGATCCGGGGAGACGCCGCGGGGCGTCCCGGCGCCGGCCCGCCGCCGGATGTACCCACGCCCGACCTGGGCCAGCAGGCATGACCGAGCGCAGCGCGGCGGCTCTGTTGCCGACCGCCTCCGCAGCGCAACGGCGAAATCAACGGTGGGCGGCAGGCGACTCAATGTACCTATCCGTAACGCTTAGACCCGGGGCGGTCCTGGCTATCGTCATGCTCATGGGCGCCGATCAGGTCAAGCCGTTGCTGGAGCGCTTCGCCGCGGATGCCGCCGCCGCGGTACCGCTGGTGGCGCTGTGGGCACACGGGTCGCTGGCGCTCGGGGACTTCCAGGCGGGCCGGAGCGACCTCGATCTGGTGGCGCTCGTCGCCGCGGACATCACCGGCCCGCAGCGCGAACAGCTGCGGCGCACCCATAAGGCGCTGATCAGGAATGGGGATCTGGCCGACAAGCTGCACTGCTCCTACGTGGTCCGGTCCCAGCTGGCCGACGTCGGCCGTAGTCACGTGACGTGGGCGATGGGCGGGCTGTTCGACCGGCCGGTGTCTCCGGTCAGCCGCCGGGAACTACGCGACGGAGGTCTGTGCCTGCACGGCCCGGAGCCCTCCACCCTGGTCCCGGCCGTTACCGATCAGGACCTAGCCGCTTACGTTCGCGGCGATCTCCGGGACTTCTGGTATCCGGCCACGAGCAAGCCTGTGCTGTGGCTGCGCGACATCTGGGTGGATCTGGGCCTGCTGACGCTCGCGCGCGCGAGCGTCACCCTGCAGGACGGGCGGCTCATTTCGAAGCGGGAGGCGTTTGAGGTGCTGGCCCGGCTCGATGCGCCCGCCGACGTTGTTCGCGACATCTACCGGCGCCGCTACGAAACCGACCAGCCGGTCTCCGAGCGGTGGCGGTTCCAGCGCGCGATCCTGGCCCGGACCTTCGTCCGGTCCAGGATCGCGCGCATTCTGGAATCCGATCCGGAACCCTAGCCGGTCAGCCGCGCCGCGTCAGGACAGCGGCCCGCTGTCCTAGTCTGGGCATCACGTCCCAGCCAGGAGGAGGGCCATGAAGATCGACGGATCGGTCGCCCTGGTCACCGGCGCGAGCCGCGGGCTCGGCCGGGTGTTCGCCCGGGAGCTGGTCAGCCGGGGCGCGGCCAAGGTCTACGGAGCCGCGCGTGATCCGGCCGCCGTCACCGACGCTAGCGTGACACCCATTGCGCTCGACATCACCGATCCGGAGCACGTCGCCCGGGCCGCGGAGCAGTGCGCGGACGTCGGCCTGCTCGTGAACAACGCGGGAGTGATGAAGGCCAGCACCTTCATCGGCGCGCCGAACCTGGACGCTGCCCGGCTCGAGATGGAGACCAACTACTTCGGCACGCTCAGCATGTGCCGGGCGTTCGCGCCGGTGCTGGCGGCCAACGGCGGCGGCGCGATCGTCAACATGCTCTCGATCGTCAGCTTCTTCACCAATCCGTTCAATGCCTCCTACGGCGCCTCGAAGGCGGCGGAATGGTCGCTGACCAACGGCGTCCGCCTCGAGCTGCACCATCAGGGCACCCTGGTGGTCGCCGTCCACGCCGGCTTCATCGATACGGACATGTCCGCGGGGATCGACCTGCCCAAGATCAGCCCGCAATCCGTCGCCCAGCAGGCCTTCGACGCCGTCGAGGCCGGCCAGATCGAGGTGCTCGCCGACGAGCGGTCCCGGTCGGTCAAGGAGTCGCTGTCGCGCGACCACGAGCTGATCTACCCGCCCATCCAGGCGTTCTGGGACGACGCGGTCAAGGGCAGCGGTTAGCGCCGGGCCAGCCAGGGCCAGCGTGCCGCTGGCCACCCACGCTCACCGGTCATTCGCGCGCTGCTGAAGCGGCCGCACTTCGATCGTGCCGATCCGGGCGACGGGGTGCTGGGATGCGACCGCGATCGCCTCGTCGAGATCCGCGCACTCGATCACGTCGTAGCCGCCGATTTGCTCCTTGGTCTCGGCGAACGGTCCGTCAGTGACCAGCACCTGGGAGGCGCGCATGCGCACCGTCCTCGCCTCGCAGGCCGGCTCCAGGTAAGCACCGTGCAGGCTCACGCCGTCCCGGATCGTCCGTTCGACCCAGGCCGACGTGGAGGCCTCCACCTCCGCCTCTTGATCAGGGCTCAGTTCGATACCTTCATCGACGCAATGAATCAGCATGTAGCGCACGGCTCCTCCAGTCCTGTCGTCGATGCTTCCGGCTGGCGTTCGGCATCCCGCCGTGCATGTGTCAGTCTGCTGCCCGCAAGGCGGCATCGACATCAGCCGGCCGAGCGGAATGTCCGAGCTTTGATCGCAGGCCGGCCACGGCGCGCACCTTGCGGCCGGTCTGGCTGAACGATCGCGAGACTGCGGCGGCGAGTTTCCCAAGCCGCTCATCGGCGGCACGCTGCTCCGAGACCGTCTTGGCGCGTGCGGTGTCCCATAGCTGATAACTCTGATACGGCATCATGGCCTGCTCCTCCAGCGTCGCGTTGTGCTGCCGGGCACCCCGGTAAAGACCCGCGGTTGCTCATCTGTCACCAGCACGACGAACGGCAACGCCCCGCATGGACAGTGGTGCCGGTACCTTCTGGCGGGACCAACCACAACCGGGCCGTTACCAACGTCCGGGGAGCGGGTAACACTCGGGTCTTGACTTTGAGTTGCAAAGCAGAGTAGCTTTGAAGTACAAAGCTTGACTCTGGCTCCGAGCAGACCCTGGAGGCCGACATGCTGGAGGACCAGGACATGAGCGTGCAGGAAGCGGCCGCGGTGGTGCAGGATGCCCGCGCCCGGGCGCGCAGCGAGCTGGTCATCAGCGCGCCTTTGGTGTACGCGGCGTGGGGCCTGGTCTGGCTGCTCGGCTACGGGGCGATGTGGCTGTCGGTGCGCGGGCAGCACCCCTACACCGGGCCCTCGGGCGTGTCGATCGCGGCGGTGTTCGTGCTGGCCGGTTTCGCGGTCGCGGCCGTCCTGGTCATCGTCAGCAGGGCAGCCGCGGGCATCGGCGGCCAGTCGGTGCGGCACCGCCGCGTCATCCTGGCGACATGGGCGGCCGGCTACCTGATCCTGCTCCTCGTGCAGGCCGCGGTCAGCAGTTCCGTCAGCACGCGGGCGCACGCGTTCGTGGCCTACGCGGGTCCCCTGGTGCTGGCCGGGCTGATCTATATCCTGGCCTCCGTGCTCGGCCGGAACCGGCCCGCGTTCGCCCTCGGAATCTGGCTGGTGATCGCCGGGGCCAGCTGCGCGTGGCTGGCCCCCGCGGCCATCCTGGCGACCTGCGCGCTGGCCGGCGGCGGGGCGTTCCTGCTCTTGGCGGTCATCGAGACCAGGCTCCGCGCCCATGACGGCTGACAGCGGGCTTGACCCCGTCATCCACGCGCCCGTCCGGCTGCGTCTGGTGGTGACACTGGCCGCCCTGCGGGACGGGGACGACCTGTCCTTCACCCGGCTGCAAGAAGTGCTCGGGCTGACGCCCGGCAACCTCATCACCCACCTGCGCAAGCTCGAGGACGCGGGTTACGTGACGACGGCCAAGTCAGGCAGCGGCGTCACCGCCCGGACCTCAGTCAGCCTCAGCCCCCTGGGCCGCCAGGCCCTGGACACCTACACCGCGGTCCTGCGGCAGCTGCTCGATTCAGCCAGCACCAACGGGACCGGCCCGCACTAAACCGGCAGGAGGAGTAATGAAACCCTACTTTGACACCCACTCCGCCGGGGTGCTGCTCCTGATCGTCTTGCTGGCCTGGCTGAGCATGGAAGCCATCCAGTTTGCCCGGCAGCGGCGGTGGCGGGCAGGCGCCACCACGATCGGCCGCCGCAGCTTCTGGCTCGGCTTCGGAGCCGTCCTGATCATCACGAATCTCGCGCTGTATCTCGGGCCGTCAGCGTTCCCGGCCGCCGCGATCAGGCCAGGAGCCGTCGCCTTCACGGCCGGCATCGTGATCATGGTTGCCGGGGTCGCGCTGCGCGGCTGGTCGTTTCACGCGCTGGGCCGGTACTTCACCGCCGTGATCAAGGTCAGCCCCGACCAGCCGGTGGTCACGAATGGCCCGTACCGTCTGCTGCGCCACCCCAGCTATGCCGGGGGCCTGCTGGCCGAGGTCGGGATCGCCGTGACATCCGCGAACTGGGTCAGCGCGGCGGTATTCGTCGTCGCGTGGCTGGCGATCATCGCATGGCGGATTCACATCGAGGAGACCGCTCTGCTGTCAACGCTCGGGGGGAAGTACCGCTCCTACGCCTCGCACCACAAGCGCCTGATCCCGCTCATCTGGTGACCACGGCACCGGCCGAGCGCTCCGCGCGAGCGGAACTAGGCGGGCGGCGCGAAGATCATCTGGGAGTTGGCGAGGGTCGTAGGTGGTCACACCGCTCATCCAGGGCGGGGTCAGGTGATGATCAGGCGGAGGCTACTGGCGATGAGCCACAGGCCGAGGATCAGGCTCCCCCAGATGATCACCTGTTCGGTATGGGCGTCTATCCAGGTCCTGAACCTGGCCAGGAACGCGTGGCTCTGGTCGGGCCTGACGCCGGCGTAGACCTCCATGGCCAGGTAGGACGACGAGGCCAGCACGCAGAAAAAGAACAGCACGAGGAAGCTCCCGGCACTGGCCAGCTTGGCCTCGGTGACCGTGGCGGCGCCCGCGCCGATCAGAACCCAGGGCTGCAGGGCGGGCGCCAGGGCCATGGCGAACCACGGCGACATGCTGTCCACGCTCGCCTGCCACTTCGGCGGCTTCTTCAGCGGCTTCGGCCGCCCCGTCCGCCGGCGGTGCCGGACCGCGATCACGACCAGGACGACCCCGATAGCGATCTTCACCGCCAGCGACGCGAGGGAGGGTGCCGTATTCGGCTTCGGAGGGTTGTCGCCGGTAGCGAGCACCGTGACCGTGACCACGATCCCCAGGGAGACCAGCCACCCGAACACGAAGGCCGCGCCCTTTCTCACGCCGCGCTTGGACGGCAGCACGACGATGAAGGCCGTCAGCGGCAGCGGGTCGAGTGCTATCGCCAGGCCGATCACGACAAGATCAAGCACCACGGCATGTCCGCCCATGTACTCGGCGAAGGTGAGGAAGGACACGAACAGGTAGGTCGCGGCGACCGCGCATCTGACCAGGCACCGTCCGGCGCGGACGGTGCCTGGCCTGCCGCCGTGGCGGTGGCTGGCATCACGGTACCGATGGTCGTGTCGCTGATGCCGCGCCTGAGTTGGCTTGCTCGGAAGCCTGGACGGGCCGGCGGGGGATGAGGACCGCGAGGACGAGCCCGATCAGCGCGATCACCAGCATGGTGGTGAGGGCCACGGCGAACGGCCTGCCCTCGGGCAGCTTGACGGCGACCAGGACCGAGCCGACCAGGGCGGTGCCCAGCGACGATCCCAGGTTGGAGACGCTGCGGGACAGGCCGGAGATCTCGCCCTGGTCGGCGTCGGGGAAGCTGGACTGGACCACGTTGACCGACGAGGTCAGCATGACCCCGACCCCGGCGCCGAACAGCAGCAGCCCCGGCACCCAGGTCCAGATGCCCGAGTGCGCCCGGACCAGGGCCAGCAGCAAGATCATGCCGACGGCGGTGACCAGGAAGCCAGCGATGATCAGCCACCGCTGCGGATGCCGCCGGGCGAACCGGTCGGCACCGGCGGAGGCGGCCAGGATCCCGATGGTGGCCGGGGTGAGTATCAGCCCGGTCTGGATCGCGTTGTACTTCCAGACCTCCTGCAGGTAGACCGAGACCACGAAGAACGACCCTTGCAGGATCAGCCACTGGATGGTCTGGGTCCCCAGTCCCAGGTTGGCGACCTTGTTGCGGAACAGCCGCAGCGGGAGCAGCACGTCCCGGCCCTTCTTCTCGCCGGCCCGCACGTGCAGGAAGAACCACACCAGGAACAGCGCGCCGATGCCGACGAACAGCCAGACCGGGGAGATCGAGCCCTTCGGGATCACCACCGTGTTCCCAATGGTGAAGTCCTGCCGCGACTTGAGGAAGCCGTAGGTCCGGGACTGCAGCAGCCCGAGCACCACGAAGAACAGCCCCGCGGCGGACAGCACCGCCCCGGTCAGGTCGAACCGCGGCCGCGGCCCGGCGGGAGCCGGGTCGGTGATCTTGCGGGCGAGCACGATGATCCAGGCCACCACCAGGACCTGCAGCCCGAACGAGGCCCGCCAGCTGATCGCGCTGGTCACCAGGCCCCCGATCAGCGGCCCGGCGGCCGCGCCCAGGCCGCCCGCGCCGCTGACCACCCCGAAGTACCGGGCCCGCGACTTGACGTCGGGGAAGGTCACCGTGACCAGGATGTAGATGGGCGGGATCATCAGCGCCGAGCCCACGCCCTCCAGCAGCGAGTACCCGCCGATCAGCAGCGGAAGCCCCTGCGCGAGCGCCGCCAGCAGCCCCCCGACCGCGTAGACAGCCAGGCCGGCGATGAAGCACCGCTTGCGGCCCCAGATGTCGGTCAGCTTGCTGCCCGGGATCATCAGCGCCGCCATCGTCAGCGTGAACAGCGTGATCGCGGTCTGCACCCCGGCCACGTTGGTGCCCAGGTCCGTGGCGATCGCGCTGATGGCCACGTTCATGTTGGTGGCGGCGTAGCTGGCGATGAACTGGGCCAGCGCCAGCGGCAGGATCATCGCCCGGGCCGCGGCGCGCGTCATGCCCGCAGGCGTGTCAGTCAATGCGGCCTCGTACGCCCACCGGCGCATGCCGCCGGTGGCGAAGATCGAGGTGCTTCTCATATGCGGCGACGGCCGCCGCGATCGGGTAGGGCCCGCGGATCAGCTGAAGCTCAGCTGAGACGTCGCGGTAATCCAGGTCGGGATGGTCACCGCAGTCGCAGCAGATGAGCTCGAACTCGCTGGTGTAGCCGCCTCGCGGCTGGCCGTCGACGATGCGGGCCGGCTGGCGCCGCAGAACCACGGTCCAGCCCAGCGCGGGCTGATCACCGGTCTGCACCGCTGCCTCCCAGGAGCGGATCCACCCGGCCATCGGGACAGCGGGCCGCTGGTCCCGCGCCGCAGCTGGCCGGGCCCCTGTCACCGGTCCGCCCGTCGTGAGACTCGAACCTGGGTACGCCTTCGGGGTGGAAGCCAGCTGCGATGCGGGGCACATGCGGGTTACTGTACGGCCGTCTCACCGCCGTGCAGCGCTTCCTGAAGCTCCTTTTCGTCCTCGTTGGACAGAGAGGTCTTCAGCACGGTGCCGCCGAACCTGCTCATCGCCTCGACGGCCTTGTCCGGGGTTACCTTCTCGAGCATCAGGAACAGCGCCGACGTGCCCGGCTTGAGCATGCCGCGCACCTGGTCCTGGAACTGCTTGTCGATGCTGGTCTTGGCTACCTTGCCCATGAGGGCGCCCATCCCGGCGCCGATGGCCATGCCGAAGACCGGGATGAAGAACAGCAGGCCGAACAGCAATCCCCAGAACATGCCCCAGGTCGCCCCGCCGCCGACCGCGTGATGGTTGGTGTGGACGTGGTAGCCGCCGTCTTTGTCGCGCACGATCACCGCGATCGCGTCGGGCTGGATGATCAGGTCCTGGGCCAGCCGGCGCGCCTCTTCGGCGGCGGCATCCCCGGTCGCCTCATCCGGGTATCCGATGGCGATCAGATCAGCCATGGCCTTCTCCTTTCTCAGGATGTCGTCGGTGTTAATCCTGCCGTCGGCGCGCCACCGAATACATCACCCTCCCGTGGGTGAGTTCGGGCGGGCGCGATCGGGCAAGGATCAGGCAGAAGCGGCTTAGCGGCCATGGCAAGTGCGTGGCGAGCCTGGCACGGGAGGCGACATGTCCGGGAAGAAGAAGGCCAAGCAGCATGACACGAAGATCCAAGCGCCGGCCGCTACGGTGCAGGAGACCGAAGCGGGCCCGCCGCCGAAGATGAAGCGCAAGGAGTACGAGAAGCAGATGAGGCTGCTGCATGGCGAGCTGGTCGCCGTGCAGGAGTGGGTCAAGGAATCCGGGGCCAAAATCTGCATCGTGTTCGAGGGCCGGGACACCGCCGGGAAGGGAGGCACGATCAAACGGATCACCGAGCGGGTGAGCCCGCGGGTGTTCCGGGTCGTGGCCCTGCCCGCCCCGACCGAGCGGGAGAAGTCGCAGATGTACATCCAGCGCTACCTCCCGCACTTCCCGGCCGCCGGCGAGGTCGTGATCTTCGACCGCAGCTGGTACAACCGGGCGGGCGTCGAGCCGGTAATGGGCTTTTGCACGCCGGAGCAGACCGACCGGTTCCTGGAGCTGGTGCCGGGGGTCGAGAAGGCCATGGCCGATGACGGGATCCTGCTGCTGAAGTACTGGCTGGAGGTCAGCGCCGACGAGCAGACCCGGCGGCTGAAGAGCCGCATCCACGACCCGCGGAAGATCTGGAAGCTCTCGGAGATGGACCTGAAGTCCTACAGCCGCTGGTATGACTACTCCCGGGCCAGGGACGCGATGTTCGCCGCCACCGACACCGCGTGGGCGCCCTGGTACATCGCGCGCACCGACGACAAGAAGCGCGGCCGCCTCAACATCATCAGCCACCTGCTCAGCCAGGTCCCCTACAAGCCGCTCGCCCCCCGTGACGTCAAGCTGCCCAGGCGCCAGCGGGCCGGCGGCTACACGGAGCCGGACCTGCCGTTGCGGCACATCCCGACGCCGTTCTAGATAAGCAAGCAACAGCGCCGGCGGACTCCTACCCGAGGGTAGCGACGAGGATCGCCTTGATGGTGTGGAGGCGGTTCTCGGCCTGGTCGAACACGATGCTGGCGGCTGAGTTGAAAACCTCGCCGGTCACCTCGAGGCCGGAGGTCATGCCGGTGTGCTCCATGATCTCGCGACCCACGGTGGTGTTGGGGTCGTGGAACGCCGGCAGGCAGTGCATGAACTTGACCGCCGGGTTCCCCGATTTCTCCAGCAGGGCGGCGTTGACCTGATACGGCGTGAGGACCTTGACGCGCTCGGCCCACACGTCCTTGGACTCGCCCATCGACACCCAGACGTCGGTGTGGATGAAGTCCACGCCGCGGACCGCCTCGGCCGGGTTCTCGGTGACGGTGATGCGCGCGCCGGTGCGGCGGGCGATGCCGGTGGCGATCTCGACCACGTCCTTGGGCGGGTGCAGCTCGGCCGGGCCGGCCAGCCGCACGTCGCTGCCCATCAGCGCGCCCATGACCAGCAGCGAGCGGCCCATGTTGAACCGGCAGTCCCCGGTGAACGCGTAGCCGATCGCGTCGTAGGGCTTGTGGCTGGACTCGTGCATGGTCAGGAAATCGGCCAGCATCTGGGTCGGGTGCCACTCGTCGGTCAGCCCGTTGTACACCGGCACCCCGGCGTGGGCGGCCAGTTCCTCCACGTCGGCCTGGGCGTTGCCCCGGTACTCGATCGCGTCGTACATCCGGCCCAGGACGGCGGCGGTGTCGGCGATCGACTCCTTGTGCCCCAGCTGCGACCCGGACGGGTCCAGGTAGGTCACGTGCGCGCCCTGGTCGTAGGCGCCGACCTCGAACGCCGACCGGGTGCGGGTGGAGGTCTTCTCGAAGATCAGCGCGATGTTCTTGCCCGCCAGGTGCTGAGTCTCGGTGCCGGCGTATTTCGCGCTCTTGAGGGCCTCGGAGAGCTGTAGCAAGAACCTCAGCTCCTGCGGGGTGAAGTCGATCTCCTTGAGGAAGCTGCGGTTTTTCAGATTGAACGCCACGGAAGACTCCCGTCCTGGTGCGGGTCAGAACGCCGGGTCGCGTTCGATCGGGCAGGTCATGCAGTGGCCGCCACCGCGGCCCTTACCAAGCTCGAAGCCGGCGATCGTGATGACCTCGATCCCGGCCTTGCGCAGCGCGGTGTTGGTGCCGGTGTTGCGCTCGTAGGCCACGACCACTCCGGGCTCCAGCGCGACGACGTTGTTGCCGTCGTCCCACTGCTCGCGCTCGGCCTCGAAGGAGTCGCCGCCGGTCTCCACGATGCGCATCTTGCCCACGCCCAGGGCCCTGGCCATCAGCTCGGGCAGCGATCCCTGCTGTTCCTCCACCACCAGGTCGCCGGCCGCCTCGCCCGGCCGGATGGCCCAGGTGCGCGCCCCGCCGACCACCTGCGGGAACAGGGTGACCAGGTCGCGGTCGCACATCGTGATGACCGTGTCCAGGTGCATGTAGCTGCGGGACTTGGGCAGGTGCACCGCGAGCACCTGGTTCGCCGACCCGGCCCGGAACAGCGAGCGGGCGATCCACAGCACGGCCTGCGGGGTGGTGCGCTCGCCCATGCCGATCATGACGGTGCCGTTGCCGATCGGCTGCACGTCCCCGCCCTCGACGTGGCAGCGGCCCCAGTCCTCGTCGGTCCCGCCCAGCCAGATGGGGAACTCCTCGGCGGCGAACATCGGGTGGAACCGGTACACCGCCTCCATGATCATCGTCTCCGGCACCCGGGCCAGCTTGGTCATCGGGTTGATCGTGACGCCGCCGAAGATCCAGCACGACGGGTCGCGCTGGAACAGGAAGTTCGGCAAGGGCGGCAGCAGCATGCTGGTCGGGTCGGCCGACTCCCACACCAGCCCCACGTCCTGGGTCACGTCCGCCTTGGTGATCCCCCCGATCAGGAACTCGGCCACCACCGCCGGCTCGCCCGAGCTGACCCACTCCCGGGCCCGCGCCGACGCGGTGATCCCGACCTGCCGCTCGCTCAGGATGTGACCGCACACCCACTCCCGGGCCTGCGGGTTGGCCAGCGCCTCGGCCAGCAGGTGCTCGATCTCGAACACCTCCACGCCCCGGTCGCGTATCGCCTCGCAGAACATGTCGTGCTCGGCCTTGGCCCGCGCCACCCACAGCACATCGTCGAACAGCAGTTCCCCGGCGTTGGACGGGGTCAGGCGGGTGTGCTCCAGGCCCGGGCGGTGCACCATGACCTGGCGCAGCCTGCCCACCTCGGAGTGCACTCCAAACGGCATGTTGATCACCTCATTGCGTGATAGCGGAAGGGTTTCCGGCCGGTCCGGGCATCCGCTGGCTCGGGCGGGCCTTGCGCTGGCGCGACAGCTGAATGGCCTTGTCCACCCCGACGACCGCGGGCGCGAGAAGCGACAGGGCCAGCACGACCAGCCACTGCCGCCCGGTGAGCGACTGGGTGTCGAGCAGGCTCTGCAGCATGTTGAGCTGCACGGCGGCCCAGGTGAGGATCCAGCCGAGGATGATCCAGCCCAGGAAGGGGAACACCGGCCAGGACCACGGTGCCTGGCGTTCGCGCCGCATGATCAGGCCGATGTTGACCGCGCTGAGCGAGACGATGGCGAAGGCCATGGTCATGGAGGCGGACGCGTGCGTGGTGCTGGGGTTGCCGGGTCCCCACTCCAGGACGGCGAGGGCGGTGGCGGCGACCACGAACCCGGTGACGAACCAGCGGATGATCTGGGGCCGGTTGACGATCTTCGTGCCGGGCTCGCGTGGCGGCCGCTGCATGACCCCGGGGTCGGGGACGTCGACGATGAACCCGATGACCACGGTGATGACCACGAAGAATTTACAGAACAGCAGCTGCAGCGGGAACAGGGCCACGCCGCCGTTGATGTTGAGGATGGTGGCGTAGACCATCAGCTGCAGCACCGAGGACAGGATGGTCAGCTGCAGCCTGATGTAGGTGGAGATCCGGCGGTAGATGTCGCGGCCCAGGTCGACGGCCTTAACCAGGGTGGCGAAGTTGTCGTCGGTCAGCACGATCTTGGCCGCCTGCTTGGACACCTCCGAGCCGCTGCCCATGGCCACCCCGATGTCGGCCTGCTTGAGCGCGGCCGCGTCGTTGACGGCGTCGCCGGTCATCGCGACCACGTCGCCGGACTGCTGCATGAGCTTGGCCAGGCGCAGCTTGTCCTCGGGCGCCACCCGGCCGAACACGTGCAGCTCGGGAAGCCGCTCGATCACCTCGGTATCCGGGAGGTGCTGCAGCTCGGTGCCGGTGATCACGCCGGGCCCGAGCCCCAGCTCGTCGGCGATCGCGCGCGCGGTCACGGTATGGTCGCCGGTGATCATCCGCACGTCGATCCCGGCGTCGAGGGCGACGTGCACCGCGTCCTTGGCCTCGGTGCGGAGCGGATCCATGATCCCGACCAGCGCCACGAAGACCAGGTCTGTGACGGCGGCCATCGGGTCGGCCAGCGCCGACGACATCGCCGCGTCGTCGAGGTCCCGGACGGCGAACGCGAGCACGCGAAGCCCGCGCTCGGACAGCTGGCGGTTGGCGGCCAGGATCTCATCCCGGACGGCGGCGATCGGCACCTGCTCGCCGTGCCACAGGGCCTGGCCGCAGCGCTCCACGACCACGTCGGGCGCGCCCTTGACACTCTCGAAATGCGACCGCGTCAAGATCCCGCCGCCCAGCCAGTCCGGGCGGTCGTGGAAGGTGGCCATGAACTTGTACTCGGAGTCGAACGGCACCTCGGCGCGGCGCGGCAGGGTTTCCCGTGTCTGCTCGGCGTCGGCGCCCATTTTCGCGGCGAGCACCACGAAGGCCGCTTCGGTCGGGTCGCCGATGACCGACCCGTCGTCGGCGACCGTGGCGTCGGTGCAGAGCGTCAGGCCCAGGGCCAGGCGGTGGAAGTCCGGCATCTCCCCCCCGGCCACCCCCAGGATCGCGCCGGCCTTCTGGTAGCCGGGACCTTCGATCTTGAACCAGTCACCGCCGGCCAGCATGGTGGTCGCGGTCATCGCGTTCATCGTCAGGGTGCCGGTCTTGTCGGAGTTGATGACGGTCGTCCCGCCCAGGGTCTCCACGTCCGACAGCGACTTGACGACCGCCTTGGCCTCCACCAGGCGGCGCGCTCCCGACGACAGCATGGCCTGCACGAACGTTGGCAGGCCGGTCGGGATGGCCGCGATCGCGGTCGAGATGCACAGCAGTACCAGGGTCGTGGTGTTCTGGCCCCGCGCGAGGCCGAAGACGGCGATCACCGCCACGGCGATGAAGGCGATCAGCCCGAACACCTTGGTCATGCCGTCGAGTTCGCGCTGCAGCGGCGACCGCGTGCGCTTGGTGGCCGTGACCAGGCCGGCGATCTTGCCTATCTCGGTCGCCTCACCGGTCGCGGTCACCACGAACGTGGCCGTGCCGCGGGTGACCTGGGTGTTCTGGAACACCAGGTTCGTGCGGTCGCCGAGCGCCACCTCCCCCTCGGGCAGGGTCACCCGGTCCTTGGCTACCGGGGCACTCTCGCCGGTGAGCGCGGCCTCCTGCACCTCCAGCGTGGCGGAGGAGAAGATCCTGCCATCCGCCGGGACGACGTCACCGGCCTCGAGCAGTACGACGTCACCGGGCACGAGCTTGGTGGATTCGAGCTCCTCGACCTGGCCGGATCGCCGCACCCGGGCCCGGGGCACCTGGAGCTTGGCCAGCGCCTCGACGCTGGCCCGGGCCTTCAGCTCCTGGGCCGAGCCCATGACGACGTTGAACGTCACCAGCCCCAGCACCACGATGCCCGTGGCCACCTGGGAGATGGCGAAGCTGGCCACGCAGACGATCAGCAGCATGATGTTCATCGGGTTGGCCAGCTGCCCCCGCGCGACCACCCAGACGCTGGGCGGCGGCTCGGTCGGCAGCTCGTTGGGCCCGTACTCGGCCAGCCGGTGCTGTACCTCGCCGGCGCCGAGCCCCTGATCCGGTTCGACATTCATCGCCCGGGCCGCTTCCGCCGCGGACAGGGCGTACCAGGCGGCGTGCTCGGCGGGCTGCTTGGTGGTGGTCATTGTTGGCTCCCTTAAGGACTTAGCTCGCGACCGGGACCCGCTTGGCCCGGTCCGCCCGCACCCGTTTCCACCAGAAGTCGAGGACGACGCCGAGCACGATGATGCCCAGCAACGTGGCGATCGAGGCCGGCTCGTGGATGAGGGTGGTGAACACGAACACCACCAGGACCACGCCCGCCGAGGCGATCGCGATCGCGAGGATGAAGGGGTTCGCGCCGGTCTCGGACCGGACCCGGAAGTGGGCCGCGGTGATGAGCGTGAAGATCAGCAGGGCCACGGCGCTGCCGATGGAGGCGATCGCGTCCAGCTTGAACACCACGGCCAGGATCAGGCACGCCACCGCCTCGATCAGCAGCCCGGTCGACACCCGCCCGCCGAGCTTGCGCGCCATCAGCGGCGGGAACTGCCCCGTTTCCGCCAGCCGCTCGGACAGCCCGGGGGCCGGGTACAGTCCCGCGTTCGTGGCCCCGGCCGTGGCGAACAGGGCGGTGACGCTCATCAGCCAGTAGCCCGCCTTGCCGAGCGTGGGCTCGGCGGCCACGGCCAGCGCGGTGCCTCCCGACGCGATCACCTTCTCCACGCTCAGCGTGCCGAACACGCCCAGCGCGATGGCGACGTAGATGACCGTCGCCATCCCGAGCGCGATGAACATCGCCCGCGGCAGCTGGCGGGACGGCTTGCGGAGGTCTTTCGCGGTGAAGGTGATGATGCCGAAGCCCAGGAACGCGAAGAAGGTCAGCGCCACGCTCGAGATGATGTCCTTCCACGGCGGGTACCCCGACGGCGCCAGCAGCGACGCGTGGATGTTGACCAGGAGGACCACCGCGAAGACGGTGAGGATCCCGACGACGACCACGACGATCACGCTCTGGGCGTTCGCGACGAGCTTCGACCCGACGATGTTCACCCCGGTCATGACGACGATGATGAGCGCCGCGAACACCTTGATCCAGACGGCGCTCTCCGCCCCGGTGAGCATGGAACTGGCGTAGCTGCCGAACGAGACCGCCACCATCGCGGTCACGATGGCGTTGGCCAGGTAGACCAGCCAGGCCGTGATGCCGGTGAAGTGGCCGTCGCCGAATCCCTTCGCGACGTACTCGAGCATGCCCCCGGCCGACGGGTACCGGGCGCCGAGCTTGGCGAACGAGTAGCCCTGCAGCAGCGCGATGGCCCCGGCGATCAGGAACGACACCCACACCGCAGCCCCGGCCACCTCGCCGGCCGCGCCCAGCAGCGCGAAGATCCCCGCGCCCACCATCGACCCGACGCCGATGAACGCGGCCTCGCGCACCGAGAGGTACTTCTTGTCCGGCGGCGAGCCGGCCTCGGGGGCTTCTCCGGAGGCGTCAACTTGATCCGTCATGGCACACCCCTAGCCGAGCGGCGGCGGCGCGTAACCGTCGCCTGTCCCGCTCCGCACCTTGATGCTGTTCGCACCATCTGCGGGTTTCCTCACCCTTCCGAGGGTGATTCCTCCGCGTTCACGGGAGTCGTCGCGGCGCGGGCCGGGACTGCCCAGTCGGCGCTGTGCGCGTGCCACACGGGGTCCGCCGGCCTCCGGCGCCAGGCCGGACGCGACGCCTCGGTCGGTCTGGTCACCTGACCTCCTTGCGATATGGGAAGCCGGGCTTCCGCCAGGCCCTTCCGCCCGGGCCGCCTGCTGGCGGCTAGGTCGATGCGGCCCGCGTGACCACATTCGTGCCGACTTTCCCGGCCACGATCCCGGTGATGTCGTCCAGTGAGCCGATCGCGGCCCGGTTACCGGTCTTCTCGGCGAAGCGGACCGCCGCCTCGACCTTGGGGCCCATGGACCCGGCCGGGAATGTGTGACCGGCAAGTTCGCCCGGCGTGACGTCGCCCAGCCGTTTCTGTTCGGGGGTGCCCCAGCCGACATAGACGCCGTCGACGTCGGTGGCCATAACGAACAGGTCCGCGCCCACGTCCTCGGCGAGCAGTTCGCTCGCGAAATCCTTGTCGATGACCGCTTCGACGCCCACCACTTCGCCAGAGCCCGAGGACGGGTACGTCGTGGGGATCCCCCCGCCGCCCGCGCAGATGACCACGGCCCCCTGCTGGAGCAGCCAGGTGATCGGCTGGATCTCCAGGATGCGCTGGGGCCGGGGAGACGGCACCACGCGCCGCCAGGCGTCACCGTCCTGCCGGAACGTCCAGCCCTTGTCGCCGGCCAGCGCGTGGGCGGCCTCCTGGGCGTAGACCGGGCCGACGAACTTCGTCGGGTTGGCGAAGGCCGGGTCCGCCGGGTCCACCGCGATCATGGTGAGCAGGGTCGCGACCTGGCTGCCCTGGGCCATGACGCTTCTGAGTTCCTGCTGGATCAGGTAGCCCATCATGCCCTGGGTGCCCGCGTCCATGACGTCGAGCGGATACGGCTCGGCACCCTGGTACGCGTCGGCCTGCAGGGCCAGCAGGCCCACCTGCGGCCCGTTCCCGTGCACGACGACCACGCTGTGCTCCACGGCGAGCGGTGCGATCGCCTCGGCCGCGGTCCTGACGTTCCGGCGCTGGACCTCGGTGGTCATCGGGTCGCTGCGGCGCAACAGCGCGTTGCCGCCCAGCGCGATCACGATCCGCATCCTCAGCCTCCCTGGTCGGGGTGATCGGCGGCCGTCACCGGTAGGCCGACACCGCGCCGACTGGCCCAGCCAATGCCGGGACCGTTTCCCGCCTCGGACGGCTCGCTGGCCGTCTGAGGGCTCCTCCGGAGATATCGACCTGATCAGTCATGGCTCACCTCAGTCGAGCCGGCAATGACGCGTAGGCGTATGGTCCCAGCCCCTTCCGGGGACACTGCCAATTCTGTTCAGGCCCATCTCCGGTGGTCATCACCCATCTGAGGGTGATCCCATCCTTTCGCGGATTCTTACGTCAGCGCGCGGTTAGCCGCAGCCGCCCGCACGCCACCATCGGGACTATAAGCAGCAGGGCCTAAATCAAACGCAGATCGCCGCCGGAATCACCCTCGG
>CAVSNQ010000010.1:0-341122 GCA_963729365.1 uncultured Actinomycetota bacterium
ATCGCAGGTCCGGGACTCCGCGGACTCCGGGACTGCTGCCCGGCAGTCCTTCGTGCACAGGTGAGCTGGCATGGGCGATTGACAGAAAGGTGCCCTGGGCAATTATTGTAGAAGGCAATGCTCTCTGCTCAGGCACCGCAGTCCACCGCTCGGCTGGCGCCTTCGCCGTGCTTGGGCCAGCAGAGTGACGCACTGCTGCAATGGAGGAGTCGTGAAGCTCTTCAGGTTCAGGGCGGTGATAACCCTCGATCCGGCAGCTGGGCCTTCTGCCCGGGAGTACGCAGGCGGCACCCGGCCACTGCTGGTCCATGGCACCCGCGACGGCCAACCAGGCACTGGCAAGTTCTTCCCGGCGATGATGACCTGGGATGACGAAGAGAACCCGTTGCGACCTGGAGACCGTGCTGTCGTAACCGTCACGATCGCCGGCGCCGAGGCGCCTGCATATATCGCGGCCGGTCAGCACTTCGGTCTGCGGGGCGCCGGGGGCGGGCACGGGGTCATCAGCGGGCCGGTCTATACCGCGGCGGGTCCTAGCGAGCCGTGCGTATCTCAGCGACAATCTGCACGCGCGATAGCCGGGGCGGGCAGCCGCGAGGCAGCCGGGAAGCCCGGCGGCCGCTGGCAGCTAGCGCCCGAAGGAGGGCCGTCCGGCTCGGCAACGACAGCCCGGCCGCAGCTGGCCTGCGTTCGGCCCAGACAACGCAGGGCCTCGCCCGGCAGGCCGCACGAGGATACAGATACATAGGAGGGCAGTATTGTCATGATGATCGCCATCCTTGGCGGCGTGATTGGACTCGTGCTCGGCGGCGCGGCTCTCGGCATTCCCCAGCTTGTGCGCATCCGCCACCAGCGGCCCGACGACGACGACACGCAGGCATACCTGAAGGAAACTGGCCGGTCGCCGCAGGACATCGCGGAGGACAACGCCCGGGTGAGGCAGCGGCAGCAAAACGCCGGCAGCGACCGGTCCCCAACTCAATGAGTGACCGCTGAGACTCCGGCTCGACAGCGGGAATGAGCAGATGACTGAGTTCCGGTCAGACGCAGGTCAGCGCTGTCGGCCGCCTGAGGGCGCCGACCAGATAACGGCGTGCCCGTGCCGGCGGCCATTCCATGGACTGACGGCACTGGGCGGCCCGTGACCCGCCACGGCGTCCAGCATCAGGCGATCGTCTGGCTGATCGCGTGCAGGACCTGGCGGGGGCCCGGTCCTGGTTGTGTAGTCGCGGTGCACGTCGGTCCAGCGGATGGTCCGCGCGGCGTCGGCGATGATGACTATCGGCATAGGCAGCCCAGTGGTCCCGTCGGCGTTGACTTGGGTCAGGTCCAGGCCGAGCTGCAGCTGGGCCGCGCGGGCGCCGTCACTGGGCGCGGTCAGGATGCTTAGGTTCGAGCCGCGCAAACAACGGCCGTTATCTCTACCACGGCTGGGCTGTCTACGACGTAATGCACGCGGGCGTTTTGTGGGCTTTTTGCTGCGTCGTAGACAAGTTATCTTGACAATGTCGCCGACGCAGACCCGATGCGAATCCCCTTGTCGATGCGGTTTTTCGAATTTAGCTGCTTTACTTGAACGCTGTTCAGCTACATGTCAACGACGCAGAACCCACGCGCCCGCCGACCTTCTGGCAGATGGGGTTCAGATAACCGCCGATATGTGCGTGCGTGATGGCACGATCACAGCGGTTTCGCGCCGCGCCGAGTCGGCGATCTCGCGCTCCGTCTGGCCGCAAGGCCGTCACGCTCAGTGATCCTGCCTCAGCAATCGCGAGGCGCGCATCGCCGCCCGATCTGGCGCAGGTCACTGGCGCCTGGCATGGTTCACTGCGGCATGCATTTCTGGCTGTTCTGCGTGCTGTCTCCCGCTGGTTGCCGGGCCACGTGTCCCGGCCCGGCAGTCGTCCATGACCTGTTGTCTCCGCGCCTGAGCGCGGGTGCGTACCGCCAGGCGACGCAGGCTAGCGCACCGAGGGGAATGGGCGCCAGGTAAGTCACAGCCCGGTAGAGCAGGACGGCCGCTGTTACCTGCCCGGCGAGTTTGTGGCCGGCGCCCGCGGCCAGGATGCTGACGAGGCCTAGTTCGGTAACGCCGACACCGCCCGGCGTAACAGGCAGGACGGTCAGCAGGCGGACGAACGCGAACGCCGCAAGCGAGGTCTGCCACGGCACCTGGGACTGGGACAGGCCCACGCCGCGCACGCTCGCCAACAGGACCAGCCACAGGGCGAGGGTATTCACGGCCGTAGCCGCGGTGATGCGCCAGCCCCGCGCGCCGAGGAGCCCGGAGGCCCGCTCACGGAATCCCTGCAGGGACCCGGCAGCGGAAGACGGCGGCGCCCTGCGCGCGAGCCGGCAGGCCACCGTGAGTGCGCGCTGGACCGCCGCGTCCGCGCGGAGCGCGAAGGACCCGCTCCGCAGCAGAAGGCCGAAGCCGGCGGCCACGATAACGAGCACGGCCAGGCCCGCAACGGCGCCAGCTAGCAGGCCAGCCTGCGGCCTGCTGACCGTCGTCATGATCATCAGGGCGATGACCGGCAGGCCCAGCCGGGCGAAGACATTCCAGATACCCGACACCAGGGTGTAGAGCACGTATCCGGCTCCGCTGACGCCCCAGCCGGAGAGCATCGTCCAGCTGATGCCCATGGCGAGGGCCCCGCCAGCCGGAAGCGTGTTGGCCGCCGCGGTGGAGCCAAGATTCACCACTGCTGCTTCGCGCAGCCGTACCGACGGCAGGATGGAACAGATCACCAGCCAGCCCGCGACCAGGCTGGCCGCTGCCGCCATGACGACCAGCAGCACCTGCGGCCACGTCATCATCTGGACGCTGGCCCATACGCTGCGGTAGGACGCGAAATGCGGGAGTGCGAAACCGAAGATGGCGGCGACAAGGACAGCGGACGCTGCGGTGCTGACCATCCTTCGCCCGCGCCGGTACCGGCCTGCGCCGGCCGCTGGCAGCCTCCGCTGCGCTATGCCGGGGCCGGTCAGCAGGGCTGAAGTCGCGCCGGGCGGTGCGCCCGTGACCAGGCCGGCAGCTGGCGAGGTCTCCTGGGCGCTGACACGCGGGCCGACGGTCATGATGACGACGGGCAGAAACCTCCGGCGGGTCGCCCCCGGCTAACTCGCGGCATCTTGCCGGTGCCATCTGCCCGCCACAAATGCCCAGCTGGCCGCAGTGAAGCCGGAGTCAGGCGGCGCCGGGCCCGCGGACGTTACCGTCAGCTGACTGGCCCGCCGCGCCGGAGCCTGCACGGGCGCACCGGAAACCGGAAAGAAGCGATCGCCGTCATAATGACCCGAAGCCACCCTTGCGCTCATCGGACGCCCCGCGATCTAGGAGATGCAGCAAGGCGGAACTCAAACAGGCGCGTGGTCTGGACCAGGTCCGGAACTCGTTCAGGCTGCCAAAAGGGATACAGCACACCCAGCATACGCCGCCGGCCACCTCGCCCCAGCGGCCCGCCGCGATGACCCCGACGGCGACGCACCGGGGACCCGCGCCGTGCCGCGGACCGGGCGACCCGCGAGCGCCCGTGTGCCCCGAAGTGCCCCGCCCCGATGATCACCCCGCCACCGAGGGCTCTGCTCGCTGCACTCGATGGAAAATCATCACGAAGAGTGACAGGCGAAAGGCCGGCGAGAACGCCCGCAGTGCCGCCGTTATGATCGGCGGCTCGGCCGTCAATTGACTGCTTCCACCGCTTCCCGAATGGCTGATCTGTACTTTGCTCGGGCATGGTCTGGCTGTCGGTAGCGGTCATCCGCGTGCTGTCGTAGCGAGCGCAGCAAGCGCCCGGTCCAGGACCTGGACCCGGGGGAGCAGGGCCGCCTGATCGGCCAGCCGCCGGTGTGCATCGGTCCCGATCTGGTTGATGACCCGGCGCCGCAGTTCGCGATAGCGCGGGACGTCGTCTCCGGTGACGGGCGGGGCGGACGGGTCGAGGCTCGCGCTGGCGAGCAGGAGCGCCGCGTCTTGCGGGCGGCCGCGTGCCTCCAGCAGTTCGGCGAGGATGCGCAGGCTTGTCCACAGCTGTGGCCATCCGCCCCGGCGGCGCAGCTGATGCAACAAGTCGGGAAACACCCGCAGCGCCTCGTCGTGGCGGCCGAGCCGGACCAGGGCGGAGATGAGCGCGATGCGTGCGACCTCGGCGATCTGCGCGGTCCCGCCGGCCTCAGCCTGGGACACAGCGAGTTCGAGGATCTCGACCGCAGCCGCGGGATCCTCCCGCAGCCGGACCTCACCCATCGTGTACGTCGCGAAGGCCCCAACTGGTCCTGCGTCCCGGGCAGCGGCCACGGCCCGCTCCGCATACTGCCGTGCGGCCGCCTGGTCCGACCGGAAACAGGCGAGAAGCGCGAACGTAGCGTGTGCGTCGACCCGCAGCGGAGCCGGCACGGCCGGGAGTTCGAGCAGCCTATGCCAGTAGCGCATCGATTCCGTGTGCTCGCCGCGGTAGACGCAGGTCACGCCCAGCGCGGTCAGCGCCAGACACTGTTCCTCGGACGTGGACGCGATCGCCAGCGCCCTAGTGCCGAGCCGGTGCGCCTCATCCAGGTCGCCGAGCTCTGCCGCATGGAGCGCGCCGGACGCTCCCGCGAGCGCGGCGACCGGCGTCGCGGGCAGGCGCGGGTCGCGGGCCACGTCCCGCGCCAGCCTCAGCAGCTCCCCGTCACGCACCCAGTGCGTGCACCAGCCCAGCGCCGCGGTGATCGCGCCGGCCACTTCAATCTCGCCCGCGTCCAGCGCCCTGCGCACCGCCGTGAGCAGGTCGCCGCGGTAGGCCAGCAGCTGGTGCAGCGGCTCGCCGGCACCGCCCGCGCGGACGTCGGCGGCCGCGGCATCTGCCAGGTCGCGGATCCAGCGGGCATGCGCGATAAGCGCAGCCCCGGCCGCGCCATCGGCGCGGAGCCGTTCGGCGGCGAAGGCGCGCACGATTGCCAGCATCCGGTATCGCGCCTGGCCGCGGAAGTGCGCGACGTGCAAAAGCGACGCGTCCGCCAGATGCGCCAGGCGCGTTGCGGCCGCCGGGCCGCCGGCATGCTCGACCGCGTCGAGGTCGAAGTCGGCCGCGAACACCGACAGTCTTGCCAGTAGTTCTTGCTCGCTGCGGGTGAGCAGGGTCCAGGAGCGGTCGAGCACCGCCCGCATGCCGCCGTCGGCGTCGGCGAGCACGTCCAGGTCGCCGAGCCGGTCCAGCACCGGCACTAGGCCGATCGCCGCCGCTTGCGCTGCCGCCAGCTCGATCGCCAGCGGCACCCCGTCGACCCGGCGGCATATCGCTGCGCTGAGCGCCACGGTTTCCGCTGTCACCGGGAGGTCAGGGCGCACGCGGCGCACCCGGTCAGTGAACAGCCGGACCGGTGCGGTGTCGCGCAGCTGTTGCGCGGGCACGTCTGCGGCGTTGGTGAGCAGCGGGTCCAACGGCAGCACCTGCTCATCGCGTAGTCCCAGCCGGTGGCGGCTGGTGGCGATGATCCGCACCTGCGGGCAGGCGCGCAGCAGCGCCCCGGTCAGGTCGCGGGCGTCGGCGAGCACGTGTTCGCAGTTGTCGATCACAAGGAGCTGCGAGCCCGCGCCAAGGTACTCGCTGACCGCGGTGCGAGGTGTGCCGGTGCGGACATCCAGGCCGAAGGCGGAGGCGACGGCGCCGTCGACGCTGCCTGCCGGTACGGCGCCCAGTTCGGCGACCGCGACAGGCATCTCGAGCTGGGCGGCGAGTTCGCCCAGTGACTCGGCGACCAGCCGTGTCTTGCCGACCCCACCGATGCCGGTGACGGTGACCAGCCGGTTGCTGCTCACCGCGTTGACAAGGGCCGCCATCTCGGCGTCGCGCCCGACGAACGGCGTGGAGACGGCGAACCAGCGCGGTGGCTTCGGTGCCGGCGAAGGTGCCTCGGGCAGCTCGTTGCGGAGGATCCGGGCCTGCAGGTCCTGCAGGCCCGGCGAGGGGTCGAGGCCGAATTCCGCCGCCAGGCCGCGCCGATGCCGGTCGTAGATCTGCAGCGCTTCGGTGGCCCGCCCGGACCCGGCGAGCGCACGCATGAGCAGTCCGACGCACCGGTCGCGCCACGGTTCGCTTGCCTGCAGCGCTTCGAGGTGCGCGATCGCGTCCGTCGCACGTCCCGTTCGCAGCGAGAGGTCGGCGTAGTCCTCGATCGTGGCCGCGCGCAGTTCGTTCAGCCGCGCCGCCTCCGCGCTGGCGAAGTAGCGGTCGGCGAACTCGGCATACGCCGGGCCGCGCCACAGCGCGAGGGCAGCGTCGAGCAGTCCTGCGGCGGCGGCGTCCGGGGCGTGCGCAGCCCGCTCGCGCAGCGCTTCGAACCGCAGCGCATCCACGTCGTCGGCGGTGACGTCCAGCCGGTATCCGGAAATACCGGCGCTGATCAGTTCGGCGCCTAGCGCGGCGCGCAGCCGGGACAGCACGGTCTGCAGCGCGGCCTTCGGGTGGTCAGGGAGCCGCTCACCCCAGGCCGCTTCGATGAGTTCGTCCGCCGGCACCGGCCGCCCGGCCCGGGTTAGCAGCGCGGCGAGCAAGGCCCGCTGTCGGCGGCTGGGCAGCGGCAGGGAGGCGCCATCCCGGTCCGCCTGCAGCGTCCCGAGCACCCGGAACGCTGGCGCTGCGCGCATCGGCTCCCATTCTCGCAGCAATGAAAGAGCGGTGAAAGCCGGAGCTGGCAGCATTCCAGGCATCAGTGATCGGTCAGGAGGCAACGATGAACTCGACGAACCTGAGAGGACACCGAGCGGCGCCGGTGACGCGACGCTACGACGCGATTGTTGTCGGCGCCCGCTGCGCCGGCGCCGCCACCGCGATGCTGCTGGCCCGCAAGGGCTACGACGTGCTGCTCCTCGACCGGGCGAGCTTCCCGTCCGACACCGTCTCGACGCACGTGATCCATCCGCCGGGCCTGACGGTGCTGCGGCGGTGGGGGCTGCTGGACGATCTCGTCGCGACGAACTGCCCGTGGCTGCCTGCGTACAGCTTCGACTTTGGGCTGCTGGTGATCACCGGGACGCCGACGGCCGCCGACGGGACCGCCGGGGCCTACGCGCCGCGCCGGATCGTGCTGGACGAACTGCTCGTCCGCGCCGCTGTGAAGGCTGGCGCCGAGCTGCACGAGGCGTTCAGCGTCACGGAGCTGATAACCGACGGCGACCAAGTGGTCGGCATCCGGGGGCATGCGCGCGGGGGGATGGAGGTCAGCGAGTACGCTGGCGTCATCATCGGCGCCGACGGGGTGCATTCGCGGGTCGCCCAGCAGGTGAACGCGCAGCGCTATCGCGAGGGCCCGGTACTGGGCAGTGCTTACTACTCGTACTGGTCCGGCGTGCCCGCCGCCGGGGCGCGGTGGATGCTCAGGCCCGGTCGCGGTTTCGGCCTGATCCCCACCAACGACGACCTGACACTGGTCCTCGCCGCCTGGCCGCAGGCCGAGGTGGCCCAGGTGAAGCAGGATCTGCAGGGCAACTACCAGCGCGAGATCACCGCCGCCCTCGGCGACCGGCTCGCTGGTGGGCGGCAGCAAACCCGGGTCGTGGGCGAAGGAGTACCGAACAGGTTCCGGAAACCATACGGGCCGGGCTGGGCGCTGGTCGGTGATGCCGGGTACGCCAAGGATCCGGTCACCGCCCAGGGCATCACTGACGCCTTCCACGACGCAGAGATGTGCGCCGACGCGCTCGACACCGTATGGCGCAACGGCCGCAGCTACGACGACGCGCTGGGCCAGTACCAGCAGCGCCGCGACGAGCGGGTGCTGCCGATGTACGAGTTCACCGGTCAGCTCGCCGACCTGGCCGTGCCCCCGCCGCCGCAGATGCAGCAACTGCTGGGCGCGATTGCCGGCAACCAGAAAGCCATGGACGAGTTCGCCAGCATGTTCGCCGCTGCCCTGCCGGTGCCAGAATTCTTCAACCCCGCGCACATCGCATCCCTGGCCGGTGCGGACACGGAGCTGCCCTAGTGGCCGCCGCACACCACGCCCGGGGCTGGGCCTGGCACTCGACCGGACTGACCCCGACCGCCTCGCCGGCTTCTGAGCCTGCGGGCCATCGGGTACGGGGACCTCAAGACGTTCGGCAAGTACCAACGCCGATGCCTCGCGACATCGATGGTTCTACCGTGACTGGTCGCACATACAGCTCAATGAGTCCCCCGGTCGCCAGCGATCATGCAATAGCGGCGCGCCCCTGCTAGTTGCGGCGGCATGCCAGGACCGGCTGATATGGGTGCACCTGGCTGTACCACACGGGGGCAACCCCAAGGGGCCATACTCGGCAGGGAGCTCGCGAACACCGTGACAGATAGATATGCGTCGCGCAGCGTAACTAGGCCTGGCACCAGCGACCGCCTCGGGCCAGACGCCGAACGGAACGGGTACAAGGGGCGGCAAAGCTTGCGAGAGCCGGCCGTTCCGCCTACAGGCACCAGGGCCGTCGGCGGCCACTTGGCCCCCATCTCGCGGCCCAGAAGGCGCGAAAACAGCCTCCCAAAGCAGAAAATATTTTCGGAAAACAGCTCTGACCTGCGGAGCCCCCTTACGGAATCGAACCGTAGACCTTCTCCTTACCATGGAGACGCTCTGCCGACTGAGCTAAGGGGGCACGGCACCGGATCTTCCGTCCGGCTTGCGCGGTCGCCGCCGGACGTGACCGCCGTCGGAGGACGTAACCGCGCTGGCGAGCATACACGACCCGAGATCACGGCGGTTGCCTGACCTCCGTTGCCGCCCGCGCTGCCGTCCGGACCTCCCGCGCGTGGAGGACACGCGCCCCGGCGCGCGCCCGGCGCGCGCCTCGGCGCCCGCCATTCAGGGAAAGAGCACCAAAAACGCCACCTGGGTTGGCCTCCTCGTCACGCACTGCACAGCGTGCCGCAGCGTAGCTTTTCCCCTAGGGCTATGGCTTCGGCCGCCGCAGGAGGTGTCGAATAGTGACAGAAGGGAATGGGTCAGCCTGGACATGCGTACAGTGATCAAACTTGGGGCAGAAGAACGGCGTCATCGCTGGGGTCGGCAGCGGGGCGACCGCGCGTCGGTGACGGCGGGACGCGCCCAGACGGCCACGTTCAGCATCTTGGCCGGGCTGCTCCTCGTGTCGGGGGGCTCGGCCGGTGCCGCTGCCGTGCACGCCTCCGAGGCCAGCCTGCTGAGCACGACCAGCACCACCAGCGCGACCAGCGCGTGCGCCCACCGTCCAGCGGCGACCGCGAGCTCGAGCACGGTGAAGAACGCCCAGCCGGCGACCGAGGCCAGGGCCGCGGCGACCCTGGCCGCAGCGCCGGAGAGTTCCACCTCAGCAACGCCGAGCCAGGCGGCCAGCGCCACCCCCAGCGCTAGCGCATCGCCGAGCGCGAGCGACCCGGCCAGCCCCACACCGGCCGCGAGCTCGACACCGAGCACGCCCCCGCCGACCAGCGATAGCCCGACGCCCGACCCGAGCCCGACGCCCAGCACCAGCCCGTCGCCCAGCCCCACGCCCTCGCCGAAACCGTCGCCTTCGCCTACGCCCAAGCCGACGACCCCGCAGCTCTGCGTGCTGGTCCAGCCATTCTCGAAGAGCAGCGTCCAGCCCGGCGGGACGGCCAGCTACAAGATCTTCGTATGGACCACGGGCGCGGAAAGCGACGGGGCGAGCGTTACCGTAACGATAGGCAAGGTCGCCGACGTAGATGCGCCGCGTTTCACGGTGTGCGCGCAAGCAAATGGCGACGTGTGCACCGTGGGAGACCTGCCGACAACCCAGAGCGACGAGCTGGTAGCGGGCGTCCACGTGCGCGATGCGGCATCCGCCGGGGAGAGGGTCACGCTCACGGCCACTGCACGAGCGACCAAGGCCACCTCCTTCCACGCCGACGCCACGATCGACGTGGTCGCTCCGTCCTCGACATCGACGTCGACCCCGACGTCAGCGGGCGCGGGTGACTCGCTCCCCGGCACGTATCTGCCCGCGCTGCCGACCAGCGCGTTCACCTCACCCTCGGACACCAACCCATCCGGGCTGTTTCCCACGGTCTCCCCCACGTCCGGCGCGGGCACGGAACCGGCCAAGGCCACGACGGACCCGGACACCGACGCGACGACCGTGTCATCGACTCTGCCGCTCGATTCCCGGCTCATCGGCGGGCAACTCGCGGGCCTGGTCGTCCTGGCCAGCGCGATCGCCATCGCGATCGCGCGCTTGTCCCTGCGCACGGGGCGGCCTCACGACGGCAGCGGCCCGCCAAAATAAGATCCCCGAACGCCACGCCATCCGCTAATGCCGCGTGCTCTCCGAGTGCTCAACCATCGGCCGCATCTGGCGCATCTCACTCGCGAGGCCCGAGGTGCCCAAGGTTTGCGAGGCGACCACGCCGAACGTGTCGTTGTCCGCCCAGACGCATTCGGCCACGCGCCCGTCCACGCTCGGGACACAGGCGGCCGCGCCGCCAAGTGATCCGGCGCTGGCGGTCACGGCGCCCTGGAGTTTGCCGGTGAAGGTGGAGATGAACGAGCCTGCCGACGTACCGGACAGGTTTCCGCCGATGAACAGGATGATCTGCGGCCCGGACGCGGCGGCCGGACCGGTGCTGTCCTCGTAGACCGCGTAGATGACGTTGTGCGCCTCGCCAGCGCTCTCCGAAAGGATCTGCTGGCGCAGCGTTCCCGCACGCATCTGCTCCGCGAGCTGCGGCTCCTTGGTGTACGAGCCGAGGCTGGCCGGGGTGGTCAGCACATGGGTCACGCCACCGCCAGATCTCGTCAGGACGACAACCGCCACTCCCGCCACGATGGCCGAAGCACCGGCCACCGCGAGTATCCGCACGGGTAGCCGGCGGCGCGTCTTTCTGGTGCTTCTCGCCCGCTGAGCCTGGCGGGCAGGTTCGGGTGCCGGCTGAGCGGGCGGGCGCCGTGCTTCCCGCGTGGCCGCCGCGTTGCCGACCGGTTCGCTGAGCGCTTTGTTGCCGGGAGCCGACTTACCCCGGGCGCCTGGCCGGACGCTGCTTGCTGGGGGCCCGGCTGACCGTTGCGTCCGTGCTGAGCGATGCCCCGTCGGCCGCCGGCCAGCCCGCTACCGCAGGCTCGGCGTACCCGGAATCGTCAACGGCAGGCCAGCCAAGCCCTGGATCCTCCGCAGGCCACCCGGCCACCTCGGGCTCGTCATCCTGGGGATCCGCCGTCGCGGGCCACCCGTATCCAGAGTCCGCCGCCGCGGGCCACCCGGCTACTGCCGCCTGGTCATATTGATCATCCGTCGCCGCGGGCCATCCGGTCATCGGGGCCTGGTCGTACCCGGTGCCCGTAGCCGGCTGCCAGCCGCTGACCGGGTCCTGGTCGTGCCGCGGGTCCACCATGGCGGGCCACCCGGCCACCGCGGACTGGTCATACTCCGGACCCGCCGCGGGCTGACCGTACCCGGAGTCCGCCACCGCCGGCCACCCGGCCACCGCCGACTGGTCATACCCCGGACCCGCCGCGGGCTGACCGTACCCGGAGTCCGCCACCGCCGGCCACCCGGCCACCGCCGACTGGCCATAACCCGGACCCGCCACCGCGGGCTGACCGTACCCGGAGTCCGCCACCGCGGGCCACCCGGCCACCGCCGACTGGCCATAACCCTGACCCGCCACCGCGGGCTGACCGTACCCGGAGTCCGCCACCGCGGGCCACCCGGCGGGTGGGGTCTGGTCATACTCCGGATCCTGCGCCGCGGGCCATCCGGCCGCGGGCGTCTGGCCGTACTGCGGGTCCAGGTCATGCCGCCGATGCGCCGCCGCGGGCCGAGGGGCCGGCGCAGCGCGCCCGTACCCGGGATCGGTCGCCGCGTCCCGGCCAGCCGCCGCCTGCCCGTACCCCGGGTCGGCCGCCGCGGGCCGCCGGTGCCTCGAGTCCGCCGCCGGAGCCGCCGGAGCCGCCGGGCCAGCCGCCGCCGCGCGGCCATGCCGAGATCGAGCCGGGGCGGGCCAGCTAGGCCCGGGATCGCCGTTCTCCTGATCGGCCGGTGCGGGCCGGTCCTTGGCCCGGCGGGAACGCGGCCGTTCGGGGCGGGCTTCCCGGCCGGCCGTGTCGCGATCAGGCGACCGCGACCCTGCCCGGCCACGGCGCGGGGCACGAGGCCGCTCAGCCGGGACCGCATCGGGCTTGGGCTGCGCCGGCCGTCCCCCGCTCAGGTACTGGAACCACTCGTAGTCGGCATCGTCACCGAACCCGCCGGCGCTCTGATCCCAGTCACGCTGGTACTGGCCGGCTGAGCGTCCCTGCGACTGCTCTCCGGCCTGCGGGCGAGCGGCCGCGACGCGCGGCTCACGATCGTGGTCCTCGCGGCCGGGAGCCCATGGTTCCGCGACCGCCTGCGCCACCGCCGGCCCCGCCGGCTGGGCCAGTCCCGGCCCGGGTGCCCACTGATCGGAGTAGCCATACTGATCAGAAGCCTGCCAGCCGTCGTCCTGCCAGGGCTGCGCACCGCCGTTGTCCGGTGACCACGCTTCGTCGTACGGGGCATCGGGCGACCGCTGGCTCTGCTGTCCCTGCGGCCATCGGGAGCTCATGAAATGGGTTACCCCTGACACTGGCGCGGCGAAATTGGCCTAGCGAGATCAATACATCATGCGTCAAGATCAGCGCTGCCCGCCACATCATTGGCCGGGTTGGCCCCATTCCGGCTGGCGCGCCCGGGCGCGTTCTGCGGCCGAAGCCGGGGCCGGAAGGCGCCGCGCGCAGCCCTGGCCGGCCGCGGGCTAACGCGCGACTTGCGGCAGGGGCCCAACAGGACGGATGATCCGGTTAGCTGGCATCACGGGAGGCTGCCGTGGAGAACCGCTACGCAGCGCTGGTGAGGGGACCCTCCGCGATCTTTCCGCGCGGCTACCTGTGGCTGATACCGCTGTGGTATGCGGCTCTCGCGGTCCTGGCGGACGTCAAAGACAGGCCGCCCTCGTGGTATGGCCTCTGCGCTCTGGCCGCCACGTCGGTGGCGGTGATCACGCTGATCGCGGTGCTGGCGACCCTGCGAAGCAACGCGTTCGCGGTCGATGACAGCGGCATCTTGCTGGGGCTGCGGGGAGCCGCGCGGCGCCGGTTCGGGCGGAGGCGCCGGCAGGCGCACCTGGGGTGGCCCGAGGTTGGCCAGCTCAGGATCGCCTCCCGGCCGTATGGCGCCCGCCTGGACATCTTCCTGGCCGCCGGTTCGGCCGGCGGCTGCGGTCGCATGGTCTGGCGGGTGGCCGCCGCCAGCCTGACCGTGCTGATCCCTCCCGCGTGCCTGTTCCGCTCGCCGGGCCTGCTCCGTCCGCGCTCGGGCCCGATCAGGTACCGGATTCCGCTGTACGACGTCACTGCCGAGCAGCTACGGCTGGCCCTGGTGCCGTTCGCGCCGCCGAACGTGCCGGTCGCCGTGCGGCCCCGCTGGCACACCCGGGCGCTCAGCAAGCTGCGCGGGCCGCGCCGTTCGCGGCTCACCACCGCGGCGTGAGCTAGCGGCGGGACCGGCGGGCCTCAGGCCGGGAGGGCGCGGGAGCGGAGGGCGCGCTCGACCATGTCGCGGCGCTCGATGACCACGCGGGCCAGGCCGGGGTCGCGCTCCTCGGCGGCCAGGAATACGTTGAGCCGCTCGACCAGCTCCGGCGATGCCGCCGGGTACGGGAACAGCAGCTGGCCGAGCACGATCCTGAAATGCTCGCCGCGCGACGACCATATGGCCGGCAGGATCGTGAGGTACCGCTCCGCGTAGGGGGCGAGCAGGTCCGCGTGCTCGGGCTGCGCGAAGCCGCGCGCCACCGCGGAGGCGCCCTCGACGCCGAGGTCCTCGCTCTCGGCCAGCAACGCCCACGCCGCCGCCTTATGGTCGGCATCCGGCACCGCGGCGCGGGCCCCCGCGGCGTGCCGCCGGCCCGCGTCGGTCGCGTCCCGCTCCAGCTCGGCGTCGATCTCGGCATCGCCCGCCCGGCCGGTCGCGGCGAGCCGCTCGAGCAGGGCCCACCGCAGGTCGGCGTCCACGGCCAGGCCCGGGATCTCGGCGCTGCCGTCCAGCAGCCCGGCGAGCAGGTCGAGCTGCCCGGGAGTGACCGCGGTCCAGCCGAGCAGCTGGACCCAGGCGAGCTGGTGGTCGGAACCGGGCTCCGCCGACCGCAGCAGGCGCTCGGCCGCCGTGGCGAGCTGCTCCTGGCCCTCGCGCACCCATTGCGGGTCGGCCATGGTCAGGAACAGGCGCGCGGTCACCAGGTGCAGGGTCTGCAGCACCGAGACCGAGGGCTCCTGGCCCATGCCGCCCGCCAGCAGCCGGACAAAGGCGGGCAGCGAGAGCTCGGCTTCCTGCACCATGTCGATCGCCGCGCTCCAGCACACCGCGCGGGCCAGCGAGTCCGTGAACTCCCCGATCGACTCGGTCAGCGTGACCAGCGACCGCGGGTCGAAGCGGACGATCGCGTAGCCGAGGTCGTCGTCGTTGAGCAGGACGAGGTCGGGCTGCGCGGCGCCGGCCAGTTCCGGCACGGGCGTGCGCGGGCCGGCGACGTCCACCTCCACCCGCCGGGTGCGCGTCAGGGCGCCGTCGGCCCGGTTGTAGAGGCCGATCGCGATGTGGTGCGGCCGCAGCGTCGGGTGCTGCTCGGGCGCTTCCTGCAGTACCGCGAACGACGTGAACGCGCCGTCCGCGCCGACCTCGAACTCGCTGCGCAGCGTGTTGGGACCCGCGGTCTGCAGCCAGGCGCGCGACCAGTCGGTCAGGCTCACGCCCGAGCTGGCCTCCAGCGCGCGCAGCAGGTCGGCGAGCGTCGCGTTGGCCCAGCCGTGCTCGGTCAGGTAGCCGTGGATGCCCTCGAAGAAGCTGGCCCGGCCGACGTAGGCGACCAGCTGCTTGAGCACCGACGCGCCCTTGGCGTAGCTGATCCCGTCGAAGTTCGCGATCGCCTCGGTGAGGGTCTCCACGTCCGTGGCGACCGGATGCGTGGTCGGCATCTTGTCCTGCAGGTAGCCGATGGCCTTGCGGAGGTTGGCGAAGGTCGTCCAGGCGTCGGTGAACCTGGTCGCTTCCGCGGTGGCCAGGAAGGCGCAGAACTCGGCGAACGACTCGTTGAGCCACAGGTCGTTCCACCACCGCATGGTCACCAGATCGCCGAACCACATGTGCGCCATCTCGTGCAGGATCACCATGGCGCGCATCTCGTACATCAGGTCGGTGACCTTCGAGCGGAACAGGAACTGCTCGGAGAAGACCACGCAGCCGACATTCTCCATCGCCCCGGCCGCGAACTCCGGCACGATGACCTGGTCGTACTTCTCGAACGGGAAGTCGATCCCGAACAGCCGCACGTAGAAGTCGAGGCCCAGCTTGGTGATCGCGAACATGTCGGCGGCCTCGAGGTGCTCGGCCAGCGAGGCGCGGCAGGCCAGCCCGAGCGGTATCACCTGGCCGGCCGGGGTGGTGTGCGAGTCGCGGACGAGGTGGTACTCGCCGGCCACCACGGCGGTGAGGTACGTGGAGATGCGCGGTGTCGGCGGGAAATGCCACACCGCCCGGCCGTCGCCGAGCGGGTCCGGCGCCAGCGCCGGCTGGTTCGACAGCACGGTCCAGTGCGCGGGCGCGGTGACGTGGAACGTGAACGCGGCCTTCAGGTCCGGCTGCTCGAAGTTCGCGAACACCGTGCGCGCCTCGGCGGGCTCGAAGTCGGTGTACGTGTACACCTTGCCGTCGGCCGAGTCGACCGCGCGGTGCATCCCGACCCCGGTGTTGGTGTAGCCGCAGTCCGCGACGATCCGCAGCTCGTTGCGTTCGGCCAGGCCGGCCAGCTCGATCCGGCCCCCGCCCGCCTCGCCTTCCCCCTGCACGGCCTCGGCCGGTTCGATGCGGACGCCGTTGAGCACGATCTCCCGCACGGCCCGCGCGGCCAGGTCGACGTGGCTCGACGCGCCCGGCTCGGCGCAGCGGAACCGGATCACCGACGTGGAGCCGAACACCTCCCCGCCCCGGGTCAGGTCGAGCGCGACGTCGTAGTCATCCACGCGCAGCAGCCGGCTCCGGTCGCTGGTTTCGCTACGGGTGATCTCTGCGATAGACACCGCAACATCCTTACATTGGCCCCTAACGCCACGCCTGCGGGCCGGCCACCCGCCGCTCCGCCGTATCATCGCCCCACCAGGGCGGCCCCGGCGTGGCCGGATTCAGGGGCGGACTATACGTTCGAGGCGGCTAATGAGAGGACCTGGCCGATGACACATGAGGTAACGGGCGTGATCGCCCGGGGCAAGGGCGCCGAGGTCGAGACCGCCCGGGTGCTGGTGCCGGATCCCGGGCCCGGCGAGGCCCTGGTCCGGGTGCAGGCGTGCGGCGTGTGCCACACCGACCTGCACTACCGCGAGGGCGGGATCGGCGACGACTTCCCATACCTGCTCGGGCACGAGGCGGCCGGCGTCGTGGAGGCGGTGGGCCCGGACGTGACCGGGCTCGAGGCCGGCGACTTCGTGATCCTGAACTGGCGCGCGGTGTGCGGCCAGTGCCGGGCCTGCGCGCGCGGCCGCCCCTGGTACTGCTTCGCGACCCACAACGCCACGCAGAAGATGACCCTGGCCGACGGCACCGTCCTGTCGCCGGCCCTCGGGATCGGGGCGTTCGCTGAGCAGACCCTGGTCGCGGCCGGCCAGTGCACCAAGGTCGATCCCAGGATCAAGCCCGAGGTGGCGGGCCTGCTCGGCTGCGGCGTGATGGCCGGGCTGGGGGCCGCGCTGAACACCGGGCAGGTCGGCCGCGGCGACTCGGTCGCGGTGATCGGCTGCGGCGGGGTCGGCAACGGCGCGGTGCTCGGCGCCCGCCTGGCCGGGGCGGCCACGATCATCGCGGTGGACGTGGACGACCGCAAGCTGGACTGGGCCCGCCAGTTCGGCGCCACCCATGTGATCAACTCCAGCGAGACGGACCCGGTCGAGGGGATCCAGGCGCTCACCGGCGGCAACGGCGCCGACGTGGTGGTCGAGGCCGTCGGCCGGCCGGAGACCTACCAGCAGGCGTTCTACGGGCGCGACCTGGCCGGCACGGTCGTCCTGGTCGGCGTGCCCACCCCGGAGATGCGCCTCGAACTGCCGCTGCTCGACGTGTTCGGCCGTGGCGGGTCGCTCAAGTCGTCCTGGTACGGCGACTGTCTGCCGTCGCGGGACTTCCCGATGCTCGTCGACCTGCACCTGCAGGGCCGGCTGCCGCTGGAGAAGTTCGTGTCCGAGACCATCGCGCTCGACCAGGTCGAGGCGGCGTTCGCGAAGATGCAGCGCGGGGAGGTGCTGCGGTCCGTGGTCGTGCTGTGACCGGCGAGGTCACGGCCGTGGCCCGGATCGCGATGTGGTCCGGGCCGCGGACGATCTCCACGGCGCTGATGCGCGCCTGGGAGAACCGGCCGGACACGGTGGTCGTCGACGAGCCGCTCTACGGGTTCTACCTGGCCCGGAGCGGCGTCCCGCATCCGGGACGGGACGAGATCATCGCGTCGATGCCGACCGGGTGGCCGGAGGTGCTCGATCAGCTCCGCTCGGCGCCGCTGCCGCCCGGCAAGACCGTGTACTACCAGAAGCACATGACGCACCACCTGCTGCCCGAAGTGGACCGCGGCGCGCTGCGCGGGCTGCGGCACGCGTTCCTGATCCGGGATCCGCGTCAGCTGCTCGCCTCGTATGCCCGGGTGCGCACCGAGCCGGTGCTCGCCGACCTGGGCCTCGAGCAGCAGCTGGAGATCTTCCGGCTGGTCGGCGGGCCGGTCGTCGACGCCGCTGACATCCTCAGGCAGCCGAAGCCGGTGCTGGCGGCGCTGTGCGACGCGCTCGGCGTCCGGTTCGACCCGGCGATGCTGTCCTGGCCCGCCGGCCCGCGGCCGACCGACGGCGCCTGGGCCCGGTACTGGTACGACGGCGTCCGGAAGTCGACCGGCTTCGGCCCGTACCGGGAGCCGTCCGTTGACCTGCCTGCCGCGCTGGAGCCCCTGGCGCGGCAGGGCCAGCCGTTTTATGACGAGATGTACGCCCAGCGGCTGACCGCCTAGCCGGAGGAGGTTCGATGCTGCAGGAGTTTGACGAGCGCAACCGGGACCTGATCGTCAGCGTCGGCGGTCACCTGACCCACCGGGACAAGGCCGCGGTCAGCCCGTTCGACTCGGCCGTGCAGGGCGGTGACGCGGTCTGGGAGGGCCTGCGGGCCTACGGCGGCAGGATCTTCCGGCTGGACGAGCACCTGGCCAGGCTGCGGCGGTCGGCCCGGGCGCTCGCGTTCGACTCGGTGCCGTCCGACGAGCGGATCACCAGCGAGATCCGCCGCACGCTGCAGGCCAACGGGATGACCGACGGGGTGCACATCCGGCTCACGCTGACCAGGGGCGTGAAGATCACCAGCGGGATGGATCCGCGGCTGAACCAGTCCGGGCCGACCCTGATCGTGCTGGCCGAGCACAAGCCCCCGGTCTACGACTCAGCCGGGATCACCTTGATCACCTCGAGCGTGCGCCGCGCCGCGCCGGACAGCCTCGACCCGAAGATCCACCACAACAACCTGCTCAGCTCGATTCTGGCCAAGATCGAGGCCAATGTCGCCGGAGCCGACGACGCCCTGATGCTCGACGGCCGGGGGTTCGTCGCCGAGACCAACGCGACCAACATCTTCCTGGTGGCGGGGGGCGTGCTGGGAACGCCGGCGGCCGCCGCGTGCCCCGAGGGGATCACCAGGGGCGCGGTGCTCGAACTGGCCGCCGGGGCCGGCATCGGGTGCGCCGTCGGCGACTACTCGCTGACCCAGTTGCACACGGCCGACGAGCTGTTCGTGACCGGCACCATGGGCGGCATCGCCCCGGTCGTCTCGCTGGACGGACGGCAGATCGGGGACGGCTCCCCGGGCCCGGTCACGACCCGGCTGACCAGGCTGCTGGCCGAGCTCACCGCGCGGACCGGCACGCCGATCACCTGACCGGCTGCGGGCCGAGCTCACCGCGCGGACCGGCACGCCGATCACCTGACCGGCTGCGGGCCGAGCTCACCGCGCGGACCGGCACGCCGATCACCTGACCGCGGCCCGGCCCGGCCGCTTCCTCCCCGCCGCCCGGCCCGGCCGCTACCTCCCCCCGCCGCCCGGTGCACGATTGACCCAATAGCAGAGAATGGGCGTCATGACTGATGCAAGCGAGGTACCCACGCTCACGCTGACCGGCGATGTGACCATGCCCATGGTGGGCTTCGGCACGTGGCCGATGCGGGGGCACAAGGCTTGCGAGGCCGTGCTCTGGGCGCTGCAGGCCGGGTACCGCCACGTCGACACCGCGACCATGTACGCCAACGAGGCCGAGGTGGGTCATGCGCTGAGGGACAGCGGCCTGCCGCGGCAGGATGTCTTCCTGACCTCGAAGCTCCGGGCCAGCGACGCCGGGCGGGAACGGGACGTGCTGACCAGCTCGCTGCGCGCGCTCGGCACGGATTACGTCGACCTGTGGCTGGTGCACTGGCCGCCGCGAGGGAGTGCCAGCGTGGCGGCCTGGCGTGAAATGCTCGCGCTCCGCGACGAGGGGCTGACCCGCGCGGTCGGGGTCAGCAACTACTCGCTGCCGCTGGTCGACGAGCTGGTCGAGGCCACCGGCGAGGCCCCGGCCGTCAACCAGATCCACTGGAACCCGTACCGCTACGACGCCGGCTTCCTGGAGGGGCTGCGCCAGCGAGGCGTGGCCGTCGAGGGTTACAGCCCGCTGAAGGACACCGACCTGAACGACCCGGTGCTGACCGAGATCGCCTGGGCGCACAGCGTCACACCGGCGCAGGTGGTGCTGCGGTGGCATCTGGATCATGACATCGCGGTCATCCCGAAGTCGGCGGATCACAAGCGGATCATGACCAACCTGGACCTGTTCCGCTTCTCGCTCGACCCCGCGGAGGTGACGAGGATCGACGGCCTGGCGGCGGCCCGCTGACCGGGCGGGCGGCTGACCGTGGCTGGCGGCTCCGGCTTCCTGCCGTCACGGGACGGATTCGCGTTCACGAACTCGTGGCCATCGGCACCGGCGGTCGCCGTGCGCACGCCGGCCGGCCGCATCGGCATCGGCGACGCGGCGGCCGGGCTCTGCGGTGGCATGGTCTTCGCGGCCCTGGATTACTGGCACGCCCGGATCCGCCCGCCTGCGGCCCGGCCCGCGCCGGGCTCGCCGCTGCACAATTACGTGGTGCGCCGGCTCATCGCCTCCTGGCACATCCCGGCCGGGGTGGCCAGGTACTACCAGTGGATGAACCTGCCGGACGGCGACAGGCGGGTCACGGCGCACGGACGCCACCTGTTCACCCAGCGCGGCGTGTCGCGGCGGACGGTGGCGGAGGAGTGGCCCCGGGTCAAGGCCAGCCTCGACGCCGGCATCCCGGCCGTCCTCGGGGTGGTCACCGTGGCGTCGGCGAACCCGGCGAAGCTTCGCCACAACCACCAGGTCCTCGCGTTCGGGTACGCGCTGTCCGGCAGCGAGGTGACCGTCCGGGTGTACGACCCGAACTCGGGCCGGGATGACGGTGTCGGCATCCGGTTCGACGCCTCGTCTCCGGCGCGGGCGACGCCGTTCTCGCACAACCTGAACCTGGGCTGGCCGGTGCGGGGGTTCTTCGTGGCCGCCTACTCCCCCGCCACTCCCCCGGCGGGCTGATCTCGCTCCCCGAAAGGATGCACCATGGCCGATCATGTCGCGAAGGGCGACCTAGTCGACGATTTCGAACTCCCCGATGAGACGGGCACGCCGCGCAAGCTCAGTGACCTGCTGGCTGACGGGCCGGTGGTGCTGTTCTTCTACCCGGCCGCCATGACCAAGGGGTGCACCATGGAAAGCTGCCACTTCCGTGATCTGGCCAAGGAGTTCGACGAGGTCGGCGCCGTACGGGTCGGCATCAGCCGGGACAGCGTGGGCAAGCAGCAGCAGTTCGCCGACAAGCACGGCTTCGGTTACCCGCTGCTCTCCGACCCCGACGGCCGGGTTGCCCGCCGGTTCGGCGTGCGGCGCGCGATGGCGCTCGGGCCGCTGGCCACCAAGCGGATGACGTTCGTCATCGGCACCGACCGCCGGGTGCTGGAGGTCATCCACAGCGAGGTCAGCATGGACGCGCATGCCGACCGCGCGCTCGAGGTCCTCCGGGCCCGCGCCGCCGCCTAGCGGCCGTATTTCCTTGATCACCGCAACTCTTCACGCACTCCAGTCATTTGATCACCCAATTTGGGCGATTTGCCCTCCCGGGGCGAGTGAAAAGTCGGAATGATCAAGGAAATACGGCGGCTGACCGGACGTCGCTTGGACACCTGTTCTGGCCCGGACCTGGGTGGGTAGGTCCCCGATCCAGGGGGGACACAGCATGACCACAGACAAGGCGGTACTCGGCGCACAGCCGTTCCTGCGCGGGATGGCCGACAGTCACCTGGACAAGCTAGCCACGCTGTGCGGGCATGTCGCGGTGCCGGCCCGGCAGCGGCTGTTCGACGAGGGCTCGACGGCCGGCAGGTTCTGGCTCATCGACGCCGGCCAGGTCACGATCGACACGACCGTGCCGGGCCGGGGCCGCCTGACCATCGAGACGCTCGGCCGTGGCGATGTCGTCGGCCTGGGGTGGCTGCTGCCGCCGTACCAGTGGCGGTTCGGCGCCGTGGCCACGCAGCCCATGCAGGCGTTCGAGTTCGATGCCCGCGCGGTACGCATGGCCTGTGACGAAGATCCGGCCCTGGGGTACGAGCTCAGCCGCCGGGTCTCTGGCGTGCTGGCGCGGAGGCTGCAGGCCATCCACACCCGCCTGCTCGAGGCTTCCGCGCGAGCGGGAGCGGCGCCCTGAGGCCAGCCGCTGGTCAGCGGGCGGACGCCCAGCGGTGGAGCATCTGAATGCGGGCCCGGATCTGGCCGGCCGTGGCCTCGGCCAGCGGCGGCCCGCCGCAGGCCCGGCGCAGCTCGGCGTGGATCGCGCCGTGCTGCTGGCCGGTGCGGTGGTGCCAGGCCGCGATCAGGCCGTTCAGCTCCTTACGCAAGGCGGCGAGACTCTCCCGGGCGAGAGGGGAGGCAGGGGCGGTGCGGGGAATGGCCGGGGCGGTGCCGGGGGCGGCCGGGGCGGTGCCGGGGATGGCCGGGGCGGCGGCGGGGTGGTCGCGCTGCGGGGGCACGACGTTTCTCTTGAGCTGGTCCGTGCGGCGCTTGCGCAGCAACAGCGCGACCTGCTCGGGCTCGAGCAGGCCGGGCAGGCCGAGGAAGTCCTCCTCTTCGGCCGACGCGCCGAACTCTCCCCCGTCGTACAGCGCCCGGTCGAAGTGAGCCGACGCCTGCAAGGCCGTGAACGGCGCCTCGCCGAGGTCGTCCGGGGTATCACGGCGGCGCTGCGCCTCGGCGAGCTCGCGCTCGGGGTCATCATCGCCGGGCAAGCGCAGCACGTGGTCGCGCTCGGCCTCCAGCTCCGCGGCGTAACCGAGCAGGACGGGAACCGACGGCAGGAACACCGACGCGGTCTCGCCGCGTCGCCGGGCCCGGACGAACCGGCCCACCGCCTGCGCGAAGAACAGCGCGGTACTCACGCTCGTGGCGAACACCCCGACGGCCAGGCGCGGGATGTCCACCCCCTCAGAGACCATGCGGACGGCGACCATCCACCGGTCATCGGACGCGGCGAACGCGGCGATCTTCCTGCTCGCCGAGGGATCGTCGGAGAGCACGACCACCGGCCGCGTGCCGGTCACCCGGCGCAGCAGCGCCGCGTAGGCCCGGGCGTCGGAGTGGTCACTGGCGATCACCAGGCCGGCCGCGTCCGGCATGTCCCTGCGCATTTCGGTAAGCCGCCGGTCCGCGGCGTCGAGCACCCGGGTCACCCATTCCCCGGCCGGGTCGAGCGCGGTCCGCCACGCCTGCGCGAGCTGGTCGGAGGTCATCGGGGCGCCCAGGGTGGCCGCGATCTCGTCGCCGGCCCGCGTCCGCCAGCGCATCTCGCCCGAGTAGGCCAGGAAGATCACCGGGCGGACCACGCCGTCGGCGAGCGCCGGGCCGTACCCGTAGACATAGTCGGACGAGCTTCGCCGGGTGCCGTCCGGTTCCTGGGTATAGGTCACGAACGGGATCGGGTTGGCGTCGCTGCGAAAAGGGGTCCCGGTCAGCCCCATTCTCCGCTTCGCCGGGCCGAAGGACTCCCTGGCCGCCTCGCCCCAGGAGAGCGCGTCACCCGCGTGATGGATCTCGTCGAAGATCACCAGCGTCCGCCGGTTCTCCGTGCGCTGCCGGTGCAGCGCCGGGTGCGCGGCGACCTGCGCGTAGGTCACGGCCACGGCGGTGAAGTCGGCCGACACCCGTCCCTGCGCGTTGCGGTAGGCGGAGTCCATGCGGATCCCGAGCCCGTGCGCGGCCTGCGCCCACTGGTGCTTCAGATGCTCGGTGGGCGTGACCACGGTGATCGCCGCGATCTCGCGGCGCGCGAGCAGCTCGGCCGCGATGGTCAGCGCGAACGCCGTCTTGCCCGCGCCCGGCGTCGCGACCAGCAGGAAGTCGCGCCGCGGCACCCGGAAGTACTCCTGGTAAGCGTCCCGCTGCCAGCCCCGCAGCGAGAGGAGCAGGTCCCGCCGCAGCGGAGCCTCGGGCCGCCATGCCTCATCGTCGGTCGCTGATGCGGGTCTGCTCACAGGGCCGAAAGGCTACCAGCCGGAGCCCGGGCGGCCACTTGACCACGCGCGAGAATCAGCCGCTTCGGCCCCGCCGCGATGCCCCTCTCGTCGGCGAACACCACGACCCGCGCCTGGCGGATCCGGGCCCGGTGATGGTCGGCACGCTGAACGCAGCGGTCAGCGCAGCCTGCGCAGGAACGGGTCGGAAGGTTCGGCCGGGGTGACCCGGACCCGGGCCCGGATGGCCCGGACGCCGCCCGGGCCCGCGATGACCGGATTGAGATCCAGCTCGGCGACCTCGGGCAGGTCGTCGGCCAGCCTGGATACCCGCAGCAGGGCATCGGCCAGCGCCCCGACGTCGACCGGCGGGGCGCCGCCGTGGCCGAACAGCAGCGGCGCGGCGTGCACCCCCCGGATCAGCTGGTCGGCGTCGGTGTCGGTGAGCGGCGTCAGCCGGGCCTCGCGATCGCCGAAGACCTCGGCGGCCGCCCCGCCCAGCCCGAACACGACCAGCGGCCCGAATACGGGCTCCTGCATCACGCCGATGACCACCTCGACGCCATCCGCGCTGGCCGGCGGGACCAGCGGGATCTGATAGCAGGAGAGCAGCTCGGCCGCGTCCTCGGGCGGCAGCCACCCGCCGGCCGGGCGGCGGGCCAGGAACCCGGCTATCAGCTCGCTGGCATCGGCCGTGCGCAGCCCGGCCAGGTCGGGGACCTTCCCGTGCTCCCGGTCGCGCCAGGCGCGGTAACGGACGGCGTGGCCGAGCGCGCGCGCGGCGTCCTCCGGGTAGGCATAGGCGGGCAGGCCAGTCACCGCTACCTCCCGGCCGGGCGGCGGGCCGGTGACCGGTGTCTCCCGGCCGGACGGCGGGCCGGCGTCGGCGCGGCCGAGCAACCGCACGGACTCCGCCTGGTCGAGCAGCACGACCGCGATCGGCTTGCCGACCGCGGTCGCGGTGACCGCCGGGCGCAGGCCGGAGACCGCCGTGGGAACCGGCACGGCGAGCACGGCGTCGACCCCGTCATCGGCGGCGACCTGCTCCAGGCAGGCCAGGAAGGTCTCGTCGCGGACGGCGAAGGTGGTGTCCACCGGCCCGGACACCGCCGCGCCCGCGGGCAGCAGCCCGCGCAGCCTGTCCCTGGTGGCCGCGGAGATATCCGCGACCCGCAGGCCGTTGTCCGCGCACGCGTCGGCGGCCAGGACGCCGACGCCGGCCGAGTTGGAGACGATCGCGACCCGGTTGCCTTCGGGCAGCGGCTGGCAGGCGAGCAGCGCCGCGGCCTCGACGAGCTCGCCGAGGCTGGCGGCGACGATCACGCCGGCCTGGCCGAACAACGCCTCCTGGGTGATCAGGGGCGTGGCCGCCGAGACGTGCGAGGCGGCGCGCTGGCCGGCCGCCGACCGGCCGCCGACGACCGTCAGCACGGGCATCCGCGACCCGACCCGGCGCGCCGTGCGCGCGAACTTGCGCGGACTGCCGAAGGACTCCACGTACAGGACGGCCAGCCGGGTCACCTCGTCCCGGGCCCACCAGGTCAGCAGGTCGTTGCTTGACACGTCGTACTTGTCGCCCACCGACGCGAACGAGGACACCCCGATGCCCAGCCGGGACAGCTGCCCGAGCAGCCCGATGCCCAGCCCTCCCGACTGCACCACCACCCCGGCGACGCCGGGGGCCGGCTGGTCGGCGGCCAGGCTGGCGTTCAGGCCGATCGCGGGCACGCTCACGCCGAAGCAGTTCGGGCCGACCAGCCGCATCCCGTACCTACGGCAGATGGCCAGCAGGTCGGCTCCCTCGGTGCCCAGTCCCGCGGTGATCACGGTGAGGCACCGCACGCCGCGGCGGCCGCATTCCGCCGCCGCCCCTGGTACGGCGGACGGCGGCACGGCGATCACCGCGAGATCGACCGGCGAGGGCAGGTCGCCGACCGACGCCACGCAGGTCACGCCATCCAGGTCCGTGATCGGCGGGGCGTGCGGGTTCACCGCGTACACGCTGCCCTCGAAGCCGCCGGTCACGATGTTGTGCAGGATGGCGCGGCCCACGGTGCCCGGCGTGCGGCTGGCCCCCACGACCGCGACCGATGCGGGCCCGAGCAGGTGGCGGAGGCTGGCCACGTTCGCCCGGCTCTCCCTCCTGGCCACCGACTCCAGGTAGTCGTCCAGGCTCTGGCCGGCGTGGATGCCCGGCAGCGGGAAGGTCAGCTCGACCACGCCATCGGCGATCTGTCGCTCCGCGGGCAGGCCGGCGTCCGCGAACACCCGCAGCATGGCCGAGTTGTCGGCCAGCGTCTCCGCCGTGAAGGCCCGCAGCCCGCGCTGCCGGGCCAGCGACACCAGGTGCTCGAGCAGCAGGGTGGCGACGCCGCGCCGGTGCATGTCGTCGGGGACGGCGAACGCGATCTCCGCCACCCCCGGCTGGCCGGTGAGCTCGTAGCTCGCCACGCCGATCAGCCGGCCGCCGAGCCAGGCCAGCAGCGCCTCGTGGTCCGGCCCGGGCTCGCGGCTCACTCGCCGCGCCTCCCGGTCGGCGGCGCCCGGGCTCAGGCTGAAGAATCGCAGGTACATGTTGTCCGGCGACATCGCGGCGTGCATCTCGCGCACGGCCGTCGCGTCCTGCGACCCGGCCGCGCGGATCTCCACCGTGCTGCCGTCGGTCAGCAGCGCGTACGTACTGGTGCCTGCAGTCGGACTGGTCACATCGGCTCATCGTCCCATACCGGCGGGTTGACCGGCCCGCGCCATCCTGATCGAGAGCCGCCGGGTGCTCGACCAGCCCGCCGCGCGTCACGTTCCAGACGGGTAGAACAGTCGCGCGGAGCGGCGGATGAGATCCTGGTCCGGTGACCTGCAACCTGCATGTGGCCTGGGACGAGCGGCTGACCCACTACGATTTCGGACCCGGCCATCCGCTGGCGCCGGTGCGGGTGGAGCTGACCATGCGGCTCGCGCGCGCGCTCGGCGTGCTGGCCGCGCCGGGGGTCGCGGTGGCCGCGCCGGCGGAGGCCACCGACGCCGAGCTTGAGCTGGTGCACAAGCCGGAGTACATCGCCGCGGTGCGGCTGGCGGGCACCGCCGGGCCCGATGGCTCGCTGCTGCGGTTCGGCCTCGGCACCCCGGATGACCCGGTGTTTCCCGGCATGCACGAGGCATCGGCGCTGGTGACCGGGGCGACCCTGGCCGCCGCTCGCGCGGTCGCGCTGGGGTCGGCCGAGCACGGGGCCAGCATAGCGGGCGGGCTGCATCATGCCATGGCCGGTCAGGCCAGCGGGTTCTGCGTTTACAACGATCCTGCTATCGCCATCGCATGGCTGCTGGACCAGGGGTCGGAACGCATAGCGTACGTGGACATCGACGTCCACCACGGCGACGGTGTGCAGGCGGCGTTCTACAACGATCCGCGGGTGCTCACGATCAGCCTGCACGAGAGCCCGGCCACCTTGTTCCCCGGGACCGGGCGGCCCGCGGAGAGTGGCGGCCCGGACGCCGACGGCTACGCGGTCAACGTGGCGCTGCCGGCCGGAACTTCGGACGCCGGGTGGCTGCGCGCATTCCACGCGATCGTGCCGCCGCTGCTGCGCTCGTTCCGGCCGCAGGTGCTGGTCAGCCAGCACGGCTGCGACACGCACTGGATGGACCCGCTGGCCAACCTGGAGCTGACCGTCGACGGGCAGCGCGCCGCCCACGCCGCGATCCACGAGCTGGCCCACGAGACCGCTGGCGGCCGCTGGCTGCTGACCGGGGGCGGCGGCTACGAGCTGGTCCAGGTGGTCCCGCGGACCTGGACGCACCTGCTGGCCGAGGCCGCGGGCCAGCCGGTCGACCCGGCGGCGCCGACCCCGGCCGAGTGGCGCGCGTACGTGCAGCAGCGAACCGGCCGGCCGGGCCCGGAGCAGATGACCGAGGGCGCCACCGCGGACTACGTGGCGTTCGAGTCGGGCATCGAACCGGGCGACCCGGTCGACCAGGCGATCATCGCCACGCAGCGGGCCGTCTTCCCGGCGCATGGGATGATTCACCTGTACTGATAGTGAGGGCTGGCCGTGCTGTTCACCGACCGGGCCGACGCCGGGAGGCGCCTGGCCACGAAGCTCGCGTTCCTGCGCGGCGGCGAGGTCGTGGTCCTGGGCCTGCCGCGCGGCGGCGTGCCGGTTGCGTTCGAGGTGGCCGAGCTGCTCGACGCGCCGCTGGACGTGATCGTGGTCCGCAAGCTCGGGGTCCCGGCCCAGCCGGAGCTGGCCATGGGGGCGGTGGGCGAGGGCGAGGTCAGGTTCATCAACGACGCGGTGGTGCGGACGTCCCGGGTCTCCCCCGAGGACCTGGCGGCGGCCGAGCGGCGCGAGCGCCGGGAACTGGAGCGGCAGGCGCGGCGGCTGCGGGCCGGGCGGGCCCGGGTCGACCTCGGCGGCCGGATTGCCGTCGTGGTCGACGACGGCATCGCGACCGGTTCCACCGCCCGCGCCGCCTGCGAGGTGGCCCGCGGCCTGGGCGCGGCGCGCGTGATCCTGGCCGCGCCGGTCGGCTCGCCGGGCTGCGCCTCGGCCCTGGCCGGCAGCTGCGATGGGGTGCACTGCCTGCGCGCTCCGTTGTCGTTCTCCTCGGTCGGAGAGTGGTACGCCGACTTCCGGCCGGTTCCCGACGCGGAGGTGGCCGACTTGCTGGAGCGAGCCGCCCGGGCCCGGCCGGAGCACGTGCGCCCGTAACCCGGTCCGGACCGGTCCGGGCCGGTCCGGGTCGGCTCAGGCGCTCGGGCGCTCAGGCCTGGCCCTTCAGGCTGATGCCGGAGACGAGGGCCTGGAACGTGCCCGAGCTGTCCGGCGGCAGCTTGGTGAACCAGATGAGCAGGTACCGGCCCGGCGCCGACCCGGTGAGCCGGAGCTGCAGCACGCCGCCCGCGTTGGTCGCGGTGGCCGCCGTACTCAGGTCCGCCAGCGCGGGCGTGTTGCCGGTGCGGAGCTGCAGGTCGGCGCCGGGGGTGCTGCCCAGCGTGATCTGGACGCTGGTGATCGTCACCGGGCGGCCCATGTCCAGCAGCAGCCCGGTGCCGGCCTGCAGGTTGCCGAAGTCGGCGGTGGCGTACCAGTCCGTGTTCCATGGCGTGGCCGGGTTGCCGCCGATCGCGAGCGAGGCGAGCTGGGGGTTGTCGCCCTGCCCCGCGCCACCGGGGCCGAACGCCACCACGCTGACCGGGGTCAGCGGGCTGAGCGGCGGCGCGGAGGGCGCGGCGGAGCGGGCGGTGGACGGCCTGCGATGGGTCACGGCGTGCCTGCGGGGGCGGCGCGGCGCGTGCGCCGGGCGGGCCTCGGCCGCCGGGGACGCCGTCTGGTGCCCCGGAGACGAGGCCAGGTGGTAGCCCAGGAAGCCGAACGCGGCCAGCACGACGACGGCCAGGATCGCGGCCCAGTTCGCCCGGCGGCCGTCCGTCCGCCCGCCGACCGCCTTGATCGGCATGGCCGGGGCTAACGCATCCTCGGCGGTGATCTCCTCAGCCCGCAGGGTCGCGTCGTACTCCGCGATCAGCGGGACCGAATCCGTGCCGACCACCCGGGCGATGCTGCGGACGTGGCCGCGGGCGTAGAAATCGCCACCGCACGCCGAGTAGTCGTCCCGCTCGATACCCCGGATGATCGTTTCCCTGATGCGGGTGCGCTCGCTGACCTGAGTGACGGTGAGACCCGCGTCGCGGCGTGCTCTCGCCAGGGTCTCGCCGATGCTCATGTCGCGCCTCCACCGTGGTCTCGCGCAGAGCGCCCGCCGGATGCGGAGCGCATCTGGTCCTGACCACATCATTGCGCGGTTTCCCTCGTCTGGGTCACCGCACGGCGCCCTTAGTGACGCGAGTTGGTCACGCCGGCCGCCGGCCAGCCGCCGGCCGCGCCCCGGGCGTCACGCGGTCTCGGCCTGGAGGATCGGGGACACGGGCCACCGGGCGCCGATGCGGGCCGGGACGGCGGCCAGCGTGGCGATGGCCACGAGGGTGCCGAGCACCGCCGCGGCCAGCCACGACGCTGGCGGGACGACCACCCCGGCGCCCTGGGCCGCGGCCGCGAACAGCCCGATGCCGAGCGGGATGCCGAGCAGGGCGCCTGGCACTGCGGGCAGCACCTGCGCCACCGTTATCCCCGCAGTGACCTGCTGCGGCGACGCGCCGAGCGCGCGGGCCAGCGCCGACGCGTGCCGGGCGTCCAGCACGGTGGCCCAGGCCGCGCAGATCGCGTTGAGGATCGTGAGCGCGACCAGGACCACGGTGAGGATCAGCAGCATCTGCTCGTCCCTGGTGACCACCGGATTGCCGATCTGGCTCGTAGCGCCGGACAACTTCAGGCGGACTGTGGTGTGGAAGGCCAGCACGGCGACGATCCCGGTGGCCGTGACCGCGACGCTGGCCGCGCTCAGCAGGGCCCGGCGAGGACGCCGGGCGACCAGCCGCAGGCCCAGCAGCATCGGCACCGGAAGCCGGGCCGAGAGCGCGATCAGCCTGGGTCGGCGCCGCGGCCGGCGGGCCGCGTCCGCCAGCGCGCTGACCGTGCTGGTCCGTGCGGCGCGGATGGCGGGCACGAGCGTCGCGGCCAGCGCGACGACGAGGGCCACGGCGACCACGGGGCCGGCGATGGACAGGCTGAACGCTGGCGCGCCGGGGGTGCCGAGCAGGGCCGCGCCGGGGCTGGCCACCAGCGGGGCGGCCAGCCACCCGATCGCCAGCCCGGCCGCGGCCGCGAGCAGGGCCAGGGCCACGTTCTCGGCCAGCAGCACGACCGCGACCGTCTCCGGGGTGCCGCCGACCGCCTTGAGCAGCCCGACCCGGCGGGTGCGCTCCGCCATCCGGCCGCCGGCCAGCACCGTGACGCTGGCCAGCGACAGCAGCGCCGCCAGCCAGGCTCCGGGCGAGAGGACCTGCTGCTCATCCTGCACCAGCAGGCCGGACCCGGTCTGGATGGCCTGCCACGGGATCAAGGTCGGCGAGCTGGGCGACGGCTTGTTGCCGTACTGGCCGGCGAAGGCCGGGGCCGTGGCCGGGTTGGTGAGTTTCAGGTTCAGGAAGTAGGACAGCGGCGCCTGCGACGAGGCGAGCGCGCGCGCATCCGGCTCGGTGACCCAGGCGAACCCGGTGCTGACGATCCCGTTCCCTGTCCCGTGGTACGGGGCGTCGAAGACGCAGCCGCCGCCGGGGTAATAGCAAAGGTTCGGGTACGGCAGGCCCGCGGCGGTGACCGCGATCCCGGCTACCCGGTACGGCCGGCCGTCGAGCGTGACCCGGTCGCCGACACCTGCCCCGAGCGCCTCGGCGAACGTGCGCTCCAGCACGATGCCGCCGGGCCCGACCCAGGTTCCCGCGGTCAGCTTCGGCTGGTCAACCGACGCCGGCGCCTGGGTCCGCCCTTCGACCTCCACCGGCGCCGTGACGCTGCGGAACCGCACGAAGGCGGAGGCGACCGGATAGGGCCCGCTGTGGCCGGCCACCCCCGGGGCCTGGATCAGCGTCCTGACCTCGGCTGCGATCTGGGCCTGTCCGACCTGCCCCGACGAGGCGGGCGGTCCGTGGCGGTGCCCGCGCCGCCCGGAAGTAAGAGGCCCGGACGTCGTCGGGCCGAATCCGACGATCCTGGCCGCCACGTCCGGCCCGTTCGTCACGGCCCGGGTCAGCAGGTACGGCTGGTTGGTGACGCCGTGCAGGACCAGTCCCAGGGTGAGCGTGGCCGTGGCCGCGGTGATCGCCAGCACCAGCAGCACGGCGGGTCCGGGGCGGCGCCGCAGGTCCCGTGCGACCAGGCGGGCGACCAGCCGGATCTTGCCCATGACCCTCAGCCCTCTCGCTCGGTCAGCCCGGCCAGCCCGGCCAGGGCGCCGAGGTTCCCGGTGGTGCCGCCGGTCAGCCTCGTCTCGTCCACGAACGCCCCGTCGCGCATGGAAATCATCCGGTCGGCGGTGGCCGCGATCCGGGAGTCGTGGGTGACGACGACCAGCGTCTGCCCGGCCTGATGCAGGCTGTCGAACAGCCGGAGCACCTCCACGGTGGCCTGGCTGTCGAGGTTGCCGGTCGGCTCGTCGGCCAGGACCACCAGCGGGTCGCTGACCAGGGCCCGGGCGATCGCGACCCGCTGGCGCTGGCCCCCGGACAGCGCCGACGGCAGGAACCTGGCCCGGTCGCCCAGGCCGATCTGGTCCAGCAACCCGGCGGCCCGCCGCCTGGCCGCCCGCGCCAGGCCGGCCAGCAGCGCGGGCAGTTCCACGTTCTCCACGGCGGTGAGCTCGTCCATCAGGTGGAAGGCCTGGAACACGAAGCCGACCGCGTCGCGCCGCATCCGGGCCAGGGCCCGCTCCCGCATCTGGTCGAGGCGCTGGCCCGCCAGCCACAGCTCCCCGCCCGAGGGCCGGTCCAGACCGCCCAGCAGGTGCAGCAGCGTGGACTTCCCGCAGCCGCTCGGCCCCATCACCGCCACCGTCTCGCCGCTGGCGACGTCGAGGTCGACCTCGTCGACCGCGCGCACCAGCCCTTCTCCCTGGCCGTACTGCTTGCTCAGCCCGCAGGCGCGCAGCACCGATGCGCCGGTGTCACTCATGATCGATCCTTCCGCGGGGTCCAGTTCCGCTCGCAGGCCTCCAGCCAGCGCAGGTCCGCCTGCAGCCGCAGCACGATGCCCTCGAGCAGCAGCCCGGCGGCCGAGCCGTCCGGCTCGGCCATCGCCGCGCGCTGGGCATCGCGCAGCCGCCGCAGCAGCTCGCGGCGCTGGGCGTCGACGATCGCCACCGGGTCGGCCAGGCCGGCCGCCGCGGCCGCGATCAGCTTGAGATGGAATTCCGCCAGGTCCGGCCGCGGCCAGCTCACCTCGGCCAGCCACCCGGCCACGCGCTGCTGCCCGGCCGGGGTCAGCGCGTACACCTTGCGGTCCGGGCGGTCCGGCAGCCCGGCCGCCGGCTGGGAGGTGGCCAGGCCGGCCTTCTCCAGCCGCGTCAGCGTGACGTAGACCTGCCCGTCGTTCATCGCGTCGCCGAGCGGCCCGAGTGCCAGCCGCAGCCGCGCGCGCAGTTCGTAGCCGTGTGATGGCTCCTTCGCCAGCATCGCCAGCACTACTTCTTGCTGCACAGGCCGACCTCCTCTAACGGTTAGATAGTTAGCGGTTAGTCCGGCGGTTGTCAAGGAGCGGCCGGTCCGAATCCGGCTGTCGCCTTAGTCGGCCAGGTCGCCTCCACGGGCGAGTTCCGCATCTGGTTCGCTGTGGGCATGGCCTCACCCGCACCCGAAGATCCCGCCCAGCCGCCTGACTGGTTCACGACGGCCATCGGCACGCCGGCCAAGCAGGCCGCGGTCGACGTCGACGGGGCCTCGATCGCCTACCGGGCGTACGGTGACCGCGAGGATCGCGGCATCGTGCTCGTGCACGGGGGCGCGGCCCACGCTCGCTGGTGGGACCACATCGCCCCGCTGCTGGCGGCCGACCACATGGTCGTCGCGCTCGACCTCTCCGGGCACGGCGACAGCGGGCGGCGCGACGTCTACAGCCTGGACCACTGGGCGCGCGAGGTGCTGGCCGTCGCCGCCGACGCGGGGATCACCGCCCCGCCCACCGTCATCGGGCACAGCATGGGCGGCTTCGTCACGCTGCGGGCCGCGAGCCTGTACGGCGCCCGGATGGCCGGGGCCGTGGCCGTCGACTCGCCGGTGCGCGACATCACCCCGGAAGAGCGCGCGGCCCGCGAGCAGCGCGCATTCGGGCCGCTGCGGGTTTATCCGTCACCGGAGGCGGCCATCGCCAGGTTCCACCCGATCCCCGACCAGCCCGCCCTGCCCTACATCACCGCGCACGTGGCCAGGACCTCGATCCGTGAGGTCAGCGGCGGATGGAGCTGGAAGTTCGATCCGCGCATCTTCGCCCGGCACCAGCTCACCCCGGCGCTGCTGACCCGGCTGGACTGCCGGGTCGCGCTGTTCCGCGCCGAGCACGGCATCGTGTCGCCGCAGATGAGCGAGATGATGTACGACCGGCTCGGCCGGCTGGCCCCCGTGATCGAGATCCCCGCGGCCGCCCACCACGTCATGCTCGACCAGCCCATCGCGCTGGTCACCGGAATCCGCACCCTGCTGTCCGACTGGGATCACTCCACGCCCGCCACGCCGCACTGAGGCGCGCGCCATGCCTCAGTGACCGAGCGCCATAACAAGTCACGGACCCGGCGGCAGTAAGCCCCGGGCTCTAGCCGGGTGTCCTCGCGTGGGCGGCCAGGTTGGCCCGGCACACGCCCAGGCCCCACCGCAGCTCGGCAGCCTGCTCGCCGGTCAGGCCGGACAGCATCCGCTCCTCCAGCGCGGCGACCCGGCCCCGGTAGCGCCGCAGCAGCGCGCGGCCGTCACCGGTCAGCCATCGTTCGCCGCCGCGGCCGGCCCCGGGCCACCCGCTGCGCTGCCTACTACGTCCCGCGCGGAGCGTGCCACAGGCTCATTCCATCATTGATCATCACATCGAAGCTGCCGGTCCGGTGCGGACCCTGGCCATGACCCGCCTGGGCCAGACATGCTAGGAACCGGCAACCATGGCTGCCCGCAGACGACAGCCGCCGGCAGAAGGAGCAGAGACATGCCTGGAATCGTGGTGGGCGTCGATGGCTCGGCCAGCTCTCAACGGGCACTCGAATGGGCGGTGAAGCACGCAGCGCTCGAGCACGTCCCGCTCACGGTCTTGGCCGTTCACGAGGTGGCGACGAGCGGATGGACCACCAACCCGGTCATCTATCCGGAGGACCGGACCGCGGAGGAAAAGGCGCGTCAGGTGACCCAGGAAGCAGTCGATAAGCTCATCGGCGAGCTGGGCGGCTCCGGGCCCGAGTCGGTGACCGTGCGCGCGGTCAGCGGTCAGCCGGCCTACGTGCTCATCGAGGCATCGGCTGACGCCGACCTCGCCGTCGTCGGCTCGCGGGGCGGCGGCGGATTCGCCAACCTGCTGCTGGGCTCGGTGACCGCAAAGGTCGTGAGCCACGCGGCGTGCCCGGTCGTCGTCGTCCGGGCTTAGCGGTCGCGGGCTGGCCGCCCGGTGACCGGATGATGACAGAAACGAGCCCGCGGGCCGACCGCCTGGCCGGCCCGCGGGCCAAAGCCGGACGAACGGCTCAGCCGTTACGGCGCAGGACGGGCCGGAGCGCGTCGAGGGTGGCCGGGTCCTCGATGGTCGACGGCACCGGCTCGTCGGTCCCGTCGGCGATCCCGCGCATGGTCTTGCGCAGGATCTTGCCGGACCTGGTCTTGGGCAGCGCGTCCACCACGTCGACGTCCCGGAACGATGCCACCGGCCCGATCTGGTCCCTGACGAGCTTGATGAGCTCTGAGCGCAGCGTCTCGGCGTCGACGCCGCGGCCGGCCTTCAGCACCACGAACCCGCGCGGGACCTGGCCCTTGAGCGGGTCGTGCACCCCGATCACCGCGCACTCGGCGACGTCGGGGTGGCTGGCGAGAACCTCCTCCATCTCGCCGGTCGATAGCCGGTGGCCGGCCACGTTGATGACGTCATCGGTGCGGCCCATCACGTACAGGTAGCCGTCGGAGTCAAAGTAGCCGCCGTCGCTGGTCCGGTAACGGCCCGGGTACGCGGACAGGTACGAGTCAACGAATCGCTGGTCATCCCCCCAGACCGTGGTCAGGCAGCCCGGCGGCAGCGGGAGCCCGATGACGATCTCCCCCGTCGTTCCGGCCGGGACCTCGGCGCCGGAGTCATCGACGACGCGGACGTCGAAGCCCGGTACCGGCACGGTCGGTGAGCCCGGCTTGGTCGGCATCGGCTCGAGCCCCATCAGGTCGGCGGCGATGGCCCAGCCGGTCTCGGTCTGCCACCAGTGGTCGATGACGGGAATGCCGAGCAGGCCGCCAGCCCAGCGGTAGGTCTCCGGATCGAGCCGCTCACCCGCCAGGAAGAGGTATTTCAGGCCGGACAGGTCATGGGCGCGCGCCCGCTCGCCGTCGGGATCCTCCTTCTTGATGGCCCGCAGCGAGGTCGGCGCGGTGAACATCGCCTTGACGCCGTGCTGGGCGATCACCCGCCAGAACGCGCCGGCGTCGGGCGTCCCGACCGGCTTGCCCTCGTAGAGGACCGTGGTGCATCCGGTGAGCAGCGGCGCGTAGACGATGTAGGAGTGGCCGACGACCCAGCCGATGTCGGAGGCCGCCCAGTACGTATCGCCGGGCTGGATGTCATACACGTTCGGCATGCTCCAGCGGAGCGCGACCGCGTGCCCGCCGTTGTCGCGCACCACGCCCTTGGGCTTCCCCGTCGTGCCGGATGTGTAGAGGATGTACAGCGGATCGGTCGCGGCCACCGGCACGCACGCCGCAGGCTCGGCGGCGGCCGTGGCCTGGCGCCAGTCGACGTCCCGGCCGCCGGCCAGCGTGGCGGCCGCCTGCGGGCGCTGCAGGATGAGGCAGTGGCCGGGCTTGTGGGCGGACATCTCGATGGCGCGGTCGACCAGCGGCTTGTACTCGACGATCCGGCTGGCCTCGATGCCGCACGAGGCCGACATGACGACGCGCGGCCGCGCGTCCTCGATCCGCAGCGCGAGCTCGTGGGCCGCGAAACCGCCGAATACGACCGAGTGCACCGCGCCGAGCCGTGCGCAGGCCAGCATGGCCATCACGGCCTCGGGAATCATCGGCATGTAGATGACGACCCGGTCGCCCCGGCCGACGCCCAGGCCCCGCAGCGTCCCGGCGAGCACGGCAACCTCGGCCTGCAACTCGCGATAGGAGATGCTGCGGCAGGTGGCCGTGACCGGGCTGTCATAAATGATCGCCGCCTGGTCACCGCGGCCGCCGCTGACATGCCGGTCCACCGCGTTGTAGCAGGTATTGAGCATGCCTCCGGGAAACCAGCGGTAGAAGGGCGCGCTCGCTGCGTCGAGTACCGCGGTCGGGCGCTGGTCCCAGTCGATCGCCTCGGCGGCGTCACCCCAGAACCCGTGGGGATCGGTCAGGCTCCGCCGGAAAGCATCCGCATATCCCGCCATATCGGGCACCTCGCATCACTCGCCTATGAGTCCCTAGGGCCGATGGTCGCACGGCTCCGGGGCGGCCAGGGCCGAACGGCCCGGCGAATCTGCGGCCGAGGTCCCCGGCGACCGGGCCGGGCACCCGGGACCACGGTCCGGGTCAGGTCCGCGTTCGCCATTCGTCTTCGAGCATCGCGTACACGACCTCGTCGGACCACTCGCCCTTGACGATCTCGTTCTGCACGAAGTGGGCTTCACGGCGCATGCCGAGGCGCTCAAGGACCCGCGCGGATGCCGTGTTCCTGGCGTCGATGCGGCCGACGACGCGGTGCAGCCCGTAGTGCCCGAAGGCCAGCCCCAGCAGCGCCCGGGCGGCCTCGGTGGCGTAGCCCCGGCCGCCGTAGTCGGGATGGAAGAGATAACCGATCTCGCCCTGCCGGTGCACCCGGCTGCGCAGGAACAGCACGACGTCTCCGATCAACGCGCCAGTTTCCGGCAGTACGACGGCCAAGTCCACGGCGTCGCGTTCAAGGCCGTCGGCTTGGATCCTCTCCTGGAGTACCTTCCGCACCTGGTCGCGATCGCGGACATCGTAGAGGAGGTAACGGGTCACCTCCGGCCGCGACTGGATGTCGTGCAGCGCGTCGAGGTCGCCGATGACGTAAGGGCGCAGCATCAGCCGGGCCGTCCGCAGCGGGTAGTCAGGCCTGCTCACGCGTCACCCTGGTCGAGCGCGTCCCGGCGGGCCAGTCCGCCGGGCGAGAGCCGCAGCGCGCCGGCGGCCACGTTCTCGGCGAGGTGGTCCGGGTTGCCGGTCCAGCTGCCCGCGGCCGCCGCGGTGATCGCCTGTGACGTCACCATCGGAGTCTGGCACAGGGTCCCGGGCGGGAAGGACGGTAACCGGGGCAGAACAGCCGCGCCGCCATCTACTATCCGATAAGGGGACGGGCATCTCCCGGTCGCAGGCACGAGGCGAGGTGAATGGCAGACGGCGCGGCAGGCTACGGGCTGGACAACGCCTGGCCCAAGGCGCTGGCCCGGCTGCGGTCACTGGAGTACTGGCTGGATCCGGGGAGCATCAGGCACCTGGGCGCCCGGGGCGTCGGCCCCGGGTGGCGGTGCCTGGAGGTCGGCGGCGGGGCCGGGTCGATCGCCCAGTGGCTGTGCGGCCAGGTGGGCCCGGACGGCGAGGTGCTGGCGACCGATCTTGATACCACGTTCCTGGCCGCGCTGAACGAAGCGAACCTGCGCGTGGTGCGGCACGACATTTCCGCCGACGCCCTGCCGGCCGCATCGTTTGACCTGATCCACTGCCGCCTGGTCCTGGCCCATCTGCCCCAGCGCCTCGCGGTCTTACGTAAGCTGCTGGCCGCTCTCCGGCCGCAGGGCCAGCTGGTGGCCGAGGAGATGGATTTCGTCTCGGTGTCGGCCGACGAGCGCCAGTCCGCGGGCCGGGCCTTCAACGAATCGGTGGCCAGCTCCAACGATGTGCTGCGGGACCGGGGCTTCGACGCGGAATACGGCCGCCGGCTCCTGTCCGACTTCCGCGCGGCGGGCCTGGCCGGCGTCGGGACCGAGGGCCATGTGGGGCTCTGGGCCGGCGGCTCGGCGGGCGCAGTGGCCTGGCAGCTGACGTTCGAGCAGCTGCACCAGGCCATGGCGGCCCGGGGCCTCGACCACGCCGCGATCACCGCCGCGATCGGGGCGTGCCAGGATCCGGACTTCACCTTCATGTCGCAGGTGACGATGACCGCCTGGGGCGAGCGCCGCTAGCGTGCCGGCCGCCGCCACGGGTAATAAGCTGTGGACTCGCGCCGGGAGGCACCTTGGACATAACCCAGCTGATCCTCGACGATCACCACGAGCAGCGCCGGCTCTTCGCGATCCTGGAGCAGATCGACCCGGCCGACGGCGGCACCCTGCGTGACCTGTGGTCGCGCCTGGCGACGTTCCTTGAGCTGCACGCCGCAGCCGAGGAGGAGATCTTCTACCCCGAGCTGCTCCGCGTGGGCCGGCGCGCTGGCCGCCTGGGCAGCGCGGAGGAAGAGACGCTGGACGCCATTCACGACCACAACGACATCAGGGACACCATTGCCGCGGTCGCGGGCCACGATCCGGGGACCGATGGCTGGCAGCAGGCCGTCACCGCGGTGAACCTGGCCAACAGCGATCACATGGCCGAGGAGGAACGCGAAGGCCTGACCGACTTCCGCCGGGAAGCCAGCCTGCAGCTGCGCCACGACCTGGCCGTGGCCTTCGCGGCCTTCGAGGCGCGGCATTTCGCCGGCGTCCAGCCGGTGGACAAGGACCCGGCCGCCTATGTGCAGCAGGCCGAGCGGCCGGGCCGCCGCGGCCTGCCGTCCGGTTCGCTCGGCATCGGCAGCCTCAAGGGCCGCTGACGCTGCCTCAGGCCAGCGTGATCTCGAAGTACGCACCCTCATCGTCGTGGACGATCCGCGCCGAGCCGGACCAGCCGGCGAAGCCGCCGGTACCTGTGCCGGGCACGATGTGGCCGAACCACGTGCCGGGGTCCGATTCGAGGCCGCCGTGCTGCACGGTCACCGAGCCCTCGCTCCCGTCGTCGGTGCGGCCGCTGATCCGCTCCGTGGCCACGTAGGACCGTGAGCCCTCCTCGGTACCCGCCGACATGAACAGCGTCGTGGCTTGCCCGATGATCCCGGAGGTGAAGGTCTTGGCGAAGGTCATCAGGGCGAACCAGTCAGCGTCCAGGCCGGCTACCTGCCGTGGCTCGAAGCTGTCGACCTGAAAGCGGGCGATCAACGTCACCGTTCCTCCTGGTGAGATGGGGGTGCGCGGGTCGGTCGAGAAGGAGGCTATCGCCGGCCTGCTGGATGCCGTCCGGCCACGGATGTACCCTGCGCTACGCGGCAGCTCACCACGATGCTCGGCATCTGACCCCGCCGCGGACGGAGAAGAGGATGCGATGGACCTGGAAGAAGCGCTAGGCAAAGTGGTGGAACTGAGCCGGGAAGAATTGCGGATCGTGCGCAAGCGGAACGAGGAGCGCACGCCCGCCCGCGACCACGGCCATGACTTTCACGAGATGCAGCAAGCCGCCGACCGGCTGGACCACTACGCGCACCTGCTGCGCAGGCTGCATGACAACGAGCTCGGCCAGAACTGGCGGCACGAGAGCAGGAGCGACGCGGGCTCGTCCTAGTCGGCATCCGCCCGGAGCGCGTCGGCCTCGGCGAGGAGCGACTGGGCCATCCAGGCCGGCAGCTGGCTGCCCAGGGGATCTGGCCGGCATACTCGCGGCCCTCGGCCTCGCCGTGCTCGCCCAGTTCGCCATGGCGTCGGCGTGGCCGGCGGCCACTGGGCCTGGGCCTTGTTCGCTGCCGAAGTCGGGCTCTCCAACAGCGCGATCACGCCGGTGCCGCTGGTGCTGCTCATGGTGCCCGCCGCGGTCGTGGCCGCGAACGCGGTCACGCTGCCGTCCGGGCGGCAGTGCGCCGGCCTGAGCCCGGCGGCCGTGCTGCGCTCGGAGTAGCTTCATCCGCGCTGAGGACCGCCGGCTGGTGCGAGTATGGAACCAGGGTTTGCGGCGGGAGGTACGGCGGTGGGCGGCAAGAACGGCAAGGCCAAGACGGCGGCGAAGGAGCGGCCCGCGCGGCGGCTGGACAAGAAGCTCTATGAGCAGGAGCTCTACCGGCTGCAGGGCGAGCTGATGAAGGTCCAGGAGTGGGTGCGGGCCGAGCGCACCCGGATCGTGGTGATCTTCGAGGGCCGGGACGCGGCCGGCAAGGGAGGCACGATCAAGCGGGTCGCCCAGTACCTCAACCCGCGGGTCGCCCAGATCACCGCGCTGCCCGCGCCGACCGAGCGCGAGCAGGGACAGTGGTACTTCCAGCGCTACGTCGACCATCTGCCGACCGCGGGCGAGGTGGTGCTGTTCGACCGCAGCTGGTACAACCGGGCGGGCGTCGAGCACGTGATGGGATTCTGCACCAAGGAGGAATACCACCGGTTCCTGCATCAGTGCCCGATTTTCGAGCGGCTGCTCGTCGAGGACGGCATTCTGCTGCGGAAGTACTGGTTCTCGGTGAGCGACGACGAGCAGCAACGCCGGTTCCGGGCCCGCCTGGACGATCCCATGCGGCGGTGGAAGCTCTCACCCATGGACTTGCAGTCGATATCCCGGTGGGAGGACTATTCGCGGGCCAAGGACGAGATGTTCGTCCACACCGACATCCCGGAGGCGCCGTGGTACGTCGTGGAGAGCGAGGACAAGCGGCGGGCCAGGATCAACATGATCTCCCACCTGCTATCCACCATTCCCTACCACGACGTGCAGCCCGCGCCGATCAAACTGCCGCCCCGCCCGCCGTCACAGGGTTATGTCCGGGCACCGCGAGAAATGCAGACTTACGTTCCGGATCACGCCGCCTCGCTGACGTGAGCGTCAGGAACAACATCGCCAGAGCCAGCGGGAAGCTGGAGAATGACTGGGTGATTACTCGAAAATTGATTTCCTTGATTCTGGTCGCAGGCACGGCCGGCCTCGGCGTGGCCGCCTGCAGCAGTAGCGGCAGCAGCTCGGCGCCTAGCGCGTCGCCATCGTCGGCCGCAGCCCAGCCGTCGGCGTCCTCGACATCGACCTCATCGGCCACGGCGTCCGACGCGAAGACGATCGCCGCCAACTGGACCGCGTTCTTCAACCCGAAGACTCCCGTCGCCACGCGGGTCAGCCTGCTGCAGGACGGCTCGGCGTTCGCCTCGATCATCAAGGCCCAGGCCGGAGGGGGCCTGGCCGCCTCGGCCACCGCCAAGGTGACGAAGGTGACGGTGATCACGACGTCTCAGGCCGCGGTCGTCTACTCGATCCTGCTGGATGGCCAGCCCGCGCTGAGCAACCAGACGGGCCAGGCGGTGTACCAGGGCGGCACCTGGAAGGTAGGTGTGTCCAGCTTCTGCGGCCTGCTGAGCCTGGAGAACGGCGGCAAGACCTCAGGGCTGCCTGCGGCCTGCAAGCCTGCGGCCTAGCCAGGTGGTCCGCTCGGTGGGGGTGCCGGCCGAGCAGGCGCCCACGGCCCGCCACGGCGGGAGCGCGCTGGCGCTGGGCGTGCTGTGCACGATCCTGTTCCTGACGTTCCTCGACAACACCGTGGTGAGCGTGGCACTCGGCAGCGTGCAGATCGACCTGCACGCCGGCGTCTCGGCCCTGCAGTGGGTGGTCGGCGCCTACGCGCTGACCTTCGCGGGCGCCATGCTCGCGTTCGGCATGGTCAGCGACGAGTTCGGCCGCAAGCGGGTCATGCTGATCGGAGTAGGGATCTTCTGCGCGGGCTCGGTGCTGTCGGCGGTGGCGCCGAACATCGGCCTGCTGATCGCCGGGCGGGCGGTGATGGGGCTCGGTGCCGCCGCCAGCGAGCCGGGCACCCTGTCGATGCTGCGGCACCTGTACACCGACGAGCGCATCCGCAACCGGGCCCTGGGCGTGTGGACGGCCGTATCCGGGCTCGCCCTCGCCCTCGGCCCGGTCGTCGGCGGGGCGCTCATCGGCGTGTGGACCTCAATAGCCGGGCAGGCCCCGTCGCAAGTCCCGGGAATCCCGCCCGGGCCGAACGCCGACGCCTGGCGCGCGATCTTCTGGTTCAACCTGGTGTTCGGCCTGGCCGCCCTGATCGCCGGGCTGATCGTGCTGCCCGAGAGCGCGGACCCGGACGCGCACCGGGTCGACATCTCCGGGGCGGTGCTCGGCGCGGGCGCCCTGGCCGCCTTCACCTTCGCGGTGATCGACGCCGAGGGCGACGGCTTCGGCGCGCCCACCGTGATCGCGCTGCTGTGCATCAGCGCGGTGGCCGCGGCCGGGTTCTTCTTCCGGGAGAGCCGCGCGGCCCATCCGCTGCTCGACCTGAAGTACCTGCGCGTCCCCCGGTTCCTTACCGCCAACGTGGTCGCGTTCTGCGCCTACTTCGCCACGTTCGCCGTGTTCTTCTTCACCGCGCTGTACCTCTACGAGGTGGCCAGCGAAACCGGCTACAAGATTGCCCTGACCTTCCTGCCGATGACCGTGCTGCTGATCCTCGCCTCGCTGCTGGCCGGCCGCTGGACCACCACGGTCGGGCCCAAGTGGTCGATCTTGATCGGCTGCGTGCTGTTCAGCGCCGGGCTGCTGCTGACCACCCTCACGCTCAACCCCAACCCCTCCTATGCGCCGCTGGCCCTGGCGCTCGCCGTGACCGGCATCGGCGTCGGCGCGACGGTAGTCCCGGTTACCTCGTCGGCGCTGTCGGCGGTGCCGCCCGAGCGCTCCGGAATGGCCGCGTCGGCCACGAACACCAGCCGCGAGATCGGCGCCGTGACCGGCATCGCGATCCTGGGCGCGCTGGTGAACGCCCAGCTCCGGTCCAGCCTCACCGCCAGCATGGTGCGACTGCACATCCCGGACAGCTTCCAGGCGATCGCGATCAAGATAATAGAGACCGGCGGCCTGACGGGCGGCGGCGGCGCGAACTCGGTTGGCTCGGCCGCGGCCGGCGAGGGCACCCTCGTCCTGGAGATGACTCACGCCGCGTACAACGCGTTCTACGACGGACTGCGCGCCGCGCTCATACTCTCGGCGATCCTGGTCTTCGTCGCGGGGATCTTCGCGTACGTGACGCTCAGCCACCGCCGTCGGCCAGGGGAACCGTGACTACCCGGCGAGGCTGGCCCGCAGGGCCAGCACGCGCTGCAGCGCCGCCGTGAACGCCTGCTGGCCCAGCTGGCCGTCCCGGTAGCCGCTTTCCAGGGCGGCCGTCGCCTGCTCGCCCTCGCCGACGTTCTGCGCCGAGCAGAGAATGAGGTCCATCCCGGCCTCGGCCGCCAGCAGCCCCCGGTTCTGAATCGTGCCGTACGCGCGGAGCGCCCCAGCCTCGAGGGCATCGGTGATCGTAACGCCGGTGAACTTGAGCCGCTGGCGCAGCTCGCCGCCGACGATCGTGGCCGAGAGGCCGGCCGGCCCGGGTCGAGCGCCGGGTACACCGCCCACGACACCATGACGAGCCGGACCCCGGCCGCGATCGCCCGCTTGTAGGGCAGCTCGTCGATGTTCCTGATCGTGGCGAGCGGCAGGTTCAGCGTGACCGGCCGCATGTCGGTGTCCTGCGGCTGCGCCGCCGCGCCCAGCCCGGGGAAGTGCTTGGCCGTGGCGGCGACGCCTTGCCGCTGCTGCGCCGTGATGAAGGCGGCGCCGAGCTCGGCGACGACCGCGGGGTTCATGCTGTAGGACCGCTGGAACTGGTCGTCGAAATCACCGGGCTGGCGGTACACGTCGAGCACCGGGGCCAGGTTGGTGTTCAGGCCGATGCCGCGCAGGTTGAGCCCGGCGCTGGCGCCCGCGCTCGTCGCGGCGGCCGCCGGGTCCGCCGACTCGCCGATCTGCCGCTCGGAGAGCAGCGGCGCCCCGGGCAGGCGGCGGACGATCCCGCCTTCCTGGTCGGTCATCAGCAGCAGCGGCGCCCGGACCGGGTTCAGCGGGCTGGCGTTCGCCTGGTCGAGTTCCGCGACGACCTTGGCCAGCTGCGTCCGGGTTGAGACGTTCTGGCCGAAGAAGATGACTCCCCCGACATCGCCGTGACTGATCAGCCGGAGCAGCTCGGCCGGAGGCTTGAGGCCCCCGTAGCTGTAGATCACCCGCTGGCCGGCCATCTGCTGCAGCGACATGGCGGGCAGCGCCGGTGCGGAAGACTGGACCGGGACGGTCGACGGGCTCGCGGTTCCGGATGCGGCCGGCCGGGGGGGCGTGTCGCTGGATCCCGCCGCCGGGCCCGGTGAGGAGCGCAGCCAGAGCGGGAAGCGCCCCGCGACGGCGCTCGCCGCGAGCGCGATAGCCAGGGCGATCGCGATGATCGCGCTGCCCATCCGAACCCAGAACTGTGACCTGCTCATGCCTCTCCGTAAGCCGGCTGCCGTGGCTGGCCCTTGATCGTCGTGGGTTCATGATTGCCGCATTACACGGGGCTACGCCTGATCCACCGCTCCCTCATCCAGTAATCGGAGACGGCGCACACCTCGCTAAGGTTGTCACGTTCTGCCTGTGTACCGGCCTGTACCGCGGGTACCGGGCTGGTGCCGCCCGTTGACAGCCTGGGTGTCCGGCGGACAGCCGGATGCGATCACGGTCGTCGACGTGGACCCGCGGTCCGGCCGATATGCCGCCCGCACCAGGTCCGGCTGCCGGGTGACGCCGCGTCGAGCGACTCCTGCTGCTTCCGGCCGTGACGGGCGCCCGCCCGCGCGCGCGTGCTGCTTACCAGTGGCCCCGGTGCACGACGTCGTCGAACGGCCTTCGCTCTGGCCGGCGGATCGGGGTCAGCGGCAGGCCGACCGGAAAGCCCAGCGGGATGAGAAACGCGCAGATCCTGTCCTCGGGGAAGCCGAGCAGCTCGCGGGCGAGCTGCTGATCGCTGACGGCCGAGTGGCCGCTGCCGATTCCCAGGCCGGCCGCCGCCAGCATGATGCTCATCGTGGCCTGCCCGAGGTCGAACTGGGCCCGGCCCAGCTCCTCGGCGCCCGGCGCGATCAGCGCGATCGTCGCCGCGGACCGGGCCACGTGCCCCCCGCCCCGCCACACCTTGGCCAGCTCGGCCAGCTGCTGCCGGTCGGTGACCACGACGAAATCCCACGGCTGCCAGTTCCGCGAGGACGGGGACCTGCGGCCGGCTTCCAGGATCTGATCGAGGTCCGCGTCCGCGATCGGCCGGGGGTCGAATTCTCTGACGTCGCGTCGCGACGTGATCGCCGTCCAGGTGTCCACGTAGCTGCCGGAGCCCGCGGCCGCGGCCGTCTCGCGATTGCCACCAGTCATTTCGCTCTCCTCTGTTCCCAGCGTCACTCACCCTCGATGGCCGCCTGAGCCGCCGCTGCCACGCGGGCGCCCACGCCGAGCTTGGCATAACGGCGCGATCGTGGTGGCCCGCGGGTGAGCCGGGCCGGGTCAGCGGATCGGCCGTCATTCCACCGAGGCAGCGCGGCACGCGCGCCCGGCCAGCTCATACCTGGGTATGACAACCTCGAGCGGGACGACGAGACGGCTCAGGCGGCCTACCCTGGCAGCGTGACCCGCATGACCAGCGCCCTTTCGGCAGCCGGCCGTGCCCGGCCCGCGGCCCGGCCAACATGGCGAGGGCTGACCGGGATGCTGTTCGGCGCCGACCCGGCGCCGGTGTGGCGGTCGCCGTGGCGGCGCCGGGCCGTGTACGGCGCACTGGCCGCGGCGACGCTGGCCGCAGGCCTGGTCAGCGTGGCCACTCTGCAACGCGTGGCCCTCACCTTCTTTTGGCTCAGCGGCCCGTTCGGCCTCGGTCACCAGGTGAACGCCGTCATCTCTTATCGCGACAACGTGATCGCTCCTGCGTGGTTGATGCCCGGCGGAGCGATGGCCTTGGCGGTGGCGTTGGCGTTGGCGGTGGTGGTGCCGGTGCCGCTGGCGGGGCGGTATCCGCTGCTGGGCTGGCGGATTGGGTGGCTGGCGCTGCTGCTGGTCCCGCTGGCCGGTGTGTCCTGGTGGGGGGGCTGGCCGTGGGGCCCGGTGCAGCTACTGGCGCTGCTGGTGGTGTTCTGCGTGGCCGGGGTCCGCCATCCGCGGCCGGTGCTGTGGTGGATGTGGGCGCTGAGCCTGATCCCGTGGTGGCTGCAGGAAGGCAACGGCCGCCTGGGCGTGTTCGCGTGCGTGGTGGGCACGGTCGCGTTCACCGCCGCGGCGGTCGCGGTGGACGCGGTGGCCTCGCGGCGGCGGGCCCAGCAGGCCCTGGCCGGGCAGGCCGAGCTGGCCGAGCTGGAGCAGGCGCGCCGGACGGTACTCGAGGAACGCGCCAAGATCGCGCGGGAACTGCATGACGTGGTCGCCCATCACATGTCGCTGATCGCGGTGCGGGCCGAGACCGCGCCGTACCGGCTGGCCGGGCTGCCCGGGCCGGTGCGCGCCGAGTTCGGCTCGCTGAGCGAGGCGGCGCGTGAGGCGCTGGCGGACATGCGCCGGCTGCTGGGGGTGCTGCGTTACGACCAGCCCGCCGCCCGCGCCCCGCAGCCGCAGCTGTCCGACCTGCCCACGCTCATCGAGACCGCCCGCCAGGCCGGGGTCGCGGTGGCGCTGTCGGTGCCTTCCGCGCTGGGCCAGGTGCCGTCCGGCGTCGGCGTGTGCGCCTACCGGATCGTGCAGGAATCGCTGTCCAACGCCAGCCGGCACGCCCCCGGCGCGCCGGTCACGGTGTCGGTGGACCACGGCGCGAGCACCGTGCTGCTGCGGGTCGCCAACGGGCCCGCCGCGGCCAACACGGCCAACACGGCCAACGGCGCCAACGGGACCCCCGCGGCCGCCGACGGGACCGCCGCGGCCGCCAACGGGACCGCCGCGGCCGCCAACGGGACCGCCGCGGCCGCCGACGGGACCGCCGCGGCCGCCGACGGGCCCGCCGCGGCCAACGGCCACGGGCCGGGCCAGGGACTAGCCGGCATGCGCGAGCGAGTCGCCCTGCTCGGCGGCGCGCTCACCGCCGGGCCATCCCCCGACGGCGGCTTCATCGTCTCCGCGGTCCTCCCCCTCAGCGAGGCCGCATGACCACCCCCCGCACCCCGGCCACCCACACCACGGTCCGCCAGGCATGGCGCGGGCTGGCCGGGATGCTGTTCGGCGCCGACCCGGTGCCGGTGTGGCGCTCGCCGTGGCGGCGCCGGGCCGCCCACGGCGCGCTGGCCGCGGCGACGCTGGTGGCAGGCCTGGCCAGCCTGGCCAGCCTGATTAGCGTGCGCGGTTCGATCGGCCTGCCCGCCCTTCTGGGCGGGCAGGCCAAGGTAAGCCGGCCTGTCGCGCTAAGCGCGCTGGGTCGCGTCGCCCAGATAACGCGCACCCCACCCGTAACACGCCCCGGCTTTGGTTACGCACAGGTCCGGATACAGGCCCCGTTCAATCCTGGCCTGGGGCCTTTCCGGGGCTTTTCTCCGTACGCACTCCAGCTGCTGCTAAGGCCGACGGGGACGACCGTCCTGGCGGTGTTGGTGGCGTTGGCGGTGGTGGTGCCGGTGCCGCTGGCGGGGCGGTATCCGCTGCTGGGCTGGCGGATTGGGTGGCTGGCGCTGCTGCTGGTCCCGCTGGCCGGTGTGTCCTGGTGGGGGGGCTGGCCGTGGGGCCCGGTGCAGCTACTGGCGCTGCTGGTGGTGTTCTGCGTGGCCGGGGTCCGCCATCCGCGGCCGGTGCTGTGGTGGATGTGGGCGCTGAGCCTGATCCCGTGGTGGCTGCAGGAAGGCAACGGCCGCCTGGGCGTGTTCGCGTGCGTGGTGGGCACGGTCGCGTTCACCGCCGCGGCGGTCGCGGTGGACGCGGTGGCCTCGCGGCGGCGGGCCCAGCAGGCCCTGGCCGGGCAGGCCGAGCTGGCCGAGCTGGAGCAGGCGCGCCGGACGGTACTCGAGGAACGCGCCAAGATCGCGCGGGAACTGCATGACGTGGTCGCCCATCACATGTCGCTGATCGCGGTGCGGGCCGAGACCGCGCCGTACCGGCTGGCCGGGCTGCCCGGGCCGGTGCGCGCCGAGTTCGGCTCGCTGAGCGAGGCGGCGCGTGAGGCGCTGGCGGACATGCGCCGGCTGCTGGGGGTGCTGCGTTACGACCAGCCCGCCGCCCGCGCCCCGCAGCCGCAGCTGTCCGACCTGCCCACGCTCATCGAGACCGCCCGCCAGGCCGGGGTCGCGGTGGCGCTGTCGGTGCCTTCCGCGCTGGGCCAGGTGCCGTCCGGCGTCGGCGTGTGCGCCTACCGGATCGTGCAGGAATCGCTGTCCAACGCCAGCCGGCACGCCCCCGGCGCGCCGGTCACGGTGTCGGTGGACCACGGCGCGAGCACCGTGCTGCTGCGGGTCGCCAACGGGCCCGCCGCGGCCAACACGGCCAACACGGCCAACGGACGCCAACGGGACCCCCGCGGCCGCCGACGGGACCGCCGCGGCCGCCAACGGGACCGCCGCGGCCGCCAACGGGACCGCCGCGGCCGCCAACGGGACCGCCGCGGCCGCCGACGGGACCGCCGCGGCCAACGGCCACGGGCCGGGCCAGGGACTAGCCGGCATGCGCGAGCGAGTCGCCCTGCTCGGCGGCGCGCTCACCGCCGGGCCATCCCCCGACGGCGGCTTCATCGTCTCCGCGGTCCTCCCCCTCAGCGAGGCCGCATGACCACCCCCCGCACCCCGGCCACCCACACCACGGCCGACGGCACGATCACCCGCTGCATCATCGCCGACGACCAGGCCATGGTCCGCGAGGGCTTCGCCGCGGTGCTCGCCGCCCAGCCGGGCATGGCCGTGGTCGGGCAGGCCGCCGATGGCGCCGACGCGGTCAGGCAGGCGCGGCATCTGGCGCCCGACGTGATCCTGATGGACGTTCGGATGCCGGTCATGGACGGGCTGGAAGCGACCCGCCAGATCCTCGGCTCCGCGCCAGGCCGGCACCGGACCCGGGTGCTGATGCTGACCACCTTCGACCTCGACGACTACGTGTACGAGGCGCTGCGCGCCGGGGCCAGTGGCTTCCTGCTCAAGGACGCGACCGCGGCCGAGCTTGTCCGCGCGGTCCAGGTGGTCGCCGCAGGCGACGCGCTGCTGGCCCCGTCGGTCACCCGGCGGCTGATCGCCGACTTCGCCCGCCGGCCGAGCGTCAGCCAGCCACCCCCCGCCGCGCTCGGCGCGCTCACCAGCCGGGAAACCGAGGTGCTGCGGCTGATCGCCCGCGGCCTGTCCAACGCCGAGATCAGCGACACCCTGGTCATCGCGGAGCAGACCACCAAAACCCACGTCGGCCGCATCCTGACCAAGCTGGACCTCCGCGACCGCGCGCAGGCCGTGGTGCTCGCCTACGAGTCCGGCCTCGTCACCCCGACCGGTGCCGCCGGCCCGCCGCACGCGGTCCAGTTCTGATCACGCATCGCCGCCCGCCCGCATGCGGGCCGCAGCGAGCGCCTCAGCGTGACGGCACTGCCGCCGGGACCCTGGGACTGGACGGCATCAGCCGGTCCGCGGTGCGTTCCGCGGTGTTCCTGGCCCAGCGGCCGCTGGTGGCCAGGCCGACCAGCAGGATCGCGACGCCGCAGGCGGTGATGATCCACCAGCCCACGTGGCTGGCGTCGGCAAAACCTACCCGCAGCGAGCCATGCAGGGCCGAGAGCACGGCCGATCCCCCCACCGCGACGCCGAGGGCGGAGCCGACCTGCCGGCTGGTCGATGCGATCCCGGCGGCGACCCCGGCCTGGGACCTGGGCATGCCCGACACCGCGGTGTTGGTGATCGGGGCGTTCACCATGCCGGCGCCGATGCCGAAGACCACGTAGCTGAGCAGGAGATAACCGAACGAGGTGTCGCTGGCCAGTCGGGTCAGCATGAACCCGGCCGCGGTCGTGGCAATGCCGGCCACCACCAGCGGCAGCCGCGGTCCCCGGACGGCGACGATACGGCCGGACAGCGGCGCGAGCAGCACGGTCATCGCCGCCATCGGCAGGGTGTACAGCCCGGCGTGCAACGCCGAGAAGCCACGCGCGTCCTGCAGGTACAGGGTGTTCAGGAACAGGAAACCGCCCAGCGCGGCGAACGCGCACACCGCGATCACCGTCGCGCCGGAGAACGGCGCGCTGCGGAAGAACCTCAGGTCGAGCAGCGGCTCGCTGCGGCGTGGCTCATAGCCGACCAGGCCGGTGAGCGCCGCGGCGGCGACGCAGAAACAGCCGAGGATCTTGGCCGACCCCCAGCCCGACGCAGGGCCTTCGATGATCCCGTAGGTGAGGGACGCCAGCAGCAGTATGACCAGCACCTGGCCCACCGGATCCACGCGGCGGGCCCGGGACGCCCTGGACTCGGGCACGAAGAGCGCGGTGAGAATGATCGCGGCTATGCCGACCGGGATGTTGACCCAGAAGATCCCGCGCCAGCCGACCGAGGTGACCAGGACGCCGCCGGCTATCGGGCCGAGCGCCATGCTCACGCCGAAGACGGCGCCCCAGATCCCGATCGCGCGGGCTCGCTCGGGCGGGTCGGTGAACGTGTTGGTGATGATCGACATCGCCACCGGGTTCAGCATCGACCCGCCGAGGGCCTGCAGCATCCGGAATGCCACCAGCCAGCCGAGGCCCGGGGCCAGGCTGCAGAGCAGCGAGCCGAGCGTGAACAGGCCCAGGCCGGCCTGGAAGGTCCTGCGCCGCCCGATCCGGTCGCCCATGGAGCCGGACAGCATCAGGAAACTGGCCACCACGATCGTGTAGGCGTCCACCGTCCATTGCAGGCCGGAGACGGAGGCATGCAGGTCGTGCTGGATCGAGGGCAGCGCGACGTTCACGATCGTGGCGTCGATGCCGACGATGAACAGGCTCAAGCAGCAGACGGCCAGCACGAGCATGCGGCGCCCGCGGCTCAGCTCGGCCTGGCCCATCCCGGTCAGCATCCCTCTCACCAGTTGTTAGTTTACAACTAACGATTCCAGGGCCTTCTCCACCTTGGTCAGACCCCTATGGTTCACTAACGGCATGCCACGAGGCGATCTTCCCGTTCTTGGTTTCGCCGACGTCGGCGCGTGGGAATCCTGGCTGGCGGAACAGCACGCCGCTGCCCCGGGGGTCTGGCTCAAGATCCCGAAGAAGGGCGGCGCCGCTGCGGGTGTCTCCTATTCCGAGGCGCTCACCGTGGCGCTGTGCTACGGCTGGATCGACGGCCAGAAGGGCCCGCTCGACGACGACTACTGGCTGCAGCGGTTCACCCCGCGCAAGCCGGGCAGCCGCTGGTCGAAGATCAACACCGAGAAGGCCGCCCAGCTGATCGAGGCGGGCCGGATGCAGACCGCCGGGATGCGCGAGGTCGAACTGGCCCGGGCGGACGGCCGGTGGGACGCCGCGTACCAGGGCCAGCGAACCATGGGCGTCCCCGAGGACCTGTCGGCCGAGCTGGCCCGCAACGAGGCCGCCGCCGCGTTCTTCGCCACCCTGTCCAGCGCGAACAGGTACGCGATCCTGTACCGGATCGGCGACGCCAAGCGCCCGGAGACCCGCGCCAAGCGCATCGCGAAGTACGTGGCCATGCTGGCCGCGCACCAGACGATTCACCCGCAGGCCTGACCGGCGGGCTGGCGCGCGGCCGACGGCCGCCTGACCCGGCGGACGGGAGGCTGCGCTGACTCGCGCCGCCGGGTCGGGCCGCCCAGGGGGCCGGCTCAGGTGCCGAGCTTGGCCAGCTCAGCCTCCATCAACGCCTCGTGCTCCGCCTCGTCCCGGCGGGCGTCACGCGGCCGCCAGCGGCCCTTCAGCAGCGGGATGCTGAGCAGGAAGAAGATCATCCCTCCGAAGCACACCCACCACCAGGTTTTCCACTGGCTCGGCGCCTGGGCGGCCGCCGTCGTCACCGCCGTGCCGTGGGCCTTCAGGTACGCGAACGCCGACGGCGGGACCTTGGCCAGCGCGGTCAGCTGCGCTGAGTACGGAGCGATGGTCGTCAGGTCAGCCGAGTACGGGGCGATGATCGTCAGGTCAGCCGCGTACGGGGCGACAGTCGTCAGCGCCGGGCCGACCGCGATCACGCCGCTGATGGCCGCCTGGTTGGCGGCGATGGTGCTGAGGATGGCGATCCCCTTCGCGCCGCCGCCCGCGGCGGCGATCGCCTGGGCCTGCAGGGCCGGCGGGATCTTAGCCGGGTTGGGGTAGGCGGCCAGCTTGGTGAACAGCGCCGGGTTGGCCTGGATCACCCTCAGCTCGGGCGCGAACTTCACCGCGTTGGCCAGCTGGGTCCGGTCCGCCGTCGCGGTGGCGATGACTGACGGGGGGATCTTCTGGGCCGTGGCGATGACTGACGGGGGGATCTTCTGGGCGGTGGCGACGACCGTGGGATGCGTCGTGGCGAAGGCGAGCTCGCTCTTGTAGGTGGTCGCGTACGCGGCCACCTGCGTGCCGTAGCTCACCAGCGGGGTGACCGAGGTGATGATGAGCGGGATGATCAGGTAGGACACGAACACCACGATCCGGATGATCCACCCCCAGATGGCCAGCCCGGTGGCGATCAGCGCGGGGTTGCGGGCCTCCACGGTCTCGGTGAAGCTGGCCATCCAGGGGACGTAGGCGACGCCGAGGCAGAACGACAGCACGGCCAGGATGGCCGCCATCGTGTAGTAGCTGGGGTGGTGGCCGAACTGCAACAGGAACACCACGGTCATGATCGCGGCGGCGACCCCGCCGATCACCATGAACGGCTTCCGCACCCGGAACAGGTCGGAGACGATCCCGATCAGGATCACCGCGAGGACGTTGAACCCCCAGTTCCAGTTGCCCAGCCCGTTGGCGTCCTTGACCGAGAAGCCGAACACCGTGGTCAGGTAGATCACGGCGAACCCGACCGCCGTGTAGTAGATGAGCAGGAAGATCGAGATGGCGAACGAGGACACCACCACGTCGACCTTGAGCAACTGGCGGAACGGATGGCGCAGCGCGGCCTGGATGTCGGCCTCGCTCAGGCCCTTGGCCTTGGCTTCGATCAGCGCCCGGTCGTGCATGGTCACCATCAGCTGGTCGCGCAGCTGCGGGGACAGCTCCCGCAGCCCGATGAAGGCGACCAGCCACACGACGAGGCCAACGATGCCGGCGATGAGGTACTCGTGCGTCCAGAACCGCGTGTGAAGGACGACGGCCGGGATGGTGGCGCTGCCCACGACCGCGACGATCAGGCTGCCCAGCACCGGCCCGCTGGTCCAGAAGCCCATGGCCGTGCCCCGGCCCACCTGGGGCGAGAAGTCGCGGATCAGCGCCGGCGTGGCCACCAGGCACATGCCCTCGACGAAGCCGACCACGAAGCTAAAGATCGTGAAGGTCCACTTGTTGGTCGCGTTGGGCAGCGCGAAGGTGACGACCAGGCCAACCGCCAGCAGCCCGAAGACCACCATGTTGGCCCGGCCGAACCGGTCGGCCAGCCCGGCGAACAGCGACCCGAAGGCTCCGATCAGCGCGCCGAAGGCCAGGGTGACCACGAAGAACGTGAAGGTCATGTGCAGGTTGGCCAGGATCAGCGTGGACACCGAGCCGCCGACGTACAGCTCGTAATAGAGCGTGACGGTGGCGAGCACGGTGATGGCCAGGTACAGGATGCGCGGGCCGGTGTTCGGGTAGGCGTCGAGCTGCCGGTGCCACAGCCACGACGCACCGCCGCGACGGCCCGGGGCTACATCTGTTGCAGTCGCATTCATGCCGTCCTCCTCGACGCCTGGCGTCCAGGGCGTCGAGGTGGACCCGCTACGACCCCCCACACACCACAGAAGTACGATCACGTACTTTTAAGGATGTGGCTATCGTATGGGCGTGTCCGCTGTGAGACAAGAGGGCATACTTGCCCGGACTCACGAGGGTGAGCCCGGTCTGCCTCGCGGCCGCAGCGGCCTGCCCCTGAACGCGGTCCGCAGAGCGCAGCGGGAGCGGCTGCTGCGATCGGTGATCGCGGCGGTGGGCCGGACCGGATTCCGCAACGTCACCGTGGCCGACATCGTCCGCGGCGCCCGGGTGTCGCGGGCCGCGTTCTACGCCCACTTCGCCGATAAGGAGGACTGCTTTCTCGCCGCCACCCGGCAGGGCGGCGTGCTGATGGCCGACCGGGTGGTGGCCGCGTCCCGGCGGCAGCCCTTCGATGCGAGCGCCGAGTCCACGCTGCGGGCCAGCATCGCCGCGTTCCTCGGCTTCCTGACCGAGGAGCCGACGTTTGCCCGCGCCTTCTACATTGAGATGCCCGCGGCCGGGCCCCGGGCGGTCCGGCAGATCGAGGCCGGCCTGCACGGGTTCGCCCGACTGAACCGGGCCTGGCACGAGCGCGCCCGCCGTGACCATCCCGGCTGGCCGGTCGTTCCTTATCAGGCCTATTACGCCCTCGCCGGCGCCACGTCCGAGCTGGTGCGCGCCGAGGTCCGCACGGGCACCACTCAAGCGATCACGAGTCTCGAGGACACGCTCGTCAGCATGCACCTCGCGGTCCTCGCCGCCCGGCCGTGGGCCTGGCCAGACTCTTGACGCCAGCGCCCCAGGTCGTACGATATCGGTATCCTGCCGACGGTATACAATTCATGCTCGCCCGGCGAGCCCCAGGTGAGGAGCGCAGCGGTGTACCACGAGCTCACCGTCTGGTCCCGCGGGATCATCATGGACAAGGAGGCGCGGGACGTCTCCTCGTGCATCGCGGCCGCCGCCCGCCAGGCCGGTTACCACACCGAGAACGTCAGCGACTACATCGACGACCCGGACCGGACCAACTGCCTGGTGCGCAGGTACGCCCGGTTCGGGGACGAGCCGATCCTCGACCGCTTCATCTACGAGAACCCGCATCCAGACTGGGTCGTGCTGATCGAGGAGACCATCATCAAGGCGGTGAACTTCTTCCGCGGCACCCGCGACGGCGCAGGCGTCCTGGTGGTCAACTCGGCGCGCGAGCCCGAGTACCTGCTGAAGTTCCTGCCCGACCACATGCGGGCCAAGCTGGCCAGGCTGGTCGTGGTCGACGGCGTGGGCCTGGCCGAGCAGCGCGGAGACAGCCCGTGGATGTTCGTCCGCAACTTGTCCGAGCTGGCCTTCGACCGGATGTCCACCGAGGGCGCCGTGGAGCGGCTGGCCATCGGCCTGGGCGTGGCCGCGCCGGTCATCGGCGCGCTCGTGGCGACCACCGGCACGCTCGGCATCGATGAGGTCGCCGAGGTCGTCGCCGACCGTGACGCGATGTACCGGGGCGCCGAGCGGCACCGGGTACTGGAACTCCATCCGCCGCAGACCGCCGACTCGACGACCGCCGGCTCACCGCAGCCGACCCCGGGCTGATCAGAGAGCAGGAGGCTACATGTCCGTACGCGGCACCCACGTTCCCGCGCACCTCAGGCTGCCGATCGCTGGCGTGACCCCGCCGCCCACCGAGAAGGATGGCCAGCGGCTGTTCCCGACCGGCAACTTCCGCTTCTTCCGGCCCGTGTACCGGGACAAGATGCCGCCGTGCAACAACGCCTGCCCGACCGGCGAGCAGATCCAGAAGTACCTCGATTTCGTCAAGCACGACCGGTTCCTCGACGGCTACCTCACGATCTGTGAGGACAACTTCATGCCGTCGATCACCGGCCGCGTCTGCTACCACCCGTGCGAGACCGCGTGCAACCGCGCCGAGCACGACGAGCCGATCGGGATCCGGAGCGTGGAGCGCTTCCTCGGCGACTTCGGCCTGCAGCTGCCGGAGAACCCGATCATCGAGACCCTGCCGCCGCTGAACGGCCAGACGGTGGCGATCGTCGGGTCCGGGCCCGGCGGTCTGGCCTGTGCCTACCACCTGCGCCGCCTGGGCTACGCCAGCGTGATCTTCGAGGCTATGGACAGGCCGGGCGGGATGCTGCGCGGCGGCATACCGCACTGGCACCTGCCGGAGGAGATCCTCGACGCCGAACTGGCCAAGCTGCTCAGCCTCGGCGGCATCGAGATCCGGTGCGGGGTCCGGGCCGGGACGCCGGACCTCACCTGGGACGACCTGAGAGCGTACGACGCGGCGTTCCTGGCGCTCGGCCAGGACGTCGGCCGGCGCCTGGATGTGCCCGGCAGCCAGGCCCGCGGCGTCACCGGCGCCCTGGAGTTCCTGCGCGAGGCGGGCCTGGGCCGGCCGGTGCAGACCGGAAAGAAAGTGCTGGTGATCGGCGGCGGCAACACCGCCTCCGACGCGGCACGCAGTGCGATCAGGCTCGGTGGCGGCACCGCGACGATCGTCTCCCTGGAGGCCGCCAGCGAGCTGGCCATCGTGCCCGAGGACCTGGAGCAGGCCGCCGACGAGGGCGTGGAGTTCAGCCCGAACACCTCGTGCCGACAGATCCTCACCTCCGGCGGCCACGTCACCGGCGCCGTGCTCGGCCGGGCCAGGCTGGCCAAGGACGAGAACGGGGCGGTAACGCCCGAGCTCGCCGAGGGCACCGAGTACCAGGTCGAGTGCGACGCCGTGCTGATCGCGATCGGCCAGGTGCAGCAGCTGGAGTGGCTCCCCGACCACCTCAGCGACCGCGGGCTGATCACGGCCGACGAGCACGGCCGGGTCGAGGGCAACATCTTCGTCGGCGGCGACGTGCTGCGCGGGCCGTCGATGGTCGTGGACGCGCTCGGCGATGGCCGGCGGGCCGCCCGCGACATCGACCGGCTGCTGACCGCGCAGGCCTTCGCGGCCGATGCGCCGGTCGAGATCATGCCGTACGAGAAGCTCAACTCCGCCTACTTCCGGCACGCGCCGCGGATCCGGGCACCCCTCACCGATCCGGCCGAGCGCCGCCGCAGCCAGGCGGCCGAAGTCACCCTGGGCTACAGCGGGGCGCAGGCGGTGGCCGAGGCCGACCGCTGCATGAGCTGCGGCGTCTGCAACGGCTGCGACAACTGCTACATCGTCTGCCCGGACGTCAGCGTCATGCGGGACGCGCGGGAGAACGGCCACTACTCGATCCGCACCACCTACTGCAAGGGCTGCCTGGTCTGCGTCCAGGAGTGCCCGACCGGCTGCCTGGAGAAGGTGCCCGAGCTGGACTTCGACGAACCGGACGCGGTGACCAGGATGGAGACGGCCTTCGCGCCCTATGACGGCGCGCACGCCGAGCAGTCGGCGTTCACCAGGCAGCTGATCGAGGAGTCGATCGCCGAATACGACGCCGAGCGCAAGGTGACCGCCGCCTCCGGCCACGGCCGGACAACCACGAAGCAGAACGGGAGCGCCGGGGTGACCGCATGACCAGCGTGCACGTGGAAGGCGCCCAGCCAGCCGCGAGGCTGAGCCGGGCGATCAGGACCGCCGACGGCGAGCGGTTCCTGACCGAGCTGGCCGGGCAGAAGCTGCGGCTGAACGGCTGCGCGGCCGCGGCGTACGCCGCGCTCTACGCCAACGTCGACGTGATCACGGCCTACCCGATCCGGCCCTATACCGCGATCATGATGAACCTGTCCCAGTTCATCGCCGACGGGATCCTGGACGCCGAGTACCTGCACGCCGACGGCGAGCACGCGCAGCTGTCGGCGGCGTTCGGCGCGGCTTCCTGCGGTGCGCGGGCGTTCACCGGCTCCTCCGGGGTCGGGGTGACCTACGCGTACGAGATGTACTCGATCATCTCAGGGGCCAGGATCCCGATCCAGATGTCGATCGCCGACCGCACCCTGGACCCGCCCGGCGACTTCGGCTCCGAGCACACCGACGCGCTGTGCACCAGGGACATGGGCTGGCTGCTGGGCTGGGCCGCCACGCCGCAGGAGGTCTTCGACAAGAGCCTGATTGCGATGGCCACCGGCGAGGACCCGCGGGTACTGCTGCCCCAGATGGTCGTCCAGGACGGCTACTTCGTCTCGCACATCGCCGGCCAGGCGGACATGCCCTCGGCGGCGCAGGTGGACGCTTACCTTCCGCCCTACCAGCTGCCGTTCGCGCTCGATCCGCGGCGCCCGGTGTCGCACGGCCCGCAGATCCACCCCGAGCAGGGACCGCCGCTGCAGCTGGAGCGGGCCCGCGCGATGGAGGACGCGATCCCGGTCATCCGGCAGAAGACCGACGAGTTCGCCGCGGCCTTCGGGCGGCAGTACGCGCATTTCGTCGAAGAGTACCTACTCGACGACGCGGAGATCGCGCTGGTGATATCCGGCGGCCACTCGGTGACCTGCCGGGCGGCCATCCGGCGGCTGCGCGAGCAGGGCATCAAGATCGGCATGGCCCGGCTGCTCTGGGTCCGGCCGTTCCCCAGCGAAGACCTGCGCGCTGCGCTGCGCGGCGTCAAGGCGGTCGGCGTGGTGGAGACCAACCTCGGCCTGGGCGGGGCCAGCTACGGCGGCATCCTGTCCCTGGACGTGACCACCGCGCTCTATCAGGCCGAGTACGAGCGGCCGCTGGTCACCTCGTTCATGGCCGGGCTGGGCGGCGAGACCGTGCCGGTCGCCGAGTTTGACTGGATGGCGGGCAAGCTCGGTGAGGCGGCGCGCCGCGGCCGGGTCGAGAAGGCGACCCACTGGGTCGGGTTCGAGGACTAGGAGCACCCATGGCACACGAGGTCGTCCGCCATAATCTGCCGCTGTTCGAGGAGGAGGGCCGCGGCGCGGCCGTCGTGGATGGCGAGGGGGAGGCGGGCCGCGACTGGCACTACCTGCCGGACTTTCCCGAGGAGGACCCGTACGCCGCGGGCCACAGGACCTGCGCGGGATGCGGCCCGGCGATCCAGTACCGGTGGGTGCTCAAGGCGGCCGGCGAGGACAGCGTGCTCGCCGGGCCCACCGGCTGCATGTACGTGGCCAACTCGACCTATCTGTGCACCCCGTACACGGTCCCCTGGGCGCACACGCCGATCGCCAGCGGCGGATCGTTCACGTCCGGCATGGCGGCCGGCTATGAGGCGATGATCCGCAAGGGCCGTTATCCGGGGCAGTACCCGAACATCATCGTGATGGCGGGCGACGGCAGCGCCGCCGACATCGGGCTCGGCTCGATCTCCGGTGCGCTGTACCGCAACCACGACGCGCTGTTCGTCTGCTACGACAACGAGTGCTACGCCAACACCGGGATCCAGACCTCCCCGACCACGCCGCAGGCGTCGATGACCACGTTCACGCCGTTCGGCAAGGCGAATCCGGAGGCGAAGAAGCTGCCGCCGAAGAACCTGGCCAAGATGATGGCCGCCGGGCACCCGCACTGTTATGTGGCCACCACCACGGTGGGCTACCCCGTCGACCTGATGAACAAGACCCGCAAGGGCCTCAACCACGTCGGCGCCGCCTTCCTGCACTGCTACACGCCGTGCCAGAAGGGCTGGGTCTACCAGACCTCGATGACGGTGGAACTCGGACGGCGGGTGGTCGAGGCCGGCCTGTTCCCGGTCTGGGAGTACGACCCGCAGACCCGCGAGTACCACTACTTCCACCCGCCGGTGCAGCGGCCGGTCACCGACTACCTGGCCATGCAGGGACGGTTCGGTCACATGCTGCCCGAGCACATCGCGACGATGCAGCGCGGCGCCAACCAGAACTGGCAGGACATCGGCATGGACGTGCCCGCGGAACTGCGTGCCGGCGAGGACCCAGGCCATCACAAGCGGCTCGCGGAAGAGACGTACTCGATGCCGCTGAACCGAGGTGTCGGTGCCTAGTCCCCGCGAGTTAGACGTGCCTGCCCCGGGCGACACCCCGGACCCCGATGGCGCGACGCCCCTCGCGGCCGGGGAGCGGGCCGTCAAGGCCGTGGACGGCCAGTGGCAGATTCGCTTCGACGGGGGTCGCCAGCAGCGGTATCTGGCCGACCGGGCCGCGGCGCTGCGCTACGTGCTGGCCGTCGGACCGTACGCGGCCAGCAGCCGGTTCGAGGTGTACGCCGAGGCAGAGCCGCTGCGGCTGGCCGACGGCTCGCCGGGCGGGCGGCAGTTCGCGCTGGCCGAAGTGATCGACTTTGCCCGGCCCGGGGAAGCGGATCGCCTGCGCGAGGAACTGGGCCGGGCATGACCGGCCCGAGCGGGCCCGTGTCCCCCGGTCCCGGCGCGAAGATCATCCCATTGCAGCCGGGGGTGGCCAGGCCGACCGGCGAGCGCCGTGCGCTGATGCGCGAGGCGGTGCTCCAGGTGGTGCAGCACCTGGTGCTCGAATCCGTGCCCGCCGGTGAGCGCAGTGCCCTGTTCGACCAAGCCGCCGACCTGCTGGACCTGGCCGGCTGGGGACTTGACGAGCTGTTCGAGGCGAGCCGGGACGGCCCGGCCCGCAATGAGCTGCTCCGCAAGCTCGGGCTCTCGGAGACGTGAGAAGGAGGCGAAGCGCAAAGCTGGCGGTGGCCTAGAACAAGGACTGGCCCAGCCACGATCGGCCGGCGTCGCCGCCGTGATCGGGCTGGGTTTGGGTGGACCCCCCCGGTCGTCTCCCCCCTGCGGCCGGGGCCCGGTGGATGTACCGCTGGGCGGCCAACGGCGCGCCCAGCGGTACATTCACGAACATCCGTCCCTAGAGGGAGCGCACGTGCCGGACCGCTACCCGTACGAGCTGAAGCTGCCGCTCGCTCCCTACCGGTTCGTCTGGCGGGACGAGCCCGCCGCGGACGCGGAGAAAAGCGCCACCGGGCAGTTCACCGAGGAGCGCTATACCCACGCCGACGGCACGACCACGATCATCCGCGAGTACGGTGCCGACGGCTCGTTCCACATCCTGTCCGATCGCGGTGAGATCGAGCTCATCGACAATGCCCAGGATCCCTACGCCGCCGACCCGGTCAGCGTGGTCCGCCTGCCGTGACTCAGCCGGACTGCACCTGGCCGTCCGCGGCGGACGCGGAGGACGCCCCGGACGGGCCGTGATACGCCGTCCTGGTCCGCTCGGTGTGCGTTCGGGCCAGGGCGGCCGCCTTATCCTCGTCGCCCGCCTCTATGGCGGCGACGAGCTCGGCGTGCTCGGCCCACGACTCGTGGCCGCGCGTCGGGGCCACCTGCCGGTAATACCAGCGCACCCGCCGGCCCACGATCTCGGACAGCTGCGCGAGCACGGTGTTGCCCGCGATCTCGGCCACCGCGGCGTGGAAGTCGTTGTTGGAGGTCACCGTGCGGGTCACGTCACCGCTCTCGACGGCGGCCGCTCCCTCCCGCCAGACCGTGCGCAGCGTTGCCACCGCCTCGGGCGTCGCCGCGCGAGCCGCCAGCCGCGCCGTCGCCCCCTCGAGCAGCTCGCGCACGTCGAGCAGCTGGTCGACCTCGTGGTCGGTCGGCACGTGCACGAAGGCGCCCTGGCTGGGCCGCAGGTCTATCCATCCCTCGGCTTCCAGCCGGTGCAGGGCCTCACGCACTGGCTGCCTGCTGACCCCGAGCTGCCGGGCGAGCTCGGATTCCACCAGGTGCTGGCCGGGCCGAAGGGCGCCGGCCACGATGAACTCGACGAGCGCCTCGTACACGGACTGCCGCAGCGGCACCGGCCGCTCGACTGGCCGGATCGGTCCGAGCCCCGCGCCGTCGGCGAACATTTCGGCCACGCTGATCATGACTTCCTGTGAGTCGGTTCCCGGCCCAGCATATAGGCGACTGTATCCAAAATGCGGAGGGGTGCGGAGGCCCGGCGGCGCGAGCGGGGGGCCGGGCGGCGCGAGCGGGGCCAGGCGCGAGCGAGGCCAGGCGCGAGCGGGCGCCAGCCCGGGGCGGCGCGAGCGGGGGCGCGGGAGCGGGGAACGGGTCCCTGACCACCGCGGTCAGCCGATGTCGCGGCGGCGCAGGCCCGCCAGGCCGACGGCAGCCAGCGCGACGGCCGCGACGGCCAGCCAGGCCAGCGGCGCGGCGCTGACCGCGCCGCCCGGCAGCTTCGGCACGTGGGTGAACGGGGAGATGTCCTGAACCCACTGGGCGAGCCGCAGCGTCGGCCCGAGCAGCACGACCACGGCGGCCAGGGTCAGCGCGGCCCAGCCGCCGGCCACGCAGGACCGGGGCAGCAGCCCGAACAGCGCCACCGCCACGGCGGCCACCGCGAGCACGGCGGGCCACTGGGCGAGCGCGGCGCCGAGCAGGCGCGGCAGTTGCGTGCCGGTGTCCCCGCCGCGCAGCCCGTACGCGAGCCCGGCGCCGAGCCCGGCCGCGGCCAGGACCGCGGCGGACCCGGCCGCGGCCACGATCAGGTAGCTGCCGCCCCAGCTCACCCGCCCGACCGCGGTGGCCAGCACGGGCTCCGCGCGCTGCGCGGTCTCGTCCGAGCGCAGCCGCAGGACCACGGATATGGCGTAGCCGGCCGCAACCAGCCCCATGATGCCCATCGTCGCCGCCAGGTACGCGTCGGTGATCCCGGACTGGCCGCCGAGCCGGGCGATCGCGCTCCTCAGGCTGGCGCCGCTGCCCAGCAGGGAGCCGATGTTGCCGGCGATCGACCCGAACGCGGCGCCGAAGACCAGGGCGCCGGCGGCCCAGCCGGCCAGGCTGGCCCGCTGCAGCCGCCAGGCCACGGCGAGCGGGCTGCGCAGCCACCGGCCGGCCCGCGCCGGGCCCGGCCGCGGCGGCACCAGGCCCGTGCCCAGGTCGCGCCGGGCCGCGCAGGCCGGCGACCGCGGCCCCGGCCGCGGCGGCGGCCAGCGGCAGCGCGAGCACCAGCCAGCGATCGCCGGCGTAGGCCCGGACCTGAGTCGCCCAGCCGACCGGGGAGAGCCAGAGCAGCCACCGCAGGCCGCCGCCGGAACCCGCCGCCGCGCCGGCCGACATGACCAGGTAGGCCGCGGCGAGCGCGCCGATCGCGATCCCCCGGGCCCCGCGGGCGGTCCCGGACAGCTGGGCCGCGACCGCGGCGACCGCGGCGAAGACCAGGCCGCACGACCCCACGGCGAGCCCGATGGCGGCCGAGCCGCCGGCGCTGGCCGATGGCGGCCAGCCCGGCCGCGATCAGCAGGGCCAGCACGGCGCTGGCGGCCACCGCGAGCAGCCCGCCGACGGCCAGCGCGGCGTTGCGGCCCACCGCCGTCGAGCCGACGAGTTCGAGGCGCCCCGCTTCCTCGTCGGCCCTGGTGTGCCTGATCACGATGAAGATGCTCATCAGGCCGGCCGCGAACGCGGAAACCGCGCCGTACTTGTACACGGTCAGGGCGCCGATCGAGGTGCCGTACAGCGGCCCGCCCAGTGCGAGCACCGTGGGGTCGTGAGCGATGCCCGCGGCGATCGCCTCCCGGGATTCCGCCGTCTTGTACAGCGTCTTGAAGCTGTAGCCGGTGCTGACCATCGCCGCCGCGAGCACGTAGATCCAGGCCGGGAGCATGATCCGGTCCCGGCGCGCTGCCAGCCGGGCCAGGGCGCCCGCCCCGGCGAGCGAGGTCACGCCGGGACACCTTCGACGGCGGGTCCGGCCGGGCCGGAGTCATCACCCGCGTAGTGCCGCAGGAACAGCTCCTCGAGCGTGGGCGGCTGGGCCACCAGGGTGAGCACGCCCGCGTCGGTGAGATGCCGCAGCACCTCGTCCAGCTGGTCGGTGTCCGCCTCGCACCGCACCCGCGCGGCCGGCCCGCCCGGGTCGTGGAAATCCTGCACGTCGAGGTCGTGCAGACCGGGCAGCCGGTCGAGCCCGGCCGGCCGGCGGGCCAGGTCCGCCGCGATCGACGTCCTGGTCAGATGGCGCATCTCGGCCAGGGTCCCGGACTCCACGGCCCGGCCGGCCCGGATGATCGTGACCCGCTCGCAGAGCGCCTCGACCTCGGACAGGATGTGGCTCGACAGCAGGACGGTGCGCCCGCCGCGCGCTTCCTCCTCGATGCAGTCGCGGAACACGGCCTCCATCAGCGGGTCCAGGCCCGCGGTGGGCTCGTCGAGGATCAGCAATTCCACGTCGGAGGCGAGCGCCGAGATCAGCGCCACCTTCTGGCGGTTGCCCTTGGAGTACGCGCGGGCCTTCTTGGCCGGGTCCAGGTCGAAGCGCTCGATCAGGGTGGCCCGGCGCTTGGCGTCCAGGCCGCCGCGCAGCCGGCCGAGCAGGTCGATGACCTCGCCGCCGGTGAAGTTCGGCCACAGGGTGACGTCCCCGGGCACGTAGGCCAGCCTGCGGTGCAGCGCCGTGGCCTCGCGCCAGGGGTCGCCGCCGAGCAGCCGCGCGGTGCCGCCGCCGGCCCGCAGCAACCCGAGCAGGATCCTGATCGTCGTGGTCTTGCCCGACCCGTTCGGGCCGAGGAAGCCATGCACCTCGCCCTCGGCCACGCTCAGGTCCAGCCCGTCAAGCGCTACCGTCTTGCCGTACGACTTGCGCAGGCCAGACACGGCGATAACCTCGGTCACGCGGCCAGGCTACACTATTTTCATAAATTCTTGAAAGTTGTGAACGTTAAGCTTGGTAGAGTTCACCGGCCTGAACGCTACGCTCCGGGGACCTCACGACGACGGGATGGCGGGACGGCAGGGTTTGACGAGCGACATGGCGAACACCACGCGTGGCGACGAGGCGGCCGTCGCCCGGTTCGTCGAGGACCTGGCCTCCGCGCTGATGGAGATGGGCGTCCCGCGGATGCCGGCCCGGGTCTTCGCGGCGCTGCTGACCTCGGACTCAGGCCGGCTCACCGCGGCCGAGCTGGCGACCAGGCTGCAAGTCAGCCCGGCCGCGATCTCCGGCGCGGTGCGCTACCTGATCCAGATCGGCATGGCTCGCCGGGAGGGGGAACCCGGCTCCCGCCGCCATTACTACCGGGCGCCCGACAACGTCTGGGACGAGGTCATCGGCATCCGCGATCACCTCATGGCCCGGTGGACCGGGGTGCTGCGGGAGGGAGTCGACATCCTCGGCCCGGATACGCCGGCCGGGGCGCGGGTCGCCGAGTCGGTGCGGTTTTTCGAGTTCGTCAGCTCCGAACTTCCGCTCGTCATCAGCCGGTGGCGGGAGCGCCGGCCCGCGACGGGGACGCCCTCCGCGACCCTGACCGGCCCCGCTAGCACGGTTCCGGGAACGGATTGTCAAACTGTGACCGGACATTGGTAAGACTTGTAGTGGGACAATGACTGAGGAGGCGGCGGACGTGGCGCGTGATCCGGGAGACCTGTACCAGGTGAGCCCAGACACGCCCGAGTTCGATGACGTCCCCATGCTCTACTACCTCGACGGGTTCATCGACGCCGGCGGGGCGGGCCGCCTGCTCACCGCGCACCTGCTGAGCGCGCTCGAGCACACCGAGGTCGCCACGTTCGACGTGGACTCCCTGATCGACTACCGGTCCCGCAGGCCGGTGATGACGTTCGCCAAGGACCACTGGGAGCACTACGACGCGCCCGAGATCTCGGTTTCGCTGCTGCACGACGCGGCCGGGACCCCGTTCCTGCTGCTGAACGGCCCGGAACCGGACCATGACTGGAACTCGTTCATCGGCGCGGTGCTCACGGTCGCCACGGCGCTGCGGGTCCGGCTGGCGGTCGGGTTCCACGGCATCCCGATGGGCGTGCCGCACACCAGGCCGCTCGGCGTCACCGCGCACGCGACCAGCACCGACCTGGTCGAGGGCTACCGGCCGCTGGTCGACCGGCTGCAGGTCCCCGGCAGCGCGGCCGCGCTGCTCGAGCTGCGGATGGGCGAGGCGGGCCGCGCCGCGATCGGGTTCGCGGTGCACGTGCCGCACTATCTCGCGCAGGCCGCCTACCCGGCGGCCGCGGTAACCCTGCTCGACTCCGTGCAGCGCGCGACCGGCCTGTCCCTGCCTACCGACGCCCTGCGCGAGGCGGCGCACCGGACCGACCTGGAGATCGCCAGGCAGGTCGAGGGATCCGACGAGGTCTCCGAGGTCGTCCAGGCCCTGGAGCAGCAGTACGACGCGTTCGCCGCGGGCAGCAACGGCGACATGCTGGACGAGCCGGAGAACATGCCGACCGCCGAGGAACTCGGCGCGCAGTTCGAGCGCTTCCTCGCCGAGCAACAGGGCCGCGGCGACAACCCGGACGTGAGCTAGCCGACCTCGTTCAGCTTGCCGGTCGCGACGTCGAACACGAACCCCCGCACCGCGTCGGTATGCGGGACGAACGGGCTGGCCTTGATCCGGGCGATCGACTGGCGCACGTCGGTCTCGAGGTCACCGAACGCCTCCGCCGCCCACGGCGGCTTGATGCCGGTATCCGCCTGGATGGCCGCCTTGAAGTCGTCGTCGGTGAACGTGAGCATCCCGCAGTCGGTGTGGTGGATCAGGATGATCTCGCGCGTGCCGAGCAGCCGCTGGCTGATGGCCAGCGAGCGGATCTCGTCATCGGTGACTACGCCGCCCGCGTTGCGGATCACGTGCGCCTGGCCCTCGGCCAGGCCCAGGATCGCGTAGACGTCGAGGCGGGCATCCATGCAGGCGATGACGGCCAGCCCGCTGGCCGGCGGCAACGGCAGCGGTCCCTCGAACGTCTCGGCGTAGCGCTGGTTGTTGGCCAGCAGCTCATCGGTAACGGACATGCTGGAGTCCTCCCCTTCTGTTCGCGCCCTACTCGCTCCACGCGGCCCAGACAGGCCGCTGGCGACTCGTCCCGCACCCCGACCCGGCCAGCCTCGCCACAGCGGCGGCTGGCGTAACGTCCAATTTAATAATTCAGATCGGATTAATCAACATTTGTCGCCAGGCGTTCTGGCCGAAGCTTGAGACGGGCGTGAGCGAAACGAGATACTGACCGGGGAATGAGCTTCTCGCCGGCATCGCGGTGCTGCGGTGAGTGGGGATTATCGGGGGCGGCACCGCGGCCGGCGCTCCGGGGAATGGGCGGGCGATGAACCGATCGGCGGTGCGCGAATTCCTGGTGCCCGGCAGCAGCGTGGCCCCGGGTGAGGTGCTGGTCCCGACCGAGATCGGGGATCCGGTGCGCGGGCCGCTACCGGCCCCCGCCGCCCCGCTGGTCGCCGGGACGCTGCTGCGCAAGGGCAAGCGCGTCCGCCTGGCCCCGGTCGGGCACTGCGCCGATCCGTCCGGCGACGACGGCGGCGCGACTGTCTTCGTCGCGACCTGCCCGCAGCGGGACGGCTCGACGGCCGCCGTGGCGGCCGCGGCCAACCCGGCCGACCGGGTCGCGGTGGCGGCGGCCCGGTCCGCGGTGGACGAGTGGTCGGCCGTGTTCGGGACCCGCAGGCTGCTGGCCGGGACGAGCCCGTGGTGCAGCGGCGCGACGCGGGCGCTCGCCGACGCGCGGCGGGCCGTAGCCGGCCGCCGCACCGTGCACGTCTACGGGAAGCTGGCCGCCGACCCCGACGCGATCGGGCAGCTCGCGGAGCAGGGAGCGGTCTTCGTCCAGTCGCTGGACGAGGTTCCGGCCGCGGGCACGGTCGTCTTTCCCGCTCACGGGGTCGGCCCGGAGGTGCGGGCCTCGGCCGAGGCCCGCGGGCTCGAGATCATCGACGCGACCTGCCCGCTGGTCGGGCTGGTGCACGCCGAAGCCAGGAAGTTCGCCGAGCGCGGCGACGACCTGGTGCTGATCGGCCAGCCCGGCCACGCGGCCGTCGCGGGCATCGCGGGCCAGGCGCCGGGGAAGACCGCGGTGGTCTCCACCCCGGCGAGCACGGCCGCGCTGCGGGTGGCCGATCCGCGGCGGGTCTCCTACCTGCTGCAGCCTGGCATCCCGGTGGAGGGCTCCGCGCCCGTGGCCGCCGCGCTGCGGTCGCGGTTCCCGGCGCTGCACGGCCCGCATCCCGACGGGTTCTGCTACGCCGCATCCGACCGGGCGGAGACCGTGCGGGTGATCGCGTCAGCGTCCGACGTCATGCTCGTCCTCGGCTCGGCGGACTCGCCGGACAGCCGGCAGGTCTCCGCGCTGGCCCGCGACTGCGGAGTGCGGGCGCACATCATCGGCGAGCCGGGCGACATCGTCCCGGCCGTGCTGAGCGGCGCGAGCACCATCGGCCTCGCGGAGTCGACATCGGCCAGCCCGGCGCTGGCCGGGCAGGTGACCGAGGCGCTCTCGGGGCTCGGCCCGCTGAGCGTGACCAGCCGCCGGGTCAGCACCGACGTGGTCGGCGCGCCGGGCGGGCGGCCCTGACCGCCGGGCGGGCGGCCCTGACCGCCGGGCGGGCGGCCCTGACCGCCGGGCGGGCGGCCCTGACCGCCGGCCGGATAGCCTCCGCACCGCCGGGCGCCCTATTGTGGCAGCGGCCATCGCGCCCAGCGCAACGGAGGCACGCATGCTCTTCCCCACCTCGCTCGTGGGCAGCTACCCGCAGCCCGACTGGCTGATCGACCGGGAGCGGCTGGCCGGGAGGTTCCCGCCGCGGGTGCGGGCCCGCGAGCTGTGGCGGGTGGAGCCGGCCTACCTGGAGCAGGCCCAGGAGGATGCCACCCTGCTCGCGATCAGGGCCCAGGAAGACGCGGGCCTGGACATCATCACCGACGGGGAGATCCGCCGCGAGAGCTACTCCAACCGGTTCGCCACCGCGCTGGACGGCGTCGACATCGACAACCCGGGCACCGCCCTGGACCGCAGCGGGCACCCGAACCCGGTGCCCAGGATCGTCGGGCCGATCCGCAGGCGCCATCCGGTGCAGGTGGATGACCTGAAGTTCCTGCGCGCGCACACCGACCGGACGGTCAAGGTGACCGTGCCGGGCCCGTTCACGATGACCCAGCAGGCGCAGAACGACTACTACCCGAGCCTGGAGGAAGCGGCGTTCGGGTACGCCGAGGCGGTCAACGAGGAGGTCAGGGACCTGTTCGCGGCCGGGGCCGACATCGTGCAGCTCGACGAGCCCTACCTGCAGGCCCGCCCGGACGAGGCGCGCAAGTACGGGGTGCCGGTGCTGAACCGGGCCCTGGACGGAGTGACGGGAACCACCGCCGTGCACATCTGCTTCGGGTACGCGGCGATCATCCACGAACGCCCGGAGGGCTACTCGTTCCTGCCCGAGCTGGCCACGAGCCACGCCGACCAGGTGTCGATCGAGACCGCGCAGTCAGGGCTCGACTGCTCCGTGCTCACCGCGCTGGACGGCAAGACCATCATCCTGGGCGTGCTCGACCTGAACGACCACTCGGTGGAGACGCCCGCGCAGGTAGTCGAGCGGGTCAGGAAGGCGCTCCCGTTCGTGCTGGCCGAGCGCCTCGTGCTCGCCCCGGACTGCGGGATGAAGTACCTGCCCAGGCCGGTCGCGTCCGGCAAGCTCGCCGCGATGACCGAGGCGGCATCCCGGCTCCGCGCGGAGCTGAGCGGTTAGGCTCCGACCCCCGCGAACCCGCCGGCCGACCTCCGCGAACCCCTGCCGACCGACCCGCGCGGACTCCCCCGAACCCCGCCGACCGACCCCCGCGAACCCCGCCCACCATTTGGTGTCAGCTGCTGGCGGCGGCGGCACAGTGACCGCACTAGGCTCTGGGCATGACCGACGTCGGCGATTTCACGGCCCTGGCGCAGCGCGATCACGGGCTCTGCGTGGTGTCCACGCTGCGGGCCGCGGGCACGATCCAGTCCTCGGTGGTGAACGCGGGAGTGCTCGGCCATCCGCTGACCGGCGCCCTGGTCGTCGCGTTCACGACCAGGGAAGGAGCGGCCAAGCTGGCCAACCTGCGGGTGCGGCCGCGGGTCACGGTCGTGGCCAGGTCCGGCTGGGCGTGGGCCGCCGTCGAGGGGCCGGCCGAGATCGCCGGCCCGGCGGATCCGCTGGCCGGCTTCGACCCGGCGGGACTGCCCGCGCTGCTGCGGGACGTGTTCACGGCCGCGGGCGGGACACACGACGACTGGCCCGCCTACGACCGGGTGATGGCCGAGGAACGCCGGGCCGCCATCCTGGTCGCCCCGGAGCGCGTCTACTCCAACGCGCCAGGCTGATCGCGGGTCAGGCCGGCCGGTAGGCGCGCACGAACGCGGCGACGCCGCCGGTGACCATCCGCTCGACGTCGGCGTCGCTGACCGGCACAGCTCCGAACATCGTCTTGTTGTTGATCTGGCCGAACGTCAGCGCGGACAGGTGATCGGCCGCCTCGATCGGGTCGGCGATCTCGAGACGGCCCTCCTCGGCCAGCCGGCCGAGCGCCCGAGCGATCGTGCTGGTCATGGTCTGCGGCCGCATCTGCTCTCTGAGCAGCGCGGGAAAGTACGGGGCCTCGGCCATCATCAGCCGGACCAGGGCGCTCCGCTCGGGTGCCCTGAGCAAGTCGTTCGCCACGTCGCGGGCGAAGGCGGTCAGGTCCTGCTGCACGTCGGTGATCTCGCCCAGGTGCGCTTCGGCGATGCGGCCGAAAACGGCCAGCATCGCGGCGAAGGTCTCCTTGAGCACAGAAAGGAACAGGTTCTCCTTGTCGCCGTAACGGTTGTAGATGGTGCGCTTCGACACCCCGGCCTCGGCGGCGATGGCGTCGACGCTGGTCCGCTCGTAGCCGTCGCGGAGGAACAGCCGCAAGGCCGCCCGCGCGATCGCCTCGCCCTTCGGCCCGGACCCCCCGACCGCGCGGCCCGGCCGGGACGGTCCGGTGTGCTCAGCCAGCACGCTCGGCATCGACGCATCCCTCCTGCCGCCTGCTATTACACTCCTCAGTTTACATAGGTATACTGCACGGTGTAGTTTAATCTTATGAACGCGACGCCCACCGCCACATCCGCGAGCGCAGTGGCCTCAGCCCCGGACCGCCTGGATCCTGCGGTGATCAAGCTCATCGTGGTCCTGCTCCTCGGCGCGATCCCGGCGCTCCTCGACACCGCGATCGTCAACGTGGCCATCGACACGATCGGCCGCGACCTGCACGCCACCGTGTCTTCGGTCCAGTGGGTGATCACCGGGTACCTGCTCTCGTTTGCCATGGTCATCCCGCTGAGCGGCTGGGCGCTGGCCCGGTTCGGCGGGCGGGCCGTGTGGCTCTTCTCGCTTGGCCTGTTCCTGCTCGGCTCGGTCGCGTGCGGCGCGGCGTGGAACATCGGCAGCCTGATCGCGTTCCGGGTGGTGCAGGGCATCGGCGGCGGCCTGATGGTGCCGCTGCTCACCACGCTGCTCGTGCAGGCCGCCGGCCACCAGCAGATGGGACGGCTGATGAGCGCGGTCAGCCTCCCCATCGTGGTCGTCCCGATCTTCGGGCCGGTCGTGAGCGGCCTGATCATCAGCAACGTGAGCTGGCGCTGGATCTTCTACGTGAACGTCCCCATGTGCCTGGTCGGGCTGGTACTGGCCCGGCCCAGCCTGCCGTCCGCGCCGCCGCCCGGCGGCAGGCCGCGCATCGACGTGGTCGGCCTGCTGCTGCTGCCCCCCGCGCTCGTCGCGCTCCTGTACGGCCTGGCCGAGGTGAGCGGCGACGGCGGCTTCGGCCACTCCCGGGTGATCATCTCGCTGAGCGCGGGCGCGGTGCTGCTCGCGGCCTACGTGGTGCACGCGCTGCGGACATCGGCTGTGCCACTGGTCGACGTGCGGCTGTTCCGGTCCCGCGCCTTCACCGGGGCGGGCAGCCTGCTGTTCCTGGCCGGGCTGTCGATCTACGGTGCGATGCTGCTGCTGCCGCTGTACTACCAGGAGGTCCGAGGTGACTCCGCGCTCGCGGCCGGCCTGCTGATGGTCCCGCAGGGCGTCGGCAGCCTGCTGCCGCGCACGCTGGCGGGCAGGCTCACCGACAAGATCGGCCCCCGGCTCGTCGTCCTGGTCGGGATCGTGCTGGCCGCCGCGGGCACGATCCCGTTCGCGCTGGCCGGCCTGCACACCAGCGACGTGCTGCTCAGCGCCGCCCTGGTCGTCCGCGGGGCCGGGCTCGGCACCGCCACCATCGCCGTCATGGCCGGCGCCTTCCAGGGACTGAGCCGCGACCAGGTGCCGCACGCCAGCAGCATGACCCGGATCCTGCAGTACCTGGGCGGCTCGTTCGGCGCCGCCGTGCTGGTGGCCGTCATCCTCGACCGCCAGACCGCCGCGCACGCCGCGGCTGGCGCGGCCGGCCTGGCCACCGCGTACGCCAACACGTTCTGGTGGTGCGTCGGCTTCACCGCCCTGGCCCTGATCCCCGCGCTGCTGCTGACCAGCCGCGCGAAGGCCCCCGCGGGCCGATGAGGCCGCCGACGGGCCGGCATGTGGCTGGCCACAAGGGGGCGGGATAGCGTTTCCGGGTTCTGGAAGCCCGGGGTGAACTGGCCGCGGGCCGCGCGACCGTGATGGTCGGACAAGCGCTGGCCACGGACCCTTGTGCTCAGACCACAAGAGCGGGCCACCGGAACGATGTAGGCTGACGGTTCATGGCGGACACCTGGCCCACCCGCCAGACGGTGGTCGTTGACCATCGCGCGGTCCAGCACGAGAACGCGCTGCTGCGCGAGCTGGTCACGGTCTACCAGCACCTGACCGGGCTGACCCTCCAGGACGCCGACGTCTCCACGGTGGCGCGGCTCCTGGCCGAGCGGACCAATGCCACGGTGGCCGTGGTGAGCCGCGGACTCGACGTCCTCGCCGCGGCCGCGGCCTCGGCGGAGACCGACGAGGACACCGCCGGCCACGTCCGCGGTTACCTGGCCAGCCCCCGGCTGGCCGCGGTGCTCAACAGCACCGCGCAGACCCGCAGGTCGCTGCGGCTGCCGGACGTCGGGGACACCGTCGGAGTCATCGTGGCGCCGATCCTGGTCGGCGATGACGTCCCCGCGTACCTGATGACCTTCGGCAGCGAACGGCCGGGCGACGACATGAGCCTGCTGGTCACCGAGCACGCCGCGACCATCTGCGGCGTGATACTCGGCCGGGAGCGGGTCGTGGCCGCCGCGGCCCGGCAAGTGCGCGATGACCTGGTCGAGGGACTGCTGATCGGCGGCGGGCGCGAAAACGGCGAGGTAGCGCGGTGGGCCAGGCACCTCGGCTACGACGCCACCCGAGAGCACCGGATCCTGGCCGTCGCCTTCGAGGCCGGGGGCGCGGGCGCGGGCGCCGGGCGGCCGGGCACCGCGACGGCGCTCAGGACCCGGGTGGCGGCCGCCATCGACCACTTCTTCACCACCCGGGTGCCGGGCGCCATCTCCTCGATCCGCGAGGACGAGGTGGTGATCGTGGTCCCCGAGCCCGCCGACCAGCAGCCCGGCGTGGAGGCCGGCCGCCTGGGCTCGGGCTGCGTGGCCCGGATGCGGGACATGTTCCCGGAGGCGGTGGTCACCATCGGCATCGGAGGTACCTGCCGCGATCCGGCGGACATCGCCCGCTCCTACGGCCAGGCGCGCCGGACGATCGACGCGGTCCTGCGCCTGGGCCATAGGGGCCAGGTCGTGGCGTTCGAGGATCTCGGCATCCACCGGCTGCTGCTGCAGGTCCCCGACCTGGCCGAGCTGAGGGCGTTCGCGGCCGAGATCCTGGGCCAGCTCAGCGGGCAGGAACGCCAGCGAGGCACCGAGCTGCTGGCCACGCTGGCCTGCTATTTCCGGGAGAACGGCAGCCCGCAGCGGACCGCGCGCAGCCTGCACGTGCACCCCAACACGGTCGCCTACCGGATCCGGCGAATCCAGGAGATCACCGGCATCCAGCTGGACAACTACCGTGACCGGCTCATGGCGCAGGTCGCGCTCGAGATCATCGACGTGCTAGGGGGCGGACCATGACCGGCCTGGTGGCCGCGCTCAGCCAGCAGGTGCTGATCTGCGACGGCGCGATGGGCACCATGCTGCACGCGGCGGGCAACTCGCTGGACCGCGCGCTGCCCGAGCTCAACCTTTCTAACGCCGCGCTGGTCAGCACGGTCCACGAGAGCTACCTCAGCGCGGGCGCGGACATGATCCAGACCAACACGTTCGGGGCCAACCGGCTCCGCCTGGCCGATCAGGGCTTCGGCGCGATGGTCCGCGAGATCAACGTGGCCGGCGTGCAGATTGCCGCGCGGGCCCGGGAAGGAACCGGACGGCAGGTGTTCGTGGCCGGCTCGGTCTCCCCCGCGGTGACCGCCAGCCAGCGCCGCCGGGTCGCGCAGGCGCAGCGCATCGCGGCGATCCGCGAGCAGATCGAGGCGCTGGCCGAGGGCGGCGTGGACGCGCTCATCCTGGAGACCTTCGGCTACCTGGACGAGCTGGCCGAGGCGATTCAGGTGGCGGCCGATGCGTCCGCCCTGCCGATCATCGCCCAGGCCACGTTCGCGGAAGACGGCCGGACACTCGGCGGCGAGAGCCCCCGGGAGGTGGCCACGGTGCTCAGCGGCCTGCCGATCGTGATGCTCGGCACCAACTGCACCCTCGGCCCGCAGGGGGCGCTCTCGGTCGTCGAGGCGCTGGTGCCGCACACCGACCTGCCGGTGAGCGCGCAGCCGAACGCGGGCCTGCCCCGCCGGGTGGCCGGGCGCCGGTTCGAGTACAACGTCGACGGCGCGTACTTCGCCCGCTACGCGCGCCGCCTGGTCGAGGCCGGAGCCGCGCTCGTGGGCGGCTGCTGCGGCACCACGCCGGCCCAGATCCAGGCGGCCGCCGAGGAGATCTCCGGCATGGCCCCGGTCCGCCGCCGGCGGCTGTCGGCCGCGCCGCGGACCCCGGCGCCGCCGGTGACGCTGGGCCAGGGAGGCGGGCCCCTGAGCGAGCGCCTGGCCGCGGGCGAGTTCGTGGTCGCGGCCGGCATCGCGCCGCCGGTCGGCGGGGCGGCCGACCAGGCGGCGGACCAGGCGGCCGCGCTGCACGAGCGGGGCATCGACACGTTCTTCGTCGCTCCCAGGCAGGGCCCGCGGGCCCAGCTCAGCTCGATCGACCTGGCGTTTCAGCTGCAGCAGCGGGCGGACATCGAGACGATCGCCACGGTCACCACCTGGGACAAGACGATCATGGCCCTGCAGGCCGATCTGCTGGGCGCGAACGCGCTCGGGATCAGGAACGTGGTCTGCGAGACCGGGAACCCGCCGCTGCTGGGCGACTACCCCAACGTGGACGGCATCTGGGACGTTGACTCGGTCGGGCTGGTCGAGCTGGTGACCGGCCTGAACCAGGGAACCGACTGCAACGGGCTGCCGCTGGCGACCAAGACCTCGTTCCACGCGGGAGCCAGGTTCAACCCGAGCGCGGCCGCGCTGGAGGCCGAGATCGCCCGCACGGCGGGCAAGATCCAGGCCGGGGCCAGGTTCCTGATCAGCCGGCCGGTGTACGAGCTCACTCAGCTCCGCCTGATGATGGCCGCGCTGGCCGAGGAGGACGTCCCGCTCCTGCTGTCCATCATGCCGCTGCGCAGCTTCGAAGAGGCCGACTACCTGTCCCACGAGGTGCCGGACATCAGCATCCCGCAGCAGACGCTCACGGCCATGGAACGGGCGGGCTCGCGCGCGGCCCAGACCGGGATCGAGCTGGCTGCCGACCTGTTCGCCGAGGCCCGCCCGCTGGTCCAGGGCGTGGTGCTGACGTTCCCCGGCTGGGATCCCGGCGCCCTGGACCGCCTGCTCGGCGCTCCGGCCTGAGCCGGGCGGACCGGCCGATGTCGTTGTCCCGGCGGCACAACGAGCGGGGAGGGACGTTGTGGAAGCGGATGTTGATCTGATGACCCCGCTGCTCCGATCCTGAAGCTAATGAGCAGGAGCACCGCAGCAGCCCGGCCAGTGACCGGCCCGGCCAGCGCGCCCGTATCGCCACGGCCGGTGTCGCCCCGCGCGTCCGCGCGCTCGATGTACCTGCTGCACCACCTGGTGGAGCCGAACGCCGGTTACCGGCGGCTGGCCGCCTGCCTGGAGGCGATGCCGGGGCTGCGCCGCCTGTTCACCGCGGCCGAGAAGGGCGTGAAGAAGGAGATCTTCGGCTGCCGGATGTGCGGCCAGTGCACGCTGCCCTCCACCGGCTACGCGTGCCCGATGACCTGCCCCAAGCAGCTGCGGAACGGGCCGTGCGGCGGGGTCGGCAGCGACGGCTCCTGCGAGGTCTACCCGCAGCTGCGGTGCGTGTGGCTGACCGCCTTCGAGCGGGCCGAGAGCCAGGGCCGGTCCGGCGACCTGCTGCGGCTGCAGCTCCCGATTGATCATCGGATCTGGGGGCAGAGCTCATGGATTCGCTACTGGCAGGGGCGGGACGAGGACCTGTGGACCGAAACCGGCGCATGACCCAGCTCGGCGAGGTCAGCGGTCCCGGCGGCGGCGCTCCGGCCGCGCCCGGCCGGTTCCGCGCGACCCTGGAGAGCGGGGCGTTCACGGTGACGGCGGAGATCGGCCCGCCGCGCGGCGCCGACGCCGGGGCGATCGTGCGCAAGGTGTCGCTGCTGCGCGACTGGACGGCGGCGGTCAACATCACCGACAACCAGGGCGCCGCCGTCCGGCTGTCCAGCTGGGCGGGGAGCCTGGCCGCGATGGCCGCCGGAGTCGAGCCGATCATGCAGGTCACGTGCCGGGACCGGAACCGGATCGCGCTCCAGTCCGACCTGCTCGGCGCGTCGGCCATGGGGATACCGAACATCCTGGTGATGACCGGCGACCATCCGCGGTTCGGCGACCACGCCGACGCCAAGCCCGTGTTCGACCTGGACAGCGTGCAGCTGCTCTGGGCCGCGCGGGCCATGCGCGACGAGGGCAAGCTGCTGTCCGGCCGGGAGCTCAAGCCGGCGCCGAGCTGGTTCCTCGGCTCGGTCGAGAACCCGTCGGCCCCGCCGGTGGAATTCCGCGCGGCCCGCCTGGGCAAGAAGGTGGCCGCCGGCGCCCAGTTCGTGCAGACCCAGTACGTGTTCGACGCCGGCGCGTTCGCCCGGTGGATGTCGCAGGTCCGCGACCTCGGGCTGCACGAGCGCTGCCACATCCTGGCCGGCGTCGGGCCGATCTCCTCGCTGCGCGCGCTCAGCCATCTCGAGGAGCGCGTGCCGGGCGTGCAGGTGCCCGCCGAACTGAGCCGCAGGCTGCGCGGCGTCCCTGCGGACCGGGTCGCCGAGGAGGCGATGACCGCCTGCGCCGAGACGATCAGCGAGCTCAGGCAGATCCCCGGCGTCGCCGGGGTGCACGTGATGGCCGTGGGCAACGAGCACCGGATCCCGGTCATCCTGCAGCGCGCGGGTATCGGCACCGCCGGGGCGGCCGCGAGGGCCGGCCGGAGGCTGGCCATGAAGGGGGACAGTGAAGGGGGAACGGGGAGGTGGGTGGGGGGCGGGGGCACGCGGGGGGCTCTGGGGGGTTCGTCCCCCCGAGGCAGCACAGGGGCCAGTCATGCGGGTTGACGTGCGTCCGGTGAGCCGGCTCCGCGGCAAGGAGCCGGTCGACGTGACCGCCGCCCTGGGGCCGGTCGTCGAGGCCCTCTGCGCCAGCGCCGTCGACCTTTCCCGGCTCAGCGTGGTGTGCGACTGGATCCAGTACCGGTCCAGCTTCCGCGAGGTCGCCGACTGCCGTCCGGTGCTCGCGCCGTGGCGCGGCCGGCCGGAGGCCGACGGCGGCGCTGACGAGGACCCGGCCCCGCAGCCCGAGCCGCCGACCGAGGCCGCGCTCGAGATGGCCATCGACCTGCGCCGCTGCGCCGACGCGGACCTGCGGACCGTGATCACCGGGCTGCTGGACGAGCACGCCGACCCCAAGAGCTCCACGCGGGTGCCGCTGGAGTCCTGGGTGACCGGCCGGCACAGCTGTATCTGGCGGTTCAACGCGCTGTACTGGCAGGCTCTGTCCGTCTGGGAGCAGGCCACCGGCCGGGATTACGAGCAGGCCCTGCCGGGCGGCGAGAGTGATGCCCGCAACACCGCGGCCGTCCGCGAGCTGATCCTGGAGCTCTTCAAGACCTGGGACGACCTGGACGCCAGGAGCGCGCTGCCCGCCGAGCTCTACGTGGTGGAACTCGGGGTGGGCAACGGCAACCAGGCCAGGACCTGGCTGGACGAGTTCGTGGAGCTGTCGCGGGCGCACAGCCGCGATTACTACCGCCGCCTGCACTACATCATGGGCGACTACTCGCCGCACGTGCTCGGCCGTGCGGTCAAGGCCGTCGCCCACCACGGCGACCACATCAGCGCGCTGGTCGTCGACGCCACCCACCCCGCGGTCAGCCTCGGCTTCCTGCGCGGCAAGGCGTTCCTGGTCTATATCTCCAACGTCTACGACAACCTGCCGACCGACGAGGTGGCCCGCATCGGCGGCCGCATCTACCAGGTCGAGGTCAGGGCGTTCCTGCCCGGCGCCGACGCGGCGCGGATCGCGCAGCAGTTCTCCGCGTCGCCGGAGCGCGTCCCCGAGCTGGCCGAGAAGCTGCTCCGGCTGGGCCCCGAGCTGCTGTGCGAGGCGCTGCCGCAGCACTTCGGCGACACCGCGCAGGCCGTGACCTTCTGGCGCGAGGTGTGGGCCGCGCTGCGGCTCCAGGAGCGGTACCGGCCGCTGGCCGGGCTCGACCTGTACCAGGTCACCACCGACCTGACCGGTGAGCTGCTGCGCTCGCAGCTCGAGTCGCACGGCGACATCCGGGTGCACGTCAACAACGGCGCGCTCAGCAGCTTCGCCGAGACCCTGCCGCTGCTGCACCCGTTCGGCCGGCTGCAGTGCCACGATCTGTTCCTCGACGACGCCCGCCGCTACCAGAGCGGGTTCTTCGGGCCGGGCAAGTACGACGGATCGGTCGTGAACTGGGTCAACGGGCCGCTGCTGCAGCACATCGGCGGCCGGGCCGGCTTCGACGTCCGCATCTCGCCGTTCGCGGCGCGGCCGTCCTCGAACGTCAAGACGCTGACCGCGGCGGTCCGCGAATGACCGCCGCGCCCGACGCTCGCCGCGGGCCGGAGGTCCTGCTGCCGACCACCGTGATCGGGTCTTACTCGGTGCCCGAGTGGCTCGCCCAGCTGAAGAACGACTGCTACCGGCACCGGATCAGCCGCAGGTACCTCGACGAGATCCACGAGATGGCGATCAAGGCAGCGGTCGTGGACCAGGAGCGGGCCGGCATCGACATCATCTCCGACGGGGAGCTGCGCCGGGACAACGACGTCGACTACCTGCTGGCCAGGATTCCCGGGGTCGAGATCGCGCGGCCGGACAAGGCCGACTACTTCGACTACTACGACGCCAGCATCAGCGGCCCGCTGCCCGCGCCCGGCCGGGCCAACCTCGGGCTGGCCGAGGACTTCCGGTTCGTCAGGCAGCTGACCGACCGGCCGGTGAAGCTGTCCATCACCGGGCCCTACTCACTGGCCCACCGGATCCGCGGCGACTCCGCCGGCGCGTACCCCGACCACGGCGAGCTGGTCCGGGCGCTGGCCCGGGTCCTGGCCGCCGAGGCCGCCGAGCTGGCCCGGGCCGGCGCGCGGGTGCTGCAGATCGACGAGCCGTTCCTGGCCGGCTATCCCGAGGACGCCGAGCTGGCCGTCGAGGCGGTCAACATGGTGACCGACGGCGCCGATGTCAGCTGGACCCTGCACGTCTGCTACGGCAACAGGTACGCGCGGCCGCTGTGGGAGGGGCACTACGACTTCCTGTTCCCCGCGGTCAAGGAGGCGAACGTGGACCAGCTCGCGCTGGAGTTCGCCCGGACCGGCGACGAGGACCTGAGCCTGCTCGAGCAGCACCACTGGGATCGCGGCCTGGGGCTCGGCGTGATCGACGTGAAGACCGAGCAGGTGGAGTCCCCGGAGCTGGTCGCGACGCGGATCCGGCGCGCGCTGCGCTTCGTGACCCCGGACAAGCTCGTGATCAATCCCGACTGCGGCCTGCGCCACCTGCTGCCCGACATAGCCCGCGCGAAGCTCGCCGCCATGGTGGCCGGCGCGGCCATCGTCCGCGGCGAGCTCGCGGCCCAGGCCCCGGTCACCAAGACCACCCTGAACGCCAACGCCGACGACTCCGCGTCCGCCGACACCACGGCCCGATCAGCCGTTCCGAGCAAGGGGTAACCACGTGAGCCAGCACGACCAGGACGGGTTCCACTTCACGTCCGAGTCGGTGACGGAAGGACACCCGGACAAGGTCGCCGACCAGATCTCCGACGCCATCCTCGACGCGGCGCTGGCCGAGTACCCGGCCTCGCGGGTAGCGGTGGAGACGCTGGTGACGACCGGCATGGTGGTCATCGCCGGCGAGCTCACCACCGACGCGCGCATCGACTTCGCCGACATCGCCCGCGCCACCATCTGCGACATCGGCTACGACTCCGGCGAGCTCGGCTACGACGGCCACGCCGTGGGCGTGATGACCGCGCTGGACCGGCAGTCGCCCGACATCGCCCAGGGCGTCGACCGCTCGCACGAGATCCGGGGCGGTGCCGGGACAGCCGGCCGCTACGACGAGGCCGGGGCCGGCGACCAGGGCATGATGTTCGGCTACGCGACCAACGAGACGCCCGAGCTGATGCCCGCGCCCATCGCGCTCGCACACCGGCTGGCCCGGCGCCTGGCCGAGGTGCGGAAGTCCGGAGTGCTGCCCTACCTGCGGCCGGACGGCAAAACGCAGGTGACGGTGCGCTACGACGGCGACGGCAAGCCCGTCGCCGTCGAGAAGGTGCTGATCTCCGCCCAGCATGCCGAAGGCGCGGAAGACAAGCTCCCCGACGCCCTGTGGACCGAGGTCGTGACCGAGGTCCTGCCCGCCGACCTCTACGACCCCGAGGAACTGCGGCGCGACTTCTACGTCAACCCGACCGGGCGGTTCGTGGTGGGCGGCCCGTGCGGCGACACCGGCCTGACCGGAAGGAAGATCATCGTCGACACCTACGGCGGGTCGGCCCGGCACGGCGGCGGCGCGCTGTCCGGCAAGGACCCGTCCAAGGTGGACAGGTCCGCGGCCTACGGCGCCAGGTACGTGGCCAAGAACATCGTGGCCGCGGGCCTGGCCGACCGGGCCGAGCTCCAGGTGGCCTACGCGATAGGGATGGCCAGGCCGCTGTCCATGTATGTCGATACTTTCGGCACCGAGAAGATCCCGCGCTCGGCCATCCTTGACCTGGTCCGGCGCAACTTCGACCTCCGCCCGGCCGCGCTGCGCGACCAACTCTGCCCGCCTCGCCCCATCTACCGGCCCACGGCTGCCTACGGCCACTTCGGCCGGGAGGAGGCCGACTTCGCCTGGGAGCGCACCGACCTGGCTGACCGGCTGCGCGAGCAGGCCGGCCTCGGCGCGGTTTCCTAGGCGGCCTTATATCGAGGCCGGGTGCCACGGGCCTCGATATAAGGCGCCCGCCGGCGGGAGGTACCGTGGACCCAGGTTCCTGCACTCTGCGTACGGTCGTGTGGTGAGCGTGGTGCGAAAGGGTCGTCCGGCCGCCAGCCACAGGGACTATTGGACGCTGTGGCTTCGGCTCTTCCTCGCCCTCGGCTGGCTCCTGCTCATCGCCACCATCTCGTTCGTGACCAAGCCCCGACGGCCCGCAAGCGAGCCGCCGATGTGGAAGATGGTGGTGTGGCTAATCCTCTTCGCTGCGCTGCTTCGCGCTTCGATGGTGCTGTTTAACGGCGGATGAGGATCGGGCACCACGATGGGCGTGCTGCGTGCGGCGGACTGGTGCCGCTAGTGGTCGCGCTCGTTAATTCGTCGGGGGTCTTCTTGGCCAGGAGTGTCCGGTGCGCGGGCGTGCCGGTGAAGGTTGTGTCGCGGGTGCGGATGCTGGTGTGAGGGTAGGAGCGGGCTGCGGCGTTTTGTCGGTGCCAGCTGGTGTGCTGGGGGCATGCCCAGACGCCGTGACCCGGACTCGCCGGCGGTGGTGTACCGCACCGCCCGGGCCGGGAGCCGGACCCGGGCCGGGTGGCCGGGGTGGACCTGGGCATCATCCACCCCTACGCCGTCGCCGGCCCCGGCGCGCAGGGCCTGCTGGTATCGGGCCGGGCGATCCGCGCCGAGCACCGCCAGCACCACGCGGACGCCAAGGCCCGCCACCGCGCCGCTGCCCGCCGCGCGCCGAAACCGGGCCAGCGGGGGTCGCGGCGGTGGCGCCAGCACCGCCGCCGTCAGCGCCTGGCCGAGGCGCGGCACCGGCGCCGGGTGGCCCAGGCCCAGCACGAAGCCGCCCAGATGGTCGTCTCCTGGGCGGTCTCCCGCCGGGCCGGCACCCTCGCGGTCGGCGACCCCCGCGGCGTGCTGAACCTGGCCGCCGGGCGGCGGCACAACCGGCGGGTCCGCGACTGGCGCCTCGGTCACCTGATCCGGGTCCTGGCCGACAAAGCCGAACAGGCCGGGATCACCGTCACCCTGATCGACGAGCGCGGCACCTCCTCGACCTGCCCCCAGTGCCTAAAGCGCGTCCCCAAGCCAGCGGGGCGGGCGTTCACCTGCCCGCACTGCCCGTTCACCGGCCACCGCGACCTGGTCGCGGCGGCTCACATCGCCGCCCGTTCCGGCGGCGGGACCACGCCAGCCATCATCGTCCCGGCTGGCGTCACGCACCGTCGAGCCGGAGCACACCTTCCCGGTGTGTCCCCGGCCCGGCGTGACCCGCGCCGCCGCCCCCATCACGGCCGCGGCCGCGGGTCCCCTGGCCGGCACCGGCCCGCCCCGCCCGCCCCCACCCAGGGCAGGCGGGGAGTCGCTCGCCCCACGGCGAGGACCCCGTAAGCACCCGACGAACTTACGGAGACGTGCACTAGAAGGTGAGGACGAGGCGGCCCCTGACCCCGCCCGCCTCGAGCAGGCGGTGTGCCTCGGCGGCGCGCTCGGCGGGCAGGGTCCGGTTCACCCGCAGGGTGAGCCGGCGCCGCCGCCAGGCCGGCCAGGCCGGCCAGCTTGCCCTGCTCGTGCAGGTAGTCCCCGACCCAGATCGGAACGATCTTGATCGAGCGCTCGGTCTCGCCCCGGAACGAGCGCACCGCGACCAGCTGGCCGCCGTCACGGATGGCGGCCAGCACGGGCGGGCCGATCAGGGCGGCATCGACGAGCGCGGCCACGCCGTCAGGAACTTCGCGGCGGATCGCGGCGGCCACATCGGCGCCGCGCGGGACGACCACGTCGGCGCCGAGGTCGCGGATCAGGCCGGCGTCCTCCGGCCTGGCGTCGGCGATCACCCGCAGGCCGGCCACCTTGGCCAGCTGGATCGTATAGCCCCCGACCGCGCCGGCCGCCCCGGTGACGGCCAGGGTCTCCCCCGGGGCGAGCCCCAGCAGGTCGAGGGCGAGCCGGACGGTCAGGCCGTTCATCGGCAGCGTCGCGGCCGCGGTCAGGCTGACTCCCTCGGGTACCGGAGCCGCCGAATCGGCCGGGACGACGACGAGCTCGGCCTGGGCCCCGCCGCGGGGAGTCCGCGGCGACACGATGGCCATCACGCGATCGCCCGCCCGGAAGCCGGACCCGGCCGCGGCGGCGTCAACGGTCCCGGCCAGCTCCATGCCCGGCACGTGCGGGGGCTCCAGGCCGTCCAGCGGACCGTGCCCGCCCGACCGGAGCGCCACGTCGGTCGGGTTCACGGTCGCGGCCGCGACCCGGATCCGCACCTCGCCGTCACCGGGCTCAGGCACCGGCCGCTCGACGATGTGCAGGACTTCAGGCCCGCCGAACCGGGTGAAGCCGACCGCGCGCATCAGGAGCCTGCCGGGTTGTCGCGAGGGGTGATGCGGAAGACCCGTTCCGCGTTCTGGTGGAAGATCTTTCTCTTGTCCTCGTCCGGGATCGGGACATCGTTCATGAACTGCACTGCTCCCTCGGTGATCTGGTACGGATAGTCGATCGCGAACATGATGTTGTCGGCGCCGACCGCCTCGATGCAGAAGCGCAGGGCCGGAGGCCAGTTCATGCCGCTGGTCGTGATCAGGAAATTGCGCTTGAAGTACTCGCTCGGCTTCAGCTCCAGCCGTGGCCGGGAATTGAAGGAACTCCGCACCGGGTGCATGTAGTCCACCCGCCACAGCCAGAACGGGATCCCCTCGCCCAGGTGACCGAGGACGATCGTCAGGTTCGGGAACCGGTCAAAGACGCCGCTGCAGATCAGCCTGATCGCGTGCAGACCGGTCTCGGCCTGGAAGCCGTAGATCCCGGTTTCCAGGCCGAACCTCTTGTACGGCCCGGCCATCTGGGCCGACGGCGAGCGCGGGTGGATGTAGATGGCCGCGCCGAGCCCCTCGGCCGCCTCGAAGATCGGCCAGAACTTCTCGTCGTCCAGGTACTCGTTGCGGGTGTGCGAGTTGATCACCACGCCGTTCAGGCGCAGCTCGCCGACGGCCCGCTCGATCTCGGCGGCGGCCGCCCCGGGATCCTGCGGCGCGATCGCGGCCAGCCCGGCGAACCGGCCGGGATGGCGCGCGATGGTCTCGGCCAGCCGGTCGTTGACCAGGGACGCCAGGGACCTCGCCGCGGCATTCTCGAACGTCTGCACGCCGGGCGCGGTCAGCGACAGCAGGTGCATGTCGACGCCGTTGGCATCCATGATGCGCAGCCGCTCGTCTTCGATGTCGAGCAGCTGCCGGCGGACCCGCCGCAGGCCGGGGGTGTCCTGGGTGACGACGAAGCGCCAGAAGTCCTGGTCCGGCTCGTCGGGATCCGCGGCCGCCGCCCAGTCCTGCATGGCCGTGTAGACCTCGGGAACGGAGAACGCCTCCTCGGTGGCGATACGGCGGTACGAGCCGTGCCTGGGGTCGCTCACGATTCCTCCTCCTGGCAGATGGACAGCAGCTCGTCGACTCCGCGCACATGCAGGTGCGGCCGCCGGTCCGGCGGCAGGTGATCAAAGGAGCCCGGGCCGGCCAGCCCGGACGCCACCGCGACGGCCAGCGCATGTCCGCGGTGCGCCATCGGCACCTCGAGTTCCGGGTCGTCGCCGACGACGGCCAGCTCGGACGGGCGCAGGCCGAGACGGCCCGCCGCGGTGCGCAGCGCGTCAAGTGACGGCTTGCCGACCAGCCGCACCCGGCAGCCGGTCAGGCTCTTGAGCATGGCCGAGATCGCGCGTGAGGTTCCGATGGCCCGCCCCTGTGCGGTCGCGAAGAACATCGACTGCGAGCTGGTGTAGACCGCCGCGCCGTCCCACACCGCGTGGCAGGCCGCCTCGAGCGCCGCCATGGTGAACTCCGGGTACCAGCCCACCAGCACCGCGTCGGCCTTCGGCCCTGCCTCGTCCGGCACCGTGACCTCCAGGCCGGCGTCGAGCAGCGGTTCGGTGAGGCCGTCCCCGCCCAGCACGAGCACCCGGCGGTGCCCGCGCCTGGCGAGCACGGCCACCGCGCTGCTGGCCGGGGTCAGCACCGCCTCGTCCGGCAGGTCGAAGCCGATGCCGCGGAGCGCCCGCGCGCACTGGCGCGGCGACTTCGTCGTGCCGTTGGTGAACGTCACGACCGGCAGTCCGCGCCGCGCCGCCCAGCGCGTGATCTCCAGCGCGCCGGGCAGCGGGGCGAGCCCGCGGTTGTCGCGGTCGCCGAGGACCAGGGTTCCGTCCAGGTCGAAGACGAACCCGCGGACCGCCCGCAGCCGCTCCCGCGCCGAAGGCTGGACGGCGGGGTGGGCCGGAGCGTGGCGTTCAGGCACGTTATTGCCCGTTCCGGCGGGCCGCGTTGAGCTCAAGCCGGAAGCCGGGCTTGTCGACGACGACGCCGGACACCCCCGGGCGCTCGGCGAGCCCGGCGAGCAGCTCGAGCACCGCCTTGAGGTCCGGGTTGTAATGCCGTTTCGCCGGGCCCGCGGCGAGCATCGCGTCGACCTCGCCCGCGGGCATGGTCGCGCGGAGCAGGAACTCCTCGTCGCTGATGCCGGACGGGAAGCGCTTGCGCAGCTCGGCCGGGGCGGCGGGCGGCGGCTCGGCCATCAGTTCCCGGGCCCGGGGGCGGGACAGGATGCGGTCGGCCACGTCCGGGTCGACCGGCGCGGTGGGCCGGCCGAATCGCCCGAGCACGTAGCGGATGGCCTGGTCGGAGACGTGCTCGTAACGCTCGGTGCCGATCACGTTGTACAGCGCCTGCCCGCACACGATCTGCGGGAACGGGGTGACCATGATCGGGTAGCCGAGCTCCGCGCGCACCTGGCTGACCTCTTCCATCAGGGCGCCGAACCGGTCGCCGAGCCCGAGCTCGGCGAGCTGGCGCCGCGTGGTGGTCAGGGTGCCGCCCGCCACCTGATGCCGCAGGAACGACGCGTCGTACTCCTGCGGCGTGCCGGCCGGCAGCGACTCGGCCTCGGCCAGCCGGGTGAAATAGTCCGCCACCTGCGCCAGCAGCCGGTCGTCGACGTCCACGGTGTGGCCGAGCTCCCGCAGGTTGGCGACGAGTCGCTGGGCGTTCGGCAACGAGCTGCCGTTGGCCAGCGCCCCACACGCCACGTGCAGGGCCGACACGCCCAGGTCCGCGGCCACCAGGCAGGTCAGCGGCGAGAGCCCGATCGTGCAGTGCGAGTGCAGCTCCAGGGGCTTCGCCTCGCCGAGCCGGGCCCGGATGGCCGGGATCAGCGTGCGCGCGCGCTCCGGGGTCAGCAGGCCGGCCGGGTCCTTGACGTACACGCGATCGATGTCCGGGCACGCCGCCATCTGGCCGGCCAGGCCGGCGTAGAAGTCGTCGTCGTGCACGGCCGAGATCGTGTAGGTCAGCGCGGCAATGGTCTCGCCGGCCCCGGCCCGGCGGAGCATGCGCGCGGTCCGCAGCACGGCGTCGGCGTCGTGCATGGGATCGAGGATGACGAAGCGGGACATGCCCGCCAGGACCAGCCGGTCGTAGACGAGCTGGATCAGCTCGGGATGGGCCAGCTGCCAGGAGATGAACCGCAGGCCGGACCCGATGAACTGCAGCGGGGTGTTCGGGGCCGCGGCGTGGGTCAGCCGGATCAGCTCCCAGGGATTCTCCTTGTGGGTACGGACCGATACGCCCATGTGGGTGCTCGCGCTGAAGTCGAGGGCCCGGAACCCGACCCGGTCCAGGACCGGGGCGATCTGCAGGATCTGCGCGGTCTTGAGGCCCGTCGCGCCCCACAGACTCTGGTTGCCGTCGCGGATCGACACGTCGACCAGCTGGATGTCAGCCACCGGATTTCCCGGTGGGAACGGGGGGGCTTGGGTGGTCCGGTGCCCGGCTCTCCAGGAACCGGGCCAGGTAGCCGGTGTCCACGCCGCCGCGGGCGAACTCGTCCTGCGCGGCCAGCGCGGCGTGCATCGGGATGGTGGTCGCCACCCCGGCGATCTCGCAGCGGGCCAGCGCGCTGCGCAGCCGGGCCAGCGCCTCGTCGCGGTCACGGCCACTGACGATGAGTTTGGCCAGCAGTGAGTCGTATCCGGGCGGCACCGCCGACCCCGCCTGCACGTGCGTGTCCACCCGGATCCCGGGCCCGGCCGGGAACACGGCCCTGGTCACGGTGCCCGGACTCGGCCGGAAGCCGTCACCCGGGTCCTCGGCGTTGACGCGGCACTCGATCGCGTGCCCGGCCAGCGCCACCTCGTCCTGGTCCAGCCGCAGCGGGCGGCCCTCGGCCACCGCGATCTGCTCGGCGACCAGGTCGAGCCCGCTGATGGCCTCGGTAACCGGGTGCTCGACCTGGATCCGCGCGTTCATCTCGAGGAAGTAGAAGGCGCCCCGCTCGGTGTCGACGAGGAACTCCACGGTGCCCAGGCCGCGGTAGCCCAGGTGCTCGCCGAACGCGACCGCCGCCCGGCGGATCTGTTCCCGCAGGCCGTCTTCGAGCAGCGGCGCGGGCGCCTCCTCGAGCAGCTTCTGGTAGCGCCGCTGCACCGAGCAGTCCCGGTCGCCCAGGTGGATCACGCGCTCGCCGTCGCCGAGCAGCTGCACCTCAACGTGGCGGCCCGGCTGCACGTACCGCTCCAGGTACACCCGCGGATCTCCGAAGGCCGCGCCGGCCTCCGCGACGGCCCGCTCGACCGCCGCGTCGAGTTCCTCGGGATGGTGCACCGGCCGCAGGCCCCGGCCGCCGCCGCCGGCGACCGCCTTGACCAGGATCGGCCAGCCGATCAGCTCGGCCAGCTCGGCTGGCTCGGCCCGGCCGCCGACCGTCCCGCCGGGCACCACCGGCAGCCCGGCCGAGCTCGCGTGGCTGCGCGCCGCGAGCTTGTCGCCGGCCGCCTCGAGCTGCTCGGCCGTCGGGCCGATGAAGACCAGGCCCGCGGCGTCACAGGCCCGGGCGAGACGCGGGTTCTCAGAGAGGAACCCGTAGCCGGGATGGACCGCGTCGGCGCCCGCGGCGAGCGCGGCGTCCACGACCGCGGCGACGTCGAGGTAGCTGGCCGCGGGCGCGGCCGGGCCGATCCGGATGGCGGTGTCGGCCAGCCGCGCCGGCAGCGAGTCACGGTCGGCGTCGGAGACGGCCAGCACGGTCTCGATGCCGAGCGACCGGCAGCTGCGCAGGATGCGCACGGCGATCTCGCCCCGGTTGGCGACCAGGATGCGGCGCAGGACTCTGTTCACGGATCTTCCCGGATCCACATCAGCGCCGTGTCCCGCTCGGTGAACTCGGCGTTGGCCAGGAGGATCTCCGCGACCGTGCCGCTGACGCCCGCGGCGACCGAGTTCATCAGCTTCATGGTCTCGACGATGCCCACGACCGTGTCCGGCTCAACGCGGCTGCCCACGTCCACGAACGGGGGCGCACCCGGCATCGGAGCGCGGTAGAACGTCCCGGGCAGCGGCGCGCGCACCGCCCGCAGCCCGTCCCGCTCCTCGGCGCCCGGCAGGGGGGTGCCCGGCGCCGCCTCGGCCACCCCGGTGGCCGCTACCCCGGCGGTCTGCGCCACCCCGGATGAGGAGGCGGCGGGAGTCATCGTTGGCTCCGCCAGGACCTGCAGTTCCTGCGTCCACTCTCCGTCGGCGGTGCGGCGCAGCCAGAGGCTGAACCGTGAGGTCTGCAGGTGCATCTCGCCGAACGGCAGGCCGTCGAGCAGCTGCAGGATGTCCCGCACGTCGTCGCTGGTCAGGTCCACGTCAGCGCTCCGGCCCGGTGGCCGGGGTGGCCGGGGAGGCGGAGGCGGCTTGAGTGGCCGGGGTGGCCGGGGTGGCGGAGGCGGCTTGAGTCGCCGGAGTGGCCGGGGCGGCGGAGGCAGCCGGAGCGGGGGCGGCGGGGGCGGCGGTAGAGGCCGGGGTGGCCGGGGCGACCGCGTTGACCCGGCCGAGCTGCTCGAAGACGTGGTCAACCGCTCTCGCCTTGGGCACGGCGACGGGGCCGGTGCGGCGGCGGGCCCACACCGTCTCCGGCCGGCTCTGCAGCAGCACGACGCTCTCGGCGGCCGAGGCGCCCTCGGTGATCGCCCACTCGATGTCCTGCGGCGCGCCGTAATGGTCCTCGACCCGCCGCCCGAGCTGGGCCAGCGCGGCGATCTCGGCGTCGGTGAGGCAGGCGGCCTCCCGCAGCGGTCCTGGCACGTCGGCTTCGGTTACCCCGGTGCCGCCCGGGCCGGCCCGGTGGAGCCGGTGCTTGACCGCCACGGTGCGCCTGACGATCTCGCCGGTGACCTTGCTGACGACGAAGCTGTCCGGCGTGACATCGCCGCTGACCAGGGCGGAGCCCAGGCCCCAGCAGCCCTCGACGGCGATCACGGAGCGGTCGCCGGTCGTCGGGCTGCAGGTGAACATGACTCCGGCGCAGCGCGGCTCGACCATGCGCTGGACCACGACCGCCATCGCGAGATCCTGCTCGCCGATCTTCATGCGCAGCCGGTACCCGACCGCCTCGGCGTTGTACAGGCTCGCCCAGCAATTGCGGACCTGGCCCATCAGGTGCTCGGCGCCACGCACGCACAGGTAGCTGTCCTGCAGCCCGGCGAAGCTGCTCTCGGCGCTGTCCTCCCCGACCGCGCTGGACCGCACCGCGACCGCGGCTCCGCCGCTATCGCCGCCGAGCCCGCGGTAGCGCTCCACGATGGCCGCTCGCACGTCATCGGGCACCGGCGTCACGGCGACGCGGGCCCGGACTTCCGCACTGAACCGGGCGATGGCGCCAGGGTCGTCGGCGGGCAACCGCTCGAGCTCGCCACGGATCGCGCCGCCTGGGTCGAGCGCGCGCAGCACGCGCTCGAACGCCGCCACGGTCACCACGAAGCCACCAGGAACCGGGATGCCGACCTGGCCAAGCTCGCCCAGGCTGGCCGCCTTCCCGCCAACCAGTGCCCGGTCACCAGAGCCAACCTCGTCAAGATCGCGCACCAACTCGAGCTGGCTCATCGCACCAGATCCAGCCGGCCGGGCCGGAGGACGGGGCAGCCGCGACGCGGCACGGCCAAGTCTGCGACAGCCCGGGGCACGGCCATCAGTGACCACTTTTCTGGGGCAGACAGCACGCGCATGTCAGGCGAGGATCGTGACGATGCCGCGGTCGCCGTCCACGCGGAGGCGCTGGCCGGTCTCGATGCGCTTGGTGGCGTGGCCGGTGCCGACCACGGCGGGCATCCCGTACTCGCGGGCCACGATCGCGGCGTGCGACATCGTGCCGCCGATGTCGGAAACGGCCGCCCTGATCTTGCCGAACACCGGGGCCCAGCTCGGCGCGGTCACCGGGCAGACCAGGATCTCGCCGTCGCGGATCTGGCCGATGTCGTTGACGCTGCGCAGCACCCGGGCCACGCCCTCGACGACGCCGGGCGAGGCCGCGTAGCCGTGGATCTCGGCGCCGTCGCCGGCCGCGGTCGCCGCCCAGGTCGCCAGCGTCTCCGCGGTGACGCCCCAGAGCATGCGCACGGCCGGGTCGTTGAGCGCCTCGGGCACCGGGCCGATGGCGGGTGGCGGTGACCAGTCCTTCAGCACCTCGAGCATCCGCTTCCGCTCGGCGATGATCGGCCGGAAGTGGGCGGCGCCGAGCGGCTTCCCGCCGGCCGCCCAGGCCAGCATCACGTCGGCGAGCGCCTGGTCGACCTCGGAATGATGCAGCTGGAATACATCCTCGGCCTCGGCGAGCACGCCGTGGGCGGCCAGCAGCCCGCCGAATTCGCGGATCTTGCCGAAGAACTGAGTGGTGAACCAGTGCTCGCAGTACCACTTGTGGTCCTCCACGTACGGGAAGACCACCCGGGCCAGGCCGAGCATCTGGTCGAACGCCGCTCGCTCCTCGTCGCCCGGGAGAAGGCCACGGTATTCGGTGACTATGCGTTCCCTCTCGTCTCGTAGAGCTTCGGTGGGACGGTCGATCACCTCGCCGGCGCGCACCATCCTGACGTAACGCGGCAGGGCGGCAAACGGCACCGTGAGGTTGTCGTTCCAGCTGCGGTGATGATGGTAGAAGCCGTCGCCGGTGGACACGTTGAACCATGGGTCGCGAGCCTCCTCCAACCCGGCCAGCCAGCGCTGGCCCGCCTCGCCGCGCTCGGTCAGCGCGGCCAGGACGGCGTCGGGCGAGCATCCCTCGGTGAACAGGTCGTCGACACCGGAGTCGACGGCGAGCCGCGCCAGGCGCCTGAGCTCGTCGTCGGGCCGGTACATGATCACGTCGATGCCCGCCACCATGCGCGCGACCATCTGGTCGGGGATCTCGGGGAAGGCCTGCTTGCAGAACTCGAAGAAGACCACGTAGGCGCCGTAGCCGAGCATGAGGAACTCGGTGTGGTGGTGCCACATCCTGGAGAACAGGTCCAGGCAGCGGTGGTAGTTCTCGCGCACGTAGTGGTTCTGGGCCACCCCGGTCGACTCGGTGACCACGGAGGCGTCGTCGAACTCGGGCAGCTCCGGAACCTTGATCGCCTCGATCTCGCTGATCAGGCCGGCCATCCGCGTCTTCCAGCCCTCATAGAGCTGGTCCCAGTTCCCGTAGTAGTGGCCGGCCCGCTCCTGGAAGATGGCCAGCCGCCGCTCGATCTCGGCCGGGTCGGTGACCGGGATGGCCGTGATGTAGATCCGCCCGTTGACGATCCGGTGCTCGATGCCGAGCGTGGTCGGGAACACGAACACCCGCGAGGTGTTCGCGCCGATCGCCGTGTACGGGATCTCCGCGGTGATCACGTCGAAGGCCGGCATCGGCTCGGGGAAGTGCATCGCGTTGTAGAACCAGAAGCGGTTGTCGTCCTCGGGCTGGAACCGGGTGAAGTACGGGTACATCGAGCGCCAGCCCTCGGCCCCGGGCACGTCCTCGATCTGCGAGGGGAGCGGGAAGCTGCCGATATTGCCGGTTCCCTCCATCGGGAATCCTCCTTCAGCCGATCGGGTAGTCCTGCTGGGTCGCCGCGTAGTCGGCGAAGAAGTCGAGCGAGCCCGGGTTCGCCATCGCGTTGCGGTTGGCCGCCTCGTCCGCTGGCGCGCCGCGCAGGATCTTGCGCACCGGCACCTCCAGCTTCTTCCCGGTCAGCGTGACCGGGATGTCGGGCACCTGCACGATCCGGTCGGGCACGTGCCGCGGCGTGTACTCGTGCCGCAGCCGGTCGCGGATCTTGCCCTCGATCCGGTCATCCAGCCGCAGCCCGTCGGCCAGCCGGACGAACAGCGGCATGAAGAACTGCCCGCCGGGCAGGTCGAGGTTGACGATCAGCGCGTCGTCGATCTCGTCGATCGACGCCAGCACGGCATAGATCTCGGCGGTGCCCATCCGGACGCCGTGGCGGTTGAGCGTCGCGTCGGAGCGGCCGAGCACGAAGCAACCCCCGCGCGCGTTGATCCGGAAGAAGTCGCCCTGGCGCCAGACTCCCGGGAAGTCGGCGAAGTACGACTCGCGGTAGCGCACGTCCCCCGCGTCGCCCCAGAACCTGACCGGCATGGATGGCATCGGCTGGGTGACGACCAGCTCGCCCACCTCGTCGATGACGCTCTTGCCGCGATCGTTGAACGCCCTCGCGGCCACGCCCAGGTGCGGGGCCTGGATCTCGCCCGCGTAGACGGGGCGGGTCGGCACGCCGCCGACGAAACCGGTGCAGACATCGGTTCCGCCGCTGCCGGTGGCCACCCACACGTTCCGCTTGACGTTCTCGTAGAACCATGCGGTGCATTCGGCCGAGACCGGCGAGCCCGCGGGCATGATGGCCCGCAGCGCCGACAGGTCGAACGTGGCCCCGGGAACGACCCCGGCCTTGGACATCATGTCGACGTAGGCCGGGCTGGCGCCGAAGAAGGTCACTTCGCAGTCCTGCGCGATCCGCCACAGCATGTCCGGGGCCGGGTAGCCGGGGCTGCCGTCGTAGAGCACCGGGCGTACCCCGAGCAGCAGCGAGCTGATCAGGAAGTTCCACATCATCCAGCCGCTCGTGGTGAAGAAGAACATCCGGTCCCCGGCCCGCAGGTCCATGTGGAACTGCTGCAGCTTCAGCTGCTCGAGCAGGATCCCGCCGTGGCTGTGCACGATCGCCTTCGGCAGCCCGGTGGTGCCGGAGGAGAACAGGATCCACAGCGGGTGGCCGAACGGGACCTGCTCGAAGTCGAACTCCGCGGGCGGCACGGTCTGGTGATCGAGCAGCGCGTCCCAGGTCAGGCCGGCGTCCAGGCCGTTCCCGCCCCGCCCTTCCTGCGGCTTGGTCAGGTAGGGCAGGCGGACGACGTACTCGAGCCCGTGCAGGCCGCTGACGATCTGCTGCACCTCTTCGCGGCGGTCGAACTCCTGGCCGCCGTAGGTGTAGCCGTCGACGCAGAACAGCACCTTGGGCTTGAGCTGGCGGAACCGGTCGAGCACGCCGCGCCAGCCGAAGTCGGGCGAGCAGGATGTCCAGATCGCGCCGACGCTGGTGGTGGCGAGCATGGCGATGGCCGTCTGCGGGATGTTGGGCAGGTAGGACGCGATCCGGTCACCCGGGCGCACGCCCATGGCCCGCAGCTGGGTTCCGAGGATCCGCACCTGGCCGGCGAACTCCGCCCAGTCCATGCTGGCCGGCGGCGCGGTCTCACTGACGTAGTAGAGCGCGTCCTCGCCGGGCCGCTCGCGCCGCAGCACGTGCTGCGCGTAGTTCAGCCGGGCGCCGGGGAACCACTCGGCGCCGGGCATGGAACGGCTGCCGAGCACCCGGTCGGGCGGCACCGAGGCCTCGACGCCGGAGTAATCCCAGACCGCCCGCCAGAAGCCGTCCAGGTCCTCGACCGACCAGCGCCACAGCGCGGGATAGCCGTCGAAGCGCAGGCCGCGCTCGGCGGCCAGCCAGTTCGTGAACGCGGTGAGGTTGGAGCCCGCAATCCGCGCGGCGCTGGGCGTCCAGAGCAGGTCGCCCTCCCGAACCGGTGTCGCCATGCGCCGACCCTCCGCGCCTCGCCGTCGCCTCGCGGGTATGCGGTCCGGTTAGCACCGGCTGGATTCGGCTGGATGATGCGCCGTGCCGGCAGTTAGCCCGGATTCCCCGTTCGTATCTCGGGTGATACCAGGCTGACAGTCTGGCCTCGGCCGAGGCAATAAACATTTGACAGGTTTTCACCTGGTGAAAACCTGTTGCGCCCGGCCTGGCCGGCCGATGGGTAAACCGCATAGCGTGACGCTGATCCGATTCACCGCATCTCGCGGGCATCGCCTGACGGCCCGGCCGACGCTGCCTAGCGGCCGGGCGGCGCAGGGAAGCCGCCGACCGCGTCCTCGTAGGCTCCCGCCACGCGCAGGCACGTGCCATCGGCGAAATGGCGGCCGACGATCATCATGCCGACCGGCAGGCCGTCGCACAGTCCGGCCGGCACGGACGTGGCCGGGTGCCCGCTGACGTCGAAGGGCGCGGTGTTGGCGGTCATCTCCAGGGAACGGGCCAGCAGCTCTTCGCGGCTGGCTCCGGCCGGAGGGATCGTCGAGGCCACGATGGGCAGCGTCGGCATGATCAGCACATCCGCTTCGGCCAGCGCCGCGTCGTAGGCGGCGGTCAGCTCCAGGGCCAGGTTCCTGGCCATCGCGTAGTGCCGGCCGTCGTAGCGCTCGATGACATAGCGGCCGAGCAGCGCGGTCACCTTCAGCGTCTCGGACATCTCGGGGCCGTGCTCCCTGCGGCCCTGGGCGTAGTGCGCGATGAGCTCCGGGTCGTAAAGACCGGGAGAGTTCATCCCGTAACCGTTCCCGTCGATCATCTGGTTGGTCGCTCCGTCGGTGGCGATGACGTTCCAGACGTGCAGCCCGTCCCGGTGCCACGGAAGGCTGACCTCGCTGACGTCCGCGCCGGCGGCCGCCAGGGCGGCGATGGCCGCGCGGACGGCCTCGTCGACCCCCGGCTGTGACAGGCCGGGCATGCCGAACCCCTCCTCGACGACGGCGATCCTGAGCCCGGCGACGCCGGCGTCCGCATCGGCCAGGTAGTTCCCGGCCGGGGGGCCGGCACGCTGCCGCGGGTCGAGGCCGTCGCGGCCGGCGAGCACGCCCAGCAGCAGGGCGGCGTCACCCACCGTGCGCGTGATCGGGCCCAGGTGGTCGAGGGTGTTCTCGATCGGGAACGCGCCGGTATAGGGCACGAGCCCGTAGGTCGGCTTGTGCCCGACCACGCCGCAGAACGCGGCGGGGATCCTGACTGAGCCGCCCTGGTCCCCGCCGAGGGCCATGTCGACATCGCCGGCGGCGACCAGGGCGGCGCTGCCGCTTGATGACCCGCCCGCCGATTTCGTCCGGTCCCAGGGATTAAGGACCGGGCCGGTCTTCGACGTGTGACTGCCGCCGGAGAAACACAGGTCCTCGCAGACCGCCTTGCCGGTGATCGCCGCCCCCGCGTCGAGCACGCGAGTGACGACCGTGGCATCCCGGCGGGGCACGAACCCCTCGACGGTCGCCGAGCCGTTCATCATCGGCAGCCCGGCGACCTCGATGTTGTCCTTGATCGCCACCTGGCGCCCGGCCAGCGGGCCGTCGCCGGCCGTCCTGATCTCGGTGGTGACATACCAGGCGCCGAGCTCATTCGCGGCCGCAGCCGGCCATGAGTAGGGCCGGTCCGGCGGCTCCGGGAGGCGTTCGGCGTACAGGCGCTCGACGGCATCGTAGGACTCCAGCGCCCCGATGATGACGCCCTGGAACGACTCGATGTCACGGGAGTCCAGCCCGAACCGGTACCGCTCCGCGATCTCGGCAAGATCGTCCTTGGTCGGCGGTGTGATAGCCATGGCGATCTCCCTGCGTGCTGCGAAACCGGCCTGTGGCAGCATAGCCCGGCCGCCTGAACGTCACTGCCGACGCGAGACAGCCGGCCGGCGCCGGGCCCACTGCATCAGCAGGCGACGCCCCGGGGAGGGTGCGGCCAGAATGTCCAGCCGATATACACGGCCCGCCCATAGCCGAAGCAAGAAATGAACCCCGGTGAACAGCGCCCGGCGCCGCTCAAGGTAATCGCGGCTCTGGCCCCGGCCAGCTCGAGGCGCGGAACCTGGATCAGGTCAAGCGGCGTCTCATGCTGGCCGGCCGCCCGTCCCCGATGGCCGGATTATTACGGCCGCGGCGCACGCGGCCGTAATAAATGCACAGCCGGCCATAGCACGCTGGCCGCTCGCGCACATTTACAGACGTGGGGCAATGCGTCAGGACACAGCCAATAGTGCCTAACGGCACCTTCCGCCTATTAATCGGCACTGAAGTTTGCACTCATCTAGGCGTGGCGAGGAAGACTGCCATGAGCATGAGAAAGACCAATGAATTGGCAAAGGAACGCACCGGGCTCGCCCGATTCCGGGTCCGCGCCCGGCCGGTGCTGGGAGCGGCAGCCGTCCTGACCGTTACCTGCACGGCCGGGTGCAGCGTCTTCCAGCCACCGTCCGCACCGTCGGGCATGGAAAAGCAGATCGTTAACGGTGAGCGAGTGGGCGCGGCCACCCGGGCGCACGCGTCGCGGTCCGGGACGGCTCACTCCGCGGTTTCGCCGGCTCAGTCCGCAGTTTCGCCGGCTCAGCGCGCGGTGCCGGGCCGAGATGTCACCGCGATCGGCGATTCGGTTATGTCGGCGAGCGCCATGTCACTCGCCAGCGTGCTGCCGGGCATCTACATCGACGCCAAGCCCGACCGGGAGATGCCGGCCGGCCTGGCCATTGTGCGCCACCTGGCCAGAACCGGCCAGCTGCGCCCGGTCGTGGTGATGGGCCTTGGCACCAACTACATCGTCACCACCGCCCAGCTCAAGGAACTGATGCAGGTCATCGGGCCGCAGCGCAAGCTGGTGCTGATCAACACCTACGTGCCCGACGGGTGGAGCAAGCAGGTCAACGCCACCGACGCGGCCTTCGTCAGCCAGCACCCGAGCGTGGTGCTCGCGGACTGGTACGACACGATCAAGAACCGGCTGTACCTGCTGTGGCCCGACCAGGTCCATCCGATGATCCCGGGAACCGTGGTCTACGCGGACATGGTGTACAAGGCGGTCCAGGCCACCCGCGCCGTCACCGGCCCCGCACCGGTCGCGCAGCCGGTGGTCGACCGCCGGACGGATGGCTGACGAGCAGTTTGCGGATCACGGCCGGAAGCCGCGTTCGGCGTTCGTCTGGACGGCGAGCAGTTCCGGCGGCGCGAATGCCGCTTGGGGAGCGATCCGCAGGTCGCCGCGATCCTCAGGCGGCCCGCGGCACCACTTCCTGGCCGAGCAGGCGCACCTGGTCGAGATAGCCCACGTCGTAGAGGTGGAAGTACACGGTGTCGATGCCCGCCTCGGCGAGCCGGCCGAGGCGGCCAAGCACGTCGCCGGGCACGCCCACGACTCCCAAGCTGAGCAGCCGCAGGCCCGCCTCCCCGAGGGACGCCGCCCGGCGCTCGGCCTCGGCTTGGGTGGCGGCGCAGCACACCGGCAGGGTGGTCGACAGCCGGATGCTGCCCGGGTCCCGGCCACGCGAGGTGACGACGCTGCGGAAGTAGGCGAACCGCTCGGGGAGGCCGTCACCGAGGCCGAGGCCGGTGTTGAACTCATCGGCGAACCGCGCGGCGAGGGCCGGGGTCCGGCGCGGTCCCCCGCCGCCGATGATGATGCGAGGTCCCCGCCGCGGGTCCTGGCTCGCGGCCAGGTCATGCGCCGTAGCCGGGAAGTTCGCGCACTCGTCGAGCTGGAAGTGCTGGCCCGCAAAGCTGAAGCGCTCCCCCCACGGCGTGGACCACAGCCCGGTGATCACACTCAGCGCCTCTTCCAGCCGGTCGAAGCGCTCGCCGACCGGCGGGAACGGGATGCCGAACGACTGGTGCTCCCGCTCGTACCACCCGGTCCCGATGCCGAGCTCGACCCGCCCGCCGCTCATCGCGTCCACCGTGGCCACTTCGATGGCCAGCTGGCCGGGCTGCCGGAACGTGCCGGCGGTCATCAGCGTCCCGAGCGTGACCCGGCTGGTCTGGATGGCCAGGCCCGCGAGCGTTGTCCAGGAATCCGTCGGCCGGTAGGCGGGGTCGGTGGCGTCGATGCCCATGTAATGGTCAGAACGGAAGAAAGCGTCGAAGCCCGCTTCCTCGGTCGTCTGGGCCAGCGCGAGAATTTGCTCGTAGGTGGCGCCGTAACGTGGCTCCAACAGCACCCGCAGCCGCATTGGCCGTCTCCTTACTTTACCGTCGCCTCACTCAGGTCACTCAGGCTCCGGCGGGCGGGCCACCGGGAACGGCGAGTGGCCGCCGCCGTCGAGCACCAGGATCTGCCCGGTCATGTAGTCCGCGCCCGCATCCACCAGGTACGCGACCGCCGCGGCGATGTCCTCGGGGGTGCCCACCCGGCCCACCGGGATGGAGCGCCCCCGGCGGGCCAGCTCCGCGCCGGTGTCCAGCTCGGGATCCTCGCTGAGGATCGCCCGGCTGGTCCCCACGGCCCCGGGGCAGATGGCATTGACGGTGATGCCCCAGGGCGCCACGTCCAGCGCCATCGAGCGGGTCAGCGCGATCACGGCCGCCTTCGACGCCGCGTAGGCGGCCGAGCGGGGGACCGCGACCACGCCGGCCATCGACGAGATGTTGACGATGCGGCCCGAGCGCTGGCCGCGCATGACCGGAACGGCGAACCGCGACATCAGGAACGTCCCGCGCAGGTTGACCCGCACCACGTGGTCCCACACGTCGATCGGAACCTCGGCGATGTCGCTCCGGTCCAGTCCCTGCGGGGCCGCGGCGTTGTTGACCAGGATGTCGAGCCGCCCGTACCTGGCGACCGCCTCGCCCACCATCCGCTGCGCGTCGTCGGCCTCGCCGATGTCGCCGAGCGTTTCCGACGCGGTCCCGCCGGCCGCGGTGATCTCCTCGACCAGGCTGGCGACGCCGCGCCAGCCGTCCGCGCCACGGCCGGGTACCTTCTCCTGCCGACGGTTGAGTACGCCAGACGGTTCCTTGTCGCACACCACGACCGCCGCGCCCGATGCGGCCAGCATCCGGGCGATGGCCCGTCCCATGCCGTCCCGCTTGCCGCAGCCGGTGACCAGGGCGACCCGCGCCGTCATCGGCCGTGTCCCGATCCGGCGGAGCGGACCAGACCGGGCCCGGAGGCGGGGGGGACGCCACCGGGCCCGGGGCTCGGGTGCGGCTCCGTCAAGGTGCCGCCTGGGGCCGGGTCGGTCACGGCTGCGGCCCGCCGTCGCTGCCGACCTCGCTCGGGTAGCTCAGATCGATGGTCTGCTCGTCTATACCGAGCGCCTGCCCCAGTATGGCGCGCATCAGCTCTTTAGGCACCAGGCATTCCGCGCACGTGTCGGGCCCGGCCGAGATAATCGCGCCGAGGCGGCCGCCGCGTTCGGTCACCTCCAGCGAGTATCCGTCCGCCGCCAGCGACTCCTGCACCGCCCGGAGGCGTTCGGTATCGGTCATCGTCATCCTTCGTGCTGCGCGGGCCCGGCCAGCGCGGTCTCAGGGCCGGATGCGCCGGTGCGTGCCTCCACAGCGACCGAGCTGCCGGACCAGAGCCCGAAGACCCGCACCACCATGGAGATCGCCGCGTTCCGCGCTCCGGCCACGAGCAGCGGAACGGCCTGCCGCGACGGCAGGATCCTGCAGAAGCCGTCACCAGGGTCGTCAGCCGCGGCGAACCTGACGTTGTTCTCGCTGACCCCGTCCTTGCCCGCCCGCCGGAGCTCGGCCGCGCTCCGGCCGCAGTGCTCAATCAGCCAGTCCCTGACGCCGTCCTTGGTGAAACCCGCGCCGGCCAGCAGCTGCGCGTGCTCGGGACAGAAGACCACCCCGGCCGAGGTATCACGGAAGATCAGCGAGCCGGTGCGGGAGATCGTGTCGGCGAAGTCCCACAGCACCTGCTCCGGATCCTGGGTGTGGCGGTTGTCCACGAACTCCGACGTGCGGATCAGCGTCGCCGATACCGCGCTGGCGCCCTCGGGCTGCCCGGCCTCGACCGAGAGCGGCGGCCACGGGCTCTCCTCCTCGTTCTCCGCCAGGCAGATCGACCACCGGCCCGGAATGCCCTGGGTCGCCTGCTCGAGTACCTGGGGCTTGATGCCGAAGACGTTGCGGACGATCAGGCCAACCGTGCGGGCGACCGTGGCATTCGCGCGGAATCCCGGGCCGAAGGCGCCGCCGCCGGCGTTGAAGCCGAGCTCAGCGCGCACCGGGCCGTTGACCACGATCAGCGGCGCCGGGCCGCTGGTGCTCTGCCAGCCGCCGCCCCGCACCGTGCGCTCGAGCATGAGTGCCTCGAACGCGGCCAGGACCACGGGGAAATACTCGGGCTTGCACCCGGCCATGGCCGCGTTGATGGCCGCCAGCTCGACCGTGCACTCCCGGCCGACCTGCTCGAGCGAGCCGATGATCTCCTGCGGGCCGCGGCTGGTCTGGGCCAGGAATCGGTCGAGCAGCGGCTGCGATGCCGGGACCAGCGGCAGGCCGTCCGACCAGTCCTGCTCATAGCAGTACTCGATGGCCTGCTGCGCGAGGTCGGGATCCAGCGTGCCGGACCCCGACATCAGGCCGAACCCTCCCCGTTCCGCTGGTCTGCGGAGACGAGCAGGGCGACCACGTCGGGCAGCACAACCAGGGCCCGCTCCCGGACCTGATCGGGCGTGAGCACGGCGACCGGGTGCGGCGTGGTCGCGTATTGGTAGCCCGGCGCGCCGCGCAGCCCGGCGATGGCGTCGGCGCTGCCGCGGAACGCGTCGCTGCAGATCACCGCGGCCGGCGTGCCGCGGGCCTCGAGGGCCACGCCGTCGGTGACCGCCGACGCGCTGCAGGAGCCGCAGTCCCCGATGCCGGTGACCACCACGTCGCACTCGGTGACCAGCTCCTTGAGCAGCTCCTCGGGCGCCGGCTGGGCAAAGGCCAGCTTGGTGCGGGCCAGGACGGCTGCGGCGCCGTGCCGCTCGATCAGCAGCCTGCCCACCTCCTCAAGGAAGATGTCGGCGTTCTGCTTGGTGTTCTGCAACAGCCCCACCGTCGCGCCGGCCAGGTCGCCGCGGCGCGGCGCCAGCACCGCGCCGTCCGCCGCGGCCGCCGGAGCGCGGTCGGCGCGGCCCGTCGGGTCCAAGATCGCATTGGGCATGTCAGTTTTCCTGTCCGTCAGTGCTCGTGGATGATCACGCCGCGGATGTTCTTGCCGTCCAGCATGTCGCGGTAGCCCTGGTTGACCTGGTCCAGCCGGTATCGCTGGCTGACCAGCTCGTCGAGCTTGATGTCGCCCGACCGGTAGAGGCTCAGGATCCGCGGAATGTCATGCAGCGGGTTCGCACCGCCGAACAGCGCGCCCTGCAGCCTGCGCTGGTAGCTGATGAGGATGTTGCCCGGCAGGCGCATCTCATAGTCGCCGACCCCCGTCATCGTGATCTGGGCCGCCTTGCCGACGATGTCGACCGCCTGCTGGACCACCTCGGCGTTCATCTCGCCGACGGTGAGGATCGCGTGGTCGGCGAGTTGCCCGCGGGTCAGGTCGACGACCAGCCGCCGCGCCTCCTCCGGATCGGTCGTCACGTGCGTGGCGCCAAGCTGGCGCGCCATCTCCAGCTTGAACTCGACCGGGTCGATTGCGACCAGGTTCTTCGCCCCGGCGAACCTGGCGCCCTGCACGGCGTTGATGCCGACCCCGCCGATCCCGAACACCACCACCGTGTCGCCGGCCCGGACGCCGGCCGCGTACACCGCCGTGCACCAGCCGGTGGTCACCCCGCAGCTGGCCAGCGCCGCGAGCTCGAACGGCACGTCATTATCGATCTTCACGCAGGACCACTCGGACAGCACCGCGCGCTGCGAGAACGTGCCGAGCACGCACATCCCGCCGAGGTCCTCGCCGTCGGAATGGAACCGGAAGGTCCCGTCGCGCAGGCCGCCGGTGGACGCGTTGAGGCCCGCGTCGCACAGGTTCTGGTGCCCGGTGGAGCAGTACCGGCAGGTACCGCAGACGGGGATGAACGAGCAGGCGATGTGGTCACCCTCGGCGACCCTGGTGACCCCCGGGCCGACGGCCTCGACGATGCCCGCACCCTCGTGCCCGCCGACCATGGGGAGCCGGGCACGGAAGCCGGCCCGGATGTGCTCATCGGAATGGCAAAGGCCGGCCGCCATGAGGCGAACCAGGACCTCGCCCGCCTTGGGCGGGTCGAGGTCGAGCTCGGCGATCTCCCACCAGTCGCCGGGCTTGCGAAGGATCGCCGCCTGGGTCTTCACGGATATCTCCCTGGCCTTCCTCGCGGCGGCCCGTGCCGTGGCCCCAGCCACGAACACGTGACAACTACCTCTACGGGCACAGTAATATAAGCGGCTATTCCTGTCACCCCAGTAAGCGGTGTCAGCCCGGGCGCGGGTTACCGACGCCCGCCAAGTTGCCTGTTCGTCGCCATATCTATGCAGCGGCGTTCACATTATGTGTCATCTTACATCTCGACCGTCGCACTGAACGTCACGCTTTGGTGCGGGGCGGGACGGCCTCTGGTGCGGGCGGGACGGCTTCGAAAGCCGTCCCGCCCGCCCACCGCGCGGGTTACCCCTTGTACAGCGAGGGGGTGCCGTTCGGAGCGATGACCTCCATGGCCGCGAGCACCTGGGAGATGTTCTCGTAGTTGGACGGCGTGCGCGCCCACACGATGCCCAGCGTGTTGATGTTGAGATGCTGGAGCTTTTGCATGACCGCGGTCTCGTTGGTGGTTCCCGCGGACTTGATCGCCCACTGGACCTCCAGCCCGGCGTCCCAGCCTTCCTGGCTGTTATCCAGCTGGTTGTCGCTGGTGTAGCCGGCGGCCTTCATGCCCGCGAAGTACGCCTTCAGCCCGGCGGCGGTCTGCTGCTCCTCGGACCCGGTACCCTGCTCGGCCGCGGTCAGCCAGTCCTCCATCGAGCCCAGCACGTAGATGTTCTTCATCACCGAGGCTCCGCCCGCAGCCGAGATGAAGCTGGGCAGCTCGCACGCCGAGCACTCGCTGATCGGGATGGTCGGGTCCTGCGCCCGGATGGCGCGGATCGCGGTGATCGAGTCCGTCCCTGGCACCAGGCCGAACAGGATGATCTGCGGCTTGGCGGCCAGCATGGCCAGGACCTGCGGCGTGACGTCCGTGGCGCCAACCTGGTCGATCTGGGTGGAGACGAGCTGGAAGCCGTACTTGGCGGCCAGCGACTGCACGCTGCCCTTGTTGGCCAGGCAGACCGACCCGCAGTTGTCCTCGAGCAGCGCCACCCGCGTGTAGTGGCGCGGCACGATCAGCTGCTGCACCGAGGCCAGCTGGTCGTTGTAGAAGACGTCGTAGAAGCCGGGGAAGCCCCAGGAGGTGAGCTCGTTGGCCGGGTAGCCGTTGCTCTGCCAGCCCGAGGACAGGCTGATCAGGATCGTGTGGTACGAGATCGCGAGCGGCAGCGCGGACTCGGTGTCGGCTCCGGATTCCGGCCCGATGATGAAGCTCGCGTGGTCGGTCAGGATGCACTTGCGCGCGATGAGCTCGGACTGGGATGCGGAAGAATTATTGTTCTGCTCGATGTAGGTGACCTTGTGGCCGAGGATTCCGCCGGTCGCGTCGACGTGCTTGAAGAAGGCGGTGGCGCCCCAGTTGTCGGTCTGCCCGATCTGCGCGTACGGGCCGGAGAGCGCCAGGTCACCGCAGGCGACGATCGGCGCACTCGCCGAAGCACTGGAACCCGAGGATGAGCTGCCGCAGCCGGCCATGGCCATCACCGCCGCGGTGATCGCGGCCAGCGGCACCAGGGCCCGTCTTCTGGTCAGGATTCTGTTCATCTTCTCCCCCTCATCATCTGTCTCTTCCGTGCGAATGCCCGGACCCGAATCTCCGACATACGACCCTCCAATTCCGCTACTAACCAATGAGGAGCGAATTAACGACTTCTGAGTTCTGAAATTCCGTTGGGCTGCCCTCGAATACCAGGCGGCCGTAATCCAGCACGAAGATCCGCTCGGTGATCTGCGCGACCAGGCCGAGGTCATGCTCGACGAGGAGCACGCAGGTTGCTTCCCCGAGCGCATGCAGCACGTCCTTGAGCCGGTCGCGCTGCGGCTCGCTGAGCCCGGCGGCGGGCTCGTCGAGCAGCAGCAGCCGGGGCCGGGGCGCGATGGCCCGCGCGAACTCCACCATCCGCTGGCTCTCCAGCGTCAGCGACGACACCTCGCGGCCGCTCAGCCCGCGCATCCCGAGGTAGTCGAGGGCCTCGGCGGCCTTGTCCCTGGCCTCGTCGAGCCGGCTGCGGGCGATGCCGCGGACGATGCTCGACCCGTGCGAGCGCAGGCAGGACACCGCGACGTTGTCCAGCACGGTGCGGCCCGTGATCAGGTGCACGGCCTGGAACGTGCGGCTCATGCCCAGGTAGAAGCGCTGCTGCGGGAGCAGCCCGGTCACGTCCGTGCCGCCCAGCAGTACCCGGCCCGCGGACGGGGGCACGGTTCCCCCGATCACCCCGAGCAGCGTGGACTTCCCGGCGCCGTTCGGGCCGCACAGCCCGTACCTGCCCTGCGCCGGGAGCGTCAGCTGCACGGCGTCGAGCACGTGCAGCCCGCCATAGTCCTTGCTCACCCCGGCGCACTCGAGCAACGGGGCGCCGGCGGCACCGGCCGGGGCGGCACGGCCGGCGGCACCGGCCGGGGCGGCACCTCCGGCGCCAGCCGGGAGCGCCCAGTCGGTGACCCGGAGGCCGGCCTCGCCGTGGCCAGCGGGCTGGGCGGCGGGCGCGCCGCCGCCGGGCCCGGGCGCCTGAGCCAGCCCGGCCGGCCGCCGCCGCCGCAGCCTGGCCCGCAGCGTGGCGACGATCCCGGCCAGGCCCTCCGGGTCGACCAGCAGCACCACGGTGATCAGCGCGCCCTCGACGAGCAGGATGTTGACGCTGACCCACTCGCTCGCCCCCGACAAGTACTCGACCGCCAGGGCGCCGACCACCGCCCCCAGCACGCTCCGCCGGCCACCGACGAACAGCATGATCAGCAGCGACAGCTCGGCCGCCGCGCCGACCAGCGTGGCCGGCACGAACAGCTGCGTCCCCGCGTACACCGCGCCGCCGAGCGCCGCGAACATGGAGCCCAGCACGAACAGCTCGAGCTTGCGGCGCGGGGTCGAGATCCCCATGGCCGCGGCCGTCCGCTCGTCGACGCCCAGCGCGTACAGCTCCAGGCCGATGTCGGAGTGCAGGATCCGGCTGGCGACGAAGACCACCGCGCCCAGCACCAGCACCGTGACCACGCCGTTGCCCACCACGATCGCCTCGGGCGAGCTGGCCGGCCACAGGTTGCCGGATAGCGGCATGCCCACCGACCCGCCCAGGTAGCCGGCCGAGCTGACATATCCGGTGGCGATGAGCGGGAGCATGATGGTCGCCACCGCCAGCGCCAGTCCCGAGGCCCGGGTGACCACCGATCCGAGCAGCAGCGCCACCAGCCCGCTGGCGACCATGACGATCGGCGCGGCCAGCAGCGTCGGCATGTTCAGGTGGGTGTTGAGCATCGCCGCGCCGTAGGCGCCCAGGCCCATGAAGACCGACTGGCTGAACGCGATCTGCTGGCTGAAGCCGATCTGCACGGCCATCCCCGTGGTCACGATCGCGTAGGTGAAGGCCAGGATCAGGACGCTGCCCGCGTACTGCTGACCGAAGACCGCCACCCCGGCCAGGCCGACGACGACGACCAGGCCGGTCGTGGTCAGCGGCCCGCCCCGGCCAGCGCGGCGGGCCAGGCTGGCGGCGCGGCCCTGCGCCACCGGGCTCTGCGTCGTGTCGGTCGTCATCGTCGGCCCCGGCTCAATTGCTGACCGCTGACTCGAAGCCCATGGCCCGCGGCCGGGCCAGGACCAGGGCGGCGAGGATCGCGTACATCACCGTGTCGCCGTACTCCGCGCTGACGTACCCGCCGAGCAGCGCCTCGAGGATGCCGATCGCGAACCCGGCCACCAGGGCCCGCCCGGGGCTGCGGAAACCGCCGTAGGCCGCGGCGATGAAGCCGGTCAGGCTGATCACCGCCCCGGAGATGTAGGTGTAGCCGGTGATCGGCGACTCCACGATCCCGAAGATGCCGGCCAGCACCGCGGTGATCACGAAGATGATCCGCCGGTACTGCCGGGTGTCGATGCCCACGATGCGGGCCCCCAGGTAGTTCTCGCCGGAGGCCTCGATGGCCTTTCCGCTCAGCGTGTAGCGGATGTAGAAAGCGAACATCCCGCCGCTCACCACCGCGCAGCCCAGGACCAGGATCCCGGCGCGCTCGATGTTCAGGCCGGAGCCGAGGCTCAGCGAGTTCCCCGGCCACAGCGCGGGGGCGGCGTGCACGTTGGTGCCGAACAGGATCTGCGCGATACCCTCGATGAAGAACGACAGGGCGAACGTGAAGAAGAACGTGACCACGATGCCCTCGCGCCGCAGCCGGTCCTGGGCCAGGCTGAGCACCACCCGGTCGTAGCAGTAGCCGAACCCCGCAATCGCGGCCAGGGTGCCGGCGATGGCCAGCGGCAGCGGCCAGTTCTCGACCCGGAAGAGATAGTCCACGCCGAGCGCGCCGATCATGGCGAAGTCGCCGACGGCGAGGTTCAGTATGTTGCAGACCCGGTACCAGACCGCGACGCAGACCGCGAACACCGCGTAGATCGATCCGGTCACGATGCCGGCCAGGACGAGGTCGCCGAATTTCATCATGGGGCGGCCTCCGGCTCCACGGCTCCCGCGGACGGCGGCCCGGGTACGGGAGCGGCCGCCCGGACGAGGCCGTTGCGGACCTCGACCCGCCGGTCGCAGATCTGCAGCGCGCGCTTCGGCGCCTCCTCGACGACGATCAGCGTCGTACCGGCCTGGTGCACCCGCGCCAGCGCCTCGTACACGCGCTTGCTGACCGCCTCGGCCAGCCCGAGGCAGGGCTCGTCCACGGCCAGGATCTTCGGGTTCGCGGCCAGGCCGCGGGCGATCGCCACCATCTGCTGCTGGCCGCCGGACAGGGTGCCTGCCGCCTGGCGCAGGTGCGACCGGAGGTCAGGGAAGAGATCGATCCCGCGGCTGAAGGCATCGGACCGGCGGGCCTTCCTGGCGCTCCGGGTCCAGCTGTAGCAGCCGAGCAGGATGTTGTCACCGGCCGACAGGTTCGGATAGAGCTGCCGCCGCTCGGGGACCAGGGTCAGGCCCCGGCGCGCGGTCCACATCACGTCCCCGGGCGGCGCGAGCGCGCCGAAGATCGCGACCTCACCGCGCCGCCTGGCCAGCCCCACGATCCCCATCAGCAGGCTGCTCTTGCCGTTGCCGTTCGGCCCGATGATCGCGACCGCCTCGCCGGCGGCGATGCTGAACGTCGCGTCGTGCACGGCCACCAGGTCGCCGTAGGTGACCGACATGCCGGTCACCGCCAGCGCGGCCGGGTCAGCGGGCACCTGCGTCACCTCTCCCCCGCGGCCGGGCCCGCCGGGGCGGCCGGAACGGCCGGGGCCGGGCTCCCTGAGCACGGCTCCCTCCGGCAGCGGCCGGACCAGCCGCTGGTAGATCCGGAGCCAGCCCTTTTCACCGGACGGCGGCGGCTGCGTCAGGCCGGCCCGGCGGTCCGCGAGCTCGGCCGCTGGCACGTCGAGGTCGGCGACCCGGCCGACCACGTCGATGCGGATCTGGTCGCCGCGCCGCACCAGCGCGAGCGGGCCGCCCGCGGCCGCCTCCGGCGACACCTCCCCGACCACGATGCCTTTGTTGACCAGGCCGGACAGCTGGCCGTCGGTGACCACGGCCACCTTCCCGGTCAGGCCGGCCCCGTCCAGGGCGAAGACCAGCTGGGACGCCATTCCCATGCCCGGGCTGCCGGTCGGGCCCTGGCCGCGCAACACCACGACCTCGCCGCCGGTCACGTCGCCGGCGCGGACCCCTTCCAGCGCCTCCGCGGGCGAGTCGTACACGACGGCCGGCCCGGCGAACTCCAGCTTCCTGTCGTCGGCCACGGCCAGCTTGACGATCCCGCCGCCCGGGGCCAGGCTGCCGCGGATCAGCACGATCGTGGGCCGGCGCCCGAGGGCCCGGCCGACCGGCCGGATGATCTCCTGATCGGCGACGGTGACGCCGGCCAGGTTCTCCGCGACGGTGTGACCGGTCAGCGTCGTCACGCCGGTGTGCAGCAATCCCTCGAGCTGCTTCATCACGGCCCGGGCTCCGCCGGCGTCCTCGAGCTGCTCGACGGAGTGCTCGCCGTTGGGCCTGATCGCGGTCAGCAGCGGCACGTCGTCGGCCAGGCGCTCGAACAGCCGGTAGACGTCGACGTCGCATTCGGCCTCGGCGGCGACCGCCTGCAGGTGCTTGACCGAGTTGATCGAGCCGCTCACCGAGAGAATCGTGATCACGGCGTTCGCGAAGGCATCGGGCGTCAGGATGTCCCTGGGCCGCAGGTCCTCGCCCACCATCGCCACGATGCGGGCCGAGGCGCGCTCGACCGCGTCCCACATCGGCGTGCTGTTCGCCCGTACCGGCGTGGTGCCGGGCAGCGCCATGCCCAGCGCCTCGCAGGCCATGTGCATGGTGTTCGCGGTCCCCACGCCCGGGCACACCCCGGGCCCGAGGATGGCGTTCTCGCTCATCTCGGTCAGCTCCGGCAGCGTGAGCTGCCCGCTGGCCACGTGCCCGGCGGCCAGGAACACGTCCTCGATGTCGCAGTGCCGGCCCTGGAAGCTTCCGCTCGGCTGGTAGCCGCAGGGCACGATGATCGTCGGGATGTTCAGCCGCCCGGCGGCCATCAGCTGCCCGGGCGCGGTCTTGTCGCAGGACGCCAGGCAGAGCATGCCGTCGAGCAGGGCTCCCTCGACGGCCACCTCGATGTCGTTCACGATCAGGTCGCGCGCGGACAGGATGTACCCGCCGCGGTGCCCGGCGCTGGTGATGAAGTCACTCGGCGCTGCCGTGCGAACCTCGAACGCCACGCCGCCGGCCCGCTCGATGGCCCGCTTGGCCCGCCGGGCGATCTCGTCGAGATGGCTGAAGCAGATCGCCAGGGCCGACGAGGAGTTCACGATCGCGATCTTCGGCTTGGTCATGTCCTCGTCGGTGAGGCCGAGCGCGCGCCACTGCGCGCGGCGCGTGGCCCACCGCGAGGTGCCCTCGTCGAAATTGCTGCGCAACTGCCGGGCGGCCATGGCTCAGCTCCGTTCTCGTGACGGCAGGCGGGCCTGGCTCACTTCCACGACGCCTTCGTCGGCGTCGATGCGCACCCAGTCCCCGGTCTTGATCACCTCGCACGGATCGCGGTCCAGATCGGTGACCGCGGGAACCCGGGTCACCACCGCGCCGAGCGCGGCCTTGGTGCTCACCCGGGCGAAGATCATGCCGATCGGGGCGGTTCCCATCAGCCGGGTGCTCTGGAAGAAGCCGGACCACCCCGAGGAGCCCTTGGCGCTCGGGAAGACCAGGATCTTCCCGGTGAAGCACTGCCCGAACAGCTCGTGCCTCGGCTCGATGATCACGCCCCGGGCCGGGTCGATGCCGCCCCAGCCCGAGATCGGCTCGTGCGAGACCAGCGCCTCGCCTTCGACGGTGCCCGGGACGACCATCCGGCCGTGCATGGTGATCACCGCAGGCCCCCTCGCCAGCGGCCGGTCACCGCGGCGTCGATGCACTCGTCGAGGGTGCCGAACCAGGCCTCGATGCCGAGGATCGCGGGCAGGTAGTGTGCCTGCTTCGCCGAGTCGGTGGCGAACACCCGGGTGCCCTGCGGCGCGGCCCGGGACATCGCCGGGCACGAGTCGCCCAGCACCTTCCCGCCGGCCCGCTCGATGATCCCGGTGTAGCCGCTGCGGTCGGCGACGTCCTTGAGCGCGCGCGGCACCATGAGCCACAGCTCGGTCCCCGCGCTGAGCCTGCGGCCGTCCAGCGCCTTGGCCGCCTGCCAGATCTGCTCCACGGAGGCGTGCGGGCAGCCGAGCAGCACGAAGTCCACGTCGGTGCTGGTGCCCTGGGAGTTGAGGTCGGCGTAGACCGCGCGCCGCTCGGCCGGGCCGTACCCGATCTCCTCGGGCACCGCCGCCGGGCTGAACGCGGCGTCCACCGTCGGGGCCTCCGGCGTGATCCCGGGGATGTGGTAGAGCTCGACGCCGCCCGAGGTGGCCGCCGCGGCACCGAAATGCTTGAGCTCGACCAGGTCGGGCCGGCCGATGTCGCCGATGATGACCGGGCGCTCCTCGCCGACCGCGCCGCCCACGAAGTACCCGAGCATGCCCCATTCGGCGAAGTCGTCCACCCGGACCCTGACGTCGATCAGGTGGGTACCGCGGCGGCCCTGGTCGAGGTGGTTCCCCCAGCACGGGATCTTCCCGGTCAGCGAGGCGGCGCCGGTGGAGGCGATTCCCTCGCAGTTGGTCCGGGCGCCGAGCACGGAGTTGGCGTAGATCACTGCGGACGATTCCATCCATGCGCAGTGCTCGCCGCGCACCGGGATGTTGCCGACCTGGTAAGGAGTGCAGGTGGCCAGGATGCTCACCCCGCGGCGCCCGTAGAACGCCTCCGCGTCGCCCTGCAGCTCGATCATCTCGGCCGGGTACGGGACGATCCCGGCGGCGTCGGCGCCGAAGCCGTGCTGCAGCTGGCAGGTCGGCACGCGAACGTCCGGGACCTCGAGGTCCTCGTCGGAGTCCAGGTTGATGACCGCGAACGCCTTGTTCCAGCCGCCCTCCCTGACCAGCCGGATCTTGGCCGGGGATGGCTGGGTCATCGTGCCGGCGACGTTGCGGACGTCGCACAGGCGCTCGCAGTCGAGCGCGCGTGAGTAGCGGACCAGGAGGTCCATCGCGGCCGCGACGGCCGGGCCCTCGGCGCCGTCGAGCATTCCCTTCTCTTCGCTGGTCAGCCTCATCGCGCTCCCTGGCCTCAGCCGATGTTCTCGGCCAGCCGCTGGCGCAGCCGGCCGGTGTCGGTGTCGTGCACGCTGCCGCTGCCCGCCAGGTCGAGCGCGTGCGCGGCCCCGGCGCCCATGGCGGCGCACGGGCCCATGACCCGCACGCTGGACAGCGCAGCGGCGTCCCCGTCGATGCAGCGGCCGGCGGCCACGAGGTTGTGCACGCCGGGCGGGGTCATGCTGCGCAGCGGGACGTAGTGCACGTGGTCGGCGTCGAACATCTCCCATACGTAGCCGTCGGCACGATCGTGCAGCTCGATTGGCCAGGCGGTGCGGGCGACCGCGTCCTCGAATCGCGTTCCGGCTCGTACCTCGTCGAGGGTGAGCTGATGACGGCCCCGGATCCACCGGGTCTGCCGCCGGCCCGGGTAACCGTAGGCCCGGACCCGTGCCTCGCCGAACGCCTTCGGGAACTCGGCGCGCAGCAGGGCTATGGCCCCGTCGGCCTGCGCCTTCCCGTCCAGCTGGGCCGTCGAGGCGGCAACCGGGTCGAGGGGAGCCTGGATGTGGGTCACGTTAAGCACCGCGGTGCCCCGGCCGGGGAAGAAGAAGGCCAGCCCGCCGCGCCGGAGCAGCCCGTACTCCTCGCCCTTGGCCCCGATGCGCTCGTCCATCTCGCCGGCGTCGGGCTTCTGGCTCTCGTCGACGTTCTCGACGATGACCTGCTGTGAGCCGTAGATCGGCCGTTCCGGGACCCAGCACGGCAGGCCTGCCTCCCAGGTCAGGGCGGCGTCACCGCTGGCGTCGACGAATCCGAGCGCGCTCACGGAGACGTTCCCGTAGCGCGAGGCCAGCGCGATCGACCGGATGCGGCCGTCGCGGATGTCGACGCTGCCCAGCACGGTGCCGAGGATGGTGCGGACCCCGGTGGAGCGGATCGCGGTCTCCAGCCATCGCCCGAGTGCGACCTCGTTGTAGAACACCGTTGTCGTGTGACCGCGCTGGAAATGCAGATCGCCGGCCGGGCCGAGCTCACGGAATATGTCGTCGAAGATCCCGTGCGTGAGCTGCGTGTAGTTCGGGGCGTTTCCGAAGACCCCGCAGAACAGGCCGATGAGCGAGTGGACCATCTGGCCGCCGATCACCGGGAGGGCGTCGACCAGCACCACCTCACGGCCGAGCCGCGCGGACTCGATGGCCGCGGACAATCCCGCGATCCCGGCGCCTACCACGCAGACGTCCGCTCGGATCTCATGCGGCCGGGCGTCCGCCGGCTTGGTGACCGCATTGAGCTTCAGCTCGGTCAGTGCATGCGGCATGAACGCTCCTGTCCGGGTACCGCGAAAGCTCAGGCGTAACCGCCGTTAAATGCGCAGTTAATGATCGTGTCTTGCCCGCTACGGTAGGATTGCGGCGTCTGCCCGGGCAAACAAACAATTCATCTATTGGGTATAAGTGCGCCTTATAGCGCCCGGCGCCGCCCGGATTCATGACGCTCGATCGGCGGCGCGCGCGGCGGGCACCCCGATCTCGTAGTCCCTCGGGCGGCGGTCAAGCAATTCCGCCACGGTGCCCGGCGCGGGCGGGCGGCGGTCCAGCCCGCGGGCGGCCTCCACGATCAGGCGGCGCAGCCAGGCGTGGGCGATGTCGTCCTCGTACTGCCGGTGCCACCACAGCGCCTCGACGATGGGCTCGGTCGCCCCCGGGCACTCCATGACCCGCAGGTCCATCCGGTCGGCCAGGCGGGCGGCGAGCCGTTCCTGCATCAGCGCGATCCGGTCGGTGCCCGCCACGAAGTGCGGCACCGCGAGATAGCTCTCCACCCGGACCGCGACGTGCGGCTGGATGTCGAGCAGCGTGAGCTGCCGCATGATGGGAGCCGCCGACGACGCCCCCGGGTCCCGGTAGTACGGCGCCACCCAGGGCAGCCGGGCGAGGTCCTGCAGCCGGAGCACGCCGGCGTCGAGGACCGGGTTGCTCGCCGCGACCAGGCACACCCAGCGGTCACGGAACAGCTCGGCGGACCGCGTGTTAGGCAGCTTGAAGCCGTGCGTGGGCGGGGCGACCATCCCGTCGATGAACCGGATGGCGCCGGCGTACTCGGTCGCCAGGGACTCCCGCACCAGCCTGATGTGCAGCCGCAGGCGGGGCGCCGCCTCGTGGATGAGCTGCGAGAGCACCTCGCCCATGACCCCGATCGTGTAGTCGGCCATCACCAGGGTGAACTCGCGTTCCGACGTGACCGGGTCGAAATGGGTGCTCGCGGCGAACAGCCGGTCGGCCGCGGCGCACACGGTCTCGACCTGCTCGGCGAGCTGCGCGGCCAGGGCCGTCAGCGCGTACCCGCCCTTGTCCCGCACCAGGAGCTCGTCACCGAAGTGCCGGCGCAGCCGCGCCAGCGACGCGCTCGCCGCTGGCTGGGTGACCCCGAGCCGCTCGGCGGCCCGCGTGACGTTCCGCTCGCTGAGCAGTTCCCGCAGGGCAACGAGCAGGTTCAGGTCAAGGCTGGCCAGCTGGGTGACGGGACGGGCCATCGCGCTCCAACCTTGCCACGCCTGCGCCGGCTGCGGCCCAGACGTCGCGTTTTCCCGGACGTGTGACATCTCGTCCCACGACGGTGGTAACACGCGCATCTATACCACTCGGATCGCCACGTGCCAAGGGGCGGACCAGCCCGGGCCTTGACAGCATCTGGCCCATGACGTGTCATTTGTTGCGACGAGCGTGACGTGATTCGTCAGATATTGTCACGGCCGGCCGGCCGACGGCGGAACCAGCGGCCGGGCCGGACAGGAAGAAGGAACAGTCATGGCAGTGACAGCGCCGACACGTCTCGACCTGCACGCCCTGCTGACCGAGGGCGCGCACCTCATCGGCGGGGAGTGGGTGCCGGCCGCACCCCGCTCAAGACCATCGTCATCAACGCCGTCGACTGAGCCAGCGCCCGGCGACCGAGGAGCCCGATGAAGAAATCCGCGGAGTGCACGTGACCATCCGCCCCGGGCCCGCGGCCACGGGAGCGCCGCCCCCGGCCACACAGGCCGATAGATGACACTAGGCCAGCCGATCACCGTGGCGTTCAGCGTGTTTATACGGTGTCTGGCGTCGGCATGATCTCGCGTGATGCCTGTGGTCATGGCGCGCGGCCGTTCGATACCCTCATGAAGGTGACCGTCTCCCATCCGGCCCATCGGTCCACTGCGCAGGCGATGCTGGCCGACGACGACAGCTCAGAGGTGCGGCCATGGGGTGTCGCCCAGAGGCCCCCGCGGCTGCTGCTGACGTTGCTCGGAGACTACTGGTGGCAGCAGACCGAGTCCCTGCCGTCGGCCGCGCTGGTCGCGCTGCTCGCGGAGTTCGGCGTCAGCGACTCGGCGGCCAGGGCCGCGCTCAGCCGCCTGACCAGGAACCGGCTCCTGGTCACCTCCAAGATCGGGAGACGTACGTTCGTCAGGCTCAGCGAGCGGGCGGCGCAGATACTCGACGAGGGCGCGCGCCACATCTTCTCCTTCGGCCGCGAAACGCAGCCCTGGGACGGGATGTGGAGCCTGGTGGCGTTCTCGATTCCCGAGCACAACCGGGCGGCCCGCGACGCACTGCGCAAGCAGCTGCGCTGGCTCGGCTTCGCCCCGCTCTACGACGGGCTCTGGGTGGCCCCGCGCGACCAGGCCTCCGAGGTCGTCAGCCAGCTGTCCGAGCTGGGCATCAGCACCGCGACGGCGTTCCGCGCCACCACCGTCCCCGGCATCGAGCCCGACGGGTTCCCGCAGCGCGCGTGGGACCTGGATGACCTGCACACCAGGTATGAGGCCTTCCTCTCCTATGCGCAGCGGTTGCGCGAGCGTGCCCTGGCCGGGCGGATATCCCCGGTGGAGGCGCTCGTGGCCAGGACCCGGGTGATGGACGAATGGCGCGCGTTCCCCGGGCTCGATCCCGACCTGCCGGTCGAGCTGCTGCCCGACGCATGGCCGCGCGCCGCCGCCCGCGAGCTGTTCATCGGCACCTACGACCTGCTCGGGCCGCTGGCCGCGCACCGGGTCAGGCAGATCATCGCCCGGTACAGCCGCGAGCTGGCCACCCGGGCCGCGTACCACAGCTCCGAGCTGACGACCGGGCCTGAGCGAGGCGACCGCGCATCCGCGGCCGCTGCGCCAGCCGGCGCCGCGGATGCCGACGGCGGGCCCGCCCCGCTGGCTTCACACGGGTCGCTCCTTGCTCCCGCGCCGTAACGGCCGGGCTGGCCCTCAGCCGGACAGCCCGAGCAGCCGCACCGCGTTGTCCTTGAGGATCTTCGGCCGCACTTCCGGCTTGATCGGCAGCGCATCGAAATCGGTGAGCCAGCGATCGGGGGTGATCAGCGGGTAGTCGGAGCCGAAGAGGACCTTGTCCTGCAGCAGGGTGTTCGCGTACTGGATGAGTTGCGGCGGGAAGTACTTGGGCGACCAGCCCGACAGGTCGATATGGACCAGCGGCTTGTGGGTGGCCACCGCAAGGGCCTCGTCCTGCCATGGGAAAGAGGGATGGGCCAGCACAATGGGAAGGCCAGGAAAATCCGCGGCCACGTCATCGACAAACAGCGGGTTGGAGTATTTCAGCCTGATGCCGCCGCCGCCGGGGGCGCCGGCGCCGATTCCGCTCTGACCGGTGTGGAACACCACCGGCACGGCGAACTCCTCGATGGCCGCATACAGCGGGTAGGCGCTCCGGTCATTGGGATAGAACGCCTGGACGTTGGGATGAAACTTGAAACCGCGGATGCCGAACTCGGTCACCAGCCTGCGCACCTGGCGGACCCCGGCCTGGCCCCGGGCCGGGTCGATGCTCGCAAACGGGATCATGACGTCCGGGTTGTCCGCGGCCGCCTTGGCCACCTCCTCGTTGGGCACCCCGGGCACCCCGGTGGCCGCCTCGGCGTCCACCGAGAACACCACGCACGCCATGCGCCGCTCCCGGTAGTACGCGGCGATCTCGGGCAACGTCGGAGGGCGGCGGCCCGCCTTGAACAGCGCGCGGGAGGCCTCAAGCAGTTCCGGGCTGAGTGCATCCTGGCCTGCGGCAGAGACCTCGGCGTGCGCGTGCACGTCGATCGCGACGAGGTCGTCAACGTTCACTGCGCACTCCTTCGAGCCACCGAAAGCTGAGGAATTCCGTCATGGCAGTCAACAGATTACCCGCCAGTCAGCAAGGCCGTAAGGACCGGCTGGTCGGCTTGTACTGGACGCTGGCGGGCCCGGTACAGCTGAAGACGGGCCGCGAATGGAGCCTTTTCGACTTCCGGGATCGCTGCGAGGAGGCCGCCCGGGTCGGATTCAGCGGGATCGGGCTCTGGCACGCCGATCTGGAGCACATACTACAGACCCGGACCCTAAGCGAAATGAAGCAGATCCTGGACGACAACGGCCTGGAGTACCTGGAACTGGAGTTCCTTTATGATTGGTTCCTGGATTCCGGGGACGAACGCAGGAAGGCCGCTGATCCGCGGCGCAGGCTGCTGCTCGAGGCGAGCGGCGCGCTCGGGGCGCACCACATTAAGGTGGGAAACCTCAGCGGGGCGCCCTGCGCTATCGGGCAGGTGACCGATGAATTCGCCGCGCTTTGCGCCGAGGCGGCCCGGCGCACGACGGCGGAAATCGTTTATGAGTTCATGCCATTCGACGCCAACGTGAACAGCGTCGATCAGGCGCTCGCTGTAGTTCAGGGCGCGGGGGCCGATAATGGCGGCATCGCGATCGACACCTGGCACATGGGCAAGCTGAGGATTCCCCCGGCCGACCTCGGCCGGATACCACCGGAGTTCTTGTCCTGGATAGAGCTGAGCGACGGCCAGCGCGCGAACATGGCGGATCTGTCCGACGAGACCCTGAATCACCGCAGGCTACCCGGCGAGGGCGAGCTCAGCGTCGACCGCTACGTGGCGGCGGGCCTGGCGCGCGGTTACGACGGGCCGTGGGGTGTCGAGGTGCTGTCGGAGGAACTGCGCCGCCTGCCCATGCACGAGATGTTTCTGCGGGCCTACGAGGCCACCGCGGCCCAGTTCCATCCCGCGCCCGGCCGGGCGCGGTCAGCACAAGGGAAGGGAACCTGAGTTGGCCGGTAACGAAGGCACGGGCCTCGACGCGGGCCGGCTCATCTGGATCTACACCCAGATGGTCCGGATCCGGGAATTCGAGGAGCAGGTCAAGGCGACGTTCACCGAGCATCCGGGCGTGATCCGCGGGCACACCCACCTGGCCGACGGGGCCGAAGCATCGATCGTCGGGTCGCTGGCCGCGCTCGGCCCGCACGACCAGCTGATGGCGACCTACCGGTGCCACGGCTACCCGCTAGTGCTCGGCACGCCCGCCGCGGCGATGATGGCGGAGATCTACGGCCGGAAGACCGGGCTGTGCGGCGGCTACGGCGGGTCGATGCACCTCACCGATCCGGGGCGCGGGTTCCTCGGCACGTCCGGCATCGTCGCCCAGGGCATCCCGCAGGCGACCGGCGCCGCCTACGCCGCCCAGATCCGCGGCGAGGGACAGGTCGTGGCGTGCTTCTTCGGCGATGGCGCGTCCAAGCAGGGCGCATTCCACGAGTCACTCAACGTCGCGTCGCTGTGGAAGCTGCCGATCGTGTACGTGCTCGAGAACAACGGCTACAACGTGGTGACCCGCGCCACCCAGGAGGACGCGAACGCGGCGGCCGGCGAGCCGCTCGCGGTGAAGGCCGTCGCCTACAGCATGCCCGGGGTGACGGTGGACGGCGGCGACCCGGTCGCCGTCTACGGCGAGGTGGCGGCGGCCGTGGCCCGGGCGCGGGCGGGCGACGGCCCGACGCTCGTGGAATCGACGATCTACCGGCTCAGCGCGCACGGCAACATCATCGCGCCGCCGGGCGTGCCGCTGCATTTCCCCGAGCACGAGGCCGTGGAGGTCTTCGGGGCACCCGAGGAGTACGCGGCGGCCAAGCGCGGCGACCCGGTGCCGCGGATGCGCGCGACCCTGGTCACCGAAGGAACGCTGAGTCCCGCCGCCGCCGACCAGATCGCGGACGCGGCCCGCGCCGAGATGCGAGAGGCTGTGGAGTTCGCTCTGCAGAGCCCCTTTCCCAGCCCCGAGGAAGCCCTCCGATTCGTTTACGCATAGGAGCACGGCATGGCCAGGGAACTCCCCTACATCGGCGCGATCAACGAGTCGCTACGGCAGGAGATGCTGCGCGACGACAGCGTCCTCTATTTCGGCCAGAACATCGCCACGACCGAGGCCGACCCCTTCCTGGCGGAGTTCGGTCCTGACCGGGTCCGCACCACGCCGATCTCGGAAACCGCCGAGATCGGGATGGCGGTCGGCGCCGCGCTGGCCGGGTACCGGCCGGTCGTCGAGCTGTACATGGCCGAGTTCATGCTCGTCGCCATGGATCAGGTGGTCAACGAGGCGCCCCGGCTGCGCTACATGACCGGCGGCCAGGTGACGGTGCCGCTGGTGCTGAAGGCCGGCTACGGGTTCACGGCCGGCTGGGCCGGCCAGCACACCGGCTCCATCTACGGGATGTTCATGGGCGTGCCCGGTCTCAAGGTGGCGCTCCCGGCGACGCCCGCCGACGCCAAGGGGCTGCTCGCGACGGCCATCCGCGACGACAACCCGGTCTGCTTCTTCCACCACTACCTGCTGACGCTCGAGCCGGGCGACGTTCCCGAGGGCGAGCACCTGGTGCCGTTCGGGCAGGCGGCGGTGCGGCGCACGGGCGGTGACGTGACGATCGTCGCCACCGGCTGGATGGTGGGCAAGGCGCTCGCGGCCGCGGAGCGGCTGGCCGGCGAGGGCATCGCCGCCGAGGTCATCGACCCGCGCACGATCGCCCCGCTGGATACGGCCACGATCCTGGAATCGGTCGCCAAGACGGGCAGGCTGGTGCTCGTCGACCAGGCGACGCGGCATAGTTCCGCGGCAGCGGTCATCGCCGCCGAGGTCGCCGACGCCGGGTTCGGGTCGCTGCGGGCTCCGATCAAGCAGGTGACCGCGCTGGACGCGACCATCCCGTACAGCAAGCCGATGGAGGACTACGTGCTGCCGGACGAAGACAAGATCGTCACCGCGGTCCGGGAGGTGCTCGGCCTCACCGCCCCGGCCCGGCGCTAACCCGCGGTCACTGCCGATAGCGCCGCGCCGGACCCGGTACCGGGGCCCCGTTAGCCCTTGGGCGCATACTCGACCGTGACCGGCACCGCGCCCGGGCTCACCGTCAGCACGGTGGTGAAGGCGGGCGGGCCGTTGCCGACCGCGGTCACGGTGATCGTGACGCTCTGCCCCGCCTTGAGGGAGCCGCTCGACGGGCTCACGCTCAGGCCGGCCGCGGCCGACGAGGGCACCGTGATGGTGAACGCCACCGGGCCGCCGTCGGCGGTGAGCGTGAAGGTCGCGGTTGACCCCAGCTTCGCGAGCTTTATCGTGGCCGGCGACTCCGCGAGCGTGCCCGGTTTCGGTGTCGGCGACGGCGACGGGGACGGGGACTTCGTCGGCGTCGGGGACGGGGCCGGCCGCGGTGTGGCGGTCGGCGAGGGGCTGGGGCGGGCGGGGCTGGCCGAACTGGGCGGGCCCGAAGGCGAAGCGGCCGCCGGGATGCTGGCGTGTTCCGAGGCGGGCGGCTTGCCGGGGCCGGTCGGCGGCGGTGACGCGGACGCGCTCGGCGATGCGCCGGTCTTGGCCGCGCTGTGCGCCGCGGCGCTGACCGGTCCCCCGCCGTGCCGCAGCATCGCGGCCGCCGCGGCCCCGCCCACCACGATCAGGATCAGCGCGGCGGCCGAGGCGTAGACGATCGTCCGCCCGCGCGGTCGCACCCGGACGATGGGCGCGACCGGCACGGGAAATCCCGACGAGGTGAACGGCTCGGCCCGGTGCGCCACGTGCTCCCGGTAACCGGCCGCCTCCGGCGCGGCGTCCGCGACCAGCCTGAACAACTGCTGCCGCAGGCCGGTCGGCAGCAGGACGACCGGAAGCGCGCTGAGCAGCATCGCCGGGCTCAGCTCGCGGCGCCTGCGCTCGCCGCAGAGGTCGCAGTGCTCGATGTGCCGGCTGACCCGCTTGCGCAGCAGCACGGTGAGGTGCCCGTCCCAGCCGGCGAGGAGCGCGCCAAGTTCCGGGCAGGCCTCGCGGCCCGACCTGGCTACGAGCAGCGCGCCCAGCGACCTCCCCAGCTGCCCGCGGGCGCGGGACGCCAGCGCGTGCGCCTGGTTCACCGGCACCCCGAGCGCCCCGGCGAGATCGGGGCCGTCGAGCTCCTGCCGCAGGCTCAGCTCGATGACCTCCTGGTCGCCGGGATTCAGTCCCGCGATCGCGGCCTGGACCAGGTCGCGCAGCTCGCCGCGCTCGGCAGCCGCGCCCACGTCGGCCGAGGCGTCGGTCATCTCGCCCGCCTCGTCAAGATCAGCCGTCCTGGCGCGGGCGCGCAGCCGCCGGTGGCACTCGTTGCGCGCCACCGCGTACAGCCACGGCCTGAGCCGGTCCGGGTCGCGCAGGCCGGCCAGCTTGGCCACCGCGACCAGGAAGGTGTCCTGGACCGCGTCACCGGCGTCGGCGGGATCGGCCAGCAGCGAGCGGCAGTAGGCATGCAGCGAGGATGCGTACCTGTCGTAGGCGGCAGCGAGCCCGGCCAGGTCGCCGGCCACGATCGCGGCCACGATCTCGCGGTCATGCATGCGCCAACGGTAGAGCCAGGAAACCGGCCACGGACAGTCCTCGCATAACTCCTCCTTCCGTGGCCGCCACTTCGCTGAGGTGCGTCGCCGTGGCCAGCGCGACAAGCGCCGCGACCACGGCGACCGTGATGGTCGATGTCTTGTTCACTAGGTTCATCACGGGTCTCCTTAGGCTTGTGACAGCCGTAGGAGTCCCGGCGCCGTCGGGCGCCAACAACTTTTCCCGGAAAGTTTTCCTGGCCAGCCCGGTACGACGGCAGAAGGCCTAACCGGCCCGCGCGGGCATCAGCCGCGGAGCATGTCCCCGATGATCCCGCCGACGGCGCCTGAGCTCGCTGCCTGCGTGGTGCGCTCGTCGTGCGGGAGGTACTGCGCCCTGCGCCGGATCTATGTCGACTTGCCGGTCGTCGCTGACGCCGGCCATTATCTCCCGCTTGAGCAGCCCGAGGTTCGTTCCATCGCTGATGCATGGCTCGACCTGTGCGCAGCCGGGCAGGAATGATGCCGCAGCCGTCAAGCACAGCATGAGTCACAAGGGACGCGGGTACATGCCTTAACGGCCGTGCGCTTTCTTTCTCGTCGATGACGAGCTTGACGACGGCCGGGCTCAGACATTCATGAATTAGCTAACTTTACGACCAGAAAATGGGCTGCGGGGATCCCTGAGCCGGTCACGCTGAGCGAAACAAACTGCGCCGCCGCGGCGGCGCGGGCGAAACTGGGGGGCGGGAAGTGATCAGGCGCGCGAGCGACTTCATGGCCTGGCTGGGGGGCGGTGACCAGGCCATCCTGGAACAGGTGCCGCAAGAGCGGGCGCAGTTCGTCCAGATGGCCGGGGTGCTGCTGACGACAGCGGGCATCGCCGTGGTGTCGATGACGTTCGCGCTGTACGACGGGGTCAAGGCGCCGCTCGCGGCGGCCGTCATCCTCGGCCTGCTGTGGGGCGTCGTCATCCTCAACCTTGACCGGTTCCTGGTGCTGAGCATGGGCGCTACCCGCGACCGCACGCGCCTGGTGCTCATAACGCTGCCCCGGCTGGCGCTGGCCGTGGTCCTCGCCCTCGTCATCTCAACGCCGCTCGTCCTGCGCATCTTCGCCAGTGACATCAACCAGCAGCTGTTTATCATGCAGCAGGAAGAATCGCGGCAGGAAGCGGCGCTCGAAGCGGGCGGCGGCGAACAGCAGGAAGCCAGCCAGGTCAAAACGCAGATCAATACGGATGAGGGCATACTGAATGGCCATCTTCCGCAAACCATCACGAGCCCGCAGCTGCAGTCCGCGCAGGCCCAGGTCGACCAGCTGCAGAAGCAGGCGCAAAGCGACTATCAGGCGGAAGTCACCGCCCGCGAGGCGTGGCAGTGCGAGCTCGACGGCCAGAATTGCGTGGGGTCTTCCGGCATGGTCGGGAACGGGCCGCGCGCCCAGGCGAAATACCTGGAGTACCAGCAAGCCGCGAAGACCTACAATTCGGTCGAGAGCCAGCTCGCTGCCGCTCAGTCCGCCGATAAAACAGCTCAGCGTAGCTTTGCCAATAACCTGAGCAGCCGGGTACAGCAGCTCAAGGCTCAGGCCCAGCAGGCCCTTCCCAGGCTGCAAAGTCAGTATCAGAAGCTTGAGGCGGGCCTGCAGGGCACGGCGGCCAACGGAAGGAAGGTGACCGAGGAGAACACCGGCATACTCGCGCAGCTCCAGGCCCTGTCCGAGGCCAGCGGGCAGAGTTCCAGCCTCGAGGCCGCGCGGCTGGCCGTCCTGGCGCTGTTCTTCCTCATCGAGATCCTGCCGGTCACCGTGAAGTTCCTGCTCAACTTGGGCCCGCCGTCCGCCTACGAGGTGGCCGCCAAGCTCAGGGCGGACGAGCTTATCGACGCCGCTACCACCCGGCGGATCGAGAGCAGGCGGATCGGCGAGGGCAAGTCACGCACCAGGATCAGCGTCGAGGCTGACCTGCGGGGCAAAGAAGAGAACCTGGGCAAGCACGCCAACGCCCGCATCGTCGGCGAGATGATCAAGATCCTCGATGCCACGCTGCCGGACTGGAGCAGCCAGGTACGCGACCAGCGGCCCAGCAGCGTGGGGCCGTCCGCCAACGGAGCCGGGCCTCCGGATGGGCGCATCGCCCGGCCCGGCGAGACGCTGTGACCGCCGTGGCGCGAAGGATGACGCACCGGATCCCGTGGCGGCGCGGCCGCGCGGCCGGACCGGATGCGAACCGGCCGCCCGCCGGCGATGGCCACGGGTCCCGGCCGGGCGGACTTGTCTTCCTGTTCCTGGCCGACGAGCAGAGGTCGGACGATCACGCTGCCTGGCGCCGCGGCCGGTCGGTGCTGCTCGAGGTGGACAAGAAGATCGCCGCGGCGCCAGAGGTGGCCTACCGGGTACGGGCCCTGCCCGGCCGGGGCAGCGCCGCGCAGGGCGAGCCCCGGCCGGCTGGCCAGCTGTCCCGGCGCGCCATCAGGCGCCCGGCTGCGGGCGTGGACTTCGCGCGGGCGCTCGGCATCACCCGGACGGCGATGAGGCGAGACCTCGCCGTGCTCGGGCTGTCTGCCGTGCCGGTAGCCCGGCCGGCGATCGTGTTCTTCGCCGTCGACCCGCCGATCGCCGACGCGGTCACGGCCGAGGAGTACGGCCAGCTGGCCCGGGAGGCCTCGATCACCTGGGTGGTGCCGGAGTGCTCGGCGCCGCTGATGTCTCCGGCGTTCGCGGCCGGAGATGCCCGCATCCTCACCGATCATTACGCGGTCACCGATGAAGTTGCCCATCTGCTGCAGGCCGGCCGGAAGCTCAGCCCGCTCGGTGGCGGCGGGCCGTGATGAGCGCCCTGACCGGCGGCTAGTCGCCGAGCTCGGCCCGGCGGCGGGCCACGAAGTCCTCGAGCTCGGCCCGGATCGCGTCGTCGAGCGGCGGCCGGGCGTACTCATCGAGCGTCTTGGCGCAGATTTCCGAGGCGCGCGCGGTCGCGTCCTTGCCGCCCTGCTTCAGCCAGCGCTCGTAGTTCGCCGTCGACGACAGCAGCGGCCGGTAGAAGCACTCGCGGAACCGCTCCATCGTGTGCTGCGCGCCGAGGAAGTGCCCGCCGTGCCCGACCTCCTCGTGCGCGCCGAACGCCAGCGACGCCTCGTCGATCTCCAGCGGCGTGAACTCGACCCGCAGCATCCGCAGCAGCTCGATGTCGACAATGAACTTCTCGTAGCAGGAGACCAGCCCGCCTTCGAGCCAGCCGGCCGCGTGCATCACGAAGTTGGTGCCGGCCAGGAACGTGGGCAGCAGCGTCATCAGCGACTCGTACGCGGCCTGGGCGTCGCAGGTCTGGCTGGCGTTCAGCCCGCCGCCGGTCCGGAACGGCAGCCCGAAGTGGCGGGCCAGCTGCCCGGTGCAGAGCAGGCCGATCCCGGACTCGGGAGTCCCGAACGACGGCGACCCGGACTGCATGTCGATGTTGGACAGGAACGAGCCGAAGATCACCGGGCAGCCCGGCCTGATCAGCTGGGCCAGCGCGATGCCGGACAGCGCCTCGGCCAGTTGCTGCACCAGCGCGGCCGGGATCGTCACCGGCGACATCGCGCCCATCAGCAGGAACGGTGTGAGCACCACGGGCTGGCTGGCCGCGCAATACTCGAACTGGGCGTCCAGCATCCGGTCGTCCCAGCGCAGCGGGGAGTTGCAGTTGATCAGCGAGATCGTGGCCGGCGTGGCCTCGATCGCCTCGCGTCCGCCGAACAGGATCTCGGTCATCTTGATCGTGTCGACGGCGTTCGGGCCGGACACCACGTTGCCCATGTAGATCTTGTCGGTCAGGGTCTGCAGCGCGTAGATCATGTCCAGGTGCCGGGAGTCGAGCGGCGCGTCGTTCGGCTCGCAGATCACGCCTCCGGCCGAGTCCAGCTGCGGAAACGACTGCGCCAGCATGCACAGGCGGTGGAAGTCGGACAGCGTCGCCTCCCTGCGCACGTCGCCCTCGCGGACGAACGGCGACCCGTAGACCGCGCTGAACACCATCTCGTCCCCGCCGATGTGCACGTTGTTGGCCGGATTGCGGGCCTGGACGTCGAACTCCTGCGGCGCCTTGGCCACCTGCTCCAGCACAAACTCCGGGTCGAGGAAGACCACCTCGCCGTCCACTTTCTGGCCGGCCTTGCGGAACAGCTCCACGGCCTCAGGCTTGGCGAACTGCACGCCAATCTCGGAGACGATGCGGCGCCATCCGGCGTCGAGCACGCCCACGGCCTCCGGGGAAAGGATCTCGTAACGCGGCATGCGGTTGCGGAACATAGGAGTCCACCTTTGGCTGGCTTGACCGTGTGCAAAGCCGAACTTAGGATCACATAGTAGAACAGGGTTCCGTAACATGGAACTCGGTGCTAAGGGGATCTCCTTTGACTAGCCCCAACGGGACGCAGGCCGTCGATCGCGCGGCGCAGCTGCTGATCCAGGTCGTGCACTGCCCAGGCCCGGTCACGTTCACCGAGCTGACCGCGGCCAGCGGCCTGGCCAAGAGCACGACCTCCCGGCTGCTGATGGCGCTGGAGCGCAACGGCCTGGTCCAGCGGGACAGCCGGGGCGGGTTCCGGCCCGGCGAGGTGTTCGTCTCCTACGCCTGGCGCAGCGGCGCCGAGGCGGGCCTGATCACCGTGGCGCAGCCGTTCCTCGACCGGCTCGGCGACGCCACCGGCGAGACCATCAACCTCGGCGTGGCCAGCCGCGGCATGGTCGAGCAGATCGCGCAGGTGGACAGCACCTACCTGATCGGCGGGACCAACTGGGTCGGCCTGTCGGTGCCGCTGCACTGCGCGGCGCTCGGCAAGGTGCTGCTGGCCTACGACGCCGCCGAGCTGCCGCCCGGCCGCCTCATCCGCCGCACCGGCCACACGATCACCAGCCGCGAGGCGCTGCAGGCCGACCTGGCCGAGGTGCGCCGCCGCGGCTACGCGGTGACCAACGAGGAACTGGAGCCCGGCCTGGTCGCCGTGGCGGCGCCGGTGTACCGCGAGGGGGCGACCGTGGTCGCCGCGCTGTCGGTGTCCGGCCCGGCCACCCGCCTGACCAAGGCCCGCATCCCGGCCATCGCAGCGCGGTGCATGGCCGAGGCCAATGCCCTGTCCGCGGTGCTCGGCTACCAGCCCGGCCGAGCCCGGCGCCCGTCAGACAAGGAAGGTGCGGCGTGACCCGAGACGAGCTCCTGAAGCAGCTCTACGACTTCACCCTGGTCGGCAACGCGCCCGAGGTGCTCGACCTGACCCGCCAGGGCCTCGACATGGGCCTCGGCCCGGAGGCGCTGCTGTACGAGGCGCTGATCCCGTCGCTGGAAGAGGTCGGCGCCCGGTTCGAGCGCGGCGACTTCTTCGTGCCCGAGATGCTGATCGCCGGCAAGGCCATGGCCGGCGCGCTGGAGATCCTCCGGCCGCTGCTGGCCGAGACCGGCGCCGAGACCATCGGGAAGATCGTCATGGGCACGGTCAAGGGAGACGTGCACGACATCGGCAAGAACCTGGTCAACATCATGTTCGAGGGCGCCGGCTTCGAGGTGATCGACCTGGGCGTGCAGGTGGCACCGGAGAAGTTCGTCGACGCGGTCAGGCAGCATCAGCCCGACATCCTCGGCTTCTCGGCGTTCCTGACCACCACGATGCCGATGTTCAAGGCCAACATCAACGCGCTGCAGAAGGCCGGCATCCGCGACCAGGTGATCGTGATGGTCGGCGGCGCCCCGGTGACCCAGGAGTACGCGGACGTGGTGGGCGCCGACGGCTACGCCTCGGATGCCTCGGCCGCCGTGGTCAAGGCCAAGGAACTGCTGCGCCACCGCCGCGCGATGGCGCTCGCGTAAGGGAGCCGGCATGGAGACGGTCCTGCGCTCGGCCAGCCGGGAGCTGAGCATCGGCCCGGAGCATCCGTTCTGCATCGTGGGCGAGCGGATCAACCCGACCGGCCGCAAGATCTTCCAGGAGCAGCTGCGCCGCGGCGACCTGTCCAGGATCGAGATCGACGTCGCCGGTCAGCTCGCGGGCGGCGCGATGATGCTCGACGTCAACATGGGCACGCCGCTCGCCGACGAGGCCGCGCTGATGGTCTCCGCGGTCAAGCTGATCCAGGGGCTGTGCGACCTGCCGCTCTGCCTGGACTCCTCGATTGTCGAGGTGCTCGAGGCGGGGCTCACCGCTTACCAGGGCAAGGCGCTGGTCAACTCCGTGACCGCGGAGGACGAGCGGCTGGACGCGATCCTGCCCCTGGTGCGCGAACACGGCGCGGCGGTGATCGCGCTCCCGAACGACGAGGAAGAGATCCCCGAGGATCCGCGGCGGCGGCTCGAGCTGGTGCGCAAGATCGTGGACGTGGCCACGGGCAAGTACGGCATCCCGATCGAGGACATCGTGATCGACCCGCTGGCCATGCCGGTCGGCGCGGACACCTCGCTCGTGCTCAGCACGCTGGAGACGATCCGGCTGGTGCACGACGAGTTCGGGCTGAACATGACGCTCGGCGCGTCCAACGTCTCGTTCGGGATGCCGGACCGGGCCTCGATCGGCGCGGCGTTCCTGCCCATGGCCATCCTGACCGGGCTGACCAGCGCGATCATGGACGCGCGCTCGCCGCAGCTGGTCCGGGCGGTCAAGGCGGCCGACCTGCTCACCAACAAGGACGCCTGGGGCGCCAACTGGATCGCGGCGCACCGGGCATTGCAGGCTCAGCAAGCACAGCAGGCCCAGGCCGGCGCATGACCTACACCGCTGACCCGGCGGTCGGACTGCCCGCCCGCGTTGATCTGGAGTTCCAGCCCAGCGGAGCCCGGGTGCGGGTCCCGCCCGGGGTTACCCTCTTCGACGCCGCGAGCTGGAACGGCATCGCGATCGACTCCACCTGCGGCGGGCACGGCACCTGCAAGAAGTGCAAGATCAGGATCGCCGGCGGGCAGGTGCCCGCGTCGCCGCTCGACGCCCGGGCGTTCTCGCCCGACGAGCTGCGGGCCGGCTGGCGGCTGGCCTGCCGCGCGCTGGCCACCGGCGACCTGCAGGTCGAGGTCCCGCCGCTGGTCACCAGGCCCAAGGCGGCGACCGTCGGGGTCGGCCGCCAGGTCATCCTGCGCCCGGCCGCGCAGAAGCGGTACCTGGAACTGGACGAGCCGTCCCTGGCCGACCAGCGGACCGACCTCGAGCGGGTGCTCGCGGGCCTCGACGACCTGGAACTGCGGGTCGATCTCGGGGTACTGCGCTCGATCGGCTCGGTGCTCCGCGCGGCCGACTACCGGGTGACCGCGCTGATCGTCGACGACGTGCTGATCGACGTCCAGCCGGGTGACACCACGTCGCGGCTGCATGGGATCGCGTTCGACCTCGGCACCACCACCGTGGTGGCCACGCTGCTCGACCTGTCCACCGGGACGCCGCTCGCGGTCGCGTCGATGCTGAACAAGCAGCAGCCGTTCGGCGCGGACGTGATCACCCGGATCAGCGCGGTCATGATGGAGCCCGGCGCCCTGGACACCCTGGCCCGGCTGGCCCGCGAAACCCTGGCCGGGCTGGCCGCCGAGGTCTGCGGGCAGGCGGGCGTCGATCCCGGCGAAGTCTGCGATGTGGCGCTGGCCGGCAACGCGACCATGACCCATATCGCGCTCGGCATCGACCCCGAGCCGCTTGGCGTGGCGCCGTTCATCATGGCCGCCCGTCAGCTGCCCGAGGTGCTCGCCGCCGCGGACCTGGACCTGCCGGTGCATCCGCGGGCCCGCGCGTTCGCGTTCCCCGCGTTCGGCGCGTACGTCGGCGGCGACATCACCGCCGGGCTGCTGGCCTCGGGCATGGACCGGGACTCGCGCACCCGGCTGTTCGTGGACATCGGCACGAACTGCGAGATCGTGCTGGGCAACCGGGACTGGCTGCTGGCCACCGCCGCCCCGGCCGGCCCGGCCTTCGAAGGCGCGGCCATCCGGTGCGGGATGCGCGCCGCCGACGGTGCGATCGAGGTCGTCTCGATGACGCCGGACGGCATGGACCTGAGGGTCATCGGGGATGCCGAGCCCGCCGGACTGTGCGGCTCCGGCCTGGTCGACGCCGTGGCCAGCCTGGTCGGCCTCGGCCTGCTCGACCGATCGGGCCGCTTCGTTCCCGAGGAGGACGCGCCGGCCCTGGCGCCCGGCCTGGCCGGGCTGACCGCGCTCGGCCAGGAACGGGTCTTCGTGCTGCACTGGCTCGGCGAGCCGGGTGACGTGACGCGGTCGATCTACCTGTCACAGCGGGACGTGCGGGAGCTGCAGTTCGCCAAGGCGGCCATCGCGACCGGCTGGAACATCCTGCTGGACGAGGCCGGCCTGGCGCCGGGCGACATCCAGCAGGTACTGCTGGCCGGGTCGTTCGGCAGCTACCTGTCGCCGGCCAACGCGATCCGGCTCGGCCTGGTCCCCCGGCTGCCCGTGCTGCGCGTGGTCAGCGCGGGCAACGTGGCCGGCGAGGGAGCCAAGATGGCGCTGCTCTCGGTCAGGGAGCGGGCCGGGGCGCTGGCCCTGCAGGAGGAGGTGAGGTATGTCGAGCTCTCCGACCGCAGCGACTTCAACGACGCGTTCGTCGACCAGCTGCAGTTCCCGGCCTGAGGCCGGGCTCCCCGGGCTCCCCGGGCTCCCCGGGGCCGGGGTGGCCGTGATCGCGTGCGGCGCGCTGGGCGGTCACATCCGCGAGATCGCCGCCCGCCGCGGCTGGCCGGTCGAGCTGCACAACCTTCCCTCGCTGCTGCACAACCACCCGGAGCGGATCGCCCCGGCCGCCGAGCGGCTGGCCCGCGAGCTGCAGGCGCGCGGCCTGCGGGTCGCGCTCGGCTACGCGGACTGCGGCAGCTACGGCGCGCTCGATGAGCTGTGCGCCCGGCTGGACCTGCGCCGGCTGCCCGGGCTGCACTGCTACGACGTGCTGGCCGGCCCGGCCGGCTGCGCGAGGTGTTCGAGCGCGAGCCAGGAACCTACCTGCTCACCGACTTCCTGGTCCGCAGCTTCCGCCGCTCGGTGCTGGCCGAGCTGGGCCTGGACGCCCACCCGGAGCTGTGGCCCGACTACTTCGGCCACTACCGGCGGGTGGTCTGGCTGGCGCAGTCCCGCGACCCGGCGCTGGACGCTGAGGCGGCCGCCATCGCCGCGATGTTCGGCCTGCCGCTGTCCGTGCTCGACGTCGGCACCGGCGGCCTGGAGCACGAGCTGGCGCTGCTGCTCGCCGAGACCGGGCCGGCCGCCATACCGTCTCCCGCGGAGAGCGGCGAGCCGTGATGCGCGGCGGGCTGGCGCGGGTGGCGCCGCTGCTGCAGCGGCCCAGGTACGAGGTGTTGCCCACGGCGGGCACCGAGGAGTCGGTCCTCGAGTGGGTGCCGCCGGACCTGACGGTGACCGTGACGGCCTCGCCGGCCAAGGGGCTCGGCCCGACCCTGGACCTGACCGAGCGGCTGGCGGCCCAGGGCTACCGGGTCGTCCCGCACCTGTCGGCTCGGCTGGTGCGTGACGACGCCCATCTCGCCGAGATCGTGGCGCGCCTGACGGCCAGCGGGGTGGACGACGTGTTCGTCCCGGCCGGTGACGCCGACCCGCCCGCGGGCCGCTTCGACAGCGCGCTATCGCTGCTCGACCGGCTGGCCGAGATGGGCCGCCCCTTCGCCCGGGTCGGGGTGACCGGCTACCCGGAGAGCCACCCGAGGATCGGTGACGACATCACGATCCAGGCCATGTGGGACAAGCGGCACCACGCCACCTACCTGGTCAGCAACCTCTGCTTCGACCCGGCCACGCTGCGGGACTGGATCACCCGGGTCCGCGCCCGGGGCGTCACGCTGCCGATGTTCGTCGGCATCGCCGGCCCGGTGGACCGGGCCAGGCTGCTGCGGATGGCGGCCAAGGCAGGCGTCGCCGAATCGGCCAGGTTCCTGGCCGGGCACACCGAGTGGCTGGTCCGCCTCGGCACGCCCGGCGGTTACAACCCGGGCCGGCTGCTGGAACGCACCGGCGCCACGCTCGCCGATCCCGCCTCGGCCGTCGAGGGCCTGCACGTGTTCACGTTCAACCAGGTCCGCCAGACCGAGCAGTGGCGGCGCTCGCTGCTGGACCGGCTCGCCGAGCAGAGAACCCGGTCGGCCTGAGTCACGGGTACTGAGCCGTCGAGGCGGCGGTGGCGAGCACGCCGGCCGGCAGCGGCCCCGAGGCGGTCAGGGTCACGAAGCAGGCGCGGTCAGGCTTGGGCAGCACCTCCAGCTGCGCCGCGTGCAGGGTGCCGGAGGTCGTCGAGGTGAGCGTGTACCCGATCCGCACGCCAGGGATCCCGCCGATATCGACGTTGCTGGCGGTGACGTTCTGCGCATGCAGGACCTGCGGCAGCTCGGCCTCGGCGGACTGGCGCAGCAGCGGCACGCCGGCGCTGCCCGTGTCCGAGGTTCCCGAACTGGAGCAGTAGGCGTTCATATTGGTCGCGAAATGGCCGGGTGAACTGGACATGGACTTGGTGTCCGCGGCATACACGGCGTGCAGCTTCAGCAGTGATTCCAGGTTCTGGGAGATCGTCGCCTCGCTGACGCCCTTGAGCCCCATCTGCTTGAGGGCTTGCTGCAGGTTCAGCTGAGCGAGGTTGACCGAGGCCCAGGAACTTGGGATGGCCACCGATATTCCTTGTGCGGCACCGCCGATCCGCTGATAACCAGCCGGAACGCTAGCCGACGCGCTGGTCTGGGTCGCGCCAGCGGTAGACGTGGCGTGCGGCGCCGAACTCGTCGCGGCCGATCCCCCGCACGCGCTGACCGCTGCGGTCAGCCCGATGGCCGCGATCGAAGCGGCCAGGAATGAGCGCTTCATGGTTCCCCCGTACGTAGGTACCTTTCCGGCAAATAGTAACAGAACGCCGTCGACGCCATGCCCCGAGGTCCCTGACACGGCGGTGCATTAGGGTGCTGAACGTGCCAGCGCCCCGGGTCGCCGTCGGCCCTGCTCTCAGTGATTTCGCCGAGCAGGCGATCCGCGAGGGCGGCGGCGAGCCGGCCGGCGTCGATGCCCGGGCCGACGCGCTCGTCTGGCTCAATCCAGAGGACCTCGACGGGCTGCGCGCCGCCCTGGCCACGGCGAGTTCCGCGCGCTGGGTGCAGCTTCCGTTCGCCGGCGTCGAGCGGGTGGCCGCGGCCGGGCTCTTTGACCCGGCCCGGGTCTGGACCTCGGCCAAGGGCGCCTACGCTGAGCCGGTCGCCGAGCATGCGCTGGCCCTCGCCCTGGCCGGCCTGCGCCAGCTGCGACGGCGCATCATGGCCCGGTCCTGGGGAAAGCCGGCCGGGATCAGCCTGTACGACCAGCCGGTCACGATACTCGGCGGCGGCGGGATCGCCGCCAGCCTGCTCGAGCTGCTCGCGCCGCTGCGCGTCACCGCGACCGTCGTCCGCAGCCGGCCCGACCCGGTCCCCGGAGCGGCCAGGACCCTGGTCCAGGCCGACCTGCACCAGGCACTCGGCGATGCCCAGGTCGTCTTCCTGGCCCTGGCGCTCACGCCCAGCACCGAGCACGTCATCGGCGCCGCCGAGCTGGCCGTCATGCGGCCCGATGCCTGGCTGGTCAACGTGGCCCGTGGGCGCCACGTCGACACCGACGCCCTGGTCGCGGCGCTGACCGACGGCGCGATCGGCGGCGCGGCGCTCGACGTGACCGACCCGGAGCCGTTGCCGGACGGGCACCCCCTGTGGGACCTCGAGCGCTGCATCATCACCCCGCACACGGCCGACACCATGGAGATGATCACGCCGCTGCTCGCCCGGCGCATCAGGGACAACGTGGCCAGGTTCGCCGCGGGCGAGCCGCTGCTCGGCCAGGTCGACCCGGCCCTGGGCTACTAGCGCCGCATGGCACGCCCCATGATCGTGGTTGATGGGTGGCCGTATGTGCTCGCATCGAAGCAACTCGCTTTGCGTCCTGGCCGTCACCTTGTGAGGCGGCGGGCGCCGGGCGCCGCCCTGCGCCCCCGGGGAAAGGCAGCGTCTCCACAATCCTGGTGCATGGCACGCGCATAGGGACTCATGGAAGATCCGAAAACCCCGCTCCGCCGACCCCGCCCGGCGGCTGGTCATCGAGTCGGCAGCCCCAGCTCCCGGATCACCCGCCGCAACACCGGCCCGCGATGACCATCATGCCGCCCAGCCACCTCGCACACGGGCCTACCGCCCGCCGCACGGCCGGGCCCAGCAGCTAGCGCCAAGAAGGAGGCACCAAGCCCAGCAGCGCAACTGCAGCCACCCGCCCCCTGGCGCCAGCTACCGCAACGCCGGCCCGAACATCCATGGCAGCCCGCGCCAGGGCAAACCCGGAAAACCAGCGACGGTCGGCCGGGGTGATCACCCCTACCGGGGGTCCCTCGACCAAAGCCGAATGGACTACAAGCCAGCCTATTCTATGAACGTGATGACGTACCCTATATCCATACTCCACTCTCGCACAGGTCCCAGCTGGGCGCAGGGGCGCACTTAACAGGAGTGAGCAGGTGTATGACGAGATTCTCGACAAACCCGACCCCGAACGGCTAATGACCCTTCCTTCGCCGAGCGCGCTGTGGCCAAAACCTCCGCCGACAGCGTCATTGTATAAGTATGCAAACAAATTTTATAACCTTTGGCTCGGTCTTCTGTCTGGCGACTTTGGCTACGATCAGGGCCAGTCTACCGTCAGCTACAGCTGCGGCAGGTGCTCGCTCACGCATGAATACTCGCGTGACCAAGCGCTGCAACGTCTCTTGATGATCGTCGGCTGCATATACGCGTATTGCGCCCATCAACTCGTCACTGCTGGTGCACTCAACGAGTCGGATGACCTGGGAATACCTGGTTGCTCAGCGCGATCCTTTAGTGAACTTAAGGCCAGCAAAGGCTCGACTTGCTTAGAGTGGTCGAGAGATCTACTAGAGAAGTTCGTTGGAGTCCTACAGGCGGCTCGTTCTCTTTACCTGCTTCGTCGGCGTGACATTGAGAACGAGATGTGGGCCGATGCTTTCGAGCAAATTCTCGCCGATTCCACGCTTGGCATTTATCACGTGTCGGAGCGCTCAATTACGGCTGAGGGAAGTTGTCAATATGGCATGGAAGCAGCGATGTTGATACGTCGTCTGACTGGATTCTCGCTTCATTTGCAATCATCCGTTTTTCGATGGCCTGCTCGCCCATGGAGTGAGACCCACGCTAGTGGCCCCTTCTCGCTCTTGCGGCTTCCCGAGTTGCAGCTGCTTGCGTCTCAGGACCAACGGATGCAACAGCTTTATGGGCCTAAGATGGTCGAGAAGGTCTTCGAGTCCCAGCTCGCCCTGCTAATGCAGTCCCTGGGTTTCTACGTCATCAAGACGCGAACTGGTGAAAGGACAGTGGATCTGGTATGTATCAGTGGGGACCCCGCAGCGTCATTTACCATGATGTTGGAGGCCAAAACCACCAAGGCTGCATATACGCTACCTACCAAAGATGAGCGCGCGCTCATTGAATACGTGTCTACTGTTCAGGAAAGCCTCACTACCTCGCCAAAGTTGGGGTTGGTTCTGATCGTCGGATCAGCCGCAAGCAGAACTCTTGGCAGTAGGCTACGGCGTGTTGAAACTACCTCGGGGGTAGCAGTGCGCTTCTGTAGGGCACAACAGCTTGCAACCTTGCGAGAGTCAATTCTAGGGCCGCTTCCGCTCGTTCTGCTGAAGAAAGAGTTGCTCAGCGCTCCGAACATAGTGCCCGCATCATTCGTAAAGGGCATCGTGAATAATCTTAATGAGCGGTATAAAGCCCAGGAAGCTCTCGTGAGGACTTTTTTGGGCGCCGGTATTAATTTTCCTCGTGACCAAAACGAGACTGCCTTGTCATGACCGCACAGTAGCCTGTGCCAGGCTGCTATACTGCCCGCGTGGTCAGCCTGCCATGGGACTTCGTGATTATCGGCGTTCCCAAGTCCGTGCAGGCAAGCAGGAGCAGTGTGAAGCGTTGGAAAGACCAGGTACGCGCTGCGGCGCGAGCGGTATGGTCAGTCGCCGATTCGCCACTTGATCACAAAGTGCAAATTCACGTCACGTACTATCATGACAGTGCACCGCTTGACGTCGATAACATGTTGAAGCCGATCCAGGATGCGCTCTGCGGCCTCATCTACGAGGACGATCGGCAGTTGACTGACACTCATGGCCATCTTCGTGACCTCAACGGGCGGTACCGGGTGCGTGGCATGACCTCAGCTCAGGCCCTGGGGTTCACGTCGGGCGAGCCCTTTGTACATGTCAGGGTAGAATTGCCGTCGCCCGCCGGGGAGCTACCATGAACGAGAGATCGGTTGAGCGAGAGATCGGTCAGTACAAGGAAAGAATCGCTGCTGATCTGCAGCGCGATGGCTGGGAAGTCCTCGGTGGCGAACGCATTGATCGGCTGCCAATGGCCTTGCGCCAACTTCAACCAGACCTCATCGCCATCAGAGGTAATGAGATCATGGTCGGTGAGATCAAGTCGCGGAACTCAAGTGAGTTGCAAGACTTGAAAGCTGTGGCAGACACAATAGCCAGGCTGCCTAATATACGCCTTGAGGTGTTTTGGTTTGGCGATGAATTCGCGACCGATCCAGGGCGCGAGCGTGTCCGGGAATATGCCAGCGAGGCTGCTACTCTTCTGCGGATCGGTTCTCTAGCCTCTGCTGCGGTTATGGCCTGGGCGGCAACCGAAGGCGCGATTGACTACTTCATTACGGATACAAAGGCGCCAGTCCCGGACACGCCCGGACATCCACGAGATACTTGGTCACTGCTTTCCCGGTTGTACAGCCTCGGCTACATCAACGAGGAAGATTTCAAGCAGCTTACTAACCTACGGAAGCAACGAAACGCGGCTGCTCATTTCGCCGGGCGCGGTGTGCCGGATGACATAAATATTCGGTACGCTCTGGACATTGCAGAGCGCATGATCACGGGCCAATATGTTTCGGTCGATTTGATGACCGACTGGTTCGTTGACAATCATGGCGATCTGATAGTTGGGTCATCACAGCAGCGGGCTACTGCTCCAGCAGAAGAGGAAGTCCGGAGGTTGCTTAGGGCACAATTTCCTAATGCGCCTGCGGACAATATTGAAGCGGCGGTCAACCAGATCGTTCGCGAAGCACCGCTCTAGAGGCTCCCTGAAGAGACGCGCGCTTCGTCAGCCGACCGGCCGCCGGGCGTGGCCCGCCTGATATCCGGATAAAGTTAGGTAAAGGCGGACTCGAAGATATCGATGGCCTTCCCGACCCATTCGACTAGCTCCCAGTTTTGCCAGTCATGGTTAGTGATCCCCGCAAACTTTAGGCGGAATCTGGGAGCCGGGCCAATGGTCACGTTCAGTTGTCGGGGCCGGTCAGTGGTAAAACGAAAATACCAGCTACCATCAGTTACAACTGGTTCGCTGGACATCTCGAATTGCAGCTTGAGGCCGGCCTCCAAGCCGTCAATTGTATAATCGACCTCCGCGGGTTGCAAGATGGTCGCTGGTAGCAGTTGATGTTTGCTGACGTTGTTGGCTTCATTGAGTAGCGCTAGGAGATGAACTGTCGGGTCTTCGTGATATCGAGGATCGAAAGGCTGCAACTTCTTAATCTCATCTAGCCATTGTTTGGCCACGCCCTTCAGCTGAGATCCAACGGCGCTCTTCCAGGCGTTGCTGTTTCGAATGCACGGGAAGCCCGTATTGCCAGCGTCAGGGATTTTGTTATTGGCCAACACCAGCTGCCAAACTATATAGTCCAGCGATGCGCGGAGGTTATACAGCATGTCCCCGAAGATCACTGCAAGATGCTCGAACTCCGGGTAATCACCGTTCTGCTTCCACCGGCTGACGAACCATCCATCTTCGACGCCGCCTACTAGGTCGAAAGGTCGCTTATTAAAGATTCCCTGGACAACAGCGTCAAAGTTTTCAGCATGAGCGCGGCCTCGCTGATACTTGGCTCGTGCTCCTCTTAGGTCCGCCACAGCAAGCGACGGTACACCGGGCGGTCTGTTTTGTCCCCTAGTTACTTCGACCTGAAAACCCGGCCAGCGATCCTTGATCATCTAGCGGTGGCGGTGATCCAGGTGAGGATCTGGCGGTAGGTGGCGTCGCTGGGATCGTGCCCGTCCGGGTGCTCATGTCCTTGGGCCGATGGCAGGTGAGTCAGCAGCCAGTCGGTGTGCGCGCGGGGGACGCGGGTGTCGCGGGTGCCGTGCCAGATGCTGACCGGCACGCTGATGCTGGCCAGGTCGAAGCCCCAGGGGCGGACGAGCGCGATGTCGTCATCGACCCAGCCATCAAGGCCGCCAAGGAACATGGCGCGGATCCGGGCCGTCCGTCCTGGGTCGGCGGCAGGCTGGCCTGATGCGGAGGACGAGGTTTGCGCCGGGCAGGATGGCGGGGCGGGGCCGTCTGCTTCGAACTGGGCCATGGCATCGCTGGCCCGGGCCTGCAGGTAGGGGCGCAGGGCCTGCTCACCGCGCAGGGCAAGGCGGAAGTCCTCGGCCTGGCCGGGGGTGTGACCGGCGAAGAAGTCCACGCCGGCCGCGTCGGCTGGCGCGGGGGTGGCGACCGCGGCGCAGCAGGTTACCCGCCCGGCCAGCAGCGCGGCGCAGGCCAGCGCGTGGGGGCCGCCGCCGGAGAAACCGGTGACCGCGAACCGCGGCCAGCCGTGCGCGTCGGCGATCATCTGCACGTCGGCGACCGTATCGGCGACGGTGCGCCCTGGCTGCCGGGTGGACCCGCCGTAGCCGGGCCGGTCGGGCGCGGCCACCCGCAGGCCCGCCCGCTCGAACGCGGTGATCACATCCGGCCGTTCCCAGCGTGTTCCGGGGGTTCCGGCCAGCGAGACGACGGGCAGGCCACCGGCCGGGCCATAACAGCAATAGCGCAGCACCCGCCCGCCGTCGGCCGTCAGCTCGCGGGTCGCAGGCGGCGTCCACGCCTCACCTTCCGGCACGGCACCCATTCAACCCGGCCCCGGCCCCCGGATGTGACACTCGTGCGGTGATGAAGACCGTGCAGGCGATACCGGCGGCACCAGACGGTGCTGACAGCTGACCACCTGCCCGGCTCCCAGGCACGATCGGGCGCGGCGGGCGGGCTGGCCGTCATGTGGTGGATGGCGTTCGGTGTTCACCACGACGCGTAGCAGGGATGATGGCCTCGACCCCTTGTGCTGGAAGGGATCGAGGCCATCATGTTCCGCACCATAGGTGATGGGCCGTCGTTGTGGGAGTCCCGCCTTCCGCCGGAGTTGCTGCGGCTGCCTGAAGATCTTGCGCGGGGGATGTGTTACTGGATGACCCGGTGTTCTTCGCTCCGTTCGCGCCGTTCTTTCATCCGGTGCTGGGCCGGCCATCCACGCCGGTTATGACGACAGCGTGGAATGGGCGTAGCCATCTGCCGGGCACGCCGCCACGCCATCGCGCAGCCGACGGGCAGCCGCCGTCATTTCGGCCGGCCCGGATTCCCGGTCCGCCAGCACCGGGCGTAACGCCGCCAGCGCCAGCCGTGCGCGGTCTGAGCGCAGCCGCACGAACACGCTTTCGTCCGTGGCACCGGCTGGCGGTGGGCAGTCCAGCGCGTCCACGACCGCCGCCAGCAACGTCCGGCACGCCGCGGGCCAGTCCGGGGCGGTCGCGTCGCCCGCCGCCGGGGGGCGCCGGAACGGGAGCCGGACCACTGTCTGCGGGAGCCCAGTCACCGGCTGCGGCAGGCGGGCCAGCAGTTCCTCGCAGATCACCGTCAGGTCATCGGTCAGTTCCCGCAGCCGCTCCGGGCGGATGTACCGCTCCATGCCGATCAGGCCGTGGAAGGTGTGCCGTGGCCCTTCGTCGGTGTTCACCGTGTAGGTGACGGCGATCCGGGTGATCCTGCCGGGCGGCGCTGGCGGGATTGCGGGTGCGCTGGGACGATCTGGCATAGCCGGGGCTCCTTCCCGGTCAGGGCCCTGGCCCGGCGTGCTCGCGCCGGCCGGGGCCCGCTGACGTGACAGTCTCTACGATAGAAGCTTCCACAAGCTCTAGGAAGGCTATGGAGCGTTTAGGCTGGTCATGTGACCTCTACGTTGGCTCCCGTGACCGTGCCGCCGTTCCGGGCCGACCCGCTGCGACTGATCTACGTCCAGGTCGCCGAGCACATCGCTGCCCGCATCGAGGCCGGGGACCTGGCCGGCGGCCAGCGGATGCCGCCCGAACGCGACGTGGCCACCGAATACGGGGTCGCCTACAACACCATCCGCAAGTCCATGGAACTCCTGCGCGAGCGCGGCCTGATCGTCACCATGCACGGGCGCGGGACCTTCGTCGTCCCCGAAGACCAGCGGCCCCACCAGCCGTAGCACACCCGGACGCGAGCACGGCATAGACATACAATACGGTCATTATGGACGCTGCCAGCAACACGATCACAGACGCAGGCATCCGCCCGCCGCTTCGCCGCGCGGACGCCGGCAGTGTGCGAGCTCCCCGACATCGGCATCCCGCGTGACGGCCGCCCGGCGGACCTGCTCGCCGAAGCCGCCTCCCCGGAGCCTCGGTTCGCCGCGGTGATCTGTGAGGACATCGAACGGTCCGGCCGCGACACGTACTACGCCCTGCAACTCGAGAAGCAGCTCACCCCGGCGGGGATCCCGCTGTTCGCCACCGATGAGCCGATCGACGTGGCCGACGCCAATGCCACCACCGTCCTCGTCCGCCGGGTAAAGCAGGGGCGGCCGAGTGGTTCCGGCTGCAGATCAAGGAGAAGGCCTGCCGGGGGCTGCGTGAGCATTCGCTGGCCGGGTGGAACATCGGCACCCCTCCGTACGGATACCTCGCCCAACGCGTGCCGCACCCGGTGCCGATCAAGGCCGCCCAGGGCCGGAGCAAGACCCGTCTCATCCTGGACCCGGAGCGCGCCCCGACGGTCGCGGCGATCTTCGAATGGCGCTCCGAGGGCAAGTTCGGCTGCTACCCCATCACCCAGCGCCTCGCCGCCGACCCCGGCCGCTACCCCCGTCGGCCAAGGCCGGGCGCTGGACCGAAGCCGCCGTGTGCGACACGAGCGCAAGGCGGCCGGCGCACGACGCGCCAATCACGACGGCGAGGGCGTGACCCTCACTGGTCAGCCGACGGACAGCTTCGCACTGGCCTTGCGCGGACGCCCCGGCCTTCGGTCCCACCTCCGGGCAAATGCCTCGATGGCCACGCGGAGCCATAGCTTGCCAGTTCGCAGCTCATAAACGGGCGCGGGAAAGCTGGCGTGCTGCTCCGCCAGCTGGTGGATGCGCTGCGGACTCACGCCCAGGATTTCGGCCGCTTCAGGTACGGACACAAGCCTCGGTAGCGTGGGGCGGGCGTTGTCTTCCTCCAGCACGTCCTGGCGAACAGCCTCAACCCGCACGATCGGCCATGACGGCATTCCGGCTTCGGAGGCCAGGGACTTAATGAAGGCAGCCGCCACGGCGGCCGCGTGGCTGGGATCGGTTCCCTCAAGGCTGACGGTGGCGCCCCACGAGCCGACGCCGACGGAGACGATGCCGTCGTGCGCAGCAAGCAGGTCCATCAGGCCGTCCGCGGCAGCGTCCTCGATCAGGGCGTGCGGGACGCCCCCTGGGGCGCGGGCCTCCAGGTGAACGCTGAACAGCTCCATGTTGCTGACCCCTTCTCTCGCCCGCTGCATCTTCCGTCGGTCCCTGTCGTGACCCGGTCAGTGGCCGTGCCTACTTTTCGTCTGGCGGCCAATGGCCGCCAGACCGGCGGACTTCTGCCACCCAGTTGGCAAACCTACGGCCCTTCGTGTGACCGGTCTTCGGCACCAAGATCGGGCGCTGCGCCGGATCAGCGGGGAGCAGCCTCGGATAGCCGCCCCCGCTGGGGATCTGGTAGTTCCATCCCTCGTTGTCGATCAGGTGCGTGATGACCTCGCGATACTCCTTGTCGACCTCCCGACGCGGCCGGTCTGTCATCAGCGTACCTCTTTCCCTTGCGATATAACAAGAGATACTGGATAGGGCTCGATTCCCCTCGCGTCCCCTCGGAGACCTGACTCCAGCCTGGCATTCGGCACTGACGAAACTGATCTCGGCGGCCCTGATCGCGCTGGTCCGGACCACCGGGCGGGTAGAAACGGCCGGTCGGCGGGCCGCCGCGTCGCTCGGGCTGCTGCCCGCCGAGCTGGCCCGGCCCACCTACGACGCGCTGTGGCCGGTCGCCGCGGCCCTGTACGCCGCGTTCGTCGCGGATGCCGTGCCCGAGCCGGTACCGCTCACCGATCCGCCCGCGCCGGACGAGCTGACCGATCGCGCCGTCGCTACCGACGACGTGCACGCGATCAAGCTGACCGAGGCCTGCCTGCGGCTGTATTCGGAATCGCCCGATCCGGTGCTGCTGCACGCCGCGGCGCGGGCCTGCGAGCTACTGGGCTGAGCGCCCGCGGCGTGGGCGGTCCGGCTCTGATGACTCGCCACGGGGCGTTGCGTTAAGGGCGGTCTTCTTCCTCCGCGTGTCGCTCCCGAATGAATAGCGGCCGCCGGGGCAAAATAGGACTAGGCCCCTCCATGTATGAGATGGAGGGGCCTAGTCTGGCCTTGCGTTCCCGGCGCGCCGATCGCTCGGCGGCCGTGTCCGCGCGGCCCGCCACCGACGTCGGGCACCCGCCCGAAGCCCCGGTTTCCCGGCTCCTCGGACGTCCCCGGGGTCTCCCCCAGTAGGTACCCGTCTTCAGTGGTGAGAGCATTTCTACGCCCGCGCCCGGCTGCGGCACAAGGGTTTTTCCGCCGCTATTTGAAGTTTCTTCGGCCGTCCACAGGCGGCCGGGCGTTGTCCCCCGTTCACGTCCGCTTTTCCACCGGATCATCCACAGACTGATCCACAGTCATGAGGAGCGGGCCTTGATCGCGGCGACCAGCGCCGGGAGCACCTGGTTCAGGTCACCGATCACCGCGTAGTCGGCGTGCGAGATGATCGGCGCGTCCGGATCGGTGTTGACCGCCACGATGTGCTTCGCGCTCAGGCAGCCGGCCATGTGCTGGATGGCCCCGCTGATCCCGCAGGCCAGGTACAGCTCGGGCGATATCCGGGTGCCGGTCTGACCCACCTGCTGCCGGTGCGGCCGCCAGCCCTCACTGGTCACCACGCGGGAGACGCCCACGACGCCGCCGAGCAGCCCGGCGAGCTCTTCGAGCACCCCGAACCCGTCGGGCCCGCCGACGCCGCGACCGCCGCCGACCACCACCCGCGCGGTCGCCAGCGACATCCCGGCGCTGCGCTCGGCGGACTCGGTCGCACGGACCCGCAGGTCGGCCTCTTCGAGCGCGGGCCGGTAGGGGTGCACGCTGGTCGCGGCCGGGACGCCGGCCCCGGCCGCGGCGACCGCGTCGACGGCCACGGTGAGCAGGGCCAGCGGGGCATCGAGGACCGCGTCTTCCAGCAGGCTGCCCGCCCAGCGGTGCCGGACGATCCGCAGCGCTCCGGCGCCGTCCCAGGCGGCCGACGCGCAGTTCGCGGCCATGGGCAGGCCGGTGATCGCCCCGAGGTGCGCCATGACCTCGCTGCCGTGGTCGGTGCCGGCCGCGACCACCGCGGTGGCGGACAGCTCGGCCGCCAGCCCGGCCAGCGCCCGCGCCCAGGCCTGCGGCACGTAACCCGAGAGCTCATCGGACTCGACCGCGTAGACATCGGCCACGCCGTAAGCGGACAGAACGCCGGCCGGCACCATGGCGGCCAGCCCGAACACCACGGCGGCCACCCCGCCGGCCGGCTGCGCGGCCGAGACGGCCAGGGACCGGGCCAGGGTCAGGGCGCGGAGCGAGACGTCCGCGGCGGCGCCGCCGTCGGCCTGCTCGACCAGGCACAGTACGGTCATGGCAGCATCCCGAGGTCGTCAAGCAGCGCGACCAGCGCGGGCACCGCGTCGGCGCCGGTCCCGAGGATCTCGGCCCGCTTTGATTCGCCGGCCGGAACGCGGAGCCGCTCCTTCATCAAGCCGTCGGCGTGCCACTCTGGCGCGTGCTGCTCGATCGTGGCCCGCTTGGCCCGGAGCCGGCCGGGAAGCGAGGGGTACCTGGGCAGGTTGATGCCCTCCTTGACCGAGATCACGGCGGGCAGCGGGATGTCGAAGACCTCCTCGGTGCCCCGGTACTCCCGGCTGGCCCGCGCGCCCGGGCCGGCCACCTCGAGGTTCTTGATGCCCGTGACGCAGGGCAGGCCGAGCGCGTGCGCGACCCGCACGGCGACCTGGTAGTCGCCGGTGTCGGCCGCCTCGTTGCCGAACAGCAGCAGGTCGTAAGCCGTGTCGCGGACGGCGGCCACGATCGCCTCGGCCGTCGCGGTCGGCCCGAATTCCCGCCCGTCGGTCTCGAGCAGCACGGCCCGCGAGGCCCCGAGGGCCAGCATGTCGCGCAGCTGGTCCGCGGCGGCGGCCGGGCCGAGCGTGAGCACCGTGACGCGGCCGCCGTGCCGCTCGACCAGGCGCACGGCCTCCTCGACCGCGCACTCCTCGTGCGGGCTGACCGTGAACCCGGACATCCGGGTGTCCACGTCCTGCCCGTCGGCGGTCACGACGATCTTGCCGCCGACCATCGGGACCCGCTTGACGCAGACTGCGATCTCCACGACGGTCAGCTCCTGACCCGCTCGTTCTCGGGGTCGAACAGCGGCGTGGAGCCCGCCACGGCGACCGTGACCGGATACCGCTCGCCCAGGTACTCCGTGGCCAGCCGGGTGCCCGCCACCGCCTGCTCGGGCGGCAGGTAGGCCATCAGGAGGTGCCGGCCCACGGACGGCCCCGAGCCCGCGCTCGTGACGTACGACGGGCGGCCCTGGGCATCGGCCAGCGGCTCGCCGGCCGCGGTCAGGATCGGCTCGCCGCCCAGCATGTAGCGCAGCTGGCCGGACGCCGACCGGTGATCGTCCACGGTCAGCGTGCACAGCACGGCGCACGGCGGGGACGACCGCTGGGCCAGATAGGCCTCCTTGCCGAGGAACTCCTGCTCCTTGACCGTGGGCCTGGTCATCCCGGCCTCCACCAGGTTGTAGGAGCCGTCCAGCTCGGCGCCGAACGCCCGGTACCCCTTCTCCAGCCTGCCGGTCGTGCCGTACACGCCGATGCCGACCGGGACGAGGCCGTGGGGCTGGCCGGCGGCCCAGATCGTGTCCCACACCCGGCGGCCCTCCTCGATCGGCGCGTACAGCTCCCAGCCGAGCTCGCCGACGTACGAGATCCGCGAGGCGAGCACGGTCACGCCGCCGACCTCGAGCTCGCGGCAGGTCCCGAACTTGAAGCCGGTGTGCGACACGTCGCCGGAGGTCACCGAGGAGAGCACGTCCCTGGCCCGCGGTCCCCACAGCCCGAGCGTGGTCCAGGCCGAGGTGAGGTCGGCGACCACCGCCCCGCCCTCGCCGGGCAGGTGGTCGGCGAACCACTTCAGGTCCATCATCCCGGTCGCGCCGCCGGTGACCACGCGGAACCGCTCCGGCCCCAGGCGCATGATCGTCAGGTCGCCGCGGAAGCCGCCGCGCTCGTCGAGCAGCGAGGTGTACACCACCCGCCCGACCCGCACGTCAAGCTGCGCGACCGCGACCGACTGCACGGCCGCGAGCGCGCCGGGACCGATGATGTCGAACACCGCGAACGCCGACAGGTCGACGAGCCCGCACGCGTCGCGCATCGCGAGATGCTCGGCGTTGATGATCGGCGACCACCAGCGGGCCTCCCACTCGGCTTCGCGCTCCATCAGCCGCCCGGCGTAGCGTTCCAGCAGGGCCTGGTTGGAGGCGTACCAGTTGGGCCGCTCCCACCCGGCGGTCTCGATGAACACCGCCCCGAGGTCGCGCTCGCGGTCGTAGACCGGGCTGAGCCGGACCGGGCGCCCCGACTCCCACTGCTCGGCCGGGTGCACGATGCCGTACATCTTGTTGAAGCCCTCGCGGGCCCGCGCGGTCACGTGCGCGGTCGTGCGCTGGTGGCCGTAGAACCTGGAGATGTCGGACTCGTGAATGTCGATCTCCGGCGCGCCGCCGCTCATCCACTCCGCGACCGCGCGGCCGATCCCCGGCCCTTCCTTGATCCAGCTGGCCGCGACCGACCACAGCCCGGGCACCTCCGGCGTCTCGCCGAGCACCGGGTGCCCGTCCGGCGTCATCGAGATCAGGCCGTTGATGGCGTACCGGATGCCCACGCGCTCGTCGCCGAGCAACTCCGGCATCAGCTCCAGGGCCTGCATCAGCTGCGGATCGAAGTCGTCCTGAGTGAACGGCATCTCGGTCGGCGAGAGCGCCGCTTCCTCGATCGAGGGGATGTCATCGGGAGCCACGATGATCGGCCGGTGCGCGTAGGAGCCGACCTCCATGTCGCCGCCGTGCTGGCGCTCGTACATGTTGGTGTCCACGTCCCGGACGATGGGGTAGCTGATCTCGCCCTGGGTATCGGCGAACAGCGGTATCGGGCCGACGCTGATCATCTGGTGCACGATGGGCGTCAGCGGGATCCTGGCCCCGGCCAGGCGCGCGATCCGCGGAGACCAGACGCCGCAGCAGATCGCGCAGACGTCGGTCTCGATGTCGCCCTTGGTGGTCCGGACCGCGCTGACCCGGCCGCGCGCGTCGGTGTCGATGCCGAGCACCTCGGCGCCGGCCAGCACCTGCAGCGCGCCGAGCTGGGCTGCGTTATCGCGCATGAGCGTCCCGGCCCGCAGCGAGTCGACCACCCCGACCGTGGGGAAGTGCGCGCCGCCCAGGATGACGGACTCGTCGAGGTACGGGACGAGCTTGGCCACCTCGGCCGGGGAGACCAGCTGGGCGGGTATCCCCCAGGCCTTGGCCGCGGTGACGCGCCTGCGCAGCTCCTGCATGCGGGCCCCGGTCCTGGCCACCTCGATCCCGCCGCTCTGCGTGTGCACGCCGAGCGCCTGGTACTGCTCGGTGCTGTCGGCGGTGAGCTCCATCATCATCTTCGAGTACTCGATCGGGAAGATGAAGTTCGACGCGTGCCCGGTCGATCCGCCCGGGTTGGGCATCGGGCCCTTGTCGACGAGCACCAGGTCGCGCCAGCCGAGCCGGGCGAGATGGTACGCCAGGCTGTTGCCGACGATGCCGGCCCCGATGACGACGGCGCTGGCGCGGCTGGGGATGTCGTTCATGGAGCTGATTCCCGCCCTTCGCGGTTCTGGGGCCGGACCGGGCCGGCCCCGCTTGCCCGAACCGGGCAAGCGGGGCCGGCTGAGCCCTGCGGGTTGATGCCGGTTGGCCTACTCGACCGGGATCTCCTTGTTGATCAGGCCGAGGTCGATCCCCTGCCTGCTGCGTACGATGCGCGCCACCACGAACAGGACGATGGCCAGCACGTACATCGCGCCCATGTAGATCAGCGAGGACGTGTTGTTAACGAAGTAGTTGTCGTTCGTCAGCCACTCGACCAGGTTGAAGACGAGCAGGCCGATCGTGATCACGCCGGCCACCGGGACGATCTGCACGCCGAAGAGCTTGATCCGGCTGGCCGGCGAGGCCCGCCACAGCTCGGGCTTGCGGAACGGCAGGACGACCACGGCGATCGCGCTGAACAGGTAGGTGACCGCGATGACCAGGGTGGCGTCCAGCGTATAAGTCCTGAACGTCGCCGAGTACGCGTAGATGGCGCCCAGGATCACCGCCGGCGCCAGCATCAGGAGCAGCGAGTAGAACGGCACCTTGCGCTTCTCGGACACCTCGGCGGCCCGGTCGGGCAGGACCCGGTCGAAGGCGGCCGCGAAGATGACCCGGGTCGAGGACAGGAACAGCGTGCCCACCCAGCCGAAGAACCACAGGCTCAGCACCAGGAGCAGGATGACCTGGAACGCCGTGTTGTGCACCAGCCAGCCGGCGAACATGAACGGGTAGGGCCAGATGCCGAATTGCGGCGTGGCGTTGTAGTCCAGCGAGTTCAGGTTCTGGTAGAAGCCCCAGCCGACGGTCTTGGCTATCAGCAGGAAGAAGATCACGGTCAGGATGACGGTGATCCACAGGCCGATGAACATGCCGCTGAACACGCGCCGGAAGTCGCTCGCGCCGCGGATCTCGCCGTACAGCGTGGCGCCCCAGTTAGGCCACAGGATGAAGAACATCATCGCCGGGACCAGGAGCATGGTCGGCCCCAGCGGGCCGAATCCGAACGCCGTTGTGGTATAGCCCGCCTTGGCCGCCGCGACGTTGGTGGCGGCATACGCGTGCCTGACGCCGAACAGGTGCTGCGCCTCGTAGTTGAACGAGTTGATGAAGCTGGCGTGCGAGTTGAACAGCAGCAGCCCGACGACGACCGCGAATCCGATCAGGCCGCCGATGAAGCACCACTTCTGGATCCTCGCGTACCCGCCCATCCCCAGCGAGACCAGGAATCCGGCCAGGACGATCGTGATGACCGTCACTATGAAGATCCCGTTCTTGGTGCCGAACCAGGCGTAGCCGCCGCCGGGCCAGGTCCACTTGAGCGTGGCCCAGATCGGCTCGAAGAACTGAACCGAGAGGATGTTGCCGTAGATCGGCGCCCACAGCCAGAGGATGAACCACCAGCCGGTCGCGGCCATGACGAAGCCGATGCCGCTGCCGAGGATCCGGGTCTGCCAGACGTAGTCACCCCCGGCCCTGGGAATCGTGACGATCAGGCCGGCATAGGCGATCACCAGGAACGAGACCCAGATCCCGGAGATGACCACCGAGGTCAGCAGCTGGCCCTTGGGGAACGCCGGGCCGGCGAAGGTGAACTCGTAGATCCCCAGCGTGACGAAGTTGGTCGCCAGACAGGCATAGATGAGCGAGTCCCGGACGGACCAGCCCCGGACCAGCCCTGTCGCCTTGCGCAGGAACAGTGTCGGTGTCTCGCCGCCGACAGCTTCTGTGGCCATGCTGCCTCCAAGTCATGGGCTCATGTGGCCCGCCCAGCCTGATAAGTGGCAATCAGTCGCTATTTTTACAACTCAGCCGTTGACGAGCAGGTATCTTGCGACTTTCCCCTTCTTCGCGTTCAGGTCGAGCACCGCGCCCTGGAGCACGCCGTCGCCGTAGACGCTGCCCGGATTGATGGCGAGCGTCCGGCCCATCCGCTTGACCCCGCGGCTCTCGTGGATGTGGCCGTGCACCGACAGCATCGGCTGGTGCTTCTGGATGGCGTCCCGCACCGCGATCGAGCCGACCGGCTTCATCACCGCCCCGCCGTGGATCGGCCGCAGCGTCGAGTCGAGCGCGGGCGCCTCGTCCAGCCCGGTGCCGTAGGGCGGGGCGTGGAAGTTGAAGATCGCGCGCCCCATGTCCGGCACCCGGGCGGCCATCGCCTCGATCTTGGCGGCCAGTTCGTCCTCCGGTGCCTCGCGGAACGTGTCCCAGGGGGTCGGGTTGGTCCAGCCCATGGAGACGAGCGAAAAGCCGTCCAGGTCGAGCAGCTTGCCCTCGGCGAAGCTCACGCAGGGCGACTGCTCGATGATGTCGTCGATCTCCCAGATGTCGTCGTTCCCGCCGTTCAGGATGCACGGGATGTCGCCGCCGCGCAGCTTGCCGTCGGCCATGTCCAGCCACCGGTCCAGGCTCTGGGTCATCTCGGCGGTGAACCTGCGGTCGACCGCCCCCTCCTCCCGGCTGAGCTCGGTCAGCTCGTCCGGGCTGACCATGGCGGGGTAGGACCCGGCGTTGCGGATCTGGCGCTTGATGTCGTCAAGCTCCTGCTGGGTCTCTAGCGTGTACTCCTGACCACGCACAGTGACCTTCCAGCGGCCGCCGTGGTCCACGATCGGCACCATCACCTTGCCGGTGACATCACCGCCCAGAATCACCAGGTCGGCCTTGTAGAACTCGGCGGAATTCAGGAATTTCCGCCAGCAGACCTCAGAGCCGTGAATATCGGTAGCAAAGAAGATCTTCATGCGAACACCACGTCTATTGATGCGCTTCCTGTGCAACGGTGTAGCATTCAGCGCAACTTCGCGTCAAGCACCGGTCCACGCGAACGTGGCCATATGGCAAGGTCAGCGGGGCCGCCAGGCCCCGGAGCCCCCGCAGGGTCAGTGATCCACTTCTTCGGGTTCCTCATACCACCGAACCCGGTCGCCCACGTTGGCCCGCAGCTTCCACTTGACGCCCTTGGGGGCCGACTCGGCCACCTGCAGCAGCTGCCGGGACTGCGCGATCGCGTCCAGCGGCGGGTCCGGCGGTATCAGGTCCGGGCGCTCGGCGGCCAGCGCGGGCAGCTTGGCCAGGTTGCCGGTGACCGTCCGCCACCAGCCCCAGTCCGCGCCGAGCAGCTTGCCGAACCGCTCGCTGTCGATCGACGCGCTGCCGTCCGGCGCCGCGCCGCCATCCGGCGCCGCGCCGCTCCCGCTCACCGGCACCCCGCTGAGCAGGTGCAGGGTGTCCCGGGCGTCCTTCTCGTTGAGCTCGATGATCTGCAGCTTGGACAGCAGCACGTCGACGGCGTCGATGGTCAGCGGCAGCCTGCCGAACGCGGGCCGGAGGTCCAGCGTGTGGCACATGGTCAGCCGGTCGACCATCAGGTCGATCGGCCGTCCCGACGGCGCCGTGAAGTACATCTGCCGGTCGCCGTTCAGGTTGTTGAACCGCCGGTCCGGCTGGCAGCCGCTTTTCTCCAGGTAGGCGGCCACGTTCTTGCGGCCCTTCGACAGGCAGGCGAAGTCCATGTCCTGGCCGATGCGCAGTCGCGGCGGGAACTCCGGGCACAGGACGCGGATCGCCAGCCCGCCGAGCAGCTTCAGGGCGAGACCGGCCTCGGCGGCGCCGCGGGCCAGCGCGACCGCCTCGGGGAGCGGGTCGTCTGCGGGGCCGGCCGGTGCGGCCTGGCCAGGTGTCTCAGTTGCCACGGCTACATCCTCGCGCTGGAACGACGGGCGCCGCCAGAGATCTCGTGCGCCTCCGGCACAATACCTCCGTCGCGGGACAATGGCGCTGTTCCGCGGCGTTGACTTGGGGCGGGCGCCATGTCCATGCTGGTTGCGTGTCACGGGCTGAGGTTGCCGCTGGCGCAACCTATCAATCTGCGGAGCGCGTCCTTGCGCTGCTGACCAGCTTCGACGACTCGCGGGTCGAGCTCGGCGTCACCGAGATGGCCGCCTCACTCGGGGTGCACAAGTCAACGGCCTCGCGCCTCGCCGGGGTGCTGGAGCGGGCCTGCTGACCCGCTCCGGGCGCCGGTTCCGGCTCGGCCTCGAGGTCATCCGGCTCGGCGCGCTGGCCATGCGCAGCCTGGACTTCGTCGCCTCGATGCAGCCGGCCATGGACAAGCTGTCGCAGCAGACCGGGGAGACGGTGAACCTGGCCGTGCCCGACGGCCCCGACGTCCTCAATGTGGCCGAGGTCCCGAGCACCTACATCCTGAACAGCTCGGGCGGCTGGATCGGCCGCCGCACCAAGCCGCACGCGGTCGCCAACGGCAAGGTGCTGATGGCCCACGGCGCGATCCCGGTGCCGCAGCACCTGGAGCGGTACACGGCCCAGACGATCACCTCACGCGACGCCCTCGACGCGGAGCTGGCCGCCATCCGCCGCAACGGCTACGCCGCAGCGGTCGCCGAACTCGAGGAAGGGCTGGTCGCGGTGGCGTCGCCGGTGTTCGACGGGGCCGGAACCTGCGTCGCCGCCCTCTCAGTCTCCGGACCCGCGTTCCGGATGCTGCCCGATTCGCTGGACAAACTCGGCCGGCTCTGCGCCGAGGCGTGACGAGGCCTAAGGAGTGCCAGGCATGCGGGAGTACCTGCTGTACATCGACGGCGCGTGGCGCGCGGGCGGGGCCGGCTCGGCCGCGGCGACCAGCCCGTCGTCGGGCGAGACGTTCGCTACCGTGGCGATGGCCAGCCCGGCCGACGTCGACGACGCCGTCCGTGCCGCCGCGGCCGCCTGGCCCGCGTGGGCCGGCGCGTCGGCGTTCGAGCGCGCGGGCTGGTGCGAGCAGGTCATCGCCGGGATCGGGCGGCGGCGCGAGGAACTCGCCCGCGCGCTGACCCTGGACCAGGGCAAGCCGCTGGCCGCCGAGGCCTTCGACGAGGTCGGCGAGCTGGCCGGGTACTTCAGGATGGCCGCCGAGGACGGGAAGCGCCGCGCCGGGGCCCTGCCCGCATCGGTCTCGGCCGGCCGCCGGATCCTCACCCAGCGGGTGCCGCTCGGGGTGGTCGGCGTGGTCAGCCCGTGGAACTGGCCCTACACGATGGGCGCCGAGATCTTCGCGCCCGCGATGGCGGCCGGGAACACCGTCGTCTGGGTGCCCGCCCCGTCCACCACCGCGTGCTGCGCGGTTCTGGCCGAGGTGATCGCGGAGGCCAGCGCGGCCGCGGACGCGCCGCCCGGGGCGTTCAACTTCGTGCCCGGCCCGGGCCCGGTCGTCGGCGACGCCCTGGTCGGGCACCCGGGAGTGGCGGGCGTGGGGTTCGTGGGCTCGGTCGAGACCGGATCCAGGGTCGCGGTGCGCGCCGCGGGCAAGGCGCAGCTGCTCGAGCTGGGCGGCAACGGGCCCATGGTGATCCTCGACGACGCCGACCTCGGGCTCGCCGCGACCGCGGCCCTGGAGGCCGCGTACCTGTGCGCCGGCCAGAGCTGCACCGCGGGCGAGCGGTTCCTGGTGCACGCCGCCGTCAGGGCCGAGTTCACCGAGCGGGTCGTGGCGGCCACCAAGGCCAGCATCAGGCTCGGCGACCCGTTCGACCCCGAGACCACGATGGGCCCGCTGAACAACGAGGCCACCGCGGCCAAGTTCGACCGGCACATCGCCGACGCGGTCGCGGGCGGGGCGCGGATCTGCTGCGGCGGGCGCCGCGCCGCCGGCTTCCCCACCCAGCTGTACGCGGAGCCGACGGTGCTCGACGCCGTGATTCCGGGCATGGCGATCGAGCGGGAGGAAACGTTCGGGCCGGTGGTGCCGGTGGTCGAGGTGCGGTCGGCGGCCGAGGCCCTGGAGCTGACCAACGCCTCGCCGTTCGGCCTGACCGCGGCGGTGTTCACCGAGAACCTCGAGCGGGGACTGGCCTTCGCCGAACAGGCCAGGGCCGGCTGGGTCAACATCAACAGCTCGACCAACCTGTGGGAGTCGCACCTCCCGTTCGGCGGCCGGGCCGGCAGCGTCAGCGGCACCGGCCGGGTCGGCGGGAGCTACCCCATGGACACGTTCACCGAACCGAAGACGGTTACGTTCCCCGCTCCGCGCGGCCCGGCGTGACCTACTTGGACCTGCCGGTCAGCCGCCGCTTTCTCGGCCGCGCCCGCCGCCGCGCTCAGCGGCGGTCCTGACGACCCTCGCTGGAATCAGACCGGCCGCTTCCCGTAGTCCACGCTCAGCCAGTGCTCCGGCCGCATCCGGATCATCACGTTCTCGCCGGCCGGGTCGGGATTGCTCGCCACGTAGCGATCACCGCCCTCGGTGCCCAGGTAGCGGCGGGCCATGGCCAGCCGCTCGGCGGAATCGAGTTCCTCGATCTCGACCGGCCCTTCGACACTGACATACCGGTACGGCGGGTTCTCGTCCTGGGCGCACAAGCTCATCCGGCCCGCCGCGCGGATGGCCACCCCCTTGCGCGAGCTGCGGCCGGTGATCACGCTGACCTGGCCGCCGACCTCGTAGTCGAACCAGACCGGGACGGTGAGCGGCCCCCGGCCGTCCCCCGCCACGACGCCCAGCACCCCGACATGCGGCGCGGCCAGAAAGTGCTCCCGCTCGGCCAGGCTCATGGCAAACGACATGACGGGCTCCCTCGCTCGGCGCTGGTCAGGCTCCCGATTCTCGCAGAGCGAGCGTCGGAGTTGTGGCCCTGGTTGGGTGGCGTCTAGCGTCCGGTCCAGGAGCTGATCTCCATGCCGTCCTCGACCGGGAAGGCGACGGTCACGTACCCGTTGGCCGGGTCGCGGACGTAGTCGAGGTAGCTGGCCATGCTGGCCAGGGTGATGTCGTCGGCCGCGACCAGCGCGCCGGGCGCGAGCTTGGGTTCCAGCAAGCGAAGGACCGGCAGGCACAGGTCCTTCCACCCGTCCAGCAGGACGAGACCGATCGGGCCCGGGATGCCGGCCAGCGTCTGCAGCGCGTCGCCGGCCAGGACGGTCACTGGCGCGTCGACGCCGGCTTGCCGCAGGTTCGACCGGGCCGCTTTGATCTTCTTGGTGCTCAGCTCGGTGGTCACGACGTGGCCGGTGCCGTTGTCGGTCACCGCGGCGGCCAGGTAGATGGTCGAGATGCCGAACGAGGTGCCGAACTCCACGACGGTCTCCGGCAGGCTGGCCCGGACCAGTGCGTAGAGAAGCTTGCCCGCTTCGGCCGAGATCGGAATGTAGGCGTCCTGGAAGGCGTCGGCCCGCTCCAGGGCCGAGGCTGCGGCCCACGATGCCCGCCCGGGCGGCGGCGGCGGCGCGGGCGCGTCGTCTGCTTCCTGGGCGGCGGCCGCGGCGAGCAGCCGGCTGAGCACGGCATCAAGCCGCGGCGCGGCGAGGGTGTTGGTCATGCGACTCACAGTAGACGCAACGTTGCGTCTAGGCAAGGGCGCGGTACCCTTTCCGGCATGACCGTCCAGGCCCGCCACTACGGCAACCGGCACGGGCGAAGCGAGGAAGCCCGCCTGGCCGTGCTGGAGGCGGCCGACGACCTGCTGGTCGAGCGCGGGTTCGCCGGCGTGACGATCGAGGGCATAGCGGCCCGGGCCGGGGTCGCCAAGCAGACCATCTACCGCTGGTGGACCTCCAAGACCGGCATCCTGTTCGACGCGCTCAGCACCGACGCGGCCGAGTACTTCACCGCCCCCGACCACGGAGACCTCGGCCGGGACCTTCGTGATCGGCTTGGCCAGCTCGCCGCATTCTTGAGCACCACCGACGCGGGCGCCGTCTGCCGGGCGCTGGCCGGGCAGGCCCAGCACGACCCGGCCGTCGCGGCCCGTTTCGAGTCCGAGTTCGTCGCACCCCAGCGCGAACACGATCGCGCGCTCTTCCTCCGCGCCCGCCGCCGCGGCCAGCTCAGCCCGGCCGCCGACATCGACCTCGTGATCGACCAGCTCGTCGGGCCCATCTACTACCGGGTGCTGATCAGCAGGCAAGCCGTCCCGCCCCAGTTCACCGACGCTCTCGTGGACCGCTATCTGGCCCAGCTGAGCGAGCGTTGATAGCCAGGCGCCGGGCCGTTATCGCTGGAACTAGTCACAGATGACCTGCAGGGTGGCGAGCGTGGGATCCGCCGCGTACGCGATGCGGCCGCCGTCGGCATGGACCTCCCGGAGCGCGTTCAGGGCACTGGATGTGATCAGCTCGCCGGGCGCGAGCACCGGGACACCGGGCGGGTAGGGAGCGATCAGCTCGGCGCTGACCCGGCCGACGGCCGCCTCGGCGGGGACGGTCTGGTTGGGCGCGAAGAACGCCTCCCGCGGCGCGAGGACCGTTTCCGGCACCACCGTCCACGCGGCGGCGGCGGCCGGATGCCGCGGCGCGCCGCGATGGCGCTCGACGGCGGCGGCCAGGGTCTCGGCGAACGCGGCGATCTGGCCCTCGTCGTCGGCGATGGTGAGGATCGGGACCACGGTGTCACGGTCGGCCAGCTCCACCGGCATCCCGGCCGCGATCAGGTCGGCCTCGATGGCCATCCCGTGCGCGCCGGTCCCGGCCAGCAGCACGACCAGCTTGGTCGGATCGACGCCGGGGCCGTCGAGGACGTCGAGCCCCGGTACCTGCCGCAGCCGGCGGCGCGCCGCGGTCACGGCGCGCAGCAGCCGGGCGCACAGGTCCTTGCCGTCCCGCGCCAGCAGCGCCCGGGCGGCGTCGATGCTGGCCATGATCGAGCCCGCCGGGCTGGTGGTGTGGGTGGCGTCGAACGCCCGCTCCAGCCGCGCGGCGTCCAGCCTCTCGGTCCTGGCCAGCACCAGCGCGCCCTGGGTGTAGGCGGGCAGGGCCTTGTGCGCGCTCGTCACCATCGCATCCGCGCCCGCCATGATCGCGTGCGCGGGCAGGTCGGGGTGGAACCCCAGGTGCGCGGCCCACGCCGCGTCCACGATCAGCGGGACCCCGGCGCCGTGGGCGGCGGCCGCATGACCGGCCAGGTCGCCGATCGTCCCCACGTACGAGGGATCGCCGAGGAACACCGCGCACGCGCCGGGGTGGTCCGCCAGCGCGGCCCGGACCGTGTCCACGGCCACCGCGGCCGGCAGCCCGGACCCGGCATCCATCTCCGGCCGCACCCAGACCGGGCGCAGCCCGGCCAGCACCAGGCCGAGCAGCAGCGACCGGTGCAGGATCCGCGTGATGATCACCTCTTGCCCGGGCGACCCGACGGCCAGGGCCAGCGCCTGGTTGCCGTGCGTCGACCCGGCCACCGAGAACCGGCACCAGTCGGCGCCCCACAACCGCGCCGCCCGCGCCTCGCCCTCGACCCGCAGCACGTCGGCGTGCTTGATCGTGTCGAGCGCGCCGTACAGCGGCGCGTCGCCCGCCACCACGGATCCGACGAGATCGCGGCGCTGCTTGTGCCCCGGCGTGATCATGGGCGTGAGCTGTCCGGCTTCGGCCCGCTGGGTGGACCTGAGCCAGGCGTCGAGCAGCGGCGCGTCGGCCCGCAGTCCCCGCGGGTCCCTGGGGTCAACGAGTTGAGGCATCCGCCCAGTCTGCATGATCACCGCCAATAGGGTGAACGGCCCCTGGCTGTGGCTCTCTTACCGCAGCGGCGCGCCGGCCACCCTAAAGAGCTCAGCGCTGGTGGCGGTAGAAGGTAACGTCCGAAGGCGGCAGCGGCGTGTTGCCCAGGATCAGGTCGGCCGCCTTCTCGGCGATCATCATCACCGGGGCGTAGATGTTGCCGTTGGTGACGTACGGCATCACCGACGCGTCCACCACCCGGAGCCCGTCCAGGCCGTGCACCCGCATCGTCGCGGGATCCACCACCGCCTGCTCGCCGGTGCCCATCGCGGCGGTGCACGAGGGGTGCAGCGCGGTCTCGGCGTCGCGCCGGACCCAGTCGAGTATCTGCTCGTCGGTCGCGACCTCGGGCCCGGGCGACAGCTCGCCGCCGTTGTAGGCGTCGAACGCGGGCTGGCTGAGAATGCTGCGGGCGACCCGGATCGCCTCCGCCCACTCCCGGTGGTCGGTCGGCGTGGACAGGTAGTTGAACCGCAGCGCGGGATGCACCGCGGGATCCGTCGAGGTGATCTGCACCGAGCCCCTGGAGTCCGAGTACATCGGGCCGATGTGCACCTGGTACCCGTGACCGCCGGCCGGCGCGGAGCCGTCATAGCGGATGGCGATGGGCAGGAAGTGGAACATCAGGTTCGGGTACGCGACGTCGTCGTTGCTCCGGGCGAAGCCGCCGCCCTCGAAGTGGTTGGTCGCCCCGGGCCCGCTGCGCAGGAACAGCCACCGGGCCCCGACGATCGGCCGGTTGCGCCACTTGAGCGCGGGCGCCACCGAGACCGGGAGCTTCGACGAGTACTGCACGTAGACCTCGAGATGATCCTGCAGGTTCTCGCCGACCCCCGGCAGGTCCGCGACCACGCCGATGCCGAGCTTGCGCAGCAGGTCGGCGCGGCCGACCCCGGACAGCTGCAGCAACTGCGGCGAGTTGATGGCGCCGCCGCACAAGATGATCTCCTTGGCCCGGACCCGCTGCACGGCCCCGTTCCTGACGAACTCGACCCCCACCGCCCGGGGCCCGCCGGAAGCCCCCCGCTCCCGGAAGATGATCTTCGTGACGAACACCCGGCAGGCCACGGTGAGGTTGTCGCGCCCCATGACCGGGTGCAGGTACGCCCGCGCCGCGCTGAGCCTCCGGCCCCGGTGCACGTTACGGTCGAACGGGGCGAAACCCTCCTGCCGGTAGCCGTTCACGTCGTCGGTGAGCGAGTACCCGGCCTGCGTCACGGCGGCGAAGAACGCAGCGAACAGCGGATTGGTGGCGGGCCCGCGCTCCAGCACCAGCGGGCCGCCCGTTCCGCGGTACTCGTCCCCGCCGGCCAGGCAGTTCTCCATCCGCTTGAAGTACGGCAGGCAGTGCGCATAGTCCCAGGCGGCCATCCCCGGGTCGGCCGCCCAGCGCTCATAGTCGAGCGGATTACCGCGCTGGAAGATCATCCCGTTGATACTGCTGGAACCGCCGAGCACCTTTCCCCGGGCGTGGTAGATCCGGCGCCCGTTCAGGAACGGCTCGGGCTCGGACTCGTACTGCCAGTCGTAGTGGCGGTTGCCGATGGGGATGGTCAGTGCGGCGGGCATGTGGATGAAGACATCCCAGCGGTAGTCCGGCCGTCCTGCCTCCAGCACCAGCACCCGGTTCTCCGGGTCGGCCGAGAGCCGGCTGGCCAGGGCGCTGCCCGCCGAACCACCACCGATGATGACAAAGTCATACACCCGCCCACCTCCCCATCCCCTGCACCAGTTTCAGGGGTCCATTTCGGGATGCTATATCGGCTCTGCCAGCAATCGCACCGGTCCGTGGTGACCCGTGCCCGGGCCGCGCAACGGCGCGCTGGACGGGCGCGCGCGCCGTGTCACACTGGATCAAGGCCCCCGCGTGCCCGAGGCGGTGATGAGTTGACGACCCACGACACCGGACCGCTCGATGCGCAGCCCGATGCGTTCGGTCCGAGCGACACCCTCTGGGAGTTCTCGCCGTACCCGCCGATCGCCGACTACGCGTTCCTGTCCGACTGCGAGGTCACGGCGCTGGTCGCCCCGGGCGGCTCGATCGAGTGGATGTGCCTGCCGCGGCTCGACTGCCCGAGCGTGTTCGGCGCGATACTCGACCGGGACGCGGGCTGGTTCCGGTTCGGGCCGGAGGACGTGGCCGTGCCGGCGGACCGCCGGTACCTGCCCGGGACGATGGTGCTCGAGACCAGCTGGGACTGCGGCGAGGGCTGGATCATCGTCCGGGACTGCCTGGTGATGGGCCCGTGGCGGCACGAGCATCCGGAGCGGACCAGCCACGTCAGGCCGCCGACCGACTACGACGCCGAGCACACCCTGCTGCGGATGGTGCGCTGCGTGGACGGGGCGGTGCAGCTCACCATGGACTGCGAGCCGGTGTTCGACTACGGTCGCCACCGCGCCCGCTGGAGCCACGCCGACCAGGGCTATCACCAGGCCGTGATCCGGCCGGACGACGGCGACCTGGCGCTGACGCTCACCTCCGACATCCGGATCGGCCTGGAGGGGCCGAGCGCCCGGGCCCGCACCCTGCTGCGCGAGGGTGACACCCGCTTCTGCGCCTTGTCCTGGGGCAGCCGGACTCCGCCCGCGGACTATGAGGAGGCCTACCAGCGGCTGAACTGGACCGCCCATCACTGGCAGCACTGGCTGGCCCGGGGCGACTTCCCCGATCACCGGTGGCGCCCCTACCTGACCCGCAGCGCGCTGACGCTCAAGGGCCTCACGTTCGCCCCGACCGGCGCGATCGCCGCCGCCGCGACCACGTCGCTGCCGGAGACACCGCGCGGGGAGCGGAACTGGGACTACCGCTACAGCTGGATCCGGGACGCGACGTTCGCGCTCTGGGGCCTGTACACGCTGGGCTTCGACTGGGAGGCCAGCGACTATTTCGCGTTCCTGACCGACGTTGTCGAGCGCGACCGGGGCGACATCCAGATCGTGTACGGCATCGACGGCCGGTGCGACATCGACGAGTCCGTGCTGGAGCACCTGCACGGATACCAGGGCGCCCGGCCGGTCCGCGTCGGCAACGCCGCGCACACCCAGCGGCAGCACGACGTGTGGGGCGTGGTGCTCGACTCCCTGTACCTGCACACCAGGTCGAGGGACCGGCTCGACGAGCGGGTCTGGCAGATGGCCAGGCATCAGGTGGAGCACGCGCTCGAGCACTGGCGCGATCCCGACTGCGGCATCTGGGAGGTCCGCGGCGAGCCGAAGCACTTCACCTCGTCCAAGCTGCTGTGCTGGGTCGCGGCCGACCGCGGGGCGCGCCTGGCCAGGCTCCGCGAGGACGCCGACGCCGCCCGCCTGTGGCAGAAGGCGGCGGACGAGATCCACGCCGATATCTGCGCCAACGCGCTGGACGAGCGGGGGGTGTTCACCCAGCACTACGAGACCGACGCGCTCGACGCGTCGGTGCTGCTGATGCCGCTGCTCAGGTTCCTGCCGCCGGACGACCCGCGGATCCGGGCCACGGTGCTCGCCATCGCGGACGAGCTGACCAGGGACGGCCTCGTGCTCCGCTACCAGGTCGACGAGACCGACGACGGGCTGGTCGGCGAGGAGGGCACGTTCACGATCTGCTCGTTCTGGCTGGTCTCGGCGCTGTCGGAGATCGGCGAGCACCGCCGGGCGCGCGATCTGTGCGAGAAGGTCCTGTCCTACGCCAGCCCGCTGCTGCTGTACGCGGAGGAGATCGACCCGCAGTCCGGGCGGCACCTGGGCAACTTCCCGCAGGCGTTCACGCACCTCGCGCTCATCAACGCGGTGATGCACGTCGTCATGAACGAGCAGGTGGCCGAGCGGACGGCGATCACCGGCGGCGGCACCGTCTCGCCGGGCCGCCGCTGATCACCTCGCCGCGGGGCCGCCCGCCACGACGGCCTCGACCTCGGCCGCGGGCTGCCCCGGGCGGAAGCCCTCCAGCAGCCAGGTGACCCCGCAGCTTTCCGCGGCGTCCAGGGCGCTGGCCCGGCCGTCCGGGCCGAGCCCGCGCAGGGCGCACCGGATGACCAGGTCATGGCCGGCCGGGGCGCCCAGCCGCCCCAGCTCGGCGTGCGCCGCGGCCAGGTCGGCCGGGTCGGACAGCGCCACCTCATCTCCGCCGGGGAAGATCGGGAAACAGCCTTCCATCCGGGCCGCCCGGGCCAGCGGCGCACGGTTCGGCCACCGGCACCCGACCCACACCGGCACCGGGTCCTGAACCGGGCGGGGCAGGAACGGCGTGGTGTGCACGGCCAGGCGCGCGCCGTCGAACGCGACATCGCGGCCGGCCAGCAGGCGCCGCAGGACCTCCAGCGACTCGTCGAGGAGGACGCCGCGCTCCCGCGGCTGCGTCGCCTCGCCGAACGAGCTGAACTCCTTCCAGCCGTCGTCGCCCAGGCCGACCCCGATCACCAGCCGTCCGCCGGACAGCCGGTCGAGCGCGGCCACCTGGCGGGCCAGCGTCCACGGCCTGCGCCGGGATAGCGGGGTCACGAGCGCTCCGAACCTGATCGCCTGGGTGGCCGTCGCGACCGCGGCCATCGCGGTCCACGCGTCGGCAACCGCCACGCCCGGCGCCGACAGCACGTGATCCCACAGGAAGAACCCGGACCAGCCGGCCTCCTCGGCCACGACGGCCAGGTTGGCGATGCGATCGGGATCCGACAGCTCGCCGAACGGGGGGATGAAGAGTCCGAATCTCACCTGGCACCTTCCGCAGCGGCCCGGCGCTGCCCCTCGGGCAGCGCGTCCAGCCAGCGCTGCCGGAGGCCGGCCAGCGCGTCCGGGATGATCTCGCCGTTGATCCTGAGCCTGGCCAGCCCGCCGTCGGGGAACACGTCGAGGCGGACATGGGTGGCCGCGCCGTGGCCCGCCACGGCGAACCGGTGCCGGGTGTCGGGCTGGACCCGGGTCATCGGCAGCACCTCGCGCCACGACGACTCGCCGATGTCGGGGCCGGGCGCGGCGCGCGCGTCCGCGGCCAGCAGCCGGACCAGGTCCGGAGCGTTGCCGACGAAGCACGAGGTGTCGATCTCGACGTGGCGCAGCACCCCGGCCGCGGCCAGGGCGACGATCACGTACTCGTTGCCCGGGCCGCGCCGCCGCGCGTTCTCCCAGCCCTCGGCCATCCCGGCGGCCCGGCCGGGCAGGATCAGGTTGGCCGCCGAGGAGTAGAACGCGTCGGAGCAGCCGGCCACCCGGCCGCCGTTCTCCAGCGCCGCCAGGTCGATGGTCCCGGCCAGGAAGCGCGGATCGGGCAGCGGGGTCCCGTGGACCCGGAACCTGGCCACCCCGCCATCCGGGTAGATCGACAGCCGGACGTGCGTCCACCTGAGCGGGGAGGCCACCGGGTACACGTTCAACGCATCGCCCCGCGCATCGGTCCGCTCGACCAGCGTCTGCCACTCCATCGCGGCCAGCTCGCCCGGGGACGGATAGCCCTCGGCCCCGAGCGCCTCCACCGACACCTGCGGCGGGTAGTTGCCGCGGAAGAACGACGTGTCCGCCACGACGCCGCGCACGATGCCGGCGAGCCCGAGCCGGACGATCGCGTGGTCGTGCCCGGGCGCCCGGTGACGCCGGGTCTCCCAGCCGTCATAGATCTTCCCGCGGTTCCCGAACTCCCCCGCGGCGAACGCCGGCGGCTCCGGCTTGATCAGGTTCTCCTTCTCCGCGAACAACTCGTCGGTGGCGAACACCACACTCCCGGCCACGGCCCGAGACGCTAGGTCAGGCAGCCCCGTGGCGTCGCCCGCGCCGGTCACGCCGACTCCCCCCGGGCCAGCAGCCGGCCCGCGGGCCGTTCGCCGGGAACGGGCGCGCCCCGGAGCCAGGTCCGGCGGACCACGCCGTGCAGCCGCTGGCCGGCGTACGGGGTCAGCCGGTGCCGGTGGTGCAGCCGCCGCGGATCGGCGACGAAGCTGGCGTCCGGCGCGAACACCACCAGGTCGGCGTCGCACCCGGGCGCGATCCGGCCCTTGGCGGCCAGCCCGGCGATCCGGGCCGGCCCGGCCGCCATCCAGCGGGCGACGTCGTCGAGCGAGTGGCCGCGCTCCCGGGCCTGGGTCCACACGACCGGCAGCGACAGCTGCACCGACGAGATCCCGCCCCACGCGGCGCCGAAGTCACCGCGCTCGGCGTCCTTGAGCGCGGGCGGGCACGGGGAATGGTCGGACACCACGCAGTCGATGATTCCATCCCGCAGCGCCCGCCATAGCCGTTCGCGGTTGTCCCGCCCGCGGATCGGCGGGCAGCACTTGAACTGGGTGGCGCCGTCCGGAATGTCCGCCGCGGCCAGGGCCAGGTAGTGCGGGCAGGTCTCCGCGGTGATCGCGACCCCCCGCCGCCGGGCCGCGTCGAGCAGCGGTATCGCGTCCGCGGCGGACAGGTGCAGCACGTGGGCCCGCGCCCCGGTCCGCTCGGCCGCCTCGATGACCTGCTCGATCGCGGTCACCTCGGCGGCCGGGGGCCGCGACCGCAGGAACGAGGCGTAGCCCCGCCCGCCCGGGGGCGGCGCGGAGGCGATCACCGCGGCGTCCTCGGCGTGCACGAGCACCACGCTGCCGAGCGCGGCGGCCCGCGCCATCACGTCGCTCAGGCCGGCCTGGTCCACCGGCGGAAACTCGGGCACTCCAGAGTCGATCAAGAAGACCTTGACGCCGAACGCTCCGCGACCGTGCAACTCGGCCAGCCGGCCGGCGCTGCCTGGCACGGCGCCGCCCCAGAAACCCACGTCCACATGGATCTGGCCCGCCGCCGCCTCCCGCTTGATCCGCAGCGCGCCCGCGTTGGTGGTGGGCGGGATCGAGTTCAGCGGCATGTCGATGATCGTGGTGATCCCGCCGGCCGCGGCGGCGCGGGTCGCCGAGGCGAAGCCCTCCCAGTCCGTCCGGCCCGGCTCGTTGACGTGCACGTGGGTGTCCACCAGGCCCGGCAGCAGCACCTCGTCGTCGGCCAGGGTTACGGTCGGACCGCCCGCCCGGTCGCCGTCGGCCTGGGTTACGGTCTGGCCGCCCGCCCCGTAACCGTCGTTCACGCCGGTGATCCGGCCTCCGCTGATCCGCACCTCGGCCGGGCCGGTGCCGTGCGGCAGGACGGCGCGGCGGGCGCGGATCACCAGGTCAGCCTGGCCGGCCCGGCCCGGACTACCTGAGCGCATCGAGCCCGGCCCGGTCCAGGCCGGTCAGCGCGGTGAGTTCCGGCTCGGTGACCGCCCCGCAGTCCAGCCCCCGGGCCAGGAACCCGGCCAGCGCGCGGGCCGTGGCCGGCTCCTCGAGCACACGGCCCTCGGCCCGGTCCAGGTAGGACCGCAGCCGGGCGCCCGCCGCGGGCAGCCCCTCGCGGAAGAAGCCGAACGTGGCCGCGTACCGGCTGGCCAGCTGGCCCGGATGCAGGTCCCAGCCCTGGTAGAAACCCCGTTCCAGGGACCGCCGCACCAGCCGCGCGTGCAGCGCCCAGGCCTCGATGACCTGGTCCCTGGTGCCCTCGGGCACCGCGTTGGACGACCCGTCGCTGAGCCGGACGCCGGTCCCGGCCGCCGCGACCTGCATCACCGCCCGCGCGTGGTCGGCCACGGGATGCTCCATGCTCTGCTGGTGCGCCGCGATCCCGAGCGCGGCGCTGTAGTCATAGGTGCCGTAGTGCAGCCCGGTGAGGCGGCCGCGCCCGGCGTGCACGCACCTGGCCACGGTCGCCGCCCCGTCCGCGCCGAGGATCAGCTGCGGCGTCTCGACCTGGACCTCGAAGGCCAGCACGCCGGGCGCCAGGCCGTGCGAGGCCTCCAGCAGGCCGCAGAGCCGCGCCATCGTGGTCACCTGGTCGGCCGAGGTGACCTTGGGCAGCGTCACCACGAACCCGGCCGGGAGCGGGCCGGCCGACAGCAGTTCGGCGAGGAAGCCGTCCAGCGTCCTGATGGCCCGGCGGCGGGTGGCCGGTTCCAGGCTCTTGCCACGCAGGCCGCACCGCGGCGGCGCGCTCCCGGCCCGGACCTCGGCGGCCAGGCCCGCAGCGGCGGAACGGACGTCGGCGTCCTCGGCGTCGTCGCCCCGGTCGCCGTAGCCGTCCTCGAAGTCGAGCCGGAGGTCCTCGACCGGCTCCGCGATCAGCTTGGCCAGCACCCGGGACCGCACGTCCGCCGCCAGGCGGGCGGGCAGGCCCATGGCCTCGCCGAACTCGGCCGGGCCCGGAGCCCAGGTGTCCAGCGCCTGCCGCGCGTGCCGTCCCCACTGCCCGGCCAGCCCCTGACCGAACTTGTCCGCGGGCACGTAGACCGTGTGCACCGGCTGCCGGCCGGGCCGCGGCCCCGGGTAGCCCGCCGCGAGCGCCCGGTCGCTGGCGGCCAGGAGCCGGTCGGCCTCGGCGACCAGCGCGTCCAGGCCGGCGCGGTAGCGGGGCCCGGTGGTCACGGACTATCCGTTATATGTTCTGGTCTGATCGGGATGAGCGGCAGCTCAAGCCCGGTAGCGGCGCGGATCGCGGCGGCGACCGCCGGGCCCGAGGAGATCGTGGGCGGCTCGCCGACGCCGCGCAGGCCGTAGGGAGCGTTCGGGTCGGGGTACTCGAGCACCTCGATCCGCATCGGCGGCATGTCCAGGATCGTAGGGATCAGGTAGTCGGTGAACGAGGGGTTGGCGATCCGCCCGTCCCGCACCTGGATCTCCTCCATGATGGCCAGGCCGAGGCCCTGGGCGCTGCCGCCGTGGATCTGGCCCTCCACGGCCTGCGGGTTCATGGCCTTGCCCACGTCCTGGGTGCAGGCCAGCTCGATGACCTTGACCAGGCCGAGGTCGATGTCGACGTCGACCACCGCGCGGTGCGCGGCGTACGCGTACTGCACGTGCGCGAAGCCCTGGCCGGTCTCCGGGTCGACCGGGTAGGTCGGCCGGTGCCGCCACTCGACCGTCTCCTCGATGACCTCGCCGCCGATGATCTCGGCCAGCGGGATCCGCTCGGTGCCCGCGAGCACGCAGCCGCCGGCCATCCCGGCCATCCTGCGGCCGAGCCGGCGCTCGGCCAGGCCGGATACCCGTTCCCTGACCCGCTCGCAGGCGGCCTTGACCGCGCCGCCGGTCACATAGGTCTGCCGGGAGGCCGACGTGGAGCCGCCCGAGCCGACGCGGGTATCGGCCGGGTTGATCAGCACCCGGTCCACGCCGAGCTCGGTGCGGCAGATCTGCTGCTCGATGGTGACCAGGCCCTGGCCGACCTCGGCGGCGGCCGTGTGCACGGTCACCACCGGCTCCCCGCCGATGACCTCGAGCCGGACCCGCGCGGTCGAGTAGTCGTCGTAGCCCTCGGAGAAGCCGACGTTCTTGTAGGCGGCCGCGTAGCCGACGCCGCGCACCACGCCCTCGCCGTGGGTCGTGTTGGCCACCCCGCCGGGCAGGCCGAGCGGGTCGCGGGCCCCGTTCCGGTTCGCGGCGGGCGGTGGTTTCCCGGGCCGTGGTTTCCCGGGCCGTGTTTTCCCGGGCCGTGTTTTCTCGGGCAGTGGCATCGCCTGCAGGCGGCGCAGGAGTTCGGCCACCGGAGCCGGGCTGTCCACGATCTGCCCGGTCGGCGCCTCGCCGCCCATGCTGATCGCGTTGCGGCAGCGCAGTTCGACCGGGTCCATGGACAGCGCCGCGGCCAGCTTGTCCATCTGCGCCTCGTAGCCGAACGCGGCCTGCACGGAGCCGAAGCCGCGCATCGCGCCGCACGGCGGGTTGTTGGTGTAGACGCCGTAGCAGTCGACGTGCACGCTCGGCACCAGGTACGGCCCGATGCCCATGGTCCCGGCGTTGCCGACCACGGCCGGGGTGCTCGAGGTGTAGGCCCCGCCGTCGAGGTAGATCTCCGCCTTGACGTAGACCAGCGTGCCGTCCCGGCGCGCGCCGTGCTCGTAGCGCATGCTCGCCGGATGGCGGTGCACGTGCCCGAAGAACGACTCCTCGCGGTTGTAGACCATCTTGACCGGCTTGCCGGTGTGCAGCGCCAGCATGCACGCGTGTACGTGCATGGACAGGTCCTCGCGCCCGCCGAACGCGCCGCCCACCCCGGCCAGCACCAGCCTGACCTGCTCGGGCGGCAGACCGAGGGCGGCGCAGATCTGCCTCTGGTCGACGTGCAGCCACTGGGTGGCCACGTACAGGTCGACGCCGCCCTGCTCATCGGGCACCGCCAGTCCCGCCTCCGGACCGAGGAACGCCTGGTCCTGCATCCCGATCCGGTAAGTCCCGGCCACGACCACGTCGGCCGCGGGCGCCGGGTCGCCCTTGCGGATCTTGAGATGCCGGACCAGGTTGCCGCGGGCCTCATGCAGCCGGGGCGCGGCCGGATCGAGTGCCTGCCTGGAGTCGGTGACCGGCGGCAGGATCTCGTAGTCGACCGCGATCTTCTTCGCCGCCTGCCGGGCGATCTCGGGATGGTCGGCGGCGACCAGCGCGACCGGCTCGCCCTCGTAGCGGACCACGCCGTCGGCCAGGACCGGCTGGTCGGCGAGCTCAAGCCCGCAGGCGTTCTCGCCGGGGACGTCGGCGTGGGTCAGCACGGCGTAGACCCCGCTGGTGGCCAGGGCCGGCCCGATTCCGATCGAGCGGATCCTGGCGTACGGATGGGGGCTGCGCAGCGTGACGCCCCAGATCATCTCGTCCATCCACAGGTCGCTGCCGTAGGCGAACTGGCCGGTCACCTTGGCCGTCGCGTCCGGGCGCAGCGTGGAGGCGCCGACGCCGCCTGCGGCAGGCCCGCGCCGGACGGCAGGCACGCTGGCCGGAGCCCGGGTCGGAGTGCTCACGCTTTCCGACGATACGCTGCGGGAAGCCTGGGCATCGCCCTCATGCTCGCTCGTTATATCGGTTCACACGTCGATGAATAAGGCCATGTCGTGACACGATAGTTACCGCTGCGGCAGGTGGCCGGCCGGAGGAATTGGCTGGCCTGCCCGGGGGGAGGTGCGCCGGCATGGACCGGTCCGTCCGCGACCAGCGGCTGCTGGAGAACATCGGCGTGGCCGTGAGCCGGTCAGATCCCCGGCTGGCCTCGATGCTGGCCACCTTCGGCCGGCTGACCGCCGGAGAGCCCATGCCCGATGGCGAGCAGCTCAGCAGGCCGGCCAGCCGGGCTGGCGCCGTGCTGGGTAAGGTCACCGCCGCGATGACCAGATTCATCACCTGGCTTGATCGCGTGGACAGCCCGCCAGCCAGCCATGAACGACGCGACGGAGACCACCATGCGACGTAGCCGGGCGCCCCTGCTTCCCGGGCGCAGCGGCTAGCCGGCCAGGGCTTCGCTGACCCGGCGGGCCGAGTCGGCGACCTGCTGCTCATCGACGGTCACCACGCGGTCGCGCTCCACCACGGTCCGGCCACCCACCAGCAGCAGCTCGAGCGGCGGCGGCGGACCGAGCACCAGCGCCGCGACGGGATCGGCGATGCCCGCGTGCGGGAGCGTGTCAAGCCGCCACAGCGCGATGTCCGCGAGCTTGCCTGGCTCCAGCGAACCGATCTCGGCCTCCCGGCCGAGCACCCGGGCCCCGCCGAGCGTGCCAAGCTCCACCGCCTCGCGCACGGTCATCGCCCCGGCACCGCCGACCGCCCTGGCCATCAGCGCGGCCGCGGCGACCTCGCCGAGCAGCGAGCTCGCCTCGTTGGAGGCAGCGCCGTCCACGCCGAGCCCGACCGGAACGCCCGCGTCGAGCAGCGCGCGCGTTCGGCAGATGCCCGAGCCGAGCCTGGCGTTGGACGACGGGCAGTGCGCGACACCGGTCCCGCTGGCGGCGATCCTGCCGATCGCGCGATCATCGGTGTGCACCGCGTGGGCCAGCCAGACATCGGGGCCCAGCCAGCCCAGCGAGTCCAGGTACTCCACCGGCGTGCAGCCGTAGCGCTCGGCGCAGTATTCGTCCTCATCGGCGGTCTCGGCGATATGCGTGTGCAGCCGGACGCCGCTGCCCTGGGCCGCATAGCTTCGGGCCAGCGCGGCTGACTCCGTCATCAGGTCGCGGGTGCACGAGAACGGCGAGCACGGCGCGACGCCCATCCGCAGCATCGAGGCCGGCGACGGGTCGTGGAACCGCTCGATCGCCGACTGCGTCGCCGCGAGGATCGCGTCAAGCTCCTCCACCACGTCGTCCGGCGGCAGCCCGCCGGAGCTGGCGCCCAGGTCCATGGAGCCCCGAGTCGGATGGAACCGCAGGCCCACCTGGGCGGCGGATTCAACGGTCGCGCCCAGCAGTTCGCCGCCGTTCGCTGGGAACAGGTAATGGTGATCCATCGTGGTCGTGCAGCCACTCCTGGCCAGCCAGGCCAGGGCGGCGGTGGCCGCGGGGCGCACGATCTCGGCGTCGATCCGCGCCCAGACCGGGTAGAGCTCGGTCAGCCAGGCGAACAACGAGGCGTCGACCGCCCGGCCCCTGGTGGCCCACTGGTACAGGTGATCGTGGGTGTTGACCAGGCCCGGCGTGGCCAGGCAGCCGCTGGCGTCCACCCGGCGGACGTCGGCGTGGCGTTGCGGCCCGTAGTCAAGGCCGACCTCGCTGATACGGTCCCCGTCCACCGCGACGTACCCGCCCGGATACTCGTCCCGCTGCGGGTTCACGGTCAGCACGTGGCAACCGTCCAGGATGAGGCCGCTCACGACGCGCGATCCTGCCACCGGTCCGCGGCCAGCCGCACCGCGTCCAGGATCTTCTCGTACCCGGTGCACCGGCACAGGTTGCCCGCGAGCGCCTCGCGGATCTCGGCGTCCGTCGGCCGCCCGCCGCGGCGCAGCAGGTCGTGCGTGGCGATCAGCAGGCCGGGCGTGCAGAACCCGCACTGCACCGCGCCCGCCTCGACGAACGCCTGCTGCACCGGGTGCAGATCGTCGCCGCTGGCCAGGCCCTCGACCGTGACGATGCTGCGGCCCTGCGCCTGGCCGGCCGCGACCAGGCAGGCGCAGACCGCCTCATCGTCCAGGTAGACGGTGCAGGAACCGCATTCACCCTGCTCGCATGCGTTCTTCGAGCCGGGCAGGCCCATCCGTTCGCGCAGCACGTAGAGCAGGCTCTCGCCCTCCCAGACGTCGTCCGCCTGCCGTGTCTCGCCGTTGACCGTCGCCGTGATCCGCATGCGCTCACCCCCTCTCCTGCTGGTAGGAGTCCCAGGCCCAGGTCAGGGTACGCCTGGCCATGACCGCGAGCCCGTGGCGCCGGTAGGCGGCGGTGCCCCGGACGTCGTCGACCGGGTCAGCGGCGGCCTTGACCAGCTCGCCGAACTCGCGGACGATGCTGGCCGGCAGGTCGGCGCGGGAGTCCCACAGGCCGGCCTCGTCCAGCGCCCCGGTCAGGAAGAGCTCGGCCGCCGTCGCGCGCCTGGGGGTGGGCGCCGCCGAGCCGATGCCGGTACCGACCGCCCGGCCCGCCGGATCCAGGCCAATGCAGAACGAGGCCACGGCGATCACCATCGCGTTGCGGGTACCGACCTTGCTGAACTGCTGCGGGCCTGCCGCGGGCGGGATCAGGATCGCCGCGATCAGCTCGTCCGGGGCCAGCGCGTTCCGCTTGACGCCGGTGTAGAAGTCCACGGCCGCGATCCTGCGGGCCCCTCGCACCGACGCGACCTCGATCTCGGCTCCCGTGGCGAGGAGCGGCGGATGGCAGTCGCCGGCCGGCGACGCGGCGCCGAGGTTGCCGCCGACCGTGCCCCGGTTGCGGATCTGGGGAGACCCCACCGTCCTGGCCGCCATGGCCAGGCCGGGCAGCCGGTCACCGAGCTCACCGATCAGCCGGGCGTAGCTGACGCCGGCGCCGAGCCTGATCCGGCCGCGCTCGGCGCCCCACTCCGCCAGTTCGGGGACTCTGGTCAGGTCGAGCAGGGCATCGGGCCGGCGGGCGTCGAAGTTCAGCTCCACCATGACGTCGGTGCCCCCGGCGATCGGCACAGCCTCCGGGCGCGCGGCCTTGGCGGCCAGCGCGTCTGCCCAGCTCGTCGGCTGCAGGAAATCCACCGCCTGCTCCTCGCCCTCCCTCAAGCCCCGCTCGTGCCTACCCCGCCGCCCAGGCTCCCATCCCGCCCCCGCCCGGGCTCCCATCCCGCCCCCCGCCCGGGCTCCCATCCCGCCCCCCCAGCAATAGCGGGGAGCCTTATCAGTCAATACGACTGATAAGGCTCCCCGCTGATCCTCTCTTCACGCGAACGCGATCGCGGAATCCCACGCGGGCCCGGGATCGGCCGCGTCGTCGCGCTGAACGGCGCACTGGATCAGCCCGTAGGGCCGGTCGGCGGCATGAAACACCTCGCCCGGATTGTCCAGTCCGAACGGCGCCAGATCGGCCAGGAAGTGGTGCCGGTTGGGCGCCGACAGCCTGATCTCCGCCACCTCCTCGCGGGCCTCAAGGACCGCCTGGCCCATGGTCCACAGGGTCTGCTGCAGAGCGAGGCTGTGGGTGTCGGCGAAGCGCTCGAGCATGATCTGCCGGATCTGCGCGTGGGCCTCGCCCCAGCCCGTCGGCCAGGCCTGGTAGCGCCAGCGCGCGGTCAGCGAGGTGGCCAGGATCCGGTCGCTGGTCTCGGCCAGCGTGGTGTAGCGGTCGTTCAGGAAGCCGGAGAACTCCGAGCCGGTCGTCTTCAGCACCACGAGATCGGCCAGGCCCGAGACGACCCAGGCTCGCTGCCCGGGGTTCTCGCCTGTGACGGTTACCGCCGCGGTCCGGACCTCGCTCGAGGCCCGGGCGAACGTGTGCGGGTGCGGCCGGCGGCCACGCTGACGCGCTCCCAGCGGTATTCATCGACCTCGATCCTGGCCTGGCTGACCGGCCGGACGTCGTCGACGAAGTGGCGGGCGAGGTCCAGCGCGTAGTCCTCGATCTCGCCCACCCCCTTCTCCTTGGCATAGGCGAAACAGGTGTTCTTCTGGCTGTCGGTGGGGAGCACCTTGGCCTGGTCACCGCGGGCGTGAGCGTCGGCGAAGTCGCCGCGCAGCAGGGTCGAGACACTGAGGTCGCGGATCTCGTGCTGCGCGGCGTCCCGGTAGACCCGCACCACCCGCGTCTCAGCCTTGCCGTACTGGTTCGGGCCGAGCACGATCGCCATGGCATTAACTCCCGCGGTAGGTGGTGTAGCCGAACGGGCTGAGCAGCAGCGGAACATGGTAGTGCGGCCCGTCGCCGTCGACGGTGAACGTGATCGCGACCTCGGGGAAGAACCCGGCGGTCTGCTGCTGCGCGAAGTACGCGGCCGTGTCGAAGACGATCCGGTAGGTCCCGGACGGCAGCCGCTCGGGCCCGATCTCGCGGACCCGCCCGTCGGCGTCGGTGCTGGCTCGGCCGATCTCCTCCCCCGGATCCGCGCCGGACACGCTCTCCAGCCGGACCGGCACCCCGGCCGCTGGCGCGCCCCGCGCGGTGTCGAGCACGTGCGTGGTGACCTGAGTCAAGCCTCCCCCTCCAGCAGCCTGGCCAGCCTTATCCGGCTGATCTTCCCTAGCTCGCGGCGGACCACGCCCCACTCGGTTTCCGGGTCGTTGCCGAGCCGCTCGCGGAGCAGGGCCAGCAGGTCGGCGGCGTCGCGGCCGGTCGCGCAGACCAGGTAGATGTGGCCGAACCGGCGCTCGTACTCCTCGTTGCCCTCGGCCAGGGCCTGGATCGTGGCCTGGTCCGCGCCGAGAACCCCGGCCTGCTCGCGGCGCGACCGTTCGTCCGCGCCACGACGGTCCCCGATTCTCGGGTGACCGGCCAGCGCCTGCTCCAGATCCGCCGGTGCCAGGCCAGCCATTGCCGCATCCGAACTCGCCAGCAGCTCCTCGGCCGAGGCGTACGGGCGGCCGGACGCGACCTCAATAGCCCAGCGCTCGGACGAGCAGCACGCCAGCAGTTCCTGCCGGGCCAGTTCGGCCGGCATAGCGTTAAGGCTGGTCGAATTGACTGACGCGTCACACCACCGTGGTGGGAGTCGCCGCGGCCTCGGCGGTGACGGTCCTGCGGGCCAGCAGCCAGTAGGTGATGCCGCCGAAGAACAGGCCCATGAACACGCTGAAGTCCGACCCGCCGACCCGGCTGGACAACGGCGAAACGTACGGCGAGTAGGCGTTCAGCCACAGCGCAGCGGCAACCATGCCGATCACCTGGGCGATGATCGCGGGCCAGAACACCCCGCCGTTGCGGTAGTACCGGCTGCCAGGCCGCTCGTTCAGCAGCGCATCGTTGTCGTAGCGGTTGCGCCGCAGCCACGCGTCGATCAGGAAGATCGCGCACCACGGGCCCAGCCACACGATGATGAACAGCAGGAAGTCGGCCAGCAGCGAGAAGAACCTCGACGAGAAGACCGCGTAGGCGGCGAACGCGCCGCAGACGACGGTGTCGATCAGGACGCAGTGCAGGCGATGAAGCCGCGGGATCAGGCTCTGCAGGGTGACGCCGGAGGAGTACAGGTCGATCGTGTTGATCGCGAACAGCTGGAAGATGGCGAAGATCAGGAAGGGCCACACGAACCAGCTGGGGAGGCTCGCGGTGAGCCCGGTGATCGACGTCGCCGCCGGGACCCCGGTCGCGACCGCCGCGCCCAGGATCTCCAGCAGCGCGGAGGGGATCGCGCCGCCCAGCGCGACCGCCAGCACGATGCGTTGCGGGTTGGCGTCGGGCGGCAGGTAGCGCGAGTAGTCGTTGCCGTTCTCGGTCCAGCCCAGGCCGCCGGCGGAGATCACCAGGGCCAGGAACACGAACAGCGAGCCCCAGCCCGCGCCGTGCACCGGGACGTGCAGGTTCACCTTGGACGTGGTGAGGATGGCCATGACCACGAACAGCACGACGAACGGGATGCTGAGCCACTTGAGCACCCGCAGCACCGCGGCGTGGCCGAGCAGCGGCAGGACCGCCTGGATCAGCACGGCCAGGATGAGGAAGATGACCTTCGCCGGGATCCCGGCCGCGAAGCCGCCCTTGGCCATGAGCGCGATAGCGGCGAGCACGATCAGGGCGATGCCCTCGATCTCGAAGCCGACCTGGGTCACCCAGTTGAAGAACGACGGCATCCGGTTGCCGTTGGGCCCGAACGGGGCCCGGCTGATCGCGAATGCCGTAGTCCCGGCCCGTGGCCCCTGCAGGCTGGCCAGGCCGGTGAGCAGGTAGAACAGGTTGCCGATCACGATGACGACGACGGCCTGAGCGAACGACAGGCCGAACACCACGACCGCCAGGCCGCCGTAGACGACGAACTCGACGTTCCAGACGGCCCCGGCCCACATCCAGAACAGGCTGCTCGGCCCGCCCCACCGGCTGGTCAGCGGGACGTGCTCGATGCCGCGATGCTCTACGTGGGTGAGGGCCGGCTCGACCCCTTCCGACAGCGTGGCGGCCGCGCCACCGTCGGATCCCGCAGCCCCGCTCACGATCTCAGCCCTTTTGCCGCATTCACCACGCCAGACCTCTTCCCCGGATCACCGCCAGACCTGCCTGCTTTGCGGAGGCTACTACTGGGACTGTGATGAAAGGAAGATCCGCGGCGCGGGCGTAACAGTGCCGTAACGGGCGCAATCCGGTGCACCGCAGCCAGGTGAACGCCGGCTGGCGTCGCGGGCTGGCCGACGCGCCAGCCCGGGCGAATGAGGAGCCGTGATAGCCCCGCCCTGACGGCGACGTTTCGGACACGCCGGCGGCCCGGCGGCAGGGCCATGATCACCGAACCGCCGGGCCGCCGGGTTACCGGCCGAGAGCTAGCCTCCGATGACGCACGGGACGTCGTAAGGGTCGTAGCTTTCGCATACGGCAGCCGGGTTCCGGAAGATGCCGATCGACGGAAGCGCGGTGCCCTGGAAGTTGAACAGGGTGAGGTTGGTATTCGGCGAGCCGATGCCGGCCCCGGGCTCCCAGGGCACGCCGGGGATCCACTCGGGCGCCCAGTAGAACAGCCCTTCGCCGAGCCCGTCGGGCACGTTGGCCAGGATCGACAGCTCGTCGGTGATGAACGAGAGCTGGCCTCCGGGGCTGGCCGGGTAGCCGGGGTCAAGCTGGCTGGTCTCCCAGGCGAAGTCGCCGGTGCTGTCGCCGATCGCGCTGTTGCCGTTCGCCAGCGTCCACGGGTACTGGGTCTCGGCGACGATGATCGGCTTATGGAACGTGGTCGCCAGGTTGTCAACGTTCTGGCGCAGGCCGGACAGCGGCCCGTCGCCCAGGATGGAGTAGTACGAGAGGCCGATCACGTCGAACGGCACGCCGTTCGAGACCAGCTCCTGGTAGAACTCCTGGCTCGTCTGAGCGTCACCGCCCTGGTCGAAATGCATCATGATCAGGAGCTTGTGACCAGGCGGGTTGCCGGCCTCGGCGCCCGCCACCCCGGCCTTCAGCAGGGTAGCCAGGTTGCTCCAGCCGGTGTTGGTGGTCCAGTCGACCTCGCCGGCCGGCCACAGCATCCCGTTCCGGATCTCGTTGCCGATCGCCACCATGTCGACTGGCGTTCCCTGCTGCGCGAAGGCCGAGATCACTTGCTGGGTGTAGGACCTCACGGTGGCCGCCAGCTGGGTGAGATCCTCGCCCTGCCAGGCCGCGGGAGTGGTCTGCCCCTGCGGATCCGCCCAGAAGTCGGAGTACTGGATGTCGAGCAGCAGCTTCATGCCGGCCGCCTCGATCGTCTTAGCCATGGCCAGGTCGCCGGCCAGGTCGTTGTAGCCGGGCGGCGGGTCGACCCACAGCCGCAGCCGGACGTAGTTCGCCCCGTTCTCGCGCATGATCGTCACCGGGTTCTGCTGCTGGCCGCGATAGGTGAACTGCGCCCCGGCGGCGAGTTCCTGCGGCGTGAAGGAAAGGTCGGCGCCCAGGTCCATGTTCGCGGCCGCCGGGTCGGGCCCGAACATCCGGAACTCCCCCACGCAGACGTCCGCACCTGTGTCGCTGTATACGGTGAGCTGCGCATACCGTGCCTGGGTGCCACGCGGGAGCGGGATGTACATCGGGTTTCCCGGGTCCAGCGCGACATTGCGGGCCGCAGGCACCGCCTGCCAGTCGCCGGCCTGGCTCGCGATCTGGATGCTGGCGCCCGCCGACGGGCTGGCTGCGTCCAGCGTGATGCCTAGGTCGGAAAGGGAGCGGACCTGGCCCAGGTCGATCACGAGGCTTCCGGTCCAGGCCGAGGTGCACCAGTCGGTGCCGGCGTCGCCGTCGATCGCGTTCGACGCGGGGAAGCCCGTTTCCGTGGAGTTAGCGGCGGCCTGCCCGGACAGCGCCCAGTCGACGGCGGGCACTGGCCCGTTCGGGCCCGCGGCCTTCGGCGAGGCGGCCGCGGTGGATGAGGCCGGCAGCGTCAGCGCGGCGACCAGCGGCACCACCAGAACGACCGGCACGGCGGTGACCGTGAGCCGGCGCGCTAATGAATGGCGCCCGCCGCTGACGGCGGAGCGCAGCAGGCCGGCGGCATGCCGAAGGCCGGCGAGAATCGCCTGGCCGACCGGGTGCTGGCGGCGAGATGCATCGCGGCCAGATGTTGCGCGGGGCGCATTGTCCATGAGGTTCTCCGTTCTGCGCTCGGGTCGCCTGGCCTTCGCCGGCGGAACACCAGACCGGCGATTTGTCCGCCAGCGGAAGGCACGCAAGGCAGGGAGGATCAGGGCTGGTTGTTAGCGTTCACATCCAGGCCTACCCGGACAATAGAACCTGATCACCCAAGAGGCAACGGACCGGGTGGTTTCCGGCTTAACGAGTGCACGCCACGAGCCGGGCCGCGCCGATTCGTTGAGCAGTCCGGGCAGTCGCTGGCTGAGCTGGCCGTAGCGGGCTGCTACGCGCGCCTATCCCGTCCCGAGTTGCCAGGCCTAAATCCCGGAGTTGCAGACGATTTGCAATTTCCTGGCTATCGTCCTCATCCATACTGCTTGTGACTGCCGGGATACGCAACGTGGAAGGGCCCATGAACGAGCAATTCGCCAGCACCTGCACCATGGAAACGCTCGAAGCCGCATTCGGCGGGCGCTGGAGCATCTGGCTCAGCGACACGGGTAGATGGTGGGCCGCGCGCCGCACCTCGCTCACCGCCACGGAATTATCGGCCGGATGCGTCCCGTTCTTGCGCGCCGACGCCCCACCCCGGCTCGCCGAGCAGCTCGAGGCTCAAGAGGAGATGTCCGGCCAGGCCAGCGATTACATCGCGTAATCTCCGGACGTCTCGTCAGCCGCGGTGCCTGGAGTCTGAGCCGACGGCAGCGGTGGGCCGGGGGGAGGCCCACCAAATGCCGCCGACGTCTCGCGGCCCGATGGCGCCGGACGCGGCCGGGCACGGTCAGCGGCGGGCCCGCACCGCCGCGTAGGTACGCTCAAGCGCCCGCAGCGTCTGCTTGTAGTTGCGCTGTGCCACCGCGACGAACAGGCAGTCCACTACCGTGAGCGCGGCGATCCTGCTGGCCATCGCGCCGGAGCGGAACGTCGTCTCCCGCGCGGCCGTGGTGAGCACATGGTCGGCGACCCGGGCGATCGGCGATCCGGGGAAGTTCGTGATCGCGACCGTGGTCGCCTGATGCGCCCGCGCCTCGGCGAGGCTTCCGACGGTGTCGGCCGTTGCCCCGGTGTGCGAGATCCCGATAGCCACGTCGCCGCGCTTCAGCAGTGCTGCCGAAGTGACCGCGCTGTGCGGGTCCGGCCAGGCGTACACGATCCGCTCGATCCGGTGCAGCTTCTGCTGCAGGTCGAGCGCGACGAACGCGCTCGCACCGACGCCGTAGATATCGATGCGGCGGGCGCGGACGACCGCGTCCACGACCGCGCCGAGTGTCACCTGGTCCAGTTGCGCGCTCGTCTCCTCCACCGCCCGCGCGTCCGCGTGCGCGATCTTCTTGATCACCTCGTCCAGCGTGTCGTGCGGTCCGATGTCGCTGCCGATGTCCTCCCAGCCCGTCTCCCGGCCGGCTTGCGCGGCGGCGGCCAGGGCCAGCCTGAGCTCGGGGTAGCCGGGGAAGCCCATCGCGCGGCAGAACCTGATTACCGTGGTCCCCGACGTCCGGCACGCCTCGGCCAGCTCGGAAATGGTCTTGGCCGAGACTCCGGCGGGGTCGTTCACCACCGCGGCCGCCACGCGCTGCTCGGCGGGCGCGAGGTTCGGGGTCAGCGCACGCACATGCGCGAGCAGCGTCCGCGGAGTGTGGACGGTCCACTCCTGAACTGTGGCGTGACGTGCTGTTTGGGGCATGGCGTCACTTTACGACGGCACGCGGCCGACGTGCGGTGAGGCCCGGCGCGCCCAGTCCGGGTGGGCCTTGGGCGTCCCCGGCGGCCCGCAACGGCCGTTACCCTGACGGGGGTTTCTGCCGGCTTGCAGGAGCGTCCTGTCATCCGATGAAAGGCCCAGATCATGGCGATCTACCAGCACATACGTCATCCGTGGATCGCCGCGCGGCGCGCCGAACGCCCGGTGAAGGTTCTTGATCTGCTCCCCAGGGGAACCGCGATCACGCGGTTCAACACGAAAGTCGCGATCCTCGTCACGACCGTGGTGGGCAGCATGTGGTGTGCCTACGCGTTCGCGTTGTTCGACCTGATCAGCCTGCCGGACGCGATCCGCACCGGCACGGCGGCGCTCGTCTCCTGGGTGGCGCAGACCTTCCTGCAGCTCGTGCTGCTGTCGGTGATCATGGTCGGGCAGAACGTGCAGGCCGCCGCGGCGGACAAGCGCGCCGAGGCGACGTTCCACGACGCGAGCGCGACCCTGCACGAGGTAGCGCACGTCCAAGGCCACCTCGCCGCCCAGGATGAGCTGCTGACCAGGATCGCCGAGAGGATCGGCCTCGACCCGGTGCCCGTCATCGACACCCCGGCCGAAACCGGGGCCGACCCCGACGCCGCTGCTCCGCCCGGCGAGCAGGACCAGGAAGACTGACCACGCACCGTGCAGGGCTTCGCGCGCTCGATGCCCGCCTGGACGGCTACCTCGTGCCCTGACCACGCCGCCGTCACGGTCAAGCGAGCAGCTCGGCGGCCACCGCGGCGTGTACCTGCTTGCGCAGGCCGACGACCGAGTGCTCGGGGCCGCGCCCGAAGTGCACCGCGTTGGTCAGCAGCACCGCCCACAGCCCGCTGCGCGGATCCACGGACAGGCTGGTGCCGGTGAACCCGGTGTGGCCCGCGCCCGAGGCCGGCCAGCCATCGCCCATGTTGTCGTAAGCGTCACCGCGCAGCCCCCAGCCCAGGCCGCGGCGCCCGCCGAGCCCCTCGGTCTGGCCGCGCAGCGCCTCGGCCCGCAGGCCCTCCATGGGTGAGTCGTCCCCGGCCCAGGCCGCGGCGTACCGGGCCAGGTCGGCTGCGGTGCCGAACAGCCCAGCGTGGCCGGCCACCCCGCCCAGCGCCTCGGCGTTCTCGTCGTGCACCACGCCGACCTTGGCCGCGCCGTCGACGATCTCGGTGGCCGCGATCCGGTCGGCCCACCCGGCCGGAGGCAGGTACCTGGTCGCGGCCAGGCCGAGCGGGGTGCACACGACGTCCCGCACGAGCTCGTCAAGCCCGCCGCCCGCGACCGCGGCGGCGAGCTCCCCGAGGGTGATGAACCCGACGTCCGAGTAGCAGAACACGGTGCCCGGCCGGGCGACCAGCGGCTCGGCGACCGCCGCGGCCCGGATCTCGGCCGGGTCCCGCAGGTGCTGGTAGTACCTGCGCTGGTCGGGCAGCCCGGAGGTGTGCAGGAGCAGCTGCCGCACGGTCACGCCGCCCTTGTCCGGGCCGGCGGCGGCGGGGGCGAAGGCCGGCAGGTACCGGCTCGCGGGCTGGTCCAGGCCGATCTCGCCGCGGCCGACCAGGTACAGCAGGATCGGCAGCGTCGCGACGACCTTGGTCAGCGAGGCGAGGTCGAAGACCGTGCTGGCCGTCATCGGCCGCTTGGCGGCCGCGTCACGCTGGGCGTCCCCGGCCACGTGCAGCAGCAGCGGCTCCGCCGCATGCAGGCCCGCGGCCAGGACCGCGCCCGGGATGACCCCCGCACCGACCGCGCGGTCGATCAGCTCAGCAGCGGAGGTCTCGGTCATCAAGCCCGGCCAGCGGAGCGGATTCTCATCGCGCCAATCTCTGACGTACAGACGGGCCTGAACGCATAGCCCCGTGGCCAGCGTGGCCCGCCCGCAGCATCGTAACCCCGCGTGCCGCGGCCGCGGGGTGGCCTCGTTCACGGTGAGGTTTCCCGCCGCGGGCTACGGCGCCTAGTCACTAGGCGCGGCCGCCTGGGCCAGCCGGACGGCCCCCGTCACCGGGTGCTGAGCCAGGCTCCGGACGTCGCTGCCCGGCCGTGCGTCTTCGATCAGGCTCCGGACCGCGGCCTCGAGGCCGGTGTGCGCGAACAGGCCGCCGGACAGCACAACGGGCAGCCCGGCGGGCGCGCCAAGCCGCTCGGCGGCGGACACCGCGAGGCCGGCCAGGGCGTCGGCCGCGCCCGCCGTGATCTCGGCCGCCGCCGGATCGGCGCTGCACAGCACCAGCGGCGCGTAGCCGGCCCAGTGCCGGGGCCGGGGCTGGGCGTAGAACCATTCGAGGAGCGCGCCGACATGGCCCGTCCCGGTGGCCGAGAGAAACCGGTCGCCGAGCTCGCCGGCCGGAACGCCGCGGTCGCGGCGATCAAGCATCACCCGCAGCGCGGCCCGCACGATCCAGTACCCGCTGCCCTCATCGCCGAGCAGGTAGCCCCATCCGCCGGACTGCACCTCATCCCCTCGGTAGCGGCCCACGGCGACCGAGCCCGTGCCGCAGATCAGCGCGACGCCCTCGGCCAGGCCGGCGGCGGCCAGGACGAGCATCGCGTCGTTGACGATCACCACAGTTCGGGTCAGCGGCGTTAGCTGGTCGGTGAGGAACTGCCGGGTGGCTGGCACGCTGCAGCCCGCGGAGCCGACGCAGATCGCGTCGAGGCGGTACCGCGGCGGCAGCGGCAGCTGGGCCAGCAGGTCGGCCAGCGCGGTCTTGGCGTTAGCCGCGCCGACCGCGACCAGGCTCGCACTCGCCGCCGCGGCATTGGCCACCACCTCGCCGTCCGCGCACAGCTGGGCCCGGCTCTGGGTCCCTCCGATGTCGAGGCCGAGGACGCTGCTCACGTCCGCTCCGGTTGGCCGATCCGGGACAGGGCTTCGCGCATATGACCCCCGGCCTCCGTGAGCGCATCCGCGGCCGCGCCGGGCGCAACACCTGACAGCAGGCAGAACAGGGCCAGCCGGAGGTCGCCGCCGCACCGTTCCAGCTCATCGCGGCATGCCTCGTCCTGGGCGCCGGACATCTCGCGGAGTACGGACAGCTGGCGCTGGCGCAGCTTGGCGTTGCTTCCCGACATGCTGACCATCAGGTTGGAGTAGGTGCGTCCGAGCCGCACCATCGCGGCCGTGGACAGCGCATTGAGCACCATCTTCTGCGCGGTCGCGGCCTTCAGCCTGGTCGAGCCGGCGATGGCCTCCGGCCCGGTGTCCACGAGCAGGCGGTACTCGGCCAGCTTGGCCAGCGGTGCCGCCGGGTTGCTGCTCACCAGCACGGTGAGCGCGCCGACCGACCCGGCGTACCGCAGGGCGCCGGCGACATACGGGGTGCGGCCGCTGGCGGTGATCCCCACCGCGACGTCGGCCGAGCTCACATCGCGCGCGTCGCTGACGCCGAGTGCCTCATCGTCCTCGACGCCCTCGACCGCGGCGCAAAGCGCCTGGTCGCCGCCGGCCTGATGGGCGACGAAGACACCCGGCTCGAGGCCGAAGGTCGGGACGACCTCGGCCGAATCCAGGACGCCGATCCGGCCCGAGGTCCCGGCCCCGAAATAGTGCACCTGGCCGCCTGCCGCCAGGCGGGCCACGACCCGGTCCACGACCGCGGCCAGGGCGGGCAGCACCGGCGCCACGGCGCCGGCCACCGTGGCATCCTCCGCGTTGAGCAGCCGCAGGATCTCCTCGGTCGGGACCACGTCGATATCGACAGTCCGCCAGTTGCGCTGCTCGGTGCGGGACGACTCCGGCCACGGCGTCAACAGCGCGCGGTCCCCCGGCTCCGACTGTGCTGGCACCGGCCAACTCCTCCCCAGACCTGCACGCCAGCTCCTCCCGGCTCTGCGTGCCAGCTTCTCAAGCTCGGCACGCCCCCGGCGTTCCTGGTCGTCGCCGGCAGGCCCCTAACCTCAGTAAACGTGACCGGTGACGGGCGGCGAGGTCTCGTTGCGAGACGAGCGTAGTGCGGGTTCCTCTGGGGCTAGTCATCCCCGGCGGGCTGATCAGGAATGTAGAACATGCGAAGCTGCATCGGCCGGGCCCCCGCCGGCGCGTCCTGGGCGGTATGCCCGTACTTGCTGAGGAGCGCGACCTACTCGTCGTGCAGGGCTGGTCAGGCTGACCAACGACGCCGGGCTGCACCTGTTACGGCGCACCGGCGTCCCGCTCGCCTACTACGCCCTGCTGCCGCCCTGCGCCCGCGCGGAAGCGGCTGATCAGCGAGGATGGGGGCATGCGACTTCCCGTTATGCCACCGGTGGCGCCCATGCTGGCCAAGTCCGTGAAGGACATCCCGAGCGGCTCGCTGAGCTTCGAGCCCAAGTGGGACGGCTTCAGGTCGATCGTGTTCCGTGACGGACTCGAGGTGGAGTTCGGGAGCCGCAACGAGCGGCCGCTGACGCGTTATTTCCCTGAGCTAGTCGAGGCAGCCGTGCACAACCTGCCGGAGCGGTGCGTTCTGGATGGGGAAATCGTCATCCCCGACGCGCAGCGGCGGCGGCTCGACTTCGAGGCGCTGCTGCAGCGGATTCATCCCGCCGACAGCCGGGTCCGGCTGCTCGCCGAGCAGACCCCGGCCGAGTTCGTCGTCTTCGACCTGCTCGCGCTCGACGACGTCGCCTACCAGGAGGCGGAGTTCTCCGTGCGGCGCGAGCTACTCGAGCAGGTCATGACCGACGCCTTGCCACCGTTCCACCTCACGCCGGCCACCCGGGACCGCGACCTGGCCGCCCGGTGGTTCAGCCAGTTCGAGGGCGCGGGCTTGGACGGCATCGTCGCCAAGCCGCTGGACGGCCAGTACGAGCCGGACAAGCGGGTCATGTTCAAGGTCAAGCACGAGCGGACGGCCGACTGCGTGGTCGCGGGCTACCGCGAGCACAAGAGCGGTCCGGACGCGATCGGGTCGCTGCTGCTCGGCCTGTACGACGACGCGGGCAGGCTGGCCAGCGTCGGCGTGATCGGCGCGTTCCCGCTGGCGACCAGGCGCGAGCTGTTCACCGAGCTGCAGCCGCTGGTCACCAGCTTCGACGAGCACCCGTGGAACTGGGCCAAGCCGGAACCCGGGGTCCGCGGACCGCGCGACGCAGAGCACAGCCGGTGGAACGCGAAGAAGGACCTGTCGTTCGTCCCGCTGCGCCCCGAGCGGGTGGTCGAGGTCCGCTACGACCACATGGAGGGCACCAGGTTCCGGCACACGGCCCAGTTCGTCCGGTGGCGCCCCGACCGCGACCCGAAATCGTGCGGCTTCGCCCAGCTGGAAGAGCCAGTCAGCTTCGACCTGGCCGGCATCCTCGGCTGAGCCTCAGTGTTCCCCGCTCACACCTGCACGTACTCGATGCCGGCCAGCTGGCAGAAGACTCGCCAGCTCGCGGCGTGCCAGCCGAGGTTCATCACCTCGTGGTGCGGGCCGCCAGCGGCCAGCCAGGCATTGAGGCAGGCCCGCACGCCGGAGTTCGGCCGGAACTGGCCGTACGGCATCTCCAGCGCGGGCAGCACCTGGCTGTCCAGGTTCTCGCCCTCGGCGACGACCATCCGGAACCGCTCGTTTCCCAACGACACCAGCGTGGCCAGGGTGGCCGGGCCCGGCTGGTACTGGAACAGGAACGTGGGCGGGTCCTCCAGCTTGCCGATGCCCAGCGGCCGCTTGATCAGCTTGACCGGCTGGTCGGAGCGGGCGATCTTCCAGTTGCCCTCGCCCATGTGGCTCATCAGGATCGAGTCGGACGGGAAGTCCATCGCGTACATCTCGGTGAAATGGGCGTCCCCGATCAGCACATGCCCGGCCGCCACCATGCAGGCCGTCAGCACGTCTCCCTCCGCCGCATAGCCGTAACCCTGGGCCATCAGCGTGGACGCGGCGGCCAGCGGCAGCCGGGCGAACCTGCCGTCCTCGCCGATCGCGTCGAAGTGCGCGGTGTAGGCACCGTAGCCGCCCACGTCCAGGATGTGCTTGATCGCGATCTGCATCCGGGCGTGGTCGGCACGCTCCTCCTCCGACAGCGCCGGGTCGATCTCGAAGTGCTCGTTCTCGAACTCGATGACCTCGTCCAGCTGGGCCCTGGTGACCTGCAGCATGCCGCGGTACAAGTCGCCCTGGGCCACCGCGAGTATCTCCGGTCCCAGGCTGCGGATCAGCGCGCTCTCGTCGACCCGGATGTCGCCCATGTCGTTCATGGCGTAGCCGAAGATCGCGACCTTGAGCGACTTCCACGCGGTCAGCGCGGCCGCCGCGCGGGCCCACCGGCCGACGTCGGCGCGAAACTGCTCGCTCTTCCAGTCGTCGGTCAGCACAGCGAACCGCCGCCCCGCCCTGACCATCGCGTTCGCCGTGTCCTGGGCGCCGTGCACGCCCTGGTTGTAGGTCATGTCGGCCATGTCCCACTCCGGGGTGACCGAGGGCTCGGGCTGGATGTTGGCCATCAGGATCGGCAGCCGCGACTCCTTGAGCAACCGCGCGACGCGCATGGCCGGCCCGTAGGTCAGCATCACCACCATGACCCCGTCGAGGTTGTCGTTCTCGAACTGGCGCATCGCGCGCTCGGCGTCCTCGCGGTACTTGACCGGCTCGCTCGGGAAGAATTCCGCGACGTCTGCGAGGTGCGCGGCGATCTCGCGGGCGTAACCTGCCTGGCGCGCCGCGATATCGGGGAGCATGTCGTCGTACAGGTCCTGCATGATGCCCAGGATCCCGATCTTGGGCTTGCGGTCAGACATCGAGCTTCCTCCTGTACGTATAGCCCGGCCGCGCCGCGCGGCACGGCCGGTCATAGCCGGTCTGGTCAGCGCTGCCCGTACTCCTCCTGATAGCGCCGGTGTAGTGCGTCGATCTGGGCTTGCGGGAGCGGGGTCAGCGTGTCGCCGAAGGCGCGGGCTAGGTGCACGGTACGCGCCGCGTCCTCGCACATCACCGCCGCCTTCAACGCGTCGCGGGCGGTTCCGCCGATCGTGAAGACGCCATGGCTGCGCATCAGCACCGCGGGAGAGCGGTGGCCGGTCAGGGTAGCGACGATGCCCTGGCCGATCTCGTCACTGCCGATCAGCGCAAACGGCCCGACCGGGATCTCGCCGCCGAACTCGTCGGCCATCGCCGTGATGATGCACGGGATCGCCTCGCCGCGCGCCGCCCACGCGGTCGCGTACCCGGAGTGGGTGTGCACCACGCCGCCCACCTGGGGCATCTTCCGGTAGACGTAGGCGTGCGTGGCGGTATCGCTGGACGGGAGGTACCCGCTGCTGTTGATCGCGCGGTCCTCGACGGCATGGCCGTCAAGGTCGCAGACCACCATCGACTCCGGGGTCAGCTCCGCGTAGCCGATGCCGCTCGGCTTGATCACCATGAGGTCAGCGCCGGGGACGCGGGCGGAGATGTTGCCGGACGTCCAGGCGACCAGGCCGGCCGTGACCAGGTCGCCATGCAGCTCCCAGAGCGTACGCCGCAGATCGGCCAGGTCTGGCCCGCTCATGGGCGTCCACCGTCCTGGTCGGCGGCCGCCAGGCCCGGCGGCGCCGCGGCCACGACCCGGTCGCGCACCCCGCGGAGCCGGTGCATGACCTCGTTCCCGCCACGACCGAAGTAGTCGTGCAGCAGCAGGTACTCGGCGTACAGCCGGTCGTACACATCAGCGCTGGCCGGGTCGGGAAGGTACACCGCCTCGTGCTTGCCGCCCATCGCCCCGGCGGCGGCGGGGACATCGGGGTAGCAGCGGGCGGCGACGGCCGCGTGGATGGCCGAGCCGAGCGCCGACCCCTGCTCGGACGCGATCAGGCTCAGCGGGCGGCGGGTCACGTCGGCGTAGACCTGCAGCACGAACTCGTTCTTGGTCAGGCCGCCCGCGATCACCAGCTCGGTGACCGGGATCCCGGACGAACCGAACGCGTCGATGATGACCCGGGTGCCGAACGCGGTCGACTCAACGAGTGCCCGGTAGATGTCGGGGGCCCGGGTGGCGAGCGTGAGGCCCACGATGGCACCGGACAAGTGATGGTCGACAAGCACGCTGCGGTTGCCGTTCAGCCAGTCGAGCGCGATCAGCCCGTGCGCGCCCGCTGGCTGCCGCGCGGCCTCGGCGGACAGCAGCTCGTGCAGGCCGATGCCGCGCCGCTCCGCCTCGTGGTGGTACTCCGGGGGGACCGCATCGTCGGCGAACCAGGCGAATATGTCCCCGACCGCGCTCTGCCCCGCCTCATAGCCCCACATCCCGGCCACGATGCCGCCGTCGACCACGCCGCACATGCCGCCCACCTCGGCCAGCTTGGCGCCGTTCATCACGTGGCAGGTCGACGTACCCATGATCGCGACCATCTGGCCAGGCGCGATCGCCGCGGCCGCGGGCGCGGTCACGTGCGCATCGACGTTGCCGACGGCGACCGCTATCCCCTCGGGCAGGCCGGTCCACTCGGCCGCGCGCGCGGTCAGCGACCCGGCCCGCGCGCCGAGCGGCAGCACCGGGTGCTCCAGCTTGTCCGCGGCGAAGCGGGCGAATCCGGGCTGCAGCCGGCCCAGGAACTCGCGCGAGGGGTACTTCCCGTCCTGCCGGATGCCCTTGTACCCGGCCGTGCAGGCGTTCCTCGTCTCGACCCCGGCGAGCTGCCAGATGATCCAGTCGGCGGCTTCGATCCACCGGCTGGTCTGCTGGTAGGTCAGCGGGTCCTCCTCGAACAGCTGCAGCGCCTTGGCGAACTGCCACTCGGACGAGATCTTCCCCCCGTAGCGGTTGATCCATGGCTCGTGGCGCTCGTGCGCCAGCGCGTTGATCCGGTCCGCCTGGGGCTGCGCCGCGTGATGCTTCCACAGCTTGGGGTAGGCGTGCGGCCGGCCAGCGAGCGCGGGAAGCTGGCACAGCGGCGTCCCGTCGGCCAGCGCAGGAAGCACCGTGCACGCGGTGAAGTCGGTGGCGATCCCGACCACCTGGGCCGGATCGATGCCCGCGCCGGCCACGGCCGCGGGCACAGCGTGACGGAGCACGTCGCGGTAGTCCTCGGGATCCTGCAGCGCCCAGTCCGGCGGCAGCGGCTCGCCAGTGGCGGCCAGCGTGGTGTCCATCACGCCGTGGCGGTACTCATGAACAGCGGTGCCGAGCTCCGCACCGTCGCCGACTCGCACCACGACCGCACGTCCGGACAGCGTGCCGAAGTCGACTCCGACGACGCATGCATCGCCGCCCCCCGCCCGTTGCGCATCGCCACCCCCCGCCCCGCGCACGCCGCCGCCCCCCGCCCGTTGCGCATCGCCACCCCCCGCCCCGCGCACGCCGCCGCCCCCCGCCCGTTGCGCATCGCCACCCCCCGCCCCGCGCACGCCGCTGCCCCCGGCTCTGCGCGCGCCGCTACCCCCGGCTCTGCGCGCATCCGGATTGTTAGCGCTAACAGCGTGACCCTGATCCATCGGTACCTTCCCTATCATTGCCGATCAGCGCCGGGGCGGGCCTGCGCTGGAGCGCACGATGAGCTCAGGGGCGACCGGCAACCGGGCGCCCGGCGCCGGGCGCCCGCAGATCCGGTCGACCAGCAGCCGCAGCGCCTGCTTGCCGAGTTCTCCGAAATCCTGCCGCACCGTGGTGAGCGGGGGGAGGAAGAAGGCAGATTCGGGTATATCGTCGAAGCCCACGACGCTGACGTCGGCCGGGACCTGGCGTCCGTGCTCGCCGAGCGCCCTGAGTAGGCCGAGCGCCATCTGGTCGTTCGCGCAGAAGACCGCGGTCACCCCTGGCATCGACGCGAGCTGGTGCCCGATCTCGTAACCCGAACGCGCGGACCAGTCCCCGCGCACTATTTCCGGCTCTGGCGTGCCGGTCTCGCGCAGGGCCCGCCCCCAGCCTTCCGCCCGCTCGCGGGCGTCCAGGGTCGAGTCCGGCCCGCCCACGTAGTGCACGGTGGTATGGCCCAGATCGAGCAGGTACCGCGTGGCCTGGAATGCGCCGGCGATGTTATCGATCGCGACCGAGTCCATCGGCGCGCGGGTGCCGCAGCCGACGGCGACCAGCGGCACGTCCGTGGCGACGCCGGTCAGTGCCTCGAGCGCAGGCATCTCGGAGGCGATGACGATGATTCCCTCGACGCCCTGGCCGAGGAACCGGTCGACCGCCGCCTGCACCGAGCGGCGGTCGAACGCCGGAAGGCTCGTGATGGCCACCGAGTATCCGGAATGCGCGGCCCGCTCGATCCCGTAAAGCATCGACGCCGGGCCATAGAGCGTGGTGTCGAAGCTGATCACGCCCAGCGCGTGGGTGCGCCCGGTGACCAGGGTGCGCGCGGCCGCGTTGGGGCGGTAGCCAAGCTGGCGGATGGCCGCGAGAACGTCTTCCCGGGTCTGCGGCCTGACGTTCGGATGGCCGTTGAGCACCCGGGAGACAGTCTGGTGCGAGACGCCAGCCAGCCGGGCGACATCTGCCATGACCGGCCGTGCGGCCGGCCCGTTCGCCGTAGACGCCACCAGGTCCCCTCGGTCACTGGCTGATCCAATAGCCCACGCGACGCAGCGTCTTGAGGCTGGGTGATTGTTTCCGCTCAGATCCCGTGCTGTCAAGCGCCGCGTCCCCGGGCAGTATCTAGGGTAAGCGAGGACGAGATGTTAGCCGACGGTCACCCGTGTCCGGTCATTTGATAGAACGCCCGGATCCTGAAAACCTACGGCGCATGGAGCGGGACTCCTTCAGGCGACCGATCTCACCGGCGGCCATGGCCGAGCAGACCGCCGAGCTCGAGCAGGCCGTTGCCGAGGACGAGAGAACTCTCGGCCCCGGGCACCCGGACACCCTCACCGCCAGGGGAAGGCTGGCGCGCTGCTACCTGTTCTGCGGACGATCCGCCGAGGCGATCCCGCTGCACGAGAAGAACCTGCCGACCTGCGAGGAGCTGCTCGGCCCCGATCACGCGGACACCCTGCAATCCCGTAATGATCTCGCCGTCGGCTACCGGTCGGTGGGGCGAGCCGCCGAAGCAATCCCGCTGCACGAGCAGAATCTCTCCATTCAGGAGCGGCTTCTCGGCCCCGACTATCCCGGCACCATGGTTACCCGCTCCAACCTGGCCAGCGCTTACTGGTCGGCGGGCCGGGTCGGCGCGGCACTGTCCGCCTTCCGGCAGGTCCTGGCCGACCAGGAGCGCGTGCTCGGCCCTGAGCACGCGGAGACCGGGCATACCCGCGACAACCTGGCCAGCGCCTACCGGGCGGACGGGCGGATACCCGAGTCGATTGCCCTGTACGAGCAGAACCTGACCATCAGGGAACGGGAGCTCGGCCCGGACGATCCGGACACCTTGTCGTCGCGACACGGGCTGGCCCGGGCCTTCGCCGCGGCCGGGCGGCTCGTCGACGCGGTGCCGCTGTTCCAGCAGACGGCCGCCGACCGCGAGCGGGTCCTCGGCGCCGACCATGCGGACACCCTCGCCTCCCGCAACGGACTCGCCGCCGTTTACAGGTCCGCTGGCTGGTTTGCCGAGGCCATCGCGCTGCATGAAAGTACGGTCGCCGATGCCGAGCGGGTACTAGGCGCTGACCGCCTGGAGACCCTCGCGTTCCGGAACGATCTTGCGGCGGCCTACCACCAGGCCGGGCTAACCAGCGAGGCCATCGAGTTGCTCGAGCCCACCCTCGCCGGTCGCGAGCGGCAATTGGGCCCAGAGCATCCGGACACCCTCGCGTCCCGCAACGACCTGGCCGCCGCTTACGCCAGGGCAGGCCGGATGACCGACGCGATCGCGGTGCACCAGCGGAATGTCGCCGACCTCGAGCGGCTCCTGGGGGCCGACCACCCGACCACGCTCACCTCGCGCGGCAACCTCGCCGCCGCCTACGGCCGCGCAGACCGGCTGCCCGAGGCGATCGCACTGCACGAACAGACTCTCGCCGACCGCGAGCGGCTCCTCGGCCCCGATCATCCAACCACCCTCACCTCGTGCAACAACCTCGCCGCCGCCTACGCCCGGGCCGGGCTGCTTCGCGAGTCGATCGCCTTCTACAAGCGCGCCCTCACCGGGCGCAAGCGCGTCCTCGGGGCCGATCACCCCGCCACCCGCGCCACCCGCGAGGCCCTAACCCGCGTGCGCGACCGCCGCCACGCCGCCCTGCTAACCTTCCGCCGCCACCCCTCCTGAGCGCCGCTCGACACCCCTCGTAGCCTCCAAGACCCCGCGCACCCCTCTCGATTTGCGTCAGAGCGGCGGGAGTTGCGGGCCCGCGAGCGACGGCCTTGGAGGCGGGCGAACACCAAGCCCGCCGGGCGTTCCGGTGCGCGTCGGTGCGGCCGGGTGCGGTCTATAACGACTCAACTAAGAAGTTCACGGGCTCTTGACAGTGGCGTAACACCGGATTGACACTACTGCACAGATTTGAAACGTTCCAGATGGGGCCACATTCTGCCACTCGCAGGGCAGGCGGCAGGCCGGCTACCGCCGTCGCAGGTGAACGGCCTAGCGTCGCTGGACCTGCGATCGAGAGGACCAGAACAGATCGGGCGGCCAAACGCGGAGAGGGGCGAAGCAAGTCCATGGATCCTGGGCGCAGCGCCGACTGGCGCGGTGGCGGCGGCCCAGGCCAGGGCTCTCCACCGCTCCCCACGCCCAGCACGTCAGGGCCATCAGCCGGGCTGACGCCAGGCGGCCAGGCGCCGAAGCCCAGCCAGCGAGCGGCCGCAGGCCAGGGAACCAACGCAGGTCAGGGAACGAACGCCGAGCCAGGACCGAAGCCCGGCCAGGGATCCGCCACAGGCCAGGGAGCGGCCGCAAGCCAAGGAACGAACGCCGAGCCAGGACCGAAGCCCGGCCAGGACACGAACGCCGGCCAAGGGTCCGTCGTCGGCGCGGGAGCGAATGCCGGGGCCGGGTCACCCCTGCTGTCGTTGCGGAATGCCGCCAAGGCGTTCGGCGCCGTACAGGCGATCGTGGACGCATCGATCGACCTGTACGGCGGGGAAGTGCACGGGCTGGTAGGCGAGAACGGCGCAGGCAAATCCACCCTGGTGAAGATCCTGGCCGGGGTGTACCAGCCGGACACCGGGGAGCTGCTCGTCGGCGGCACGCCGACCGTGCTGCACGGCCCGGCGGCCGCCCAGGAGGCCGGTATCGCGGTCATCTACCAGGAACCCACCCTGTTCCCTGACTTGACGGCGGCGGAGAACATCTTCATGGGCCGCCAGCCGCTGCGGCGGGGCAGGCGCATCGACGCCAGGCTGATGCGGGAGCAGGCCAAGGCGCTGTTCGGGCGGCTCGGCGTCCGGCTCGACCCGGGCCGGATCTGCCGCGGGCTGTCCATCGCCGACCAGCAGATCATCGAGATCGCCAAGGCGCTGTCGCTCGAAGTCAAGATCATCGTCATGGACGAGCCCACAGCCGCGCTATCCGCGGCCGAGGTGGCCCGGCTGTTCGACGTGGCCGCGACGTTGCGCGCCTCGGGGGCTGCGGTGCTGTTCATCTCGCACCGCTTGGAGGAGGTCTTCGAGATCTGCCAGCGGGTCACCGTGATGCGCGACGGCAGGCAGGTGCTGACCAGGGAGGTGGCCGGGCTCACCGCGGACGACCTGGTCCGCGCCATGGTGGGCAGGAAGCTCGCCGACCGCGCCGCCGACGGGCGCGGCGCGCCCGGGACGCGGGTGCTCCAGGTGGAGCGGCTCACCAGGGAGGGCGTGTTCACCGACATCTCCTTCGATGTGCGGGAAGGCGAGATCGTGGCCTTGGCCGGGCTGGTCGGCTCCGGCCGGAGCGAGGTGGCGCGCGCCGTCTTCGGGATCGACCGTTACGACGCTGGCTCGGTCACGGTGCACGAGCGTCCGCTGCGCAAGTCATCCCCGACCAGCGCGATGGCCGCCGGGGTGGGCTTCGTGCCCGAGGACCGCCGCCAGCAGGGCCTCGTCATGGACATGTCGGTGCAGCAGAACATGGCTCTGGCCTCGCTCGGCAGACTGCGCCACGCCGGAATCATCTCCGCCAAGTCAGAACGCAACTTTGCCGCCGACTGGGCCCTGAAACTGCGGATCAAGTTCGGGCGGCTCACCGACCCGGTCTCCCAGCTGTCCGGCGGCAATCAACAGAAGGTCGTGCTGGGCAAGTGGCTCGGGCGCGAGCCGAGCCTGCTGATCGTGGACGAGCCGACCCGGGGCATCGATATCGCCACCAAGGCCGAGGTGCATCGCCTGCTCTCGCAGCTCGCCGGGAACGGAGTCGCGATCCTGATGATCTCCTCGGAACTGCCCGAGGTGTTGCGCGTCGGCGACCGGATCCTGGTCATGCGTGAGGGAAGGCTGGTCGCGGAGTACGCCCGGTCGGATGCCTCGGAGGAAAAGATCATGTCGGCGGCGACCGGCCAGCTCCAGGAGCAGGCCCAGTGAGGAAGACGCGGTGAGCACGACCCTGGCCCCGCCGCGAGAGCCGTCGGGGGCTCCGGCCGACGTCGGCTCGCGCCGCCTGACCGAGCGGGTCTTCCGGGCCAGGGAATCCGGCATCATCGCCGTCCTGGCGCTGTTCGTCCTGATCACCGGGATCATCCAGCCGCGCTTCGTCAGCTCGTCGAACATCCAGTTCATCCTGGTCGACACCTCGGTCTACGCGCTGGTCGCGCTCGGCGAGACCATGGTGATCATCACCAGGAACGTGGACCTGTCGGTCCAGTCGGTGCTGGCGCTGTCCGCGTACCTGTCGGCTGGCTTGTTTGGGCACGTGCACGGCATTCCGATCCCCGTCGTGTTCCTGGTCGGCCTCGGCATCGGGCTGGCTTTCGGCGCGGCGAACGGGCTGATGGTGTCCCTCGGGCGGGTGCCCAGCCTGGTCGTCACGCTCGCCACCCTCTACATCATCCAGGGAATCGACATCCTGATCGTCGGCGGCAACGAGGTCGTCGCCTCGTCGCTGCCGAGCGCGTTCGTCGCCATTCCCAACGTGACCGTGCTCGGGATTCCGTGGCTCGCCATCGCCGTGGCCGTGGTGATCGGGGCCGGTGCCTACTACCTGCGCTCGTTCCGGTCCGGCCGGGAGCTCTACGCGATCGGCTCGAATCCTGACGGGGCCCAGCTGGCCGGCATTCCCGTGGCCAAACGCGTCTTTACGGCCTTCACCCTGTGCGGCGGGATCGCGGGGGTCGGCGGCGTACTGTGGGCCGCCCAGTATCAGACGATCAACACGAGCGCGGGGGGCACCAACTTCTCGCTGATCGTGATCGCATCGGTCGTGGTCGGCGGCGTGGCGATCTTCGGCGGCAGCGGCAGCGCGGTGGGCGCGGCCATCGGGGCGCTGCTGCTCGGGACCATCAACGTCGCCCTCGACGTGCTCGGTATCTCCGACTTCTGGGATCCGGCGATCGCCGGGTTCCTGTTGCTGGTGGCCATCACGCTCGATCGCGCCATCTCGGTCAGGCTCGCGGCCGCGCTGCGCAAGAGGAGCGCCCGCGATGGAACCTGACCAGAACACATCGCTGGCCGCGACCGTCGACGCGCCCCCCGGCTGGCGGTCACGGGTCCCCACCGGGAGCCTGCTGCGCTGGGAGACCGGCCTGGCGGTCGTCGTCATAGCCATCGGGATATTCGGCGTCTCGACCTCGTCGGAGTTCCTGACCAGCGACAACATCTTCAACCTGGGCCTGCAGTCGGGCGAGATAGCGATCATGGCGCTGCCAATGACGCTCATCATCATCAGCGGCGAGATCGACCTCTCGGTCGCCTCGATCATGGGCATGTCGAGCGCGCTGCTTGGATACCTCTTCGGCAAGGGCTGGCCGATACTGGCCATCTTCGTCATCGTCCTGCTGGTCGGGGCGGTGGCGGGAGCGATCAACGGCCTGCTGATCACCCGCCTCGGCCTGCCCTCCCTGGCGGTCACGATAGGCACGCTCGGCCTGTACCGGGGCGTGGCTGACATCGTGCTCGGCCCCAACACGATCTCGAACTTCCCCACCGCCTATGCCAACATCGGCGTCAACCCGCTGCCGCATACCGACCTGTCGTTTTCCGCTGCTGTCTTCATCGTCCTGGCCGTGATCTTCGGCGTGGTCCTTCATTTCACGCCCGCTGGCCGGTCGATCTATGCGATGGGAGCCAGTCCGGAGGCGGCGATATTCGCCGGAATCCGGGTCAAGCGCATCAAGACCCTGCTGTTCATCGTCTCCGGCGTGGTCTGCTCCTTTGCCGGCGTGCTGCTGACGTTCCGCCTTTCCACCTCGGTCAACAGCAACGGGCTCGGCCTCGAGCTTGACGTGGTGGCCGTTGTCTTGCTCGGCGGGGTCTCGATCTTCGGCGGCCGGGGAACGATCGTCGGCGTCGTGCTCGGCGTGCTCGCGTTCGCAGGAATCCAGAACGCGCTGCTGCTGACGAATTTCAACCAGGAGGCGGCCAGCATCCCCGTTGGCGTGCTGCTGCTGATCAGCGTGTTCGTGCCGAACATGGCCGCCTTCACCCGCCGGATGCGCGACGTGATCGCGAGGAGAGGCAGAGCCACGCCGTCGGCGATCGGATCTGGCCATGACTAGACGCACGGCACGAACATCGTGCGGGCAGCGAGAAGGACCTGGCGCCATGCCGGCCGGGGCCCGGGCCGTCTGCGCTACCCGCCCATTACCGCCTCGGCGGCACCGTTATCCGCACTACCGGCACCCAGTTTTAGCCCATAGTTGAAAGGATTCATCGATGAGAGTTCCCCTCAAGAGAGCGCTGCCATGTATAGCAGTGCTGATCCTGGTATCCATTCTCGCGGCGTGCAGTTCATCTAGCTCGAGTTCGAGTCCGTCGAGCAGCTCGAGCTCGGGCGGGCTGAAGAAGGGGCTGAAGGTCTTCATCATCCCGAAGAACCTCGGCAACAACTACTTCACCACCGCGGACAGCCTCAAGACCGGCGGCGCGATCGCCGCGCTTGACGCGCTCGGCGAGAGCGGTACCGAGACCAGCGGGACCGCGGCCACGCCCGCATCGCAGATCCCGGCCATCCAGGCCGCGATCGCGAAGGGCGCCAACGTGCTGATCGTCTCGGCGACCGACCCCACCGCGCTCTGCCCGACCCTGAAGAGCGCCATGGCCAAGGGCATCACGGTGGTCACCTATGACTCGGACGCGCCGACCTGCCGTGACCTGTTCATCAACCAGGCATCCACGGCCGAGATCGGGACCAGCGAGGTCGATCTCCTGGCCTCGGAGATTCACGATACGGGCGAGATCGGGATCGTGTCGGCCGCGGCCACCGCGACCAACCAGAACGCCTGGATCGGCTACATGAAGCAGGAGATGGCCAAGTACCCGAAGATGAAGCTCGTGTCGATCGTCTACGGCAACGACGACCCGCCGACCGCCACCCAGGTGACCGAGGGCCTGCTGGAGAAGTACCCGAACCTCAAGGGCATCATCTCCCCGACCACCGTGGGCATCCTGGCCGCGGCCCAGGTCGTGAGCACGCCGAAGTGGAAGGGCAAGGTCATCGTGACCGGCCTGGGCACGCCGGACGAGATGAAGACGTACGTGTCCAACGGCGTCGCGCCTGCGTTCATCCTGTGGAACCCGGCCAACCTGGGCTTCCTGGCCGCCTACGCGGCGGTGAACTACGCGTCGAAGAAGATCACTAACGCGGCCGGGCAGACATTCACCGCGGGCAAGCTCGGCAAGTACACGGTCGGCGCCGATGACACGATCCTGCTCGGCCCGCCCACTGTGTTCAACTCGGCCAACATCAACAACTTCAACTTCTGACGGCGGGACCGGGGCACCGGCCCGGCTGCTGATGCTCGGACCGGATGCCGGCGCCGGGCACCGGCCCGGCTGCTGATGCTCGGACCGGATGCCGGTCCGGCTGCTGACACCCGGGACGGGGTGCCGACGGTTCTCATGCCGCTCGGCACCCCATCCCGGCCCGAAATCCGGAGGACATCAGATGGAGCGCGTGTGCTTCCTCGGCCGGATCCGGCCGGACCGGCTCGAGGAGTACCGGGCCCGGCACCGCGAGGTCTGGCCGGAGATGACCCAGGCCCTGCAGGAGGCGGGCTGGGCCAACTACACCCTGTTTCTCACCGACGACGGGCTGCTCATTGGCTACCTGGAGGCCGATGACTTCGCGGCAGCGCAGCAGCGGATGGCGCAGACTGGCATCAACGCTCGCTGGCAGGCGGAAATGCAGCCGTTTTTCGCTGATCTCGGCGGCCAGCGGCCCGACGAGGGCTTCCGGAGAGTCGCCGAGATCTTCCACCTGGACTGAGCCGTGCCGAAGACGGGCTTTATGGAGATGACCGCGAAATGCCTGATCTGACCGCAGTAAAGACCGCGCTCCGCGAGCACCGGATCGAGACCCCGTCGTGGGCGTTCGGCAACACCGGCACCCGGTTCAAGGTGTTCGCTCAGCCGGGCGTCCCGCGCACGCCGCAGGAGAAGGTGGATGACGCGGCGCAGGTGCACGCGTTCACCGGCGTCGCGCCGAGCGTGGCCGTGCACATCCCGTGGGACCGGGTCGATGACTACGCTGCCCTGGCCGCCTACGCGGTCGACGCCGGGATCCGGATCGGGACCGTTAACGCGAACGTGTTCCAGGACGACGACTACAAGCTCGGCAGCGTGACGAACCCGGACCCGGCGGTACGCCGCAAGGCCCTGGCTCACCTGCTCGAGTGCGTCGACATCATGGACGCGACCGGGTCGAGGGACCTGAAGCTGTGGTTCGCCGACGGCACCAACTACCCCGGCCAGGATGACATCGCCGCGCGCCAGGACCGGCTGGCCGAGGCGCTGCAGGAGGTCTACGAGCGGCTGGCACCCGGCCAGCGGATGCTGCTCGAGTACAAGCTGTTCGAACCGTCGTTCTACACCACCGACGTGCCCGACTGGGGCACCTCGCTGCTGCACTGCACGGCGCTCGGGCCGCAGGCCCAGGTGGTGGTCGACACCGGGCATCACGCGCCGGGGGTCAACATCGAGTTCATCGTGGCCATCCTGCTGCGAGCCGGGCGGCTGGGCGGGTTCGACTTCAACAGCCGGTTCTACGCCGACGACGACCTGATGGTCGGGGCGGCCGACCCGTTCCAGCTGTTCCGCATCCTGCACCAGGTGACGGCGGCCGGCGCGTTGCGGCCGGAAGCCGGGGTGGCGTTCATGCTCGACCAGTGCCACAACATCGAGCCGAAGATCCCGGCGCAGATCAGGTCGGTGATGAACGTCCAGGAGGCGACGGCCAAGGCGCTGCTGATCGACCGCGAGGCGCTGGCCGCGGCCCAGCAGGCCGGCGACGTGCTCGGCGCGAACGCCGCGCTGATGGACGCCTACAACACCGACGTCCGCCCGCTGCTGGCCGAACTGCGCGAGGAGATGGGCCTCGATCCCGATCCGGTCGGCGCCTACCTCAGATCCGGCTACCCGGAGAAGATCGTCGCCGACCGGGTGGGTGGTACGCCCGCGAGCTGGGGTAGCTAGCACGCAACCGAGAACACCACGGGAACCGACAGGAGGAGCGCTCGATGGCCCCGCCACAGGTACCGCCGGAGGCCGCCGAGTTGCTGGCGCGCAGCAACCGGCTGGGCTCTGATCCGCGCAATACCAACTACGCGGGCGGCAACACCTCGGCCAAAGGCCCGGCCGCGGATCCGGTGACCGGGCAGCAGACCGAGCTGCTCTGGGTGAAGGGGTCAGGCGGCGACCTGGGTACCTTGACCGCCGGCGGGCTGGCCGTGCTCCGCCTGGACCGGCTCCGCGCGCTGACCGGCGTCTACCCGGGCGTCGAGCGCGAGGACGAGATGGTCGCGGCGTTCGATTACTGCCTGCACGGCCGGGGCGGCGCGGCGCCGTCCATCGACACCGCGATGCACGGGCTGCTCGATCCCGCGCACGTGGACCACCTGCACCCGGACTCCGGGATCGCGCTCGCGGCCGCGGCCGACGGCGAGCGGCTGACCAGGGAGTGCTTCGGCGGGCGCGTGGCGTGGGTTCCGTGGCGCCGGCCAGGGTTCCAGCTCGGCCTCGACATCGCCGCCGTCCAGCGCGACAACCCGGACCTGATCGGCGTGATCCTCGGCGGTCACGGCATCACGGCCTGGGGTGAGTCGAGCGATCAGTGCGAGGCTAATTCCCTGGAGATCATCGCCACGGCCAGGCGGTACCTGGACGAGAATGGGCGGAGCTATCCGTTCGGGCCCGAAATATCGGAGTACCTGCCGCTGCCCGACGCGCAGCGCCGCGCCCGCGCCGCGGCCCTGGCCCCGGTGATCCGCGGCATGGCCTCGGCCGACCGGCCGCAAGTCGGGCACTTCACCGACACTCCGGCGGTGCTCGATTTCCTGGCCCACCGTGAGCACCGCAGGCTCGCCGCGCTGGGCACGTCGTGCCCCGATCATTTCCTGCGCACCAAGGTACGCCCGCTGGTGCTTGACGGGCCGGCGGCGGCGCCGCTGGCGGAGGTGGTCGCCCGCCTGGGCGAGCTGCACGCCGCCTACCGCGAGGACTACCGCGCGTATTACGAGCGGCACGCCACCGCCTCGTCACCGCCGATGCGCGGCGCCGACCCGGCGATCGTGCTGGTGCCCGGCGTCGGGATGTTCAGCTTCGGCACGGACAAGCAGACCGCGCGGGTGGCCGGCGAGTTCTACCTGAACGCGATGAACGTGATGCGCGGCGCCGAGTCGGTCTCCGAGTACGCGCCGATCGGCGAGGCCGAGAAGTTCCGGATCGAGTACTGGGCGCTCGAGGAGGCCAAGCTGGCCCGGCGGCCGGCGCCGAAGCCGCTGGCCACGCGGGTGGCGCTGGTCACTGGCGGCGGGTCGGGGATCGGCCGGGCCACCGCGCAGCGGCTCGCCGCCGAGGGCGCGTGCGTGGTCGTCGCCGACCGCGACGAGCCCGCGGCCAGGAAGGTCGCCGAGGAAATCGGGTCTCGGGACACCGCGGTGGAGGTCGTGGTGGACGTGACCGACGAGGACGCCGTCGCGGCGGCGATCGCCGAGGCCGTGCTGGCCTTCGGCGGCGTCGATCTCGTGGTGAACAACGCCGGGCTTTCCATCTCCCGGCCGCTGCTCGAGACCACGACCGCCGACTGGGACCTGCAGCACGACGTGATGGCCAAGGGGTCGTTCCTGGTGTCCCGCGAGGCCGCGCGGGTGATGCGGGAGCAGGGCATGGGCGGTGACATCGTCTACATCTGCAGCAAGAACTCGGTCGTGGCCGGCCCCGACAACGTCGGCTACGGCGCCGCCAAGGCCGACCAGGCGCACCAGGTGCGGCTGCTCGCGGCCGAGCTCGGCCAGTTCGGCATCCGGGTCAACGGCATCAACCCGGACGGCGTGGTCCGCGGCTCCGGCATCTTCTCCGGCGGCTGGGGAGCCAGGCGGGCCGCCGTGTACGGCGTGCCCGAGGAGGAACTCGGCGCGTTCTACGCGCAGCGGACGCTGCTGAAGCGCGAGGTGCTCCCTGAGCATGTTGCGGCCGCCGTCGCCGCGCTGACCTCTGGTGACCTGCCCCTGACCACGGGCCTGCACATCCCGGTGGACGGCGGGGTGGCGGCCGCGTTCCTGCGCTGATGGGAGCAGCACGCGAGGTGGCCGCGGTCGATCTCGGCGCGTCGGCCGGGCGGGTCATGGCCGGCCGGGTGGGTTCCGGCCTGCTGGAGCTGCGCGAGGCGCACCGGTTCCCGAACATCCCGGTCAGGGCGGGCGGCACGCTGCACTGGGACATCCTCAGCCTGCACCGGGGGGTCCTGGACGGGCTCAGGGCCGCCGCTGACGGGAGCGAGTTGGCCAGCGCCGGGATCGACGCGTGGGGGGTGGATTACGGCCTGATCGACTCGAGCGGCGCGCTGCTCGGCAATCCCGTGCACTACCGCGACCGGCGCACCGAGGGCGCCGTCGAGCGGGTGCTCGCCGCGGTTCCGGCCGAGGAACTCTACGCGACCACCGGCATCCAGCAGCTGGCGATCAACACGATCTGCCAGCTCGCCGTCGCGGCGGGCACGCCCCAGCTCCGGGCCGCGGAAACCCTGCTGCTGATCCCCGACCTGCTCGGGTACTGGCTGACCGGCTCGGCTGGGGCCGAGCTCACCAACGCATCCACGACGCAGCTGCTCGACGTGCGGGCGCGGACGTGGGCGACCTCGCTGATCGACCGCGCCGGCATCCCGCAGCGTATCTTCCCGCCGCTTCGCCGGCCGGGCGACCTCGTCGGCGAGCTGCGGCCCGACGTAGCAGGCGCTGCGGGGCTGCCTGCCGGGCTTCCGGTGGTCGCCGTCGGTTCGCACGACACCGCCTCGGCCGTGGCGGCCGTCCCGGCGCAGGGCGGGAACTTCGCCTACATCTCCTGCGGAACCTGGTCGCTGGTGGGGATGGAGCTTGACCAGCCGGTCCTGACCGAAGCCAGCCGCCTGGCGAACTTCAGCAACGAGACCGGCATCGACGGCACGATCCGCTACCTGCGCAACGTGGCCGGGCTGTGGCTGTTGCAGGAGTCGCTGCGGGCCTGGCCCGGTGCCGGCCTGGACGACCTGCTGGCCGCCGCCTCGCGCCTGCCGGCGCTGCGCTGGGTGATCGACGCGGACGATCCCGCGCTGCTCGCTCCCGGCGATATGCCGTCTCGGATCGCCGCGGCGTGCGAGGCCGCCGGCCGGGCCGCGCCGGCCGGGCGGGCGGAGACCGTCCGGTGCATCTTGGACAGCCTGGCGCTCGCCCACCGGCGGGCGATCGTGGGCGTTCAGGATCTGTCCGGGCGGCACGCCGATACCGTCCACCTGGTCGGCGGCGGCGCCAGGAACGAGCTGCTCTGCCAGCTCACGGCCGACGCCTGCGGGCTGCCCGTGGTGGCGGGCCCGGTCGAGGCGTCGGCGATCGGCAACATCCTGGTCCAGGCCCGGGCGCTGGGCGTGGCACCGGCCCAGCTCGACGGCCTGCGCGCGCTCGTGCGCGGGTCACAGCGGCTGCGCCGGTTCGAGCCCCGCGGCGACGACGCGCGGTGGCGGGCCGCCGCCGGGCGGCTGCACTGAGCTCGGGCCGGCGCGGGCGGATCACCCGGCGGCGTAGCTGGTCTGCCCGATCAGCTGGTTTCGTTCGCCAGCCAGGATGAGCTCGCCGAACCGCATGTGGGTGAGGCGGCGCCGCTCGCGCAGGCCGAGCGCGAGAAGCTCGTTGAGATAGCTGCTCTCCATCGGGACGAGCAGCTGCCGCTCGGTGTTGCCGGTGCGCGACGCGGCGGACACGAGCTGGCCAGCAACTGTGGCGTCGTCGGCGCAGCCCGGGCCGATGCGGTTCTCGTCGGCGAACAGGTAGCCGACGGGCGTGCGGCCGTCGTGCGCAGCGAGGCAGCGAGTGCCAGGGTCGCGCGCCAGGATGCGAAGAACTCGGCTGCGGTCGGCGCCGAAGACGCGCCGGTCGAGCTTCAGGACCGCCTCGAAGTCTTCCGTCCCCGCCGCGATGGCCGTCGGCTGGCCGCCGCCACCGACCGCCCCTGGCACAGACAGCTCCACCGTCGCGCCGAGCGCCGTGAAGCCGAGCCCCTCGTAGACCGGCCGACCAGCCGGAGAGGCGTCGAGGGCAACTGTCCTGTCGCCGCGGTCGAGCGCCCATTGGAGAATGTGGGCTGACAGCCGGGTCGCGAGGCCCTGGCGGCGCCGCGCCGGATCGGTAGCGACCAGTCCGAGCCAGCAGAAGGAGCCGTAGTCGACGGCTCCGCCGGCGGCCACGATCTCCCCGCCGTCCGCGATGACAAACCAGCCGTCAGGCTGCGCGGTGAGATACAGCGCGAGTTCGGCCCGCCGGGACAGTGCGCCGTAGGCGGTCATCATCAGCCGGTCAACACGGTCGAGTTCGGCCGCCGCGTTCTTCATCGTGCGGAGCTTCACAGGCTCACCTCGTGCCGGACATTCCCGATCTTCAACGAAGGTATGCGGCGACTGTTGCCGCTGGGGTCAGAACGGGACGCTTTCCCCGGTGGCCTGGTGACTGGCTTGTGCTCTTACTACCGACGCAACAGCGCAACTGGGCCGACGTTGTACACAAGCATGGTGTTCTCTGCGTCTTGACATCCTCCCGGCCCTGAAGGGCGGGGATTCCCGGACGCCGCATGTAGGCGGCCACCTGGCCTGCTGGTCTCATTTGACACGTTCCAATGCCAGCAATGAAACTGGCCTTCAGGCCAGAGAGGACGTCGGTGAACGCGCCGATCAGCATCAGGGAAGTGGCCGCGCACGCAGGGGTCTCGGTGGGCACCGTCTCCAACGTGCTGAACCGGCCGGATATTGTCGCGCAGCCGACCAGAAACCGGGTGCACGCGGCGATCAAGGCACTGGGATTTGTACGGAACGAGTCGGCCCGCCAGCTCCGCGCCGGACGCAGCCGCACCATCGGCCTGGTCGTCCTCGACGTGGCGAACCCGTTCTTCACCGACGTCGCCCGCGGCGTCGAGGATGAGGCCAGCATGTCCGGCCTGTCCGTCATCCTGTGCAACAGCGACGAGCAGCTGCCCAAGGAGACCCGCTACCTCGAGCTGCTTGAGGAACACCGGGTGCAGGGCATCCTGATCACCCCGGTGGCAGGCGCGGATGAGCGCCTGGCCCGGCTGCAGCGGCGCGGCACTCCGGTGATCCTCGTCGACAGCCGCTCCCCGTCGGGGAGTCAGTGCTCGGTGGCCGTCGATGACGTGCTCGGCGGCGACTTCGCCGTGTCCCACCTGCTGGAGGTCGGCCACGAGCGCATCGCCTACGTGGGCGGCCCGCTCGGCCTGCGGCAGGTGGCCGACCGGCTCGACGGCGCGACCCGGGCGCTGCAACGCGCCGGGGGCACCGTGGACGACCTGGTCATGATCGAGACAGCCGCCCTCAACGTCTCGGCGGGCCAGCGTGCGGGCGCGGCAATCGCCGAGATGCCCGCCCGGCAGCGGCCGACGGCGGCGTTCTGCGCCAACGACTTGGTCGCGCTCGGGCTGCTGCAGGAGATGACCCGGCGCCGGATCCGGGTCCCGGACGACGTCGCGATCGTCGGATACGACGACATCGAGTTCGCCGCAGCGGCGGCCGTGCCGCTGACCTCGGTGCGGCAGCCCCGGCACCAGCTCGGGCGCACCGCGGCACAGCTGTTGCTCGAGGAGGCACTCGGCACGGACGGGCACCAGCATCGTGAAGTGATCTTCCAGCCGGAGCTTGAGGTGCGCCGGTCCAGCCAGGCACGCCCGAAGCCCAGCCAGGCACGCCTGCGCGCCGCCCAGCGGTCGCGCCGGGCCGCGGCCGAGCCGGCGGCCCCGGCAGCTCCGGGGGCCCCGGCAGCTCCGGGGGCCCCGGCAGCTTCGGCGACCGCGGCGACCGCGGCGACCCCCGCGACCGCGGCGGTTCCGGCGACCGCAGAAACTACCGGGTGAGGCGCGACCGATGCGGATCGCCCTGTTCGTGACCTGCCTGGCGGACACGCTCTTTCCCGACGTGGGCCAGGCCACCACGGCGCTCCTCGAGCGCCTCGGCCACCAGGTGGAGTTTCCCGAGGCGCAGACGTGCTGCGGCCAGATGCACGTCAACACCGGCTACCAGCGGGACGCGCTGCCGCTGATCCGCCGGTACGTCGAGACGTTCGAGCGCTGCGATGTCATCGTCGCCCCGTCGGGCTCGTGCGTCGGCTCGATCCGGCACCAGCACGCGATGGTCGCCAGGCGCTGGGGGGACGCCAAGCTCGCCGACCGGGCCGAGGCCGTGGCCGGCCGTACCTTCGAGCTGTCGCAGCTGCTCATCGACGTGCTCGGGGTAGAGGACGTGGGCGCCTTCTACCCGCACCGGGTCACCTACCACCCGACCTGCCACTCGCTGCGGTTGCTGCGCGTCGGCGACCGCCCGCTCCGGCTGCTGCGCAACGTGCAGGGCCTAGACCTGGTCGAGCTGCCCGACGCTGACGTCTGCTGCGGGTTCGGCGGCACGTTCGCGGTGAAGAACGCCGACACCTCGACGGCGATGCTGGCCGACAAGATGCGCAACGTACTCGGCACCCGGGCTGAGGTGTGCACGGCCGGTGACAGCTCCTGCCTGATGCATATCGGCGGCGGACTGTCCCGGCTGCGCACCGGGGTGCGCACCGTGCACCTCGCCGAGATCCTCGCCTCGACCAGGGACGGAGGCAGCGCCAGGTGAGCACGTTCCTCGGCATGCCGGCCACGCCGGCCATGCCAAGCACGCCGCCCACGCCAGCCGGGCCGGCCGTGCCGACGGCGCCGCGGGGCGTCGGCCACCTGCGCGGCAGCGAGCCGTTCCCGGTGGCCGCTCGCCGCGCCCTGGCCGACAGCCAGCTACGGCGCAACCTCGGCCAGGCCACCGCGACCATCCGCGCCAAGCGAGCGGCGGCCGTCGCCGAACTGCCGGACTGGGAGCAGCTGCGGGACGCCGGCCAAGCCGTCAAGGCGGAGGCCATGCGGCGCCTGGACACCTACCTGGAGCAGCTGGAGTCCGAGGTCCAGGCGCGCGGCGGGACCGTGCACTGGGCGCGGGACGCGGCCGAGGCGAACCAGGTCGTCACCGATCTCGTCCGGGCCACGGGCTCCTCAGCAGCCGTCAAGGTCAAGTCCATGGTCACCGACGAGATCGGGCTCAACGACGCGCTCGCGGCCGCGGGCATCACGGCCTACGAGACCGATCTCGCCGAGCTCATCGTTCAGCTGGGCCACGACCGGCCCTCGCACTTCCTGGTGCCCGCCATCCACCGCAACCGGGCGGAGATCCGGGAGATCTTCCTGCGCGAGATGGGCGACGTCGACCCCGGGCTGACCGACAACCCGGCGGCGCTGGCCGAGGCGGCCCGGCTGCACCTGCGGCGGATGTTCCTGTCGGCCCGGGTCGGCATCAGCGGGGTCAACTTCGCCGTCGCCGAGACCGGCACGCTCTGCGTCGTCGAGTCGGAGGGCAACGGCCGGATGTGCCTGACCCTGCCGCAGACCCTGATCACGGTCATGGGCATCGAGAAGGTGATCCCCGCCTGGCGGGACCTTGGCGTGTTCCTGCAGCTGCTCCCCCGCTCCTCGACGGCCGAGCGGATGAACCCCTACACCTCCATGTGGACCGGGGTGACGCCCGGCGACGGCCCGCAGGACTTCCACCTGGTGCTGCTGGACAACGGGCGGACCGCCGCACTCGCCGACGAGACCGGCAGGCAGGCGCTGCACTGCATCCGCTGCTCGGCGTGCCTGAACGTGTGCCCGGTCTACGAGCGCGTCGGCGGCCATGCCTACGGCTCGGTCTATCCGGGTCCGATCGGCGCGGTGCTGTCACCACTGCTGACCGGCGTGGAGGACAACGCCTCGCTGCCTTACGCATCGTCGCTGTGCGGCGCGTGCTATGACGCCTGCCCGGTGAAGATCGATATCCCCTCGCTGCTCGTCTACCTGCGAGCCAGGCATGTCGAGGAGGCGGGGCACGCCCGCCGGCTGCCTCGCGCCGAGGCCGTGGCCATGGCCGCCGCGTCCTGGGTCATGGCCGACCCGCGGCGCTACGGCGCAGCGCAGCGAGCCGGGAAGTCAGGACGGGCGCTGAGCCGCAACGGCCGGCTCCGGGCGCTGCCACCGCCGCTGTCCGCCTGGACCCGGGCCCGCGACGCGCCCGCCCCGCCGGCCAAGACGTTCCGGCAATGGTGGCGCGACTCCGGCCGGGAACGCTCGTGAACCCGCGCGACGAGGTGCTGTTCCGGATCCGCGCCGCGCTCGGCGGCGGCCCCGGCGAAGCCAGCCAGGAACCCGCCACGGGCTATCGGATACGAGGCGACCTGGACGGCGGCCCGCTGCTGGACATGCTCGCGGAGCGCCTCGCCCACTACCGGGCCGCGGTCCGTCGCACCACGCCCGCGGGCCTCGCGGCCACGATCGGCGCGGCGCTGGCCGAGCGCGGCGCCCGGCGCGTCGTCGTGCCGCCCGGCCTCGAACTCCCCGCGCTGCCCGGCATAGGGGCCATCATCGACGACGGCCTGTCCCCGCAGGACCTCGACGCGCTCGACGGCGTGATCACCGGCGCCGCCGTCGCGATCGCCGAGACCGGGACCATCGTCCTGGACGGCTCGCCCGATCAGGGACGGCGCGCGATCACCCTCGTCCCCGACTACCACCTGTGCATCGTGCACGCCGCCCAGGTCGTCGAGCTCGTGCCCGAGGCGGTCGACCGGCTGGAGCCGGACGCCGGGCGGCCCCTCACCTGGATCAGCGGGCCGTCCGCGACCAGCGACATCGAGCTCTCGCGCGTGGAGGGCGTGCACGGCCCCCGCACGCTCGAGGTCATCCTCGTCGAGCCAACCCTAAATCAGGGCCCTTAACGCCACGCCGCGGCCCAGTCCCGCTCCCCGAGGCAGCCCAGCTCCCCGATGATCAATAGGACCACACTCCGTTGTGCTGGTGACCAGGACCGGCTCTATTGTTGAGAGCATGCTGGTCAAGATAAGCAGCGACGCGGCCAGCTTCGTCGATGGCCAGGGCGGCCAGCTGTGGATCTGGGCCGCCCACGGGCGAATGTGCTGCTCCGGATCCCCCGCGTGGATGCACGCGGCGACGGAACCGCCGGCCGACCTCTCCGGCTTCAGCCAGGTTCCGGCCGACGGCGTGCAGATCTGGTTCCGCGGCGTTGGTGACCATCGGCCCGACGTACTCGAGATTGGCCTGCACGGCACGCGCCGGCCCAAGGTCGAGGCGTACTGGGACGGCTGCCTGATGGCACTCGTCTAGCTGCCGTCCGGGCCCGGCATCAGCTCTGTTGCCCTTGACGTCAACCGTGGCTGAGGTCCTAGCGTCCGTCATGAGATGACACTGACCAGAGTGGAGCAGCAGATGGCACTGACCAACGCTGAGATCGAGTACCTGCACGCCCAGCCGCTCGGACGGCTGGCCACCATCCAGCCCGACGGGAGCCCGCAGGTCAAGCCGGTCGGCTTCCGCTACAACCCAGAGCTGGGAACGATCGATATAGGCGGCTTCCGGATGTCGGCGAGCCAGAAGTTCCGCAACGTCAGCCGCGACGGCCGCGCCGCCCTGGTCGTCGACGACATCGCCTCCCGCGATCCGTGGCGGGTGCGCTTCCTGGAGATCCGCGGGACCGCCGAGGCCGTGGCCCCAGCCGACGGAGACACCGGTCCGAGCGACACGGGGATCATCAGAATCCATCCCAGCCGCATCCTCAGCTTCGGCATCGAGGAACCCCCGGGCGAGCCGCACCAGACCAGGCTCACCACCCGGACCCTGACCTGACCACGCCGAACCCCGCGACGCCCGCGCCGGGCGGCACGTCACTGGCCGACCTGGCCGAACTGCACAGCTCGAAGGCGGCACTGTTCAGCCGCCTGACCGGGCAGGCGCTTGCGCTGGTGATCGTCGCCGGGCTGAGCGGAATAGCCGCCCTGGCGCTGCGGACCGCCGGCCGACGCCCGAGGTGTCCGGATCATCGCCGCGCTCAAGGTGGTCACCGTCGCCGCCTGGTCTGCGCCGCCCTCCGCCGACGCGGGAGCCGCTAGCGGCCGGTGCTGGCCGGGGGCTCGCCGCGGTAGGTGCCGAACGACCAGTGGTTGCCCTCGGGATCGAGGACAGCGAAGTCCCGGGAGCCGTAGTCGGTGTCGTGCAGTTCCCGCAACACCTTCGCCCCGGCCGCAGCGGCCCGCGCGAACAGCCCGTCGGGGTCGTCGGTGACCACGTACGCGCCGAAGGTGCCCGGCCGCAGCGGCCAGGAGTCCTCGGTGCCTTCGTCGCGTGCCGAGCCGAGCATGATCCCGCCTCCGGCGGGCCAGCACAGCTGGGCGTGATCGACGTGGTCGCCCTCGCCGTACACGACGGTTTCCTCGAAGCCGAACGCCTCGGTCAGGAACTTGATCAGCCCGCGGGCATCGCGGGCGCGGAGCGTGGGCCAGACCTGCGGTGGCGGCGTCTTGTCGTTCATGACAGCAAGACTGCCAGTGCGTCGTCGGGCTGGGCTTGGACGTTTCGGAACTCCTCGGCCAGCCAGACCGACGGCGGGCAGCCAGCCAGGTCGCGGAACTCGCGGGCCAGGTGGGCCTGGTCGTAGTACCCGCAGTCGGCCGCCAGGTCGGCCAGCAAAGGCTGCGCTCCCGATGCCGCCTGGAGCTGCAGCCGCCGCCGGGCGCGATCGAACCGGATGACCCGTGCCGCGGCCTTCGGCGTGAGGCCGGTCTCGTCACGGAACCGGGCCCGCAGGTGACGGTCGCTCCACCCGGTCTCGGCCGCCAGCCCGGAAACGGCGCAGCGGCCGCCGCTCGCCACCAGGCGCCGCCACGCGTGGCCAATCTCGTCGCTGACCTGGGGGCTCACCGCAGCGCCCGCCGGACGGTCAGCAAGCCGCGACGTCAGCATCCGGTCCAGCACGGCGAACCGCCCCGGCCAGTCCCCCGCCGCCCGGATGCGCTCGCCGACCTGCTCGGCGAGCGGGCCGAGCACGTCCGAGCCCTCGACATCGATGCTGGCCAGTTCCGCGGCCGGCGTGCCAAGCAGGGCCCTCGCGCCCAGCGGGCTCAGCCGCAACTGGATGCCCGACTGCCGGCCCTGGTGCGTGACCAGCGCCGGCGAAGTGTGCAGGCCGCCGACCAGAGTCCGGTAGCTGTCCGGCGCCTGGCGCCGATCGGCGTGCGCGGCGACGGTCAGCGGGTCATCGAGCGTGAAGATCACGGTGAGGTAGGGGGACGGCAGCCCGCGGTGCGCGGCCGGCGCCACTCCCGCCTGGCGGTACGCCGAGTACCCCGCGATGAACGGCCGCAACGCAGGCGCCGGGACGCCCCACACCGACTCATTGATGTGATCGCCCCAGACGCCAGGCTGGCCGGTGTCCATGCTCCCATCATCGCGCAGTCATCTGACGTGCGGGAACAGGACCAGGCCGCCCGCTGGGGTCATGCGGCTTCTCGCCAGCGGACAACCTCTTCCCGGCTGACCACGTGCAGCGGTGTGGCCTCCATGCGGGCCTTAACCTCCGCGACCTCATGGCCGGTGTCCGGGCGCTTGATCACCATCCATAGCGGGATGCCGACCATGGCCGCGAAAATCGCCGCGCAGAGCGGGATGTTCAGCCAGAACCAGGTGCCCATCTCTTCTCCTCCTTCGTCACGCCGGCAGGTCCCCGCCGGTCGTCCACACCTGAAGAGTGCCGAGCGACTTTCTGACTTAGCTCTGAAAGGCCTAGGCCAGCGCAACGAGCGCGCAGAGCCACGAAGACAACACTAATAGTGACCGAACCGGTCAGGCTGAGCACCCCCCGCCACACCATCACGCCGAGCACACTCGCACCGGCCGGGCCAGCGCCATCCCGACCCATGATGAATGCAATTTGCAGACGCTCCTGGCAAATGCAGGTGCTATTGCACGTGCATCGCGTAACATGAAGCCGACTTATGAAACCGGCGATGCTAGGGGGAACCACCATGCACGAGGCGCGCAACGGGATGCCCGCCGCGGACCTCCACGATGTCACCTGGCGGAAGAGCCGCCACAGCAACTCGCAGGGAACCTGCGTCGAGATCGCCGGCCTGCCCGGCGGAGCGGTAGCGCTCCGTAACTCCCGGCATCCCGACAGCCCGGCGCTGATCTATACGCCCGCCGAGATCGACGCGTTCATCCGCGGCGCCAAGGACGGAGAGTTCGACGACCTGCTCTACTGAGCGAGCTGAGCGATCTGAGCGAGGCGGCTGGCTACCGGCCTAAGGCCGGTAGCCAGCCGTAACACTGCTAACGACAGCAGGGCCCAGACGACCTTGCCCGCGCCGTCGATCGGCTCCCAGCCCCACGCGGCGCTGCACGACTCCACGACCTGCAACCCGCGGCCGCTCTCGGCACTAGCACAGGGCTCGATCAGGACCGGGCCGGCGGGCTCCGGATCGGTGACCGTACACATCAGGTATGGATCCCGGCGTAGTAAGGTCAGCCCGATCGGATGCTCTTCTGGCATCCACCGACCAGAAAGCAAGCCATGCCGCAGCGCATTGGTCACGAGTTCGCAGACCACAAGCTCGGCCACGTCGATCTGGGCGGCCATTTCCCAGCCATCGAGCGTGATTCTCGTGAAGTCCCTGGCTCGCCTGGCCGACTCAGCCCCCGGAGGGAGCGCACAGGTCGCCGCGGGCTGATCCGCCCGCCCGCCCGCTGCGGCATCCTCAGGTCCCATCGGCAGATGCGCGATGATCGCCCCCGGGTAACCGCTCGCCGTCAGGAGCCGGTCGTGGCTCACGCTAGCGTCCTCCGTCCTGACTACCGCGACCGCCTGTTGGCCCGTAGGGTTCGGTGCTCCAGGAGGCCGCATCTCGCGCGTCCGGGCTGCAAACGTTATCATCCTCCATGTAACTTGCAGGCGCAAGGCCCGATGCACGTGCAGATGACTTCGCAATCAGCATATGCAGACGGCGGTGTTAACCGGAGCCGAGGGCGGGATTTTCCGACTAGATCCAGGGGTCTGGGGGGGCCGATGTGATCTCGATTGAGCCGGGCAGCGGCCCCACGGTCCGGCGCATCCTGCTCGGGACCCAGCTGCGCAGGCTGCGCGAGGCCAAGGGCATCACGCGTGAGGACGCGGGTTACCACATCCGGGCGTCGGAGTCCAAGATCAGCCGGATGGAACTCGGCCGGGTCGGCTTCAAGGAACGCGACGTGGTCGACCTGCTCGCCCTCTACGGCGTAGCGGACGCTGCGGAGCGTGACGCGCTCGTGACGGTCGCGCGCGAGGCCAACGCGCCGGGCTGGTGGCACCAGTACGCCGACGTTTTACCAGATTGGTACCAGACCTACGTAGGCCTTGAGGAGGCTGCGTCGGTACTGCGGGTCTACGAGGTGCAGTTCGTTCCCGGGCTGCTGCAGACGGCCGCCTACGCGCGGGCGGTCATCACCCGGGGCCAGCCCGGAGCGCCGGAAGAGGAGATCGAGCGCCGGGTCAGCATGCGGATCACCAGGCAGGAACTACTCACCAAGCAGGGCGGCCCGCGGCTGTGGGCGGTCGTGGACGAGGCCGCGCTGCGGCGCCCGGTCGCCAGCCTGGAAGCGTTCAGGTCGCAGCTTGAGCACCTGATCGAGGTCACCAAGGACGCCCGGATCACGCTCCAGGTCGCGCCGTTCCGTACCGGGCCCATTGCCGAGGCCGGGGCGTTCACGATCATGCGCTTCCCCGACGAAGACCTGCCGGACGTGGTCTACCTCGAGCAGCTGACCAGCGCGCTCTACCTCGACAAGCGTGAAGACGTGGAGCGATACAGCGAGGTCATGGAGCGGCTCAGCGTCGAGAGCGAGCCGCCGGAACGCACCGCCGACATCCTGGGTGACATGCTGAGGGATCTCGAGTAGCGGCCGGGATTACGCTGCGCACATGAGCAGCGAGATGTTCGAGAACGGCCTGAAGACGCGGCGCGAAGTCCTGGGCGCCGACTACGTCGACGCCAGCCTGGCTCAGGCAGATGACTTCATGATGGCCTTCCAGCGCATCACGACCGAGTGGGCCTGGGACTACGTGTGGAACCGCCCGGGCCTCGACCGCAGGACGCGCAGCCTGCTGAACCTGGCCATGCTGACCGCGCTGGGCAAGAGCGCGGAGCTGAAGCTGCACGTCAAGGGCGCGCTGACCAACGGCGTGACGGTGGAGGAGATCAAGGAGGTCCTGCTGCACGCGTCCGTCTACTGCGGGATCCCGGCCGGCCTCGAGGCATTCAGGTCCGCGCACGAGGTCCTGCTGGCCGAGGGCGCCATCCCGGGCGCGGAGGGCGGTGAGCGAGCGGGATGAGCGGGATGAGCACTCCGCAGCCAGCTACCTCCGCACCGATCCGGCGGGTCGGCTTCGTCGGCATCGGCAACATGGGCTGGCCGATGGCGGCCAACCTGGTGCGGGCGGGGTTCGACGTCACGGCGGCAGACGCCGCACCGGGCCGGGCCAGGGCCTTCGCGGCGGAAGTCGGCGGCGCTGCGGCCGAATCGGCCGGGGCCGCGGCGGACGGGGCCGACGCGCTGGTGACGATGCTGCCCACGAGCGGCCACGTCGCTGAGGTCATCGGGCAGGTCAGGGAGGTACTCCGCGCGGGAGCCCTGGTCATCGAGATGTCCTCCGGCGTGCCCGGCGTCACCCAGGAGCTCGCCGCCGGCCTGGCCGAACGCGGGGCCGGGCTGATCGACTGCCCGGTGTCCGGCGGCGTGGCCCGGGCCAGCACCGGGGAACTCGCGATCATGGCGGGCGGCGACGCCGGCCAGCTGCGCCGGGCCGAGCCCGCGCTCATGGCCATGGGCTCGTCCGTGCACCACTGCGGCGGAGTCGGCGCGGGCCAGGCGATGAAGGCGCTGAACAACCTCGTCTCGGCAGGCGGCTTCCTGATCGGCATCGAGGCGCTGCTGATCGGCCAGAAGTTCGGGCTCGACCCGGCGCTCATGGTCGACGTGCTGAACTCCTCCTCCGGCGTGAACAACAGCACGCAGAGGAAGTTCAAGCAGTTCGTGCTGTCCCGCCGGTTCGATTCCGGCTTCGGCCTCGACCTGATGGTGAAGGACCTCTCGATCGCCCTCGAGGTGGGCCGGGACACCCCGGCGCCGTTCGCCGCGCTGTGCCGCGAGATGTGGAGCAGCGCCGCATCACTGCTCGGCCCGGGCCAGGATCACACCGCGGCGGCGCGGCTCAGCGAGGCGCTCGGCGGCGCCGAGCTAACCTCCGGGTAATCCCGGGCGAAGTCCTGGGCGCGGCCCTGGCGGCCGGCGCGCCGAAATAAGTACAATCCTTGCGATGGACGGCCGTGCCGGGTGAGCTGCCAGGGGGACGGATGACCGAGCTCATCGTCGGCCACGAGCAATCGGATACACACCAGAAGGCCCTGCGGATCAACCTCGATCCGCGCTGGTACGGAACGATCGCCGAGATCGGGGCGGGCCAAGAGGTGGTGCGCTGGTTCTTCCGCGTGGGAGGAGCGGCCGGCACCGTCGCGAAGTCGATCTCCGCCTACGACATGGCGGTCAGCGACGCGGTGTACGGCAAGGCGGACAGGTACGTGTCCGCCGGGCGGCTGCAGGGCATGCTCGACAAGGAATTCCAGCTCAACGTCGAGCGCCTGGACGACGAGCGCGGTGACGAAAACTGCTTCTTCGCGTTTGCCGACACGGTGGTGGCGCGCAGCTACCGGGGCAGCAACGAGTGCCACGGCTGGATGGGCGTGAAGTTCCAGGCCCAGCCCCACGACGAGCCGAGCCAGATCGTCATGCACGTGCGGATGCTCGACATCGAGGCGTTCGCGCAGCAGGAGGCGCTGGGGATCGTCGGGGTGAACCTGCTGTACGGGGCGTTCTTCCACCACCACGAGGCCGACAAGCTCATCGAGAGCCTCCTTGACCGCCTGACCACGGGCCGCATCGAGATCGACATGATCCAGTTCCGCGGCATCGAGTTCCGCGGCGTGGACAACCGGCTGATGGCGCTCAAGCTGGTCCAGCTCGGGCTCAGCGGCGTGGCCATGTTCGGCCCCGACCGCGAGGTCCTGCAGCCCAGCGAGGTGCTGCGCAAGAAGGCGGTCCTGGTCGAACGGGGCAGCTTCCGGCCGCCGACGCACGTGAACCTCGACATGCTCGAGACGGCCAAGGCCAGGTTCTCCGCAGACCCGGCGGTCGCGGGCAAGCCGGTGCTGATGCTGACCGAGATCACGATGCGCAACCTGCTCGCCGGCGGAGCCGCCGACGTGGACCGGCGCGACTTCCTGGCCCGCGCGGAACTGCTCGCGGCGTGCGGCATGACGGTGCTGATCAGCGATTACTTCGACTACTACCGGCTGGCCGCCTATATCGCCGAACGGACCAGCGAGCGGATCGGCATTGTCATGGGGGTGCCGAGCCTGATTGACCTGTTCAACGAGGAGAACCACACCCAGCTGCCCGGCGGGATCCTGGAAAGCTTCGGGCGGCTGTTCAAGAACGACCTGAAACTGTACGTCTACCCCCTGCAGCCGTCACCGGACGACGAGCTCAAGACCGTGGACGACATCAAGGTCCAGCCGGACTTGCAGCCCCTGTACGACTACCTCGCCGGACGAGGCAGCTTCGTCAACCTCGACAACTACCGGCCCGAGTGCTTGCCGATCTTCAGCCGGGACGTGCTGCGGCGGATCGCCGCGGGCGACGACTCCTGGGAAGGCATGGTCCCCGCTGAAGTCGCCGGGCTCATCAAGCGCCGCGGGTTCTTCGGCTACGTCAAGTCAGGCCGGGACTGACCGTCGCGGCCCCTGGCTCAGATGCGGTCCCATTCGGCGGACTCGTAGGCCCGGGTCAGGGTCGTGATCAGTTCCGTGTCGACGGGCAGGGCTCGATCGTCGATCTGGCCGACGGCTGCGATCCCCCGGGCGTTGGTCACGAAGACCCCGGTGAACGAGCCGACGTCGGGCACGCGTACCGGGGCGCGGCGTGCGGTCAGGCCGAAGGCGGAGATCTGCCGGTTCAGCAGCTGCATGGTGATTCCTTCCAGGGACGGCGCGTCGGGCCAGGTGATGCTGGTGCCGTCGGTGAACCCGATGTTGGTGATGCCGCCTTCGGAGATGGTGGCGCCGGGTCCGGTCAGCAGCGCCTCGTCGAACCCGTTCCGCCGGGCCAGCCGCCGGTAATAGCCCTGGCCGGGGTCTCCGGTGTGCTTGATGTGGGCGAGCGGCCGCTGATAGGGGACCGTCTGCATCGTCCACGGGGTCTGCTGCATGCCTCCCGGCGGGCGGACGGTCACCATGACCGACGGCCGGTCCTGCAGCTCGTAGACATAGACGCGGACCGAAGCGTCGCGGGGGTCCTCGCCCAGGGCGTGGCGGATGTAATCGCGCACGGCCGCGGTGTCCAGGCCGGCCTGGAAGAGTTCCCGGTTCGCCGCGGCGAGGCGCGTCAGGTGCAGCGCGAGGCCGCGCACCCGGCCGTCCCTGACCTGCATCGCCGTGAAGTGGCCGTAGTGGTCGCTCAGCGCGACGGCGCACAGCCGCTCCGCAGCAGCGGCCACGCCGTCGATCTCGATACGCGGCGCGGGCGGCATCGTCTGCCTCACCTCCGTCTGCCTCACCTCCGTCTGCCTCACCTCCGTCCGGGGAATGCTTCACTGTAAGCCCCCTTGAAGGTGCAGGCTGGCTGAGTCTGCGGGCCTGGCCGGGCATGGAGGAGCGTATGGACGAGGGCACTGCCGCGGCCTACCTGCGGCGGATCGCGGTCGCGCCGCCGGTCAGCGCCGACGCGGCGGCGCTTCGCACGCTGCACCGGGCTCACCAGATGTCGGTGCCGTTCGAGAACCTGAGCATCCACCTGCCCGAGCCGATCTCACTGGACGAGGACGACCTGGTGGGCAAGATCGTGCAGAGGCGGAGGGGCGGCTTCTGCTACGAGCTCAACGGAGCGTTCGGCCTCTTGCTGGAGGCTACCGGCGCCCGGGTGGCGCGGGTCGCCGCGCGAGTGTACGGCGAGGCGGGGCTCAGTCCGCCGTTTGACCACCTGGCGCTGGTCGTGCGCCTGCCTGACGGGAGCGGTCCCTGGCTGGTGGACGTGGGCTTCGGCAGTCACAGCATCTACCCGCTGCTGTTGGACAGCAGGACCGAGCAGGACGATCCGGCCGGCCGGTTCCTGCTCGCCGACGCCGCGGACGGGGACGTTGACGTGGTCAAGGACGGGGAGCCGCAGTACCGGTTGGAGCCGCGGGAACGGTCCCTGGATGACTTCGTCCCCACCTGCTGGTGGCAGCAGACGTCGCCGACGTCCCACTTCACCCAGAGCACCATCTGCTCGCGGCTCACCGAAGACGGCAGGATCTCCATCAGCGGCCGCACGCTGATCCGGACCAGCAACGGATCCCGCGACGAACAGCAACTGCCCGGCGACGACGCCCTGCTGGCCGCCTACCGCGACCACTTCGCCATAATCCTGGACCATGTGCCCAAGACGGGAGCCGGGTGAGCCGATGCCAGAAGAGATACCAGCCGCGGCCCTGCAGCTGCGGTCGCTGGTCAAGGCCGATCAGACGGTGGAACTGTTCCTGGAGGCCGTGGAGGTACCGGAGCCAGGTCCCGGCGAGGTGGTCGTGCGGGTCGAGGCGGCGCCGATCAATCCGTCAGACCTCGGCGTGCTCCTGGCCGGCGCCGACGCGACCGCGGCGGTCTCGAGCGGCTCGCCCGACCGGCCCGTGGTCACGGCGCCGCTGCCGGACGCCGCGATGCGCGCCGCGAAACGGCGGGTCGGCGTGCCGATGCCGGTGGGCAACGAGGGCTGCGGGACGGTCGTGGCGGCCGGCTCTTCCGCCGCCGCGGCGGCTCTGCTCGGGAAGCTGGTGGCCGTGGCCGGGGGCGCCATGTACGCCCAGTACCGCTGCGTGAACGCGTCGCTGTGCCTGGAGCTGCCCGAGGGCACCCGGCCGGTCGACGGGGCGTCCTCCTTCGTGAACCCCATGACGGCGCTGGGCATGGTGGAGACGATGCGGCTGGAGGGTCACGTGGCCCTGGTGCACACGGCGGCCGCGTCCAACCTGGGCCAGATGCTCAGCCGTCTGTGCCTCGAGGAGCAGATCCCGCTGGTCAACATCGTGCGCAGGCCCGAGCACGAGGAGCTGCTGAGATCGGCGGGCGCCACCCACGCGTGCAACTCGACGTCGCCGGCGTTCATGGAGGAGCTGACGGCCGCCCTGAGGGCGACGGCCGCCACCCTGGCCTTCGACGCCACCGGTGGCGGCCGCCTAGCCAGCCAGATACTGACCTGCATGGAGGCCGCAGCCAGTGCCGCGACTGAGGGCTACAGCCGCTACGGATCCACCGTCCACAAGCAGGTTTACATCTACGGCTCGCTCGACCGCGGGCCAACGGAGCTGATCCGCAACTACGGCATGGCCTGGGGCGTCGGAGGCTGGCTACTCACGCCGTTCCTGCAGAAGATCGGCCCGGAGGGCATGCAGCGACTTCGCCGCCGGGTCGCCGCCGGGCTGACCACCACCTTCGCCAGCAGCTACACCGGCCAGGTGTCGCTAGCGGGCGCCCTCCAGCTCGACGCCATCGCTGCCTATGCCCGGCAGTCCACCGGCGCGAAATACCTCATCGTCCCCGGCCTCTAATGCCGCGAGCCGTCGGCCGTCCGCGACGCGGAGGCTCTCCGCCATGCGGGTGTCCTCGACCATGAAGTCTCCTCCCTGGCTCGAGCGGGCGTGGTACGAGGCGACGGGTCAGCCGCGGCCAGCCGGCCGGGACGAGGTGAGGGATGCAAATACGACGATCGAACTGAGGTAATGACCGGTCGCGTAGTCGAAAGCGCCGCCGCATGTTATCAGCCGCAGCGCCGCGAAGTCGGTCGCGGCGTAAATGGTTTTCGCAGGGAACCTGGATTTGAGGTATTGGCGCACGCCGGTGACACGGAAAACGGCGGTGATCCCGTCGGCGAGCCGCACGTCGACGTAGTCCCCGGGGCGCAGGGCGCCCAGGCGGAAGAAGACGGCCGGACCCTGATAGCTGTCGAGGTGACCTTCGATGACCGACGCCCCGATCTGGCCCGGGGTCGCCGAGTACCTGTACCAGGCCGCATCGCTGGCCTGCGTGGAAAGCGACGGTACCTGGATCACGCCGTCGGCGCCGTTTCCGAGGTGCAGCACTCTCGAGTTCACGCCGATGGCCGGGATGTCGACGGACACCGGCACCGAGCGCCGCAACCTTGGTCCGTGGGGCTGGCCGAGCCCGACGGCGCCCGCTGCGGCCAGGGACGGCTGCGGCGCATGCACCTGGGTCAGGACCGCGACGCCGACCGCGGCGGCCCCGCCGATGATGAGCAGCGCGCCCGCCATCCCGGCAATGCGGGCCCGCAGGCTTCTTGGCGTAGTGGCCGGGGGGGCGTAGGCGCTGTCCCGCCAATACGTGACCACGCGAAACCCGGCTATACGGCGCCACTCCACGTCCCCCAATCCTGTCGCTCCTCCCTTCGTTCTTCCCTAGGGCGTTCTACTCGCGTAGCCTGATATTCCAGTGACGAACAGGCCATTGCACGTTTGTGCCGTCTATGGGCTTTTACTTTATGGCCCCGGCGCTTTCGGGGACCTTGCCTCCGGCCGGCGCGAGCCGTGGCCAGGTCGGCCACGGGGCCGCCACCGGCCGGACGCATGAGGAGGTTGCATGAAGGTCGGCACCACTGCTGCGGGGACGAGGCTCAGCGCGAGGCTGGCTGCTGTCGGCTGCGGCCTGGCGGTCATACTCGCTCCCGCAGCAATCTCGGCCTGCACATCGTCCCCGTCCTCGGGCGCACTGCCTACATCGTCACCCTCAATAAGCGCTCCGGCAACAGGCTCTGTTCCGCCTAGCACTGCGCCGACCCCGACCACGACAACCAGCGCGACGGTGACGCCTAGCCCGACGGTGACGCCGAGCCCGACAGTCACGCCCAGCCCGACGGTGACGCCCAGCCCGACAGTCACGCCGAGCCCGACGCCCAGCCCGGTCCCCACCGCCGCCCCGGCCACCGGCGGCGGCGGCACGGCCGGATTCCAGCACGGCCTGCTCCTCGCGCTGGGCATCGCGGCAATACTGGCCGGCGCCGCGAGCATCGTCTACCGCAGAAGGGTCATCAGGAACCGCTGACCCGTGGCATGGCCACGCGGCGGCCTGCGGTCGGCGGGGCGGGCAGGACGGCGTGCTCGGCGGCCAGGGCCTCGACGGCTTCGCGGTGCTGCGGCGGCATCGGCGTGACCCGCTCGGTGGCCATGTCGACGTGCAGGAGCATCACCTCGTTGGCGGCCACCTCGTCGCCGGTGCCGGCGTCGGTCATCCGGTGGAATGCGTGCAGCCGCTTGGCGTCCGCGCCGAGCAGCTGTGAGGTGTACCGCAGCGGCGTGCCGGCCCGGACGCTCCTGAAGAAGCACAGGTGGCTTTCCACCGTGTAGATGCTGGAACCGGTTTCCCGCCGGTACGCGGCCCCGAGGCCGAGGTGGTCAAGGAACGCGTCGGTCGCCTCGGTGAACGCGATGCAGTAGAAGCCGTCCATCATGTGGCCGTTGTAGTCGATCCAGTCCGATGGCACCGAGCGCCCGCCGGTGGCGAGCGGGCCGGGCCGTCCGGCGGCGCTCATCGGCTGGTCACCGGCCCAGCCAGACCGGCGGCCGGCGCTCGGCGAACGCGCGGGCTCCCTCCGCCGCGTCGGCCGAGCCGAGCATCGCCCGGTAGGCGGGCAGGTCGCCGCCGCGCTGGATCGCGTAGCCGGCCGCGACGCCCGCGCCCTCGGTCTCGCGCAGGATCTCGAGCACCGCGGCGACCGCGAGCGGCGCCGCCGCGCAGATCGCGCCGGCCAACTCGCGCGCCGCGGTCATCAGCCCGCCGGCCGGGACGACCCGGTTGACCAGTCCCCATCGCGCCGCCTCCGCCGCGGTCAGCCGCCTGCCGGTGAGCAGGAGCTCGACCGCGATCGCCCGCGGCACCCGGGCGGGCAGCCGGAGCAGGCCGCCCGCGTCGGGGACCAGGCCCAGCGTCACCTCGGTGAGCGCGAACTCGGCATGCTGCGCGGCGACCACCAGGTCCGCGGCCAGGACCAGCTCGAAGCCGCCGCCGAACGCCAGCCCGTTGACCGCCGCGATGACCGGCTTGCCGATGTCGGGGAACTCGGTGATCCCGGCGAACCCGCCGGGGCCGTGGTCGGCGTCGACGCCCTCGCCGGCCGCGGCCGCCTTCAGGTCCCAGCCCGCGCTGAAGAACCGTTCTCCGGCCCCGGTCAGGATCGCGACCCGCAGCCGCGGGTCGCGGCGCAGCTCGTCGAACGCGGCGTACAGGGCGCGGCTCGTCGCCACGTCGACCGCGTTGGCCTTGGGCCGGTCCAGGGTGACGATCAGCGTCTGGTCTTCCACAGCGGTGCGGACCGTGGCGTTCAGGGCGGTCATTCAGGCTCCGTATGGTCGCAGCAGGGAGCGGGCGATGATCTGCCGCTGGATTTCGCTGGTGCCATCCCAGATTCTCTCGACCCGGGCGTCCCGCCACCACCGCTCGACCGGAAGCTCGCCCATCAGGCCCATGCCCCCGAACGTCTGCACCGCGGCGTCGGTGACCCGGCCGAGCATTTCCGACGCGTACAGCTTGGCCATCGCGGCGTCGGCGTCGGTCATCGCGCCGTCGTCCAGCCGGGCCGCGGCGCGCAGCGTGAGCAGCTCCGCCGCCTCCAGCTCGGTGGCCATGTCGGCCAGCCGGAACCCGACGGCCTGGAACCGGCCGATCGGCTGGCCGAACTGCCTGCGGTGCGCGGCCCATTCGGTCGCGGTCTCCAGGACGCGCCGTGCGCGCCCGACGCTGGTCGCCGCGACCGTCAGCCTGGTCGCGCCGAGCCACTGGCCCATCAGCTCGAAGCCGCGGCCCTCGTCGCCGAGCCGGTTCGCCGCGGGCACCCGGCAGCCGGAGAAGATCAGCTCGCACTGGTGGTAACCGCGGTTCGACACGCAGCGCGAGCCCCGGCGGACCTCCAGGCCGGGCACGCCGGCGTCCACGAGCAGCGTGGTGATCAGCTTCTTCGGGCCGCGCGGGGTCTGCTCGACCCCGGTGGCGGCGAACAGGATCACGAAGTCCGCGACGTCCGCGTGGCTGATGAAGTGCTTGGTGCCGGTGATCACGTAGTCCGCGCCGTCGCGTACCGCGGTGGTGGTCATCGACCGGATGTCCGAGCCAGCGCCGGGCTCGGTCATCGCCACGCAGTCGTGCCGCTCCCCGCGGATGGCGGGCAGCAGGTAGCGCTCCCGCTGCTCGCCGTCGCAGGCCTGCAGGATGTTGCTCGGCCGTTCAACCAGCATCTGCAGCGCGTAGGACGCCCGGCCGAGCTCGCACTCGGCCAGCACCACGCCGACCGCGTCCAGCCCTCCCCCGCCCAGCTCGGCCGGCATGTTCGCCGCGTACAGCCCAGCCGCGAGCGCCTTGCCCCGGATCGAGGAGGCCAGCTCCGGCGGTACCTCATCGAGGCGCTCCACCTCATCCTCGTGCGGGTACAGCTCCTGCTCCACGAAGTCGCGCACAGTCCCGACGATCAGCCGCTGTTCCGCCGTGAGCTCGAAGTCCACCCCCGCTCACCGGCCCGGGATCGCCATGACGTGGCCGGCGTAGTCCGGCACCGGCAGCACCGCGTGCGCGGCGGCGATCCGCCGCAGGCCAGGCCAGCTCGTCGGGGAACGGCGCCACCTTCCCCGCCCGCGTGTCCACGTGCAGCAGCATCTGCTCCCCGGTGGCGATCCGGTCCCCCGCCGCGTTGAACATCTCCTGCGCGATGTGCAGCCGCTTGGCGTCCGTGCCGAGCACCTGCAGGGTCAGCCAGAGCCGCTCGCCGAGACGGGCCTCACGCAGGTGGTGCAGGTGCGTCTCGGCCGTGTACAGCGAGTGGCCGGCGGCCCGGTAGTCCCCGTCCACCCCGACGTACCGGAAGAACGCGTCGGCCGCGTCGCCGAACACCAGCAGGTACGCCCACTCGCTCAGGTGGTCGTTGTAGTCCACCCACTCTGGCGCGACGGTCGTCTCATGCAGCCGCAGCGGGGCCGGGTCGGCCGGGCCGCGCGCCGCCCGGGTCGCGACATCGGTCATCACGCCTCTCCGGCAGCGACCGTCATCTTCGGCACGTCGGCCATGAGCTGCACGGTGTAGGGGTCCTGCGGATCCTCGAGGACCTGCTCGACCGGGCCGCGCTCGCAGATCTTCCCGGCGTTCATCACCACGACCTGGTCGGCGATGCTGCGCACCAGCGGCAGGTTGTGGGTGATGAAGATCAGCGACAGCCCGCGCTCGGCCTGCAGCGTTCGCAGCAGTTCCACGACCGAGGCCTGCACCGAGACGTCGAGGGCGGAGGTGACCTCGTCGCAGACGAGCAGGTCAGGCTCGAGGATGAGCGCGCGGGCGATGGCCACCCGCTGCCGCTCGCCGCCGGACAGCTGGTCCGGGTAGTAGTCCACGAATGACTCGCGGAGCGCGGCCGCGGTCAGCGCGGCCACGACCCGCTCGTACCGCTCGCCGGCGGGCAGCTTCTCGAAGTGGTCCAGCGGCTGCTCCACGATCTGGCCCACGGTCCGGCGCGGGTTCAGCGACGCGTACGGGTTCTGCGACACGTACTGGATCCGGCGCAGCTGCTCGTCGGAGCGCCGACGGATGCCCCGGCTGAGCGGCTGCCCGGCGAACGTGACGTCCCCGCCCCAGGTCGGGTGCAGCCCGACCAGGCACCGGGCCAGGGTGGTCTTCCCGGAGCCGGACATTCCCACCACGGCCACGCACTGCTGGCCAGGCACCGCAAACGCGATGTCGTGCAGCACGGTCTTGCGGCCGTAGGTGGCCGACAGGTCGCGCACGTCCAGCAGCAGGGCGGTCGCGGGCGGGCTGGCGGGTCGGGCCGGCGCCCCGGAGGCCGTGTCGGCGAGCGCGGCCACCTCGAGCGCGCGCAGGCACCGGGCGCTGTGCCCGGTCGGCGACACCTCGATCATCGGCGGCTGCCCGCGCTCGCAGTCGGCCACGGCGAACTCGCAGCGGGGCTGGAAGAAGCAGCCCGGCGGGCGGTTACCCGGCCGCGGCGGCTGCCCCGACAGGCCCATGAGCATGTGGGCGTCGTCTAGCGACGGGACCGCGCGCAGCAGCCCGCGGGTATACGGGTGCGCCGGGGCGGTGAACACCTCCCGGGCCAGGCCGACCTCGGCGACCCGGCCCGCGTACAGGACCGCGACGTGGTCGGCGATCTCCGCGACCACCGCCAGGTCGTGGCTGATGTAGACCGCCGCCACCTGGTAGGACCGGCACAGCCCGCGGATGGTCTCCAGGACCCGGCGCTGCGTGGTTACGTCCAGGCCGGTGGTGGGCTCGTCCAGCACGATGAGCTGGGGCCGGCACGCGAAGGCCATAGCCAGGCCGACGCGCTGCTGCTGCCCGCCGGAGAGCTGGTGCGGGTAGGAGTCCAGGAGCCCGGGCACCGTGGACAGGCCGACCTCGGCCAGCATCTGGTCCAGCCGTTCCTCGCGCGCCTTGGGGCCGCCCTCGTAGGAGTCGAGGACCTCGCGCAGCTGGGTGCCCACCTTCAGGGTCGGGTTCAGTGCGCTGGACGGGTCCTGCGGCACGTAGGCGATCTGCCGGCCGCGTAGCCGCTGTAGGTCGCCCGGGGGCAGCCGCAGGATGTCCTCGCCGTCGACGAGGACCTTTCCGTCGCCGATGACCAGGCCCCGGCGGACGTGGCCGAGCAGGGCCAGCGCCATCGTGGTCTTGCCCGACCCCGACTCGCCGACCAGGCCGAGCACCTGGCCGGGCTGGACCCGGAATGAGATCTCGTCCACCACGTCGACGGCCTCCCGGCCGCGGGACGGTGCCCGGAGCACCTGCAGGTCCTCGACGACCAGCCGCAGCTCGACCTCGCCATCACCGCGGGCTGCCGCGCTGGTCGCGGCGCTGGCCTCTGCCGCGCTGGTGGCGGCGCTGGCCTCCGTCGCGCCGGTGCTGGCGGCGGCGTTGGTCGCGCTGGTGTCTGCGGCTCCGCTGTCGGATGTGTTGGCGGTCATGTCATCGCTCCCGCGGCCGTGATGCTCGGCAGCAGCGCGTCATCGGCGCCGCGCCCGACGCCGAGCGAGGCGCGGGCGATCGCGTCGGTGAGCGTGTTGGTGCCGATGGTCAGCGCCGCGATGAGCAACACCGGCGCCAGCACCCCCCACGGATTGGCCACCAGGCCGATCCGGTTCTCGTTGATCATGTAGCCCCAGCTCGGGGCGGGCGGCTGCAGCCCGAATCCGAGGAAGCTCAGCCCCGCGATGATCAGGATGGAGTAGGTGAGCCGCAGTCCGAGTTCCACCATGAGCACCGAGGTCAGGTTGGGCAGCACTTCACGGCGGATCACCTTCCGCGCGGGCATGCCAAGGATCTGCGCGGCGCGGACGTAGTCCCGCTCGCAGATGTCCAGCGCGGCGGCCCGGGTCACCCGCGCCACCTGCGGAGCGTGCGAGATCGCCACCGCGAGGACGATCAGCCAGATCTTGGGCCCGAGGATGCTGACCAGCAGCAACGCGAACACGAGCTGGGGGAACGCGAGCACGACGTCCGCGATGCGCATCAGGAAGGTGTCCCAGCGCCCGCCGAAGTACGCCGCGGTCACCCCCCAGGCCGCGCCCGCGCATACGCCGAGCACGGTGGCCACCGCCGCCATCAGCAGCAGCTGCCAGCCGCCGGCCAGGGTACGACTCAGCACGTCCCGGCCGAGCACGTCCCCGCCGAGCGGGAACGCGAGGGACGGGTTCGCGAACGGCCGGGTGACGAAGTTGTCCGGCGGGTACGGGACCAGCGCCGGGCCGATGGCCGCGATGAGCACCACGACCCCGACGATCCCGAGCCCGATGGCGCCGCGGGGGGTGCGCACCGCCCGGCCGAGCACGGCGATCCACTCCCGGCGGCGCGCGCGCCTGCGCCCGGCGGACTGAAGAACCTCGAGCGCCGCGGTGGAAGCCACTGCGTCACCTCCGTCAGGAGCGGGGCAGCCGCCGCCGCGGGCTGGCGGCGAGGGACACCATGTCGGTTGCGATGTTGATGACCACGTAGAAGGCGGCCAGGAGGATCACGATGAACTGGATCACCGGGATGTCCCGGTCGGACACCGCGTTGACCAGGCCCTGGCCCAGGCCCGGGTAGTTGAACACGTACTCCACCACCACCACGCCCCCGGCCAGGTACAGGAAGTTGAGCCCGATGACCTGGATGGTCGGCGCGATCGCGTTCGGCAGCGCGTGGAAGAGCAGGACCCGTCGCCGGGACAGCCCCTTGAGCGTGGCCATCTCGACGTAGTCGCTCTCCAGCGCGTCGATCATCGCCGCGCGCATCATCCGGAACGTATACGGCACGATCACGATGACGAGCGTGGCGACCGGCAGCACCAGCAGCTTCGGGTCGGACCACGGCGCCACCCCCGGCGGGAACACCGACACCGCGGGGAAGAAGTGCCAGATCACCGCGGCGAAGAAGATCACCAGCGCCATCGCGACCACGAACTCGGGCAGGGCGGTGACAGCCAGCGCGGAGACGGACAGGATGTGGTCCAGCCAGCTGTCCCGGCGGGCCGCGGCCAGCACGCCGAGCGCCACGCCGATGATCGTGCCGATGATCCCGGCCAGCACGACCAGCACCAGGGTGTTGACGACGCGCCCCCCGACCAGGGAACTCACCGACGCGCCGCTGACGATCGAGGTGCCGGGGTTACCGCGGAGCAGGTTGGTGAGCCAGCTCCAGTACTGCTCGACCGCCGGACGGTTCAGGCCCATCTGCACCTCGAGCGCGTGCAGCCGCTGCGGGGTGGCGGTGTTCTGCAGCACCGCGGAGGCCGCGTTGCCCGGCAGCGTCTGCGTCGCGGCGAAGACCAGGATGGAGACGCAGAACAGCGTGATCACGCCGAATCCGAGCCGCCGGAACAGCGTGCTCCACAGCGGGTGCGCCTTGCGGGCGGGCTCGTGGTCGGCGGCCTGGGCCGGCGCGGGCGCCGGCACCGTCACATCAGCCATGACGGGAGAATCCTTCCGTGCGCGGTGGCTCCGGGCGGCGGGGCATCCGGTGTCGGGTGCGCGCGGGCGCCGCGGGCGTCACGACAGCCAGATCCGCTTGAAGTCGTAGGCGTTGAGGGACAGCCCTCCCTTCGACGGGACGAGGCCCTCGACGTTCGCCCCGTAGCCGTCGATGACCGGCGGGAAGAACGGGATGATCAGCCCGCCCTCGGTGTAGTCGATCCGCTGCATCTCATAGCTCAGCTCCTGCCGCTTCGCCGGGTCGATCGTGGCGATCGCCTCGGCGTACAGCTTGTTGTAGGCGGCGTTGTCGAAGTGCGTCTCGTTGAACGGGGAGGTGGGCAGGGTCGCGAGCGAGACCTGGGGCAGGTAGAAGTTGTAGTACCAGTAGTCCTGCGCGAACACCCACTTCAGGTAGCCCGGGCCGTAGAAGTCGTTGACGGTGACGGTGCTGACGTTGATGTTCAGGCCGGCCGCGGAGGCCTGCTGCGCGAGCACCTCGGCGGCCTGGATCGTGCCCTGGCCGATGTCCGACGTGACCAGCTGCACCGTGAGGCCCTCGTGGCCGGCCGCCTTCAGCAGGGACTTGGCCTGATCGATGTCCTGGTGCCGCTGCGGCAGCGCGTGGTCGTACTCGGGGGCCCAGATGCCGAACACGTCGTTCCCCAGCGTCCCGGCCCCGCCGAACAGGATCTGCATCATCTGCGGGCGGTCGATGACCAGGCGCATGGCCTGGCGCACCCGTACGTCGTTGAACGGCCCGCTGTCCACCCGCATCGTGAACGGGTTCCAGCCGCCGCCGTCGGAGATCAGGACCCTCTTGCCCTGGCTCTCGACCACCGCGATGACGTCGGCGGACAGCAGGTTGACCACGTCGACCTGCCCGGCGAGCAGCGCGTTGACCTGGCTGGTCGCGTCGCTGTAGTCGGTGATCACCACCTCGTCCAGGTAGGGCAGGCCGGACTGCCAGTACCCGTCGTAGCGGACGAACGTGCTCTGCGTTCCGGGCGTGAAGCTCTGCAGCTTGAACGCGCCGGTGCCGACCGGGGCCGACGGGTTGTAGCCCACCGGGATGACGTCGGAGTAGCCGGGAATGGCCAGCGCCTCGTACAGCGACGCGAACGGCGTCGTGCACGGGATCCGTACGGTGAGCGAGTCCAGCTTGGTCATGCCCTTCGCGTCGATCGACGACAGCCCGGCGGCCGCGGCCGCCGGAGCCTTCGGGTTCATGATCGTCTGGAAGGTGTAGATCACGTCGTCGGCGGTCAGGTCCTTGCCGTTGTGGAAGGTGATCCCCGGCTTGAGCCGGATCGTCCACTCGGTCGCGGTCGCGTTCGGGGTGACCTCGTCGGCGAGTATCAGCTGGGCCTGCGCGCCCGGGGTCAGCCCGACCAGAGGCTCATACAGGTTGTCGACCCGGGAAAAGTCGGCGTTGGTGATGGCGCTGAGCGGGTCGAGGGTGTCCGCGGAGGATCCGCCGGTGATCGCGGCGCGCAGCGTGCCGCCGCGCTTGGGCGGGCCGGTGACCTTGGCGACCGACGAGGCGGTCGGGACCGAGGAGATGCCGCATGCGCTGAGCAGGCCGCCGGCCCCGGCGGCGAGCGAGCCGGCCACGGCCGTCTTCACGAACTCTCTGCGGCTGAGATCCATGTCCGCTCCCGACTGCGGAGGAAGCCGAGCCCGGTCCGGGTGCCGTGACGCAGCCCGGAAAGAGGTTCACGATATGAACAATGCGTGCATGATACGGTAAACTGGAGTTTAGGTAGCGGTATTGGCAGTGTCAATAGACCGCGTCCGGCTCGCGCGCCGCGACCGCGTCCGGCTCGCGCGCCGCCGCCGCGGCCCCGGGGTCGACCGGCCCGGCCGGGTCGATCGAGAACCGCTCCACCAGGCCGAGCAGCTCGGCGAGGAACTCGTCCCGCCGCCGCCCCAGCTCGGCCACGGAGCGCCCGCCGGCCTCCCGCAGGCAGCCCGCCACCATGCGCTCCCGCAGCTGAGGGGTCAGCGGCGGCGCCTGCAGCCGGGTCCACGGCTCCAGCAGCGCGGCACCGAAGTGGTCGAGCATGTGGGCCATGCCGGCGCTGCCCCCGGCCAGGTGGAAGGTCAGGCACGGGCCCATCTGGGCCCAGCGCAGCCCGGGCCCGTACGCGATCGCCTCATCGATCTCCGCGACCGTCGCCTCGCCCGCGGCGACCATGTGCAGCGCCTCCCGCCACATGGCCTCCTGCAGCCGGTTGCCGACGAAGCCGGGCAGTTCCCGGGTCAGCCGCAGCGGCCGCTTGCCGGCGGCGGCGTAGAACGCCATGAGCCAGTCGACGGCGGCCGGGTCGGTCTGCTCGCCGCCGACCACCTCGACCAGCGGGATCAGGTAGGGCGGGTTGAACGGATGGCCGACCACGCAGCGCTCCGGGCGGGCGCAGTCGGCCTGCAGCATGGTCATCGCGAACCCCGATGTGCTGGATGCGATCACCGCGTCCGGGCGGGCCGCGAGGTCGATCGCGGCCAGGACGCGGCGCTTGACCTGGCTGTCTTCCGGCGAGTTCTCCTGGATCACGTCGGCGGCGCCGACCGCGGCGGCGAGGTCGGCGTGGAAGCTGAGCCGGTCCGGCCGGGCACCAGGCCGCAGCCCCATCCGCTCCAGCAGCGGCCAGGTCTCCGCCAGCATCCGGAGCAGGTCACGCTGGGCGTGCGGCCCGGGGTCGTAGACGTCGACGTCCAATCCCATGCGCAGGTAGTGCAGGGCCCAGCCGCCGCCGATCACCCCGGCGCCGACGATACCTACCCGGCTCACCTGGCCCGGTTCCGCAGCCGCCACCATTCCTCCTAGGGATTGTTCGCCTCGTCCAGAAATCGGGTCGCTCCGGTCGCTCCGGGCCTGCAGTTCGGCGCGGTGCCAGGCGAAGGAATGGCTGGCCTCGTGCGCCTCGACGTAACGGCGTGGGGCGTGCGCGGCAGCCGAGGCGCGGTGCTCGAGGGCGTCAGTAGCCGACGTTGTCCAGGCCCTTGAGCCCGAGCACCTGCCGCGTCTCGGCCGGCGTCGCGACCTCGAGCGACAGCGCTTCCAGGATGCCGCGGATCTTGCGGACCTGGTCGGCGTTGGACTCGGCGAGCTGGCCCTTGCCGAGATAGAGGCTGTCCTCCAGGCCGACGCGGACGTGCGAGCCCATGATGGCGGCGGCGGTCACGATGCCCATCTGGTAGCGGCCGGCCCCGAGCGTGGACCACTGGTAGGCGTCGCCGAGCAGCCGGTCGGCGGTTCGCTTCATGTGCACGATGTGGTCGACGTCCGGGCCGATGCCGCCCATCGTGCCGAAGATGGTCTGGATGAAGACCGGCGGCTGAACCATGCCCTTGTCCAGGTAATAGGCCAGCGTGTAGAGGTGCGAGGTGTCGTAGGCCTCGGCCTCGAACCTGGTCCCGGTCTCCGGGCCGACGACCTTGAGCATGTACTCGATGTCGGCGTAGGTGCTCACGAACGGCTCGGCGCGGGTGCTCTCCAGGTACGGCTCCTCCCAGTCGTACCGGAACGTGCCGGAGTACCGGTCGATCATCGGGAAGCTGCCGTAGTTCATCGTGCCGAGGTTGAGCGTGCACAGCTCGGGCTTGAGCTTGAGCACGCCCTGGAGCCGCTCCTCGACCGTCATGCCGGTGCCGCCGCCGGTGGAGATGCTGATCACGACGTCGCTGCGCTGCCTGATGCCCCTCGCGTACTCGGCGAACACGCCCGGGTCGGCGGTCGGGCTGCCGTCCTTGGGGTCACGGGCGTGCAGGTGCAGCACGGCCGCTCCCGCCTCGGCCGCGGCCACGCCCTGATCGACAACCTGCTCGACGGTATAGGGCAGGTGCGGGGACATCGACGGAGTGTGGCCGGAGCCGGTGAGTGCGCACGTGATGATGACTTTGCTGGAGCCAGCCATGGCAGCGGCCGTCCTCCCTGCCGTGCGTTCACTATGTGAACGATTTGTTACCATCGCGAGAGTATCAGCGCGTTTCAGCGCCGGTCAAGGCTCTCGGCGTCAGCCCGGTGCGAGTGGCGGGCAGGAAGCCGGCGCGGCAGGACCGCGCCGGCGGGCCTGAAGATCTCCGCAGACGAAAGCGGACGCCAGCACCGCCGCAACCCAGGAGTCGCGCTTCCCGATAGAGCGAGAGCTGGCCAGGCTGACCGCGACGTCGAGCGAGTCACTGGCCAGCGCCGATGCCGTCCAGCGCCGAACATCCCGGACGTCATCTGAGCGCGCCGCGGCCACCGTGCCCAGACCCAGGACGAGGTCCCTGATGCCGATCGTCCGCATCAGCAGCACACTGGCGCCGGTCGGCTCCTCCCGGCCCGACCACCGCATCGGCGCGGCCGGTACCGCAATGAGCGCGACCCCGACCGCCGCACGCAGCCATCCCATCGCCTCGTAGCTGGTGATCGACACGGTCGCAGCGTAGTTCACCTACGCTGCGGCCCCGTCCGGTGCCGCCGGCCGGGCGAAATGGCTTCCGGCGCAAAACGCTCCGCACGACTATTCTGGGCGCCAAGCCGGCCTTCCCGGTCAGCACTGATCTGGGTTCTGATCCGGCTGTCGGACTCGGCCGGTGGCCGAGGGGAGGCCAATCGCGGTGACCTTCATGCCCTACGACCGTCCGGTACGGGCCGCGTTCATCGGTCTGGGGCGGATCTACGATCTGAACGTCCGTGCCTATGTCGGCAACCCCGACGTCGAAGTCGTGGCGCTCGTGGATCCGAGCGAGGAACGCCGCGCCCAGCGCCAGGCGGACTGGCCGGGCGCCGCCACGTTCGCGTCGGCCGCCGAACTCGCGTCGAGCGGCATCGAGGTTGATGCGGCTGAGGTCCTGCTGCCGATCGTGCGGCACGCCGGCGGGGTGGCCGAGATGCTCGAGCTCGGCTGGCACGTCAACCTGCAGAAGCCGATGTGCAACGACCTGTACGAGGCGCAGCGGATGCTGGACGCGGCGAAGGCCAACGACCGGGTCCTGCGCGTCATGGACAACTACCTGTTCTACCAGCCGCTGCACAAGCTCAAGGCCGCGGCCGAGTCGGGCGAGATCGGCGAGGTCGTCGGCTACCACATGAAGATGGTCGGCACCGGCAACGGCGGCTGGGACGTGCCGTGGAGCAGCTTCGAGTGGCAGATGGACCAGATGGAGCGCGGCCGCGGCATCATGGTGTTCGACGACGGCTGGCACAAGCTCACGACCGCGATCTGGCTGTTCGGCCCGGTCCGGGAGGTCCGCGCCTGGATCGGGAACCTCGCGGTGGGGCCAGGCATCGACCTCGAATCACCGGCCACGATCATCTGGGAACACGAGAACGGTGTCCGCGGCGTGTGGGACATCACGATCGCGATGGACATGTACCTGCGGTCCGACTACTACACCAATGACGAGCGCTGGGAGATAACCGGCAGCAAGGGATTTGCGCGGGTCAACCGGTGCACCGGCCGCGGCATCCAGCAGCCCAGCCTGGAGGTCTACGCCGACGGCGAGATGCGCGGCTACCATGCGCTCGACGACGACTGGGGCAGTAGTTTCCGCGACTCGGGCCGCCACTGGCTGCGCTGGCTGCACACCGGCGACGGCCCGCTGTTCTGGAGCGGCGAAGAGGCCGTCGACGTGCTGAGATTCGCGCTCGCGGCGTATGCGAGCAGCGCGTCAGGAGGCGTCGGCGTGAACCCCAAGCAGGTCACCTAGAAAGGTTGGGTGCGTGCGCCTGGCACCGGGCACGGTCAGGTCAGCGCGGCCATTCAGCGCGGCCTGAGCCTCTGGGGACAAGAAGCGGTGCCGGCCAGGCGGGCGCGGTGGCGGAGAATCGGACCGGCGGGGCCAGCATGTGGACGTCACCGAGGGGGCTGGGAGCGCTGTAAGGGACCGGCTCGCGGAGACGGTGATCGTCGTCACAGCCGGCCAGAGCAGGGTTCACGAGGCCGAGCGAGCCGCACCACATGGCGGTCCGGGTCAGGTTCACCGTGACGTGCCAGGAGCCTCCCTCGGTGGCGCGCTTAACCAGGGCGGCGGAGGCGCCGGCTGCTCCCAGGTAGCCGGTGATGTAGTCGTTGATCATCCCGGTGATGGGGAGCCTGGGCTCGGCCGCGCTTCCTTCCATGGTCATAAGGCCGGACGCGGCGGATCCATTCATGTCGAAGCCTCCACGTTCGGCCCATGGTCCGCGCGATCCGTAGCAGGTGACTGAGACGTACACCAGGCCTGGATACCGTTCGGCGAGCCGGCGTGGCTCGAGGCCACGGCGTTCCAGCGAGCCGCTGCGGTGGTTGTTGACCACTATGTCGGTCTCGGCCAGCAGAGCGGCCGCTCGTTCCTGCCCGACGGGGTTCCCGAGGTCGACGTAGGCGCTGCGGGAGCCGACGTTGGCCTCGGCGTAGATGAATTCGTGCTCGTAGTCGTTCGGACGGGTCGCGCCGAGCACGTCCGCCCCGTGCTCGGACAGGGTCCGGCCCACGACCGGGCCCGCGACGGCCTGGGTGAACGACAGGACGCGGATGCCGTCGAACGGCCGCTGCGCCGAGCCGAAGTCTCGTACCGGCGCGTCGCCGATGCGCTCCATGCCGATCACGGGCTGGCTGGCCAGGAGGGCTCCCTGCGGCTGCGCCAGCCACTCCCGGGGCGCGCGTATTACGCATGCCGGAAGGCCGGCCGAGTTCGCGGCCTCTTCCAGCTCGAACGCGTCCCACCTCTGGATGGCTGCGGCGACCTTGGCGGCGTCGGGTGGCACGTCCAGGAAGCGGCACCACTTCGCGGCCAGATGCGGGTAGACCCCCGACGCCATGACCCAGCGGTCGTCCGCTGTGCGGTACGGCGTGAGCAGGAAGGGGTTGTCGAGCACCAGCGGATGCGGCGCTAGCTCCCCGTTCAGGGTCGGGCGCCAGAAGGCACCCGGCGTGATGCCGTGCACGGCCTGGCGCAGGTCCAGCTCGAGGTCTTGCCCGGGGCCGCCCCGGTACCGGTGGAAGGCCACCGCCGCCACGGCACCCGCCATGATCGGGATGCCGATGCAGGCACCGAGCCGGTGCGCGGCGGGCAGGATGGGATCCTGGCCAGCGAACGATACGGCGCCCCCCGTCTCCGCTCTGGTGAGGCCGACGTCCGGCAACAGGTCGTCCAGCCGGGCCAGAGGATCAAAAGCGGTGATCGGCGCCGCGGGCGCGGAGATGTCAGTGTCCTGCGGGCTCATGATGCCTAGGCCTCCTCTGCGGCCGGCGCTGCGGGCGCGCCGCGGCGGAAGAGCAGCGCGGCGAGCACGGACCCGCCAGCGAACATTCCGGCGGCCCACCAGAACGCGGTGGTGTAGCTATGCACCTGGGCCAGTTCGGCGAGTGCGGGTACCGGGTGGCCGCCGATCATCAGCCGGGGGCTGAGGTGGCTGGCCAGATAGCTGGCGGCGGCGCTGGCCGCCATGGTGTTGAGCAGCGACGTGCCGATGGAACCGCCGACCTGCTGGCCCGTGTTGACCATGGCCGATGCGGCGCCCGCGTCCGACGGCGCCACGCCCGCGGTCCCGGTGTTCATCGACGGTGACATCACGAAACCGAGGCCGGTGGATGCGAGCAGCAGCGGCGGCAGGACATCCGCCGTGTAGCTGGAGTGGACGCCAATCCGGGTCAGCCAGGCCAGCCCGGCGGCGGCGGCGAGCATGCCCGGCGCCACGAGCCACCTGGGGCCGATGCGGGGCAGCAGCACGATGTTGGCCAGGTTGGCGCTGACGATGATCGCGCCGACCATGGGCAGGAAGGCGACGCCCGCCATGACCGGGCTGAAGCCCAGGGTCTCCTGCAGGTAGTAGGTGAGGAACAGGAAGATGCCGAACATGCCGGCGCCGGTGATGAGGATCGATAGGTAGGCGGCGGCCCGGTTGCGGTCCAGGACGATCCGCAGCGGCAGCAGCGGCTGGCGGACCCGCGTCTCGATGTAGCCGAATGCGGCCAGCAACACCGCGCCGGCGGCGAGGAAACCCCAGGTCGCTGGCGCGTGCCAGCCATCGCTGGCCGCGTTGGAGAAGCCGAAGACGATGCAGAACATGCCGCCGACCTCGGACACGAGCCCGGGCAGGTCCAGCCGCGACCGTCGGCTGGCCGGCTGCCGGCGCAACAGCACGACGGCTCCGGCGCCCGCGATCGCGGCGAACACGAGGTTGACGTACAGGCACCAGCGCCAGTTCAGGTACTCGGTCAGCAGGCCGCCGAGCAGCAGGCCGACCGCCCCGCCGGCGCCCGCGATGGCGCCGAAGACACCGAACGCCTTGCCCCGGTCCCTGGAGCCTTCGAACGTCGTGGTCAGCAGCGACAGCGCGGCCGGGGCGAGCAGTGCGCCGAAGGCGCCCTGGCAGGCGCGGGCGGCCACGAGCATGCCGAAGCTGCCCGCCGCGCCGCCCACTGCGGATGCGGCGGCGAAGCCGATCAGGCCGGCCATGAACGTCGCCTTGCGGCCGATCAGGTCGGTGAGCCGGCCGCCGAGCAGCAGCAGGCTGCCGAACGCGAGGGCGTAGGCGGTGACTACCCACTGCCGTTCGATGTCGGAGAAGTGCAGGGCCTGCTGGGCTGAAGGCAGCGCGATGTTCACGATCGTGGCGTCGAGCACCACCATCAGCTGAGCCAGGGCGACGACGGCCAGGATCAGCCAGCGCCGGGGGTCCGCGCCGGTCACGTTTGGCTGCGGGGCTGGTTCCCGCGCCGGGCCGGTGATGCCCTCCGGCCGAGTTCGGTTCGTTGCCACGGCTGGCGTGGTATCGGTGTGCGCTGGGGCGGCGGCGTTGCTCATCGTGCTGGATCCCTTCAGGTCCGCCGGTTGATACTTCTGCAGCCTAACGCAAGTTTGCAGTTCAATGCAATATTGCTGCCTGATGTATACTTTCCGCATGCCAGACGCGGGACTGAGAGAGCGCAGCAAGGCACGCCGCCGGGCAGCGATCATCCGCGCCGCCTACGAGCTGTTCGCCGAACGCGGCTACGACGCGACCACGATTGCCGACATCGCCGATGCGGCCGAGGTCTCGCCACGGACCGTCGCGATGTACTTCCCGGCCAAGCAGGACATCGCGCTATCCCGGTTCAGCGACGGGGTGGCCAGCCTCACCGACGCGATACGCGACCGGCAGCCCGGCGAGACGGTCCACGACGCCTTCGGCCGCTGGCTGCTGACCAGCCAGGCCGAGCCGGAAGAGCGCGAACTGTACCGGCTCGCACGCCGCATGTTCGCGGCCAATCCCGACCTCGGGGCACTGCGAACAGCGCGGATGGCCGCCGCGGTCCGGGAAGGCGCGGCCATGATCGCGGCCGATACCGGCAGTACCCCCGACGCCATCGCCCCCCGGCTGGCGGCGGCCGCAGCCGCCGCGATCGCGATGGAGATCGTCGACACCGAGCCGGGCGCCGAACGCGAGCAGGCCGTCGCCGCCGCGATGCGCTTCCTCGAAGCCGGGACCGCGGCCCTCTGATCGCGGGCCGGCCGCGCGCGGACCGCCGAACGTGCCGGGCTGCTCCACCAGCCCGGCCGGGCTCCGAACTGCTCCCCAGACCCGGAAGCGTCTACTGTCCGTTGCGTCGTGGCCCCAAGGCCCGGGCCGCGCTGAAGGCACTTCCGGGCAGATGAGTTCTGCCGGATCACCTGTCGGTGTATTAGCGTTGCCCGGCCGTGCTCTGCATTCATAGGCGAGAGCGCAGGGATTCTGGCTGCGCCGGACCCGCCGTTTGGCAGGAGGATGGTGTTATGGCCGAGGCATCCGAAGTTAGCTGGCTGGTGCAGGCGAGCGCGAGCGGCGATGAGGCGGCGTGGAATGAGCTGGTGCGCCGTTACTCGCCTCTGGTGATGGCCGTGACCCGGAGCTACCGGCTTACCGCAGAGGACGCTCAGGACGTCAGCCAGACCGTCTGGCTGCGCCTCGTCGAGCAGCTGACAAATCTGCGCAAGCCGGAGGCCCTGCCGGGCTGGATCGCGACAACCACCCGGCGCGAATGCGGTCGCAAGATACGGCAGGCTCGCCGGGTGCTGCCGGTGGATCCGCAAGTCGACCCGGCCCTACAGCAGTGCACGACCGTGGACCCCGACGCCGCCATCCTGAGGGCCGAGCTACACCAGGCGCTGCGCGACGGGCTCGGCGAGCTCTCCGCGCGGGACCAGTGGCTCTTGGAGCTGCGGGGCGCCGACCCCCCGAAGTCGTATCACGAGATCAGCCAGCTGCTGGGGATGCCGATCGGGAGCATCGGCCCGACCCTGCGGCGCAGCCTTGACAGGCTGCGCGAAACCAGTGCCATGCGGGCATACCTGGCGGCAAATCTGACCGGCGACGAGGGGACAGGAGGTGACCAGCATGAGCTCGCCGAAGTGGAGTGACGACGAACTGATACGCGAGCTGGGCGCCGCGCTGCAGGAACTGCCGGTGGATGAGAGCGTTATCCGTGCGGCCCAGGGCGCGTTCGCCTGGCGAACGGTGAGTGCCGACCTTGAGCTCCTCAGCCTTGATGAGGGTTCCATGCTGACCGATGATGCGCTGGTGCGCGGCAGCGGGCCGGGCGCGGCGCGGACGCTGGTGTTCCACGGCGAGCGGCTGAGCGTGGAAGTTGAGATCGACGAGATCGGGATCGTAGGCCAGTTGTCCCCCCCGCAGCCCGCCCAGGTCACCTTGGTGACCGCCGACGGCCGGCAGTCGACTACGCAGGCAGACGAAGTCGGCGGCTTCACATTCCCGCTGCCCGCGTCAGGGCCCCTGCGCCTGGACTGCAAGGTTGGTGACGTGCGCTTCATCACTGAGTGGGTGACCGTTTGACCGGAGAGACCCTGAGGTTCTGAGCGGAAGTCCCACGGCGGATGGCCAGGATGAGGGTGGCCAGGGCGCCCGCCAGCCTGTCGATGCGGCGGGCGGGCGTGGCTCCCGGCGAGATGACCTTCAGGCGCCGAGCGCGATGAATGAGTGCGCGGTCGCTTCGGCCAGCGGGTCACCACTGGTTGCCTGGCGCGCGGTCAGCAACGCCTCTGCTAGCGTGACGCCTCCTCGAAGAGCGTCGTGCAGAGCCAGCATGAGGGGCACAGCGGCCGGGTCGTTGACGGGCACGACGCTGGCCACGATTCCGGCCGCGCCGAGCTGGACCAGGCTGCTCACCAGCCCCAGAAGCTCGTCGGCGCCCACTGTCGCAGCTACTCCGGAGTCGCAGCTGGACAGGACCAGCCGGTGTGGCGCTCGGTTCAGGCGTTCGAGGTCATGCACGGTGAGCGGTCCGTCGTCGAGCTGCAGCGCCGAGAACAGGGGGTTGTCAGCCCGGAACGTGCCGTGCGCCGCGATGTGCGCCAGCCGAGCGCCGTCCAGTGCGCTGAGCACCTTTTCGGCCGTCGCGCTGCCCTGGCCGAGCATGGTTGCTTCGGGGTAGCGAGAGCGCAGCTGCAGGACCTCCGCGCCGCCCGTGATCAGCCCTGGCCCGACCACGAGCGCGACACGTTGCTGGGCGGGAGGCTTCCGCCGCCGGGCACGCATCCAGGTCGACGCGGACGGCGCCACGCTCACGACGCGGTCTTGCAATGCTGGCATGAGGGTCCACGGCACCGCTTGAAGCCGGCCCGGCGGTATGACGACGACCGGACCGTCCCCGAGGTCGGCCGCGGCGGGCCCGAGCAGTGCTGCCTCCAGGCTGATGCCCCGGCGGGTCAGTATCAGCTCGTCGCCGGGTCGCGGCGGGCTGTGGGCGATGCGGCGCAACGCGAAGCGACTCATCCGGACCTGGTCTTCGGGGATGCTGCCCACCGTATGCAGACGCAGCCTGCGATCGGCGACGACGATCGCGTAGAGCACGTGATCAACCTCCACGAGCTCGATCAATCTGCTCTCGCCGAGTTCGTCGAAGAGCGCCCCGAGATCGAGCCCGGCTGCCTCACGCACGCGCTTGCCGAGCGACTGACGAGTGCGCTCCTGCACAGCCGTCTCGAGTCGTCGCCGCTCGCGCTCAAGGGCGTGCCGCCGGCTGGCGCCTGGCTCACTCGCTCCGCGGCTGGCGCCTAGCTCACTCGTTCCGAGGAGCCGGTTCACGCTGCGCAGTGCTGACAGCTCGGCCACGAACTCCCGGTCCCGCAGCGGCGGCGCGCTCGGGAAGGCCAGAGCGGTCGCTCGCCATCGCTCGCTCCAGAACAGCAACCCGCGAACGTCACCACGCCTTAACGCTTCGCGCTGCGCGAGCATGGCAAGCTCGGCACCGTGCGCCGTGCCGTACGCGCGCAGCTCGGTGGCCCCGAGCGTCATCTGGTGCTCCTCGAGGGCGCCGAGCCCGCGTGCGCATGCGCCGAGTGTGGCTCGCGCGTCGCCTCGCGCGTCGGCCTGCAGCGCCCTGGCCAGCCAGGCCACGCTGCGGACGAGCGGCGGCCTGCGGCGGCGCGACCGCGCGGCGTGTTCGAGGTGCTGGTCGGCTGCGGCCGTCCACCCTCGGCTCAGTGCGAGCCGGCCGGCGAGCAGGTGCGCTCGCATCGCCTCGCCAGCCCGGCCCGCCTCGAGGCGGGCTGTGACCCGCTCGACGTCGTGAAACAGGCTGGCGGAACGCTCACCGGCTGCATACCTGGCCTCGGCGATGACGAAGTCGGCGCGCGCCTGCAAGACGGCCCGCCCCTGGGCCCGAAACAGCCGGCGCGCGTGACGTGCCCGCTGTCTGGCGGTGGTCGCATCGCCCGCGGCCAGGGCAGCGATGGCGGCCTCGAAAAGCAGCTCCGCCCTCTTGTACGCGATCCCTCCTCCCGGAGGCAGCCGGCTGAGCGCGGCGCCGGCCTCTCTCGCCGCATCGGCGGCCAGCCCGGCGGCGACCAGCGCCGTGCAACGGTTCATGGCGAGTTCAAGGCTGGCCTCGCCCAGTGCGTCGAACCGGCGCCCTGCTTCGTCGAAGTAGGTGAGCGCCTCGGGAAGGTCACCGCGGATCAGCGCCGCCAGTCCGAGATTGTGCCGGGCCTTGGCGTACTCGAGCTCCTGCCCGGTGGTTGCGAACAGCTCCTCGGCGCGTGCGAAATCCGCGCCTGCACGCCCGGGGAGACCGAGCCCGAGAAAGACCTCGCCTCGATGGGCCAGTGACCGTGCCTCCCACACCGTGTCGCCCGCCCGGCGGAGGTAGGGCAGAGCGCGGCACAAGTCCTCGTGTGCCTCGCCAAAACGACCCAGATCCCTGAGAACGGAGGCGCGCCGCATGAGCACTCTTCCGGCCGGACCGCCGTGCGACGTCTGCACCGCCTGATCCAGAACGGCCAGCCCCTGCTTGCTGCGGCCCATCCACGCGAGCGTTACCCCGAGGGTGGCCTGCACGTCGACCTCACGCTCGGGCCGCCCTGACGCGCGGGCCAACCTCGCCCCTCTCCTCAGCTCGACGAGGGCCCCCGGAAGGTCGCCGCGGTCGCGCAGGACGATCCCCATCGCGTGGTGCGCCAGTGAGGCGTCGTAGGCGCTCGGCTGGCCGGCCAGCAGGGCGCCCGCGGCGAGGAAAGCGTCCTGAGGCCGGGACAGAGCGAGCAGCAGGAGCTGAGCCGGCTCGTTCGGCAAGTTTTCCGCATCAGGATCTCCCGATGTCATGCAAATAATGTTAAAACGATTCCGACACATCCATCACGCCTGAAATGGGGCGGCCATGGCAACTAGTGACAACGGGTCCGGCGAGCCGCGAACCCGTCTCGAGGCGCAGATCAGGCTGCTACTGAACGGCATCCCCGATGTCGAGGACGGTCTCGAAGGAGCTGCGGTCCACCCCGACAATTGGGCGGAATTAGGTAATGTCGGCTACCTCTATCGCGAGCGGACCCTGCTTTGTCGTGACGACGATGTGGACCGTGTTAGGGACATCGTGCCCAGCACGCCAGTTAGCTCCGACGACAACGTGCAGGGCCTGACTCGTCTCGAGATCCCCGAAAAAGAAAAGAGGTCTCGGCAGGAGCCTCCGAGCGTGGAGGAGGCCTGCACCGCCGTCGACCGGACGCTCGGTGAGGGGGTGGCCACACCCGACCACATCCTCTACATCTGCAATACCAGCACCTGTCCCGCCACGGAGCCTGAGGAGGTCCCGCCTGACGCGCAGCCCTACCCGGGCGTGTCCACGGAGCCGTGCACCGGCGACGGTGTCCTGGTGGCGGTTCTCGACAGCGGCTGGCTGCCGGCCGCAGCAACCCAGCACACCTGGCTGGCTGGCGTCACTGGCGAGGAGGATGACGCCTTCGGCGGCAGCCCCAGTCGCATCCTTCCCTATGCGGGCCACGGGACCTTTGTGGCCGGCGTCGTGCGGACCATGGCGCCCAAGGCCGAGGTGTGGGTGAGCAGGACATTCAGGAAACTAGGCGCGACCTACGAGTCTCATCTGGTCAAGAAGCTGTCCGACGCGCTCAAGCGAGGCGGGGAGGTCATCTCGCTCGACTTCGGCACAAACAGCCGAAAGGACATCCCCCTGCTGGGTTTCGAGATCGTGGCCGAGCGACTGCGTAACTACACCGGAGTCGTCCTGGTGGCAGCGGCGGGAAACGACTCGTCGAGGCGTCCGTTCTGGCCCGCGGCTTTTCCGTGGGCGGTATCGGTAGGTGCGCTCAGCGCGAACTGGCGCGGCAGGGCGTACTTCAGCGACTACGGATCGTGGGTGGACGTCTACGCCCCCGGTGAGGAATTGGTGAACGCCTTTGCGACGGGGAAGTACCGGTGTGACGAACCGCCGCATGTTGGCGAGTGGCGGAGCTTCGACGGTATGGCTCGCTGGAGCGGAACGTCGTTCTCGACGCCGATCGTTTCAGGCCTTATCGCGGCACGCATATCCGAGACCGGCGAGAACGGACCTCAGGCCGCCGAGGCGATACTGGCCCGGGCCCGGGCCCAGGCCATGCCAGGCGTAGGACCCGTCATCTTCCCGGGTCAGGCATGCGACGACCGGCATGGCCACTACGGCGACCGGCACGGCCACCGCCCGCACGACCACCGTCGCGAACGCTCAGCGCACTGCTGCTGCTGCGGGTGACGTCGCCCGCAATTCGGCGCGCCCGAATGCAGGACGCTCCATCCAGGCTGTCGCGCGCTCGCCCAGGCGCGCAGCCGGGGCGAACTTCTGGCGGCCCGGTGGCCTGGACTCAGTTTCCGCCCGGCGCGCCCTTCCTACTTGGGCGGGTGGCCGCGCCCGGGGCGGACAGGCGGGATCGGCGACACCGGGTGCCGGCGCGGGCCTGACCACAGGGCCGGCACGGCGTAGGCGGCGGCGGCCACTGCATAAGCCGCTGGCTCGTAGTTGACCCGCCATCCGACGAAGTCCGGCCAGGCCTCGGCAGGGTCGCGCTCGATCGGGAAGCCGACCTCGCGCATCCGGCCCACCGCGTCGAGGAACTCGGCGTACGTCACGCTGGTCCCGGCGTCCGGGCCGGGCTCGTCGGGGATGTCGAAGCCCATTGTCCGGGCGATCCGGTTGAAGCACCTGAACCCGCCACGCAGGCACAGCCGGGCCGGGACCACCGGCGCGGCCCCGGGGGACAGGGCCAGGAACAGCGCAGCGGAGTCCAGCACGGCCAGCAACGCGGTCACCCAGGACGACAGCGCTCCCGGCGAGCGGAACCGGATCAGGACCGGGTAGGTGGTGTGGCTCTCCGCGACGTCTGCGGCCCAGTTTTCCCACCGCGCGTACAGATCCGGCATCGTATCCAGGGTCGATACCCCTGTTCCCAGCGCGTAGTAGGTGCGCGCCAGCAGTTCCGGGCCCCACGACGGCATCCCGGCTCGCTCGTTGAGCAGCGCCACCTGAGTCTCCCGGCGGTTGAACGCCGCGTACAGGGTCGGCAGGTAGGCGATCTGCGGCGTGAGGATCACCAGGCCGGTCGCCGCGGCCAGGAACACGATCACCGCCGGCGCCGTCCCGGCTGGCACGGCGAAGCCGAGGGTGAACAGCGAGGACCCGGCGTCGATGAAGGCCGACACCACGCCGCGGGCGGCGAACGGCCACAACAGCAGGGCGAACCCGGCGTACGCCACGATGAGCCACGCCGCCAGCTGGGCCAGCAACACCGTCGCCGCCTGGGTAGCGCGCATCCGATCCCGCCGCTGGTAATCGGCGATGCGCCCCACCACCTGCTCATAAACCCAATCGACCATCCGGTCCACCCACCGCGTCAGCCGGCTGTTGACCGGCCGTGACACGATCAGCGTCACGGTGACGCTGGACACTGCCACGAGCACCAGCAGGCCGCGCCACCGCTGCCACCACGCGGCCGGCCAACGGCATCACCATCGCATTTTCCTCCGCGTCACCAGGCTGTCCCGAACCTACCGGGAGCTGTCGAACCCAGGTGCCGGAAGAGGGTCAGAGGGACGCTGGTTCTGCGCATCCAGTAGGCGCTGGCGACGAGTGATCATGCAGATCCTGCGAGACTGAGGCTGACTTGCCGTTGGGACTACTCGCCTGACGCGGCCGCGGATTTCCGCCCTGCGCCGCGGGCTGACCGGGGGCCGCCAGATGGAAACTACCGCGACGATGTCCGCTTCACCGCCATCCAGGCTCGAGCGGGAGTCAACGGAATTGCGGGCGCGCCGCCTGGCCGCCGCGCGCCGACGGGCTACCGCTCTCCTGGCCGGGGTAACGGTTGTGTTCGTGGCCGTGACTCTGGCCCGCGTCCACGGGACCCTGCTTGGCTACGTGCAGGCCGGTGCCGAGGCGGCCATGGTCGGCGGCGTTGCGGACTGGTTCGCGGTGACGGCTCTGTTCCGCCGTCCCCTGGGCCTGCCGATACCGCACACCGCGATCATCGTCGAGCGCAAGGACCAGTTCGCCGTCACTCTTGGCCAGTTCGTCCAGGAGAACTTCCTCAACGCTGATGTTCTGGCCGAGCGGATCCGCTCCATCCGCCTGGTTCCCCGCCTGGCCGCCTGGCTGGCCGACCAGGCCAACGCCGCCGCCTTCGCCGGTCATGCCGCGGATCTGGTGGTCACGGTGGCCGAGGCTCTCCGCGATGAGGATGTCCAGCGCGTGCTCACCGCCGAACTGACCCGGGCGGCAGACGCCATCGAGGTAGCGCCGCTGGCTGGGCGGGCCCTGCGGGTCGTTATCGCGGGAGGCCACCACGCCGGGCTGTTCAACGCCATCGTGTCCGGCGCCGACCGCTATCTCGGCGATCATTACGCGGAGCTTAGTGAGTTGTTTGAGGCCGAGTCACCCCGCTGGGTGCCTGACGCCGTTTACCGGCGGGTATTCGACCGCCTGTACACCCGCTTGCGCCAGCGGCTGGTGGCGATGGCCGCGGATCCCGGCGACGAGGCCCGGCGTCGGTTCGAGGAATGGATCGCCGGGCTCCCCGACCGCCTCGAGACATCCCCGGAGCTGCGCGAGCGCGGGGAGCGCTTCAAGCACGATGTTCTGGGCAGCGCCGGGCTGCGGGACTGGTCCTCCTCGCTGTGGCAGCAGGCCAAGCAGACACTGCGAACCCAGGCGGCCGACCCGGAGTCTGAGCTCCGCAGCCGGCTGGCCGATGCGCTGGCGGCGGGCGGCCGGCGCCTTGGATCAGACCGCCGCCTCCAAGAGAGCCTCGAGCGTGTGGTCGAGTCAGGAGCCAGGGCACTCGCCGATCAGTTCCACGACGAGCTCGCTGGCCTGGTCACGGGGACCATCCAGCGGTGGGACGCCACACAGACGTCGAGTCAGCTGGAGCTGCTCCTCGGACGCGACCTGCAGTTCATCCGCATCAACGGCACCGTGGTCGGGGCAGGCGTGGGCCTGGCCCTGCACGCCATCGCCCTGGCCCTGGCCTAACTGCATGTTCACGAAGCTGTCGTCGCCGGCCGAGAGGTAGCGGACGACCGGTTCAGTCCTGGGCCAGCTCGGGGATCACTTCTGCGGCGAGGCGCTCAGCGTGCTCGGCCTGGTCGAACAACGGCGTGAACAGGATCAGTTCCGCCCCCGCTGCGGCCACCTCGCGCAGTTGCCGGAGGCAGTCGGCGGGCGTTCCGGTGACTGCGGCCGCCTCGATGCTCTCCACGCGTCGCCCGTACAGCCGCTCCAGCGCCTCGTCCGTCCGGCTGCGGGCGCGCGCCGCGTTCTCGTCGATCGCCACGTAGACGCGTTTGGCTATCTGGAAATCCGCCGCAGGACGGCCAGACTCCTCCAGAGTGCGGCGCACAACCTGGACCTGTTCTGCGAACTTCACGGTAGGAGACGAGCCGGCCCCGAAGAAACCGTCGCCCTCCCGCACGGCACGCCGCAGCGCGGCCGGCCCGGATCCCCCGAACCACAGCGGCGGATACGGCTTCTGGAACGGCTTGGGCTCCATACTTGCGTCTTCGAGCTGCCAGAACTCCCCCGGGAACGTCACCCGCTCCCGGGTCCACAGCGCCTTCATCAGCGCGACGCCCTCGGTGAACCGCGCCACGTACCGATCCGGCTCGAGGCCGAACGCGGCAAACGGCCGCATCTTGCCGCCGCTACCAACCCCCACCTCGATCCGGCCCCGGCTGAGCTGGTCCAGCGATGCAATGGCCTTCGCGAGGTGCACCGGGTTGTGCAGCGTGGACACGAACACCACACAGCCGAGCCGCAGGCGATCAGTGCCCGCCGCGGCGAAGGTCATCGCCTCGAGCGGGCTGATCTGCGGCCACGAACCCAGCGTCTGCTCCTGTGCCCAGGCGCTGTGGAAACCGAGCTCCTCGGCACGGACAAGATAGGCGCGGAAAGCCTGCGGATCGAACTCGCCGTCCGCGTAGAACTGCGGGATAGCGATCGCGAATCTCATGGCCTGATCGTATCGGCCGGGCAGCCCGGCACCTCCGTCACCGGGACCTGTGCCGGCCCAGGTCCACATAGTGCCCCTGGGCGCCCCATCCGGACTAGTCGAGCAGCGCGCGGACCTGTACAGCGGTCTGCACGGCGGCGCGGCCGATCTCGTGCAGCCGCTTCACCGGGTTGCGGGGCGCCGGGCCCCAGACGTTGATCACCGCGATCGGGTACTGCCGGGTGTTCAGCACGGCGGCCGACGCCCCCGAGGAGAACTCCTCGTACTCCCGCGCGCAAAGTGCGTAGCCGAGGTTGCGGACCTCGGCGAACTCCCGCTCCAGCCGGTCCCGGTCGGTCACGGTGTGCGGGGTGTAGCGCGGCAGTTCCTTCGGCAGGATCGCGTCCCTCTCGTCCCGGCCCAGCCACGCCAGGAACGCCTTGCCGCCCGAGGTGGCGTGCAGCGGCAGCGGCTTGTCGAGCCAGTTCGGCACCATCACGTTCGGCGGGTCCACCTGGTCGACGTAAACGAGATTGAAGCGCTTGGCCACGGCCAGCGTGACCGACTCCCCGGTGGCCGTGGCCAGCTTGGCCAGCAGCGGCCGGACCCGGCGGACCAGCGCGTCGTCGGTCACCGCCGCGGCGACCGAGATCGCGCCGTAGCCGATGGTGTACCGCTGGGTGATCGGATCGCGGTCCACCAGGCCGTGGTGCTCGAGCGTGCGGAGCAGGCGCCACGCGGTGCTCCGGTTGATCCCGCAGTCCCTGGCCAGTTCGAGGACGGTGGGCGGGGTGGCGCTGGCGGCGACCGACTTCAGCAGCGCGATCGCCCGGTCGACCGCCTGGATCCGCTGAGTGCCGGAACCACCGTCACCGGACCCCGCATCCGCGGGACCGGGGGTTGCGGGGCCGGGGGTTGCGGGGCCGGGGGTTGGCCGGCGCCGGGTCTCAGCGCGGGAGGCCGCGGCGCCCGGGGCCGCGGAGCGCGGGGTCCCAGCGCGCGCTGCGGCCTCGGCGCGCGGGGTTTCAGCTGCGGTGGCTGCCGGGCGTGGCACAGGTGCAGCATAGCCACAGATCACCGCGCCACCCCGGCGCCCGCGGCCAGCGCGCCCCCGCGGCCAGCGCGCCCCCGCGGCCAGCGCGCCCCCGCGGCCAGCGCGCCCCGCGGCCAGCGCGTCCCGCGGCCAGCGTTCGCCTGCAGCCACGGGCGCCCGCTGGACGACGCCGCTGGCGTATGTTCGGGTTGGCTGCCCAGGAACGTGTGACGCTAGCGCTGCGGAGGGCTCATGGAACGGACAGTGGAGACCCCGGACGGCCGGACTCTCGCGGTGCAGGAGGCCGGCGATCCCGCGGGCAGGCCGGTGCTCGTGCATATGGGCACGCCGAACTCACGGCACCTGTACGGCCCGAACGTGGTGGACGCCGCCGCGCGGGGCCTGCGGCTCATCTGCTACGACCGGCCCGGTTACGGCGGGTCGACCCCGCAGCCGGGCCGCAGCCACGCCGACTGCGCGGCCGACGTCCGGTCGATCTGCGCGGCGCTGCAGATCGACCGGCTGGCGATCTGGGGAATCTCCGGAGGCGGCGCGCACGCCCTGGCGTGCGCGGCGCTGCTGCCCGACCTGGTCGTGGCCGCGGCGTCGCTCGCCGGGCTTGCCCCCTACGGCGCCGAGGGCCTGGACTGGTTCGACGGCATGGGCCAGGACAACGTCGACGACTTCCAGCTGTTCAGGGCGGACAAGGCCGCGGGGCGCGCCAAGCTGGAGCAGGACCGCGAGCAGTTCCTCGCGGCCTCAGCGGACGACGTGGCCAAGGCGTTCGAGAGCCTGCTGTCGCCGATCGACGCCGCGACGCTGACCGGCGGGGTGGCCGAGTACCTGGCGTACACCGGGCACGAGGGCCTCGCGCCGGGGATCGAAGGCTGGTGGGAGGACGCGGTGGCGCAGGCCGGCGCCTGGGGGTTCGAGCCCGCCGACATCTCCATTCCGGTCATGGTCATGCACGGGCGCCAGGACCGGTTCGTTCCGGTCGGCCACGGCGAGTGGCTCGCCGCCCGCATCCCGGGGGTCGAGGCCCGCATCCTGGACCACGACGGGCACCTGACGCTGCTGGAGCGCCGGATACCGGAGGTGCACTCCTGGCTGTCCGGCTGGCTCGCGGGCTGAGCGGGGTGACCGGCACCGACCTGAGCGGAACGCGGGCGCTGGTCACCGGGGGGACCAGCGGAATCGGCCTGGCCATGGCCCGGGCGCTGGCCGAGGCGGGAGCCGCGGTGGCGCTGACCGGCCGCCAGGCCGCACGCGCAAACGAGGTCGCCGCGCGCCTGCCGGGAGCGACCGGGCTCGCCCTGGACGTGCGCGACGAGACCTCCGTGGCCAGCGCCACCGACCAGGCGTGGTCTCGTCTCGGCGGCATCGACCTGCTGGTCAACAACGCGGGCATCGGCATGCGCACCGTGAACCCGCGCTTCCTGACCGATCCGCAAGGGTTCTGGGAGGTTCCCGCCGACGGCTTCCGGGCGGTGATCGACACCAACCTGACCGGCTATTTCCTGATGGCCCGGGCGGTAACGCCCAGGATGCTGGGCGCCGGCGGCGGCCGGATCGTCAACATCTCGATGAACCACTCGACCATGAACAGGCCGGGCTTCGTTCCCTACGGGCCGTCACGCGCGGGCGCCGAGGCGCTGTCCCGGATCATGGCGGCCGACCTGCGCGCCACCCCTGTGACGGTGAACATCCTGCTCCCCGGCGGCGCGACCGCGACCGGGATGCTGCCCGCCGAGCACCGGCCGGCCGGGCTGCGGGCCATCGACCCGGCGGTCATGGGGCCGCCGATCGTCTGGCTGGCCTCGGCGGCGGCCGGCGGCGTGCACGACGAGCGGATCGTGGCGACCGAGTTCGACGACTGGCTCACGCACCGAACGGATCGCAGGCGACCCGATCAGCCGCCCACGATCCGTTCTGGCTAGTTACCCGGCCTAAGCCGCGTAGCCCTCTCCCTCTGCCTCTCCGTCACCGTCGCCGTCGCCCTCTTCGTGGTCGCAGCACCGGCCACCCGGGCAGCAGCGGTACTCCTGGGACTTCTCCAGAAGCTCGATCTTGCGCTGCAGCAGCCGGTTGTCCAGCTCCTTGGTAGCCAGCTCGAGCTCGATCTCCCGCTTGCGGGCGGGCTCGCACGAGTCGCATTCGTCCAGGCAGCACTTGACCATGACGCCAGGAGTGGGCAGGCGCACGGTCCGCTCCCAGCTCAGCCGCTCGACCGTCTCGGCAGAGCAGTTGCCCGCCGCGTCCAGCAGTCCCTCGGCGCGCAGGTCGGCGTCGACCTGGCCGAGCGCGGCCGCGCGGACGCCGGCCGGAATCGGCTGGGCCGGCCCGTTGCCGCCATTCGCCGCCCCGGCGACCGGCGACAGCGGATGGATGCCGGTCGGGCACGCCGGGTCGTCGACCCGCCGCTCGATCGACACCAGCGTGAAGCGCACCGTCTGGCACTTCTCGATCCGGTAGAACAGGTACGTCAGCGCGTGGCAGCGGTTGGGGTTGGCGAACTCCCGCGACGCCGACTCGTACTTGTCCTCCGACTGCCCCTGGGCGTGGGTACGGCTGGCGACCTCGGCCACGGAGGTCGACGTCGCGGCGCGAACCGAGGTCTCGACCTTGCGGCTGGAACTCTGGGCGTGCTCGGACAGGCTGCTGGCGAACGCGCTGGCCGCGCTGGCGTCGTAGCTGGAGCCCGCCGCGTAGCCGCCGATGTCGAGGAAACCCAGGTCGAGGCCGGCGTAGTGGCCCCCGCTCGCCGCCGAGGCAGCGAAGGACGACTGCTGCTCCCCCTGCCGCAGCACGTCCAGGTTGCTCATCGAGTCCGCCATCCCGGCCAGGAAGAACGACTGCTCCGAGGTGGTGAACTGCCGGGCGGCGTACTCGGCGTCGGTGCTGAAGCTGAACCGGCTGTTCCGGTCGCTGGTCAGCAGGCGCACCTTCTCGCCGGGCAGCAGCGTGGTCGAGTACAGCAGGTCGCCGAGGGTCAGCGGACCGCTGCAGCACTCCATGCGGAAGCACACCGTCACCTCGACCAGCAGCTGCTGCTCGCCATCCTTGGTCTGCACGACTGGATGGAACGGGAGGCGGTACCGCACATCGAGCTCGTCGCAACTCTCGCACGGGTGCAGCGGCGGACAGCAACCTACCTTGCTGACCGGTGTCTTCTCGGTGATGGTCATAGCTAGCTCCTTTCCCCGCGAAGCGGGAGCTACCAGCGGGCATCTGGCCCGGCTTGGTACCTAACCGAGCGGCCGGGCGGAGGCTTGATACATCACCGGGCGCGCCGGAGCGGCCGGGATGCTGTAGTGCAGATGCATGACAGCAACGACCAGGATCGCCAGCCGGCCGGAACAGGCCTGGGCGTCGGACGCGGCCTTTACGCAGGCTTGACGGCCACCGGGAGGGTGTCCAGGCTGCGCGGGGTGTTGTTGAGGCGCGGGCGCGGCTCGCCGGTCAGCCGCCATGCGGCGCCTCCCCCAGCGCGGGATTTAACCAGTTCAGGTCATCATCATTGACGGCGCTTGCGGCCGGCAAGCCTGCGCATGGCCCGGTCCAGGGCGGTGCCGAACGGGTTGTCCTGCACCACGTAAGTCCAGGTCGCGGTCGGCCGCCGCAGCCCGGCGGCGTCGAGGTCGACGCCCGCCCCGGTGATCGATGCGGTGCGGAACGTCTCGGCGGCCTCCTCCTGCACCCGGTCCATCAGGCTGGTGAACAGCTTGACCGCCTCGGCCTGGAAGTCGCCCAGCGGGTCACGCCCCCCGCCGAGCGCGCCGGTCCCTAGCGCGCGCAGGTGAATGCCCTCGCGGATCTCGGCGAGCACGGCGAGATGATCGGCCCAGCCTCGGTCGAGGTGGTACAGCACGATCGTCCGCGCCGCCCCCGCGAGCGCGTCGTCGTCCACGGTGGCGGCGAGCTCGTCGTACCGATCGGGGCAGCGGGCACCGAGCGCCACCAGGGCCGCGTCGCCGCGGATCAGCCGGTCCCGGTGCTCCAGCACGATCCCCCGCTGCCGCTCGATCAGCTCGTGATAGCGGTACGTGTTCCGGTGGATCTCCAGGTTGGCGCCGTCCGCGACCCGCTGCGCGTGCCCCACCGCCTCGGCCGCCGCGGCGTCGCGGACCCGGCCGTCGGCAGCCACGTCGCGCGGCGCAGGGGTGTCCGGCGCGTAGCTGGTGATCAGCTCGTCCTCCATCGAGACGAAGAACACCGCGCCGCCGGGGTCGCCCTGGCGGCCGGACCGGCCGCGCAGCTGGTCGTCGAGCCGGCTGCTCGCGTGCCGGCCGGTGCCGATCACGTACAGGCCGCCGAGCTCGGCCACCCGGTCGTGGCCGGCTCCCCGTCCGCGCCGCCGCCGCTGCCGCCGAGCCGGATGTCCGTGCCCCGCCCGGCCATCTGCGTGGACACGGTCATCGCACCGTAGGCCCCGGCCTCAGCCACGATCGCCGCCTCCTGCGCGTCGTTCTTGGCGTTGAGCACGATGTGCTCCAGCCCGGCCGCAGCGAGCCGGCGGGCCAGCCGTTCCGACTCGGCGATGTCCAGGGTGCCGATCAGCACCGGCCGCCCGGCCGCGTGTGCGCCCGCGACCTCGGCGACGATCGCCTTGTCCTTCTGCCCCACGCTCACGAACAGGCGGTCCGGCTGGTCCTCGCGCACGCACGGCCGGTTCGGCGGGATCACCGCGACCTCGAGCCCGTAGAACTGGCGGAGCTGGTCGCCCACGGTGACGGCCGTGCCGGTCATCCCGCAGACCCGCGGGTACCGCCGGACCAGCGACTCGACCGTGATGCTGTCCAGGATCTCGCCGCTCTCGCTGGCCGCGATGCCCTCCTTGGCCTCGACCGCGGCCTGCAGGCCGTCCGGCCACCGCTGCAGCTCGGCCACCCGCCCGCGGGAGGCGCTGATCAGGCGGACCTCGCCGTCGCGGACGATGTAGTCGACGTCGCGGTGCAGTAGCGCGTGCGCGTGCAGCGCCACGTTGAGCCTGGTCAGCATCTCGATCTGGTCGGCGGCGTATAGGTCGATGCCGCCCAGGGCGCGCTCGGCCGCGCGGCCGCCCGCCTCGGTCAGCGACGCGTTGCGGCCGTCGTCGTCGGTCTCGTAGTGCAGGCCGGGCCGCAGCCCGCGCACGACCTCGGCCATCTCGACGTCGGCGTCCGTCCCGGCCGCGGCGCCGGCCAGCACCAGCGGCACCAGCGCCTCGTCGATCAGCACCGAGTCGGCCTCGTCGATCAGCAGCACGTCGGGCGGGGCCGCGACCAGGTCTTCCGGGTCGGTGACCAGCCGGTCGCGGAGCACGTCGAACCCGATCTCGCTGATCGGCGCGTACGTCACCTGCGCCGCGTACGCCAGCCGCCGCTGCGCCGGTGTCGACGCCTGGACGATGTGGCCGATGGTCACGCCGAGCAGGTCGTACAGTGGTCGCATCCACTCGGCGTCGCGCCGGGCCAGGTAGTCGTTGACGGACGCGACCTGCACCGACCGGCCGGCCAGCGCGTACCTGGCGGCCGCGAGCGCACCGGACAGCGTCTTGCCCTCGCCGGTGGCCATCTCCGCGATCTGGCCCTGCAGCATGGCCAGCGTGCCGACCAGCTGCACGTCGAAGGGACGCTCGCCCAGCGCGCGCCGCGCTGCCTCGCGGCCGATCGCGCAAAACTCGGCGTCGTCGCGCGCATCACGCGCCAGAGCCTTGAACGCTTCGTCGGGCAGGCCGGTGAGCTCCGCTTCGCGCTCGCCGATCGCGGGCAGCAGGCGCTGGTAACGGGTTAGGTCGGCCGTGCCCGGCTGCTGCAGGAAGCGCCGGACGCGCGCGCCCAGGACGCTCATGGCCGGCCTCTGGTCGGGACTGCCGCGGCCGCTGCCATATAGAAGTCAACGCCCCGCGCGCACGCTCCAGTTCCCGCCGGGCCGCTCAGGCGTCGCGCAGCACGGCCTCGATGATCTGCTGCGCCTCCGCCTGGATGCGGGCCAGGTGATCGGCTCCCTGGAACGACTCGGCGTAGAGCTTATACACGTCCTCGGTCCCCGACGGCCGGGCGGCGAACCAGCCGGACTCGGCGATGACCTTCAGGCCGCCGAGCGGCTCGCCGTTGCCCGGCGCGCTGGTCTGCCGGTCCAGCACCTTCTCGCCGGCCAGTTCGGTGACGTCGACCTGGTCCGGGCTGAGCCGGGCCAGGGCGGCCTTCTGCTCGCGGTTCGCCGGGGCGTCGATGCGCTCGTAGACGGGGGCGCCGAGCCGCTCGGTGAGCTTGTCGTAGCGCTCGGCCGGGGTGTGGCCGGTGATCGCGGTGATCTCGCTGGCCAGCAGGGCCAGGATGATCCCGTCCTTGTCCGTCGTCCAGACCCGCCCGTCCCGGCACAGGAACGAGGCACCGGCGCTCTCTTCGCCGCCGAAGGCCACCGTGCCCGCCAGCAGGCCGGGCACGAACCACTTGAACCCGACCGGCACCTCCATCAGGCGGCGGCCGGCCGCCTCGGTGACCCGGTCGATGATGGAGGAGCTGACCATGGTCTTGCCGACCGCGGCGTTCGCCGGCCAGCTCCCGCGACAGCGGTAGAGGTAGTCGATCGCCGCGGCCAGGTAGTGGTTCGGGTTGAGCAGGCCGGCCTGCGGGGTCACGATCCCGTGCCGGTCGGCGTCGGTGTCGTTGCCGGTCGCGATCGCGAAGTCGGCCCGCCGCGCGATCAGCGAGGCCATGGCGTACGGCGACGAGCAGTCCATCCGGATCCGCCCGTCCCAGTCCAGGGTCATGAACCGGAACGTGGGGTCGACCGCCGGGTTGACCACGGTCAGGTCCAGCCCGAACCGGTCGCCGATCTCGCCCCAGTAGGCCACGCTTGCCCCGCCGAGCGGGTCGGCGCCGATCCGCACCCCGGCCGACCGCACCGCGTCCACGTCCACCACGGACGGCAGTCCGGACACGTACTGGTCGAGGAAGTCGTGCCCCGCGGCGGCGGCCCGGGCCCGGTCATAACGGACCCTGCGAACCTCGCGCAGCCCGCCGGCCAGCAGCTCGTTGGCCCGGTCCTGGATGGCCGCGGTGATCTGCGTGGCCGCCGGGCCGCCGTCGGGCGGGTTGTACTTGAAGCCGCCGTCCTCCGGCGGGTTATGCGACGGGGTGACCACGATCCCGTCGGCCAGGCCGTCGGCCCGCCCCTCGTTGTGCACCAGGATCGCGCGGGACACCGCCGGCGTGGGCGTGTAACCGTCCCGGCTGTCGGCCAGCACCCGCACGTCGTTGGCGGCCAGCACCTCGAGCGCGGTGACGAAGGCGGGCTCGGAGAGCGCGTGCGTGTCGCGGCCGATGTACAGCGGGCCCGTGATGCCGCCGCGGGCCCGGTAGTCGCAGATCGCCTGGGTCGTCGCGGCGATGTGATCGTCGTTGAACGAGAGCTTCAGCGCCGAACCGCGATGGCCTGACGTGCCGAATGCCACCCGTTGCCCTGGCTCGCCCGGATCTGGGTGCAGTGCGTAATAGGCGGTTATCAGCGCCGCGACGTCGACGAGGTCGGCCTGCGCCGCTGGCTGTCCTGCCCGCTCATCCACCTGTACCCGCGCCTCCTCCCGGCCGGCCAGCACGGCTCCTAATAAGAGTTGCCCGGGGAGCGCCGCGGTCAACCACCGCGGGCGGGCGCGGCGGGCGGCGGGCGCCCGCGCTCGGCTTGATCAGCAGCGAGGTCGCGGTCAGCCAGAGCGCGGCGAAGATGAGGAAACCTCGCTAGCGGACCGGCGGCAGGGTCTGGCCGGGGCCGAGCACCGTGCGGAACGGGTCGCCGCGCTCGGCCAGGCGGTCCAGCACCATGCGGATCGTGATGCCGTCCGGCCGCAGCGAAGGATCGTCGAGCTCGTCCCACTCGATCGGGGCCGACACGGGCGCGCCCGCCGCGGGACGAGGACTGTACGGCGCGACGAGCGTCTTGTTCTTGACGTTCTGCGTGTAGTCGAGCCGGGCCCGGCCTTCCCGCTTGTGCACGTCCCACTGCCAGCTGACCAGGTCGGGCACGACCGAGCCGACCGCCTTGGACAGCTGCTCGACCCACTTGCGGGTCTCTTCGAAGCTGGGCCCGCGGGTGATCGGAATCCAGATCTGGATGCCGGTGTGGCCGGTCAGCTTGGGCTGGGCCCGGACGCCCAGGTGGTCAAGCGCGGTGCGGTGCAGCCGGGCCAGCACCAGCACGTCGTCCCAGGTCGTGGCCGAGCCCGCGTCGATGTCGATGAGCGCGTAGGTGGGCAGGCGCGGCTCGTCGGCGCGCGAGGTCCAGGCGTGCCACTCGAGCGCGCCGAAGTTGGCCGCCCACACCAGCGCGGCCGGCTCGTCCACGACCAGGTAGGTGGTGGCGTCGCCGCGGTCGGCGTTGGGGTTGTCCCAGCGCGGCAGCCAGTCGGGCGCGTGCTCAGGCAGCTGCTTGTGCCAGAACCCATTGGTGCCGGCCCCGCCGGGGAAGCGGTGCATGTTGAGCGGGCGGCCGGTCAGGTACGGGAGCGCCACCGGGGCGATCCTGGCCGCGTAGCGGATGAACTCCCGCTTGGTCACCGGCGGCTCGCCGCCGCGTCCGGGGAACAGCACCTTGTCCAGGTTGGTGACCTTGAGACGGCGGCCGAACACCCCCCAGGTGCCCTCGGCGCCCAGCCCGTCGAGCGCTTCGAGTTCGGCCTCGCTGGGGCCGCCCTCGGTGACATCGTCGTCACCGGCCTTCGGGCCCCGGCCAGCCGCCTGGCCGCGGCTCTGCCGCGCGCGGCGGCCGGTTGCTGCCGCCTGGCCGCCGGAGCGAGCACCACCATCGCCCGCGCCCGCGTCGCCGACCGGTACCGATGCCTGGTCGGGCGGCAGGTCGGACCGCCACATCCGCTCCGGGTCGGCCTTGACCTCGTCGTTGGTGTGGCCGCTGAGCACCGACCGCGGATACTCCTCGGGGTCCCAGCCGGGCACGGCGTATTCGTCGTGCTTGTGCAGCAGCAGCCACTGGTTCTCGTCCTCGCGGCTGCGGCCCGTCTGCACCAGGATGAACCGGCCCCGAAGCTTCTCGCCGAACACGTCGGCGTGCAGTTCGCCCGCGGCGACCGCCGCAGCGGGGTCGTCGGTCTCGTGCGGCTCCCAGGTCCCGGTGTCCCACACGATTACGTCGCCGCCGCCGTACTCCCCCTTCGGGATGATGCCCTCGAAGTGCAGGTACTCGATCGGATGGTCCTCGACGTGCACCGCGATCCGCTTCACGTTGGGGTCGAGCGTCGGCCCTCTGGGCACGGCCCAGGAGGCCAGCACCCCGTTGATCTCGAACCGCAGGTCGTAGTGCAGCCGCCGGGCCCGGTGCCGCTGCACCACGAACTGGCGGGCGCCCGGCTCACCGGGCTTGGGCGGTGCCCCTTCCGGCTCCGGAGTGCGCCCGAAGTCCCGCTTGCGCTGGTAGGGCTGGAGCCGCCCGGCCGGGTCGGGCTTTGCGCCGGTCTGCTGCCGTGGACGAGGCATGGCCGCTCACAGCCCCAGCAGCCGGGCCGCGTTGTCGTGGCAGACGGCGCGCAGCCACGGCTCGCCGAGGTCGAGCCGGGCCAGGGCCTGCAGCTGGTGCAGGTACGAGTACGGGATGTTGGGGAAGTCGGTGCCCAGCAGGATGCGGTCGCCCGCCTCGGCCAGCCTGGGACGCAGCTCGACCGGGAAGGGCGCTATGCGTTCGAGAAAGTCGGTAAAGGCCATCGTGGTGTCCAGGTAAACGCCCTGATGATGCTCCGCGAGGCCGAGAAACTCGCCGTACTCGGGCGCACCGAGGTGCGCGATGATCGTGACCAGCCGCGGGTGCCGGGCCAGCACCTCGGACATGGGCCCGGGGCCGGTGAACCGGCCCGGCATCGGCCCCGAGCCGCAGTGCACCACGACTGGCACGCGCGCCTCGGCCAGCAGCGCCCAGACCGGGCCGAGCAGCTCGTCCCGGGGGTCGTACCCGCCGACCTGCAGATGCGCCTTGAACAGCCGCGCGCCCGCGCCGATCGCCTCGGCCACGTACACGTCGGCGCCGGGCTCGGGGAAGAACGTCGCGCTGTGCAGCGCGTCCGGGGTCCGGGCCGCGAACTCGGCCGCCCACGCGTTCAGCCAGGCCGCCATGCCCGGCTTGTGCGGATAGGCCAGCGCGCTGAACCGGCGCACCCCGAACGCGCGCAGCACGGCCACCCGCTCGTCCTCGGGCCGCCGGTACGCGATCGGCCAGGCCTGCCCGGTCGCGGCCCGGCCCTGGTCGAAGTAGGCCCAGACCTTGGCCAGCACGTTGGGCGGCATGAAATGCGTGTGGACATCAACCAGGCCCGGCAATTGAAGACTTTCCCAGAACGCCACGACAGCCGCTGACTCGGCCACCGCATCGCGCTCGCCTGGCGCGGCCACGTCCTGCAGGCTGGTCACCCCTCAAGTCTGCCAGGCCCGGTCCCGGCCGCCGGACACACCGGCCGCCGACCGCCCGCCGCCCGCCGGGCGCGGGCCGCCTCCCCCTGGCGCGCGCCGTCGGGCCGCCTCCCCCTGGCACACGGCGTCGGCCGCCTCCCCCTGGCGCACGCCGTCGGGCCGCCGCGCGCCGCCCGCCGCGCGCCGGAATTGAAACGTGTTCTAGTTACCTCGTAGGCTGAGCCCACTCGACAGGAGAGGCGGCCCGGTGATCCTTGACCGTTTCCGCGTCACCGGCAGGGTGGCCGTAGTGACCGGCGCTGGCCGGGGAATCGGCGCGGCCAGCGCGATCGCCCTGGCCCAGGCCGGCGCCGACGTGGTGATCTCGGCGCGCACCGAGGACGAGCTGGCCAAGGTCGCGCGCGAGATCGAGGCGGCCGGGCGGAGGGCGCTCGCCGTTTCCGCCGACCTGACCGACCTCGACGCCGCGGCCGCCCTGGCCGACGCGGCGGTGGCCGCGTTCGGGCGGCTGGACATCGTCGTCAACAACATCGGCGGGGCCATGCCGCGGCCGTTCCTGGCGACCAAGCCACGGCACCTGGCTGACGCGTTCCAGTTCAACGTCGCCGTCGCGCACAGCCTCACCCGCGCCGCCGTGCCTCACCTGCTCGCGTCCCCCGGCCAGGCCGGCGCCGTGATCAACATCTCGTCGGTCATCGGCCGGGTCCCGGGCCGCGGCTACCTCGCCTACGGGACCGCCAAGGCGGCCGTGGCCCAGTACACCCGGCTGGCCGCCGCCGACCTCGCGCCCAGGATCCGGGTGAACGCGATCGCCGTCGGCTCGGTGGCCACGTCAGCGCTCGACCTCGTGCTCACCAACGACGAGCTCCGGGGCCAGATGGAGCGGGCGACCCCGCTGGGCCGGATCGGCGATCCGGAAGATGTCGCGGCGGCGGTCCTGTTCCTGGCCTCGCCGGCCGCCGCCTACATCACCGGGAAGATCCTCGAGGTCGATGGCGGCCTGGACCGGCCCAACCTGGACCTGGGCCTGCCCGACCTCTGACCGACCAGCGGTCGTGATGCACGATCTCGGTCAGCGGCCGGCGGTGCGCGGCTACCGGCCATCTTCTCCGCGGATATCCCCACCCGCGGTCAGGGCGGCGGCTCGGGACCGGCGAGTCGCGCGGGCGCTGCCACGGCAGCCGCCCTGCGCCGCCGGCCGTGGCAGGCGCAGGGCGGCCACCGACGGCCCGCCTCGGCCCGATGGCCTGATTACGGCGTCGCGATCATCACTTCCGTCGCCTTGATGATGACGGATACCTGGTCGCCATCTTTCAGGTCCAGGCGCTCGCGCGAAGAATCGGTGATCGCCGCGGTAATCTGGCCCGCCTCGACGTTCACCTGTATCTCGGCCATGACCGCGCCGGATTTCACGCCCCGCACGGTGCCGGTCAGCTGATTGCGTGCGCTTAGCTGCATAACTGCCTACTCCCCCTTTTTTGATTACCTCTCTGGTTTGCCCCCGCGTCCTGGCCTTCCCCGTGCGGAGCCTGGGCATCCGCTTGATCATCGTGACTCTTCACTCCAGTCATTTGATCACCCAATTTGGGCGATTTGTCCGTACGGGGCGAGTGAAAAGACGGACCCGGTCGCCGAGCAGGTCGACGGTGCCGATCTGCCCCGCCCAGACGCTGGCCGCGGCTCGTCGAGCAGCAGCAGCTTCGGTTCGGTCACCAGCACCCGGGCCATCGCCACCCGCTGCTGCTGCCCTCCGGGCATGGCGCCCGGTCGGGTTGGCGCGTGGCCGTGGGGCCGCGTCGCTAGGCTTTGGCGATGGGCAAGGTCGCCGGCTGCCGCATCATCGCCGGGCTATGAGACGCCGGCCGCGTAGCTGGCCAGGCGGGATGGTCGCCCTGGCCGCGCTGACGCTCACGCTGGCGGCCGGGGGCGCATCCGGGGGCGCGGCCACCGCCGCGACCACCCCGGCAGGCCCGAGTTCGTGGACCGTTTACCACGACAGTCCGGCCGGGACCGGCGTCGTCCCGGCGGTGACCGCCGTCGACACGATGACCAGGGCGTGGACGTCGCCCGCGCTCGACGGCCAGATCTACGGCGAGCCCCTCGTCTTCGCCGGCCGCGTCTACGTGGCCACGGAGAACGACACCGTGTACGCCCTGTCCGCCAGCAACGGCGCCGTGGCCTGGTCGGCGCACCTGGGCAGCCCGGTGCCAGCCACCGCCCTGCCCTGCGGCGACATCACGCCCACCGTGGGGATCACCGGCACCCCGGTCATCGACCCGTCCCGCGGCGAGATCTTCGTGGTGGCTGACGAGATGATGAACGGGACGCCGGCGCACGTGCTGACCGGGCTGGCCACCGCCTCGGGCCGGACCGAGATGACCAGGGACGTGGATCCGGCCGGGGCAGATACCGCCGCGCTGCTGCAGCGCACCGGCCTGACCCTGGACGACGGCCGGGTGGTGTTCGGCATGGGCGGGAACTTCGGCGACTGCGCGACCTACCAGGGCCGGGTGATCGCGGCACCGGAGACCGGCGGCAGGCCGAGGACGTTCACCGTCGACGCCGCGCCGGGCGAGTCGCAGGGCGCGATCTGGATGGGCGGGGCGGCCCCGGTCGTCGACGGCGGCGGCCATGTCTGGGTCTCCGCCGGGAACGGCTCGGTCTACTCGTCCTCGCACGCGTACGACGACAGCGACTCGCTGCTCGAGCTGTCGCCGACCATGCGGCTGCTGCAGTACTTCGCGCCGAGCACCTGGGCGACCAACAACTCACAGGACCTGGACATGTCCACGGCGCCGGTGCTGCTGCCCGACGGCCAGGTCATCTTGGCCGGGAAGTCCCGCATCGTCTACCTGCTCGACGGCGCGCACCTCGGCGGCATCGGCCGCCAGCAGGCCAGCCTGGGCTCGGCGTGCAGCGAGGACATCGACGGCGGCATCGCGCTGGTCGGCATGACGGTCTACCTCCCCTGCCGCACCGGCATCATCGCGGTCCGCGCGGCGCAGTCGCCGCCCGCGCTGCATCTGCTGTGGAGCTCGGGAACGGGAGGCGGTCCCGCGATCGTCGCCGCCGGGCTGGTCTGGACCATCGGACAGGACGGCGTGCTGTACGGACTCGATCCCGCCACCGGGAAGGTGCGGCAGCAGGCGTCGATCGGCGCGGTGGCCAATCACTTCCCGACGCCGAGCGTGGCCGACGGCCTCATGCTGGCCCCGGCCGCGAACGACGTCGTCGCCTTCACCGCGTCCGGGGCTGGCGCCGCGGCACCGACCGCGCCCGTGACCACGCCGACGCCGGTCCCGACCAGCCAGGCCAGCCCGCCCCGGACGCCGGTCGGCGGCGGGCTCGGAGCGGGCACGATCGCCGGCATCGCCGCGGGCGGCCTGCTGGTCATCGCCGCGATCGCCGGGATCGCCTGGCTCGTGTGGCGGCGGCGGACCATCGGTCACAATTGACGAAGCGTCTCCTACCCGGAGGTAACGTGCGCTTCTCGTATGCCGAGTCGATGACCAGCCCGTCGTTCTATGCGCCGCTCGCCCGCGCCGCCGAAGAGAGCGGATACGACTCGATGGTGGTGCCGGACAGCATCTGCTATCCCGAGCGGTCAAGCAGCGTCTATCCGTTCAATCCCGACGGCACTCGGGAGTTCCTCGAGGACAAGCCCTTTCTCGAGCCGTTCTCGCTCATCCCCGCCCTGGGCGCGGTCACCGAGCGCCTCCGCTTCATCACGTTCGTGCTGAAGCTTCCGGTACGGAACCCGCTGCTGGTGGCCAAGCAGGCCACGTCGACGGCCGTGCTGACCGGCAACCGGCTGGTGCTCGGGGTGGGTTCCAGCCCGTGGCGCGAGGACTACGAGATCCTCGGCGTGCCCTGGGAGGGCCGCGGGCGGCGCATGGACGAGGAACTTGCCGTCATCCGCGGGCTGTCCGCGGGCGGCTACTTCTCTTTCCATGGAGAAATATTTGACCTGCCGGCCGTCAAGATCGCTCCCGTTCCGACCGAGCCGATTCCCATCCTGATCGGCGGCCACAGCGACGCCGCCCTGCGCCGCGCCGCCCGGGCCGGAGACGGCTGGCTGCACGGCGGCGGAGACCCCGGGCACCTCCCGGGCCTGCTCGCCCGGCTCGGCGAGTTCCGCCGCCAGGAGGGCACCACGGACCGTGCGTTCGAAGTGCACGTGATCTCCATGGACGCCTACAGCGTGGACGGCGTGCGCCGGCTCGAGGACCTGGGCGTGACCGACGTGATCGTCGGCTTCCGCTGGCCGTACCAGGTGGGCCAGGACCCCGAGCCGCTGGAAGAGAAGATCGCGAAGCTGCGCCGGTTCGCCGACCAGGTGATCACGAGGTCCAACGGCTGACCTGCCAACTGCCCTGAACGCTTAGGCTCGGGCCGGTGGGCCAGATGAGCCGTCTGCCCGATGCGGCGGGAGACGGCTTAGGGTGAACCTAGCGGCACAGGGGGGAGTGGCAAGACCCGCATCGAGGAGGTACCCATGTACTCCGTTCTGCGGACGCTGGCGCGGCTAGTCGGCTGCGTGGTGGCCGAGTGCAACTATGCGCAGCGGCGGCTCGCCATGCTCCAGGCCAGCCCGGACAGCTACCTGATCAAGCCGGACGAGGCGCCCGATACCTATGGCGCGTTTCTGTACCGGACGTCCGGACCGCTCGCGCATGAGCCGTCCGCGGCTCAGCGGTCGGCCGGGCGCATGGTCGTCTGACGGGCCTGCAGGACCGCGCACAGCCGGGCGATGGCGGTGCTGAACGCGTGCGCGGGCGGGGTCCCGTATCCGAGGACCAGGGCTTCGGGGTAGGCGATCCCGGCCGGGCGATAGCCGCGCATCCCGTCGATCTCCAGGCCGCGCGCGGCGGCGGCCGCCACGACCTCGGCCTCACCCACGCCGGGTGGCAGGTGCAGGACCGCGTGCATGCCCGCGGCCACTCCGGTGACGCGCCGATCGGCTCGCGCGCGGGCGAGCGCGCCGATGAGCCGGTCGCGGCGGCGCCGGTAGCGCAGCCGAGAGCGACGCACGTGCCGGTCGTAGCCGCCGGAACCGATGAACTCAGCCAGGGTCAGCTCGGCCAGGCTGCTCGCGTGGGCGCCGGCCAGGTACTTGGCCGAGACCACGTCGTCGAGCAGCCGTCCAGGCACGACCAGCCAGCCCAGCCGGACCGCGGGCGAGAGCGTCTTGCTGGCCGTGCCGGCGTAGACGACATGCTCGGGGGCCAGCGCCTGCATGGCCCCGATCGCGCGCCGGTCGTACCGGAACTCACCGTCGTAGTCGTCCTCGATGACCACCGCGCCGCGGCCCGCGGCCCACTGGATGGCCTGCGTACGGCGCTCGGCGGCCAGCGATACGCCGAGCGGAAACTGGTGCGCCGGGGTCAGCAGCAGCGCCGAGCACTCCGGGACCTGGCCGATGACCGCACCGTGGGCGTCGACCGGGACGGGCCGGGCCGACAGGCCGTGCGCCTCGATGACGTCGCGATGATGCTGATGGCCGTAGGCCTCCACGGCCACGGCGGCGGCACCTGAGGACGCCAGGACCCGGCTCAGCAGCGACAGGCCGTGGGTGAACCCGGAGCAGATCACGATCTGGTCGGCCGTGGCCCGGACGCCGCGCGCCCGGGCCAGGTAAGACGCGAGCGCGGCGCGCAGCTCGGGCCGCCCGCGCGCATCGCCGTAGCCGAACGCATCGGACGGCGCGGCCGCCATCGCGCGCCGGGCGGCCGCCAGCCACGCGGCGCGCGGGAAGTCGCTCAGGTCGGGCAGCCCGGGCCGCAGGCTGTAACGCGCCGCCGACCGCTCTGGCCCCGCCGCGGCGGGCGGGGCGGTCCCGGCCACAGCGTGCTCGGCGACCCGGGTTCCCGAGCCCGGCCTGGCCGTCAGCCAGCCCTCGGCGACGAGCTGGCCGTACGCGTCGGCGACCGTGTTGCGCGCGACGCCCAGGTCGGCGGCCAGCGTGCGGCTGGCCGGCAGCCGCGTGCCAGCGCTCAGCCTGCCGGTCTGCACCGCCTGCCGCAGCGCCGCCTCCAGCGAGGCCCGGACCCGCGGGCCGGTCAGCTCCAGGTGCAGATCAAGTCCGGCGGCCAGGGAGGTCGTGGCGTTACGTTCAGACTCGTAATTGGCCCATGAAGTTCCCATACAAATGGACCATAGACCTGGGCCTAAGTTTGGCTAGCGTGGGCGCATGACGACATCAACGACCATCCCCGCCCGGCTCGACTTCGACGCGCGCGCCCCGGCGTTCGCCAAGGCCATGGGTCACCTGGATCACACGGCCACCAGGGAACTCGACCGCGTCGACTTCGACGCCCGGCTGCGCGAACTGGTCCGGGTCCGCGCCTCGCAGCTCAACGGCTGCGCGTACTGCATCGACATGCACACCAAGGACGCGCGCGCGATCGGCGAGACCGAGCAGCGGCTCTACGGCCTGGCCGCCTGGCGCGAGACCCCGTACTTCTCCGCGCGCGAGCGGGCGGCGCTGGCGTTCACCGAGGCGGTGACGCTGGTGGCCGGCTCGCACGTGCCGGCCGCGGACTACGATGCGGTCGCTGCCGAGTTCGCCCCGGACGAGATCGCTGCCCTGCTCAGCCTGATCGTCACCATCAACGCCTGGAACGCGATCGCGGTCAGCACCCGCGCGTGGGTTCCCGGCTCCTACCAGCCCTGACAGGACTCGGTGACGATGACACAGCCGTCCGACCTGGCCGCCGACTTCCTGCGGCTGCATCGCCCCGGCCAGCCGCTGCTGCTGCCGAACCCGTGGGATCTCGGGTCGGCCCGGGTGCTGGCCGCGCTGGGGTTCGAGGCTCTGGCCACGACGAGCAGCGGCTTCGCCGCAAGCCTGGGCCTGCTGGATGGCTCGGTCACCAGGGATCAGGCCATCGGGCACGCCGCCCTGATCGCGGCGGCCATGCCGCTGCCGGTGTCGGCCGACCTGGAGAACGGGTTCGCCGATGACCCGGATGCCGTGGCCGGCACGGTGACCGCGGCGATCGAGGCCGGGCTGGCGGGCTGTTCGATCGAGGACTTCACCGGGCGCGCCGGCGATCCGATTTACGACCCTTCCCGCGCCGCCGCGCGGGTGGCTGCGGCGGCCGAGGCGGCTCACTCGGGCCCGCGGCGGCTGGTGCTGACCGCGCGCGCGGAAAATCACCTGCACGGCCGGGACGACCTCGCCGACACGATCACCCGGCTGCAACGGTACGCCGAGGCCGGCGCGGACGTGCTCTACGCGCCCGGGCTGACTCGCGCGAACGATATCCGTGACGTGGTCAGTTCGGTGGACCGGCCGGTCAACGTGCTCGCGATGCACGGGGCACCGGCCGTGGCCGAGCTCGCGGACCTCGGCGTCGCCCGGATCTCGGTCGGCGGCGCGTTCGCGTTCGCGGCGCTCGGCGCGCTCGTCGAGGCGGCGCGGGAGCTGCGGACCGCGGGGACCTACGGCTACCTGCGCAACTCCGCGATCGGCCGCGAAGCGGCCGGCGGCGCGTTCTCCGGCTGACCCGCGCTCAGGCGGGCAGGCGGAGCCGGGCGAACAGCGCCCGGTGGTCGCTGCCCGGCACCGCATGCACCGAGGTGGCGAGCACGGCGCAACGCGGATCGACCAGGACGTGATCGACGGTGAACAGGGCCTGGCCGCGCGGTTCCGGCCCCCAGGTGGGCACGATGCCGTTGCCGACCTGGCTGGCCGCGTCGGTGTAGCCGAGGCGCAGCAGCCTGCGGAACTGCGCGTGATCGGGGGTCGCGTTGTAGTCACCAACGAGAATCACCGGCGGGTCGCCGTCGCCGGGCGGCGGCAGCGCGGCGAGCTCGGCGCGCCACCGCGGCGCGGCCGCCCAGGACCAGGGCGGGAACGGCGGGTGCGGGTGAACGCAGACCATCTGCACGGACTGGCCGGTCGGCAGGTCGAGCCGCGCGGTGGGCTGGGAGGCGTAGCTGGGCCCGATGGTCAGGCCATCGCGCAGCGGGTAGCGGGAGTAGATGCCGCTGCCGCGGTAGCGGTATCCCTCGACGTCGAGCATCTGGTTGGGCAGCAGCTCGCTCAGCCCGGCCCGCTTGAGGCTGATCACGGCCTCGTCGGTGAGTTCCTGCAGGAAGACCACGTCAGCCCCGGTCGTGCGGACCAGCCCGACGAGGTCCGGGCCGGCCGCGCCGCCGGCCAGCAGGTTGATGGTCAGGACGCTCAGCTCGGGCCCGTCCGCGGCCGGCTGGCGCCGCGAGATCATGCGGGGAGCCACCACCGCGGCCATCGCCACCGCGGCGAGCGCGGCCGTGACCGACGGGCCCTTGCGGCGCAGCATCAGCGCCGCCAGCCCGGCTCCCGCGGCGGCGTGCGGTGTCAGCGACATCAGCGGCACCGCGGCTCGCTCCAGCGGGCGGAATCGGTCGGCGGCCGTCAGCCGGGCGACCGCCCATCCGGCGATGCAGCCCGCTACGGTCCACTCCAGGCGCGGCGAAGGCACGGTGTCATAGTGGCATGACTGCAGCACAGACTGGGCCGCTGCCCCAGTACTGGCGGCGGCCGCGAAGGCCGCGCGAGCCGGCCCGCGAACCTGGCCGGGTCGGCTCAGGGGCCGATAGTGATCCTCGGGCGCGGCGCGGACGGAGCCGCGGGCGCTACCGGCGAGAAGTGCGGCAGAAGCACGGCGTGCTGAAACTGCCACTGCTGCTGCTGGACGGCAGCCTGCTCCCTGGGCAGGCCGATCACGGCAGCAACGGCCAGCACGCCAGCGCATCCTGCTATGACGTCACGCAGGATTTCGTTCCTCATGCCTCTCTAACTCCTTGACCCGGCCAGAAGTGCCTGGAGGGACGCAGGAAGGCCACGGTGCACCGGCCCGACAGGCTGGCGGAACAGCTCGGGGCACCTCGCGCGCGGCCCGGAGCGCCAGCGCCGGCTCGACCTGGCCGTGCTGGACGGCTGACCCGCGCGCCCGGCTGGCGGCGCTAAGCTCGTTGCGATGCGAGGGCGAGCACGGCATGAGTGATCGGCTGACCGGCCAGCCAGTGCCAGACGATGCCGCCGATGATGATCCCGGGCCCGGCGAGCCTGCCCCGCCGCCAGTCGGGGGCACCGGTGACGGCGGGCCCGATCAGGACGGCTCCGGGTCGGCCAAGCGCGCCGGGGGTGCGGCCACGGCGAAGGCCGCGCGGCGCCGCCGGCCGCTCTGGCGCGAGCTGCCCCTCCTGATCGTCATCGCGCTGGTGATCGCGCTGCTCATCAAGAGCTATGTGGTGCAGGCGTTCTTCATCCCGTCCGGCTCGATGGAGAACACCCTGGAGATCGGCGACAAGATCCTGGTCAACAAGCTCGTCTACCACATGAGGAACATTCAGTCCGGCGACATCGTGGTGTTCGACGGCGCGGGGTCCTGGAACGCGGCCGCTCCGGCGGGCCGGCCGAGTTCCGATCCGGTCGTCCGGGTCTACGACGCGACGCTCAAGCGCCTGCTCGAGTCCGTGGTCGGCCTGTTCGGGACGGCGCCCGGGCAGACGGACTACATCAAGCGAGTGATCGGCGTTCCGGGCGACCGCGTGGCCTGCTGCAACGCCCAGGGGCTGGTCACGGTGAACGGCGTGGCCCTGCACGAGCAGTCCTACCTCTACCCGGGCGAGGCTCCGGGCGATGCTCCGGCAGGCTACTCGGGGCGGTTCAGCATCACGGTGCCGCCCGGCCGGCTGTGGGTGATGGGCGACAACCGGGCGGTCTCCGACGACTCGCGGCTGCGCCAGGGCGATCCTGGCCACGGGACGGTCCCGGAGGACCAGGTCATCGGCCGGGCGTTCATGATCGTCTGGCCGCCGTCGCGATGGCGGATCCTCTCGATCCCGGCCACGTTCGCGCAGCCGGGGATCGCCCGGTCGGCTGCGGCTTCGGCCCTGGCCGACGGCACGGTACGGATCGAGCCCGCCGCGCCATTCCTGCCCCTGGCCGCCGGGTTCGCCGGGGCCGTGCCGCTGACCTGGCTGCAGCGCCGGGTCCGCCGCCGCCGCCCACAGCGCCGCTAGGCGCCGCTCGGCCCCGCATCGCCGCGCGGCGGCCCGGGGCGCCGCCGGTTCAGGCTGGCCGGGGCAGCGGGTGGCGGGGCTGGTAGATGGGGAGTTCCGTGCCGTCCGGCAGCCGGATCGCGGCTAGCAGCCCCCAGCCCTGGTCGGAGACGCCGGTGGCCACATCGACGCCCTTGCCCCGCAGCTCGGCGAGCGTGGCGTCGATGTCATCGCACATCAGGTACAGCTCATGGTGGCCCGCTCCGTCGGTCGGATGCACGGCCAGCTCGGCGGGGGGCGCGGCGAAAATGAGCCAGCCGCCGCCCGCGTCGACCGAGGCCAGGCCGAGCACGTCGCCGAGGAACGCACGAACCTTCTCGGCTTGCGGGGAGAACACGATCGCATGCAGGCCATTGATCACACCGGCGATCCTAGCCGCCACGAGCCCAGCCCGGCCTGACCGGTGCCCAGCGCCGGTCTTTTAGTGATCGTGGCTGACTGGCGACGCGTATGGTCACCGATCGACCGCGGTCATGGTGGCCAGAAGTTTTGGTAGCGATGCGTGCCTGGCCAGCGCGCACTAATTGGCGGGCATTTGTCCGGCCCTGGCGAGCGCGCCGGCTGGGCAGCGATACGAGCCATTCTGGCGCGGTCCGCTGAATGGCCGGCGAGCGGGCTGGCCGACGGGCGCGCGGTGGCTTTCTGAGTGCGCGGCCGCGGCGCCGGATGGGGGTCACGCCTGCAGCGTTGCTGCCCGGGAGCGCGGCCGACCGCCACATACGACGCCGGGGCCGGGGCCGCCCGCCACGTGCTCGCGGCGACGGCGCGGCAGCGCCCGGCACGGCCGCGCGCGGCCGCCGCATGGCCGTGGCTGACGGCCGCGCCGGGCGGCTGCCGACCGCCTGACCGGCCGTCAGAGGGCGCCTGCCCGGGCCCCGGCGGGCAGGCTAGGCCAACGTAGCACGAACGTGTGTTCTAATCAAGATGGCTTCACAGCGGGACTGTACATGTGTTCTAATTACCTGCATGTCTCAGGTGACACATGGCCGCTGGCCAAGATCAGATGATAGCTCCGGGTGCCGTCAGAACGGCGCCTACCTGGGCCGCGTCGCGGTCCGGTGGGCGATCCGCCTCCGCGTTACCTGGCCCGGCCAGCCTCGCGGCCAGCCCGGCCGGGCCGCCCGCCACGGTCGCCTCGCGCCAGGAACCCCGTCGGCCATCCGAACGGCGGCCGTCACGGCCCGGGCCAGGCTATCAAGATCATTACCGGCACCGCCTGGCGGGCCCGGATGCCGGGTGGCGCGGGTCGCTGACCGTGGTGCGAGGCCGCGGTCGGCTACCGCCCGCTCGCCGTGCTCGAGCCAGCGATCCGAAGCATTTCCTCGCGGGCAGATCCTTTTCCGCATGCTAGAAGGTGAAATGTGAGAACGCATTCAGAAAACCCTATCCGGCAAAAGAGCAGGCACCTCGATGACCTCAGGAGCAAGACGGCTGAGCTCGAGCGCGAGCTCGATGACGTGCGCATGTTGCTGAAGTGCGAACTTGCGCGGGGCTATGACGAGATAGATATCCGCGATATCCGCGAGCGGATAGGCTCGCCCGACGCGCGGACGGAGGCCCTCGTCAGCCAGGGCCGGCACAGCGCCTTCCGCCGGGGCCTCTCGCTGCGGAGCAAGGTGGTCATCGGGGTTGCGTTGCTCGCCGCGCTCATCACGATCCTGGCGATGATCCTGTCCGGGGGCGGGGCCTCCTGGCCAGCCAGCGTCGCCACGGTGCAGAGCGAGATCGGCAAGGCGTGCCAGAACCCGGATGTGAAGTCCGAGCCCGGTCAGGTCGACTTCGCCTGCACGCAGGACACGCGCCAGATCCTGTGGGTGTTCGCCCTGCTGACCAGCGGTGACAACCCGGATTTCAACGACACCCAGAACGGCAGGCTCGGCCTGGAGCCCGTCGCGCCGACGCTGGGCGGCCAGCTGGCCCTGTCGCTGAACCTGCACGAGCCGTACAACCCGTACAACCCGATCGACAGCCTCGAGGTGGCCGCGCGGGCCATCAACAGCATCATCGGCGGGGCGACCGTCACCGGCGCCGACGGCAACCCCGTCGTCCAGGCCGGGCTGGAGGGCGAGCCCGCGAACTGCCTCCGGTACACCGGCTCCGCGGCGCTGTCGGCCCGCGCGGGTTTCCCGAGCCTGTGCGCCAAGCCGGTCGCCAGCCTGGCCGGCCAGGCCGCGCTCGTGGCCGACGTCTACCAGAAGTGGATCGTCGGAGCCGCCCCCGGCGCCGCGCAGAACGCCGCCGTACTGTACGCGAACGCCGGCAACCCCGGCAACCCGCAGGTCCAGGCGATCCTCAAGCATCTGCCCGGTAGCAGCCCGTGAGCATGATCCGGGCTCTCGGCCGCTAGCCCCGTTCCCGCCAACCACCGCATCAGCAGAAGGGTGACGCCCGTGCTTTCCGCAAGCAAGCCGCGATGGCAGCAGGTGACTGCCGTCGTCAGCCTCGGCGCGAGCGGAACGATCACCGGGTTCTCCTTCGTCCCTAGTTCGCCGGCCGCCCTGATGTCGCCCACGAGCATGCCGATCCGCCTGATGGCCCTGGAGCGGTCGGCCCAGCCCGCACCATCGGGCGACAGCGCGCTGCGCTCAGCCATCGTGAACGTGGCCAGCTACTACCTCCGGATGGCCCAGGGGAAGACCCCGGCCGAGATGGAGGCCATCATCTGGCAGCACGACAGCATTGACGGCGTCGACCACGGCGAGTCCTGCGCTGCGTTCGCCAGCCTGACGCTTGAGCTGGCCGCCCAGGTGGTGGGCCAGCAGAGCTGGGTGACCGGCGGTACCTCCTACCCCTGGCCGCTGCACAAGTGGGCCGACGTCCGCGTTGACCCGAATCCGGCCTCGCCCGACATCATCTCGGTGCTCCAGGACGCCGAGTCGCACGGCCGCTGGCATCCGCTGGGTGGCGGCTACCAGCCCCAGCCCGGCGACTGGGTGCTGTTCGACGGGCATATCGAGGTGGTCACCAACTACGCCGACGGCGTCCTGTCCACCATCGGCGGCGACTCACTGCCGAACTTCTCCGTCAACGCCCACACCTATCCCGCCCCGCTGGCCGGGCAGGGCGTCGTCGGCTTCGTCAACAACGGTGATCTTCCGGGTGGAGTCGGAACGGGTCTTTCCGGTGGAGGGATGGCCGACGTTCCCGGTGGGGGGACGGCCGAAGCTCCCGGTGGAGGAGCCTCGGACGTTCCCGGTGCAGGGACGGCCGACGTTCCCGGCGGACGGACCGCGGACGTTCCCGCGGCCCGCAGCTCCGCGGAGCGTCTGGCCAGCGACCCCCAGGCTCCGGCCGTGGCGACCTCGGCGCAGCCCGCGATTCCCGGAACTCCCGCACCAGACTCCCCCGCGGCAGGCGCGGCCCAGCAGCCGGCCAGCGCGGCCATCCCCGGAACACCGTGGCCGGGGCTGAGGCTCCGCGCGGGCCGGCCGACGCGGCGCGAGCCACGGCGGCGCCATCACCCGGTGCCGCCGACGGCCCGGCCCGCGGCCGATGCCGACGTGCCCGGGACGGCACCCGCCGGGCCAGCGGCCGTGGCCGCGACCGCGACCGCGGGTGCCGCAGCGGTCCCCGGGGTACCGGTCACGCCGCAGCGCCCATCGGGGTCCGCGACTCCGTACCGCCGCCACCGGCCGCCACGGTCCGCGGCCCCGGTGCGGGACGTGAGCGCCCAGCAGGCGTTCATCGATGAGGTCGTTCCCGGAGCGATCGCCACGCAGCGCAGGTACGGCGTCCCGGCCGCGGTGACCATCGCGCAGGCCATCGACGAGTCCGGCTGGGGCCAGAGCGTCCTGGCCACCCAGGATCACAACCTCTTCGGGATCAAGGGCACCGGGCCGGCCTGCCGCGACATGCAGCCCACGCAGGAGTACGAGAGCGGCCAGTGGGTGGCTACCAGCGCCCCGTTTCGCGTGTACCACAACTTCGCCGAGAGCATCGACGATCACGGCGAGCTGCTCGCGACCAGCGGCTACTACACGCAGGCCATGGCCGACCGCGGCGATCCGGACTCGTTCGCCAACGCTCTCACCGGCGTCTACGCGACGAATCCCGACTACGGCACGGAGCTCATCCAGCTCATGGAGCAGTACGACCTGTACCGCTACGACGTCCCGGCGGCGGCCGCCAGGCCGCCTGCGCCCGCTCCTGCCCCCCGGCCGAGCTCGCCGCCGGCCCGGCCGTCACCACAGCGGCCCGAGCCCTCGCCGGTACCCAGCACGCCCATGCCGACCCCCGACGTCCCCGGGCTGGCCGGTTCGCCCGGGCCGTCACCCGGTGCGCCCAGGCCCGTGCCCGGCTCGCCCGAGTCCCCACGGCCGCCCCAGCCGCCCCGGCCGCCCCGGCCGTCGCGATCGCCCCGGCCGTCCCCGAGCCCGTCAAGCCCGTCAAGCCCGTCAAGCTCACCAAGCTCACCAAGCTCACCAAGCTCACCAAGCTCACCAAGCTCACCAAGGCCGACGCCCGACCCGGCCACGGAGTCGGACGCGTTCCAGCTTCTGCGGACGGGAATGTCATCGACGCTGACCATGTCGGCCGTTCAGATTCCGGCGCCGGCCGAACGGCAGCCCCCGCGGGTTCCGGCCCCCCCGCCCCGGCCACCGGCGAAGCCGTATCAGCAGCGCCTGCCCGCGTCGGTCAAGAACGACTTCATCGCCGTGGCCAAGGTGCCGCTGATGCGCGCGGAGCTCCTCTACCGGGACATCGCCGGCAACGCCGGCATCAGCTGGGAACTGCTCGCGGCGTGCGACTGGATGCAGTGCGAAGCGCGGCCGCGCCACTCGCCCGTGCACGGCGAGAGGCTGGGCACTCCGAACCCCGACGGCACGATCTACCGGACGAAGTCGGAGGCGCTGGAGCAGTGCGCCAGCGACCTGGTCGAGCTGGCCGGGGCGGTGTACGGGATCGACCTGGTCTCCGCCGTCGGCCTGTCGGTTCGCGACCTGGCCAAAGTCTTCGCGGCATTCCGCTGGGGAGGCTTGCTCAAGCAGCACCACACCTCGGCCATGGAATTTCCCTATTCCGTGGCCGGACTGACCGTTCAGCACATCAACATGCGCTGGCCCGGCATAGGTGACCCGAATACGCCGGACAAGCCGGGCGGGCGTTTCCGGGGGCCCTTCGGGGCTGTGCCTGTCGTGCTGCGCCTCAATTACCCGGCCACCGATTAGTCAGCCGCGCGTCGCATAGGAAGAAGGTGGGAATCCGTGGCTCGTCTCATAATCGTCCTGCTGAGCTTGCTGACCGGCTCGTACGGCAGGCACCCGGTGGCCCAGCAGACGGCCCAGGACCCGCCGGCCTACGGCGACGACTGGCCGGACGAGCCCGGTCCGGCCGCGGCCCGGCGGCCGGCCCTGGCCGACACCGCCGTCATCGTGCGGCCCGACCCGGACCGCCCGGGCGGTTCCAGGCCGCCCAGGCGGCGGATTCCGCGATGGGCCAGGTGGACCGCGGTGATCGCCGCGGGGCTGGTATTCCGCAAGGCGATCGCGTCGGTGGCGCTGGTCGCGCTCGCCGCGGCCCTGCACGTGGCGGGGGTCAACGTTCACCTGCCGAGCATCAGGTTCGCCTGGCCATGGCAGACCAGCACGGGCGTGGTCGGCAGCACCACGAACACCGACCTCGGCCCGTGGGTGCTGCAGAAGATCGAGGGAATCTCCCGGCCCGCGCTGGGCCGGGTGAACTTCAGCTTCCTGTTCACCCACAAGGTGTCCAAGAGCATCGGCATATGGCCGTGCTGGTACGCCAGCACCTTCTACGCCGTGGGCTACGCGTCGGCCACGGTGGCCCTCAATCCGGGCCCGGCCTGGTGGGCGCCGGCGACCGGCCATTACCGGCTGCAGGTGCTGAGCCGCCCGCTGGCCGGCAAGCCCGGCAGCGTGGCCGTGACAATGGTCCTTCCGCTGCCGCAACTGCCGCAGTCCGTCCACGACGTCAGCATCGACGACATGCCGTCAAAACCCATAGCCACGCAGCACAGCTGGACCTATCCGGGATTCGGCTGCGGCGTGCTGCTCCGGCCGCAGTTTACCGATGCCGTGCTCTATTCTGAGGCGCAGCAGATCGCCTTCTATAGGTCAACTCACCTCCCGCAGATAACGCGGCCGCTGATAAACGCGGCCGAGACCGAGGCGGTACAGACCATTAGGGACAACTTCGTCCAGCCGACGGTCAATGCGTTCGGCTATACGCTTGACGGGTTTACGATCCGCTGGGTCAAGGTATCGTGACCCTTTACGCGCCGAGCGAGGATGCGACCAGGAATGAGTCTGCGGGTTGCGGTAGTGGGCGGGGGGATCGGCGGCCTGGCGGCGGCCGGCTTCCTGCACCGGGCCGGCCTGAACGTGACCGTCTACGAGCAGGCCGCCGAGATCAGCGAGATCGGCGCTGGCCTGGTCGTAACGCCCAACGCGGTGCGGCTGCTACGCAGGCTCGGCGGGATCGAGCGGCTCCGGGAGGTAGCCGTGCCGCTCGAGGTGGGCTGGGAGTTCCGGCGCTGGCAGGACGGCAGCGTCTTGTTCTCGCAGCGGATGGGCGCCGACTGCGAGCGGCTCTTCGGCGAGCAGTGCTACACCGCCCACCGCGCCGACCTGCTGGACATCCTGCTCTCGGCCGCGGGAGAACCAGCCCCCCGCCTCGGCGCGCGCTGCGTCGCGGTCCGCCGCCGCGCGGACGGCGTGGAACTGGCCTTCGCCGACGGGTCGGCCGCAACGGCAGACGTGGTCATCGGGGCCGACGGCACGCACTCGGTGGTGCGCGACGCCGTGCTGACGACCGGGCCGCCCCGGTTCTCCGGCGTCTGTGCCTACCGCTGCCTGGTGCCTGCCGACCGCGCGCCCGCGTTCGCGCTGCGCCAGGTACAGACGCTCTGGCTCGGCCCCGACCACCACTTCGTGCACTACCCGATCTCGGCCGGGCGTTACGTGAACCTCGTGGCATTCGCCCCGGCACGGGACTGGCGGATCGAGTCGTGGACCGCCGAGGGCCGGGTCGAGGACCTGCGTGCGGAGTTCGACGACTGGGATCCGCAGCTCACCCGCCTGATCGAGGCGGCCGACCGGACCGGCCGGTGGGCCCTGTTCGACCGGGACCCGCTCCCCCGCTGGACGAACGGGCCGATTACGGTGACCGGTGACGCTGCGCACCCGATGTTTCCGTTCCTCGGCCAGGGCGCCGCCCAGGCCATCGAGGACGGGGCGGTGCTGGCCAGCTGCCTGGCCGAGGGCCGGTCCGACCCGCCGGCCGCGCTGCGCCGCTACGAGGCCCTGCGCAAGCCGCGGGCGACCCGGGTGCAGGTGCTCAGCCACGCGCGGCTGCACTCAAACCACCTGCCCGACGGCCCCGACCAGCGGGCCAGGGACGCCTCGCTCGCGGAGGAGGACCCACTCGCGCACAACGCGTGGATTTACGGCCACGACGCGGAGCTCGGCGAGGCGGAGCCCAGTCGGTGAAGGCGTGGCGTTAAGGCAACTAGGGCTGGATCACGACCTTCACGGGATCGCCGTCGCGGTCGCGCACCGCGCGCCGGGCCTCGGCGATGGCCCTGACCGGGAAGTGGCGGGTGACCTGACCATATTTGACCCGAAAAGCGCAGTGATAGCGGCGCTTCTCCGGCGCGGTGAGCCTGGGCGGCGGCGGCGGCGCGGCTACGGCCGGGCGCGGCGGGCGGCTACGGCCGGCCGGGCACCTGCTTCAGCGCGTCGAGGAAGCTCGCCGCCCAGTGCGCCACGTCGTTCTCGCGCACCCGCCTGCGCATCGAGCGCATCCGGCGCCTGGCCTCCTGCGGCGATATGGTCGCCGCGCGGATGATCGTGTCCTTCATCCCGTCGATGTCGTGGGGGTTGACGAGGAGAGCGCCGACCAGTTCGTCGGCGGCGCCGGTAAACTCGCTCAGCACCAGCGCGCCGCTCTCGTCGTTCCGGCAGGCGACGTATTCCTTGGCTACGAGATTCATCCCGTCGCGCAACGAGGTCACCAGCATCACGTCGGCGGCCAGGTACAGCGCCGCCATCTCGTCCCGGGGGTATGACTGGTGCAGGTAGTGCACCGGAGGGCTGCCCAGCTCCCCGTGCTGCCCGTTGATCCGGCCCACCGTGACCTCGACCTCGTCGCGCAGCAGGCGGTACTGCTCGACGCGTTCCCGGCTGGGACTGGCCACCAGGATGAACACCGCCCCCGACCCAGCCGGCCCTCGTCGAGCAGCTCGCCGTAGGCGTTGAGGCGATGCAGTATCCCCTTGGTGTAGTCGAGCCGGTCGACCCCGAGCAGGACCACCTCGGGCTCGCCCACCGCCTCCCGGATCTCCCTGGCCCGTTGCCTGACGTCCGCGCGGCTGGCCAGCTCGCCGAAGGCCGCCGAGTCGATCGACACGGGGAACGCGGCCGCCCTGACCTCCCGCACGCCGTCGGGATCCGGGACCCGGACCAGCGACCCTTTCGTGGCCAGGCCGGCGCCTCGCCGGCAGGCCCGCAGGAAGTTCGACGCGTCACCGTGGCGCTGAAAGCCGAGCAAGTCCGCGCCCAGCAGGCCCTCGACGATCTGGCGGCGCCAGGGCAGCTGGGCGAAGATCTCGTAGCCCGGGAACGGAATGTGGTTGAAGAAGCCGATGCGCACGTCGCTGCGTATCTCACGCAGCATCCCGGGGACCAGCTGCATCTGATAGTCGTTCACCCACACGGTCGCGCCGGCGGCCGCCTGCTCGGCCGCGGCCTCGGCGAACCGCCGGTTGACCCTGACGTAGGCGTCCCACCAGGGGCGGCGGAACACCGGCGGCGCGATGACGTCGTGATACAGCGGCCACAGCGTGGCGTTGCAGAAACCCTCGTAGAAGTCACCGACCTCGGCCTCGGACAGGCCGACGCTGACCAGGTGCATGCCGTCGGCGTCGAAAGGCTCCGGCCCCGGGCCCGCCGAGCCGGGCCATCCGATCCACGCACCATTTGCCTCGCGCATGACCGGCTCGAGAGCGGTGACCAGGCCGCCCGGGCTGGGCCGCCATTCCGCTTCCGCCGTCCCGTCGCCGGGATCGTCGACCCGGTCGACCGGCAGCCGGCTGGCCACGACCACGAAGTCATAATCGCCGGCCGCGTCACGCGGCACCTCGGCGCCGGCGGCTGCCGCGGTATCAGCAACCTTCCTGGTCAAAGACATCGACCAACCCTATCCGGTGCCAACTGGGCGTCAGCCGGGCGCGGGGGGCGCGGGCAGGACAGGCCAGCGAACCGGGGGGACAGGCGAACCTGTCCCCCCGCGCCGTTAACCGATGAGTCAGACCTTCCTGGTGATCAGCGGCGCCATCCTCGGGGTGCCGATCCCGGTGGCCTCGTCATATCCCGGCGTGGTCGGGAAATTGCCGTTGTTGGTGGTGGTCTGCCCGGCGCCCGTGATGTCGTGGAAGTACAGGCTCGGGTCGCTCTGGTACAGCATGTAGAGCATCGGGTTGAAGTTGCCGTTGCGGTGGCCCTGGAAGCTGTCGCGGTCGGCGGCGATCCCGGACCACAGCGGGGACGACAGGCTGGTCCCGCCGATGCCGAACCAGCCGGCCGGAGTCGTGCTGATGGTCGCGCAGACGCTGTTCGGCGTGGCCGCGCTGCCGGTGCAGAACTCCGCGTACGGCGTGAACTGGTCGGCGTTCGCCGAGATGTCCGGCACCTCGCGGCACGCAGCGCCCTTCGCGGCGAACGCGCACTGAGTCGTGCCGTTGCCGTGGGTGGTGAACGGGTTATTGATCCCCGGGCCCCGCTGGTACCACGGGCGGCCCCAGAAACTGCTGGAACCGCCGCCGCCCGCGCCGGTGTTGTCGCACCAGAAGATGCCGGTGTCACCGCCCTCGTCGGCGCTGGTGTTGCAGAGGTTGCCGGGGTTCCAGACGCTCTCCACGCCCCTCGGGTAGGCCGGGTGCGCGGTGGTGCCGGGGTTGTCGGTCTGCAGCGACGTGCCGCCCACGCTGGTCACCCAGGGCTGCGCCTCGGGGTCGTCGACCGCGAGCGTGGCGGTGGTGGTGCCGCAGTCGAAGGCGCCGTCGTCGCCCGCGGACGCGAACATGCTCTGGCCCTGCGTCGCCATCTGCTCGAAGACCACGTTCTCGGCCTTGGCCATGGCCGCCCCGAGCTCGCTCTCGCACTCGCCCCAGCTGGAGCTGACCGAAGACGCGCTGTCGTCGTTGGCGATCCGCAGGTACTCGGCGAGCTCGGTCTGCCCGGTCTCGTCGTTGGGGGCGTTGTACACGGCGATGCGCGCCGCGTCGGGCGAGATGGTCAGCTGCGTCTCGATGTCGGCGTCGACCTCGATGTCACCGGCATAGCCCTCGAATTCCGGCGGGCAGGTGTCGCCCTTCGGGCAGACCGGGTGCAGCGGGCCGCCGTCCACGTTCACGTTCTGAAGCGGCGGGGTGAAGTGCTTGCCGTAGAAGGTGTGCGCCCAGGTGTTGATGTCGGACGCCCTGTAGGCCGAGAGCTCGAATACGGCCAGGGTGACGCCCTTGCCCTTGCCCTTCGCGCTCACCTTCGGCGCGTCATAGATCGAGTTGGTCTGCGACGGCGTCAGGCCGCTGCAGCCCGGCCCGTCGCCGTAGCCGAGCGGGAACGAGACGCCGTTGTTGTACAGGTTGAACAACTGGGCCTCGGTCGGGTAGCCCGTCTCGCAGCTGGCGCTGGCCGCCGCCGACCTGGCCGATGAGTGCCCGGCCGGGCGCACCGTCGACGTCGCGCGCGCGACCATGTCGTGCTCGCGCACGGCGTTGTCGAGCCCGAGCACGCCGAGCACTCCCGACGCCAGCGAGGCGGGCAGCCGCGCCGCGGTGGAGTTGGCGAAGAACCGCATCCCGCGGGCGCCCTTGTACATGCTGAGCGTGGTGTCGAAGGCGGCGGCCACCCGCTGGCTGGAACCTACGGCGCTGACCAGGAACGGCGACCCCGAGCTCGTGACGGTCAGCCCGCTCTGCGACAGGTAGTGCTCGACCGCGGCCCGGGTCGCCGCGGCGGGCCCGAAGCGCTTGTCGAACTGCCCCTTGAGCAGCCAGTGCTGATACTTCTTGCTGCCCGGGGTGTAGAGATTCCGCAGCAGGACCTGCAGCCCGGTCAGGTTCTGCGGCGCCAGGGCCACCTCGACCGACATCTGCGAGCTGCTGAAGCTGCCCGACTTGGCGGCACCGGTGGCGGCCGGGTTCCCGCTCAGCGCGACGTAGCGCGGCGCAGGTGACCCCGATGCCAGCGCCGAGGTGGCGAAGGCACCCGTCATCGCTGTCACTGCCAGCCCCAGCACGGCGATGCCGACGCCGCGGACGGGACGATGGATCAGCCTCATGCAAGCCCTCCTCGGCTTCATGACGATCTTGGAAACGCCTGGTCCGGCGGCCGACGCCGGTGGCTTTGCTCTGGGCACCACGAGGGCACCGCAAAGGCACCTGCGGGGGCGTCAGGCAACGGCGGACCAGACGAAAAGTACCGCGCTAAGCCTGTTTTAGAAGGAACACCGTGTCAAGAAGTGAAAAATGATGTTTAGGTCACTTCTTGGTCTCGATCTTTCGCTGATCTGGCCGACCGCTTCTGAGGTGCGGGAACAGGAATGGCAGGCGACGGGCGTCCTGGGAGAGGATCGCTAGGTGAGCGAGGTGACCGAGGCCGGGCTGCCCGTCCCGCAGTTCTCGCTGCGGACGGTGTGGGCACGGAGCCGCCAGACGCCGCTGCGCCAGTTCCTGCGGACCGAGACCGGCAGCGCGGCGGTCCTGCTGGCCGCGACGATCGCGGCGCTGGCCTGGGCAAACCTGGACGCGGCGTCCTATGCGGCGTGCTGGGGCACGAGGCTGTCGATCCGGCTGGGCACGGCCGGGCTGGATGACAGCCTGCACGGCTGGGTGAACTCGGGGCTGATGGCGTTCTTCTTCCTGGTCGCCGGGCTTGAGGCGCGCCGCGAGTTCGACATGGGCGAGTTGCGGGAGCGGCGGCGGCTCGCGCTTCCGCTGGTCGTCGGGCTCGGCGGGATGATCGTGCCGATCGGCATCTACCTGGCCATCAACGCCGGCCGCCCGACGGCCGCAGGCTGGGGCACGGCCATGTCCACCGACACCGCGTTCGCCCTCGGCATGCTCGCGCTGGTCGGCTCCGGCTTCCCCGACCGGGTGCGCACCTACCTGCTCACGTTCGCGATCGTCGACGACGTGGCCGGGATCGTGGTCATCGCCGCGGCCTACAGCGAGCACATCGATCTGGCCGCGCTGGCGACCGGGCTGGCCATCCTGGCCGTGGCCGTGCTGGCCCGGGCCTGGCGCGTCCGGCACGGCGCCGTCTACGCGCTGCTCGGGGTGGCGGCCTGGATCGCGTTCTACGAATCCGGCGTCGACCCGGTCGTGGTCGGCCTGGTCATGGGCCTGCTCGCGGTGGCCTACCCGGCCGCCCGGGGCGACCTGGAGCGGGCATCCGAGGTGTTCCGGCGCTTCCGCGAGCAGCCGACGCCGGGCCTGGCCCGCTCGGCGCGGGAGGGCGTGCGGACCGCACTGTCACCGAACGACCGGCTGCAGCAGCTGTTCCATCCCTGGACGAGCTACCTGATCGTGCCGCTGTTCGCCCTGGCCAACGCGGGCATCACGGTTAGCGGCAGCTTCCTGGCCCGCGCCTACACCACGCCGGTCACGCTGGGGATCCTGATCGGCTATGTGGTGGGTAAGCCAGCCGGCACGGTCGGCGCGGCCTGGCTGCTCACCCGGATCAGCCGCGGCCGCATCCGCCCGCCGATCGGCTGGGCCGCGGTGACCGGTGCCGGCGCCATCGCCGGAATCGGCTTCATCGTGGCCCTGCTGATCGCCTCGCTGGCTTTCCACGGCACCGAGCTGGCCGAGGCGAAGCTGGGCATCCTGTCCGCCGCGCTCTGCGCCTCCGTGCTCACCTGGGTCGTCTTCCGGCTGACCACATTGCTGCCGAAGCGGCTGCGGCTGCGGGCGCTGCTCGGCACGGCCGAGGCCATCATCGACCTCGCGGTGCCGGTCGACCCGCGCCGCGACCACGTGCGCGGCCCGGACAAGGCGCCGGTCACGCTCGTGGAGTACGGCGACTTCGAGTGCCCGTACTGCGGCCTGGCCGAGCCGGTCATCAGGGAGATGCTGGCCGACGACGGCAATGTCCGCTACGTGTGGCGGCACCTGCCGCTGGTCGACGTGCACCAGCACGCGCAGCTGGCCGCCGAGGGCTCCGAGGCCGCGGGCGTGCAGGGCAAGTTCTGGGAGATGCACGACCAGCTGCTCGACCATCAGGGGGCGCTCACCGCCGAGGACCTGATCCGGTACGCGGGCGAGCTCGGCCTGGCCACCGAGCGGTTCGTCAGAGACCTGGCCGATCACGCCGGCGCGGCCAGGATCGCGGAAGACGTGGACTCCGCCGACCTCAGCGGGGTTTCCGGCACGCCGACGTTCTTCATCAACGGCAAGCGCCACCCTGGCGCCTACGACCTCGGCGCGCTCTCTGACGCGGTCCGGTCGGCCCGGGCACGCGCCCTGATCAGCCAGGGCAGGCGAGCCAGGGCTTCCTGACCGGCCCCGGACGCCGGAGGCGCCGGATGGGCTGCCGCTGGCGGCGCTAGCTCAGGCGCTGGCGCCGCTGTCCGGCGCCGGGATCGCCCTCATCTCCGTGGCGCCCGGCGCCGCGGGCGGCCAGGCCGTTACGGCCGGGGTCAGCGGCGGGCGGGGCGGCTCCGGCACGGCCGAGTGGGGTGTCATGACCATCCACGCGCACGACGCGATCATCGCCACGACGAACGCGCAGAAGATCCAGAACACCGGCGTGAGACCGGAGCTGATCGTGAGCCCGGCCGCCGCGGCCTGCGCCGACGAGATCCCGAACAGCGCCGGCGAGGTAGACCCGCTGACCTGGACGAACGCCGAGATCGCCTGGGCCGCCATCGGGATGATGGCCCCGGCGAGCAGCGCCGCGCCGAAGCGGATCGGGCGCCACAGCGCGGCCGCGGCGACCACGGCGACGAGGGCCACCATCACGGCGACGTCCCCGGCGATCACCGGCGCCGGGTTCGCGAAGGCGTTGCCCGCGGTCAAGGACTGGGTCGCCCCGGCCGCCGTGCGGAGGACATAGCTGTCCCAGGACGGGGCGAACGCCACCGCCGCCCCGACCGCGGCGAGCATCAGCATGACCACGGGGCCGGCCTCGTCGCCGCGCGGCTTGCCCGGCGCGCCGGCCGGCCGCAGCCGGAAGGCCATCACGGAGCCGGCCGCGCACGCGAGCCAGCCCACCAGCCCGAGCACCAGGCCGGCGCCCATGACGTGCGCTCCGTCGGCGATCGCCGTCCCGGCGTCCGCGAAGAAGAGGCCGAACGTGACGACGGAAGTCCCCAGCCCGAGGAGCGCCCCGACCCGCATCCGCGTGCCGCCGAGCAGGATGAGCGCCGCGCTCGCGGCCCAGACGGCGAGGTAGATCAGGTGCGGCACGAGCTCGGCCGGCTGCTGGGCGAGGCTCGCCCCGCCGAGGTAGTCCGGGAACAGCCCGGCGATCCCGCAGGCCACGCCGATGGCCAGCAGCGCCGCCGACACGACGACGCCGGTGCTCGGGCCGGCCAGAGCCGGGCCCTGGCCGGCCAGGCCAGCGTCCTGGCCCACATGGACGATCGTGCCCGGCGCTTCGATCGCCGTGAACCGGGACCACGCCCCGGCCCAGCCCTCGGGACTAACGGGCCACCACTCCAGCGGCTGTGGCTGCGGCGCGCCGGCCGCCCAGATGCCGTAAAAGCGCTCTCCTCGTCCAATCTCGTAGCCCGCTCCCCGGTACGAGATGGTCACGTTCTCACGCAAGGTTTCAGCCCTCCATGCTCAGCTCACCCCGTCGTGGCCCCGAGCCTAGGTAGCCGATCTGTGCGTTGGCTGGATGGTCCCTGAAGCGTTCCTGATGCCTCAGACGGGAGCCACCCCGATCAGGCCGTTCCTGGTCACCAGCGCCGCGAGTGCCTCTTCGCCCAGGTTCCCGGTGCCGGCGGGCCGTCGCGGGAGGACCATGTAGCGGGCCTCCGCGCTGGCGTCCCATACGTTGATCGTCACGGCCGGCCCGAGCTCGAAGCCGAACTCGCGCAGCACCTCGCGCGGGTAACGCACGACCCTGGAACGATACGCCTCGCTCTTGTACCAGGTCGGCGAGGGCCCGAGCAGCGCGAGCGGATAACACGAGCACAGCGTGCACACGATGACGTTGTGGCGCTCCTCGGTGTTCTCCACCACCGTGAGCCGCTGCTCCTGCAGCCCGCCGCCCATCGAAAGCCCGAGTTCGGGCAGCGCGGCGTTGGCATCGGCCAGCAGCCGCCGGCGGAACCCCTCCTCGAGCCAGGCCCGGGCGACCAGGCGGGCGCCGTTGGCCGGCGAGGCCCGGGCCAGGAACGCTTCGAGTGCCCGGTCAAGCTGCCGGGTATCGACCAGGCCGCGCTGCTCAAGCAGTCCCTCAAGGCGCCTGACCCGGGCAGCCAGCGGCGCCGCCGGGCCGGCGTGGTCCCCGCTCACCCGCTGTGCTCCGGCCCGGCCGGGCGAAGGTAGGTCTCCCACAGATCGACGGTCACCGTGTGATCGCCCTCGCCGAACAGTTCCCGTGCGGCGAAGCTGACCGTGTAGACCGGCTCGGGCTCCGCGGGCAGCCGGCGCGCCCGGCGGTCGGGCAGCGGGTAGCGGCCGAGCAGGCCCGTGACCGTCCCGACGGCACCGCGCGCATACCGCGGGAGCCGGGTGTGGTGCGCCGGGTCGACCCGGCTCGCGCGGACCCGGTCCCCGACCCGGAAGAGCTCAGTCATCGGCCATGTCCTCCTCGGTCACGATGCCCCGTTCCGCCAGCAGCATGGTGATGGCCAGGAACCACTTTTCGTAGTACGAGGACTCCAGGTACATCCGCGGTGGTATCCGCTCGATGGCGTCACGGAACTCGTCGAGGTTGTACAGGCCACGGCCGATCAGGGCCCCGTTGAGCGCGAACACGTGCGCCTCCCAGTCGGCATGGAAGGCCGGCTCGTCCGCTTCGTGCCGCACGGGCGGGAATCCCTGCATGCCGCCGACATCATTGATCCGGCTCATAGGCTCCTCCCGGCGTCGGCGCCTTGTTTCAACCTATCCAACGGCGGCCGGATGCCGGCGGACCGCGCCTCACCCCTCCAGATGGGCCATATGGGCCATATGCAGGGCTAACATGGCCTACGCTCAGTCTAACCAGATCGCTATGGAACTCTTACTCCGTAGGTGTTTCTGCCCGATTTTCTGGTTTGCCCGACTCATAGCCCGTCTGAGCTATTCACCGGGATTCGCCTGCGCTGAGCTAAACGTCCTGACACGCTGCCCGATGGGTAAAAAGTCAGGCCGGGCGAGAGGCGCAGATGCCGAGTAGCTGGGCGCGGATCCGAGGTTAGGCAGGTTGGTGAGGTCAGTAACACGGCCCAGCAGGAGGGGGCGGCACAAGCGCCCCTCACAGGTTCAGAAGGCAGCTCAGCGGGCGGGCGTGGCCGCTCCGGCCCTCGCGGTGTCGGGCGCGCTCGTCGCCGCACCCCAGGTGTTCGCGGCCGCCCCCCAGGCCCACGCGGCCGTGCTGCCGACGAAGGCGGTCGCCACGCAGGCGACCACCGTTCACGTCGACGCGGCGGTACGGCGCGCCGACCAGGCGGTGCGGACCTACACGGTCCGCCCCGGAAACACGCTGTCCGGGATCGCGCAGCGCTTCTACGGCCACGCCAGTGACTGGGCGTGGCTCGAGAAGATCAACAGTTCCAAGATCAGCAATCCGGACCTGATCTTCGCCGGGGAAGTGCTGCGCGTGCCGACCGACCCGCCCGCCTCGGTCAGGAACGGCACGTACCGGCCGCGTCACGCCAAGACGGCCGCGCATGACGTCGCCGACGTGACCCCGGCCTCGCCGTCGTCAGGCAGCAGTCCGGCGGGCGCGACCGGAGCCGTGCAGCAGGACATCGCCGACGGCAACAACCTGCTGGCCATTGGCCAGTACCTGGTGGCGCACGGTTACTCGGACGCCGCGGCTGCCGGCATTGCCTCCTGTGTGGACGGCGAGTCCCGCGGTAACCCTGAGTCGGTCGGGGACGGCGGCGGCGGCCTTATCGGCTGGACGCCCCTCAGCTCGGCCGCGCCCAACCCGAACATCGTCACCGGCAACGTCGAGCAGGACATGATGACGCAGCTAGCGGACATCCTGTTCTACGACTCGAACGAGATCGGCCAGTCCCAGGTCGACCAGCTGAACAGCATCAGCGACCCGGTTGCGGCGGCCGACTTCTTCTCCCAGAACTTCGAGAGGCCAGCCGTGCCGGACTCCGATGTGGTGGCGTCCGTGGCCGAGCAGATCTACGCGGCGCTGGCTAAATAGCAGCCGGGCCGAGAACCCAGCCCCGGGACATCCCGCCTGTCGCCCCCGAGCGGCTAGCCACCCAGGCGGATGTCCCGGGGCTGGCTGGTCACCTCGCTGACCCACCGCCGGAACTCAGTGACGCCCTGGCGACCGCGTGCGCGGCCGACCGCACTACCGTCATTCACGTGGAAACCGACCCAGCGGCGCCAAGTCCGGATTCTGAGGCCTGGCGGGACGTGCCGGCGGCCGAGGTGTCAGCCCTGGAATCGGCCCGTGATGCCCGGCCCGGCGACGAGGTCAGCCAGGGCTCGCAGCATCCTGCCCTGCGCCCTGCGCGACGCAGTTGACCCAGCCGGAGGGGCCCTCCTGGCCGGAGGAGACGTCCTTCACCGGCGTGGCCTTCACCGCCGCTCTCGGCGCCTTCGTGCTGATCGGCGCGCTCGACGCGGTCTACGGGCCGCTGCTGCACCCGATCACCCAGCGGTTCGGGGTCTCGCTCCCGGTGGCCGGGACCGTGATCAGCATCAATTTCGCCGGGGCCCTGACCGGCATCCTGTGCGTGCTGGCCGTTTCCCGGCGGACGCGAGGGCGCCCGATCGCGACGTTCGCCCTGGCCACCTTGGGCGCGGGGTGCCTGACGATCGCCTTGGCCCGGGCGTGGCCGGTGCTGACCGTCGGCGTATTCCTGGCCGGGGCCGGCTTCGGGGCGACAGACTTCAGCCTCAACCAGCTCATGGCCAGGACGCGGGCGCGCGGCCGGGCCGCGCGGCTGACCATACTGAACTCCGCCTTCGGCGCCGGGGCGGTGCTCGGCCCGGCCGTCGTCGGCGTGCTCGGCGGCCGGACCTTCAGCGTGGGCTTCGCGGTGGCCGCCGCGGGAGCCTGCGTGACGGCCGCCGGGGTGCTCGGCATATCGACGGCGGCACCGGCCCGCGGCGCGGGGCGGGACGACGGCAGCGCGGGGCGGGGCGACGGCAGCGCGGGGCGGGGCGACGGCGGCGCGGGGCAGGAGGACGCGCGGCATGACCGGCGCGACCCGCCGCGACGCCCGAGCCCCCGGCGGTACGCCGCAGTCGCCGTTGTCGCGCTGGCCTACCTGCTGTACGTCGCCTGCGAGTCCGGCGTCGCGGGCTGGATTCCGGCGCACCTGGAGGCCCTGCGCTACTCCGCGCGCTTCGCGACGGCCGTGACATCGGGATTCTGGGGAGCGATGGCCATCGGCCGGCTTGTCGTCGTCCCGGTCAGCCGGGTCGTCCCCGCGGCCCGCATCGTCCTGGCCGCGTGCCCGCTGCTGACGCTCGCGCTGGCCCTGACCGCGGTGCCGGCCATCGCGCCCGGCTGCTACGTCGCGGCCGGCTTCGCGGCGGCGCCCATCTTCCCCATCGGGCTCGACTGGGTCGCCGCGGCCTTCACCGGCTACCGCCCCGCCACCTCCTGGGCACTCACCGGATCGTTCGCCGGCGGCATCGCGGGCCCGGCCGCGGTGGCGGGCGTGGTGTCAGTGGCCGGCCTGTATGCCGTCCCCGCGGTGCTGAGCTCCTTCGCCGCCGCGACGTCCCTGGCATTCCTCGCGGTCTGGAGATCCGCCCAGGCTCGCGCCCTCCGGCTTCGTGATCCCGGCAGTGAGACGCGCCATGGAGCGTCCGCAGGTCATTGAAAACGCTGCGAGCGCACCCAGACAGCGCCCTATGCCTCCCCGCGCTCGCGCAGGAACTCACGGAACTCGCGGACTGCCTGCTCCTGATCTGATCCGAGATCCTCGGCAACGACCAGTTCGGTGCCAGCCCAGTAGGCCCCGACGTACTCAACGGAGTCTCCCAGCGGCACCAGGAGCGGGTTATGCGCGATCTTTATGTGGTTCTGCACTTCTTCCCACGAGACACCGGCGGGCACCAGGCCGATCGCAGGCGACTCGCTGTCGTCGTACTCCAGGTCGTCGAGCACTGGTTTCGCTCCATGCCTCGGTGATCCTGCACCGGTGGGCGCCTTCACCCGGTGCACGCTAAGGTTACGGTCCCGCGCCCAGCCGCCGCCCGGCCGACCGGTACGCGTCTCACAAGGGCAGCCGAGATTCGGTTGCCGCCCAGGATCAGGTGCCGGGTGTCGGTATCGGTCGGTAGGTTCCGGCCATGGCCAATTTCGCGGTGAGGCTGGTCCACGGACCGAGCTGGGATCCCTCGCGCCAGATCCGGGACCAAGCGGCCTGGGATGAGCACGCGGCATTCATGGATGGGCTCGTCGATGATGGCTTTGTCATCCTCGGCGGCCCAGTCGGCGACGGCGAGCACACTTTGCACGCCGTCGAGGCTACGAATGAGAGCGAAATAAGGGCACGTCTTGCCGAGGACCCCTGGGCTTCGGCCGGGCTGCTCCGGATTGGCGCGATCGAGCCCTGGGCGCTCTGGCTCGATGGTCGACCAGGGAGCCCCGCGCGCTAACCAGCATCATGCGCCTGATCGGCGCACCCGCTCTTGACGACCCATGCATTAATATGATATCACTTTAATATGTAACCGGGTAGCCGGCATCGCAGGCGGCAGGAGGCAACCCGATGCACGCACCAGATGACAGCACCACTCCCTCGCGATCTGCCACCGTTATGAGGCGCCTGATCACGCCATGGGAGTACCGGCACCTCCGTGCCGTCGCGGGCGTGCGCTTTGCCGCCGGCGGTTTTAATCTCGGCCTCGGCCTCGTTCTGCTCTCTCTCGGTCGCAGCGCGGGAACTGACCGAGAGCGGCGCAAAATGCTACGGCTGGCGGCCTGGTTCCTGGGGTCCGCGGCGTTGCAATTCCTGGGCGGCTATCTGGATCTGACGGCCGACCGCTCCGCCCCTCCCCGAACCTGAGCCTGCGCTACTCGCACGGGCCTGACGGGCGCTGGACGAGCTGGCGGGCTCCCTGCTGGCCGAGAAGCTTCCCCTCTTCGGCGCTCTGCAGCGGCGGCGGTGACGGTGAGTGGTCCGGCGGCGGGAGCCGGACTCCGGCTAACCTCGTGGTCGTGCCGGTCGAGACGTTCGAAGAAGCGCAGCGCGCATGGGCGAGTGCCCAACGAACGCGCCGCTGACACCTCCGCCGAACAGGACTGCAGTTCGGACTCAGCAACAGGTTCAGATTCGAGCGCGGCGGCGGTCATGAGCCCGCTCTTCGTGGAGCCTCTGCCGCTGTTCATCCGCTTCCGGTTCACGGACGCAGCGCCATGAGCAACACTCTCGGCCCTCAAGATCAATGACGCGTCACCAGGGTGAGCACGGGTACTGGAACGCCGCCCGCATCCCAGACCGGGAGGGAGAAAGGCCGCGACTGCGGTTGGATCGTGGCATGGATGCAACCGCAGATTCACTGATCACGGCCTTTGACTATGTCTGGACCCGCCTAACAGGCCGGCTCACCGGGCTGACCGACGAGGAGTACTTCTGGGAACCGGTGGCTGGATGCTGGTCACTACGCCAGGCCGATGACGGGCGATGGCAACTCGACGGCGGCGGGGGCGGCGGCCCAGCACCCGACCCGGTCCCGGTCACCACCATCGCCTGGCGGCTCGGCCACCTGGGCGGAATGGCCGTCGGTGGCTTTGCGAACCGGCGCTTCGGGGACGGCACGCTGACTGCCGGGCAGATCGACTTCCCGTCCCACGCCGCCGCGGTGCCAGGATTCCTCGATGAGCACTACCGGAACTGGCGCTCCGGGCTCGCCGGGCTCGGCCCCGGTCAGTGGGCTGCGCCACTGGGGCCATCCTGGGGACCCTACGCCGAGGCGAACACCGTCGACCTGACCTTGCACGTGCTGGACGAGGTCATCCACCACGGCGCCGAGGTCGGCTTGCTCAGAGATCTCTACTCCCGCCGTTCCTCACTGCGCAGCTGAAGCGTCTACCCAAGACCAGGATGAAAAAGGCTCAGTGCCTGCGCAGACATGCCTAAAACAGCCGTTGACTGCTTACTGGCCTCATGATCCGTGCGCTGCTTGACCTCGGAACGCGAGATTGGTTGGTCTGCTGGTCGCTTGCACCGCGGAATCTGGCCGCGTGTGTGTCAAGGCGGCGGATTAGCGTGGCGCGCGGCCCTCCGGATCATGAATCTTGGCTCGGGCACGCCCGGGCCTATAACCGGTTTCATGCGACCCCCACGCGATCTCCATATTATCTCCACACGAATAATTTCTACAGAAAGCAGTTGCGCCAGATGGATATGACCAGCGGCGGGGGACGGCTGCAGGGCAAGCAGGTGTTGGTCACCGGGGGCACGACCGGCATCGGCTTCGCGATTGCCGAGAGATTCCTGCGCGAGGGCGCGAGGGTGGTGGTAACCGGGCGGGATCAGGGGCTGGGCGTGCGCGCGGAAGTAGCACTCCGCGATTGCGGCCAGACCTGGTTCCTGGCCGCTGACGCTGGCGATCCTGCTGCGGTGGCGCGCTCGGTGGACCTGGCCGTCGGCCACCTCGGGGCCCTCGACGTGCTGGTCAACAACGCCGGGATCGGGATTGAGGCAAACCTGCTGCGAACGCCCCTGGCGGACTACGACCGGCTGATGGACGTGAACGTGCGAGGGTACTTTCTGTACGCGCAGGCCGCGTATCCGCACCTGGCCCGCCGCCTCGGCTGCATGATCCACATCTCATCCGACGCGGGCATCTGGGGCGAGCAGTCCATCGGGCTGTACTCGGTCTCGAAGGCGGCCGTGGTGATGCTGGGGAAGATGCTGGCGCTGGAAGGAGGCCCTGACGGCGTCCGGTCGAATGTGCTCTGCCCGGGAGACACCTGGCCTGGGATGCGGCACATGGCCCCGCCCGGGGAACAGGACCGGCCAGAGAGCGGCGACTGGCCGGTCCCGCCGATCGGCCGGATCGGCGAGGCCCGCGATGTCGCCGCCGCGGCGGCCTTCTACGCGAGCGACGAGGCTGCGTTCATCACCGGGACGACGCTGGTGGTCGACGGCGGCATGACCGCCGGTTATCACCAGCGCGAGAAGAGCCCGCTGGCCGAACCTGGGCCATGACCCTTGAGACCGTGCAACTGGGCTCGTGGCTATCAGGGGCAGCGACCACAGTTCGGCTGCCGGCGCGGCAAAGCGCCCCGCCGCCGTGATCGGGCGGAGGGGCGCGTGCCCGCGGCGCTTGGTCTGCTGCAGGAGCGGACCTGGTCCGGCCAGGCGCGAGATGCGTGCCTGGCCGGATGACGGCAGAGATGTCATTGCTCCAGTTCCGAGCGCAGCCGCAGAGCCTTGCGGATAGCCGCCCGCATGCGCCGTTCGGCGCGCTCGGCACGCCGCGACGCCCTGGCTAGCGCAACGACCAGCCGCGCCGGGCGCTGCTGCTCGGCCTGCGCTAGCATGTCGCGCTGCCGTTCTCGGGCGAGCTGGCTGGCGAGATCTGAGTGCACGGGACTCACCTCCTTTCTGTGTCACCGACAGCGGCCGGAACGGGCCTGCCCCGGTCCTGGTGATCATTTCTGTGGCCCGGAGAAACCGAAGCCCGGGTGCTGGGTGCTGGCAGGCCGCCGTTGAGCCGGCCCGGATACGGGCGTTTCGCGGCCGCGCTGGTGAGATGCGTACCTGCGCTGGCGCGGAACGTGCCTGGCCGAAGCGGCGCATAAGCGCTGAGGCGGGCGCTGGGTCAGCCTCGGCGGTCACGATGACCTGGACCCGGCCCCTATCGCCGGCGAAGGCCGGGCACTGCTGAGGCGGCCAGCCGCCGTCGGTTCCCGGCATCGCCCGCCGCCGGGCCGCTGGTGATCCGGCTACCAACAGCCAAGCGCCTGGCCCGGCCATCGGCCCTGAAGTCGCTCAGAGTTGCCCGCCACCGCTGGGAACGGCACTGGCACGGGCCGGAACAAGGCACTGCGTGATCGCCATGACGGGCACCTCCTCACCGCTGACTGATATCGCCCGGTGCAGGTATAGAGCTGGCCATGGCCCTGTTGATACACCCGAGCGCCGGACACCGGGCCGACCGCGCTGACGGACACCGCGCGCTGCGGACGGCAACGTCTGGCTCGTCAGGGGCGCGCCGGTGCCGGTTGCGGTGATCGCGGTTTCGGGTGCGACCTGAGGGCGCCGGGAAGGCTGGCACCCGATACTGCAGGCGTGGGTGTTGTCAGCGGGGGTGAACCGGAGCAGCCGACGTGGCTGGCCGGCAACGTGGGCGGCGCGTGGCGGATGGGCGGCACGGTGCATCGCCCGGCCGGTCCGTGGACGCCAGCGGTGCACGCGCTGCTTGGCTTCCTCGCCTCGCGTCTTGAGCACATCCCGAGAGTGCTCGGGTTCGACGAGCAGGGCCGTGAGGTTCTCACCTTTCTGCCCGGCCGGGTCGTCGATATTAACGCCGAGGTGCTGACGCCGGGCCAGATCGATTCGCTCGTGTCGTGGACGCGCCGCTTCCACGAGGCGGTCGCCGGGTTCGGCCATCCCGGCCCGTGGCGGTACCCGCACGTGCCGCAGGCGTCCCTCATCGGCCATAACGACATCGCCCCGTACAACGTCTGCTTCGACGGCGACGCCGTGGCCGGGGTATTCGACTGGGATCTCGCCGGGCCGACGACGCCGGTCATGGAGCTGGCCTTCATCGCGTGGAACTGTGTTCCGCTGTGGCGGGACATCGGGGATGAGGCCGCCGCGCAGCGCATCCAGCGCATCTGCTCGGCGTACGGCGGCGTCCATCCGGCGCAGATCGCCGATGCCGTGCCCCGCCGGATCCAGATGATGCTGGACTGGATCCCGGCCGGTGCCGCTGCGGGTGATGCGGGGCTGCGCCGCTTGATGAGCCAAGGCGAGCCGGAACGCTCTCAGGCAGCGCTCAATGACCTGATCCCCAGACTGCGCCGGATCCGGCTACTCCTCCACTGACCTGCCCCGGGGCGGGCCGGCCCGCGCGGCGGCCAGCGTGCGTTACGGAGTCGTGGTTCTGCCTTGCCGTTACGGGTTCTCGCCGACCTGGTACACGCGGTGCTTGAGCAGTTCTTCGGCGCGTTCGCGTGAGACGTTCAGGTCCATCCAGGTGCGGTCGCGCCGGTGCCCGGGTTCGTCCAGGCCGGCGGCTGCCCAGGAGAACGCGCCGGTGATTATCGCCACCTTGCGCTGCGGCGGCCGGACGCCCAGGGCGAATACCACGGCCAGCGCCGCACGGCGAACGATCAGCTGCTGCGGATCGGCGGGCGATCTCACGCCGACCGTCAGGAAGACCGGGTCGTCGACGACCTTGACCCACTCCAGCACAGATCCCTCGACCTGACCGGCCAGCAGCTTTTGCAGCGTGCCGCGGACTGAGCGGGCTGGCGTGTCCGGCAGCCAGCCCAACCAGTGATCAGGTGCCTCCAGGCGGGCGAAGTCGTCGCGCACCGGGCCGTGTCCGGGGTTGCTAACTGCTCCATGTAGAGCGTGTATGAGTTAGCGTACGTATGTTCTGAAAAGTATGCTGGACGTGTGAATCTGACCGGGCGGGCGCATGCGCAGGGGATCCATGTGCAGACCGCCTGCCGCTGGTACCGGGAGGGAATGCTGCCGGTACCGGCGCAGAAGGTCGGACGCCTCATCCTGGTGTCCCCGCAGACCGCCATCGAGGCGGCCCGGAAGGCCGGAGGAGCTGGCCTGTACGCGCGGGTGTCCTGGCAGGACCAGAAGTCCGGCCTGGACGGGCAGGTAGCACGGCTGTCCGGCTGGGCGGTGCAAGCCGGGCTGCCGGTGGTGCGGGCGGAGGCTGAGGTCGGGTCCGGGATGAACGGGTCACGGGCGAAGGCACGCAGGCTGCTCTGGGACCCGGCGGGCCAGCGCCGTCGTGATCGAGAACCTCGACTTCGACGCCGCCCGCCACCAGGGACGCGAACGCACCGGCCACCGGCCCTCACGGGGACGCCGGGCGCGGGCGTTCCGGCATCAGGTCGCCGGCATCCCAACCGCCCGGTTCCGTGACCGGCTCACCCAGATGGCCGGCAACACCGGCATGGCCGTCATCGCGGCCGACCCGGCCTACACCTCCCGCTGGGGAGCGCAGCACTGGCTCGCCCCCCTGCGGCAGCATCACCCCCAGCTCACCGGCCACCATGCGGCAGCGTTCGTGATCGGCAGACGCGGACTCGGCCTCCGGGCTCGCCGGCGTGCGTCAGGGAACCTGCCCGCACCAGAGGATGCGGCTGCGCCCGAGAGGGCTAAGTCAACCCAGGCACGCTTGCAGACCCACCCGAAGACCGGGACCGAAACCAGGAGACCCGCCACCCGGACGGACTCACGGCAGCCACCAGGCACTAAGACCGGAAAGCCCCGACGGACCACGGCAGGCGACCAGGCGACCCAAGACCGTTCGGGGCCGCCCACCAGGCAGGACTCGCTCCTGCTAGGCGACTAGGAACGGTTGCGGGCATACTCGCCGGTGTCCCTGCCGTCGGCGCCGACGAGGAAGCAGCCGATGATAGCTTCGACAGGCACCCGGCCATTGGGGTCGCTGACCATCGAGCCGTCGATTTCCGCCACCGATCCACCCGGGTGGGCGGCGGCCTCGGCAACCAGTTGATCAGGCAGCTTCCGCCGTTCTCTCGGCCACTCCGCCGTCTGATCTGCCACGAAGGCGCAGTTTAGGCGATCCACCACGACGCTGCTCGAAACGCCACCTCAGGCGGTGCTGGACGCGCTGGCGAATGTCCTGACTGCCTTGGCCGACCCGCACCGGAGCAGCGGTTCGCCGACTTGGCCGGTTCGAACGTCCGGCTCAATGATGACCTGTCGGCAGTACGATCGAGTGGTCGACCGAGGAGAGCCAATGCTGCTCGACGGTGTGAACCACGTCGCCTGGATCTCAAACGACGTCACCCGGCTCGGCGCGTTCTACGAGCAGGTGTTCGACGCAGCCGTCGGACCGACGCGCCCCCATGGTCCCGGGGAGACCATGACCGTGATCGACATCGGCCCCGCCACCCAGCTGAACGTCTTCGTGATCGACGGCAACACCGAGGCCGACCGGCAGACGCCGATGTGGGGCCGAGGGCGCATCGACCACGTCGGCCTGGCTGCCGCCTCACGCGAAGCGTTCGACACGATCCGGGAGCGGCTGGTGGACGCGGGGGCGAGCGACGGCACGGTCAACGATTTCGGCGGGGCGCTGAGCGTGTTCTTCCGGGACCCCGACGGCCTCGAGGGAGAGGTCCTGCTGAAGAAGCCCTGACGGGCACCGGTTCTCCGCAGCAGCGAGCGCGCCCAGTGGACGGATCCTCCGCCACGAGTGGCGAGCGCCGGCTCTTCGTCCGGCACCAGGTGGCCAGCCCCGTGTCCGGCAAGGCAGTCACGTTTGGCCCGGACAAGGCGTCTACGTGGTCTGAAGCCGTTCGAGCAGGGGGTGTCCGAGCACGGCCTCGCCGTGCTTCGGCCGCGCGAGATCGTCGAGCGGAATACCTTCGTCGAGCGGCTCGCGTACGGCCCTGACGAGGCCGCCGAACTGCTGGGCATCTGCAGGGAACTCGTCCACGACCTGCTGCGCACCGGCCAACTCGGATCGGACAGGCCTCGTTGTGCACCGATTGACGGCTTCCCCGGTCCGCGTGACGCAGTCGACACACTGCGGCTTGACCCGGCGCTTATCTGAACAGCGTGGCTGCGATCTGGACCCCCGCAAGACTCGCCTTCGGCTTGCCGGTCGCGCCGCGCCACCATCCCCGGGACGACGTAAAGCGCCTGCACCGTGCATGATCCAGAGTGTTGCGGTGATCGGCGCGACCAGGCAGGACCACGCCACTCGCGGCAATTGAGGACGTTCACCCACAGTACGGCCGGGAATTATGCGCTCTCGCATGCGTTAACATGAGGGTACCGAGAACCGAGCCGGTCGCTCGACGACGACTTCCCGTGCCGTGGTCACCAGCCCACCCACCGGCGGCTCAGGGTTCATGTAAGGCTCAGGGTTCAGGTAAAAGGCCTGCCGAGGCCCGCTTGTGTCGATCGTCGGAGATCCGCAAGTCGGCTCGGTGTTCACAGCGCCAGGCCCTCTGCCCGGGACGTTCCTCGCCTCGGGCGCGGGACTGTGCTGCACGCTGCCGTGGCCAGTGTGTCCCGGCATTCCAGAGGAGAAGTCTGTGGCTCGACCAGGCCAGCGCCAGGCTGGCGCTCGCCGTACCGCCCCGCGGAAGCAGCGACGCGTCCACCACCGCGGCGATGTCGTCCCGGTGCTCGCCCGAACCGTCCGTGAGGTCGAGGCGGCTGCCCGGCGCGGCCGCGTGACGCCTGCCGTGCGCACGAAGTTCCAGGCCGCCGCCCTGCTGCTGCGGGACGAGCGTGCTCGCGTCCGGGCGGCGGCCGGAAGCGACAGTCATCGGGCCGAGCAGCTCAAGCGCCTGGACGGCGTCGCGGCCATCCTCGCGACGACCGCAGTCCAGGACGCTGGGCTATTGGCTCTGCTGGCCGAGGGTTCCGGCGTCTCCGAGGCGGCCCGGTCGCTCAAGCGGGAGATGCTGCAGGACCTCGGGATCGAGCCGGCGCCCGAGGAGATCGCGCCTACGCAGACCGCTACAGCTTCCGCCGGCTCGGAGCGGCGAGTCGTACCGCAGCCGGTGATCTCCCGGCAACTGGCGAACCCCTTTCTCGCCCCCGACTTCTCCGCCGTTCCGCAGCGCACCTCCCGTCCGCGCCGCCTGGCCGGCTGGGAGCTGCTCGGCCCGCTGCTGAGTTCCTTCGAACGTGCCGGCGGGGGAGCCCCGGCGTGCATGGCGCTCCCGGCGCCGACGGAACGGTTCACCCCGGCGGGCCTGGAACTGATGCCGCATCAGGGGCAGCTGGTCGCCGCGGCCGCTGCTGGTCACCGGACATTCCTGCTCGCCGATGAGCCGGGCCTGGGCAAGACGGCCCAGGCGCTGCTCGCCGCGAAGGCAGCGAACGCCTACCCGCTGCTCGTCGTCGTGCCGAATGTCGTCAAGACCAACTGGGCCCGTGAGGCGGCCCGCTGGGCTCCGCACCGCCCGGCCACGGTGGTGCAGGGCGACGGCGAGGCTGTCGACGGATTCGCCGACATCGTCGTGCTCAACTACGAGGTTCTCGACCGCCACATGGGCTGGCTCGGTGACTTCGGCTTCCGCGGCATGGTCGTGGACGAGGCTCACTTCATGAAGAACAAGACTTCGCAGCGCTCGCAGAACGTCCTCGCGCTCTCCGACCGCATCAGGTCCCGTACGGACCGGCCCCTGCTGATGGCGCTGACCGGCACCCCGCTGATCAACGACATCGAGGACTTCCGGGCAATCTGGCAGTTCCTCGGCTGGATCGACGACAGCAAGCCCCTCGACGAGCTAATGGACGCGCTTGAGGACACCGGCCTGACGCCTGCCGACCGAAGCTTCTACGCCGCGGCGCGCCAGTGCGTGATCGACCTGGGCATCGTGCGCCGGCGCAAGCTCGACGTGGCCGCCGACATCCCCGCCCGCCGTATCGCTGACCTCCCCGTTGAGCTGGACGAACGGGCCGGCCGGTCGATCCGGGAGGCAGAACAGGACCTCGCTGGCCGGATGGTGGCGCGGTACAAGACCGCGCTCGCGAACCGATCCTCCGACGTCGGCGCCGAGGGCATCGACCACGACCTCGTCCGCCGGGTGGCCCAGTCGGAACTGAAGGAGGCGACGGGCGCGCAGTCCGGCGAGAACGTGTTCACCATGATGCGACGCATCGGCCAGGCGAAGGCCGGACTGGCCGCGGACTACGCGGCTCAGCTGGCCCGCAGCGCCGGCAAGGTCGTCTTCTTCGCCAAGCACGTCGACGTGATGGACGCCGCCGAAGAGATCTTCGCCCGGCAGGGGGTGCGCTTCTCGTCGATCCGCGGCGGCCAGACGCCCACAGCGCGGCAGGCGAACGTCGAGGCCTTCGTGAACGACCCGGACGTCGCGATCGCGGTGTGCTCGCTGACCGCGGCTGGCGTGGGCCTGAATCTGCAGGTCGCCTCGAACATCGTGCTGGCCGAGATGTCCTGGACCGACGCGGAGCAGACCCAGGCCATCGACCGTAGCCACCGCATCGGGCAGGCCGAACCAGTGACCGCGTGGCGCATCATCGCCGCGCAGACCATCGACGCCCGGATCGCCGGGCTGATCGACAGCAAAGCGGGGCTTGCCGCCCGGGCGCTGGACGGGTCGGACCAGGAAATCTCCCCCTCGGCCGACGTGCAGCTCGAGGCGCTGGCCGCATTGCTGACCGATGCGCTGCGGGCGTCTTTCGGACATGGCGACGCCCCGGCATCGGCATGACCATCGAGGAACTACAGCGGCTGCTCTGACGCAGAAAACCCGCCTGCACCAAGCCCACGCTCGCGGAGCTGATGATGAGCGGATGGTGCGCCACCCCTCATTGACGGGCTAGGACAGCGGCGGCGTCTAACTAATGCGCTATCGCCGCCGGCCGACGTATTCGACGCGGTTGGCCTGGATATCCCTCGCGGCGATAGCGGTCCGCTCGTCGTTTTCACTGGTGTCGGCCAGGTCGGCGAAGGGGACCGTAGGCGAGTAGCTGGCAATCAAACCGGGCGTCAAGCTCGTCTACGATGTCCTGGTCGGAGTGCAGGCCTTCCTGAACTGCCCAGGACCCGCAGTAATCATCCCAAGGCTGGCCCGATTCACGCCACTGGTCACGGCGCTGTCGCAGCCATCCGGGATCAGCTGACTGCTCGCCCAGCCGGTCGAAGCACCACCGGGCTGCTGCCTCATCAAACCGCTCGCGCGCCCATTCCACGATCACCACCACTCCATCAGCAACCAGCGCCGCCGCAACCAGGTCCAGCACCTGGCCGATGTCAGCGACATAATGCAGCGACGTCCAGGCCACCCCCGCGCAGCTGGGCTCCGATCCCCCGTTGGCTGCGGTGCCGGCCTGATTGGCTGCTGCCGATCATCGCCTGCGCCCCGCAATGCACAACCTCACCCGGTGGAGGCTGCCCGTCGGGCGGTCATCAAGGTTCCCACCCGGGCAGAGCTGGCTTCACGATCGTGGCCGCTGTTTGATCCCCGCTGCGAGCAGGTCGACTACCTCAGTGATGCGGGCCGCACGAAGGTCCGGCCGGCGGGTGGTTGCATCGATCCAGCGGAGGTAGGCCTTGCGGTAGAACTGCGCCAGCGTATCGAAGAATGCGCCCGCCGCCGGGTTGGCCGCGAGCGCCGCCGCGATATCGTCGGCAAGATCGCCGCGTTGCGGACCCTCCGGGGCCAGCTCAACGGTCACGTCATCGCCGATCGCGACGCCCATGCCGCGCAGGCGCTTCGGAGCCAGGGTCAGCACCCATCCGCTGCCAGCCGGCACAAGCCTGGTGCGGATCCGGCAGCCGCCGATCGTGCCGCTGACGGGATGGTCGGCCTTAACACCCCACGCCTCATCCGGGTCAAACGGCATCGTGATGACCGCGCCATCCCCAGGACCGGCGGCGACGACGACGCGGAAACGCTGCGAACCCATGACCCCAATCCTGGCACGACAGCGACGATGGAGCGGTCAGCCTGGAGCCGGCTGCTTCGCGGCGTTAAACGACAATCATCGCTGAATAGTGAGTTCTCGGCGTGGGCGGCGATGTATAAAAATGCAGCCCGGCTGACTGCCCGCCGGACAGTACCCGGGCACCGCTACACAGTCAACGACGCCCTGGGCTCGCGATAACCGCGCGCCGAGCCGCCGGTTATCTCAAGTCCGCTTTGGGGTGTCTCCGATGTAGCTTTACGCACCTTTGAGTTGCGTAGTGGACGCGTTATCTTAAGTGGTGTCTACGACGCACCGGAAGCGATGTCACCCTCGTGGCCTGCATCGATTCCCTTGTCGCTGCGCTTTTGTCGACGGCACGCGAAAAATGACCCCGGTGTGGCCCAAGTGCCGACAGGGGGTCAGTTTTCCGATGCCGTTGACACTTTTGAGTTCTGAGCCGCGCCCATAACCTCACGTCAGCGACATGTCTCACACGCAAAGACCCTTCACGACCAGGGCTTATCCCAAATGGACTTAAGATAATGCCCGATATGACGCTGTGGGTTGGCCCTGACTGTACGTACGCTTGTGCGACCGAACTGGGCATTCTGCGTGCCGGTTCGCCGACATTCTTTGACGTCGTCTATGCATGCCGCATGGGGCGGGCCGCTAGTTCAAGCGTGCCGCGGCTTGCCTCCGGGATCGTTACCCGGCCGCAGGGAGGACGGCACCCGGGACTCGCCGGGGCCGTGCGGAGATGTCGCCTCGGATGGAGCGCGGCGCATAGGGCTGCTCAGAGCCAGCCCCGCTCGTTTGCCGTCCTGACGGCCCCTGCCCGGTTGCGCGTCCCGGTCTTAGCGATCGCAGCGGACAGGTAGTTACGAACGGTTCCCTCGGATAGGAACAGCTTCCTGGCGATCTCGGACACGGTCGTCCCGGGGCTGGCAGCGACCAGCACGTCGCGCTCCCGGGCGGTTAGCGGTGAGACGCCGCCGGCGAGCGTGGCAAAGGCCAGTACCGGATCGACAACGCATTCGCCGGCCGCAACGCGCCGGATCGCGTCGGCGAGCTGCTCGGGCGGCGCATCCTTGACGACGAATCCCCAGGCGCCTGATTCCATCGCCCGCCGCACGTAACCAGGGCGCCCGAACGTGGTGAGGATCAGCGACCGGCACTGCGGGACTTCCTGGGCGAGCACGCCAGCCGCCGCCAGGCCATCGATCCCCGGCATCTCGATGTCCAGCAGGGCGACGTCCGGATGGTGCGCTAGCGCGGCGGCGGCCACCTCATCGCCGCGTCCGACTGCCGCTACTACCTCGAAGTCCTGTTCCAGTGCGAGCATCACGGCCAGTGCACGGCGGATGAGTTCCTGGTCCTCGGCGAGCAGGAGCCGGATCATTGCGTCCCCCCGTCCGGTGACAGCGAGACCCGCAACCGCCATCCACTCGGCTGCAGCGGCCCGGCGTCCAGGACACCGCCGGCCGCGGCGACTCGCTCGCGCAGACCCGACAGGCCGTTTCCCGGCGCGGCGGGCACGCCCACGCCGTCGTCCACGATCTCGACCGAGGACCGGGAGAGCCGCACTGCGCACGAGCTGGCGTGCGCATGGCGGATGACGTTCGTCAGGCCTTCGCGTACGGCCCAGCCGAACAGGTTCTGGTAAGCGGGGTCGACAATGTCGACGGCGCCCGGAAGGTCGGCGCGGATGCCGACGGCCTGCAGCAGCTCTCGTCCGGTGGCCAGTTCTCCGGCGAGCGTCACGTCGCGATAGCGGGTGACGGCCGCACGCACGTCCGCGAGCGACTGCCTGGCCAGGGTCTCGACCTCGGCTATCTCCTCAAGCGCTTGCGCGGGATCGGGCGCGCCGAGCCGGCGCGCCAGGCCGAGCTTGACGGTGATCGTGGTCAGCGAGTGGCCCAGCAGGTCATGCAGGTCGCGGGCGATCCGGAAGCGTTCGTTCTCCGCGGCCAGGCGGGCAAGCTCCGCCCGCGCATCGGCGAGCGCGTGATTGCCGCGCATCAGCTGAAGGACGATGAATGTCACGACAGCGGCGACCGGGATCGCGACCGGGATGAAACCGCCAAGCGTGGCGCGCAGGCTGTCATGCCAGGAGGGAATGGCCACCGGGACCAGGAGCGCCCCCAGGGCCAGCGCCAGGACGGCGGGCGCGGACCGGCCACCCCACCGGGCCACAGCGATCATAGTGATGAACAGGCACATGACGAACGCCGCGGCGCGGGCGAATGGCAGCTCAGCCGCAAACAGCGCCACGAAGATGCCGTACAGGGCCCAGAATCGCCGTGAGGAGCTGGTCTGCCAGAGCAGTGCTGGCGCAGGGACGAGCCAGCAGAGGCCGAAGGCAGCCAGGACCGCATAGCCGCATACCGCGGCGGAGCCCCGCGAGTATTCCGTCACAGCGTGAACCACAAAGAGCAGGTAGACAAGAGGGACCGCCCTAAAGACGAGCAGGCGCCATCCTTGTGCCCAACTGCGCTGGTTCGCTACCCACTCCGCTTCGGCCGGGCTGGCCGGTGCGCTGTCCGGGTCCACGTTTTCCCAAGACTTCACGGTCAGCGAGCTCAGACGCGGCTCGTGTCGCGCCGGTAGACGAGCACGGCGAGCGGGACGAGAGCGACGACCCAGACGGCGAGCACGATCCACCCCTCGAGCGGCCAGTCACCGCCGCCGCTGGCGCTCTTCCCGGCCTGAACAAGCCAGTAGGAGGGGAGCAGCTTCACGATGGTCTGCCCCACCCCGCCGGTGAAGAGCCGGCCGAAGGCGCCGCCCAGCAGGGCGAAGAGGACGACGATCCCGCCCACCGCAGGCACCATCACCTCGACCGTCACCAGGTGGCCCAGGGCGATCCCGATCACAACGAACGGTGCCAGGCCGATGAGCAGCAGCCCGGTCATCTCCAGCCACTGCGTGGCATCGAGCCGTACCCCGAGCGATGCGCCGGCCAGGTAGAGCAAAACCAGGGCGGGAATCGCCACCAGGTAGGCGGTGACCACCTTGGAGGCGAAGTAGGTGCCGGCCCGCAACGGCGTGGTCCGCGTGTGGCGGGCCCAGCCGCCGGCTCGGTCGCGCGCGATACGCGCCCCCGGCGCGATCGCGGCCCACATGGCACCGTACGCCGCCATCCCGGTCATGAAGTACAGCGGGAACGTGATGCCCTCGGTGAGGTGGCTGCGGTTCCCCGGGGTCACCGCGTAGTAGATCACAAGTGGCAAGGCCAGGGTGAGGCCAACGGTCGTTGGGAACCGGTACATCCGGAGGATGTCATACCGGAGCTGAGTGGCGTTCATCATCTGGTCTCTTCTTTCCCGGTACCCGTGCCCCCGTAGTCCTGCCCGGCACTCGCGCCGTCGCCGTCCGGGTCGTCGGCAGTCAACTCCACGAACGCCTCCTCGAGGCTCTCCCCCTTAACCTCGATGTCCCGCACGACGCCTGGGAACTTCCCGAGCAGGGCGCTGAGAGCCATGTCAGCATCCGAGCACGACAAGATGACCGCATCCCCATGCCTGTCCGCACTCAGCACCCCTGGCAACGCCCCGAGCGAGGCCACGTCGACTCCCGGCAGCGTCGCCCGGATCGTGCGAGAACCCGCCCGCGCTTTGATCTCGGTGGCCGGGCCGTCGGCAATGATCCGGCCGCGGGCGATGAGCACGATCCGGTCGGCGAACGCGTCGGCCTCCTCCAGGTAGTGCGTGGCAAAGACGATAGTCTTTCCCCGCTCGGCGATGCTTCGCATCGTCTGCCAGAAGTCGCGCCGGCCTTCGACATCGATCCCCGACGTCGGCTCGTCGAGGATAAAGAGGTCAGGGTTGCCGACCAGAGCGAGGGCGAAGTACGCCCGCCGGGCCTGGCCGCCCGACAGCTTCCTGGTCCACCGATCGGCGAACTCTGCCGCCCCGGTCAGGCGGAGCACGTCTTCGACGGGAAGCGGATGCGGGTAATAGGACGCCACCAGCGTCACCGCCTCGCGCACCTTGACCAAGTCGGGCAGCGATCCGGTCTGGAGCATCGCCCCGACCCAGCCCGCACGCACGGCCGCCGCTGGCGGCACGCCGAAAACCGACACCGTCCCGCCATCCGGGCGGGTGAGGCCGAGCATCATGTCGAGTGTCGTCGTCTTGCCGGCGCCGTTCGGCCCCAGCACCGCGACCGTCTCACCAGGGGCGATCATCAGGTCGATCGATCGGACGGCGCGCACCCGGCCGTAAGACTTAGACAGCTGAGACAGGACAATCCCGCCGCCAGAAGCGTTAACAGAGGCCATGGCAAGAGGGTGGCGCGTCCGCGCGCTGACCGTGTAGTGCCAAATGTCACAAGCCGCATCTACCCAGTTCCAGGCCCCCATGATGCCCCGTCCGGCTGGCGCCGGGATTCGCGGCTGCCGCCCGGGGTGCCGGCACGCAGCCACCGCCCATGCCGCCTGATCCGGCGCAGGTGGTTCCGGTCCTCTGGAGCCGTGCGCGGCACGACCGAACGGGAAGATCTGCGTGGGCAATAGCCGTCGGAAGGGATGCTGTGATCCGCGCCGAGTCGGAGCATCGTTCGGCGTCCTCTGAGTAGCGGCGACCACGCTGCGTGACTGCGCTCCACGATCTACGGCTGTGGTCCAATGTTGCGAGTAATCATGCGTATTAGGGCATGGGTATGCGTTCGGCAAACGCCCGTCCTTGCTGCGTTAGCATCCGGGTGTGAGCACCCGGATCGAAACGTCACGCCTGGTCATCCGCACCTTCGAGCCTCGCGACGCCGAGGCATGGATCGCGATGGTCAACGACCCGGAGGTCAACCGCTTCCTCCCGCCAGGACCAGACGTGACTATGCAGACCTTCCAGGAGGTCATCGAGCGGCGGCATGCGATGGAGCGCGAAGTCGGCTACACGATGTGGGCTGTCGATGACAAGACGACGGGCGCCTTCGTCGGGCAATGCGGCATCCGGCCAGTTGAGGAGGACGCTGGGCCTGAGATCGACCTGGCGTACCACTACACCAGGGCCTCCTGGAACAAGGGATACGGCACCGAGGCAGTGATCGCCGTCCTCGCGCACGGCCTCGGGCCGGCCTTGACCGCATCATGGCGGTCGCCACGCGGGAAAACACCGGCTCGTGGCGGGTCATGGAGAAGGCCGGGATGCGCTATGAGGGGCTCGTCAATTATTACGGGCTCGAAGGCCTGAAGAAGTACGTCGCTGACAGGGAATGGTGGAGGCCGCCACGTGACCGCTCCGGCACTCGCGCATAGTTCACATCAGAAGATCTTCAATGGCGGGGTTTACGCCCGACGCTGGCACCCGGCCGAGACCAAGATCAACTTTAGTTAAGTGGCATGGCCTCAGGAGCCGACGCTGCGCGGGCCGACTCCCCTGGCTTTGCTGACCAGATCCGGCCGGGGCATCCTCGCCCGAGAGCACGATACGCCCGCGCCGACGAAGGCTCGCGCCCCCTTTGCCGTCCCGCCCTATCCAGACCCGGGCCGCCGGGGAAGGCGGCGCTACCATGTCGCGTAACTGACCCAGCTGACTCCGCGCTGGCTGGTCAACGGGGCGCCCTGGTTCGCTTCGCAGCCGTACCATAACGGAGGAGTTCTTCATGCGTGTTGTTGACCTTGTCATCTTCGTCGGCTGGGTGGCCTTCTGGGTCTACTGGCTCGTGGCGGCCACCGGGGCTAAGGCCGGCCAGACGAGATGGGCCCGGTTCGCGGGCTTCCGGGTCGGTCTCATTCTGGTCATTCTTCTCTTGCTGCGAGTCAGGGCTTTCCGAGGGCATGTGGCGGCCACGAACGACCCATTATTGTGGGGCATCGGCTTGGCCCTCTTCTTGCTGGGGCTGGCGCTGGCAATATGGGCCAGGGTGTACATCGGCCGGAACTGGGGAATGCCGATGTCCCAGAAGGTCGACCCGGAACTGGTCACAGCCGGCCCATACAGCAGAGTCCGTCACCCCATCTACTCGGGCATCATCCTGGCGATGATCGGCACGACGATCGCCGTCAGCCTGTATTGGCTGGCAGCGGTGGTAGTGACTGGAGCGTACTTTATCTATAGCGCCATTATGGAGGAGCGCTCCATGGCCCGCCTCTTCCCTGACTCGTATCCCGAATACAAGCGGTCGACCAAGATGCTGGTCCCCTTCATCTTCTGAGCTTCCGCGGCACAACCCGGAATGGTCGCGCGAACGGCCACGCGAGCGCCTGACCAGCGCCACTGGTTACCGGGCTATCGCTTGGTCCCGGCTCCCAGCCCTGCAGCTGGGCGCGAAGTAGCCGGCATCCTCGGCCAACTTACGCGACCATGCCATCGAGCCATGGTCCGCGCCTCCAGGCCTCGGCGCACCGGGTGCGGACGCGCCCAGATGTCGGAACGCGACGGAACCGCAGTTCCGACCAGCTCTCGAGCCGGCGATCCGCTCCCCCATCCCCTGACCTGGATGTGCGCCGCCCGGAACCCGGGCAGTCCCATTACCGGGAGCTGAGGTCCGTCAGCCAGCGAACTGGCGCGCGGCCCGGGCCGCGGCACACGGAGCGCACAACAGCACGTCAACATCGCCCAGCACACCCGACCGGCACCGGCCCGTAATCACCGCGTCGAACACCTCGCAGATGCCGCCGTCAGCCGGATGAGCCCTCGAACACCAGCACAGGCAAGGCCGCCGCCGCAGGACCGTCTCCGCCCGATCGAGCACGGCCCGGACCTCAGCACGGTGAGCCGCCGCCGCGACCGCATCGAAGGCCGGCCGGATCCGCTCCAGCCCATCCGCCATCGCCTGCCCGACTCTGCGGCCCGCCTCGGCCAGCATCTCGGGCAGCTCGATGTCCCCGTCGTCGCCCACGATCGCATCCTCCCACCCGCGAAGACCCTGAGCCAGGGCACCTTCACGCCACCCGCGCCCAAGCCGCACGCCATGGGGCTCATCCCGGCGCACCCGTACCCGCTGAGGTCCTCGCCGACGATGCCGAGCTCGGGCAGCCGCCGGACCAGCTCCCACGGGATCCCGGCCCGCTCCCAGTCCGGGCCGATGACCGGCACGACCTCCTCGTCGGCGAACCGCCGGACGGCCATGAAGTTCGACCACTGCTCGTCGGTGAACTACTCCCGGACGTAAAAGAAGTCGGTTCCGAGCGGCTCCCCGACACGCGCGTTGGTGATCTGCTCGGTCATGCCCGCCCCTCCTTACTTGCCTGAACGCCACGCCGCGCCCCATTTCCAGCTCCACCCGCGAACCCGGGCTCGGCGGTCAGGAACGCCTCCACGATGGGCGCCAGGCGCCCGGCTTCCGCGACCAGGTCCACGTGGCCGCCGTGGTAGATGTGCAGTTCGCTGCGCGGGATCAGCCGGTGCATGATCCGCGCGTTGACCGGCGGGATGATCGGGTCGTCGTCGCCCGCCAGGATCAGGGTGGGCTGGCGGATCAGCGGCAGCATCGGCAGGCTCGTCCAGCCGATGCCGGAGGCGAGCTGGTAGTAGTAGCCCCTGGCCGGCCCGGCGTGCCCGGGCGTGCCGAGGAGCCCGCTGGCCCGCGACGGATCGTTCCTGATGCTTCCGCCATAGAGGTGCCCGGCGATGGTCGACGCGTACCCGGGGTCCCGGTACCGGCGCGGTGAGAGCAGGTGCCGCAGGACGCGGGGGTGACCGGGCACCATCAGCGCCCCGGGTGCCGTGGCGACGAGCACCAGGCGGCGCACGCTGGCCGGGCAGCGGATGGCGAGCTGCTGTGCGAGCCCGCCTCCCCAGGAGATGCCCAGGACATCGGCCTGCTCGTAGCCGAGCTGGCCGAGCAGATCGCGCAGCAGCGGGGCCAGGGTGGCCAGGTGGTAGGGGATCACCGGGGCCGGTGACCCGCCGGTGCCCGGCATGTCGAACCGGACGACCGGGCGCTGCGGGTCGAGCGCGTCAACGAACGGCTGCAGCAGGTCGAGGCGGGCGCCGATGCCGTTGCACAGCAGCAGCGGCGGCCACTCCGGGCTCCCGTCGCGCACCGCGACCCGCAGGGCGCGGCCGCGCACGGTCAGCACCGGCATGCACTCGCACCGAAGAGAGGCATGAGACATGGTGACATAGTTGTCATTCGCTCCACACAAGCGTCCACAGGCTGTGGGTAATCCTGCCCCGGGCACCGCATGAAATGCGTGACCATATCCGTGCGTCTGTGGAAAAATCCCTCCGGCCACCCCTGCCGTAATGCCGTGAGTACTGCAGTACTGCATAGCTCCAGAGACGCTTCGTCCCTGGTAGCTCAGCGTCCCGGCGCGCGCACTGCCCGCCAGCAGGGCCAAGACCGGCTACCGCAATGCCGCGCGCGCTGCAATACTGCCTTGATGACGGGGATCCGCCTCGCCCTTGCCAATCTCAAGCCGGGCACGGGCAAGACAACATCGGCGGTCTGGCTAGCGCACGTTTTCGCGGAGGCCGGGAACAGTGTGCTGCTCGTGGACGCGGACCCTTCTGGCAGCGCCCTGGAGTGGTCCGACCTCGCCGCCATGTACCCGGGGCTGCCGCCGCGGGCCGCGTTCCCGTTCCGGATCGTCGCCCTGCCGTCCCGCGAACTGCACCGCCGCATACCCGAGATCGCCAAGGCCGACGACGTGGTGATCATCGACGCGCCGCAACTCGAGGACCACGTCGCAATCGCCAGGTCGGCGCTGCGCAGCGCCGACCTGATCTTGATCCCGTGCGCGCCCAGCCCCATCGAGATCAACCGCACCTCGCCGATGCGGGACGAGATCAGCGAGGTCGGGGCGGCCAGGGACCGGCCCGCCCGTTCGGCCGTGCTGCTGAACCGCTGCGTCACCCGGGCGATCTCCACGGCCGACGCCCGGGAGGCGCTGCAGGGTCTCGGCTACGACGTGCTGGGGACGGCGGTGCCGCGGCTCGAGGTCTACGCGCAGAGCTTCGGCATGCCGATTCCTGGTACCGGGCGCGAGGTGTGGCGCCACGTGGCCCACGACCTCATCGAGCGGTGCTCTCCGCTCTGCTCCGTGCGGTCATGACCGCGCAGCGGGAGCAGCGGAAGGCGCAGATGACGGCGGCCGCGACCCGGCGCAGCGAGCCCAATGCCCGCCCGGCCGGGAGCACCGCTATCCGGTCCAAGCCGGTCAGGATCACCCTCGACCTGAGCCCGGAGCTTTACCGGCAGCTCACCCAGTGGGCGGACTCGGCCGCGGTGACGCTCGACGTCCCCCGCGTCCCGCTGGCGGACGTCATGCGGGCGATGATCCGGGTCACGACCGAGAATCCGGACGAGGTCCTTGAACGGCTGCGCCGCGACCGGGAACCGTGAGGAGTTCAGGCGGGGGCGGGGAGCGGGCTAGCGCAGTACTTGCACTTGGTGGCGTCGATCGGCAGATCGTCTGACTTGCAGTTCGGGCACGTCTTAGTGGGCTTCGGGTCACCGAACACGGTGGTGCCTCGCCGTTTCATGTAGGCCCGGTACGGCACGACGATCAGGAAATAGATGACGGCGATGAAAATGACGAAATAGAGGACTGCCGAAATGAATGCCCCGAGATCGATCCGCTGACCGTTGATGGTCCAGCCGAGGCCCTTCCCGGCCGGGCCTCCCCCGGCGGCCGCGTTGACCAGCGGCTTGATGATGTTGGTGGTGAAGGCCAGGATCAAGGTGCTAAAGGCGAGCGCGATGACCAGGCCCACGGCGATGACGATCAAATCGCCTTGCATCAGGAAATTCCTGAATCCTTTGATCATAATCAACTCCCTTCGCAGCGGGCGCTCAGTGCTAGGGAACGATACTGCGATGCCCGCTGAGAGCGCGGGAGGCACGACCGGGCCGACTCGCGCCCGACACGGTTTCGGCGTTCCTCGGTCATCGCGGGCCTCCCTGTCATGGCCAAGGCGTGCCCCTGCTTCGCAAGTTGCGTGCTGGGCCAGAATGGGACGATGCCAGAGCTTACCGCGGACCTGTTCGTCTCGCTCGACGGGTTCGCCGCGGGCGTCGGCGTCGGCCCGTTCTTCGGCTACGGCGGCCCGGAACTCGAGAGCTGGGTGCGCGATGCTCTCGGCCAGCCTCAGCTAGTGGTCATGGGCCGCGTCACGTACGAGGCCCTGGCGGCGATCTCATCGTCGGCCGCCGACGAGGTCAGCACCGGGATGAACGACCTGCCGAAAGCGGTGTTCTCGAACACCCTCAGCGAGCCGCTCGCCTGGCCGAACACCCGGCTGATCAGCGGTGACCTGGCCGGTGGGATCCGAGCGCTGAAACGGCAGTCGGCCGCACCGCTCCGCTCGATCGGCAGCCTCACGCTGGTGCGGAGCCTGATCGGACTCGGCCTGGTCGACCGGCTCCGGATCATGATCTTCCCTCTCCTGCTGGGGGACGCCGGCCGGAGCGGGCCTTGGCCGGCTACCCGCGGGCGGGCCTGGAGCTGGCCGGCACCAGGGTCCTCGACTCCCGGCTGGTCATGCTCGACTACCGGCCGACGGCCCGCCCGGACTCGCCATGACCGACCCCGGCGGCCCGCCCGGGCCCGCCATGAATGTACCGCTGAGCACGCTATTACATGCTTTTTGGTTCTTGCACACTCGCCGGCCTGCGGCTTCAGGGACCGGCGAGCACATCGAGGCCTGCGGGGCTGCTGAGGCATCAGCGAGCGGCTCGGCGCACCCACCGACCACCTGAGCGATGCCCTAGCCGATCGCGCGCGGCAAGGGGGCGTGGTCGAGGTACGGCAGCACGTGCCTGGCGAACAGGTCGCCCTCGGCGGCGTGCGGGTAGCCGGAGAGGATGAACGCGTCCATGCCGAGGTCCGCGTAAGCCTGCAGCTTGGCCAGCACCTGGCCCGGGTCGCCGACGATCGCGGCGCCCGCGCCGGAACGGGCCCGGCCGATACCCGTCCACAGGTTGGCCTCGGCGTAGCCGTCATCGTCGGCCATGTCGCGCAGCTCGTTCTGCCGGAGGGTTCCCGCGGACGTGGTGTCCAGGGAACGGCGGCGGATCTGCTCCCCGGTCGCGTCGTCCAGCCGCGAGATCAGCCGCCGCGCCGCGGCCCGTGCCTCGTCTTCCGTGGCGCGGACGATGACGTGGGCCCGGTAGCCGAACCGGAGCTCACGCGCGTGGCGGGCGGCGCGCGCCCGCAGGTCGCCGACGACCGCCGCGACGCCCGGCATGGTGTCCGGCCACATCAGGTACACGTCAGCCGCCTGAGCGGCCACCTCCCGCGCCGCCTCGGACAGGCCGCCGAAGTAGAAGAGCGGGCCGCCGCCCGCGGAAGTGCGCAGGCGCGGCGGGTCGAGGGCAATATCCACGAACTCGCCGTGATAGTCGACCCGCCGGCCATCCAGCAGATCACGCAGCACGCGCATGATTTCCAGCGTGCGCCGGTATCTCGGTGCCGAGTCCAGCGTCTGGCCGGGCAGGTCGGAGGAGATGATGTTGATCGTGAGCCGGCCGCCGAGCATCTGGTCGATGGTGGCGAGTTGGCGCGCGAGCTGCGGCGGCCACATCTCGCCCATCCGCACCGCGACCAGCAGCCGCATCCGCCGCAGCAGCGGGGCGATCCCGGCCGCGAAGGCGACCGAGTCGATGCCCATGGCGTAGCCAGACGGCAGCAGCAGGTTGTCGTATCCCGCTTCCTCGGCGGCCAGGGCGATGCCCCGGCAGTGCTCCCAGCTGGACTGCAGCGCGCTGTCCGGCACGCCGAGAAACTCGTAATCGTCGTCGCACAGCGCGGCGAACCAGGAGACCTCGCAGCTCATGCGGACAGTATCCCTGCGCCTGGCCGCGCGCCGCGGCCGCCCGGCCCTGGCCGGCGCTGGCCGGCCTTCAAGGCCCGGGAGGGGGGGCCGCCCCGGTGTCCTGACCCGGAATGCCGCGGCTCAGGCCGGGACCGTGATCGTGGCTCCCTCGGCACCTCGCGGCCCGGCGGTCTCGTCGTCAAACCAGAGGCCGCCCTCGGCCAGGTAACGGAAGTGCTGCGTGGTACCCGCCGGAATGGTCACCACGGCGCTCCGGACGCCGTTCCCGCGCTTGCGGAGCGGGTGGGCGTACGGGTTCCAGTCATTGAAATCACCCACCACGGACACGGCGCCGGCGGGCTCGGCCGCTGGCAGCACGAAGGTGACGCGAACCGCGCCGCTGCGAGTGGTCTTGGCTACCTTGATCAATTGCCTGCTCCTTCCCGGCGCTACCTGGTCACGCTGGCACCAGGATGCAGCACTGGTGTGTGGCCGCCGTGTCCGGCGTGCAACAACTGCGTGAACGCGGCCGGCGCGCTGGGCCGTTATGGTGACGCCGGCGAACGCGGCCGGAACTATATGGCCGGGAACGCGCTGGCGACCTGGCCCTGGGCCCGCCAGGTCGCGAGTGCGACCAGCCACCTGATCTCGTGGTCGGCGCCGGGACGGACTGCGAGGTCAGGGGCTGGCCCGGTCCGCGAGCGGGACGGCCTCGGCGATCCACGGCGTGTCCCCGGTTCTGACCTCGGCGTCATGCCCGCCGCACAGCCGGACGACGCGCCGGCCCTGGTCGTCCGTGATCTCCCACGCGACCGTCCCGAGGTTCGTACACGGTGTGTGCCAGCTGGTCACGGTCATGATGTCGGGGCAGATGACCTTCCGGCCCGCGCCGCACATGCCGGTGAAGCCGCCGCACCCGGCGCAGAACCCGAGCCGCGCCTCGGCCGGATCCTGGATGGATACGCCGCAGTCCGGGCAGGTCACGCCGGCGGCGCCGGATGGCGCGCCGGACACATCCCGCCGGCGACGCAGAAACCGGTGCCCGCGAGCCCCCGGCGGGCGCCGGTGCCTGCTGCCATCACCAGCGGTGCCGTCGGCCTGCTCACGGTCGGCCTTGGTGCTGGACGGCCATCTGCCGGTCATGCTCGCGCACCCCCTTGCTGCGCCTGGTCCTCCCGTACCGGCAGGTGTTCGGTCACCTGGATGATCGTCCGGCGGAGACGGAAGCACGGCGGCGCGACCCCGCCCCTGACTGCTGTCCTCACCGGGAACGGCAGAGAGGGGATCCTGGTTCGAACGTACGCGCCACGCGTGTGCTTGTCATCAGCCGGCGCCTACACCGCAGCCAGTACCAGCGCTCTCCCCGCCCTCCTCGACCAGCCCGGAGGGTCATGGGGTGCCGGATCGCGCCGCGGTGGCCACTACCGCGGTGTAGCCCATCGTGAAGCTGCCCCCCAGCGCGTCGATGGCGGCGCCCAGGCCCGCCAGCAGTTCCTCCTGCTTGGCCGGCGCGAACTGGCTGAAGCCGCCGAAGGTCGGAACCACGTCCAGCCACTCGTCGCGGGTATAGGGCTGGTCCCAGTCGAATCGCCACTCCTCCGAGTCGCCGAACGCGCCCGCCTGCCGCATCCCGTCCGCCGCCTTCGCGCACATTACTGAGTACGCGTCCGGGCCGGCCATCTTCGCCAGGCTGAACGACGAGTCGGGCCGCACCCGGTGGTAGACCTCGGCGATGGCTTCATCGACGTCGACCGAGGGCCGGAACGAGTTCCAGAACAGCGCAAGCCGCCCGCCGGGCCGCAGTACCTGCGCCGCCTTGGCCGCTCCCGCGACCGGGTCCACCCAGTGCCAGGCCTGCCCGGCGATGGCCGCGTCGAATTCCCGGCCTGCGGGGTCCCAGTCTTCGAACTTCGCCACCTCGGCTTCGACCCCGAACCGCCGGGCCAGGCCGGCCATCCGCGCGTCGGGGTCGACCCCGAGCACCCGGCAGCCGGCCGCCTGGAACTGCCGGGCCGCTATGCCGGTCCCGCAGCCCACGTCCAGGACGACGGGCCCAGGGCTGGCGGCGACGATCGCCTGCACCATGGCGGCGGGGTAGCCAGGCCGGGCCCGGTCGTAGCGTTCGGCGTCTGAGCCGAACGACTCCGCTACCTGCCGTGCCTGATGAGTTTCGGTTATTGATGAAGCTCGTTCTGGTTGGCCTTCTGGTTGCGCTGCCACATAACAACTGTCGCTTCCGAATGTCGCCGTAGCCGCTGGTTTCGCACGCGGCGTAGCGGAAGAGGAAGGCCAAGGGGTGCCGATGGCGGCCGGCTCCGGTCAGCCGGTCTCCACGAAGGTGACCTTGGCCAGCGGGCTGCGCTCCACCCACTCATCGAGGACGGCCTCCGGCCATGGACTGTCCGGGCCGTGGCGGCGGTTGAACTCCTCGACGAAGACGGCGAGGACGCGCCGGCGCTCGGCCGGGTCGACGATGACCGTGGCCGTCGCCGGCAGGTCGGCGACGAGGCCGTGCTTCAGGTGGAAGGTGAACTGCGGTCGGGCGGCCAGGTTGGCCAGCCAGTCGCGGGTCTTGGGTCCGGGGATCCCGCTCAGGTAGATGTCGTCGCCCAACCGGTAGAAGGCGATCTCGATCCGCCGCGGCGCGCCGGACCGCCGGCCCGTGGTGGTGATGTCGATCGTGCGATCCTCGATCGTCGAGGAGGCATCGATGGCCAGCGCCTGGCGCACGTCCTGCCTCATCGGGCGCCGCCGCCCGCTACGCCTGGCGGTAGTAGTGGTCCTGCTCGAGGTCCTCGAGCAGGCTGGGCCCGGTCGGCTCCCATCCGAGCAGTTCCCGTGTGATGGTGGCGGTGACGGGGCTGTCCAGGGCGACGAAGTGACCCAGGAAGCCGAAGTGTTCGCCCGCGTCGGCGGGGGCCACCGAGGCCGTCGGGATGTCGAGGTGGCGGCCCATCGCCTCGGCGATCTCCCGGAAGGGAACGCCCTCGTCGGCGACGGCGTGCAGGACCGAGCCGGCGGGAGCGGCTTCGACGGCCAGGCGCGCCAGGCGGGCGGCGTCGGAGCGGTGTACCGCGGGCCACCGGTTGGTGCCGTCTCCCACGTAGCCGGCCACACCCCGCTGGCGGGCGATGCCGACGAGGGTGGCCATGAACCCGTTGTCGCCGTCGCCGTGGACCGTCGGCGCGAAGCGCAAGACCGACGAGCGGACGCCGATGCCCCTCAGCGACAGGGTGAGCAGGGCGGTGGCCGCCCGGCGCCCGGCGGGGTTGGCCCGAACCTCGGGGCTCGCGACGAGCCCGTCGTTCTCGGTGGCCACCCGCCCGGCGGTCAGGCCGATCATGCCCGAGGCGAGCACCAAGGGCCGGTCGGAGTCGGCCAGGGCGGCGCCCATGGCCTCCACAGCCCGCCGGTCGGCGGCTCCGGCGGCGGCAAAGTTGCCGCCGAAGGCCACCTCGTGCTGGAAGGCCAGGTGGATGACCCCGTCGGAGTCGGCGGCCGCCTTGGCGAGCCCCTCGGGGTCGTCGAGGTCGCCCAACTGAACGGTGGCGCCGGCGGCTTCCAGCCGCTGTGCTGATGCGTCGGAGCGGGCCAGGCCGACCACCTCGTGGCCGGCGCCCAGGAGTTCGGGGACGACGGCCGAGCCGATCCAGCCCGATGCGCCGGTGACAAAGATTCTCATGATGGGCCTCCGGGAGAACACGTTGATGTCAGTAACTGTCATCAACTCTAAAGTGGATGTCAGTGACTGTCAACGTTAGGATCGAGGTCATGGGTCGATGGCAGCCGGACAGTCGCGGGCGGCTGCAGGAAGCGGCTCTCACTCTGTACTCGGAGCGGGGATTCGACCAGACCACAGCCGCCCAGATCGCTGCCCGAGCCGGGCTGACCGAGCGCACCTTCTTCCGGCACTTCGCCGACAAGCGAGAAGTGCTGTTCGGCGGATCGGCCCTGCTCGAGGAGCGGATCGTGGCCGGCGTGGCCGGCGCGCCAGCAGCCGACGGCCCCCTCGACGCCGTTTCTCGTGGCCTCGACGCCGCCGCCACCATGCTCGGCCAGTTTCGCCGGGACCTGTCCCGCCAGCGCCAGGCCGTGATCGCCGCCAACCCCGAACTGCGCGAGCGCGAACTCGCCAAGCTGGCCGACTACGCCGCGGCAGTCGCCGCCGCCTTGCGCCAGCGAGGCGTGAGCGAGCCGCAGGCGACCTTGGCCGCCGAGGCAGGCATGACGGTGCTGCGCGTGGCCATCCAGCGGTGGGCCAGCGGGGACGACGGGCCGGACCTCGGCGCCATCATGCGCGACTCCGTCGCCGAACTGCGGACGGTGGCGGCCAGCGGCTGAGCCCACTTCACGAGGAGGCTGCGGCGGCGGCGCTGTCCGGTTATCTTCCGGACGAGGCGGCGTGCCGCCCGGCACGACGGCCGAAGAATGACCCTTCTCCCAGCTGGGTGCCGCTGCTGTAGCCCTTGCCGTCCTGGGCGATGTTGGCGGCGCACGCGCCCGCCGCGTAGAGGCCCGCGATGACCGAGCCGTCGGCGCGCTGCACCTGGCCGTCGACCGTGCAGCGCAGCCCGCCCAGGGTGAAGCCGGCGTACATCGCCGTGCCGAGGGTGAGGTCGAAGGCGGCCCACGGGCCGGTGTCCTGCGGGGCCAGCCAGTCGGGGTGCTTATGGAACTCCGGATCCTCGCCGCGGGCCGCCGCCTTGTTATAGGCCGACAGCGTCGCGGCGAGCTTCCCGGCGGGGATGCGCAGCGCCGCCTCCATCTCGGCGATGGTCTCCCAGCCGTCGATGAACGGCACCAGCGGGAGTTCGGGCCGTTCCATGTGCACGCTGTCGACGATGAGGAACGCGACGCCGCCCGGCTGATCGAGCACGAATCCTGAGGTGCGGGCGTGGTAGCTGTCCTCGGCGACGAACCGCTGGCCGCCGGCGTTGACGATAATGCCCTTCACCAGCGAACCGGGCGGGTAGAACGGCGCGGTGAGGAACGCCTGGTCCATGTGCCGGGCCTCGCCCCCGGCGGACTCGCCTAGACGGATCGCCGTCCCGTCGTCGTAGCTCGTGCCGAGCACGAACAGCTTGGACGCGAGCTGCGGGACGTGCCGGGCGACCATTTCGGGGTTCATCACGAAGCCGCCCGTGGCCAGGATGACGGCACCGGCGCGGAGCAGGCCCGTTCCGTCCGGCGAGCGCCATCGTGCCCCGGTCACGATGCCGTCCTCGATCAGCAGGTCAGTGATCGCTGTCTCGTAGCGGACGGTGACACCCAGCTGGGCGGCCCGCTTGACGACCAGGTCGATCACCAGCTTCGCGCCCTGGGTGTCGCCGGGCACCGGGACCTTGTGGCCGCGGGGCGCGGGTACCGCGAGATCGCGGAATGGCCAGACCTTCTCATTTCCCGTGTACATCAGGCCCTGGGTCTGCGGCTGGATCACGGCCTTGTGCGGGTAGTAGCTGCGCTCGAACTCAAAGCCCAGGCTCTCCAGCCAGTCGCAGTGCGCGGCAGCGCCGTCGCAGTAGGCCCGGATCTTCTCCGGCTCGGGGTGCGGCGTTACCGCCATCAGGTACTTGTACATCTCCTCCGGACTATCGTCGTGCCCGGTGGCGCGCTGCACGACGGTCCCGCCGCCGAGGTAGAAGTGCCCGCCCGCCATCGCGGTGGTGCCCCCTGCGATGCCGGCGCGCTCCAGCACCACGACGCTCGCCCCGGACCCCGCGGCCTCGACTGCGGCGCAGCCACCCGCGATCCCGAACCCGGCGACGAGGACGTCGCATTCGGCGACGGCCCGGTCCGGCAGCGCGTCATCCCCGGTCATCGCAGTCCTGCCTGCACCGGGGCAACGCCTTAAACTCCTGGCCCATAGCGTCTCCTCAGCGAACGACCACGAGGCCGCCGTAACGCGCGCGGCCGTAAGACAAGCGCCCGGACAGCTGTTCGGCCAACACTAGAACACGTTCTATTCTGTTGCCATGCGCAACCGGCATCGCCTTGTTCACCTCTGACCGCGGCATCACGCCCGCGCGGCTCGCGGCGCGGCGGGGAGCGAGGTTTCGAGCACGCCGACGGCGGTCACCCCGGCGTAGCCGTGCGGCCGCGCGCCGACGCTCATAAGCCCAGCTGCGGCGCCGACGGGGTAAAGGTGACCGGCATGCTCTCGTAGCCGCTGACGAAATTGGCCGCTCGGTAGGAAGGCTCGGCCGGGCTAGCCAGGTTCAAGTCGGGCAGCCGCGTGAGCAGACGGTCGAGGATGGTCGTGATCTCGAGCCTGGCCAGGTTGCTGCCCAGGCAGAAGTGCGATCCGAAGCCGAATGCCACGTGGTCGTTGGGCTGGCGGCGAATGTCGAAGACGTCCGGATCGTCAAAGTGGTCCTCGTCCCTGTTGGCCGACGGGTAGAGCAGGAGCAGCTTGTCGCCGGCCCTGATGTCCTTGCCGCGCAGCGTCGTGTCGGCGGTGGCGGTACGGGCCATGTTCTTGATCGGGCTAACCCACCGCAGCATCTCCTCGGCGGCGGACCCGATCAGGCCGCGGTCCCGTTGCAACTGCTCCCGCTGGTCCTGGTGGGTGAGGAGCTGGTAGACGCCGCCTGTGATGACATGCCGCGTCGTCTCGTCCCCGCCGATCAGGATCAGCAAGGAGTCGAAGATCAGCTCGTCGTCGCTCAAGCGATCGCCGTCCACCTCGGCGTGGACAAGGTCGCTCATCAGATCGGCGGCAGGAGTCTCCCGCCGTGACGCGATGACCCTGCGGGCGTAGGCCTCGTACTCGAGGAAGACCTCGGTCATCTTCTCGACCGAGCCCTCCGCGCCGTCGAGCCCGCTCAGTAGGGCATCAGACCATTCCAGCAGCATCCGGTGGTCAGACTCGGCCACGCCAAGTGACTCGCCAATAACGATCAGCGGCAACCATGCAGCCACGTCCCACACAAAGTCGCATTCGCCCCGTTCGCATACCCGGTCGATCAGCCGGTCAGCGATGGTCTCTATGCGCTGAGCCCGGTCGCGCACCCGCGCCGGGGTGAAACCCCCGTTGACCAGCTTGCGCCGTTTCCAGTGGCCCGGGTCGTCCATGTCGATCATCATGGGGGTCGCGCCGGTATCAGGCCGGATGCCGCCGGCATTGGAGAACAGTTCCGGGTTTCTCGAGATCTCCTTCACATCGTCGTAGCGGGTCACTCCCCACACCCGGCCGGCGTCGTCCCAGTGCACCGGATCATTGCGGCGGGCCCAGGCCAGGTCCTCAAGGGGGTTGCGGCCCCAGAACGCGCCGGAAGTGAACGGCAGCCTGCGGTCGGCGCTATCGCCGGACATGTGCTCATATTAGCGTCTAGACACATGTCTCACTAGCAGGAACCGTCTCGAAGCAGGAGCACCGGGCTGGCTCCGCTGGGCCTATCAACGGCCGATCGACAGGCGGCAGCAGGTGGGTGCGGTCTCCCATCCAGGCGTCTTACCCTGCGGGCATGACTATCACCTTGACCGAGGCCGAGCGCACCTACCTGAAGAGCCAGCCCTTGGCGCGCCTCGCGACCGTGGATGCGAGCGGTGCGCCCCAGAACAACCCGGTCGGCGCGTTCCTCGACGAGGAGACCGGCGACATTCTCATCGGCGGCCACGCCATGGGCTCCACCCGCAAGTTCCGCAACGTCCAGGCCAACTCCCAGGTCGCCCTTGTCGTCGACGACCTCGTCTCGCAGGACCCGTGGACGGTGCGCGGCCTCGAGATCCGCGGCACCGCGGTCGCGCTGGAAGGCGTCGACCCGCCGGTGCCGTTCATGAGTCGCGAGGTCATCCGCATCACGCCCACGTGGGTCGCGAGCTGGGGCGTCGACCCCGGGGCCCGAGCCGGCGGAGCCGCAGCTCCTGACCGCCGCCTCGGGCCGCGACCCGGCCCCGATCAGGCGCGCAGGAACGCCGCGAGCAGGGGCGCCAGGGCCTGCAGCGCATTGTGGCCCGCAGGCGGTCAGGCGTGCTCTTCGTGGCCTGCTGGTTCGCCCTGGATCGTGGTGAACCGTCTGGCGGCGGTGTCGAGTTGGGCAGTGATCCGGTCTTTGACGCCGGGATCGAGCGGGGTGTCCGGGCGGGCGATCAGCTCACGGAGGGCGGGCACGAGCGGGGCGTACTTGCCGGCCAGGGCGCGCAGTTTCGGGCCGGTGGTGTGGATCAGGCCGACCGCGTTGTCGGTGAAGTCCGACGCCTTGATGATCCGCGCCTCAGGGCTGGCCGCCAGGCTCGCCGTGACGTGCTCACGGTACTGCTCGCGGGCGTCCCGGCCCGGTTCCCAGGACGGGTTGGTGACCGATGCGACCAGGCTGGCGACCCGGTCGCCGAACTGAGCCGCGAGCACGGCGAGCGCCTCGGGCTGGCCGCCGCCGGGTGCCAGGTCAGCGGCGTGGTCTTCGACCGCGTCGTGCAGCAGCGCCGCGCAGGCCAGGTCCGGATCGGTGACCTTGTAATGGCTGATGACCCGGATCGCAACGCGCAGCAGGTGGTTCAGGTACGGTTCGCGCTGGCGCCGGTCCGCGGCGTGCAGCCGGGCCGCCAGCGCCAGGGCTTGCTCGACCCGGTCCCGCCCGGCGGGCGGGAAGGCGGCGATCTCGATCGCCAGCCGCTCGGCCAGCCCGTCCTGGCCGTGCACCGATGTGATCGCATGCAGCGGCATCTCGGCCAGCAGCTGCCGCTCGGTCGTTCCCGGGCTCATACCGCTATTAAACCCGCATACGCCCCGCCAACTTTAACCGACTACAATGTAGTCATGAGCAAGCGCGCCGCGACCCCGGTACGGTTCGACGTCACCGTGGCCGAACGACTGGCCTCGTTCGTGGCCGCGAACCCTGGTATGTCACTGTCGTCCGCAGCGAACCGGCTCGTGGATGAGGCCCTGCGGATGAGCGAGCACCCAGGGATCGTGTTCCGGCCCGGCCCCACCGGACGCCGCGCCGCGCTAGCCGCTGGTCCCGACGTGTGGGAAGTCATCCGCGCGGTCAAATCCGCCCGGACCGCCGAGCCCGGCCTTGCCGACGACGGCCTGCTCCTCCTGGTCGCCGACAACATCGGCATCCCGCTGCGGCTCCTCCGCGCGGCCGTCCGGTACTGGGCGTCCTACCCCGACGAGATCGACGCAGAGATCGCCGCCGCTGATGCCGCCGAGGACGCAGCCGAGCAAGCGTGGCGCCGCGAACAGCAGCTCCTCGCCAGGTAACCAGTGAGCTTCCTGCTGCTGCTCGATGAGATGTTCTCCGACACCATCGCCCAGCAGCTCCGCGCCAAGGGCCATGACGTGCTCGCAGTCGTGGCAGATCCCTCCCTGGTTTCCCTGCCTGACGACCAGATCCTCTCCCGCGCAGCGGCCGCCGGACGCGCACTGGTCACCGCCAACATCAAGGATCTCCTGCCCCTCGACGCCCAGTACCGGGCCGCCGGGCAAGCACGCAAGGGGCTGATTCTCGTCTCAGCCAAGACCTTCCCCCAGAACCGGAACTACACCACCGCGGTCACCAGCGCCCTCGCGGCACTCCTCGACCAGCCCGGGCCGATCCAGGCCGGCCAGGTTACCTTCCTCCCCCGGCCCTGACCGAAACTCGGCCACCCAGAGCTCCGCTGCTGCCCCGCCCCGCAGGCCCCAGTCCGGCTGGGCCGGCAGCGCGCTGGCGAGCTGACTGCGGGAGCTGATGCCGAGCTTGGCGAATATCTTCCGCAGGTGATAGGCCACAGTCGCCGGGCTGATGTACAGCTGTGCGGCGATCTCGGAGTTCGAGGCACCCTGCCCGGCCAGCCGGGCGATGTGCGCTTCTCGCGCGGTGAGGTCATCACGCGTCGCCGCGGTGTGCTTGGGGGCGCGCTCGCCCGTCGCGCGTACTCTCCGGCGTACCTGACCGCCTGCTCATCGGGGGTACGCCATCTGGGCGATCAGGCCTCCGCCGTGCTACTTCCTAGTAGCGGGAGCAGTAGTGTCTCGCTCGGCCCTGTCGCGTCTCGTGCACAACTCGCGCACCGATCCGGGCCACAGGTCGCAGCGAGCTGAGCTAGACAACGATCCGCGGGACAGTCGCGTCGATGCGGGCAATGTCCCGAGGGTCGCTGGTAACGATTGCATGCTGCCGCTGCCTGGCACACAGCACGACGTGCACGTCAACGATGTCATTGTGACCGGCGGTCGCGCACATCAGCCCGACGCTTCGGGCCACGCTCAGCGTCATCACCGCGACATCTATGTCGGGCGACTTGAGCAGCCTGGCTAGCCGAACCTGACGAGGGCTTCGCCAGGCCTGCGCGACGACCTCGGCCGGGACACAAATGGTTCCCCCTCGCCGCCACGCCTCCTCCAGGCGAGCCTGCATCGCTACCGCCTTGGCTGGCTGGTCCAGGGCCAGCAGCGCGCCGGTATCGAGCGTGAGCCCCGACGTCGCAGCGCTGTTCAACCAGCCATCCTGCCACTCGTCCTGGCCGATCCAGTGAGGCCGACCTGGTCGAGTTCGGCCTCGGCCTGTCGCTGGATCTCCTCGGGAACAGGCGTCTCGTCTCGCCAGGCGGCCAGAATCTCATCCAGCCGCTCGCGCTCCTGATAGTCCTCCAGCGCCCTCGCAACGTAGGCGCTTACTTGCCTCTCTCCGGCGGCGTCCCGCTTGATCTTTTCGACCAGCTCGTCGGGCAGGCTGACTGTGATGCGTTTCATACGATAATCATACTCCTAGACAGTCACTGGCGAGTGAAGTCCTCGCTATCGAAACGGGGAGCACTCGCGCGAGGCCGTCGTGACTGCTCTGCCACGCCTGGAAATGAGATGGGCATGCCCGATGGCGCTCAGGCGCACCGCTGCGCCGGATTCTGGCCTGCATTGCCTGCAGGCCCAGCGCGACCGTGCCCTCAGTGGGACGTCGTGGAGGAACCGGGCGCCATGAAGCGAGGGCGGGAATGGCACGAGCGGCCGTCGTCAACGCACGTTGACATACGTCACCTCGACCGCGTTGTTTTACATAGCCGAGGCGGTTGCCGGGGAACGTCGGGTTGCGCGTGGTGCTCTGCGCGGCGCATCAGCGCGTGCGCCCGCAGCGAGCTCAGCCAACGCCGGCCTCCACTGCCGTTTCGAAATGATCAACGGCCCACATTCCGGTGTGATCGAGTTCGATCGCGGCGAGGACCGCCGCGCGGCCCAGGGCGTTCGCGTAGGTGGGGAACGAGAACGGGACCAAGGCCAGTTCCTCGACGGGCATCTTCGCGGCCATCGCTGTCGCTGCCAGCTGCGCGAGCTCGACCGCGCGCTCCCCCACGACGTGGCAGCCCAGAATCGTATGGAGTTCGCGGTCGACGACCAGCTTGCAGAACCCCGTCTGGCGGCCATCGATGATCGGTCGCGGGAGCGAGTCGAAGCGCACCGTCGCCGCGACCACCTCGCGGTGCTCCCGGGCTGCCGCCTCGGTCAGTCCGGCCGAGGCGTACTCGGGGTCCGTGAAGCTGCCGATGGGGCTCACCCGGGGAGACAGAACCGTGGTTGCTCCGAGGACGGCATTGGTCGCGGCCACTAGCCCCTGGCGGACCGCCTCGTGCACGACCAGCGCGCGCCCGGTGACGTCGCCGGCGGCGAAGACGTGCGGCACGATCGTGCGCAACTGGGCGTCGACCTGGACGTATCCGCGCCGGTCCGTCTGCACCCCGGCCCGGTCGAGGCCCAGCCCGGCAGTGGCCGCGACCCATCCGGCCGCCACCACGGCCAGCGTGGCGTCGATGCTGTGCTGCCCGTCGCTTGTCGAATGAATGAGCCGCACGCCGGTCGCACAGCGCTCGAAGCGGTCGATCGTCCCGGCGTCCGCGAGCACCTGGACGCCGGACGCCGCCATGGCGGCAGTGACCGCTTCGGAGACCTCTTGGTCCTCACTCATCAAGATGCGGGGAGCGACCTCAACGAGATAGACCCGTGAGCCGAACGCGTTGAAGATCGACGCCACCTGCACGCCGGTCGCGCCAGCGCCGATCACGACCAGCGACGGCGGCACCGAGGAAAGGTGCCACGCGTCGCTGTGCGTCGCGGTCAGGTCGAAGCCGGGAACCGCCAACGGCCGTGACGCTCCTCCGGTGCAGAGGATGACCTTGTCGGCCCGAAGCCGCGGCGCATTGTCGCTGTCGACCGTGTGGGCGCTGGCGAAGCGCGCAGTGCCGGCCTGCTCGTAGATGCTCACCCCGGCGCGCTCCAGATCGTCGCGCAGCAGCGTGTGCTGGCGTGCGTCCGCGGTCACGTCGCGGACGCGGGCCAGCAGCCGGGCGTAGTCGAGTGAGGGTTCGCCGCCCGCGATCCCGTAGAGCGGGAGCTGCCTGGCCTCGCGGATCAGCCGCGCCGCCTGGGCCAGCGTGCGCACCGGCACGGGCCCATCGTTCGCGGCCATTCCCCCGAACTGATCGCGGGTGATCAGCGCCGTGCTAGCTCCCAGACGGGCCGCGCGGAGCGCCGCGACGACCCCCGCGGGTCCTGCGCCGACGACCACGACGTCGAACAGCTGACGCGGCGATGAGGCCATGACTCCATCATCCGGATCCCCGCCGCGGCCCGTCATCACCCCTGCCGGATGAGGCGGACGCGCCAGCCGGGCGCGACGATGCGCATATGCGCGCGATGACACTCGTGCCGGGCCAGAAGGGGACCGCTGGCATCGAAGAGGTCCCGGACCCGGGCATGCAGGTCGGCGTCCTGCTGGAGCCGGCGTCGGTGCTGGCCAAGGCGTGGGACCAGGTGGACCAGATCTCGCGGCGGGTGCCGCTCACGTTCTGGACCGAGGCGCTCGGCCGGCAGCCGGAAGACATCAAAGTCGTAGGGGACCTCACCGTATGAGCGCCCACGAAGTGATGGTGTGGTCGGTAACCCCAGGGCTGCTGAGCGAAGGCCCGCGCTGGCACGAAGAGCGCCAGGAGCTGCTGTGGGTTGACATCCTGGGGCGCCAGATGCACCGGGGAACGCTGAACCCCGATGGCACCCTGGAACGCGTTGCGACAATCACGGTCGACCGGCACGTCGGCGCGGTCGCGCCGGCCGCCGGGGGCGGGTACGTGCTCGCCGCGGGCACGGGATTCCTGTTCGCCGACGACGCCGGCTCGATCCAGGAGCTCGCGCAGTCCGAGGGCGGCCGCACGGACGTGCGGATGAACGACGGGGCCTGCGACCCGCAAGGACGCTTCTGGGCCGGGACGATGGCCTACGACGAGTCGCCGGGCGCCGGGACCCTGTACCGGCTTGAACTCGACGGCAGCTGCACCACCGTGCTCACCGGCCTGACCATCTCCAACGGCATCGGCTGGAGTCCCGACGCCAGCACGATGTACCTCAACGACAGCGGCACCGGATGCGTCGACGCGTTCCGGTTCGACGGCCCGAGCGGGGCGATCAGCGACCGCCGCACCCTGGTGCACATCGACCAGCCAGGCGTGGCGCCGGACGGGCTCACGGTCGACGAGGAGGGCGGGATCTGGGTCGCCCTGTGGAACGGCGGGGCCATCCACCGGTACGCACCGGACGGATCGCTTCTCGCGAGCGTGCAGCTCCCAGTCGAGCGACCGACCTCATGCGCATTCGGCGGCCCCCGCCGGGACACGCTGTTCGTTACCACCGCGCGGACAGACCTCGACGACGACGCGCTGGCCCGCCAGCCACACGCAGGCAAGGTGTTCGCGATCGAAGGCCTCGCTGTCCGCGGGCTGCCCTGCCTGCCCTACCGCGGCCGGACACCACGGTCGTCCAGTCGTTAGGCGCCGCGCTCTTCAAGGGCAAGGAAACATGATCATCGACGTCAACCTGCAACTGCAGGCGAAGCAGAAAGAACGATCTGCTGTACACGCAACGGCTCTCGCCGCCGGGCGTCGGTCAGGGAGACCTGCCACGTTGGCCCTTCGCCCAGAGGAAGTCAGCCCGGCCGGGTGGCGTTGCCGCTCGGGGGGTTTGCCTCATCCCTGCTCGCGGCTGCCCGGTACCTCCGCTGCTCCAGCCACTGCCGGAGCAAGTATCTGTCGATAACGCGGGGGAAGAGGCGGTAGGCGCGCCGGGCCCAGCGGATGCTAGCGGGAAAGACGATTACCGCCTGGTTGCGCGCCACGCCGTCCAGGATCACCTGCGCCGCCCGTGATGGCTCCATCATCTTGGCCGGTGCACCGGCCAGCTGCTCCCGGGGCACATCGACGGGCAGGTTCATGTTGACCACATCCGCGTTCTGGTAGATGTTGGTGCGCACGAACCCGGGACAGACGCAGCTGACCTTCACCCCCAGATCGGCACCCTCAAGACGCAGCGAGAGGGAGAGCCCCACGACGGCGTGCTTGGCCGTGCAATACGGGGCGTTGCCCGGATCAGGGAAAAACGCAGCCGCCGATGAGGTGTTCACGATGTGGCCGAACCCCTGCCTGGCCATGATCGGGTAAGCGGCGAGTATGCCGTGCAGGACACCGTAGAGGTCCACATCCAGGACCTGGCGCCAGTGGTCAAGGGTCAGGTCACGGGCGTCACCTCCGAGCCCAATGCCAGCGTTATTGAACAGGTAGTCGAGCCGGCCATATACGGAGGCGGTCTCCTCGACGAGGCGCCGGACGTCCAGCTCCCTGGACACATCGACGGCGCGTGCCTTAGCCCGCCCGCCGGTGTCCGCGATGGATGCCGCCACCCGCCCGGCATCGTCCCCGTTGATGTCGGCGACGACCACCCGCGTGCCCCGGCGCGCCAGCTCCAGGCACAGGGCCGCACCGATCCCCGAGCCTCCGCCGGTCACGATGGCTACCTTCTCATCGGGCGAATCCACCATTGCCGCCTCCTGTGGCTAGCGGGTCACTCCCGTCGGGAGATGCCTGGGCCGTGCCCGGGCTGTTCTGCCCGGCGGGCACGGCCAGGCCGGTTCCTGGCACTGTTCTGGCTACCAGACGAGCGGGACGAGGCGCTTGTGCTGCGCGGCGTAGGCGCGGTACCTGTCGCCGAGCGTTGTCAGCAGCGCGTTCTCCTCGATGTGGATGCGCCACAGGAGGAGCGCCAGCGGCAGCAGCGCTAGGCCTGCGAGGCCGACCCAGTTCGCGGACGCCAGGCCGATGCCCGTGCAGGCCAGCAGGACTCCGGTATAGCTGGGATGGCGCAGCAGGCGATACGGGCCGGCGGTGACCACCCGCTGATCCGGGCTGACCATGACGGTATGGGTGAAGTACTCACCCAGCGCCTTGAACGACCACCCGCGCAGCGCTATCCCGGCCACCAGAATGACCAGGCCGGCGGCGAAGGCGACGGCGCCCGGCTGGATCGTGGCCGCCGGGACGATGCGCGGCGCGGCATAGAGCACGACGTTCGTGGCGATGATCACGCACACCACCGCGGCGAGCCAGAACCAGCGCCGGCCGATTCTGGTGGCGCCTTTCCGCTCTCGCTGCCGGGAACGCTGGGCGAGTTCCATCGTGCCCCAGGCCAGAAGGGCGACCAGGATCAGGAAACCAGCGGCATGGTTGGTGTCGAAGTAGGGCATCTCTCCTCCACTGACTACTTGTGGTTACTGGTGGCGCGCCTTCGGCTGGCTTGCGTCGGGCCGGGTGGCGATATGGAACAGGTCCGCCAGTTCGCGGGCATGGTGGCCAACGTCGAGTTCGGGATCCTGAGCGAGCCGGGGTGGCACCGCATCGATGGCAGAGCGGATGGCCATCGCCATGACCAGCGGGTCGAAGTTTGCCCGGAACTCGCCCGTGCCCTGGAAATGGGCGAGCATCTGCTGGAGGTCGGCTACCCCTTGTCTGGCGGCAGAGAAGTCGAAGAATCGGCTGCCGTCGGCGCTGCGGGCATTGAGCACGATCTCGACTGCCGCGACCACATGTTTGCGGTACTCACCCATGAAGGCCAGGTTGGACTCGATCCACGCTTTGAGCATGCCTGCACCGGTCGACTGGGCGAGGATCCGAGGACGCATATACGCCTGGACCTTAGCCGCCACCTCGGCGGCTACCTCTCTGATGAGGTCGTCCTTGCCGCCGAAGTGGTAGAGGATCACGCCCTTGCTGGTTCCGGCCGTCTCGGCGATGCGGGTCAGGGAGGCCTGCCCGTAGCCCAGGTCGGCGATGGTGTCGATGGCAGCCGCCACGATCTGCGCCCGGCGTGCGGTTTCAGTGAAGGTCCGTTTCGCCGGTTGACCGGTTGTGTTATGTTCTGACCGCACGGTCAGAGATTAACGCGCCCGGTAAGCAAGTGTCAATCTCTGGCTCGGCAGTCGGAGCGGGCTTCAGCTGCTGAAGACACGGGGCGAGCAGCAGCCGAAGTAGCTACGCCGATGTACTGACCCGCGGGGCGGCCGACGTCCTCAACGAGGAATGTCTGCTTACGCGAAAGAGCCGGACAGGCTCGGACGGCTTCGACGATGGCTGAGCCCGTCCGTTAATCCGCGGGTCCTAGCTCTGCGGCACTGGCCCCTTGGCCCGGTCCTTCAACGCCCCGGCGGGAGCCGGTACTGGCATCGACGATGGGGATTCCCGGCGCTACCGCCGCGGTGACGGCGGCCAGGCGCTCACGGTCCAGCCGCCAGCCGGTGATTCCGCGGGTCGCCCCGGCCGCCACCCCGGGCACCGGGCATCCAGGAGCCTGTTCGTTGTCCCTCGGCAGGTCCGGAGCACCCTCCCGCCGCTGGACCCCGATGCGCTGGACCCGGGGACTCGCGCCCGGCCCGCCCGGGTGGGCGGGGTAGAGGATGACGCTTTCGACGTCTGCCCACGAGATGAACGCCGCCGGACCGCGGCGGACGATTAGTTTGCCCGGCACGGCGCCGAGAGTGATGCCCGCATGATCGGCGCGGAAAGCGATCATGCGGCTGGCGGTCACCGCCGGGCCCGTCAGGGCCAGCAGGGCCGCGGCGATCACGACGCCGGTCACCCATGGCGCCACCGTGAGGAAGACCAGGCCAATCGTAATCAGGCCAGTGGCCAGGCTCGCCGAGGCACCGGCGGCCAGCCGGTAGCGTTCTTCGTAGCAGCCCGGGTCTGGCAGCATGCTCCCTCACCGTCGCCGTCTGCGTGCCCGGCGGGAGGCGTCGACCATCGACGCGAACTGCGGCGGCTCGATGATCGGCCGGCCCCGCCAGGGCGACATGCTCGCGAGGTCCGCATCGGCGGAGACGATCAGGAACGCGCCTACCGCCGCCGCCAGGTCCAGGATCCGGTTGTCCTCCCAGTCCGGGCAGTCCCCGACGGTCTGCGGCGGGTCGGTGATGCCGCCGCCGGACGCGTCAGCCATCTCGGCCAGCACCCGCAGGTAGTCATCGACCTCCTCATCCGGGGTCTTCAGCACCGTCGCCAGCACCCGGCCGGTGTTGGCCAGGATGTGCGGGGAGAGCCACAGCGCGAACTCCGCCGCGTCATTGATCACGCCCAGGCAGTCCGCACTCGGGTTCCCCGACGTCGGCGGCGGCGAAGGCCAGCTCCGGAACGGGGACTCCCCCACGGCAACCGCCAGCACGAGCACGTTCACGTCGAACACGGCCGGCACCGCCGCCGGGCCGGGCACGCTCACTGCCCCGGCGTCCCGCCCTTGTACGCCCGGCGGATACCCGCCAGCAGCGACTCATAATCCTGGCCCGCCCCCGCGGCGCGCTCCGCGTTACGGGCCTGGAGCTCACGCAGCCGCTCGGCCCGGGCCAGCGACTCCATCACCGGCAGCGTCGCCCGCAGGTACGCCGACCGGTTCCCGTGCCCGAAATGCTCCACTAGGCGGGCCAGCCGCTCCTGGTCCTCATCCGCCACCGCGAAACCGACAGTCGATGTAGACATGCCAGCATTGTATCTCGATTGCATCTTCAGATGCAATCAATAAGCAGCAATCGAGGACTCCACGACCGGCCGCCAGCCCGACGGCTCGGCCTCGCCTACGAGCTCATGCCGCAAGCCAGCCCGCATCAGGCAAACCGCATTGCCGTGGCGTCCGGTAGGGCACGCGATTGCTGAGCCAGCGAGTGCCTTGTTCGTTGGTGAAGATCATTTCGCCGGCCACACATGGTCGTATCGGTCGTATGTGCGGTAAGGCACTGGCTGAGCAGGAGCCGTGCAGGCGTTTGCGTCAGGCGCCCAGCGGTGTCCACACTGCTGAAGTGGACCATTTCGTTGGCCGGACGGGCGAGCTGGCGGTTCTCGACGCCGAGATGCGGGCTGTGCAGGGCGGCCGGCCTCGGGTGGTGCTGGTCGAGGGTGAGGCGGGGATCGGTAAGTCCAGCCTGATCTCGCGCTTCATCTCCGGGCACCGGGACGTTTGCCTACTGCGGGCCGTCGGTGACGAGGCGGAGATGCTCCTGGCCTGGGGAGTGATCGACCAGCTTCTGGCGGGTGCCGGGACGGCGCTCATCAAAGGATCTCCGCGAGCCGGTGCGGCCCAGCGGACAGACGCTGACCCGCTGGCCGTCGGCGCGCAGCTGGTGGAGGCCCTCGGCGACCTGCAAGGCGGTGACAGGGTCGTCGTGGTGGTGGTCGACGACCTGCACTGGAGCGATCAGCCCTCGGCCCGGGCTCTTTTGTTCGCCCTGCGGCGGATGCAGGCCGACCGGGTGCTGGGACTGATGTCCGCCCGACCAGATGAGCTGAGCCGCCTGGGCGAGGCATGGAGCCGCTTCGCCGCGGGCGACGACCGGGCCACCCGCCTGCGCCTGGACGGCCTGGGGGCCCAGGAGCTGGTGGCCCTGGCCCGGACACTCGGCGTAGGTGACCTGTCCGGCCGGGCGGTGACCCAGCTGCTGGACCACACCGGCGGCAATTCGCTGCACTGCCGGGCCTTGCTCGAAGAGCTGGGCCAGGGTGGCCTGGCGCGGGCCGGTGGCGATCTGCCCGCGCCCCGCGCACTGGCCGCAGTGGTCCTCGCGCGGCTGAGCGCCCTGTCCGATCCGGCCCGGGGACTGGTCACGGCCGCTGCCGTCCTGGGCCGCCGTTGCCCGCTGGCCGTCGCCGCCACACTGGCCGGGCTGGGCGACCCGCTCACCGCCCTGGACGAGGCGGTCGCTGCCGGCCTGGTCACCGAGGAGCAGGAGACCTCAGCCCTTCTCGTCGCTTTCGCCCACCCGCTGGTGCATGCCGCTGTCAGAGACAGTCTCGGCCCGGCGGAGCGCCATCGGCTGCACCGGGTTGCGGCCACCCTGATCCCCGCCCCTGCCGCCCTCACTCACCGGGTGGCCGCCGCTGTCGGGCCCGATGACACCCTGGCCCGCGACCTGGAAAAGGCGGCGCGGGAGGCGGCGCAGGAGGGCATGGCGGCCCAGGCGGCGGCGTGGCTGGCCCAGGCATCGGCGGCCAGCACGGCTCGCGCCGAGCAGGAGCGGCTGCTCCTCGATGCGGTAGCTGAACTGCTGGGCAGCGCCGACGTGCCCGGGGCGCTGGCCCTGTGGCCTGCGGTCGCCCAGTTCGGTCCCAGCGCCCGGCGCAGCGCTCTGCTCGGCCACCTCGACCTGCTCTGCGGACGGGGAGCGGTGACCGAGGCCCACCTGCTCGAGGCCTGGCGGGCCCACAGCCCCGACACCGAGCCGATGGTGGGAGCGGCCGCGGCCACCTCCCTGTCCGCCTACCTCTCCACTGCCGGACGGCTGGAGGAGGCCATCACCTGGGGCGAGCGGGCGGTCGAAGCCAGCGGTGAGGACCTGACCGCCCGGCTTCAGGCGCTGATGCCGGTAGCCCTGACGCTGACCCTCGCCGGGCGCGGTCCGGAAGGGCTGGCCCGGCTCGACGGGCTGCCCGCCGTGGCCTCCGACGTACCGCTGGAGCACACTGGCGCCCTTGTCATACGAGGAAGGTGCCGAGCGATCACCGATGACCTGGCCGGGGCCATGACCGACCTGTCGGTGGGCCTAGCCCGGTTGCGGGCCGGAGTGAGCCTGCGCTACCCCGGCCAGTGCCTGACCTTCCTCGCCGACGCCGAGTACCGCCTCGGCGCCTGGGACGACGCCCACACTCACTCCGAGCTGGCCGTTTCCCTAGCCCAGGGCAACGACCGGACATGGGCCCTGGCTTTCGCGCACGCCCATGCCGCCATCGTCCCTGCCGACCGTGGTGACTGGCAGCTGGCCGCCGCCCACGTCGAGGCGGCGCGGGCCGCGGCTTCCGGGGCGGGGATGGCGGTCACCCACGCGGCCTTGGCCGGCGCCGAGCTGGCCCAGGCCCGCGGGGACCTGCCAGCAGTGCTGGCGGCCACGTCAGCCGTGCGGGCACTTGGCCGGGATGAGGTCTTCGGCCTGCCGGGCTGGGCAGACTGGCGCCCGCTGGAAGTAGATGCCCTGATCGGGCTGGGCCGGCTGGATGACGCTGCGGCGGCGCTGCAGGAACTCCTCGCCGCCATCCCCGCCTTCGGCCTGCCCTCGGCCAGCATGACGGCGGCCCGCCTACGCGGCAACCTGGCCGTCGCCAGGGGCGACCTGGCCGGTGCCGGGGAATCCTTCACCGCCGCCTGGCAGCTGGCCCAGGGACTGCTCTTGCCCTTCCAGCTCGCCTTGCTAGAACGCGATGACGGCCGCCACCTCCGCCGTGCCGGCGACCGCCAGGGCGCCGCTGCCCGCCTCCGGCAGGCACGCGACCGCCTCGTTACCTTGGGAGCCCAGCCGCATGTGGCGGCCTGCGAGCGGGAGCTTCAGGCCTGCGGGGCCGAGATACGGCCCGAGCCAGGGCCAGCCCGGTGGAACCTGACGGCATCGGAGATGGCCGTCGCTCGCCTGGTGGCCGCCGGCCGGTCGAACCGGGAGGTGGCAGCCGAGCTGTTTGTCAGCGTCAAGGCGGTGGAGTTCCACCTGGGACATGTCTTCGACAAGCTCGGCATCCGCTCCCGCAGGGCATTGCCCGGCCTGCTGGCAGCACGACCACAGCCCGCGGCCGCGGGCCAACACTAGGGCCGAACCCCAGCGCTTCCCCTAGCGCCAGCGCTGTCTGGCGGGGTCATCATCGACAGATGAGCCCGGGTGACTTCACTGATACCACTCAAGCCGCTGCCCCCGTCCTCGGCGGCCAGGCCACTTCGCAGTCAGTGGCACGACCTCCATCGCAGCGGGCCGGTACCGCCCGCGGCTCCCCTGGATCGCCCAACGGTGCCCTGAGCGGCACGCAGCCGGGGCCGCCCGGCCTGGCCTTCTATGCGCCACCTTCGCCGCTGCCCGCCGGGACGGCTGGCCAGGTGATCTGGGCGCGGCTGCTGACCGGCGCGGCCGCCCTGGCCAGCGCCGGCGAGAACCTGCTTGTCCTCTACCACTCCCAGACCCTCGCCGGGCAGGACACCGCCGTGTCCGGAACGGTGTCGATTCCGCGGGGCCAGCCGCCGCCCGGCGGCTGGCCGGTGCTCAGCTGGGCGCACGGGACCACCGGCGTCGCCGACATCTGCGCTCCGTCTCGCGACGCGCCCGGCCATCCCTGCCACATCTACACCCAGCTCGCCGACGCGATGCTCAACCGGTGGGTCAAGCGCGGCTGGGCCGTGGTCAAGACCGACTACGAGGGCCTCGGCACCCCCGGGCCTCACCCGTACCTGGCGGGAGCCTCCGCGGCCCGCGGGACCATCGACATCGTCACCGCCGCCCGCCACCTCCATCCGGGCATCGGCCGGCGCTGGGCCGTGATGGGTCACAACCAGGGCGGCCACGCTGCCCTGTTCACTGCGAGCCTGGCACCAGCCCGGGCACCCGATCTCGACCTGACCGGCGCCGTAGCCATCGCCCCCGCCAGCGGCACGCACGACATAATCGCCCGGCTCCAGAACTGCCGTGCGCCCTCCCCCGGGCTGGGATTCGTCGCCCTGACACTGATCGGCGCCGCCGCAACCGACCGCGCCCTGCGGCTGGACCAAATGCTCACACCCCGCGCCCTCCGCCTGCTGGCCATCGCCCAGACCGTCGGCATCGACGACCTCCTCGGCCCGGGCTTGTGGCCGCCATCGGTGCCTGCGGACCTGTTCCGGCCCGGCGCCGACCTTGGGCCTCTGCTGACAATCCTGGCGGCCAACGACCCGGCAGCGCTCCGGCTCCGCGCACCAGCGCTGATCGTGCAGGGCAGCGACGACCCGATCACCCACCCGTGCCGCACCGACCGCATCACGCGCTCCCTCAGCGCCAACGGCGCGGCGATCGACTGCCACATGTACCCCGGCACGGGCCACTTCGACGTGATCGCGGCAGCACATACCCATAACGCGCAGTGGATCGATGCCCGGCTGGCCGACATGCCAACGTGGCAGGCCCAAGGCGACTTTCGCACTGATCGGTGACATGGAAGCGGCCATGGCGACTGCGGGCACCGCTGGCCAGTGCAGGGCCCCAATGATCACCAGCACCGCGCCGCAAGCTAGAGACGGAGCCACCGGACTGTCCGCCCCGGCGGAGCGACTGGGCGTCACGGTGGCCGACGACGGCCAGACCGGAATCGGCCATGGCTGAGGCACCGCTCGTAGCCCGGGACTCGGTGCTGGTGGCCCAGATCGAGGTGCGCCGTACCGCTGTACCGCTGCCCGGTGCGGGGTGCCTACCGCGCCTGGACGCGATGTCAACTCTCATTATCTAAATTGCATTATTGAATTGATTGCTTGTTTTTTGGAATAAGCGTAGCGTCGGTGACAGATCGGGAGCACGGTCTTCCCAGCCGGGAACGATGGCTGTCCTTTGTGCCTGTCGACTTAACCACTCCGGTGGCCTGCCCGGAAGCCGGTGGCATCGAGACTGTCAATCTTCGTGAACTAAGACAGACAGACGATGAGACCTCCCTGTTCGGGTACCGCGATGGCGGCCCTCGCCCTCGTCAGCGCGACCCTGCTGGCTGCCTGCGCCGGCCGGAGCACGACCACGACGGACTCGGCGGTGCGGGGTGTCTACGGCTCGCTGCCGGCGGCCGCCACCGGCACCCAGCACGCCGGCACCGTGTCGGTGGCCCAGCCGCCGGACTCCGCACCAACCTGGATCTTGCCGCTGGCTACCTCGGCGTCCGTATCGGTGTTCACGGTGCACCTGTTCGATCAGCAGATGTACCGGCCGCTGTACTGGCTGGTGAACGGTGTCGGGCCGAAGGAGGCCCCGGCGCTGAGCCTGGCCAGCGACCCCGAGGTCAGCAACGGCGACAAGACGTTCACGGTCACCCTCAAGACCAGCTACAAATGGTCCGACGGCAAGCCGATCACCTCCCAGGACATCCTCTTCTGGTATGACCTGATGAAGGCCGCGGTGAAGGCGAGCCCGTCGAACTGGGCCTATTACACCCCCGGCATCGGCATGCCCGACCAGGTCGCCAGCGTTACCGCGCCCAGCGCGGGCACGGTCGTGTTCACCATGAAGTCCGCGGTCAACCCGACCTGGTTCTGGCAGAACGAGCTCGGCGTGATCCAGCCGATGCCCGCCTTCGCCTGGGCCAGAGCCTCGGCCACCGGCCCGATCCTGAACTTCGCCAGCCCGCAGAACGCGGCGCGGATCTACAACTACCTCGCCGCCCAGGCCAGACCGTCGGCCTCCTGGGCGACCAGCCCGCTGTGGAAGATCGTGGACGGTCCGTACACTTTGTCCTCGTTCAACACCGTCAGCGGCGCCTTTACCATGTCGCCCAACCAGGCCTACGGCGGCCCGCACGCCAAGACGGTGTCCGCGTACTCCAGCGTGCCGTTTACCTCCGACAGCGCCGAGGACAACGCCATCCGGTCCGGCAGCCTCGACGTCGGCTACATCCCGCTGGGCAACCTGCCCCAAATCAGCAAGATCAAGTCGGTCGGCTACAACGTGTTCGGCTACCCGGCCTTCGGCTGGCTGTATGTCGTCTATAACTTCCAGGACGCCACCGGCCACTTCAACAAGATCATCAGCCAGCTCTACATCCGCCAGGCCATAGCGCGCCTGCAAGACCAGCCGGGCGTAATCAAGGCGTTCTTCTACGGGGCCGCAGGCCAGGCCTACGGGCCAGTGCCGGTGCTCCCCAAGAGCCCGTACACTCCTGCGAACGCGCTGACCAACCCGTACCCGTTCAGCGTCACCGCCGCGACCAGCCTGCTGAAGGCACACGGCTGGAAGGTCATCCCCGGCGGCACGGACACCTGCACCCGGCCGGGCACCGGCTCCTCGGACTGCGGCGCCGGCATCCCCGCCGGGACGCCGCTGGCCTGGAACCTGATCTACACGACCACCCCGGCCAGCATCGGCGAGCAGGTCACCGCCTTGGCCTCGGAGGCGAAGAGTGCAGGTATCGAGATCACCCTGGTGTCCAGCAATTTCGACTACATCGTCGCCAACTACGACGACCAGACCCCGGCCGGGAAGGCGGACACCGGCAAATGGGCGATGGCAGATTTCGGCGGCTTCGCTGACAACACCTACCCGACCACCTTCGGAATCTTCAACTGCGCCGGGTCGTCCAACTTCGGCGGGTACTGCAGCCCGCAGGCCGACAAGCTGATCGATGCCTCGGTGCTCAGCACGAACCCGAGGGCGGTGACCGGCGAGGCCTCGTACCTGACCACCCAGCAGCCGGGCCTGTTCGGGCCCACGCCGGCCGACGCGCTGGAGATCGGCAACGTGCTGGTCTGGAAGAAGACCCTCTCCGGCCCGCCAGCATCGTTCGCGACCGTCACCCAGTTCAACATCAACCCCGAGATGTGGTACTTCACGACATAGCAGCTCAGGGGCACCGCCCGGGACCGTCCGAAGTCATCGTTTGCGGCAGCGGGTGGCCTGCGCGGGAGCGGTCTTGGTCAGGAACCCGGCGAGCAGCGCGCGGCCGGGCCGACGCCACTCACACTGCCGGGGCGCAGGACGTAACAGATCTGGCGGCCCCAGCTTCTCGCAGCGGGGTCAAGCAGGTATTGGCGCACCTCGTGGCAGACCGCATGGGGCGGGCGAACTGGCAGGCATGACCTCTTCCGCGCCCTTGGTGGGGTAGCGGCGTTCATCGCCCCGTCCGAAACCGCTCTAAAGCCTAGGGCCGAACCCCAGGGCTTCCCCTAGCGACACGGCCAGCTGGCCCGGTCAGCCTTGGTACAGACAACAAGGAGGAAACATGGAACAGAGCTACCCCGTGGAGGTGCGAGCTCGGCTCGACGAGCCCTTGAGCCGCTGGATGTGGCTGGTCAAGTGGCTGCTGGCGATCCCGCACTACATCGTGCTGTTCTTCTTGTGGATCGCGTTCGCCGTCGTGACCGTGATCGCGTTCTTCGCGATCTTGTTCACCGGGCGCTACCCCCGCCCGCTGTTCGGCTTCAATCTGGGGGTGCTGCGCTGGTCGTGGCGGGTCGCCTACTACACCTACAGCGCCCTGGGGACCGACCGCTACCCCCCATTCAGCCTGAATGAGGAGCCGGACTACCCCGCCACGCTGGACATTGCCTACCCACAGCGGCTCTCCCGCGGGCTGGTCCTGGTCAAGTGGTGGCTGCTGGCGATCCCGCAATACGCAATCGCCGCCGTGTTCGCCGGCGGCGCCGCCTACACCCACACAGCAGGCTCGGGGCACACATGGCCGACCGATGCCCTCTCCGGCGGCCTGATCGGCCTGCTCGTGTGCTTCGCGGCGATCACGCTGCTGTTCACGGGCCGTTACCCGCGAGGGCTGTACAACCTCATCATCGGCATGAACCGCTGGGTGGTGCGGGTCATCGCGTACGCCGCCCTGATGACCGACGCCTACCCGCCGTTCCGTCTCGACCAGGGCGGGACGGGCGTGCCCGCCGCCCCCACACCCGATGACCCCGCGCCCGCGTCGGCCGCCTGGGCCCCGAGTTCCCCCACACCGGTCAGCTAAAACTCAGCAATCACGAAAAGGAGACCGACATGGTGACCACCGTCGAGACCCCAGCAGCGAAAGCAGCAAAACGTATCCCGATGACGTCAACGAGGAAGACTGCGCTGGTCGCGGGCGTTTTCTATCTGATTACCTTCATCTCGATCCCCACCCTGGCCCTCTATGGCCCGGTGAAGAACCATCGGGACTGGATCCTCGGCTCCGGCGGCCACACGGGCGTGCTCGTGGGCGGCTTCCTCGAGGTGGTCGTCGCCCTCGCCGGCATCGGCACCGCTGTCACGCTGTACCCGGTGGTCAAGCGGCAGAACGAAGGCGCCGCGCTGGGCTTTGTCGCCGCCCGCGTCCTCGAGGCCGGCATGATCTTCACCGGTGTCGTCAGCCTGCTGTCGCTGGTGACCTTGCGACAGGACCTAGGCGGAGCGGGCGGGGCAAATGCCGCCGTGCTGGTCACCACCAGCGCGTCGCACGTGGCGATCTACAACTGGACATTCCTGCTCTCACAGAGCCTCATGCCGGCCATCAACGCACTGTTGCTGGGCTCCATTATGTACCGGTCCGGGCTCGTGCCCCGCATCATTCCCGTAGTAGGGCTCATCGGAGCCCCGTTCCTGATCTGCACCGTCATCGCGACCCTGTTCGGCGGCATGAAGCTGGGCTCTCCCCAGCTCGCCGCAGTCCCGGTGGCTGCCTGGGAGCTGTCACTGGGCGTGTGGCTGGTCGTCAAAGGCTTTAAGCCCTCTCCGATCACCGCCGCAATAGACGCTGCCAGCACGCCGCGCACCGACCAGGACGTCGCTGTCTGACTCCGCTGGACCAGGCACCCGACGCCATACGCGACCTCCAAGCCGGAAAGCCCGCGGAAAGCCCGTCATCACCATGACCGACGCATGATGAGCCGCCGCGAGCTCCCGTTCGCAGAACCGAACCTCACCCCACCCTGTGGTCGCACAGGCCTAGAGCCGAAGGACCCGAGATGACTCAAGAAACAGTCGCGATAGACCGGCCCGCACAGGCCACCATGAACTCACCGAAGCGCCTCGCGAGAACGGCACGCCTGCGGTTGCTGGCCGCCTTTCTGCCCGTCACCGCCGTGCTTTACGTTGGTGCCGAGGCGCTGGACCCCAGGGGCACCGACCAGGTGGCCACTTCTACGGCTGTCGCGTTGAAGCTGCTGCCCATCGCTGCGGCCCGCTCGTCCCAGCTGTACCTGTCGGGTTCGCTGTCGGTGCTGGCGCTCGGCGGCCTGGCGGTATCGTATGCGGCGATCGCCACGCTGGTCACCGGGCGCGGCTGGGTAATCGCCACGATTGCCGCGCTGCTGGGCGGCCTGGGCGCTTTCGCCGGGGCCATGCTCAACGTCCTGGGCGGAATCAGCCTCGCGGCCGCGGCCTCAGCGCACATGACCCAGATAGCGGCCGCCCGGTTCCTGGTCACCAGTTTCGGTTCCGGGCCGGCTCAGGTCGCCGGGTACGTCTATTTCGCCAGCGAATACGCCGCGCCGGTCGTCATGGGGTATGCGCTGTGGCGCAGCCGCGCCGTGCCGCGCTGGCTGGCCGTCTTGTTCACCGTCGGCCTGGAACTTGCCGAAAGCATGGGCGCGATCGGCCCCAAGGTCGTGTTGTTCATGCTGCCGTTCGCCGTCGCGATGGTTCTGCTCGCGGCCCGGATCTGGCAGGCCGCCGCCCGTCCGGCCCCGATGACTGGTACCGCGCGCTCACCGGCGGCAACGACGTCGCCGGACACCGCAGCCGCCCCGGGAACCACTCCCGGGAGCTGACATGGCAACCGCCAACCCGCACATCAGGCCAATCCTGAACAAGCTCACCGCCGCCGCGCCCGCCTTCCCGCCCTGGAGAAGCGGCGACGCGCTGGGCCGCGGAAGGCCTCTGGGCCGCAGAAGCCGTGCTACTGGCGGGCCCACTTCGGAGCAGGCGTGGGTCGCCCGGGATCAGGCGATCCTCAAGGGACTTGCCGCCGACCGAGCACTCACGGACGCAGGCCAGAGGCAGCGCCCGGCATACCCGTGGAACGAGACGCGCAGCCACTGTCCGTCGCGCTTGTCCGGCGTGCCGGACAGCGTGATCACGTCAACGATCCAGCCACCAGGTGCGCCGTAGCGATCTGGCATACCGACATGATGCCCCAGGTCAGGGCGCTAAAGGCGATCCTGCCGCCGCGGCGGCCAGGCCGGAGGGCCTGGCACGGGCCGGGTAGACCCTGTGGCGGCGACATCACGCCAGCCCTGGGTGTCCAGCGTGTCGAGGTGGGCGCTCAGCCCGGTGGCTGCGGCGGCGGCGAGCACAGCTGCCGCCCGGCTGGCTAGCCGCCTACGCTTGGTGTTGATGGAGACGTACACGTTTCTGTTTGCCGACATTGAGAACTCGACGGCGCTGCTGCGGCGCCTCGGGCAAGGCGCTTATGAGCAGGTGCTTGACGATCATCACGCGCTGATCCGGTCGGCTCTGGCCGTCCACGGCGGCAGCGAAGCGAACACCCTGGGAGACGGGTTCTTCGCCGCGTTCTCCTCGCCGCGGGCGTGCGTGGCAGCGGTACTGCAGATTCAGCAGGCCATCGAGGCACATGCTTGGCCCGCCGGGGAGCAGGTCCGGGTGCGGATGGGCATCCATACCGGCGAGGCGGCGGAGACGACCGCCGGCCTGGTGGGCCTGGATGTGCACCGCGCGGCGCGGGTGGCGGCCGTCGGGCACGGCGGACAGGTGCTGGTATCGGAGACGGCGGCTGCGCTGGTGCGCGACTCGCTGCCGCCGGGCGCGGCGCTGACCGATCTGGGGGTGCACCGGCTGAAGGACCTGGGCCGCCCGGAACAGATCTTCCAGCTGCACGCGGGCGACCTCCAGGTCGACTTTCCGCCGCTGCGCTCGCTGGGCAGCGCGGCGCTGCCGAACAATCTGCCGGGCCAGCTGGCGACGTTCATCGGCCGCGGCCGGGAGCTGGCCGAGGTCCGTGCCCTGGCCGGGTCTTCGCGCCTGGTCACGCTGACCGGGGCGGGGGGGTGCGGCAAGACCAGGCTGGGCCTGCAGGTGGCCGCCGAACTGCTGGACGGGTCCGGCGACGGGGTGTGGCTGGTGGAGCTGGCCGCGGTCACCGACCAGGACGCGGTGGCGCCGGCCATGGCTTCGGCGCTGGGGATCGCCGGGCAGCGTGGCCGGCCGGTGTTCGACGCCGTGGTCGATGCGCTGGCCCCGCTGGACATCTTGATCGTGCTGGACAACTGCGAGCATCTGATCGACGGCTGTGCCAAGACCGCTGAGCTGGTCTTGCGGCGCTGCCCGCGGGTGCATCTGCTGGCCACCAGCCGCGAGCCGCTCGGCATCGGCGGGGAGACCGTATACCGGGTGCCGTCGCTGTCGCTGCCCGAACCCGGCGACAACGGTTCCCCGGCGGCCGAGTCGTCCGATGCGGTCGCGCTGTTCGCCGACCGGGCCAGAACGCAGGGCGTCAGCCTGGCCGCTAGCGAGCAGACCGCGGAGCTGGTGGTGTCGGTCTGCCGACGGCTGGACGGGATGCCGCTGGCCATCGAGCTGGCCGCCGCCCGGCTGCGCACGATGTCCCTGGCCAGCCTGCACGACCGGCTGGACCAGCGGTTCCGGCTGCTGACCGGCGGCAGCCGCACCGCCCTGGCGCGGCAGCAGACCCTGCGGGCGACGGTCGAGTGGTCCTATACGCTGCTCAACGGGGCCGAGCAGGTGCTGCTGCGGCGTCTGCCGGTGTTCGCCGAGAGCTTCGACCTGGACGCCGCCGAGGCGGTGTGCGGCTTCGGCGACCTCGAGGCGCTCGACGTCGCCGGCCTGCTCGGCTCGCTGGCGGACAAGAGCCTGGTCGGCGCGGAGACAGCAGGCGAAACCCTGCGCTACCGGCTGCTGGAGACCATCCGCCAGTTCGCCGCCGAACGCCTCGCCGAGGCCGGCCAGGACGAGGCCGCCGCCCTCGCAGCCGCGCACGGCGCGCATTTCCTGTCCGTAGCCGAGGCGGCGGCCCCGCACCTGACCGGGCCGGATCAGGGCCGGTGGCTCGCGCGGCTGGACGTCGAGCAGGCGAACCTGCGGCGCGCGGCCGAGCACGCGGCCGGTGACCCCGAGGGGACCGCGCGGGTGCTGCGGTTCGGCGTCGCGCTCCGACGCTACTGGATGGCGCAGGAACGGCCACCCGCGGAAGCCCGCGGGCTGGTCATGCCGGTGCTGCAGCGGCCCGACGCCCGGGCGGATCCCCGGCTGTTCGGTGCGGCACTGGTCAGCGCCATCGCCGCTCACCATGCTGACGTAGCCACGGCACGGCGGCTGGGGGAACAGGCGGTTGAGTTCGCCCGCCAGCTCGGCGACGAGCGGTTGCTCGTCGAGTCGCTCGCGGTGAGCTGCGATGCTTATTTCTTCGCCGGCGAGCCGGAGACAGGACGTCCCCTCGGGCAAGAGGCGGTCGAGCGCGCCCGGCAGCTTGGTGATGATGTCCTGCTGGGCTGGAGTCTTGTGGAGTACCTGCTGTGCAGCGAGCTCATCAACCCGGCTCGCTACCGGCAGCTATTCGCCGAGGCCGTCGCCTGCACCAGGCGGTCCGGCGACCAGCTCATGAGCCATTACTTGTACAACAACGCCGGCATTCAGGCGCTGCGGGCGGGGGACATCCCCGCCGCCCGGGCTCATCTAGACGCCGCCCGGGCTCATCTGGACGCGGCGGCGCAGGCCATGCAGGCGATCGGCGGGAACTCCGCCAACGTGTCCGTCAACCTGGGCTGGGTGCTGCGGCAGGAGGGCGACCCGGACGGCGCGCGGTCAATGTTCGGGGCTGGCCTGCGGGTGAGCCGCCGGAACGGGGACCATGCCGGCATCGCCTATGCCAGCCTCGGCCTGGCGTGCCTGGCCGCGGACCGGGGCGACGGGCACCAGGCAGGAGTGCTGCACGGCGTGGCGCAGGCCTTTCTCGACCGGGCCGGAGAACCATGGCAGGAACTCGAGGCGCGCTATCGCCGGGAAAGCCTCGGTGACGTGCGAGCGCGCCTCGGCGCTGACCAGTGTGACCGGGCCTACGCCGAGGGCATGGCGCTCAGCGTCGACGCGGCCCTTGACCTGGCCCGTGGGCAGCTGACCGCCGCCCTGGACCTGCGGCAGCCGCCAGAACCGCCGGGTCTGGCCCAGCTCTCGGCCCGGGAACGGGAACTGGTCATCCTGGTCGCCCGCGGCGCCACCGACGCCCAGATCGCCGCCCAGTTGTACATCGCCGTCAGCACCGTCCGCTCCCACCTGGACCGGATCCGGGACAAGACCGGGTGCCGGCGCCGCGCCGACCTGACCCGCCTGGCCCTGCAGTCCGGCCTGGTCGAATCCACCGCACCGCGGCCGGCCGCCAGGCCGCCCGGCCCGTAGCCGTCAGGCAGTTCGGCCCCCCGGACCGGGCGCAAAGGAGTAACCCGGCGTCTGCCGCGCGGCCGGGAGCGCAGCCTGGCACGTTCCTCGGACTGATCCAGCTCGGTGGATGGCGCTGCCGATGGGTGGTGCGTGCCGCTTGTCCGGCTGGGGTGGCCGGGCTGGATGCTGGGCCGCCGAGATCTGCCGTATGGTCGGGTCGTGGGGAAGGATGCGGCCGGCGCGGTAGGTGGGGTGCATGGTTTCGCGCCGGGGTTGACGAGTTTTGTAGGCCGGGCAGGTGCGGTGGAAGAGGTCGCCGCCCTGCTCGGTGAGTACCGGCTGGTGACGGTGACCGGGCCGGGCGGGGTGGGCAAGACGCGGCTGGCCGGGGAGGCGGCGCGGCGGGTGGCGGCCCGATTCGCTGACGGTGCGTGGCTAGTGGAGCTGGCCAGCGTGCGGGAACCGGCACTGGTGCCGGCAGCCGTGGCTGTGGCGGTGGGGCTGCGTCAGCCACCCGGCATGTCCATCATGGACTCGCTGGCTGGAGGCCTGGCCCGGCAGCAACTGCTGCTCGTGCTGGACAACTGCGAGCATCTGATCGGCACGGCGGCCGAGCTATGCGGGGCGCTGCTTGCGGCCGCCGATGACGTGCGCATCCTGGCAACCAGCCGGGAGCCGGTCGGGGTGGCCGGTGAAGCATGCTACCGGCTGCCCCCGCTGGGCCTGCCTGAGGCGGGCAACCGGGTAAAGGCTGGCGGGTCTGAGGCGGTGGCCCTGTTCGCCGACCGGGCCCGCCAGGCTGACTCGCATTTCGCCCTGAGCGGTGCGTCGGGTCCTGTGGTGGCGCGGCTGGTGCAGCGGCTGGACGGGATGCCGCTGGCGATCGAGCTGGCCGCAGCGCGGGTGGCGTCACTGGGCGTGGAGCAACTGCTGGACCGGATCGATGACCGATTCCGGCTGCTTATTGCCCGTGACCGGATGACGCCGCCCCGGCACCGGTCGCTGGCGGCCACGGTGGACTGGAGTTATCAGCTGCTCGGCGAGCCGGAGCGGCGGACGTTCCGCCGGATCTCGGTGTTCCCGGCCCCGTTCACGCTGCAGGGCGCAGAGGCGGTCGCCGGAGCAGATGCCGGGCCTGCGGTGTTGCAGCTCGTGGACAGCTCGCTGCTGACGCCGCCCCGGACCGGGCCCGATGGCCGGCCACGGTATCTGATGCTGGAAACCCTGCGCGCCTACGGGCTGGAACGGCTGGCCGAGGCCGGCGAGCACCCCGGCGCCACCGCTGCGCTGGCCAGGTACGGCCTGGCGGTGGCGGAGCAGGCGGCGGCCGGGATGCAGGCCAGCGGTGGGGAGCTTCAGGCCGCGCGATGGCTGGACGCCGAAGACCCCGCCGTGCACCAGGGCCTGGCCTGGGCTTTGGAGCACGACCGGGCTACCGCGCTGCGGCTGGCCATGGCTCTGGCGCCGTGGTGGCGGCTGCGGGGCCGAGGGGTGGGCGGCTACACGCTGCTGCGCGCCGCCGCCGAGCACGCTGTACCCGGCCAGGACGCGTGGTGCGCCGGCCAGTTCTGGCTCGGTGCGCTGGCGCACTGCGGGTCCGACTTTGCCGCCGAACTCGGGCATTTTACGGCGGTCTGTGACGCCCTGGCCGTCGGCGGGCCCTCACCTGAGCTGGCTGACGGGCTGGCAGGCAGGGCTGGGGCGCTGCGAAATCTGGACCGGGTGCCCGAGGCGGCCGAGGATGCCCGCCGTGCCCTGGCCGTGGCCCGGGAATGCGGCTACCCGGCGGGACAGGCGCTGGCGCTGGCCGAGCTCAGCTCGGCCGCTGATTACGCTGGCGATGCCGCCGCTGCCCTGGAGTGGGCCCGGCAAGCGCAGCGGATCGACCCGGCACGTATCCCCGACTGGATCGGCCGAGAACGCGACGTCATCCTGACGACCGCGCTGATGGAGGCTGGCCAGGTGACTGGCGCCCAGCTCAGCTGCGCCGAATTGCTGGCCCGGGCACAGGACGCGGGCGACCTGGAATACCAGTCAGAGTGCCTGTGGCTCATGGCGGAGATCGACCGGCGGGCAGGCCGCATGGCCGACGCAAGGTCGAACCTTCGTGACTCTCTCCGGGTCGCCGCGCAGACCGGTGAGCCGCTACGCCTGATCGACTGCCTGAACACCTGCGCGTACCTGTGCGCGGAGATGGGGCGCTGGGCTGAAGCGATCACGATATGGGCGGCCCACGCCACCCACCATGCGGGCTTGGGCATGCCCGAAACGCTGCCGCTGGACGCGCAACACCGCCAGGACCCTCTCCGGAAAGCCCGGCAGATGCTGGGACCCGCCCGCACGCGGGCAGCCGAAGAACGCGGCGCGGCGATGACGCTAGCCACCGCCGTCGAGTTCGCAGGGGTGGTCACCGCCGCAGACGGGCAAGGACCTCAGGCACCGCCGGGCCTGCGACAGCTCAGCCCGCGAGAACGGGAGCTGGTCACCCTGGTCGCCCAGGGCGCCACCGACCTGCAGATCGCCGAGCGGCTGTTCATCAGCGTCCGCACCGTCCGCTCCCACCTGGACCGCATCCGGGACAAGACCGGGTGCCGGCGCCGCGCCGACCTGACCCGGCTCGCCCTGCAGGCCGACCTGGTCTAGCCCGCCGCCAACCCGGAGCGCGCGGCCCTTGCCGACTGTGGGTAGTTGTACCCCGCCGCCCGTGGCCCCGGCAAAGGGGTAATCCGGCCTCTGCCCCGTACGCCCCCTGTGCCGCAGCCTGGCATCAATGGCGGGAACCACCCGCCAACCAGGGAAGGGGGGACCACCATGTTGACCCAGGAGGATGCCGATCTGGTGGCCCAGATCGCCGCTGGCGACACCGGTGCCCCGATGGCTGAGCTGTACCGCCGGTATGCCGGGCGGCTGTACCGTTATGGGCTGCAGGCGCTTGGTGATGCCGGGCTGGCGGAGGAGATGGTGCAGGAGTGCTTCGTGCGCCTGTGGCGGACCGCGGGGCGGTTCGACCCGGCCCGCGGCAGCGTCGCCGCTTACCTGATCGTGATTGGCCGCAGCGTCGCCGCCGATGTGCGCAAGCGGCCGTCGTCGCGGCCGCTTGGGCGGCTGGAGGAAGCGCTGCTGCCGCCGCAGCTGGACAGCGTCGATCAGATCCTGTCCGGCCTGATGGTCCGGGAGGCGGTGGACTCGCTCAGCCCGTCGCACCGGCAGGTGATCATGCTGGCCGAGGCGGGGCTGACCCAGTCGCAGATCGCTGCCCGGCTCGGGCTGCCGCTGGGAACGGTGAAGACCCGGACCTTCCACGCGCTGCGGGCGCTGCGCGCCGCGCTGTGCAAGCAGGGCCTTCCTGCCGCCGCATGACCCGGATCCGGGGCTCGCATGGTCGGCCAGCGCAGCCTCCGGAGGTAAAGCTGGCATAGCCAGGAGGCCACCCCAGCGGAGGACCTCCTCGCTGCCACGGCACCCGCCGCTGACTCCCCGCTCATATTTCTATTTCTTACGACGCCGGGCGCCCGAACGGTTCACACCCAGCCCGAGAAAATTTCTCAGATGATCCGCGAAATCGAAGTGAACCATTGCGTCCTTGCCCATCGTATCTCATCTATCTGGCCCGCAGCGGCCGGGAAAGTAAGACTTCAGGGACAAGAGAGGAATTAGGCAAATGACTACCAATAATGCAGAATCAGCCATGAGCGCGCAGGCGATTGCCGGCCAGCCCGGCTGGCTCCCGGATCGGCCTGCCGCTCGAGTCCCGGTACTGGGATGGCACCCGCTGGACTCAGGCGGTGATGAGGGCCGGTGAGGTCGATACGGACCCGGAGGCGGAGCCCTCGGAGCCGGGCCCCGGTCCGTCCATCCTGCCGGACCCGCCTGCTCCGGATGACACGATGATGCCCCATGACGCCCCGCCGGCTCCCACGGACCGCTTCACGTCCATCCCGGCGGCCGCGGCCCAGGCCCGCTGGTCCCAGATGCTCCCGATGATGGGGGTCACCGTCACGCAGACGACGCCAGGCCGGATCGATGGAATCGT
>CAVSNQ010000011.1:0-170260 GCA_963729365.1 uncultured Actinomycetota bacterium
ACGCCCTGCGCCTCGGCCAGGCCGGCGTACCCGTCGAGCCGGGGACCGCCGACCAGTCATAGGAGAGGGTGGTCTCAGTTCCGCCGGTCCATGCAGTCCCGCAGGGCGGGATAACCTCCGCCTGAGCCATCATCCGGTACACTCCAGAGCAACAGAGGAATATAGGTAATTAACTATATGCAGCCTACTGGGATGAAGCGATGACAACCCCGGCGCCGGCCTTCGACACTGCCGAGGTGTTCCGCGCCCTCGCCAGCCGCAGGCGGCTGCAGATCCTCGAATGGCTCCGCGACCCCGTCGCGCACTTCCCTCCCCAGCGCGACGGCGACCTGGTCGACGACGGGGTCTGCGTGCTTTTCATCGCCGACAAGCTCGGCGTCGCGCAGCCGTCCGCCACCGCCCACCTGCAGGCGCTTGCCCGGGCGGGGCTGGTCACCTCCAAACGTGCCGGGCAGTGGACGTTCTACAAGCGCGACGAGGCAGCTATCAGGGCCTTCACGCGCCAGCTGGGCGACCAGCTCTAATCAGCCACCGGTGCCGACGAGCTATGCGCGGACCTCGATGCCGGTGGGGTGCCAGAAGTCCTCCGGGCCTCTGATCTGCAATGATGCCCCACCAGCGGCACTAGCGGTAGCCGCAGGTCAGGTGGTCCGCCGACGCATCACTCTAGGTCCGGAGCGGTACGCTAACCCCTGCATTGCAGCCGTCACGCGTGTCGGCCCTATTAGGAGGCTTACATGCCCGAATTCCCGACAATTGCCCATGTGGCCCTGACAGTTAGCGATCTCAACCACAGTGTCCTGTGGTACGAGCGACTCTTCGACACCAAGCTGGTCGTGGACCAAGAGCCCGGTCCATTTCGACGCGCTGTCTGGCTCGTCGAAGGTCAAACCCTCGTCGGATTTCACCAGTTTCCCGATCCGGCTGACGCTCTTCCGTTCAACGAGCGTCGAGTTGGCCTGGACCACCTGGCCTTTGCCTGTAGTAGTCGAAGTGAACTTGAAGCATGGGAGGCCCGGCTAGACGCACTCGGTATCGTCAATGGCGGTGTCGTCGATGCTGCTTACGGTTCCGGGCTGTCCTTCCGTGATCCGGACAACATCGCGTTGGAGTTCTTCGCGCCGCCCTCGTAAGGCATCAGGAGCATCTCCTCATATGATCAGCCGGGCCAGGCCGGAGGAGGCGTCCGTGGCCGAGCGAGCGGTTGAGCCGGTAGTGGTTAGAGGCGTGGCCATCGGCAGCGGCATGCCCAAGATCCTGGTGCCCCTGACCGGCGTCACCATTGACCAGCTTCACGCGCAGGCCGATGCGCTGCCGCTGCCCGAGGTGGACATTGTCGAATGGCGCGCCGACTACTTCGCTACCCTGGCCGATACGTCCAGCGTCCTGGCCTGTTGCCGGGCACTGGCAGATCAGCTGGCCGGGACCCCGCTGCTTTTCACGTGCCGTACCTCGGCAGAAGGGGGCCGGGCCACCATCGGTGACCAGGCCTATGGGGATCTCAACGTCGCGCTGGCGCAGTCGGGATCGGCGGATCTGGTCGATGTTGAGTACCAGCGTGAGCCTGCCGTAGTCGGGCGGGTCATCACCGCAGCCCATGCGAGCGGCGTGCCAGTGATCGCCTCGAACCACGACTTCGAGAGCACCCCTAGCCAGGACGAGATCGTCGCGCGCCTGCGGGCGATGCAGGAACTGGGGGCGGACATCTGCAAGATAGCCACCATGCCGCACTCGGCCGCCGACGTGCTGACCCTCCTTGACGCCACCCAGACGATGGCGCATGAGCACCCCGGGCGACCGCTGATCACGATATCCATGGGTGCCCTGGGCGTCATCTCGCGGGTATCCGGCGAGACCTTCGGCTCGGCCGCGACGTTCGGCATGGTCGGCACTCCTTCCGCACCTGGCCAGATCCCCGTGCAGGATCTGCGCACCGTGCTCCAAGTGCTCAGTCGCGCGCTAGCCAAGGGATAACCGCGCTGGCCGGGTCCGCGGTCGAAAATAAGACCACGATTGCCTCCGTAGCACGCGATTTCTATTATCCGGGAAAGGTACCTTCTAGGAAGGACGCATTGCAGCAAGCTGAATTTGCACGAGCACCTTTCTTCCTACCTCGACTGGCTCAACGGAGTCGGCTATACCCTTCGCACAGGACTCGCCGGTCCCAAGGGCGCTGCGCCTTCAATTGAATGGCAGCCTCATCTGGCATTCCTATAGGGCTCCAAAGGTGTGTCACGGCACCTGACCTGCAGCATCCTGGAGTAGCCGGTGACCTTCACACTGCCTGCCGGTACTCGTTGATCACCCCGCCGAGGACCCTGCGACGTGGTCTCATTCCGTTGTCAGATCAGGGACGGCCGCCGGGAGGCCCTCGGCAAGGCCCGGCGGCGGGAGTTCAGAGCCCGGTGCGGTCGGTGCTGGTTGTAGCGTGCGGCGCAATCGTCCAGGACAGCGCGCAGGTACCGCTGCCCCGGCAATAGGCATCCGGCCGGCACATCGGCCCGGACGGTGCGGCCCGTCTCTCGGCATAGGCATTCGCCTTTGGGCTGCGTGGCAGGATTTTCACCATCGCGATCACCGCGCCGGGCCAGCACCGCGTCGAACACGCCGGTGAACTGCCTGACCCGGTCCCGGATCATTCGATCACGAAGAACACGTGCAGGCGGCGCAAGGTGACCGCGCAGTATGGTCGCTGCTTGGGCGCGCAGGAACCGCCGCTAGCCGAGCGGCTGCACTGTGGTGCCGACGGTACCCGCAGTCATGTCAGCGCCCGCCGCACCGTGGCGGCCCCGACGCGGATGCCGAGGCCGGGTAGTTCACCTTGACTCCGTCTGTAGCCTCAGGGCGCCGATCATTGCCCGGTCAGCCCAGTCCAGTTTCGGTTTCGGGTTCTGCCGTCGCAGCGCGGCGACCTCCATGCGCCGGATCAGCAGCTCGGTGTCGTTGGCGGCTGCCGAGCGCACGATCAGGATCATCCATGTTCACAAAGTCTTCAGCTAATGCCGCTTGAGGTGATTTGACTCCTCCCACCCAGGGCGACGCCGGAGGGCGAGAAACTCAATCCCTGCACCGCACCATCAAGCGAGTTGCCATGAGAACGGACATGATTTGCTGGAATGTTCTGGTTGCAGCAAAAGACGCCAGATCGGATAATTAGACGGCTTGGACGCTGCATGACCGGTGAACATCACGAAGGCTTGAGGACGGGATGGCGGCGGAGCTTTGGGGGGAGGGCTGTTGAGCGAGGATTTCCCGGCGCATCAGGCCGGGTCCCGGGCGGGCTCCCTGCTGGCGGGGTACCGGCTTGAGGCCCAGGTCGGGGCGGGCGGGATGGCGGTGGTGTACCGGGCCCGCGATGAGCGGCTGGCCCGGCGGGTGGCGCTGAAGATCCTCGCCCCGGCGTTCGCGTCCGATGCGGCATTCCGGCAGCGGTTCATCCGGGAGTCCCAGGCGGCGGCGGCAGTTGATGACCCGCACATCATCCCGGTCTATGAGGCCGGTGAAGCTAGCGGGGAACTGTTCATCGCGATGCGGTACGTGCCGGGCGGTGATGTCCGGTCACTGCTGGCCCGGGAGGGCCCGCTGCCGTCGTCGCGGGTGGCGGCACTCATCTCCCCGGTGGCCTCGGCGCTGGACGCGGCGCACGCCGCGGGGCTGGTGCACCGGGATGTCAAGCCGGCCAACATGCTGCTGGATGCACGGCCTGACCGGCCCGATCATGTGTACCTGTCGGATTTCGGGCTCAGCAAAGGCGCGCTGGCGTCGCTCGGACTGACCGGGGCGGGGCAGCTCCTGGGCACCCCGGATTACATGGCGCCGGAGCAGATCGAGGGCCTGGGCGTGGACGGGCGGGCTGATCAGTACGCGCTGGCGTGCACAGCGTTTGAGTTGCTGACCGGCGAGCCGCCGTTCCAGCGGGACAACTTCATGGCGGTGATCTGGGCGCACCGGTCGCAGCCTCCGCCGTCACTGGCCGAACGACGGCCAGCCCTGCCCGCCTCCGGGGATCAGGTGTTCGCCAGGGCGCTGGCCAAGGCCCCGGGCGACCGGTATGCGTCCTGCCGCGAGTTCGCTGACGCGCTGCGAGAGGCCCTTGGCCTGGTCGCCTACCACACTGGTCCCGGCGGCACCCGCCCGCCCGCCGACCACCCGCCGGCCAGCCATCCTCCGACCGAGATCGGCCGCCCGGCCGTCGCCACCGTGGACAAGGCCACTCCTCCTAACCCGGCACCCGCCCCGGCTGGCCTCGCGGCTGCCATGACTATGGATTCGCCGCCCAGCGGGCCGGCCGACGTCGCGGAGATGCCCGCGGCAGTCCTCACCACCGACCCCGGCCACCCCAGCCTCGAGGCCGATGACGACGCCCGTCCCCTGGCGCCGACAGCTACAGCCATAGTCGACAAGGCCACCGCGGACAAGGCCGCCGCCGACAAGGCCGCCGCGGACAAGGCCCTCGCGGACAAGGCCGCTCGCGGACAAGGCCCTCGCGGACAAGGCCGTCGCGGACAAGGCCGCCGCGGACAAGGCCGCCGCCGACAAGGCCGCCGCCGACAAGGCCGCCGCCGACAAGGCCGCCGCCGACAAGGCCGCCGCCGACAAGGCCGCCGCCGACAAGGCCGCCGCCGACAAGGCCGCCGCCGACAAGGCCGCCGCCGACAAGGCCGCCGCCGACAAGGCCGCCGCCGACAAGGCCGCCGCCGACAAGGCCGCCGCCGACAAGGCCGCCGCCGACAAGGCCGCCGCCGACAAGGCCGCCGCCGACAAGGCCGCCGCCGACAAGGCCGCCGCCGACAAGGCCGCCGCCGACAAGGCCGCCGCCGACAAGGCCGCCGCCGACAAGGCCGCCGCCGACAAGGCCGCCGCCGACAAGGCCGCCGCCGACAAGGCCGCCGCCGACAAGGCCGCCGCCGACAAGGCCGCCGCCGACAAGGCCGCCGCCGACAAGGCCGCCGCCGACAAGGCCGCCGCCGACAAGGCCGCCGCCGACAAGGCCGCCGCCGACAAGGCCGCCGCCGAAGCGGCCGCCACGGCCTCGGCCGACAGCCAGCCGACCGCAGACCTGGAAACAGCCGCCGCGCCAGCCCGCCCAGCCGACAAACCAGCCCGCCTGACGGAAGCTCCGGACACCACAACGGACGCGCCGGACGCCCCCGCCGCTGACCAGCGCGAGCTGCTGACTCTCGGCAGCGACGCGGCGCATCCCGCCCGGCACCCGCGCAGCGACATCGCCCAACACCCCAGCACACCATCCGGCTGGATCCGGCGCCATCGTCTCCCCGCGCTCGCCCTGGCGTGCGTGGTCATTGCCGCGGCGGTAGTTCTTCCCTTCGCGCTTAGGAGTCCGGCACGGTCCCCGAGTTCGGCGAAATCTCCGAGTCCGGTGCAATCCCCGAGCTACAGCCCCGTCGGCCTCGATCTCCCGGCTGCCTACAGCGGCGGCGAACTAACGTCGCTGGCCTTCAGCCCCTCTGGGACGACGCTGGCAATAGCCGACGGTCTCGGAACGAGCGGTGTCGGAATCTGCCTGTGGGATATCGCCACCACAGGCTGCACCGCCGGCCTCCCGATCGCGTTCTCGGTCGCCTTCGGCCCTGATGGCACGTACCTGGCCGCCGCCGAAAACGGCAGCACCAACGCCAGCGATGGCACCATCCGCGTGTGGGACCTCGCCACCAAGAAGTCGACCGCTACCTTCTCCGACCCCCACAGTCAGGGCGCGTTTTCGGTCACCTGCAGCCCTGACGGCACGACCCTGGCCGTCGGCGACGCCAATGGCAGCGCCTACCTGTGGGACATCGCCACCAAGAAGCTGACCGCTACCCTCCCCGACCCCCACAGCAAGGGCATCGTGTCGGTAGCGTTCAGCCCCAATGGAAAGACCCTGGCGACTGGCGACGCCAATGGCAGTGCCTACCTGTGGGACGTCGCCACCAAGAAGCTGACCGCTACCCTCCCCGACCCCCACAGCAAGGGCATCAACTCAGTAGCATTCAGCCCCAATGGAAAGACCCTGGCGACTGGCGATCAGCAGGGAAGCGCCTACCTGTGGGACGTCACCACGAAGAAGGTGACCGCTACCCTCCCCGACCCCCACAGCAAGGGCATCGAGTCGGTAGCGTTCAGCCCCAATGGAAAGACCCTGGCGACTGGCGACGCCAATGGCTGCGCCTACCTGTGGGACGTCGCCACCGAGAAGCTGGCCGCTACCCTCCCCGACCCCAGCAGCAAGGGCATCAACTCAGTTGCATTCAGCCCCAATGGAAAGACCCTGGCGACTGGCGATCAGGACGGAAGCGCCTACCTCTGGCATGCCACGACCGATCGACATGTAACTCAAATCGGGAGCGAATACGGTCGGAGCACTAGCGGCATCGTAACCAGATAGGCTGGGTCGGGATCCGCCTTAGCACTGGTGAGTGGTTGACGGCTTTTGGTGCCGGTTTGGCATGTTCCTATTTGATGGCCGAGACTTGGCTGTGGTGCAGTGCCGCCTGTGTCTGCGGCGCCCGGCGTGCCGATGATGGTGCCGACCTGCGTGTTGCCAGTGCGGCTGCGGGAGCTGCTGGCGGAGCGGGATGCTGAGGCCGCGAGCTGCGCGGCTGACCGCGGCGATCTCTCGGAGCAGGCGACGCCGAGTGCACCCAGGCCAGCTTCCGCGCCGCGCGAAACCCGGTCTCATCGAAGGTCATATCTGTGATAGGCGCTGGGAATGCGGGTACGCGGCCCGAGGACTTCCCCGTGGCCAGGTGCCCTTGCCTCCAAAGCGCCGTTTCAGCACCTCATGACGCAGAGCCCAGTTCCTGGAGCAAGTAGCTCCGGTCAGATGGCAGCTGTCGGTGGTGCCGGAGCAGGCGCGGGGCTTCAGGCCCAGGTCGCAGCCTACCGGGCGGGCAGAACTCGAAGAGTTCCGCCAGGCCGCCGTCATCGGGCAGGCTGGCGGAGCCTTCCCGAAATCGGTGCGAAGAAGTCCGGCCGTGGCCGCTGCGACCCGCGGACGCAGGGGAAGCGCCGACAGGGCGACCGCCCAGGTGCAAGAGGCCGCGGGCCGCGGTGCTGGGGGTGTCTCTACAGCACCGGCAGTTCCCAAGGGACCGGGCCTGCGCCGCAAAGGCGTACATGTTCGGCTGCGCCCTGTCGCCGGGCGTGCATTACCAGCAAGGTCGCCGGCCTGATCGCCCCGGCGCTGGACGCCATCGCGAAGGCTCGGCTGTTCCTAGTTCGCGCATCTTTCCGCGCAGATTCCGATATGACCGGTTTCTGGATCGCGCATACGGGCTACTTCGTAATAGATGGGGTTGCTGTTGCACAATTTCACCTCTACCATGAGCGCAGGGCCTCCCCCCCGAAGTGGCCCCGCATCACGAAGATCGCTAACGGCAAGTCGGTGGTCAACGCAGGATACGGCGCTCAGAGCCCCCTGGGGCCTCTGAGCGCGAGGCCTCTTCCCCCCTCAGCGGCCCGTATCACCAAGATGGCGAACGGCAAGTCGGTGGTCAACGCACGATACGGCGCTCAGAGCCCCCTGGGGCTGGGAGGCGGATAGATATTTCGTAGTTCAGGGAGGGGACTAGAGTGAAATTTCGGATAATTCGCTGGCGAGCAACCGTGTTGCTCGGCATTTTGGTCATGCTGTTTGGCGTTCCTGCCGCCACTTCGGCGTCGTACGCGGCGACGAGTACCGGCTGGATCAGGCTCGGTAACCTGTCACCGACCACTTCGGCCGTGGACATTTACTTGTATAAGTCCGGCGATTCCAACGCCGTGCTTGTCCTGCCCGACGTCGTCTACGGAACGGTATCGGCCTATGAGGTCGTTAGCGCCGGCGACTACAGCGTCAAGATGCGGACCGCCGGGTCTTCCGCGTCGAGTCAGCCCGTCCTGTCCGTCAGCGTCCCGGTGCAGGCTGGTCGTTCGTACACGGTGGCGGCTCTCACAGTGGCGTCCCAGGCACGGCAAGTCATGGTCCTCGACGACAGCCTGACCACGCCAACGGGTAAATCCCTGGTGCGGGTGATCCAGGCCTCTATCGACCAGAAGACTGTGACATTCCACTGCAGCTGTGCAGCGGGCCCGCCCGGGGATATCACGACCAACGCGTCGGCCGGTACCGTGAGTGCCTACGCGCCCATCCCGGCTGGCACTTGGACCATGTCCGCGACCGGACCCAGTGCGAAGACAAGCCTGCCCGTCACGCTCGTCGCGGGCACCGTCCACACGGAAGTGGTCATCGACGGCCCCAGCGGTATTGAAATCGTCAACCTGCTGGATGCCGCCGGGCCCGGACAGCCGCCCGCGGGTGGCGTGAACACGGGATTCGGCGGGACCGCGCCGCACGGCCCAGGCTCGCCGCTGCCGTGGCTGGTGGTCATCGGTGCCGGGGCGCTGCTTACCCTGACCGGCGGTCTCCGGCTACGCCGCAACGGGCAGCACCGCAACCTGCCGCGCCCTGAGCCCACCAGGATGTAACAGTGCTCATCCGCAGGTCGGCCGCGATCGCCTTCGCGGCCGGCCTGATGGTGATCGCGGCCGGTACGGTCGGCCTGCTGCTGACCCGGCATTCGACTCCGGCCATGCGACCGCCTCCACTCGGGGTAGCGGCCCTGCCCGCGCCCATGGGCCCGATCGTCGCGCCGCCCCAGTTGGCGGAACAGGTCCAGATCGCCAGGCCGGTCTTGCTGACCATCCCGCTGATTGGGGTGAAGACCCGGCTGATAACTCTGGGCCTGACCGCGCGCGGCGCGTTGCAGGTGCCGTCTACGACGACCGTGGCGGGCTGGTACACGAGGAGCCCCCCGCCGGGAGCCATCGGCTCGGCCATCATCGTGGGTCACATCGACTCGCTGACTGGCCCCGGCGTGTTCTACCGGCTGTCCGAGCTGCGCGTCGGCGACCGCGTTTACGTCCGGCGAGCCGATGGGACCACGGCGGAGTTCCGCGTCACGGCGGTGCGGTCCTACCCGAAGGACCGCTTCCCCACCGATACCGTGTACAGCCCCACTCCCGACGCTGAGTTGCGCCTCATCACTTGCGGCGGCGCCTTCGACTACGCTACCGGCCACTACCTGAGCAACACGGTCATCTACACCAGCGAGGTCGGCTGAACTTCCTGGTCTCCCCTGGCGGTGGCTCTGCCGCGACAGCCGCGCCGGGTGCTACCACCTGGCTCTTGTGGCGGCGCTAGCCGACGCGAGCGGTAGGGCGCTGCTCGCGGTGACCACGTGATGGGCTTCGAGGTACCGGCGGGTCATGAGGAGTGCGGCGATCCCGTCCCCCACCGCGGAGCCGAGCTGCTTGGTCGACCCTGAGCGCACGTCGCCAGCGGCGAATACGCCCGCCATCGACGTCTCCATCGTGGGGTTCGTGACGAGAAACCCGCCGACATCGCGTTCCACGACGTCGCTGAGAAAGGCGCAGTTGGGCTTCAGCCCGATGAACACGAAGGCCGCGGCGGCCGGGAAGCGGAGGATTTCCTGGCTATCCCGGTCGCGGGCCACCACGGCGGTGAACCGGCCCCGGCCGCCCTCGAGTTCGACGATGTCCACCCCGGTGCGGATGATGAACTGCGGGTCGGACCGCACCCGCTCCTGCAGGACGGGCGAGGCGGAGAGGCCGGAGCGGGCTAGCACCCGGACCCGCTGGGCGAACTCCGACAGGTGCAGGCCCTCCTCCAGGGCCGAGTTGCCGCCGCCGATCACGACGACCTCCTCGGCTCCCTTGTAGAAGGGCCCGTCACACGTCGCGCAGAAGTGGACGCCGGCGCCGATTAGATCGTCCTCGCCGGGTACGTCTAGGCGTCGGTACGTCGAACCAGTGGCCACGATTACGGCGTGCGAGGTGAGCTGCTGCCCGGAGGACAGCGACGTCACCAGGTCATCGCGATCGCGCTCCACGGCGGTGACGGACACCGCCGAGACGAGTTCCGCGCCGTAACGGCGGACCTGGGCCACGAACCGGCCGGCCAGCTCGCCGCCGGAGATGCCGTCGGGAAACCCCGGGTAGTTGTCGATCCGGTCGCTGATCCCGGCCTGCCCGCCGAGCGCGCTGGCGTCCACCACCACGGCGTCGACGCCTTCCCGAGCGGCGTAGATGGCGGCCGCCAGTCCGGCCGGGCCGCCCCCGACGATGACCAGGTCGTAGGCGGACCGATCGGCCTCGAGAGTGAGGCCCATGCGACGGGCCAGCACCTCGTCGCTCGGGTTCACCTCATGAGTCCCGTCCGGGTAGACCACCGTGGGGATGATCTGCCCGCCGTCCTGCAGCTCCTTGAGCCGCCCGATGGCCTCGGGCTCGGCGTCGATGTCGACGTTGACGTACCGGACCCGGTGCGCAGCGAGGAACTTCTTGACTCGCTTGCAATGCGGGCACCACGGCGCCCCGTATACGGTCACGACCGGCTCGTCCGCAGAGATCATCGCCCCCACCCCGGATCCCAAGCCGCCCAGTTTCGGAACCTTGCTAACCCAGGCGCACGGGATCAATTGTCACCCAGGTCGTATTCGGTGATCAACCGCTTGGCCAACCATGGAGCAGCCTCCTGCCGCATGACGGTCGGGTCAGGCGCTGGCGGGCACGAAGCCCGGGAGGAGGGCCATGATGCGGGAGAGTTCGGTGTCGTCGGAGATGCCCTGGAAGTCGTACCGGGGGGTGTAGTGCGCCTCGAGGGCGGCCGCCTCGTCGTCGGTCAGGTCGATGCCGAGGGATGCGACGGCGTCGTCGATCTGGGCCATGGTGCTGGCCCCGACGAGGGGCGCGGCCACGACCGGATTGCGCCGCAGCCAGGCCAGGGCGATCTGCGCGCGGGCGACGCCCCGGGCCGCCGCAGCGGCGCCGACCGCCTCAATGGTCGCGCGATCACCGTCGGCGTCCGTGTAGAGCAGGTCGGCGAAGCCGTCGGTGACCGACCGCTCGGTGGATTCGTTCCATGGCCTGGCCAGGCGGCCGCGGGCCAGCGGACTCCACACGATCGTGCCCACGCCCTCGTCCGCGCACAGCGGCAGCATCTCGCGCTCTTCCTCCCTGGCGAGGAGGTTGTAGTGGTCCTGCATGGCGGCGAACCGGGTCCAACCATGCTCCTTCTGCAGGTGAAGAGCCTTACTGAACTCCCACGCGTGCATCGACGACGCACCGAGGTACCGGGCCTTGCCCACCTTAACGACGTCGTGCAGCGCTTCGAGGGTCTCCTCGATGGGCGTCGACTTGTCCAGGCGGTGGATCTGGTACAGATCGACGTAGTCGGTACCGAGGCGGCGCAGGCTGTGATCGATCTCGGTCATGATCGCCTTGCGGGACAGGCCCTTCCCATTAGGTCCTGAGCGCATGGGGTGGCGCACCTTGGTCGCGATGACGATGTCGTCGCGGTCGGCGAAATCCCGCAGGGCCCGGCCCAGGATCTCTTCGCTGGAGCCCTGGGAGTACATGTTGGCGGTGTCGAAGAAGTTGATGCCGGCCTGCAGGGCGTGCTTGATGAGAGGACGGCTGTCCTCTTCGCCCAGCGACCACACGGGGTGGCCGCGACCGGGTTCGCCGTAGGTCATGGCGCCGATGGCGATCGGCGAGACGTCCAGGCCAGTGCGGCCAAGCTTGATATAGCGCACGGCTGCTCCTAAAGTGGTGATCGAAGCGGAGAATTCTCCGCCTTGAGACCCACCGTAACGGAGACTTCTCCGCTTGGCAACGAGGCCGGCACACGATGCTGGAGGTGTCTTGGTCCCGACATGGCGCGGGCCGCTGCGGGCCGACGCCCAGCAGAACCGCGAGCGCATCTTGGAGGCGGCCCACGACGCGTTCGCCGAATCGGATGACGCGTCGCTGAACTCGATCGCCAAGCGGGCCAGCGTGGGCGCGGGCACCTTGTACCGGCACTTCCCGACCCGCGAGGCGCTGATCCTGGCCGTATACCGGCACGACGTCCAAGCGCTCGTCGACTCTGTTACCGCGCTGCTCGCCGAGCACGAGCCACTCGACGCCTTCCGGATCTGGTTTGAGCGGCTCGCCGACTACGTGCGGATCAAGCACGGCCTGGGCGAGGCGCTGCACTCCGCCGCCGTCCAGGACATCGTGAACGAGACATACGCGCCGGTCACCGCCGCCGTTGGCGAACTGCTCGCGGCGTGCGAGGCGGCCGGCGTCATGCGACCGGGGCTGGACCCGGCCGATGTGCTGCTGCTGATGGGCTTCCTCTGGCGCGTCGGGCCCGGCGAAGATGGCACGGCCCAGGCGGCCCGGCTGTTCGATCTTGCCATCGGCGGGTTCCGCCCGACGGCGTAGCCGGCCCGAGTGCCGCGTGTTACCACTTCGCCGCCGGTTAGCTGGATGTCGCCGGCGATACGGCCGTCGACGAGCCGCTATTCCCACACCTGGCCCGCGATGCCGGACACGAGGGCAAGTTTGGCGGCCTGGTCGGCCGGGCTGATGAGATTGCCGGCCGCGACCGAGGCGAATCCGCACTGCGGGCTCAGCGCCAGCCGGTCCAGTGGCACGAAGCGCGCGGCCTCCTCGATGCGACCGCGTATCGCTGCCGCGTTCTCAAGCTGCGGCCTCTTCGTCGTCACGAGGCCGAGCACGACGACGCGGTCGTCGGGGACCTGGCGCAGCGGGCCGAAGCCGCCCGAACGCTGGTCGTCATACTCGAGCAGGAACCTGCCGAACCGGCTGCGGGTGAAGATCCGGGCCAGCGGCTCGTAGCTGCCCGAGGCGTAGAACCTGCTCCTGGCGTTACCGCGGCAGATGTGCAGCCCGAACGTGACGCCGGCAAATCCGCCGATGATGGCGTTGTCCATCTCGATCCCGGCGTCGATCAGCTGGTCGGGATCGCTGCCGCGCTGCCGGAACAGCTCCCGGATCTCCGGGTCCGTCAGCGCGCCGTACTGCGGGGAGTCGAGCTGGATATAGCGGCAGCCGAGCCGGACCAGCTCTGACACCTCCCAGCGGAGCAGTTCCACCACGTGAGCGTGGTAGTCGTCCCGGGTCGGGTACGCGCCGCGGGACAGCCGGTCGTCGTACATGGCCGCCGCCATCTCCGCGCCGGGCATGGTGGCCTTCGCCGCACGCGTCGTCCGGCCCCGCAGGAAGACCCACTCCTCCTGCGTGCAGGGAACATGCCGCCGGGTGAGCCTGTCCACCACGACGGGCCGCCGGCCTGCCGACTCCACGCGCTCGCCTGACTCATCCCGCCACGGCATGGCCACGCCGGTGGTCCGGTCAAAGCCATCGAACCCGTCGGTGAACGGGGACATCCATGACTCCCGGCGCAACTCCCCGTCGGCGACCACGTCGAGACCGGCATTCTCCTGCAGCAGGATCGCCGACTCGACCGCGGCGTCCTCGATCCGCTTGAACTCCGGCGCGCCCAGCTCGCCCGCCGCACGCCGGTGCCGCGCCTCGACCAGCTCCGGCGGCCGGAGCAGGCTGCCGACACCCTCGCAGTGCCATTGTTCGGCCATCTGGATCCTCCTCTGCGGCATCGGCCGACCGGGCTGGCCAGTTCCGGCGGACGCGGTTAGCCGCTGCCCGGCTCCACCGGGGACAGCGGGCCGGCGAGGCCGAAAAGCTCGGCGGCGTTGCCCGCGAACACGCGGCCACGGTCCTCGTCGCTCAGCCAGTCGATCTCGTCGATCAGCAGCCGGATGTCGTCGAACCAGCGGCCGCTGGCGGGGTCGCGGACCGAGCCGGTGCCTGGCTTCTCCGATCCGAACAGGCAGCGGTCGGCGCCTACGGTGCGGATCAGCAGCTCGATGGCATCGCGGGTGTAAAGGCAGGTGTCGTACCAGAGGGTGCGCAGCCGGTCGTGGTAGCTCCCGGCGGCCGGGTTGCGCGCCGCGCCGGGCAGGAACCGGCCTACCTGGTACGGGACGGCGCCGCCGCCGTGGGAGATGATCAGTTTCAGGGAGGGAAAGTCCCGGTGCACGTCGGACTCGAGCAGGCTCGTGATGGCGATCGTCTCCTCGAGGATGAAGTGCAGGCTGTAGCTCTCGCGAGCGGGCGGCCGGCATCCGGCGGAATGCACGAGGGCGGGGACGTCCAGCTCGCAGAACGCCTCGTAAAGCGGATACCAGTAGCGGTCGCCGAGACCGGGCAGCGGCGGACCCTGTCCCTCCCTCGGGTCGGGATTGATCAGCGCGCCGACGAAGCCGAGTTCCTCGACGCACCGTCGCAGCTCGCCGGCCCAGGCCGCGGGAGCTGTGGCCGGCGACTGCGGGAGGCCGGCCATGGCGCGGAAGCGCCCCGGATATAGACCGCAGACCCGGTGGATGACGTCGTTGGTCTCCTCGATGAACCACTGGACGATCTTGGGCGGCTCCTCGGAGTGCATCATCGTGTAGGGACGGGGCGAGATGAGCTGGACGTCGATGCCCGCGGCGTCGAGGTGCTCGAGATGCGAGATCCCGAACGCGCGGCCCGGCGTCTCTACGGCCGCCCGGAGCTGGTCATCGCTCACCCCCGCGCCGCCGCGGCCGTGCGCGCCCCGGTGGGACAGGAGGTTGGCCTTATAGGCATACAGCCCGTCGGGCGCGCTGACGTGGCCGTGAACGTCAAGGATCATGGGAAACCGTTCCGTCTCCATTGGGCGGGCGATCGCGGTTCCAGGTCGCGAAGGCCATGCCGACCCCGGTTCCGGCCGGGGACCGGTAGGCGGGGATGTAGTCGACGAGGTCGAAAGCCAGGCCGCCGAGGGCGCCTCCGGCGGTGATCCAGTTGAGGGTCTCCGACGTGCCCGAGCGCATTAGCTCGACGGGGATCTGCTCGAAGACCCCCGCGTCGCCGGCCTCCAGGCCGGCCAGCACGCTGCGGTCGAGATCCTCGATGACCACGAAGTGACTGAGCCCGCCGCTGGCGAAGACGGCCACCCGCGCGGCTGACTCCCAGGACTCGATCCCCGCGCCCAGGGCCTGGCCGAGTCGCCAGCACCGGCCAGGCGGCGGCACGTTCGGCGGAAAATAGGTATTAAGCAGGACCGGCACGATCGGGACCCCGGCCGCAAGGCGCAGCCGCCGGCGCACGAACGTGAAGGCGTGGCCCAGGCTGCGTCCCGCGGGCTGTTGCGACATCACGGTCAGGTCGAATCCCCGCCCGGTCAGGACGCGGGCCAGGTGCTCGCTGAGCTCGGCGGCGACGGGATAGCTATCGGGCACGTCGGCGTGAGCCGCCCAGCCGGCCGCCTGAATGTCCGCTGGTGTCCGGGCCAGGCGCTCGGCATCCGGCGGCAGGTCCCACAGGGATTCCCCGGTGAAGAGCCCGATGGCGGGGACACCCTCCGCCCCGAACAGCTCGTGCTGGTCGTCGCCGACGATCACCACGACATCCGGCTCGGCCGCGGCCAGCCGCCGCGCCAGCACCTCGACGCCGGCCTGGGCGCGATCGAACTTGCTGTGCCAGACCGACGACTGCAACTCGCCGGCCAGGGCCGGGTCGGCGGTGGCCAGCAGCTCGTCGTAGGTGTAGTAGCGGCCGTCCGGGCCGAGCAGCCGGGTGTTGCGCTGGTCGCGTGCTGCGTGCTGCGTCCAGTAGTCCGCCGAGGTACTCAGCTGGGGCGTATGCGACGAGGCCAGCCCGAGCACGACCTCAGCCACTGGCTTCCTGCCTGAAGCCTGGTAATGCCATCCCTGCTCCTCCCGTCCGCCGTGGCCGGACCTGGCTCCTTGGTTCCGCCGAGATCCCTCTCTACGGAATCTTGACAGGCGCGAGCCGGTCAAGCACTAGGCGCGCCAATGCCCACGATCTGGCCCTTCCGTGATCAGTCGTATATGAGATACGATATCCGACGCGGTACAGGTCAGGCCCCGCTAGGCGGACTGGCGTAGCGATGGCGCAACGGCTGGCATAACTCCGGAGTAGCCGATGAACAGCAAGGTCCCGCGGGTATCCGCCCTCACCGCCGCGGTCTGCGCCACCGCCCTGGCCGTGCTCGGCGCTCCGGCGGGCTTCGCGTCCGCTGCGGCCACAGGCGCGCAGCCGGACGCCACCTTAACGACGAGCAGCCCCGGCACCACGCCGCCGCCGGACCAGATGCCCGTGGCCACGGGCGACCCGCGTCATGCCGGCCCGCCGAGGCGGCCCGGCGCCTGCCTGATCCTGAGGGCCGCGCTGTCGACCACCACCGGCGAGTTCAGCAGCGCCGACGAGGCGAGCCCGCCGGACACCGGCCGGATACAGGCGGCCCTTGACCGCTGCGCCGGCACCGGCCGGGCCGTCGAGCTCGCCGCCGGCTTCACCGGCAACGCCTTCCTGAGCGGGCCGCTCACCATCGGCAGGCACGAGGTGCTCCTGGTCGACGACGGCGTGACCCTGTATGCCTCCCTGAACCCGGCGGACTACCAGGTTCCCGGCCAGTACCCGGCCAACACCTGCGGGACCGTCAGCGCGGCGGGCGGCGGGTGCTACCCGTTCATCACCTTCGCGGGATCCGGCTCGGGCCTGATGGGCACGCGCGGGCCGGACGGGCCGGCCCGGAGGGCGACACCGCCAACGACGTGAACGTCACCCCGGTACCGGGCACCGGCACGATCCCCACCTGCGACATCCCGGCCTTCGGCCCTCCGCCCGTCCTGGGGTGGGGCCAGGGCTGACCGCGGCGGCGGTCAGGCCAGGTTGCGGCGGATGCTGTCCAGGAAGCGGACCAGCGCCGCCCGCTCTGACTGGTCAAGCGAGGCCAGGGCCCGCTCGCTGAGCTCGTCGATCTCGCGCCCGATCACCTTCTCCAGGGCTCGCCCGCGGTCGGTGAGGAACAGCCGTACCAGCCGGCGGTCGCGCTCGTGCGGCGCGCGCCGCAGCAGGCCGGCCGCCTGCATCCGGGCCGCCGCGCGGGTCACCGTGGGCGTGGCCAGGCCCAGCCGCCTGGCGATCTCCCCGGGAGAAAGGCCGTCCTCGGCCCACAGGCACAGCAGGATGTACTGCTGGCCCTCATGGACCCCGTGCCGGGCGAAGGCGGTCGCCGAGGCACGCGCCAGCACGCGCTTGGCCGCCCAGAAGACGGCCTGGAACTCGGCGGTGGGGTCATCGGACATAGTGCGAACAGCGTATCCACCCGATCGGTGAAGCCGGCTAATGATATCATTCATTGTCCGGCTAACGATATTGAGCCCGCGCGGAGCGGCGGCCTCGATTGTGCCCGAGGTTCACGCGGTTCCCGTGGCCGCCGGGGCCGGCTAATAGTTTTAGCTAATGCGCACATGCAATCGCCGCGGGCCCGGGGCGGCCCGATGACGGCCGGCCCGGCGGCGGACATACCGCGGCGCGGGCGGCCGCGCAGCGAGAAGGCCCGGCTGGCGATCCTGGAAGCGGCCGCGGAACTTCTCCTGGAGCGCGGGCTGTCGGCGGTCAGCATGGACGCCGTCGCCGAACGGGCCGGCGTCAGCAAGGCCACGATCTATCGCTGGTGGCCGACCAAGGAGACGCTCGCGCTCGACGCGCTCTACAACGAGTGGGCCGCCGCGCAGCCGCCGGCCCGGAGCACCGGGTCGCTGCGGGGAGACCTGCTGGCGCTGCTGCGGCCCTGGAGCCGGCTCGCCAGCAGCCGGCCGTACGGGCGCGTGATCGCCGGCCTCGTCACCGAGGCGCAGATGAACCCGGAGTTCGCCGAGGTCTACCTGGCCCGCTTCGTCGAGCCGCGCCGCGAGCTGGCCCGCGCGGTCTTCCGCCGGGCCATCGAGCGCGGCGAGATCCCCGCGAACACCAAGGTCGAGGTCGCGCTCGACCTGCTCTACGGCGCGCTCTACCACCGGCTGCTGCACGGCCACGCCCCGCTGAACGACCGCTTCGTGCGCGACGTCGTCGACACCGCTCTCGACGGCATCATGCGCGGGCCGGACCGGCCTTGACGGAACCAGACCGGGGGCGGGGCTAGCGTTCAGGGAAGTCATGCGGGCGGGCGCGTCAGCGGGCGGCCCCGGCGACCGAGGCCCAGCGGCCGGCGTGCCGCGCGATCGCGACGGGATAGTCGAAGCACGCGCTGACCAGCTCGGTGGTGAGCACCTCGGCGGCGGTCCCGGCGGCCAGCAGCCGCCCGCCGCGCAGCAGCAGCGCGTGCGAGGTGCTGGCGGGCAGCTCCTCCAGGTGGTGGGTGACCAGCACGGTGGCCAGGCCGGGCTGCCGCTCGCGCAGCTCGTCGATGCTGGCCAGGAGCTGCTCGCGGCCCGCCACGTCCAGCCCGGCCGCGGGCTCGTCCAGCAGCAGCACGCGGGGCTCGGCCATCAGGGCCCGCGCGATCAGCGTCCGGCCGCGCTCGCCCTGGGACAGCACCCCCCAGCGCGCGCCGGCCAGGCCGCTCAGCCCCATCAGCTCGATCAGCCCCGCGGCGCGCGACCGCTCGGCCGGGCCGGGCACCCAGTACTGCGCGAGCTCGATGGTGCCGGTGACGCCGGTGAGGACCACGTCGCGCACCGTGCGCGCGGGCTCCACCCGGTGGTGCGGGCTGACGTGGCCGATCCAGGGGCGGAGCGTGAACACGTTGACCCGCCCGAGCCGGCGGCCGAGGACGTCCATCTGCCCCCGCGTCGGATGCGCGTAGGTCGCCATGATGTGCAGCAGGGTGCTCTTGCCGGCCCCGTTCGGCCCGAGCAGCGCCCAGTGCTCCCCGGCCCGGATCGTGACGCTGACCCGGTCCAGCAGCAGCTTGCCGTCCCGGACCAGATCCACGTCATGGGCCCGCAGCACGATGTCAGAGCCGCCTGGAACGATGCCATCGGTCATGGGGCTAGACCGTACGGGACGTGGTCCGGTCCAGGACAGCCGGCCGCCCGGGCGCCGTCCCGGGTGGTAGCCCGGGACGGCGTTCTTGCCGTGGGTGCCTGCCGGTCAGCCCGACGTCGTGCTGAGCACCGCGGGCGCCGTGACGGCGTTCGAGGGATAGTAGTAGCCGGCGAACCAGACGTGCCCCGGGGACACGACCGCGTGGGTGGTGATCACGTTCACGCCGGCCGGCGTCGAGCCTGCGGTCCAGCTCGTGCCGTTGTAGTGGGCTATCGAGCCCGGCTGCACGGTCCAGACATCGGTCGGCGACAGCGCGGCGATCCCGGCGGTGTTGGACTGGTACTCAAGCTCAGTGACCACCGTCCAGGCCGAGCCGTTCCAGGTCAGCACCGAGCCGTCGGCCGCGATCGCCCAGGCGTCGGTCGGCGAGACGGCGTCGACGTCCAGCAGCCCGGAGTTGTCCGGCGCGGTCATCTGCGTCCACGCCGAGCCGTTGTAGTGCAGGATCACCGAGGTTCTCGTCCCGCCGGTGTAACCGCGCGTCGCCGTCTCGCCGACGACCCAGATGTCGCTGGCCGAGTCGCCGGAGATCGCGTTGACGGTGAGGTTGACCGTGGTGGAGAGCGGCGTGGCTACCTGGGTCCAGGTGGTGCCGTTCCACTTCACGGCCGCGACCACCGACGCGGTGTCCGACGCGTTGGGAGCGGTGCCCACCGCCCAGGCGTCGGTGGGCGAGAACGCCTGGATGTGCTCCATGGCCGTGTCGGGAATACTGCTGGGCACGGTGAGCTGCGCCCAGGCGGTGCCGTTCCAGAGGTAGGCGAGCGTCTCGACCTGCCAGCCGGACGAGGTGGGAATGGTCCCGTTGCCGATGGCGATCACGTTGCTGGCCGAGTCACCGCTGACCCCGGTGAGGTTGCAGTCGGCTTCGAACACGCTGCACGGGCCGGACGGCAGCGTGCTCTGCGCCCAGGAACTGCCGTTGTAGTGATCGATGAGCGGGGTCCCGCTGCTCTGGCCGACGGCCCAGACGTTGGTCGCGGAGACCGCCGAGATGGCGTTCAGGGGGGCGTAAGGGACGTTGTCCGTCGCGGTGTACGGCGGATGCGCGACACTCCACGTGGTGGCGGCGTTCGCGGTGGCCGGGATGGCCAGTAAGGCCAGGGCGGCGGCGCCGATAGCGATGCGTCTGGCGGTGGCGATGGGACTCATGAGGTCTCCTTGCATGTTCCCGTTTGGCCTGGTCAGCGGGGCCTACGCACCAGGCACGTACCGGGACGCCGACCGGTTCAACTCGGCGCGGCCCGGCATGCCGCCCGGTGTGGTGAACTGAAGATCGTGCCGGACGCCAGCCCCCCGCCCCTGCTCACCCTGACCGGGGTCAGCCGCAAGTACGGCGACCGCCTCGCGCTCAGTCCCGTGGACCTCGCGGTCGCGGCCGGGCGGTGCGTCGCGGTCATGGGCGCCAACGGGTCGGGCAAATCGACCCTGCTGCGCATCGCGGCCGGCCGCGACACCCCGACCACCGGCCAGGTCGTCTACGCGGGCCGCGGCCTGACCCAGGACGATCTCGTGGTGCGCACCGAGATCGCCGTCGTCGGCGACCTGGTGAGCGCCTACCCGGACCTGACCGTCCGCGAGCACCTGCAGCTGGTCGCGGTCGCGCACGGCGCCGGCCGCGACAGCGACGAGCTGGTCGACGCCGCCCTGGCCGAATGCCGCCTCAGCGATCACGCCGACGCGCTGCCCGGCTCGCTGTCCAGCGGCCAGCACCAGGCCCTGCACCTGGCCGCGATGCTGGTCCGGCCGCGCCGGGTGATGGTGCTCGACGAGCCGGAGCAGCGACTGGATCCCGCGGCCCGGCGCTGGCTGGCCGGCCTGCTGAACGCCGAGAAGCAGGCGGGCGCGGCGGTGCTGATGGCCACCCATCACACCGAGCTCGCCGCGGCGGTCGCCGATCATGTCATGGTGCTGAGCGACGGCGTGGTCATCGGCCAGGGCACGCCGGACACGGCGCTGGCGGTCATCCAGTGACCGTCACCAGCGAGCCCATCGCCGTACCCGACAGCACCGAGCCGACCATCGCACTGCTGCGCGAGCTGCGCCGGGGCCGGGCGAAGAAGCAGGCCACCAACGCGGCCTTCTGGATTTACCTGGTCGCGCTCGCGGTCTGCGGTTACGGCGGTTCACTGATCGCCGCCGCGTTCCGCGCCCTGCGGCGCCCGCCGCCGCCCGGCGCGGCGACCCCGCACGTCCTGCACGCCGCCCCGGCCGCGCTGGCCGCGCTGGCCCTCCTGCTGCTGCTCGCGCTGCTGCGCGACGGCCTGTGGCGCGGGCCGGTCACGCTGCCGCAGGTCACCGTGGACTGGCTGCTCGGGACGCCGGTCGACCGCGGGCGGCTGCTGCGGCCGAGGTTCCGGATGTCCGCGGCGCTCGCGATCCTGGCCGGCGCGGCCGTCGGCATCGTGCCGGCCGCGGCCCTGGTCGGGTTCGGGCTCGGCGGCCGCAGCTCCGGCAGCGTGCTGCGGCTGACCGGCATCGCGATGGTGTCGACCGCGCTGCTGTTCGCCCTCGGCACCGGCTCGGCCGGCCTGGTCGAGCGGTATCAGGCCAGCGGGCGCTGGCTGCGCTCGGCGACCCCGATCGTGCTCGCCGCCGCCTCGGTGCTCGGCGGGCTGGCCGCGTGGGCGGCGCTGGGCCGGCCGCCCGCGGCGCTGGCCGCCGTGGCGGTGTGGTCCGGGCCGTGGGGCTGGGCCGCGCAGGGCATGGTCGCCCTGGCCGGCGGCGCCGCGCCGCTGTGGCCGGCCGCGACCGCGCTGCTCGGCGTGGCGGCGGTCGCGGCGGTGGCCGCTGCGCACCACGCGGCCGCCGGGGTACCCGGCGCGGCGCTGCGGAACCGGGCGCGCACGATCGGGGCGATGTCGGCGGCGGTGCTGAGCATGGACACCCGCGGCGTCGCCAACGCCTACAGCGGCGCCGCCTCGGCCCGGCGGGCCCGGCTCCGGCTCCGCCCGCCGCGGCGGCGGGAACTCGTGCTGGTCTGGCGGGACCTGCTCGCGCTGGCCCGGACGCCGGCCCGGCTGGCGGGCGCGGCGGCGCTGGCCCTGCTCGCGGTGGGCCTCCTGGCCGTGGCCGGTCACGGGGGGCAGGTATCGCTGGTGCCGGTGGCCTGCGCGCTCGCGCTCGGGTACCTCGCCGCGGCCTGGCTCTGCGAAGGCGCCCGGCTGGATGCCGAGGACACCCGCCGCTCGGAGCAGCTGCCGTTCCGGTTCGGGTCACTGGCGTGGCGGCACGCGGCCGTGCCGTGCCTGGTGCTGCTCGCGGTGGCCGGGATACCGGTCGTCGCGGCGTCGGTGGCGACCGGCCGGCCGGGGCTCATCGTCCTGCTGGTTGTGACCGTTCCCGTGCTGGTCGGCGGGGCGCTGGTCAACGTCTTCCGCGGGGAGTTCGCGCCCGACCTGTTCGCCGGGGTCGATACTCCCTTCGGCAACACCGCCGCAGTCAAGATCGTCTTCTGGTACGCCTGGGGGCCGGTGCTCGCGGTGGCGCCGATGACCGCCCTGCTGGCCAGCGCGCTCGGCGCGTCCCATTCCGGCGCGTCCAATTCCGGCGCGGTGGCCCGCGCCGTGGTGATCGGCGGCGGGCTGGCCGCCGCGCTCGGGGCCTATGCCTCGCGGCGCGCGGCCCGGCTCCGGTCCGGATCATGAAGACGCTGGCCGTAGATCGCCGGCTAGAGCGTCATGCCCAGCAACTTGGCGATCTGCGTGAACTGCTGGGCAGCCTCGTGGTCAGCGTTCCTGACGTGCAGCGTGGCATGCACTGACAAGCAGTCGCGGACGAGCGGGACCACGCTGGTGTCGAGGTCACCGGGCGGTGGCTTGCCGCTCTTCAGGTACCTCTGCGCGGTCATCACGAAGGGCTGCAGCTGGACGATCACCCCGAAGTTCCAGGACGCCAGGTCCAGGGCCAGGGGCAGCGCCCATTCCTCATCCGTGGCCGCCAGGGTCTGGCAGCAGGCCAGCAGCAGCCTGGCCCAGGGGATGCCGGAGGAGTCGAACTGGTAGCGCATGACGGGCGGATTGTGGCGGGACCCGGCGGCGTAGAGGTAGTGCGCCTCGAGCCCGACGCGCAGCCCGGCCACGGCCGACCGGGGCAGCAGGTCAATGGCGATCCCGGCCAGCTCATTCGCCCACGCGGGCGCGGAGTCGGCCGCGCAGCGGTCCGACGGGCACAGGATCCGCCCGTCGGCGGCTGGGGCGGTCACGGCGTCCAGCAGTTCCCGGCGCACCCGGTCGTGGCCCAGGGAGCGGGCGGCGGTCTCCAGGGCACTGGCCAGGGTGACCGGCCGGCCTCCGGCCACCGCCTGCTCCCATTCCGACGTCGCCTGGAGCGCGATCGCGGCGTCGAGGGCGAGGCCCTCGGCCAGGCAGGAGGCGGCCTCGTCGTGGCGGTCCGGCTGGCCGGCGGCCGTGAGGTGAAGTCCCTTGCGAGTGAGCCGGGCGGCCAGGCCCGCGGTCTCGCTCGCGGAGCCGCTGGCCTTGGCCAGGGCACGCGCGGCATGGACGGCGAGGTCGTCGGCCTGGAGCGCGAGATCCAGGCGGCCGGTTGCGGCATGGATCCGCGCCGCGACGTCGGCGACGGTTTCGAGGTAGCCGAAATGAAAGTCCAGGTCCGGCGCGGCGTTGATCGCATCCGCCAGGGACGTGTACAGCCGGATGGCATGGTCCGCCGACGCCACGGCGAGGTCGGGATCCCCGAACCTGTCCAGCACCGCTGCGTTGGACGTGAGGATGCGCGCCATGTCGAGGGAGCGCGCGGCGGTCTGCTGGCCGGCGAGCAGGCGGCGGTGGGATGAGACCGCCTCGTCCAGCTCGAGGACGGCGGAGGCGCCCCGCCCGCCGATCATCTTCGCGCTGCCCCGGCGGGCCTTGACGTCCGCGATCAGCGCCTCGGTCCCGGGCCTGCCCCGTCCGGCCAGCTCGCGGTAGGCCGTTTCGGAATCGTCCAGCGCCGCCACCGCCGCGTCCCAGCGGTGCGCGTCAATGTGCAGTGCCCCTAACGCGTAGAGGATGCTGGCCCGCTGCCGGATCGGCCGGTCGGCGGCGGGGTCGGCACGAGCCATCTTCCCGGCGATGTCGAGCGCTTCGGAGTAGAACGTGAGGGCCTGGGCACCGCGGCCTCGGCGCCGCAGCCGGCGGCTTCCTCGGTCAGCTCGGCGCAGCGCTGTCCAAGGTCGCGATGTGCCATCAATCCGACCATACGGTGCAGCGTGAGCCCGCGGGTGCGGTCTGGCCGTCCTGGTCGGTCAGCGCCCAGAACCCGGGTCAGTCGGCCGGCGGATCGCTGTCCACGATGACCGCTCCCCCGTGTCCCCAGCTGAGATAGCGGTAGGCCAGGTTGATCAGCGCGGAGAGCCTGTTCCGGTTGCCGAGCAGGGTCACCAGGTGCAGCCCGAGCCAGGCCAACCAGGCCAGCACGCCGCGGATGCGCACGTGATACGGCAGCTGCACGACCGCTGACCGGCGCCCGATGGTGGCCATGATCCCCTTGTCGTGGTATTCAAACCGGGCCGTGGGCTGCCCGGCCTCGAGCCTGGCGATCTGCTCCGCCGCGAACCGGCCCATCTGCAGCGCAGGCTGGGCCAGCTGCGGCAGCGGCTGGCCATCGATCAGCGCGATGTCGCCGATGACGAAGATGCGATCGTGCCCCTTGACCCGCAGGTCCGGCCCGACCTCGACGCGGCCGCCGCGTCCCTGCGGCAGGCCCCAGTTCCCGACGTAATCGGGCCCGCTGATCCCCGCCGCCCACACGGTCATGTCGCTGTGCACGTGCTCTCCGCCGGAGAGCACGACCTGGTCGGCGGTGATCTCACTGATCGTGGCGCCGAGGCGAACCTCCACCTCCCGGCCGAGCAGCTGCCGGCGGGCGTACGCGCGCAGCGACGGGGCGTACCCGGCCAGCAGGGTCGGCGCCTGCTCGACCAGCTTGATGTGCAGCCGCGACCGGTCGATGTCAGGGAACGCGGTGGCCAGCGCGATGTTGCGCAGGTCGGCCAGGGTCCCGGCCAGTTCCACACCGGTCGGGCCGCCGCCCACGACCGTAATGGAGACGTCTTTCCCCCGGTCCTCGCCGCTGAGCCGCTCCAGGAGAGCCATCAGCTGATCGCGCAGCGCCACCGCGTCGGTCCGGGTGTACAGGGCGAAGCTGTGCTTGTCGGCCCCGGTAACGCCGTGGTACGCGGCCGATACGCCGGTGCCGAGGACCAGATAGTCGTAACCGAGTTCCTCGCCGTGAGCCAGGGTGATCTTCTGCGCGGCGGCGTCGAGCTGCGTGAGCTCGCCGTGCAGAAAGCGGGCGCCGTACTTATGCGCGAACCCCCGGAGCGGGTAGGCCACGTCACTCGGGTTCAGGCCCCCCGTGGCCACCTGGTAGAGCAGCGGCTGGAAGGTGCTGTAGACGTTGCGGTCCAGCAGGGTGACCCGCATGCCCGCCCGGGTCAGCCTGCTCACCGTGGCCAGCCCGGCGAAGCCCATGCCGACCACGACCACCCGCGCACCGGCCAGGCGCCGGACCTTGCCCCGCAATCTGGCCATATCGCCAACGTACCCGGCCATGCCGCCGCCATCACGGGCCGCGGCGGGCCGGGCCGGCCGTGGTGTCAGCCGCGGGTGCAGGCGGCTTCCCGTGTCGGGTCGGGCCGGGAAGTAAACTTCGGCCGGATGAGCGAGATGCCAACGAACTGGGCGGGCAATGTCACGTTCGGCGCACAGCGATTCCACCGGCCGTCGTCGGTACCGGAGATACAGCACCTGGTCGCGCGGAGCCAGAAGGTCCGGGCGCTGGGGACGGGCCACTCGTTCAACCTTCTCGCGGATTCCCCCGGTGACCTCATCTCCGCGGCCGGCCTGCCGCGCCTGATCGAGGTCGACACGGCGAACGCGGCGGTGACGGTCAGCGCCGGCCTACAGTACGGCGAGCTGGCCGTGGCGCTCAACGCGGCGGGCCGCGCGCTGCCTAACCTGGCGTCGCTGCCGCACATATCGGTGGCGGGCGCGTGCGCTACCGGGACTCACGGCTCCGGCGACCGCAACGGCAACCTCGCGACCGCGGTGTCGGCCGTGCAGATGGTCACCGCGGACGGCGCCGTCGTGACCGCGAGCCGGGACGCCGACCCCGGCCGGTTCCCCGGGATCGTGGTGGCACTCGGCGCCCTCGGTATCGTCACCCGGCTGACGCTCGACACGGTGCCGGCCTTCGACGTACGGCAGTACGTCTACGAGGACCTGCCGCAAGCGCAGGTAACCAGGCATTTCGACGAGATCATGGCCAGCGCGTACAGCGTGAGCCTGTTCACCGACTGGCGCAGCCCGCGGATCCGCCAGGCCTGGCTGAAGCGCCGGGCGGACGCCGCGGACTCCTGGGCGCCCGAGCCACGGTGGATGGGCGGCCGGCTGGCGGACGGCCCGCGCAATCCGGTGCCCGGCCTGCCCCCGGCCTGGTGCACCGAGCAAATGGGAGTGCCCGGGCCGTGGCACGAGCGGCTGCCGCACTTCCGGCTGGACTTCACCCCCGGCTCCGGTGACGAGCTGCAGTCCGAGTACCTGCTGCAGCGGGCGGGCGCGACCGACGCGCTGCGTGCGCTGCGGCCGATCGCCGGCCAGATGGCCCGGGTGCTGCGGATCTGCGAGATCCGCACCATCGCCGCGGACGAGGCGTGGCTGAGCCCGAGCTACCGGCGGGACTCGGTCGCTTTCCATTTCACCTGGGTCAAGGACTGGGCGGCTGTCGAGCCGGTCCTGGCCCAGATCGAGGAGCGCCTGGCGCCGCTGCAGGCCAGGCCGCACTGGGGGAAGCTCTTCGTCATGAGCCCCGAGGCCGTGCGCGGCCTGTACCCGCGGCTTGACGACTTCCGGCAGCTGATGCGCGGCTACGACCCGGCCGGCCGGTTCCGCAACGACCTGCTTGACCGCTATTTCCCGCCGGACAGCAATCCAGAGAGGAAGACGGCATGACCACGACGGCCCTGCTGGTCGGAGTGCTCGACGACTACCAGAGCGCGGCCCGCGAGTTCGGGCCGTGGAGCGAGCTGGACGACGCGGCCGACGTCACGATCTTCTCCGACCACGTCGCCGGCACCGGCCTTCTCGTCGACCGCCTGGCACCGTTCGACGTGATCGTGGCGATGCGCGAGCGCACCCGCTTCCCGCGCGAGGTCCTGGAGCGGCTCCCCCGGCTGCGGCTGCTCGTCAGCACCGGCATGGGCACCGCCCACATCGACATCCCGGCGGCCGGCGAACTCGGCATCACCGTGTCGGGCACCGGCGGCCGGCCCCAGCCCGCCGCTGAGCTGACCTGGGCGCTGATCCTCGGGCTGGCCCGGCACGTGGCCGCGGAGGACGCCGGGATGCGGGCCGGTCTCTGGGGGCGGACGGTTGGCACCGACCTGGCCGGCGCGACCCTCGGCGTCATCGGCCTCGGGAACCTCGGCCGGCGGGTGGCCACGGTCGGCCAGGCGTTCGGCATGCACGTGGTCGCCTGGAGCCAGAACCTCGACCCCTCCGTGGCCGCCGCGGCCGGCGTCGAGGCCGTCGACAAGGCAACCCTGCTCCGCAGCGCTGACATCGTGACGATCCACCTCAAGCTCAGCGAGCGCACGACAGGGCTGATCGCCGGCCCCGACCTGGCGCTGATGAAGCCGACCGCCTACCTGGTCAACACCTCGCGCGGCCCGATCGTGGACGAGGCGGCGCTGATCGACGCGCTGCGCGCCGGGCGCATCGCCGGGGCCGGCCTTGACGTGTTCGACATCGAGCCGCTCCCGGCGGACCACCCGCTGCGCACCGCGCCGAGGACCTTGCTCACGCCGCACATCGGCTACGTCACCGCCGGCAGCTACCAGGCCTTCTACTCGGGCGCCGTCGAGGCCATCCTCGCCTTCCTTGACGGTCACCCGATCAGGGTCCTGAACGCCTGACCCGTTCAGCCGAAGACAACGGTGCGCGCGCCGGCCAGCACCACGCGGTCCTCGGCATAGAGGCGCACCGCGCGGGCCAGCACCAGCCGCTCCACATCGCGGCCGATGGCCACGAGCTGCTCGGGGGCGTGGGCATGCCCGACCCTGGCCACGTCCTGCTCGATGATCGGGCCCTCGTCCAGCTCTGGGGTGACGAAGTGGGCGGTCGCCCCGATGAGCTTCACGCCCCGCTCGTAGGCCTGATCGTACGGTCTGGCTCCCTTGAATCCCGGCAGGAAGGAGTGATGAATGTTGATCACCCGCCCCTCCAGCCTGCGGCACAGGTCGTCGGAGAGCACCTGCATGTACCTGGCCAGGACGACGACGTCGATCTGGTGCTCGGCGATCAGGGCCAGCAATGCCGCCTCGGCCTCCGGCTTGGTCGCCGCGGTCACGGGAACATGCCGGTACGGCAGGCCGTATCGTTCGACGAGCGGCCTGCAGGTGTCGTGATTGGAGACCACAAGCTGGAGGTCGGCGGGCAGTTCCCCGATGTCCCACCGGTACAGCAGGTCGGAGAGGCAGTGGTCGAGCCTGGAGACCATCACGAGCACCCGGCGGCGGCTCGACTCCGGCCGCAGGGTGAGCACCGGCTGGAACCGCAACACCGCGCCCGCGATGAGATCGCGGATCGACGCGAGGTCTTCTTCAGGGCTTTCGAAAGAGGTCCGCATGCAGAACAGGCCGGTGGGCGGGTCGGAGAACTGCGCGCTCTCCAGGATGTTGCCCTTGGCCTGCACGATCCCCTCGGCCAGGGAGCGTACGATCCCAGGCTGGTCGTCGCAGCGCAGGGTCAGGATGTAGCGTTCCATGGCTCAGCGTCGCACGCCGGGCCGGCCCGCCGCGATGTGCCCGGGCACCGAGAAGGCGACACTCGGATGTGCCCTGGCCCCAAGCGGGGCCCTGATCACGATGGCGAGGTGCGGACATGGACATGCGGAACTGGCTGAGCAAAGGCGTGGACGCGGTCGAGGACTGGCAGGCCGCATTCGGCCCGTTTGAGCGCGACGCCGCGCTGCGGATCACCGACGAGCAGTTCGCCAGCGCGTTCGGCGTCTTCACGGAGCGGCTCAGGGAGAACTACCCGTTCTTCCACCCGTCCTACGCCGGGCAGATGCTGAAGCCCCCGCATCCCGCCGCGATCGTCGGCTACCTCACCGCGATGCTGGTCAACCCCAACAACCACGCGCTCGATGGCGGCCCGGCGACGGCCCGGATGGAGAAGGAGGCCGTGGCGCAGCTGGCCCAGATGTTCGGCCTGGCCACGCACCTCGGCCACCTGACGACCAGCGGCACGATCGCGAACCTGGAGGCCCTCTACGTCGCCCGCGGACTGCATCCCGGCCGCGGCATCGCCTACAGCGCCGATGCGCACTACACCCACTCCCGCATGTGCGGCGTGCTCGGCATGGAGGGAACCGCGGTGGCGGTGGACAGGGCGGGCCGGCTGGATCTCGGCGCGCTCGATGCGCTGCTCGCCCGGGGCCGCATCGGGACCGTGGTCGCCACGGCCGGCACGACCGGCCTGGGCGCCGTCGACCCCGTGCACGAGGTGCTCGCGATCGCCCGCCCCCGCGGGGTCCGGGTCCATGTCGACGCCGCCTACGGCGGCTTCTTCACCCTGCTGGCGGGCATGAGCGACCTCGGCATCGACGCGGCGCCGTGGCGGGCGATCGCGGAGTGCGACTCCGTGGTCGTCGACCCGCACAAGCACGGTCTGCAGCCCTACGGATGCGGGGCCGTGCTGTTCCGGGACCCCGACGTCGGGCGCTTCTACCTGCACGACTCGCCGTACACCTACTTCACATCGGATGATCTGCACCTCGGCGAGATCAGCCTCGAGTGCTCGAGGGCCGGAGCAGCGGCCGCCGCGCTGTGGCTCACGTTCCGGCTCCTGCCGCCCACCCCGGAGGGGCTCGGCCGGGTGCTGGCGGCCTGCCGCCGGGCCGCGCTGGACTGGGCGCGGCTGCTCGAGGACTCCGGCCGACTGGAGCTCTACCAGCGCCCGGAGCTGGACATCGTCTGCTATTTCCCGGCCACCAGCCCGCTGGCCATGTCCGCGATCGACGAAGCCAGCGCCCGCATGCTGGCCGACGGAATGGCCGACTCGGCTCATCCGGTGTACCTCAGCACGCTGCGGGTGACCGCCGACGCGTTCGCCCGCCGCCACCCGGCTGTGGCCGGTGACCGCGACGGGACGAGGATCTTGCGCAGCGTGCTGATGAAACCCGAGGCCGAGAGCTTCGTCGGGGAGCTGCACTCCCGCATCGAGCACCTGGCCGCCGGATCTAGCCGTCCCACCCGGCGGCACGGATGTTGAGCGGCTCGTCGTCTATGACACCGACGGGTGGCCCGTCCGGCTGGAACGGACCTGATCGACTTCGAGGAGCGCCCGCGGGCAGCGCACACTTGCGGGCACTGCGGCACGTACGATCGCCGTATGCCTCGTCGACTTGCGGCTGGCAGCGCCAGCGATCTCGTGCGGGCCGAGCGCGACATCCGCGGCCGGATCGGCGATCAGCATCTCGACTTCGCAGCGATGGCCGCGGTGTCCAACATCTACCGCGCGGCCAACGTGATCCGGAACCACATGGAACAGAAGGTGCTGGCCGACGAGGACCTCTCCTGGGCCGCGTTCACCGTGCTGTTCGTGCTGTGGACCTGGGGCGACCAGCAGACCCGGCACCTGGCCGCCGAGGCCGGAGTCACCAAGGGAACGCTGACCGGCGTGCTGAAGACCCTGGAGAAGCGGGGCCTCGCCCGGCGGCGGGCGCACGACGCGGACGGCCGGCTCGTGCTGGTCAGCTTGGAGCCCAAGGGGCTCGGCGTGATCGAGCGGCTGTTCCCGGCGTTCAACATGGGCGAGGCGTTCGTCAGCGCCAGCCTCACCGAGCAGGAGAAGAATCAGCTCGCCTCGCTGCTCCGCAAGATCATCCGCTCGGTCGAGGACGGCTAGGGCTGGCCCGCCGCCGGAAGGCTGATCCGGGCCGGAATGTACGCGCTCGCCGAGCGCGAACTCAAGGGCCGGGCGGATCAGCCCCACTCCTCGCCGGCTAATGGCAGGCGGCCTGGAGCAGCTAAGGGCGGTCTTGCTCCTCGGGGGCCTGCTCGGCGATCCGCAGCGCGGACGCAACGAGCGCATCGGCGCGGCTGCGCGCGGCCGGCTCCTCGGCGAAGGTCTGAGCCAGGAACCGGTCCGGGTCGATGCCTTCCTGCTTGGCCTCCTCCCGCCCGCCCGCGTCCAGCCACTTGGCGAGCAGGGCGCCATCAGGCTCGGGATGAAACTGGACCGCCAGGTGCCGGCCCAGCGAGAAGGCCTGTACCCCGACCTCACTGCGGGCGAGCACCCTGGCCTGCGGCGGCGGGAAGAACCGGTCGCCGTGAAACTCCAGCCAGGGACCGGGCGGGATCAGCTCGTCGTCGAGCGAGTCGATCACCGACCAGCCGATCTCCTTGCGGACGGCGGCCTCGACGCGGCCGCCGAACGCGGCGGCCAGCGCCTGCGCGCCGAAGCAGATGCCGAGCACCGGCACCCCGGCCTCGTCCGCCCGCCGTAGCCAGGCCAGTTCCTCGGCGATCCAGGCCCGGTCAGGGCTGTCGTCGTAGACCGCCCAGACAGCGCCGAGCACCACGACATGATCGATGCCGTCGAGCGCGGGCAGGCCCTCCTTCGGGAACAGGCTGACGCTGAGCTCGGCGCCGCGTGCCTCGAACGCCTCGCCGATGAACCCGGCCGAATCCTCCTCGTGGTGGCGGATGACGACGACTTGCATGGACCGATTCTCTCCTAACCGCGGCGCGCCGCCCGCGCCGCCCCGTCCGTGCCGCAGCATCTCCCGCCGTTGCCCGGTCGTTCGTTTGGTGCCAAACTAACTGCCATGACCAGGGCTGTCGACCTGACCGATCTTGACATGTGGGCGCGGGGCGTCCCATATCCCGAGTTCACCCGGCTGCGCCGGGAGGCGCCGGTCGCCTGGCATGACGAGGCACCGCCGAATTCGGGCTTCTGGTCAGTCCTTTGTTACAACGACATTGTCGCAGCAAGCCGCGACGTTGGCACATTCTCATCGGCGCGCGGGATCTCGTTCGAGGAGCCGACCGACGAGGACATGACTGCTCGCCGCGATCATCGACACCCACCCGCCCGATCACACCAAGCTGCGCAAGGTGGCTTCGCCTCAACCTGGGTGCTGCGCGCCCGGCGGTCGGGCAGTGCCGAACTGACCGACTTGAGCACCGAGAGCACGGCGTGAGCGAGTGACCCGCCGGCCGTCGGCTACATCGCCGCCCGGCGGTCGCCGGCGAGCCAGCTGCTCCGGCCGAAAACCAGTCGGAGGCGCGTGGCGACGTGATGGACAATGTCGTCATGGCCGATCTTGACCCGGAGTCCATCCTGGAGTCGCTGGCTGGCGACCCGCTACTGCGGGCGTTCATCGGCAGCGGCCGGCTGCAGGCCCTGCCCGCCAAACGATCGCGGCGGCGCCTGCTGCTCGACCGGATCGCCCAGGCGTTCCAGCCGGGCGTGCACTACCCGGAACGGCGCGTCAGCCTGTTCCTCGGTGCCATTCACCCTGACTACGCCGCGCTGCGCCGGTACCTGGTCGACGAGGACTTCCTGTCCAGGTCCGGCGGTGAGTACTGGCGCAGCGGCGGCACTGTCCCCGCGCCGCCAGCACCCGAACAGGCAAGATAGGGGCATGCCCCGTCCCGTGCCGCGTCACGATCATGACGCCGGCGGACCTGCCGACGTGCTGGCCGCGAAGGCCGCGCTGCGGGAGGAGGTGTGGTCGGCGATGCGCGCGGCGAAGGTGGCCAGGTTTCCCGGCGCGGCCGGGCGCATCCCGAACTTCACCGGCGCCGAGGCCGCCGCCGAGCGGCTTCGCGCCACGCCGGCATGGCAGACCGCCGCCACCGTGAAGGCCAACCCGGACTCCGCGCAGTGGCCGGTACGCCAGCGCGCGCTCGAAGACGGCAAGACCGTGTACATGGCGGTTCCGCGCCTGGCCGGGGAGGAGCCGTTCTTTGCCCTCGATCCCGCCCACCTGAGTGAGCCGCCGCGCAAGGCGGCGTCGATCAGCGGGGCCTCCCGGTCCGCCCGGCGGGTCACGCTGGCCGGACTGTCCCCGGTCGACCTGGTGGTGATGGGCTGTGTCGCGGCCGGCCAGGACGGCGCCCGGCTGGGCAAGGGCGGCGGGTTCGCCGACCTGGAATTCGCGCTGGCCACCGCGGCCGGCCTGATCGGGCCGCACACCGTGTCGGTCACCACCGTTCACGAACTCCAGGTCCGCGCGGCCGGGACAATCCCGCTCACCGGCCACGACGTGCCGCTGGACTTCATCATCACGCCCGAGCGCGTCATCGACTGCCGTTCCCGGCACGGGCCACGGCCGCCTGCCGAAATCCGCTGGGAAGACCTGACCGAGGAGAAGATCGCGGCCATACCGCTGCTCGCGGCCCAGCACTCCAGATAGCGGGCCGCGAACGGTGCACACCTACCGCGGGCTGGCCGCCCGAGCGCACCTGGAAGTCGAATGGGCCAAAGACGGGGCTCTGCATGGTCGACGACCTCGAAACCCAAGCACAATCAACCCAGGTGCCCGCGTATTCCAGCCAGGCTGAACCGAGCAAGCGCCCGCTGGAAGCAGCGGTCCGCCCCTTAGCCGAAGGTAACTGACGATGCCGATATCAGAGTCGTCCGCACCGAGGTTCACGATGGCGTGCCAGGCCTACGATCGCATGCAGCCATTGCGCGACGGCACCGTCCAGCTCGGCGGGGGGATGCTGAACTTCCTCGACCTGCCGGTGGAGGAAACGTTCTTCCGGATGGTGAAATACCGGGAGTTCGACATCGCCGAGCTGTCGCTCTCCAGCTATCTCATCAGCCTGGAACACGGGCACCCGTTCGTCGCCGTTCCCGTCTTCCCTTCCCGGGTGTTCCGGCACAGCGGGATCTACGTGCGCCGCGACTCGCCGATCACCGACCCCACGGCCCTGGCCGGCAAGACCGTCGGCGTGCCGGAGTACCAGATCACGGCCTCGGTCTGGATCCGCGGCATCCTGGCCGAACGCCACGGCCTCGACGTCACGGCGGTGCGCTACCGGACCGGCGGCCTCGACACCCCCGGGCGGGTCGAGAAGCTGCCGCTGAACCTGCCCCCCGGGGTCGACGTCGAGCCGATCGACTCGCGCCAGACACTGTGCCAGTTGCTGCTCGACGGCACGCTCGACGCTATCTATTCGGCGCGCAATCCTCCTCCCTTCAACGAACCGGGTGGCGGTGGCCTGCGTCGGCTGTTTATCGATCCGGTGGGAGTCGAGCAGGAGTACTACGCGGCCACGGGGATCTTCCCGATCATGCATACGCTGGCCATCCGCCGCGAGATCTACGAGCAGAACCGATGGCTGGCCCGTGAGCTCATCAAGGCGTGCGAGGCGGCGAAGGCGATCGCGCTCTCCGGCATCGGGGAGACGAACGCGCTCCGGTACGCGTTGCCCTGGCTCTGGGCCGAAGTCGAACGAACTCGCAACACCCTCGGTGACGACTGGTGGCCTTACGGCATCGAGCCCAACCGCGTGACCCTGGAGACCTTTTTCCGGTACCACCACGAGCAGGGCCTGTCACCGCGGCGGTACGAGGCAGAGGAAGTATTCGCCCGCGAGTCCCTCGAGACCTTCGTAGTCTGACCCGGCTCGTCCGCCGGAACCTGCTCCCGGAACTTTCTGTATCAAGCCGGGCCGCGCCTCCTCTGCTCATGTAGGAACGGCTGGCTGCCCGGTGCGGCCTGGCCCGACCGTCGTTTCGCCCGTATTCCGATGCCCGCGAACAGAGGAGAATGCCGTGGTCCAGGCTCTTTCGCCGCCGATCCCGGCTCAGAGCACTCGATTCGGCTGACCAAGCAATGAAGTTGGAGCTCCCCGGGGGGAACTGGCCCGCACGAACGGCGACGCCGCCGTGGGGGCCGCGCTGGGCGCGGGTCATGCTCGGCCGGACGCGCCCGAGGCCGTGGTGCGGCGACCGCCGCACCACGGCCTCCCTGCCGACCAGGTTCCGGGATCGACGCGGCAACGGAGTAGCCAGAATGCCTGACCGGATTGCCGCATACTGCGACGATCGAATCGATACGTTTCGGGCTCAAGCCCGTCCGCCAGCCGCGCGGCGGGGTGGCGGCGGGACCGACGTACGGCACGCGATCCGGCAGGCCCTTCCGGCCTGGAAAGGACACGCCATGGACGACGACGACTCGTCGGTCAGTGCCCTGGTCGCCCGGGTACGCGAAGGCGACCAGGAGGCGTGGAACGAGCTCATCGAGCGGTACTCGGCTCTGGTGTGGTCTATCTGCCAGCGGTACCAGTTAAGCCGCCAGGACGTCGACGATGTCGGCCAGAGCGTCTGGCTGCTGCTGGTCGAGAACGTCGGCAGCCTCAGGGAGGCCGCGGCGCTGCCCGGCTGGCTGGCCACAACGACCAGGCATGAAGTCCTGCGGGTGCTGCGGGTGGCCCGCCGGCATGACCATGCGGACCTGTCTCCTGAGGAGCAGATACAGCAGGATCCCGACGCCGCGACGATCGAGCAGGAGCTGATCGTGGCTGAACGCAACGCCGCCCTGCGCGCCGCGTTCGCCGAGCTGTCGCCCAGCTGCCACGAGTTGCTGTCGCTGCTGATCGGTGACCCGCCCCTGGCCTACGCGGACATCAGCGCCAGGCTGGGCATCCCCGTGGGCAGTATCGGCCCGACACGTGCTCGCTGCCTGGGCCGGCTGCGCCGGTCGCCGCATCTCGCCGGGCTTCTCGGCGACGACGCCAAGCCCGTCGAAGTCAGGGGGACCGGAAGGTGAGCATGGTGTCCGAAGTCTGGGACGACGAAGAACTCCTGGCCGCACTACGGCAAGCTCTAGACGCCCGGCAGGCCGTCCCCCCTGAATTCGTCGAAGCCGGCAAGAACGCCTTCACCTGGCACAACATCGACGCCGAACTCGCGCAGCTCACCTACGACTCCAGCCGTGACTCCGATCAGGTGCCGAGCCTGCGCGCCGAGACAGCGTCCATCCGCGCCCTCACCTTCACCTCGGCACACCTGACCATCGAACTCGAGGTCACCCAGGACTCGCTGCTCGGCCAGATCGTCCCGGCCCAGCCCGGGACGATCAAGATCCAGCCCCGGGACGGCACTGAGACGACAGTCGCCGCCGACGAGATCGGCTGCTTCTCGATCCGGCCCATCCCGGCTGGCCCGTTCCGGTTGCACTGCAAGACCACGGCCGACACCGATGCGCTTACCGGATGGATCACACTTTGACCGACCCGCGTCAGCCAGCGCCCAGGGCCACGAGGGACATCGCCGCAACCTGCCGGACCGGATCACCGGCAGCGTCCTGCCGGACGCTGTGCAACGACTCGGCGAGGCTCTGACCCGCCCGCAGGTGCTGGTGCAGGCTCACCATCAGGGGCACGACGGCATAGTCGTTCAGCGGAACGACGCCTGCGATGATCCCGGCCGTGCCCAGCGGCAGCAGGCTGCTGACCAGGCCGAGTAGCTCATCGGCTCCGGCCGGGGCCAAGACGCCGGAGTCGCAGCTCGACAGCACCAGCCGGTAGGGCGCGCGGCGCAACTGCTCGAAGTCGTACACGGTGAGCGGTCCGTCGTGCATGCGCAACGAGGAGAACAGCGGGCTGTCGGCCCGGAAGCGCCCATGAGCGGCGATGTGGGCCAGCCAGGCCCCGTCGATCGCGGACAGCACCCGCCTCGCCGTGGCCTCGCCACCGGACAGGACCGTGACATGGTCATACAGCTGGGCCACTAGCGGAACCTCGGCGCCGTCCGTGACCAGGCCAGGACCGCGGGCGAGCGTGACCTGCCGGCGGGCCGGCGGCGGGGCAGCATCCGCGCGCATCCAGGCCCCTGCGGATGGGGCAACGCTGAACACGCGGCCGCCCAGCGCGGGGAGCAGCGCCCACGGGATCGCGTGCAGCTTGCCCGGCGGAACCACAACGAGCGGCTGGTCGCCCAGGTAACTGGCGGCCGGGCCAAGGATCGCGTCCTGGAGATCCGGGCCCGCTGCCTTCAGGATGGCCAGCGCGCTGTCCGGGTCGTCCCCGGGGCGGCCGCGAGCCAGGCGGCGCAGGCCAAACCGGGCGAAATCAGCAGCACGGATCGCATCCTGGGTGCGGCCTGCCGTGAACTGCCGCACCCGGCCCGCCCCGCAGACCAGCACGTACAGGATGCCGTCGACATCGACGATCTCGACGAGCTGGGCCGTGCCCAGCTGGCCGAGCAGCGCCGTGATGTCGATGACGGCACGGCCGACGCCAGCCATGCCCGGGGCCTGCAGCGAGCGGGCCCGTACCACGCTTTCGAGCCGCAGCTGCTCCCGCTGCAGCTCCCCGCTCGACATGCCTTGCCGCCGCGCCTCCTCCAGCCGGCTGGTTACCTCGCGCAGCGCGGCGAGACCGGCATTAAGTTCCGCGTCAGCGGAGGGCCGTACCGCGGGCACGGTCAGCGCGGTGGCGCGCCAGCGCTCCGTCCAGGTTAGGAAGAGCCGGGGCCGGTGTGCCTGGGCGGCGTGGCGCTGAGCGAGCACAGCCAGTTCGGCGCCGCGAGCCGTGGCCTGGGCCCGCAGCTCCGAAGCGCCCAGAGTGAATCGATGCTCGTCTAGGACCTGGAGGCCGCGGCGGCACGCTACCAGCATGCGGCGTGGCTGCGCCGCTGCTTCGGCCCGCAGCGCTTCGGCGAGCCAGCCGCTGGCGCGCGCCATCGCCGCCCCGCGCCGCCGGCTCCGTGCCGCCGCGCTGAGATGGCGATCGGCTTCGGCTGGCCGACCGAGGTCCAGGGCCACCCGGCCGGCCAGCAGATGCGCCTGCGTCGCCTCGCCGGAGCCGAGCTCATCCAGTCGGCCGACCGCTCGTTTCGCCGCGCGCAGGAGCCGACCCGATACTGGTGCCACCGCGTGCTGCGCCTGGAGGAGTACCAGCCCGGCGTGGGCTACCCCCCAGGCGCTCTGCTGAGACCGGAAAAGCCGGTAGGCAGCCTGCGCCCGGTCCAGCGCTGCCTGCGGCTCGGCTGCCGCCAGCGCGCTGTTGGCCGCCGTCAGCAGCAATTCGGCCTTCTTGGTGGACCAGCCACGATTCTGCTCAATATCGCGTATGGCGACATCCGCCTCGGCCAGCGCCTCGGTCGCCAGTCCCGCCGCCAGCAACACGTCGCACCGGTCGAGGCTGAGGAATGGCGTCGTCACGTTGAGCAACTGGTAGCGGGAGGCTGCCTCATCCAAAAAAGAAAGCGCAGCCGGAAGATCTCCTGAGCGGAAGGCGGCCACCCCGCGGTTGAGCACTGTATGGACCGACGCCAGGTCCTGATTGGTTTCGGCGAACAGGCGCCCCGCGGCCACAAAATCAGCATCCGCGCGGCCAGGCGACCCGATGGCTAGATAGACGAGCCCGCGGCCACTCAGCGCGCGAGCCATCCAGACCGTGTCGCCTGCGCGCTGCAGCATGCCGACCGCGCGGCGGAAGTCATCTAGGGCCGCGGCGTTCCGGCCGAGCGTCCAGAACACATGGCCGCGCCGGTGGAGCACCCGTCCCTTGAGCACGCCGCTGGAGATTTGGACGGCTCGTTCAAAGGCGGCGAGCCCGCTCGCCGTCCGGCCTGCGTAGACAAACGCCACGCCTAGAGACCCCAGCACATCAGCTTCGCGCTCCGCGGAGCCGGTCCGGCGGGCCAGGCGCAGCGCACTGCGCAACTCGCGGACACCCGCATCGATATCGTCGGTCTCGCGCAGAGCTATCCCGGCGGCCTGATGGGCCACCGATGCCTCGTACGTACCAGGTTGCCTAGCTAAAAACTCGCGCGCTCTGGCAACGGCATCGCGAGGACGGGACAAGGCCAGCGGCAGCAAGTCGTCCACCTCGCGCTGTCCGGACCCGGCCGCGAGGGCGCCTACCGCCACGGAGCCGATTTTAGATCCTGGTATCCTCGCGGTCCATTTTTTTCGCGAAAATAGTTTTCTACCTGCCGATCTCCATTGAGCGCCTTTCCCGTCACCACTTTAAGTCACAAATACCATACAGAAAGTAATCACGCCGAGGTGGCCACATCCCTCGATGGAAGTCGGTCATGCAAGGTATCACGTTGCTAGGCGATTACTCCGTATGAGTACAGGGGCCTACAGGCGCGTCCGCGCGCCTGCGGCCCCTGCGCCACCGGCCCGCCTCAGGTCCGGTAACGGGCACATTCATGCAGTTCAAAAACCTGGGGAGATTAGCATGCCTGAGCAATCAGACGATTGGAAAGTCGGCCTGGAGCGCAAGGTCGTCGATGAGATTGAGCACGTAATCCGCGCCTTCCGCCCGTCGCCCGACGAGGGAATCGACATCAAGGCCGCCCGCGGCGAGAACCGCGTCGACCACCTGTACGCCGAAGGCCAGATCCTGGTCCGTGATCAGTACCTCGGGCAGGTGCTCGAGATCCTCGACCTGCCAGCCGAGCAGGAGGTGCGGGCCGCCGGGCGGCTTCGGCGTGTCATCGCAGGTGTGGTCCTGCTTACCCTGGACGAAGCACAATCCGCGGTGCTCGACGCGCTCGCCCTGATTGACGAGCGACTCGGCCGAGGAATCGCGACACCTGATCATGTCCTGACCGTCGCAGGCGGCGCGGGATCTCCCTGCCCGGCCACGGAACCTCAGGAAGTGTACGACGAGATCGAGCCCTATCCCTCGGTCAGTCATGGCAACGGCGGTGCCGGGGTCCTGATCTACATGGACGACACCGGGCTGCTGAAAGACACGGCCGCGACACACCCGTGGCTGGCCGGAGTTCAAGGGGATCTGGATCCCCTTCCGCCCGAAGACCCACCCGGCACGCAGCCGATCCCGCCGTACACCGGACACGGCACATTCGTCGCGGGAGTCGCGCGTTGCATGGCGCCCGCCGCGGACATCATCGTGACCGACGCCATCTCGACCGCGGGCAGCGAGCTGGAATCCAATTGGATTCCTAGGCTCGAAGCGGCGCTCAGCCTCGGAGTGGACATTTTCCACCTCAGCATTGCCGCACATTCCAGGCACGACTTTCCCATGATCGCCTTCCGGGAGTGGCTCAAACACCTGGGCGAGCACGGGGGCGCGGTATGCGTGGTCGCAGCAGGCAACGACGGCTCCCGGCGGCCGACCTGGCCGGCTGCCTTCTCTGACGTGATTTCCGTCGGCGCGCTCGGGGGTGACTGGCGAGGCCGGGCTACGTTCAGCAACTTCGGCCCGTGGGTCGACGTGTACGCGCCTGGGCGCGACCTCGTCAACGCCTATGCGACCGGGACGTATACCTGCCACGTCAGCCCGTACACCGGAGAAGTCCGGAAGTTCTACGGCATGGCGAAGTGGAGCGGCACGTCGTTCTCGACTCCGATCGTGACCGGGCTCATCGCCGACCGGATATCCCGTACCGGCGAAAACGCCCGGCCAGCGGCCGCCGCGCTGCTCGCCGAGGCGCGATCCCAGGCGATCCCGGGCGTCGGCCCGGTTCTGCTGCCCGACCACAACGGCGAGCCGCACGCGCACTGATCTGCGGCGACTGCGGGGGCGAGCGCGTCGGGGAGCCTGGCTCCCCGACGCGCTCCGGTTTAGGTGACCGCTACGGCAGGGCCTGCTCGGCGAAGGTCAGCATCTGCTGCCATAGCGGGTCGATCGCCGAGGTGGCCACGGCGTCGTGCAGGGCGATCACGAGCGATTGCAGGTCCGCGTTCCGGAGCCAGGCCGGATTCCCGGCCGCCACGTTCGCGAGGTGAGACTGCGCCGACACCCCGTCCGCGTTCCCCAGCACGGTGCCGATGACATCACCGGGCCAGGTCACCTGGCCCTGGAGACCTCCCGGGCTGGCCTGCGTGATCGAACCGAAGACCGCCTCCGTGAACCGGTCGGAGGCGTCCTGCGCAAAGTGCAGCCGGACCGTTTCCACGAACTCCCGCAGCGGGAGATCGTCCAGCCCGCTGCCAGGGCCCTCCAACTGGCCGGCGACCTGGTCCCTGATCGCCTTGACCTCCTCGGGCGGAAGGATCTCGATGATCTGCGGGACCGGCGGGCCGGTGGTCCAGAACTGCCTGGTGAATATGCCGCCCGAGTAAGAAACCAGAATTCCGGCCCCGTCATCCGGAAGTTGCGCGGCAATGATGACCGCTCCGCCGAGGGCCGGAAGCCCGGGGCCGGAGAAGCCGCCTTGCCAGAGTCCCGTTTCCTCGGCTGCACCGGTCGCAGGGGTCGCCATTTTCTGCTCCTTACCTAGGCCGCGCGCGATTGCCGCTCCCCAAAGGAGCAGAGGTGCGGCGCGTGGTTCCTGATACGCGCCGCGGCGAAGGTCCTGGCCCGGCAACAGCGGGCCAGGACCTGACCCAGGCGGGACCCTTGACGGCCCGCGGCCACGCGCTGGCCCGGCATCGCCGGGTGACGTCAGGGCTAGGACCAGCGCCGGTGGCATCAGCGCCGGGCCTGCACGCAAGTATTGACAAATGGTCAACCCATTTACATCCTAGGTCAGAACAGCACCGAGTCCCCCGTCCGTCCCCACGGCCAGGGTGGGATCGCGAACCGCAGCCGCAGCGAACGAAGGGACAGTTGATGGTTAGTGCAACGGACTTGCCCAGCTCTGGCCTCCGGGCCTCAGGTCCGGGATTCATCGAACGTCACGGCCTGTGGTCGCAGGCGCAGCACAGCGCTGCTGAAGAGATCCGGTCAAGAGTTCAGGAGGGTGACCTCAGGCAGGTCCGGATCGGGTGGGGTGACCAGCACGGCATCATGCGGGGCAAGACGCTTACGATCCCCGAGTTCGTTCGGAGCCTGCGCGACGGCAAGGACTTCCAGCTCGTCACCACCGTCTTCGACACCACGAACCACCCGGTCGTCGCTCCTTTTGACGCGGGCAACTTCCCCGGCGTACCCGAGCTGAACGGGCTTCCCGACGGGCTTCTGGTGCCTGACCCGGCGACCTTCCGCCTCCTGCCGTGGGCCGACGGCACTGCCTCGATCCTCTCCGACGCGTACTTCCAGAACGGCAAACCGGTGCCGTTCTCGACCAGGCAGGTCCTGCACACGCAGCTCGACCAGCTGTCTGCCATGGGCCTGGAGTATGTGGCGGGTCTGGAGATCGAGCTCTACATCATGCGCCTGCTCGATCCGATGCTCTCCCCTGAGCACTGTGGGTGGCCGCCAGAACCACCTCGGGTGGAGGGCTTGTCCCACGGGTTCCAGTACCTCACCGAGAGCCGGAACGACGAGGTTCACGAACTGCTCGACCGCCTGCAGAGCGAACTGGTCGCGCTGGGCCTGCCGCTGGCGACGATCGAGGACGAGTGGGGGCCCGGCCAGATCGAGGTCACTTTCGAGCCCCAGGTCGGGCTGGAGTGCGCCGACAGCGCCCTGCTCCTGCGCACGGCCATCAAGCAGATCTGCCGACGGCTCGGATACCACGCCACGTTCATGGCCAGGCCCGCGTTCCCGGAGTTCTTCCCGAGCGGATGGCACCTGCACCAGTCTCTCCGGCGCATCGACGCTGGCAACAACGCATTCGCCGACGAGTCCGGCAGCGAACGCCTCTCGCCAGAAGGGCTTTACTGGATCGGCGGGCTCCTCGCGCATGCGGCGGCGTCCTCGGTATTCACGACGCCTACGATCACCGGGTACAAGCGGTATCGGCCCGACTCGTTCGCCCCCGACCGGGTGACGTGGGCCTACGAGAACCGGGGCGCGATGCTCCGGGTCATCGGTGAACCGGGCTCGCCAGCCGCGCATGTCGAGAACCGGATCGGCGACTCAGCCGCCAACCCGTACCTCTACCTGGCCTCGCAGGTGGCAGCGGGCATCGATGGGCTCCGGCAAGGCCTGGACCCGGGCGAACCCGCGCTCGAGCCATACAAAGCCAGCGCCCGTCCCCTGCCGAAGAGCCTTATGGAGGCATTGGGTGTCCTGCGGGAGGACACTTTCTTCCGCTCGGCGTTTGGCGATATTTTCGTCGACTACATTCTGAGGATCAAGGATTTCGAGGTCGGAAGGTTCCTCAGCCATGTCACTGACTGGGAGCATCAAGAATACTTCGAGATGTACTGAGCCGGGCACATCGTAAAGCGGAGCGCACCCGTCCCTGACGAGCCACGCGAAGAAAGGCACAGCATTAAGTGAAGATCGCCGCCGTGCAGGCACGGCCAGTCTGGCTAGACAGAGCTGCCACGGTCAAAAAAATCGTTGCCCTCATGGCCGATGCCGCAGCCCGCGGCGCCGAACTTGTCGTCTTCTCGGAAACATTCCTCTGCGGTTATCCCTTCTGGGCCTGCCGCACCAATGGTGCGGCATTTAACGACCCAATGCAGAAGCATGCCTACGCCCTGTACCTTGAGGCCGCGGTCAGCGCAACAGGCCCGGAGCTTCGGGTCGTCCGAGAAGCGGCAGGCGATCTCGGGCTATTTGTTTTCCTGGGTGTGAGCGAGCGTGACCCCGGGGGCGCCAGCGGAAGTGTCTACTGTTCACTCGCCGCGATCGACCCGGGCCGCGGTCTTATCGGCATGCACCGCAAGCTCGTGCCTACCCATGACGAGAGGCTTGTCTGGTCGCGAGGGGACGGCCACGGGCTCCGGGCCTATGAGTACAAGGGCGTCAGGATCGGCGGCCTGATCTGCTGGGAGAACTGGATGCCGCTGGCCAGGCATGCGCTCTATGCCGACGGAATAGATGTACTGGTGTCCGTCTGGCCAGGCTGGTCCAACCTGACACGTGATATTACCCGCTTCACAGCGATAGAAGGCCGCGTGTATTCTGTGGCCGCAAGCGGCCTCCTCTCATTGGACGACGCCCGTTCGGATTTTCCGATGCTGGACGCCATTCGGGAAAGCTATCCAAATGACGTCTTCGATGGCGGCTCTGGTATCGTGGCGCCGGATGGCAACTGGGTTGCCGGACTCGTTGTCGGGCGCGAGGAAGTGATCATAGCCGAAGTAGATCTCCACCGTGTTCACGAGGAGCGGCTAATGTTCGACGTGGCCGGTCACTACGCTCGGCCCGACGTGTTTAGCTGCCGGGTCAACCGCCATCGGCAGGCCAGCGCCGTTTTCGACGACGCGGCCGTCGCGGCCGATGCGGGGCAAGGCTGACCGCCGTCGTTATACGCAACGGCGCGTGACAGGAGTAGCGATGCCACATGAGGTGGCCGCCGGGAGCGCAGGCCGTGCTCGCGCCCCCCAGGGTTCCGGTCAGGCGCCGGCGAAGGTATTTCGCAGCGTCGAGATACGGCCGCTTCAGCCAGTGAACGCGTTTGAGGAGGCTATCGAGCAGATTCTCCGGCTGATCAAGCTCGGGATGGTGGTCCCGGGAGAGAAGTTGCTGTCGGAGCGGGAAATGGCAGCGAGGTTCGGGGTCAGCCGGCCCACCGTGCGGGAAGCCATCCGGGCCCTCGCTCAGACCGGATACCTCGAGACCCGCCGGGGGCGGAACGGCGGCGCCTACGTACTCGAGCGGCCCGTGAAGCCGTCCAACCGCAGCGTGCGCCGCCTGGTCGCCGAGATGGGCGACGAGTTCCTCGATGCCCTGGACTTCCGGGCCGTGATCGAGCCCGGCGCGGCTGCGCTGGCCGCCGCCCGGGCCACTCCTCAAGACCACCGCCAGCTCGACGCGGCGCTCAGGGTGCTGGCGGCCGCCCCACGGGCGAGCTATCCGCCCAGTGAACGCGCGCGCAGGGACCAGCTGACGGGGAGCCAGCCGGGCGCGGAAGGGCAGGCTCCGCTTAGCTACCGGATGGCGGATCAGCATTTCCACCTGCTGATCGGTGAAATCGCCCGGTCACCTTCCGTGGCCCGGGCGCTAACCGAGGTTCAGATGCGCCTCAGTGACCTCATCGCGCACACGCCACAGGTGGAGGGCGCGCTGCGGCACTCCGATGAACAGCACTACCTCATCGTCGACGCCATCGTCCGCGGCGATGCCGAGGCGGCATCGGCCGCAATGCGCACCCATGTCGCAGCGACGGCCAGCTACATCCGCGGCTTTCTCGCGTGAGATAGCCAGCTAGGCCGTCGACGAGGCCGCGGTGGTGCCTCGGCGCCGGGACATCATCCGCCGGGTCGACGGGATGCTCCCGTAAACGCCTGGCCCGATTTGTCAGACCCTGTCGCGAGGATGGGGTCGTGGTCAGTACTGAGACAGCCAGGCCCACGGCGAACGGGTCTGCCGCGGACAGAACCCGTACGGACAGAACCCGCACGGACCGGTCCCGCCGGGCCGAGCTCGGCGGCTTCCTCAAGGCGCGGCGCGCCAGGCTGCGGCCCGAGGACGTCGGGCTGGCACCGGGCCCGCGGCGCCGGACGCCGGGCCTGCGGCGCGAGGAGGTCGCCCTGCTCGCCGGGGTGGGCGTCAGCTGGTACACGTGGCTGGAGCAGGGCCGGCCGATCAACGCGAGCTGGCAGGTGCTCGACGCGGTGGCCAGGACCTTGCAGCTCGACCGAGCCGGGCGCTGGCACCTGTACCGGCTCGCCGAGGCGATGCCGCTGCGGTCGCTGGCCAAGACGGGCGACGTCCCCGAAGCCGTCTGCGACGTGCTCCGCTCGCTCGACCCGCTGCCCGCCGTGCTGGTCAACGGCCGGTTCGACATCATCAAGACGAACGACGCCCACGAGGAGATGTTCTGGGAGTGGCACGCCCTCCCGTGCGTCCATAAGAACCTGCTGTGGTGCGCGGTCACCGAGCCGCGCGCACGCAAGCAGTTCCTCAACTACGACGAGGAGATCCCGTACATGGTGGCCCGGCTGCGCGCCAGCTACGCGCAGCACATCGGCGACGCGGAGTGGGAAGAGGACATCCGCCGCCTGGCCGGCCTGAGCCTGGAGTTCGCCGAGCTGTGGGCGCGGCACGAGGTAGCCGGGCCCGCGCCCCGCACGCTGCGGTTCGACCATCCCGACGCCGGGCTGATGACGTTCACCCGCACCGAGCTTGACGTCGCTGGGCTGGCGGACCTGCGCATCTCCGTGTACAGCCCGCTGGACGACGACACCAGGTCCCGGCTGCCCCGGACCCGCAGGAGCCGGCCCGCCTAGCGGCCCTGGTGATCGACGGGCCCGATCAGCAGCCGGTCCGGGCCCCCCGGGGGGGCCGGGCGCGTGACCAGGCGGCCGGCCCGTTCGAGGTACTCGATGTGGGCGGCGGTCTCGGCCAGGGCGGCCCGGCGCATGAAGCCCGTGATCTGATCCCAGTCGCGGGACCAGGTCAGCTTCTGGGCGACATCCCAGATCGTGGGCTGGCCGGCCGCGGCGACGATGTCCAGGACCTCACGGGCCCGGGCATCGTGGTGCTGGATCAGGGACCGCGACCGCTCGGCGATCCCGCGGAACCGGTACTCGTGGGCGGGCAGTGCCTCGGCGCTGTCGTAGCGGCCCATCGCGCTCAGTGATTCCAGGTAGCTGGTCAGCGGCGAGTCCTTGCTCCCCGGCATCAGCCCGATGTTCGGCGAGATGCGCGGCAGCAGGTGGTCTCCGGTGAGCAGCAGGTCGTGGTCGCCGTCATGCAGGCAGATGTGCCCCGGCGTATGTCCCGGAGTCCACACGACCCGCACCCGCCGCCCCGGCAGGTCCAGGTCGTGGCCGTCCTCGAGCAGCACGTCCGGCTCGGCCAGGCGGTAGAAGCCGAGGGCCTCGGCCACTTCCGCGGTGAACTCGGCCATCATGTCGGCGGGCGCCCCGGAGCGCTCCAGCCAGGATCGGGCACCGTCGGCCCCGATCGCCTCGCCGACGCGCGCGGGCAGGTTCTGCAGCTCGGCGGCGTGCATCGCGATCCACGCGCCCGATGCCTCGCTGAGGCGCCGGCTGAGGCCGTGATGATCGAGATGCACGTGGGTGACGACGATGCCGGTGACCCGGTCCGGTGACAGGCCCGCGACCTGCATGCCGCGCAGCAGGTCCTCCCAGCCCCGGTCGGATGCCCAGCCCGGATCCACGACCACGGCCCCGGCGTCGGCGAGCAGCAGGTAGGCCAGCGTGTAGCGGAGCGGGTTCTCCGGAATCGTCACCGGCACCGACCACACGCCGGACCTGACCTGCTCGACCGGCGGGAACTCGCGGGCCTGCCACGCGCGCCGCTGCGCCACGCCGGTCACGGTCACCGGCCCACCGCCCGGAGCACCGCGGGCCGGGGCGCGCGGGCTCCCGGTCATTCGCAGCTCCTCCGGATCCAACGTCGTCGGCGGCCAGCATAATACGGACGAAGTTCGTCTAGCAATTTGGCGCGGTCACCTGAACTGGGCCCCGGCCCCCGATGGCGTCACCGTCACGCGGGCCGTGTCCCGTCCCAGGGCCGGATGACTGGCCGTAACGCTGACGACCCCGGGCCGGCCTCGGAGCGGACGAAGGCGCCGCCCACACCGCCGTATCCGCCGAACTCGAACGGATTGTCGCCGATCAGCGTCGCCGGGCCGGTCAGCGACAGGCGCACGTGGCCGGTGACATGGGGACGCTGATGGCCGTAAGCGTCCAGGGCGCGGAACGTGAGCCGCGTGGTGTCCGTGCCGTCGGCCTGGATCGAGGCGTCATCCGCGGTCAGCGCGAGACGGTCTCGCGCGGGGTCGGCCGACATCCGGACCGAGGCCGCCAGCTGGCCGCCGACGTAGCCGTCGATGCGCAGCTCCGGCAGGCCGGATCCGCCGCCGGTGAGATCGGCGAACACCGGAGGGTGCGCGAGGCCGCCGAAGCCGGCGGTGTCGGGGGTGCCGGTCGCGACGTGGGCGCCGCCCACGTAGATCTCGAGCCGGTCGCAGTTGGTAGCGATCATGGCGTTCGGGCCCGGGCCGTCCGGCGGCGAGCCCGGGCCGAAGTCCCAGAAGAAGACCGGCAGGATCACCGGGCGCACGGACGGATCCTGCTGCGAGCGGTAGAACGCCGCACCGGGCTTGGGCACCCGGAACGTGTCGACGACGCCCGCCGTCTTCAGGGCATCCCAGACGCGGCTACCGCCGTTGAGCGACGCGTAGTCGAAGCCCGCCCAGCCGAGCAGCCCGGCGTATCCCGGGTCGGACCGGGCGATGCTGTGCACCCGGGCGTGCATCAGCGCCTGCTCGGCCAGCACCGCCCCGGGGTCGGTCCAGCGATAGGTCGGCGACCCGTCCAGCACGCCGACGGCCTCACTGACCAGGTAGGGAACGCCCGGTAGCGGCGGATTGAGCTCGGCACGGCCGTCGCGGAAGTGGTAGTCGTCGTACCCGAACACGTCCTCGGCCCAGCCGACGCGAGAGTAGACGGCCATGGCGCCGGTCGTTGGCCGGCTGCCGTCGAGCTGGTAGGCGAGCTCGCGGGCGCGGGCGTACAGGCCGGCGTAGTTCGCCGTCTCGTCCAGCCGGGTGCCCCAGACGATCACCGACGGCCGGCTGCGGTCGCGGATCACCATGTCGCTGGTGTTCTGCAGCATGATGGCCCGCCAGGCGGCGTCGCCCACGTACTGCCAGCCGGGCGGCTCCGGCCAGACCATGATGCCGAGCTCGTCGCAGGCGTCCAGGAAGTGCGGGGACTGCGGATAGTGCGAGCAGCGGACCATGTTGCAGTTCAGCTCGTACTTCAGGATCTCCGCGTCCCGGCGCTGCAGCCGGGCCGCGGCGGCCATCCCGGTGTAGGGGAAGAGCTGGTGCCGGTTCAGGCCGAAGATCTGCAGCCGCTCGCCGTTGAGGTAGAAGCCGCCGGGCTTGAACACCGCCTCCCGGAACCCGGTCCTGACCGTGACCGTGTGCGCCTGCCTGCCCGCCGGGGCCAGCGTGACCAGGACCGTGTACAGCTTCGGCGTGTCCGGCGACCATAGCGTCACGTTCGGCATCCCGGTGATGCCGAACGTGACGAGCGTGGTCCCTGGGCTGGTGATCCGCACCGTGGCCGAGGCGGTGGCCAGCACGTCCGAGCCGTCCTGCAGCCGGGCGCTGATCCGGACCGGATCGCGGGGCACGGTCGCCGCGTCGATCGTGGCCTGCACCTGCACGCTCCGGTCGGCCCTGAGCACGTTGACCGGCTTGGCGAACACGTCGGACAGGAACACCTCGGGCACCACGCGCAACGTGGCATCGCGGTAGATGCCGCCCGGCTGCAGGTAGTCCACGGCCGCGGCGCCACCCGGGGCGCCCTCGGGCGGCACCGCGAGCCACCGGGAATCCACGATCAGGGCCAGAACGTTACGGTCGCCCGCCAGGTGGCCAGTCAGCTCGGTCGACCACGGGAGGTACCCGCCCTGGTGCGTGCTCACCGTGGTGCCGTTGATCGCCGCGGTCGCGTTCACCATCACGCCGTCGAAGTCGACGAATACCCGGGAGCCGCTGCCCTCGGGCCGGCCGAAGTGCTTGCGGTAGATCCAGACCGCCTCCCAGCTGGCCGGCTCCCAGTTGCCCCAGGACAGCGGCGTGACCGTGTGCGGAAGCGTGATCCGGGCGAAGTCGCTGTCGTCGTACCCGGGATCCGCAGAGCCTGCGACGTAACGGCCGCCGAACAGCCAGCCCTGGTTGAAGTCATAGGCGGCCTGGGGACTGGCCGGCGCCGCGCCGGGACCGCCGTGGGCGGCGCATCCGGCGGCTGTCAGCGAGGCGAGCGCGCCTCCGAGCGTGCCGGCCCGCAGTACGGCGCGCCGTGACGGCGAGGACGGACCCGTCATATCTGGTAACACTAAAACCGTTTCCGCATCAGCGCGCCTGCGGGCGTGATCTCGCCGGCCGGCGCAGCATCCGTCACCGGCCGGTGATTCTATGCGTGCTCGGAGTACTGGTCTGCGCCGCGGGCGGCTGGACCGCGTAGGGTTTGGCTCGCGACGGATACGGGGATCGCTCACGACGTCGAGCAGGAGGGATCACTGTGGCAGAGACCACGTTCACGATCGGGGCCGAAGCCAGCTGCACCGACGGGGTCTGCGGCGAGGTGCGCCAGGTGGTCGTCGACCCCGTCGCCCGCGCCGTCACCCACCTGGTGGTCGCGCCGAAAGACCGCCTGGACCTGGCCAGGCTCGTCCCGCTCGATCTCGTCGACGCCTCGACGGGTGAGGTCAAGCTCAGCTGCACCCGGGCCGAGTTCGATCATCTCGGCGCCGCTGAGGAGACGCAGTTCGCGTCGGACGTCGCGGCCTACGGGGCCTACGGCCCGGAGCAGATGGTCACCTGGCCCTACTACGGCCTCGGCCCGGGCCTGGCCGGCGTCGGCCCGGAGATGGTGTCGCCAGGCGTGGTCTACGACACCGTCCCGCTGGGCGAGGTGGAAGTGCGCCGCGACGAGCACGTCCACGCCACCGACGGGTACATCGGGCGCGTCCAGGGGCTGGTCATCGAGCGGGAGAGCTACCACGTGACCCACGTGCTGCTGCAGGAGGGTCACCTGTGGGGCAAGAAGGAAGTGGCCATCCCGATCTCCGCCGTGACCAGGGTCGATCCCGACGACGGCATCCACCTCAACATCACCAAGCAGCAGATCCACGACCTGCCGCCGGTGGACATCGATCACCCGGCCGGGTAGGCCTCGAGCACGTCGGCGTCGAAGCAGGTCCGGTCGCCGGTGTGGCAGGCCGCCCCGACCTGATCCACCCTGACCAGCACCACGTCCGCGTCGCAGTCGAGCGCGACCGACTTCACCCGCTGGGCATGCCCGGATGTCTCGCCCTTCACCCAGTACTCCTGCCGGCTGCGCGACCAGTACGTGCACCGGCCCGTGGTCAGCGTGCGGTACAGCGCCTCGTCGTCCATCCAGCCCAGCATCAGCACCTCGCCGGTGTCGTACTGCTGCGCGATGGCCGCAATCAGCCCGTCGGAGTTGCGCTTCAGCCGCGCGGCGATCTTGGGGTCGAGCCGGGACTCGCCGACGCCGACCCGGACCGATCCGTCATCCGTGCCCATGCTGCTAAGCCTCGCATGCCGGCCAGGTCGCGGGTCAGCGGACCGGGTGGCCAGCGGCCCGCAGCGATTCCTTGACTTCGCCGATCCTGATCTCGCCGAAGTGGAACACGCTGGCGGCGAGCACCGCGTCCGCGCCCGCGGCGACCGCGGGGGCGAAGTCAGCGGCCTGGCCGGCCCCTCCGCTGGCGATCACCGGGACGTCCACGGCCGCCCGCACCGCGCCGATCAGCTCCAGGTCGAATCCGCTCAGGGTGCCGTCGGCGTCCATCGAGTTCAGCAAGATCTCGCCGGCGCCGAGTTCCGCCGCCCGGCGCGCCCAGGCCACCGCGTCCAGGCCGGTGCCGCGCCGCCCGCCGTGCGTGGTCACCTCGAACCACCTGCGGGGGGCTCCACCCCCCGCAGGCCCCCCAGACAGCCACCGGCCAGGGGCTCCGCCCCCCGCACTCCCCCCGGAGAGCCACTCGCGGGGGGCTCCACCCCCCGCACTCCCCCCGGAGAGCGGAGCGCGGCGCGCGTCCACCGACACCACCACGCACTGCGCGCCGAACCGGCCGGCCACCTCGGTGAGCAGCTCCGGCCGGGCGATCGCCGCGGTGTTGAGCGACACTTTGTCGGCGCCGGCCCGGAGCAGCTGGTCCACGTCGTGCACGCTGCGCACGCCCCCGCCGACGGTCAGCGGGATGAACACCTGGTCCGCGGTCCTGGCCACCACGTCGACCATCGTGTCCCGGTGTTCGGCCGACGCGGTGATGTCCAGGAACACCAGCTCGTCGGCGCCCTCGCCGTCGTAGGCGGCGGCCAGCTGCACCGGGTCGCCCGCGTCCCGCAGGTTGCGGAAGTTGACCCCCTTGACCACCCGGCCGTCGGCCACGTCCAGGCACGGGATGACCCGCACGGCGACCGGCATCAGGACTCCGCCACCGGTCAGGCCGCCGCCCCGGTCACCGCGTCCAGCGCCTGCTCCAGCGTGAACGCGCCCGCGTACAGCGCCTTGCCGACGATCGCGCCCTCCACGCCGGCCGGCCGCAGCCCGGCGATCGCCCGGAGGTCGGCCAGGCTGGACACCCCGCCGCTGGCGATCACCGGCCGGTCGGTGCGCGCGCAGACCCGCCGCAGCAGGTCCAGGTTGGGGCCGCGCAGCATGCCGTCCTTCATGATGTCCGTGACCACATAGCGCCGGCAGCCTTCAGACTCCAGCCGCCCGAGCACCTCGTCCAGCTCACCGCCGTCGCGCGTCCAGCCGCGGGCGGAGAGCCGGGTACCCCGCACGTCCAGGCCGACGGCGACGCGTTCACCGTGCTCGGCGATCACCGAGCGCACCCAGTCCGGGTTTTCCAGGGCCGCGGTGCCGATGACCACCCGTGCGCACCCGGTGGCCAGCGCGGCGGCCAGCGACGCGTCGTCACGGATGCCCCCGGAGAGCTCGACCGCCACGTCGATCTTTCCGACGATCGAGCCCAGGATGGCGGCGTTGGAGCCGCGGCCGAACGCGGCGTCGAGGTCAACGAGGTGGATCCACCGGGCTCCGGCATCCTGCCAGGCACGCGCGGCGGCCAGCGGGTCGCCGTAGCCGGTCTCGCTGCCGGCCGCCCCTTGGACCAGCCGGACCGCCTGGCCTCCGGCCACGTCCACCGCCGGCAGCAGGGTGAGATCGTCGGTCACCGGACCGACTCTAGCCAGTTCGACAGCAGGGCCGCTCCGGCGTCACCGGACTTCTCGGGGTGGAACTGGGTGGCGGAAAGCGGCCCGTTTTCCACCGCGGCGATGAACGGCTCCCCGTGCGTGGCCCAGGTGATCAGCGGCGCGGTCATCCGGGGGCTTTCCGGCAGCGGCAGCGACGTGGCGGCGTAGGAGTGCACGAAGTAGAACCTCGCGTCGCCGGCGATCCCGGCGAACAGCCGCGACCCGGCCGACGGGGTGACCGTGTTCCAGCCCATGTGCGGCAGCACCGGGGCGGTCAGCCGGCGCACCTCTCCTGGCCACTCACCGCAGCCCTCGGTGCGCTCGCCGTGCTCGACTCCCTCGGCGAACAGCACCTGCATGCCGACGCAGATGCCGAGCACCGGCCGCGACCCCGCCAGCCGCCTGCCAATCACCATCTCGCCGCGGACCGCGCGCAGCCCGGCCATGCAGGCGGCGAACGCGCCCACGCCCGGCACCACGAGCCCGTCGGCCTTCAGCGCCGTGTCGAAGTCCGCGCTCACCTCGACGTCGGCTCCGGCCCGCTGCAGCGCCCGCTGCGCCGAGCGGATATTGCCGAAGCCGTAGTCGAGGACAACAACCCTGTTCCGCACCCGCCCAGGCTAGCCGGGAGTGCCCGGCATCTTTTGACGACGCCCGGCGCGGCCTCCACGGTCGCCCGCATCTGCGCGATGAGGCGCCGCAGCCTCCCGCTGCGCAGCTCGGCCGGGTCGACCGGCTCGGCCTGACGGCGCAGCACCGGTCACCGCACTGCACGATCGGCAGAACGTCCTCGCCGTCCACGCCGGTCAGAACTCCAGCACCAGGCGCCCCCTGGTGCCGCCGGCCTCCAGGATGCGGTGGGCCTCGGCGGCGCGCTCGGCCGGGAGTGTCCGTGCCACCCGGAGCGTCACCTGGCCGGCCTCGACGAGCTCACGCAGGCGGTCGAGCTTGCCCTGCTCGCGGGCGTAGTTGCGGACCGACACCGGGTGGAATGTGATGCCCCGCTCCTCGTCGCCCATGAAGCCGCGCACGGTGGCGATCCGGCCCCCGTCCCGCACCGCCGGGCTGACCAGCTCGTTCAGCACCGCGGCGTCGACCAGGCCGTCGGCCCCCCGGGGAACCACGTCGCGGATCCGCTCGGCGAACTCCGGGCCACGCCGCACCACGATGTCGGCTCCCAGCTCCTTGACCAGCGCCTCGTCCGCCTCGGACGCGTCGGCGACGACCCGCAGGCCGGCCACCATTCCGAGCTGCACGGCATAGCCGCCGACCGCGCCCGCCGCGCCGGTGACCGCGAGGGTCTGCCCCGGCTCGAGGCCGAGCAGATCCAGAGCCTGCACGGTGGTCAGCCCGTTCATCGGCAGCGTCGACGCCTCGGCGTCGCTCGCCCCCGCGGGCACCCGAGCGACCGACTCGGCCGGGACCACGACGCGCTCGGCGTAGCCGCCGTGCGAGCCGAGCGGCACCACGATCGCCATGACGTGGTCACCAACCTGCAGGTCGGTCGATACGCCCTCGCCGATCTGCTCGAGCACCCCGGCGACGTCCATGCCGGGAACGTAAGGCGGCGGAACGTCCTTGAGCGCGGCAGCCCTGGCGCCGTTGCGCAGCCCGGTGTCGGTCGGGTTGACCGCGGCCGCGTGCACCCGGATGCGTATCTGCCCTGGGCCTGCCTCGGGCTCTGGGATGTCCACGACGTGCAGCGCGTCGGGGCCGCCGAACTGGGTCACGCCAATGGCTTTCATGGTTACCGCCAACCGCCGCGCCGCCGCGGTATTCCCGGGCTTGGCACGGTCCGGCGCACCGGGTCACTGCCAGTCGGCTGACAGCAGATTTAGGCTGCACCGAGCGCAGGGTGCGCGCTCCGGGCCGTCGCCGGCGGCCATAATCGCTGCCATGAGAACTGCCGTGCTAGCGGATATCCACGGGAACCTGCCGGCTCTGGACGCCGTGCTCGCCGAGCCCGACCTGGCCGATGTGGACGCCATCGTGCTGCTCGGCGACATCGCGCTCGGGCCGATGGCCGCCGAGACGCTGGACCGGCTCGCCGCGCTGGGCGAACGGGCGGTCTGGGTACACGGCAACTGTGAGCGGGAAATGGTCACCGCGTTCGACGGCGGCGACGTTCCAGGGCCGAACGGCGCCGACGCCGCGGCGGCCGCGGGCCTGATCGGGCGGGCGCACCGGGACCTGCTCGACGGCCTGCCGCTCACCGTCACCCTGGACATCGACGGGCTCGGGCCGACCCTGTTCTGCCACGCGTCGCCGCGCCGGGACGACGAGATGGTGCTCGTCGACAGCCCGCCGGAACGCTGGGCGGCGGCTCTGGACGGCGTCGACGCCGGGGTCGTGGTCTGCGGGCACACCCACATGCCGTTCGACCGGCTGGCGGCCGGGCGCCGGGTCATCAACCCCAGCAGCGTCGGCATGCCCTACGGCCATCCGGGCGCCGGCTGGGCGCTGCTCGGCCCTGGCGTGACGCTGCGCCGGACCAGCTACGACGCCGGCGCGGCGGCAGGGGTCATCGGCACTAGCGGGTACCCGGGCGCTCAGCAGTGGGCGGTCGAGTACGTGCTGAACCACTACTCGGACACCGAGGCGCTCGAGGCCTTCACCGCGGTCGCCCGCGAGCAGGCCTAGCGAGCTGTCAAGCGGCTATCCACAGCGAAAGGCCTGGGCCGCCGGCTGTCCACAGGCTGCGGTGCCGCCATGGCGCAGCCGGGTGGCGCGGGCCAGCCTGGCGGCATGACCGCGAACCTGCCGGAGCGCTGCCACGAGCTGGTCGAGTTGCAGCGGGGCGTGCTGGCCCGGTGGCAGGCGCCGGAGGTTGGCCTGAAATGGACCACCATCAGGTCGCTGTTGCGCAGTGGCCGCTGGACGCCCCTGCAGCGGGGCGTCTACGCGACCTTCACCGGGGAGCCGAGCTGGGAGGCCAAGTTATGGGCCGCGGTACTGCGGGCCGGGCCGGGGGCAGCCCTCAGCCATCAGACCGCCGCCGAACTCGACGGGCTGACCAGCGCGCGAAGCCCGGTCATCCACGTCACGGTCCCTGGCAGCGCACGCGTCGACCCGATCCCCGGGCTACGCGTGCACCGGTCTGAGCGGCTGGCGGAAGCACGGCACCCCTCCCGAACGCCGCCCCGTACGAGGATCGAGGAGACGGTCCTGGACCTGACCCAGGCCGCGAAGACCATTGACGGCGCCTTCGGCTGGCTCTGCCAGGCATGCGGCTCCCGGCTCACCACCCCAGACCTGCTGCTCACTGCCTTGCACAAGCGGCGAAAGGTCCGCTGGCGCGGCATCCTGGTCAGCGCCCTCGGGGACATCGGCGACGGTGCGCATTCTGTGCTTGAAATCCACTACGTCCGCGACGTCGAGCGGCCGCACGGGCTGCCGCGGGCCAGGCGCCAGGCGAGGATTACCAGGAGTACGGGCCGGATTTACCTGGACAACCTCGTCAAGCGCTACCGGACCTGCATCGAGCTGGACGGCAAGGCCGCGCACCCGGTGGCCGAGCGCTGGCGTGACATCGCACGGGACAACGCCTCGGCCGCAGACGGGATCACCACGCTGAGATACGGCTGGCCGGACATTGCTCAACGCCCGTGCCAGACCGCCGACCAGATCGCGGCCGTGCTCCGCTTTCGCGGCTGGACCGGCCAGCCCATCCCATGCGGCCCCTCCTGTCCCGCGGGCCGTTCATGATCCCGGAGGATTTGGTGCGCCATGTGGCCACAATCCTCCGGGATCATGGCGAGAGGGTGCCCTTGGTGCTCGGGATGCCGCTGGTCCGGGGGTCGGGGGCGGCGGCGGCGCGGAATGCGCGGGCGAACGCCTTGAACTGGGCCTCCACGATGTGATGCGGGTTGCGCCCCGCGAGCACGGTCAGGTGCAGGCAGATTCCCGCTGCCATGGCCAGCGACTCGAAGAAGTGCCGGGTCAGCGTGGTGTCGTAGGTGCCGATCGTGGGCGCCATCGGCTCCGGCTCGGCGTGCACGGCATAGGGCCGGCCAGGTCCACCGCGGCCCGGGCCAGCGTCTCGTCCAGCGGCACCAGCGCGTCGCCGAACCGGCAGATCCCGGCCTTGTCGCCGAGTGCCTCGCGCAGCGCCTGGCCGAGCGCCAGCGCCGTGTCCTCGACGGTGTGATGCGCGTCGATCTCGGTGTCGCCCCGGGTCCGCACGGTCAGGTCGATGCAGCCGTGCTTGCCGAGCTGGGCGAGCATGTGGTCGAAGAACGGCACCCCGGTCTCGGCCTGCGTCTCGCCCGTGCCGTCGAGGTCGAGCTCGACCAGCACCTGGGTCTCCTTGGTGATGCGCTCGACCCGCGCGGTCCGGCCCCTCATGAGGCCAGCACCTCGTCGAGTGCGGTGCGGAACGCGGCCATCTCCGCCGCCGTGCCCACGCTGACCCGGAGCCAGCCCGGCGGCCCGAGCTCGCGGATCAGCACTCCCCGGTCCAGCAGTCCCTGCCAGACCGCGTGCCGGTCGGCGAACGTGCCGAACAGCACGAAGTTGGCGTCGGAATCCGCGGCGACCAGGCCGCGCCGCCGCAGCCATCCCACGAGGTCGTCGCGTTCCGAGCGGAGCACGGCCACCGTGGCCAGCAGCTCGTCCGCGTGCCCGAGCGCCACCCGCGCCACCGCCTGGGTGATCGCGGACAGGTGGTAGGGCAGCCGTACGATCTGCAGCGCCCGGACCACCGCTGGCGCGGCGGCCAGGTAGCCGAGCCGCGCGCCGGCCAGCGCGAACGCCTTGGACATCGTCCTGGTGACCACCAGCGGCTCATACTCCGGCAGCAGGTCGAGCGCGCTGTGGGTGCGGTCGCGCGCGAACTCCGCGTACGCCTCGTCGACCACGACCATGCCCGGAGCCGCCGCGCACACCGCCTCGATCACGGCCGGCGGCAGCGCCGTGCCGGTCGGGTTGTTCGGCGAGGTGAGGAACACCAGGTCCGGCCGCAGCTCGCGGACGACCGCCGCGGCCCGGCCGGGGTCAAGCCCGAACCCGTCGCCGCCGCCATCCCTGGCGGCCGGCACCCAGCGGGTGCTGGTGCTGCGCGCGATCTCCGGATGCATCGAGTACGACGGCTCGAAGCCGAGGGCGGTGCGGCCCGGGCCGCCGAAGGCCTGCAGCAGCTGCTGGATGATCTCGTTGGAGCCGTTGGCGGCCCAGACCTGCTCCCGGCTGAGACCGTGCCCGAGGTACCCGGCCAGGTCGTCGCGCAGGCCGGCGGCATCCCGGTCCGGGTACCTGTTGAGCGTGCCCGCCACGCCCGCGACCGCGTCGGCGACCGCGCGCACCAGCGCCGGAGAGGGCGGGTAGGGGTTCTCGTTGGCATTGAGCCGGACCGGGACATCGAGCTGCGGTGACCCGTACGGCTCGCGACCCGCGAGGTCGTCACGCAGCGGCAGGGCCTGGCCGGTTCTCACCCGGCCAGCCTAACCGGCCTGGCCCGGGCCGCTGCGCCCGTCACCACGGGAGCGGCTGCCCGTCGCGGAAGAATCCGCCGGTCGGGCCGTCGTCGGGGAGGTCGACGGCCCACAGCACGCTGGCCGCGCCGGCTTCGACCGGGCGGCCGCCCGGACCGCCCATGTCGGTGGCCACCCAGCCCGGGCACACGGCGTTGACCAGGATGCCGTCGGGGCGCAGCTCGGCCGCCAGCACCCGGGTCAGCGCGTTCAGGGCGGCCTTCGTGACCGAGTAGGCAGGCGTGCCGCCCATGCTGGCCAGTGACCCCGCCTCGCTCGACACGTTGACGATCCGCGGATGCCGGCCGCGGCGCAGCAACGCGAGCAGGGCCAGGCACATCCGCCACGGGCCCATCAGGTTGGCGTCCCAGGCCTCAGCCACGATCGCGAGGTCGGCGGTGGACGCCCGCTGCCAGGTGTCGTAGTGGATGGCCGCGTTGTTGACGAGCACGTCGAGCCGCCCGTACCGGTCGGCCAGGTGCCAGGCGAGCGTCTCGACGGTGCCCGTGTCGGTGACGTCGATCCGCTGCGCCCGGACGGCGAGCCCGTCGCCCGCCAGCTCCGCCGCGGCCCGCGCGCCCGCCACCGGGTCGCGCGAGCCGAGGATCACGGTGAAACCCCGGTCGCCGAGCTGGCGTACGATCTCGCGGCCGATCCCGCGATTGCCGCCGGTCACGACGGCGATCCGCTCGTCAGTGCTCATAGGCGCTGCGGCGCGGCGCGCGCAGGTGGCCAGTCGGGCTCATTTACGCAGGCTACGCCTGTTTGTAGGCTGGCCTGGATGCCCGATTCCGCGCTCGCTGCCCCGTCCCCCGGCCGGCTGCGCACCTGGCTGCCGCGGCCCTCCTCCGGAGGTGTCTCCGGCCGGCCCGCCTGGCGGCCGACCTGGTCGACCGCCGCCGCGATGCGGGCGCTGCGCACGGTGATCGTCATGCCGACCCTGTTCGCGCTGACCTTCAAGGTCATCGGCAATCCGCAGATGGCCACATTTGCCGTCTTCGGCAGCTTCGCCACGCTGGTGCTGGCCTCGTTCGGCGGGACCAGGCGGGACAAGGCCATCGCGCACCTCGGGCTCGCCCTGGTCGGCAGCGCGGCACTGACCATCGGCACGGCGGTCCACGGGACCGCGTGGCTGGCGGCGGTCGTGACCATCCCGGTGGCCTTCGCCATCTTCTTCGCCGGGGTGGCCGGGCCCAACGCCGCCTCCGGCGTCACGGCCGCGCTGCTCGCCTACGTGCTGCCGGTGGCCTCCCCCGGCACGGTCGCCGACATCCCGTCCCGGCTCGCGGGCTGGTGGCTGGCCTCCGTGGTGGGCACGGCGGCGGTCCTGCTGCTGTCGCCGCGTTCGCCGGGAGACCGGCTCCGCGCGGCCGCGGCCGCCCTGGCCACCGCGCTGGCCGGCCACCTCGAGGCCGCCGAGCGCGGCGAGGCCACGTCGGCCGGCCGGGATGCGACCGTCGCGGCCAAGCAGGAGCTCATGCAGCTGTTCGGCGCCACGCCGTACCGGCCGACCGGGCTCGCCACCGCCGACCAGGGCCTGGCCAATATCACCGAGCTGCTCGAGTGGGTGACCTCGCTGACCTCCGACACCCTGGGCGGGCACGAGGACCTGCGGCACGCTGCGCAGGCCGACCGCGAGCTGCTCGGCACCGCCGCCCGGGTCCTCGCCGACGTGGCCTTGCTGCTGAACGACCAGGACATCTCGGCCGAGGACGTCGCACGCGACATCGGCCGCCTGGAACGCGCCAGGGCGGCCAGCTCCGCGAACCAGCAGGAACTGTCCGGCGACCCGGCCAGCGTCCAGGTCGCGGCCCAGCACGCGGTCCACGCGCAGGCCATCGCCGTCGCGGCCCGGGGCGCCGTCGCGGACGCCATGATCGCCGCCCGGCGGGCCGACCCCGAGACCATCGCCGCCCAGCGCCGCAGCTGGTACGGGCAGGACCAGGACGGTTCGCCGGCCCAGGGGAGGCTGGCTGGCCTGGCCGGCGCGGCCAGCATCGCCGCCCGGTCCGCCAGCGTGCACTCGGTGTGGTTCCGCAGCGCCGCGCGCGGCGCGGTGGCGCTCGCCGCCGCGGTCGCCGTCGCCGACCTCCTCGACGTGCAGCACGGCTTCTGGGTGGTGCTCGGCACCCTGTCGGTGCTGCGCACCAACGCGGCGGCCACCGGGGCGACGGTGATGCGGGCGCTGGCCGGCACCGTCGTGGGCTTCGCGGTCGGCGCCGCGCTGATGCTGGCCATCGGCACCACGCCCGTGGCCTTGTGGATCGCCCTGCCCATCGCGGTCCTCGTGGCGGCCTACGCGCCAGGCACGGCGCCGTTCGCGGTCGGCCAGGCGGCCTTCACGGTCACCGTGATCGTGCTGTTCAACCTGCTGGCCCCGGCCGGCTGGAGGGTCGGCCTGGTCCGGGTCCAGGACGTCGTCCTCGGCTGCGCGGTCAGCCTGGTCGTCGGTGTGCTGTTCTGGCCGCGCGGCGCCAGCGCGGTGGTCGGCGACGACCTCGCTGACGCCTTCCGGGCCGGCGCGGCGTACCTGACCCAGGCGGTGGACTGGTCACTCGGCCTGCGCCAGGAAGCACCGGACACGGCGGTCACGGCGGTCACGGCCGGAATCCGCCTGGACGACGCGCTCCGCCTGTTCCTGGCCGAGCAGGGCACCAAGCGGGCGTCCAAGCACGACCTGTGGAGCCTGGTCATGGCCACGATACGGATCCGGCTCACCGCGCATTCGCTGGCCGGCCTGCGCGCCCACTGCCCGCCGCTCGCCGCGGACGGCCGGGTCGCGGATCCGCTGATCGCGCTGCGGCACTGGGCCGCGGACCTAGCCGATTTCTACCAGCGCATCGCGGTCCAGGTCGGGCCGCCGCGCCATGACGAGCCGGTGCCAGCGGCCATCCCGCCTCCCGGGGTCCTCGACGGCCCGGACGGCCCGGACGGCCCGGGCGGCAGCGAGGCGGCGCTGACCAACCACCGTCCGCACGCGCTCTGGGTTCGCGAGCACCTGCGCGACCTCGGATCCCACGCGGGTGACATCACCGCGCCTGCCGAGCACGTGGCCCAGCTGCGACGCGTTCCGTGGTGGCGCTAGGCGGTTCCTGGCCCGGCCACCGCTCCCGCAGCGCCATCATCAGCAGGCCGGGCACCAGGTCGGTGGACCGGCGCAGCACCCAGACGGTCCCCTTCGTGGCCAGCCACCCGATCTCGGCCAGGCGGGACGGCGGCGGGCTGGACGGCTCGGGATCGGGCCGGGGCCCGGTCGGGAGGCCCGCCGCGGCGAGCTGGTCGTGGAACCGGCAGGCGATCAGCCGGTGGCCGCGCTCGCTGGGGTGCAGCCGGTCCACGGCCCACATCCGCGGGTCACGGGCCTCGGAGTCGCCGGCGGCGTCATAGTGCAGCGTGCCGAACCGCACCGCCAACCCGTCCATCACCGCGTTCACCTCGTGCATCCGCCGGGCCAGCGGCCGGGCCAGCGCGCCGGGCAGGCCGAGCATCTGGCCCGGGTCGGGCAGCCGCATGGTCAGCACCTCGGCGCCCGCGGCGCGCAGCGCGCCCACCGTGTGCGCGGCCGAGGCGGCGAACCGGGCGATGTCGAAGTTGGCCCGCAGCGTGTCGTTGACCCCGACGACGAAGCTGGCCATGTCCGGGCGCAACTGCAGCGCGGCGGGCAGCTGATCACGCTCGACATCCGTGGTCCGTGCCCCGCACGACGCGAGGATGTGCAGCCGTGGCTCGTGCAGGCCCTCGGCGAGCAGCGCGGCCCAGCCCCGCCAGGCCCGAGTCCGGCTCAGGCTCGGCCCGCCCCGCGCATCGCCCACCCGGCATACCGGGTCGCCGATGCCCAGCGTGATCGAGTCGCCGAGGGCCGCGAACGTCGTCATGCCGGCACCCGGACCGGGCTCACCGTCTGCAGGACCGCCTCGTAGTGGCCGATCAGCTCGTCGCCCAGGGCCGACCAGGTCCGGCCGAGCACCCGTTGCCTGGCCGCGCGGCCCTGTCCGGCGCGCAAGCCCGGATCGGCGGCCAGCCTGGCGACCGCGCCGGCCAGCGCTCCCGCGTCACCGGGTGGCACCAGGAGCCCGGTGACGCCGTTGCTGACCAGGTCGAGCGGCCCGCCAGCCGCGGGCGCGACGACGGGCAGGCCACTCGCCGCGGCCTCCTGGAGGGTCTGCCCGAACGTCTCGTGCGGCCCGCTGTGCACGAACACGTCGAGGCTCGCGTAGATGCTGGCCAGCTGATCCCCCTGCCGCTGGCCCAGGAACACGGCACCGGGCATGGCCCGGCGCGCCGCGGCCTCGGCCGGGCCGGAGCCGACGATCACCAGCCGGACCCCCGGCAGCGTGGCCACCTGGCCGAGCAGCTCCACGCGTTTCTCCGGCGCGAGCCGGCCCACGTAGCCGACCAGCACCTCGCGGCCCGCCGCGAGCTCGGCACGCAGCCGCTCGCTGCGCTTGGACGGGTCGAACCGGGCCGTGTCCACGCCCCGGCCCCAGAGCCAGACCCGGTCGATACCGCGTGCGTGGAGGCTCGCGGCGGCCGCAGTCGACGGGGCGAGCGTTCGGTCCGCGGCGTTGTGAATCTTCCGCAGCCGGCGCCATGCGACCCCCTGGCTGACTGGCCCGAGCCGGTAGGCGCGGGCGTAGGCGGGCACGTCGGTCTGGTAGACGGCCACCGTCGGCAGCAGCAGCCGGCCTGCGGCCGTGACGCCGCTGGCTCCGAGCACAAACGGGCTGGCCAGGTGCACGAGTTCGGTCCCGTGTCGGTTCAGCGCTTCGCGCAGGCTCGCGCCTGCTGTGGCGATCCGGAAACCCGGATAACCGGGCATAGGCAGCGACGGCACCCGCACCACCGGGTAAGGAACGGCGCGGTCCGGCCGGGGCCGCGACCCCGGCTGAGGCGCGATGACCAGTGGCTGGTGGCCTCGCCGGACCAGGTGCTCGGCCACCCGCAGGACGCAGTGGGCGACGCCGTTAACGTCGGGGGGGAAGGACTCGGTTATGATCGCGACTCTCACGATCACACGGTGCAACAGGCGATGTCCAGAAACGGCGGCTACGCGATGACGACGCGGATAACTGTCGGTGACATCTCATCCTGGCCATTCTGACGCGGACCGCGTTCACGTGGGCGGCCAGATCCTCGGCCCCGCCCAGCGCGTCGATGTGCGGGGCGACCGCGGCCAGCGCCTCGGCGTCATACTCCACCACATGGATGCCGCGCAGGAAGGTGAGCACCGAGAGCCCGCCGGAATGCCGGGCCGTCCCGCCGGTGGGCAGCACGTGATTGGAGCCCGCCAGGTAATCGCCGAGCGATACCGGCGCGTAAGGCCCGACGAACACCGCGCCCGCGTTGCGGACGCGCCAGGCCAGCTCGCTGGCCCCCTCGGCCTGGATCTCCAGGTGCTCCGGCGCCCAGGCGTCGGCGACCGCCAGCGCGGCGTCGATGTCGTTCACGAGCACGCAGGCGGACTGGCCCGCCAGGGCCGCTTCGATCCGGTCCCGGTGGCGCGCCGCGGCGACGAGTCCCGACAGCTCACCGTCGACGCGGTCGGCCAGCCCGGGATCGACGGTGATCAGCAGGCAGGCGGCCAGCGGGTCGTGCTCGGCCTGGGCGACCAGGTCGGCCGCGACGAGCACCGGATCAGCCGACGCGTCCGCGATAATCGCGATCTCGGTCGGGCCCGCCTCCGCGTCGGTTCCGACCCGGCCCAGCAGCAGCCGTTTGGCGGCGGCCACGTAGACGTTGCCTGGCCCGCTGACGATGTCCACGGGCGCGCAGTCCGCGGTGCCGTAGCCGAGCATCGCGATCGCCTGCGCGCCGCCGGCCGCGTGCACCTCGGTGACTCCGAGCAGGGCGCAGGCGGCCAGCACCGCGGGGTGCGGAAGGCCACCGCGGTCGGGACGTGGCGGTGAGGCCACGGCGATCTGGGCGACGCCCGCCACCTGCGCCGGGATCACGTTCATCACTACCGAGGATGGATAAGCGACCAGGCCGCCCGGCACGTAGACGCCCGCCCGGTCCACCGGTACATAGCGCTCGGTGACCGTCGCGCCGTCGGCGACCGTGGTGACCGGATCGGCGGGCAGCTGCGCCTCGTGCACCAGCCGCGCCCGCCGCGCCGCCTCCTCCAGTGCCGCCCGCAGCTGCGGGCTGAGCTCGGCCAGCGCATCGGCCAGCGCGTCCGGCGGGACCCTGGTGCTGGCCAGGTCCACGCCGTCGAACCGCCTGGTCTGGTCCCGGACCGCTGCCACACCCCGCAGCCGCACGTCCTCGCAGACCGGTCGGACCGCGTCAAGCGCGGCCTCGACATCAAGCTGGGCCCGTGGCAGCACCCCCGCCAGCCGCTGCCTGCCGAGGCAGGCCGCGGCCTCGCCGCGCAGATCGATCCTGGTAAGCACCTGGCCAGCGTAGTCGCCGGTCCGGCTCGCCCCGCTCATGGAGTGGTGACGGCCGGTATGCCCGCTGACCAACACCCGCGGGACCGGAGGGTGGACAAATGCCGAAAAGCCCCGGCCCGCCGTTGGCCTGCCCCGCCGGGAGCAGCGAGGATGAGCCTGTGAAGTGGATCGAGCTCGACGGAGCGGTCAACGTCCGTGACCTTGGCGCGCTGGTCACGGAGGATGGCCGGGCCACCGCGGACCACCGGCTGCTGCGCGCGGACAACCTGCAGGATCTCTCGCCCTCGGATGTGCGGACGCTGGTCACGGACATCGGGGTGACCACGGTCGTCGACCTCCGTAGCCCGGTGGAGGTGGCGACCGAGGGACCCGGGCCGCTGACCCGGGTCGGGTCGGTTCAGCACACGTACCACTCGGTGCTGCCAGAACACGGCAAGACCACCGACGCCGCCGCCGACGCGCTGGCGATCAGGCGGCGCGACGGCGCCCTGTCCCGGTATCCGGACGACGTCAGGTGCGGCTACTACCTCGGCTACCTCGAGGACCGGCCGGACCAGGTCGTCGCGGCGCTGCGCAGCATCGCGCGGGCGGCGGGCGCGGCGCTGGTGAACTGCGCCGCGGGCAAGGACCGCACCGGCGTGGTCGTGGCCATGGCGCTCACCGCGGTCGGCGTCCGGCGGGACGCCGTGATCGCCGACTACGCGGCCAGCGCCGAGCGGATGGACGCGATCCTGGGCCGGCTGCGCGCTTCGAGGACGTACGCGTCCGACGTCGACACCACTCCCGCCGCCGACCAAGCGCCGCGCCCGCAGACCATGGCTGCCTTCCTGGGCCAGCTTGACGCGCGGTACGGCGGGGTGCTGGGGTGGCTGGCCGAGCGCGGGTTCGGCCCCGGCGAAGCCCGGGCGCTCCGGGCCAAGCTGGTGGCCGCCTGATCCGCCGACTCACCTCCGGGCTTGGGTGCCGGCCGGGTGCCTGGCGATGATGCCCTGCCAGGGCCCGAGCAGCTCGCCCGCCTCCCCCGAGGCGAACTCGCCCGCCTCCTCGCCCGAGGCGAACTCGCCCGCCTCCTCCCCCGGAGCGAACTCGCCCGCCTCCTCCCCCGGAGCGAACTCGCCCGCCTCCTCCCCCGGAGCGAACTCGCCCGCCTCCTCCCCCCGAGCCGCCGCGCCCGCGGTGCTGAGCAGGACCTCGCCGACCGGGCCGGGCCGGGCCGCGGGCCGATCGGAGAAGTTGGCCGCGACCGTGAGGCCGCCGACGCGGTAAGCCCATACCCCCTCGGCGGCCGGTAGCATCTCGTAGGGAGCGATCGTGCCGCCGAACTCGGCGCGGCGCAGGGCCAGCAGGCGGCGGCAGAACCGGAGCACCGAGGCCGGGTCGGCGCGCTGGTCGGCCACGCTGCGAACGGAGCCGTCGCCGACCGGGAGCCAGGGGGTCACGTCATCGGCGGTGAAGCCGGCCGACCGCGAGGCGTCCCACAGCATCGGAGTCCTGGCCCGGTCCCGGCTGCCGTCCCAGCCACCCCCGTCTCGCGACATCTTGTCCTGCCGCAGCTCGGGTGGCACCAGGACGTCGGTCATCCCGATCTCGTCGCCGTAATAGAGCACGGTCGTACCCGGCAGGGTGGCCAGCATGAGTAGCGCGAGCCGGACCTTGCGCTCGTCCCCTCCGCACCAGCGAGTCGGGAACCGGCCGACGTCGTGATTGGATGCCGTCCACACCGGGCAGGCCCCGGCGGGCAGCCTGGTCAGCGTCGCGCCGACGATGCCGGACAGGTCCTGCGCTCCGAAGCGGGCGAACACGAAGGGGAAATTGAACGCGAGCTGCAGCTCGTCGTCGTGCCCGTAGAATCCGGCCAGCCGGGCGAGATCCCCCACCCAGGTCTCGCCGAGCAGCAGCCGCGGCGGCTGGTAGCCCTCGGCTATCTTGCGCCAGTCCCGGTACACGCCGTGGGTCTCCGGCCGGTTCGCGCTGTACTTCATCTGCTGGCCGAACCGGCCCCCGAGCCGATCCGAGCCGGGCACCGGAGGGTCGTCGCGCAGCTCCGCGTCCTTGTACAGGCCGTGCGCCACGTCGATGCGGAACCCGGCGACCCCCCGGTCGAACCAGAACCGGACGATCTCCTCGAATTCCCGGTGCACCCGGGTCTCGCGCCAGTTCAGGTCGGCCTGGCTGTCCAGGAACAGATGCAGGTAGTACTGGCCGGTCGGCTCGTGCCAGGCCCACGCGGTCTGCCCGGTGGCGTTGAGCCAGTTGTTGGGCGCCCCGCCGCCCGGGGCCGGATCGGCCCACACGTAATAGTCACGGTGGTCAGCGTCCCGGCCGCGCGCCGCGTCGACAAACCAGGGATGGGCGGTGCTCGTGTGGTTGGGCACCAGGTCGAGCAGCACCCGCAGCCCGCGCGCCCCGGCCTCGGCGATGAGCCGGTCGAGGTCCTCCATCGTGCCCAGCTCGGGATGCACGCCCAGGTAGTCGGAGACGTCGTAGCCCCAGTCCTGGTCCGGGGACGGCATCGTCGGCGACAGCCAGACGCCGTCTACGCCGAGCCAGGACAGGTAGTCAAGCCGGGCGATGATGCCGGGCAGGTCGCCGTAGCCGTCGCCGTTGGTGTCCAGCCACGACCGTACGTACAGCTGATAGAGCACGGCGCCCTGCCACCACCGTCGCCCGTCGGCGTTCTCGTCCATCTGCCTCCGTTCCAGGATCGCCCAGAGCCTATGCCGGCGCTGGTGCGCGCTTGCTTTTCACCTGGCGCCCGGCCGACACTGGACGGGTGATCTGGGTAGTCGAGCTGGTCCTGGCCTGCTTTCTGATGCCGCTCGCCGGATACGCGCTGATCGGCGCGTGGCGCGGGGCCCGGTGGCTGAGCGAGTCGCGCTACAAAGCCCCGCCCCCCAAGTCGGTCGAGCGGCTCGGAGCCGACCTGCGCCGGCTGCGCGCGGAGCTTGAGGACACCGAGACCAGGGTCGGCCTGACCGCCAAGCACCACCGCGTGCGCGCGCTGCGTGGCGCCTATGTCGACACGCTGACGGCGGCCTGCGAGCGGCTGGAGGTCAGCCCGCCGCCCGGCGGTGACCGCGCGCCGCTCGCCGAGATCTACCGGGTGGAGGCGGCGCTGCGGGAGCGCGGGCTGGACGTGCGGGAAACGGCCGTGCGCTGAATGCGACGCAGCGCTGCCCGCGGGCGGTCCGGCCGCCCGGACGCGGTCAGGGTGCTCGCGGTGTCCGACGAGGTCGATGACGCGCTGCTGGCCGGCGCCAGCGGGCCGGGCGGGATGGGCGGACGGGGGCCGGTCGAGCTGATCCTGGCCTGCGGTGACCTGCCCTTCGATTACCTGGACTCGCTGATGAACGCCCTGGACGTTCCGCTGGTGTTCGTGCCGGGCAATCACGACCCGGACCTGTCCGGGTACCGGTCTTCCCGGGCCGGCCTGACGCTGCGGGCCGGCCTGCCGGCCCGGCCGCCCTGGCCGGCCGGCGCGGTCAACGCCGACGGCCGGATCGTGGATGCGGGCGGCCTGCGCGTGGCCGGGCTCGGGGGCTGCCTCCGCTACTCCGGCGGGCCCAACCAGTACACCGACGGGCAGCAGGCCCGGCGCGCCCGGGTGCTGCGCGGCCGGGCCAGGTGGCGCAGGCGGCGCGACGGCCGGGACATTGACGTCCTGCTGGCCCATGCCCCGCCGCGCGGTGTCGGCGACGGCGACGATCCGCCGCACCGCGGGTTCACCGCGCTGCACGGCCTGGTCGCCGCCCTCCGCCCGGCGGTGCTGCTGCACGGTCACGTGCACCCCTACGGCGCGCCCGTCCGGCCCACCACGCTGGGACGCACCGTGGTGCGCAACGTCACCGGATGGCACCTGCTCGAGATCGGGCCAGACGGGGGCCTGGCCGAGCTGCTCCCCGCCGCGCAGGCTCCGGGGGCGCGAGCCCGAGGCCGTCCCGATGCCCGCTGACACCGGCTTCCCCCGCGCCGACGTCGAGAATGACTTCCAGCGCGCTCGCCGCCGCCAGGTCCTGGCCCGGCTCGCCCAGCGGCTGCGCCGCGGACCGGACGACGTCAACGTCATCCTGCCGTACGACGAGGTCGTCGCCGCGCTGGGGATGCGCGGCGAGCGGCAGCTCGGCCTGCAGACCATCCAGCTAGACACGATCGTCGGCACCGTTGACTCCAGCCGTGACTTCGACCGCCGGTTCCGGCCCACCAGCGGGCGGGTCCGGGAGCGCTGGGAGCGGCTCGCCCTCGCCCAGCGGCGCGGCGAGCCGATCCCGCCGATCGACGTGTACCGCATCGGCGACATGCACTTCGTGATCGACGGCCATCACCGGGTCTCGATCGCCATCGCGACCGGCGCCAAGACGATCGAGGCCTACGTGACCGAGGTGCTGACCCAGCTGTCGCCCACGGGCATCCGCGGCCGGCGGGACCTGCTGGTCAAGAGCTACGAGCGGATCTTCCGGGCCCGGGTGCCGCTGCCGCCTGCCGACCTGGCCAAGATCACGGTGACCGACCCCTGGTCCTACGCGGAACTCGGCGAGGCCGTCGAGGCCTGGGGCTTCCGGTACATGCAGGACAAGGGCCGCTTCCTGGACCGGGCCGAGGTCGCCCGGCACTGGTACGCGGAAGAGTACGTTCCGGTCGTGCGCATGATGCGCGCGGCCGATCTGATCGGCTCGCGGACCGAGGCCGAGGCCTACATGCGGGTCGCGGCCGAGCGGTACCGGCTCATCATGACGCACGACTGGAACGACGAGATCATCGAGCGGCTGCGGCGGAAGATCAGGTGACCTCCCCCGCCGGGCTGGCCCCGCCGGTGACCGCCTGGCCCGAGCCCGTGTCGGTGGCGGCCGGCTGATCCGCCGCCGTGTCGGCGGCCGGCGAAGCCCCGCGGACCGCCGCGGCCCCGTCGCCGTCGCGGCCGACGGCCAGCGACAGGTTCCGGCCGGTGGACGGGTCGAACACGTGCATCGACCGGCCGTCGACCCAGAGCTCGGCGTCGTGGCCCTCCCGAATCTTGGTGGCGGCCTCGATCCTGGCCACGATGGTGTCACCGGCGCCGCCGACGTCCCCCCGGCCCGCATCCTCGGCCAGCTCCTCGAGCTCGGCGGCGGCCACGCCCTGCTCGCGCCCGCGGGTGAAGTAGACGAACACGTCGGACCCCAGCGACTCGAGCACGTCGATGTCGGCGTGGAACGTGATCCCGTTCGGGCGGTTGTCGGGCGACACCAGCGCCGCGTCCTCGAAGTTCTCCGGCCGCACGCCGACGATGACCTCGCGCCCGGTTCCCTCGGCCTCCACCTGGCGCCGCAGCTGGTCGCTGAGCGTGAAGTCGCCGAGGCTGGTGCGCAGCTTGCCGTCCTCGAGCGTGCCGGACAGGAAGTTCATCGCCGGCGACCCGATGAAGCCGGCCACGAACAGGTTGACCGGTGAGTCGTAGAGCTCCTTCGGCGAGGCCACCTGCTGCAGCAGGCCGCTGCGCATGACCGCCACCCGGTCGCCGAGCGTCATGGCCTCGGTCTGGTCATGCGTGACGTACACGGTGGTCGTGCCGAGCCGCCGCTGCAGCCGCGAGATCTCGGTGCGGGTCTGCACCCGGAGCTTCGCGTCGAGGTTCGACAGCGGCTCGTCCATCAGGAACACCGCCGGGTCGCGCACGATCGCCCGGCCCATCGCGACCCGCTGCCGCTGGCCGCCGGACAGGTTGGCCGGCCTGCGGTCCAGGTGCTGGGTCAGGTCCAGGATCCGGGCCGCCTCCTCGACCTTCTCGTTGATCACATTCTGCGGCGTCTTGGCCAGCTTCAGCGCGAAGCCCATGTTCTGCCGCACGGTCATGTGCGGGTAGAGCGCGTAGCTCTGGAACACCATCGCGATGTCGCGGTCCTTGGGTGTCTTGTTGTTCACCACCTGCCCGGCGATCCGCAGTTCGCCTTCGGTGATGTCCTCCAGGCCGGCGATCATGTTGAGCGTGGTCGACTTCCCGCAGCCCGACGGGCCGACCAGGATGACGAATTCGCCGTCCGCGATGTTCATGGTGAAGCCGTCGACCGCCAGCGCGCCGTCGGGGTAGCGCTTGGTGACGTGGTCCAGGTTGATCTCAGCCACTTCTCTCTCCTAACCCTTGACCGCGCCGGACGTCAGGCCGGCCACGATCCGGCGCTGGAAGAACAGCACGAAGATGATGATCGGAATGGTGATGACCGTGGCGGCCGCCGCGATCGGGCCGGTCGGAACCGTGAACTGCGAGCTGCCGCTGAGGAAGGCCAGCGACGCGGGCGCCGTCCGGGAGGCGATCGTCGAGGTGAACGAGATCGCGAAAATGAACTCGTTCCAGCAGAAGAGGAAGACCAGGATCGCCGTGGTGACCATGCCCGGCGCCGCCAGCGGGGCGATCACCCGGAAGAACGCCTGAAACGGCGTGGCGCCGTCCACCTTGGCCGCCTTCTCGAGCTCCCAGGGGATCTCGCGGAAGAACGCCGACAGCGTGTAGATGCCCAGCGGCAGGCCGAAGGCGACGTAGGGGATGATCAGCCCGGGCCAGGTGTTGAACAGGCCAATCGCGCGCTCGATGTTGAACATCGGAGTGACCAGGGCGATCAGCGGGAACATCGCGAGCAGCAGTGACATCCCGATCAGCACGCTCTTGCCGGGGAACCGCAGCCGCGCGACCGCATAAGCGGCCATGGACGCCAGCACGACGGAGATGAACGTCGCGATCAGGCCGATGCCGATCGAGTTGATCAGCGGCCGGATGAACGTCGCGGTGGTCAGGATCCCGTGGTAGTTCGACCAGGTCCACTGCGAGGGGATGAAGGAGGGATCGACGACCGCCGTAGGCGTCTTGAAGGACAGCGAGACGATCCACAGCACCGGGATCAGCGCCAGCGCGATGACGACGAAGTTCGCCGTCCCCCAGCCGACGGGAAGTCGGATTGTCTCGTAGTACCTGCGAACAACGCCGCGGGAGCGGTCCTTCTGCCGGGGCGTGGTGGTCACAGCAGCCATCAGCGGGTCACCTCGTTCCGATGTTCGTGCCCGGGGCCGCGGCCCCGAAGCCCTTGATGAACAAGACCGCGATGATCGCCACGCAGATGAAGATCACGATCGAGATCGCCGAGCCGATGCCCAGGTTCAGCGCGTTGAACAGGTTGTCCCAGGCCAGGATCGAGACCGACCCGGTATTGTTCGCGCCGGCGGTCAGGATGAAGATGCTGTCGAAGACCCGGAACGAGTCCAGCGTCCGGAACAGCAGCGCGACCAGGATGGCCGGTTTCATCAGCGGCAGCGTGATCTTCGTGAAGCGCTGCCAGGCGGACGCGCCGTCCACCTTCCCGGCCTTCTGCAGGTCCTCGGGCACCAGGGACAGCCCGGCCAGCAGCAGCAGCCCCATGAACGGCGTGGTCTTCCATATCTCGGCCAGGATGATCACGGCAATCGCCTTGTATTCCGTGGTCAGCGGTGCGCTGTTGTTGAACGCCGCGGACAGGTAGCCCTCGTTCGGCGTCCACGCGTACTGCCAGCCGTAGGCGGCGGCGACGGTCACGATCCCGTAGGGGACCAGCGCGGTGGTGCGGACCGTGCCCTTGCCGAACAGCGTCCGGTACATGACCATGGCCAGCAGCATGCCGAGCACCAGCGTGATGGCGACCGAGAAGACCGTGATGATCACGGTCACCTTCAGCGCCTGCCACCAGTACGGCGAGCTGAGCACGGCGGCGTAGTTGCTGAGCCCGACGAACTTGATGTCCTGCGGAAGTTCCAGGTTGTAGCGCTCCAGCGACAGCCAGACGGCATACCCGATCGGGAAGCCGGCCACCGCGATCATCACGATGACCGCCGGCGCGCACAGCAGCCAGCCGAACCTGCGCTCGGCCCGCGCGCCCTCGGACAGCTGCGGCTTGCGCTTCCTGGTCGCCTGCCCGGCCTCGGTGCCGGCGGCCACCTGCGTGGACGTACTCATCGGCCCCCTCCTTCCCTCGCGGCCTGCCGGTCGCCTGCTGCGCTGTCGTTGGCTGCGCTGTCGTTTGCTACGCGGCGGCTCACGGGACCAGTCCCTTCGATTGCAGGGCGTTGTTCATCTGGTTGACCATCGCCTTCGCTGTGCCCGTCGGGCTGATGCCGGAGGCCGGCGAGATCAGGTGCGAGATGTCGATGGACACGACCTGGTAGACGGGCGTCTTCGGCCGCACGCTCGCGTCCTCCAGCTCCTTCAGGATGTCGGCGTGGAACGGGTAGTCGGCGAACAGCGCCGGATTGTTGTAGAGGCTGGCGATCGTGGGCGGGACGCCGCCGACGTTGGCGTTGATGATCTGGTTCTGCTCGTCCCGCAGGCACAGCGCGGCCTGGAAGGCGAGCGCCTTGTGCTGTGAGTACGCGCTGACCGCGAGGTCCGTCCCGCCGATCGTCACCTTGGCCGGCACGCCGGGGGTGACCTCCGGGTAGAGCGCCCACTTGAAGGTCTTGAACAGCGTCGGGTTGTCGGCCTTCATGGCCGGATAAACGAACGGGTAGTTCAGCTGGAAGGCGGCGGTGCCCGCCTCGAAGGCGAGCCGGTTCTGGTTCTCCATCTGCACGTCCAGCGACGGGTCAGCGGCGACCGAGGTGGCCAGCTGGTGCATGATCGCCAGGGCCTTGACGGCCGGCGCGCCCAGCGTCACCTTGGTCGCGTCCGGGTTCAGGATGGTGCCGCCCGCGCTGGCCACCATCGTGTTGAACCAGACCGTCGCGCCCTCGTACTGTGCGCCCTGGATCTCGATGTAGTGCGGCTTGCCCTCCTTGGCCAGCTGCTCCGAATCGGCGATCATCTGCGCCCACGTGGTGGGCGGGTGCGGCGTCAGGGCGGAGTTGTACCACAACAACTGGGTGTTGCTGTTGTCCGGCACCGCGACGAGCTGGCCCTTCCAAATGGCCGTCTCCAGCGCGGGCTTGAGCGTGCCATCCTCGGCCTCTGCCTTGTACTTGCCGGTCCACGGCTCGATCCAGCCCGCCTGGGCGAACTCGGCCTCCCAGGTGACGTCGAGACCCAGGATGTCCATGGTGTCGTCGTGCGCGGCCAGCCGCCTGACCATCTCCAGGCGCTGGTTGTCGGAGGCCGCGGGCAGCACCTGGTAGGAGATCGTGTACTTGCCGTGGCTCTGCGCGTTGCAGTTCTTGATGCCGGTGTCGGTGGCGGTTGAGGTGTCCGGGTAGAAGTAGAAGTTCAGTGTGACCGGTCCGGTGCTCGCGCCGGCCGTGCCGCAGGCGGCCAGGGCCGACCCGGCCAGGGCCACGCTGGCCACGCCCGCGGCCAGCCGCCAGCGCGACATCCGCATGACGCCCGGCGCCCGGGCACCGCGCGCCGAGATTCTCGCTCTACCACTATCAGCCATGATCATCCCTCCAGCTAGCGCACCATCGCACCGGGTCGCCGGACACGGTAAAAACAATTTCCGGCCGCCGTGAAGGCGGGCCGCACTAACGTCGATCCGGCCTCCGCGAAGGCGGCCCGGACTATGGTCGGCTCGGCCGCCGCCACGCCAGCGGCCGGCCTGGCCCTGGGCCTGGTCACGCGAAAGCTCGCCGTGCTCGATCGCTGCACAACCTCCAGGGCGAGCTGCTGCCGCAGCGGGACGACCCGCTCCCCGCGCAGCAGCGCGCACAGCCGGCGCGCCCCCTCGGCGCCGCTGTCCCCCAGCGGCTGCCGGACCGTGCTCAGGCCGAGCAGCGCCGCCGAGTCGATGTCGTCGAAGCCGATCACGGACAGCTGACCGGGAACACCGATGCCGCACCGGTCGGCCGCGGCGAGCACGCCCATCGCCTGCGTGTCCGAGGCGGCGAAGATGGCCGACGGCCGGTCCGGCAGCGCGAGCAGTTCCGCGGTCAGGGCCTCGGCGTTCGCGGGACCGTGCGGGCCGCGCCGCACCAGCGCGGGGTCGTAATCGACGCCGGCCGCCGCCAGCGCCTGCCGGTACCCGCCCAGCCGGTGCTGTGACGCGACGAAGCCAAGCCCGATCCGCGATGCGGCCGCGGCGCCGCGCATCGTGTCGCCGACAAAGCCGATCCGGCGATGGCCGAGCGATAGCAGGTGCTCGGTGGCCAGCCGGCCGCCGGCCACGTCGTCGGTGACCGTCTGCGGAACACCGGGCGCCACCGCGTCGACCGCGACCAGCGGCACCCCGGCATGCTGGAACGAGGCGAGCTGCTGCGCGGCCAGCCGGAGCGAGACCACGATCACGCCGTCCGCCCGGTGCCTGCTCGTCAGCGCGGCCAGATGGTGGTCCCGCTGCTGCGGGGTATCAGCGTTGCACACCACCGTGTCGTAGCCCTGCTCGTCGAGCACGGTCAGCGCGCCGGCCAGCCGCATCACGGCCGACGGGCGGGTCAGGTGCGGCACCACGATCGCCACCGTGCGCGGCGTGCCGCGCGACAGCGCGGCGGCCAGGTGGCTGGGCCGGTACCCGAGCTGCTCGATGACCTTCTGCACGGACACGCGGGTCGCTTCCCGCACGTTGGCCGCGCCGTTGATGACCCGGGAGACCGTGCCCACACCCACGCCGGACGCTGCGGCCACATCCGCGATGGTCGCCCGACGCGATCCCGACATGCCACGCTCCCGCCGTTCGCTGGAACCGGTTCCACCAGCGAACGAGATCATCGTCGCGCCGGATTGCCCACGTCGTCAAGGGTTCTAATCGGGCGAAACACTGCCCTCGGGAGATCCCCTGCAAACCAGCGCTTTATGCGGGCCCTACTCAACGATCTTTGAGATCGGGATCTCCAGGATGTCGCGGGCCCCGGCCGCCTTCAGCGCGGGGATCAGCGTGTTGACGCCGCGCTTGGGCACCACGGCCTCGACCGCGTTCATGTCGCCGCGCGCCAGCGAGGTGATCGTCGGCGACGACATGGCCGGAAGTATCTCGGTCACCCCGGCCAGGTCCGGGGCGTGAACGTTCAATTTCAGCAGGACATTGCCGCGGGCGCGGATCGCCCCTTGCAGCAGCAGCGCCACGTCTTCCATGGCCGCCCGCTTGGCCGGGTCAGCGAACGAGGCATGGTTGGCGACCAGCTCGGTGTAGCTGGTCAGCAGCGTGTCCAGGATCCGCAGCCCGTTCTTGCGCAGCGACGAGCCGGTCTCGGTCAGGTCGACGATCGCGTCCACGATGTCGGGCACCTTGGCCTCGGTCGCGCCGAAGGACGGGATCACCACCGCCTTGACCCCGGCCGCGTCCAGGTACCGCCTGGTCAGCGCCGGGAGCTCGGTCGAGATGCGTACCCCCTCGGGCAGGTCGGCCACTGACGTCCACGGCGCGGTGACCGGAACGGCCAGCACCACCCGCACCGGATCCGAGGTCGCCTTGGAGTACTGCAGCTCGCCGAGCGAGGCCACGTCCGCCCCGGTCTCCGCGATCCAGTCCCGCCCGGTGATCCCGAAGTCGAACAGGCCCTGCTCGAGGTAGGACGGGATCTCCTGGGGGCGCAGGAACCGGACCCGCTCGATCCGCGGATCGTCGACCGACGCGTGGTAGTCGCGGTCGGACGACCGGCGGACGGTCAGGTCCGCGGCGTCGAACAACTCGAGCGTGGCTCGCTCCAGCGAACCCTTCGGCAAAACCAGGGAGAGCAACGGAAATTATCCCTTCACTTTTAACGCGGCGCCCTCCCGACTGTAGCCGCCGGGCGTCCGCCCGGCCCGGCTGGTTGACAGTCGCGTTATATCTTAACTACTCTAGCCAGAGTATCCGACCTGGAGGTGGCGCAGTGCCCGCCAAGAACCGCGCGAACCCGCTGGCCCTGGCCGTGCTCGTGTGCCTCGGCGAGCAGCCCAGGCACCCGTACGAGGTGGCCACGACGCTCCGGCAGCGGCACAAGCACGAGAGCGTCCGGCTCAACTACGGCTCGCTCTACGGCGTGGTGGAGTCGCTGGAGCGGCGCGGCCTGATCGAGGCGCAAGAGACGAGGCGTTCCGGGCGGCTGCCCGAGCGGACCGTCTACCGGCTGACCGACAGCGGGCGGATCGAGGTGCACGACTGGCTCACCGACCTGATCTCGACGCCGGTCAAGGACTACCCCACGTTCCAGGCGGCGCTGTCGTTCCTGCCCGCGCTGCCCCCGGACGATGTGGCGGCGCTGCTCACCGAGCGCGCCCATCACCTCGAGGCCGGGCTCGCGCAGGCGGCTGCGACCAGGGAGCTGGCCGAGAAGGCGGGCATGCCGCGGCTGTTCTGGGTCGAGCACGAGTACGACATGGTGCTCCGGGAGGCCGAGCTCGGCTACGTGCGGCAGCTGATCACCGACATCGAATCCGGCGCGCTCGGCGGCACGCAGTGGTGGCGCGACATGCACGCCAGGGCCGACGAAGAACCGCCGCTGCCGCCGCCGTTCGGCGACCGCGGCCGACCCGGCGAAGTGACCAGGTGACACCGGTGGACGACGTGATTACCACGCGCGACCTGAGAAAGAGCTTCCCCGCCAAAGGGGGTCCCGTGGAGGCCGTGCGCGGGGTCAGCATCGACGTGCGCCGCGGCGAGATCTTCGGCTTCCTCGGCCCCAACGGGGCCGGCAAGACCACCACGCTGCGCATGCTGACCACGCTGCTGCCGATCGGCTCCGGCACCGCGACCGTGGCCGGTTTCGACGTCGCGCGGCAGCCCAGGCAGGTCCGTCAGCGGATCGGCTATGTGAGCCAGCTCGGCGGCGCCGACGAGCTCGCCACCGGGCGGGAGAACCTGATCCTGCAGGGCCGCCTGTACGGGGCGGGCCTGGCGCAGGTGGCGCCGCGCGCTGCGGAACTGGCCGGGCTGCTCGACCTCGCCGAGTTCGCCGACCGCCGGGTCGGCACCTACTCGGGCGGGCAGCGGCGGCGGCTTGACATCGCGCTCGGCATCGTGCACGAGCCCCCGGTGCTCTTCCTCGACGAGCCGACCGCCGGGCTTGACCCGCAGAGCCGCGCCAACCTCTGGGACCACATCCGCGCGCTCCGTGAGCGCGGCACGACGGTGTTCCTGACCACCCACTATCTCGAGGAAGCCGACGTGCTCTGCGACCGGCTGATGATCATGGATCACGGCCAGATCGTCGCCGAGGGGACCCCGCGGGAGCTCAAGCAGCAGGTCGCCGGGGACGCGATCGTGATCAGCCTGCGCCAGGAGGACCACGAGGCCGAGCGCGCCGCCCCGGTACTCGGCGCCGAGCCGTACGTGCGCGAACTCGCGGCCTCCGGCGGCGAGGTCCGGCTGTACGTCGACGACGGCGGCACCGCGCTGCCGCAGCTGATCCGGCTGCTGGACGCCAGCGGTATCGGGATCCGGTCCATATCCATGTCGGAGCCGACCCTCGACGACGTGTTCCTGCGGCAGACCGGCCGGTCGCTGCGCGACGAAGGGGCGAGCGGCGGCGGCTCCGCACCACCTGACCACGAGGAGGTGGCCGCATGAGGACGGCCAGGGATGTTGGCTTGCTGTACCAGCGGTACCTCACCCAGTTGCTGCGCAACCCGGTCTGGGTGATCGTCGGGTTCTCCACGCCGATCCTGTACCTGGCGCTGTTCACGCCGCTGCTCAAGCAGCTGGTCGGGTCAGGCGGCCTGCCTACCGGGAACGTGCTCGACCTGTTCCTGCCCGGGATCTTGTCGCTGCTGGCCTTCGCCAGCGGTATCGGGCCGGGGTTCAGCACGATCTTCGAGCTCAAGGCGGGCGTCATCGAGCGGTTCCGGGTCACCCCGGCCAGCCGGTTCGCGATTCTGATCGGCCCGATCCTGGCCGGCCTGGTGATGATGCTGGTGTTCGACGCCGTCGTGGTCGCGGTCGGATTCGGGTTCGGGTTCTCGGTGCACTGGGCCGGGCTGGCGGTGCTGGCCGTGCTGCTCGCGCTGCTGATGGTGACCACGGCCGCGTTCTCGATCGCCACCGCGCTGGTCACCAAGGAGATCAGCGGCTTCGCCGCGATCATGAACGGCATCAACCTGCCGATCCTGCTGCTGGCCGGGGTGCTGCTGCCGATCTCGCTCGGCCCAGCCTGGATGCGCGCCCTCGCGCACGTCAACCCGCTGTACTACCTGGTCCAGGCGTCCCGCGTGCTGGCCGGCGGCACGCTGTCCGGCACGGCCGTGTGGCAGGCCTTCGCGGTGCTCGTGCCGCTCTGCGTGCTGGTCCTCGCCTGGGCGACCCGCGTCTTCCGCACCGCGGTCTCGTGACCGCGGGCCCGGCCATCCCCCGGCCGGTGGTAACCGCCCGGCGAACCTAGCGCACGACCAGGCCGACGGTGCCGGCTCGTCGTCAGGTTTGACCACCGGCAGTGACGGTGCCATACTCAGGCCATACTCGGTATGCAATACCCGGTATGGAGGTGCAGATATGTCGGTTCGCCACAGCCTGCTGGCGCTGCTGGACGCCGGGCCGATGCACGGCTACGGGCTTAAGACCGAATTCGAGGCCGCGACCGGGGACGTGTGGCCGCTCAACGTCGGGCAGGTCTACACCACCCTGGCGCGCCTGGAGCGTGACGGGCTGGTCGCTACCGACACCGACGCCGACGGCCAGAAGGTCTACGGGATCACCGAGGCCGGCCGGGACGAGGTCCGCCGGTGGTTCGAGACGCCGGTGGCCCGCGAGGTGGTCCCCCGCCAGGAACTGGCGATCAAGCTGGTCTTCGCGATGCGGTCGGCCGCCGCGGATGTCGCCGACGTCGTGCAGCGCCAGCGGGCCGCCACGATGCGGTCGCTGCAAGAGGTCACCCGGCTGAAGGCCGACGCCGAGGCCGACGGGGACCTGGCCTGGCTGCTGATGCTCGACGCGCTCGTGTTCCAGGCCGAGGCCGAGGCCCGCTGGCTCGACCTGTGCGAGGCGCGGCTGGCCAGGGAGCGCGCCGCGCCGCCGCGCCGCGCGGACGCCGGGGCGCCGCAGCCGATCGCGGAGCGGAGCACCCGATGATGCCGATTCTCGAGATCGACCGGGCCGGACGGGTATTCGGATCCCGCGAGACCCGGGTGGTGGCACTGGATGAGGTGTCACTCAGCATCGGCCCCGGCGAGTTCGTGGCGATCATGGGGCCGAGCGGCTCGGGGAAGTCGACGCTGCTGCACCTGGCCGGCGGCCTCGACCGGCCCACCTCGGGCCGGGTCCTGCTCAGCGGGCGTGACCTGGCCAGCCTCGGCACTGCCGACCTGGCGCTGACGCTGCGCCGCCAGATCGGCTTCGTCTTCCAGGGCGTGAACCTGCTGCCCACGCTGACCGCGGCCGAGAACGTGGCGCTCCCGCTGGAGCTTGACGGCGTCAAGCCCAGGGCCGCGATGTCGAGCGCGCGGGGCCTGCTGGAGTCGGTCGGGCTGCGGACCATCGCCGACCGCTTCCCCGAGCGGCTGTCCGGAGGCGAGCAGCAGCGGGTGGCGATCGCCCGGGCCGTCGTCGGCGGCCGGGCGGTGCTGCTGGCCGACGAGCCTACCGGCGCGCTCGACACGATCAGCGGCGAGTCGGTGATGAACCTGCTGCGCCAGCGGTGCGCCGCGGGCTGCGCCGTGGTGCTGGTCACCCATGACATGCGCCACGCCGCCTGGGCCGATCGCGTCGTGTTCCTGCGCGACGGCCGGGTCGTCGACGAGTCCGTACCACCGGCAGGACCCGAGTGCCTGCTGGAGCCCGGGAGGGCCTCGTGAGGGGCCGCAGGGTCCGTAGGGCCCTCGTCGCTGACGCAGCCGCGACCACGGTGGCCATCATCGAGCTGGCCGGGGTCGGGAAGACCTATCGCAGTGCCGGGGGCAGAGGAAGTGTAGGGGGCAGGGGAGGTGGGCGGGGGGCGGAGTTCCGCGCGCTGCGCGGCGTGGACCTGACGATCGCGGCGGGCGAGATGGTGGCGATCACCGGTCCGTCGGGAAGCGGCAAGACCACGATCGTCAACCTCATCGCGGGCATCGACCGGCCCACCGCGGGCACGGTGACCGTGAACGGCAGCCGCCTGGACCAGATGACCGAGGAGCAGCTGGCCCGCTGGCGCGGGCGCAACATCGGCATCGTGTTCCAGTTCTTCCAGCTGTTGCCCACCCTGACCGCTGCCGAGAACGCGGTGCTGCCGCTGGACCTGGCCCGGCTCGGCTCGCATCGCGATCGCCAGGCCCGGGCCAGCCGCCACCTGGCCACGGTCGGGCTCGGCGACCGCGGCGGCCGACTGCCGCTTGAACTGTCCGGCGGCGAGCAGCAGCGCGTCGCCATCGCCCGGGCGATGGCGTGCGAACCCAGGATCCTGCTCGGCGACGAGCCCACCGGGAACCTCGACACCGACACGGCCCGGCAGATGTTCGAGCTGCTGAGCGGCCTGCACGACACCGGCACCACCGTGGTCTACGTCACGCACGACCCGACCCTGGCCGCGCTGGCCTCGCGGGTCATAACTGTCCGCGACGGCTTGATCGTCGACGACAGCAGACGGCACTCATGAGCGCGCTCAACCGCAAGGCGTGGCGGGACCTGACCCGGCATCGGGCCCGGACGCTGCTGACCATCGGCACGCTGGGCCTGGCCATCGCCAGCCTGGCCACGCTCGCCGTGCCGGGCCTGATGAACAACGCGATGGACCGCGAGGTCGAGTCCGCCCGTCTCTACGACATCGCCATGGCCACCCGCGATCTCGTCCTGACCCCCGACCAGCTCGCCGCGCTCGGGCACCAGCGGAATGTCACCGCCTTCGACGCCGGTGTCATGTACCCGACCCAGCTGACCGTCGGCAGCCGGCGGCAGGACGCCGTGATCTGGGGTCTCGACCTGGCGTCGCAGCCCGTCGATGCGGTCCAGCTCACCGCCGGCCGCCTGCCGCAGTCAGGCGAGTTTCTCGCCGACGCCGGGAACGGCAGCGCCGCTGACCTCACCCTCGGCATCGGCGACCAGGTCAAGGTGCGCGACGCCGCTGGTGCACAGACGCCGCTGCGCGTCAGCGGCGTCGCGCACAGCCTCGCCGCCAGCCCGAGCGCGAACGGGTCGGACATCCCCGCGTTCTACGCCAGCGCAGCCACCGTGCGCTCGCTTGGCGGCGTCCGGGGGGTCAACTACCTGGCGTTCCGCCTCGCCGACGACAGTCCCGGCGCGGAAGCCAGCACCATTGCCGCCGTTCAGGCGTTCTTGACGGCGCAGACCGGGACCCAGCCGTTCGTCGACCTGCCTGCCACCCGCAGCCCGGGCAGCTGGCCCGGGCAGGCCCAATTCGGCCAGATCACCTCGCTGTTCGACATCATCACGGTCCTCGCGGTCCTCTGTGCCCTGTTCCTCGTGGCCAGCACCATGAACACCCTCGTCGTCGAGCAAGCCAGCGAGATCGCCATCCTGAAGACCCTCGGCGGCCGCAGGCGCCAGATAGCCAGCGTCGTCCTGCGCAGCGCAGCCCTGCTCGGCGCGGGCGGCGCGCTCCTCGGCACCGCGCTCGGTATCGGCATCGCCTACCTGTTGACCAGCTACTTCGCCTCAACGATCATCGACACGCGGGCCGGTTTCGCGATCTCGGTGCCGGTCGTCCTGGCCAGCCTCGTCCTTGGCCCGGTCCTGGCCGCGGCCGCGTCGCTGCCGGGCCTGCGGCGGGCGCTGCGCCGGCCCGTGGCCGAGACGCTCGCGGACCGCGGGGTCGCCGGTTTCGGCACCGGCTGGCTGGACCGGCTGGTGGCGCGCAGTCGCCTGCTGTCCGGCCCGGCGCGGATCGGGGTCCGCAACGTGCTGCGGCAAAAGCGCCGCAGCGCGGCAACCGTCGCGCAGGTCGCGATCGCGATCGCACTCTCGCTCGCGCTGTTCGCGGTCGGGCAGTCCATCACCCTCCTGCTCAACCAGATCGCCACGACCGTCCGCTACACCGTGGAAGTCGACGCTGGCAGCGGCTCAAACCCCCTCGATGCCCGCGCCAGGGCCGTCGCGGCGGCGACTCCCGGCATCACCGGAGTCGAGCCGGTCCTGGAAAACGAGGTGCAGTACCAAGGACAGGCCTACTCCGCGTACGGCCTCAGCCCCCGCACCCTCTACCAGTACCGGCTGAGCGCGGGCCGATGGTTCACCGCCGCGGATGCCTCCGCGAGCACGCCGACGGTGGTACTCGGGCCGACCGCCGCCCGCACCGCCCATGCCAGCGTCGGCCAGACACTCACGCTCGACACCGCGGCGGGCCCGACCAGGGTCCGCGTCATCGGGATCGACACCGGCCAGGTCAACGACGGCGGCAACGTCTTCTTTCCGCTGGCCGTGCTGGAACGCCTCACCGGGCTGGCCGACGCCTCCAACGCGCTGTGGCTCACCACGGCCAGCCCGGCCCACGCCGCCATCGACCGGGCCAGCGCCACGGTCCAGGACCGGCTCGCGGCGGCCGGCTATCCCGTCACCACCCAGGAGGCCTACGTGCAGGTCGCCGATAGCCGCGCCACGGACGGGACGATCCTGACCATCATCGAGATCCTGGGCCTCCTCGTGCTCGCGATCACCCTGATGGGCCTGGTCAGCGCCCTTACCTTGGGCGTCATCGAGCGGACCCGCGAGATCGGCATCCTGCGCTGCCTGGGCGCGAGATCCGGCCACGTCCGCCGGGTCTTCAGCGCCGAGGGCGTCATGCTGGCCGTCATCGGCTGGGTGTTCGGGATCCCCCTCGGCTGGCTGCTATCGCGGGCGCTGCTCAGCTTCATCCGGCACGACTTCAGCGTCGGCCTCCCGGCGGCGTTCCCGGCGATCAGCCCGCCGATCGCGCTCGTCGCCGTCGTCACCCTCACGCTGGTGGTCATCCGCGGGCCGCTGCGCCGCGCCACCCGGATCCGGCCCGGCGGCGCGCTCCGCTACCAGTGACGAGTCAGATCCGCATGCCGCCGTCGACGGTCAGCGTGCTGCCGGTCACGAACGAGCTGTCCGAGCTGGCCAGGTACAGCGCCGAGCGGGCAATCTCCTCCGGGGACGCGTGGCGCGCCATCGGGATCATCGCGTCGAAGGCGCGCGCGGCCTCCTCCGGAGGGGCGCCGGTGGCCGCCACCTCGATCGCCCGCTGGAACGCGGTGTCGGTCGGGCCGGGATGCAGCGTGTTGACCCGGATGCCGCGGCCGGCCACCTCCCGGGCGGCGGTGCGCATGAGGCCGACCTGGGCATGCTTGGCCGTCGCGTAGGCGCAGATCCCGGGGGCCGAAGTGAGGCCGACCACGCTGGAGGTGATGATCACGCTGCCGCCGTCGGACAGGTACGGCAGCCCGTGCTTGAGCACCAGGAACGCGCCGAGCACGTGCACGTCGATGACCCGGCGGAACACGTCGGTCGGGTACTCGGGGATCAGGCCCCGGTCACCGGCGATGCCGGCGTTGCTCAACAGTACATCGAGCCGGCCGAACCGGCCGGCCGCATGCTCAAGCGCCGCCGCGACCTGATCCTCCTCGGTCACGTCGGTGACGGTCCAGCTGGCCACGTCGGCGCCGAGTTCGGCCACCGCTTCCTCGAGCCGGTCTTTCATCAGGCCGGCGAGATGGACCCGAGCGCCCTCGGCCACGAACACGCGGGCGCAGGCCAGCCCGATCCCGCTCTCGCCGCCGGTGATCAGGGCGACCTTCTCTGCTAGCCGGGCCATGGCGGCTCCCTTCTCAGACTGGCGCCACGCGGACGCTGATCACTGCCGACTGGCCGTTCCTGACGTGCTCCAGCGCCCGCCGGAGCGTCACGGGCAGCAGGTCGGCCGCGGTGACGGTGCGCGCGTACGCGCCGCCTGCCGCGGCGGCCACTCCGGCCAGGTCGGCAGCGGGCTGGAAGCTGGCGGCAAACCCGCCCGCGGCCACGTTCCCGGCCGGATGCACGGCCAGCGCGGACAACGACGGCGCCTTCCATCCTTGGTTGTCGAAGATGACGGTCAGCGACGGAGCCTGGTACCTGCGGGCCATCCACTGCGCGGACGAGGGCACGCCGAACAGGTACGAGCCGTCCCCGACCAGGCTCACCACCGTCCGCTCGGGCGCGGCCAGCTTGGCGCCGACGGCCGCGCCCCCGGACCAGCCGAGCGACCCGCCTCCGCTGCCGATGAGCGAGCCCGGGCGGCTGGCCCGCAGGTGCTCGCTGACCACCTGGTAGTTCGTGATGGCCTCGGTCAGCACCAGGGCATCGGGCCCGATGGCGTCCCGGACGCAGGCCACCAGGTACTCGGGCGTGATCGTGCCGTCGGGCTCGGGCTGCTCCCGGGCGGCCCACCGGGCGCGCTGAACGTCGTGCGCAGCGCGGACCCGGGCCGCGCGGGCCGCAGCGGCCGCCTGGTCGAGCCGCCCGCCCTCGGCGAGCGGCCGGCCACCTGCCGAAGCGCGGTCGCAAGATCCGCCATCGCGTACCGGCTGGCCGGCACGTGCCACAGCGGCAGCTGGGTCTTGAGCGGGTCCACATCGACGACGTACAGGCGAGCCGACCGGTCCGGCCGGTTGTGGCTCGGGATCCACGGCACGTCGCTGCCCAGCACGAGGATCACGTCCGCCTCGGCCAGCAGGGCGTTCTGCTCCGGGCTGTTCCACTGGTAGCCCAGGTGCAGCGGGTGGTCGTCGGGGAAGTTGACCCGCATCGGCACCGACTCGATCACGCCGACCGCGGCCAGCTCGCACAGCCGGACAAGCTCGGCCACGGCGGCCGGGTCGCGACCGAGATACGAGGTGACCACCAGCGGCGAACGGGCGCCCGCGATGGCGGCGGCGATCTCGTCCGCGATCTCGTCCGTCAGCGCGGCCGGCGCGACCGGGTCCCACCATTCACCCTGAGGTGGCTGCGGCGGCAGCTGTTCCTCGAGCACTTCACGCGCGGCCACCAGGTACACCGGCCCGGCCGGCTCGCTCCTGGCGATCTGCATCGCCCGGTGGACAAGCTGCTTCACGTTGCGGCCGGTGCGGATCTCATGGTCGTACTTGGCGTAGCCGCGGAGCATCCCGCGCTGGTCCGCGGTGTCCTGCAGCCAGTGGATGAACTCGCTGCGGGTGCCGGGAAGCTCGCCCTCCTGGGTCATCGGCGAAAGGCCAGCGAAGATCAGTACCGGCACCCGGCCCCTCGACGCATTGTGGATCGCCCCGCCCAGGTTCTGGGTGCCGCAGTCCACGTGCACGAGTACCACTTGCGGTTCGCCGCTCACCTGCGCATACCCGTGGGCGGCGCTCAGCGCCACGGTCTCGTGCGGGCAGAGGATCAGCTCGGGCAGCGAGTGCAGCGCTCCGGAGCCCTTGGCCTGCGCGTAGGCCTCCATGATGCCGGTGTGGTCGCTGCCCAGGTTCGCGAACGCGTACCTGGCGCCCGCCTCGCGCATCGCCTCGAGGAGCGCCGTGGAAGTGGTGTAGTCCGAACCGGTCACGATGTCCTCCCCGTCCGGTGATTACAAAATAGGCCAGGCGTCCGCTGTCATCTAGATCGACATTCCGGCCGTACGGCCCATGCTCGCCTGCCGCCCGCCGCCCGTCTTGCACGCCAGCGCACGCCCATTGACGGCCGGAGTACAAGAAAGATCTTGATTATCAGAACGGGTGGCGGCGGCCGGGGAACTGATCCCACCGGGGGTTGGGGAGAATAACGAAGTCCGGTGAGCGCGACCACGCACCGGGCGGCCCCGGCCGGTCGGTCCCGAGGGCCGGCGCGGCGAGTCCGTGACTGGCGCGGTAGTCGCGCGGGCCTACCCCGTAGGTCGCCTTGAACAGGCGGCTGAAGTGCGCCGGGTCCGGATAGCCCCACCGTGCTCCGACGGCGGCCACCGACCGCGTCGCGCAGCGCGGGTCGCGCAGGTCGCGGCCGCAGTGCTGGAGGCGGCGCTGCCTGATCCAGCCGGCCACAGTGGTGCCGCTCGCGTGGAAGAGCTTGTGCAACTGGCGGAGCGAGATGTGATGGGCGGCCGCGATCTGGGCGGGCGCCAGGTCCGCGTCGCCCAGGTGCTCCTCGATGAACGCGGTGATCTGCAGCATCAGCGCCCGGTGCGCCGTATCGGAGCCGGCGGGCGCGCAGTCCAGCCGTTCGGCCAGGACCGTGCCGAGCAGGTCGACCACGTTGCCCGCCAGCCGCACGCCCGCCCCGAGACTGGGGGTGTCCACCGCATCAAGAAGGTCGGCCACCTGGCCGAGGAACGGGCCGATCAGTGAGGCCATGCCGCCCGCCTCGCCAGGCAGCCTGATCGCGGTCAGCTCGGCCAGCCGGGGCTGCGGAAGGCCGAGCATGTCCCTGGGGAAGACGAGCACGAGCATGCGGTGCGGGTCGCTGAACGCGAGCGTGTAAGGACGGTCGGTGTCGTAGAAGGTGAAGTCACCGGGGGTGAGCATCGCCTCCCGGCCGTCCTGTATCAGCACGGACGTGCCGCGCAGCTGAACGCCGATCTTGTAACAGCCGCCGGCGCCACCTTGACCAGGCGGGCCGTCCTGCGTGCCGTATGCGGCTCGGCATGAACCTCGATGAGGCGGAGGCTGCCCAGCTCGCAGCCCCGGAGCCGGCCGCGGAAGTCGGCGTCCCCGGCCGGGCTGGAGACCTCGAGCGGGACGAACGTGTCGGACAGGACGTGCTTCCAATATTCGAAACGCTGACCGGGCGGCAGGTCGAGTGTCCGCGCGACCTCGGGCATGACTGCCTACCTCCTTCGTAGTTGTCCTAGCTTGGGGGCCGATGCGCGGATGGTCAAGCGATGTGCCCGGTAGTGCAAGACCGCCGACGGCGGCCCGGCCGACAATGACGCGACAAGGGGGCTTAGACCTCACGTGCGGAGCGAACAATGACTGATTCCCGGGATATGAACAAGCGCAGCCAGCTGAGCAGACGCGGTTTTCTCGGTGCCACCGGCCTCGCGCTCGGCGGCGGGCTGGCCAGCGTGGCCGGCTGTTCAAGCGCATTGAAGTCTTCGACGTCGCCGAGCTCTTCCAGCGCGTCAGGCGGCACGATAAAGATCGGATTCATCAGCCCGGAGACCGGCCAGCTTTCCGTGTTCACCCAGTCCAACGGATATGTGCTCAGCCAGGTGCGGTCGGCACTGGCCAAGGGGCTGACCATCGGCGGTAAGAAGTACTCCGTGGAAATCATCTCCGGGGACAGCCAGTCGTCCTCGGCCCGGGCAGCGGCCGTCGCGTCACAGATGGTGCAGCAGGACTCGGTGGACGTTCTCATCGCCACCGCGACGCCGGAGACCGTGATCCCGGTCTCCTCCCAGGCCGAGGCCTCGGGCGTGCCGTGCGTGCTGACCATCTGCCCCTGGGAGCAGTGGTACTACAAGAGCAACGGCACCGCGAACACGTTCAAGTACTCGTACATGTACTTCCTCGGCACCCAGGAGGAGACCGACCTCTTCGCATCGGTCTGGCAGACCGCGTCCACCAACCACGTGGTGGGCGGCCTATGGCCGGACGACGTCGACGGCGCCGGGTTCCAGAAGTACATAACGCAGAAGGTCGACAGCCTCGGCTGGAAGGTCGTCCCGTCGGGCGCGTACACCGACGGGCTGTCGGACTTCACGCCGATCATCTCGAAATTCAAGAGCGCCAACGTAGAGATCCTGCACGCCGTGCCCATCCCGCCGGACTTCATCACGTTCTGGCGGCAGGCGCACCAGAACGGCTTCACCCCGAAGATCGCGTCCATCTCGAAGGCGCTGCTGTTCCCGAGCGCCGCGGACGCGCTCGGGCCGCTGGTGCAGAACGTGATGTCGCCGCTGTGGTGGACGCCGCAGTTCCCGTACTCCTCCTCGCTCGACGGCACCTCGGCGTCGGCCTTCGCGGCCAACTACAAGACGGCCACGGGGAACGAGTGGACCCAGCCCATGGGGTTCAACTACGCGGTCTTCGAGATCGCGGTCGCCGCGCTCAAGGCCTCCGGCAACCCGAAGGACGGCAGCGCCGTGGCCCACGCCCTGAGCACGCTCAAGGGCCAGGCGATCACCGGGGCCTACGACTTCGCCGCCGGCCCGGTGCCGCACGTGTCCCAGGTTCCCGAACTGCTCGCGCAGTGGCGCCTGGTGTCCGGCAGTTACCAGCTGGTCGTCATCAACAACTCGCTGCTGCCCGCCGTGCCGGTCGCGGGATCGCTCGAGCTGCTCTAACTATGAGCGGGCCGGCGCTGGAGGTCACGGACGTCGCGAAAAGCTATGGCTCGCTGTCCGTGCTCCGCTCGGTCTCGCTCGCCGTCGCGCCGGGCGAAGCGGTCGGCGTCGTCGGCCCGAACGGCGCGGGCAAGACCACCCTGCTCGACCTGCTGAGCGGCACCGGACGCTGCGACGCGGGCCGGGTCCTCCTGCAGGGCCGGGACGTGACGCGACTGCCGCCGCCGCTGCGGGCCAGGATGGGACTCGGCCGCACGTTCCAGGTGCCCCGGCCACTCGGGGACCTGACCGTGTTCGAGAACGCGCTGGTCGGCGCGATGCGGGCCGCCGGGCTGCACGGACGGCACGCCTACGGGACGGCCTATGAGGCTCTCTCCCTGACCGGCATGGCCGGCCATGCCAATACCCGGGCCGGCTCGTTGCGGCTGCTGGACCGCAAGCGCCTCGAACTGGCCCGGGCGCTGGCCATGCGGCCCCGCGTGCTGCTGCTCGACGAGATCGCCGGCGGGCTGAGCGACCCGGAAACCGAGGCGCTGATCGGGACGATCCGCACCGTGAACTCGGCCGGCACCGCCATCGTCTGGGTGGAGCACGTGCTCCGGGTGCTGACCGCGGTCGTGACCCGGCTGGTGTGCCTGGCCGGCGGGCAGATCATCGCCGACGGCGCGCCCTCCGACGTGCTGGCCAGCGACGCGGTCAGGGCGGCCTTCCTCGGCGGCGGCGTCCTGTGACATCCCCCGCTGCCCCGCTGCTCGAAATCGCCGATCTTGACGTGTTCTACGGGGATTTCCAGGCCCTGTTCGGCGTGTCGATGTCGGTGCCGCAGGGCGGCGCGACCGCGCTGGTCGGCGCCAACGGCGCCGGCAAGACGACGCTGCTGCGCACGATCGCCGGAGCCCAGGCCCCCGCGTCGGGAGTGGTCCGGTACCACGGCTCGGACGTCACGGCGGCCCCGCCGCACCAGCGGATCTCGCGCGGCATCGCCCTGGTGCCGGAGGGCCGCAAGCTCTTCCCCAGCCTGACCGTCGAGGAAAACATCCAGGTCGGCGCCGCCGCGGCGGCCTCTGATGCGTGGCCGCTCGACCGGATTTATGCCGCCTTCCCGGTGATCGCCAAACGGCGCAGGCAGCGCGCGTCCACCTTGTCCGGCGGCGAGCAGCAGGCGGTGGCGATCGCGCGGGCGCTGGCCGCCGCGCCGGTACTGCTGTTGCTCGACGAGATCTCGCTCGGCCTGGCGCCGCTGCTGGTCGAGGAGCTTTACGAAACGCTGTCCGGGCTGCGGTCGGCCGGGGCCACGCTGGTGATCGTGGAGCAGGACCTGCGGCGCGCCATGGACGCATGCGACGACCTGGTGTGCCTGCTCGAGGGACGAGTCGCGCTGGCCGCCCCGGTGGCCAGCGTGAGCAGGGACGAGGTCGTCGCCGCCTACTTCGGCGAGGGCACGTCGTGACCTGGGTCAACGCGGTCATCCAGGGCATGCTGCTCGGTGGCCTGTACGCGCTCATCGCGTGCGGGCTCTCGCTGACCTTCGGCGTCATGCGCATCGTGAACCTCGCGCACGGTGATCTGGCCGTGTGCGGGGCCTACCTCGGGCTCGTGCTGTCCTCCGCGCTCGGCGTGCCGGTGTGGGTCACGCTGCCGCTGCTGCTGCCCGCCGCTTTCGCGGTGGGCATGGCGCTGCAGGTGCTGCTGTTCGGGCGGGCGCTGCGACACGGCGTGCTCGCACCGGTGCTCGTCACGTTCGGGCTGTCGGTAATGATCGAGAACCTGCTGCAGGTGGCCGCGACATCCGACCCGCGCGGGCTGAACGGCGGCGCGCTGGCGCTGGCCAGCTTTCACCTCGGCAGCATCACGGTGTCCTGGCTCTTCCTGACCGCGTTCCTGACCGCGTGCGCGGTCCTTTCCGGCCTGCAGCTGCTGCTGTCCCGCACGTCGTGGGGGCGCAAGGTGCGCGCCACATCCGACGACCTGGACACCGCCCGGCTGGTGGGCATCAAGGTGCGGCCGGTGTTCGCGACCGTGGCGGGCATCGCGATCGCCACGGCCGCCCTGGCCGGCGTCTTCATCGGCACCATCAGCACATTCGACCCGCTGACCGGCACGAACATACTGATCTTCGCGTTCGAGGCCGTCGTGATCGGCGGCATCGGGTCGCTGTGGGGTACCCTCGCCGGCGGCGTGATCATGGGCGTCACCCAGGTGGTCGTCGGCGAGATCAACCAGGCGTACGCGGTGCTCGCCGTCAACCTGGTATTCCTCGCCGTGCTCACCGTCCGGCCGGGCGGGCTGTTCACCGGCCACCAGGCGGCCGGCGAGGTCCGGGGCGCCGGGGTGCTCGGATGAAGCGTGATACGGCGATCGGCTCTCGTGGCGCGGAACCCTCCGTGACGCCGGTCACGGTCAGCCGGTGGAGCCGGACAGCATCAGCCTTCACCGGGATGTGCGTCGTGGCGGTGGCCATCCTGGTCGCGGTGCCCTACGTCATCGGCGGCCCGGCCGAGCAGCCGCTGATCACCCTGCTCACCTTCATCGCCATGGCGAGCCTGTGGAACCTGCTGGCCGGCTTCAGCGGGCTCACCTCCTTCGGCCAGCAGGCCTACATCGGCATCGGCGCCTACGCGCTCTACCTGGTCGCGGAGCACGGGATCAACCCGTTCGGCGGCATCGTCCTGGCCGCCATCGTCGCCGCGGTGGTCTCGCTGCCGGTGTCAGCGCTGGTGCTGCGGCTGTCCGGCGGATATTTCGCCGTGGCCACGCTGGTGGTGGCGGCCACGTTCGAGATCATCGCCACGCTGTCGCCGTCGGTGGGCGGGACCACCGGGGTGAGCGTGCCCGGGCTGGCCGGCTATGGCGACGTGCTGCGCGAGGCGCTGACGTACTGGGCGACGCTCGCCGTCGCCGTGGCCAGCGTGGCCGGCGTCTACCTGCTCGTGCGGAGGACGTTCGGGCTGGACGCCAGGGCCGTCGGCAGCGATCCGGTCGGCGCGGCCTCCTCCGGCGTCCGGGTCGGGCGGATCCGGCTGCTGGCCTACCTCGTCGCCGCCGGCGGTGCCGGCGCCGTTGGCGCGCTGATCGCGCTGCAAACACTGTACGTGGAGCCGACATCGGCGTTCAGCATCCAGTACAGCGTGGACATGCTCTTCATGGTGCTGGTCGGCGGCATGGCGACCATCGAGGGCCCGATCGTGGGCGCGCTGGTGCTGTTCGCGCTGCAGGAGACGCTGTCCGCGTACGGCGCCTGGTACCTGGTCATCGTGGGCGGCCTCGCGGTCGTCACGACGCTGGTCGCCCCGCGCGGGCTCTGGGGATTCGCCAGCGAACGATTCGGCTGGTCGCTGCTCCCCGTCGGCTACTGGGTGCGCCCGCCGGCCAGCCGGCCCCGCCCAGCCGGCCTCGCCCGCGCCGGCCCCGCCCGCGCCGGCCCCGCCCGCGCCGCCCGAGCCACCGCGCTCGTGAGGCGCCTCCGCCACTACGCTTGATCACATGAGCAGTGCCGTGCCGCCGCCCGGGGTCAGCGTCGCCGACGCGCGGCTGCAGGAGGTCGCGGACGGCGTCTACGCCTACATCCAGCCGGACGGCTCCTGGTGGATCAATAACACCGGCTTCCTGGTCGGGCCGCAGGGAGTCATCAGCATCGACTCCTGCTCGACGGAGCGCCGGACGCGCGCCTACCAGGACGCCATCGCGACCGTCACGCCCGCACCGGTGCGGGCGGTCGTCAACACCCACCACCACGGCGACCACACCTTCGGTAACTGCCTGTTCCCGGCCGCGGCCATCGTCGCGCACGAGCGCGCGCGGGCCGAGGCCATCGCGTTCGGGCCGCCGCGAGAGCTGCCGTTCTGGGATGGTCCCGACTGGGGCGACCTCACCCTGGACCCGCCGTTCGTCACGTTCACCGACGAGATGGCCCTGCACGCCGGAGACCTGCGCGCGCAGGTCCGGCACGTCGGCACGGCCGCGCACACGACCAACGACTCGATTATCTGGATCCCCGAACTCTCCGTGCTGTTCTGCGGCGACCTGATTTTCAACGGCGGCACGCCGTTCCTGCTCATGGGCTCGGTCGCCGGCGCCATCGACGTCCTGGAGAACATCGTGCAGCCGCTCGGCGCCAGCACCATCGTGCCCGGCCATGGCGCCGTCTTCGGCGACCGGGAGCCGGTGGACGCGACGCTGGAGTATCTCAGGTTCGTCCTTGACATCGCCGCCCGGTCCGTGGCGGCGGGGCTGTCGCCGCTGGACGCGGCCAGGGAAACCGACCTGGGCCGGTTCGCCGGCTGGGCCGACGCCGAGCGGATCGTCGGCAACCTGCACCGCGCCTGCGCCGAGCTACGCGGCGCCCCGCGCGGCGCACCCATCGACATCGCCGCCGCGCTCGCGGACATGGTCACCTACAACGGCGGCCGGCCGCTCACCTGCTACGCCTGACGCCAGCCCGGCGGGCCGGCCGGCCGAGCTGTACCCCTCACGGCGCCGCTAACTCTCGACCGCGGCGCCTTCGCGGTCTACGTCACCCCTCACGGCGCCGCTAGCTCTCGACCGCGGCGCCTTCGCGGTCCACGTCGAGCAGGTGGACCCGCCAAGCGGCGGGCGATGCGCTCGCGATCGCCCGCACGGCCTCTGGCCCGGGATGGGTGCCGGCCACGGTGAGCGCGAGCACCGACGGCCCGCCGCCGGACACCACGGCCGGGATCCCGGCCGCCCGCAGCCGGCCAACCAGGTCGGCCGTGGCCGGCATCACCGCGGCCCGGTACGGCTGATGCAGGAGATCCTCGGTCCCGGCCATGAGCAGGGCCGGGTCGACGGTCAGCGCCGCGATCAGCAGCGCCGCGCGGGCCGAATTCGCCGCCGCGTCCGCGTGCGGCACCAGCGGCGGGAGCACCTGCCGCGCCTGCGCTGTCGCTAGCGGGGTGGCCGGAACGCAGAGCACCGGAGCCAGCCCGGCCACCGGAGCCAGCCGGGCTGACTGCGCGCCGGCCGCCGACGTCCAGGCGATCGTGAGGCCGCCGGCCAGGCATGCCGCCACGTTGTCCGGGTGGCCTTCCAGGCTTGCGGCCAGCTGCAGCAGCGCGCTGCCGGTCAGCGCCGGCCCGGTGCGCGCCGCGCCGCCGGGCGCGGGCTCGCCGGGCCAGTCCCCGCTGCCCCCAGCCAGGGCGCGGGCGGCCAGCAGTCCGGCCACGATCGCGGCCGCCGAGGAGCCGAGCCCGTAACCCTGCGGGATCGCGTTCATGCACCGCAGGCCGATCCCGGGCGGCTGGCCGTCCAGCACGCCGAACGCGGCCCGCATGGCCTGGACGACCAGGTGCGCTTCGCCGACCGCCGCGGCCGCCTCCCCCGTACCGGAGACCTCGATCGCCAGGCCGTCGGGGATGATCCGCGCCTCGACCACGTCGTACAGGCTCAGCGCCAGGCCCAGGGCATCGAAACCGGGCCCCAGGTTCGCGCTGGTCGCGGGGACGCGCACGGTGACGGGTCGGTCCGGCCAGGTCATCGAGCGGGCCTCAGATCAGCCCGAGCTCGGCCGCGGCGGCCGACGCATCGGCCTGGATGGTCACCGGGGCGGGCGCGGCCGACACCGCCCAGTCCGGCTCCTTCAGGCCGTGGCCCGTGATCGTGCAGACCACCCGCGAGCCGGCCGCAAGCTGCCCTTTTTCGCGGGCCTGGAGCAGGCCGGCCACCCCGGCGGCCGAGGCCAGCTCGCCGAACACGCCTTCCTTGCGGGCCAGCAGCCGGTAGGCGGCGAGTATCTGCCGGTCGGTCACTGACTCGATCAGGCCGCCGGACTCGTCGCGGGCCGCCTCGGCGAGCTGCCACGAGGCGGGGTGGCCGATCCGGATCGCGGTGGCGATCGTGGACGGCGCCGTAACCGGCCTGCCCGCGACGATCGGCGCGGCCCCGCTGGCCTGGAAGCCGAACATCCGGGGAGCGCGGCTAGCCCGGCGCAGCCGCAGGTACTCGCTGTAGCCCTTCCAGTAGGCCGAGATGTTGCCCGCGTTGCCCACCGGCAGGCAGTGCACGTCCGGTGCGTCGCCGAGCGCGTCGACGATCTCGAACGCCGCGGTCTTCTGACCCTCGAGCCGGTCCGGGTTCACCGAGTTGACCAGCGCCACCGGGTAGTCCACGGCCAGCTTGCGCACGAGTTCCAGGCAGTCGTCGAAGTTCCCGTCCACCTGCAGCAGCCGCGCGCCGTGCACCAGCGCCTGGGCCAGCTTGCCGAGCGCGATGTTGCCGCGCGGCACCAGCACCGCGCAGGTCAGGCCCGCCTTGGCCGCATACGCCGCGGCGCTCGCGCTGGTGTTTCCCGTCGAGGCGCAGATGACCGCCGTGGCGCCGCGGCCGACCGCCGCGCTGACCGCGACCGTCATGCCGCGGTCCTTGAATGATCCGGTCGGGTTGCCCGCCTCGACCTTGAGGTAGACCTCGCAGCCGGTCATGGCCGACAGCGCCCCCGCAGGAACCAGCGGTGTCCCGCCCTCACCCAGCGTAACTACGGGGGTGTCCGCAGTCACCGGCAGCAGGTCGCGATACTCGGCGATCACGCCCCGCCACTGCGGGGCCGCGGTCACGGACGCCACGGCACGAGCGCTCTCATTCGCCGGCCTCGCCCTCGACCCGCAGCACGCTGTCGACCGCCCGCACCGCCTCCATCGCGGACAGGTCGGCCACGGTGGCCGCGAGCGCGGACTCGCGGGCCGTGTGCGTGACGATCACGAGGTAGGCCTTGTCGCCGTGGCCCTCCTGGCGGACCGCCTGAATCGACACGTCATGCCGGGCGAACGCCTCGGCGACCGGGGCGAGCACGCCGGGCCGGTCCGCCACGTCCAGCGCGACGTGGTACCGGGTCAGCGCTTCGGACATGGGCAGCACGGGAAGCTCGGCGTAGCTGGGCGCGTCCGGGCCGCGGATCCCGGCGACCCGGTTGCGCGCGACCACCACCAGGTCGCCGAGCACGGCACTGGCGGTGGGCCCGCCGCCCGCGCCCGCGCCGTAGAACATCAGCCAGGCCGACTCCGCCTCGACGAACACCGCGTTGTACGCGCCGCGCACGGAGGCCAGCGGGTGCTCCCTGGAGATCATGGCCGGATGGACCCGGACCGAGATGCCGCCGTCGCACCGCTCGCAGATGGCCAGCAGCTTGACCACGCAGCCCAGCACGCGGGCGCTGGCGATGTCGGCGGGCGTCACCGCCGTGATCCCCTGCCGGTAGACGTCATCGGCCGAGACCCGGGTGTGGAAGGCCAGGCTGGCCAGGATCGCCGCCTTGGCCGCGGCGTCGTAGCCGCCCACGTCGGCGGTCGGATCGGCCTCGGCGTAGCCGAGCGCCTGGGCCTCTCTCAGCGCGTCGCCGAACTCCGCGCCGGAGCTGTCCATCTTGTCGAGTATGTAGTTGGTGGTCCCGTTGACGATCCCGAGTATCCGGCGCACCGCGTCGCCCGCCAGCGACTCGCGCAGCGGCCGCAGCAGCGGGATCGCCCCGGCCACGGCCGCCTCGTAGAACAGGTCGGCGCCGTGCTCGCGCGCCGCGGCGTGCATCACCGCGCCGTCCGCCCCCAGCAGCGCCTTGTTCGCGGTCACCACCGACTTGCCGGTCCGCATCGCGGCGAGCAGCAGCGAGCGGGCCGGCTCTATGCCGCCGATCATCTCGACCACGATGTCCACGTCGGGACGGGTCACCAGGCCCATGGCGTCGGTCGTGACGAGCTCGACCGGGACTCCCGCGGCCCGCGCCCGCCCGCCGGGATCCCGCACCGCCACGCCCGCGACCTGCAGCGGCGCGCCCACCCGGGCGGCCAGGTCGGCCCCCTGCACGCCGAGCAGCCGGAACACCTGCGAGCCCACCGTCCCGCAGCCGAGCAGGGCGATCCGCAGCGGCGGGCGATCATTGCTCGCTCCCATAGAGATCCCCTCTGCTGCGCTGCCCCAAGCCTGGCTACGTTCCGGTAAAGGCTATCTACCGGCCGGCCCGAGCGTCACCGCAGCCGGAGGGCATGGGGGCGGGGACGGCGCGAGACCACGTCACCGCAGCCGGAGGGCATGGGGGAGGGGACGGCGCGAGACCACGTCACCGCAGCCGGAGGGCACGGGGCGGGGACGGCGCGAGACCACGTCACCGCAGCCGGAGGGCATGGGGGGCGGGCACGGCGCGAGACCACGTCACCGCAGCCGGAGGGCGCCAGCTGACGGCAGCGCCTCGAGGAACCGCGGCGGCTTCCAGCCGTGGCCGACGAACGCGTCGCCCACGCTCGCGATGACGTCTCCGATCTTCGGCGCCCCGACGAGCGCGATCACCGACCCGCCGAACCCGCCGCCGGTCATCCGCGCGCCGAGCGCGCCGGCCGCGATCGCGGCCTCGACCGTGGCGTCGGCCTGCGGCCAGGAGATCTCGAAGTCGTCGCGCAGCGAGACGTGCGAGGCGGTCAGCAGCGGCCCGCAGCGCGCCGCCTCGCCCGCCCGGAGCAGGCCGGCGGTCTCCAGGACGCGGGCGTTCTCGGTGACCACGTGCCGGGCCCGGCGCCGCAACACCGGGTCACCGAGGCGCTCGACCGCGCCGGGACTATCCGTTACATCACGCAACGAGGGCACGCCGAGGGCGCGGGCCGCGTCCTCGCAGTCGCGGTGCCGCTGCGCGTACCGCCCGTCGGACAGGGCGTGCCGCACCCGGGTGTCGATGACCAGCAGCACCAGGCCGTCCGCCGCGAGATCGAGCGGCACGGCGCTGCTCTCGCCGCTGCGGCAGTCGAGCAGCAGGGCGTGCCCCTGCTGGCCGAGCAGGGACGCGGACTGATCCATGATCCCGGTCGGGACCCCGACGAACTCGTTCTCCGCGCGCCGGGCGAGCGCGGCGAGCTCGGGCCGGGGCACGCTCAGCCCGTGCAGCTCGGTGAGCGCCAGCGCCGTGGCGCATTCCAGGGCGGCGCTGGACGACAGCCCGCCGCCGCGCTCGAGATCCGCGTCGATCGCGATGCTGGCCCCGCCCACCGGGCAGCCCGCCTCACGGAGCGCCCAGGCGGTACCGGCCGGGTACGCGGCCCAGCCGGTGACCTGGCCCGGGGTGAGCATGTCCAGCGGCACCGTGGCCGGCCAGTCCGGAGCCTGGCGGGAGCGCAGCTCGAGCACACCGTCGTCGCGCCGGGACACTGCGGCGCGTACCCCCTGGGCGAGGGCGAACGGAAGCACGAAGCCGCCGTTGTAGTCGGTGTGCTCCCCGATCAGGTTCACCCGCCCCGGGGCATGCCAGACGCCCGCCGGCCCGGCGCCGAAGCACTCGGCGAACCAGCCGGCCGCCTGATCGGCGACGCCGGGCCCGGTCACCCCATCACCTGGCCCGAGGTCATGAGCTGGGTGAACGTCCACGCGTCGGCGACCATCGAGCGCAGGTCGCGTTCCGCGTGCCAGCCCAGGTCCGCGGCGATCGCCTCGGACGAGGCGACGAGCACCGCCGGGTCGCCGGGCCGCCTGGGTGCCACCTGCGCCGGGATGTCCAAGCCGGTGACCTCCCGGCAGGCATCGAGCACCTCACGGTTGGAGTAACCGGTCCCGCTGCCCAGGTTGTAGACCGTGTGCCTGCCCGGCACCGTGGCCTCCATGGCCAGCAGATGCGCGCGGGCCAGATCCGACACGTGGATGTAGTCCCTGATGCAGGTCCCGTCCGGCGTCGGGTAGTCGTCACCGAACAGCCGGACTGGCCGGCCTCCTGTGCGGTCGCGAGCACCGTGGGGATCAGGTGGGTCTCCGGGTCGTGGCGCTCGCCGTGCCAGGTACCCGAGGCGTCCGCCTGCGCGCCGGCCACGTTGAAGTACCGGAGGCTGACCGCGCCGATCTGGTGCATCCGGGCGTACTCGGCCAGGGCGGTGTCGACGGCGACCTTGGTCGCGCCGTACGGGTTCGTGGGCCGGACCGGGTCGGTCTCGGTGATCGGGATCCGCTCCGGCTCGCCGTAGACCGCGGCGGTCGAGGAGAACACGATCCGGCGGGTCCCGGTGACGCGCATGGCCTCAAGCAGGGCCAGCGTGCCGCCGAGGTTGTTCCCCCAGTACCTGGCCGGTTGGGCGACCGACTCGGCGACCAGGGACTTGGCCGCGAAGTGCAGGACCACGTCGATTCCGCTGCCCAGCACGGTCCGGGCTTCTTCTCCCCGGACCGAGCCGCGGCGGAATGAGGCCGTGGCCGGCACGGCGTCCGCGTGGCCGGTGGACAGGTCGTCGAGGACCACGACCTCGTGGCCGGCCTCGGCCAGCTGGGCCGCCACGACGCTCCCGATGTACCCGGCCCCCCCGGTGACCAGCAGCCTCATCCCGAGCCGTCCCTTCCGAGCTTCCGCAGCGTGGCCGCGGCCGCCTCGGGCGTTATGTCGTTGATGAAGACGCCCATGCCGGATTCCGAGCCGGCCAGGTACTTCAGCTTGCCGGGCGCGCGGCGGATCGTGAAGAGCTCGAGGTGCAGCGCGAATTCCTGCCTGCCGGTGTGCACGGGAGCCTGGTGCCAGCCCGAGATGTACGGCGCCGGGGTGTCGAAGAGCCGGTCGAACCGGCGCAGCAGGTCCAGGTAAACGTCGCAGAACTCGTCCTGCTCGGCCGCGGTCAGCGCCTGCAGGTCCGCCCGCCTGCGGCGGGGATAGAGGTGGACCTCGTAGGGCCAGCGCGCCGCGTGCGGCACGAACGCGGCCCAGCGCTCGCCCGCGATCACGATCCGCGACCCGTCGGCCAGTTCCGCCGCGAGCACGTCGTCGAACAGGTTGCGGCCCGTGTCCCGCCGGTACGCGCCGCTGGTGGCCAGCATGCGCGTCGTGCGCGGGGTGACGAACGGGTAGGCGTAGATCTGCCCGTGCGGGTGGCTCAGCGTCACCCCGATCTCCTGGCCCCGGTTCTCGAAGCAGAAGACCTGCTCGACCCCGGGCAGTTCGGCTAGCGCGGCGCTGCGGTCGGTCCAGGCGGCCAGCACGAGGGCGGCCTGGCCGTGGGTCAGGCCGGCGAACGATCCCGCGTGGTCCTGGCTGAAGCAGACCACCTCGCACCGGCCGCGGCCCGGGCGGGTGGGGAGCAGGCCGCCTGCCGTGTCCCCCGCACCGGGCTCCATGACCAGCGAGGGGAACCGGTTCTCGAAGACCGCCACCTCGTAGCTTGGCGCGGGGATCTCGGTGAGCCTGCCGGGCGACGACGGGTCGAGCGGGCAGTGGTCGGGCGGCGGCAGGAAGGTGCGGTCCTGCCGGTGGCTGGCGATGATGACCCATTCGCCCAGCAGCGGGTCGTAGCGCACCTGCGACAAGCCCTCGACCGGGGCCAGCGGCCGGAGATCGGGGTACGCGGCCGCCGCGTCGGCCGTTTCGCCGAAGTAAATCAGCTCGCGGCCGTCGGCCAGCGTCACCGAGGCCTTTTTCACGGGCACTGCTGTATCTCCCCGGCCGCCCGGCCCCCGGCCGCCCGGCCCGCGGCCGCCTCGCCCGCGGCCGCCTCGCCCGGCGCCCGCCTCACCCGGCATCCAGCCGCAGCAGGTCGTCGGTGGTCTCGCCGCGCACCATGATCCTGGACCCCCCGTCGCGGACGGCCACCACCCCCGGCCGCGGCACGTGGTTGTAGTTGCTGGCCATCGACCGGCAGTAGGCCCCGGTGGCGGCCACGGCCACCAGGTCACCCGCGGTCACGTCGGCCGGCAGGTACGCGTCCCTGACCACGATGTCTCCGCTCTCGCAGTGCCTGCCGACCAGCCTGCACAGCAACGGCGGCGCGGCGGATTCCCGCGATGCGAGCACGCAGGTGTAGTCGGCGTCGTACAGCGCCGTGCGGATGTTATCGCTCATCCCGCCGTCCACGCTGACGTAGGTCCGCAGCCCGTCCACGTCCTTGACGGTGCCGACCTGGTAGAGCGTGACCGTGCCCGGCCCGGCTATGGCCCGGCCGGGCTCGACCGTGAGCCGGGGCGGGACCAGGCCGGCCGCCCGGCATTGCGAGGTCAGGATCTCGCGGAGGTTCTGCGCGATGACCTTGATGTCGGCCGGGTCGTCGCCGGCCACGTAGGCGATCCCGAAGCCGCCGCCCAGGTTGAGCTCCTCGATCTCGATCCCGCGGGACTCGCGGATCCGGACCGCGAGCTCGAGCACCCGGTGCGCGGCCACGTCGAAGCCGGCCGTGTCGTAGATCTGCGACCCGATGTGCGAGTGCAGGCCGGCGAAATCGAGCGCCGGGCTGGCCAGCACCCGGCTGACCGCCTCGTCGGCGGCGCCCGACGCGAGCGAGAAGCCGAACTTCTGGTCGTCGTGCGCGGTGGCCACGAACTCGTGCGCGGCGGCTTCCACGCCGGTGGTGACCCGCACCAGGATTCGCGGGCGCGACGCGGAGTTGCGCGCCGCTATCCGTTCCAGGCGGCTGATCTCATCGAAGGAGTCCACCACGATGTGCCCGACGCCGACCGCCACCGCCCGGTCCAGCTCGTCGGGCAGCTTGTTGCTGCCGTGCAGCGTGATCATCGCAGGATCGACCCCGGCCCGCAGCGCGACCTCGAGCTCACCGCCGGTGCACACATCGACGCCCAGGCCCTCCTCGGTGACCCAGCGCAGCACGGCCCGGCAGCAGAACGCCTTCGCCGCGTAGAACACCCCGGCGCGGTCACCGAACGCCTCGCGGAAGTCCCGGCACCGGCCGCGGAAGTCTTCCTCGTCGCAGGCGAACAGCGGGGTGCCGTACTGCGCGGCAAGCTCGCGCACGCCCACGCCGCCCAGCACCAGCGCGCCGTCGGCGCGGTGCGCGGTGCGCGGCCAGATCGCCGGATCCAGCGCGCCCACGTCCAGCGGTGGCGGCGGCGGGTGATCGGGCGGCAGCACGTCGGCGTGGCGGGGTCCGGCGGGGTGGGCGACGCGGCTCATGGCATCCAATGCTAGGGGCGTGGCGCCCCCCGGCCGCCGGAGCCGCCGATAGGCTGCTGAAGGCCAGGGAATCGCGCCGAAGGAGTCGAGATGCCGGTATTCGGGAGCAAGCCGCAAGCCACGGCCACATGGGAGCCGCAGGCTGCTGACAGCAGGCTGGCCCAGACCGCGGGCGCCGATCCGGCCGGGGTGTTCACCTCCGACCTGTCGGTGTCCGAGTACGTGCTGCTCGGGGAGGCCGGGTTCGAGCCGCTGGGCTTCGTGGTCGGGTCGTCGATCTACCACGTCGGGCTGCAGGTCGGACGCTGGTCGCAGAACCAGGAACTCCAGGTCCTGACCCAGGCCATGTACAACGCCAGGGAGCTGGCCATGGCCAGGATGCAGGCCGAGGCCGATCACCTGAGCGCCGACGGGATCGTCGGCGTGCAGCTCCGGTTGCAGATGTACGCCTGGGGCCAGAGTGTGCTCGAGTTCGTCGCCACCGGGACCGCGGTCCGCCACCTGGCCGGCACGGGCGCCCACCGCGCTCCCGACGGCCGCGCCTTCACCTCGGACCTGTCGGCGCAGGACTTCTTCCGGCTGCTCGCGGCCGGCGCCGTGCCGGTCGCGTTCGTCCTCGGCACGTGCGTGTACCACATCGCGCACCAGTCGGCCATGCAGGCGCTGCGGCAGACCGGCCAGAACCAGGAGATGATCCAGTTCACCCAGGGCGTCTACGAGGCGCGCGAGCTGGCGCTGGCCCGGATGCAGTCCGAGGCGACGCAGGCCAGGTCGTCGGGCATCGTGGGGGTCAACGTGGCCGTCTCCAACCACGTCTGGGGTGAGCACGCCACCGAGTTCCTGGCCACCGGCACCGCGATCCGCCGCCTAGCCGACGAGCACCGCCTGCCGGAAACCTCGCCCAAGCCCACGTTCACCCTCGGTCTGGACAGCTGACCGCTTGATCATCGTCACTCTTCATCCGTCCCAGTCATGATCACGACCGGTTTTATACGAGAATGTCCGCACCGAACGAGTGAAATGTGCATGGCGACGGAATCAGGACGTAGCCCGAGGATAGATACGGCTATCCGAAACTCACATCTCCGGCCGGCAGCGCACCGGTCACATCCCCGGCCGGCAGAGTGCACCGGTCACATCTCCGGCCGGCAGCGCACCGGTCACATCCCCGGCCGGCAGAGTGCACCGGTCACATCCCCGGCCAGCAGTGCACCGGCTCGTTGGTCTGCATGCGCTGGATGTAGCCCAGCGTCATCAGCCGCAGCGCCTCCTGCCGGTACGTCTGCCGCCTGGCCGAGATCGCGCGGACGGCCTCCGTCTGCCAGGTCGCCCCGGTCCGGCCGGTCAGGCAGCGCTGCTCGATGATGCCGAGGAGGCGCTTGGCGTCACCGGGGTCCACGCCCCAGAGGTCGAGTCCGTCGAACGCCAGCGGCAGCAGCCGGCGTAGCACCAGTTCGGTGACGGGGACCTCGCCGAGGCCGGGCCAGTAGAGCCTCGCGTCGATGCCGTGCCTGGCCCCCTCGGCCAGGTTGTCGGCCGCCGCCTTGAACGACATCTGCGTCCAGACCGGCCGCTCGGCCTCGGCCAGCGCGCGGACCAGCCCGCAGTAGAATGCGGCATTTGCCATGATATCGATGACCGTGGGCCCGGCCGGCAGCACCCGGTTCTCGACCCGCAGGTGCGGCAGCCCGTCCACCACCGCGTACACCGGCCGGTTCCACCGGTAGATCGTGCCGTTGTGCAGCGTCAGCTCGGCGAGCTGCGGTGCCTGCCCGCGGTCGAGCGCGGCCACCGGATCCTCGTCCTCGCACAGCGGCAGCAGCGCGGGGAAATACCTGAGGTTCTCCTCGAACAGGTCGAACACCGACGTGATCCAGCGCTCGCCGAACCACACCCGCGGCCGGACCCCTTGGTGCTTGAGCTCGTCCGGCCTGGTGTCGGTGGCCTGCTCGAACAGGGTGAGCCGGGTCTCCCGCCACAGTTCCCGCCCGAACAGGAACGGGGAGTTGGCGGCCACCGCCACCTGGGCGCCCGCGATCGCCTGGGCGGCGTTCCAGTAGTTGCCGAACGCTTCCGGGCTGACCTGGAGGTGGCACTGGACGCTGGTGCAGGCGGCCTCGGGGGTGATCGTGTCGATGTGGGTCAGCAGGCGGTCGGCGCCCTCGATCGAGATCCGCATCTCCTCGCCGCGGGCCGCGAAGATCTGCTCGTTCAGCAGCCGGTACCGCGGGTTCGCCGACATGGCATGCTCGCCGACGTCACTCTCCCGCAGCGTGGGCAAGATTCCGATCATCACGAGGTAGCTGCCGGCCTGGCGGGCCCGCGCCTCGGCATGACCGAGGCTGCCGCGCACCCCGTGCTCGAGCTGGGCTAGGGCATCACCGGCCAGCGGCCGCGGCGGCACGTTGATCTCCAGGTTGAACTGGCCGAGCTCGCTCGCCCAGCTCGGTTCGGCGATCGCGCTGAGCACCTCGGTATTCTTCATCGAGGGCAGGCCGAATTCGTCGACCAGGTTCAGCTCGATCTCGAGGCCCACCTGCCGCGGCTCGGTGTCAAACCTGGACTCGCGCAGCATCCGCGCGAACACATCCAGGCAGCAGCGCACCTTCTCCCGGTAGGCACGCCGGTCCTGCTGGCTAACGCTGATCGCAGGGACATCCCTGCCCATCGGTCCCCTCCCGCTCACCTGGCCATGGGCAGTGGCCGTTCCCCCACTTTCGCACGTCATGGGGGTACTGACCAGGTCAGAAAGCGTTCGGATCAGGGCGAGGGCCGGTAATGGGGCGCATCCCAATCGAGCAGCGGGCCGTCGGGGACGATCCGGGTCGGGTTGATATGCGGATGCGTGGTGAAGTAGTGCCGCTTGATGTGGTCGAAGTTGGTGGTCTCCCGGAAGGCGGGCAGCGAGTAGAGGTCACGCGCGTAGCCCCAGAGGTTCGGGTAATCGGTCAGCCGGCGCAGATTGGCCTTGAAATGGTAGTGGTATACCGCGTCAAACCGGACCAGGGTCACCCACAGCCGCACGTCCGCCTCGGTGATCGTGTCGCCGAGCAGGTAGCGGCGGTCGGCCAGCCGGTCCTCCAGCTCGTCCAGGGTCGCGAAGAGCCTGGTGACCGCGTCGTGGTAGGCGGCCTGGGTGCTGGCCATGCCGGACCGGTAGACGCCGTTGTTCACGTTTTCGTAGACGACCGCGTTGATCGCGTCGATCTCCGGCCGCAGCCGCTCCGGGTAGAGGTCGTAGGCACCGCCCGAGTAGGCCCCGAACTGAGTGCCGAGGTCGATCGTGATGTCGGGGAAGTTGTTGCTGACGATGCGGCTGGTCTCGCGGTCCCACAGCACCGGCACGGAAACGTGACCGTCGTAGCCGGGTTCGGTCGCCTCGTAGGCCTCGCGCAGCAGCGCGAAGCCGTTGACCGGGTCCAGTGAGTACCCGGGGCCCTCGCGGAACGCCCAGCCACGGCCGTCCCTGATCGGATCCACCGCCGACAACGAGACGACCTCTTCGAGCCCGAGCAGCTGGCGCACGATCGCGGTCCGCGTCGCCCACGGGCAGGCCCAGGAGATGTACAGGTGGTACCGGCCCGGCACGGCCGGGTATCCGCTGGAACCATCCGCGGTGATCCGGCCGCGGAACGGGTAGGCGGGCCGGACGAACTCGCCCGTCGCGCCCTCGGGCGGCTTGCGCTTGAAGTCGCCGTAGTCGCCGAACGTCGCGAAGTCGACCGGGCTTGCGCCGCCGGCCTGCTGAGTGGTCGTCATGGCCGTTTTAACCCGGCGGCGGCACCGGCCATTCCTGCGCCGGGCCCCGGGGTCAGGCGGGCGGATCGGGGTCGCTGCGGGCCAGCGCGATCGCCTCAGCCTCGGACATCCCGCGCCCGCGCTGCTCGGCCGCGGTAAACGGCTCGTCGCCGAGCGCCAGCCGGACTTCGGCCACGGTCTCACGGAACCGGGCCAGGTCGGGCCCGAGGATCGGCGAGCCGACGGCCTCGCGCATGGCCTGGGAGGCGCCGACCAAGACGGCCGCCCGCTGGGCCAGTCCCGCCGCGGCGTCGACTCCGGCCATCTCCTCCAGGCACTCCGCGATCGAGCGCCGTTCGCCAATCGCCTCGGCATGCTCCAGGCTGCGCGCGTGGAGGGACCGGGCCGCCGGGTAGTCCTTGCTCGCCAGCGCGGCCAGACCGAGGTTGGTCAGCGCGACGCAGGCCAGGCGCCGGTCGCCCACCTGCTCGGCGAGCGCGAGCGCCTCGGCGTGCAGTTCCGCCGCGCGGTCGGTGTGGCCGGTGTTCTGCAGGACCGTGCCGAGGTTGGTCAGTGCTCCGCCGATCAGCTTGCGGTCACCGAGCTTCCTGGCGTTGGCCAGGTGCTCCTGCAGCCGCGATGCGGCCAGGTCGAAGTCGCCCTCGTTGAACGCCACGACGCCCAGGTTGCCCAGGATCACCGTGGCCCGGCGCAGGTCTCCGGCGGCGCGGAACCTGGACATGCTCTCGGTGTAGTAGACGGTCGCCTGGGCCTGGTCATCCCGGTGGAGGGCCAGCCGGCCCAGGCCGCTCAGGCAGCGGGCCATCACGTTCGACGCACCCGCGCGGCGGGCCAGGTCGAGCGCCTCGGCGTAAATCGCCTGGGCGGCGGGATAGTCCCCGCGGATGTGCGCGGCGGCGCCGAGCTCGCCCAGGCAGCTGGCGGTGCGCACGTCGTCGCCGAGGCTGCGCCAGATGGCCAGGCTCTCCTGCTGGTAGCTGCGCTGGGCTTCGTGGTCGGCCTGGACGGAGGCCAGCTGGCCCGCCCCGTCCAGAGCGATCGCCCGGAGCCGGGGGTCCGCTTCCGGCCCGGCGGCGGCCAGGGCTGAGTCCAGCCAGTGGCGGCCGAGGCTGGCGTGGCCGCGCACCTGCCAGAACGGGGCCAGCGACCCGGCCAGCTCCAGGGCCTGCTCCGAGCTGAGCTGGCCCAGGCCCCACTCCAGGCCGACCCGGATGTTCTCCAGGTCGGCTTCCAGGAGATCGAGCCAGGCCTCCTGGTCCGGGCCGTCCAGGTCGGCGTGACCGGCGTAGTCGAGCAGCCACGCGAGGTGGCGCCGGCTCAGTTCGTCCTGCTCCCCGGCCCGCGCGAGCTGCCCGCGGGCGAACTGATGGACCGACTCGAGCATGCCGTAGCGCATGCTGCCGTAGCGTTCCTCGGTGGTCAGCAGCGAGCGGTCGACCAGCGCGGTGACGGTCTCGAAGACGTCCTCGGCCGGAAGCCCGGCGTCGGTGCGCCCAGCGTCGGGGAGCACCGCCTCGGCCGCCTCGAGCGTGCATCCGCCGGCGAACACGGCCAGCCGCCGGAAGCACACCCGCTCGGCGTCACTGAGCAGGTCGTGACTCCACTCGATCGCGGCCTGCAGCGTCCGGTGGCGTGGCAGTGAACCCCGGCTGCCGCCGGACAGGAGCCGGAACCGGTCATCGAGCCTGGCCGCGAGCTGCCGCGCGGTCAGCGCGTTGAGCCTGGCCGCGGCGAGCTCGAGGGCGAGCGGTATGCCATCGAGGCGGCGGCAGATCTCACTCACGGCGCCCGCGTTCCCCTCGGCCAGCGAGAATCCGGGCCGGGCGAGCCCGGCCCGGGCGCAGAACAACCTGGCCGACTCGGACTCCGCGACGACCAGCGGGTCCTGCTCGGCCGCGGGCGGCAGGGTCAGCGGCGGCACCGGCCAGGTGGCCTCGCCGGCCACGTTCAGCCTGCTCTGGCTGGTGGCCAGCACCCGCAGCGACGGGCATTGCCGCAGCAGCACGGTGATCAGGCCGGCCGCCGGGTCCAGCAGGTGCTCGCAGTTGTCGATGATCAGCAGCGCCTCGCTGGTGCGCAGGTGGGCCGCGATGGTGTCGGCCAGCGCCTTGCCCGGTTCTTCGCGGATCCCCAGGGCGGATGCCGCGGCCGCGGTGACCAGGTCGGGACCGGCCACCGGAGCCAGTTCCACCAGCCAGACACCGCCGGGGTAGCGGCCGGAGGCCTGCTCCCCGGCCTTGATGGCCAGGCGGGTCTTGCCGGAACCGCCCGGCCCGGTCAGCGTGAGCAGCCGGGAGAGCCCGAGCAGTTCCTCGATCGTGGCCAGCTCGGACTCGCGGCCGATGAACGAGGTGGTCTCGGCGGGCAGCCAGCCCGGTGCCTGCTCCAGCGCTGGTTCCTGGCTCGGCGGCGGGGCCGGCCGGGCCGCGCGCGCCCCGGCGGGCGACGGTTCCCGAGGGCGGTCGCCGGGCCGGCCCGGGCCGCGTCGCCGGCCGGGCGCCAGTCGAGCGAGGGCTCCTGGCGCAGGATCGCCTCGTGCAGGTGCGCCAGCCCCGGATTCGGGTCGATGCCCAGCTCGTCGGCCAGCCTGGCGCGCAAGTCCCGATAGGCCTGCAGCGCGTCCGCCTGCCGCCCGCACCGGTACAGGGCCAGCACGCGCTGGCCGCAGAGCCGCTCCCGCAGCGGGTGGGCGGCGGCGAGGCCCTCGAGCTCGCTGGCCAGGCCGGCGTGACGGCCGCAGGCCAGGTCCGCCTCCACCCGGTCCTCGGTCGCGGCCAGGCGGGCCTCTTCCAGTCTGATCACATCCGCCTGGGCGAACCCGAAGTCGGCGACGTCGGACAGGGCCGGCCCGCGCCACAGGGCCAGGGCCTCGCGCAGCCGGGCGGCGGCCGCCTCGGGCCGGCCGGTGGCCATGTCGTCCCTGGCCGCGGCCACGAGGCCGTCGAACCGGTGCGCGTCGAGCTCGCCGTCCTGCAGCACGATCCGGTACCCGGGCGGATGCGTGGCCACGGCGGCGGACCCGCTGCCCAGCGCGCGGCGCAGCCTGGAGATGTACACGCGCAGGGTGGCCATGCAGTGCGGCGGCGGCTGGCCGGCCCACAGGTCATCGGCGAGCCGGTCGGCGGACACGACCTGGCCAGCCGACAGCAGCAGCCGGGCCAGCAGGGTGCGTTCCCTGAGCCCGCCCAGGTCCTTGACCAGGCCACCGTCGGATACTTCGACGGAACCGAGGATGCGAAACTCGACGATGGCCACCACCTCCCCATGGGGCGTGCGGCTAATGGTAGGCGGGCATTTCGTCCGATGCACGCCGCAATCGTTGCGAGACCGGCATCCAGCCCGCGTTCAGCGTCTGGCCAGCAACTTGTACCAGAAGCACGGCGCTAACGTGCCCGCTAGCCGGTCCCTGACCGCCGAACCAGCCCGGCCCGTCGAGCCGAGCCGGGCTTGTCCCACGCCGACCGCGCTGCGGACGCAGCGACCGGTCGGTCGATCGTTACGTGGACACGGCGGCGGCCATCCGCCGGACCGCCTCGGAGATCAGGTCCGGCGAGGTGCCGATGTTCAGCCGCGCGAACCCGTTCCCCGGCGCGCCGAAGTCCGGGCCGGGACTGAGCGCGACCCGGCCCCGGTCCAGGAACGCCGCCGCGGGGTCGTCGCCGAGGCCGAGCGCCCGGCAGTCCAGCCAGGCCAGGAAGCTCGCCTCCGGCGGAACGTACCGCACGCCGGGCAGGTGGTCGCCGAGCAGCCGGCTCAGCAGCGACCGGTTCTCGTCGAGCTGCGCGAGCAGCGCGTCCAGCCAGGGCAGCGACTCGGCGAACGCCGCGACCGACGCGAGCACGCCGACCTGGCCGGGGAGCAGCACCTCCCAGCGCTCCTCGAGCATGGCGGCGTACCCGGCTGACCCGGCGACGGCCACCCCGCACTTCAGGCCGGGAATGTTCCAGGCCTTGGTTGCTGAAGCGAAGGTGACGGAACGCGTCGTCATCTCATGGTCGAGGGACTGGAACGGCACATGTTGCTCGCCCGCCAGGACCAGCGGCGCGTGGATCTCGTCGACCAGCAGGATGGCGCCGCGGCGCTGGCAGATGTCCGCGACCGCGACCAGCTGCGGCCGTGACCAGACCCGGCCGGTCGGGTTGTGCGGGCTGCAGAGCAGGTAAGCGCGGACGCCGTCGCCGGCCAGGGCCCGGTCGATGGCCTCGGGATCCAGGTCGTAGCGGCCGTCGCCGCCGCGCCGCAGCGGCGCCTCGACCACGCGGCGGCCGGCGAAGCGCAGCCGGTCGAAGAACGGCGGGTACACCGGCGGGTTGATCACTATCCCGGCTCCGGGCGGCGTGACGGCCTGGATCACCTCGGCGACGCCGGTCATGACGTCGGGAATCGCGAAGACCGTGGACGGGTCGGGCGACCAGCGCAGCCGCTTGGAGGCGAACGCGGCGAACGCCTCGCCGAGCTCGCCCTTGTGCCCGTAACCGCAGTCGCCGACGGCGAGCGCGGCCGTCGCGGCCTCGACGATCGGCGCGGCCAGGTCGAAGTCCATCTCGGCCACGAACGCCGGGAGCACGTCTGGCGGGTGACTACGCCACTTGACGCTCTTCCGCTTCCTCAGGGTCTGCAGGGAAGGGCTTCCGAGCATCGCGTCCACTCGTGGATGGTAACCCGGGCCGGATACGCCAGGACCGTCCTATGGCCAATCAGTACGATTTCGTATAATCTGTTTTCGTGATACATGACGACCAGCCGGGCGACGTGATCCTGGCGCTGCACCGCGCCACGCATGCCACGCTGCACGCCCTGGCGGTCAGGCTGGCCGAGCTGAATCTGAGCGCCTCCGAGATCAACGTTCTCGCGAACCTGGCTGACCGCCGGAACCGGAGCATCGGGGAGCTCGCCTCGGACACGGCGACCAAGCCGACCACGCTGACCAGCGTGCTGGACCGGCTGGTCCGCAGGGGCTACGTGACCCGCGAGCTGGATCCGGCCGACCGGCGCTCGTTCCAGGTCTCGCTGACCGCAGACGGCGCGCGCGTGGCCGATGCCGCCCGGGCCGCCGTGGCCGACCTGGAGCGCACGGCCCTCGCCGCGATCAGCGACGACGACCGGGCCGGATTCCGCGCCGTGACCCGCGCCCTGACGGAGGTGCCCAGATGAGCCACGCCATCCCGGCCGAACTCGCCGAGATCCTGGAAGAGATCGTCCCGCCGGGCGGCGGGTTCCGGCATCGCCAGCACGTCCACCTGGCGTTCATCGCCACCCGCCGCCACGGAACGGCGCAGGCGGCCGACTTGATCAGCGACTGGGTCCGGCAGCTCACCGCGCACGCGCCGCAGAAGTTCAACGCGACGGTCACCCGGGCCTGGACCGAGATCGTCGGCCATCACGTCGCGGCCGACTCGTCCGTCACCGACTTCGCTGCCTTTGCCGAGCGCCATCCGGCGCTGCTCGACAAGCGCCTGCTCACCCGGCACTACACCGCGGCGGCACTCGCCTCGCCGCGGGCGAGAACCGGCTGGGTGGAGCCGGACCTGGCCCCGTTTCCCTGGCCGCCCAGGCCGTGCGGCCCGGGCTGCCAGCGCTCGTAGCGGGCTATTTCCGGCCTGGACAGTCACCCCTGCCCGACATCATAAAAAAGTGATATCACTTTATGTGGCGCGCCGTCAACGGGATAGGCATCGAAAACGTGATATCACTATAGTACCAGCAGCTAAGGAGGTCGGCGGGTGAGTGTTGATGCCGCGCCGCGCGGCCGGCCGGAGCCAGGCTGACGCGTGCCAACCGAGCGGAAAGCCATCCTCCTCCGGCTGGACCCGGCGGTGTATGACGCGCTGGCCCGCTGGGCGGCCGACGATCTGCGCAGCACCAACGCGCAGATCGAGGTCATGCTGCGCCGAGCACTGGCCGAGGCCGGACGGATGCCGAAGATGGTCTCGCCGGTGCGCCGGCCCGGCCGTCCGCGGAAGGAACCAGACGACTGAGCCGGCCTGGCCCTGACATCCCGGTATTGGCCGTCGCGATAGTCGGACCTGCTCGGCCTGGCCGGCCGCCCGGCCTGACCGCGGAACTCGCCAGCGGGCCGTCAAGCTGTGGGGCCGCCCCGGCCGGCGGCGCGGCCATCTGCTCAGATGGGCGCATGCTGACAACGCGGCACAGCGGGCGATGGACCCTGGAGGATCGTTTTGCCTGTCCCTGGCAGTACCTGCCGGTCGAGGTGCCTGGCGGTGCGCACGGTCTGCGGGCCGAGCTTGAGTACGAGCGGGCCGGAGCCGTCCTCGACCTGGGCTGCATCGGACCCCACGGGTTCCGCGGCTGGTCGGGCGGGGCCCGCCGGTCGTTCGTGATCACCCCGGATGCCGCGACGCCCGGCTACCTGCCCGGCGACCTCGAGCCGGGGATCTGGCAGATAGTGATCGGCCTGGACCGGGTGCCGCTCGGCGGTGCCGACTACCGCCTGACCGTGGAAGTCTCCAGCCGGCCAGGTGAGCTGGTACCCGAGCAGGCTCCCGACCCGCTGCCGCCCCTGGCCGACCGGCTGCCTCGCCGCGAGCTGCCGGCCAGCGCCAGGCGCTGGCTAGCGGGCGACCTGCACACCCATACCGTGCACTCGGACGGCGACATGACCGTGCCCGAGCTGGCCAGGTTCTCGGCCGGGCGAGGCCTCGACTTCCTCGCGATCACCGATCACAACACGATCAGCCATCACCGGGAACTGCCGGCCGCCGCCGCGGCACACGGGATCATCCTGGTCCCCGGACAGGAGGTGACGGTGCAGGCCGGCCACGCGAACGCGCTCGGCGACATGGGCTGGGTCGACTTCCGTGAGCCCGCCGACGCCTGGCTGGAGGCTACCGAGCGGGCCGGCGGCCTGCTCTGCGTCAACCACCCGATCGGCGGGCACGTGAGCTGGACCATCCCGATGAGGCGGCGCCCGCCGCTGGCCGAGGTCTGGCACTGGAGCTGGCTCGACCCGCACTGGACGACGCCGCTGGCCTGGTGGCTGGCCTGGGATCCCGGCGCCATCCCGGTCGGCGGCAGCGACTGGCACCGGCCCGGCGACGACGCACCGCCGGGATCGCCCACGACCTGGGTCGAGTGCGCGGCCGAGGAGCCCGGCGCGGTGCTGGACGGGCTGCGCGACGGCCGGACGGCGATCTCCGCTCGCCGGGACGGGCCGGTCCTGCTCCGGGTGGACGGCGAGCTGGTCGCGGCCGGGGCGGACGGCACCATCCTGGTCGGCCCGGACGGGCCGACGGGGAGGGTGCGGGGCGCGCTGGCCAGGTTTCCCGGGGCGACCGGATATCACCGGCTGACCGATGCCTCCGGCGCCACGCTCGCGCTGACGGCGTAGCGCGCCCCGGGCCGTGGCGTTCAATTCACTTCGGGCGAGTGGTGATCTGGAAGACCGGGTAACCGGGGGCGATCTCCAGCAGCTTCGCATCCGAAGCGTCCGGGCCGATCCCGTCGAAGAACGTTCCCACCTCGAACTTCCATCGCCTGAGGTACTCGCGCAGCAGCGCCGGCTTCTGCGCGTCGGGCAGCTCGGTGGCGGTGAACTGCTCCACGCGGCGGCCGACCCGCAGCTCGCCGCCGCCGGCCACGCGCATGTTGCGCACCCACTGCGTGTGACCGCGCGGCGAGACCAGGTACCGGCCGCCCTCATAGGTGAGCAAGTTCACCGGCGTGCTGCGCCACTCGCCGCTCTTGCGGCCGCGGACGGACAGCACCCGGCTGCCCTTGATGCTGAGCCCGAGACGGGTCACCGCCGCCACCGTGGAGTTGAACAGGCGGCCCATCCGGCGGCCCGTGGGCGTGGTCGGCATGATGTACCGGGTCGAAGGGCGGTCGGACATCGGAGGCTCCTCTCGGCTGGTTGTGAGCACTGCTCTCTACACAGATCAGTGTGCAGGCATGCGGGGTCATTGTCAAGAGCAGTGCTCTTGTTATTGATCGACGCTCTCTAACCTGGCACACTGGGGCCATGACCGCGACTCACAGCGCCAGCCGCACGGCCAGGGAACGGGCCAGGGCCGAGCTCACCCGCGAGATCAAGGAGGAGGCCCGGCGGCAGCTCGCGGCCCATGGCGCCCAGGGCCTCTCCCTGCGATCCGTGGCGCGGGAACTCGGCATGGTCTCCTCGGCCCTCTACCGTTACTTCCGGAGCCGGGACGAGCTGCTGACCGCGCTCATCATCGACGCGTACGACGCGCTCGGAGCGGCCGCGGAGGCCGCGAGCTCCGGGCCGCCCGCGACCGACATCCGCGGCCGCTGGCGGGCCACCTGCGCAGCGATCAGGAGCTGGGCCCTGGCCAACCCGCATGAGTACGCGCTGATCTACGGCTCGCCGGTGCCCGGCTACCAGGCACCTCAGGCGACCATCGCGTCCGCCATCCGGGTGTCGCGGGTCCTGGGCGGCATCGTGGCCGACGCCTGGACGGCGGCCAGCCCGGCGGACGCGCACCTCGCGCAGCAGCCGCGGCCGCTGCCGCGGCCGCTCGCCGGGCAGACCGCGATCGTCGCCGACGCGATCGCCCCCGGGGTGCCCGGCACCGTGATCGCCCGCGCGCTGGTCGGCTGGACGCAGCTCTTCGGCATGATCAGCTTCGAGCTGTTCGGGCAGTTCGTCGGCAGCATCGACCCGGCCGACACGTTCTTCGGCTACGCGGTCGCGCAGATGGCCGACTTCATCGGCCTGCCCTGAGGTCAGTCTCCGTCCGGCGGGCGGGCCTCGGCCAGCATGCGGCGGATCCGGCCGCCGCCGATGTCATAGATCTCCGCGGAGCGGCCGGAGCCCAGGGGCCGCCCTGGCCGCCCGGGCGGACCGGCCGAGCCGGTCACGCCAGCGCGCCGTCGCCGGACATCGGGCGGCTCACCGCCGCAGCAGGCCTATGCGGGCCAGCAGGATGGCCCGCCTCGAGGCGACGTTGCCGACCTCTTCCGGCTGCTCCGGGCACTCCCCCGCGGCGATCGCCCGGTCCATCCTGACCCGCGCGTCGGCCTGCGTGATCATCTCGAAGATCATCCTGGGGTCCCGCTCCGACATCCGCCTGGTCCGGTCGAGCACGTCGCCGGCCTCGCCGATCCAGACGTTCTTGATGCCGCCGCCTTGGTCGCGGTCGAGCAGCACCGACACCACGTGTCCCCGGTCGGCGTACCAGAAGCTCATGGTCACCGCCTCTTGCTGGCCGCGGGCATCGCCGTAGCTCCAGCACGGCCCGGGGGTTGGCGCGCCGATCGATGTCGCCCAGGCCGGCTCGCTGATCCCCAGCGCGGCCAGCCGGTCGGCGCCGGCTGTGGCGGCGGCGCGCAACTGCGGCGAGCCGACCGCGCCGAGCACGCGCAGGGTCGCGAGCGCCTCCGGAGTGCCCGATTGCTCGGCGGCCGCCACGATCGCGTCCGCCTGGGCGCCGCCGGAACCGAGCGCGGCCACGATGTCCGAGCCCCACAGTTCGGCGTCGAGCGGGTTGTCGATCTCGGCCAGCACCATGCGCGCCTCGGTGAGCACCGCCGCGAGGGTGTCCGCCGGCGAGGACCGGGCGAACACGGCCTCAAGCTCAGGGTCGTCGAACAACGACCTGAACGGCTCGTCCTGAGGCTCCTGGGTCATGCCGGCATCCTGCCACGGTGAGCCGGGCGGCGAGTCCATCACCGCAATTGCGAATTGTCGGTCCTGGTCCGGATGACAGAATCGGTAGCGATCATGGCTGGCCCCGGCAGAGAGGACGTCACGTGAATCGGTGGGGAATCACGCTCCCGCTGCAAGGAATGGCCCTGGCCGAGCAGCGAGAGATCGTCGCCGCGCTGCCCGCGCTCGGCTACACCGACGCCTGGTCGGCCGAGGTCAACGGGACCGATGCGTTCACGCCCCTGATCCTCGCCGCCCAGTGGGCCAGCGAACTGCGGCTCGGCACCGCCATCGTGCCCGTCTACACGCGCGGGCCCGGCCTGCTGGCCATGAGCGGCGCCACGCTGGCCAGCCTCGCGCCGGGCCGGTTCATGCTGGGCATCGGCACCTCGTCCCCGGTCATCGTGGAGCAGTGGAACGGGATCGAGTTCGCCCGGCCGTACCAGCGGGCCCGGGACACGCTGCGATTCCTGCGCCGGGCGCTGGCCGGGGAGAAGGTCACCGAGGAGTACCCGACGTTCCGGGTGAACGGGTTCCGGCTCGAAGCCCCGCCGGCCACGCCGCCCGGCCTCGCGCTGGCCGCGCTGCGCCCGCAGATGATCAAGCTCGCCGCGGCCGAGGCCGACGCGGCGATCACGAACTGGCTGGCGCCGGCTGACGTGCCCACGGTGCGCGCCGTGGCCGGTCCCGATTGCGAGCTGGTCGCGAGGATCTTCGTCTGCCCCACGCCCGACGCCGATGTCGCCCGCGCCATCGGCCGGCGGATGATCGCGGCCTACCTGACCGTGCCCGCCTATGCCGCGTTCCACGTCTGGCTGGGCCGGGGGGAGGTCATGCGGCCGATGCGGGAGGCGTGGGCGGCAGGCGACCGCAAGGGCGCCCTGGAAAGGATCGGCGACCAGCTCGTGGACGACCTCATCGTGCACGGCTCCCTGGAGGCCTGCCGGGAACGGGTCGCCGAGTACCAGGCCTGCGGCCTGAACACGCCGGTCATCGCCATCGTGCCGCCGCCGGGCACGGGCGCCGCGGGCGTCGCGGCAGCGGTCCGGGGGCTCGGCCGGGCCTGATGACCGGCCGGCCATGCCGCGCCGCGCGGTCAGAACGTTATGACCCCGCGCAGGATCCGCCCGGCCTCGATATCCGCGTACCCCTGGTTGACCTGATCGAGCCGGTACGTCTCGGTGATCATCTCATCGAGCTTCAGGATGCCGTCGCGGTAGAGGTTCAGCAGCCGGGGAATCTGGACCCGGGGGCTTTCCGATCCGTACAGGCAGCCCTTGAGCTCCTTGTTCATCATGGCCAGCAGGAACAGGTTGATGTCGGCCTGGGCCTGGGCCAGCGGCGCGACCGAGGTGACCACGCACGTGCCGCCCTTGGCCGTCAGCGTGAGCGCGGGCTCCAGCAACTCCCCGCGCATGACATCAAACGTGCAGATGACCGAGTCGCACATCGCGCCCCAGGTCAGCTGGCCGACCCCGGCGACGGCATCGTCCAGCGAGGAGTAGACGTGGGTGGCACCGAAACGCAGGGCCTGCTCGCGCTTGAACTCCACCGGGTCGACGGCAATGATCCGCCGCGCCCCGGCCACCCGCGCGCCTTGCACCGCGCTGATGCCCACCCCGCCGATGCCAAGGACCGCCACGGTGTCACCGGGACGGACTCCCGCGCGATTCACCGCCGAGCCGAACCCGGTGGCCACCCCGCAGGAGACCAGGGCGACGGCCGGCCACGGGATGTCCGGGTCCACCTTGACGACCGAGGACTCCGCCAGCAGCTGCCGCTCCGCGAACGCGCCCAGCTGCGAGAACCGCGCGACCGGCTGGTCCCCGATCCGGTGCGCGATGCGGCCGTCGGTGATCATCCCGGTGTCGAAGAGCTTCATGCCCATGTCGCACAGGAACGCCCGGCCGGTGCGGCAGCTCGTGCAGGATCCGCAGGAGGGGATGAACGCCAGCGCGACGTGGTCCCCGGGCGCCACGGATGTCACCCCGTCGCCGACCTGCGAAACCTCGCCAGCACCCTCGTGGCCGCAGATGACCGGGTAATGCGGCAGCGGCAGGTCACCGGTCCGCACGTGCTCGTCGGAATGACACAGCCCGCAAGCCCTGATCTCGACCAGCACCTCACCGGGCCCTGGCTCGTCGACCTGCACCGTATCGATCTTGTAGTCCTCGCCAGGTCCGTAGAGCAGCGCTGCGCTCGTACTGATCATGTTCAATGCACCCCAACACAGGTCGCGCTTTGCCGAGCGGTGGACGGTCTAAAGTAGAACAGGTTTCAGTTCGGTTCCGCAAGGCACGCGGCGGCCGGCCCGGGCGGGCGTTAGGTGCACGCTCACGGCGGCGATAATGACGGCGTGAGCGCGGCGAAGAAGAGCCAGGGCGCACGCGCGGGCGCTGGCCCCGCCGACGGAGCCGCCCGCTCCGAGCGCCGGGCCCGCATGGTCGTGCTGGCCGGCGAGCTCTTCGCGGAAAAGGGCTACCGCGCCACGACCGTGCGCGAGATCGCGGATGCCGCCGGGATCCTCTCCGGCAGCCTGTACCACCACTTCGACTCGAAGGAGTCGATCGGGGACGAGATCCTGTCGGGCTTCATGAACGAGGTACTCGCCGACTACCGGGCGGCGGTCGCCTCGGGCGGGGATCCCCGTGCCGTGCTCGAGCAGATCGTCCGCTCGACCAGCACCACCCTGGCCAGGCACGGGGCCGCCCTGGCCATGCTGCAGAACGACTGGAGCTATTTCGCCGTCCAGCCCAGGTTCGGCTACCTGCGGAGGGCCCTGCGCGACATCGAGCGGATCTGGATTACCCAGCTTGAGCTGGGCATCGAGGCCGGCGTCTTCCGCGCCGACCTGGACCCGAGGCTCACCTACCGGCTGCTCAGGGATGTCCTGTGGATCCCGTCGCAGTGGCGCAGGACCGGCGGCTACCGCACCGACCAGGTCGTGGACGGATTCCTCCGCCTGCTCTTCGACGGAATCACCGCGCCGGCCGCGAAGTAGCGCGAAGTAGCCAGGAACCAGGCGAAAAAGCGGGCCGCAACGCTGTTACTCTCGACCCCAAGCAAGCGTTTGGTCCCAGGAACGAGACGGAGGCCATGGGCAGGCTCGACGGCAAGGTGGCCCTGATCACCGGCGGCGCCCGGGGGATGGGCAAGTCGCACGTACGGCACTTCGTCGCCGAGGGAGCGCGGGTCGTCCTCGGTGACGTGCTGGACGACCGGGGCACCCACGTGGCCGAGGGGCTGGGCGAGGAGTCCTGCCGCTACGTGCACCAGGACGTGACTTCGGAGGCCGACTGGGCCACGGCGGTGGCCACGGCGACGGATGCGTTCGGCCGGCTCGACGTGCTGGTCAACAACGCGGGCGTGCTCAAGTTCGCCAGCATCGCCGAGATGCCGCTCGCCGACTTCCGGCGGATCCTCGATGTGAACGCGGTCGGCTGCTGGCTCGGCATGAAGGCGGTCATCGAGCCGATGAAGGCCGCGGGCGGCGGCTCGATCGTCAACATCTCCTCGATCGAGGGCTTCACCGGGGCGGCCGGGCTCTCGGCGTACAGCGCCAGCAAGTTCGCGGTGCGCGGCATGACCAAGGTCGCCGCGCAGGAACTCGGCCAGTTCGGCATCCGGGTCAACTCGGTGCATCCCGGCGGGGTGCTGACGCGGATGATGCTCGAGCAGGCCGGGACCTACGATCAGGCCGACGGCACCGCGTTCCTCCAGTCGCTGCCGATCTCCCGGTTCGCCGAGCCGATCGAGATCTCGAGGCTCGTGGCCTTCCTCGCCTCCGACGACTCGTCCTACTCGACCGGCAGCGAGTTCGTCGCCGACGGCGGGGTCCTGAGCGGGCCGGGCTACTAGCAGGGAGCATGCCGACATGGCCGACGGGGTGACGCTGGACGGCAGGACCGCGATCGTGACCGGCGCGGGCCACGGCCTGGGCCGGGCGGAGGCGATCGCGCTGGCCGGGGCCGGGGCCCGGCTCGTGCTCAACGACCTGCCCGGTCCCGCCGTGCACGACACGGCCAGCCAGATCCTCGCGGCCGGCGGGCGGGCGGTGGTCCGCGAAGGTGATGTCGGGGAGTGGTCAACCGGCCAGGACCTGGTCGCCACCGCGGTCGGCGAGTTCGGCGGCCTGGACATCGTGGTGAACAACGCCGGCGTGCTCAGGGACCGGATGATCTTCACGATGTCCGCCGAGGAGTGGGACCTCGTGCTGCGGGTGCACCTGCGCGGCCACTTCGTGACCACCCGCCACGCCACCGCGTACTGGCGCGAGGCGAGCAAGCAGGCCGGCGGGCCGGTCTACGCCCGGATCGTGAACACCTCGTCCGAGGCGTTCCTGCTCGGCTCCGCCGGGCAGCCCAACTACGCCGCGGCCAAGGCCGGGATCACCGCGCTCACCGTCGTCACCGCGCGCAGCTGCGGCCGCTACGGCGTCCTCGCCAACGCGATCTGCCCGCGGGCGCGGACCGATATGACCGAGGACCTGATGGGCGCGGCGCCGGAGGGCGCGGTCGACCCGCTGGCCCCGGAGCACGTCGCGCCGCTGGTCGTCTACCTGTCCAGCCCGGCGGCGGCCGGGATCACCGGCGAGGTGTTCGTGGTGCACGGCGGCGTGGCGGCGGTGATGGAGCCGCCGCGGATCCGGGCCGTCTTCCTGGCCCGCGAGCACGGCTCCGCCGACGGCATGTGGTCGCTGGAGTCCGTGGGCCGCGCGCTCGGGCCGATGTCGGCTGGCGAGCCGTCGCCCGGCTTCGCGTGCGAGGACACGCTGGCCCTCGCGGCCGAGACCATCGGCTTCTCCCCCCGGACCGGCCATCAAGAAGAGATCCCGGAACGGGACGGAGCGGCGGGATGAAGCAACGCAACCGGGTCGCGATGACCGCACCGGAGGTAACGGCGTTCCTGGCCCGCTCGCGCAAGCTCCAGCTGGCGACGATTAACCGGGACGGGACGCCGCACCTGGTCACGATGTACTACGTCCTGATGGACGAGCGGATCACGTTCTGGACCTACCGGTCGTCGCAGAAGGCCCGCAACCTGTCCCGCGACCCGCGGGTCACCTGCCTGGTGGAGACCGGCAACGAGTACTTCGACCTGCGCGGCGTCCAGGTGCAGGGCGTGGTCAGGCCGGTCGAGGACCCGGCCGCCGTGCTGGAGATCGGGCGCCGCATCGCCGGCGTCATGGCCGGAATGGACGAAGGCCCGCTGGATGAGTACGTCGAGCACACCGCCCGCAAGCGCCTCGGCTACGCCGTCGAGCCCGCCCGCATCGTCTCCTGGGACCACAGCAAGCTGCTGCCCCAGCCGGGCGGATAGCCGGGTTCCCGGCCGGGAGGCAGGTCACTCACGAGACCGGGGCGCGGTTTGAAGAGGCGGCCAGCCAGGGAACACCGCAGCAATGACCAGTTCCATGTCAGGAAGCGGATACCAGCCGCCCGCCGTGAGCCAGGCCCCGGTCCGGCCGCAGCAGCTGCGGCCGGGCCGGGTCTGGTACCTGGTCGCACTGGTGATCTTCGCGGCCGCGGCCGGGTGGCTGGTGTACAGCGTCTTCTCGTTCGTCGGCGCGGTCAACGGCCTGCAGCGAGTGCCGCTGCCGGCCGGCGGCACGGTGAACCTGGGCCATAGCGGCGGCTACGTCGTTTACTACGAGGGACCGGGCGCTCAAAGCGGGAACATTCCGTCCTTTAACATCCGCGTCACGCCCGCGTCGCCCGGCGCGGCCGTGAGCGGCCTGGCCCGTTACCAGTCGTCAGTCACCTACAGCGTCGGCTCGCATCAGGGCCGGGCCGTCCTCACGCTGGACATCGCCCGCCCCGGCCAGTTCGCGGTCACCGCCTCCGGCGCCCCGGCCGCCGGCGCCGACCTGGCCATCGGCGGGAGCATCGCCCGGGGAATCGTCGGCATCATCGTGCCGGCGGTGCCGCTGATGATCCTGGCCTTCCTCGGCGGCCTGGTCGTGTTCATCATCCGCATCGTCCGCAAGTCCGCCATGCGGCGGGCCCAGCCGCTGAACGGGTGACGACCCCCGGCCGCCACTGTTACAGGGCGATCAGCCGGAGGGCCGGGTCAAGCTGGCGAAGGTCATCGGGGTCGGAGGTGACGACGGGCTGGTCAGCGCGGCGCGCGCAGATCACTACGTGGGCGTCGGCGATGTCGGAGGTTCCGCTGGCCGCCAGCAGCCTGCCGACGCTGGTCGCATCCACCCGGCCCAGATCGACGACGTCGGTCGCCGGCTGGCGGATCAGCCGCGAGAGCCGGGCCTGCCGCTCTGGCCTGCGGATGGCCTGAGCCAGGACGGACGCAGGCACCGTGACGCGGGCTCCGGTCTCTCTCGCGCGGGCCAGGAGCACCACCACCCGGCGGTCGTCCCGGTCCAGGGCTATCAAGCCGCCCGCGTCCAGGGTCACACCTGGCATCAGGCCGCTGGCCGGGTGCCGGTGCCGAGCACATCATCGGCCCAGGCGCGCTCGTCGTCCGACAGCGCGCCGCCGGTCTGGTGCAGCGCCTCGGCGAGCATCGCGCCCCAGCCCGCGACGTCATCCAAGGCGACGGCGACCGCGTGCTGCACGAACCCGGAGACGCTCGGAGCGGCCTGAGCCTGGACCAGGGAGCGGATCTGGTCGAGCTGGCCCTCGTCGAGCGTGATGGTAACCTTCCTTGTCGCCATACCAGTTACCATACCACTGCGGCAGGCCTCGCTCGAGCGGAGCTGGAACAGCGCGTGCCTATCGTCGAACCAGTCGCGTGCCGCACTCGTTTGGTGAAAGAGCGGAGAGTGTGCTGAACCGAGTCGAGGAGCTTTGGTGTCTGCTTCACAGGCCGAGGTGGCGACGAGAGGGGCCGGTGACCGCCTGCCGCAGGTTGTGCGGGGCCAGGGCCAGACGGCGGGCCCGGCCGGAGTCCGGTTTGCGTGGTGGCGCCGTCAGTGCCTGTCCTCGTTCGGCGTGGCCGGCGTGACGGTTGTCATCTTGTGGGCGGCGGTCGCCGACTTGCTCCGGCAGGGCCGTCTTGAGACCGTGCTCTCGGCCGGGCGGGCCGAGCTGGCCGCTCCGCTTTTGGTGGGGCTGGTGGTGGTGACCGGGATCTGCGAGCGGATCTGGCCGGCCGAGCGTCGCGCCGTCCTGGCCCGCGGCCACGTCCAGGATGCGTGTTTCCTGGCCTTGCACGCGATCGCGGTGATCCCGCTGATGACGTTGCTCAGTGTCGGAGCGGCGGCGCTGATCAGCAGGTATGCAGGCTGGATTGAGCTGCGGCCGGCGCAGCAGTGGCCGGTATGGCTGATTGTCCCCGTCACCGTGGTGGCGATGGACGGGGCCAACTGGCTCGCCCACTATGCCGATCACCGGCTCGATTTCCTCTGGCGTTTTCACGCCCTGCACCACAGCCAGGAGGAACTGAGCGTGCTGACGTCTTTTCGTGCGCACCCTCTCATGCATACGACGGGGTTTGTCCTGGCGGCTGTCCCGGTCGTGGCCCTGATGCCAACGCGTGCGATCGCCCCGGTGGTGATCACGATCTACGTATGCATCGGCACTCTCCAGCACGCCAACCTGCGCTGGACCTTCGGCCCGGCCGGGCGGGTGCTGGTCAGCCCCGCCTATCACCGGCTGCACCACGCGCCGGACACTCAGCAGGCCAACCTCGGCGTCGTGCTGACGGTCTGGGACGTCCTGGCCGGCCGGGCCGCGTTCCCCTCCCGCAGCGATGCGGCCGGACCTACCGGCCTCGACGGCCGGCCGGTCCCGGTCGAGCAGGACGGCGCGGCGGAGCCCGTTCTGCGGCTCATGGCCGGGCAGCTCATCGAACCATTCCAGCGACAAGACTGAGCCGCCCGCCCGGCTCCGGGCCTTACATCATCTCGTCAGTGAAGGGGAGCAGGACGGTCTTGAGCTCGGTGTAGGACTCGATCGCGGGGCGGCCGCCCTCGCGGCCGAGGCCGGACTGGCGGTATCCGCCGAAGGCCGCGTGCGGCTCGAGCTGGTAGCCGTTGATGCCGACCGTGCCCGCCCTGATGGCCTTGGTCATCCGCATCGCGCGCTTGATGTCGCTGGTCCAGACCGTGGCCGCGAGCCCGTACTCGGTGTCGTTGGCGATCCGTACCGCCTCGTCCTCATCGCTGAACGGGATCACCGAGAGCACCGGTCCGAAGATCTCCTCCCTGGCGATGCTCATGTCGTTGGTCACGTCGGTGAACAGGGTCGGCGCGACGAAGTTGCCGGCCGCCAGGTCGCCCTCGCCGCGGGTGCCGCCGCAGACCAGCCGGGCGCCGTCGGCCTGGCCCTGGGCGATCAATCCGAGCACCCGCTCCAGCTGCTTGGTGTTGATCAGCGGCGACGACGTGACCGCCGGGTCGAACGGGTTGCCGTAGCTGACCATCCCGCCGATCATCTCGGACATCGACAGGAACTCGTCGGCCACGTCCCGGTGCACCAGCGCCCGGGTCTGCGCCAGGCAGACCTGGCCGGACAGGCCGAGGGTGACCGTGCCCATCGTGATCGCGGCGGCCGTGGACACGTCGGCGTCGGCGAACACCACGGCCGGGCTCTTGCCGCCCAGCTCCAGGCTGACCCGCTTGAAGCCGTCGGCGGACGCGACGACGATCCGGCGGCCGACCGCGCGGCTGCCGGTGAACGACAGCTTGTTGACCATCGGGTGCGTGATCAGTGCCTCGCCGGTCGGGTTGCCGGGGCCGGTGACCACGTTGAGCACCCCGGGCGGCAGCCCGGCCTCCTCGATCAGCCGGGCCAGCCGCAGCACCGCGAACGTCGCGTACTCCGACGGCTTGACCACGATCGTGCAGCCCGCAGCCAGGGCCGGGGCGAGCTTCTGCGCGGCCAGCAGCAGCGGGGCGTTCCACGGGACGATCGCGCCGACCACGCCGACCGGCTCGCGCAGCGTCATGACCAGATGATCACCGCCCTGGTACGGCGGCAGCGTCTCGCCGGCCAGCTTGTCCACCCAGCCCGCGTGGTGGTCGAAGACGTCGGCCACCATCGCCGACGACATCCCGTAAACGCTGCCGAAGCTGAGCGGGACGCTGTTGTCGAGTGCCTGCAGCTTCAGCAGTTCGTCGCCGTGCTCGCGGACCAGGTCGGCCACCCGGCGCAGTACCCGGATCCGCTCGTTGGCCCGGGCCTTCGGCCACGGGCCCTCGTCAAAGGCCCGGCGCGCGGCGCGGACGGCCAGGTCGACGTCGGCGGCCGAGGCGACCGGGAACGAGGCGACGTCCTCTCCGGTGGCGGGGTGCCGGTGGTCCCAGGTCTGTTCGCCGGTCGCCGCCACCCACTGCCCGTCGATCAGCATCCGGGCGTCGGCGAGCCCGACCTCGTCACGGTGCGGTTTGATCGATGCGACCATGGCGAGCTCCCTAGTAGAACACGTTCTAGTCTTTGGGGAGACTACATCGAACGCTGCCGCGGCGGCCAGTACCATGCGGCGATATCGGGAGATCGGAGATTCGTTGATGCTGGAAGACCATGCCTTGGTGCTCGGCGGCGGGGGCGTCGCCGGCATCGCGTGGATGACCGGCCTGCTGGCGGGCCTCGCCGACGCCGGCCAGGACGTGACCGGGGCGGACCTGATCATCGGAACATCGGCGGGCGCGACGGTGGCGGCACAGATCGGCAGCGGGCTCTCGCTCGACGCGCTGTTCGCCCGGCAGGTCGATCCGGCGCTGCAGGCCAGGGAGATCGCGGCCGGGCTGGACCTGGACCAGGTGGCGGCCGACTGGGCCGAGCTCATGGCGGGCGCGACCTCGGCGCAGGACGCGCTGCGGCTGGTCGGCGCGTACGCGCTCGCGGCCGGCACCGTGCCGGAGGCCGAGCGCCGGGCCGTGATCGAGTCACGCCTGCCCTCGCATGAGTGGCCGTCGCGGCGGATCGTGCTGGTCGCGGTGGAGGCGGAGACCGGTGGTGCGGTGGAATTCGACAGCGAATCAGGAGCCAGCCTGGTCGACGCCGTGGCCGCGAGCTGTGCGGTGCCGGGCGTGTGGCCTCCGGTAACCATCGGTGGCCGGCGGTACATCGACGGTGGAGTCCGGTCCAGCGACAACGCCGACCTCGCCGGGGGCTCAGAGCGGATCGTGGTGATCTCCCCGCTTGGCTTTGACTCGCCGATCCAGTCGCCGACGCCGCTGCGGGACGTCATCGCCCAACTCCGGGCGCGCGGCTCGGAGGTCACCGCCCTCGTACCCGACCAGGCGTCGGCCGCCGCCTTCGGCGCCAACCCGCTCGACCCCGGCACCAGGATCCCGGCCGCCGAGGCGGGGCGGGCCCAGGGCCGGGCCGGCCTGGCCGACGCCGGCTAGGCCGGGTTAGGCTGCCCGAGCAAGCGCTAGGTCGACGGGAAGCGGCGATGGGAATCCAGCTGCGCAACAGTGACGGCGTGGCCGAGGTGGTCATCGACTTCCCCCCGGTCAACGCGCTGCCGGTGGCGGGCTGGTTCGAGTTCGCCGACGCCGTGACCGCGGCCGGCGGCGACCCGGCCGTGCGGGTGGTCATCATCGCGGCCGAGGGCCGCGGTTTCTGCGCGGGCGTGGACATCAAGGAGATGCAGCGGACCCCGGGCCACGAGACGCTGGTCGGGGCCAACCGCGGCTGCTTCGCCGCGTTCGCCGCGGTCTACGAGTGCCCGGTGCCGGTGATCGCCGCCGTGCACGGGTTCTGCCTCGGCGGTGGCGTGGGCCTGGCCGGCAACGCGGACATCGTCGTGGCCAGCGAGGACGCGACGTTCGGCCTGCCCGAGGTCGACCGGGGCGCGCTGGGCGCGGCCACGCACCTGTCCCGGCTCGTGCCGCAGCATCTGATGCGCGCCATGGTCTACACCTGCCGCACGGTCACGGCCCAGCAGCTGCTGGACTTCGGCTCGGTGCTCAGCGTCGTGCCGCGGCCGGAGCTGCGGGCGGCAGCCCGGGACGTCGCCGGGCAGATCGCAGCCAAGGACCCGGCGGTCATCCGGCTGGCCAAGCAGTCCCTGAACGGCATCGACCCGGTCGACGTCAAGCGCAGCTACCGCTACGAGCAGGGGTTCACCTTCGAGCTCAACCTCACCGGCGTCTCCGACCAGGCCCGCCAGGCATTCCTGGACGGGCCCTGACGCGACGAGCACGGATGGGACGGGCACGGATGGGACGGGCGGCACGGTGACCGACAGGGTGATGAGCGCCGACGAGGTCGCAGGCGAGCTGCGTTCGGGCATGACGATCGGGATCGGCGGCTGGGGGTCCCGGCGCAAGCCGATGGCCCTGGTCCGGGCCATCCTGAGGTCGGACGTGACCGACCTGACGGTCGTCTCCTACGGCGGGCCGGACGTAGGGCTGCTGGCCGCGGCCGGACGGCTGCACCGGGTCGTGACCGGCTTCGTCACCCTGGACTCGATCCCGCTCGAGCCGCATTTCCGGCGGGCCCGCCAGGACGGCACCGTCGAGCTCACCGAGCTGGACGAGGGCATGCTGCACTGGGGCCTGCTCGCGGCCGCGCACCGGCTGCCGTTCCTGCCGATCCGGGCCGGCCTCGGCTCGGACGTGCTGCGGGTCAACCCGGGCCTGCGCACCGTCCGCTCCCCCTACGAAGACGGCGAGGAGCTCACCGCGATGCCCGCGCTGCGGCTCGACGCGGCGCTCATCCACCTGAACCGGGCCGATCCGCGGGGCAACGGGCAGTACCTCGGCCCGGATCCGTACTTTGACGACCTGTTCTGCCAGGCGGCCGGCCGGAGCTTCCTGTCCTGCGAGCGGATCGTGCCCACGGCCGAGCTGCTGGCCTCGGGCCCGGCGCAGAGCCTGCTGGTCAACCGGGCCATGGTCGACGGGGTGGTCGAGGCTCCGGGCGGCGCCCACTTCACTAGCTGCGTGCCGGATTACGGCCGCGACGAAGCGTTCCAGGCGGAATACGTGAGATCGGCGGGGAGCCAGGAGGCCTGGCCGCGTTTTCAGGCCGACTACCTGTCCGGCGACGAGACCGCGTACCAGGCGGCGGTCCGGCGGTTCCGTGACACCCGGGCGGCGGCCCGCGCATGAACGCCGGCGAGGTGACCCGGGCTGAGGTCTGCGTGGTGGCCTGCGCCGAGGCGTGGCGCGGCGACGGCGGGCTCCTGGCCAGCCCGATGGGTGTCATCCCGAGCCTCGGCGCCCGGCTCGCGCAGCTCACGTTCGCGCCCGGCCTGCTGCTGTCCGACGGCGAGGCTTACCTGCTGGACGCGAACGGCGTGACCGAGGGGTGGCTGCCGTTCCGGTCGGTGTTCACGGTCGTGGCCTCGGGGCGCAGGCACGTGATGATGGGCGCGGCCCAGCTCGACCGGCACGGGAACCAGAACATCTCCTGCATCGGCGGCTGGGCCCGGCCCGCCGCCCAGCTGCTCGGCGTGCGCGGCGCGCCCGGCAACACCGTGAACCACCCGGTCAGCTACTGGGTGCCCCGGCACTCCCGGCGGGTGTTCGTCGAGTCGGTCGACATGGTCTGCGGCGTCGGTTACGACCGGGCCGCCCGGGCCGGCCGGGCGGCCGCCGATTTCCACGAGCTGCGCGTGGTGGTCACCAACCTGGCGGTGCTGGACTTCCTGGGCCCGGATCACGCGCTGCGGCTGCGCTCGGTCCATCCCGGGGTCGCGGTGTCCGACGTCACGGCGGCAACCGGGTTCCCGCTGGCCGTTCCGGAAGACGTGCCGGCCACCCGGCTGCCCACCGCCGCCGAGCTGGACCTGATCCGCGGCCGGCTGGACCCCGGCGGCCTGCGCGAGCGGGAGCTGGCATGATCCGCACCCCGCTGACCGAGCTGCTCGGCATCCGCTACCCGATCGTGCAGACGCCGATGGGGTACGTGGCCGGGGCCCGGCTCACGGCGGCCACCTCAAATGCGGGCGGGCTCGGCATCATCGCTTCGGCGACGATGAGCCACGAGGCGTTGCGTAAAGTGATCAAAGAAGTACAAGAACGCACGGACGCGCCGTTCGGGGTCAACCTGCGATCCGACGCGCCGGATGCGGCGGAGCGCGTTGAACTCATCATCGACGAAGGGGTGCGCGTCGCCTCGTTCGCGCTGGCTCCGCGGCAGGACCTGATCCGGCGGCTCAAGGACGCGGGCGTGGTCGTGATCCCGTCGATCGGCGCCCGCAGGCACGCGGAGAAGGTCGCGGCCTGGGGTGCGGACGCGGTGATCGCGGCGGGCGCCGAGGCCGGCGGGCACACCGGCGCGGTCCCGACCAGCCTGCTGATCCCCCAGGTCGTGGACGCGGTGGACATCCCGGTGGTGGCGGCGGGCGGGTACTTCGACGGGCGCGGCCTGGTGGCGGCGCTCGCCTACGGCGCGGCCGGGATCGCCATGGGCACCCGCTTCCTGCTGACCACCGACAGCCCGGTGCCCGACGCGGTCAAGCAGGTCTACCTGGGCAGCGACGTCACCGGCACGGTGGTCACCACCCGGGTCGACGGGATGCCGCACCGGGTGCTGCGCACGCCGCTGGTCGACCGCCTGGACCGGGCCGGGCGGGTGAGCGGGCTGGCCCGGTCGGCCCGCAGCGCCGCAGCGTTCCGCGGGCTGTCCGGGCTGAGCTGGGCCGCGCTGATCAGGCAGGGCCGGGCCATGCGCCGCGGCACCGAGCTGACCTGGGGTCAGGTGCTGATGGCGGCGAACACCCCGATGCTGCTGCGTTCCGCGATGGTGGATGGCCTGCCCGACCTCGGGCTGATGTCGTCCGGGCAGGTGGCCGGGATGATCGACGACCTGCCGTCCTGCGCGGAGCTGATCGGCCGCATTATCGCCGAGGCCGAGGACGGCCTGGCCCGCCTGGGCGGGCTCAGCGTCCGGCGCCCGCCGCCAGCGGTTCCCGCCGAGGGGCCGTAGCCGATGTCGCTCAGATCCTGATGACCTGGACATCGGGCATGGCGTCGTAGTCAGAGTCCTGCGTGACGATAGGAACGCCATGAGCGATCGCCGTCGCAGCGATCCAGCTGTCGTTGATCGGCGCCCTGCGCCCGGCCGCACGGAGCCGGGAGACCAGCAATGCCCAGGCTTCCGACACCGCCTCGTCCACGGTGAGCGCCTCGAGCCGCTGAGCGAGCTGGTAGGTCGACAGCCTCCGCGAGGCAGCCTCCGGATTCTGGGCCTGCAGCACGCCAAGCCGCAACTCACCTAGCGTGACCGCAGAAACACCCCACTCATAATCGGCGAACCGGCCGACGTCGAATCGCGCCGCCTCAAGGCCGATGAAGACGGACGTGTCGGCCAGCGCCCGGCGGGTCACCACGGGATATCGTCAGTCGTCCCGGTCAGGGTCGCCCGCAACTCCTGAGCCAGGCCAGTGGTGTCTGGACCCAGCCGCAAGAGTTCGTGGCCGATCTCGGCCGCAGGCAGCCACTGCCGCCGCCGCGAAAGCGGGATGATCTTGGCCACGGGGCGATTGTCCTTGAGGACTTCGATCTCTTCGCCCGCCTCCACGCGCCGCAGGACCTCCGCCGTGTGGTTGCGGAGATCACGGGCCGGGATAGCAGTCATGCAACAAGCGTAGCATGCGCGCTACATTCGTAGCAAAGGTCGGGCGTGAAATAGCCTGCGATGGAGCAGCCGCCGCGATGGAGGAATGCCGTTGGGCGTCCGGACTGAGTTTCCCTACGCCGTGCGCGTTATCCGGCACGAATGGATCCCGATGCCGGACGGCTGCCGGCTGGCCGCCCGGATCTGGCTCCCGGAGGGGGCCGAGCAAGCTCCGGTGCCAGCGATCCTCGAGTACGTTCCGTACCGGAAGAACGACGGGCTCGCGCTGCGGGACGCTCCCATCCACCACTACTTCGCCGGGCACGGCTATGCGTCGGTCCGGGTCGACATCCGCGGCACCGGCGACTCGGACGGCATCCTTGAGGATGAATACCTGCCGCTGGAGCAGGCGGACGGGGTGGCCGTCATCCGCTGGCTCGCCGCGCGCCCGTGGTGCAGCGGGAAGGTGGGCATGATCGGCAAGTCCTGGGGCGGGTTCAACGGGCTGCAGGTCGCCGCGCACCGCCCTCCCGAGCTCGGGGCGGTGATCAGCGTCGCATCGACCGACGACCGCTACGCCGACGATGTCCACTACATGGGCGGCTGCCTGCTGGCGTGGACCGCCCTGCCCTGGGCGTCGACGATGCTCGCCTACAACGGGCTCCCGCCGGACCCCGCGGTGGTCGGCCCGGCCTGGCGGAAGACCTGGCGGGAACGGCTGGAGAAAACTCCCCCTTACATCGACGCATGGCTCGCCCATCAGCGCCGCGACGAGTTCTGGCGCCAGGGCTCGGTGGGCGAGGACCTCGCGGCGATCCGCTGCCCGGTCTACATGGTCGGCGGATGGACCGATGCCTACCGGAACGCGATCCTGCGGTTCCTCGAGGGCTATCCCGGTCCGTGCAAGGGCCTGATCGGCCCGTGGGGCCACGATTACCCGGAAGACGGCGCGCCGGGGCCCGCGATCGGCTTCCTGCAGGAGGCCGTGCGCTGGTGGGATCACTGGCTGAAGGGCCGCGACAACGGGGTGATGGACGAGCCCAAGCTGCGGGCGTGGATGCCGCAGGCGCGGCGGCCGGGGGCCGGGTACCCGGTCCACCCGGGCCGCTGGCTGGCCGCCGAGAGCTGGCCGGCCCCGGAGGTCGAGACGCGCGGCTTCCGGCTCGGCCGGGGAGTGCTCGCCGCGGGACCCGGCGCCGATGCCGGCCAGGCCGAGCTGCGCATCCGCGGTGCCGAGTCCGCCGCTACCGACCTGGGTCAATGGGGCGGGCACGGCGATGCGCTCGAGTTTCCTGGTGACCAGCGGCCCGAGGACGGGCAGTCGCTGGCCTTCGACACCGGGCCGCTCGCCGAACCGATGGAGATTCTCGGCTTTCCTGTCGCCCGTCTCGAGCTGGCCGCCGACCAGCCGCTGGCCCTCGCCGCCGTGCGGCTGTGCGACGTGTGGCCGGACGGCGCCTCCACACTGATCACCCGGGGCCTGAAGAATCTCGCTCACGCCGAGAGCGACTCCCGTCCCGAACCGCTGGTGCCTGGCCAGCGGCATGTCGTCGATGTCCAGCTCAACTCGGTCGGCTATCACGTCCCCGCCGGGCACCGGCTGAGGCTGTCCGTGTCGCCGACGTACTGGCCGTGGGCCTGGCCATCGCCGGAACGCGTGACGCTGAGCCTGTTCACCGGCGGCTCGGAGCTTCGCCTCCCGGTCTGGGCGGGCGGCGGCGAGCACACGGCGCCCCCGCATTTCGCCGCCCCCGAACGCGGCCCGGCGCCGGCGCACGAGCCGCTCGGCAGCGAGTCAGCGCGCGAGATGCGGCGAGACGTGGCCAGCGGGACCGTGGAGGTGATCTCCGCGCAGAGCGATGGTTTCCGGCTGCTCGACGACGGACTGGAGTATGGCGAGCAGGAACGGGACGTGCTCCGGATCACCGACGGCGCGCCGCTGTCGGCGATGGTGTGGTGCGAGCGCACCTTCAGAGTGGGCCGCGGGGGGTGGCAGACGACCGTGCGGACCGCGAGCACGATGTCCGCCACCGCGACGGCGTTCCAGGTGACCAACGTGCTCGACGCCTACGAGGGGGATCGCCGGGTCTTCGCGAAGACATGGCATACCGAAGTGCCGCGAGACTGCGTATGAAGAACCGTTCCCCGGTCACGCCGCGCCGGGGGTGACCGCGCCGGCCGCGCGCTGGCCGGCCGCCGTGAGCAGTAGCTCAAGTTCGTCGACCAGGTAGCCGGCCAGGTCATCGAGGTCAGGGACGAGCTCGCGGCAGGCCACCAGCCCGAAATGCAGCTGGCCGAGGTAGCCCACCACGGTGATGTTCAGGCCCTGGCCGTCGGTGATCACCGATATCGGGTAGTGGGCCAGCAGCCTGGCCCCGCAGAGATAAACCGGCACGTTCGGTCCGGGCACGTTGGAGATGCAGACATTGAACGGCGGCAGCCGGTGCAGCAGCCCGGTGGCGAACACGACGCGGGCGGCGCGCGCGGTCAGCGCGGGCGGGGCGAAGTCGCTGATCTGGTCGACCAGCCCTTGCGGGATCGCGGCCTGCTGAGCCTTGGCGATCTTCGTCGCGGCGTGCACGATCTCCAGCCGCTGGTCGGGATCGGCAACGTGCGTGGGCAGCGTGGCCAGCATCGCCGACACCTTGTTGCCCAGGGCGCCCTTGCTGGCCGGGTCACGCACCGACACCGGGATCATCGCGATCAGCGGCGACCCGGGCAGCGCGTCACGGTCGGCGAGCCAGCGCCGCAGCCCGCCCGCGCACATCGCCATGACCACGTCGTTGACCGAGACGCCGAAAGCCCTTTTCACCGCCTTGACGCTGTCCAGGTCCACGCTGCGGAACGCGCACCGCCGGTGCGGCGTGATCGGCTTGTTGAACGGCGTGGCCGGGGCGCGCCCCGGCATGGTGGAGATCACCCCGCCGTCGCCGCGGCCCAGCCCGAGTAGGCCGCCCACGAGCGCGCTCACCGTCGGGGCCAGGGTCGGCAGCACGCGCACGACCTGGTTGGTGATCTGCGCCGTCTGCACCGGCCGCCACGCCAGCCGCGCCGTGGCCAGCGCGACCAACGCGGCCGGGCCGGGCGGCCTGACCGGCCGGAACGGCTTGCTGACGGGCAGCTCACGCCCGCCCGGGGCCAGATCGAGGAGGACGGTGAGCAGCTCCGCGCCGGACGCGCCGTCGATCGCGGAGTGATGAATCTTCGTGTAGACCGCGACCCGCCGCCTGGCCAGGCCGGTGATCAGGTAGATCTCCCACAGCGGCCGGCTCCGGTCGAGGGGCCGGGCGTGCAGCCGGCCAACCTGCTCGGTGAGCTGGGCGTCCGAACCGGGACGCGGCAGCGCGATCTCGCGGATGTGGTACTCGATGTCGAAGTTTGCGTCGTCGATCCAGTAGGGCTGGTCCAGGCCGAGTGGCACGTTCAGGAGCTTGCGGCGCAGCACCGGCACGAGCGGCAGCCGCTCGCCCAGCACTTCGGTCAGCCGGGCCAGGGTCAGCGGCTTCGGCGCCCCGCTCGGATCCAGGACGCAAAGCCCGCCGACATGACCGGTGGTGTTGGGGGTCTCGAGCGCGAGGAAGGAGGCGTCCAGACCGGTGAGCTGCTGCATCTCAGTTGCTCCTCAGCGTGGCTGGTGTCGGCCAGCACGGCCAGCACGGCCAGTACGGCCAGTACGGGCGGCCGGCCCGGGTCATCATCGGCCCGGGTAAAGCGGGCGCAGCAGCGGCGGCGGCCGGAAGGGGGCCCGCCGGCCGGGCGGGGCAGCGAGCCGGTCGGCGATCAGCCACAGCGTCGCGGGGTCGACACCGAACCCGAGATGGCCGCAGCGGACCTCGACGTTCTCGTGCCGTGCCGTTTCCGGCTCGATGCAGGCTCGCCAGGCCACGATGCCGTCCCGGCGGGAGTACACGGCCGTCGACGGAACGCCGATCGGCCGGGCGACCTGCTCGCGCGTGGGCAGCCGCCCGGGGCCTGCATGCAGGTAGCCGCGACGACGGTAGGCAGTCTCGGCGCGGCTCTGCCGCGGGTCGGTCAGCGCGAACGGGCTGCCCAGGGTGATCACCTCGCGGGCCTGTTCGGGCTGCTGGCGCGCCACCTCCCGGGCGTAGATCCCGCCCAGGCTCCAGCCCACCACCGAGACCGGCCCGCCGGTGCGCTCGGCGTGAGCCGCCAGAGCGCGCGGAAGCCCGTCCAGCACGGCGTCGGTCGGGCCTATGTTGCGCCCCAGGTCCCAGCCGCGCACGTCATAGCCCAGCCAGCGCAGGAACCGCCGGAGCAGGGCCGTGCTCGTGTCGGAGGCCAGCAGCCCGGGCAGGACCAGCACGCCGTGCCCGGCGCCGCGCGGCGCGGCCGCGAGCCACGGCGCCGCCATCGGCAGTATCGCGAGGCCGGCCAGCCCGCGGGCTGGTTCGGTGAGGTAGAACCGGGCCGGCGGTGCCGCCGCCGGGGCGGCGACATCCCCGGTGTCATCTGCCGCTTCCCGGAAGAGATACATCGCTGCCCCTGCCGCCGGATCATCCTTTTGCCGATCATAACCACGATGCTGCGGCGCGTGGCTGGCCCGCGGGCCCAGCGCCTGATCCCCGCAGGCCAGCGCGCCTCAGTCAGCGACTCCGCTCACTGGCCGGACTGGTCACAGCCGCTCGATGACGGTCACGTTGGCCTGGCCGCCGCCCTCGCACATCGTCACCAGGCCGTACCGGCCGCCGGTGGCCTCCAAGGCGTGCAGCAGCGTCGTCAGCAGCCGGGCGCCGGTCGCGCCGAGGGGATGGCCGAGCGCGATCGCCCCGCCGCGGGTGTTGACCCGGTCCAGGTCGGCTCCGGTCTCCCGCTGCCAGGCCAGGACCACGCTGGCGAAGGCCTCGTTGATCTCCACCAGGTCGATCTGGTCCAGGGTCATCCCGGCCCGCTCCAGGGCGTGCGCGGTCGCCGCAATCGGCGCGGTCAGCATCAGGACCGGGTCGTCGCCGCGGGCGCTGAGATGGCGGATCCGGGCCCGCGGGCGCAGTCCGTGCTCGCGAACCGCCCGGTCCGAGACGACCAGCAGCGCGGCCGCCGCGTCCGCGATCTGGCTGGCCAGCGCGGCGGTGATCAGCCCGCCTTCCCTGAGCGGCTTGAGCGCGGCCATCTTGCCCGCCGAGGTGTCCGGGCGCGGGCACTCGTCGGTGGTGACCGCGGCATACGGCACGATCTCGGCGTCGAATGCACCCTCGCCGATGGCGCCGACCGCCCGCTGGTGGCTGGCCAGCGCGTAGCGCTCCATCTCGTCGCGGCCGATCCCCCACTTGGCGGCGATCATGTCCGCGGCGCGGAACTGGGAGATCTCCTCGGCGCCGTACCGCGCCCGCCAGCCGGCCGACCCGCCGAACGGGTCGTCGAAGCCGAACGCCTGCCCGGCGAGCATGGCCGCCGCGATCGGGATCTGGCTCATGTTCTGGACCCCGCCCGCGATCACCACGTCCGCCGTCCCGCTCATCACGGCCTGCGCGGCGAAGTGCACCGCCTGCTGCGACGAGCCGCACTGACGGTCCACGGTGACGCCGGGCACGGCCTCGGGCAGGCCGGCTGCGAGCCATGCGGTCCGCGCGATGTCGCCGGCCTGCGGGCCGATCGTGTCCACGCAGCCGAACACCACGTCGTCGACGGCCAGCGGGTCCAGTTGAGAGCGGGCCAGCAGGGCGCGGATGACGTGCGCGCCCAGGTCGGCCGGGTGCGCGGCGGCCAGGCCGCCGCCCCGGCGGCCCACCGGTGTCCGGACGGCATCGACCAGGAACGCCTCGGCCATCGCCCACCCTCCTCGGCTACACTCGCTAGAACACGTTCTATTTAAGCCGGCAGCGGAGGGCGGATGCACCTGGCCTACACGCCCGAGCAGGAGCGGCTCCGCCAGCAGCTACGCGAGTACTTCGCCGGGCTGATGACGCCCGAGCTCCGCCGCGGCCTGGCCGAGACCGGCGGCGACTACGGCGACGGGCACGCCTACCGCAGCATCGTCCGGCAGCTCGGCCGCGACGGCTGGCTCGCCCTGGGCTGGCCCGCGGAGTACGGCGGGCGGAACGGCTCCACGCTCGACCAGCTCATCTTCACCGACGAGGCGGCGGTCGCCGGGGTGCCGGTGCCGTTCCTGACCATCAACACCGTGGGCCCGACGATCATGAGGTTCGGCACGGACGAGCAGAAGGCGCGCTACCTGCCCCGGATTGCCGCTGGCGAGATCCACTTCTCGATCGGCTACTCCGAGCCCGAGGCCGGCACCGACCTGGCCGCGCTGCGCACCCGGGCGGTCCGGGTGCAGGATGGTGAGGCCGGCGGCGAAAGCTACGTCATCAACGGCCAGAAGATGTGGACCAGCCTGATCCAGTACGCGGACTACGTCTGGCTGGCCTGCCGGACCGACCCCGAGGCGCCGCGGCACAAGGGCCTGTCGATCCTCATCGTGCCGACCGACGCCGAAGGGTTCTCCTGGACGCCGGTGCACACGATGGCCGGGCCGACCACCAGCGCCACCTATTACGCCGACGTACGCGTGCCCGCCTCCGCCCTGGTCGGCGAGCAGAACCAGGGCTGGCCGCTGATCACCAACCAGCTCAACCACGAGCGGGTCGCGCTCACCTCGGCGGCGCCGGTCCGCACGGCCCTGCGCGAGGTCTGCGACTGGGCCAGGGCCACGAAGCTGGCCAGCGGCCAGCGCGTCATCGACCAGGAGTGGGTGCAGCTCAACCTGGCCCGGGTGCACGCCAAGGCCGAGTTCCTCAAGCTGGTCAACTGGCGGATCGCGGCGGAAGCGGACGGCGCGGCCCGGGCCGGGGACGGGCACGGGCTCGGCCCGGCCGCCGCCTCGGCGACCAAGGTCTTCGGCACCGAGTTCGCCACCGAGGCCTACCGGCTGCTGATGGAGGTCCTCGGCGCGAACGCCCACGTCCGCGAGGGATCGGCCGGGGCTGTCCTGTCCGGCCGGATCGAGCGGATGCACCGCGCCGCGCTGATCCTGACCTTCGGCGGGGGCACGAACGAGGTACAGCGGGACATCGTTGCCGCGGTCGGCCTCGGGCTGCCCATCCGCCGATGAGGAGGACCTGAGGAAATCAATGGATTTCACATTGAACGATAGTCAGACCGAACTCGCCGCCCTGAGCCGGCTGATCCTCGCCGACCAGGCCACCCCGCAGCGGCAGTGCGAGGTAGAGGCGGGCGGTGACCGGTTCGATCCCGCGGCCTGGGCCGACCTGGCCGGCGCCGGGATCCTGGCTGCGGCGCTGCCCGAGCCGCTGGGCGGCGCCGGGCTCGGCCTGCTGGAGCAGTGCTCGGTGCTGGAAGAGATCGGGCGCGCGGTGGCTCCGGTGCCCTACCTCGCGTCGATCGTGCTCGGCGCGGGCGCGATCGCCAGGTTCGGCACGCCGGAGCAGCAGAAGCGGTGGGCCGCGCCCGCGGGCCGCGGCGAGCTCATCCTCACGGCCGCCCTGGCCGAGGAGGACGGCGACGACCCGGCCGCCCCGGCGGCCCGCGCCGAGCGGATGACGGGGGGCGGGCGCTGGCGGCTGACCGGCACGAAGACCGCGGTGCCCGCGGGCCCGCGAGCCGGCCTCATCCTCGTGCCCGCCGCGACCGCTACGGGAATAGCGGTGTTCCTGGTCGCGCCGGGCGACCACGGCGTCGTCGCGGCGCCGCAGCGGCTCGTCGACGGCGACGTGGCGAGCCGCCTCGAACTCACCGGCGTCGAACTGCCCGACGACCGGGTGCTCGGGAGCCCGGAGGCCGGGGCCGAGATCACCGGCTGGCTGGTTTCCCACGCCGTCGTGGGGCTGTGCGCGCTGCAGCTCGGTGTGGTCGCCCGGGCGCTCGAGCTGACCTCCGAGTACGCGAAGAGCCGGGTGCAGTTCGGCCGGCCGATCGGCAGCTTCCAGGCGGTGGCGCAGCGGCTCGCCGACGCCTATATCGACGTCGAGGCGGTCCGGCTCACCATGTGGCAGGCCGCCTGGCGGCTGGCCGAAGGCCTGCCCGCCGAGACCGAGATCGCCACGGCCAAGTTCTGGGCCGCCGACGCGGGTCACCGGGTCGCGCATGCGGCCGTGCATGTCCACGGCGGAGTTGGCATCGATACCGACTACCCGCTGCACCGCTACTTCGTCGCGGCCAAGCGGGCCGAGTTCGAACTCGGCGGGGCGACCGCGCAACTGCGCCGCATCGGCGCCGCTCTGGCCCGGTCTAACTGACCAACCCGATCAACCGGGCCGTCGGTCGAGTCATATCTTGTCATTGGCGCGATCCCGCCGTAGGCTGTCGATATATCGTGATCGTATCGAGAAGCTTGATCGGGAGTGCGGGATGCCGACACCACGATGGCGGGCCGGGGACATCGATCCCGGCATGTTCGAGGCGCTCAGTTGCGTAGGCGGGCTGATCGGCAATCTGCGGGAGGCCTTGTTCCGGATGCCGGCCGGTCCGGGCGGCTGCGGCGGCCCGGCCGGGGGGCGGGGCTTCGCGTGGTCCAGGGGGGCCGGGCACTGGGGCGGCGGTTCCGGCGTGCCGGGGGGCGGCTGGTGGTTTGGCCCTCCGGGTTCGCCCGGCGGACCGCGCGGCGCGAAGGCCGCCCGCGGTGACGTGCGGGCCGCGATCCTGGCCCTCCTGCGGGAAGGCCCGCGAACGGGTTACCAGATCATGTCGGAGATCGAAGAGCGCAGCGCGGGCGCCTGGCGGCCCAGCCCGGGCGCGGTTTACCCGGCGTTGTCCCAGCTGGCCGATGAGGGCCTGATCGTGGGCGAGGAGTCGGGCGGCCGGCGCACGTTCAGCCTGACCGACACCGGGCGTGACTACGTCGAGCAGAACCCCGAGAAGGCGCGCGGCGCGTGGGAGTCGCAGACTCAGCAAGAGGCCTGGCAACTGCCTGACCTGTTCGCCGAGGCCGCCCAGCTCGCGGGCGGCATCGTGCAGGTCGCGCAGGCGGGCACGGCCGAGCAGGTCCGCGCGGCCGAACAGCTGCTGGAGCGGACCCGGCGCAGGCTCTACCAGATCCTGGCCGATGATGACGGAGACGCCGACGCCGACGACCCCGGAGAGGCCGACGAGCCAGATGGAGACGAGCATGGCCATGAATGACCGGGATGACCGAATCCGGACCTCCGACGCCGACCGGGAGCAGGTCACGGCCCAGTTGCGCGATCACTTCGCCGAGGGCCGGCTCACCCGCGAGGAACTGGATGAGCGGATCACCGCAGCGCTGAACGCCAGGACCTTCGCGGACCTGCGCCGCGTCATGGCCGACCTGCCCGGGCCCGCGCCGGCCCTGCGGCCGCCCGGTACGCCGCCGTGGGCCGTGGTGCCGCGGGCGGCGGGCGGCCCGGTCTTCGTCCGGCGCGGCCCCCGGCTGCTGCCGCTGGCCATGCTGTTCCTGCTCATGGCGCTGCTGGTCCCGGGCGGCGGGTTCGTGTTCCTCGCGCTCTTCCAGCTGGTCCTGGCGTTCTCGCTGCTGGCCGGCGTGGTCGTACTGTTCGCGGCGGCCCGGTTCCGGCGACGGATGCGCCAGCACTGGCAGCTGTCCCAGGGCCCGCGCCACTCCTGGGGCTACCCTCTGTAGCTGGCCGACCCGGACGGGTCGGCCAGCCGTGCGTTTCAGTGCTTGAAGATGTCCTTGACCTTCGCCCCAGCCTGCTTGGCGTGGGCCTTGCGCTGGTCACGGCGGCCCTCGCGCTGCAGGCGCCGGTTACCGGCAGCACGGCCGGCGGTCTTCTTGGCGCCGCCCTTGAGCGCTTCGACCTTGTGCGCGAACTTCTTGGCGATGCTCATGGCTGGCTAACCGGCACAGCATCATCGGCCGGGGCCTGCGAATCGGCCGGGACGTCGGCGGCGGGCAGGCCGGGCGACGATTCTGCCTCTGTGGCGCCGGCTGGCCGGGGGGCAGCCCGGCGCCCGAACCGGTTGCGCAGCCCGCTCCAGCGGTCGTCGTCCGGGCTGAGCTGTCGGTCGCCGCCGGGCGCGGGCTCCCTCGCCCCGCTAGCCGTCACCGCGCGGGCCTTCTCGCGCTCGTCGATCAGGTCGTCCCGCTCCTGGCTGGCCGCGGCGGTCTCGCGGCGGGACTGCTTAAGCCCGCGCCGCGCGGCGCTGCCGCGCCGGGAGGTGCGGCGTGCGCCGGCCAGCAGCAGGCTCAGCGCGAGCAGGCCGACCGCGCCGAGCACGATGCCGTACAGGAACAGCGTGCCGGTGGAACCGGTCACGTGATAGCCGAACACCGCGAAATGGGTGACCGCATGGCCGCTGCCGCCGTTGCCGAGAACGCCGGCCACGCCCACGACCACCGCGGCAACCAGGATAATGAGCCCAAGGATAATGATCATGACTAACTCCAAAGATTCAGGCGGTTTACCCCACAGCGAACGCCGTGGTGGGTCAGCGCCGCCGCAGCAACACGAGCGCAAGCACGACAATCACGATGATGACAAGCACTCCAAAGCTGATAAACATGTGGTGCCTCCTGTATTTATCGCGCCCGCTTCGCGGGAACGGGGGTTGTTTGATCCGGCTAATTGGGCATGGGATGCTCAGGCTTCACGGAATGGATCTTCGCGACGGCGGGCCTGTGGCCAGGGAGAAGGATTCTCCCGCCCGTCCTCACCGTCCTTTGGCTGTGGCGTCTTTCCGGCGCTGGATCCGTGTACAAAAAAAGCCCGGGCCCTGCGGTGCACCCTCACATATCGAGCGGGTGCGGCTGCCTGGGTCCGGAGCTACGTTTATTATCGTACACTTTTTATGTTTCCGTGCATAGGGTATTTCAGAGCCAATAACGGATCTCTCGGAACCCGATCTAGCACGGCTAGTACGGCAGCCGCGAATTGCTGGCTGACCAGGGCGTTGTCACTGGCCGGGCGCTGGTACGTAGAGCACCGCCCAGGCGCTGTCCGCCGGGCCGACCTGATGCTCCGGACCACGGCCCGGCCTGGTGCCCGGACGGATTCTGACCTGTAACCGGCCCCTCAGACGGTCAGCGTGAACGGCTTGTCGCCGGCCTGCCGCGGTGAGAAGCCCGCTCAGGGCGCTGCCGCGCCGAAGACCAGGACGCCCGGCTCAGCCGCGGTCGTGGAGGGTCACCTGGTAGCCGTCGGGGTCCGCGAACGTGAAAGTGCGGCCGAACGGCCCGTCGACGGGTGCTGAGACGATCGTCGTGCCGGCGGCAGCGAGGGTGTCGTGGATGTCCTGCGCGTCGGGGGCGTGCAGCCACAGCGCCATTCCCTGCCCCGGCTGCGCGATCGCGTCCAGGTCGACGCCCGCGACGACGTCGCGGACGGCGAACGCGATCGGCTTGGTGTCGAACACGACGGCGTGCGGCGGTCCTGCGTTGGAGCGCTTCAGCCCCAGGTACCGCTCGTAGAAAGCGGCGGAACGCTCCAGATCGCGCACCTGCAGTGAAATGAAGTCGGGTCCGGTAACGGCCACGATTCCTGCCTCTCATGGTATGTCAGTCTTCTGACACACCCCAATGTATGTCAGACTACTGACATGAGTCAAGGCGAGCCCGGAATCGAGCTGGACACATCGCTGGGGTACATGCTGAAGGCGGCCGCGAGCGCCCTGCACTCTGCCCTGGAGGCCGTGCTGAGGCCGCTGGGCATGACGATCACCCACTACGCCTGCCTGGAGCTGCTCGCGCAGCGACCGGGTCTGTCCAACTCCGAGCTGGCCCGCGGCGCCTTCGTCACCCGGCAGTCGATGAACGTGCTCCTGCAGGCCCTCGAACGCCAGGGACTCGTTGCCCGCCCGGCACAGGCGCCCGTCGGCCGGGCCCTGCCGACCGAGCTGACCGCCCGCGGGCGCCGCCAGCTCAAGATGGCCAGCGCCGCGGTTCGCCGCGTCGAGCAAGACATGCTGGCCAATCTGGATGCCAGCGAACAAGATCAGATGCGGCGCCTGCTCACTGCATGCGTCGCCGCACTGACCGAATCGCCCGCATCGGCGACGTGACTCCTCCCGACCGGCCGCCTGCATCAGGGCACGTGGCGCAGGCAGCAACGGCCTGGTGACGCGCGGGTGCCTGCAGGCGCCCAGGCTTGCGTCTTCGCCGCTACCGCTAGAGCTGGCCGACGTCGGTCACGCGGAGGACGGCCGCCCCGGCCTCGTCCGAGGCGTCCAGGTCGACCACCGCGCTGATGCCCCAGTCGTGGTCGCCGGCCGGGTCGTCGAGGATCTGGCGCACCGACCAGTGGTCACGCTGCTTGTCGATGATCAGCAGCGCCGACCCTCGCGCGTCGGGCCCGGTCCCGATGTCGTCATGCTCGGCGAAGTACGGTTCCAGCGCCTCGGCCCAGGCGTCGGCGTCCCAGCCCGCCTCGGCGTCGAGCTCGCCCAGGTCCTCGTAGCGGCGCAGCGCGGCCAGCTCGACCCGGCGGAACAGGGCGTTGCGCACCAGCACCCGGAACGCCCGCGGGTTGCCGGTCACGGCGGGCGGCCGGGTGTCCAGGGTTTCCGGGGGGTATGCGGGGGGGGAGCCCCCCGCAGGGTCTCCCACTCGTCGATCAGGCTCGAGTCGACCTGCCGCACCAGCTCGCCCAGCCACTCGATCAGGTCGGCGAGTTCCTCGGTCCTGGCCTCCTCGGGCACGGTCTGCCGCAGCGCCTTGTACGCCCCGGCCAGGTAGCGCAGCACGAGCCCCTCGCAGCGGGCCAGCCCGTAGAAGCCGACGTACTCGGTGAACGTCATGGCCCGCTCGTACATGTCCCGCGCCACCGACTTGGGCGCCAGCCGGTGATCGGCGACCCACGGATGGCCCTGCCGGTAGATCTCGTAGGCGCCGTCGAGCAGGTCGGCCAGCGGCATGGGGTAGGTCACCGAGTCGAGCAGGTCCATCCGCTCCTCGTACTCGATCCCGTCGGCCTTCATCTGGGCCACGGCTTCGCCGCGCGCCTTAAAGAGTTGCGCAGACAAGACTTGCCGCGGATCGTCGAGCGTGGCCTCGATGACCGACAAGACGTCGAGCGGGTACTCCGGGGCGTCGCGGTCAAGCAACTCGATGGCGGCCAGCGCGAGCGGCGACAGCGGCTGGTTGAGCGCGAAATCGTCCTGCAGGTCCACGGTCAGCCGCCACCGCCGGCCCTGCTCGTCGGGCTCGTCGAGCCGCTCGACCACTCCCCCGGCCAGCAGCGCGCGGTAGATGGCGAAGGCCCGGCGGATGTGACGGCGCTGTGCCGCGGGGTCCTCATCGTTATCCGTCAGCAGGTGGCGCAGGGCCTGGAACGCGTCGCCGGGCCTGCCGATCACGTTGAGCAGCATCGCGTGGCTGACGGCGAAACTGGACTGGAGCGGCTCGGGCTCGGCGGCGACCAGCCGCTCGAACGTGGGCTGGCCCCAGGAGACGAACCCCGGCTGCGGCTTCTTGCGCACCACCCGCCGCCGCTTCTTCGGGTCGTCCCCGGCCTTGGCCAGCGCCCGCTCGGTCTCCACGACGTGCTCGGGCGCCTGGACCACCACATAGCCCGTGGTGTCGAACCCGGCCCGCCCCGCCCGCCCGGCGATCTGGTGGAACTCGCGCGCCTGCAGCAGGCGGGTCTTGCTGCCGTCGTACTTGGACAGCGCGGTGAACAGCACCGTGCGGATCGGCACGTTGATGCCGACGCCCAGGGTGTCGGTGCCGCAGATGACCTTCAGCAGGGCCTGGGCCAGAGTCTCCACCAGCCGCCGGTAGCGGGGCAGCATGCCCGCGTGGTGCACGCCGATGCCGTGCCGGACCAGGCGGGACAGCGTCTTGCCGAAGCCGGCCGCGAACCGGAAGCCGCCGATGAGCTCGGCGATGGCGTCCTTCTCGTCGCGGGTGCACACGTTGATGCTCATCAGCGCCTGGGCCTGCTCGATCGCGGCGGCCTGGGTGAAGTGCACGATGTAGACCGGCGCCTGCCGGGTGGCCAGCAGCTCCTGCAGCGTCTCGTGCAGCGGCGTCATCACGTAGGAGAACAGCAGCGGCACGGGACGCGCGGCCGAGCGGACCACGGCCGTCGGCCGGCCGGTGCGCCGGGTCAGGTCCCGCTCGAACCGGCTGACGTCACCCAGCGTCGCCGACATCAGCAGGAACTGCGCCCTGGGCAGCTCGATCAGCGGCACCTGCCAGGCCCAGCCGCGGTCCGGGTCGGCGTAGAAGTGGAACTCGTCCATGATCACCTGGCCGACGTCGGCCTGCTCGCCGTCCCGCAGCGCGATGTTGGCCAGGATCTCCGCGGTGCAGCAGATGATCGGCGCCGTGGCGTTGACGCTGGCGTCGCCGGTCATCATGCCGACCCTGGCCGGGCCGAACATCTCGCACAGCGCGAAGAACTTCTCCGATACCAGCGCCTTGACCGGCGCGGTGTAGAACGTGCGCTGTCCGCGCGCGAGCGCGGCGAAGTGCGCGCCCGCCGCGACCAGGCTCTTGCCGGACCCGGTCGGGGTGGACAGGATCACGTTGGCGCCCGACACGATCTCGATCAGCGCCTCTTCCTGGTGCGGGTACAGGGAGAGGCCCTGTAGCTTGGCCCAGCCTTCGAAGGCGTTATAGAGATCGTCAGGGCTGGCGGTCTCGGGGAGCAGGTCGGTGAGCGTCATGGTCTGTCTCATATAGCGCCCGCAGGGGCCCGGTGATTCCACCAGCGGCGCCCCGGACGTGCCGCGGCGGCTCAGGAACCAGGGGTGGCCCGGTGGTCCCGCGTGGGGAGGTGGCGGTGCAGGAACTCCTCGGTGCGCCGCCACGCCCGCGCCGCCGGCTCGGGCATGTGGAACATGGGTGACTTGCGGTTGTGGAACGCGTGGCCGGCGTCCTCCTCGACGTGGACCTCCACGTTCGGCCGGCCGGCCGCGGCCGCTTCGACGCGCGCCACCTGGTCCCGGGGGATGTATGGGTCGGTGCCGCCGAACTGGAACTGCACCGGGCCGGCGATCTGGTCCAGGACTTCGAGGTTGTCCGGCACGCCCGAGCCGTAGTACGAGACAACCGCGGCGACCTCGGTCTGGCCGGCCACGAAGTACGCGATCGTCCCGCCCAGGCAGAACCCGATGACGCCGAGGCCGCCCTCGACCTCGGGCAGCGCTGCCAGGTGGTCGAGCGCGGTCACCGAGTCGGCGACCCCCTGCTCGGCGTCGAACCGCTGGCCCATCTCCAGCGACCTGGTCAGGCCCTCTTGGTCATGGCCGGCCTGGAAACCGGGCTCGAGCCGCCAGAACAGGTCGGGGGCGGCGACCACGTAGCCGAGGGCGGCCAGGTCGGCGGCCACCGCCCTGATGTAGTCACTGATCCCGAAGATCTCCTGGATCAGCAGCAGCCCGGGGCCGGTGCCGCCGTCCGGCAGCCATACTGGCAGGTCGAAAGATCCGCCGGGCACCTCGACCGACTCAACGCGAGACGACATGGACACCTCCTGGTGTGATCGGGTAACGCTCAGTCCTCGAGCGCGCCGGGGCTCGACGGGACGTCGATGGCGTGCTCCTGCAGCGCGGCGAGGGGCACGATCTCCAGCGCCCGCTCATGGGTCGACGCGAGCACCACGTAGGCGGCGGCGCCGTCGCGATGGGCCCGCAGCCAGTTCGCCGCGGTCACGCACCAGCGGTCTCCAGGGACGAGCCCGGGGAACTCGTACTGGGGCATGGGGGTGGATAGGTCGTTGCCGATCCGGCGCTGGTGCTCAAGGAACTGGGCGGTCACCACCGCGCAGATCGTGTGGCTGCCCAGGTCCTCCGGCGCGGTGTTGCAGCAGCCGTCCCGGTAGAACCCGGTGAGCGGGTCGGTGCCGCACGGCTCAAGCTCGCCACCGAGGACATTGCGATCGGCCATGCCAGAAGTATGGCCACCCGCGGGGGGACACCCCCCGCGACCCCCCAAAGACTCAACCCGCGTGACACCCCGCCGCGCCCCCCAAAGACTCAACCCGCGGACACCCCGCCGCGCCCCCCAAAGACTCAACCCGCGGGGGACACCCCCGCGACCCCCAAAGCGGCGGCCCTGGCTAGGGCTCGCGGAACTCGCCGAGGCGGGCCAGTGTCTCGTCGGCCTCGCTGAGCAGGGCGGAGATCACCTCCGCCACCGGGCGGACCTCGTTCATCCGCCCCACGATCTGGCCCACCGGCATGGGCACCAGGTCCGGCTGGCCAGAGCGCATCAGCCGCTGGTGCGCCTCGCTGACCAGCAGGTTCTGCAGCGGCATGGGGAGCGGATCCGGAGCGCCCGGTTCCTCCCAGACTCGCGTCCACCGGTTCCTGAGCAGCCGGGCCGGCTTCCCGCTGTAGATGCGCGAGCGCACCGTGTCCGACGACGTGGCCGCGAGCAGCGCCTCGCGCAGCGCCGGCACGGCCGAGCCGAGCACGTTCTCCTCGGTGGTGAGCCACGCCGAGCCCATCCACACGCCCACGGCGCCCAGGGCGAGCGCGGCGGCGATCTGGCGCCCGCATCCGATCCCGCCGGCCGCGAGGACCGGCGCCTGCGCGCCGACCGCGTCGGCGATCTCCGGCACCAGCACCATGCTCGCGATCTCGCCGGTGTGGCCGCCCGCCTCGTAGCCCTGGGCCACGACGATGTCCACGCCGCTCGCTACGTGCCGGCGGGCGTGGTCCGCCTTCCCGGCCAGCGCGGCCACGAGCATCCCGCGCTCGTGGGCCCGCGAGATCACCTCGGGCGGCGGCGGGCCGAGCGCGTTGGCGATCAGCCGGGCCGGATGGGTCAGGGCCACCTCCACGTGCTGCCTGGCCACCGAGTGCAGCCAGCCCAGCACGCCGTCGCCGCCCGGCGAGCCGTCGGGCAGCGGCGGCACGCCGAGCCTGGTCAGCGTCTGCTCGACGAAGTCCTTGTGCCCGGCCGGGATCAGCTCGCCGAGATCGATGGCGGCTCCCTCGGTGGGTATCCGGGCGGGCATCACGACGTCGACGCCGTACGGACGGCCGTCGGTGTTGGCGTCCATCCAGCTCAGGACGGTGTCAAGCTCGTCCGCGTCGTTGAAGCGCACGCAGCCGAGCACGCCCAGGCCGCCAGCGCGGCTGATCGCCGCGGCGACGTGCTCGGACGGGCTGAATCCGACGATCGGGTGCTCGATACCAAGCAGCGGGCACAGCGACGTCCGCACGGTCCCTCCTCAGGCCGCCGGGTGGCCGGCGCCCGGGGATTCGGCCTCCTGGCGCTCGGTGCTCGGCGGGCGGTGGGCCGCGTACCGGTGCGCCCAGGAGTAGTCCGGCTTGCCGCTGGGCGTGCGGGCCACGGCGTCCACCAGCCAGATGCTACGCGGCACCTTGTACCCGGCAATCTGCCGGCGCAGGTGCGCCTCGAGCGCGGCCAGGTCAATGGTGCGGCCCTCGCGCGGCTGCACCAGGGCGGCGACCCGCTGCCCCAGGCGTCCGTCCGGTACGCCGATGACCAGCGCGTCGAACACGTCGGCGTGCGACTTGAGCGCGCCTTCCACCTCCTCGGGGAAGACCTTCTCGCCGCCGGTGTTGACGCACGTGTTCCCGCGGCCCAGCAGGGTCACGGTGCCGTCCGCCTCGATCCGGGCCAGGTCCCCGGGTACCGCGTAGCGCTTCCCGTCCACCTCGGTGAACATCGCGGCGGTCTTGACCGGGTCCTTGTAGTAACCGAGCGGAACATGCCCGCCCCTGGCGATCCGGCCGACCTGTCCGGGACCGGCCCGGCCGCCCTGGTCATCGAGCACGATGACGTCCGGGCCCGGGGTGACGGTCGGACCCCCGCGCTGCTGCGCGCCCGCGGTCACCTGGCCTATGCCGGTGAAGCCGGTCTCGGTGGAGCCGATCGCCTCCGTGATGAAGACGCCGGGCAGCGCCGCGGCGCAGGCATCCTTGACGACCGGGGAGAACAGGGCTGCGCTGGAGGAGAAGGCGACCAGCGATGAGACGTCATAACCGCCCGCGCGGTAGGCCTCGATCAGCGGGCGGGCCATCGCGTCGCCGATGACCATCATCACGTTGACCTTATGGCGCTCGACCGTACGCCAGATCTCGCGTGAGTCGAAGCGCGGCGACAGCACGACGGTATCCCCGGCGAACAGCGCGCCGAGCGTCGCCACTTGCGCGGCCCCGTGGATGAGCGGCGCCGTGCACAGCCTGACCAGCCCGGTCGTCTCCAGGCCGTGACGGGACTGCTCCCACTCGTCAGCCAGCGGAACGCCGGTGACGAAGTCGATGCCGCCGCCCAGAGTGCGCCAGATGTCCTCATGGCGCCACATGACGCCCTTGGGATACCCGGTCGTCCCGCCGGTGTAGATGATGTAGACGTCGTCACTGCTGCGCGGCGGGAAGTCGCGCTCCGGCGATGCCCCGGCCAGCGCGGCCGCGTACTCCGTCTCCCGCCCGTCGGCGATGCCCGGGCCCGCGGCCGCGTCGCTGCCGTCGTCGATGACCACGGTCCCGCGCAGACCTGGAGCGTCCTGCGCCGCCGCCGCGACGCGGGACGCCAGCTGCCGGTCGTAGACGAGCGCGACCAGGTCCGAGTCCGAGAACATGTAACGGAGTTCGCTCTCCACGTACCGGTAGTTGATGTTCACGGCGGCGGCGCGCAGCTTGCAGGACGCGAGCAGGGTCTCGACGGCCTCGATGGAATTGTGCGCGTACAGGCCGACGTGATCCCCGGGAGCCACCCCGATCCCGGCCAGGTGATGCGCGAGCCGGTTCACGTGCTCTTCCAGCTCGCGATAGGTTACCTGGCTATCGCCGCAGGTCACCGCGGTGCGATCGGCGAACGCATCTGCCGCATGCTCAAAGAGGTCGGCGATGTTCAGAGCCATGGGAATGAAAGTAGAACGTGTTATCGTTTCGGGCAACCCTAGGCCGGCCCCAGCGAGGTAAAAAGATGACGAGCACGACCCCGGCGGCCGCAGGCGGGGACGCGGCCGGCGACGGGCCGCCCCACGCGCTGATCGAGCGGCGCGGGCACGTCCTGATCGTGACGATGAACCGCCCCGAGGCCCGCAACGCGCTGAGCGGGCCGATGATGGCCCTGCTGCGCCAGGCGTGGGACGAGGTGGACAGCGATCCCGGCATCCGGGTCTGCGTGCTGACCGGGGCCGGGGGCGCGTTCTGCGCCGGCGCCGACCTGAAGGCCATGACCAGATCGCACCCGGGCGTGGCGTTCAAGGCTGGTGAACTTGATCTGTCGGTCATCGAAGCCCTGCTCAAGGGCCGGCGGTTGACCAAGCCGCTGATCGCGGCCGTGGAGGGCCCCGCGATCGCGGGCGGCACCGAGATCCTGCAGGCCACCGACATCCGGGTGGCGGGCGAGAGCGCCCGGTTCGGCATCTCCGAGGCGCGCTGGGGCCTGTTCCCGCTGGGCGGCTCGGCGGTACGGCTGCCGCGGCAGATCCCGTACACGGTCGCCGCCGACCTGCTGCTGACCGGGCGGCACATCAGCGCGGCCGAGGCCCGCGAGATCGGCCTGATCGGCCACGTCGTGCCGGACGGCCAGGCGCTCGGCAAGGCGCTGGAGATCGCCGACATGATCGCCGCGAACGGCCCGGTCGCGGTCCGGGCCATCCTGCGCACGATCCGCGAGACCGAGGGCATGGCCGAGAACGACGCGTTCACGGTCGAGGCCAGCATCGGCATGGCCGTGTTCGCCAGCGAGGACGCGAAGGAGGGCCCGCGGGCCTTCACCGAGAAGCGCCGGCCCGAATTCCGCGACCGTTAGCCCGGTGAATCGGCCGGACCGTCCTGTTTCTGGTCATGGGCCAGCCCGCCCGGCTCGATCTGGTCGGGCGTCTGCGGCGTGCTGCTCGGCACTTTGGCGCCCGGTTTCCGGTCGTCGAAGGTCACCTTGACGAACTGCTCCGAGCGCCGCTGGTTCTGCAGCGCCTGCAGCGCCATGCTGGCCCGGTCGGCCTCGGTGAGCGGCGGCTGGACGATGGCCCGCGGCCACAGCCGCCGGGCCAGGACCACGTTGACCTCGGCCGCGTACACGGTGAGCTCGACGGCCAGGTAGATCCAGGCCAGCAGGCCGAGCACGGTCGCGAAGACGCCGTAGGCCGAGGCGCTGTGCAGGAAGTGGTGGACCAGGTAGGTGCCGAGAATCTGCAGCAGCGTCCAGCCGATCCCGCCGACGACCGAGCCCGGCAGCAGATTGCGGGTAGGCACGCCCTTCGGCGTCAGCGCCCGGAACGCGCCGAGGTACATGCCGACGTTGACCACCGCGGCCAGCACCTGGGCCAGGACGGCCATGATGGCGGCGTTGTGCCCGTAGGTGTTGAGGCTGGCGAGCCCGGTCGTCACGATCACGCCGGCGCCGAGCAGGCCGAGGAAGAGCAGCGCGCGGCCGAGCCGCTGCGCGTAGCCGGGCCGGGCGGGCCCGGGCAGGTTCCAGACCTGATTCATCGTGAACAGCCCGGCTTGGGCCAGGCCCGTCGTCCCCCAGATCAGGAGGAGCAGCCCGACGATCAGCCCGATGATGCTGGAGCGCCGGAGCTCGTGCACGTTGCCCGTCAGCTGATGCCCGATCAGCGGGACCTGGTTGGCCACGGTGTCGATGGCTTGCTGGCGGAACTCGGGGTTGCTGGCGGCGACCAGGCCCAGGATCGTCACCAGGATCAGCAGCAGCGGGAACAGGGACACGAAAGCCGAGTACGCGAGGTTGGAAACCAGCACGCCGCCGTTATCGTCCCCGTACTTCTTGACCACGCCGTAGACGAACGCCGCCGGCGTAAACCGCCGCTGCGCGGCGTCCACCTTCCTGATCACTCGCTCGATCGGATTCATGGCGCACTCACCCGTTTCTGCCTGGGATTTCGCTGCCCGGTGACGTACCAGCCAAACCCTGCCAGGCCGCCGGCGGGCGCCGGGTCAGATCGCGTAAGCCTCGTCAGGCACGTCGGTGATCAGCATGTGCCCGGGCACGTGGGTGATCGCGAACGGGGGGCGCGCGCTGGCCAGCGCCACCTGCGGGGTGACGCCGCAGGCCCAGAACACCGGTACGTCACCGTCCTGGCTGGTCACCGGATCGCCGAAATCCGGCCTCGACAGGTCGGCTATGCCGAGCGCCGCCGGGTGGCCCACGTGCACCGGCGCGCCGTGCACCGCCGGGTACCGGGCGGTCACCGAGACCGCGGCCGGGACGCGGCCGGCGGGTATCGGCCGCATGGACACCACCAGGGGGCCGCTGAAGATCCCGGCCGGGCGGCACTGGCTGCTGGTGACGAACATCGGGACGTTGCTGCCCTGCTCGACGTGACGCACGGGCACGCCCGCCGCGGCGAGCGCCCGCTCGAACGTGAAGCTGCAGCCGATCAGGAACGCGATCAGGTCACCGCGCCAGTACCGGGTGATGTCCGCGGTCTCGGCGACGCACTCCCCGTGCTCCCAGACCCGGTAGGCCGGCAGGTCGGTTCTCAGGTCGGCGTCCGGGGCCAGGCCGGTGACCGGGCTTCCCGGCTCGGTGACGTCCAGGACCGGGCAGGGCTTCGGGTTGCGCTGCGCGAACAGCAGGAAATCAAAGGCGACATCGCGGGGCAGCACGACCAGGTTGGCCTGGACGTAGCCCGGTGCCCAGCCCGCGGTCGGGGTCCTGAGGCCGGCCCGGAACCGCTCCCGGGCCTCGGCCGGCGAGACGGAGATCATAGGCCGACGCTACTCGCCGATTCGGCACCGCCAAGTCGCCGCAGGCGGCCGCAAAGCTAGAACAAGTTCTATGTACGGATGAGCGCCAAACCGGCACGCTCGCATCTGGTTCTTGCCGGCCGCTAAAGAAACATGTTTCACTCTGAACCGTGAACCAGCCGCTGCGCGCTCCGCTGGAGATCGGGTTCGACTACACCCGCTCGCTCGGCCCGACGCTGAGCCGGTTCATGACGGCGCTGGCCGACCGGCGGATCCTCGGCTCGCGGAGCGCCGACGGGCGGGTGCACGCCCCGCCGTTCGAGTACGACCCGGTGACGCTCGCCCCGCCGGCCGACCTGGTGGCGGTCGGTCCCGAGGGCACCGTCACGAGCTGGTCGTGGGCACCGGAGCCGCTTGAGGGCCAGCCGCTGACGCATCCGTTCGCGTGGGCGCTCATCCGCCTGGACGGCGCGGACACCGCGATGCTGCACGCCGTGGACGCGAGATCGGCGGCGGCGATGCGGACCGGAATGCGGGTCAGGCCACGGTGGGCGGAAACCAGGGCCGGGCACATCCGCGACATCGCCTGCTTCGAGCCGTGCGACGCACCGGAACCGGCCCGGAGCCCGGCCTGGCCCGGCGCAGCGCACGCCACGGAGCCGGTGGCCATGATGACCACGCCGGTGCGGCTGCACTACGAGCACACGGCCTCGCCCGAGGAAAGCAGCTTCCTGCGCGGGCTTGCGGACGGGCGGCTGCTCGGGCAGCGCTGCCCGGCCTGCGGCAAGGTCTACATTCCGCCGCGCGGGGCCTGCCCCACCGACGGGGTCCCGACCGCCGACGAGGTCGAGTTGCCCGATCGCGGCGTCGTGACCACGTTCTGCGTGGTGAACGTGGACTACCCCGGGCAGCGTGTCCCCCCGCCTTATGTGGCCGCGGCCGTGCTGCTCCACGGCGCCGACATCCCGTTCCAGCACCTGATCCTGGGCTGCGATCCGGGCCAGGTCCGGATGGGCATGCGGGTGCGGGCGGCCTGGAAGCCGCGCGAGCAGTGGGGAACGACGCTGGAGAACATCGACCACTTCCGCCCCACCGGCGAGCCGGACGCGCCCTACCAGACGTACGCCCACCACCTGTAAGGACGGCCTTTCCTGATGAGATTGACTGACGGCGTCGCCGTCGTCGGCTTTGCTCAGTCCCCCGTCGTGCGCCACGGGGCGGGCACGACCAGCGGGGTAGAGATGCTCGTGCCGATCTTCGCCGAGGTGCTGCGGGACACGGGACTGGCCAAGGACGACATCGGCTTCTGGTGCTCCGGGTCATCGGACTACCTGGCCGGCCGGGCGTTCTCGTTCGTCTCGGCGGTGGACGCGATCGGCGCGTTCCCGCCGATCATGGAATCGCACGTGGAGATGGACGGCGCCTGGGCGCTCTACGAGGCCTGGGTGAAGATCCTGACCGGCGAGGCGGATGTCGCGCTGGCGTACGGGTTCGGCAAGTCGTCCGCGGGAGACCTGCGCCGGGTGCTCGCGCTGCAGCTCGACCCGTACCTGCTGGCCCCGCTGTGGCCCGACTCGGTGAGCATCGCGGCGCTGCAGGCCAGGCTCGGCATCGAGGCCGGGATCTGGAGCGAGGCCGGCATGGCCGAGGTGGCGGCGCGCAGCCGCGCCGCGGCGGTCACCAACCCGCGGGCCCAGCTGTCCGGGGAGGTCCCGGTCGAGAAACTGCTCGGCCAGCCCTACATCGCCGACCCGCTCCGCGCGCACGACTGCGCCCCGGTCGGTGACGGGGCCGCGGTCGTGATCCTCGCTTCGGCGAAACGGGCGCGCGAGCTGTGCCCGCGGCCGGCCTGGATCACCGGGTTCGAGCACCGGATCGACTCGGCGTCGCTGGGGGCTCGTGACCTCACCACGGCCCCGTCGGCGGCGGCGGCCGCCCGCGCGGCGGGGGCGGGCGCCGAGGGGGCGGGCGCGGCGGGCATCGACGTCGCCGAGTTGCACGCGCCCTTCACCCACCAGGAGATCCTGCTGCGCGGCGCGGTCGGCCTCGGTGAGGATGTCCGCATCAACCCCTCCGGCGGCGCGCTCTGCGGCAACCCCATGTTCGCCGCTGGCCTGGCCCGGATCGGATCGGCCGCGCAGGAGATCATGACCGGCCGCGCGGACCGGGCCCTCGCCCATGCCACCAGCGGCCCCGCCTTGCAGCAGAACCTCGTCTGCCTCCTGGAGGCCCAGTGAAGGAAGCACGGTGAAGCACCGGGCCGCCGTTCTCGGCGTCGGCCAGACGCGCCACCGCTCGCGGCGGACCGATGTCTCGATCGCGGGGCTGTGCCGCGAGGCGGTGGACCGGGCCCTCGCCGAGGCGGGCACCGCCGCCGCGGACATCGACGCCGTCGTGGTCGGGAAGGCGCCCGATCTGTTCGAGGGCGTGATGATGCCCGAGCTTTACCTCGCCGACGCGCTCGGCGCCGTCGGCAAGCCGCTGCTGCGCGTGCATACCGCCGGCTCCGTCGGCGGGGCGACCGGGCTCGTGGCGACCAGCCTGGTCCAGGCGGGCGTGCACCGGCGGGTGCTCGCCGTCGCGTTCGAGAAGCAGTCCGAGTCGAACGCCATGTGGGCGCTGTCCATCATGCCGCCGTTCAGCATGCCGCTGCTGGCCGGCGCGGGCGGCTACTTCGCGCCGCACATCCGCTCGTACATCCGCCGCAGCGGCGCTCCCGGGCACATCGGCGCGATGGTCGCGGTCAAGGACCGGCGCAACGGGAGCCTGAATCCGTATGCCCACCTGCAGCAGGCCGACATCACGCTGGACCGGGTCCTGGCCTCGCCGATGCTGTGGGACCCGGTCCGCTATGACGAGACGTGCCCGTCCTCGGACGGCGCCTGCGCGGTGGTCGTCGGCGACCAGGCGGCGGCCGAGGCGGTGCAGGCCGACGGCCGGCCGGTGGCCTGGATTCGCGCCACCGCGATGCGCACCGAGCCGACCATGTTCGCGGGCAAGGACCACGTGAACCCGCGGGCCGGCGCCGACGCGGCCGCCGCGCTGTGGCGGCAGGCGGGCATCACCGACCCGCTCGAGCAGATCGACGTCGCCGAGATCTACGTTCCGTTCTCCTGGTTCGAGCCGATGTGGCTGGAGAACCTCGGCTTCGCGGCCGAGGGCCAGGGGTGGCGGCTCACCGAGGCAGGCGAGACCGAGATCGGCGGACGGCTGCCGGTCAACCCGTCGGGCGGAGTGCTCAGCTCCAACCCGATCGGGGCCTCCGGCCTGCTGCGCTTCGCGGAGGCCGCGCTACAGGTCATGGGCACGGCCGGCGCCCACCAGGTCCCCGGGGCCCGCACTGCCCTCGGCCATGCCTACGGCGGCGGGTCGCAGTACTTCTCCATGTGGGTGGTCGGCGACACGCCCGCGCCTCAGGAGTAGCTGACCGGCAGCTTCTTGATGCCGTTCAGCCAGCCCGAGCGGAGCCGTACCGGATCGCCGGCCGGGCGGATCCGCGGCATGTGGTCGGCGATCGCGTTGAAGATCAGGTCGATCTCCAGCCGGGCCAGGCTGGCGCCGATGCAGAAGTGTGCCCCGCTGCCGCCGAAGCCCAGGTGAGGGTTGGGGCTGCGGCGGATGTCGAACCGCTCGGGGTGGTCGAAGACCGCCTCGTCGAAGTTGGCCGACCGGTAGAACAGGCCGACGCGCTGGCCGGCCCTGATCCGCTGGCCGCCGAGCATGGTGTCGGCCAGCGCGGTGCGCTGGAAGACCGTCACCGGGGTCGCCCACCGGACGATCTCGTCGGCCGCCGGGTCAGGCCGCTCGGCCAGGAACAGCTCCCACTGGTCGGGGTGGTCGAGGAAGGCGAGCATCCCGTGCGAGATCGCGTTGCGGGTGGTCTCGTTGCCCGCCACGGCCAGCAAGATCACGAAGAAGCCGAACTCGTCCGCCGAGAGCTGCCCGCCGTCGACCTCGGCGTGGACGAGCTTGGTGACGATGTCGTCCCTGGGGCACTGCCGGCGATCCTCGGCCATCGCCATGCTGTAGCCGATGATCTCGGCCGCGGCGGCCGCCGGGTCGGCGGTGTACTCGGGGTCGTCGTAGCCGATCATGTTATTCGACCAGTCGAAGACCTTGCGCCGGTCTTCCTGCGGCACTCCGAGCAGTTCCGCGATCGCCTGCAGCGGCAGTTCGGCGGCCACGTCGGTGACGAAGTCACCGCTGCCCTCGGCGAGCGCCGTCTGAACGATCCGCTCGGCCCGGGCGGACAGCGCCGAGCGCAGGTTGCCGATGGCTCGCGGGGTGAACCCGCGGGAGACGATGGCGCGCAGCTTGGTGTGCTGCGGCGGGTCGATGTTGAGCAGGACGAATCGCTGCAGCTCGATCTGCTCCCGGGTGGTGCCCTCCTGATGACGGATGATCGCGGTGTTCTCCCAGGAGGAGTAGTTATCGGTGTCGCGGGAAACCGCCACCACGTCCGCGTGCCGGGTGACCACCCAGTACCCGTCGTCATCGAAGCCCGCCACCCCGCGCCGTTGCGGGTTCCACCAGACCGGCGCCGTGCGCCGCAGCTCGGCGAACTCCTCGGCCGGCACGCGATGGGAGTACAGATCAGGATCGGTGAAGTCAAATCCCGTCGGTATGCTCGGCTCGATGCTCGGCTCGGCCACCGCTGCCTCCGCAAGCTCGACTGTAACGTGTTCTAGTTTGATTCAACCACGCTAGGCGCTTCCCGTGAACGTCGCCCAGTGCCGGGTTCAGTAACACGTTCTACTATGAAGATCGGTCGATAAGGTACAGCCAGGAAGACCTTGGGAGCTGCGGTGGGCACTGCGGTGATCGTGGAAGCGGTCCGGACCCCGATAGGCAAGCGCGGCGGCGCGCTCGCTGGCCTGCACGCCGCGGAGATTCTCGGCTGCGCACAGCGCGCCGTCACGGACCGGGCGGGCATCGAGCCTGCCGCCGTGGAGCAGGTGGTCGGCGGCTGCGTGACGCAGGCGGGCGAGCAGTCGAACAACGTCACCCGCACGGCCTGGCTGCACGCGGGGCTGCCGTACGCGACCGGCTGCCTGACCCTCGACGCCCAGTGCGGCTCGGCGCAGCAGGCCGCGCACCTCGTGGCCGGCCTCATCGCCGCCGACGCCATCGAGGCCGGCATCGCCTGCGGGGTGGAGGCGATGAGCCGGGTGGCGCTGGGCGCAAATGTCGGGACCGGGGCCGGATCGCCCAAGCCCGGCTCCTGGGGCATCGACCTGCCGAACCAGTACGTCGCCGCGGAGCGCATCGCCGAGCGGCGCGGCCTGTCTCGTGACGAGATCGACCGTTTCGGCCTGCGCTCGCAGACGCTGGCCCAGCTCGCCTGGGCCCACGGGCGATTCGATCGCGAGACCGTGCCGGTCAAGGCGCCCGTGCTGGACGCGGACCGCCAGCCGACCGGTGAGACCCGCACCGTCGACCGTGACCAGGGCCTGCGCGAGACGAGCCTGGAGGCGCTGTCGAAGCTCCGGCCGGTGCTCGACGGCGGCCTGCATACCGCAGGCACGTCCTCGCAGATCTCCGACGGCGCCGCCGCGGTGCTCCTGCTCGATGCGGACCGGGCCCGGGCCCTCGGCCTGCGGCCGCGGGCGCGGATCATCGCCCAGTGCCTGGTCGGCGCCGAGCCCTACTACCACCTGGACGGGCCCGTGGCGGCCACCCAGCGAGTGCTCAAGCGGAGCGGCATGGTGCTCGGCGACATCGACCTGTTCGAGGTGAACGAGGCGTTCGCGTCGGTCGTGCTGTCATGGCTGAGCGTGCACCGGCCCGATCCGGAGCGGGTCAACGTCAACGGCGGCGCGATCGCGCTCGGCCACCCGGTCGGCAGCACGGGCGCCAGGCTGATCACGACGGCCCTGCACGAGATGGAGCGGCGGGACGCGAGCACCGCCCTGGTCAGCATGTGCGCCGGCGGCGCGATGGCCACCGCCACGATCCTGGAGCGCCTCTAGCACCCGGCACGACGAACCCCAGCGCGCCCCTCGCGCGCTCACGTCGCCGCGCGGTCGCGGATCTGGTCCCTGATGCCTTCGGGAGCCACGCCCGCGAGCGTACCGGAATGCCTTCTCACGTCGCCGCGCGGTCGCGGATCTGCTCCCTGATGCCTTCGGGAGCCACGCCCGCGAGCGTACCGGAATGCCTTAGCGGGGAGCCTTTTCAGTCAATACGGCTGAGAAAACTCCCCGTTAATCCGATCTTGGTCACAGAAAGCCGTAACGCAGCAAGCAGCGACCGCGGTCAGCCGTCCCGCAGGATGGCGTTGATGGCCTTGGCCGTGGACGCGGCGGGCGTGGCCTCCAGGCACAGGCGTTCCATCACGGCCATGTAGTGGTCGACGGTCTCACGCTTGTCCAGGTACAGGGCGCTGGTGAGCTGCTCGAGATAGACGACATCAGGCAGATCACGCTCGGCGAACCGCAGGATGCTGAACGGCCCGCCGGCCGCGGCGTGGGCGCCGGCCGCAAACGAGATGACCTGGATGGTCACGTTCGGGCGCTCGGCCGCCTGCAGGATGTGCTGCAGCTGGCGGCGCATGACGCCGGGGCGCCCGGCCGGGCGGCGCAGCACCGCCTCGTCCAGCACGGCCCACAGGTGCGCCGGCCGGGGCCCGGTCAGCAGCGCCTGGCGGGCCATCCGCAACTCTACCCGCTGCTCGATCTCGGCGGGCGGGTCGCCATCGTGGCCGAGCAGGGTGACCGCGCGCGCGTAGTCCTCGGTCTGCAGCAGCCCGGGAACGAACTGGATCTCATACGTCCGGATGCTGGTCGCGGCTTCCTCCAGGCCGACGTAGGCCTCGAACCACGCGGGCAGCACATCGGAATAGTCGTGCCACCAGCCGTGCGAGCTGGCGCCGCGAGCCAGCTCCAGCAGTGCGCCGCGCTTCTGCTCGTCGGTCACCTCGTAGAAGGTGAGCAGGTCAGCGACGTCACGGTCCTTGAATCCGACCCGGCCGGTCTCCAGGCGGCTCATCTTCGAGCCGGACGCCCTGATCACGTCCCCGGCGTCCTCCAGGGTGATTCCCCGCTCCTCGCGCAGCCTCCGCAACTGGGCACCGAGCAGTCGCCGCGGCACCGTCGGCCCGACGCCCGGCGGGCCACTGATCCGGCGGACAACTGGACCTCCATGGCCGACGCCGGAGCTGCCCGCGGGCCGCGCCAAGACCATGTGCCCTCCACCGGCAACTAGACCACCGCAGTGTCCCATGCCGCCCGGGTTTGTGCCAGGGTGATCGCGCGAGATCGGTCATTTCCTCCCTGGCCAGCCTGGGTTGCGAGATGATTCCCCGGTGCACCGTGTGTCGGCGGGTGCATGTTGTGTCTGGACTGGTGGGGGGTTGATAGCTGGCATGCCACCGGCAACGAGCATCGGGGCCGGGCGGAGGCTGCGCGGGCTGGCCACCGGGTCGCTGATCCTCGCGGCGCTGGCCGCCATCGGCGCCCCCGCCGCGGCGGGCGCCGCCACAGCCAGCGCCGCCACAGCCAGCGCCGCCACAGCCAGCGCCGCCACAGCCAGCGCCGCCACAGCCAGCGCCGCCACAGCCAGCGCCGCCACAGCCAGCGCCGTCACGGCCGCGGCCGCGCCAGTCACCTGCCAGCATGGTTTCGTCCCCGCCTATCCCTGGTCGGCCAGCTTCTGGACAAAGGCCATCGACAGCAAGCCCGCACCGGGCGTCATGATCCTCAACGTCACCGGCAGCGGGGCCGGGACCGCGCCGGTCCCGCACTTCCAGACCCTGGTCAGGCGGGCGCATAAGGCGGGCATCGCCGTTCTCGGCTATTCGTCGACCGAGTACGGACAGCGCCCGGCCGCCGCGGTCGAGGCGGACGCCAAGAATTACAAGGCCTGGTACAAGGTCAACGGCATGTTCCTTGACCTGACCGCCAATGGCCGCAGCGAGCTCGGCTACTACCGGACGCTGGCCAAGTACATTCACGCGGTCAATCCCGGATCGGTGATCTGGCTGAACGTCGGCGCCTACCCGGTCCAGGGCTACCTGTCGGTCGGCAATGTCGTGGTGGCGTTCGAGGGCAGTTACGCGAGCTACCGCGCACTGCAGGTTCCGTCCTGGACGACTCATTACCGGGCGGCCAGGTTCGCGGACGTGATCTACGCGACGCCCAGGCCGGATCTTGCCGCAGCGGTCAGCCTGTCCAGGCAGCGCCGGACCGGCTACCTCTACGTGACCAGCCTCCAGGGATCGCCCGATCCCTACAGCGCGCTGCCCGGCTACTGGTCCAGCGAGGTGGCCGCGGTCGCGGCGGGCTGCTCCAGCGCCGCCAAGGACGCCGCGAAGACAGCCGTCAACCCTGGCCAGGCCGCCGTCACGAGCCACCGGGAAGGCGTGAACAGCTGACGGGTACCGGCCGCCAGGCGTCCGGGTCGCCCGGTACCGCGGTGAAGTCGTACCGCAGCCAGTCCGGTGCCAGCGCGACCAGCGATATCGACGTCGTCCCCCAGATCCGCCCGGCACCGAGATCGCGCCGGACGATCAGCGCCCGCGGGTCCTCCGGGCCGATACCGTCGCCGTTCAGCAGCGGCAGCCAGGCTCCCCAGGCGTGCGCTACGGTCCCGCCCGGGCGCGGGACCGGGCGCTCCGCGTCACGCAGCCGGGGCAGGAAATGAGCGATGCGGGCCCGCTCGTGATCCGGGGCGATATCCGGGTCACGGCCCAGGCCGCTGTTGACCACGATGTACAGGCCGGCGGTCAGCTCCTGCTCGGTGAGCTCCTGGCCGTCCCAGCTCCACAAGACCGCTGTGGCCGGCTCGGCGCTCACCAGGTGGAACGGGTCGAAGCCCGCCAGCCCGGCGCGGTCAAGCTTCCCGTGGTCGGCCACCTCAAGCGGCAGCACGCCCCGGGTGCGCCGCGATCCTTCCTGCGCCATCCGGCCCCGCCCGTTCAGCACGCAGGCCACCCGGTTCGCCGCGGGCGCCACCGCCAGCCACGTTCCTCCAGCCTGCAGATCCCGTCCCCCGATCAGCCCGGGATGATCGGGCCAGTGCCGTCCCGGGGACTGCCAGGCCCGGTCGACTAGCTCGTCGCGGACCCCGGCCAGCAGCACCGGAGCGCCCGGCTCGATGCTCAGGATCGCGGTGCACATGCCTCTATTGGACCGCGGGGCCCGGATGCTGCGACGATTAGGTGCCCCTGGCGCGGACCACGAGGTGAGGAGGCAGCCGCCGATGGCGCTGGAGATCAGGCGGTTGCACCTGGCGCGGCTGCGCGGTCCCGACGGCCGCGAGTGGCCGGTGCACGGCTTCGTGGTCACCCACCCGGGTGGCGCGGTGCTGGTCGATACCGGCGTCGGCGGGCCGGACAAAATGCTCAGCGACTGGCGCGTGGTCAATCGCTCGGCCGCGGACGCGCTCGCCGAGCTGGACATGACCCCGGCCGACATCGACCTGGTGATCAACACTCACCTGCACTTCGACCACTGCGGCCAGAACGCCGTCTTCCCGCACGCCGCCTGCTACGTCCAGCGCGCCGAACTAGACCGCGCCAAGCGCGAGTCACCGCAGCTCTATGACTGGTTTGACTTCATGAACGCCCGGTTCGAGCTGCTCGACGGGGACGCCGAGGTGCTGCCCGGCCTGTCAGTTATCACGACTCCCGGGCATACCGTGGGCCACCAGAGCGTCGTCGTCCAGTCCGATGGCGGGGCGCCCGACCTGCTGATCGGGGACGCCGCGTACACGCCGCGCCAGTACCTGGGGCCGCCCGGCGAGGACCTGCCGCCCGGTCAGGCGAGCGACCCTGCCGCCTGGCGGGAGTCGCTGCAGCGGATCCGGTCCACGACCGCCGCGCGGGTGCACTTCTGCCATCACACCGACGTCGTGCACGCCTGACGCCACACGCGGGCCGCCTTCGCCGACCACCACGGTCACCACCACCGCGTCGCTCAGGCACACCCCGGGTAGGGGACCTGGCCCAGGTCATCGAAACCGGGCAACTGGATGGTGCCCGGCCGGCCACGCTGGTCGTAGTCGACGACGAACTGGACAGGAAGCGGTCCCGGGCAGGTGACGAGGACCTGGAACGTGACCGTGAACCAGGTGCTGGCCCCCGCGGGCAGGGTATTGCCCGCCGTTTCGCTGGCCGCGGGCAGCTCGCCGCAGGTTCCCCACGCCTGCGCGGTCGCCTTGAGCCCGCCCAGCGGGAGGACGGCCTCGACCCGGCGCAGCGTCACTCCGGTCGCCGACAGGTTCGTGACCTGAAGACCCAGTTGCAGTTCATGACCAAAATGCGCGGAGCACTGCGGGCCAGCCTGGCTCAGCGTGAGGGGGCCCGTCGCCATGGACGCAGCTTCCGGGGCGGCGGCCCGGGACCGCGAGAGCGGCGCGGCCTTCCCCGCGTGCCAGGCACCGGCCGCATATCCCCCGGCCAGGCCGACGAGCAGCCCCGCGATGGCCAGGATGACGGCCAGCGGCGGCCGCCACCGGACGGGCAGCCGGGCGCTGCCCAACTCGACAATGTCCTCGCCCGCCGAGTACTCGTCACTGCCGCCACTCATCTAGGCAGGATAAGGCTGATCCGCGAAAGGAAGCCTGTTACGCATAGCATGAGCCTGATCCGGGTACCGCTTCGCGGCGACATCGGCGGCGTACCGGCCGGCGGCGTCGGCCAGCACGCCCCGGGCGCGAGGTCAGCCCTTGCGCTGCAGTGAGTAGCGGACCGTCTGCAGCCGGATCAGGCCGTCGCGGAATACGAAGGTGTCGATGCCGTCCTCGACCCGGGTCTTCTCGGCGTCGGCCATCCACTCGAGGAAGAGCACGTCGTCCTCGTAGATCTGGGTCTTCAGCACCCAGTTCGCGTTCGGTACGTCGGCGAGCAGCTGGGTGAACGCCGCCCGGATGCCATCCAGGCCACGCAGGACACCGGCGGGCGTGATGAAGACCGCGTCGTCGGCGTAGTCGGCGACAATCTCGTCCAGGTCGCCCGCGCCGAGCGCCTCGGCGTGGTGCTGGAAGACTTCCTCGGGCGTGCGTGTCATCGCGCTTTCTCCCTTGTTAGCGGCTCTACGGTCGTCGTACCGCGAGCATCGGAGGCCAAACCCGTACGGTGAGACGGGCGCACCGATCGGCCTGACGGTCACGGGTGCTGGCTGCTCACCGATACGACCTCGCCGGTCAGGTACGAGGCGTAGTCGCTGGCCAGGAACACGATCACGTTGGCGACCTCCCACGGCTGCGCTCCGCGGCCGAACGCCTCGTGCCGGGCCAGGTCGGCGAGCAGGTCCTCGCTCATCACCTTGGCCAGGAACGGGTGCGTGGCCAGGCTCGGCGCCACGGCGTTCACCCGGATGCCGTGCGCGGCCACGTCCAGGGCCGCGCACCGGGTCAGCGCCATGACCCCGGCCTTGGCCGCCGCGTAGTGCGCCTGGCCCTGCTGCGCCCGCCAGCCGAGCACCGAGGCGTTGTTGACGACGGCGCCGCCGCGGCCCTGGGCAACCATCTGGCGCAGCGCCGCCCTGGTGCCGCGGAACGTTCCGTTGAGGGTGACGTCGAGCACCTGCAGCCACTGCTCGTCGGTCATGTCCAGGACCGAGCTCGTGCCGCCGAGCCCGGCATTGTTGATGAACACGTCGATGCGGCCGAACTGTCCCGCCGCGCCGGCCACGAGCGCCTCGACCTGGCCCTCCCGGGTGACATCGCAGGCGGCGGACCACACGTGATCCCCGTGCGCGGCGGCGAGTTCGTCGCGCATCGCGGCGAGGCGGCGCTCGTGGTGGTCGCTGATCGCCACCTGGGCCCCCTCCTCCAGGCAGCGCCGCGCGGTCGCCGAGCCGATGCCGGCGCCGGCCGCCGCGGTGATCACGACCACCTTGCCGGCCAGCAACCCGTGCCCGGCCGGCGGAGTGATGTCGGGGCCCGGGGTCGTCATGTTGCTGCCTCCGGTTCTCCTGGCCTGGCCTGACGGGGCAGGCCGAGCGCCCGCTCGGCGATGATGGTGCGCTGGATCTCGTCAGACCCGCCGTAGATCGTGTCGGCCCGGCTGAACAGGAACAGCCGCTGCCAGTCGTCGAGGTCATACGGCGCTCCCCTGGCCACCATGGACGACGCCCCGAGCACCTCCATGGCCAGTTCGCCGAGCGCCTGGTGCCACCGCGACCACAGCAGCTTGGTCACCGATGCCGAGCCCGCGCCCGCAGGATCCGCGCCGGCCATGGTGTCGAGCGCGTGCGCCTGCATGACCTCCAGGCCGATCCAGGCCCGGGCCAGCCTGTCGCGCAGCACCGGATCGGCTCCGGCGGCGGTGCGCCGGGCCAGGTCGAGCAGGGCGTCAAGCTCGCGCCGGAATCCGACCTGCTGGCCGAGCGTGGCCACGCCCCGCTCGATCGCGAGCGTGGCCTGGGCGACCCGCCAGCCGTCGCCGACCTCCCCGACCACGAGGCCGCGTTCGGTGCGGGCGCCGTCGAAGAACACCTCGTTGAACTCGGACGTGCCGGTGAGCTGGCGGATCGGGCGGACGCTGACGCCGTCCTGGCGCATCGGCACCAGCAGGTAGGAAAGGCCCGCGCTGCGGCGCGAGCCCGGCTCGGTGCGGGCCAGGACGAAGCACCAGTCGGCCACGTGCGCCAGCGACGTCCACACCTTCTGGCCGGTGATCACCCACTCGTCACCGTCGAGGGCCGCCCTGGTGGCCACGGCCGCGAGGTCGGATCCGGCGCCCGGCTCCGAGTAGCCCTGGCACCAGAGTTCCTGCACCGCCGCGATCGGGGGCAGGAAACGCCGTTGCTGCTCCGGCGTGCCGAGCGCGATCAGCGTGGGCCCGAGTAGTTCCTCGCCCAGGTAGCCGACCCGCGCCGGCGCGCCGCTGCGCGCGTACTCCTCGTGGAAGATGACCTGCTGCGCGAACGTGGCACCGCGGCCCCCGTGCTCGGCCGGCCAGCCCAGGCAGGTCCAGCCGGCCGCGGCCAGATGCCGGTTCCAGGCCAGGCGCTCCGCGTGCGCCTCGTGCTCGCGGCCCGGGCCGCCCGCGCCGCGCAGGCCCGCGAAGCGGCCGGTCAGGTTCTCCGCCAGCCACTCCCGCACGCGGCCGCGGAATTCCTCGTCCTGCGGGCTGGGCCGCACGCCTGCCTCCGTGTCTGGCCAGCGACTGGCCGCCGCGCGTAGGCTCACCCTACCAAGCACTTGCTTGCCGGAGGAGCCAGTGGATCTCACCATCCCGGCCGCCGTGGCGGGCGCGGCGCGGGCGTTCGGCGGCGCACCGGCCCTGGTCGAGCCGGGCGGCCCTCGGCTCAGCTACCGGGAGCTGCACGAGCGGATCCGGGTCGTGGCCCGGGCGCTCATCGCCGAGGGCGTGGTCCCGGGGGACACCGTGGCGATCTGGTCCCCCAACACCCATCACTGGGTGCTCGGCGCGCTCGGCGCGCTTTACGCGGGAGCGACGCTGGTTCCGGTCAACACCCGTTTCACCGGTCCCGAGGCGCTCGACGTGATCACCCGCAGCCGCGCCCGCGCCCTGATCGTGGCCGGGCCGTTCCTCGGCACGGACCGCCTCGCCGTGCTGCGCGCCGCCGCCGCCGCTGAGAACGCAACGCCGGCCGGCGGATCGCCGGGCGGCCTCCCCGGCCTGGTCGTCCGGGTTCCCGTCGAGGGCGTTCCGGCACCCGGCGCAGCCGCCGGCGAGGTCATCGAGTGGGCGAGCCTGGATGACCGGGCGTCCGAGGTGCCGCAGGAACTGGCCGACGAGCGTGCCGCGGCGGTCGGCCCGGAGGACGTCAGCGACATCCTGTTCACCTCGGGCACCACGGGCCGGAGCAAGGGGGCGATGAGCGCCCACCGGCAGTCCCTGGCCGTCGCCCGGGCCTGGGCCGACTGCGGCTGCCTCACCCGCGACGACCGCTACCTCGTGGTCAACCCGTTCTTTCACAGCTTCGGCTTCAAGGCGGGCATCCTGGCCTGCCTGGTCAGCGGCGCCGTCATCGTGCCGCAGCCGGTGTACGACGCCGAGCAGGCCATGCGGCTGGTCGAGACCGAGCGGATCACGGTGTTCCCGGGTGCGCCCACGATCTACCAGACCATCCTCGACCACCCCGGGCGCCCCGCCCGGGACTTGTCCAGCCTGCGGCTCGCGGTGACCGGCGCGGCGACCGTCCCGGTCGCGCTGGTCGAGCGGATGCGGCGCGAGCTGAGCTTCGATACGGTGCTCACCGCCTACGGGCTGACCGAGGCGGTGGTGGCCACGATGTGCCGCCCCGGGGACGACCCGCACACGGTGGCTCACACGTCCGGGCGCGCCGCCGCGGAGTTCGAGGTGCGGGTGGCCGGCCAGGAAGGGCGCGAGCTCGGGCCCGGCGAGCCCGGCGAGATCCTGCTCCGAGGGCCGAACACGATGCTGGGCTACCTCGACGACCCGGCGGCGACCGGTGCCGCCATCGACGCCGACGGCTGGCTGCACACCGGCGACGTCGGCCGCCTCGACCCGCGCGGCTACCTGACCATCACCGACCGGCTCAAGGACATGTACATCTGCGGCGGGTTCAACGTGTACCCGGCCGAGGTGGAGCAGGTGCTGGCCCGGCTCGACGGTGTCGCCGAGTCGGCCGTGATCGGGGTGCCCGATGCCCGTCTCGGCGAGGTGGGCAAGGCGTTCGTGGTCGGCAGGCCCGGCCACGCCCTGGCCGAGGCGGACGTGCTGGCGTTCTGCCGGGAGCGGCTGGCCAACTACAAGGTGCCGCGGTTCGTGGAATTCCGCGCCGACCTGCCGCGCAATCCGTCGGGTAAGGCACTCAAGCGGCTGCTCCGGGAAGAGCCGGCGTGGAGCTGACCGTCGAGCAGCGGGCGCTGCGCGACGCGGTACGCGGGCTGCTGGCCGGGCCGGGCGACGGGCCGGGCCATGAGCAGGCGCTCTGGCGGCGGCTCGCCGGCGAGATCGGTGTCGCCGGGCTCGGCGTGCCGGAACGTTACGGCGGCGCCGGCGCCGGCCCGGTCGAGACGCACATCGTGCTGGAGGAACTCGGCCGCCGCCTCACCCCGTCACCGATGCTCGGCTCCGCGGTGCTGGCCGCTCAGATCCTGCTCTGCTCCGGCGACGACGCGGCCTGCCGGCGCCTGCTGCCCGCGATAGCCGGCGGCGCGGTGGCCACCGTGGCCTGGACCGGCGCGGCCGGGCACTGGGATCCGGGCGAGGTCGCCTGCCGCGCGGCAGCCGGGCCAGGCACCGGGACGGGCGACCCGGCGCGTCCGGGCTGGGTGCTGAACGGCGAGGCGCATCATGTGCTCGACGGGGATTGGGCCGACATCCTGCTCGTTGCCGCCCGGGCACCGGACGGTACAGCGCTGTTCGAGGTGGATCCGGACCAGGGCGGCGTGGCCTGCGCGGCCGTCACCACCATGGATTCCACCCGGCGGCTGGCCACCGTGCGGCTGGCCGGGGCGGCCGGTCACCGCGTCGGCGACGGTACGGCCCGCGCGGCCCTGGCGCGGGCCAGGGATCTCGCCTGCGTCGCGCTCAGTGCGGAGCAAGTCGGCGCGGCCCGGCAGGCGCTGGAGATGACCGTCGCCTACACGAAGGTCCGGGTCCAGTTCGGCCGCGCCATCGCCGGCTTCCAGGCCCTCCAGCACCGCATGGCCGACCTGCACGTCCTGGTGGAGTCGGCTCGGTCGGCGTCCTACGCGGCCGCCGTGGCGGCCGCCGAGGACGCGCCCGACCTCGGCCTGCGCGGGGCCGCCGCCAAGGTCTACTGCTCGGAGGCACTGCAGCGGGTGGCGGCCGAGACGATCCAGCTGCATGGCGCCATCGGCGTCACCTGGGAACACGATGCCCATCGCTACCTCAAGCGGGCGCACGGCGCCGCGCAGCTCTTCGGCCAGCCAGGCGAGCACGTGGCCAGGATCGCGACCGCGCTGATCGACCGCTGAACGGCAGCCGGCCCGCTACGATCACCACGGATAAAGGTGCAGCCGCCCAATCCTGCCTGGCACCGGGTGGCCCCGAGGGCCGAGTACCAGTTCGAGATCGACTACTCCCACCTGTCCGCCGACCCGAACGCCGCCCAGGGCACGGGAGGCTACGTCTACGTACCCGGCACCCCGGTGGTCATCTGGAAGTAAGAGACCGCGGCGGACCCGGTGCCTCGCCGGCACCAGGCCCGCCGTCGCCTACTCAGTAGCTGTTGAGCCAGTGGGCCAGGAAGCCGGACCCGCGCCAGAACAGCCCGGACACGTGGTCCAGCGGGTAGGTGCCCGTGGCGTCCACCATCGTGATCTGGGTGGTGTTGGGCCCTGATCCGATGCTTTCCCTGACGCCGTTCGCGGTCGCCCGGCCGCCGATCACGTTCCAGCTGCGGAAGAAGGTGAGCGGCGTGATGCCGATCGAGAACGCCGGCCGCTCGGCGATCCACTCCGCGCTGTCGTTCTCGCAGGTGGTACACGATTGCACGGTGGAAAAACCGTTGGCCGGATTGTTGGCGTCGGTCAGCGACAGCGTGTAAGAGGTACCGGACCGGTGCACCGACGCGGTGATCACGTCACCGGGCTGCACCGTCCCGCCGACCGTGACCGAGGCTCCCGGGTACATCTCCCACCAGGTGTAGTAGTACGGCAGGCCCTCGAAGCAGTAGGCGAGCGTGCCGTCCTGCTCGACGGTGGCGTTGTCAAAGCCGTCGAGACCGACCCAGTACGCGGTCAGTTCCTGCTCGGGGCTGCAGACCGTGCCCGGCTGCCGCCAGGTGGCGGAGACGGACGTGAAGGTGCCCGCCGCGGAGCTGTCCGCGTATCCGGACCAGTTGTAGCTGCTCAGCGACGTGGTTCCGCTCTTTCCGGCGCTCAGGTTGGAGCCGCCGGGCCGGACCAGCCGGGCGCTCGGCCGGTACCCCTCGTGCAGGAAGCGCGTCAGCGCGATGCGCGCTCTCGCCGACAGCTCCGTCTTACTCGCCGTCGCGACGTGCGCCCGCGATCCAGCATGGTCGGCCGGGTGGCCGACGGCGACGAGGGCCGCCAGGCCGCCGATCGCTAAGGCGAGGGCGGCGACCGAGCCGATCACCATCGCGGCGACGTGCGGTCTCTTGACCCTCATGGGCGTCCTCTTTCTCATTAGGAATCCGGCCAGCCATACCATTCCTAGTCTTTGCCGAAGCAGCCGGAAAATGTCGGAGTTAAGGGAAAGTTAAGCCGTTATCTCCCGGCCCTGCGGGGGGTGACGGCGGCGTCCGTCAGACAGGTGGTGCGCCGGCCAGCTCGGCCGCCGCCCGGGGGAGTCACATCCAGTCGGCGTGGCGGGGCCACGCGAGCAGGGTGTCGACGACTTCGGGCGGGCCCTCGGCCGGCGGTCTGGCGGCGGTCACGGCGTACCGGCCCCGGTAGAACAGCAGCGGCTGGTCGGCGCCGCACGCGCCGAGCTCGGTCACCCGGCCGATCACCACGTAGTGGTCTCCGGCCTCGTGCACGGCCGCCACCGCGCATGCGACCCAGGTGAGCGCGCCGTCCAGGACCGGCGCGCCCGAGGACGACGGCGACCAGCGCACCTGCGCGAACTTGTCCGCGCCGGCGGCCGCGCTGGTCCCGAAGATCCTGGACAGGTCCCGCTGACCGTCGGCGAGCACGTTCGCGCAGAAGTGCCCGGCCCGCGCGATCCGCGGCCAGGTGACCGACGTGCGGCTCGGGCAGAACAGCACCAGCGGCGGCTCCAGCGACACGGCAGCGAACGACTGGCAAGCGAATCCGGCAGGCTGGCCAGCGACCACGGCCGTGATGACGGTGACGCCGGTGCAGAAGTGCCCAAGTACCTGCCGGAACCGGCGCGGTTCCGGCTCGAACCGGGCCGGTACGACCCTGGGCTCCGCGGTCAATGCGGGCCCGCAGTTCCAGCCACCACCATGCCAGCCGTCACGATGTCGAGCTTAATGTCCGCCGGCGGCGAACCGGTGTCCCCACAGGCTGATCGCGGTGGTCTCCCGGCTCACCCAGGTCGCGTCGTCGACGAGCCTGCCGTCGGTGCCGTACTCGATGTCGAACCCGCCGGGCGTCGCCACGTAGAACGACACCACCAGGTCGTTGGCGTGCCGGCCCAGCGTCGCGCTCATCCGCGCGCCGCGGCGCGCGCACCGGTCCATGGCGCGGCCCACGTCATCCAGCGAGGCGACCTCGACCATCAGGTGCACGATCCCGGCCGGCGCCGGGAACGGGGCCAGCGCCAGCGAGTGATGCCGCGGGTTGCAGCCGAGGAAGCGCATCCAGAGCGGCGGGCCGCCGGCGGCTGGCCGAAGAGCTCGGGCGCCATGCGCATCGAGTCCCGCAGCCGGAACCCGAGCACCTCGGTATAGAAGCGCAGCGCCGCCTCGCCGTCGGAGACGGGCAGCACCACGTGCCCCATCCCGAGCAGGCCGGTGACGAAATGGTTGGCGTACGGGCTGACCGCCGGGCGGTGCTCGAGCGCCGCGCCGCAGAAGACCTCCAGGGCGTTGCCCGCCGGGTCGTCGAAGCGCAGCATCTGCGCCACCCGGCGCTCGGCCAGCTCGGCCGCTGTGCCCGCCTTGACCGCGACGCCGGCCTTGTCCAGGGCCCGGCCGACTTCGGCCAGGCCGGGCTCGCCGGGCACTTCCCAGCCGGACGCGAGCAGCCGGTCCTGCTCCCCCGGCACGATCACCAGGCGGGCCGGGAACTCGTCCATCCGCAGGTACAGCGCTTCTGGGTCGGGGCCGCCGCCCTCGACCATGCCGAGCACCCGGACGCCGAACTCGCGCCACGCCGTGACGTCGGCGGACTCGATGCGCAGGTAACCGAGCGAAGCGATCCCGGTCATGTCGCCCCTCCCTCGAGGAAGCTGATCGCGAGCCGGTTGAACTCGTCGAACTTCTCCAGCATGACCCAGTGCCCGCAGCCGCCGAACACGTGCAGCTGCGCGCGGCGGATCTGCTTGAGCGCGACCAGCGCGCCGTCGAGCGGATTGACCCGGTCCTCCCGGCCCCAGAGCAGCAGCACGCGCTGCCGCAGCCGGTGCGCCTCCCGCCACAGCAGCCCGTCCTCGGCATAAGCCGGGTCGTAGAAGGACGCCCCCATCGAGGCCATCGCCGCGATGGCGTCGGGGGCGCTGGCCATCGCGTACCGCTCCTCGACCAGGTCGTCGGTCACCAGCCGCTGGTCAAAGACCATCGCGGCCAGGAAAGCGGCCATCTTCTCCCGGCTGGGGCCCGGCGGCGCCGCGAACTCCATCAGCCTGCTGATGCCCTCGGTCGGGTCCGGGGCGAAGACGTTCAGGCCCAGGCCGCCCGGTGCCATCAGCACTAGCCGCCCGGCCCGCTCCGGGAACCGCAGCGCGAAGCGGACCGCCGTGCCGCCGCCGAGCGAGTTGCCGATCAGGTGCACCCGGTCGATCCCGAGCTGGTCGAGCAGGCCGGCCACCGCCTCGGCGGCAAACGTGAAGTAGTTGCCGGTCACCGGCGGCTTGTCGGAGCGGCCGAAGCCCGGCTGGTCGATCATGAGGGTGCGGAACCGGGCCGCGAACACGGGCAGGTTGCGGCCGAAGTTGCTCCACGCCGACGCGCCCGGCCCGCCGCCGTGCAGCAAGACCACCGGCGGGCCGGCGGCCTGGTCGGTGCCACCGTCCTGGTCAGCCGGGCCGGCCTCGTGGTAGTGCAGCCGCATCCCGGCCGCGTCGGCGTAGCGGCTTGTCGCGGCGAACTCGGCCGGGGCCAGGGTCATCGGGTCAGCTTCCGTCAGATCATCCCATCGGGCTGGATCCGGAGGCCGAACTCGCCGCGGCCGAACATCGACAGGGCCCGCTCCGGGTCGTTGATCGCGTGCACCCGGCCGGCGTGCGCGTCGCGCCAGAACCGCTGGATCGGGGTGCCTCGCTTCAGCGCCCGCCCGCCAGAGTTCTCGAACAGCCGGTCCACCGCGCTGATCGCCTGCCCGGTGCCGCGCACCTGGTCCCGCCGGACCCGCAGCCGGAGCGGGAGCGGGATC
>CAVSNQ010000012.1:0-131887 GCA_963729365.1 uncultured Actinomycetota bacterium
ACGGCTGACAGGTATCTACGGATCTGAAGGTTGGGGGGTTCGAGTCCCTCCGAGCGCGCCCGCCAGCCAGCCAATGTCTTCCCAGCACTCTCCAGCCTGTTCATGTCGTCCGCCTCGGTGGACCCTGGCACCCGAGCCGCATACCGTGAGGTCATGTTCTTCGAGCCCCCACCGGGCGGGGAAGAAACGACCGTCGTCGGAATTCCGGAGCCGCCTCCGTGGTCGAACCCGCCCGCGCTGGAAACCGGGGCGGTACTGGCCGTTGAGCAGACGATGGCGCGCAGCGCGAACGTGGTGGTGCGGCTTCCGACAATCCGGGCCTTCCGTCCCGGCTGCATGCTCGACGTGGAGGTCATCACCCGTCAGGGCGGCCTATCCGAGGACGACTGGTGGGATCTGCACTCCTCCGTGTATGGCGTCTACCTCAAGTCGCGCGGCGTCGGTCAGCTGCCGCACAAGCTGCTGCGTCTGGGCGTGCGCTATTCCGATGGCCGTAAGGCGACGACCATCGAGCAGCGTCGGCAACGAGCGCGAACCTCCGATGAGCCGCCGGTCGGGCCGGTGCTCTCCTGGTTGCCGGGCAGCAGCGGCATGCACGGCCGGGAACTTGGCTTTAGCGGCTTCGGGCTGTGGTTGTGGCCGCTGCCCCCGGCGGAGAGCTTCGAGTTCGCCGTGGAATGGCCGTTCGGTGACATCGGGCTTACCATCACCGAACTGGACGGCGCGGCCATTGTGGCGGCTGCCAGCCGGTCGGCCCCCTATTGGCCCGGGACCGATTACGACAACCAACCATGACCACGCGCTGGCCGCTTTCTGGCCGCACAACGTTGCGAGGGCGAGGATCCAGGGCAAAGGTGCGGTGCATGACCATCGTGCTGGATGTCGCCGCTGACGAAGACCAGCCAGTGCTCTGTCTCAGGCCATGGCTCCTGGCGGACATGCCGGACCTGCTAGCAGCGACGGCGGATGAATATCCCAACCAAGGTCTCGGGTCGCATCCTGATCTTTCTTACCTGTTTCAGCAGCGCTGGAGCGGTCCCCGTAACGCCGAGGAAGCCGAGCTGTGGCTATCGGGTCAAGAGCGGGGCTGGGAGCACGGCGACTGGCTGACCTTTGCTGTGACGGATGCGTCGCAGGACAAGGCGGTCGGTCACGTCGGGCTGTGGAACCGCGATGGAGGCCAGGTCGGTGGTGGCGAGCAGGGTGAGCTCGGCTACTGGACGGCGGCTGACTCCCGCGGTCGCGGCATCGCGCCGGCCGCCGTACGGGCCGTGACCGGCTGGGCTTTCGACAATTTCGGCTCCGACGGTCTACCCCGCATCATGCTGGTTCACGATTTGGACAACCCTGCGTCGTGCCGGGTAGCGGCGAAGAGCGGTTATCCGTTTCAGCGGCTTAGCCCCGCGAACCCACCCCACTGGTTCACCGACGGACACATCCACGTGGCCGAGGCGCCTGCCCGCGGACACCTGTGATCTCCCAGCGAGTACAGCAGCGAAGTACAGCAACGCACCCTCAGACACGGCGCACTCCGCCCGGCCGAACCAACAGCAAAGCCGTGTCTCGTTCGCGACTGACAGAGGGCGAACACCGACGGGTGCAGCCACCGTTGATCATCGTGAGTTGTGTGGACAAACGAAGAGACGGTGGCCGCAGGTCCGCCGGGTCAGTTTGGGATGCCTGGCCACCTTGGGGGAAACCCCCGGTTGAAGAGGGGTGGACACCCCATGTGACGAGGGGTGGACGCCCCCTTCCTGCGGTGCAACCGCGTGCGTAGCGTGGGCTTAGGTTCCTTTCACGGGACGTCATACCCCGGAATGGGAGCCAGGCAATGACAGGCTGGACCGGGCACGTGGCCACGCTCCCTGCGCAGGCCACATGGTACGGGCACAGCAAACGGCGCTTCGTCCATCCCTGGACAGCGGATATGGAGACGACCTCTTAAAGAAAGCCGACACCGCCATGTACGAGGACGAAGATGACGACCGCTTTGAGGCGGCGCTAAGACTGGCCGAAGACGATCCAGCTCGGGGCGCCGAGGCCTTGCGGGGCATCGTGGCCGATGACGGGTTCGAGCCCGATACCCGCTTTGAGGCGGCGGCGCGACTGGCCGAAGTCGACCAGGCTCGGGGCGCCGAGGCTTTGCGCGGCATCGTGGCCGATGACGGGTTCGAGCCCGATACCCGCTTTGAGGCGGCGGCGCGACTGGCCGAAGTCGACCAGGCCCAGGCCGCCAAGGCCTTGCGCAGCATCGTGGCCGATGACAGGTTCGATCCCGATACCCGCTCCGAAGCAGCGGCAAGACTGGCTGAAGTCGGCGGTTGACCACCAAGGCCAGCCACACTTCCCGCAGGTAGACACCTTGATCACGCTGCGGCCTGCTCGTCCTCATCGTCCTTTGGCCTTACCGGCCTCGTCGGGGCGGATCCGGGGTCAGACCAGCCGGTCGTGGGGTCCGCTGGCCAGCCCGCTATCCCGTCTTGTTCTGGTCGCTGCCTGTCTTACCGGCGAACCGTGGCGGCGAGGCGCCCCAGGGCGGCGTGGGCTGGAGGGCCCCAGGTGGGCTTGCCGCCGGGGCGGCCGTGGACTCCGACGGCCGCCTCACGTCGGCTGCAGCGGCGGCGGCGGCTCAAGTGGGATCGGCGGCGGCTGCGGCTCCCCGAACGCTGCCTCGGCCGCTGACATGGCACCGTAGTCGGTCGCAAGGTTGGCGTAGATCGAGTAGATCAGCGTGATGAAGATGCCGAGCTTGAGCCACAGCGTGGGCGTCAAGAAGAACAGGCAGCAGACCAGCGGGAAGTTGATCAGCCAGTAGATTGCGCCCCACATGTGGACCTTGTACTGGGTGTACGGGTTGGTGGACAGGTCTTTGAAGAGCAGGTTCATCCAGCCGTGCCGGATGTGCACCGGCGTGTGCGCGGCGTGCAGCCGGGCGACGTCGGCGCGCAGTTGGCGCACCTCAGCGATCAGGGACTCGGTCTCAGTCATAACACCAGTATCAGCGCGCTCGCGCCGATGAGCATGACGTCCGGCGGGTCCCTAGCGGTGCTGCGCAGCCACCAGCTTCGTGGCGGCCGTGCACGTCTCCGGCGCGACGACGCAGACGGCGCCCGACGGGCGGGTCACCGGGGACAACCCCCCGTTCAGCCCGATCAGGGCAACGGCCAGCACGGTCAGCACGCCAGCGACGATCAACCGGATCGCGCCGGTCTGCCCGTTGAGCAGCTTCGCAATCCGCGGCAGCACCAGCGGGCGCTCGAGGTTGCCCCGGGTTCGCGCCAGGACAACCAAAGCCATCGCGAGCACTGCGGGCAACAGGAACAAGTGCAGGAAGAACCAGGCCTGCGCCAGAGACGAGAACGGGTCGCCCGGCCCCTGCACATCGAGCGCCTGGCGGTAGTCCTCCGGCGTACCGGGGCCAATGGCCGGCAGCAGCACATACACGGTGAAGGCAAGCCCGCCGAAAAAGAGCGCGCTCAGGCCAATCGCCCCGCCGAGGTCGGCCACCAGGCTGCGCATCGCGCGCCCCGGGAGGCCGCGAGTTCCGTGACCACGGACCCAGATGACGGCAGCCGCCAGCCGGGTGACGACCACAGTCAGCACGAAACCCCAGATCAGACCGTAGAACGTCTCCAGCGGAGCGACGAAGGCGGCCACTAGGAGGAACAGCAGGATGGGCAGGCTCAGCCAGCCGAACCGATATTCCCGCGGCAGCGTGCCACCCGCCCGCGAGTCAGCAGCAGAGTACGGCAGCGGCGGTGGGCGGTAGGAACGTGGCCGCGGTGGCGGAGGAGGCGGTGGCTGGTATTGCGGCTGGAATGTTCGGGGCGGCGACGGCTCGTAAGGGGGCTGGCTGGTCTGGGGCGGCGTCGGGTAAGGCCCCGGCGGCACAGGCCCGGGCCTCGCCGCGGGGGGCGCCGTCACCGTGTTCAACGGCCCGTCCCGCGCGACTCGCGGCGGGACGGCTGTCACCGCCGGCTGGGGCTGGTCACTGCCGCTCGGCACGTGGTATCTGGCCAGTGTCTCCGCCACTGCCCGCGGCAGCCAGTCGTGCAGCAGGCCGATGGGGCCGAGTTCGGCGATGATCTGCCGTGGCGTCGGCCGCTCGGCGGGATCCTTGGCCAGGCAGCGCTCGACGAGGGGCCGCAATTCGGGTGGCAGGCCGGTGATCGCGGGCTCGGCGTTGACCACCTGATACAGCAGAGCGAGCATCGCCTCGCCGCGGAACGGGCCCATGCCGGTGGCGGCAAAGGTCAGCACCGAGCCCAGGCTGAACACGTCGCTCGGCGGCCCGGCGTCGCGGCCGTCGGCCTGCTCCGGGGACATAAAGGCAGGCGAGCCGACGATGAGGCCAGTGCCGGTCAGCGCGCTGGCCTCGACCGCGCGGGAAATCCCGAAGTCGATGATCCGCGGCCCGTCGTCGGCCAGCAGCACGTTGGACGGCTTCAGGTCGCGGTGCACGACGCCGACCGCGTGGATCGCGTCCAGGCCCTCAGCCAGGCCAGCGGCCAGCGAGCGTACGACGTCGGGGCGCATCGGGCCGTGGTCGCTCACCGCGTCAGCGAGCGAGGGGCCGGGCACGTAGGCCGTAACCAGCCATGGCATGTCGGCGTTGGGGTCGGCGTCTACGACTGGCGCGGTGAACAGCGCGTTGACCCGGCGCGCCGACTCCACCTCGCGCGCGAACCTGACCCGGAACCCGGATTGGCTGGCCAGCAATTCGGGGCGGATGACCTTAACGGCCACCGGCCGGCCACCGGGCGACCGGCCGAGGAACACTTGGCCCATGCCACCGCTGCCGAGACGCTCAAGCAGCTCGTATCGTCCAGCCCGGCGCGGATCGCCGGGCTTAAGCGCCTCTGCCACGCGACCCCACCCAGATAGCCAGCGATCCCGCCCCAAACCCCATGTTTATGTTAGAGCGACCGTTGCTCCGGCACACCGAATTGACGTAGCCACTACCAGCCGCGGCGCTGTTCTAACGTCCGACAAAGCTCCCCAAGCACCCACAAAGTCGCCCAGTCATCGGGCAACGTCCGCATTGCGTAGTGATTTCTCGCTGGCCAGTCGAACTTATAGTAAAAAGCATGTCGGATCAGGATCAGGCGCCACTTGGGCAGGGGCCAACGCCGCAGGGCGGTCCGGCGCCCGGGCACCTTCCGGAACTCCGGTGGCCGGTCGAGCTTTTGTACTGGGACACTCCCGGGGTCACGTACCAGCAGAACCGAAGCGCGCTGATTACCAACTCCCCCCTCGCCGCCGGGTTGTTTTACGGAGCACGGGCCGCCGGCAACTCAGCGGCGCGCAGCCGGGCCAGGCAACTCGCCCGGCCGCAGTGGCTGGTAGCGGGCAGCGGTGAGGCGGTCCTTGATGAACGCGGCCTGGCGCTGAACGGTAACTGGGGCGGGACCTGGGCCTCGATGAGAGTGGAGTACTCCGAGGTTGTCTCCTGGGACCGAGAGCAGGATGCCCTGCGGATCGTGCCCGTCAATTACTACCCGCTCCTGCTCCGCACGTCCGACATCGACGGCCTCGCTGGCTGGTACGCCCACCTGTCGCACGGCAGGCTCTGGCAGCAGCTCGGCGTGGAGGCGTGGCAGCCGGCCCCGCAGGTGCCGATAAGTGCCTGGGAGCAGCGTGATGGCCGGTTCACCTGTGCGGTTCCCGCCGGGTGGGAGCCGCTTACGGACCGTACCTACCTGGCCAATGCGGCGAAGGACGCCGCCAACAATCAGCAGCGGCTGCTTTTCATGCTCCGTCGCAACCCGTCAGAGTGCCAGGCGACCGTCGACTTCAACGAGGTCGTCAATCGCGAGATGGTCAGGTTCCTGTCGGCCGACCCAGCGCACCTCGAACAGGACGCCCTGCGTTTCGCCGGAGTAAAGGCCGAGCGCGCCAACGGTGTTGTCGTCAACCGGCCGCGCGTTATCGTCATGGGCGGCGAGCGTGCGACGATGATCGACACCACTATGAACCTTCCGCATGTGCACGTCCGGATTCGCGAGCTGTATGTCGGGCGGCAGGGCCGCTGGTTCATGGTCGGGTTCGCCGTCGCCCATGCCGGCGACCCGCAGCCGTTCTTTGACCGTTTCTCGCCGGAGTTCCAGACGATGATCGCCACCTGGCAGTGGCGGTTTTAGCCGGCCACGGACCCGACTCCCGTCCCGCCCAGCCTGAAGTAGCAGCACAGCACGCCCAGGACGGCTTGCCGGGCGGACGCTCGCTGACCTGATCGGCGGGCCGGAACCCGGCGTGCTCGCGGGCCGGAACGCGAGTATCGCGTGCCAATCCGGAGGTCCGTTCGTTTCAGGCCGGGACTACCAATATTGTCCCTGTGTGAGCTTCACAAGGACATGGCCGCGGTCGGCGGCATGCAGATCGCTCTCCGTCAGGGCTGGACTGTGCGCGGCCGCCGCGGTCGCCGCCGCGGTCTTCACGAGCAGTTGCTCGTCGGGTCCCTCGGATCAGCGCTCCTCAACAGAGTCATCAACGGCGGCCCATCTGCCGTCAACCCCCGCCGGGTCGGCGTCCACCGCGGTGGTCAAGCACTGGGGGACGTTCTTCGGGGCCGAGAAAGGCGTGAACTACGACACGGAAACGGCGCCGACCGCCGTGACCCTGCCCGGCCCCGTCGCCGAGATCGCCACCTCGAACTCGACCGAGTACGCGCTCCTGACCAACGGCCGGCTCTACGCCTGGGGCCTGGGCACACAGGGCGAGCTCGGTGACGGCAAGAGGCTGAACAACTTCACCAGGCCGGTGCGGGTGCGCTTCCCGAAGGGCGTGAAGATCGCGTCGATACCGATCGACGTCATGCCGTACGACACCGCGCTGGCCGTCGATACCAGAGGACACGCCTGGGGCTGGGGCCATAACGGCGGCGGCGAACTCTGCCTGCGAAACAGGAGAACCTACTTCACGCCGGTCAGGCTCCCGTTCTCCCATGTGACCACCCTGGCCGGAGCGAGCAATCACGCGCTCTACGACGCTGACGGCACCGTCTACGCGTGCGGGCAGAACCTGCAGGGCTCCCTGGGCGACGGCAGCATGCGCAACAGCACCACCCCGGTCAAGATGGTCGGGCTCGGCAGCTCGCCGGTTACCGAACTGGTGGCCTCGTTCGCCAACGCAGGCGCACTGCTGTCCAACGGGGAGTACTTCGACTGGGGGTACGACGCCAACGGCCAGCTGGGCGCCGGGCGTCTCGGCAAGCCATCCGACGTTCCGGTCCGGGTGGATCTCCCCGATCCGGTGACTCAGGTCGCCCAGGGCGGGTCCATCTGGAACAACGGGCAGACGCTCGTGATCCTCTCGGATGGCTCGATGTGGTCCTGGGGCGACGACTCGTCCTACCAGCTGGGCAACGAAAGGACCGGCATGGAGCCGTCGCCGGTGCGGTTCTACGCCCCCACCGGAGTTACCTACCAGAGCCTGGCCACCGGCTCGGCCACGTCGTATGCCGTGACGACGACCGGGCTGGTCTACTCGTGGGGCACCAGCTTCGTCGGACAGGTCGGTAACGGGAAGAGGATCACGGCCAAGACGCCCGTCCTGATCGCCTCCGGGGCCGCCGCGGTCTCCGCGACCGCGAACAACGTGCTCATCTACGTCCCGAGGAGCCTGTGACGCGAACGCGGCGCCCGCCGGGACCGTTCCCGCCGGGGCCTACCCGGCGGGCCTGGCACTCGACGGCGAACCGGCCGGACGACTGCGTGCCCGCGGCGACGATGTCGAGCCCGGCCCGCCGGGCGAGTGCCCCGAACTCCGTCAGCGTGCTGGTCCGGCCGCCCGCCACCAGCATGTCGATCCCGAGCGAGCGGGACGCGTCGTCGGGCGAGACGCCGCCGAGGATGACCACGGCGCCCCCGGGATGTGCGGCTTCTGCGCACCGCCGGAGGATGGCCACGGTCTCGTCGTCCGCCCAGTCGTTGAGCACGCTCTTCAGCAGGTACAGGTCCGCGCCCGCCGGCAGGGGGTCGAAGAAGCTCTGCCCCGCCACCGTCACCCGGCCGGCCAGGCCGGGGTCGCTCAGGATCTCGCCGGCCCGGGCGACGGTGCCCGGCAGGTCGACGAGGGTGCCCCGCACCCGGGGGTGGCGGCGGAGCAGCGCGGCCAGCATGGACCCGGTGCCGCCGCCGACGTCGACGATGGCGGCGATCTCTTCCCACCCGCCCGCGAGTTCTATGTCGTAGTCGGGGACACCGTGCCCGGCTGGTCCCATGAGCGAGTCGAACTCGGCCGCGATCCGCGGGTTGGCCGCCAGGTCCTCCCAGAACGGCCGGCCGAACACCTCCTGGTACGCCGGCAGGCCGGAACGCACGTAGCTGAGCAGCGTTCCCCAGGTATGCGCCATGCGACCGCCGATCCCGTCGAGATCCAGGAACGGGTCCTCCGCCAGCTGCGACGCCGCGGCGTTGCCGGAGAACCGGCCCGGCTGGTCCTCGACGAACACTCCCCTGGAGACGAGATGGCCGAGCACCGCGTGCAGGGCATCCCGGTCGCAGCCCGCCGCCGCGGCCAGGTCGCCGATGTCCCGGTGGCCTGCGGCGATGTGGCCGGGGATGCCCAGGGTGGCCGCCACGTGCAGGCACCACGGCGTGGTGAGGTCGAGCAGCGCGCCGAGGTCGGCCCCGCCCGCGGGCTCACGGCTGTCCCGGGCTGAGCGCGCCGGGCGGGGTGAGCTCGGCGGCCAGGGCGCCAGGGGCTTGCCGATCTCCCAGTGGTGGCCGAACGGATCCACGATCCGGCCCAGCCGCCAGCCGTGCGCGTCGCCGACCGGGTAGACCACCGTGGCCCCGGCCGCCACGGCGCGCTGCACGACGAGTTCCGGCTCATCGACGATCAGCAGCATGCGCTCGGTGGTCCCGCCGAGCGACTCGGGGCTGTAGTTGTCGTGCGGGGGAGACTCGTCCTCGACCCAGAACGCCCCGGTTCCGATGTTGAGCTGGGCGACGACCTCCTCGTGGCCGCCGGTGCCGCCAAACCGGTACACCTCGGTCGCGCCGAACACCGACCGGTAGAACTCCACGGCCTCTCGACCGCGCCGGACCGAGAGCTGGACCTGGACGGGAGGGTTGGTCGGCCCTTGCTCAGCCATGCTGCTGCCCTTCGAGCGCGGCCAGCCGGAGCTCGAGCTGGTCGACCCGGTGCCGGAGGATCTCGAGCTGGGCCTCGTCGGCGAGCCGTCGCTCCGCGGTGCGGCGCAGCCGCGGCGAGGCCTCGGCGCGGGCCGCGACGACCGCGAGCGGCACCAGCCGCTGCGGCCCGTGCGGCCCGTCGACCAGCCGGGACGGGATCTGCCCGGACCGGTACCAGCTGCGCAGGGCGGCGCGGGAGGCGCCGGTGTCCGCGGCGGCCCGCTCGAGCGTCACCCAGTCCGAGCCCTCGAGCTGAGCGGTCAGCTCGAGTTCGAGCTCCCAGTCGTCGAGCCGGTCCTCCCAGTCCATGATCGCGTCCTCCTCGCCGACCTGACCCTCGTGGATGTACCGGAAGACACGCTCTGGCGAGCCTATCGGTACATCCATGCCCTCCCCAGGGTGGGAACACCGGGGCTCCGGTGCCCGGGGATGGTTCTTAACCATATTAATAGCATGGTATTGACTAGGTTTCACGAGTGCTCCACTCTGATCTCATGTTTGAGAGATTCACGAACCGGGCCCGGCACGTCGTCGTGCTGGCCCAAGAGGAAGCCCGCCAGCTGAAGCACAACTACATCGGCACTGAGCACATCCTGCTCGGCCTGCTCGGCGAGCCCGAGGGGTACGCAGGCCGCGTCCTGGCCAACTTCGGGGTGTCGCGCGAGGCCACACGCGAAGAGGTCAAGGCCATCGTCGGCGCCGGAAGCGCGGCGCCGAGCGGGCACATCCCGTTCACCCCGCGGGCGAAGAAGACGCTCGAGCTCGCGCTGCGCGAGGCGCTCCAGCTGCACCACAACTACATCGGCACCGAGCACATCCTGCTCGGCGTGATCAGGGAGGGCGATGGAGTCGGCGCCCAGGTCCTGAAGCAGCACGCCGACCTTTTGGCGATCCGCATGGCCGTGATCGACATGGTGCCCGGCGGGAAATCCGAGGCCGCCAGGGGGCGCCGCTGGCTGCTGCGGCGCCGTCCCGGGGCCGAACCCGGCGAGCCAGTGGAGCCAGGGGAACAGACGGAACTGCGCACCACGCCGGCCGCCGACACCAGCCTCAGCGAGGCCGCCCGGCTGGCCGGGGCGCAGCCGGTCGGCTCACACCACCTGCTGCTGGCCGCGCTGACCGACGCGAACAGCGCGGCGGCCAAGGCCCTCGGCGCGCTTGGCGTCAACCTGGACCAGGCCAGGGAGGCGCTCCGCAGCGCGGACGTCACCGGCACCAGCGACGAGCAGCCAGAAGAGGCGGGCAGGCGCCAGATGGTGATCCACGTGACCGGCGACAAGGTCACGATCGAGGCCAGCGACCCGGTGATCATCGATGTCGGCCGCGCCGCGCTCAGTGCCATCGGCGGCGGCGAGACCAGTCTGCCCGGCACCATCCGCGGTGACCAGCCGGTCAGCGCCAGCCTCAGCGCCGTCTGGCAGGCGATGCACGACAGTCTCGGCGTCATCGAGCGGCGGGCCACGCTGCCCGCGGAGTCGCCGCCCCCGGACGAGCCCGGCCCGCCAGGCACCGAAGCCGCCTGACATCCTGAACGCTACGCCAGCCGGCTGGTCGCCCGTGATCAACCGGCTGGCGTGACGTTCTGGTTAACCCGGAAGAAGTTCCCTGGGTCCTAGCTGGCCTTGACGCGGGCGAGCCGGTCGTAGTTGGGGCCGTAGGACGCCCGGACCCGCATCCGGCCGGGACGAACGACGGGCGGGACCAGACGGGCCATCGCCCCATCATGCCGCGCCGCGGAAACTACCTGTGACGGCTCCACTGCGGGCCCACCGAGAGCCAGGCCGTCTCCCAGCCCGCGATCCTCCTGCGGTCGAGCACCCACCGGGCGAGCACGGCCAGCGCCGTGAGCGCCGCGGCCAGGCCGGCCAGCGCGAACAGCGCCGCGACCACGATGCGATTACGGGCCCCGGCCGCGGTCAGCGGCGGCACCTGAACGTGGCCCGCGCGGTCGAGCCACACCGGCACGACGGCGTCCTCCCTGGTCCCGGCGGGGGCCGGGATGTCGCCGGCCTGCGGCCGGCCATCGGCGGTCCACCGTGCCGGCGCCCAGACCAGCCAGGTGTCGGCACCGTTCTCGGACGTCATCGGTCCGGCTACGGGCTGCAGCAGTACCGCGGAAACCTCGTGCCACGACCGCTCCGCGCGCTGCGCGGCGGCGTTGCCCGCGTGGGCCCACAGGCCGGCCGCGCTGGCGAACAGCGGGCCCAGGGCGAGGAACGCGGCGATCACGGCGGGCAGCAGCCAGCCATCGATCAGATCCGAGCGCCGGCGGAGCGGGTTGTGGTCAAACCCGAGCCTGCGGGCCATCCTCGTCCACGTCGTTGTGGCCGCCATACTGTTCACCCCAGCACGCCAATTCCTCATGCGCGTAACACAGTCGTAACATACCCGTAACATGCCCGGCAAGCCCGCCTTTTCGTCAGCAGGTGCGCGCCGTGACCGGACCGGCGGCCGATCGGCATCGGGCCGGAACATTTTCGCCACGTTTGCCGGACTGCGGTCCGGGTAATTCCGGCGTCCAACGCTAGGAGGTCGGCAGATGGTGTCGGAGACTAAGCCTGCGCAGCCGTCAGGACGGAACCTGCTCGCGGATCTGGACTCGCGCATCCCGACGAACTTCTACTGGTACCTGGCCGTGCTCGCGTGCGTCGGCGGGTTCCTGTTCGGATACGACACCTCCAACATCGGCTCGGCGCTCGGCTTCATTCTGCCCGTGTACCATCTGTCCAGCTTCGCGACCGGCTACCTGGTGGCCGGGGCGTCCCTGGGCGCCGCGGCGGGCGCCCTCATCGCCGGTCCGCTGACCGACCACTTCGGGCGCAAGATCCTGCTCATCACCGACGCCGCCATCTACGCTGTCGGCGCGATCTTGTCGGCGGTCACGATCAACGCCTTCATGCTGCTGTCGTCGCGCACGCTGATCGGGCTCGCGATCGGCGCCGACTCGGCGATCGCCACCTCCTACATCGCGGAGTTCGCCCCCCGGGATCGGCGAGGCCAGCTGAGCATCATCCAGCAGTGGATGATCACCGTGGGAATCCTCGTCTCCTATCTGGTGGCGGTGGTGATTCTCAAGGTTGCGCCGAATAGTGCGAGCGGCCTTGACTGGCGGCTCATCCTCGGCCTGGGTGCGCTCCCGGCGCTGGTCGCCGTCGCGCTGCGGTCCAAGATGCCCGAGTCACCGCGATGGCTCATGCTGCACGGCCGTTACGACGACACCAGGAAGGCGTTCGGCCTGCTGGGGATGGAAGTCACGGACGACGAGATACGCGGGGCCGCGCAGGAAGCGGCCGAAAAGGAGCAGGAACGGCAGCGCAAGACCGCGTGGACCGCCGGGGTCAGGCGGGCCCTGATCATTGTCTGCGTCTTCTTCATCTTCCAGCAGATCACCGGGATCAACGTCCCGTTCTATTACGGCCCGACGATCCTCGCGGGGTTCTTCCAGAGCGGGCACAACGCCGTCAGCGCGGCGGTCGCCGGAGTCGAGGTGACCGCGATCCTGGGCGCGGTCAACGTGATCGCGACCTATTTCGCGTTCCGGTGGATCGACAAGGTGGGCCGGCGCCCGCTGGCCATCTGGGGCTACGTCGGCATGACCGTGTTCATCCTGGTCGCGGCGGCCGGGGTGGCGTTCCTGACCGACCTGCCCAAGACCGTGGTGGTCATGGTCGGATTCTCGTTCTTCATCACCTCGTTCGCGATCGGCGTCGGCGGGACCGGCTGGCTGATCCAGGGCGAGGTCTTCCCCACCGCCGTCCGGGGCCGGGCGGCAGCCCTGGGCGCGTGTGTCGACTGGCTGGCCAACTACGCGCTCATCGAGGCGTTCCCGGCCTGGCACAACGCCATCGGGCTGCAGTGGGTCATGGTCTGCTTCGCCGTGCTCTGCGTCGCGGCGATCGGGTTCGTGTACAAGTTCCTGCCCGAAACCAAGGGGCTGTCGGTGGAGGAGAACGTCCGCGTGTTCGAGCGGGAAGCCGTCGGCGGCCGGCTGGGACGGCTGGCCGGGCGGCCGCCGCCCAGCCCCAGTCCGAGCCAGGCCTGAGCCGATGTCCCGGCCGCGCGGCATTCGGGGGCCGCTACGCTGCTGGAGTGCCGCGCCGGTTCGATAACATCCGCACCGCTCGCCTGGTGATGCGCCGATGGCGCGACGGCGACCGAGATGCGTACGCCGCGATGAACGCCGACCCTGAGGTGATGCGCTACTTCCCGGCCACCCTGGACCGGGCCGCCAGCAACGCCAGCGTCGACCGCATGGAGGACCTCTTCGACCAGCAGGGCTTCGGCCTGTGGGCCCTCGAGGTGGCCGCCACCGGCGAGTTCATCGGGTTCACCGGCCTGAACCCGATGCCCGACGGGGTGCCGGGCGCGGGCGGCATGGAGGTGGGCTGGCGGCTGGCCCGGCCCGCGTGGCACCAGGGGTTTGCCACCGAGGCCGCTACCGCCGCGGCGGACGTGGCGTTCAGCGGAGCCGGTCTTGACCAGCTCTGGTCGATAACGGCCACGGTCAACCGGCCGTCACAGGCCGTCATGCTTCGGCTGGGGATGACGCCGTACGCGCTGTTCGACCACCCGAAGCTCGCGGTTGGCGACCCCCTGCGCCGCCACATCGCCTACCGGCTGGAGCGGCCGGGCTGACTGGGTAGAGACCATACTGGAAGGTGCACGAGCATTCCGGGCAAAGGACAGGGGCCATGCGGTTGCGGCCAGGGGTAGCGATCGACCTGGGCACGGTCAACACGCTTGTTTACGTCTCCGGCCGCGGGATCGTGCTGGAAGAGCCGTCCGCGATCGCGATTGACCGCTCGACCGGCAAGGTTGCCGCCGTGGGCGAGACCGCGGACGCCCTGGCCGGGAAGGACCCCCAGGACATCGACGTCGTCCATCCGCTCCGCGACGGGGTCATCGCGGACCTGGAGGCGGCCACGGCCATGCTCCAGGGATTCCTGCGCCGGGCCCGGCTGCGCCGCGGCCTGCTGCGGGCGTCGGCGGTGGTCTGCGTGCCGAGCGGCGCCACCTGGGTGGAGCGGCGGTCACTGGCCGCCGCGGTCGAGGCACAGCGGCCGCGCTGCGCCGTCCGGCTCGTCGATGAGCCGGTCGCGGCCGCCGCTGGCGCCGGCTTCGGCCGCGGCGACGGGTCCGGCGCGTTCATGGTGGACATCGGGGGCGGGACCACGGAAGCCGCGGTGCTCGCGGGCGGTCACGTGGTACGGGTGCGGTCGCTGCGCCTGGGCGGCAACGCCATGGACGAGGCGATCGTGCACGCCGTCAAGGCCGAGCTAGGCCTGCTCCTGGGCCGCAACGCGGCCAGGAGCCTGAAGATGACGCTGGGACTGGGCGAAGCCGCGGCCGAATGGATGGAGGTGGTCGGCGTCGACGCCGCGCGCCGCACGCCCCGCGTGGAGTACGTCCCGGCGCGGCTCGTCGCCGAGGCGCTCAGCCATCCCGTGGCCACGATCGCCGAGTCGGCGCAGGAGATGCTGTCGGACATCCCGCCGAACCTGGCCGAGGACGTGGTCCGGGGAAAGATCCGGCTGGCCGGAGGGGGCGCCCTGCTCCCTGGCCTGGCGAGCAAGATCGAAGCGGTCGCGGACATCCCGGCCATGGTCGTTGACGACCCGCTGCGGTGCGTCGTCCGCGGAGCAGCCGAGATCCTCGAGCACGGCGACGGCCCCTGAAGCGGCCGGTGACCAAGCGCTCGCGCTGGATCGATCTCGACGGTCCGGTGCACTATCTCGACTTCGGCGGCCGGGCCCGCGGACCGGTGATCGTGTGTGTGCACGGGCTCGGCGGATCGGCGCTGAACTGGTCGGCGCTCGCGCCGCTGCTGACCGGCCGCGGCCGGCTGCTCGCCCCGGACCTGGCCGGGCACGGCCTGACCCAGTCACGGGGGCGCGGCACGGACGTCGCCGCGAACCGGGTTCTGCTGCACCGGTTCATCGAGTCCGTGACCAAGGGCCCGGTCATCCTCATGGGCAACTCGATGGGCGGAATGATCTCACTGCTCCAGGCCAGCGCGGCTCCCGAAACGGTCGCCGGCCTGATCCTGCTCGACCCGGCGCTGCCGTTCGTGCCCGCCCGCCCGGATCCCTGGATAGCCGCGATGTTCGGCCTCTACGCCACGCCTGGCCTCGGCGCGCTGATGATGAACCACCGCCGCCTGTCCCCGGAGGGACTGGTCGCCAGCGTCCTGTCGGTGTGCTGCGCGGATGCCTCCCGGGTCGCCGCCGATGTGGTCGCCGAGCACGTCGAGCTGGTGCGCCAGCGCGCCTCGTTCGACGGCGCGGGCCGGGATTTCACCGCCGCCATGCGCTCGGTCCTGGCCACCGCCGGCTATGTCCGGGGCCAGGCGTACCGGCGGGGAGTACGCTCGGTCGGCGGCCCGGTGCTGCTGCTGCACGGCGAGCGCGACCGGCTGGTGCCGGTCTCGGCGGCACGGAGCGCGGCGCGCGCGAACCCCTCATGGTCGCTGGTCGAGCTGCCCGGCGTCGGTCACGTGCCGCAGCTAGAAGCGCCGCGGGAATGCGCCGCGGCGATCACCGAGTGGCTCGCATCGGCGGGCCAGGCCCCAGCGAAGGCCGGCCCGTTATTGCTGGCAGGATAGAGCGCGTGACCGATGGTGACCTGCTGCAGGAGGCGGTCGCTGAGCTTTACTCGGCTGACCCGGATGAGTTCGTCGAGCGCCGCGGCGAGCTCGCGGCCCGGGCGCGCGCGGCAGGCCAGGCCCCGGTGGCCAAGCGGATCGCCGGGCTGCGCAAGCCGACCCGATCGGCCTGGGTCGTCAACCAGCTGGTCCGCGCGCAGCCCGGGGTGACCGCCGACCTGGCCGGCCTCGGCGAGGAGCTGCGCGCCGCGCAGGGCTCCCTCGATGGCGCGGCCATCAGGGAGCTGTCGCAGCGCCGGCGCGCGCTGATCGAGTCCCTGGCCCGTCAGGCCTTCACGGTTTCCGGCCAGCATTCGCCGCCCGCCGCGCTCAGGGACGACGTGACCGCCACTCTCGGCGCGGCCCTGGCCGACCCGCGGGTCGCGGAGCAGCTGGCCGGCGGGGCCCTGGAGCGGGCGGCGCACAGCGAGGGCTTCGGTTCGTCCGGGCCGTCGGCCGTGACGCTGGTGACCGGGCCGGGCGGCCGCCGCGCCGCCCGGGCCCCGCGCCCGCCGCCCGCCCGGGCGGCCCGGGCCGCGGCACCTTCAGCCGACCAGGCGCGGGCGGATCGGGAGCGCCGCCGCCGGGCGGCACTGGCCGAGGCCGAGCGTGCGGCGGCCGAGGCCGCCCGGGCCGCCGACGCCGCGACAGTGGCCGAGGACCAGCAGGAAGCCGCGGTGCAGCAGCTCGAAGAGCAGCTCGCCGATGCCCGGCGCGCCCTGGCCGAGGCCCGGGCCCAGGCCCGCCGGGCGAGAGCCAGGCAGCGCTCAACCGGCCAGGCGCTCGGCCGGCTTCGCACCTAGCCGAGGAGAGCGGTGACCGAAGATCTCGGCCGGGCCGCGCGCCTGGCGGCCGACCTCGCCATGGACCACCTGGGCGGGATCCGGGCCGGGCCGGTCTGGCCGCCCATGGGGGAAGCGGCCCGCGCCTGGCTGCGTGACCAGCCCCTGCCGGAGCTCGGCCGTCCGGCCGAGATGGTGCTCGCCGACATCGCCGAGCACGTACTGCCGTACCCGATGGGCAACGGGCACCCGCGTTTCTTCGGCTGGGTGAACTCGCCGCCGCAGCCCGTGGGGGTGCTGGTCGAGCCGATCGCGGCGGCGATGAACCCCAGCTGCGCGGGCGGCGACCACGCCGCCGTGGCCGTCGAGCGGTGCGTGGTGCGCTGGCTGGCCGAGCTGCTTGGCTATCCGTGCCCGCCCGGCGGCGGCCTGCTGACCAGCGGGGCCTCGCTGGCGACGATCACCGCCCTGGCGGCGGCGAGATACCGGGCCGCCGCGGCCGACGGGTGGGACGTTCGGGCCGACGGCCTGACCGGGCGGCCTCCGTTCGTGCTCTACGTCTCCGCGGAAGGGCACAGCTGCCTGCGCAAGGCGGCCGAGCTGCTCGGCATCGGCACCCGCGGGGTACGGGTCGTCCCGGCCGACGAGGAGTTCCGGATGGACCTCGCGGCGCTGCGCGGCTCGCTGGCCCGCGACCGCGCCGCCGGCCTGCGGCCGTTCTGCGTCGCGGCGACCGCGGGCACGGTCAACTCCGGCGCGATCGACCCGCTGGACGAGCTCGCCGACATCGCCGCCGACCAGGGACTCTGGCTGCACGTGGACGGCGCCTACGGCGCGCTCGGCGCGGCGGACCCGGCGATCGCGCCCCGGTATGCGGGCATGGCCCGGGCGGACTCGCTCGCGCTGGATCCGCACAAGTGGCTCGGCGTGCCGGTCGACTGCGGCTGCCTCCTGGTCCGCGAGCCGCTCGCGCTACGGGAGGCGTTCAGCCTGGTGCCGCCGTACCTGCGCGACGCCAGCGCCAGCGGCCCCGGCTGGTTCTCCGAGTACGGGCCCGAGCAGACCCGGCCGTTCCGCGCGCTGCGCGCCTGGGCCACCATGGCCTACCTCGGCAGGTCCGGGATCACCGCGCTGGTCGCGCGCGCCGTCGCGCTCGCCCGGACGCTCGCCGAGATGGTCGACGGCGCCGATGACCTGGACCGGCTCGCCCCGGCGGTCCTCTCGATCGTCGCCTTCCGGTTCCGGCCGGCCGGCCGGACTGACCGCCAGGTCGACGCGATCAACGAGGCGATCCCGCCCGCGGTGCAACGGCGGGGCCGGGCGTTCCTGACCGGCACCAGGCTGGCCAGGCCCGCGCTGAGAGCCTGCCTGATCCACCCGGACACCACGGCCGATGACCTGGCTATCCTGCTGGACGAGGTGCGTGCCGCCGGAACAGAGTGCCCCGTAACATGACAGCCGTGAGTGACTACGAACTGGCCCACGCGTACGAAACCGTCAACTACTACCGTCGCGGCGGCGCAGCGAAACTCGAGCTCAACCGTCCGGAGCGGCTGAACGCCTGGAACGACCAGCTGAGCCTTGACTTGCTGGCCGGCCTCAACGAGACCGCCGCCGACCCGGCCGTTCGCGCGGTGCTGGTCACCGGCGCGGGGCGCGCGTTCTCCAGCGGCGCCGACCTCAGGGACGGCCAGTCCGGGGAATCCGGCCCCCCCGACGTCTACAGCCGGCTGACCGAGCGATACCACCCGATCATGGTCACGATCCGGCACATGCCCAAGCCGGTGGTGAGCGCGGTCAACGGCGCCGCGGCCGGGATCGGCCTGTCCCTGGCGCTGATCTGCGACCTGGTGGTCGCCGCGGAATCCTCGTACTTTCTGCTGGCGTTCGTGAACATCGGCCTGGTGCCCGATGGCGGCTCGTCGCTGCTCGTGCCCTCGCGGGTGGGCTTCGCCCGGGCCGCCGAGCTGGCCATGCTCGGCGAGCGGCTCGGCGCCCGGCAGGCGCTGGAGTGGGGGCTGATCAACCGGGTCTGGCCGGACGAGGAACTCGCCGCCCGCGCCGACGAACTGCTCGAGCGGCTCGCGACCGGCCCGACCAGGTCGTACGCGGGAACCAAGCGCCAGCTCAACCGGTGGCTCTACGACCGGATGGACTCCCAGCTGGAGTTCGAGGCCCGGATCCAGCAGGAGATGGCGGGCTCGAGCGACTTCGCCGAGGGGGTCGCGGCCTTCGCGGAGAAGCGCGCGCCGCGGTTCACCGGCGGCTGACCAGCGGCCGGGGCAGCGTCGAACCCGGCCACCGGTGACACTAGGTGGCCGCCTGGAGGTTCTCGCGGATGGCCTTGGTCATCGGGTGATCGGGGGGCAACAGGCGCTCGCAGTCGGCCAGAGTGCGCTCGAAGACGCCTACTGCCTCGGTGCGCCGTCCCACCGTGTGGTACGCGGAGGCGAGGTTGGCGCGGGAGGTCAGCGTGCTCGTGTGATCCGGGCCCAGCAGGCGCTCGTAGTCCTGCAGCGTCTGCTCGTACAGCGGGATCGCCTGCGCGAGCCGGCCCGCCGAGTGGTAGACGGAGGCGAGATTGCCGCGCGCGGCCAGCGTCTCGACGTGGTCAGGGCCGCTGACCCGCTCCCGCCGGGCGAGGGTCTCTACGTAGAGCGGTATCGCCTGCTTGAGCTTGTGCGCGGTGTGGCAAGCCGAGGCCAGGTTGGCCAGCGAGGCCAGGGTGTCCGGGTGGTCCGGCCCGAGCGTCCGCTCCCGGTCGGCGAGCGTGCGCTCATACACGGGCAGCGCGTGCTTCATCCGGTCGGCCGAGCGGTAGGCGTAGGCCAGGTTAGCTCGCGCGGTCATGGTGTCCGGGTGCACCGCGCCCTGGGCCCGCTCCCGTCCGGCCAGGACCCGCTCGTACAGCGGGATGGCGTCCTTCGGCTGGCCCGCGGCGAGCTGCGCGGCCGCGAGGTCGGCACACGCGGTCAGCGTCTCGGGATGGTCCGAGCCCAGGACCGCGGCCCGGTCACTGTACACGTGCTGCAGGATGGCGATCGCGGCCTGCGGCTCGCCCGCCGACAGGTAAGCGCTCGCGAGATCGCCGCGCGCGGTCAGCGTGTCCGGATGGGCAGGCCCGAGCGCTCGTTCCCGTCCGGCCAGGGCGCGCTCGTACAGCGGGATGGCGTCGGACGCGCGCCCGGCGGCGAGGCAGGCGCGGGCGAAATTGCCGCATGCGGCCAGCGTGTCGGGATGGTCAGGGTCAAGGGCCTCGGCCCGGTCGGCCAGGGTCTGCTCGTGCGTGCTGATGGCGTCCGCGGTGCGCCCCGCGGTCATGTAGGCGGCCGCGAGGTGGTCGCGGGCCAGCAGCGTGCTGAGGTGGGCCTGGCCCAGGATCCGGCCGCTGGTGCCGACCATGGCCTGCCAGTAGGAAATGGCCAGGCTGGCCAGCCCGGCGCGGTCCAGGCTCTGGCCGGCCCGGAACAGCACCGGGTGGGCCTCGGGGGCCCAGAGCAGCTCGTCAGACGCCCGGTGCAGGCTAGCCGTGCAATCCCGGAGGGCCTGCGCGAGCAGCGGCTCGAGATCATCCGCAGGCCAGGCCTGCAGCAGGGCGTCGGCCGCCGCCGCCGTGGACTGCTCGAGCGCCGCGGGGGTGATGACCTGCCGGATCGATGCCTGGACCAGGCCGTGCATAAGCACCGTACGGGAAGCGGACTGGGGATCTATGGTCACCAGGCCGGCCCGGGACAGGCTGTCGAACACGCTGCGGAGCTGGCTCTCGTCGGCCTGCCCGCCCGTGGCCTCGCGGTTACATATGTAGTCACACGCCGGCCGGCTGGTCAGCACCGCTCCCGGGACGCCGGCCGGGTCGAGCAGCGCCATCACCGCCAGGGCGTACCCGGCCGTTCCCGGAGGGGCCAGGGCGTCGGCCCGGTCCAGCGACAGCGACCAGGTGACGGCCACAGTTGCCGCGTGCGGGTTGGCCTCGGCCACGGGCATCTGCCGCGTCCGGTCGGCGAGCTGCAGGCGGTAACGGCGGCAATCGATGGCACTGTCGGCGACCACGGCCGATGCCTGCGCCAGGCCGAGCGGCAGGCAGCCGAGGTCGGTGGCCAGGTCAAGCGCCCCGGCCCGCATGCCCGGTTCGCTCAGCCTGGCGGTCAGGTAGGTCAGCGCCTCGCGCGGGCTGAACTCTCCGACCTCCACGATGGTCCGGCCGGGCCCGCGCATCGCGGCGGCCGGCAGCCGGGTGGTGACCAGGACCATCCCGGCCGCGCCTAACGGCCAGAGCTCGTCCAGGTCGGCCAGCTCAGCGAGATCGTCGAGGACCACCAGCCAGGGCCGGCTGGTCGTGGCCAGCCAGCCCAGGAAGCTGGCCGCGGCCGCGTCCATGTCGGCGTGGGCGGCCGGGACGCCGACCGCCGCCAGCGCCTGCGCGTATGCGGTGAGCACCGCATCGCGGCTGGCGGCCGGCACCCATGCGAGCAGGTCCACCTGGCCGGAACGCCAGGCCGAGAGCGCGGTCGCCACGGCGAGCTGGGTCTTGCCGGTGCCGCCCAGTCCGCCCAGCGAGTGACGTCCGGCACCATCGGGAGGGATGGGCTGGGTCAGCACCGCTGTCGCGCCGGCGGCAAGAACGCGCGCGACGGCGAATCCGGTCTCCGGGCGCGGGTCGAAGCAGTCGGCCAGCCGCGGCAGCGTCCCCGACCTGACCGGCCAGCTGGCCGCCCGCTCCGGCTTGCCGCCCGGCGGTCCGTCGCTGACTTCCCGGGCCATGGTCACCATCAGGACCTTCCATCGTTGTCCCGTCAGCGAGATTACGACGATCTGCCAGCGGATAAGACAGAATTGGCCTCATTCGTGGCCGGATGACCACGCAAGTAATACATAGGGGATGAAACGCTAATAAAAGCGAGATGAATATGATCAGCTTCGGTGTGACCTTCATGGCGGATCCGCCCGTGTCAGAGATTGTCAGCCGGACGGTGCTGGCCGAGCAGAGCGGCTTCAGCCACGTGTGGCTGTGGGACAGCCACGTCCTGTGGCAGGAGGTCTACCCGATCTTCACCCTGATGGCGGCGGCCACCACCGACATCCACATCGGGCCCTGTGTCACCAACCCGGTGACCAGGGACCCGACGGTGACCGCGGCGGCCATCGCCACGCTGAACGAGATCTCCGGCGGCCGGATGGAGATAGGCATCGGCCGCGGCGACTCGGCGCAGCGGGTGCTGGGCCGCAAGCCGGTGACCGTGGCCGCGCTCGAGCGGGCCTGCCGGATCATCCGCGACCTGGCCGAGGGGCGCGAGGTCGATCACGACGGCACGCCGGTGCAGCTCAAGTGGTCGGAAGGCCATACGCTGCCGATCTGGGTCGCCGCGTACGGACCGCAGGCGCTGCGCTGCGCCGGCCGGGTCGCCGACGGCCTCATCCTGCAGCTGGCCGACCCCTTCATCATCCAATGGGCCCTGCGCTACCTGCGTGAAGGCGCCGAGGAGGCCGGCCGGGACCCGGCCGGCATCAAGGTGATGGCCGCCGCCCCGGCCTATATCTCCGCTGACCTCGCCCACGCGCGCGACCAGGTGCGCTGGTTCCCCGCCCTGGTCTCCAACCACGTGGTCGACCTGGTTCAGCGTTACCATGACTCCGACCTCCCGGCCGAGCTGACCGAGTACATCGCGGCCCGCGAGCGGTACGACTACGCCCACCACGGCCGGTCGGGATCCGACAACGCCGAGTTCGTCAGCGACGACGTGGTGGACAGGTTCTGCGTGCTCGGCACCCCGGAGCAGGTGCGGGCCAGGCTTGGCCAGTTGCAGGACCTCGGTGTGCAGCAGTTCAACATTTATTCGATGGTCGACGATCCGAGGGCGCTGATCAGCGGCTTCGGCCGCGAGATCATCCCGGCTTTCCGCTAAGGAGGGACACCGATGCGAATGGTCCGCGCGGCGCTGATCCAGGCTCAGGCGAACATGTCCAAGGAAGAGGCGATCGACAAGCACATCAAGATGATCGCGGACGCGGCGGGCCAGGGCGCCCAGGTGGTGGGCCTGCAGGAGATCTTCCACGGTCCCTACTTCTGCGCCGAGCAGGACCCTAAGTGGTATGCCACCGCGGAGCCGGAGGACGGGCCGACCGTGACCAGGATGCGCGAGGTGGCCCGCGAGCACGGGATCGTGCTGATCGTGCCGTGGTACGAGGAGGAGCAGCCCGGTGTCTACTACAACACCGCCTGCGTGATCGAGCGCGACGGCACGGTACTCGGCAAGTACCGCAAGACCCACATCCCGCACGTCGGGCCCTGCTTCTGGGAGAAGTTCTACTTCAAGCCCGGCAACCTCGGCTACCCGGTGTGGGACACCTCGGTGGGCAGGCTCGGCCTGATCATCTGCTACGACCGGCACTTCCCCGAGGTCGCCCGTGAGCTGGGGCTCAAGGGAGCCGAGCTCGTGTTCAACCCGTCGGCCACGGTTCAGTCGCTGTCTCGTTACCTGTGGGAACTCGAGCAGCCCGCGCACGCGGTGGCCAACGGGTTCTGGATCGCGGCGAGCAACCGGGTCGGCGTCGAGGCGCCGCTGAACGAGCACATGTTCTACGGCTCCTCGTACTTCTGCAGCCCGCGCGGCAAGATCATCGCCCAGGCCTCGGAACGCGACGACGAGGTGCTGGTCGCCGACCTGGACCTGGACGAGATCCGCGAGGTGCGCAACACCTGGCAGTTCTTCCGCGACCGGCGGCCCGAGACCTACGGCGAGCTGGTGGAGCAGCGGCCATGACGACGCTGATCAAGGGCGGGACGGTGGTCACGGCCACCGACATGACCCAGGCCGACGTGCTCATCGACGGGGAGCGGATCCAGGCGATCGGCCTGGGCCTGGGCGGGCGGGGGACAGCGGGCGACCCGGCGGCCGCGGACACCGTCATCGACGCCACCGGGCGGTACGTCATGCCCGGCGGCATCGACGTGCATACCCACATGGAGCTGCCGTTCGGCGGCACCTTCGCCTCGGATGACTTCGCCACCGGCACCGCGGCCGCGGCCTGGGGCGGCACCACCACGATCGTCGACTTCGCGGTGCAGGGCTACGGCGAGAGCCTGGCCCAGGGCCTGGACACCTGGCTGGAGAAGGCCGAGCCGAAGTCGCACATCGACTTCGGCCTGCACCTGATCGTGCGCGAGATCAACGAGCCCATCCTGCGCGAGATGGACACGATGATTGACCGCGGCGTCCCCTCGTTCAAGCTGTTCATGGCCTATCCGGGCGTGTTCATGCTGGACGACGCGTCGATCTTCCGCGCGATGAGCCGCACCGCCGACAACGGCGGCCTGATCATGCTGCACGCCGAGAACGGCGGCGCGATCGACGTCCTGGTCCAGCGCTACCTGGCCGAGGGCAAGACGTCCCCGGTCAACCACGGCCTGACCCGGCCGTCGTCGATGGAGGGCGAGGCCACCCACCGCGCGATCGCGCTCGCCGAACTGGCCGGCGTGCCGGTCTACATCGTCCACCTCTCCTCGCGGGAGGCACTGACCGCGGTGCGCGAGGGGCGCGACCGCGGCGTGCCCGCCTACGCCGAGACCTGCCCGCAGTACCTCTACCTGTCCCTCGACGACCTGGCCCGGCCCGGTTTCGAGGGGGCCAAGTTCGTCTGCTCGCCGCCGCTGCGGCCCGCTGACCATCAGGCCGACCTGTGGCGCGGCCTGATCACCGACGACCTGCAGGTGGTCTCCACCGACCACTGCCCGTTCGACTACAAGGAGCAGAAGTCACTCGGAAAGGACGACTTCTCCGCGATACCCAACGGGCTGCCCGGGGTCGAGGACCGCTACACGCTGCTGTGGGACGGAGGCGTGGCGGCCGGCCACATCACGCCGACGCGGTTCGTCGAGCTGATCGCGACCGCGCCGGCCCGGATGTTCGGGCTGTACCCGCGCAAGGGCACGCTCGCGCCCGGTGCGGACGCCGACATCGTGGTCTTCAACCCCGACACCGAGCGCACCCTGTCGGCCAGCACGCATCACATGCGGGTGGACTACAGCTGCTACGAGGGGCGGCAGGTCCGCGGGCTGCCCGAGGTGGTGATGCAGCGCGGCAACGTGCTGGTCCGCGACGGCACGTTCCTCGGCCAGCCCGGCGCCGGGCGCTTCCTGCCGCGCGGCCGCTTCAGCCCTGGCGGGTAAATTTCAGCCGGCTTCCTCGGGGTGGTGCCGTTTCTCGCCCAGCGTGATGTTCAGCAGCCAGCCGACCACGCCGATGATGATCGCGCCCCAGAACGCCGGCCAGAAGCCGGTGACGTGGAACGGGAGGTTGAGCTTCCCCGCCACCCAACTGGTGAGCCACAACAGCAGCGCGTTGACCACCAGCCCGATCAGGCCGAGGGTCAGGATGTAGAAGACGCAGCCGACCACCTTGACGATCGGCTTGAGCACGGCATTGATCACGCCGAAGATTAGCGCCACGGCGGCCAGGGTGGCGACCTTGGACAGCGTGGTGCCGGCGGTCAGCACGATGCCGGGGAGCACCCACGTAGCCACGAGCAGGGCCACGGCGGTGATCAGCACCCGGATGATGATCCTCATGCCAGCATCCTGCCATGACGGACAGGACGGTCGTTACCCAACGAATCTCAACGGGCGGCGCGCCGCTGTCGCCCGGAGCCGCCGGGGAGATATGCAGCGGCCGGGCCATTTTGCTCGCCCGGCATGTCATGCGCGTATTCATATAAGTGACGTGAGATTATCTAGCCGGCAAAGCAGGTGCCACGTCCGCGTTATAACGGGGGTCGCGGATACGGGGGAGCGGGATGGGATTTGCCTGGGAGCTGACCAATGTAAGGGACTTCGGAATGCCAGAAGTTTGGGACTTTCCGCCTCAGTCGCCGCGTCATCGCAAGCCGCCGAACAGGCGGGTGCAGCAAGGGGCCGGGGGATTCGCCCACCGCGCCACGGCGGTGGCCGCCGCCGCGGCGCGCCGCTCAAAGGCCGTGTTCTCCGCGTGGCCCACGCTGTCGGATCACCGGCGGTCATTCTAGGCGGACTACCAGCGGAAATGGACAAAGATCCGGCCGAAGTTCTTCGAGTCCTTCTCGACGCGGTGATAGAGCGCCTTAATCTCCTTTTGCTGGAGGAACCTGAGCACGTGCTTTTTGAGCTGGCCCGAGCCCTTACCTGGAATGATCTCGACGAGCGGTGCTTTCTTCCTGACCGCTTCGTCCATGATGTCGCGCAGCGCGCGGTCGATGTCCTGCCCGCGGTTGTAGATGTCGTGCAGGTCTAGTTTGAGCTTCACCTGGCCGTCTCCGCTTGGGTGATGCCGCCAACGTCACGCCGGCCGGCGAGCGTAAGTTCCGGCGATGGACCCACGGTACGCTGGCGGCCAGCCTGGGCTCGGCTCGCAGTGCCCGGCCGTCGGCCGGGCTACGGCGGTGAGACGTGGTGCGGCCCGCACCCTATGAAGCGGCGGAAAGCCGCGATAGGGTGCGCGGCAGTACTTGTCTGCAATTGCAGCCCTCCGCCCGTTAGCCCAGGGGGACTACATGCGCCTAGCCCGGCCTGCGGCAGCGGCTGCCGGATTGTTCCTGCTGGCCGCCGTCGTCACCGGGGCCAGCGCGCTCGCGCCGGGCGCGGGCGCCGGCCGGGCCGCGGGCGCGGCGGTCCCGCCGGGGGACGGCGTGACGATACGGCCGGACGCGGTCCATGCCCTGGACGGGGTCCTGTCCGCGCCGCCCACGACCGCGTTCTGCGAGCAGCATTATCACATCGCGTGCTACCTGCCCGCGCAGATCCAGCAGGCCTATAACCTGCCCCGGCTGTACCGGCAGGGAGTCACCGGCCGCGGGCAGACGATCATCATCGTCGACTCGTTCGGCTCCCCGACCGTCCAGCGCGACCTGGCCAGGTTCGACCAGGCCACCGGCCTTCCCGCGCCGCCTTCGCTGCAGGTCATCCAGCCCGCGGGGAAGGTCCCGGCGTACCGGCCCACCTCCGACCGGGAGGGCTGGGCCGGGGAGACCGACCTCGATGTCGAGTACGCCCACACGATCGCCCCCGGCGCGAGCATCCTGCTCGTCGAGACCCCGACCTCGGAGAACGAGGGCACGACCGGCTTCCCCCAGATCGTCACGGCCGAGAAGTACGTGATCAGCCACCACCTCGGCGGCGTGATCAGCCAGAGCTTCAGCGCGACCGAGCAGACGTTCCCGTCCAGGCGGTCACTGCTCAGCCTGCGCGGGGCCTACATCGACGCCGCGCGGCAGGGCGTGACGGTCCTGGCCGCCTCCGGTGACAGCGGCGCGGCCGACGTCAGGTTCAACCAGGTCACCTACTACCTGCACCGGGTGACGTCGTGGCCGGACAGCGACCCGCTGGTCACCGGCGTCGGCGGGATCCGGCTGCACCTGGGCGCCGCGGGCGACAACGTCAGGGCGCCCACCGTCTGGAACGACACCTACAACGTGGCCACCAACCAGTTCGTGGTCGGCAACGCCGGGCCGAACCCGCTGGCCGGCGGGGGCGGCAGGTCCGTGATCTTCGCCCGGCCTGGCTACCAGAACGGGGTGCGGGACGTCGTGGGCAGCCGCCGCGGCGTGCCCGACATCTCGATGAGCGCCGCCTGCAACGGCGCGGCCGACATGTACCAGAGCTTCGCCGGCCAGCCGGCCGGGTGGTACCCGACCTGCGGCACCAGCGAGGCGACGCCGGAATTCGCCGGGATCGTGGCCCTGGCCGACCAGGTGGCCGGCCACCCGCTCGGAGTGATCAACCCCTACCTGTACCAGCTCTCGGCACGGCACGCGCCGGGGATCGTGGACGTCGTGTCCGGCAACAACACCGTCTCGTTCAGCCAGGGCGGCAAGCTGCACACGGTGCGCGGCTTCCTGGCCGGTCCCGGTTACGATCTCGCGTCGGGCGTGGGCACGGTGAACGCGCCGGAGTTCGTGCGTGAGCTGGTCCAGGCGGCCGACCGCCAGCACGGCGGCCAGCCCGGACAGCACCGCTCTGGCTAAATGATATGCGTGCTCGGCGACGCCCACCTGGACGTCGTCGTCTCCGCCGCCGGGCCGGTCGCCGAGGATACCGATACGCCCGCGCGCACCTCGGTCGGCGTTGGCGGGCAGGCGGCCAACGTCGCCGCGTGGGTGGTCGCCCTGGGCGGCACCGCCCGGCTGATCGCGGCGCGCGGGACCGACCTGGCCGGCCAGCTGGTCGCCGGCGAGCTCGCCCGCCGGGGGGTGGACCTGGTCGGGCCGGTCGTCGAGGGCCGGACCGGGGTCGTGGTGTCGCTGACCGACCGGGGCGCCGGCCGGTCGATGCTCACCGACCGCGGGATCGGGACGGAGCTGGCCGCTCGGCTGCTGCGGCCCGACTGGCTCGATGGGTGCGACTGGCTGCACCTGCCTGCCTACAGCCTGGTCGCCGAGCCGGTCCTGGGCGCCGCGCTCGCCGCGGCCGGGCGGGCGCCGCGGCTGAGCGTCGACCTCTCCTCGACCGCCGCACTGCAGGCGTACGGCGTCGGGCGGTTCGCCACGCTGATCGCGCGCCTGCGCCCGGACGTGGTCTTTGGCACCGAGGCCGAGGCGGCCCTGGTCGGGGAACTGCCCGGAACCGAGCTTGTGGTTAAGCTGGGCGCGCGCGGCGTCCGCGCGGCCGGCGAGGTCTTCCCGGCGCGACCGACGCAGCCGGTGGACGCGACCGGGGCGGGCGACGCGTTCGCCGCGGGTTACCTGGTCGGCGGGATCGGGCTCGGCCTGGAGGCGGCGGCGCGGGCGGTGGCGACGATGGGGGCGATGCCGTGACATTCTCGCCGCGGGTGACCGAGGAGGTCGCCGCCGCGCTGCGGAGCGGCGGTCCGGTGGTGGCCCTCGAGACCACCCTGGTCTCGCACGGGTTCTCCGGCGGCCGCGGGCTGGCGGCGGCGCTCGCGGCCGAGGAGCGGGTGCGCGCGGCGGGAGCGGTCCCGGCCACGATCGGCATCATCGACGGCACCGTGGCGGCCGGGCTGGGCCACGCCGAGCTCGAGCGCTTCGCGGCGGCCGGCCCCGGGGCGCGCAAGGTCGGCGCGCGCGACATCGCGGCCTGCGTCGTGCAGGGCGCGCTCGGGGCGACGACCGTGGGCGGGACGCTGGCCGTGTGCCGGGCCCTCGGCATCCGCTTCCTGGGCACGGGCGGCATCGGCGGCGTGCACCGGGGCTTTGCCGAGACCCTGGATATATCGGGCGACCTGCTCCAGATCGCGCGCACCCCGGCGGTCGTGGTGTGCTCGGGCGCCAAGTCGATCCTGGACGTGAACGCGACCGCCGAGCTGCTGGAGACCCTCGGCGTGCCGGTCCTGGGCTGGAACACGCCCACGCTGCCCGTGTTCTACCGCGCGGAAGGCGGCCCGGCGGTGCCCGCGGTCGTGACCACCAGCGGGGAGGTGGCGCGCATGGCGCTCACCCAGTGGCAGCTCGACCAGTCATCGGGACTGCTGCTGGCCCGGCCGCCCGTGCCCGGCCTTGACATCGAGCCGATCATCGCCGAGGCGGTGCGGCGCGTGCAGCACGAGGGCGTGACCGGGCAGGCCGTGACGCCCGCCGTCCTGGCCCTGGTCGAGGAGCTGAGCGACGGCCGGAGCGTCGAGGTCAATCAGCAGCTGATCGCCGACAACGCGGCGCTGGCCGCGGAGGTGGCCGTGGCCTACGCCGGGCTGGCCGCCGGGTAAAAGCGCCACGTGTGGCCAGAGTGTGTCTAATGAGTGACTGTGGGTACTTACCCCTGGTACGCCCGCTAGAACGCGGGCCAGGAGCCGCGACCGCGGCCTTGGGTGGATCGGGGGGACATATGAGCATGCCTCAGGGTGGCGAGTCAGGCCCGTCCCGGGAGACGGGCCAGCAGGTCGGCGCGCCCGGACAACAGCCGCAGGGGGGCGTGCCAAGCCAGGGCCATGGGCCAGTACCTGGCCAGGCCGGCCCGCAGAACCAGCAGTGGACGGGCGAACCGCAAGGCCAGCAGTACGGCACCCCGCCGCCTCCGCCTCCGGGGGGAATGCCCGGTCAATGGGGGGGCGGCCCGATGCAGGGACTGCCGATATCTCCGGTGAACGAGATCGAGACGCGCGTCACCGGGCGCCGGGTCGTCCAGTACATCATCGACTACTTCATCACCGCGGTCGTCGCGTCCTTGATCCTCTGGGCGCTGGACCAGGGACACGGCGTGGTGAACGTCATTCTGCTGCTGGTGGGCGTCGTCCTGGCGCTGGCCTGGTACTTCTGGTACTGGGTCTACCGGCCCTACCGCGCGAACGGGCAGTCGCTGGCCATGCAATGGTTCGGCATCCACGTCATCAGCAAGGACGGCGGGCGGGCAAGCATGGCGCAGCTGTTCGTCCGCGCGATCCTGCTGATCGTCGACACCCTCGTCTGGGGCCTGGTCGGCTTCATCACGATCATCTGCTCGCGCTACCGCCAGCGCGTCGGCGACCACGCAGCCAAGACCCTGGTGGTCAGCACGCAGGTCGAAGCCATCTCCGCGCGGCAGGAATACGCGAGCGCGGCCGGCTCGAGGTAGCCGGCTCGCGCCATCCAGACCCGGGCGGCACAGCGCCGTCCGGGTCTGTTGGCCTGGGCCCGATCGGGGAAGAATGTGGGGGTGATGCGTGAGCGGGTCCGGGATGCCATCCAGGGGCTCCCGCCACGCCGGGACCTTCTGGACCGGATCGCCGCCTTCGACCGCGCCGCCGTGCGCCGGGTCGCGCAGACCCGCTCGCCGGTGCTCGATCACGTCATGCCCGAGCTGAGCCAGCTGGCCAACCACGGCAAGCTCTGGATCGCGCTGGGCATCGGCCTGCGGGCCACGGGCAACCGGCGGGCCGCCCGCGCGGCCTGGCGCGGCCTCGGCAGCCTCGCGGTGGCGAGCGCGACGGCCAACATCATCGGCAAGGGCGTGGCGTCCAGGGACCGCCCCGACGCCGAGGTTCCCGTGGCCCGGCGGCTCCCGCAGGCCCCGTGGACCTCGTCCTTTCCTTCCGGCCACGCCGCCTCGGCGGCCGCGTTCGCGACCGGCGTCTCGCTTGAGATGCCCGCGCTTGCCCCGGCGGTCATCCCGCTGGCCGTGGCGGTCGGGGCTTCCCGGGTGGTCACCGGGGTGCACTACCCGTCCGATGTGCTCGCCGGGTTCGCGATTGGCACCGCGGCGGCGGCAGCGACGCTGCTCCGGTGGCCGCGGCGGCCCGCAGCCTAGGCGGGTTCGCCCTCCTCGGCCCCGTCCTCCGCGGCCAGCATGGCGCGCAGCAGTTTGCGGTCGGTCTTCATGACGCTGGTCAGCGGGATCGCGTCGACCAGGCGGACCTCGCGCGGATACTTCACGGCCGACAGGCGGCGCCTGCCGAACTCGATCAGGTCGGCCGGGCCGACCATGGCGTCCTCGCGCAACTGCACGAACGCGACGACCTCTTCGCCGTACTTCTCGTCCGGGCGCCCGACGACGGCGGCTCCCACCACGTCGGGGTGCTTCATCAGGACATCCTCGACGTCGCGCGGGTACACGTTGTACCCGCCGCGGATGATCAGGTCCTTGATCCGGTCCAGGATGTAGAGGTAGCCCTCTTCGTCGAGCTTGCCCACATCGCCGGTGTGCATCCAGCCGCCGCGCAGCGCCTCCGCGGTCTCCTCCTCCGCGTTCCAGTAGCCGCTCATCAGCACCGCGCCGCGCACGCAGATCTCGCCTTCCTCGCCGGGCGCGGCGGCCGACGAGTCCGCTCGCTCGATCCGGACCTCGACGCCCGGTGCCGGGCGGCCCACGCTGCCCGCGCGCACCTGGCCCCGTGGCGACGTCGAGATGATGGCGGCGGTCTCGGTGCAGCCGTAGCCCTCGCCGATCTCCACGTGCGGCAGCCGCTTGCGGAAGTCCTCGACCACCTGCGCCGGCAGCGGCGCGCTGCCGCTGGTCAGGCGGACCAGCGCGGACAGGTCGTAGTCCTCGAGCGGCTGCTGCAGCAGCATCTGCAGCATCGACGGCACAAGCGGGCTCATGCTGACCCGGTGCTGCTGGGCGAGTTCCAGCCATCCGGCGGGATCGAACCAGCGCATGAGCACCGAGGTTCCCGGGCCGGGAGCGTGCAGGCTCATCACGCTCACCATCAGCCCGTAGATGTGGGACAGCGGCAACGGCAGCAGGGCCGAGCTCAGCTCCTCGTCGTAGGACGTGGCCGTGGCCGCCCAGGCCGCCGCTGACAGCGCGTTATGGCTGATCATGACGCCCTTCGAACGCCCGGTCGTGCCGCCGGTGTAGAGCAGCGCGGCGAGCGAGGACGGGTCAGACTCGACTAGCCGCGCCTGCGGTGCCACCTCCAGCTCGGCGAACGGTAGCAGTGGCGGGCCGACGGCCCTGGCCAGTTCCGGCGTCACTTCGTCGGCCACGACGATCGCGCGCACGCTGTGCAGGTGGGCCGCGGCCGCCGTCACCTTGGGCAGGAATTCCGGCGTCGTGACGACCAGGGCGGCGCCGCTGTCGCTGAGCACGTGCCGCAGTTCGTCCTCGCTCAGCAGGAACAGCACGGGCGTGACCACCGCGCCGGCCCGCCACACGGCGGCGTACGTGATGCCGACCTCCGGGCAGTTGGCCATGCAGACAACGACGCGCTCACCCGGGAGCAGGCCCGCTTCGAGCAGGCCGCCGGCTACCCGGCGGACACGCTCGGCGAGTTGCTCTCCGGTCCATCGCTCGTCCTCGTAGTAGAGCACGGAGCCGGAGGCGATCCTGTCCCACGACTGTTCGGCTAGATGTTGCAGGCTGGCGCCGGTGGGCGGGGTAACCATCGGTGCGGCCACCTGGCGACCTCCAATCGGGGCCTCGGGATCGCGGCAGCGGGGGCGACTGGCGCGAGGATGTGCTGAGTGCAATCTAAGCGTGATGCGGCAGCGGTGCTTGCGGCGCTACCGGACTAATCGTCGCGGGCCGTGATCCAAGGTGTGCGGACGGCTCGAGTCATTCGTCGGCCACCCGGGCGAGCGCCCGGGCCAGCAGGTCCCGTTCGCCGGGCGTGAGCGGGTCGAGCAGGTACTCGCGGATCGTCTGCGCGTGGACCGGCACGGCCCGGCCGAGCACGTCCCGCCCAGCTGGGGTGATGCTCACCAGCACCCCGCGTCCGTCGTCGGGGACGCCGGCCCGGGCCAGCCAGCCGCGCTGCTCAAGCCGGGTTACCTCGCGGCTGAGCGAGGGCTGCGTCAGCCGCACCGCTGAACGCAGTTCGCCGAGCCGCAGCCCGGGGGGTGTGACCGGGTCCAGGCGCAGCAGGATCTCGAAATCGTTGATGCTCAGGCCGCAACTGCCGGCCAGCGCGGAGCTGAGCCGGTCGGCTATCCGGGCGTGGGCTGCGGTCAGCGTTGTCCACACCTGGGCGCAGGCGTACCGGTCGCGGTGGGCGGCGGCCGCGGGCGACGGTGCCGGCACTTCCGGGGTCATCGCGGCCACCTCCTCACCAGCCTGGCCAGGCGGTCCAGGTCCGCAGCGTGTCCGAGATGTGCTCCTCCTCGTAGCTCAGGTGGGCCAGGAGGTCCGCGCTCAGGTCCTGCAGCGCCCGGGTGAGCCGATCGCGCGTCGCCGGCTCATCCCGGTCGCCGAGCGCCTGCGCCGCGGCCCCGACGTCATCGAGCAGGCCCGACACGCTGGCATGATCGGCTTCTAGCTTGTCTACCACAGTGTCGAGACCCGGGTTCATCCGCCGTAGCTCGGGGAAGAGCATGATCGACTCGGCGGTGTGGTGCGAGTGGACGAAACGGCAGTAGCGCAGGCAGTTGATCTTCAGATGCCACAGCGGGCCGTTGGCCGCCAGCGACCGGATGCCGGCCGCGACTTCTTCGGCTGAGCGGCCGGCGGTGACCTCGCCGGCCAGCTGGCGCACCGTGGCCAGGTCCCGCCGGATCATGTCGTGGACCCACCGCAACTCCGCGACGAGAGCCTCACCCCTCGAGTGGGGCGGGTTCGGCGGCCAGGTCTCAGTCACGGCCACGGCCGGTCCCCCGGACGCGGGCGCCACTTAGATGCATGCACATGCATACATTGTACCGGACGCTAGATCCGCGTCCTCCGGCATCCGCTGGTCACCAGATCGGGATCGGCCCGATCTGGGTGAACGGCAGCAGCGGCCCCATCTCCTGGACACTGACCTTCGCCCCCTCCGGCGCCTCCTGCTTGATCGCCTGGGCCAGGGCGTTGGCGTCGTCCTCATCGTTGGCCCCGAGGATCAGCAGCGTCCAGCGCCGGATCACCGGACGGCCCTCCGATTGCAGCCGCTCGGCGAGTTTGACCGCCGCATGATGCGACGGCAGCTCGATGCGCACCTCAAACTGGGCCTGACCGGTGGCTATGGATTCCCTGGTCTCGTCTTCCTCGAGGCGTTCATGCTCCGCGGCGCGCTGCTCGGCGGTCTGGGGCATCGCGACGTCAGCGTTCTCCCATTCCTCCTCGATCGGATGCCATCGGTCGAGCGCGAAGTCGGCGGACACGCCATGCTGTGCCGTCAGCTGACGCACCACCCGGTCCGCTTCTCGTGCGGCGTCCTCGGTACCCGCGTACAGGTAGATGACGGGACCCTCGGCGCTCACCGCTACGCGGTGGCCGAGCTGACGACGCACGTCCTGCTCGACCTCATGCTCGCTCATCGATCCCAGCACCCGCTCGGCATGCGCCTCATCGTGAAGCGTGACCGTTACCCGCCAGTCGTCGTCTGCCACGGACCCGACCTTACCGTCATCGCCATGACGCTAGGCGGCCGCCTCATCGATGCTCTTGACCCAGCCCAGATGGGCCAGGCGGACACGGAGCCGCTGGTCGGCGGTGACCAGCTCGGTGCCCAGGCGCTCGGCCAGGGCTACATAGACCATGTCGTAGACGGGCCAGTTGTCATACCGCCGGGCCAGCTCGAAGGCGCGCGTCTGATCCCGCGCACTATCGGCTCGGCGCAGCGGTATCCGCTCAAGCCGGACCGATGCGGCATCAGCGTCGGCCCCGCTCCACCGGCTGCGGCGAATTCCGGTCAGCAGGGCATTCGCAGTCTCCAGCCAGAGCAGGCCGGGCGCGGCGAGTTCGGTGCCGGCCGCCGCCCATTTCGCGAACAAGGCTCGGGTGGGCGCATCGCTCCCGACATCGGGGGCGACCAGGTCAACGACGACCGAGGCGTCAACGACGGGCATGGCGGTCCTCGATAACCAGGTCGGCCGCGCTGGCCCCCGTCGTAACGTGCAGGTCTTCCTTCCAGCGGTCGAGGTCATCGAGCCAGGCCCTCAGCCCGTGGCCAGGCGCTGCCGGGTCTGCGTCTGCGGGGTCATAGATGACCGCAATCCGATCAAGGTAGGCGATGTCGATGCGATAGCTGTTCCCGCGCTTGTGCGCGGGAAGCCGACCGGACCAGATCCAGCGGCGGATGGTTTCCTCGGAACGATGCGCGCGCCGCGCGGCCTCCCGGACGGTGATTTCCTGAATCGCGCTCACCGCACCAAACTACTACGACTACTACGACTACTACAACATGGCTCTAGTCAGCCGGTGTTCTGCAGGCCGGCGGCGACGCCGTTGACGGTGAGCAGCAGCAGCCGCTCCAGGCGCTCGCGCTCCGCGGCCCCGCTGCGCAGCGCGGTGAGCGCGCGCAGTTGCAGCAGCGAGAGCGCGTCCACGTAGGGATCGCGCAGCGCCACGGCCCGGGACAGCACCCGCCGGTCGGCCAGCAGCCGGTCGTGTCCGGTCACCTCGAGCACGAGCTTCTTGGTCAGGTCATACTCAGCCAGGACGGTGGCGGTGAGATCGTCCCGGCCGCCGAGCGCGAGGTACCGCGCCGCGATCCTGCGATCCGTCTTGGCCAGGCTCATCTCCGCGTTGTCCAGCAGGACAGCCAGTAGCGGCCACTCGCGATAGGCATCCTGCACCTCCTGCAGCCCGCCCTCCCGGCCGTCGCCGCCGGCGGCGTCCGCCACGGCCGCCAGCCCGCTGCCCAGGCCGAACCAGCCGGGCAGGTTCACCCGCGTCTGCGCCCAGGCGAACACCCACGGAATCGCCCGCAGGTCATCGAGCCCGGCGTCGGCGGCAACGCCGCGGCGGGCGGGCCGCGACCCGATCCGCATGGCGCCGATCTCGTCCAGCGGGCTGATCCTGGCGAACCACTCCGCGAACCCTTCGGCCTCGACGAGAGCCCGGTACGCCTGCAGTGCCCCGGCATCCATGCAGTCGGCCACCGGCCTGAACCGCGCGCCCGCGAGGTCCGGCTCGGCGGATTGCGGGCCGGAGGCGGCGGAGGCAAGCAGGACCGCCGACGCGACCTGCTCCAGGTGCCGTTGCGCGATCACCGGGTGGCCGTATCTCGCGAAGATCACCTCGCCCTGCTCGGTGACCTTGAACCGGCCGCCCACCGAGCCCGGCGGCTGCGCGAGCACCGCGCGCCCGGCGGGGCCGCCGCCTCGGCCGAGCGCGCCGCCCCGGCCGTGGAACAGGGTCAGCCGGACGTCGTTGACCTCGGCCCACCGGGTCAGCCGCTGCTGGGCGGCGAACAGCCGCAGGGTCGCGCTGACCGGGCCGAGTTCCTTCGCCGAGTCGGAGTAGCCGAGCATGACCTCCAGCCGCCGCCCGGTGGCCGCCAGCCGTGCCGCCACGGGTTCCAGGCGCAGCATGTCGTCGAGCACCCGGGTCGCGTTCTCCAGGTCGGCGCCGCTCTCGAACAGCGGGACGACGTCGAGCCGGGGGAGACATCCGTCCGGGACGGAAAGGCGGGCCAGCTCGTAGACGGCGGAAATGTCGGCCGCGGACCTGGTGAAGCTGACCACGTAGCGGCGGCAGGCGTCGGTGCCGAATCTCTCCTGCAGCCCGGCCACCGCCCGGAGCGTCGCCACGACCTCGCGGGTCTGCGGCGACAGCGCCTGATCCGGTATCGGGCCGCCGGAGACAAGCTCGCGGAGGGCGCGGGCGTGCACCGCGCTGTGCTGGCGGATCTCCAGCTCGGCCAGGTGAAAGCCGAAGGTCTCCGCCTGCCAGAGCAGGTGCTGCAGCTCGCCGAACGCCTGCCGGGGAGCGCCCGCCCGGGCGAGCTCCCGCTGGACGAGGCGCAGATCAGCGATGAACTGCGCGGGGCCGGAATAGGCCAGGCCGCCGGGCCGGGCGGGCGCGGCCGGCTGGCCGGACTCGGCGTGGTCCGCCACGCCCCCGCGGGTGGCGCGGAGCCGGCGCGCCGCGTAGAGCAGGTAAGCGCGGAACGGCTCCTCCGGCGAGCGCGCCGTGATCTCGGCGAGCAGCTCGGGATGAGCGCTCCGGGCGGCCGCGATCGCCTGCACCAGGTCCGGTCCCGCGGTCGGCGGGCCGGCCTGCACGGTGAGCGCCCGGCCGATCCGTTCCGTGGCGTTCTCCAGCGCGCGCAGCACGTGCTCGGCCTGGATCGCCGCCGTCTGCCTGGTCACGTCGGCGGTTACGAACGGGTTGCCGTCCCGGTCCGCGCCGATCCAGCTGCCGAACCGCAGGAACGCCGTCGCGGCCGAGCCGATCCGGCCGGAGGCCGGGCCGCTCAGCGCGCGATCCAGCGACCGGTACAGGGCCGGAACGACGCGGAACAGCGTCTCGTCGAACGCGGTCATGGCCGCGCGGACCTCATCGAGCGGCTGCATGGCCGCCGTCCGCAGCGCCGACGTCCGCCACAGCAGGTCGATCTCCTCCCTGAGCCTGCGCCGTACCTCGGCGTGCTCGCTGGCGCCCAGCCGCCCGTCGTCCAGGCTGGTCAGCAGCGCGCCGACCCGCCGCAGCGATTCGGTGACCGCCCGGCGGCGGGCCTCGGTGGGGTGGGCGGTGAGGACCGGGTGCACGCGCAGGTCGGTGACCAGGCCGGCGACGCGCCCGGACCCGTGCTGGGCCCGGATGGTCGCCACGGCCTGGGCCAGCGATTCGCGGACCGGCCGGTCGCCGGTGTCCCGCTCGCGCAGCGTGCGAATCCGCTGATGCTCTTCGGCCAGGTTGGCCAGGTGGAAATAGACGGTGAACGCGTGCGCGACGGTCTCGGCGCGCTCGAGCGGCCACGCGAGGACCATCTCGCTGATCTCACGCAGGGGGTCCGGGGCGTCCGGGGCCGATTCGGCGCGCCGGGCCGCGATGACGGCGTGCCGCAGCCGCTCCACGTCGTCAAGCAGTTCCTGGCCGCCCGACTCGCGCAGCACCTCGCCGAGCAGGTCACCGAGCAGGCGGACATCCCGGCGCATCGGCGCCGGCACATTCTGACGGTCGGCGTCCCGGCCCACCAGGCCAGAGTATCGGCGGCCCCGGGGACCACGCGCCAGCGACCGGCTTCGTACTGCGGCGGCCGCCCCGGCGGACGTTCTGTTACGTTTCCGGCATGAGGGCTGTGCGAAGCACCGGCATGCATGAGGAGGATCAGTGCGCTTCGCGATAAAGACGAGACCTGAGCACACGACGTGGGCGCAGATGCGTGACGTGTGGCTGGCGGCCGACGAGATCGACCTGTTCGAGTCGGCGTGGAACTGGGACCACTTCTACCCGCTGACCGGCGACCTCACCGGGCCCAACCTCGAAGGCTGGACGATGCTGGCCGCGATGGGCCAGGCCACCCGCAGGATCCGGCTCGGCTGCCAGGTCACTGGCATGATCTACCGCCATCCGGCGGTGCTGGCCAACATGGCCGCGACCGTCGACATCATCTCCGGCGGCCGGCTCGAGATCGGCCTGGGCGCGGGCTGGAACCAGATGGAGTGCGACGCCTACGGCATCGACCTGCCGCCGCTTCGCGAGCGCTTCGACCGGTTCGACGAGGGCGTCGAGGTGATCGCCCGGCTGCTCAGCGACACCACGACCACGTTCGAGGGCCAGTACCTGCACCTGACCGAGGCGCGCTGCGAGCCCAAGCCGGTGCAGCGGCCGCATCCGCCGATCACCATCGGCGGCCGGGGGCGGACCAGGACCCTGCGCACCGCCGCGCGCTGGGCCCAGCAGTGGAACGTGCTCGCGCAGAGCGTCGACGACTGGCGCAGCCTCAAGGAAACCCTGGTCGGCCACTGTGCGGACCTCGGACGCGACCCGGCCGAGATCACCTGTTCGGTCAACGTCCGGCTGGACGACGGCATCGGTGCCGCGGCGGACCTGGCCGCCGCCTACCGGGACGCCGGGGTCGATCTTGCCATCATGAACCTGCCGCACCGGGCAGAACCGGACATTCTCGCCCCGCTCGCCGAGGCGCTGAGCCCCCTGGGATGATGCGGGGATGGGATTTGACTTGCCGTCCCTCCTCGCCACCCGGCGCGGAGAGGGATACGACCTGCACGCCCGCTACCTCAACCCGCAGCTGGCCCGGATGCTGCACGCCATCGGATTCGACCAGGTGTACGAGCGGGCCGAGGGCGCCTACCTGTGGGACCGCGACGGCAACCGCTACGCCGACTTCCTGGCCGGGTTCGGCGTCTTCGGCGTCGGCCACAACCACCCGGTGGTCCGCAAGGCGCTGCACGACATGCTCGACGCGGAGCTCGCCGATCTCGTCCAGTTCGACTGCGCGCTGCTGCCCGGGCTGCTCGCCGAGCGGCTGCTGGCCAAGGCGCCGGAATTTGACCGGGTCTACTTCGGCAACAGCGGCACCGAGGCGGTCGAGGCGTCGCTCAAGTTCGCCCGGTACGCGACCGGCCGGAAGCGGATCCTGTACTGCAGCCACGCGTTCCATGGCCTGACGACCGGCTCGCTGTCGGTCAACGGCGCGGCGGAGTTCCGCAAGGGCTTCGACCCGCTGCTGCCCGATGTCGCGATCCCGCTCGGTGACACCGACGCGCTGGAAGCCGAGCTTCGCAAGGGCGACGTCGCGGCGCTCATCGTCGAGCCCATCCAGGGCAAGGGCGTGTGGATGCCGCCGGACGGGTTCCTGCCCGCCGCCGCCCAGCTGCTGCACGATCACGGCGCGCTGCTGATCTGCGATGAGGTGCAGACCGGCCTCGGCCGGACCGGCCGGTTCTTCGGCTACCAGCACGAAGAGGTGGAGCCGGACATCGTCACCGTGGCCAAGGCCCTGTCCGGCGGGTTCGTCCCGGTCGGCGCGACGCTGGCCAAGGGCTGGATCTTCGACAAGGTGTACTCGTCGATGGACCGGGTGCTCGTGCACGACTCGACCTTCGGCTCCAACGCGGCAGCGATGGCGGCCGGGCTGGCCTCGCTCGCCGTCATCGAGGACGAACAGCTGGTCAGCAACGCCGAGCGCACCGGAACCGCGCTGCTGGCCGCGCTCCGGGACATGATCGACGAGTACGAGCTGCTCGCCGAGGTACGCGGGCGCGGGCTGATGATCGGCCTGGAGTTCGGCAAGCCCCGCTCGCTCAAGCTCAAGCCCGGCTGGAGCATGCTGCAGGCCGCGCGGGTCGGCTTGTTCGCCCAGATGGTGGTCGTCGCGCTGTTCCAGCGGCATCGCATCCTCACCCAGGTATCCGGCGACTACACCGAAGTGATCAAGCTACTGCCGCCGCTGACCATCGCCGACGCCGAGGTGGCGCTGTTCCGCGAGGCGTTCGACGACGTCATGAAGGACGCCCACCGGGGCAGCGGGCTGATGTGGGACTTCGGGCGCACGCTGGTCAAGCAGGCCGTCAGCCGCTGACCGCAGGCACAGCCAGGCATTGTCGCCGCCGGTCGCTGGGCCGGCCGTCGGCGTGGTCCTGATGGCAGCAGGCCTGGCTAGGTTTCCTTGGGCCGGTACCGCAGCCGCTGCCTGGCCGCCTCGCAGACCCCACTGCGCTCGTTGTCGGCCGCGGCCTGCCGGGCCTGATCGAGGTCGGCCGGGGTCAGCAGGGCGTTGGAGAGCAAGAAGTCGGCCAGGTCACGTGCGTGACCTCGTTCCTTCCAGATAAACCCCTGAAGCAGCTTCTTGTAGTCGGACACCGCGCCTTCCCCGGTCAGGTTCAGCGCGATGACCACGTCCATCATCGCGGTCGGGTGCGGCGCGGCCGCTCCGAGGATGTACTCCTGGTAGTAGTACGCCATCGCCATCCGCGCCGTGGCGTTGCGCTGGAAGTAGCCGCGCACGTGCGCCACCGCGTCATCCCGGGCCGGGCTGCCGCCCCGGGCGGCCAGCGTCGCGTCCGAGAGGATCTTGCTGTCCCTGGTGGCCGGCAGCTTGTCACTGCGCGGGGCGGCCTCGCTCGCCGCCCGGTCCGGGACGTCGAGCCGCAGCGGCAGCACCCAGGCGCCGATGCTGACCAGCCACGATCCCTCTTCGAGCGCGACGGGGAGCGCCTCGTAGCGCGCCGGGGCCACCGGCAGGACGTGGCGGGCCGCCCGCTGCACGGCATCGGCGCTGGGCAGGGTCCCGCCGGCGTGCGGGGCCAGGTACACCCGGTAGGTGGTGTCGCGGCTGAACAGCTCCCACCGGTGGTGCACGTAGCGGAGGCCCGCGCACCGCGGGGCCCGGTGCAGCGTGAGATCCTCGTTGCCGCTGAGCAGGCCCCGGTCCAGCCAAGTGATCTCGTCGGGCGGGCAGCTCGCCCACTCGTCCAGCAGGAAAGACCAGATGAAGAGCTGGCCTGTCGCCACTCAGCCACCCCAAACGACGGCGTGCCGGTGAGGCCACCATTAAGTCTCGCCCGGCCTGAGATGACAATTGTGGCACTACGGGCCGGATGAGGGCCGTTAAGGCAGGCCAGGAGCCTCAGCCGATCTGAACCCTGGACAGCAGCGCGTCCGATCTCATGCCCCAGCGGATCGAATCACCGTCGCGGAGTGGTTGCTCGCCGACCAGCGCGGCGCCATTGAGGGTGACCCCGTTCCGGCCCAGGTTGGCGATCCACCACTGGCCGTCGGAGAACGTGAACCTGGCGTGCTCCCTGGACACCGTGGGCATTTCGGGCAGCTTCAGCTCGACGGGCCCCCGTCCGGCGCGGGCGCCGGACACCCGGGTTTCCGCGACCGAGTCACCCGTGATCAGCCGCAGCGGCGGGACCGGGCTGCGCTGCAGTTCGATGACCGTCGACATGCCGGTGACGGTCGACCGCCCCGGCTCCGGCTGTGCGCTGGTCGTCCCGTCGTGGCCGACGAAACCCGGGTATGGCGGCGGGGCCGGCGCCAGATGGGGCCTGCCGTAGACCGCACGCGAAGCGGCATCGGCGGGCGGCGCGCCGGCCGGGACGAGCCGAGGGCCGGCCTGGGCGAGCTGAGGGCCGGGATGCATGACCGGGGCGGCACCCGCGTTCACCGGCTGCCCCTGCCTGAGGCGGTAGCGGCCGTCCGGGACCGCCGGGTCGGCGATGACGCGGACCTCGGCCGGGTAGTGCCCGGCGAACCGGGCGCCGCGCGCGACGACCTGCTCCTGGTAGACCTCGGCCACGCTCTCGGCGATCAGGTTCAGGTCCATCCGCTCGCACAGCGAGCTCAGGTCGGCGGGGTTCATCCGCAGCTCGACGAGATCCGGGGCGAGCAGAGATCCGCTCGGCGTGACGACGAATACCTCGGACAGGTGCCGCAGGGCGAGCTGCAGCACATCTTGCCCGTCGCGCCACGGGCGCGCCGCCAGCTGCTGAATCCACGGATGGTCCCTGGTGACGCCCAGGGCCCGGAGGGCCAGCACGCACACGATGCCGAGCCCCCCGAGGAGGACGAGCAGCATGGTTGCCCCTAGGGCCGACCCCGTCACGTCGAGCAGAACCACCCAGCAGGCCGCGGCGCCCGCCGCCGCCGCCCACCGCTTCCGGCTCCGCCGTGGCAGTGGAGCGCGCGCCGGCCGGCGCGGCGCATCCCTGCGCTCACTCATCGAGCACCGTCCCTGACCCTTCCGCCGCCTGAGCGGTCACCTGGTTCGTCAGTTGACGATGCCGGCTCCGGCCCGCGCGAGTCAACGAATCGCCGGCAACTCCCAGACATCTGGAAGTTGCCGGCGATGGCCCGCGCTAGCCGCGGAGGATGTCCAGGATCTGCTGGCCGTACCTGGCCAGCTTGGTCTCGCCGACCCCGTTCACCGTGGCCAGCTCGGCCAGCGTCGACGGTGACTGGGCCGCGATCTGGCGCAGGTGCGCGTCGTGGAAGATCACGTATGGGGGGACGCCCTGCTCCTTGGCCACGGCGGCGCGCCAGGCGCGGAGCTGCTCGAACATCGCCGCTGCGGGCCCGGACAGGTCGGCGGCGGCGGGCGCGGCGGCGCGGGCCGCCTTCGCGGACTTCGCCGGGGCGACCCGGGCCGGGTCGTCCCGCAGCAGCACCTGTCGCCCGCGGTAGAGCACCTCGTTGCTGGCCTCGGTCAGCACCAGCGTTCCGTAGTCGCCTTCGACGGCCAGGAAGCCCTGGGCCAGCAGCTGGCGCACCACCCCGCGCCACTGGGTGTCGCGCAGCTCCGCGCCCTGGCCGAACACGCTCAGCGAGTCGTGGCCATGCTGGATGACCTTGGGCGTCTGCTTGCCGGTCAGGATGTCGATGGCCTGGCCGGCGCCGAACTTCTGGTGCCGCTCACGGTCCAGCCGCCACACGGTCGACAGCAGCTTCTGCGCGGCCATCGTGCCGTCCCAGGCCTGCGGCGGAGCCAGGCACGTGTCGCAGTTGCCGCACGTGCCGGCCTGCTCGCCGAAGTACCCGAGCAGCTGCCCGCGGCGGCACTCGATGGTCTCGCAGAGGGCCAGCATCGCGTCGAGGCGAGCACCAAGGCGCCGGCGGTGCGCGAGGTCACCCTCGGAGGACTCGATCAGCTTGCGCTGCAGCACGACGTCGGCCAGGCCATAGGCCATCCAGGCCGTGGCGGGCAGGCCGTCCCGTCCGGCCCGGCCGGTCTCCTGGTAGTAGCCCTCGACGGACCTGGGCAGGTCGAGGTGGGCGATGAATCGCACGTCGGGCTTGTCGATGCCCATGCCGAACGCGATGGTGGCCACCATCAGCAGGCCGTCCTCGCGCAGGAACCGGGCCTGGTTCGCGGACCGGGTGCCGGAGTCGAGTCCCGCGTGGTAGGGCAGCGCCCCGATCCCGTTGCGCACGAGAAACTCCGCGGTCGCCTCCACCGATGCCCGCGACAGGCAGTAGACGATGCCTGCGTCGCCGGCGTGCTCGGCGCGGATCAGTTCGAGCAGCTGCCGCCGGGGCTCGTTCTTCGGCGCGATGCGGTACTGGATGTTCGGGCGGTCGAAGCTGGAAACGAAGTGGCGGGCGTCGGCCAGGTTCAGCCGGTCCGCGATCTCGGCCCGGGTGGCCTGGGTCGCGGTCGCGGTCAGCGCGATCCGGGGCACGGCGGGCCAGCGCTCATGAAGCACGGACAGGGCCAGGTAGTCGGGCCGGAAGTCGTGCCCCCACTGGGCCACGCAGTGCGCCTCGTCGATCGCGAACAGCGAGATCGCGCCGCGGTCCAGCAGCCGCAGCGTCGACTCGGTGCGCAGCCGTTCCGGTGCCAGGTAGAGCAGGTCGAGCCGTCCGGCGAGGAAGGCGGCCTCGACCTGACGGCGCTCCCCGGGATCCTGCGAGGAGTTGAGGAACCCGGCCCGGACACCCAGCGCGCGGAGCGCGTCCACCTGGTCCTGCATCAGCGCGATGAGCGGCGATACGACCACCCCGACGCCGTCCCGCAGCAGCGCCGGGATCTGGTAACACAGGGACTTGCCCCCGCCGGTCGGCATCAGGACCAGCGCGTCACCGCCCGCGGCGACATGGTCGATGATCTCCTGCTGCTGGCCACGGAACGATTCGTAGCCGAACACCCGGCGCAGCACCGGCAGCGCCTCGGTCACGCCGAGGCCGGTTTCTGCTGATGCCACCGGGTCATTCTACGGAGACCGGGCGCTGGCGTTGAGCTGGCGGTCAGATGATCTTCCAGCCGCCGAAGACGTCCCCGGCGGTGTCCTGGTCGCCGTACTGGCGGCCGTTGGTCCCCGTCGCGTAGAGAGCTATCGCGCCGTCGCCGTCCACGACGGCGGCCAGGTCGCCAGCGAGGTGGCCGCCGAGCGCGGAATTGCCCGGGAACGGGCCGTCCGGCGCGTCCTGCCATTTGGACCGTATTGACCCGCCGGTGGTCCGGACGTAGACCGACACCGTGGCGTTGGCGTTAGGGGCGGCTATTGGAGTGCCGGTCAGGCCGCCGTTGCTGGTCAGCCTGGTCGGGCCGGCGAGAGTGGCCCCCGGCCTCGACTGCTGGTAGCCGTACAGCTGCTTGTTGGTGCCGACCGCGTACACCGCGATGGTGTCGTCGGCGGTGACGATGGCCACCGGGCTGGCCGCCATGTGACCGCCCAGGTTGCGGCTCTTGGTGATCGGGCCGCCGACGGTGTTCTGCCAGAGGCCCTTCACGGCCCCGCCGGTCGTCCTGGCGTAGACCGAGAGGATGCCGTTGGCGGCCTGAACAACGGCCGGCGTGCCGGTCAGGTTACCGGTGGTGGTCAGCCGCTTCGGGCCGGTGAAGCGGCCGCCCGGGCTGGTCTGGTAGTAGCTGTACAGGTTCCCGTCGATGCCGATCACGTATACGGCGACCGTGCCCCGCTGGGTCGCGATCGCCGCCGGGCTGGCCTCGATGCGGCCGCCGAGGGTCGAGCGGGTGACCGCCCCGCCGACGGCGGACTGGCGGAGGACCGCGACCGCCCCCTTGGTGGTCTCCGCGTACACCGAGAGGGTGCCGTTGGCGGCCTGCACGGCCACCGGGGTGCCGGTCAGGTCGCTGGTGGTGGTCAGCTTCTTCGGGCCGGTGAAGCCGCCGCCCGGGCTGGTCTGATCGTAGGTAACGAGATTCCGGCTGCGGATCACGTAATCGGCGACGGTTCCGCTGCTGGCCAGCAGGGCCGGCTGCCCCGGATTGACCGGGCCTGGGGGCGTGAGCCTCACGTCCAGGTAGTCCTGGTCGACGTCGATGGTGTCGCCGCCGTAGGTCTCGTCCGCGCCGCCGCTGAACTGGTGGGCGCGGTCGTTGTCGGCCCAGTCGGCGGCGGGGATCGCCGGGTCGGTCGTGTTCGCCGCGCCGTTCCACAGGGCGTCCCAGATCACGTCCGGCATGGCGTCCGAGGTGAAGTTGGCGACGAGGTCGGTGACACCGGATGAGGAACTGCTGTAGACCCCGGACTTGTAGCCCTGGGCATGGAGTTCGGTGGTCCAGGCGGACAGGAAGGCCAGGGCGTTGCTCTTCTGGCTGGACGGATAGGCCTCCATGTCGTAGTAGATCGGGGTGCCGGGCCCGAAGCCGAGCGCGGCGGCCTGGGTGACCGCGTCCTCGGCGGCGGCGACCGCCTGGCTGGCCGGGGACGTGATCTGGCCGAACTCGGCCTGGACGCCGGCATAGGTGGGCAGGAAGTGCCACCCGGCCGCGGCCTGCTGCGCTACCCAGCTGGCGGTCAGGTCGGGCTGGGCGCAGGCCCGCTCGGCACCGCCGATGTAGATGCCCACCGCGCGGTAGGGGGACTTGCCCTTCCACGCGCTCATGTAGGCCGCACTCGGCGCCGTGCAGGCGTCGAAGCCCTCGCCGGTGTAGCTGGTCGCGCTGGCGGCCACATCCGCCGCCGCGGCGGCGGGCGCGGCCAGTTTCTGCGCCGCGCTGGCCCGGGCCTCGGCGGGCTGGCGCACGGCGGGCGCGCTGGCCGCGGGCACGGGCAGTGACGCGCTGGCCAGTATCTGGGTCACCAGCGCCCGGTCGGTGTCATAGGTCGCCGTGACCCGGATCCCCGGGCTGACGACCGTGATCCGGCGGGCCGCCGGGTCCTCGGCCGCCGAGGCGGCGGGCACCGGCCCGGCCGCGGGCTGGACGAGGATCGCCTCGGTAGTTCCGAGCAGGCCGGTGGGGCAGGCCTGGTCCTGTCCCGGGTCTCCGAGGTAGATCGCGTGTACGTCGAATCGCACGCAGGTGGTGGACGTGGGCGACGTGCGGATGACCGGCCAGGCGGCCGGGACCGCGAAGCTATACCCCAGGTAGGTCACGGACTTCGTGGCGCCCGGCGAACCCGACGAAGCCGACGCGGCGGCCGGTGAAGCGGCCGCGAGCGCGCCCGCGGAACTCAGTGCGAAGGCCGTCGCCACGGCGCTGGCCACCAGACCCCACCGGGCCATGCCCGCGCTCAGCTGAATCATTGCCCCACTTCCCGAGCACAACGGGTGCTACTGGCGAATGCCCGGCCGCAGCCTCGGGCGGGTCGAGCTGGACGGCGGGACACTGCAGCGTATCGGGCCGCCTCGGGGGGAAGCGGCTATTTAGCCATATCCGCTGATGAACTCGGAGCTATGCACTCCGCGCCGCGCCCGCGTTCCCGCCGCGCCCCCGGAGTGATTCGTGTGCACCAATGGCTGCCCCGCGGCCTGTAGCAGATTCAGCCGGAACCTCATCCGGCATCCGCGACGGGTCGCCCGCCGGACCAAGAATGGCGAGTGCCGGCTTCGGCTAGGCGTCCTTCTCGCCCAGCTGGAGCCGCCGCTCGGTGACCGCGACAGCGAGCTCGACCCGCGAGGAACACGAGGTCTTCCGGAATAGCCGGGTCAGGTACGCCTCGACGGTCTTGACGCTGATGTTGAGAGTATGGGCGATCTGCTGATTCGAGCGGCCTTCGTGCACGAGCAGGGCCACGCTGCGTTCGCGCGCGGTCAGCGGGGCCGGGCCCTGGGCGGCAGCATGGCCCGCCCGCTGAAATGCCGGGCGTGGTACCGGAAGCCCGGCACCGCGCATGGCCTCCGCCACCGCCCGGGCCCTGGCGGTGGCGCCGACGCGTTCCCAGGCGGCGTGCGCGGCAGCCAGGGTCGTGGCCGGGTCATCGCCGATGCGGCCGCGCACGGTGAGCGCTTCGGCGGCCAGCATCCGGGCGTCTTCGGCCTCCGCTATCTGCTGCGCGCGCTCGGCCGGGGCCGGGTCCCGGGTCGCATACGCCTGGACGAGCCCGGTGAGGATCTCGTTGATCGGCGCGGCCTGGTCGAGGTCGGCCAGGGCCGCCGCGGCGAAGGAGACCACGTCCTGGTCACCGCGGCCGAAGGCGATCTCCGCCATCCGGTGCAGGACGAGCGGCAGCGCGGTCCGGTACACGCTGCGCGTGCCGACGTCGCAGACATCCGCGAGGCGGCGCAGGGCATCACCGGGACGTCCCTGGTCAGCGTCCAGGCCTGCGGGCCCATGCGCTCATCTCGGCCGGTGCCGCGGCATGGAGCCGCTTGACCAGCTGGCCGCCTTCGCCGGGCACGCCGAGGCCGCGCAGCAACTCCATGCGCAGCGCGGCGACGGTCCCGGCCAGGGAAGGCGGGAACGCGCTCCCCTCTTTCCCGTCCAGCGCGGCGGCCCCGGCCAGCGCGGCCGGCCAGTCTCCGCCCAGCCAGTGGCACACGACCTCGGTGAACTGCCAGAACGGCTCGGCGAGCAGGGGGGTCGCGTAGTAACAGGTCTTTCTCGCCTGGGCCAGATCCGCCCGGGCCTGACCTAACAGGCCGAATACCGAGCGGCAGGCGGATGACGCGGTCAGCGCCCAGACCAGAGCCGCCGGCTCGTCACCGGCCGCCGCTCGCTGCCGGTCCAGCGTCGCCAAGCACTCGCTCACCCGCCCGAGACGCAACGCCGCCTGGGCCGCCTGGCTCAGCGCGGCTACCCGCGCCACCGGGCGCTCAGATCCGTCGGACAGCACGGCCAGCCAGGGTGTCTCCAAGGACGGAACCTGATCGGCTCTCGGCTGCAGCCGTGCTCTGGCCAGGCGCTCGGCGACCGAGTCCGCCCCGCCGGACGCCTGCCCACCGTGGGCCGCGCCTGGGCCAGGGGCTTGACCGTTGCCGGGGTCCGGATAAGCCATATAAGTAGTTTACTTACCGCTGGGCCACGTCAAGGGTTATCCCTACTGGGATTGCATGAGCGGTTCCGGCAGACTCTCCGTGAATGGCCGGGAACGCCAGCCGGGTGGGCGGTTGGCCCTTTCTGCCGGGTCGGTGCCGGTTGGCACCGCCTCGCTCTGCGGGCTGGCCAGGCCCGGCAGGGGGGGTCGGTGCCTGGCCGTCCGCCGTGGCCTGCTGCTGAGCCTCTCCCCTTGGTGTCGCCGATCGGTTACCTTCTGCTAGCGCATCGATCCAAATCGGTCGTGCCCGATGGCGCGACGGTTGGCGCGAATGACTGCGGAAGTGGGACAATGCCGTGATCCGGCCTTCCGAGAAGGACTCACATGACCACTCGTCAGCCTGAGAGCAGTGCGGCTGTCCGGGACATGATCGCGTCATCAGGCGCCGGCGGCCCCACCGCGCTGCGCATCATGCTGGGCGCGCAGCTCCGCCGCCTGCGTGAGGCCAAGCGGATCACCCTTGAGGACGCCGGATACGCCATCCGCGCATCGGGTTCGAAGATGAGCCGCCTGGAGACCGGTCGCGTCGGCTTCAAGAGCCGGGACATCGCGGACCTGCTCTCCCTCTACGGCGTCATGGACGAGCAGGAGCGGGAGGCCCTGCAGGAGCTGGCCCGCCAGGCCAGCGCGATGGGCTGGTGGCACGACTACGCCGACATCATGCCGGCCTGGTTCGAGCCATACGTGGGCCTCGAGGAGGCCGCCAGCTCGATCCGCTGCTACGAGACGCAGTGCGTGCCCGAGCTGCTGCAGACCGCTGACTATGCCCGCGCGATCGCGATTCTCGCCCATCCGGGCGGGTCCGCCGACGAGATCGAGCGGCGGGTCAGCCTGCGGATGGCCCGCCAGGCCGTGCTCACCCGCCCCACGTCGGCGCACCTGTGGCTGGTGCTGGACGAGGCGGCGCTGCGGCGGCCCGTCGGCCCGCCCGAGGTCATGCGCGGTCAGCTCCAGCACCTCATCGAGGTGGCCGAACGGCCGAACGTCAGCCTGCAGGTCATCCCGCTGACGACGGGCGGGCAGGCCGCGGCGGGAGGGCCGTTCACCGTCTTGCGCTTCAGCGAGCCTGACCTGCCCGACGTTGTCTACCTAGAGCAGCTCACCAGCGCTCTCTACCTGGACAAGCGGGAGACCGTCGACCATTACCTGGCCGTGCTCGAGCGTTTGTGCGTCGAGGCCCTGCCCACGTCGGGCAGCCTGAAGATGATCAGCGACCTGCTGCAAGAGGACTGAGGCCGCCGCCGCGGCCTCAATTTTCCCGGGCCTTAACGCAACGCTTAGTGGCGGATGCGGGCCAATATCGCATCAACGACGCCTAAACCGGCCGCCGGGTTCGGAATCGCCGCCCAACCCGCGCGACGTCACGGGAAAGCGCCTGATCCGGCCGTGAGCGGCGGCGAGCGAGCGACGGTATAGGCGATGGCGCGCGGTGATGGCGTTACTGGGACAATGGCGCAGACTGCGAGGCCAGAAAGGACCGGAAAGAATCTCCGGTGAAGCGCATGGTAAAGAGGGGCGCTAGGTCTCGCCGGCCTAGTTCCAAAACATGAGGGGGAGTTCGCGCACTGATACGCTGAAGAGCCTTTTCCGGAGCGGATGGCTTGTCCCGGTCTCTTGCCAGGCCGCATGTTCGTAGCCGTGGACGGCGTTACCCAAAAATCTCACCATTTACGAATTGGAAAGCCTTGAGGTACTCGCCAGTGAGCACTACGAGCGGATCTTCCCGCCAAGTGCCCGGGAAGAGCGCGTTAGCCGCTACTTCACCAGGGTGGTCAGGAACTCCTGCCCCGACATCATCCCCAGTCGGCCCGATCGGGCGGGATGGCCGGGAAGAGGTCTCGCGGCGTGAACCGTCGGCGAGAAAGCGATGAACCGGCCGGTTCACATCTCCATTCGCGATGACCTCAGGACGCGGCTCGATACCGGTGAATGGGGTCCGGGGCAGCGACTGCCATCCGAGACCGAGCTCGCAGCCCGGTACGGCGTCGCGCGCATGACGATCCGGCAAGCGGTCGGAGCCCTGGCTTCCGAGGGAGTCGTCGTCCGCCGGCAGGGCCTGGGGACCTTCGCGGCCGACGGGCGCCCGACCAGGACCACGGACCTGCTGCTGAGCTTTACCGAAGAGATGCACAGCCAGGGCCGTGACGTCCAGACCAAACTGATCAACGCGGCAATCGAGCAGCCGCCGGCGGACGCCCGCGAAGCGCTGCAACTCGGAGAGTCTGCCGCAGCCGTGACGGTCCGGCGGGTGCGGCTGGTGGACGGCTGCCCGATCGTCGTCCAGAATTCATGGCTGCCTTATGCGCACTTCGCGGGCCTGGACGCCGATCCCCTGCTGAACGGCTCGCTGTACGCGATGCTCGAGGCGCGCTACGGGGTGCGCATCGTGCGCGCGAAGCAGGCAGTCACCGCCGCGGCCGCCGGCGAAGCCGATGCGTCGGCACTCGACCTCAAGCCCGACGAGCCGGTGCTCAGGATCGCCAGGACCACGTATGACAGCTCGAACCTCGTCGTCGAATATGCAATCAGCGCCATGCGCCCCGGCTACCCCATGGAGACGGTCATGGAACGCAAACCGGCGCCGGACGGCCTGGCGTAGGTCGTCCGGCGCCGTGGAGTTCGATCAGCTCAGCCCGCCCGGGGCGGCGAATCAGGGCTCTTGAGCCGCGGTGATTGGTGTCGCAAGAGTCTTGCCGATGAGCTTCATTTCGGCCTGGACGGCGGCGGTGTCAGCCTCGACCCGGGTGTTGAAGGACCGCAGCTGGGTGAGTGAGGTCGACCGTGCCTGCTGGGCGGTCAGCGTGGCTAGGGCCTGGTTATCCCGCACTGCCGCATTAGCTATGACCGTGGCCTGGGGCGAGAGCAGGATCGCGGCCCCTGGCGTGGAGCCGCCGCTAGTGAAAGCGATCGTGATCAGATTAATGGCGTTGGCATAGTTCTGGGGTGTGTACGCGACCCCGGCCAGACTGTTGTCGAGCGCCCGCTCCGCCGCAACCTCCGAGGTAAGGGCCGCTTCGGCCGCAGCGAGATGATGCCCTTCGTTGGTGCGGTAGGCGGCCATGTCAGCGGCCAGCAGCTTGCTGGCCGGGTTCACGATTCCGTTGAACTCGCTGATCACCATCTGCTGGGTATTGCAGGGTATGCCCGATGGGGACATGCTGGGCTCGCAGCTGTTGACGGCGAGCGCGGTCTTGTGACGCGCGCCGGCTCCTGCGGCGTAGAAGAGGCCCGCGAGCACCAAGATAACGGACAGGATGGAAATAGCCACGACTAGAAAGCCGCCAAGCCTCTCCGGCTCGTAGTCATCGGCGTATGTCTCGCTCATAAGATCCCTCTGCTAACCCGTCTCGCTGGCCGGGCGGCGGCTTCGGACTGCCGCCCGGCCAGGCGATGACGACCGGCGTGTCATTCGGCGCTGGGGTGCTCCATGAAGGAGTTGAACCCCTTGAAGATCTCCTCGTTGATGCTGAAGATCATGCCGAATATGAATAGCGCGAAAATCGGTGTGATGACCACCCACACCAGCCAGTTCCGGCCCTCCCGTTGCCGGGCGGCGATCCACCGCTTGACTGGCGGCAGCCGGAGGGTCAGCAGGAACAGGCTGCACGCCGCGTACTCGTAGAGGCGCTGGTGGAAGATGGGGTCACCGTCACCGGGCTGGCCTGAGCCGTTGTCGCCGGTGCCGTTTTGAAACCCGAGTCCTTCCAGCAGGACCAGGTGGAGGAACAGCAGCCCCCAGATGGCATAGGTGATCCGCTGCAGCGGCTTCCAGTACCTGCCGAGCTTGCGCTGTGCCCAGTTGTTGCCGGTGATCAGCAGCGGGATGGCGAGCATCACCATCATGAAGCCCATGAGCTCGAACACGTGCCCGGCCACCTTGCCGAAGAAGCCTCCAGCGAAGTTATCGGTCAGGCCGGCGGCGAGCATGTCGCCGAAGGCGGAACACGCGAACAGGATCCCGTACCAGCGGCGCAGCGGGACGAACCAGCGCTGCCCGGTAAGCGTGACCATGGGAGTGACGAGCAGGCAGATGAACAGGCAGAGCTCGGCCCCGGTGCCCAGCGTGTCGTCGACCGACCCCGCGAAGGTTGCTTCGTTCATCGTGAAGAACGCCGGTGCCATGAAGAACAGCGGGACCAGCGCGGGGGCGCCCAGCAGGATCAGCGCGACCGCCTTCCGCTTGATGCGGGAGCCGCCGAACTTGAAATCCCTGTCCATCCATTCGTCGACGCGGCTTCTTTCCGCCTTCAGCTGCGGCTGATAGTCACGGGTCGGCGTCTCTTCCTGCTGCCATGTCTCTACGGCATCGTCGGGGTACAGGTCTGGCTGGTAGGTATCCGCACCGCCGTACTGGCCCGTTGGTGGAGCGGGTGGATATCGCGTGTACGGCTCCCTGGTGGTAGCCATCGCACAGACTCTCCTTTCGCAGAGCTTGCTCGCTCCCCATCTGGTTAGCCTTTGGCTTGCTTGTAGCGGTTTAACCGGCTCTGATGTCAGCCGGCAGGCTATTTATTCGCTTTATACATCGGCAACTAGCCGGATGTGGTTTTCGCGGAGTGTTTCCCGGGCGTGTTCGCCTGCGCCGCGGCCTTTGCCGCCGCGGCCTGCTTGGCCAGGAAATCCTGGTCGGTCCCGCCGTTGGGTCCTGTCTCGCCTGCTCCGGTTTCCCGGAAGGTGAAGAACTTGAATCCGAAGTGCGCGATGTTCGCGCCGGCGGCGATGATCGCGATCGAGAACACCGACACGGTGGCGGCCGTGGCGATGCGCATGGCGCGCGCCTGCCTGCCTCGCGCCCCGACCGGCTTCTTGGACGGTGTTGTCCTCGGCCCGGCCAGACCGGCCGGCCTAGCTTGGCGGGCCGGCCTAGCCGACGGGCCGTTGGGCCTACCCGCCGGGCCACTGGGCCTGGTCCTCGGCCCCGCCGGGGCGCTGGGCCTCGTCCTCGGCCTGGGCGGTGCGATGGCGGGGGCAGGCATGGCGGCCAGACCACCCCGGGGATCGTCCTGCCAGGCAGCAGGGTCCTGCCAGGCAGGTTCGGCCAGCGCAACCGCTTGCCCGCCGGCGTACTGCGCCATCTGCCCGGTGTTGTACTGGGGCATCTGCCCGGTGGCGCCAGGACCCATGCGCTGCGCGCCGGGCGTGGGAGAGGCGGGTACCGCGTAGAGTCGCCGGTTGCCGCGACCGCCCTGTGGGCCGCCGGGCTGAGGCCCCTGGCCGGGCGCGTAGCCGCCGGCTTGCGGGTAGCCCGGACCCGGCTGGGAACGCGGGGCGGGCGCGTGGCCCTGGCCGCGGTCGAAGCCCTGGGCTTGCGGGTAGCCCGGACCCGGCTGGGAACGCGGGGCGGGCGCGTGGCCCTGGCCGCGGTCGAAGCCCTGGGCTTGCGGGTAGCCCGGATCCGGCTGGAACTGGCCGGTGTTGTAGTCCTGAGGCGCACCGAAGCTCTGCCCGTTGTACTCCTGGGCAGGCGGGTAGCCGGGATCCGGCTGGAACTGCTGGCCGGTGTTGTAGTCCTGGGGTGCGCCGAAGCTCTGCCCGTTGTACTCCTGGGCAGGCGGGTAGCCGGGATCCGGCTGGAACTGCTGGCCGGTGTTGTAGTCCTGGGGTGCGCTGTAGTCCTGCCCGGTGTTGTAGGCCTGGGCGGGCGCGGCCGGCGGATAGCCCGGCGCAGCGTTGTAGTCCTGAGGCGGGCCGAAACCCTGCCCGGTGCTGTAGTCCTGGGCCGGTCCGCTGGCTCGCGTCTGCCCGTTTCCTCGCGGTGCCCGCGGCGCGCCGCCCGCTCGCACGGGTCGGCTCGGCTGGGCCGGGCCGCCGGCCCGTGTGGGTCGGTCGGGGCGGGCGAGGCCGTTGGGCGCGGCTGGTGGTCCGCCGGGTCCCGGGTAGCCGTTGGGTCCGGTGGGTGCGCCGGGTGCTGCGTAGCCGTTGGGCGCGGTCGGTCCGGCCGGGCCTGGGAGCGCGTTGGGTCGCCTGGGTCCGCCGCGCTGCGGCGCGGGTCCACCCACTCGCCCGGGTCCGTTGGGTCCGGCGGGTCGTGTGGGTCGGTCGGGGCGGGCGAGGCCGTTGGGTGTGGCTGGTGGTCCGCCGGGTCCTGGGTAGCCGTTGGGTCCGGTGGGTGCGCCGGGTGCTGCGTAGCCGTTGGGTCCGGTGGGTGCGCCGGGTGCTGCGTAGCCGTTGGGCGCGGTCGGTCCGGCCGGGCCGGGGAGCGCGTTGGGTCGCCTGGGTCCGCCCTGCCGCGGCGGCGGCCCGCCAGCCCGCCCAGGCCCGTTAGGTCGTGCGGGCCCGTTGGCCCGGCCTGGTCCGCCTGGCCGCGCCGCCACCCGCCGGCCCGCGGCTGCCCGTTCGGGCCTGCCGGGAAGTCGGCGCGCGCCGGGGGGAACTGGCCGGAGTTGTAGACCTCACCGGCGTTGTAGATGTCACCGGTGTTGAAGTCCTGCGTCAGGGGCATGTTCTGCGCCTGACTGGCCCGGCCGGCCCCGCTCGCGCGGGGACCGGCGCCGTTGGCCCGGGGTCCGTTGTTCGCCGGCCTGGGCCCTCCCGGCCGCCGCTGCGGCAGCTGGGATGGTCCCGCCTGTGGTCCAGTCATCGGTCCGGCGGGACGTCCGGGGTTGCCGGGCATGGCCGGTCCGGCCGACCCGGGTACAGGCACCCGCGGTACCGGGGCCGAAGGATGATCGGGATACAGCGCTGGCGGCGGCGCGCCCCACTGCGGCCAGGAAGCTCCGATGGAGTCCGGTGGCCAGTCGGGGACGGCGCCCGGCGGCTGCCCGTTCGCGGGGGGGAAGTCATATCTGTCGTAAGCCTGAGGTCCGAGCGCCTGGGCCGACCCGGGTCCCCACGCGCCGGGGACACCGGCTTCGGGACCTGCCACACCTGTGGGCGCCTGGAAAAACTCGGGGGTACTCAACAGCTCGGCCTCAGGCCTCCGGTGTCGACCGGAAGCAACAGAAACCACTGGGACCTCCATCAGCGGGGATTGGGGCGCCCGAGCCAGGCGTTGGTCCCGGGCGGGGAGGGAAGTGTGTTAACTCCTCCTCCCCTGGGCAGACTAGGGCATCCACCTATCTCCCGGGCAGGGACTAATAGCTCTTGGGGGACGAATAACCCTTGGGGGGGCCGGTCCACGGCCGATCCCGGTGAACCGGCAATGAACGGGATCCGTTGGTCAGTACTCGGTTTCCCGCTCGGCCGCGTTCAGCAGTTCCATGCACTCGCCCAGCGCGCGCAGGTAGGCGCGGGACTCGTCCAGCAGGGGGACCCAATGGGACCGGCTGAAGCGGCTGGCCATGTCATCATGCCAGTGCCGCTGCGTGTTGGACCAGGCCGACCCGATCACCCGGAGCGAGAGCTCACCGTCCTCGTGCGGCCCGTCGGCCATCGATGCGTTCCTTCTTGGACCTGATCAGGGCCCCGTTACCTGGATGCCTCGCGCTGCCTCAAGGCCGTTGATGATAGCCAGCAGGTGATTCTCGGTCCGCGGCAGGTCAAGATCGAGCAGGTTCCGGAACCGGCTGGCGGCGCCCCGGAACGCGCTGGCCTCGTCCTCGACCCGTCCCTGCCAGCGCCGGATGTGCTCGAGCCGCTCCTCGGCCTCGCGCACCGCCGACACCTCGGCCGAGCAGTCCGCGTGGCCGCCTGCGTCGGCTTCCCCGGCCGCCGCACGCTGGCAGGCGGCGAGATCGGCCTGCCGCCTGGCCAGCAGTGATCGCCAGCGGCTCGCCTTCTCCTCGAGTGATGCGCGCGTCACCGCGATCTGGTGGTCGCCTCGCTCGGCCACCTCACGCTGGGCGTACCGGAACCGGGTGAGCGCGTCCCGGAACTCGCCGAGCGCGTCGATGTCCGCGTGGATATCCGCCATCCCGGTCAGCCCGCCGACAGTTCACGGACCGCACGGAGCCGTTCGACCAGGGCGAGCAGGTACGCCTCGTGTCCCTCGGTCGCCGCCAGGTATTCGTCGACGCCGGGGGTGACTTCCTCCAGCGCCTCGCCAAAACGGCGGTACATGTCGTCACGCCAGATTTCACCAAGCTCACGCCAGTGCGTGCGCATGGTCTTGAAGTTATCGGACAGATTCTTATTAAACTCGGCGAGATGCGATCTGAAGTCTGCCAATGCCTCAATATCGCTGATGTTGACCTCAGCCACGATCCTCCTTTACCTGACGAGACCATGAAATATGTCGGAGAGAACGGCGAGGTAGTAGTCAGCCGAATCCGGAAGGCTGCTCATCGCCGACTCAACCGTGTTCCTTGACTGGCGGTCAAGCCTGGCCACGGTCTTTACGGAAGCCCCGAGAGGCCGGAGGCGAAGGGCGATCTCCAGTTTTCGTTCCGGGAACTCGCCCGGCAGAGATCGCAACGTATCGATAGCCGCCGCTGTTTCCTCTCTGGACATCTTGTCGTGTATGCGGTTGATGCGAGCGTAGTATTCGCCGCGTATGGCGTCGTTAGCGCGCCCGCGCAGGCTCTCCGCAACCACCGTTTCGCCGGCGTTCTCGAGGAAGTCGGCCAGCCGCAACACATCGTGCCATCTGGCCTGCCCGAGCAGGCCGTCGGCCAGGGCGATCGAATTGCCGACGACCTTGGCCCAGCCGATTCCCGCGTCGGCGTATGCGGCGAGCAGCCGGGCCTGCCGGTCTCCGCGATCATTGCCGGGCATCTCCGCACCCGGCTCCGGGCTGAGCAGGTGGACCAGGCCGACCGCCTCGAGCAGTTCGCGCGTGGCTTCGAGGAGTTGCCGGGCCTCCTCGGCCAGGTCCCCGGCTCGTTCCTGCTCGCTGGCCAGGACGGTGTAGGTCACGATCGCGGGTCGCACCGCCTGGCGGAGGGAGAGGTACGGCGACAGGGCCGTGGTCGGCTCGTCGGCGGGCAGCGTTGTGGTCATGCCGGTCTCCTGAAGGCGCTCCGGGCAAAGGTGTACAGCGATGCGATCGAGTACGGCTTGAACTTCTCGACCTGCTCGTGCGGCCAGTCCACGTCCCGGAACAGGGCGCGGTCATCGGCCAGGCTGGCCGCCGCGGGCACGCCAAGAAGGGCATCGCTCTCCGACGGTGACGGCAGGCGCAAGGCAACGCGAAGCGTGAACTGGCTGATGCCGGAACGCCGGAGAGCGCGCTCGGCGGTAGCGTAGCCGTCGGCCCACATCACCACGTGGATACCCACCTCGGGCCCGTGCTCGGCCAGCCTGGTGAGTAGAGTCGCGGCCTCACTCGGCTTGCCCCATTCGTTCTCGGAGACCAGTTCCAGCCAGCGGTGCAGGCCGGCGACCACGAAGAACCGCCTGGGCTGTGGTGAGTGCCCGGCGTCCGCCAGCCGTGCGTCGAGGTCGGCGATCATGGCCTGCAGGGCGGCGTAGGCACCCGCCGGCCCGACGATCTGCGCCTCGTGGGGCAGTTCCCGTACCGGGTCGAAGAAGTAGTGGAAGGACGATGACGGCCGCGCGAATTCGGCGATCACGAAGGAAGCGTCGGCCGGCGAGCGCTGCACCGCCACGCTGAGCAGCGCGGCCAGGAGCAGTCCGTGGCCATGTTCCTCGTCTCCGATGACGAGCAGGTTCGACCGCACGAAGCACTCGAAGACGGCGGCTGTGGCCGGCTTGATCTCGATCGCCTCGCCCAGCCAGGCCGAGGTCGTGGGGCCTGGGGCGGGCCAGTGGCCGGGATTCGCCGCGAAGGCCGCGCAGGCCGGGTGGGCCGTGAAGTCCGCGGGCGCGTCGGGATCGAAGGTGGCCGAGGGCGCGTAGACCCGGTCGCCGCCCAGGGCCCGGATCGTCGAAATCCATTCCAGCCGGTCCCGGTTCGGCAGCACGGCGATTCTCATGACCGGGTTGGCACCTTCGCCGCGGCGGTCGTTGAAGATCGCATCGCCCGCCCTGGTGAGCTTGACGGCGGCGTCGTTGCCCTCGCCGAGGATGGCCTGGGAAACGCTCGGCAGCAGGCAGCCCAGAGCGATGCGCAGCGCCATCTGCTCGTAGGCAGGCCGCAGGTGCACGGTCAGCGAGCCGCCCGGTGACTGGGTGGCCAGCAGCAGGTGCAGCCCGAACGCCGCGCCGCGTTTGGCGATGTCGGCCAGGAGCGCCCCGGCTTCCCGGGAGAGCCGGTCCTCCTCGCTGAAGAGCACCTGAAACTCGTCCATGATCACTAGTGACCTGGGCAGTACCTGCCCGGTCTGGATGCGGTATTCGGGGAGTTGCGTGACCCTGGCCTGCCGGCACAGCCGGGCCCGCCGCTCGATCTCGTCATGAAAGCGGCGGAGCATGCTCAGGCCGAACTCACGGTCGGTGCGGGACGCGATCGCCTTGGCGTGCGGCAGCCGCTGGGTCAGGTAAGCGTCGAACTCGACTTCCTTGAAGTCCAGCAAGTACAGCTCGAGTTCCTCCGGCGGGTACTTGAGCGCGAGCTGGGTGATCAGCACGTGCAGCAAGTTGCTCTTGCCCATGCGCACGTCGCCACCGACGAGGCCGTTGTGCACTCCGCGCGATCCCATGACGAAGTGCTGCGGCTCGCCCTTGCTGTCGACGCCGATCTGCGCGTCGAGGCCGTCCGTGGTGTCGGCGGACCAGCGCTCGGCGGGCGGGATCGCGATCCGTTCGAACGGCAGGTTCCGTGAGCCCGCGCTGGCGGCGGCGCCCACGGCGTCCAGCCACGCGTTGACCCGGGCCGGCGACGGCATCACGTCCGGCTCGATCTGCCACTGACCGAAGTCCGGGTCATCCCAGATGACGGTCCCGTCGGCGGCCACGTGCAAGTCCGTCGCGGTGGCGGTCAGCACCGCGAGGTCGAGGCCGCGGACTCGTTCCTGCCCGCGCTCGACCGTCGCGACGATGTAGACGCCCGCGCGGGGACCGTTGCGGGCCAGCTGGGTCAGGAGCTCGGCCGAGTGCTCGCTGATCCCCCCGGGAAACCCCGCGAGGACCAGGACGTGATACGGCACGGAGACCCCGGTCGTGGTCGCGTTGTAGGCCTCGACCGAGTCGTAGACGTTGGTCAGCCGGGTCTGGGTCACCTCGACGACATGGTCGGTGAGCGTCTTCAGCAGCGCTTCGATCTCGGCCGCGCTGGAAGCGACTGCGCTGCCCACCCGCAGCGCGGCCGGAAGCCGCAGGAAACCGCTCAGCTGCTCACCCTGGCCCAGCGGGTCGGCCAGCCCGAACCGCATCGTGCCCGGCCTGGTGGCCACGGCCAGCCGGAGTGTTAAAGCCTGCAGCAGGGAGCGCGCTCCGGCGGCGGCGCCGTTCTCGGCCGCGATCAGCAGGTGACCGTGCCCGGTGAACCGGGCCACCGCCGGCATCAGCGGCATGCCGATGCCCCGCGCGACGTTCAGGACTCCGACCCGGACTCCGGTCGGCGACGGCGCACTAAGGTCGGGCCGGTAGTTGTCCCACCCGGGGCCGTCGAAGTCGGCGAGCGCCCAGGGATTGGCGGCCGTAAGCGCATTAACGGTGGCGGGCAGCCCGGCAATGGCCTGATCATGCGCCTCCGTGGCCGCCGCGATCACTGTTTCATGGGCCGTATCAGCAGCCGCAGGAGCCGCATACCACCCGTTGAAGTCGCGGCGTGCTGGCCGTTCACTTGACTCACTCGACGCGGCGAGGTTGTCCAGGTAATGCTCGTGGCAGTAACGGACCAGGGCGGCCGACTCGGCAAGGCGCAGGTATGCATGATGAATCTCGCGTTCGATCTCCTCGATCGACATGCGGCGCTCGCTCCTCGCTAAGGTCGTCGGAGATCGGCAAAGCATCGGCACTAACGGCTCACTTGATACATAGCGGTCAGGGCCGATTGTATTTGACGCCGCCGTGAGACCATATGGGTAGCGCCTTGGGTTTTTCCGGCGCGCGCTCCGGCTGGCCGGTAACGGGACCGCACCCGGTGGCGAGCACGATGTCCGGCCTTCTCGTACTTTGCCGAACTCTTGATGATCAAGAAGGCCAAAGTTACGATTCGGTATACCGGCGGCCGCCCAGGGCCGCGTCAAGCGAGAGGCACACCTATGCATCGTCGTCCTCATCGGCTGCTCGGTACCGCATTAGTGGCCTGCGTGCCGGTGCTCGGCCTGCTCCTGGCCTTCGGCCCGGCGGCCGGCGCCAGCACCGCGAGCGCCTCACCGGGCGCCAGCGCCGCCGCGGCCGCCCGCACCGCGCTGGAGCACCTGTCGGTCGGGCAGCACGGCCTCGATCACCGGGTGTCCGGCCGCGCGTCCAGGGTCAAGGGCCTGACTCAGGTGCAGAGCACCAACTGGTCGGGTTACGCGGATACCGGCAGCAGCTTCTCCAAGGTGACGGGCAGCTGGACCGAGCCATCGGCCAGCTGCACGCGGACGACGTCGCTCGCGGCCTTCTGGGTCGGAATCGACGGCTACAGCAGCGACTCGGTGGAGCAGGACGGCACGCTCGTCGAGTGCTACCGCGGGACCGCGTACTACTACACCTGGTGGGAGATGTATCCCACCAACGACATCCAGGTGGTCGGCGAGAGCCTGAAGCCGGGAGACAGCATCAGTGCCTCGGTGGTACGGAGCGGCACCAGTTACACGCTCAAGGTCACCGACGCCACCCACACGGCCAACAGCTTCAGCACCACCCAGACGTGCTCGGGCTGCGCCAACTCCAGCGCTGAGTGGATCGCCGAGGCGCCGAGCAGCTCGACCGGGGTTGAGCCGCTCTCCGATTTCAGCACGTTCACCCTGTCCGGTGCGACCGTGACGGAAGGCTCGACGTCCGGGGTCATCTCGACGTTCACCGACGATGAGATCACCATGGTCGATTCGTCCGGGAACGTGGAGGCCCAGCCGGGGGCGCTCAACGGCAGCGGCAACGGGTTCGCGGTGACCTGGAAGCGAAGCACCTGACCCACCGAGCGGAGCTCGCGGGGCCAGCCCGGCCGACCGGCCGGGCTGGCCCCGCCGCGTCGGCGGCCGGCTAGGGCTTGCGGGCGACCAGGATGTCCCGCACGATCGCCTGGTCCACCCGGTGCCTGAACCCGAGGTAGGGCTCCGCGTCCACGGGGTCAAGGCCGGCCTCGGCGAGGATCTTCGCCACCTCGTCGCGGCGGGCGACATGGGTATTCCAGGCGATCCCGCACGCGCCGCCGCCGCGCAGCAGCCTGGCCCAGACCGGGGCGGCCGCCGCCAGCAGGTCGAGCGGGCTGCGCGCCAGGCCCTTGGGCGCGGTGCGGCTGCCATGCTGGACGCCGTACGGCGCGTCGGCCACGACCAGGTCGAACGTCCCGGGCCGGAAGAACTCTAGCGCTCTCGTCGTGTCCGAGTTGACCACGTCCAGGCGCTGGGTCAGGCCGGCCTGGTAGTCGTCCTTGGCCGCGGCGAGGCTGATCCGCAGGCGCCTGCCCGCCACCCGGCCGCCGAGGCGCAGCGGCCCGTGCTCCGCGTGGTGCTTGAGCCTCTTGCGCTTCAGCCAGGTCAGGATGAACGCCGAGTAGGCATCGAAGTCCTTCTGGTCGAGATCTACGCCAGCGGCGTCGAAGCCGTACATCAGAGCCTGGTTGAGGGTCGTGCCGCGGCCACAGAGCGGGTCGAGCACGGCGAATTTCCTGTCCAGCATCTCGGGCGCGAACGCCGACGCCATCAGAGTGATATTCAGCAGCAGCTTGGTGAACTGCTCGTTGGTCTTCCCCTGGTACTTCTGGATGGTGATGAGGTCGCCGTCGAACCGGTCGAGCGGCCGCAGCTCGACCGGCCGCAGCAGCTCGCCCCGGTCGCCCTCGATCCGGAACAGCGCGTAGATCGACGAGAGGTTGGCCAGCAGCGCGGCGTCCCGGCCGCCGACGTCGTCGGCGGTGAAGGTCACGTACGAGACGCCGCCGATGGTGGCCGCCGACACCCCGGCGAGCCGGCCGCCTAGCACGGACCGGCTGAACACCTGCAGTTCGGACGCGGTCAGGGTGGTCGCCGCGTCCGCGTACACGCGGTTGGCCGACGGGAGGATCAGCAGGGCGTACCGGGCCATGCGCGGCCTAGCGCACCTCGAGCGCGGTCAGGCCGCGCAGGTCGACGCAGGTCCTGCCCCGCACCTGGACGAACACCATCAGCACGCCCGAACACCGGCGGCAGCGGACCACGGTACCCGGCGCGCGCAGGTAGACCACGAACTCGGCCACCGGCCCGGTGGCGCCGCAATGGGCGCACGAGCCGAGCGCGGTCGTCATCTCGGTGTCGAAGACTTCCAGCAACAGGCCGCCGATTGCGTTGCCGTCCAGCGCGTCCATCAGGCTCCTCCGGTGGCGCCGAAGCGCTCGGTCTTGATCCGCCTGGCCGGGTAACCGAGCCCGACCAGTCCTCCGGCGACGGCCTCGACGAAGCTGGTGGGCCCGCACACGAACGTGAGCGGATCCTGGCTGACCGGCCAGGCGACGTCGGCGAGCAGCGCGGCATCGACCCGGCCGGCGTGGCCAGTCCAGCCCGGGGGCTGCGCCCGGGTCAGCGTGTAGATCACCTCGACGCCGTCGTGGTACCGGTCAAGCTCGTCACGGTAGATCACATCCGGCAGCGAGCGAGACGAGTAGAGCAGCCGGGTCGCGGTCGTGGCGCCGCTGCGCTCCCGGTGCCGCAGGATCGACCGGAGCGGTACGACCCCCGATCCGCCCGCGACGAGCAGCAGCGGGCTGCCATCGCTGGCGTCCCAGACGAAGTACCCGCCGATCGGGCCGCGCAGCTCAAGCTCGTCGCCGGGCCGCAGCTCCTCGGTCAGGTACGGCGAGACCTCCCCGTCATCCAGCCGCTCGACGGTGATCGCGACCGGCTCGCCGGGCGCCGAGGCGATCGAGTACGACCGCTCGGCCCGGTAACCGTCGTCGGCGGTCAGCCGCACGTCCAGGTGCTGCCCGGCGCGGTGGCCGGCCCAGTCCGGCACCTGCAGCTCGATGGTGCGGACCGAGGCGGTCTCGTCGACCAGGGCGCTGACCTTGGCAACCTGCCAGGTCAGTCGCCCGCGTACCGCTGTTCCTTCCATGGGTCCCCGTACATGTGATAGCCGTAGGTCTCCCAGAAGCCCGGCTTGTCCTCGTTCATGAGCTCGAGGCCCCGCACCCACTTGGCGCTCTTCCAGAAGTACAGGTGCGGGACCAGGAGCCGCGCCGGGCCGCCGTGCTCGGGCGGCAGCGGCTGGCCGTCGTAGCCGAACGCCAGCCAGGCCTGCCCGCCGGTGACGTCCTGCAGCGGCAGGTTCGTCGTATAGCCGCCGTCGCAGAACGCCAGCACGTACCGGGCGTCGTGTTCGACCTGCCCGAGCAGTGTGTCCAGCGACACCGCCTGCCACACGGTGTCCAGCTTTGACCAGCGGGTGACGCAGTGGATGTCCTTGGTGACGGTCTCGGCGGGCAGCGCGCGCATCTCCGGCCAGCTCCAGGACTTTCCCGCATGGTCAGCCTGCTTGATCGAGAACGTCCAGTCTTCCAGCCGGGTATGCGGCGTCGGGCCGGCCGACAGGACCGGGAAGTCGGTGGTCACGTACTGGCCGGGCGGCACCCGGCCCTCATCACCGGCCGGGGTACGGCGGCGGCCGTGGAAGCCACGCGATATCGGGGCCATTCTCGTCGCTCCCTCCTTGTCCTCGGGGCTCCTTGCGGGGGCCTACCGCCACCCTAGCTGGATGACCTGAGCAAGTATGGGTAGCGGATCACGGGTGCACCCCGCGGGGCGTTGCGGCAGATCGCATTCCAGCCGGAGCGGGCCGGAGCGCCGGAGTACCGGGAGCGCCGACGTTCCGGCGGGCCGCGCAGGTGACCGGGAATCTGGCCGTGCCCGAGCTGACCCGGCGGATAGGCGAGGGCACACTGCAGTCGCTCCCGGGGATCGGCCCGGGACGTGTGTTGCTGCCGGGGCTGGATGACGCTAAATGTATTCCAGTTTCGTATTAGTAATGGCGATCTGGCCGCGATGCCGGGCCGCTCCGGAACCGTGGCGAACGGCCCCGCAGCTAATCACGCGAAACAACCGCAACTGGTTGCGCATCCGCCACGGATTCCGTCCGCCCTGGCCTTGAGTGGGCGGAGCCTAGCAGGTCAGAGCGGGTTTAACCCAAGGTGGCGAATTTACATAATGGGCCGGATCGGCCCTCGCTAGGCTCCCCCTGAATGCCAGGCGCTCCGGAAGCTGTCGTCCCCCCGTACAGCTTTCCCGGTGAGCGCGCCCCGCTCGGAGAGGAGTCCCTTGGGCTGCCACAGTAAACCGTCACGCATCCGACTCCCGCACGGAGCGTCGGCTGCCGCCGCTCCCACGCTGGCCAGCGTGGTCGCGGCTTTTTTCTTGTCACAGCAGATGCCGGTCACCCCAGCAGCCGCTGAGACGGTCCCCTCTCACTCCGCGAATCTGGACGCCGTCTACCAGACGGGCGCCTCATCGGCACCGGAGGCCTCATCCCGGCCGGCGACCCTCTCCTCGCCGCAGCTGATGGCGGCTACCCGGGAGGTCTTGCTGTCAAATATGCAGGCGGCGTGGCACGCGGCATGGCAAGAGAAGCCAAGTACCAGCCTGCCCGCCTGGTACAAGGTCCAGCCCGGTGACTCGCTTTCCGCGATCGCCGAACGGTTCTATAACAACCCGGCCGCCTGGCCGGTGCTGTACTGGCGCAACCACGGCCAGATCCGCTGGGCGGACGACATCACGGCCGGGCAGGTCCTGCGCATTCCGGCCGAGCCCGCCCGGATACCCAGCCCGCCCGCGCAACTCGAGGCGGCTCCGCCCCCGATGGTCCGCACCGTCGCGGACTACACGCCGCGGCACGCGAGTTCGGCTCCGGTGCAGGCGCAGTCCGCGCCGGCCCTGCTCCGGCTCCGCCCGCGTCCACGACAACCACCAGCGGTTCCCTGGGCGTCATCCCGGGCGGCGCGTTCGGCCAGTGCGTGGTCGAGCGCGAGTCCGGCGGAAACCCCCAGGTCATGAACTCCAGCGGCCACTACGGCCTGTTCCAGTTCAGCTTCTCCACGTGGGTCGCGTACGGGGGCAACCCGAACGACTTCGGCCACGCCAGCGTGGCCGAGCAGGAGCAGGTGTTCGCCACCGCGCTCGCCTCCCCGGGCGGCGAGAACAACTGGGCCCCCTACGACGGTTGCTAGGGCTAAGCCGCAAGCCGGCGCCTGCCGGGCCCATGCGAGCCCGGCAGGCGCCGGCGAGTAAGGCACGCCCGCACTGGCCCGCGGGCCCGGCCGCCTGACCGCCGTCACGCCGCGGGGCCTCCAGACCGCCGTCACGCCGCGGGCCCTCCAGACCGCCGTCACGCCGCGGGCCCTCCAGACCCGCGCGGTAGGGCGGCGCTGACCCGCTCGATCAGGGCGGTCAGGAAACCCCAGGTCTTGTCGTCCTCGACGCTTCCGGCGTGCGGCCGGCGGAACCGGCTGACGTCCGCGGCGATGTCGGCCACGTCCCAGCGGAGCCGGTAGAGATCAAGCAGGGCAGGCCGCGGGGTCACGCCGGTGGCGGCGGCGTAGGCGTCAAGGATGGCCCCGTCGCCGGGATCAAGCATCCACAGGTCGCGCTCGGGCGGAGCCAGGAGGGCGGTATCCCAGTCGATCAGCCGCCAGCCGTCGGCCGTCAGCATCGTGTTGCCAGGATGCGGCTCGCCATGGGTCAGGACCGCCCTGCCCGGCTGCGAACGGGCCTGCGTCACGAGGTCGTCGTACCGGGCGAGCAGCCGCCGGACCGGCGTCATGTGCTCCTGGATGAGCAGTGACGCGGGCCGCGCGTAGGGTCCGCGGTCCGCGACGTCGCGGCCGGGGTCGAGGGCGGCCTCGAGCGCGTCCCGGTGCGGCACGGCGAAGCGGTCGGCCAGCGCGTGCCGGCGGGCCGCGGCGGGGGCCGTGTGCACGGCGACCAGGAGCCCGAGCACGCCGAGCCGGTGCGCGGGCGAGGAGAACTGACCCCAGTCGAAGCTCTGCCCCTCGACGAACGGGTAGACCGCGACACCGAACGAGTCGTTCACCCGCGCCAGCGGCTCACCGTCGGCGGTGAGCACCGGCGCCACCACGAACGCGGCGCCGCCGTCCCGCAGATCCCTGGCCGCGGCCAGCGACGCGCGCAGCCGCCGGAACCTCGCCGCCAGCGGCTCGCCCTCCGTCAGCCGGCCTCCGGCCAGCTCGTCGGCGGTGACGAACCACCGCCTCCCGGCCGCGTCAGCGACCTCCCAGTGGTGGCTGCCCCAGCCGACGGCCCGGTACTCCATCGATGCGACGGCCACATCCCACCAGCGCCGAAGCGCCGCCGCGAGCGCGGCCTCCGGCAGGCCGCCGGGCGGTGTCTCCATGTGGCCACGGTAGGAACACGGCCGCGGGCGGGCCAGCGGATAAAACGATTGCGGGCTTTCCGTGAGAATCGCCGCCGGCGAGCCGGCAACGGGACTATGGTGCGGTGATTCGCCCAGGCTCGACAGGAACGCACCGAGTCGGCCCTTCTGGTCCGGTGCGCGGGTCATGGCGAAGGCTGTCCCCCTCGACCCCGCCGCTACCCCCCCGAGCTGGCGGGGTCAGCCATGTGGCGCCGTGCGACCAGCTCCGGGAGGCCGTCATGCCGAACGATCATCTGTTTGACCTCACCGGAAAGGTCGCGCTCGTCACCGGGGCGGGCGGCGGTCTGGGCGCGGAGTTCGCCGAGGTCATGGCCGAAGCCGGCGCCGACGTCGCGTGCGCGGACATCGACCTGGCCGGCGCCGAGGCCACGGCGGCCAGCGTCGAGCGGATCGGCCGGGCCGCCCTGGCGGTCCGGTGTGACGTATCGCGCCACGACGAGGTCGTCTCCATGGTCGACGCGACCACGGCGCGGTTCGGGCGATTGGACGTGCTGTTCAACAACGCCGGGATCGCCGACCCGTCGCCCGCGCGCGTGCACGAGTTCGACCTGGCCGGCTGGCACCGCGTGATCGACGTGGACCTGAACGGCGTGTTCTACTGCGCCCGCGAGGCGCTGCGCGTGATGGTCGGCCAGGGCAGTGGGAAGATCATCAATATCGCCTCGATGTGGGGGCTGGCCGGCGGGTCGAGCGTCTTCCCCGTCCCGGCCTACAACGCGGCGAAGGGCGCGGTCGTCAACCTGACCCGCGAGCTCGGCCTCGAGTACGCCACCATCGGGATCCAGGTCAACGCGCTCTGCCCGGGCTTCTACCGGACCAGGCTCGGCGCCTACGACGACCCCGAGTTCCTGGCCGCGGTCACCGGTTTCACGCCCATGGGGCGGGTGGCCGAAGCGAGCGAGATCAGGGGGCCCGCGCTGTTCCTGGCCTCGCCCGCTTCGGACTACATGACCGGGCAGATGCTGGTCGTGGACGGCGGCTGCATGGCCAAGTGAGGCTGTCACCACCTGCCGAAACTGGGCATAGTGAGGGCTAACGCACCTCCGAGGAGACGCTATGACGGTCACGGCCAGCCTTGCCGACTTCGACCTCGACGCGAGATATCGCGTCACCGACGGCGGCGTGCTCATCACCGGCGTCCAGGCGCTGGCCCGCGTGCTCTTCGACCAGATCCGCGCGGACCGCCGGCGCAACCTGAACACGGCCGCGTTCGTGAGCGGCTATCCCGGTTCGCCCCTGGGCGGTTTTGATCAGATCCTGGAACGCAACGCGCCCCTGCTGGCCGAGCACGCCGTGCGCTGGGTTCCGGGGGTGAACGAGGACCTGGCCGCCACCGCGGTGTGGGGCAGCCAGCAGGACCATCTCGCGCCCCTGACCTCCTACGACGGGGTCATCGGCATGTGGTACGGCAAGGCGCCGGGCGTGGACCGGTGCGGCGACGTGTTCCGGCACGCCAACCTGCACGGCGTCGGCACCAACGGCGGTGTGGTCTGCGCCGTGGGCGACGACCCGCAGTCGAAGTCGTCCACGCTGCCGAGCGCGAGCGAGGTCGCGCTGTACGACGCGGGCATGCCGATCCTGGTGCCCGGGACATCCCAGGAGGTGCTCGACCTCGGCCGCCACGGCTACGAGCTGTCCCGCTACTCCGGCTGCTGGACCGCGTTGAAGATTGTCACCGCGGTGGCGGACGGATTCGGCTCGGCCGACGTCGCCACCGGCCGGGTCTCGCCCCGGCGGCCTGAGCTGTCCTTCGACGGCGAGCCGTGGCGGTTCGCGCAGCGGCCGGAGTTCTTCCTGCCGCACACGCTCGAGCTCGAGGCGGAACTCTACGAGCGCCGCCACGCCGCGGCGCGGGCGTACGCGGCCGAGAACGGTATCAACGCGGTGGAGGTCGACCCGCCGGACGCGTGGCTGACCATCCTCAGCCCCGGCCGCACCTACCGGGAGGTGCGCCAGGCCCTCGCCGACCTGGGCCTGGCCGGCGACGCTGAGCTCCGCGAGGCCGGCATCCGCCTGGTCCGGCTGGGGATGATCTACCCGCTGGAGCCGGGCATCGCCCGGGCCGCCGCCCGGGGCGTCGAGGAGGTCCTCGTCGTCGAGGAGAAGCGCTCGTTCGTCGAGCGCTTCCTCCGCGAGTACCTCTACGACCAGCCCGAGCGGCCCCGCGTGACCGGCAAGCGCGACGAGCGGGACGCGCCGCTGATCCCGGTCGACGGCGAGCTGAACGCCGACCGGCTGCGGCCGCTGCTGGCCCGCCGTCTGGGACGGCGACTGGCCACGCCCCTTATCGTCCAGGGCGGCAATCCTGATCCTGTGCGTCCGCAGCTAACGCTGCTGCCTGCGGGAACGTCCCGCACGGCCGCGTTCTGCAGCGGCTGCCCGCACAGCCGGTCCACCGTGCCGGGCGCCGGATCGCCGGTCGGCGGCGGCGTGGGCTGCCACGCCATGGTCATGTGGCTGGACCGCGGCGCCGTGTCCTACAACCAGATGGGCGGCGAGGGCGCGCAGTGGATCGGCCGCGCGCCGTTCACCGACGTGCCGCACTTCGTGCAGAACGTGGGCGACGGCACGTTCTTCCACTCCGGCAGCCTGGCCGTGCGCGCGGCGGTGTCCGCCGGGGTGACCATGACCTTCAAGGTCCTCTACAACGGCGTGGTCGCGATGACCGGCGGCCAGGACCCGGCCGGGCAGCTCGACGTGCCCCACGTCTGCCAGGCCATGGCCGCCGAGGGCGTGGCCCGCAGCATCGTGGTCAGCGAGGATCCGTCCCGCTACCGGCGGGCCAGCCTGCCGGCCGGAACCCGGGTGTGGGGGCGGGACCGGCTCGCGGAGGCCGAGCGGGCCCTGGCCCAGATCCCGGGCGTCACCCTGCTCGTGTACGACCAGGCGTGCGCGGCCGAGCTGCGGCGGCTGCGCAAGCGCGGCCAGGCTCCCGAGCGCCCGCAGCGCGTGGTGATCAACGAGGCCGTGTGCGAAGGGTGCGGCGACTGCGGGGTCAAGTCCAACTGCCTGTCCGTCCATCCGGTGGACACCGAGCTGGGCCGCAAGACGCAGATCGACCAGGCGTCGTGCAACACCGATTACAGCTGCCTCGACGGCGACTGCCCGTCGTTCGTGACCGTGCTGGCCTCGGGGGGACGACCCCCCCAGACCCCCCCGCGTGCCGAGCGCTCGGGCCAGCGTTCGGCCGGCCGTCGCGGTCGGCGCAGGCTCGCGCCTGCCCTATTCCCCTTCCCATCCCAAGTCCACAGCCCCTCCGTGTCTCAAGTCCACATCCCGGCCGGCGTGCCCGAGCCCGAGCGGAAGGCCGCGATCGCGGACGCGGGCGGCTACGGGATCGTGGCGACCGGCATCGGCGGCACCGGCGTGGTGATGCTCAGCCAGGTGCTGGCCACGGCGGCCTTCCTGGACGGGCTGCGGGTCACCGGCCTGGACCAGACCGGCCTGAGCCAGAAGGCCGGGCCGGTCGTATCCCACCTGCGGCTGTGGCGCGAGCCGCCGCAGGCGCCCGCCGTCCAGGCGGCGTCCGGCGCGCACTCCGCACCTCAGCCGTCCTCCCGCTCCGCGGCGTCCAACGCGGTCGGCGAGGGGTCGGCCGACCTGCTGCTGGCCCTGGACCTGCTGGTGGCGGCCGACCCGCGGCACCTGGTCCGGGCCACGGCCGACCGCACCGTCACGGTCGCCTCCACCTCCCTGGTGCCGACGGCCGAGATGGTGCGCGGCGCGGCCGGCCCGCCCGACGTCGCCGCGCTGCTCGGCGCCGTAGCGGAGCGCACCAGGCCCGGCGGGCTGATACCGGTCGACACCCTGGCGCTGGCCACGGCGCTGTTCGGCGACGGGATCGCGGCCAACCTGATCGCGCTCGGCGCGGCGTACCAGGCCGGCGCGCTGCCGCTGCAGGCGTCGTCGATCGCGCGGGCCATCGAGCTGAACGGCGTCGCGGTCGAGCGGAACCAGGCGGCGTTCCTGGCCGGGCGGCTGGCCGTGCACGACCCGGCCCGCCTGCCCGCGCCCCGGCGGGTCGGCGAACTGCGCCGCGACGCCGGGCCCGGGCGGCAGGCCGCCGCGCGTCAGCTGGCCGGCGATCGCGGCATCAACGGGCCGGCCGCCGAGCTCGCGATCAGGAACGCGGCGGAGCTGATCGCCTATCAGAACGCCGGCCTGGCCGCCCGGTACCTCGACCTGGTCGGCGCCACGGCCCGGGCCGAGGCCGAGCGGGCCGGGCAGGCCGGGGCGGCCGGCGCGCTGACCGAGGCGGTGGCGTCGGCGTTCTTCCACCTCCTGGCCTACAAGGACGAGTACGAGGTCGCCCGGCTGCACCTGCTGCCCGAGTTCGAGCGGGCGCTGGCCGACGCCGTCCCCGGCGGGCACGGCGTCCGCTACCGGCTGCACCCGCCGCTGCTGCGGGCCCTGGGCCTGCGGAAGAAGATCGCGTTCCCGGCTCCTGTGATCCGCCCGGTTTTCCGGCTGCTGCGGTCGATGCGGCACGTCCGGGGGACCCCGGCCGACGTGTTCGGCTACACCGGGGTGCGCCGCACCGAGCGGCGGCTCGCGGCCGGCTACGAGGCCGAACTGCGCGCCGTCCTCGCCGGGCTGTCGGCCGGCCACCACGCCGCCGCGGTCGAGCTGGCCCGGCTGCCGCTGGACATCCGCGGCTACGAGCAGATCAAGCTGGCCGCGGTGGAACGCTACGAGGCCGAACTCGAGCGCCTGCGGAGCGAGACCCGGTGACCAGCGATCCGGTTGGGGCGCGTGTTGCCGAGCCGGACGCTCTAGGCGCTGAGCCGGTGCAGGACCGCCTGGTCGGCGAGCGCGATCGCGAGCTGGCCGAGCACGGTGGGGTGGAACGGAGCGGCCGCGTCAAGCCCCTGCACGTAAGGCTGGGGCGTGCACAGCTGGTGCCCGGCGAAGTCGGGCTGCGGTGAGGAGAACCCGAACTGGCCCGCGCCCTTGGCCAGCACCGCGTTCAGCGTGTTCAGCCGGGAGACCAGGGTCTTCAGGTTCGGCGGGCTGAGCCCGGCCTGGTTGAGGCAGCCGGGCTCGGGTCCGAACGGGTCGTAGTACTGATTGATGATCACTTGCGGGTGGTTGGGCAGCGCGGCCAGCCAGGCTCAGCAGGTCCAGGTAGTTCTTGCTGAACTCGGCGAGCTGCTGCTGGAAGTAGGCCGTGGTGGCCTTGTCGTCACAGTTCGGCGTGGTCGAGCAGTACTTCACCTCGGCGGCCCAGTTCAGGTCGTCGGCGCCGACGCTGATGATGACGATCGACGCGCGCCCGGCCCGCTCCGCCACGGCCAGCTGCGGCTGCAGCGTCTGCCCGTTATGGGCCTGGGGGCCGAGCAGCCCATGGCTGATGGTGGCGCCGTCGCAGGCGAGGTTGAGCACCCGCCAGCCGTTGGCGGCGGACAGGTCGGCCGCGTAGGAGTCCGCGCTGCGCCCGCAGTTACGCGCGGCGGGTGAGGCGCCGGCCAGCGGCGCGAGCCCGGCGCCCGCCGCAGTGGAATCCCCCATGACCACGACCTGGACCCCGGGCAGCTGCGGCCCGGTGGGGCCGATCCTGGGCAGCCGGGTCTCGGTGCCCACCAGATCGTTGAGGGAGTGCACCCGGCGCAGCAGCGAAGGCGCCGTGTACGCGGTGGACATGATGGCGCCCAGGTTGACGGCTTCGGCCACGACCAGCCCGGCCACGATCAGCTTGACGGTCGTGCGGCGCGGAGCGCGTCGCCACCCGGCTACCGCTCCCACCAGGATCAGCGCGGCAACCCCGGTGACCACGGTCTCCCAGATGAAGTAGCGTTTCCATCCGTCCGCCAGCGTGGCGCCCAGGATGCGTTGCGAGGCGGCCGGGTGGTCGCCCTGGACGAAAGTGGTCAGCTCGCTGTTGATGGTGATCTGAGACAGCTGCAGCCGAGGCCGTACCGGGCCGGTGAACTGCAGATCGGTCGGCAGGTTCTGGCCGAACAGGTCGACCTCGCCCGGACCGGACAGGCTCAGGCTCGGCGCGCTCGCGCCCACCTGGATCACCTGGCCTGCAACGATAACCGTCTGCTGCGGCGTGACCTCGAGCGCGATCGCGATGGCGGCGCCCGCCACCACGATGAGCAGCACGAGCCCGATTAGCCACCGCCGCGCCAGCCGGGCCCATCTGCTCGTCAGCAGCATGCTGTAAATAGTTCCCATCCCTCGGTCCAGGCTAACGACAGGCGGCCCGTGCCCGGTACCGCGGAGTGGTCTGCGTTTCCCCGGGTAGCCTGCTGCTGACCCACAACCCGGGCGGTGCGCTCGTCGTGGGATCGCGTCGGCTCTCGAGGTCGGGGACTCGTTGGCATGATTCAGGCGAATGTGGCGTGGCGACTTCGGCCACCGCCTTACGCTGGGCGGAGACACCCAAGCAGGGTCAGCCGAGAGGCAGTGATGGCATCCTGGAGCCGAACCCGGGGTGGCCTGGCCTTCCCTGCATCGCAGGTGGCTGCGCAAGACCGCCAATGGAGGTACGGGCCTAGGTGACGCAGCTCCACACCCACTCGGCCGACTCAGAAGGGGTCGAGCCGGCCGTCGCGTCGGTCGCGCATGCCCCCGTGGAGGAGAGCGGCCCGGCCGGTCCGATCGAGCGGGTCATGAGCACGGTGATCCGCAAGCTCGCGTGGAGCAAGCTGTCCAACCCCGCGGTCGCGGTCACCGTGTCCGGCGTCGGCCTGCTGCTGGGCGTGCTGGTCGGCGCGACCGCGCCGAACACCGAGACGCTGCCGGTCAGAATCGGGCTGTCGCGCTTCCTGCCCTCGCTGGCCGACGACAACGCCGTGGCGATGGCGCTGCTTTACACCGGGACCATCCTCGCCTGCCTGGGGCTCGCCGGGATGCTCTGGGCGCACAGCCAGGGATGGCGCCCGGACCCGCGACGGCTGCTGCTGGTCAGCGCGGGTGTCGTCGCGGTCATGGTCAGCCTCACCCCGGTGGGCTCATCGGACATCGCGAGCTACGCGGCGTACGGCCGGATCGCCTCGCTCGGCGGAAACCCGTACACGACCAGCCCGCTGGCGTTCCTGGGGGCCAGCTCCCCGTACACGCACGCGGTCGGCGCGGTGTGGAAGACGCAGCCGTCGGTCTACGGCCCGATCGCCACCCTGGTGCAGTGGTTCGCCGCGTGGATCGGCGGATCGAGCGTCACCACCACGATCTGGCTGCTGATGATCATCAACGGCGCGGTGTTCATCGGCCTCGGGTTCCTGCTGCTGAAGACCTCCGACGATCCCGTCCGGGCGACCCTCTTCTGGGTGGCGAACCCGGTCCTCCTGCTCGCGCTGGTGGCCGGCGGCCAGATCGACACGTTCGTGGCGGCGGTGGCGATCTGCTCGATCCAGGTGGCGCGGCGGTTCCCCGGCAAATGGGGCGACGTGGCCGTCGGCCTGCTGATCGGCCTCTGCTGCGGGATAAAGGTCAATGGCCTGCTGATCGGCATCGGGCTGGCCTGGCCGCTGCTGCAGCGGCGCGAGTGGATGCGCACCGCCCGGATAGCGGCGGTGGCCCTGGCCACGGTCGTCGTGGAGTACAGCTTCGCCGGCCTTAACGCGCTGAAGCCGATGGTCGGCGGCACCAGGTGGGTCATCATGCCCTCGCCCTGGCGGCTGTTCCAGATGGCGGCCGAGGCGCTGGGCGTCCATCAGACCACGACGTCGATCATCATCACCTGTCTGTGGCCGATCGCGATGCTCGTGGTCGCCTGGGTCATCTATAAGCGGATCTCTTCCGATCAGCCGCGTGAGATCGTGGCGCCCTTCGCGCTGGCCTTCGCCTGGGTCATCGTCGCGCCGTGGGTCTTCGCGTGGTACACCGCGCTGGCCTGGGCCACGCTGACCCTGGTCCCGCGCAACCGGATGACCCGGTGGCTGACGATCGTCACGGTCTTCCTCGCCCTCTGGCTGTCCGGCGGCGGGCAGGCGGCCCCAGGGCGGTTATGAGCCAGGTGAAGCAAGCAGGGCTGGACGGCCAGGCCGGCCAGGTCCGGCCCGGGCCCACCGCCCGCCGGCATGCGGTCATGGCCGTCGCGCGGCGGCACTGGCTGGCGATCGCGCTGCTGGCCGCCGGGATCGTGCTCCGGGTGCTCGTGTTGCTCGCCTACCGCCCGGCGCTGTTCTTCGTCGACTCGGTGAGGTACCTGTACAACGCGGACGGCATGGACCCGGTCGGCTACAAGGGACCGCTGCGCGCGATCCTGTTCGTGGCCAACTTCGACACGGTCGCCGCCGTCCAGCATCTGCTCGGCCTGGGCGTGGCCGTGGTCATCTACCTGCTCCTGCTGCGGCGCGGCGTGTCCCGCTGGCTGGCGGCGCTGGCCATCGCGCCGGTCCTGCTGGACGGCTACCAGCTGCAGATAGAGCAGACGATCATGCCGGACATCTGGTTCGAGGCCCTGATCGTGGCCGGCCTGGCCATCTTGCTCTGGCATCCGGCCGCGGCGGGGCCTGGCGGGGCCGTCCCCCCGGGGCCGGCTGCACCTGGCGGCGCGCCGTCGTCGCCGGCATCGTGCTGGGTACCTCAGCCACCGTCGCCCAGGTCGGTGAGGCCCTGATCCTGCCCGCGGTGATCTACCTGCTCGCGGCCGGCGGCGGCTGGCGGCCCGCGATCGGCAAGGCGGCTGCGCTGTGCGCGGGGTTCGTCCTGCCCATCCTGGTCTACTGCACGATCTCCTTGCTGATCTCCGGGGCCTTCTTCCTGTCGCACACGGGCGTCACATCGTTCTACGGAAGGACAGCGTCGGCCGTCGACTGCGCCACCATCAAGCTGCCGGCCGACGAGCGTGCGATGTGCCCGACCAAGGCGCAGCAGGCCATGGGGCCCGACTGGCTCGAGTACGGCAACGGCTCCCCGATCCGGCCTTACTACTCGAACCTGCCGCGCGGCGAAGCCGACAGCCTGATCTCCGACTTCAACCACCGGGTGCTGGCCCAGCAGCCGCAGCGGCTGCTCGGCGCCTACGCCGGCGACGTGGTGAAGCTGTTCGCGCTGACCCGCAACACCCGGCCGGGTGACACCCCCATCGCCCGCTGGCAGTTCCCGACGAAGTACACGTACTACCCGCCGTGGACCTCGGAGGCGGTCGTCAAGACCGCGACCGCCCGTTTCGGCGGCGGCGCGCCCGCGGTCTGGCGGCCGGTCGCCGCGTTCCTGCGCTCCTACCAGCTCGACGGCGGCTACACCCCGGGCCCGCTGCTGGCCCTGTGCACGCTGGCCGGCCTGGCCGGCTGCGCTGCCCTGCTGCGCAGGCGGCTGGCTCCCGGGACCCGCCAGCTCGCCCTGGCCTGCCTGGCGTTGTTCGGCGCGGCCGTTTCGGTGATCTTGGTATCGGACACCTTCGAGTTCTCCTGGCGGTACCAGCTGCCCGCGCTCGTCACCCTCGTGCCGGCCGGCGCGCTCGGGATCAGCGTCATCATGCGCTTGATCAAGGCACGGCACAGCGTCGCCTGAAGCGCCTGGCCGCCGTTTCCTGGCCGCCGTTTCCTGGCCGCCGAAGCTGATGCCCGCGTAACGGCGCCCGCCCGCGGGCCGAACGGCGCCTACCGGGGGCCGTTACCTCTCGCCAGATTGTTTGGCAACCCTGGCCCCCGGGACACTCATCTTTCACCCTTTTCTCACTAGAACGTTATTTTTTGTCAGCTTACATTTTGCTTTGCGGACTACGTTCGTCCGTTGGGGTTGACCCCACCCAGGTTGACGATCTGGAGGTCCCGCATGGCAATCGAGGTAAGCCGGCGTCAGCTGATGGCGTCGGCGGGGGGCTTGGTGCTGGCGTCATTCGCGCTCCCGCCCAATCTGCGCAAGGCTGTCGAGAACGTGCCGGCATCGCTCATCGGCGACCGGTCGACGCAGCCAATCTCCGAGATCAAGCACGTCGTCGTGCTGATGCAGGAGAACCGGTCCTTCGACCATTACTTCGGTGCCATGCCCGGCGTGCGTGGCTTCAGTGACCCGCTGGCCATCCCGGGCGTCTTCAAGCAGGCGGACTCGGACAATCCTGACGGGTACCTGTACCCGTTCCACGCCGACACGCACAGCACGAGTGCCCAGGCGCTGCCCTCGACCAACCACAGCTGGGGACCGCAGCACGACTCGTGGGACAACGGGGCCATGGACGGCTTCGTGAGCTCGCGAATCTCGAAAACGACTGACTCGTATGACGGGATCGCCGGGCAGTACTCCATGGCGTACTTCAAGCGGGACGACATCCCGTTCCAGTGGGCCCTGGCCGACGCCTTCACGATCTGCGATGGCTACCACTGCTCGGTGCTGGGGCCGACCTGGCCCAACCGGCTCTACCTCATGACCGGCCAGATCGATCCCGCGGGTACCAGCGGCGGGCCGACCTACGGCAACTACGTGCCCCCCGACGGTTTCTCGTGGACGACCTACCCGGAGCTGCTGACCAAGGCGGGCGTGTCGTGGAAGGTTTACCAGGAGGTCGACAACTACGGCTTCAACGTGCTGGAGTACTTCGACCAGTACCAGAACGCGCCGACCTCGTCACCGCTGTACCAGAACGCCATGAAGTTCTACCAGGCCGGCCAGTTCGAGTACGACGCCTTCCACGACCGGCTGCCGACCGTGTCGTACATCCTCCCGACCTCTTACCAGTCCGAACACCCCGACTTCATGCCGGCGGCCGGCGCCGACTACGTCAAGAGCAAGGTCGACGCGATCGCGGCCAATCCCGATGTCTGGGCCAAGACGGCCTTCATCCTCATCTATGACGAGAACGACGGGTACTTCGATCACGTTCTTCCGCCCACCGCACCGCCGGGCACGCCGGGCGAGTACATCACCGCGTCGGCATCGGCAGAAAAATCCGCGCCAGGGCCGATCGGCCTGGGCTTCCGCGTCCCCTGCATCATCGTCTCGCCGTGGACGGTGGGCGGCTTCGTCTGCCACGACACGTTCGACCACACCTCGGTCACCCGGTTGCTTGAGCTGGTGACCGGCGTGGTCAATCCCAACATCACCGCCTGGCGGCGGCAGACCGTCGGCGACCTCACGTCGGCGCTGGGGGCGTTCCCGAGCGGGCGGTTCCCGCGGCTGCCCGACACGAAGCAGCAACTCGAGCTGGCCGAACAGGAAGTGGTCCAGTTCCAGCTCCCGCCCTTCCCGGGCACGAACCAGACCCCGCCCGTCCAGGCGCCTGGGTCCAAACCAGTGCGAAACTCAGCAGCCGCCTCGGCCGTAGTGGGGGTGTGATCAAATGGCACCGCGCGAATCATCAAGTTCCCGTCCGGCCTGGGCCAGTCGGCGCGTGATCATAGCGGGGGCGGCGGCCGTCGCGCTCGCCGCCGCCGGTACCGCTACCACTCTCGCCGCTCATCACCCCGTCGCTGACCGCCATGCCGGTTCCTCCAGAGCTCGGCTGGCCGCGGCCAGCTGCAGCGGGCCGGCCGGAGCCGCCTACGTGGCGCTCCCCGGTTATCAGGCCTTCGACGCCGTCAGCACCGCCAACTGCGACCTCGTCCAGCAGTACAACGTGGGCGACAGGCAAGTGCCCAATGATCCAGGGGACTACAACTACGACTCCAGTGAAGAGGGCGTGGCGATGTACGGCGACACGCTGTACTTCGCCGACACCGGCAACGACACAGTTGCGGTGATCAACGCCGCCACGCTCAGCCCGAGCAACTACGCCAACCCCACCGAGACGCTCATCCACGTGGGTTTCGACCCCCAGGATCTGGCCGTGACCCCGGACGGCAGCCAGGTGTGGGTAGCCGACACGGGCCCGCAGACCGGCCTCCCGTCGCTGGGCGGGATCAGCGTGATCTCGACGGCCACCGACACGGTGACATCGAGGCTGAACCTGCCGGCCGATCCTCGGGAAATCGCGTTCTCGCCCTCCGGGGCCACTGCCTACGTGACAACGGGCGAGGGCCTGCTGGTCATCAGCACGGCCACCCTCAAGGTGGCCGCCGTGATCCCCGGGCTCGGCAATCCGGAGGGCGTCGCGGTCTCTCCGGACGGCAAGACGGTCTACGTGACCAACACCGTCCAGGGCCTGGTGGACGTCATCAGCGCCGCAACCAACAAGGTCACGGGCACCATCAAGGTCGGCCAGTTGCCGTGGCAGCTGGTGACCTCATCCGACGGCAGCACGATCTACGTGGCCGACGGCGACTCCAACGCCATCTCAGTAATCAGCGCGAAGTCCGGCACGGTCACGGACACGATTTCCGACCCCGGCGACCCGGTCAGCCTGGCCCTGACCCCCGACGGCAGCCAGCTGTGGGTGGGCGGGCTTACCTCGGGCATCGTGACGGTGTTCGATACCGCCAATGACAGTCTCGTCGGCAGCTTCAACGTCGGCTATGGCGGCGAGGCTAACGCGGGCGACGGTGAGGAGCCGACCGGCATCGTCCTCACCTCCACCCCGACCCCGGGCTCATAACCGGCGGCACGTCAGGGGAGGGCCGTCTGCTGGATGACGGGACGGCCCTCCCGTCCGGACGCTGACCACGCAGGAGGCCGCGGCCCCGTTCTGCCTCTTTCGTCACGCCCGGCCGCAACCGGGCCGCCATAACCGCCCGCTGGTCACCGGCGGTAGCGACATCACCGCCGATATCGGGTCACAGTGTCACCGCGGGTGAACCGCTGGCCGGTGCGAAACGTCAGTCATTCAGCCGACCGCAGCCCAGCAGGCAAGGACAGCCATCATGGCCGACACCACCGAAGCGCCAGACCCCCGGACGCTGTTGCAGCGCCGGATAGCCCAACTGGAAGATGACCTCGCCGAGACACGCGGCTGCATCGTCAGGCTGGCGGGCGTCATCGAGACCCTGCTCATCGACGAGCCGAACCCGGCGGCCAGCCCGGATGTCCCGGATGATGCCGCAGACTGGCTCGCCCCGGTCATCCCGCTGGAGCCGCGCCGGGCGCGGCGTGCTGGCGCCGCGGCTGGCCCGGCCGGACGCGCGGGCCGCCCGTTACCGCCGCCATGCCGGGACGCTGCCGAGCCTCAGGTGCCTTCGTGTCACTGATCTGGGCCGCCGCCGGGCTGAATTCCGCGATTGACGTCAGCTCGCGTCCACAGCCCCGTTCTCATCGGGCTTCGCCTTGTAGGTCCTGCGGAACTGCTCGTCGGTGACCGGCCACCGCGCTCCCCAATGCCCTTCCACCACCCAGTCTCCGGCCTGGGCTATGCCCCGGCCCTCCATGGTCCTGAGCACCAGCCGGTCGCTGACCCGCCAGGCGCTGAACGTGCCGACACGACGCCAGAGCTCGCCGCCGAGGGGCTCGTGGCTGGCCCGGAACTCCAGGTCCCGGACGGTGCGCTCATCGTTACCGTCATCGACCACGCGCCAGTCTCCGGCGTCGCCGCACAGCTCGTCGCCGGACCTACTGGTCCACCGCCGGTGGGCCTGAAGCTGCTTCGCCCGGACGACGCCGGTGCGCTCGAACTCGGCTGCCCCGTCCGGACCGCCTTCCGGCACGATCGGCATGAACCCGACGCCCTCCAGCTGGGCCAGCTGGGACCGCAGGTATTCGACGTTTGACGCGCGGTACTCGGCCGGCAGATCGTCCCAGGGGACCACCCTGGCGTTCACCCGGGCATTACCGGTGACGGCGCCGTTGCCGGCCGCGGTGCCGGTGCCGGTGCGGCCGCCGCCGGCCGTCCACCCGGCCTTCAGCCGCCGCTGGTACCAGCGGGTGTGTTCGGCACGGGCGATCTCCTCCAGCTCGCGGTCGTTCAGCTCGATGAAGCTGCCCGGCAGGACCGCCCGGCGCGGCACCCACCGCCGGTTCCCGCGGGCCACGACCTCGGTCATGACCGAGCGGAGCTCGAGGATGTTGTCCTGGCGGATGAAGTCATCAAGTTCCGCCCACGGCCGGCCGGTGAATGTCCTCGGTTCGCCGGGCACGGGAGGGTGCCTGAGGCGGTAGCACTCATGCCAGTGCCGGGCCACCCTGGTCCAGGTGTCCTCGAGGACCTGGCCGTCCACCAGGAGAGTTCGCTGGAACGGCCGCAGCCGGTCGAAGATCGCGCCGCTGGCGCCCGCCCCGTCGGAGGCGGGAACGAACACCGGGATACCGGGGTGCAGCCGGGCCACTCGCCCGGCCTCGTGGATGCCGTCTTCGGACAGCGCGTCGGCAATGACGACGGCCGTCTCGGCCGCCTCGCCCGGCGTCATGCCGTCCAGCATGGCCAGCAGCTGGTCCTTCCATGGGTCTGGCCGTGCGGTCACGTCCGGCAGTGTCCCGGCCATGTAGTGCGGCGATGTCGCCAGGTACTCGCGTCGCAGGTCTTCCGATCGCCGGTCCACGAGCACCACGCGCTCCACCGGGAGCGGGGCCAGCTCGTGCGGCCCGGCGTCGTCGGCGGCGGCGTCCGGGCTGGTGGCGTCGGAGCCGGCCTGGCCGGGACCGGTGGCCTCCGGATGGGCGGCGTGCCCGAGCGCCGCGGCGTCGATCAGGCCCCGGCGTTCCCAGGCGCGGCGGGCCAGCTCGAGCAGGATGGCCAGCGCTAAAGTGCTGTCGCCGCACAGCAGCAACTGCCGCGCGCGGGTGCGGAAGATCTCGTTGACCAGCGCGCATGCGGTTGACTCTTGTGCGCTCAGCGCGTCCTCGAGCCATCGGCTTGACGTGCCGCAGCGCCAGCCGCGCCAGTGGTCGGCGTGCCGCGGATCATCGATGCGGGCGATCAGGTGCGGCAGGCGCTCGGGATGCGGCCGGTAGCGGAGCAGGATCGGCTGCGCTGCGGCCAGCACGGCCTCGTTCTCCTGCACGTCCTGCCGCAGCGCGTACAGGTAACTCAGCGCGCATCCGTGCCAGCCGGCCAGGACCGGCTGGAGCACGCGCGAGGATGTCGGGTCCCCGATCATGACCCGCGCGCCGGTGGCCCGGGCTTCATCGAGCATCGGATGGTTGCTGTCCGGCTCGATGACGATGATCCGGGCCGGGCGCCTGGTTTGCGCCAGCCGCTGCAGCAAGGGCAGCGTCATCGGGTCCAGCCCGGTGAACACGGTCGCGTCCCGGACCGCCCGAGCCCGCAGGCGGCTCACGGGTCCCCGCCACAGTACCGCCGCCGCGCCCACCACGCCGACCAGGGTCGCACCCAGGCAGACGACCTCGCCGAGCTGCAAGGCCAGCGGCGGTTGCCCCGGGCACGAACCCGGCTGCCCGTAGACCGACGGCGCATTACCCAAGTACAAGCCGAGCAGCCAGGCGACGACGGCGGTTTTCGTCTGGCCGCCGCGGCAGGGGATCAGTGCGGCCGTGCTCAGCACGCCTCCGATCAGCACCATCGAGACGACCGTGGCCATGCCCACCAGCGGCGGCTGCAGCCGCCGCGGCCACCAGTACCACGCCAGCGCCACCAGCCATACCGCGATGGCCACCAGCAGCGCCCGGTCGTTGCCGGGCCGCAGCCAGGTCCGCCACCACACCTGGCTGCGGTAGGGCCACTGCGGATCGTGGGCGGACACCCACGCCCCCCAGGCCAGGTACGCGGTGACCGCCGCGGCGAGTGCTGTGGGTATCACCCATGCGGCCCGGCGGTTCACCTCGACCCTTCCGAGCCGAATGGCCATCGCCGCGCCTCCATCTACGCCTGTGACACCAATCCCTATCAGGCTTTACTCGCGCAAGGCACGCCGAACCTGCTGGTGACGGTCGTTCCACGATCAACATTGCCACGCGCCTAATCCGCCGTCCAGACAGGCGGGCCGAGCCCTGGCCCCTGGCCCCGGCAGTCGCAACCAAGTTGTGATCTAGAAATTGGGCGCAGACCCGTTAAGGCATGCCCTAACATTTCTCCGTGGCACCAGGCCATTGGGAGCGTGGACTCTCGGTGCCTGAGGGGGCGAGCACGGCGGCGCCCAGCCGCAAGCTACCTAGGCCGTGGTGGTAACTTGTTGTAACTTCTGGTCACTGGCTGTTTCGGCGGTATCTAGAAGCTACGCAAAACCGCACAAATCATATTCGCCCACCAGTAATTGGCCTTACGCCACCCGGCCAGATTGACAGGTAGCCATGAGATCTACCGATGGGGCTTCGACAGTTTCGTCTGCGCTGCTCGACCTTCGCGCACTACCGCTGGCGGACATGCTGACGCTGACGCCGGTCGCCCTCGATGAGGCGCTGGCGCGCGTTCTGCCGAACCCCTTGGCGGCGCCCGTGCCTGTCGCAGCGTTCAACTCAGCTATCTGAGCGCCGGAGGGCCTGCCATGAACAGGCCACTCGTTCCGCTGAGTCAGTTTGTTCTTAAGGTCCACAGTCGCTGCGATCTGGCCTGTGATCACTGCTATGTGTATGAAAGTGCCGATCAGAGTTGGCGTGGCCGCCCGCTGGCCATCTCCGACGAGGTGATCTCCCGGACGGCACAACGCATAGCTGAGCACGCGGCATCGCACCGGCTTCCGACCGTGCAGGTCGTGCTGCATGGCGGTGAACCGCTGCTGGCCGGCCGGGCGAGGCTTCGCCGGGTCGCGACGGAACTGGAAAGTGCCCTGCGCGGCGTATGCCCTCTCGATCTGAGAATTCACACCAACGGCGTGCTGCTCGACGAGCAGTTCTGCGAGCTTTTCGCCGAGCATGACATAAGAGTCGGCATCTCCGTCGACGGTGACCGTGCCGCTAATGACCGGCATCGCCGGTATGCGGACGGGCGCAGCAGCTATGACCAGGTAATCCGGGCCACCGGACTGCTGCGGGCCGGCCGCTTCCGTCATCTGTACGCGGGGTTGCTGTGCACGATCGACGTGGCCAATGACCCGGCAGTCGTCTACGACTCCTTAATAAGCCTGGACCCTCCCCGGATCGACTTCCTGCTGCCGCACGCGACCTGGGAAACTCCGCCGCCCCGCGATCCGGATACAGACGAGCAGTACGCCGACTGGCTGATCGCCATCTTTGACCGCTGGCTCGCCCAGGGACGCCCGGTCGAGATCCGGACATTCGCCTCGATCATCTCAACGCTGACCGGTGGTGACAGCCTCACCGAGGCGCTCGGACTAGCGCCGGCGGCCCTGGTGATCGTCGAGACCGATGGCACCTACGAGCAAGTTGACTCGCTCAAGACGGCGTTTGACGGCGCTCCCGCCACCGGGCTGAATGTCTTCGATCACTCACTCGACGTGGTCGGACAGCACTCCGGCATGATCGCCCGCCAGCAGGGACTGGCCGGGCTGTGCCAGACCTGCCAGGACTGCCCGGTCGTCACGAGTTGCGGCGGAGGCCTGTACACGCACAGGTACCGGGCGGCCACCGGCTTCGCCAACCCGTCGGTCTACTGCGCCGACCTGCTCAAGCTGATCTCGCACGTCAGCGACCGCCTGCCGCAGGTGACCGCGGGCCGCAAACAAGCCCCCACTCACGTCATGAGCGGCGGCAGCTTCGGCGCGCTGGCCGCCGGCTTCGGCGACGCGTCCGCCGTAGCGCAGCTCATCGAAGGCCAGCGCAGCCTGCGCCGCGCTCTGCTGGGCGCCGTTTATCAGCGTGGAAGCACTGCCTCCGCCGCTTCGGACGCGGTCAAGGCGGCGCTCCAGATGGCCTGGACGGTGCTGACCACCGCCGACCGGCAGCGCCCGGGAGCCCTCGACGCCGTGCTCGCCCATCCCTACGTCCGGGTCTGGGCGGTCCGCTGCCTCGAACAACTGAAACCGGCCCCGGCGGGCCGCGCCGCCGGGAGCCGCACGCCCCGCGCGCCGGGACTGGCCGCCGACCTTGGCCACCTCGGTGCGATCGCCGCCGTCACCGCCATCCGGGCGATGGTTAAGGCCGATGTCACCGTCCCGGTCATGGATGCCGCCCTGCATTTCCCGACGCTCGGCCGGCTGGTCATCGGCCCGAGGGACGCCGCGCGGCCGGGCGCTGGCGAGCCCGAGGTGGCGTCCGTCGTCGTGGCCGATGACACCGTCTCCATAAGAGTCGGCGACAGCCACTGGGAACTGCCCATCGCCGGCCTCCTCGGCGACGAGCCCGGCACCGGCGCGGTCGCCGGGAACGGCCGGCCCGCCGGCTGGCAGCCGGTGCGCGCGCTGCGGGCGCCGGGCATCCGCGTGGCGCTCGAAGACACCGACCCGTACCGCGACTGCCATCAATGGCCGGCGGCGCCCCGGCTGACTGATGCCGAGTTCGACCGGTGGCAGCAGCGCTTCCAGGCTGCGTGGCAGGAGATCGAGCGTGATCATCTCGCCTACGCCCCGGCACTGGCCGCGGGCCTGAGCGTGCTGACGCCGCTGTCCCCCGGCCCGCCAGGGCGTGACATCAGCGCCACCGCCCGGCACGCGTTCGGCGCGGTCGCGGCCGCCCTGCCCGCCGATCCGGTGGCCCTGGCCCTGCTGCTCATCCACGAGTTCCAGCACGTGAAGCTCGGCGCGGTCCTCGACCTCTATGACCTCTATGACCCGGCCGACGGCCGTCTGTTCCACGCGCCGTGGCGAGAGGATCCACGCCCGCTCGAAGGGCTTTTGCAGGGCACCTACGCGCATCTCGCGGTGACCGGCTTCTGGCGTGTCCGCCAGCAAGTGACGGGCGGCCCAGAGGCCGTAACGGCCGGCCAGCGATTCGCCTACTGGCGCGATCACACCCGCGACGCGATCGACACCCTCACAAGTTCTGGATCGCTGACACCGCTCGGGGAGCGATTCGTCGACGAGATGCGCCACTCGCTCGGCCCGTAGCCGGGCCGCCCACCCGACCGCCCGCGACGGCCGTGGTCCGGGCCCCGGCTCGTTGGCGCGCGGCACCGGCCCGGGCCGCGCCGTCCGCCCTGGTCTGGAGTCAAAGTCTGGCATATCATCATTACCTGGGATGCTTCGAGGGGATTAATGGCGTCTGGTCAGGCTGCGAGAGACTCTGTCAAGATGCTCGATGGGGGGAAGGCGCCGATGCTTTCAGGGCGCGACGAGAGGCCGTATTTTTTTCTCAGTTACGCTCGGACTCCTAAACGCGACCCGGCAGATAGGGAAGATCCAGATCGCTGGGTTTATAAGCTGTACAGAGACTTGTGTGATGTCATATTACAACTGACAGACGCCCGGCCCGAAGAAGCCGGCTTCATGGACCGGGAAAACAAGCTTGGCGTCGAGTGGTCCCCGGAGCTCGTGGGTGCGCTCGAAAGGTGCCGCGTTTTCGTTCCCCTCTACTCACGCCGTTACTTCGAAAGTAACTATTGCGGCAAGGAATGGTTTGCTTTCGCGCGCCGTGAGGTCACGAATAGAGCCCGCGGGACAGATGTAGTTAGTGCTATCGTCCCGGCGCTCTGGACGAGGATGGAGCGCGACAGCCTTCCGCGCGTCGCCCAGTCCGTCCAGTTTGACCATTCCGTCCTGGGTGAGCGTTACAGCACCGAGGGCTTCTACGGGATCATGAAGCTGCAGAACTACCGCACAGACTATCAACGGGCTGTACACAGGCTGGCCGAACGCATTGTTGCTGTCGGTGATGCCAGCGTCGTCTACACGGATGACGACCTTGCCCACGACCGCAGGCCGCCGGACTTCGAATCATTTCCGAGTGCCTTCGGACCCGACAGCGTGCCGCGGATGACAGACGACCAGCTGCAGATCTCAGTATTGGCCCACGACGTCTCTACCCTCCCGGCTGGCCGGGCCAGCGATTACTACGGCGAGACACCACACACCTGGAGCCCTTATCGGCCGGACTATCCCCAGCCAGTCGCCGACTACGCCGTGGATCTGGCCACGAAATGCCTCGACTGCCAGCCCTTGGTCGCGTCTTTCGGGGAGGCCGGACCCGGAAGCGGCGGCAACGGGCGGTCAGTGCCGCCGGGCCTGTGCTTGGTGGACGCGTGGGTCAGCCTGTCGGACGCACACCTCGAACGCCTGAGCCGCCTGAACGAGATCGAGGAGTCCTGGGTCAGCGTGCTAGTTCCCTGGAACAGCAAAGACAAGGAAATGAGCGCGGCTGAGCAGGACCTTCGCCGGAAGCTGTACGAACTGCTGGGCCGTAAGCTGGCCAGCGTTCCGAGGCGTTGCGAGATGGCAGCGAACGGAATCCCTACCCTCCAAGACTTTAGCCAGGTCCTGCCCGAGATGACCATGACCATGCTGAAGAGGTTCCGCAAGGCTGCTCCGGCCCATCCGCCGGCGGGACCTGTAATTGAGCGGCCGCGGCTGAGGCGAGCCGACCCCGAGGTATCGGAGATTCCAGATGAGTGAGCCCGGCGAGTCCGGCCAGGGACAGATCATTACCTTCTATTCCTACAAGGGCGGCACCGGTCGTACAATGACGCTGGCCAATGTTGCCTGGATTCTCGCCAGCAACGGCAAGCGCGTCCTCGCCGTTGACTGGGACTTGGAGTCCCCGGGTTTGCATAAGTTCTTTCATCCCTTCCTGGACGAATCAACGGTCGAAGCGACGCCGGGCGTCATCGAGATCATCAATGATTACCAGTCGGCCGCCCTGAATCCCACGGCACGCGACGACGACTGGCACTTGGAATATGCGCGGGTCCAGCGGGACGCTGTTTCCCTGGAATGGAATTTCCCGGCGGACGGCAGGCTTGACTTTCTTTCAGCAGGCCGTCAGAACCGTGACTATTCTGCCGCGGTCTGCTCTCTTGACTGGGATAACTTCTATGACCGGCTCGGTGGCGGACGGTTTTTCCGTGCCATGCGTGAGGACATGAAACAGAACTACGACTACGTGCTGATCGACAGCCGCACCGGCCTGTCCGACGTCGCTGATATCTGCACGATCGAGTTGCCCGATGTCCTGACGGTCTGCTTCACGCTCAGCGATCAGAGCATCGAGGGGGCCGCCAACGTCGCGCGCCAGATCAGCCGCCGCTATCGGGAACGGAATATCCGGGTCCTGCCCGTGCCGATGCGCATCGAGGATGGCGAGAAGGAGAAGCTTGACGTCGGCCGTGCCCTGGCCCGGATGAGGTTCGAAGGCTTCCCGGCCGGGCTGACCCAGGAGGGCTCGGCGTTGTACTGGGCGTCGGTCGAGGTGCCGTACAAACCGTTCTACGCCTTCGAGGAAACCCTGGCCACGTTCGGCGACGATCCGGGGTCACCGGCGTCGCTGCTGGCCTCGTTCGAGCGGATTACCGATTCGGTGACCGGCGGGCAGGTCACGGCCATGCGGGCGATACCAGAGGAGCTCCGGCTTCAGTACAAGGAAGCCTTCACCCGCCGCCAGCCGACCGCACTGACGCCGGTCTACCTCAGCTACGCCCCAGAGGACCGCATGTGGGCCGACTGGATCGAGGCCGTCCTGACCCGCGCGAACTTCCGCGTCATACCGCGCAGCACCGTCACCGCCGCGGCCACCGCCGGCGATGAGCGCGACATCCAATCCGAGCATGAGCTTCAGAGCGCTCCCCGGGCCATCGCGGTCCTTTCATCCGCCTACCTGCACTCGCTCGAAGCCAGGTCGGTCTGGAAGGCGCTGTCGGCCGGTGACGCGGCCGGCATGCACCGCCAGCTGGTGCCGGTTCGCGTCAGCGATGTCAGGATTACCGAGCCGTTCACCGACCACCCCGTGGTCGACCTCGCCCGGCTGGACGCGGGCCAGGCGGCCGCGAGGCTACTGTGGGCGCTTGACCGGCCCGCGCAGACCGCCGGGAATGCGCCCGCGCCGGCGGGAGAGCCGAGATTCCCCGGCACGATCCCGCCGATCTGGAACGTGCCGGCCAGGAATGCCGACTTCACCGGGCGCGGCGCGACGCTGGAGAAGCTGCGCGACAAGCTGGCTGGCGGCGGCGTCGCGGTCGTGGTCGCCCAGGCCCTGTACGGGCTGGGCGGAGTGGGCAAGACCCAGCTCGCACTGGAATACGCCCACCGGTTCATGGCCGACTACGACCTGGTCTGGTGGGTGCCGTCCGAGCGGGCCGAGGAGATCAGCCTCGCGCTCGCGGAACTGGCCAGGAAGATGGGCCTGCAGGTCGGCGATAACGTGGCCGAGGCGGCCGAGGCGGCCCTGGAGGAGCTGCGCCGTGACGCTACCCCGCACTGGCTGCTCATCTTCGATAATGCCGACGACCCCAAGCAGCTTGAGCCGTACATGCCGACCGGGGCTGGCCACGTCCTGATTACCTCGCGGAATCAGGGATGGAGCCACACCGCCGAGCCGCTCGAGGTCGACGTCTTCACCAAGGACGAGAGCGTGGCCCACCTGCTGCGGCACGTGCCCCAGCTAGACCCGGCCGACGCGTACCGGGTCGCCGAGGCCCTGGGTCACCTGCCGCTGGCGGTGGAGCAGGCCAGCGCGTGGCTGGAGCAGACGGGGATGCCCGCGCGTGCCTATATCGACCAGCTGACGACGGAGTCCACCCGGATCCTGGCGCTGAACCAGCCGTCGGACTACCCGATGCCGGTGGTGGCGACCTGGAACCTCTCCTTCGACCAGCTACGGTCGCCGGCCGCGGTGCGCCTGCTGCAGATCCTGGCCTTCTGCTCTCCCGGGCCGATCTCCATGAATCTGCTCTACAGCGACGAGATGAACGAATCCTTGCTGCCCTTCGACGAGACCCTGAGCGAGAAGCTCATGCTCGGCCGGGTGATCAGGGATGTCAGCCGGTTCGCTCTGGTCAAGGTGGACCAGGGCAGCAACTCGCTGCAGATCCACCGGCTCGTGCAGGCCGTGATCCGCTCCCAGATGACCGACGAGGAGCAGAAGGAAGCCCGGCACGAGGTGCACAAGATCCTGGTCGGCGCCCGGCCGCGCCAGGGGGAGACCGACGACCCGGCGAACTGGTCCACCTACGACATCATCTGGCCTCACCTGGGGCCGTCCCAGGCCGAGGAGTGCACTGATTCCCGGACTCGCCAGCTGCTCATCGACTGGGTGCGCTATCAGTGGAAGCACGGCGAGTTCGAATCCGCCCTGAGCCAGGCCAACCGGCTGCAGAGCCTGTGGACCCAGCAGCTCGGGCCCGACCACCAGCAGACGCTGCACCTGCAATTCCAGATCGCCAACGTGATGCGATCCCTGGGCCGTTTCAGCGACGCACGCGACATGGACACCTACGTCCTGGAACGGCAGCGGGCCGTGCTCGGCGCCGACCACCCGCACGCCCTGATGACGGCGGGCGGACTGGCCGCCGACCTGCGCGCGCTGGGCTTCTTCCAGGAAGCGCTCGAATCCGACCGGGAGACCTACGAGAGCTTCAAGGAGCAGTTCGGGGCGGACTACGAGCGGACCCTGATGGCCGCTAATAACCTGGCCAGCTCGCTGCGGCTGGTCGGTGACTGTTTCGCGGCGCGCCAGCTCGACCAGGAGACGCTGGACCGCCGGCGGGTCGTGCTGCCCCCGGACCATCCCTACACGCTCTCGTCGGCGTTGGGCCTGGCGCTCGACATGCGCGCGGCGGGCGCGTTCCGGGAGTCGGTAGACCTGCTGCGTGACACGTGGGCGAGGTACCAGGCGATCCTGGGTGAGGACATGCTCGAGACGCTCCGGGCGGCGGCGAGCCTGGCGGTTTCGCTGCGCAAGGCCGGAGAGCAGTCCGAGGCGATGACGCTGCAGCAGGACACCTATGAGCGGTACAAGCGCCGCTACGGCGCTGGCTCGCCCGACACGCAGTCCTGTGGGCTCAACCTGGCCTGCGACTACGCGGCGGTCGACGACATGCCCAAGGCGCTGGACCTGGTGACCGACGTCAAGGCCGCCCTGCAGGCCACCCTGGGCGATGATCACCCGAACACCATGGTGGCGGCCAACAACCTGGCCTGCTACCTGCGCGCCAACGGCCGGCTGCCCGAGGCGCTGGAGCTCACCGAGGAAACGCTGCGCCGGATGCGGCAGCGGCTCGGCGACCGGCACCCGCTGACGCTCTCGGCCGCGGTCAACCTGGCTAACTGCCTGGGTGATTCGGGGGACCTCGCCGGGGCGGAGGCGCTAGTGGGGGAAACGATCTTGCGACTTGGCGAGGTGCTGACCGAGGATCACCCCGACACCCTGGTCTGCCGGGCGAACCTGGCGGTCACGTTGCGGGATGCCGGGCGGGACAAGGAAGCCGAGGAACTGAGGGTGACGATCCTTGGCGACTTCAGCCGCGTCCTGGGAGCTGGCCACCCGGACGCCACCCAGCTGCGGAAATGGCAGCGGATCAACCGCGACCTGGAACCACAACAGATCTGACCGGCCGTGGCGACCGCCCGGGTTCACCGGACGCGTAACCCGCGATCATGCGCGGGGCGGCTGGCGGACAGCCATCTCAGGATGTCGGGAAGGACGTCGAGGGCGCCGAAGTGAGCGGCGCCGGCCTGGACGATCACAGTTGCGCTCGGCATCCGGCCCGCGAGCCACCGGGCGTGGCTGACCGGGGACAGCACGTCGTTGGCGCCGTGCCAGATCAGGGCTGGAACCGTGACCGCGGCCGGATCGAACCCCCACGGTGAGCAGAACGCCAGCGCGTCATCGATCCAGCCGTAATCAGACGTCCGCATGGCCTCGGCATAAGTCCTGACCAGCATCGAACGGATACCCCGGTCCGCTACCACGCGCTTGTCTGGGTCAGGCAACTCGGCCTGAAGCCTGGCTATCAGGCTCACTGGGTCGGCTCGGATGGCATCAGCGACCGCCTTGGTGTGGGCGGCGATGCCTTCGTAACCGTTCGATGCCGCGGTGAACTCAATGACGTTTGAGCGGGCCATCCCGTCGAACCAGTCGAGCCCATCGGCACCACGCGGGGCCAGGCTGACCAGCACGGCGGCCTTCGTCGTCCGCTCGGGCAGCAGCGCGGCGCACGCCAGCGCATGGGGACCGCCGCCGGACCTGCCGACAACGGCGAACTTGCGAAGGCCGTACGCATCCGCGATCGTCTGCACGTCGGCCGCCACGTCCGCGACCCGCCGGCCCGCCATCCGGTCGGATTCCCCGTAACCAGGCCGGTCGAAGGAGATCAGCCGCACACCCAGCCGGTGTAAAACCGCGGCTCGGGGGTGCGGACCCAGCCGGCTTCCGGGCGTCCCGTGCAGGAGAAACACGGGTTTTCCGTCGGGGTCGCCGTACATCTGGGTGGTCAGTCGCCTGCCGTCGGCCGTTCGCACCGTGCGTTTCAAGATTGTTCCCCGCCACTTTCTCGCCGCCATCCCCGCGCAGCGGCCTACACCAGCATGACGTTGCCGGGCCGGCAACGGAAGAGATTAAAGGTGCGATAAGGCCAAAGCCAGCTCTATTCGAAGTCATACAGCGGGATGATCTCGGCCCACCGTGCCTTGAGGTCCTCGTTGTCGCGGCCGCACCCCTGGCGTCGAAGACCACGACGCGCATCTCGTCGGCGAGCGGGCCGAAGGCGGCCTTCGGCTCGGCGAGCCGTCGGCATTCTCGGGCGCAAGCCGATTACTTCACCGCGGCCGCTCGGTCTCATCTGGCAGAGACCCGGACGAAGGGCCTCCGCCCGCAGCAACGCATACATCAGGAGGCGAGTCAGATGCACTCACAGCTTGGCCAGCTCGCCGGGGAACGGCGCCGGGCAATGCTGGCGGACGCGAGGCAGCAGCGCCTGGTGCGGCTGCAGCTTGCGTTCCTCAGGGCGTCGCGGCGCGCTGACCGGGCCGAGCGGCGCATGCACCGGGCCTACCGCGCAGCCGCGCGCCTGCGCGCCGAACTGTAAACCGGCCTCGCCGCCGCAGCGCCTTTGCGGTGCGGCGGATTACCGCGCGCACCGCAAAGGCATGAGCTCTGGCCGGCATCAGCGGGCACTTTCGGCCAGCTGGCCGCGCCTCGCTGCCCGCATCCGGTCCACGAGCACCGCCGCGGCGGCGGCCAGCAGCGCAGCCCCGACCATGAGCAGGGCGATCTGCCAGCCCGGGGTGCCGCCGGCCGTGACGGTGACGGTGTGGACCACCACCGGCGGCGCCGGCGTCGTCGCGTTGCCTGCGCCACCGCCACCCGAAGGCGGCATAACGCCGGCGAAGGCGGGCCCGGCGGCGGTGCAGGGCATCAGGACGGCGGTTACCGCGGCCAGCAGCGCGGCGGGGCGGAAGATGCGGCGGATGGTGGTCATGACTTTTTTCTCCCTTGAGATCGCGGATTTCATGGTCAGGAACCCTCTTGTACCTGGTAGACGTGGTCGGCCGTCAGGCCGTGGGCCTCGCGGTGCACGATCGTGGCCGCCTCAGCGGACGGCGCCTCGACGAGGCAAAACACCTTGCCGTGCTGCTCGTCGACCCAGTACCTCAGGTAACGCACGTCGTGCTGGCCCTGAACATTCAGGTCGGCCATATGCGCCTTGGCCACGTCGTCGGCTGTGACGCCTCCGGTGATGGTGTGGACGTCCATGTAAAGCGGCATCGTCCGCCTCCTCTCTCTCGGTTAGTGAGTCAAGGCGAACGTATGGCGATCGGCCCGCCACCAGGATCGGGAACGGTTCCCCAGATTCGGGGCGGAGTTACCCAGTTTTCCGCCGCCCCTTATCCAGCTTGGCGGCAACGGTTTTGCCTGGTAGCGCTCTCGTCCAGCGTGATGGACACTGTTCGGGTGGGGCTTTTGGAGCGGGGGGCGCAACTGGCAGCGCTGGCCGAGTATGCGCGCGAGGCCCGGCGAGGCGAGGGACGGCTCGTGCTTATCGCCGGCGAGGCAGGCGTCGGCAAGTCGGCTCTAGTCGAACAGCTTCAGCGTGACCTGCCGGATGCCCGCTGGTCCTGGGGGGCCTGCGACGGCCTGTTCACTCCCCGGCCGCTCGGGCCGCTGTTCGACCTCGCAGGCCAGCTCGGCGGGGAGTTGCTGGATCTGTGCCGGGCCCAGGCTGCGCGTGAGGAGTTGTTCGGCGCTCTCCTGCGCCAGGTCACCGAGCCGGGAACGCTGAACGTAGCGGTCGTGGAGGATGTCCACTGGGCCGATGAGGCGACCGTCGATCTGCTGCGATTCCTTGGCCGGCGGCTCCGGGATGCCGGCGTGCTGCTCATCGTCACGTACCGCGACGACGGGCTGGCCCCAGATGACCCCCTGCGTCTCGCTCTCGGCGACCTGGCCACACAGCGGTCGACCAGGCGGGTCGGCCTGCCGCCGCTTTCTGCGGATGCGGTCCGGGACCTGGCCGGCGGAAGCGAGCTCGAAGCGGCTGAGCTGTACCGGCTGACCGGCGGAAACCCGTTCTACGTCACGGAGGTCGTTCAGGCCGGGATGGCTGAGGTCCCGCCGTCGGCCCGCGACGCGGTACTGGCGCGGGCCGGGCGCCTGAGCAGCGATTCTCGCGAGGTGCTGGACGTTGCCGCGCTGACCGGCACCCGTGTCGAGCTGCGGCTGGTGGAGTCGGTCACGGCTTGCCCGCCGTCGGTCATGGACGAGCTTCTCGCGTCCGGGCTGCTCGCTGAGGACGGGGCACGGCTCAGATTCCGGCACGAGATCGCGCGGCTGGCCGTGGAACAGGCGACGGCGGCGCATCGCCGTGGCACCATCCACGCCCGGATCCTCGATGCCCTGCGCGCTGTCGGGTGTGACGACGACGCCCGGATGGCCTTTCACGCGGAGGCGGCGGGCGATGGGCCGGCCGTGCTGCGCTTCGCCCCTGCTGCCGCGCGCCGGGCGGCGGAACTGGCCTCGCATCGCGAGGCGGCCATGCAGTTCGAGCGGGCCCTGCGCTTCGCCGCCGGGGAGGATTCCGCGCTGGTCGCCGGTCTGTACGACGGGCTCGCCTACGAGGCGTCGCTGGTCGACCGCTGGCAGGATGCGGCCGACGCTGGCGAGCGGGCGCTCGCGTCGTGGCGGGAGACGGGTGACCGGCTGCGTGAAGGCGACACGTTGCGCCGGCTCTCGCGCACCATGTGGCGGCTGTGCCGCGGCCGTGACGCGGTCGTCTATGCCGAGGCCGCCCTGGCTACGCTCGAACCGCTTGGGCCTAGCACGGAGCTGGCCTGGGCCTACGCCAATCTCGCGACCCAGCGGATGCTGGACGGCGAGCATGCCGCAGCGATCGAGCTGGCCCGGCGGGCGCAAGCGACCGCCGAGCCCATCGGCGTGTTCGAGGTGCTCAGCGACGCGCTCAACACCGAGGGATGCGCCGCCTTTTCCGTGGGCGGAGACTGGCCCGGCAAGCTGCGCCGGGCGCTGCGGATCGCGATCTCGAAAGACCTTGAAGAGCAGGCCGGCCGGGCCTTCGCGAACCTCTACGCCATGTATTGCGGTGAGCAGCGCTTCGCCGAAGGCGAACCGTACTTCGTTGATGGCGTCGCCTATTGCGACGAACACGACATCGGCACATTCGCCGTCTGCCTGCGCGGCGAGCGGACCAGCTCGCTGGAGAAGACCGGGCGGTGGGACGAGTCGGTCTCGCTAAGCGAGGAACTGCTGCGGCGTATCGTCCCCTCGACGATCAACCGGCTCAATCCGCTCATCAGCCTCGGCAAGATCCGGGCTCGCCGGGGCGAGCCCGGCGCCTGGGAGTGCCTCGACGAGGCGGCGACGGCTGCTGACGGGTCCGGCGAGGCGGACTGGATCGTGGCCGTGCGACTGGCTCGCGCCGAGGCGTACTGGCTCGAGGGGAAGGCACGCGCCGCCGAAGGCGAGCTCGAGCTGGCCGAAAATCACATGGCCGGCTGCGACGCCTGGCAACGTGGCGAGATCGCCGCCTGGCGGCAGCGCATCACGTCGGCCCGTCCACCGCGAGGCGCGCTGGCGGAACCGTACCGGCTGCACATCGAGGGCCACCTGGACAAGGCCGCGCAGCTCTGGACGGACCTCGGGTGCCCGTACGAGGCCGCGATCGTGCTGCAGGATGCCGCGGAGGAGAACGCGCTGCGCGAAGCGCTGAGAATCCTCACCGGCCTCGGCGCATCGACCCCCGCCCGGATCACCCGGCAGAAGATGCGCGAGCTCGGCATCCGGTCGATCCCCGCCGGGCCGCGGACGGCGACGCGTGCGCACCCGCTCGGGCTGACCCGGCGCGAGCGCGAAGTTCTCGACCTGATCTGCGCGGGGCATACCAACGCCGAGATCGCCGGGCGGCTGTTCATCTCCACCAAGACCGTCGATCATCACGTCTCTGCCGTGCTGACGAAACTCGACGCCCCGACCCGGAGCGCAGCCGCGTCACAGGCCGTCCGCCTCGGGCTGATCAGCGCCGCACGGCCCCTGGAGCGCAGCCCGGACCGCTGAGGCGCGAGCCGGATGCTTGCCTCAGGCCAGCTCGGCGGGCCGGAAGCCGGCCACCGAGGGGATCCTGTCGCTCGCCTCGCGGTGGTGCCGGAGCGCTTCGGCGATCGCGGCTCGGCCGCGCCGGGCGACGTCGGCCGCCGCGGGATCGGCGGCCGCACCCCGGGCGGCGCTCGCGCGCTCCCGGTAGGCGTCGAACCTGGCCGCCCGGACGTCATCGACGCGGGACGGCTGCGCGACCGGCAGCGGGCCGCCGGGCAGCTCCCGCAGGCCCGGCCGGTCATCCCGCACCCTCGCGAACAACGCCTTGCCGTCCATACCGCGGACATTACTCCGGAACACTGACAGCCCCGCTCGGGCGCATCACAGAACGTCGCGCCGGAGCTGCGGGAAGACCTTGGACACCTTGCCGAGCAGGTAGTCACCGTAGCTGCCGGTGAAGGCGCGCAGATCCTGGCCGTCCCACCGCGGCCGGCCGTCATCCCCGGCGGCGGCCCGGCCGGGCAGCGGTGGCACCTCGGCGGCGAATCCCGGATCCAGGAAGAACGGGAACGAGAGCCGGCCGTGGCCGCTCAGGTTGCGGACCCGGTGCGGTGTTGACCGGTACCAGCCCCCGGTCAGGCGGTCAAGCATGTCGCCGATGTTGCAGACCAGCGTGCCGGGGATGGGCGGGGCGTCGATCCAGCCTTCGGGGGCGGCGACCTGCAGACCGCCGCTGTCATCCTGCGCGAGCAGGGTCAGCAGCCCGTAGTCGGTGTGCTCGGCCACGCCCCAGCCGTCGTCCCGTGGCGGCGACGGCGGGTAGTGGAAGATCCGGAACAAGATGGTCGGGTCCGCGGTGTACCCGGTGGCGAAGTACCCGGCCGCCAGGCCGAGACTCAGCGCCACGCCCCGCAGGACGGCCTGGCCCAGGCTGGTCAGCGCGTCCAGGTAGGACAGCACCAGCGGGCGCAAGGCAGGAACCTGGCGCGGGAACAGGTTGCGGCCGTGCAGTGGAAGGCCGGCCAGCACCCGAGGATCATCGCCGGGCAGCTCGGTGCCGAAGTACAGGCCCTCCTTCAGGTCCGGCCGCCCGGCGGTGAGCTCGGCGCCCACCGGGAAGAAGCCCCGCCAGGCCCGGCCGCCCCGCACCATGGCGATCTCCAGCTTGGCCTCCAGGGGCAGGGCGAAGAACTCGGCGCTCGCGGCGGACAGCTGCGTCAGCAGTTCCGGCGGCACGCCGTGGCCGGTCACGTAGAAGAAGCCGCGCTCGCGGCAGGCCGCCTGGATCTGGTCGGCCACCACGGCGACCGCCGCGGCCGGCCCGCCGCCGGCCAGCGGGGCCACGTCGATGACCGGCAGCGCGGCGGAGCCGCCCGAACCTGTCATGCAGCCATCCTGCCCGACACCCGCCCGCACGGGACACGCGGTTAGGCCTGCCACGCCTCCCGTTCCTCAAGGGCCGGCAGGAAGTCGCGGACGGCGGCCTTCGGCACGCACAGCGGCCGGAACGCGGAGCTACGTAAGGTCAGCGTCTCCGGTCCGGCTGGAGTGCGGTGATGAGCACGTCAGCCACGGGCGAGCCGGGCCGGGAATCGCGGGTACGGGCGATCTTGCGCCAGCCCCAGCGCTGGAAGGCGTTCTGCGCCGGGGCAGCCGCCGGCAGGACGGTCAGCGTCGCCCGCTCCTCGCGCCGGCTGGCCAGGATCAGGTCGTGCAGGGCCTGGCCGATGCCCTGCCGCCGCCAGGACGCGCGCACCAGCAAGTCGGTCAGGGCGAAGGTGCGGCCGGGATGCTCGGCGGTGACCTCGTCCGGCAGCGGGGTGGTCAGGCCGGCCCACCAGGACGTGGACGGCCGCAGCGGCATCCCGGCCGCGTAACCGACCAGGTAGCCGCCATGGCGCGCCTCGGCCAGGGCAAACCCGGGCTGGCGGCGCTGGACCCGGAACCGGCCGCCGAACCGGGCGGCGTCATCATCGCGCCGGTACGGCGGGTCGGCGTAGACCTCGGCGTGCAGGGCCTGCAGTTCGGTCTCATGCGCGGCGGCCTGGGTGCCGTCGAGCAACTGGAACGTTATGCCGGGTATGGACACGACCACCTTCAGGTGCCGGGGGTGATCCGGGTCTTGCGGCCGGCACCCGAGCACATCGTCAGGCTGCGTAGTCCGGCCTACAACGGGAACGCTAGGGCGCCTACCGGTGTTGCAGCACATAGACGACACAAGGAGTGCATGGCGATGAGCGGCAAACTGGAGAAGGCCATACTGGCCGGCGGCTGCTTCTGGGGAGTGCAGGACCTCATCCGCAAACGGCCCGGCGTGATCTCGACGAGAGTCGGCTACACCGGCGGTGACGTGCCGAACGCGACCTACCGGAACCACGGCAACCACGCCGAAGCCATCGAGATCACCTTCGATCCGGACCAGATCTCCTACCGGGACCTGCTCGAGTTCTTCTTCCAGATCCACGACCCGACAACGCTGAACCGGCAAGGCAACGACGTCGGGGCCAGCTACCGGTCGGCCATCTTCTACACCAGCGACGCGCAGCGGCAGACCGCCGAGGACACCATCGCCGATGTCGAAGCCTCCGGCCTGTGGCCGGGCAAGGTGGTCACCGAGGTTGAGCCCGCCGGGCCCTTCTGGGAGGCTGAGCCGGAACACCAGGACTACCTGGAAAAGTATCCCGCGGGCTATACGTGCCACTTCGTCCGGCCGGGCTGGAGACTGCCGCACCGCGCGGACAGCGTCGCGCAATAGCCGGCCAGCGCCTTGTTACGCGACAGGTCCGCGGGCGTGTAGAACGGGTGGATGCCCGAGCTTCCCGAGGTTGAGAACGCCCGCAGCCTGATCGCTGGCCGGGCCCTGGGCCGGCGCATCGTGGATGTGGACGATTCCGACCGCTACGTCGGGCGTCCGCATGCCCCCGGCGAGCTGCGGAGCGCGCTGACCGGCCGCAGCCTCACCGCCGCGCATCGGCGCGGCAAGACGATCTGGCTCGAGACCTCCGCCGTCGGCGATGCGGCCGCGCCCGGCGGCCCGGAGCTCGGCATTCACCTGGGCATGAGCGGCCGCATCGTGGTCACCGGCCCGGACGGCTCCGTGGCCGAGGGCGGCGATCCGTACCGCTACGATGCCCGGCCGCGCAAGGCCGAATGGAGCCGCTTCACCCTCACGTTCGCGGACGGCGGCAGCCTGGTGCTCCTCGACCCGCGCCGGCTGGGGCGGGTCCGGCTCAACCCCGATATCGGCGCGCTCGGGCCGGATGCCGCGCAAGTCACGGCGGCCGAGTTCCGCGCGCTGCTCAAGAAGGGGACGATCGCCGTCAAGGCCCGGCTGCTCGACCAATCCAAGATCGCCGGTGTCGGCAACCTGCTGGCCGACGAGATTCTCTGGCAGGCCCGGGTGTCACCGCTGGCGCCGGTCGGCAGCCTCTCCGCTGCGCAGGTCAACCGCCTCTACCGCGCGCTGAAGTCGGTCCTGGCGTCCGCCATCGCCAAGGGCGGCGCGCACACCGGCGACATGATCGCCGCCCGCCACCCAGGCGGCACCTGCCCCAGGGACGGCGCTCCGATGGCGCACGGAACGGTCGGCGGCCGGTCGACATGGTGGTGCTCACGCGAGCAGGCCCTCCGCCCGGAGCAGCGGAGTCCGGCTCCGCAAGGCGGTCGGCCAGGCCGCTGACCAGGCCGAGCACGACAGCTGCGATGGCGCGGGCCTGCCTGGCGATCATGCCCGGCTGGTCGTCTGTTAACGGTGATGCACCGTGTTCCTGGCGTTGCGGGCGGTAACCATGCGCCTTGTACCAGATTCTTCATGTGGTTGGCGTCTATTTACGTGTTTACGTACGTTCCGGCCCGGTCTCCAGTAAGTTCCCCCGGACAGGCGTATCCCGTGCCACCTGACGCCAGTTTGGCGTCAGCTCGCCGGGTAGCGCGGAGCCCCGCGGACAGGAGCGAGATGCCCGGAGCATCCCGTCATGCCAAGCCCAGGAGATCCTCCATCAGGTTCGGGGCACCGGTAGCGGCCGCGGCGACGCTGGCAGGCGTGGCCGCGGCCTTCTTGTTGCTGCACGGCGCGCCCGCGGCGCCCGCGCCCGCTCGTCACGTGATTCCGGTCGTGACCACCGAATCAAGCCTCATCGACTACCGGGCGACCACTACCGTCCGCCACGACGTCGCCACCATGGAGAGCCGCATGGTCCGGCGGGTCCGGCGCAGGCGCCACGCAGCGCTCGCCGCCGCGCAGCACGCCCAGCAGCCGGCAGCAGCGCAGCCATCGCCGCCGCCGAGCCCGAGTCCGGCGCCGCTGTCATCCGGCGGCGGGGACGCCGCCAACTCACCACTTGGAGAGTGCATCCGCAACGCGGAAGAGGGCGGCAGCTACGCCTGGGGACCCGGCAACGGCGGCGGTGCCTACCAGTTCCTGCTCGGCACCTGGGAAACCTATGGCGGCGCGGCCAGCGAGTTCGGCGTCGCCGGTCCGGCCTACCAGAACCAGATATTCGACAACGCCATCGCCGCGGGTGCCGCGTCGAGCTGGACGGATTACGACGGCTGCTGACCATGCGGCAGCGCGCCGGCCAGCGCCCCGTCATCCCTTGGGCGGCAGCACAATGTGGTCGAGTGCGTACGGGGTCGGGGCGAGGGCGTCGGACATGATCGCCTCCATCACCGGCAGCGGGACCAGGCAGTCGGCGCAGGCGTCCGCCCCGGCCCGGATCTCCACCACCACCCGGTCCGGCCCGGTCAGCGACCACTGAAGGTCGTACCCGTCGGCGGCCAGCACGTCGCGGAACCCCTGCAGGGCGCCGTCCAGGGCCGCCGGGGAACCGGCGTCCGCGCCGGTTGAATCGGTGTTCGCGCTCAAGCCCATCACATCAGTCTTATCGGCTGATACACCGGAACGCCAGGCACGAACATCCTGGCAAGCCGTGAGCCAAGCCGACCTTCACCTGGCCGCGCTGCCACCCAGCCTCACTCAACGATCTTGAAACTGCCGTGGCCCGGTCCTTGACCGGGACTGTGGCAGGCAGGTCGTCATAATCCGCCCTGATCGTCAGAGATGTGCCTAACTAATGGTAACCGGGCGCTTTCAGGAAACACCTCCCTAGATATCACCGGCCACGAGCAAAACTATAAGGATGGTATCGGCCGTTTTAATCGCGAAGGTGAACTAGTGCTTATGAAATTTCATGCTAAAACTCGTCCCTCGGCGTACGGTGATACCTACCTCAAAGGCACCCAAGCGGAGGGGCTGTCAGATGCGGCATGCTGGCTCATTCGGTGCGGCCGTCGGCTACTGGACGCGGCTCGTCTGCCTGAAGAAAGGCCGGATCGCCGCCGTGGGTGTCGCAGTAGTCGCTGTATTAGCGGGCACGTCGGCGGCGGGGGCACCAGCGGCATCGGCGAGTTCGGACGAGACGGTCATTGTCACCGCGACCGGACTTTTGAGCCCGGTCGCGGCGGTGCTGGAGCTGGGCGGCACCGTTTTGACGCAATATCACCTCATTGACGGTGCTGAGGCCCTGATCCCTATTGCCTTGGAACCACTTTTGGCGGCGTTGCCGGGCATTACCGTGACTCCTGATGTTTCGGTAAGTGTGCAGTCCACCACGGAGTCGACCGGGCCCCACACGCCTTCGGATGTTTTCTTGCAGGAGACCGGGGCTGCCCAGTTAGCGTCAGCCGGCGACACCGGCCAGGGAGTCACCGTGGCCGTGCTGGATACCGGTATCGACAACCTGCCCGACTTCTCCGGGCGGCTGGTCGGCGGGGTGGACCTGACCGGCGGGGACAACCCGTTCCAGGACAGCTACGGGCATGGCACCTTCGTGGCTGGCCTGATCGCCGGCAACGGGGCCTCGTCGAACGGGCAGTACTCGGGCGAGGCGCCGGGCGCCAACCTGGTGTCGATCAAGGTGGCGGGGGCGGACGGCACGACCGACCTGGGGACTTTGATCTCGGGCCTGCAGTGGGCGGTCGATCACCAGAGCAGGTACGGCATCAAGGTCCTCAACATTTCCCTAGGCGTCAAGCCCACCAGTTCCACGGTCATCAACCCGCTGGACCAGGCGGTCGAGGCGGTGTGGAACTCGGGTATCACGGTGGTGGCCTCGGCGGGCAACGCCGGGCCGTTCAACGGCACCATCCTTTCCCCGGGCGACGACCCGCTGGTGATCACGGCAGGCGCCCTGGACGACATGGCCACGCCGTCGATCACCGACGACGAGATGAACGACTTCAGCAGCGTCGGGCCCACCTCGCCCGACGGCTGGGTCAAGCCTGACCTCGTCACCTCGGGCCGGTCTGTCGTGAGCCTGGCCGCGCCGGGTTCGACGATCGACAACGACTTCCCTTCGGCCCGGATCGGCTCGGCGAACTTCGTCGGCTCGGGTACCTCGTTCAGCGCCGCCATCACCAGCGGGGCGGCCGCGCTGGTCCTGGCCGACAACCCGGGTCTCACCCCGGACCAGGTCAAGGCCCGCCTGCTCGGCACCACCAACCCAGGTCCGGTCGGCAACCCCTTCGTCGACGGCCATGGGGCCCTCAACGCCTACGCCGCGGCCACCTCGGGCCCGATGAACTTCAAGCAGTCGGCCGTCGGCCTGATCCCGGTCTGGCCGGGCAGCACGGTCTCGCTGGCCCCCACTCGCTCCGTCGACACATGGAACGCGAACCTGTGGTCGGGGGTCTCCTGGAATCAGACGCCGTCCACCGGCTGGACGTGGAACGGCGCGGCGTGGAACGGCGGTGGCTGGAACGGCTGGGCCTGGAACGATCAGGCGTGGAACGGCTGGGCGTGGAACGGAGCAGCGTGGGACGGCGGTGAGTGGAGTGGCTGTGGCCTGGAACGGCTCGGCCTGGAACGGCTCGGCCTGGGATGGCAACGCCTGGGCCGGGGCCGCCTGGAACAGCTCAGCATGGAGTTGACCCGTGCTCGATGCCGACGTCAGGTCGTGAAAGTACCGCGTGCTACCTCGGCCGTTGTCGCGGCTTCGGTGGTGGGCGGCGCGCTGGCCTTATCCGTCGCCGCGTGGCGGCAACCGGCCCCGGGACACGTCGACCAGAGCCAATGGCTCATCGCCGCGGCAGTGGGTGCCCTGGCCCTGGGGGGCTGGGCGTGGCCGGTCGTGGTGTACCGGGGAGCCGAATCCGCGGCCTTCAATATGGACGAGGTTTTCTTTGTCATCCTCGCCCTCCTCGTGCCGCCGCTGGTCACTCTGGGGACCTTTGCCCTGGCGACCGTCCTGGCCCAGGCGGCCCGCCGGCGCCCCCTGGTCAAGTCGGCCTTCAACGCCGGGCAGGTTCTGATCGCGGCAGGTCTGGGACTGGCCGTGAGCCGCAGTATTGCGGCTCCCTCGAACCCCCTCACCGCGGTTCAGGCCGCGGCCATCATGCTCGGGGTGGGGGTGTACTTCGTCATCAACACGCTCCTCGTGGCCGGGGTTATGGTCTCGCTGGGCGCGGCCTGGAGGGAGTTCTTCAGTGATCTTCCCATTCAGGTGACGCACGCTGCGGCGGGCGCTTTGGTCGGCGTGGTGCTGGCCTTGGCGATGCAGGCTCATCTGTGGGCCATCGCGCTGGCCGTCCCGGGCCTGGTGATCGAGCGCCGGCTCATCAGCGCCCGGTTCGCGGCGCTGTACGACCGCGCCCGGATGAAGGGGCTGTACGAGGTCACGCTGGAGGCCAACCGGGGGCTGCGGCGGCAGGCGGTGCTCGAGACGATCCTGGAATCGGCCCGGCGGCTGCTGCGCAGCCCGGAGGCCGCCCTGACCCCTGATCATCCGGGGCCTGGCCAGCTGGCGGCGCCCATGACCGTTGCCGAACAGCAGCAGTGGCTGGTGGCGTCGGGCCGGCGACGGGATGAGCCCTTCGACGACGCCGACCGGGGCCTACTGAGGGCGCTCGCGGCCGTGGGCAGCGGGGCGCTCAGCAATGCCGAGCTGTACCAGCAGGTCCACGTCGAGCGCGAGCGGCTCTCTTCGATCACGCTCAACATCGGAGAAGGCGTCTGCGCCGTAGACGCAAACGGTGAGCTGACCTTCGTCAACCGGGCCGCGGCCGACATGGTCGAGCTGTCGTCGTTCAGCATCATGATCGACGACCCGGTGAGCTATAGCTCCCGCACCGCGCCCGACTTTCTGCTCGCGCCGGCCCGTGAGGCCATGCGCACGGGCCGCACCATCCGGGAGGACGACGCCCGGTTCCGCGGCAAGAACGGCGGCACCATCCCGGTTGCGTATACGGCCTCTCCGGTCCCGAGCGACGGCGCACCGTCGGGCGCGGTGATCACCTTCCGTGACATCACCGAACGCAAGGCGTTCGAAGACGAACTCCACCATCACGCCTTCTACGACAGCCTCACCGGCCTGGCCAACCGCCGGCTGCTGGTGGAGCGCCTCGATCAGGCGCTGCAGCAGTCAGTCCTGGACCGGAAGACCCACGCCCTGATCTTCGTCGATGTGGACCGCTTCAAGAGCATCAACGACAGCCTTGGCCACGTGACCGGTGACGAGTTCCTGGTGGCGATCGGGAACCGCATGAACGGGGTGGTGCGAAGTCGCGACCTGCTGGCCCGATTCGGCGGCGACGAGTTCGTGGTGCTGCTGGAGGACCTGGCCGGAGTGGACGTGGCCGTCACCGCGGCCCGGCGTATCTGCTCGGCCGTCGAACAGCCCATGGTGCTGCCCGGCGGCTACGAAATGGTGGCCAGCGTGTCGGTCGGCATTGCCCTCACCGAGCCGGGCAAGACCGCCGACGACGTGCTTCGCAACGCCGACGTGGCGATGTACGAGGCCAAAGCCAAGGGCGGGGGCGGCATCTACAAGGTGTTCGACCAGGCTTCCATGGGAACCCGCTCCTCCGAGCGGCTCCAGATCGAGGCCGATCTGCGCAAGGGGCTGGAGCGAGATGAGCTCGAGGTGCACTACCAGCCCTTCTACTCCCTTGACGAGCACCACATCGTGGGCGCAGAGGCGCTGGTGCGATGGCGCCACCCCACCGACGGCTTGATCAGCCCCATGAGGTTCATCCCGATGGCCGAGGAGACGGGGCTGATACTGCCGCTGGGCCGGTACGTGCTGGACAAAGCGTGCCGGCAGGTGCGCTCGATCCGGGATCGACTGGCCGTGGACCTGCCGATCAGCGTCAACCTCTCACCCCGCCAGTTCCAGGAGAGCGGGCTCTTGTCGCAGGTGGCGGCGGCCCTCGACGCCACCGGCCTGCCTTCGGAGCTGCTCATATTCGAGATCACCGAGACGATGGTCATGGAAGACCTTTCCGGTGCCCGCGAGATCATGAAGAAGCTCAATCGGCTCGGCGTGCGCCTGGCCATCGACGACTTCGGCACCGGCCACTCCTCACTGGCGTACCTCAAGCAGTTCCCGGTGCACGAAGTAAAGGTGGACCGCACGTTCGTGCAGGGCGTCGCCGAGAGCCCGGTGGACACGGCGATCGTCCGGGCCGTCATCGACCTGGCCGATGCGATGGGCATATCCGCGGTGGCTGAGGGCGTGGAGACCAAGGATCAGGTCGCCGGGCTCGAGACGCTCGGCTGCCAGGTGGCGCAGGGTTTCTACTTCTCCCAGCCGCTTCGCGCCGAGGAGTTCGACGAACTCCTCACCCGCCACTTCGCGCCGACCGTGACACCGACCGGATCCTGGCCCACCGATATCCTCAGGCTGCCTGGCTGAGGTGGGTCAGCGGGATCGGCAGCGGCCCTGACCCCGTGGCAAAAAACTAGAACACGTTTCAGTATTGCCCCCTCCCCGGCCCGCTGGTTATGGTGAAATCAGGCCCATTAACCAAGCAAGCGCATGCTTGGTTGCCGCCCTCCGCTGATGATCGGATCGCGGGCGCCCGCCAGTGCCCGGTGCAGGTGAGGAGAGCCGATGTCATCTCGCCAGAGTCAGAACTTAGGGCTTCCGGGTAAGCGCGGTGTCGGCCGGCCGTCACGGCGCGCGTTCCTGGCCGGGGCGGCTGCGGCCGGCGCGCTGGCGTGGACACCGGTGTTCCGCGTCAGCCCGGCGAGCGCGCAGGCGACCAGCACGCCGCCGCCCGGCTTTCCCTCGTCGATCCCCATCTACCAGCAGGCCTACCAGAACTGGTCCGGCGCCATCGTGATCGAGGACGTGTGGACCTGCGCTCCGGCTTCGGCCAGTGCGGTGGTCACGCTGGCCAACTGGGCGTACGCGAACGGGTACCGGCTGCGCGCCAAGGGCATGGGCCACAACTGGTCGCCGATCCTGCTGCCCGCGGGCAACAGCGGGGCCGGTTATGTCTTGCTGGACACGACCCGGGACCTAACCGGGGTGTCCATTGCGGCCGGGCCGCCCGCCACGGTCACCGCGCAGGCCGGTGTCACGATGAACACGCTGACCACCGCGCTCGCCGCGGCGGGCTACGGCTTCTGCGCCATGCCGGCGCCCGGTGACATCACCCTGGGCGGCCTGCTGGCGATCAATGCCCACGGCAGCGCGATCCCGGGCACCAGGGAGACGCCGCTAGCCGGGCAGACCTACGGCTCACTGTCCAACCTGATCGTGTCGCTGACCGCCGTGGTGTGGAGTTCTGCGCAGGGCGGGTACGTGCTGCGGACGTTTCAGCGCTCCGATCCGGATATCCGGGCGTTCCTCGTCCACCTCGGCCGCGCGTTCGTCACCGAGGTCACCCTGCAGATCTCGGCGAACCAGACGATCCAGTGCCAGAGCTGGGTTGACGTGTCCGCCGCGGACCTGTTCGCCCCGCCGGCCACGGCCGGGTCCAACTCGCTGGCCAGCTACGTGGACGGCGCCGGGCGGATCGAGGCCATCTGGTTCCCGTTCACCGACACACCCTGGCTGAAGGTCTGGACGCTCGCGCCGAGCCAGCCGCTGTTGTCCGTCAAGGTCGGGGGCCCGTACAACTACTCGTTCACGAACAGCGTCACGTCGGCGGAGAACACGTTCTTCGACGATGTGGCCACCGGGGACGTGTCCGGCACCCCCGCCTACGAGGACGTCGCGATCGGGCTGGTGGACACCGGCCTGGTGTTCACCGGGACCTGGGACATCTGGGGCCAGTCGCAGAACGTGCTGCTCTACGTGGAACCGAGCACGGTGGACCAACGCCGCGATCCTCGGCAGCACGATCCCGGCCGCCGTCAACGCCGGCCAGGCCAGCGATGACGGCTGGGCTACCGCGGTATCGATCCTGACGTCCTACGACCCGAACTCTGTGTTCAGCAACCCGTTTCTGGACACCCTGTTCGGCTGACCTTCGGCGGTCACTTCGGCAGGAGACGGGGCATTTCGAGGGCGCGGCGGGCCCGCGGCGGATCGGCTGCAGCCTGCCATCGGGGGCCGGGAGTGGCTGGCCCTATCGCCCTCTGACCAGGGAGGAGTAGGGTGTCGATGTTGCTCTGGACCCCGGTGGCAGGCACATCCGCGCGTGAGGCGGCGGTGCACCCGGGTCCGGAGTTTTTTCGTGCCAGGATGACGGGTCCACGCGGCCGCAGGGTGCGCGAAGTAGCCGGCAATTACCAATTCATCGCCAGGTATGTGGAGGGGCCGTGATCTGTTCTCGGCAAGCCCGCCGGCCTGGCCACAGCCTGTTATCCGCCATATCGCGCTTGAGCAAGTTTGCCGTTGGGCCCGGACCCCCGCCTGGCTGCTGGATCAGGAGAGAAGGCCATGTTCAACGTGGAACTGAGCGTCGGCGACTTCGGCGGTCACGCCGTTGTCGCCTTGAACGGCGAGCTGGACCTGGACGGCGTGCCGGCCGTCGCATCCCATCTGATCGCGGTCGTGGCGGCGTGCGGGCCGTCGGTCATCGTCGACCTGGCGGGCCTGGAGTTCATCGACTGCTGCGGTCTGGGAGTGCTGGTGCGCGTGCTGAAGTGGACCCGGGCCAGCGGGGGTGACTTGCTCCTGGCCGCCCCGCCGCCGCATGTCCGCCGGCTCCTGAGACTCACCGGCCTGGCCGGCGTTTTCTCGGTGTATCCCACCGTGGAACAAGCCGCGTGCGGCGCGAAGCTGGCCAGGCGGGTGCTGGCTGCGGTGCCGTGGCGGCCCATGCCCTCGCGGCGGCCCGTTCCGGCGACCGCCAGTAGCTGGTACGCGGCCCGCGCGCCGGGTCACGCTGCCGTCGGCCTGCATGGGCTTAACTGAAAGCAGCTGCCGCACGGCTAACAGGTATCGCCCGCGCAGGACACGGTGGCACGTCCGGCGTAGTGTTATGACGAGAACTGGCGAATTAGCCGCTGGGTCGAGTCCCCGCCTTGCTGCTCAAGCAGGAAGGCGCTCCCATGGTCAGTGTGGATCTGAGTACCCGCCGCTCCGCTGGCCGCGCGGATGGCCGGTAGTCGGCGAGCCAGGGTGTGGGGCCTGGTCGCCGCGCAGGCCGCCAGCCGCGGCGGGCCAGTGGAGGCCGCGGATGCGTGCGCGGCGGCGGTGGCCGCGGTCGGCGTCACCGGCGCGTGGCTGAGCGCGGCCAGCGCCGGGGACGCGGGTCATCTGATGCGGGTGACTGATGGGGTCAGCGAGCGCCTGGCCGAGCTCGAGCTGACCTTGGGGGAAGGGCCGTCGCTGGATGCGGCTGCCTCGGGCGGCCCCGTGCTGGCCTCGGATCTGGGCGCAAGGGACGCCGTCGGCCGCTGGCCGGTGTTCGCTCCGGCTGCCTGCCAGGCCGGGGCAGCGGCGATCTTCGTGTTCCCGCTGCAGATCGGGGCGATCCAGGCCGGGGTGCTGGGCTTGTACCGGGTGCGGCCCGGCTCGCTGAGCGCTTTCGGGCTGGGTGACGCGCTGATCTTCGCTGACACCGCGACCTTGCTGTTGCTTGACTCGCAGGGCCGGGCCGCGGCCAGCCCAGGGGCCGGGACCGGCGCCGGCGGCCAGCCCGTCGGCCTGGCCCTGCACCGGGCCGAGATCGACCAGGCGACCGGGATGCTCACCGAGCAGCTCGGGGTCGGCATCGCCGACGCGTTCGTGCGGTTGCGCGCCTATGCTTACGTTAATGATGTGCGGCTGACCGATGTCGCCCGCGACATCGTGGCCCGCCGCCTGCGGCTGCGTCGTGACCCCGGGCCGCTTCCGGACGGTGAGGCGTGAAACATTCCCCGGTCGTCGACGCGCACACTGCCTTGCCCGGGTCCCTGCGACGGATCTTGCTGCATCTGCTGAGAGGGGTGAGCGGAGATGGACGGACAACTGCTGTCGGATACGTTCGTTGAGCTGACCGACACCATGGTCGCTGACTTCGACGTGATCGACTTCCTGCATGTGCTGACCGACCGCAGCGTGCAGCTGCTGGATGTCTCCGCGGCCGGGCTGCTGCTGGCCGATCCGCGCGGTGAGCTGCGGGTGGTGGCCGCCTCCAGCGAAGCGGCCCGGCTGCTGGAGCTGTTCCAGCTGCAAAGCGACCAGGGTCCGTGCCTGGACTGCTTCCGGGCCGGCCCGTCACCGCCGGGGACCTGGCCGCCGAGGCGGCGCGCTGGCCGCGGTTCGCGCCCGCGGCCCGCCAGGCCGGGTTCGCCGCCGTGCAGGCCCTGCCGATGCGGCTGCGCGACCAGGTCATCGGCGCGCTGAACCTCTTCCGGGCTGGTCCGGGGGCGTTCGATCCGGCGGACATCCGCGTCGGCCAGGCACTGGCCGATGTGGCCACGATCAGCCTGCTGCACGAGCGCAGCATGCGCCACAGCGACACCCTGAATGAGCAGCTGCAGACCGCGCTGAACAGCCGGGTCGTCATCGAGCAGGCTAAGGGCAAGCTCGCCGAGCGGCTCGGCCTGGACATGAGCCAGGCCTTCAGCCTGCTGCGGGACCATGCCCGGGCCCGCAACCTGCGCCTGTCCGACCTGGCCCAGGCGTTCGTCGAGGGGTCAGAGCCACTCACCAGCCCGACCGCGAGCGCGCGGCCCAGGACCCCCGCCTAGCGTGCCTTAGACGCCGGCCGGGGCTTTCGGGACCCTGGGCCGCCTACGGTGGTGGTCATGCCGGGGGTGCCGTGGTGGGGTGTGGTCTCGTCGGCCGCCGCCCCGGTGCTGCTGGCCGGCGGGTGGACAGTTGCCGCCGCGCTGCAGCCGCGGCCCTTCGACGCGGTGGCCGACACCATCAGTTCCCTGGCCGCGGCAGGCGCTGCTGACCGGTGGGTGATGACGCTCGTGCTGCTGGCGGTGGGGGTCTGCGATGTGCTGACCGGGCTGGCGCTGTGTCCGGCGGCCAGGCCCGGGCGGCTCATCCTGGTCGCCGGCGGTGTTGCGGGCCTTCTGGTCGCGGCGAACCCCGAGCCTGCCCGGGGCGGCTCGCTGTCGCATGGGCTCTGGGCGGCATGCGGCTTCATAGCCTTGACGGTATGGCCGGTCGCCAGCCGGAGGCGGGGGCCCCGGGTGCCGTACGGCCTGCGGCCTGCCGTCACGGCCGCTGCCTCCGGAGCGCTGCTCGGCCTGCTCATATGGTTCGGCGCGGAGCTGATCACGCGAGGGGGGCAGATCGGCCTGGCTGAGCGGGTCCTGACCGAGGCGCAGGCCGTATGGCCACTAGCAGTGGTCCTGACCTGTCGGCGCCCGCTCTGGGCCCGCCCGCCGCCCGCGGCCACTGCTCCATCCTGAAAGGCCTCGTCGTAGCCGGACTGCTCCCGAAACAGCGGAGAGTATGCTTTAGCTCGAGCGCTTGCTCAGGCAGCCTGAACGAGTTCCCGATCAGGTCTAGACCACACGCCGGTCTCGAGATCCGCCTTGCTGCAGTTCTTTCTCCCACGAGGCGGAGTGATCATCGTGGACGCGAGTGTAGCGACGGCGCACTATGACGGCATTGGCGCCTTCCCGGATGTCGGCGCTCCGGTCCAGACCCCGGCGCAGCGGACTGTGCAGCTGACCGTGACCGGCCTGATCGTGGCCGGCCCGTTTGCCGGGCTGGCGGCTGCGGTGTGGTTGTTGTGGGGCCACGGCGTCGGTTTCGCCGACGTCGGGCTGGGAGTCTTCTTCTACCTGGTGACCGGATTCGGGGTGACTGTCGGTTTCCACCGCTGCCTGACTCACCGGAGCTTCACCGCGCGGCCCGCGCTGCGGATTGCCCTGGCGATGGCAGGCTCGATGGCGTTCGAGGGCGATGTGATCGGCTGGGTGGCCACGCACCGGCGCCATCACGCGTTCACCGACCGCCCGGGCGACCCGCATTCGCCCTACCGGTATGGCACCGGGCCGGCCAGTTGCGGGGCGTGCTGCACTCCCACGTCGGCTGGCTGTTCGGCAACGATCCGACGCCGCAGCAGCGGTACGCGCCAGACATGCTGGCCGACCCGGCTATGCGGTGGATCTCGCGCGCCTTTCCCGTGCTGTGCGTCATCTCGCTGGCCCTTCCGTGCGCCGCCGGGTGGGTGATCGGCGGCACCTGGCAGGCTGCCTTGGCCGCAGGGCTGTGGGCCGGGCTGGTCCGCGTGTTGCTGCTGCAGCACGTCACCTGGAGCGTCAACTCCCTCTGCCATCTGCTCGGCAACCGGCCATTTGCGACCCGCCGCCACGACCGGGCCACCAACCTGTGGCCGCTGGCGGTGCTGTCTTTGGGTGAGAGCTGGCATAACATGCACCACTCCGATCCGGCCTGCGCCCGGCACGGGGTGGATCGCGGCCAGGTCGACCTGTCAGCCGAGCTGATCCGCGGGTTCGAGCGCTTCGGGTGGATCAGCGGTGTGCGCTGGCCGAGCCCGGCCCGGCTCGAGCAGAACAGGCGCCGGGCCTGCAATGCCACCACGCAGGCCGTGGATCGAGGTCACGTCCGCCCGCCGGGGCGGGAACAGGCCTGGAGCCTCCCGGCCCGATGACCGGCCGGTTAGCAGGCGCCGGGAACACCCGCCGGCACGTGACCGGCCTGGCTGCGGGCGGCGACGCTAATGCGCGGGGTGCTCGAGCGCGGCCAGGAGGGGTTCGACGGTGGTGACGGCCTGATCGACCAGGGTCTTGAGCGGGACGGCTCCCCGGTCGGCTGCCCAGCGCCGGGACGCGGTGTGCAGGACGGCGATGAACGCGGCCGCGGTGAGCTGGACCTGATAATCGCCGGCGGTTCGCCCGGTGCGATCGGCCAGCAGGCGGGCGATCAGGCCGGTGCTTCTGCGTTGCTCGCCGGCATAGCGGGCGTCAAGGGCCGGGGACTGTCCGATGAGGCTCAGCCGGGCCAGGTTGTTATCCTGGTCGGTCTCGCTGGCCGCGGCGACCGCGGCGGCGGCGGCACGGAAGGTGCCGGTCAGTGCCTCGCCGGTGGCTGGCTGGCGATGGTGGCCTCGACGATGGGGTCGTAGTCGTCGTCGAGGACGACGTCTTCCTTGGTGGGGAAGTACCGGTAGAACGTGGTCGTGGAGGTCTCGGCCGCGTCGGCGATCTGCTCGACGGTGGTCTGCTCGTAGCCCTGGGCCTGGAACAGGCGCAGCGCCTCGGCCTGAATGGCCCGGCGCAGCTTGATCTTCTTGCGTTCTCGCAGTCCCGCTGGCGGGTCAGCTGGCGCGCTCATTGGCGATTGCTTCGCGGACGGCGGGCACGACTTCGTGTGCCCACAGGTTCAGTATCGTGTCGCTGATGCTGTCGCCAGGGCGGACCAAGTAGATGAATGCGGCGGCGCCGTGTTCCAGTACGGCGAAAGTCAGTTCCTCTACCCACTGCGTCACCCCGCCCCCGATCCAGCGGCCCTCGTCGTCGCGGGTCTGTGGCAGCGGATCCCGGGTAAGGCGCCCCGACACGTTGTAGATGGTGTCGACATCAGCAGGGTTTCTCCCTGCCGAAGCAGCTGCTTCGTCGACGACGGGCCGTGACTCGGCAACCCGCGTGCTGCGCCAGTCGGCCAGGTGTCCTGGTACCCATCCGTCCGCGTGCCGGCCGGTTACTCCCAGCGTCTTCGGGCCGAGGGCTCCGACCCAGATGGGTGGCGTTGGCGCCGCCGCGGGCGCCAGCCCGGTGACGTGGTAGAACTCGCCGTCGAACGTGACCGGATCGCCGCCGCCGGAGAGCGCTCTCACGACCAAGATCGCCTCTTCCAGCGCTCGTACCCGGGCTGCGGGCGACAGGCGGGGGGCACCGAGGGCGGCGATTTCCTCCTCCATGCCGCCGGCACCCATTCCGAGAACGACACGACCGCGAGAGATGGTAGACAGTCCCGTGACGGTCCGGGCAAGAATGGGAGCGGGACGGTTCAGCAGGCTTGTCATGATCACCGCTCCGGTGATGCTGCTGGTTGCGCCCAGAACGAACCCCAGCGCGGCGTAGGCGTCGAGGCGCTCGGCGAAGTAGGGATGGTCGGAGAGGCTGACGACGTCGAGACCCGCGCCGTCGGCCAGTCGGGCGTGCGCGAGCATCTCGCTCACCTGGTGGACGCCGTTCTCCAGCCCGAGGCCGAAGAGGACTTTGCGGTTGGGGGTCATGATGGCGTCGCCCCGAGCAAGGCCACATTGAGCACGGTCGAGTCGAGGCCGCCGATCACCGGCCCTGACAGTGCCAGCGCAGCCAGCGCCCGCCGGTGGCCGGCGCGGCCAGTGCCTGCCACAGGTCCGGGGCTTTGTACTTTTTGGGTCACAGTCATACATGGGAGTATAACCCAGATTCCCTGGCAGGTATCCGCCAGGAGGCGTCAAGGTCAGGGCTGACTCGTGGGTGGGCGAAGGCTGACCGACGTCCCGGTGGGCGGTGTCAGGCCGCCTGCGCCCCGCCGGTGGCCGGCGGGTTGCGGTTCGCGTTTTACGGCCGGGTGTCAACCGAGGACTGGCAGGATCCCCACGCGGACGCGGAAGGAGATCGAACGCTTCACTCGTAGTAACGTCGGCTGCGGGCCCCGTCGCAAAGCGGGGTGTGAGACCTAGCCAGCGGAGGTGCCCGGATGGCCGAGCTCCCATCGCCCCCAGAGGGAATTGTGCTGACCCACTTCATCGTCTCGGACGATGTCGAGCGCTCTCGGCGCTTCTACACCGAAGTACTCGGCGGCCGGGTGGCCTTTCCCGGAGATCCAGTCAATGTTGCGCTAGCCAACAGCTGGATCGTCATCAATGGCGGCGGAGGACCGACCGACGACAAGCCTACGGTCATCCTGGAGACGCCGCGTGATCCCGACCGGGTCAGCAGCTTCCTTAATATCCGGGTTAAAGACATCGATGCCGTGTACGCCGAATGGAGCGCCCGGGGTGCTGAATTCCTGACGCCGCCGAAACAGCATCAGTTCGAGAAGCGCTGCTACATCCGCGATCCCGACGGTCATCTGATCGAAGTGGGGCAAACCACGGACCCAGAGGGTGACTGGTCGCCCGCTCACTGGCCGTCGAGTACGCCCGCCGAGGAGTCCGGGTGAATGCCGAGATCACCGGCGAAATCGCTCACATCGACGGCGGCCAGTCCCCCGGACACGAGCCTCGATCCACCGCGTCACGCTCGGACGACCTCATCCCCCCGACCGGAGCCGTCAGGGCACACCTTCTCAGGCGGCTTCGGTGGTGGTGACGGTGAGGGTGTGGTCGCCGAAGCTGGCGACGAGGTCGAGGCGTCCGCCGAGTGCTTCGACGTAGCGTGCGACCGCGTCGATGGTGGCCAGTTCGCCGCGTTCGATCTGGGATACCCGGCCGGGGGTGACGCCCATGGCCTGGGCGAGCTGGGCCTGGGTCAGGCCTTGGCGCTTGCGCTCCTCGGCGAGCCGGTGGCCACTTTGGCGGGCCATCAGTTCCTTACGGCGCCGCTCGGCCTCCTCGACGCCGCCGACGCGTTCGATGTAGCCATCGCGGTCCCACTTGGTGAAGCTGCTCATCGCTCCTTTTCCTCTTCCGTCCGTTCTTTCAGGTAGACCTCATAAAGCCGCTCAGCGCGCGGGATCGCCTCGGCGTGCCACCGCTTCCATCTCCCGGCCTTGTCCCCGGCGACTAGCAGGATCGCTGAGCGCCAGGGGTCGAAGACGAACAGGATGCGGATCTCGGTCGTGCCGCTGGAACCGGGGCGCAGTTCCTTTAAGTTCACTCACCCCATGAACTATAGCAAATCCTATAGTCAAAGGCAGATGGGTACCCCGGCCGCACCACCTGGTGGGCGGCTGCTCGCCAGGTGGTGGCTGGCCGCCGGGGCGGGAGCTGTCCAGCGATTGTTTCGCATGGCTGGAGGGGACGAGCGCCATGCCGCAACAAGTGGCTCTATTCATTGGCCCGCGCGAGGCGGGAGATCGGTTGCTTGAATGGGCGCAGCGCTCAGGGAGTGGCCCGGCCGCGCCGCTTGGCCGTGGCGGGCTGCGGTTCGCCCTTTACGGGCGGGTGTCCACCGAGGACTGGCAGGACCCGGTGACCTCGCGGTCGCGGCAGCGGGATCAGGCTGGTCGCTGATCGGGGGGCGTGGGCAGATCGTGGCCGAGTTCTTTGACGCCGGGGAGAGCCGGTGCTGCCGTGGGCGCGCCGGTCGCAGGCCGCCGCGCTGCTGGCGGCGATGTCCGATCCGGACCGTGGGTTCGACGCGATCGTGGTGGGCGAGTACGAGCGGGCGTTCTACGGCGCCCAGTACGCGGCGATGGCGCCCTTGTTCGAGTACTACGGCGTCCAGCTGTGGACTCCGGAGACCGGCGGGCCGGTCGATTTCGGCGCTGGCGAGCACGAGCAGCTGATGCTGGCGCTGGCTTGCAATTCAAGGGGAGATCACCCGCACCAGGATCCGGGTCCGGGCCGCAATGGCGGCGCAGACCCGTACCGATACCCAGGACTGCGTAGCCGTCACCGTCGACCGCAGCCGCTGACATCCCGGCGGCACCAGCAAGACCGAGAGGAGGGCGACCAAGAGCACAGCACCCGCGCCGACCAAGGCCAGGCCCGGGTGACGGTTCAGCCTGCCCGCAAACGGCCGCTCATTTGGGAAATTACGTGTCCGAGGGGGACTTGAACACGCAAACGCGGGAAATCTTGCAGGCCCGCGGTGACTCGGCGGCTAACCCGGTGCCGCGGGGGCTGCCGACCCGCCGGGAACGGTCTCGCCCCCGCCAGGGCGTCCCGCTGGTCCGCGCCACCCGGAAACTGCCGCGGATCTTGTCCCCGGCCGAGGTGGATGCGCTGGCCGCTGCGCTGCGCACGGACCAGGCCATGGTCACCGCGATGGTGCTGGCGGGCTGCGCCGCTGCGAGGTCCTCGGGCTGCGCCTGGAGGACCTGCGCGCCGCGGGCAAGGCCGACCGGCAGCGGCTGATCCAGGTCTCGGGCCGGTTCTTCGCCACGGTGGCCGCAACTGTCACGGGGCCTGCGCGGCGCGGACTTCGCTGAGGGTGCCGGACTGGTCGTGGGCGGTGATCGTTTTGAGGAGGCGGTCGGTGTCTCCGGCCACGCCTGCGGCGCTGGTGATGGCCTGGGCCCGGCTGAAGGCTTCCACCGCCTCGGTGGCCCGGGCCGGGTCAGCGAGGCCCGCGGCGAGTCCGCTAAGGGCAAGTGCGCGGGCCTGCAGCGCGGCAACGTTGCTGCCCGCGAGTGCCAGTAGCGCGTCGGCGGCGGTGAGCGCGTCGGTGAACGCGCGCACGGCTTCGCCGGTACGGTGCAGTTCGAACAGGGCCAGCCCTTCAAGCAGCCGGATGGTCGACTCCTCGGCCGGGTACACCAGCTCCCGCTGCGCGGTCATGGCCAGTGCCGCCGCCGGATCACCCAGCTGGAGGTGGGCCCGCGCCAGGCCCGATCGGGCTGTGACTGCCAGTTTAATGGCGCCGGTGGTCTCGCCGAGACTCACCGCCTGCTCAAACAGCGGCACCGCCCGGCGCGCGTCGCCTGCTGCCAGCCAGGCCCGGCCCAGATAGTCGAGCGCGTTCGCCTCGCCGTAGCGGTCGCCGATGTCGCGGGCGGTGGCCAGGGCCTGGGTGAGCAAGTCGATGGCCTGCCGGTAGTCGCCCAGGCTGGCGTGGCAGTTCCCCAGATAGCGCAGGGCTGCGCCCTCGGACTGGCGGCGGCCGATGTCGCGGGCGATGGTCAGAGCCTGGGTGAGCAAGTCGATGGCCTGCCGGTAGTCGCCCAGGCTGGCGTGGCAGTTCCCCAGATAGCGCAGCTGGATGGTCTCGACCTGGCGGTTGCCGGTGTCGCGGGCGATGGTCAGGGCCTGGGTGTGCAGGTCGATGCCCTGCTGGTAGTCACCCAGGTCGCAGTGGCAGAGCCCCAGATAACCAAGCACGAAGCTCTCGAGTCGGCGGCTGCCGGTGTCGCGGGCGATGGTCAGGGCCTGGGTGCACATGTCGATGGCTTGCCGGTAGTCACCCAGAGTGGAGTGGCACATCCCCAGGTTGCCCAGATACCAGCCTTCGCCCTCGCGATCGCCAACGTCGCGGTCGATGGTCAGGGCCTGGGTGAACAAGTCGATCGCCTGCCGGTAGTCGCCCAGGCTGTAGTGGGAGTTCCCCAGCCAGCCTAGCTCGATGCTCTCGCCCTGGCGGTTGCCGGTGTCGCGTTCGATGGCCAGGGCCTGGGTGTGCAGGTCGATGGCCTGCCGGTAGTCGCCCAGGCTGTTGTGGCAGTTGCCCAGGTTGCCCAGGTGGGTAGCGTTTAGGGCTGGATCGGTGATCTGTCCGTGGATGCGCCCGTGCAAGCCGATCAGGGTACGGTAGTGGCCCCACACCTGCAGGTAGTGGAAGTCAATGTCTGCCAGCACCGCGGCGGCGGTGTCGTAGTCGCCGGTGTCGCAGCGCAGCTCGAACTCGCCCAGCTGCGGCTGGACATCTTCTAGAGAGCGCCAGGACTCCCGCGGGGTGCGGATCTGGGCGTAGTAGTCGGCGGCGCGGGCCTTCAGGCCCGTGAGCGTGAACGCGGCCAGGGAATCACCCGGGCTGCCCTCAGACAGTTGGGTGCGCGCGTAGTCACGGTCGACTGGGTGCAGGTGGTAGCGGCCGTCATGGAAGCGGACCAGCTGGCGGCGGACCAGCCGGGTCAAGATGGGTCCGGCGTCGGTGGTGGGGTTGACCGGCCGCAGCAGAAAGTCGACCCCGACCGCCGACACCGGGGCCGGGTAAACCGACAGCGCCTGCATCACATGCTTGGCCGGTGAATCCAGCAGGTCATAGGCCTCGCCGACCAGCACCTGCACGACCCGGTCTTCAGGCAGGTCGCGGGTGCGGTCGAGCAGGTCGCGGGGGCTGAGGGTGGGATCACCGTCCAAGATCGCCTTGACCGCCTCCAGCGCCCGCGGGAAGCCCCGAGTGTGTCGGCGCAGGCCATCAAGCAGCTCATCGGGGGCGTCGCGCAGCCCGAGGCGGCCGTCGTCATCAAGTTCACGCAGCACGGTCTGCGCGTCGGGGGAGCGCAGCCCCTGATCCAGCGGCAGCTGCCGCTGCCGGGCCGGCTCCACCTTGAGCAGCGTGGCCGGTGTTACCCGGGTAGTGGCGATCACGGTAACCGCATGTGTCGGCGCGGTCAGCACCGCGGCCAGCGCCTCGGCCAGCGCTCGCTCGGTCAGGGTCTCGGCCTGGGTGTCCATCACCGATTCCAGGTTGTCCAAAAGCACCACCACCGGCTCCCCGGCCGGGAACGCCTCGAGCACCGCCAGCATCAACTCCGACGGAAGGTGGTGCGGGTCCAGGTACATACGTTCCAGCTGCTGCGCCACATCGGCGGGCTGCAACCGCAGCAAGTCCGCAACCAAGGTCGGGTACTCCACCCGGTGCGTGCCGTTACTGCTCAGGTAAACGATCCCACCCACCATGATCGCGGCGGAGTCGCCTTCCACGTCCGGGATGCGGCCGGCCTCCAGCCCCTTGAGCAATCGGCACACCGTCGCGGTCTTGCCAATCCCGGCCCGCCCGGCCACAGTTACCATCCGGATGCCCGGGTCGCTCAAATACTTGGCCAGCAGGCCCGTCTCGACTTGGCGGTCCTGGAACCAGGCCGGCGCCGTCGCCGGCGGCGGGTTGACGAACTTCGACCCCCGCACCGGTTGCGGCTCCGCCGGCACCTGTTCCCGCGCGATCCCGCTGCGGATCCGGCGGCGCGTGTCGGACAGTTCCCGCAGCGAGCGCTCCACCAGCTGCCCCAGCGTGGCCGGGTTTGCGAACGACTGGGTGACCAGCCCGCTGTCTTGCACCCGGTCGCGGAACGCGTCCTGGCGGCCTCCGAACTCGCGGTCGATCAACTTCCCCAGAGGGATCCCCACATCGGAAGCGCCGGTGTCCAACAGGAACACCAGCCGGTCTATGCCCGCCTGCGTGGCGGTGTCGAACTCCAGCTCCGTATACGACACCCCTGGCTTGTCCCGTACCGGGGAGCCGTATCGGGTGCCGAGCACCCCCAGGTAAACATCGCACCCCCGCACCCGGTCGGCACACACCTGCGCGGGCGGCTGACTGGCGGCAGGAAAATCGGCCATATCCACGATCACATGCCCGGCAGTAGAAACCGCCCGCTCCACCGCGGCCACATAGGACTGCCCCTGCGGAAAGTCCCGCAGCTCAGAGGTATGCGAGATGAACACCCGCCACCTGGCACCACCGGAACCATCGGAGCCAGCCAAGCCACCACCCCCCGGGTCAATAAGCACCCACAACCAGCCAACCACCGGTTGCGGCGGAAGCAACGGCTCTGCCACGCGGTAAGCGCCGCGACGGTAATCTACGGTAGTCCCGCCGTCCTCGGTCAGGAAAGAGCGGGGGCACCAGTCTCAGGCCGCGAGCCGGGACAGCCCGAGGTCCCCCAATATGGTGTGCCTAAAGCGTCAGTAACGACAAGTCGATGCTCGTTGAAAATGGGCACACTTCGTTGATTCGCTGTGGGAGCGCCGCGCGGCTGCTGTCGGCTCGCCCGGCCTCCTGTACCGGTGCCCGGGGCGCAGGCGGAGCCATCCACGCGCCCGCCGGAAGACGAGACCCGGGCACGGCAGGGCGGACCCCGCGCGCCGCCTGCCTGTCGCTGCCGTGCCCGTCGTCCCAGACCGGCGGACGGCGGGATGATAGGGGTTACAGGCGGGGCGGTCATGGCCGCCTCCCCGCCAGGACAGGCCGGGGCGGCCGGGCGGGCAGCGAGCGGCCAGTGTGAGACGGCGGCCCGCCAGCGTGTTCAAGCGTTCTCTGGGTTAGGGGAAAATTCCCCGGTTTGGGTGTCCGAGGGGGGACTTGAACCCCCATGCCCTTTTGGGGCACTAGCACCTCAAGCTAGCGCGTCTGCCTATTCCGCCACCCGGACGAGTGCACGCCACGGCTGATGCCGGGCTGGCCGCATCACGATAGCAAATCCGGGCCGTTACGGCGACGGGGCTTTACGCAGGCGACCTGCGCACCGCAGCGGGCGAGCCGGGCGACCGCGCCGGCGCCTGCGACACCACGCGGACTTGAGCGGGCGCGGCGAACGCACGCCCCATGCATGGTGCGACGATGTCGGGATGACGCAAAACGCTTCGGCCAGCAGTCCCGGCGGCCCGACCGCGCAGGATGAGGTCGCTGCTCTCGCGAGCGACCTGATCAGGCTCGACACCACTAACCCGGGCGACCACTCCGGCCCGGGGGAGCGCGCGGCGGCTGAGTACGTCGCGGAACTGCTCGCCGGGGCCGGCCTGGAGCCGACCGTGCTCGAGTCCCATCCGAAACGAACCAGCGTCGTGACCCGGATCGAGGGCCAGGACCGGACACGGCCGGCCCTGCTCATCCACGGCCACCTCGACGTGGTCCCCGCGGAGCCGGCTGACTGGCGGGTGCACCCGTTCTCTGGCGAGACCGACGACGGATGCGTCTGGGGCCGCGGCGCAGTGGACATGAAGGACATGGACGCGATGGTGCTCGCGGTGGTCAGGCAGCGGCTGCGGGAGGGCCGGCGCCCGCCCCGCGACGTGGTCCTGGCATTCGTCGCCGACGAGGAAGCGGGCGGAAAATGGGGCGCCCGGTGGCTGGTGGACAACCACCCGGAGCTGTTCGAGGGCGTCACGGAGGCGATCGGCGAGGTCGGCGGGTTCAGCGCCACGATCGGCGGGCGCCGTCTCTACCTGATCCAGACCGCGGAGAAGGGCATCGCCTGGATGCGGCTCACCGCACGCGGGCAGGCCGGGCACGGTTCAATGTTGCAGCCGGACAACGCGGTCACCGAGCTAGCGGAGGCCGTGGCCAGAATCGGGCGCCATGAGTGGCCGGTCCGGCTGACCCCGGCGACGCGGGCATTTCTTGACCAGGCCGCCGCGGCGCTCGGCCTGGACTGCGACGGCAGCGATTATCGCGAGCTCATCTCCAAGCTGGGCCCGATCTCGCGCCTGGTCGGCGCGACCGTCACCAACACGGCCAACCCGACCGTGCTGAGCGCGGGCTACAAGGTCAATGTCGTCCCCCAGGTGGCCACGGCCCAGGTGGACGGGAGGTTCCTGCCCGGCTACGAGGACGAGTTCTTCGCCGAGCTGGACGGCCTGCTCGGTCCGGGCATGCAGCGCGAGTTCATCCATCACGACATCGCCGTGCAGACAACCCTGGACGGCGCCCTGGCCGATGCGATGACGGCCGCGCTGCTGGAGGAGGATCCCGGTGGGCGGGTCGTCCCGTACTGCCTGTCCGCGGGGACGGACGCGAAGTCGTTCAGCCGCCTGGGCATCAGGTGCTTTGGGTTCAGCCCGCTCCGGCTTCCGGCTGATCTTGATTTCGCCGGCATGTTCCACGGCGTGGACGAGCGGGTTCCGGTCGACGCGCTGCGTTTCGGCGTCCGTGTCCTGGATAAATTTCTCGATCTTTGCTAGCTCTTTGTCCCAGGTCAGAACGCTGACAAGGCGCGTGCGGTGTGTCCGGACGAGGGCCCCGTTTCGCCAATTACCGCTTGCGCACGTTCAGTAGTGCTATGGTTACGCACTGTGTGAGGTCGCTCTGCCCGGGGCGCACCCCTTCCACCTTGCGCCCCGGTCGGAGGGCCGCGCACGTCGCCGGTACCGACGAGGAGGGTCGCCTGTGTCACCGGAACAGGGCCATCACCCGAAGTGCTTAGCTGGCCGCTATGCCCGCGCCGGGAAACATGGCGCAGCCGTAGGCACTAGGGCCTGGCGCCTGGGTTGCTTGATCCTCGCCGCCGGCCGCGGGTCTTATCCCGCTCTGGCGGTCACGGCCGGCGGCACCGCCCATGAGGCGTGTGTCCCGGCTGTGGCCGCCGGGCCCCGGTTACCCCGCTGAGCGATCCGCTGCCGGGCCCATTCAGCGCTGGCAGCACCGGAACCAAATGGCCGCCCCGCTCGCGGCAGCTACGTCACCCTCCGTCGTATCAACATAGCAGCTAGTAACTAAACCCGAGGAGCGATCGATGAGCACATGGGTCGGCATATCCTCCGTGATCGGAGCCGGCTCCTCGACGGGTTCGCCGTCGGCGCCATGATGTCCGGGGCGTTCTTCCTGGCGGTCACCGCCCCGCGACGTGCGAGGAGGCGGCAGGCCGCGGCGGTCGGCGCCGGTGGCGCGCTGGCGGTCGGGCCGCGCGGGTGGCTGTCCAAGCACGCCTCGGCGGGCCGGGCGCCCCGAGCCGAAGGGTCTGGAGCCGAGGTTCTCGGCCGCGGGACGTTCGGGCCCGGGACGTTCGGGGCCGACGCCGAGCGGGTAGCGCAGCCGGACGAGCCTGGTGCCGAGGACCGCGCAGGCGGGGCGCCGCCCTCCGGCCGGGACGGCCGGATCGCGGGCGGTTACCGGAGCCGGCACCGGCTCGGAGACCCGGTCCCCGGCCAGACATTGCCGGGCGGGCCAACCCGGGATGGCGCGTCCCCGGGTAGCGCGCCGCGCGAGAGTGCCCGGCCGAGCAGTGCCTTCCCGGACAGTGCCTTCCCGGACAGTGCCTTCCCGGACAGTGCGTTGCCAGGTGCTGCGCGGCCGGAGAGCCCAGGCAGTGACCTACCGGAGGGCGCGTTTCCTGACGGGACGTCGCGTCGGGTCGCGCCGTCAGATGCGCCGGTCCCTGACGTCTTCCCCGACATCACGTTTCCCGACGGGACATCGCGTCGGGTCGCGCCGCCGGATGCGCCGGTCCCTGACGTCTTCCCCGACATCATGTTTCCCGACGGGACGTTCGGGTCCTCGAAGCGGCCAGAGGCCCGCCGCATGCCGCGGCATGCGGCGCCGGCGGCCGGTTTCCGCCGCAAGATGAGCAACCGGGTGACAGGCCTGTTCGCCGCCAGGCCGCTAACCAGCGGTGCCCGCGGCTGACCGCCGCGCCACAAGCGCTTCCTGCCGGTCCCGGGTGCGCGGCCCGGGCCGGCAGGAAGCATGGCACGATCCGGGTCCGGGCCAGGTCCGAGGCCTGCCGCACGAGCCAGGAACCGCCCGCGGCGCCGGTCCCGGGCGCGGTCCGGCTGGCTCCCGTTACGGGCGGAACCGCGGCAGCGTGGTGCGGACCGGGCGGATTATTTGCCGCCGCAGGGTAGCCTTCCTGCTGCCATCGGCGTTCAACCGCATCCGGGCGAGTTCCCAGTGGCCATACTCGGCGTGGTCGGTCAGTATCCGCCGCGCGTCGTCTCTGGGCATTCCGCGCGGCAAGTAGAGGACCAGATAGGAGTACTCCGCCATCTCCCTCATTGTCCGCGACCGAAGCGGTGGTTCAATCAGCTTGAGCAAAGGTATCGGGCAGCGCGGGGAACACACTAGCCCGGGCGGCGAGTTGCAGCATCGGGATAAGGACAGCAGAGTGGCCGTAGAGTCGGCCGCCTGCGGGCCGGCTGCGGTAGCCTCCTGGGCGGCCGCGGTGGCATCAGCGGTCCGCGGGATGTGAGGGTGAGAAAGTGGTAGCAAGGACAGGCACGGCCGCCGGAAGCGCCAAGGCCGGCGGCGCCGGAGGCAAGAACGGCGCGGGAGGGAACGGCAAGCCATCCAGCGGCAGGCGGCTCGTGATCGTCGAGTCGCCGGCCAAGGCGCGCACGATCGCGGGCTACCTCGGCAAGGACTACGTGGTCGAGTCCAGCATCGGCCATATCCGCGACATGCCGGACAAGGCAGCGGAGATACCGGCCAAGTTCCGCGGGGAGCCCTGGGCGCGCCTCGGCGTGAACGTGGACGCCGACTTCGAGCCGCTCTACGTCGTCAACGCCGACAAGAGGCAGCAGGTCACCAAGCTCAAGAACCTGCTCAAGGACGCCGACGAACTGCTGCTGGCCACTGATGAGGACCGCGAGGGCGAGGCGATCGCCTGGCATCTGCTCGAGGAGCTGAAGCCGAAGGTCCCGGCCCGGCGCATGGTCTTCCACGAGATCACCCCCGAGGCCATCGCCCAGGCCGTGGCGCACCCCCGCGAGATGGACGACGGGCTGGTGGAGGCCTACCAGACCCGGCGCGTGCTCGACCGGCTCTACGGCTACGAGGTCTCGCCGGTGCTGTGGAAGAAGGTCATGCCGCAGCTGTCCGCGGGCCGGGTGCAGTCGGTGGCGGTCAGGCTCGTGGTGGACCGGGAGCGGGAGCGGATCGCGTTCCGCACCGCCAGGTACTGGGACCTCGAGGCGGTGTTCGCCAAGATCGGCACCGACGAGGCGGACAGCGACGTGTCGTCGTTCCCGGCCGCGCTGGTGTCGGTCGACGGGCGCCGGGTGGCGCAGGGCCGCGACTTCGCCCCGACCGGAGAGCTGCGGGCCGCCGACGTGCTGCACCTGGACGGTGAGGCCGCGGCCGGGCTCGCCGACCGGCTGGCCGCGGCGTCCTTCGCGGTGTCCTCGGTGGAGCGCAAGCCGTACCGCCGGTCGCCGTACGCCCCGTTCCGCACCACCACGCTGCAGCAGGAGGCCTCGCGCAAGCTGGGCTTCTCGTCCAAGTACGCGATGTCGGTGGCGCAGCGGCTGTACGAGAACGGCCACATCACTTATATGCGGACCGACTCGACCACGCTCTCCCAGACCGCGATTACCGCGGCCCGGGCGCAGGCCCGCGAGCTGTACGGCGCCGACTACGTGCCGGACGCGCCGCGCGTTTACGCCAGCAAGGTAAAGAGCGCGCAGGAGGCGCACGAGGCGATCCGGCCGGCCGGGGACAAGTTCCGTACCCCGGCCCAGACGGGGCTGCGCGGCGATGAGTTCCGCCTGTATGAGCTGGTGTGGAAGCGCACCGTGGCCTCGCAGATGAAGGACGCCACCGGCGAGTCCGTCTCGGTCAGGGTGGCCGGCCGGTCCAGCGCGGGCGAGAACGCCGAGTTCGGCGCGTCCGGCAAGGTGATCAGCTTCTACGGGTTCCTGAAGGCCTACGTGGAGGGCGCCGACGACCCGGACGCGGAACTGGACGACCGGGAGCGGCGGCTGCCGCCGCTGGCCGAGCGCGAGCCGCTGACCGCGGAGCGCCTGGCCGCGGCCGAGCACGCCACGCGGCCGCCGGCCCGCTACACCGAGGCATCGCTGATCAAGGAGCTTGAGGACCGGGCCATCGGCCGCCCGTCCACGTACGCCTCGATCATGGGGACCATCCTGGACCGCGGCTACGTGTTCAAGAAGGGCACCGCGCTCGTCCCCTCGTTCATCGCCTTCGCCGTGGTCACGCTGCTCGAGCAGCACTTCGCGCACCTGGTCGACTACGAGTTCACGGCGCAGATGGAAGAGGCGCTCGACGAGATCGCCGAGGGCACGGCCGAGCGGGTCCCGTGGCTGCGCCGGTTCTACTTCGGCGCCGACGGCGAGGAGGGCCTCAAGGAACTGGTCAGCGACCTGAGCGACATCGACGCGCGGGCCGTCAGCTCGTTCCCGCTGGCCGGCAGCGACATCGTGGTCCGGGTCGGCCGGTACGGTCCTTACCTGGAACGAGACGGCCAGCGAGCCAACGTCCCCGAGGACACGGCGCCGGACGAGCTGACCCCGGAGTTCGCCGAGGAGCTGCTGTCGCGGCCGAGCGGCGACAAGATCCTCGGCACCGACCCGGCGAGCGGCCGGACGATCGTCGCGAAGGCGGGCCGGTTCGGCCCCTACGTGACCGAGCAGCTCGGCGACGACGCGCCGGCCTCGGCCAAGCCCCGCACGGCCTCGCTGCTGAAGTCCATGGACGCCGGCAGCGTGACGCTCGACGACGCGCTGCGGCTGCTGACCCTGCCGCGCACGCTCGGCGAGATCGACGGCGAGCCGGTCACGGTGCAGAACGGGCGCTACGGGCCCTACGTGAAGAAGGGCACGGACAGCCGCTCGCTGGAGTCCGAGGACCAGATGTTCACGGTCACCCTGGACCAGGCCAGGGAGCTGTTCGCGCAGCCGAAGCCCCGCGGCCGGGCGGCGCGCGCCGCCGCCGCGCCGCCGCTGCGCGAGCTCGGCGACGACCCGGTGAGCGGCAAGCCGATCGTGCTGCGGGAGGGCCGGTTCGGCCCGTACGTCACCGACAGCGAGACCAACGCCTCGCTGCGCAAGGGCGACACCGCCGAGTCGATTACCCCCCAGCGCGCGGTCGAGCTGCTGGCGGAACGCCGCGCCGCGCCAGCGTCGCCACGGCGCTCGGGCGGAGCCCGGACCCGCACGGGTGGGTCTGGTGGCCGGTCAGGGTCGGGGCAGGCGTCCCGTTCCGGCGCGAAATCCACGGGAACTCGCGCTAAGAAGACGTGACCCGCCGTCATAGCCAGAAAACCGGCCTGCCGATCATCTGGGCCGGTGGCAGGACCGCAGGCCAATCTGCCGATACCCTAACGCCGTGAACTTTACATCCCCTTTGCGGAGCGGCCGTGGCAGCGTGCTGTCGATCCGGCCGTTCCGCAGGCTGTGGATTGCGCTCTCGCTATCCAGCCTCGGGGACTGGCTGAGCCTGCTGGCGCTCACCGCGCTGGCCTATCAGCTGGCCGGTCACGGCCAGGCGGCGCAGAGCTTGCTCGTCGGCAGCGTCTGGCTCACCGCGCTGCTGCCCGCGCTGATCCTCGGCCCGCTGGCGGGGGCCGTCGCCGACCGGTTCGACCGGCGCATGAACATGATCGTCGGCGACGTGGTGCGGGCCGTGCTGTACCTGTCGATCCCGATCAACCTGAACCTGCACCTGGTCAATGAGCTGGCCTGGATGTACATCGCGCTGTTCCTGGCCTCGTGCGCGTCGCTGTTCTGGACGCCGGCCAAGGACGCCACGGTCCCCAACCTGGTCCCGCCGGACCGGCTCGAGCAGGCCAACGAGTACAGCCTGTTCACCACGTACGGCACCGCACCCGTGGCCGGCCTGCTCTTCGGCCTGCTTGCGCTGATCAGCCGGGTGCTCGGCAACACGTCGCACTACTTCAGGACCGACCAGGTCAACCTGGCGCTGTACTTCGACGTGGCCACGTTTGTGGTCTCCGCGCTGACGATTTTCGCGCTGCGGGAGATCCCGCGCCGCCGCGGCGAGATCTCCTCGCCGTCGGTGGCCAAGATGATCGTGGAGGGCTGGCGGTACATCGGCCAGACCCAGGTTGTCCGCGGGATCGTGATCGGGATGGTGGGCGCATTCGCCGCCGCCGGCGTGGTGGTCGGGCTCGGGCAGGTCTACGTCACCGACACCCTGCACGGCGGCGAGGCAGGCTGGGGCATCGTGTTCGCGGCGATCTTCATCGGCCTGGCCCTTGGCATGTTCGTCGGCCTGCGTATCCTGCGGGGGTTCAGCAGGCGCCGCCTGTTCGGCTTGTCGATAGCGTTCGCGGCGATCCCGCTGGCCCTGATCGCGCTGATCCCCGACCTCGCGGTGGTCACGATCCTGGTCCTTCTGCTCGGCGCGTGCGCCGGCGTGGCGTACGTCACCGGGTACACGATCGTCGGCAGGGAGGTGGACGACCAGACCCGCGGCCGGACGTTCGCGTTCCTCCAGTCGGCCATGCGGGTGGTCCTGTTCGCGGTGATCGCCATCGCCCCGTTCGTCGCGGCGGCTTTCACCGCCGCCGTGCACAGCATGAGCGGGTCGAGCCAGGTCCGGATCGGCAACCTCACCTACGGCGGGATCGGCGACAACGTCGTGCTGCTCGGCGCGGCCGCGATAGCGCTGCTGCTCGGCGTGATCTCCTACCGGCAAATGGATGACCGCCGGGGCGTGCCGCTGATGGCGGACCTGACGTCGGTCTTCCGGGGCGACCAGTTCAGCTCGGTGCCGGCCAACCTCAACGGGCACGAGCCCGAGCCCCGCCCGCGCCGCGGGCTGCTGCTCGCGCTGGAGGGCGGCGAGGGCGCGGGCAAGTCCACCCAGGCCCGGCTGCTCGCGATCTGGCTGCGCGAGCAGGGTTACGACGTGGTGGCGACCCACGAGCCCGGCGCGACCAAGGTGGGGATGCGGCTGCGCGCGCTGCTGCTCGACACCGCGCACACGGGCATGTCACCGCGGGCCGAGACCCTGATGTACGCGGCGGACCGGGCCGAGCACGTGGCGTTGGTGATCCTGCCCGCGCTGGAACGCGGCGCGATCGTGGTCACCGACCGGTACGTGGACTCCTCGCTCGCCTACCAGGGAGCCGGGCGGCGGCTGTCGGTCAAGGAAGTGGCCGACCTGAACGCGTGGGCGATCGGCGGGGCGGTGCCCGATCTCACGATCCTGCTCGACCTGTCGCCCGCGGCCGGTCTCGGCCGGCGGGAACGGTCAGCAGACCGGCTCGAGGCCGAACCCGTCGAGTTCCATCAGCGGGTCCGCGCCGGGTTCCTGGCCCTCGCCGACGCCGAGCCGCAGCGCTACCTGGTGCTCGACGCGACCCGGCCGGCCGCCGACCTCAGCCGTGAGATCCAGGGCCGGGTCCGGGACCTGCTGCCCGACCCGGTGCCGTTTGCCGCCGAGGACAACACGGGCAGCTTCCCGGCCGTGCGAGATTGACGGCGTGACGGGTGTGACGGGCGGGGCGGGTGTGACGAGCGGGGAAGCCGGGGCAGTGTTCGGCGAGCTGGCGGGCCAGGAACCGGTCGTCGAGCAGCTGCGAGCGGCCGCGGCCGCGGCGGCCCCCCGGACCGCGGCTTCCCCCGGGACCGCGGCTTCCCCGGGACCGCGGCTTCGTCCGGGACCGTGGCTTCGTCGGAGACCGCGCTGGCCATGACGCACGCCTGGCTGTTCACCGGGCCGCCGGGCTCTGGCCGGTCGGTGGCGGCGCGGGCGTTCGCGGCCGCGCTACTCTGCGCCAACCAGGGCTGCGGCCAGTGCCCGTCCTGTCACCAGGTGGCCGCGGGCGGCCACGCCGACATGCTGCTGATCCGGCCGGACGGGCTCTCGTACGGGGTGCGGCAGACCAGGGACCTGGTGCTGCGGGCCGCCGCCGCGCCGGTCTACGGGAGGTGGCGGGTGATCCTGTTCGAGGATGCCGACCGCGCCACCGAGCAGGCCGCGAACGCGCTGCTCAAGGCCATCGAGGAACCCGCCCCGCGGACCGTCTGGCTGCTCTGCGCGCCGTCAGCGGACGACCTGCCCACGACGATCAGGTCCCGGTGCCGCCTGGTCACCCTGCGCACTCCGGCCACCGCCGCGGTCGCCGAGGTGCTGGTCAGGGACGGGGTCGGCGAGGAGCAGGCGCTGGCGGCCGCGCGGGCCGCGCAGGGGCATATCGGCCGGGCCCGCAGGCTGGCCACCGATGCGCAGGCGGCCGGGCGCCGGGCCGAGGTGCTGAAGGTGCCGATGCAGGTATCCGCGGCCCGGCCGGGCGGCGGCCTCGGCCACGCGCTCGCGGCGGCGGCCGCGCTGGTCAAGGCGGCCGAGGCGGAAGCCGCAGCGGTCACAGAAGAGCTCGATATCCCGGAACGCGACGCCCTGCGCCGGGCCTTCGGCGAAGGCTCCACCGGCAAGGGGGTCGCCACCGCGGTCCGCGGCGCAGCCGGAGCGCTGAAGGAACTCGAGGACCGGCAGAAGTCCCGTGCGACCAGGCTGAAGCGCGACGCGCTCGACCGGGCCCTGCTCGACCTGGCCAGCTTCTACCGCGACGTGCTCGCGGTCCAGGTCGGCGCGGACGTCAAGCTCGCCAACGAGGCGCAGGGGGACGAGCTGGACCAGGTGGCCGCGGCCGGGCCGCCCGCGGCCACGGTGCGCAGGATCGAGGCGATCATGAAGTGCCGCGAGCGGCTGGCCGCCAGCGTCGCCCCGCTGCTCGCGGTCGAGGAGATGACCCTGGCCCTGGCCGCGCGCTGAGATCTCCGGGCCCGCATCGCGCCGTCCGCGGGCCGCCATCGCGCCAGATCCCGATCTGTCGGCCCGCGCCAGTATGGCTGCCCGCCGACGTCAGGAGCTGGTGAGGATGACGAGTTGCTGGGTCGCTCGGGTCATCGCGACATAGCGGTCGACCGCTCCTTCGATACCCCTGCCGAACGCCTCCGGGTCGATGAGGACGACCAGGTCGAACTCGAGCCCCTTCGACAGCTCCGGGGTCAGCGACCGGACGCGGGACGTCGCCCGGAACGCGGGATCACCGATGACGCAGGCGATCCCGTCGGCATGCGCGGCGAGCCAGTCGTTAAGGATCGAGCCTAGGTCTGAGGCCGGTCCGTGCACGACGGGGATGCCGGTGCTGCGGATGGAGACCGGCACGTTGGCGTCCGGGAGCACGGCCCGGATGACCGGCTCGGCTTCCGTCATGACCTCTTCAGGCGTCCGGTAGTTGATGCTCAGGGTGGCCAGGCGGATGCGGTCGAGCCCGATCCGCTCGAGCCGGTCCTGCCACGACTCCGTGAACCCGTGCCGGGCCTGGGCCCGGTCCCCGACGACGGTGAAGCTCCGGGACGGGCAGCGGAGCAGCAGCATCTGCCACTCCGCGTCGGTCAGTTCCTGAGCCTCGTCCACGACGATGTGCGCGAACGGGCCGGCGAGCAAATCCGGGTCGGTGGCGGGCAGTGCGGCCTCATCGACCAGGGCGTCATGGAAGTCCTCGCCGCGCAGCATCGTCACCAGACCTACGCCGTATTCGTCGTCCGCGACCTCGCTCAGGTCGTCGACGACCCGGGCCATCTGCTCGCGTTCAGCGGCGACCGCGGCGTCATGCCGGCGCTTACGTCGTGGTGCCTCCGGGTCGCCGAGCCGCTGCCGTGCCGCGTCCAGGAGCGGCAGGTCGGACACCGTCCAGGCCTGGGCGTCCTCGCGCTGCAGCTTCTGGACGTCATCGGGGCTGAGCCAGGGAGCACACAGTCGCAGGTAGGCGGGTACCGACCACAGGTCTGCGACGAGGTCAGCCGCCCAGAGCAGCGGCCACGCCCTGTTGAGGGTCGCGAACAGTTCCTTGTTCTGCAGCAGCGACTTCCGGAGCAGGTCAGCCGAGACGTCGCCGCCGTGCTTGTCCATCAGGATCGTGAGCAGCTTCTCCCAGATCTGGTCGCGCGCCTCGTTGTGCGGGATACCAGGTTCTGGTGCCTCGAACGCCTCCGCCCAGTCGTCGGCGCTCAGCCAGATGTCGGACCAGTGGGTCTCGACCGTCATCCCCGTGGCGGGCGGCTTCTCGTAGAACCTGACGGCCGTCTCGATCGCCTTCACCAGGTCCGCGGACGACTTCAAGCGGGAAACGTCCGGGTCGGTCTCGATCGTTGCTGCGGCTCCCTCGGCGACGAGGTCCCGCAGGGTGCAGGTCTGCACGCCCTCCTCGCCGAGGCTGGGGAGAACGTCGGAGACGTAGGCCAGGTAGGGCTGGTGCGGACCGACGAATAGCACGCCGCCCCGGCGGTGACCGAGGCGAGGGTCGGAGTAGAGGAGGTAGGCGGAGCGGTGCAGAGCGACGACCGTCTTCCCCGTGCCCGGACCGCCGTCGACGACGAGAGCGCCGCGGGATCCCGCGCGGATGATGGCGTCCTGGTCGGCCTGGATGGTGCCGAGCACGTCCCGCATCCGGGCCGACCGGCTGCTGCCCAGGCTGGCGATGAAGGCGGACTGGTCGTCGAGCGCGGCGTGCCCTTCAAGCCCGTCCGGGGTGAACACCTCGTCCCAGTAGTCGCTGACCCGGCCGCGGGTCCAGCGATACCTGCGGCGGCTGGCCAGACCCATCGGGTTGGCGTGGGTCGCTCCGAAGAACGGCTCAGCCGCGGGGGAGCGCCAGTCGAGCAGCAGCCGACGACCCGCGCTGTCGGTGAGGCCAAGTCGTCCGACGTAGACGGGCTCCGGGTTGCCTGCGCTGACCATGTGCCCGAGGCACAGGTCCAAACCGAAGCGGCGCAGGACGCGCAGGCGAGCGGTCAGCCGGTGGATCTCCAGGTCCCGGTCCATCGCCGCCCGGCCTATGCCGCCGGGTGCCTTGAGCTCGGCATCAAGGCGGCCGGACAGGTCGGCGATCGACTGCTCGAGGCTCTCCGCGATGGCCTCGAAGTGCCGCTCGTCGTTCGCGATCAGCGCCGGGTCGGCCTTGGCGGAGAGGCGGTCCGGAAGGTCAAACGCGCTGGTAGTCAGGGGGTTCACGGCATCAGCTCCGACCTGAGGTCGCTGGCCGCCATTGGCCGCAGACCCGCACCTCCGCGCCGAGTATCCGCAACCGCACCGCGAGTCCCGCCAGCGGTTCGACGTCCCCGCGCGACCCATACGCTGA
>CAVSNQ010000013.1:0-1308212 GCA_963729365.1 uncultured Actinomycetota bacterium
CGGCGTTCTGCTAAGAGACATCTAACCGTGGCGAACGCGTGCGGGAGCCTCATCCCTGCGCAAGCCGGCCGACAGCGACCGCCGATCGAGATAGACTTTCGAACTCCGGTGAGACCAAGGTCACACCACGTTGTGCCTGGTCATGGGATGACGGAGAGATCAAAACGGTGTTTTATTTCTGGAAGTGTTTGACCAGGTCACGGTGGGTTTGTTGATCAGTGACCGAGGTTACGAATTGCTCAGATCGCGGAATCTTAGTAGCGGGATTGCGATTTCTGCGGCACCTGCGAGCGTCTATAAGTGATGGCGCCGCTCACTATTTAAGAAGCCCGGCATTCCGGGACACGACAAGGCAAAGGCATGGCTCGATGATGAACACCGGCGCTACCGTCTCCGCTGAGCTCGGGCTCAGTCTTGTGGTTCCCGAGCACGGGGCCGTTCCGCTCGTCGCCAGCCTCTGCTACAGCGCCGGCGACCCTTATGCAATACGGATGGCATTCCATGTCGGCACCGACGATCCGGTCGAGTGGATCTTCTCCAGGGACCTGCTTTCCGCAGGCCTGGCCGGGCCCGCAGGCGAGGGCGACGTCCAGGCGTGGCCGGGCGAGATCCACGGCATCGGCGTGCTGAACATCGCGCTGTCTTCCCCATTCGGCCAGGCGCACTTCGAAGCGCCGATGATCTCCGTCGCGGACTTCCTGAACAGGACCTACGGAGTTATCGCCGCAGGCTGCGAGAGCGACTTCATCAACATCGACAGCGAACTCGACGAACTGCTCTGGCGCGCTTAATGCCCGGAGATCCCAAGTGGATCTATACGGCACAAGGAATCTTTCCGTGGATCATGGACTCGGCTAGCCACTAGCCGGAGTTCCGGTAATTCGGACCTATCAGGGATCAGAAGACTCGGCCGCCCGCATCGCGAACACCTCCGCGGCCTTTCTGGTGACCGGGCCCGGAGCATCGGCCAGGGCCCGGCCGTCCACGCAGCGGATTGGCTGCACGTCCCTGGTCGTCCCGGTTAGGAATGCTTCGTCCGCCTCGGCCAGCGCGGCCAGCGGCACGTCCTGCTCGGTGGCTCCCGCCCACTCGATCACCAGCGCCCTGGTCACCCCGGCCAGGCAGCCGGCCGACAGCGGCGGGGTCAGCAGCCGCCCGTCGGAAACGATGAACACGTTAGTCCCGGTGCCCTCGCACAGGTTCCCCGCGGTGTTCGCGAAGATCGCCTCGCTGCCGCCGTGCTCGCCGGCGTAGGCGAGCGCCCGGACGTTCTCCCCGTAGGACGTCGTCTTCAGGCCGGACAGCGCCCCGTGCTCGTTGCGCGGCCAGGGCACGGTGGTCACGTCGCACGACGGCGCGGCCGCGTGCATCTCGCCGAGCGCCACGATCGCGGTCAGCGGGGAGCCGCCGCGCTCGGAGCCGAGCGGCGCGATCCCGCCGGTCACGGTGATCCGCATCCGGGCCAGTTCCGGCCGGCCGGGCGACTCCGCCACCGCCAGGGCGCCCGCCCTGATCTGCTCGAGGTCGGGCGCGGCCAGGCCGAGCCCGGCCGCCGACCGGCCAAGCCGGGCCAGATGCCGGCTCAGCGCGAACGGCACGCCGCTGACGACCTTGACCGTCTCGAAGACGCCGTCGCCCGTCACCAGCCCGTGGTCGAAGACCGAGATCCGTGCCTCATCGTCGGGAACCAGCGTCCCGTTTATCCACACCGTCACGGGGATGACGCTAGCGCAGACCGGCACATTGTCCAGCCGCTGACGCGCAGATTTCGGGAAGCAGCGCGTTCAAGGCGGCTATCTGTCCGGCTACCTCCCGGTCGACATCCATCCGCGGCACATGTGCGCGCACGCATGCCTGCGCGGCAGCACTCGCGGCGCTCGGCGGTGCGATGTCCGACCGCAGGTCGATACCCTGCGCCGCGCACAGGATCTCCACGGCCAGGCAGACGCGGACATTGGCCGCCACGTCGCGCAGCTTCCGCACGGCCGTCCAGCCCATGGACACGTGATCTTCCTGCTTCCCCGACGTCGGGATGGTGTCCACGCTGGCCGGGTGGGCCAGCACCTTGTTCTCGCTGACCAGCGACGCGGCGGTGTACTGGGCGAGCATGTAGCCCGAGTTGGTGCCCGCGTCCGGCGCCAGGAACGGGGGCAGCCCGCGGGAGAACGCCGGGTCCAGCATCCGGTCCACCCGCCGCTCGCTGATGCTGGCCAGCTCGGCCAGCGCCATGGCCAGCATGTCGGCGGCGAACGCCAGCGGCTCGCCGTGGAAGTTCCCGCTGATCATCACCTCGCCGTCGTCCGCGATCACGGGATTGTCGACTACCGAGCCCAGCTCGGTCTCCAGGACCCCGCGGGCGAAGCTGAGCACGTCCCGCACGGCGCCGTGCACCTGCGGCGCGCACCGCAGGCAGTAGGCGTCCTGCACCGCGTGCCTGCTGGTGCGGTGGCTGGCCATCAGTGCTGAGCCGGCCAGCAGAGCGCGCAGGTTGGCGGCGCTGACCAGCTGGCCCGGATGCGGCCGCAGCGCCTGCACGCGCTCGTCGTACGGCCGGTCGTGGCCCAGCAGCGCCTCCACCGACAGCGCGCAGGCGACGTCGGCGGCTTGTACCAGCAGCGCGGCCTCATGTACCGAGAACGCGAGCAGCGCCTGCATCGGTTCGGTTCCGTTGACCAGCGACAGCCCTTCCTTGGGCGCGAGCTCCAGCGGCTCGATCCCGTGCTCCTTCAGCACCTCCCCGGCCGGCCTCCCGTCCGGCCCGTCGCCGGGGCCGCGCAGCCGGCCCTCGCCGATCAGCGGCTGCGCCAGGTGCGCGAGCTGGGCCAGGTCGCCGGAGGCTCCCACAGACCCCTTGCCGGGAACGACCGGGAGCAGGCCGAGATCGAGAAGCTGCAGCAGCCGCAGCGGGAGTTCGGGGCGGACGCCCGAGTAGCCGGCGGCGAGGGTCCTGGCCCGCAGCAACAGGATGGCCCGCACGCTGGCGTCGTCGAGCGGCTCGCCGACGCCGGCGGCGTGCGAGACGATGATCGCGCCCTGCAGCCGGCGCAGGTCCTGCTCCCCCACCCGGGTGTCGGCGAGCGCGCCGAACCCGGTATTGACCCCGTAGACCGGGGCGTCGCCCGCGATGGCGTTGGTTACGACGAGGCGGCTGGTCTCCATCCGGGCCGGCACGCCGGGCCCGAGCTCGGCGCGCGCGTCCCCGCGGCCGACATCGATCACATCCTGCACGGTGAGCGCGTCGCCATTGACGATCACAGTTCGCATGGCTGAAGCCTGCCACGTCGGGTTCTTCAGTCTGGTGCGGACCCGGCGCGGGGCCGCCCGGTTCAGTCCGCTGCCGACCACCCGAACGTCGCCGCGAGCCCGTGCCGGCCCGGCTCGGTGACCCGGACCGCGCGCCCGGACGGCCCGCGCTCGATCCAGCCGAGCTGCAGCAGCCGCGCGGTGACCGCCGCGCCGAGCGCGCCGTTCAGGTGCGGGCGGCGCTGGGTCCAGTCCAGGCAGGCGCCGGCGAACCGGCGCCGGGACTGCCTGACCTCGGCCACGTTTACGCCGAACTCGGCCAGCTTGTCCGCGCCGCCGTCGGTGACCTGGTACGCGGCGGCCTTGCCGGTGCCTCCGCCGGTCAGGATCCCTTCCTCCAGGAACGCATCGAACAGGGCCACCCCGGCCCGCCCGGCCAGGTGGTCGTAGCAGGTCCTGGCCTGCGCCAGCGCGTCTGCCTCCCGCGACTGGCGAAGGCTCCGCACCGGCTTGACCGGGCTGATCTCGGAGATGGTCTCGAGCACCGTCGCGATCTCGTGCCCGGCCAGGCGGTAGTAACGGTGCCTGCCCTGCCTGGTCACGGCGACCAGGCCACCGTCGAGCAGCTTGGCCAGGTGAGCACTCGCGGTGGCCGGGCTGACCCCGGCCACCTGGCTGAGCTCCCCGGCCGCCAGCGGCTGGCCGCTCAGCAGGGCCGCGAGCATGGACGCCCGGGCCGGGTCGGCCATGAGCGCGGCGACCGGCGCGATGTCCGCGACGTAGCCGGCGGGCGGCCGGGAGCCGTTCGTGGCAGGCATACTTCGACGGTAGCCCAGGTATTGTTCGGCCAGCATCGAAGCATCACCGGGGAAGGCAACCCGCGAAGTCGCGGCAGGCCGCGTTCCGGCCGCGGAACACCGTCGTTCCGGCCGTAGTTAAGTTTGCTGGCGGGACAGGATCGGCTACAGTTCTGAAACGCACGCCGGCGCCGTCCGGCGGGTGCGGACGTGGCTCAGCTGGTAGAGCATCACCTTGCCAAGGTGAGGGTCGCGGGTTCGAATCCCGTCGTCCGCTCGGAGGTGCCGGACGCCGTCCCGCGAGCCGACGGTCCGCACGGCTCTTCGGTACCAGAGGCGGGCTCCCAGGAGGGGCTCCCTATGGCGGAATGGCCGAGTGGCTTAGGCAAGGGCCTGCAAAGCCCTGTACGCGGGTTCGATTCCCGCTTCCGCCTCGGGCGGTTAGCTCAGTGGGAGAGCGCTTCCCTGACACGGAAGAGGTCACAAGTTCAAGTCTTGTACCGCCCACCAGGTCAGAGGGTCCCCAGCCCTCTGCGGAACGTTGGTCTTTGCCCGCCTGGGTGACCAACTGAGCGACTACGCTTCCGGTCCGTAGCCGGGAAGATGTCGTCCATGGCTTCGGCTCCCTACAGCAGCATGGGCCGCTCGGTAGATCATCTCGGTAACCGCTCAGCGACGTGGCCCACAAGCCGCGAGATGTCCTCGATGGGAACGCCAGCGTCAGATAGCAGCGACACGAAGCTGTGCCGCAGTTCGCGACGAGATATCCGGCTTCCAATGGCCGCGGAAGAAGAAGTCGCCGACACGGTCAACGGGGCATACGCCGTACGCGTGCCCGACGCCATGCGGGGAAGACGACGCACAGTCGAGAACGGCCATTGCCGAATTGAGCCGGTCACGAACGGGCACAGCATGCGATTGATACGAACGCGGGTCACAGATGAATGAGATGCGTACCCGCAGGTCAGCAAGTTGTGCAAGTGTTGCGATCATGATGGCCAGGGGCGGGGTCGAACCGCCGACATTCCGCTTTTCAGGACAAGATCATCAAGAGGTCCGACGCCGTTTTCTGGCCAGCGTAGAATCTAGCGCCCCTGGGCGGCTGTGCTGTAGCAGTCTTAAAGGCGCCGCGGCCAGATCTTCGGGCGGCATGTTGACCGCACATGAACTGGCTGTCCTTACAGCCAGCCGTCCGCAGCAGGTATCGTTGGCTCCCACCATGTACTCATAGATTGTCTTCCTCAGCTAAGCCCGACCCGCCAGGCCGGTGTCCACGTCAACACAGTAGGCGCCGTCGCGGAGGCGCAGCTAGACTACGCCTAGCTCGCAGCATTCCCCTGTTAGGGCCTAGGAAAAGATGCCAGCAACCACCTCCCTTTCATCTGTTCACAATGTGGACACCACTATGGCGATGGTCCTCACGGTGTGCCCATCCTCATAGAAGATGGAAGCTACCTTAAGAATGTTACGCTCGAAATGAGCGGCATACACATGCCGTGCCCGAGATGCGGGCAGGTGAACCAGCCCGCTCTCCCCGACGGGGTGTACAACGCGGGCGGCGGGCGCTGGGAGCTGGTAAGGCGCATTACTGAGGATCTGGCATCGGCATGCGGCGCCAGAAGAGTTTGAAAATCTAATCCGACTGCTTCGCGCAGCGGAGGCGGGCGGCCAAAGTGCCAGCCAGGTGGCTGGCGCCATTGAGACTGAGACGCCCTTTCACCAGCTTGCTGAGACCATTCGCAGACATCCCAACATAACGAACCTCATCATCTCCAACCTCGTCTCGATAATCGTAACAATTATTGTCGCTGTTTTCCTCACACCTACTTCAGCGCCTTCGACAGCATCAGGTCAAACGAACCTTACGCAGCGACAGATTGATCAGATAGCCGCAAGGGTGACGCGTCAGCTCGAAAAGGATGAGAAGCAAACGTCACCCCCGGGCCGGGATGCGCCGATCCGTGAAGGGCCAGCCGCAACAAGCTGTGTTACTGTGGCAGTGGAATTAAGTACAAAAAATGCTGTGCCAGCAAGAATCCTAAGGAATGATAATTGCTCCAAGTGGTCACGAGAGGGAGCGGAGCCACGACCTGATACGGCCTGATCTCTGCGTGATCCGGCCTCGGGAGCCGTATGCGGGATGCAGAGCCTTGATGACGCCGGCGAGCTGCACGAGGGTGATCAGCCAGCCCGGTGTGTGATAGGCTGGCGAGCCATACCGTCCGCGAACGGGTCGGGGTTGTTGACCTGGGCGATCTGCTCTCCGGACACCAGTCGGCAGCATCACCACTATTTGCCATCCTTCAGCGTGGCAGCTTCAGACCCTTGGCATTCGGATCCATATCAGAAGCTATCGGTGGTGGCTGGCACCACTTTTTGACCTCGCTGAAGTCGAGAATGCAGCCATCAAAATGGGCATTGTCGAAGCCGATGGTTCCGCCATGAAATGTCGCGCCGGAAAAGTCGATCGCCCCGGCTTGAAAGTCTGCGCCCCAGAACGAAACCTCCGGCCTGTTATAGAACTCCGTGTCTCTGAAGCTAATCGTACTTCCACTAAATTCTGCTTTCCCAAAGGTTACTCGGGCGCCTGCGAAGTACGCCTCGCTGAAGTCTATTTTTCCTTGAGTGAACCGTGCGGCAGTGAAGTCGACGAAACAAGGAGCTGCGAACTTTACAGACTGGAACTGCACTGTTGCGCCGCCAAATTCCGTACCCCTAAAATACGCGAGGCAGTCCTTGCCGTAGAACTGTGCCTCGCTGAAATCGATATTCCCCGCACACAGCCTCGCACGATCAAAGTGAAGTGCATCCCCAGTGAATTGTGCTTCCGCAAAGCTAAGCGAACCGCCGCTAAAGGTAGTATCCCCAAAACCTACAAAGAACTAATCTCCGAACCTGAATGCTCTGAAGTCGAGTATACCATTATCGAAGCTCGCGCCTGCGAAATCAAACCCACCATTCTCGCATACTGCAGCAATAAAACTTACGGCACCAAGGGTGGTTTGCCGCCAGTGTTTCTTCGTTCAAGCGCGCTAAGCTTACTAGGCTGCTTCTTTGCATACTGCTGAGAACTTGTTTGTATGCCCGATGAAGCATCGGAGAATCTGCAATTTTGGAAATCCAGCCAGCCACCACTGAATTTAGCGCCATCGAAACTTACTCGACCACCTAGAAATTTCGCGCCGCTGAAATAGACAACGTCGTCGGCAAATTCAGCTTCAACAAAACTCACGTGACCTCCAACAAATTCCGCGTTTGAGAAATCGCCACCGTCAAAGACAACGCCACTGAAATCAAAGTCCATCCCGCACCAAGAAACACGGGCCGCCTCGGTTTCGGTACGCAGATGACTATTGATGACCCGAAGGACCGTATGGCGCACTAGTTGATCTCGACGCCAGGCGGCTTGGCTAGCTGCATCGGAGTCATCACCTGGTTTAGGATCGTACGGCAGGCGCATATATGCGCATAGCATGTCGATGCATTGCTGGCGGTTCTCCTGCCAATCATCAGCCAAGGATGCCATTGCATAAATTCCAGCCAGGCGTACTGCTTGAGATTTATCACCGTCGAGTTGGGCAGCGGCTGTGACGAACCGCTCATTGAGCGCGCGCATATGCTGGGCTTGCAGTGTTTTATCGAGCTGTTCGCGCTGCCCGGCCAAAGTCCGCTCTATATCTTTATGCGCCTCATCGGCTGCCATCTTGGCAGCACGCATTGTGGTACTGAAACCCCACCGCGCGACGATGACGGTGCTGACTATGCTAACGAGCGCTACTGTACTAGCAATGACGGTGGCGATAACTTGCGGACTCACATCTTTTAGCGATCACGGCCTTCCGAAGCCATAATCGCTATCCTCCTAACCGTCCCGTTAACCGGAAAACGCCTGCACCACCCTACTCCCGAATATCAGTTCACACCACTGGCATCGGCGCATCGTCTGCTTTGATCTATGGCTCTCTTCTGGGCGAAGCGGAGCGGAGTAACATCCGCGCCGGCAGGAATCTGGCAACGGGCCTGGATAACCCGTATGAAGCTGCGCTAGAGCAACGGCCCATGCCGCTTGCGCAGGCCCGCCCGATTGACTGGTGACTGGTCCAAGCAGCCTTCAAGCTGACAGCCCAACTTTCTCTGAGTCCATACCCTCGTCGCGTGGGACATACGTGGGACGGGACGCAGTCATCGATCGAGCCCACAAGCGTCATCGCATGTCACGGACGGTGAGCCAATCTGAGCCGTGGCGGTCTGTAAAACCGCTCCCTGACGCGCGACCGTCAGGCCATCCTCGTGATCCCGGATATTCTCCCTAGCTGGCGCGCACGTAAACGCCGCGTCCATGCTCCGCGACGGTCAGCCCTTCGTCCTGCAGAACCCTGAGAGCGTTGCGGATGGTTACCCGCGTGACGCCGTAGTGCTCCATGAGCTGGGTCTCAGACGGGAGCTTGTCGCCCTCTCGCAGCCGCCCGCGAGCGAGAGCGGTCCGCGGGTGATCGGCGATCTGCCAGTAAACCGCGCGATCGCTCGCCGGATCGACGCTCTGCGTGAGCACGCCATCGTTGCTCAGGACGCCCGCTCCTTGACTCGTGTACACGTCTAATACTGTTAACCGTACCGGGAGGTGCTCGGATGAACACACATGGCGCCAGCCACTCCGTCAGTGTCGCAGGCGTTATTGTCGACGACCACGACCGGGCATTGCTAATCAGGCGGCGAGACAACCTCCGCTGGGAACCGCCCGGCGGCGTTCTCGAACTCGGCGAGACGATCCACGCGGGGGTATGTCGCGAGGTTCGCGAGGAAACCGGACTCGCCGTTCAGCCGGTTGCCCTGACCGGTGTGTACAGGAACATGAGCCGCGGGATCGTCGCTCTCGTCTTCCGCTGCCGGGTCCTCGGCGGCCAGCTGACACCTAACGACGAGGTATCCGGCTTTCAGTGGGCTACGGCGCAGGAAGTCACCGGCATGGTCGACGAGGCATACGCCGTGCGCGTCCTTAATGCCCTACGCGAGAACGGCGCTCCCGCCGTGCGCCAGCACGATGGCGTACACCTCATCTAGCGAGTGCCCAACGAGCAACGACGCCTGGCCTGCGGTTTATTCTCGAGCGGTCACACAGACAATGGCGGCGGCTGGTCAGGCGGATCGTCGAGGTTATAAAGCATTGCGTCATTGTGCATGCCGCGCCGCTCATACTCTCGTCGTAGCGCGGCAAGGTGCTGTCGGTACCGATTCTGATAGAGATCCGGGTCCTTTGACGCCAGCTCCCGGTAGATGTTTACAGATTCAGTCCTGACGCTCAGAACCTCCTGGTCCCGGCCGACCTCGCTAAGGTGATTGCCCAGGTTATGAAGCGACCTTGCGAGTGCGGCCTGGTGGGCGGCGGGGTTGTCCTCGGCCAGCGCGCGCCGGATAGTGACGGCTTCCTCGCCAGCGGCCAGCGCGTCCTGGTAACGGCCGACCTGGCCGAGACGATTGCCGAGGTCATCGAGCGCCGCGGCGAGTGCGGCCTGGTGGGCGGCGGGGTTGTCCTCGGCCAGCGCGCGCCGGATAGTGACGGCTTCCTCGGTGGCGGCCAGCGCGTCCTGGTAACGGCCGACCTGGCCGAGACGGATGCCGAGGTTGTTGAGCGCCGTACTGAATGCGGCCTGGTGGGCGGCGGGGTTGTCCTCGGCCAGCGCGCGCCGGATAGTGACGGCTTCCTCGGTGGCGGCCAGCGCGTCCTGGTAACGGCCGACCTGGCCGAGACGGATGCCGAGGTTGTTGAGCGCCGCGGCGAGTGCGGCCTGGTGGGCGGCGGGGTTGTCCTCGGCCAGCGCGCGCCGGATAGTGACGGCTTCCTCGGTGGCGGCCAGCGCGTCCTGGTAACGGCCGATCTGGCCGAGACGGATGCCGAGGTTATCCAGCGTCCCTGCGAGGTCGGCCTGGTAGGCGGCGGGGTTGTCCTCGGCCAGCGCGCGCCGGATAGTGACGGCTTCCTCGGTGGCGGCCAGCGCGTCCTGGTAACGGCCTGCCCGGTCGAGACGATTGCCGAGGTTGTTGAGCGCCGTACCGAGTGCGGCCTGGTGGGCGGCGGGGTTGTCCTCGGCCAGCGCGCGCCGGATAGTGACGGCTTCCTCGGTGGCGGCCAGCGCGTCCTGGTAACGGCCGACCTCGTCGAGACCAACGCCGAGATTATTGAGCGCCCCTGCGAGGTCGGCCTGATGGGCGGCGGGGTTGTCTTCGGCCAGGCCCCGGTGGAAGGTAACCAATTCCTCCGCAGCGGCCAGTGCATCCTGGTAACGGCCGACCCGACGGAGCCAGCCGCCGAGGTTATTGAGCGCCCTTGCGAGGTCGGTCCGGTGGGCGGTGAGGTTGTCCTCAGCCAGGGCCCGGTAGATAGTGACGGCTTCCCCGGTAGCGGCCAGCGCGTCCTGGTAGCGGCCGACCTCGCCGAGGTAATAGCCGAGAGTTTTGAGCGCCCCGGCGAGGTCGGCCTGGTGGGCGGCGAGGTTGTCCAGGGCAACAGCCCGCGAGAGCCGGACAATAAGAGTAGAAATTGCGACATGCGTAAGCAGCAGGACGTGCCCGGGAATCAGGCGATCGAGCCCGCTCAACTGGTCAATCGTCCATCCATCAGCTGAGCGGATCTGCTCCGCGACTATAGCGTCAAGCAGATATCGCCCCACCTCTCCTGTCGCCGCGGCTTGCGCTGCTGCGAGAATCCGCCGGCTCAAGTCACCAGACGCGAAGTCGTCGAAGAGTTTGCTGGCCGACTCCATACGGTCCGCCGCGCGAGCCAGGAAGGCGAGCGCCCGGGCGGCCTGAGCATCAGTTAATCCATCGCGCAAGCTCTCGGCGAGTGCGGGATGATCAGTTAGCTGGCTGACAACGAACCACTCGCCGACCATGTCTGGACGGATGCGGGACCTTCCGCCCGGGCCAGGAGAATAAAGCGCCGATATCCAAGACGTGATAGCAGATAGCCGCTCTGCAACCGCATCTCGCAACTCCGCCACTTTGCTAACGATCTGCTCAGCCTCGCCGTCGCCACCCGAACCGAGCAGGACGAGGGCGGCGATACTGCGCTCTTGCACTTCCTCCGATGGGGGACCACCGCTGGGCCAGCTCCATGTTGCCGCCGTGGCACGCCAACGGCGTTTCTCATACTTCATCAGCGCGTCGGCTACTTGGCCGAATGACAACTTCCGCGAGTCGCCCTCGCCACGCGCGCCGAGAACCGCTAGCAGTGCCTGAGCCTGCATTACCAAGATCGGCTGATTTGCATCCAGCCAGTCCTCATGCGATAGGGCCGGAAGGTCCGGTACGGGCACGTTCAGCACGGCAGCGAACGCAGTGACTGCCTCCCCGAACCAGCGGTCCCAGTCCGCCCGCCCGCCTTGCGGCTGGAGATCCATGTCGGGAGCGCGGGCGACGATCCACTCGTGCCGGGTTTCTAGCCGCGATGTCAGTGAAGCCACCAAACTCGCACCCGCGCGAGCCAGCAGGACTACCCGGGTTGCAGGATTCGTGTACTTCTCTGCCAGCGCATCTAGCAACGCAACCAGATCGGCGCGCCCGTCAGCGTCATCTACCAAGATCACCGCCGGGTCCCCGCAAGCTTGAACGGCGCTGACCGCTGTCTCACCCGTCCCAGCACGCAGCCACCCAGTCGCCCATCCCTCCGGGAGCCTTGAGGCAAATTCCAACGCGAGCCGGGACTTCCCCACGCCCGCTGAACCAGTGATCATGAATACTGGGCATGCGTCGTCATCAGCACACCAGTCCGCCAGTCGCTTGAGTTCACGCCTACGCCCCCGGTACGGCACAGGAGACCGATCGGCGCGTAGCAAGCCCAGTGCGTCATCCTGATCTCCGGGAGCAGTCGCCGCCGTCAAAGCGCCCAGCACCTCGCTTCGCCGCTGCTTCGCGGCCCCGCGATCGTCTCGCGCATGAAAGAAACGGTCGACCACAGTACCCGCTACCAAAGCCGATACCGCTGCGGCCGCACCCGCCAGCCAGACTGGAGCGCCAAGCCCTACAGCGCTTCCTCCGACACCAGCCAATGCCGCCGCGGCAACGACCACAACCCAGCGAGACCCTTGCCGATTGTATCTGGCTCTCACCTCAGCCTCCACGCCCTTACCTAGGCGCCTGTCGTCGGTTGTGCGCACCATCAGATCAGATTGTCCGTCCGGGAAGATCACTGTGCCAGGCTCTTCACCTCCTTGTGCCACAATCTAGCGGCTTAAGCACGATCTGGCAGCATCCGCACGAGTTCGCCGGAAGGCGAGCAGATGTAAGCCCGGGAATGTACCGTGTCAACGTGGCTACTGGACTCACAACGATCAACCGTGCCTTGAACTTGATTCCAAAGAGGGCAGAACAGCGCCAAACCATCCAGCTACGTGAGACATTCGTAGATTCAGGTGTCGCGGCGGCAGTGCAATCGACTGATCATCAGGTTATCTACGGCCGTCGGGGAACGGGCAAGACTCACGCTCTACGTTACCTTGAGTCTGAACTTCGGGCAGAGGGCGATATAGCGATCTACGTAGATCTGAGAGTCGTTGGCTCGCCAGAAGGTTTGTTCATGGAAGATCAAGTACCTACAACGGAGCGGGCCGCCCGCCTGCTAGTTGATCTCCTCGGGCTTGTGCATGAGGGAATCCTCGGTGCAGCTCTCGAGGACGAACAGCTCCTAACCAACACTGAATTTGTTTCGAGGCTCGATGCCTTCATGGTGGCAATCACTACTGTACGCGTTTCCGGCGAAGTTGAACAGTCGCGCGAAGGTGAGGCAAGGGCAAAAAGCGAATCAGCGGCCGGACTAGCGGTATCGCTTGGTTCCAAACCTCAATTTGGTGGCGATCTGACTTCAAAGGAGGCTAGCGAAAGCAGAGAAGTGCGCCGCGAGATTCGGCACGGAAGTGAGCGGATTAGCCTCAATTTCTCCGATATCGCGCGCGCTCTTCGTGATATTGCCGAAAGTGTGTCGTCACGACGCATATGGTTACTGTTGGACGAATGGAGCAGTGTGCCTAATGATGTCCAGCCATTGCTAGGCGAGTTCCTAGTTCGCTGCGTTCTTCCACTCCAAAAGTTCACCATTAAGATCGGCGCCATCGAGCAACAGACCAACTTTCGTGGCGTGCTTGCGGGAAATAACATAGGAATAGAACTAGGCGCTGATGTATCCGCCAATGTAAACCTAGATGAGCTGATGGTTTATGAACAGAATGAAGAGTGGTCTAGCGAATTCTTCTTGGGACTACTATTCAAACACTTGACATCGGGCTCTGAGATTCCCGAGGTAATTGATGAGCTTAAGAGTCCAGAGGATCTCGTGCGCTTCGGCTTCACAGAAAAGCGAGCATTTGAAGAACTTGTACGCGCCGCAGAAGGAGTCCCGCGAGACGCGATAAACATTGCCGCAAAAGCCGGTTTCCGCTCGGGAGAACGCAGGATATCGGTTGCAGACGTAAGATCGGCGGCACGCAGTTGGTTTCAGGCTGACAAAGAAGCGCTCTGCGTAGCCGGAATGAGGCCCTAACGTTGCTGCATTGGATCATCGATAAAGTCATTAGACAAAAGCGTGCCCGCGGCTTCTTGGTTAGCCAAGCATCCGCTAGTCATCCGCTGCTCCTTGCGCTATTCGATGCTCGGGTACTGCATTTGGTTCGCCGTGGCTACTCCGCTCAAGACGACCCAGGGGTTCGATACGATGTTTGGGTTATCGACTACGGCGCATATGTCGATATGATTCATACGATTCGCGCCTCGCGGGCTGCTTGCAGCGACTGGTGACGTCGACTTCGCCGCCGTAGACGTGCCAGCGCAAGATCTGCGAACAATCCGACGCGCAATTCTTGATCTAGATGAATTCAAACATGATGAGGCGCAGAAGCTCCCACTGGAATGGGCTTAGAGTATTTTAAGCCTTCCTCTGCGCGCCCAAAAGCGTAAAGGTCTGCTCAGCATTCGGGCACCCTTGACAGTGATCTTCCGCGGCCCGTTCGGCGCCTATCGCAAGGATGCCGACGACTATATCGTGGCGAAGGTCGTCCTCGCCTATACGGCTAAGTGTCTTTAGACGTCAATTTAGAGCCCGCCTCAGTGTACCGCTCCAAAATCTCAGCTGGGAGTCCTGCTCTATTTAGCAAAGCAAGTGCGGCCGCACTTAGAATTGTTGCCAATATGGGCGCTGCCGCTCCAAGCCTCGAAGCAAATTCGATAATGGCAACCACTCCAGCTATAATTAGAACAGCAATGCCGATTTCTACGACTATAATCGATCGTGAAACTTTAGGCTTATATTGCCCATCAGGCAAATTGTACCATTCACCTTTAGCGATTATACTCAGGTCGCTTGTGAGACGATTAACCAGGTCGGTGAAGGTGAAAGGCCCGGGCTTCATAGCCCAGAGTTCAAGCGTACGTATTGCTTGCGCTTTTCTCTTGCTTGTCGCGAAAAGTTCGCGTCGCACTTCAGGAGCTATACGGCCAGAGGCGAGAGGGATGCCCTCAATCGCCCTGGCTGCGTACTCGATCTTTAAAGCAATTAGCTTTCTGAATTGGGTATCGTTCCAATATGGTGCATTCTTTTCAAGACTCCGGACTAGATTGAATAGTCTACGCGTCGCGAAACGCTCATAGTTCCGTCGGTACAAGGGTATAAGTAGGCCGACTTCAAGGATTAGAATTGCTATGGGTCCCGAGAGCGTAAAGTATATAAAATAACGTGAGTGGGCCTCCACATTGAGCAGCTGTCTATAAGCTATAATGTAAATGACACAGGCAATCAGTACTACGGAGAATACCTTTCGACCAGCTTGTATTCGTTTGATCTCGTTTTTCGCAACTTGGTCCAGGACTTCCTTGTCAAGGTTACTGAGCGAAGGGCAGCCTACAGCTGCTTTCCTAAAGTATCGTTCAATGTACTTGTCAGAGACCATTGCCAAATTACCATTGTATCCGGTACGCAAATCTGGATGCTTAGACGAGCGGACACGCCGACGTTGCCACACTCGTTGAAGCTCATCCAATGCTTTCATTTCTCACCACCACACTAAACTTCCTCCGATGACGACGCCTTTCAGCACTCCCAGTGCTTCGAATCGAACTGTCTTGTTCGAACAGATCTGAACCTACCGAACAAGCTATCAGCATCTGTCGCACGAAGCATAAACGAAACTAGATCGCAAACGTGGTCATCCGGCCCATTTTGCGATAACCAATTTGGGGCACTAGCTCGAGCCCGGTCGGCAAGACGCGCCAGGTTGGTACCTGTCACCGACGCAACGAGGTCGGCGAAGAACGTTTCCCGATGAACGCCTACATGCGCTCTGGCCAGGCGCCGTACAGCAGCTGCGTACAGCACGCTCTCGCCCAGAGACGGCGCGGAGTGGCCGCCATCGCGGACCGGCCTCCCCAGGTGACCGCATACAACGGGTCTGGCACTAGTTCGAGGTGCGCGAGCACCGGCTAACTGACACCCACGACCGACACCAACGAGCTTGGCGTTCGACGTAGCCCGCCGGACTGCCGGAACTGCGAGGCCCAGGTAAGGGATGCTCCCGCAGAAGCAGACCATGTCTTCTAAGCATCCGGTCAGCCAGTCCGAACGTCTGCCTCAAGATCGAAGAATCCAGCTTCACCGAACAGTTAGCCCGGCACCTTTCCTCCGATTGCATGCACCGCACAAGATTTGCAGGTTCTCGGCTGTGGTCGCTCCGCCCATAGCCACCGGAATGATGTGATCGTACTGGAGTTCATACTGGTTGCCGCACTGGCGACAACGACCCCCATCCCGGCGCCACACGTATTGCTTGAGATCGTCCGGTATAGCTCCCCGTACCTGCTGGCGGGGCACGGAGCCCATAGCTACCATCGCCTGAGCCCTCTCTATGCGCTGCTGCTCGCGCTGGTTGCGAGTAACCAACAACGCGTAGACCTGACTGCCGCTGAGACCGTCGTTATCCCAGTAGAAGCGGCTCTGGAACTGCCAGAGGTTCCGATCGGCAGTCGAAAGCACAAGAACAGGCTGACTTTGCTGACGAGTCCTGTCCGCCGCCCACTCGTCCTTCGTTCGCCTGCTCTTGAGCCTGTACTGCTTCTTGCCCACCTGGACCGTGACGCGGCCAAGCGGAGCGCGCAACAGTGTCACGTTCTCAGCTCGCCTAAGCACGTTCAGCCTTCCGTGGTGTTGCCAATCTCCACTACGCAGTTAGACGCCCGGCCTTGCCCGTAAGATCACATGGGCCGATACTGAGGGCCCGACGGGCAGGGCACGTCTTGCAAGCGAGGGGTCACGCCAGGTCCGCGATCCGAGCGCCGTATAACAGTTGAGTACAGCAACGCTAGCGGCGAGGGGCGGCGCAATTGGGCCACCATCGGGGAACGAGCTGCCCAGATGACCGCGTATGACCGATCTGGCACTAGTTCGCATCGAGGAGCGCGAGCTCCAGCTGCTTGACACCCACAACCGACACCAACGGGCAGGGCGGTAGGCATGTCCCTTTGGCCTGTCGGAACCGCGAGGCCCAGATGGGGACGCTCCGAGATAACCGGGCCATGTCTTCTAAGCAGCCCGTCACTCTCTGGCAGTCGTGCTGCGTGCCGCTTCCGGTCATCGGTCGCGGGTGTTCTGGGTTCGGCGCCGAGAAATGGTGTCGAGCCGGTTGGGTGACTAATTGGGTGACGACGCTGCCGCACCCTGTAGCACTCGCATGGACACCAGTGGACTCACTAACCCAGGTAGACAGCTACGATTCGACAGGATGTTCTACTCTAGAACTTCCCTGACACGGAAGAGGTCACAAGTTCAAGTCTTGTACCGCCCACGCGAAACAGCAGGTCAGAGGCCGTCTCTGCCCCCGGCAGGGACGGCCGAGATCTGTAGTGAGGGCCATCCAAGATCGTCAGGGCTAGCATCAGGGCGTGGCTCAGCGCGGCTGGGGCGAGGACTCGATCTACTGGTGGGAGCGCGCAAGCGGTGATAAGCGCCTGCGCGACGAACGGTCGGCAGACGACGTGCATCGGGGAATGTCGAAGATGGCCGATACGCGGTCATCGGCCACCGTCTCGAACGCGTATAGCGCCCTGACCCGTGCCGTCCGGTATGCCGAAGCCCGCGACCTGGTGGGCCGGAACGTGGCGGCGCTGGTCGACACGCCCAAGGGCAGGCCCGGCCGCCGGTCCAGATCGCTGGCCGTGGACCAGGCCGTCGCCGTGATCGCAGCCGCTTCGGAAGCCCGCCCACCCGCGCCAGTCCATCCCGGCTTGCGCTGTCTGAGCCGCCTGGCGGCGGGCAATTCCGCGAGGAGACAGCCAGGACACCTTCACGCGGGCAGTCGAACATGGAGACGCGCACATGATCAAGTTCGCTGACACCGCCGTCGAGGTCTTCGCCGTGGTGCTGATGACTTGGGTGGCGGTGGAGGAGGTCAAAGTGATCGCGCTGCCGGGTTCGAGGAATGGTGACGGCGGCCTGCAGGGCCAGGAAGTGGGCCCTGATGTTGACGGCCATGACACCGGTCCCAGTCGGCCGAGGTGGTCTCGGTAAGGCCAAATCCTGCCGCGAGCTGGCGAACGAGCGTCATCGCAATTGGGGACCGACGTCAGCGGCAGTGATGGTCGGCACGGCCATCGTCTCCTGTTGCCGCGCGGTCACCAGCGCGGACATCGCTACTGGATCTCACCATGAGGAACATGGAGGCCGGTCCGGCGTCAGTACCTGCGGTCCCTGGGACCGGGCCTGGTCACGGGGGCCTCCGACGATGACCCGTCCGGGATCGCCACCTACTCCCAGGCCGGCGCCCAGTACGGCCTGGCGTTCTTGTGGACCGCCCTGCTGACATTGCTCGCGGATGGCGGCGGTCCAGGAGATCTGCGACCGCACCGCCCTGGCCACCGGCACCGGCCCTCAGCGAGCTGGCCGTCCGGCATTTCCACCAGGCCGACCGGGTAGTCCTCACAGTGCTCGTGGTCGCCCTCATCGTGGCCAACGGCCTCAACATCGCCGCCGACCTGGTCGCTATCAGCTCTGGCATGCGTATCTGAGCGGCGGGGGCAGAGGTGGCCCTGAGATCAGCCAGCGGCCGATGCCGGCGACGCGCATGGCCGTAGTTCTGTGGCTGTCCGCAGGCCCATCCGGGGACCCGGCGCGGCGAGGAGCGCGGCCGCGTCTCCGGCTGCGCGCGGCGGGACAGGATGGATCATGAATCCGTTACTGCCCCCAGAATGGATTATGCGAGAGAGTCAAGAAAGCGGTTAGTTAAGGTCACGCTCCGGACCGAGGCAGCTGCACCGCTAAATTACGTGGTTGCAGCAGCAAGGGCCCGGATTTTTTTTTCTCCCGCACACCGGCCGGTGCGGGCACGACACCGAGGCTGAACGGCAGCGGAAACCTCGGGGGACTTTGCCTCCGACCGCGATCTATTCAGCACGACTTACTACCGCGTAACTCAACTGATCACTGGCCTTGGAGTCGGTATGGGCATTATCGCGTGGATCGTTCTCGGTCTGGCCGCAGGCCTGATCGCCAATATGCTGATCCCCGGCAGGAGGCAGCAGGGCCTCATCCTGACCTGCGTGATCGGGGTCGTCGGGGCACTGGCCGGCGGCTGGGTCGCTACCAAGCTCTTCCACATCCATTCCTTGCAGGGATTCTTCAACCTTTCGACTTGGCTCACCGCCATCGTCGGAGCTGCAGTCCTCCTGCTCGTCTACCACCTGGTCACCAGCCGGTCCGGCCGGTCCAGCCGCCGCGGGTTCTTCGCGCACCGCTAAGAACCGCCAGGGCTGCACCTGCTCACCGCGAAGCCCTGGCCGCTGATCCAAGCCCGCCAGCCTGGATCAGCGGCCGGCGGATGTCACGTCTTCCACTGTCGGTCTTCGACTTGAAGCCTCGGAGTGCTTCATGCTCATAGTCATCGGGCTCGTCATCCTGGTCGCCGCAGTGATCGCCGGCGTGGCCGGCGTACTTGGCAACGGTGGCAGCGGGCATGCGCTCTGGAGCCCGGTATGCGCTATCCGCAGGACCGGCGGAGCGTATACTGGAAGTGTTGCTCCGGACCCTAGCAGCTGCGGTCGCAAGTATGGCGGCTGCGCAGGGTCCCGGAGTTTTCTTTTTCGTGCACGGACCGGTGCCGGGTAAGGCGCCAGGCAAAGGATGGTGAAAGCCGCCGGACAAGCCTCCCCACCGCGATCTGTCAAGTAAGGCCGACTACCCGCGCACGCCAGATTCGTCACTGACTGAGGAGTCGGTTATGGGCATCACCATCTGGATCGTCCCGGGCCTGGCCGCCGGGCCGCTCGTCAACGCACACCGGGCGCACCGGTGACCTCGCTCATCCCCGGGCGGGACCAGCCCGGCCAGCGGCGGCCGGCCGGACGGCGCGCTATGGGCACCGGCACAGGCATCCTCCTGATCACGGTCGGTGCGATCTTGCGGTTCGCCCTGGCGGGGGGTTCCCCGCACGGGCTGAACCTGCACATCGTGGGTGTCATCTTGATTCTCGCGGGTGCACTCGGCCTGCTGCTGCCGCCATTGGCGCGGGGTCCGCTGAAGCCAGACCGGCTGCGCCGCTGGGTCGTCCCCAGAGGCCGCGACCACGACGACCCTCGCTTGGAAGAGATCAAGAGGTCCGCGGCCGCGGACGTTGCGATGATCCAGGAGAACGACAGCCTCGTCCGCCCGAATGCGCCCGGACTCCAGAACGACGATCTTTGAACCCAAACGGAACTACAGCCGGTCTCGAGATCGTCTCGCTGCAGTTTCGTACCTTTCGCGAGGCGGGGCCGATGAACATTCACTCCACGACGCCTGCGCTCAAGCTGGCACGGAACGCGGATACCTGCTGAGATCCGGCGAGCACCAGCCAACCAGCGCCGCCACGATCATCCCTTGTATATCCGGTCCCGTTCAATCAGTCCGCTAGCTCAGGCACGCGCTCCCCGCAGTTTGTGTGTGTCCGACCTGCCGGAAGATCGTTCGTCCGGGTGGCTCCCACAGCATGCTCCCACCGGGCGAACGATCTTCGGTCAGTCTGAAAATATACCCAAAACTATAGAAATAAATTGCTAGTCACTTACTTCCAGTGTAGTTTGGGAAGCAGACACCAGGGATCAGTCGCCGCCCAGCGGCCAGCGCCCAGGAGTCATCCAAGGGAGCCATAGCTATGTTCTTCATCATCGCGGTCATCGTCATCATCATCGTCGCGGTGCTCATGCTGCGCCGCCGCCGCTAGCCGCCAGAACGTGCTCCCCTGCCGCGCACAGCGACACCTGTGCCGCTAAGCCCCCCAGGCCGTGAAGCGGCGACCGGCCACACTGCACCGCCCCGTTCGTGAGAGAAGACCGCCATGCCCCAGTCAGCTACGCTTCACAGCGCCACCGCCCCAGCCCTGCCACCTCCTTCAGCCAACGGCAAGCGGTACCTGCTTGTGCTGGATAGGGATTTGCTTGCCGCCGACAAGCAGCTCGACCTGGAGCCGATCAACTATCTCGTCGCACGGCAAGAACAGGAACCGTGCGAGGTGGTGGTGTTGTCTCTGGTCAGCACGCGCCAGGCACGGATGCCATCCATGGAGCTTCTTCTCGGCGCTAGACGTGGAGTCTTCCCCCGCGCGCCCCGCCCGGATTACGACGTCAGCGCAGCCGCCGAGCATCGCATGGACCGGGCCGTGCAGCACTTGCAGACAATCGGCTGCCAGGCCAGCGGCCTCATCAGCGATGAGGACCTGGTGAAGGCGGTGCACGCCGAGACCCGCGCTCACCAGTATGACAAGGTAATCCTGGCGACCGGCCGAGAAGGCAGCAGATGGTTGGCACCGCGTCTGGACCCGGTTCACCAGCTGCGGCGGCGTTTGGGGCAACGGCTGATCACTTTTCCGCCCGGCCCGGGCACGTCGCACTCCAGGAGTTGACCGCTTCCTTATCAGTACTCGCCCACCCAGGTCAGAGGGTCCCCAGCCCTCTGCGGAACGTTGGTCCTTGCCCGCCTGGGGGACCAACTGAGTGACTACGCTTCCGGCCCGTAGCCGGAAGATCTCGTCCATGGCTTCTGCTCCCTGCAGCAGCATGGGCCGGAGCTGCTTCCGGTAGATCGTCTCGGTGACCGGGCTCCCGGCGGTGTGGCCGACGAGCCGGGTGATGTCCTCGCTGGGGACGTCGGCGTTAGACACCAGCGACACGAAGCTGTGCCGCAGTTCGCGACGAGATATCCGGCTTCCTATGGCCACAGCAGAAGAAGTCGCCGGCATGGTTAACGAGGCATACGCCGTACGCGTGCCCGACGCCATGCGGGAAGATGGCGCACAGTCGAGAACGGTCGACAAGAGAACGGTCAGCCCGCGTTGAGCCCGCGTTGAGTGCTGAATTGAGGCATACGTAGACCACGGCGGTGCCGCTGCGCGGCAGGCCCAATTGTGGCGGCGGAGGGGCAACGTAGGGGCCTGGTCTTCCCTGGAAACCGATGACGCGGCAGCGGGGCCAGTTGCGCGGCCCGTCAGGCGGAGTCGGCCCGCTCCTCGGCGTCCTCGGCCCGCCGGTTCACAACATCGATGCGGTCCCGTCGGCCGTTGGCAACGGCAAAACCGAGCCCGAGGGCCATCACGATGATGGCGACAACCCACAGGACATGGACCGCCAGCCCGACCAGACCCAGGACCAAGGCGACGCATAGCACGCCGACCATCACGGCGTCTGGGCCCTTCTTCTGTCTGAGCACCCGCGCAAATCGTTCGTTCAGCCGAGACTGCGAGGGCGAAGCAGCTGATTTAACAGGCATTGGGGAATCCCCCGATCTACCTCCTTGCCGTCGGACTGAGTGTGGGACGTTGGCAGAGGCTCTGGTCCTAAATATACCACTCTGCCGGAATCGAATACTAATTCGAGTCGCGTCGCCGCATCATGCTCGATTCGCCGAGCTTTGACCAGCTTTGACCCCGGCAACCTCACTCTCGCCCGCACGCTGCTCAGGCTGGGAGCCGGCCGCCGCTACGTCAGCCCGAAACGGGAGGCACAGGCGACGGCCACGCGCGAAGCGATCCTGCAAGCGTTCGCCGAGCAGCTCTCCGAGCCCGACCGCACCACGCTGTCACCGAGCGAAGCGGCGTCTAGCCCTGGCTGGCTTCTTGCGCAAGGCGCTCAAGCTGATTGCGATAGCTCTCCCACCAGGCCCGGTCACCTTGCCGCAAGTTGTCGTCGTCGGCCCGCAGCCCGACTGCGCCGTCGATGAGCTCGCGGACGATATCGGCATGCCCCGCGTGGCGGTTAGTCTCAGCGACCAGGTGCACCAGGATCCGGTGCAGCGTCACCTCCCTCTCGCCGGCTGGCCACCAAGGCACGTAGCCGGGCGCGTCCACGGGGAGCGTCTTGATCGTCTCATCCGAGTGCGTCCAGGCTCGCCGGTACATCCCGACGATCTGATCCCGTGACTCACCGGCGGTGGCCCACATGTCCGCGTTGTTCCTGGCGTCTTCCTCCGACCATGGCCGCGGGCCCGCGGGCGGCCGCCCGAACGCGTCACCGAAGTACCAAAGCTCGACACCGGCCAGGTGTTTGACCAGTCCTAGCAGGTTGGTGCCCGTCGGCGTCAGCGGGCGGCGGACGTCGTACTCAGAAAGCCCGTCGAGTTTCCACAGCAGAGATTCACGGGCGACCTGCAAAGATTGGTGCAGGTCGGCCTTGGGGTCCGCTCCTGTCATGCCTGGGGATTCTGGCACACGGTACCGACAGCCACGGTTACCCCTGCGGGTGCTTGCCCATGGCGTAGGCCACATTGATGATCCCGATGATGACCCAGATCAGGGCTATGAGCATGATGGCGGCCACGCCCGGGGACCCCTTGAGCACGATCGCCGTCACCGGCAGGGCCACCAGCATGGACCCGATGGCCAGCATGATGGACTGCAGGCCGGAGCGGTCGGCCCGTTCGGCCCGGGTCATGCGCCGCTCGGCCCGGATCACGCGTCTGGCCCGGCGGCGCTGGTGCCTGCACCCCGCGTACCGGTCCAGCTGCGTCAGGATGCGGCTGTCCACCTCCGCCGTGACCCGGTTGTCGATCTCGGCCGCGATCCGCTGGTCGATCTCCGCGCCGATGCGTTCAACGAGGCCCTCGGCCAGTCCCTGGTCATAGCCGGAACCAAGCTCCTGCAGGGCGGCCACCGAGGCGGCAATCTCAGCCCGGCGATCTGTGGCCATCAACGCCCTCCGAACGTTCCGTCAACCCTTGCCGAAACGGTAGGGACCCCGGGCAGGCAGGCGGAATGCGGCTAGCCCCCGTTCGGTCCTAGGGTTAGCCCCCCGGGTTGATGGACAACGTCGAAGACTGCGGCGCCTGGCCGCCCGCAGGCGGCAGCCGAAACGTGCCCTGCGTGCTACTATTACGTAGTAGACGTAATACAGAATACCTTTCACCGGGAGGGCCGTCATGGTGCTGAACAGCAAAGGCCAGGTGACCATCCCGGCGCACCTGCGGGCCAAGTACGGGCTGCACGCCGGGGATGACGTGGAGGTCGTCGAGGTTGACGGCGCGCTCCAGATCAAACGCACGGAGGGGGCCGAAAGCAGGGGGCAGCGGCTGGTGCGGCGACTGCGCAACACGGCCACCGGCCAGGACGTGGCGGGCATGAGCACCGACCAGATCATGGCACTGCTCCGTGGCGAGTGACCCCACAGCGATCCGCCCCGCGACGCTTGTCGACTCTTGCGTGCTGCTTGATGTCATCACCGGTGACGCCCAATGGGCTGACTGGTCAGCGAGCCAGATCGCAGCAGCCATGGACGCCGGACGGTTGGTGATCAACCCGCTCATCTACGCCGAGGTCTCGGTCGGCTACGAGACCGTCGAAGAGCTGGAGGAACTGCTCCCGGCCAGCGATTACGAACGCGAGCCATTGCCCTACCTGGCGGGTTTCGCCGCTGGGAAGGCCTTTGTGCGGTACCGGCGCGGTGGCGGTGACAAGCGATCGCCAATGCCCGACTTCTACATCGGCGCACATGCCGCCATAACGGGTTACCGGCTGCTGACCCGTGATGTCCGGCGATACCGGACATTCTTCCCGACCATCGACATAATCGCTCCGGCTTCATCCGAAGACGAGACAGCCGGATAAACCGACGCAGTTCACCTGTGTGTCAGGCGGCGATCGTGACTTCATGCGTCCGTCCGCTCATCACGTCTACGGGATCCCGCCCGAGAGGGTGATCGGCAGCGCGCTCGGGCTGCACTTCGTCGGCGAGGGCCTCAACGTCGGGAAAGACGGTGCCGAGCACGTATGGCCTTCCTGCGTGACTAAGTCAGCTCAGGCCAGCCCGCGGCTGTGCCGTGCGCGACCTGGGGCGATATCCTGGTGACGAATTCACCTGCCTTACTCTCGGCTTTCGCGAATCATGGGCGCGGGACAGGAGCCGGCCGATGGATGACCATCACGACGTGGCCTGGGCCGATGCCATGCTGCGGCGGCCCGTGGTCGATCCCGGTATCCCGCTTCGTGACCGTGTCCTGCTGACCGCCCGCGGCACGTTCCTGCCTCCGGCGGGCCAGAACCGGGCCGCCCCGCGCCGCGACTACCTGCCGGCCGAGCCGGGCAAGCGGCTGGCGACGATCGACGGGGCGGTCACGGGCATGACCGCCGCCGGGGTCATCGCGATCTTCGGCACGACCCCGCTGGCCGTCGGCGTGCTGGTCTTCCAGGGGCCGGCTGGGAGGCCGCCTCGAACCGCTATGCGCTGGTTCTCGCGGGGATCATCGCGCTGATCACCGCGGTGGTCTTCGGCATCCGGATCGTCCGCTTCGGACAGCCCAGCGGCAAGGAGCCGACTGCTATGGCCGCGCGGAACTACCGCGGCCGCTACCTGACCGGCGCCGATTTCGACGCCCGGTCCAGGGTGCTGCTGCGGCGGGCCCAAGATGCGATCGACACCGTCACCTCGTCGCAGGTCAGCCGGGCCGGACTGCTGGATCAGCCCGCCACGAGCGCGGCCCTCACCAGCCAGGAATGGGACATCGCCGTGGCGCTGCGCGAGCAAGCCCGGCTTCGCGCCCGGCGGGCAGAACTGCCCGCCATCAGCGCGGGCACCGTGGCCGGCGCGCTCCTCGACCGCCAGCGCCAGGCCGCGCAACTTGCGGACTCCAGCGTCACCGGCCGGGTCACGGCGCTGGAGCGCTACGCCGCCGAGGTCCGCGAGGCAGACACCGCCTACCGGGACTGGCAGCAGGCCGCGGTACTGGCCCAGCTCGGCGACCAGCACCTGGACATGCTCGCCCGCGGCGCGGCCGACGAACACGCCGTCGCCGAGATCGAGGCGATGTCACAGCAGGCCCGCGCTATCCGCCTCGCCCTCCGCGAACTGCCCGGCTAGTCGCGGCGCTGCGGAGCGGAGCCTCGTTGAAGTGAGCGACATCGACCTCCGCTTCGACACGGTCACGCTCCCGACGCAGGCCATGCTGCGAGCCATGGCGACCGCGCCCCTGGGCGACGACGTCTTCGGTGACGACCCCACCCGTGAACCGGCTGCAGGAGACGGCCGCCGAGCGGATAGGGAGGGAAGCGGCCCTCTTCGTGGCCAGCGGCACCGCTCTGGGGCGACCGCCAACTGTCCTTCGGTGGCCGGGGGCGCACCCCACATTCGCGGAGGGAAATCACATGATCACTAAAAATAGGCACCGGTTATCTTGACACGACCAGTCAGCAGGTTCACGATCTGAGGTGGCCTCTTGAGGAGGGTTGCCTCGGCCAGTCCGGTAGCTCTTTGATAAGCACCGGTTTCGCGGTAACTTGCTGTTTGAGGGCGGGGTATGACATGAGAGCGACAACCAATTTACTTCCCAGCCAGGTCCCTGCGGGTATTCCTCACCGATTCGGCATAGTCAAATTCCTGATGGGGAGATGGTGAGTCCGACATGAGCACCCTGACCTTCTACGACGCCGCCTATCCACCGGAAAGCCCTCCCGCTGGCGCTGATGGCGTATGCGGCTATATCGGCGGAGACACCCCGCACATTTGGTCCCGCACGGACTGGGACTCCCAGCAAGCTCGCTACCGGCTGCCGATCTTCACCCGTAGCAACCCGCCGGGGCCAGGAGCACAGGCGGATGTGGCCGCTGCTGTCGCCCAGCTCGGGGACATCGGCGCCCCTAAAGGCTGCCTAGTCGCCTGGGACATGGAGACGGCCGCCGACGCCGTGTACATCAAGGAGGTCTATTCGCTGCTGCACAACGCCGGCTTCACGCTTATTGTCTACGGATCCGAGTCGTCGGTCTTCGGGGACGACAACCCTGATGGATACTATTGGGGCGCCCAGTGGACTGGCGTCACACATTTCGGCAGCCACACGGTGATGACCCAGTGGGTGTCCTTTGCCGCCTACGACGAGTCCGTCGCTCTCTCTGACCTTCCCTTCTGGGACACGCACCCGGGGACGAGCACTCCGGCGGCGCCCCAGGTTAGCTGGGCGCAGATCACGATCAGCGTTCCAGTACTCCAGCTCACCGATCCTTACACCACCGACCACCCCCAGTGGCGCTTCGTCGCCCGGCTGCAGAGTGACTGCAACGTCCTTGGCGTGCCGACCACAGCGGACGGCGTGTTCGGGCCGGAGACCCAGGCCTCCGTCAAGCAGATCCAGCGGCAGTTCGGGCTTCCTCAGGACGGGATCGTCGGGCTGCAGACCTGGGCTTGCCTAGACGCTGGCCACACCACGTAAGGCGCGGGAAGGAAAGGCCGGGCAGGCGCAGCGGGCGCAGCACCCGATTCTGACTACGTCGCGCGCCGTCTGAGCCGTATAGGGCTTATTGGTGCTGTCATCATAATTAATGATGATCTGCAACTGTTGCGCCCGGCGCGCACCATGCGCCGTACTTGACGGCTCGCGACCCAAATGCCGGTGTACGCCCAGACGGGTGTTCCGCTGCCGTCGGTGAACGGGAAGGCGAAGACAATACCTATCGTCCCAGACGACCTGCACTGACGTGATCTGCCTTGTTACGCTCATAGCTCCCTTTACATACGGGGGGGAGCCAGCTATGGACAAGCGCTCAAACAAGGGCTCAGACTGACTATGGTTCTCCGTGCCGCGCCGATCGGCGGTTTGGCTATCGTGGACGCGCGGCGCGGGGTCGGTTGTCGGCGCAGCGAATGGTGAGGACAATGGACCAGCAAGTAACGCCCGGTTCGGTGAAACCGGGCTGGACGACGACCGAGTTCTGGCAGACCATTTTGCTGCAGGTGATCGCTGCGATCGTGGCCCTCGGCACGGTTTTTCACACCAATTTCAACCTCAACGGACTACAGTCAGTCGTCCCGGCGGTCGCGGTTCTTGCCGCGGCTGTCGCCCAAGCCTTCTATGCGCATTCGCGGGCTACCGTGAAATCCGCTGCCCAAGCGGCCGCCGCCGCGTCTGCCCGGCCGTCGGCGGGGGGGCAGGCCGGACCCGCCTCCGCCGCCGGGCCGCCCGTGGAGCCGGTGCCCATCATTGTCAACCTGACCTGCGCGCAGCCGCCCGGCGCGGCTGGAAACTGAACTACTGCCGGCACCGGAAGGCTTCACCTCATGGCCCGATTCGCGACCTGCCAGTGGGCGCCCGCCGATGCGCGCGGGCTGGCACCGCCGATGAGGAGCCATGCCGGGCTCGTCATCCATCAGCGCAGCGGTACGGGCCCGGATGGGCTGATCTGGTACTGCAATCCGGTCGTTGGCGTGTACGCGACGTTCTTCGTGCCCCGTTCGAGCCCGCCGCGGCAGTTGGTGGACGACGACCGGCAGGCGCCACTGCTGGCGGCTGGCGCGAGCAGCTACGCATCGGCTGAGCTCGCCGGACCGGGCGGGCCAACGCCGCAGCAGCTAGCCAGCCTGGCCGCCATCTATGCGGAGGGGCACCGGCTGCATGGTTGGCCGCTGGCGCTCGCCGAGCAGCCTGGCGAGGCCGGGCTAATGCTGCACTCGGCCGGCGGCCTTCGCTTCGGCGCGCATCCGCTGTGCCCCGGACCCGTTGGTGACCTGCGCGGCACCGTGCTCGAGCACGCAGCAGCGATGCTCGCCCGGGCGGACAAGGCGGATCCCGTCAGCACCGGCAACCGCGCGGTCTTTGCCGCAGTCGCCGTCGCGCCGACGGCGGCTGCCCAGGCGGCCCCGGCCCCGGCGAGCCCTGCTCAAGCGGCCCCTGCCCCGGCGGCCGCCGCCCCGGTGACCCCGGTACCGGCCGCCGAGGCCGAACAGCTTGCCGACGCGCAGCAGTTGACAGGAACGGGCGAGGCGCTCGGCGCTGAGCAGGCGACCGGCGCCGTCCGGACTATCGGGGCGGGCATCCTGGGCAGCATCGGCCTCGCCCCGCCGACGTGGACGACGAACGTCAGTCCCGGGACAGCGGCTCAGTCTCCGGTCACGATCGACGCCGCCCAGCTGCAGGCCAGCGTGATCTCAGCGCTCTCCGCGCCGTACGCGGACCCCGGGGCTACCCCGCCCGCCGAGGTGACGTGGTTCGACCACGATGGGGAAGTGATGGTCAACCTCGCCGCGACGACCATTACCCTCCTGGACGGCCTGGTGCTCGCGGCCCTTGAGCTGTCGAGTGACCAGACCGGCACCGGCCAGGTCATCGTCCCGCTCGGCGTCGGCACGCCCGCTAACCCGACGGGCATGCTGGTCGGGACCGAAAACCGGCCAAGGGGCCTGCTGCAGCTCGTGGACCGCTGGGGAGACGCAGCCACCGCCGCGGCCTGGAGCGCCCTGCTCGACGTGGCCCAGACGCTTGCCCAGCAGGCCGGCGCGGACGCCAACGGTGCGCCCTTCATCCCGGCCTCGGTCACCGCGAGCACGACCGCCTTCGCCGTCCTGCCCCAGGCGCGGCAGGCAATGGACTCGATCGGTGCGTCGTGACCATCAACCAGGACGCCCTCGGCGACCTCGCCAGCCTTGCGATCGCCCTCGGCCTGATCAACAGCCAAGGCCAGGTGGACACCGGCTTCTTCACCGATCCGACCGGCCGGGTCGCCGGCGTCCTGCGCGACGCTGACCGGCTTCAGGCGCTGGTCGGGTTCCTCGATCAGGCTCTGGGCGCCTCGGCGCCGCCGATCGCTGACGCGGCCGCGACGTGGACCCCGCTCGTCCAGCTGAGCGAGACCGTATCGCTCTACCTCACCACCTCCGCAACGGGCAGCGGCACGGTCATCGGGCTCGGGGCCCGCGCGGCCACGTCGTCGTCACCGGGAGCGGCGGGCAGGCTCTCCGTACCGCTGCTGCTGGTCCCGCCGGATGACGCGGCCATCGTCTTCCTGCCCGGTTCGAGCGCACCCGAGGCCGTCGCCACGCTGACGGCCGAGGCCGACCTGGGCTCCGCTGCCCTCGACTCCGCGGGGCTCTCGCTGTCGATCCCGCTCGGCGCCGGGCAGCCGCCCGACATCGGCATCACCGTTACCGGCCTGCTGCTTCCCGGCAGCACGTCCCCGATCGACCTGGAGTTCAGCGGCCTCGCCGGCCGGCCCCGCCGAGGCCGAGCTCGCGCAGGTGATCACGGGACTGATCCAGTCGCAGCTGAGCAGCCAGACTCTGCCCGGTGACGTGACGGCGCTGCTCGGAGTGCTCTGCCTTGACCCGGGCGCGCCCATCCCGCTCCCGCTGGCGGGCGTCGCGACCCAGGGCCTGGCCGCAATCCAGGGCTGGCTCGACAACGTGGCCAAGTCACCAGACGCGCTGCAGCACTGGCTGGCCCAGGTCGGCCAGCTCCTCGGCGCGGCGGCGCCGACCGACGGGGATCCAGCCGCCGTCAGCTGGCAGCTGAGTCCGGATATCTCGCTCAGCCTGAGCGTCGCCACTGCATCCGACGCAACGGGCGGCGTCAGCATCACGCCCGTGCTGGACCTCGTCGCCGATCTCGGCGGCGACCCGGCCCTGTCGCTGGAGCTGTCCGCCGAGATTCTGCGGACAACGCCGGGTCCGCATGCCTCGATCACGGCACTGCCGTCGCTCTCCTGTACCGCGGTCTACGGAGGCGGAGCTTCCGGGCTGCTCGATGTCACCCAGGACGGCACGGCGCTGTCGGTCAGCGCCGTCCGCGCCGGAGTCGCGCTGGACGCACAACGCCGCCTGGTTCTCGTGCTCGCCGCTGAGTCCGTGGACATCGGCCCGCCCGGCGCACAAGATCACCACGACGTCCTCGACCTCACCTCCCCCGGTGCGCTGGCGCAGATCGGCACCGAGGCGCTGTCGAGCCTCACCGCTGGCTTCCTGACCGGCCTGGCGCCGTTCGGGCCCGCTCTCCGCCTGCTCCTCGGCCTGGGCCTGCCGCCCGACGCGCCCGCCGGCTGGCCCTCGCTCGACATGGCCGTGCTTTTCACCGATCCGGTCGGCGCCGTTGCCGCCTATCACGGGGCTGTTCTCGGGCTTGGTGCCGCTTCCTACGGTGACCTGCTCGGCGCGATCGCCGCGCTGTTCGGCCAGCCTTCGGCCCCGGCCGGCAGCGGCAATGCCGAGGATCCATGGCTGCCTTTCCAGGCCGGGGGCGTCGGGCTTGCCGTCTGGGCGGTGGACGGCCCGGCGACCGCGGTCCACATCGGCGCCAGCTGCCTGGCCTCATCCGGCAGCATCGGCGGCGCCGCGGGTCCCTCTATGTCCTTCTCGCTCCTGGTCGACGCGCTCGCCGTGACGCTGCCCGCAACGGGAGGGCCGGTCCCCGGCGCAGCAGGCCTGACCGCCCTGCCTTCCGTCACGCTCGGCGCGTCCCTCACCACCCCCGCCGCCTCGCCGCTCTCGGCGGCCGCCGGCGGTGCAACCCTGACCCTGGGCGGCTGTTCGGTCAGCGTCACCTGGACCCCCGCGGCCGGGCTCCGCTCCTCGGCGAGCATCACCGGAGCTTCCATCGAGATCGACGGGGTCACTACCCCGCTTGCGCTCCCGTCCCTGGACGCAGCGGGGAACCTGCAGCTTCCGCCCGCGATCTCGGAGACGATCGCCGAGGCCGTGATCTCGGCCTTCCTGGCGTCCTCGGCCAGTTCCTTCGCCCAGACGCTCCCCGCTCTGCTCGGGCTCGCCGGGCCGCTGTCGGACGGGGCGTCCGGTACCGCCCTGTCCGGCATCGTCGAGGACCCGGTCGGCTGGCTCACGGCCCGCCTGGCCGCGCAGCTGGCCAGCGACGGCGGGCCGCTCCTGCAGGCGCTCGTGGCCAGCATCTCGGCTCTTCTCGCCGGATCCGAGCCCGCCGCGGCGGCCGCGGGGACGGGTACCGCCGACGACCCGTACCTCGTCCCGGTTCCGGCCGTCGGGACGGCCGGATTCGCGGTTGCGGTGTGGGCCGACCCGGACGGGCCGGTTATCCCGGGCTCCGCCAGCTCAGATCTGCTGCAGCCGGCGACCCTGGCGGGCTGGCTCTCCGGCTCCGGCGCGGCGCTCTCCACGGCGCAGATCGCCCAGCTGCTCACATCCGCATCGGCGATCGTGCCCGACCTCGCCCGCCTGCTGGCCGGACGGGATACCGCCGCAGCGGGCTGGGACGCTCTCATCGCCCGCTGCGCCGACGGTGACGGGCTGCTGCCCGGGCAGGCTGCCGACATTGCCGGGGCCACGATCGCGCCCCTGGCCGACATCCCGCACACCGGGCTCCCGGCAAGCCTCAACCTGGCGAGCCTCGGCGTTCCCGAAGCCAACGTGATCCTCTATGTCACCGGGCCCTACGAGCCCTACTGGCCGGATCCGACGCTGACGACCATCGATCTCACCACCCCCGGTCTGGCCGCCACGGCCTTCGATGTCTCCGCGGTGGCCGGCCCGCCCGGGCCATGGCACGTCCGCCTGCCGTTCCGCAGTGACTGCCCGGGCGCCGACGCGGGCAGCAGATGCCAGGCCCAGGCCGACCGTCTCGCCCAGGTGGTCACCGCGGCCGGTGGCACCGGACAGCAGGTACTGATCGTCGCCCACGGCACGGCCGGGGGCGCCGCGCAGCTCGTCGCCGCCTCCGGCGTGCCGGTCGCGGGCCTGGTGCTGCTGGGGGCGCCCGCGGCGGCCATCCCCCTCGACGTTCTCGACGCCCCCCCGGCCGCCGACGCGCTGGCGCTGCTGCGGGCGCTGCTACCGGCGCCGACCAGCACGCCCGACGGGCCGGACCTGGCGCTCGCGCGGTCGGTGATCGCCATGTTCACCACGTTGTTCGACGCTGCGGCCGATCCGAACATCGAGTTCGCCCCGCCACCCGGGCCAGCCTCTCCGGCCGGTGCGGCACCGCCCCCCGTACCGACGTGGTCCGTGCGAGGCACGATCGGCTCGGACGCGCTCACCCGGGCCATCGGGGCGGTCGCCCAGGCGGCGCTGGCCGGCTGGGCTGCCGCGCCCGCCGTCACCGCGAGCCCGACCGCCCTCCGCGTCGGGCTCGCGGCCGGGCAGAGCTGGCCGGCGGCCACCTCGAGCGCCGATCCGACCGGTGTCAGCGTCGACGTCACCTGCCGGCTCGAGGCCGCCGGGCTGGCGTTGCCCGGCGGCGCCCCGGTACCGCCCTCGGTCCGGATCGACGCCACGGTGTACCGCGACGGCGGCTGGCTGGCCGGGGGCCCCCAGGGGAGCGCGCCGACTCCCGGCGTGCTCCGGACGCCGTCGCTGCGCCGGGCGGAACTGACGATGTGGCTGGCGCCCGGCCCGGGCGGACCGGGGGCCCGGATCACCCTGACCGAGGGCTCGGCGCTGGGGACGAGCGCGGGCACCTGGGTGCTCGACGCGGCGCAGCCGATCGGGCCGCCGGCCCGGGTGCTGCTGGGGCGGCTGGCTTCCGCGCTCAGCCCGCTGCCGGCGACCGGACCGGCGCGGGCGCTCGCTGATCTCCTGACGGCTGCGGGGCTGGCCGATCCGGCGACGGCGGCGCCGGGATTCGCTTTCTCCGGCGACGCCTTGCAGCAGCTGCTGATCGACCCGGCCGCGCAGCTTCAGTCGGCGTTCTCGGCGGAGACGGCGCGCCTGGCGGCAGCCGACGCGATGCGCAGGCTGCTCGGCGACACCGCGAGCACCGGGGGCGGGATCAGCGTCAGCGCCGCGGGGCTGACGCTCGCCGCCGACCTCGGCGCGGCACCGCCCGCCGTCACGGTGAGCAGCCAGCCCGGGGGCGTCGCGCTCGGCGGAGAGCTCGTCCTGGCCGGGTCGGCCAGCGTCGACACGGCGGGCACAGTCTCGGGCTCGGTCACGCTCGGCCCAGGCCTGGCGTCCGGCTCCCCGTTCGCCCCGGCCCTGGCCGTCGGCTTCGCCTCCCCGCCGAGCGTGGCGCTCACCTTCGCCGCTCCTCCGTCCGGCATCCCGGCGGTCGTGCCGCTGCATCCCGCTCCCGTGGCCGACACCATTCCCGGGCTGGGTGCCGCCGTGGCCGAGACCGCCGCCGCGGCGCTGCTGCGGTCGCTCCTCGCCGGGCTCCGGTCCAGCCTCAGCGCGGCCTCGCTCGCCGTCATCGACCCCGTACTGCGAGGCGCAGGCCTGGTGGCCGGCAGCGGGCCGGCCGCGTCCGTTGTGCTGCCGTTCGGCGCGTTCTCCGACCCGGCCGGCTGGGCCAGGGCGGCGCTCTCGACGCCGTCGGGGCTCGATCCCGACAAGGCGGCCTCGCTGCTCGACGCGGTACGCGAGGCCTTCGGCCTTCCCGCCGCCGCCCACGGCACCCTCCCGCTGAACAGCGCCCTGTCAGTTCAGGCGGCACCAGGCCCGTCCGGAACGCTTGCCTTGTCGCTGATGTGCTCCACGACGAGCAGCGGTGCCTCCATCGACTTCGCGGTCGGGCTCACGCCGCCAGTGAACGGGCCGCCCGTGGTCACGCTCACGGCCAGCCTCGGGCCCGCCGGGGGGCCCGGCTCCCTGGAGGTGACCCTCAAGGGGGGACAGATCGGCGCCGTCCTCAACACTGGCGCCGCCTCGATCACGCTCCTGCCCAGCTGCCCGGGCCTGGGCAGCCTGGCCGGCGACGCCGCCCAGGCGGCGCTGCCGTTCGCGCTGAACACGCTGGAGACGAACGGCCCCGCCCCCGTCGCCGCGGCACTCGGAGCGGTCCGCTCCACACTGGGCCTCGGCACGCCGGGCTTCGACCCGGCACAGCTGGCCGCGTTCGCGTCGAACCCGGGCGCACAGCTCGTGAGCCGGCTCGCCCAGGCGGGGCCCGGCGGGTTGGGAAGCCTGTTCGGCCCGCTCCTGTCGGCCCTGCCCGCGCCGTGGGCAGTCACGGCGGGCTCCGGCTCGCTGAAGATTGCCTTCGGCGACCAGTGGGTCCAGGTCAGCGTGGCCGGCAGCCCGGCCGTGGTGACCATCGAAGTCTCCGCGACGGCCGCGATTCCCAGCCCGCCGATCACCCTGGCCGTGGACGCGGCGGCGGACTCCACGGGCCTTCGCGAACTCACCGCCTCGGCCAGCCTCGACCCGGCCGGTGCGTTGGCTCTCGGGCCGATCGCGCTCGCGCCCCTGGTCCAGGTGGACGTCGGGCCGCAGGCGAGCCCGCCGACGGTGGCACTCGGCCTCGCCTGGGCCGACGGCGCCCAGCAGCGCAGCGCCCGCATCGTCGTGGATCTCGAGCCGGCGCTGTCCGCGACGCTGCGGACCTACACCGACGCGGCCGCCGACGCCTCGCCTGACCTCGCTGTGCTGCTCGCCAACCTGCTCGTTCCCGCGATCGCCGACCTGGCCTTGGCCGAGCCGGCCATCGGGCCGCTGCTGGCCACCACGATCCCCACCGCGGCAGGCACCACGACGGTCCAGCAGCTGGCCACCGGTGTGCTGCTCACCACGGCCAGCACGCCAGCCTTCGACCCGGCCATCCTGCAGCTGACGGACCTGCCACAGCGCCTCGCCAGGCTGATCGGCAACCTGTCCGGCATTCAGGCCACGGTGGCGGACAACCTCACCGTCGGGATCGCCTCAGGAACCGGCCCCGGCGGCACTTCCCTGGCCGGCCTGTCGATGTCGGTAGCGCAGGGCCAGCGGGCCGAGCTTGTCTCGGCGGACCTGTCACTCGCGCTCGAGGCCGCGGACGGCTGGGTGGACAGCCCGGCACTTGGCCCGCCGGGCCTGTCGGTCCTGTTCGTCTCGGCCGCCGGGCCGCAGCCACCCGTCATCATCGTCGAAGGCCTCGGAATGCGGCTGTACCGCCCGAGCGGGCCGCTTCTCGACACCGGCGTTCAGATCGGCTCCATCGCGCTGTACGGCCTGCTCGGGGTCGGCGCCGGCGGGATCACCGACGGCGGCATCGCCATCGAGATCGCGGACCTCGCCGTCGGCGTCGCATCGGCGTCCGGCGGCGGCGACCCCGTCGCGCAGGGGATTCTCGGCGACGCCGACCAGTCCGGGCCCGGCGGCGACGCCACGCCGCTTCGCCCGGCGTTCTCGCCGGCGCTCGCCGTCCAGCGCCGCGCCGGGAACAGCGGCCTGCTGTGGTCGCTGTCCGCCGGAGACGGCAGCGGGCCATGGACCATCATCATCGACCAGTCATTCGGCCCGCTCCGCATCGACGACATCGGCTTCGGGGTCACGATGGGCCAGGATGCCAGCAACGACCCGGTCATCTCCTCGGTCGCGGTGAGCATCAGCGGCGGCGTTTCCATGCTCGGGCTCCAGCTCGACCTGCTCGACCTGTCGGTGACGGCGGACTGGCCCGGGCAGTCACTGACCCAGCCCTCGGCCTGGGCCATCGGCCTGGCCGGCCTGGACCTGTCGTACTCCGGCGGCGGGGTCTCGCTGGCGGGCGGCCTGTGGCGGCGCGACAACCCGTCCCTGCCCGGCGACCCGCCGGACTACGTCGGCATGCTGGCCGCCGGCATCGGGCCCTACGCGCTGACCGCCTTCGGCGGCTATGGCCGGTTCCCGTCGCCGGCAGGCGCGTTCACGTCGCTGTTCGTCTTCGCCGCGATCAACGCGCCGATCGGCGGCCCGCCCGCCTTCTTTGTGACCGGGCTTGGCGGCGGAGCCGGGATCAACCGCTCGCTGGTGCTTCCCACGTCGCTGGCGGACTTCTCGGAGTTCCCGCTCGTGGCCGCGCTCGATCCGGACTCCGGCCTGGCCGCCAACCCGGCACAGGCCATGGACCTGATATCCGCGTCGTTCCCGCCCGAGCGCGGCACGTTCTGGTTCGCCGCCGGGGTGGCGTTCACCTCCTTTGCCCTCATCGATGCGGTCGCCGTGCTTGCCGTCGAGGTCGGCGACGGAGTGATGGTCACGCTCCTGGGCCTCGCCACGGCGGCGCTGCCGACCCCGCAGTTCCCCCTGGCCCAGGTCCAGCTCGCCCTCATGGCTGAGTTCTCGACGGCCGACGGCGTGCTGCTGGTCCAGGGACAGCTGACCGATCAGTCCTACCTGCTCGACCCGGCCTGCCGGCTGACCGGAGGCTTCGCCTACGCGTCCTGGTTCGGCCCGAACCCCAACGCGGGCCAGTTCGTCGTCACGATCGGCGGCTACAACGAGTCCTTCCACCACTCGGGCTACCCAGCCGTGCCCCGCGTCGGCTATGTCTGGAGCCTGGGGGATTACCTCACGATCAGCGGCCAGTCGTATTTCGCGCTGACCAGCGACGCGATCATGGCCGGCGCCAGCTTCACCGCGACGGTGACCGCGGGACCGGCGTGGGCCTCGCTCTCCCTCGGCGTCGACGCCATCATGTACTTCGACCCGTTCCAGTTCTCCGTCCACGGCCACGCGTCGATCTCGGCCGGGATCACCCTCAGCGTCAACACGCCGTTCGGCACGATCTCGGTGAGCCAGTCGTTCCACCTCGGAGCCGACGTGCTGGTCGAGGGGCCGAGCATCCACGGATCCGTCAGCATAAACCTCGACGTGATCTCGGCGACGATCTCCTTCGGCAGCACGAACGACGGCACCACGACCACGCTCGGCTGGGACGGTTTCCGCAAGAAGTACCTCACGGCCGGCGACACCAAGCCGGTGCTGGGAGCGGCGCCGGGAACCGGGATCATCACGGCGGCGGCAACGGCGGCGGCCGCGCCGGACGGCTCGCCCGGCAATCCGTGGCTGGTCCTGCCCGAGTTCACCTTGGCGGTAGCCAGTGCCGCCGCCGCTACAAGCGCCGCGCTCACCGGCAGCGGCACCGCGTTCCCCCCCGCCGCCGGCAGCGCCGGCTCGGTGAGCTTCGACGTGGGCGGCGTCATCGCCATCGCGCCGATGGGCATCGGCGGAATCGACTCGGTCCTAGGGCTGAGCCTCACCTCAGCCAACGACGTGCCTACGCCCGCGTTCACCGCCACGCCCGGTGATGGCCTGTCCGTCACGCTCACCACCAGCCCGATGCCGAAGGGCATCTGGGCCCCGCAGCTTCCGGCCGGGCAGATACCCACCGGTGACACCGTCGCCGCCGGCACCGGATTCGTGCTGACCGCACGCGCAACCCTCTCCGGGGGCACGGCTGAGATCAGCTTCAACCAGGTGGATGTCGAGCCCGCTGCTACCGAGACGCTTCCGTTCGCCCTCGAGGTCGCGGCGCGGCCCGCGCTCGCCGCGGACGCGGCGAACGCGGCGACCTTCGCGGCCGGCATGCCGGGCAGCGCCGAGGCCGTGCTCGGCCAGGCGCAGGGCTACCTGTCGGGCGGGCCGGCCGGGGCGGCCGCTGACGCGCTCGCCGCGGCCACCTTCGTGCGCAACCGGGCCGCCCCGCCGCTGCTGCGGCTCGTCACCGACCGGACCGCCCCGGCCGACCCGGCCAGCCCGCCGACGCTGACGCCCATCGTGACCCAACCGCCGCCGCCGGCCGACACCACGGTCGACCCGCCGGTCATCACCGCGCTGCTCACGCTCGGACCGTCAGCAACGCTTCGTCCCGTACTGCGCACCTCCGTCACGGCCGCGGCGGCCGGCCCGCAGGCACCGGCCCCGTCCCTGGCCGGTGTCGCCGCGGCCGGCGATCCGGCCTATGCCTGGCCGCTCGTGCGCAGCTCCCCCGGCCCGGTCGCGGCGAGCGCCGGCGGCCTGCTCGCCGGTGACGGCGGCGCGGCCGCCGGCCGCGCCGGGGCGGCCACCGAGACCAGCCAGTCAGCCGTCACCGATCCGGGCACGGCAGCCGTGGTGTCAGCGCTCGGCGCCGGGCTCCTCGGCAGCGGCGCGGTGCTGCGGCCGGGCGAGCTTGTCGTGACCACGCTCCCCAACCACGAGCACGATGCCGACGCGACGGCCTCCCGCCCGTCGGTCTCTGTCGCCGGTGCCGCGGCGGTGCGCCTCGTCGCGCTGTCCGGGGTGGGCGAGGTCCTGGCCGACGTGACGCTCGCCGACGGCAGCTTCACGGTGCCGCAGATGACCGCGCGCCTTGCCCTCTGGTGCGTCGGCGGCGCCGACGCGCCGCCGGCCGGGCTGTGCGGGTGGGCCGCGACCGACCGCCTCCCGTACATCGGCTGCGGGGTGAGCCTCGGCGCCGGGGCAGTCGTGTCCGGGCTCCCCGGGCCCGATCGCGGCTACCACCACGCGCAGGCAGCCGTCATCCCGGTCTCCGCCGCGGCGGCCGCGGCGGCCGCGGTGTGGACCGCCCTTCCGCCCGCGACCACGGTAGTCGTCGTCTCCCTGGACGCCGCCGACGCGGCGGACCTCTCGTCGCTGGCGCTCGGGCTCTCCGGCGCGGTGCGCGCGACCGACGCGAACGGCGACCAGATCCCGCCGACGCTGGTGACCGCGGGCGGCCGGGGGCACCTGCTGTACGCCGTCGCCCCCGATCCGGCGGATCCCTCGCCCGCGGCCATCGTCGTGTCCGCGGTCACCGCCAGCGGCTGGCGCCTGGCCGGAGTCCTCGGCGGCACCTCGGACCTGGCCACCATCGCCGCCCGGATTGCCGCCCGCGGCGCCGCCGACTGCGTGGCTCCGCTGGTCCAGGGGTCCACCGGCTCTGCCACGGTCACCTGGGTACCCGCCCCGCCAGCGGACCCGCCGCCGCCCGGAACGGAAGCGAGCGCGAGCTGATGGTCGATCCCGGCACGTTCATCCTCTACGACGCCGTGCGCCCGGCCCTGGACGACGGCGACTACACGCTGGCGGTCCGGCAGTCGATCGCCGACACCTCCGGTGCGGTCACGATCCCCCCGGTGCCGCCGCAATCCTGGAGCTTCCGCGTCACGGGGCCGCGCTTCACCCTCCCGCCGGGCCAGCTGCTGTCCTGCTTCCCGCCCCCGGACAGCCAGGGGGATTACTCGGACCGCCTGCCGCAGGTCGTCCTGCAACGCCGCACCCTGCCCTACGAGCGCCGGATCGTCACGACCGACGACCCCGCGACCACGCCCCCCTGGCTCGCCCTCGTGGTGCTCGCGCAGGGCGAAGGCCAGCTCGTCACCAACCAGCCCGTCGACACCTCCGGCCTCACCGACCCCGGGGACCAGGACGCGTCGGTCCGCGACGTGCTGCGGGTCTCCGCCACCGTCGTCGGGGCGGTCTTCCCCACGCTCGCCGATCTCCCCTGGCTTACCCACGTCCGGCAGGTCGACATCAGCGACACCGAACTCGCCCTGGACGCGGACGGCTGGACGTCGGTGGTGATCGCCAACCGGCTCGCGATCGCAGGACCCGCGGGGCCGGACGGCGCGGCCGCGCCCAGCACCTACGGGGCGTTCCTGGTCAGCCTCGAAGGCCACGCCGGCGACCTGCCTACGGGGCCGCCGCCGGCCACGAGCTTCTCCGGCCAGCGCGTCTACGACGACGCGACGGTCGAGGCCGCGGTGAGCCAGGCCGCGGCCCTGCAGCGGTTTCCCCTCGGGACCGGCTACGCCTACGGTGCCTCCGGGCCGCCCTCCAGCCCGGCCGGCGCCGCGCCGGCACCGGGCGGCAGCGCCAGCTTCGGCACAGCGAGCGCCTCGACAACCGGGCGGGGCAGCGGCGCCACGCTGCCGTCCACCCCGGCGGACGCCTGGTCAGCGGGGCCAGCCCCCAGGAGCCAGACCGCGGTGGCGGCGTCGGCCGGAGCCGGGCTCTCGCTCGTGACCGGGCCGACGTCGCTCGCCGGATTCTCGATCGCACCCGAGATCATGGAGCCAGCCGCCACGATCCTGGAGTTCACGGTCCTCGCCCACTGGTCATTCACCTCCCAGCCGGGTGGTGACTTCCGGTACCTCATGCAGCACCTCAACGTCGGCATGCTCGGGACGGCCCCGCCGGCCCCGTTGCCGGCGGTGCCCGGCGCCCCTCCGCCGCCGCCCGCCGAGCAGCCACCTCTTGAGGTGCTCGACACCGGCCACCTGACCGTCGGCGGCTCCGACCGCGGCGGCAACGCGGTCACGAGCTGGTACCGGGGACCGCTGACCCCCCGCGAACTGCTCCGTCCCGCGGCGACCTCCGCGGACGGCGCGCTCGCCCACGCCGCTGACCAGCTGCGGCGAGTGGGGCCCGACGGGCGGGAGGACATCTCCCTGGCGGCGGCGTTCGAGCTCGGCCGCGTGCTCGCCGCTGCGCAGCCGGGAGTGATCGGCGCGCTGCTCGGCTGGCGGCAGGACAACTACGACGAGGCGCGCCTGGCCGCGCTGCTCGCCCTCGGCGGAACCCCGCTGCACCAGCAACTCGGGGCCGTGCTCGCGATGAATCTGCCGGTCTTCAGCGCCGGGGTGAGCGCGGGGGTCCTGTCGGCCCTGGGCGCGAACGAGGCGGCACCGGTCGGGCCGATACGCCCGGTGATCGAACCCCCGGCGGTTCCCGGCGCCCTCGCGGCGCTGGCCGACACGATCGCCGCGGGTTTCGGCCTCGATCCGGCCGCCGTCGCGAGCGTGCTGGGCGGCCAGAGCGCGGCCTCCCCCGGCGGCCTGCCGCCGACGGCAACGAGCCCGCAGGTGCCTCAGGATCTCGCCGCGCTCCAGGATGTTTCGTTCGCCGCCCTGTCCGCCCGGCTCACGACCACCGCGGCGGGCATCACCAGCGCGACCGCCGAGCCGGCCCCGTTCCGGCCGCCGGTGCTCGATCTGCCGCCGCTGCGGCTAGGCGTCATCAGCGAGGAGCCGGAGCAGTGATCACCCTCGTCAGCAGGCAGCTCAGCCTGAACGTGATCTGGCCGGCCCAGCAGCAGGTCAGCCCGCAGGGAACGCCCGCAGCCGGGCTCGTGCCGCCCGGCGCGCGCGGCTGGCTCGCCGCCCTGCGGCTGCTGTCCGGCGTGGCGTTCCAGCACCTGGTCCCGGACGCGCGGCTGCTGCCCCCCGAGTCGGCTCGCTTCTTCTACGTCGACCGGGCCTGGACCGATGCGCTCATCCAGGGCGCGCTGTCGGTGGGCGTGATCACCGACGCCGACCGCGGCGTGCTGGAGCAGGTCTACCCTTTCATCCGGGACGACCTGGACGAGGCCGAGCGCACGGTCCGCGTCACCGGGTCGGATGCGCCGGAGGCCGGCAGCGCCGATGTGCTCACCGGGCTGCTGCTGCGCTCTCAGGCGGTGTCGGGCTGGCCGGGGCTGCACGTCCGCGCCTACCGTGACGCGCAGGTCCCGGACGACGCCCAGGACGACCCGAGCCGTCTGCACATCATGCGGCTGGAGCTGCTCGCGCCGAGCGTCCTGCTGGCCATCTTCGATGGCATCCCCGGCGCCGTCCATATCGACGAGCCGCGCCACGGCATCCAGTTCGGCGTCGACGAGAACTCGGCATCCGTTCCCGGCGACTGGGCCTACCAGCTGACGGCCCGCCCGGACGCCGCCACCGGCGACCTCAGTCCCGGGACCGCGCCACCGTTGACGGTCCCGTTCCGCCCGGGCAGCCCGGGCGTGATCGATATCTCGAGCCTGCAGCAGGCCCTCGGAGCGGGCAGCCCCTCGGCGCTCGCGCTGCAGCTGATCCGGCTCCCCTACCGGCAGGTGTTCGGGCCCACGCCGCCGCCTGCCCCTCCGCCGCCGCCAGCCGAGCTGTTCGCGACCGCGTTCCAGCCCACCGTGCCGATCGAGGAGATACGGGCCTGGCCCGGCTACGGCGACGCCGCGCCCGGAGGCACGCCGTGAGCGACGTCCATGAGCTGCCGGATCCCGGCACACCCGTCGGGCCCGTCATCGCGCCTGCCCCGCCGCCCGTTTCGCCTGCGCCACCGCCCGTAGCACCGACACTGCCCGTAGCACCGACACCGCCCGTGGCACCGTCGCCGACTGCGGCCCCGTCCCCCGCCGCGCCGTTCACGCTGCCCGCCTTCTCCGCGGCGGCGAGGACCGGCATCGACCTGGCCGACCTCGCGTCATGGGATCCGGCTCTTCACCGGCCGTGCCGGGCGCTCGTTCCCATCGACGTCCAGGCGCTCGTCGTGCCCGCGGGCTCGGACGTCACCGCGGTGCCGGTCCTCCCCCAGCTCGTCGACCCCCAGCAGCCAGCGTCGGGGCAGGCACCCGACATCACCCAGGTGATGCCGCCGGTCCCGCCGTTCAGCCCGGCGTCAGCGCGGGCGCCGGGCGTCTACCTCCACTGGGCGGCACCCGACGGCCTGACCGGGACCTCGTCGCCGCTCGGCCCCGGGCCGAGCGCGGGATCGGCCAGCCTTGCCTCGTCGATGCAACCTCTCGCCGACCGGTGGCTCGTCGTGCGCGTCGGCGGCGGCATCCCCCGGCGGACCCGGGGATGGATCGTCGAGTCGGAGCGATGCCGCCTTGCCGACCTGGCCACCTGGACGCCGACGGACGTCCCGCCCGCCGCGGACCCAGGCACCACGCCGGACCTCACGTCCGAGCAGCTGACGGCCATCGCCGGAGGCGACCCGGCCTGGGCGGCCGTGTACGACGCCGTCGCGAACAGGTTCGCCATGTACGACGACTTGAGCGACCTCGACCCGGATGACGCCTCAGGCCCGATCGCATACCTGGTCTGCGGCTGGTGGTCCGACGACGCGAACGACCCGCTGTCCGTTCCGGACCTGACCGCCTACGCGGACCGCGTGACGGTGCTCGGCTGGTCGATCCCGCCGGTTCCCCCGGCGGCGGTCGCCGGGCGCGATCTCGCCGCGCAGCGGGCGGCCGGCCTCGGCTACGACGAGCCCGGCAACGGCACCGGCACCGCGATCGACAGCGCCGGCGACGCCTCGGCCGCGCCGGCCGCGCCGGTGCACCGCGAGCTCGCGGCCGTCGCCGGCACCTGGTTCACCGGCCAGGCCGGGGAGTACCCGCAGCTCGCCCTGCTGCATGGCTGCGTGCTCGGCATCCTGCCGCAGGGAGGCGGCAGCGATGAGATGCCAGCGGCCGACGAAGTCGAGGTCGGCGTCGGCGGCAGCGCGACCGAGGCGTTCGCGGCCATCATCGCCGCGGCCGCGGCGTCGGCCAGCCAGTCCGCGCCCGCCGACGAGCAGCTGATCGAGGCCTTCAGCCAGGGGCTCATCTCCCAGCTCGACACCCCGGACGGCCTCGCCGACCTCGACCAGGCGATGCACGCCGCCGGTTTCTCCGGCCAGCCCGCGCCGAGCATGCGCACCGACCGCGTGCTCGACGGCGACATCCTGGCCCAGGGCGCGGCCGCCGTTGCCGGATCTTTGTCCGCACAGCAGCAGCAGGCGGCGTCCGCGACGGCCGCGGCCGCGCAGGGGGCCTCCGCCGAGATCGCCGCCGACCGGCAGAGCGGCTTGCTGCAGCCGCGCTCGCTGCACGAGGCGCTCGACGCCTTCGCCGTCAAGCAGGCCGCCGGGGCCGGCCCGGACGCGCCGCCCCCGGCCGCCCTGACGGTCCGGGACATCACCGTCGCCGCGGAGACCTGGCAGCAGGCGGTCGACCCGGTGGTGACGGTACGCGGCGCGGCGCGCTCGCTCCGGCACGGCTACGACGGGCGGCTCACCGCGGACGGCACCCTGGCCTGCCGGGTATCCGGCCTTGAGTGCACCGCCTTCGAAGGGCTCGTCACCGGCGCGGACCTGGTCGCACCCCTCGGCAACGGAGCCCTTCCCCCGGAATGTGACAGCCTCCTCCAGGAGCTTGTCCTCGACGATCCCTACACCGTCGACGAGGTCGCCACCTTCGCGGCCACCTTGAGCGGGCTGCCGGAGGCAGCCGTCCAGAGCCGGCTGGTGGCCGAGCACGCACTCCGGTGGGATGTGTCCATGCCCGCGCAGGGCAAGGACCTGCTCCGCTCGATGTCGCTGCGCAGCGGAACCGAGGCGAGCCTCATCGCGACTACCGCCTGGGCCCAGCCCTGGATACCGCTCTACCTGGAGTGGCAACTGTCGCTGCGGGTGGACGCGAACCTGGGCCGCTGGTCGCTGAGCGACGTCGACCTTGATCCCGTCGCCGACGCCGATCCGGGCACCGCGCAGCCCACGCTGAGCTACTCCGGGCGCAGCCTTCTCACCTCGGTGGCGGCCCGCACGTTCGGGGCACAAGTGCAGGTCTTCATCAACGACGAGGACGCGCGGAGCCAGTCCGCGCCGGTCGTGCAGCCCGGCCAGCTGGCCAGCCTTGGCTCGCTGGCCGCAGTCGCGTCCCAGATCGACGTGCTGAGCGCCGCGCTGGGCGAGCTGCGCCCGCAGCTGCTCGGGCTGTCGTGGGCGGACGCGTCGCGCACGTCCGCCGACAGCTCGGGCAACATCACGCCGCTGACGGCGGTCGCCCCGCCGATCCTGCTCAGGGGCGGGATCGCGTGGTTCACCGGACTCCGGCTCGTCGACGCGTTCGGCCGCACGGTCGACCTCAGCGGCAATCCTGTAGCGACGTCCGCCCAGCTCACTCCGCCATCGGCCGCGGCAGACAGCTCAGCGCCCGGCAGTTCCGCCGACGGGTCGGCTGCCGCGGTACCGGTCCCGCCGCCGGGCCCCACCCAGCTCATGCTCAGGCCGCGGGTCACGCTTCCGGCCCGGCTGCTGCTCGAGTTCGTCGATGCCTCAGCAGCCGACGGAACGGTGCCGGCCGTGGCGACGGTCGACCAGTCCGACCCGGCAAGCCAGGTCAGCCCGCTGTCTGGATGGCTGCTTCCCGATCACTTCGACGGGGCGCTGGAGGTCTACGACGAGTCAGCCAATCCGCTCGGCATGCTGCTGGAGGACGTGAACAACTGCGTCGTCTGGGAGGGGGCGCCCGGCCTTCCCGGGCCACTGGGCGCGCCGCCCGCGCCGGCCGTGGCCGGGGATCTCGCCTGCCGTCATGTCGTCCGCTTCGCGGCCGGGCTCGTCGCCGCCGACGCCGCCGCCCGGCAGGCCGCTCCCGCGACCACGGAAAGCGCCCTGGCCGCGCTGCTGCGGACCATCGACACGACCGCATGGACCTCGGACCCGCTGGGCGTCATCGGCACGGAGCACCGCTCAGCCCTCGTGGGCCAGCCGATCGCGGTGGTGCGGGTGACGGTCGGCCTGCAGGTCGACGACAACGCCGCCGACATCCAGCTGACGCTCGACGCTCCCAGCCTGGCGGCTCTGCAGGCAGCCAGCGACCAGCTCTCGTCCCAGGCAGTCACCGTGCGCATCGGCGAGCTCACCCGCACCGATGACGGCGTACTGGGCTATTTCGTAGCCGACGACTACAGCCGCTTCACCCCAGTCGCACCCGAGGTCCTCGCGGCGGCCCGGGCATCGGGGCGCCTTCAGGGACAGCTCGGCATCCTCGGCGCCACCAGCCCGGAGAACCCGCCGACCCAGGCTGCCATCAGCCATGCGTACGCGGATGCCAATGAGACTCCGCTCAGCCTGCGGCCAGGCCAGGTCGTCACGCTGACCGTGCTCATGACCCCTGGCGGTTACGCGCACGCCACCAGCGGCATCGTCCCGCGGGTCAAGACGGCGCTCGCGCGGGACTGGATCGCCGGGCCGCTGAAGATGTTGTCGCCGACATTCCGCATCGGTCCGGTGCTCGTCGACCCCTCGACGGTGCGCCTGCCCAAGGCGACAGGGCTGCCCGCCCAGCAGGTCTTCACCCGCCGTAGCGACCCTTCTGCCTGGGAGGACGACCCGATCGCGGCCGTCACCCAGGATGCGCTCCTCCCGGACGCACCGGCGGTCACCAGGGAAGGGTGGCTGCGAGCCCCGGCGCAGCCTGCGGCCAGCCAAGACCCCGGCTGAAGCCATGCCCGCTATCCCCAGCGGCGAATGCCAGTATGTACTCGTGAGCGGTGCCGAGGATCCTGAAGTGCCTGCCCGGCGTCCGCTGGTTCACCCGGAACACGATGCGGTGGCCCGGGTGGTGCGAGGCTGGTTCACGACCTCGGCGCCGGAGATCGGCTATGAGGTCAGCCAGCGCTGGTACGGCCACCGCAGCGACCTCAGCGACGCGGAGGCGCGGGTCATCCTCGGCGTCGACGAGCCCGGTCAGGTACCGGCCGCCCTGGCCGAGGCCAGGGCCGCCTACGGGACCCGCAAGCTCACGATCTGGGTGGATGACCGGGGGCGGGCGGCCCGGCTGGACGCGGCGCTTCGCGACAGCGGCGGCCAGCCCGGTGAGGCGACCACGCACCTGGCTCTGGTCGGCGCGATGTCCGGCCTGCCCGGGCCGGAGCATCTGGCCGTCGAGACCATCGGCGACGCCGGGCTCGAGGAATGGGCCACGGTGAAGCTGCAGTGCTTCGATGACACCGAGTCGGCTCCCAGACCCGGCCGCCTGGCGGCGGAGGTCGCCGCCCGCCGGAGCGAGATGGCCTTGGCGGACTGCCAGCTCGGCATCCTGGGCGGCCAGCGCGTCGCGGTCATGGCCTACTACCGGGGGCCCGATCAGCTCGTGTTCAATCTCGGCACCCGCGTGCCCTACCGTCACCAGGGCATCGCCCAGGCGATGCTGGCCCGCTGGGCGGACGCGGGCACGGCCAGCGGCTGCCGGTCCCTGATCATCAACGCCACCGACGGCGGCCGCCCCGCCGAGCTGTACCGGAGGCTCGGCTTCACCGACGAGATCTACTGGTACCAGCAGTACGAGCTCGCGGCGGCCGCGGCGGATTGAAGCACTTCTGGAAACCCGGCCTGAACGCGACGCCCCCCGTTCTCGGTCACCCCGCATGGGTGACGTCGGAGGCTCGTACCCAGCGGATAGTAGACGTGGGCGGCAGGCCGCTCGAGCGATACAAAGCGGAGGCTGACATGCCCGCGGTGAAGACGGCGCTCGATGCTCAGGTGGCGAGCTTCCGCGAGGCGCGCCGGAACCTCGAAGCGTCGGTCCTTCCGCTCGCCACCTCGGTTGACGGGCGCCGGTTCTCCTTTCAGGCCTCCCTGCACGGATTGCAATTGCAGATCGGCGGCTACGTCGTGCTGGAAGGTGACGGCAATCCCCGTCTCGGTCAGGTCCTCAACCTCGAGCTCGACGAGCTGCGCACCGAACTGACGCTGCCCGCTCAGGCCGGTACCGCCCAGGAGAATCGGACGCAGGTCGAGGTCCGGTACGCCCGGGGCGAAGGCATCATCCTCGAAGGCGGCTCGGCGTCATTCCACGATGTGCTGGTCCGTGTCGCCACCGGGGCGGAGGTGCAAGCGTGGCTCCAGCGCAGCGCGCGGCACTACGCGCAGCTGCGGCTGGGCGAGCTCGCGCTGGCCGCCGATGTGTCCTGCCTGGCGGACGCCAGCGGCTTCGACCGGCACACATTCCTTTGCGGTCAGTCGGGGTCAGGCAAGACCTATTCGCTCGGGGTGATCCTCGAGCAGCTGCTGATCGAGACGGACCTGCGCATGGTCGTCCTCGATCCGAACTCAGACTTCGTGCGGCTGGGCGAGATTCGCAGCGGCGCCGACCCGGCACTGGCCGAGCGCTACCAGGAGGCGGCGCGCGGGGTCGTCGTCTATTCCGCCGATTCCCCGGGAGGGCGAAGGCTGCGGTTGCACGCGATCGAGGTCGAGCCCGCCTTGCAGGCGGCCGCGCTCCGCTTGGACCCGATCGATGACCGCGAGGAGTACGCCGCGCTGGCCGACTTTCTGGCCGGCGAGGACCGGCCCACGCTTGAGGCACTATCAGGAAGCAGCCATCCCGAGGCGCGCCGGCTGGGCCTGCGGGTCCGCAATCTGGGCATCGACCGCTTTAGCCTGTGGGCGGGCGATGAGCCGGGTTCGGTCCTCGATGCGGTCCACGATCACGGCGTCCGCTGTGTCGTCATCGACCTGGGCTCGCTGCCAACGCGCGAGGAGCAGTCACTCGTCGCCGGGACGGTCCTGGGCAGCCTGTGGCGGCAGCGGCAGGAGCGCAGCCCGGTCCTGATCGTGATCGACGAGGCGCACAATGTCTGTCCCGCCGAGCCTGCGGACCAGCTCGTCGCGGTGGCCGCTGAGCACGCCACGCGGATCGCCGCTGAGGGCCGTAAATTCGGGCTGTACCTGCTGTTGTCAACGCAGCGCCCGCAGAAGATCGCCGGGAACGTCCTCTCGCAGGCCGACAACCTCGTGCTGATGCGAATGAATTCGCTCGCGGACGCGGCTTTCACCGAGGCCGCATTCTCGTTCGTCCCGCCGAGCCTGATCGAGCGCTCGGTCACCTTTCACCAGGGAGAGAGCCTGATCGCGGGAAAGATCTCGCCGCAGCCTGCGCTGCTCCGTTTCGGCGCGCGGATCAGCGAGGAGGGCGGCGCCGACGTGCCCGCGACGTGGGCTGCCGCCCGCTGATTCAAGAGCCGCACGGATACGGGTCAGGATGACAGACATCGATCCCGAGGCGGACATCGAACTCGGCCGCGCCGACCAGCACGTGACGGTCAGGGTGCCTCTGGCCGGGACGGTCACCAGCGAGTGGCTTCGGTGCTATCAGCGGCTGGCGCTAGCTGCGGAGATGCCGGTCCAAGCCCAGGCCGTCCGTGACCGGGCGTGGATTGTCGTGAGCGTCCCGGCCAGTAGCGGCCAGGCAGAGGTAGCGGCGATGATGGACGCGGCCCGCGCCCTGATCGCCGAGGCCGACGCTGCTGAGCGACCGCCCGCAACGACGGAGGCGGAGGCCGGTGTCCGCGACTGGTGGGCTCGTAGGGGAGGAAGCGCTCCCGGCCGAACCGCGCCTGAGATGCGGGCCGCGGGGATTCGGGCTGAGAAACGCTGGCCCATGGCCTTCACGCTGGTCCTGGCGATGGCCGTGCCGCTGCTGCTCCCGGCTAGGTTCAGTCTGGGCCCGCGCTGGGCAGTCCCGGCGATCGAGGCACTGCTGCTGGTGGCCGTCATCGCCATTGATCGAGGTCGCATCGACCGTCGCTCGACAGCCGGCCGGGCGCTGTCCCTCGGGCTCGTAGCTGTGCTGGTCGCCGATGCGGCGGGGGTCACCGGCCGGCTGGTCGTCGACCTCGTTGAGGGCGGTCCGGAGACAAATTCGGCGGCGGAACTGCTCAAGATCGGCTTCCTGGTCTGGCTCTATACGATCATCGCCTTTGCCTTCGTCTACTGGGTGCTGGACGGAGGCGGTCCCGAATCGCGTTTCCTGGCCCCGCCGGAGTTCCCCGACCTCGCCTTCCCCGAGCAGCTCAACCCGCAGGTAGCCCCGCCGGGCTGGCGCCCCGAATTCTTCGACTATCTCTACCTCGCCTTTACCGATGCCACCGCGTTCAGCCCGACCGATGTGATGCCGCTGACCCGCTGGGCGAAACTGGCCATGACCGTGCAGGCGGTCTGCTCCCTCATGATTCTGGGACTGGTGATTGCCCGGGCGGTCAATATCTTCCAGTAGCCGCAGCCATCGGGTCGCGGCCAGCTAGACGCTCCGCCGGGGCTGGTCCTCGAGGCCAGGCATGACCCACGGTTGCGTTGCCTGGCCGGAGAAGCGGAGTCCCGGCCGGCCGGCGAGCGTGCCGGTGATGGTGAGGCTGAACGGGCGGAGGTATTCGACCTGACGGTCGGCGGTCAGCCGGAAGGGCTGGTCATGCCCGGGGTAGACGATGTCCGCCATCCCGACAGCGCGGTCGATGCTGGCCAGCGCCGCGGCGGCGTCCCAGAAGACGAGCGGGCTCTGCCGGGTCAGCGCGACGCTCGCGTAGTGAACGGCATCGCCGGTGATCAGCGACAGGCCCTGCTCGTTCTGCACGGTGATGCCGATACTGCCCGCTGAGTGGCCGGGCAGGTCCACGACGCCGACGCCCGGGATGAGCTCGTCGCCGTCGGCTGTCTCGTGAATCTGCATCCGCTCGAGGATGTCCCCGGTCCAGGCGGGGGTGGCCCAGTCGTTCGGGTGCGGCCGTCCGCAGTAACGGCGCTCGTCGGGATGCAGGTACAGCGGCGCGTGGGCGAACACGTCGATGTTCTGGACGTGATCCCAGTGCCCGTGGGTCAGCACGACCATGTCGATGTCGGACGGTGCCAGGCCCCGGCTGGCCAGCGCGTCAAGCAGGAACGTGCGCCGGCCCACATGCGCCGGGTCGACCAGGATCCGCACCGGCCTGCCGTTCGCGCCGGTTCCCTCGATGAGGACGACCTCGCACATCGCGATGCGCCCGGCGCTGGTGTTGATCCCGAAGCCATCCAGCACGACATCGATCCGGGGGGCAGCCATGGGTGTCACATACCCGAGCATGACGCTCATACCCGTGCCGGCCAGCCAGGCTAGCGCTCCGTGCCTATTGGGCTTCCTCGGCCTCCGGCGGCTGCGAACGGCGGGCCGGGCGGTTCGCCCCACCAGCCGCGCAGGAACTGCTGAGCGCGCGCGCACGCTCCGGCGAGCGGCCCGTCCGGATGGTCGAGCATCCCGAGGATGAGTTCGCCGATCCTGGCCCCGGCCGCCGACAGGACCTGGTCCGGGGTGGCGTCAGCCGCTGCCCGGTAGCCGATCACCGCGCCGGCGTTGCACACGAAATCGGGCAGCGCGAGGATGCCGCGCTGATGCAGTACCTCGGCGCCCTGCGCGGTGTAGGGCGCGTTCGCGGCGGGCGCGACCACGCGGACGCCCGGCGGCAGCGACTCCGCCGTCCGGCCGCCGATCACTCCCGGCCGGGTCCCTGGGACGATCACATCGGCGTCCACCGCGGTGAACAGCTGGGCCGGCGGCCCAGCGGGCAGCCCGTAGTGGGTGACGCACGCATCGCCATGCACGCTGCGCAGCGCCAGCAGCAGCCCGATATCCAGCCCGGTGGGATCCGCGATGTACCCGGCCACCGTGGACACCGCGGCCACGCGCCCGCCGCGGCGGATGACCTCGCGCGCCACGCCGCCGCCGACCTTGCCGAATCCCTCGATGGCCACCGAACGGCTCTCCCAGCCCCAGCCCCACTTGGCGCGCAGCGCCGTGTCCGCGGCCACCGCGACGCCGTACCCGGTCAGCAGATCCTCGAACGGCACGCCGCCCACGACGGCGCCTATGGCCGCCGGCACAGCGCGCTGCTCGCGGAGCGGCGCGAAATCCTCCTCGGCCGTGCCCATGTCCGGCCCGGTCAGGAACCGGCCCGCGTCGACCATCGGGCGGACCTCGGCGCAGAACCGCGCCATCAGCCCGGCCCTGGCCGCCTCATCGGCCGGGTCGCCGCGCACTCCCGCCTTGGCCCCGCCGACCTGCGCGCCCAGCGCCGCGTACTTATAGGTCATCGCCCGGGCCAGCAGCGCCACCTCGGCGACGCTGACGTCCGGCGCCAGCCGCGTCCCCCCGGCGGCCACCGGCGCGCCGGGCAGGTCGAACACCACGAACCCTGGGACCGAACCCAGCTTGATGATCTCCGGGCCGGGATAGCGTCCCGTAACCGGTTCGCCTGCCATGCCATCTCCGGTGAGCCGACCATGCGCCGAAACAACCCTGACGAGTCAAGTTAGCAGCGGAATGACCCGGCGCCCGCCGCAGGATGATCAGGAAATATCCAGGTTTTCCGACGGATACATTCAGCAAATGGTCAGACTCATCACAGATATTGGATGTCGCGCCTCCCGGCGCCCGGTCCCAGGCCGCGCCGGGAGGCGCCAAGGAGCGTGCCCCGCCGGCCCGGCCGGCGGGGCACCTCGCCATTGACGGTTAGAACCGCGCGGCTGATCCGGATGCCGCTGCGGTCACGGGGGCGGCTCTACATAGCGACGCTGCTCGTAGACGTCGGCTGATGCGCGGGAACGCCTCCGGGAGATCAGGAATGCGAGCGCCACGGCGAGGCCGGCCGCGCCGCCGATCATCAAGATCACGCCGACGGACTCGAGGTTGACGTAGCGGGGCTTCCAGGTCACCGCGAAACGCAGAATGGCGCCGATGACGATCAGCGCGATGCTGCCGCCGATGCTCATGACAGCGTCCTCCATCAGCGTCAGGCCGCCGGGAATCGCGGCCGCGGGCCGGGCGCTAGATCGGCCCGCGGCACCCATCCTGCCACCGTCGCATCCGGGTCGACTCACCCAAGCCGGGTGAGGCACGGCCCGGTCGTTCGGAGAAACGTGAATGGTGCGGGACCAGGCCCGCTGCCGCCCCAACCCCCCAAGCGGCAGCGGGCCTGCCCGCGTGGTTCACCAAAGATGCGGGTCCGGCGAGCGGAGCGCCCGCAGCGATTTCTCGAACGCGGCCAGGCAGTCGCGAACCGCCTCGGCCTGCCCGGCACCGCCTTCCGCCGCCCGCTCGGCCTCCATCGCCGAGCGGACCGCCTGCAGCGACGCGAGCGCATCGGCGGCCCGGCCCTGGTCCTCCTCTTCCACGGCCGTATCGCGCAGCGCGGTGAGCTCCTGAGCGAGGTCATCCGAGCGGAGCTGGATGTCGGACCAGCGGGCGGTGCCGTCCTGAGCGGCCAGCGCACCCGGCTGCTCGGCCGCGCTCATCGCGTCATGCAGGGCTGATCCCTTCTTGTACACGTCAATGGCCTGGGCCAGCCAGCCGCCGAGGACCACGGTGCCGCGCTCCCCCATATGGCGCAGCACCAGCACCACCACGATCACGCCGATGATCACGATGGCGCCGACGAGGACCCACAGCCAGGTCAGTGACGAGCCGGAGCCGCTTCCGCATCCGGTCGCCAGCACTCCGGCGGCCAGGACCGCCACGAAGAAGGCCACGCTGTTCGCCATGCGCCGCATGCCCGGTCCTTCCGCACGTTCGCGTCCTGGGAAAATTCCCACGGCAGCAACTCGATAACCGTGCGGCGAGGCCCGACACGTCTACCGGCGAGCCGCACACTACTCCTCAACGCGGCCGGCCTGCCCGTGTGGTTCAGCGAGGAGGCGGGTCCGGCGGGCGGAGGGCCCGCAGTGCCGCATCGAACCCGAACAACCGGCCGCGGACGACCTCGGCCTGCCCGGCGTCGGCGCCGCCGGGCGCTCTCTCCACGGCCATCGCGGAGCGGACGGCCTGCAGCGAGCCGAGTGCATCGACGACCCGGGCCCGCTCGTCCTCGTCGGGGGCGGCTTCACGCAGCGCGTACAGCGTCTGGCCGAGGTCATCCGCGCGGCGCTGGATGTCGGCCCAGCGGGCGCCGCTATCCTCGGCGGCCAGCGCGCCTGGCCGCTCGGCGAAGCTCATCGCGTCATAGAGAGCCGATCCCTTCGCGTATGCGTCGACGACTCTCGAGCGCCAGCCGCCTGCCGCCGCGGAGCGGCGCCTGGCGGCCGAGCGCAGGACCAGCACCAGCACGATCACGCCGATGACCACAACGGCCCCGATGAGCCACCATAGCCAGGCGGGCGTGGAACCGGGTGCCGGGCTTGAGGTCGGCGAACTGCTCGGCTGAAGCGCCGGCGCGGTCGTGGTCTGGGGTACCGACGGCTGCGCGGTCGGCGGGGCCACCGACGGCTGCGCGGTGGGCACCGGCGTCGGGCTTGCGCCGGGTGAGAGGGTCGGCACGCTGATGGTCTTGCTGGGGGCCAGGCTCTTGATCGAGCTGATGACACCGCTGCTGCATCCCGCCACGATCAGCCCGACGGCGAGCGCCCCGAGGAAGAGGACCACGCTCTTGGTCAGGCGCGTCATGCCCGGTCCCTTCCGCACGTCGCGTTCCGGCACGTCTGCTGGCCGGCACGTCCCAACCAGGATCGGGCCGGCCGGGTGCCGGAGCGTCACCCGTGACGGGGGAGCTTGGCGGCGGCCACGGCACCCCCTCCGGCGGATCCTGCGCCTGCCCCATGCTGGCCTGCGGGCGCGCGGATGACGCAGCGGAAGCCGAGGTGGCAGGTGGCCGTGTCGATCGCTTCGCTCTGCCGGGCGGCTGGCCGGTAGCGCAGGCAGTAGTTGGGCGCGCAGAGATGAGAGCCGCCCTTGATGACCTTGTGGGGCAGCTGTGCTCCTGGCCCGGGGACACTCCAGCTACGTGGCGGCGAGCTCACGCGAGGGTTGCGTGGCCCGCAGCAGCTGTCGGCGGCCGAGGACACGTGGCGCGGGAAGAAGTAGTCACAGGTCCATTCCCACACGTTGCCGGTCATGTCGTGGAGGCCGTAGCCGTTGGCGGGAAACGAGCCGACCGGGGAAGTTCCCTCATAACCGTCGGTGAGCCGGTTCTCCCAGGGGAACCGGCCCTGCCAGGTGTTGGCCATCATCTGCCCGCCCGGGGCGAACTCATCGCCCCACGCGTAGACAGCACCGTCCAGGCCACCGCGGGCCGCATATTCCCACTCCGCCTCGGTGGGCAGTTCCTTGCCCGCCCACGCGGCGTAGGCGTCCGCGTCCTGGTAGGCGACCTGAGTCACCGGATGCCGTTCGCGGTCGCGGGAGTTGGTGCCAGGGCCGGCCGGGTGCCGCCAGTCAGCCCGCGGCACGTACGCCCACCAGTTCCGGAAGTCACGCAGGTCGACCGGGCCCTCGGTGCGATGGAACACCAGCGAGCCTGGCACCAGCAGGGCGGGATCGGCCTCGGGATAGTCGGCCGGGTCGGGCGGCCGCTGCGCAACGGTCACGTAGCCGGTGGCCTTGGCGAAGCGCCGGTACTCCTGCACGGTCACCGGGCCGGTGTCGATCCAGAAGCCGTCGACGGTAACCCGGTGCACCGGGCGCTCTTCGGGATAGAAGTCGGCCGAGCCCATCTGGAACGTGCCGCCAGGGATCCAGGTCATGTTGCTGAGCTGGTGCTGCGCCGTGGGCATGCCGCGTGCTCCCGCTTCTTCGCGACCCTGCACCGTGACCCTAAAGACTCCCGCGAGGGTCAGCACCACCCGTGGCGGGTGACGACACGCCACGAGTGCGGGCCGACCATCGGCAGCAGCAAGGCGCCGACTCGATAGCAGAAAGGGGCGGCAATGGTTTCCAACGGCTTCGACGCGGAGCCAGCACCCTCGGCAACGCTGGCCGGCGCGTGGCAAACCGGCATGGTCATTGGCGCGCTGACCCTGATCCTCGGGATCATCTTGAGCTTCCACCCGACCGGCTCGCTGAACGTGGTGGCGGTCTTGCTCGGCATCATGATGATTCTTTCCGGGATCTTCCACCTGATCCGGGTGTTCGACTCGAGGGAGACGAACCGGGTCTGGCTCGGCATCACGGGCCTGCTGTTCATCGTCATCGGCGTCATCCTGATCCGGCACCTGCACCTGACCAGGTCGATCATCGGCCTGGTGATCGGCATTACCTGGATCGTTCAGGGGCTGACCGCCCTCATCGGGGGGATCTCCGGCGGCGTTCGCGAAGGACGGGCCTGGTGGATCGTCTTCGGCGTGGTGAGCCTCGTCGCGGGGATCGTCGTGGCCGCCTCCCCCGCCTCGTCGCTTAACGTCCTCGCCGTGCTGCTCGGAATCTGGTTCATCATCATGGGGATCTTCGAGATCATCGGCGGATTCCTGCTGCGCCGCTCGCTCCACGCCATGGACAAGAGAGAAATGACGAATGCGTAGCGGCGCCGATGATGACTGAGCTGCCGGGGATCGTGTTTCAGGCTCTGCGGTACCTCGACGGCAGGATGGCGCCAATGAGCCACAGGACCGGGAAGATGAAGCCGATCAGGCCGAGGACCCAATGACCCTTGCGGAAGCTCATGACGGCCAAAGTGACGATCAGGACCAGGTACACGACGCCTAGTCCTATCCCCAGGAACCATCCGGTCATGGGATCAACATCCGTCCAGGTCTTTGTGGCCGCCGGAGTCCGGGACAGCCGGGCTACTAGCTTCTGGGAGCGGCGGGTGCCGTTCTGGCTTGCAGTGTCCGGCCCGGGCCGCCGGGCGGGCATCACCCGTACTGGATGGTCGCCGGCCCCGGCGGAGGCCAGCGCCGGGCCGGAGCGGCGCTACCGGCCTCGGCGGGCGGCCGTGAAATCCCGTGGCCGATGCCCGTGAGCGGTCAGTTGGGCGGCTGGGTATAGCGGCGTTCCTCGTAGACCTGGGCCGATGCTCGGTCGCGACGCCGCACGACCAGGAACGCGACCGAAATGACCAGGCCGACCACTCCGGCGATCATCAGGATCACGCCGATGACCTGCAGGTCGACGTGCGCGGGATGCCAGGTGACGGCGAACCGGAGAATCGCGCCGATAACGATGAGGGCGATACTGCCGCCGATTGTCATTGTGGCCACCTCCTCAGGGCTAACGCTGGCCCGGAACCAGGCGGAATGCATCGCCCGGCACGGGTGACCCCCGCGGTCACGCATCGAGCGCAACGTGTCACGGACAGTTCTGGCGGCAACGCACAGCCTGACGGTTCCGGCCTGGCCGAATCGCGTAAATCGGATGAAATGCCAGCCAGGAAACGGTTTGCCGTTCCTAGCCATGATTGGGGGTTCTCATTAAGCTCGAGGAGTGAGCCGCGGCACGGGTCTGGGGGCAGGAGCGCGACCCGAACGCCAGCTGGGCGCTGTTCCCGCGGTGCCGCAGGCCCGCGTGGGCCTTGACGTTCCGATCGAGACGAAGCTTCATGCTCCGAACCCGCGGACGGCGTGGGTGCAGCGGCCCGAGCTCACTGATCACCTGGCCCGCACCGCCGCCAAGCTGGTGCTCGTCGACGCTCCGGCGGGCTTCGGCAAGACAACGCTCGTCGCCCAGTGGCGTTCCAGCCCAGCCGAAAGCCGGCCGTTCGCCTGGGTCTCACTCGACCGCGGCGATGATGACCCCAGCAGGCTGTGGTGGTATATCGCGAGCGCCCTGCAGCGAGCCTGCCCGGAGATCGGCGGCGAGGTCATCCTGAAGGAGCTTCGGGTGCAGGCGCCGGACATTACCGGGACGGTGCTGCCCATCCTGGCCAACGATCTGGCCGCGCTCGCGACACCGGTTGTCCTGGTCCTCGACGACTACCACGTGATCAAGGAACGCAGATGCCACGACCAGATCGCGTTCCTGGTGCTTCATCTCCCGCCGTCCGCGCAGATCGTGCTCATCACGCGGGCTGACCCGCCGCTGCCGCTGGCGCGGCTGCGGACGGCCGGCGAGATGGTCGAGATCCGGGCGCGCGAGCTGCGCTTTGGCGCTGACGAGGCGGCCGCGCTCGTGCAGGCCGTGTCCGGTGTCCAGCTCGGTGAGGATGACCTGGCCGATCTCATGGAACGCACCGAGGGATGGCCGGCCGGGATGTACCTGGCGGCGCTCTCTCTTCGCGGTCACCCGTCGCCACAGGCCTTCGTTCGCGAGTTCACCGGCGGTAACCGGTTCATCGTCGACTTTCTGGCCGACGAGGTGCTCAGCCGCCAGCCGGGTGACATCCAAGAGTTCCTCGCGCGAACCTCCATCCTCACCCGGTTCTGTGCCCCGCTGTGCGACGCCGTCACCGGCTCGGCCAATGCCGTGGAAATCATCGAGACGCTCGAGCGGGAGAACCTCTTCCTGGTGCCCCTGGACGACAGCCGGCGGTGGTACCGCTATCACCACCTCTTCGCCCAGCTGCTCCGCAGTCAGCTCGCCCTGACCGAGCCGGGCATCGTTCGCGCCTTGCACCACCGCGCGAGCGCCTGGCACCAGCGGTCGGGATCGACGGAGGAGGCGGTCAGCCACTCACTGGCCGCCGATGACGCCGTCACGGCCGTCGACCTCATCACGCGTCACTGGCGCTCGTACGCCGACATCGGCCAGATAACGACAGTCCGCGGATGGATGGGCCTGCTCGGCGACGACCGGATTGCCGCCAACCCCGTTGCCGCGCACAGCGCGGCATGGGCGGCGGCTCTCACCGGGGACCGGGATACCGTGCGGCGCTGGCTCCCGGTAATCGGCTCCGGCCACCACGAGGGGCCGTTGCCCGACGGGATGCAGTCACTGCAGTCCTCAGCGGCTCTGCTGCGAGCCGTCTTCGGCTTCGACGGCCTCCGGGACATGCGCGAGTCGGCCGTCACGGCCGTGGACATCGAACGCGACCCGGCCACGCCGTACTACGCCCTGGCCAGAGCGGCGCTTGGTTGCAGCCTCTACCTCTCCGGTGAGTCCGCGGCAGCGGCGGGACCGCTGGAGGAGGCCGTGCAGAGCATGACCAACCATCCGCTGATCGAGATGTTTGCCCTCTCCTGGGCCGCCCTGGTCGCGGTCGACCTGGGCAGGCTCTCGAAGGCGCACGAACTCGCGCAGACGGCCCGTGCCCTGGCGGCGCGCGGCGAGATCAGCAATGCGCCCCGAAGTTCCGCGGCGTATACCGCGCTGGGCGCGGCCTATGCCGCGCGGGGCCAGCTCGAGGAGGCCCGTAACGAGCTTGAGCGTGCCTTTCGGCACCGCAACTCGATCGGGCTCAGCCCCTGGCCCACCCTCGAGCCCACGCTCTGGCTGGCTCGGGTGCGCCTCGATCTGGGCGACACTTCCGGCGCCGCGGAACTGGCCGCCGAGGCCAGGGGCCTGCTGACCCTGCTACCGGAAGGAACCGAGGCCCTGCAGGCCCGGCTGGCGGAACTCGACCGCCGGATCGCGGGCCGACCGCGCCCGGTGTCGCCCGCGGAGCCGCTCACCGAGCGCGAGGTAGCGGTGCTGCACCTGCTCAGCGGCTCGCAGTCGCTTCGCGAGATCGGGCAGGAGCTGTACGTGTCAGCCAACACGGTCAAGACCCACACGCAGGCGATCTACCGCAAGCTCGGCGTTTCCACCCGGCACGACGCCGTCGAGCAGGGCAAGCAGTTGGGGATCTTATGCGCGCCACGGCCAGGGCGTTCGGTCACCCGGGTGAACCAGCCGCGAGGGTGAGAATCTCTCACCCAGTCACCGCCTACAAAAGGTGTAACGCCAGCCACCCGGGGAAGTGGAGGCACCGCGCCGGATGCCAGCTCTCGGCATCGGAGGGGAAGCCTAATCATGACCGCGCCCGCCGGCCCTTACAACCGGTACCGGATCATCCTGCGGGGTGAATGCAGGCACTTGCTAACGGGGATCCACGATGAATTGCTGGTCGAGTCCGCCCGGGGCTGGACATGTGTTATAGCCTCGGTGCGTGACGAATCCGAACTCTATGGACTGCTGGAGCGGTTCCAGGAATTCGCGCTGCATATTGTCAGCCTCAATGAACTCGGCGCCGACGTGCTGCGATCGCGAACCGCGATAGCCGGTTCACGGTGAGCCTTCCGCGCGGCCGAGCAGCCTTGGCCGGCTGGCTGGCCGGCGCCGCCGGTGATCCGGCCATCCTGGCCGCGGCCACTTCCCCGGAGGCCGACAATATCGAGGAATCCGGGCTTGACGTGAGAACTCACGCGATGGTCCGCCTGGCCGGGCTCGTGGCGGCGGGCGAGCGCGAGCCAGCATACGACCAGCACGTTGCGACGGCGCTCGACCATGGCGTCACGATCGATGAGATCACGGGCGTGCTCGTCGCGCTGCTCCCGACCGTGGGCGCGGCCCGTATCAGGGCCGCTGCGCCCGCCGTCCTCGGGGCCATCGAGAGAGTCACCGCGGACATTCCGCCGATCTCGCGGGCCAGGCCGCCGGCGTAGCCCGTCTGGCCGGGTTAGAGCAAGCCGAATTGCCTGGCCCGGCGCACTGCTTCGCCGCGATGAGATACCGACAGTTTGCGATAAATACTTTTGAGATGAGTTTTAACGGTATTCACCGAGATATACATCTCGATAGCGATCTCAGCGGTGCTCTCCATCGCCGACACGTGCTCGAGCACTTCCCGTTCGCGCTCGCTCAGCGCCTCAACAATCAGCGGCGCTGCCGGCGCGGCGTCGGGCCCGTCGGGCCGCCCGGCCGCGACCAGGTAGGGGCTGATCAGTTCGGGCTCCAGTACCCGCCGGTAGGCCTGAGCCAGTTCGGGTTCACGCCGCAAAACCGGCCGAAGCCAGTTCCGCTCGATCGCGAACTGCAGCCGGAACTGCTCGGGCTCACTGAGCCGCAGAGCCTGCTCGAGCGACCGGCGGCCACGCGCCCGGTCACCGCTCTCGTAACCGAGCTGCGCATCGAGCAGGCAGGCCGCCGAGCAGACGCTATCGGGAGCCTCCTCGCCGGGCGGCGCGCTGGCCAGTGCATTCTTGGCCGCCTCCGGGTCTCCGGTGGCCAGCAGGGCCTGCGCCAGCCCGACGGCAGCGTCGAGCGAGGATCCTGGGGCGGCTTCCACGGCCAGGTGAATGGCTGACTGAAGGTCACCGGTCGCGGCGCAGGCCTGCGAATGCAGCACCATCAGCCGGTGCTCGACCCAGGCCGGCGGCGTCCAGCCCTGCCGTGCCTGGCCAATGACCTCCAACGCCGCTCTCCCGTGGCCTCCGGCCAGGCTGTGGCGCGCCGCCACGAGGTAGGCAGCCGCGCCGATCAGTTTGTCGGGCCGCGCCCGCAGGGCGTCAAGCGCCCGCCTGAGCCAGCGCCGCGCGCCGGACAGCTCGTTACGTTCCAGGTGCACGGATGCGAGCGCCACCTCGGCCGCCTGGCTCGCCGGGCCGCTCGGCCGGTCCACGTCATCGTCACAGGCCGGCCTTCCCGTCGCGTCGGCGGCTAGCTCGGCCGCATGGCTGAGCCGGCCCCGCAGCGCCTCGATCAGGGCGAGATGCCCGAGGCAGTCGGCTCGCTCGCGCTCCGGAGCTCGCTCGGCGGTCACGCCCGCCTCGAAGATGGCCGACGCTTCATCGAAATGGCCGGACCAGAGTTCTATCGCCCCGCGCCCGGCGAGCACGCGCGCCTGGATTCCCGGGTGCCGGGCCAGCTGTTCTTCGGGGATGACCTCAAGCAGGGCCTCGGCTTTCTCGGCCGCGGCCGCCGCCGCGTCGAGATCGCCGATGCGCCGGGACAGGGCGAGGCGGATCATCGAGGCGGCGAGCCGGGACGGGATTTCTGCTCCGGCGGGGAGATGTCCGAGCATGCCCTCCGCGGCGCTAAGGAAGGCCTCGCTCGCGGCGTCCTGGGCGCGAGCGAAGTCGATCGCCGCGGCGACGAGCAAGGGCTGCGGCTCGGCCCACTCCTGGCCGCGTGGCATGTGCCGGAATCCGCCGGCCAGCGGCTCGTTGCCCGGAGAGTCGATGAGCTGATCTACGACGAGCTCGTCGAGAACCGTCCGGGCGGCGAACTGCCAGTCGCCTGCCGCCGCGGCATGCCGGACCGCCTCGGCCAGGAGCCCGTTCCGCCGGTACCACCTGGCCGCGCGCAGGTGCAGGTCCGGCACCTGGCCTGGGTACTCACGCCGCAGCTTCAGGCGCAAGACCGCCGCGAACAACGAGTGGTAGCGGTACCAGCCGCCCTCGTCCCGCTGGATGAGCGCGTTGGCCCGGGCCAGATCCGGCAGGACCGCCGTCTTCCGTCCTTCGTCGGTCAGCTCGGTGGCAACGCTCTCGTTGATCCGGTCCAGGATGCTCGTCCTCAGCAGAAAGTCCCTGGTGTGGGCGGGCTGGGCGTTGAGCACCTCTTCCACCAGGTATCCGGCCACCGCGCTGTCCTCAGCGATCAGCCCCTTGACGAATTGCTCGGGGTCGTCGTGCCCGTCCATCGAGATAGCAGCCAGCCGCATGACAGCCGCCCAGCCCTCGGCCCGCCTGGTGAGGCGTTCCAGCGCCTCGGACGAAAGCGTGACGCCGTGCTGCGCCATGAGCAGCTGGGCTTCGGGGATATTGAAGGCGAGGTCGTCGGCCCGGATCTCGGTGAGCTCCCCGGTGAGCCGGTACCGGTGCAGCGGCAGCAGCGGATCCATGCGCGAGGCCACCACCAGACCCAGGCCCGGTCCGGCATGCCTCAGTACGTACGCCAGCCCATCCAGGACCTTGGGCGCGCTGAGCAGGTGGATATCGTCGAGGACCAGCGTGACGGGCGGATCCTGCGCTGCCATCAGCGAAGCGAACCGGAGCAGGAATTCATGGTCGAGCGGATACCGTCGCACGGTCGCAGACATGGCCCGCGGGACAGGAACGCCGGCCTGCCGCAATGCCGCCAGGACGTAGGACCAGAAGACTCTTGGCCGGTTGTCATAGTCGTCGATGGTGACCCACGCGATGGGACCGACGGGCGCGCTGCCCGACGCCCACAGCGCGAGGGCCATCGTCTTCCCGGCCCCGGGAGGGCCGGTGACCGCCGTAATACAGTTCCGGGTTCCCTGAGCAATGAGCTCGTCGAGCCGCGGCCGCGGAACGTGCCAGCCGGGCGCGCTGGGCACGGTGATCTTGGATGCCAGGAGCGGATCACCCGCCCCGGCCGGCTGCCGTGTGGTGCCGGTCGGCGCGGACATACCCGCACGGCTCACTATTCGGTCACCTTTCCCGGGCCGGACGGGCTAGCTCTCCCGCTAACCGTCGTTCTCGCACGGACATGGGTGAACGGTCATCACCCTCCCCCGATCTCACCAGGGTGACTTGCCTGCGCCCGATCCCGGCCGAGGTGGCGAATCACCCGTCCCGAGTGGGGTGCTGCGGGCCAGGTGGTAGGAGCGTGGAGTCACGAGAAGTTGGCCGAGAAGCTTGGGGGCCCGTGCGGTGGAGTCCCGCTACTACGAAATCCGGGTAGTTGGAATCCTGCCCCCCGAGGCGCTGCTTGACTTCGAACGGCTTACTGCCTCCGTGCACCAGGTGGAAACCGTGCTGCACGGTCCCCTTCAGGATCAGGCGGCGCTGCACGGGCTGCTCGCCAGGCTGCAGACTTTCGGCGTTCAGATCTTGGAGGTCCGCCGCCTCGAGGACGACCCCCAGCCGCCCGAGTAGCTGAACCCGCCGGTCCTTAGTCACCCCTCGCGGGTGGTCCATTCCTGAGGTCGCTCCGGCCATGCACCGCGGGTGATGTCCCCGCAGCCCGGGACGGAGGACTGAACGTGAGCCTGCTCATCCTGGTCGGAGCGGTCACGCTCCGCGTTCAGCGGGTGATCTCGCTCGCGAGATCGACGTTCGTCACCTCACGAGTCGCTGGCCTGCCGGGCGGACTCGGTCCGCCAGGCCCCGGCGCCCGCGGCGGCCGCCGCCTTGGCCTGCGCCAGCTTGATCTTCGCGAGCTCGCTCGGCGGCACGTCCATGTCCCTGACCCATCGCCGGCTGGCCGACACCACGTGCGAGCTGCCGACCGCGATGCCCGCCAGTGCTATCAGGCAGCCCGCCGCGAAGAGCGCCGATCCAACGATCAGCGGGCCGGATCGGAGCTGGGGCAGGGAACTGCGCGTCTCATCGGTAGTCATGGCACCGTCCTCAGCGTTGGCCGACGATCGTACTGTCGTTGCGCGAGGGCGGGCGGGCATCATCCGTCCGGGGTGATTCGCATAACGGAAATGGCGGCCTAGCCGCTGACGGCCTGAGCGGTCAGGCCCGCCGCCAGCGACCCGGCCTCGTCGCGGCCGGGCAGCAGGCCTCGGGCTCCGGCCACGGTGACCGACAGCGCGGCGGCCGCGACGGCGATGCGGGCGGCGTCGGCCAGGCTGGCCCCGCCGGCCAGCGTGACGGCCAGCGTCCCGCAGAAACAGTCTCCGGCACCGGTGGCATCGACCGCCGTGATCGAGGGAGCGGCGATATGCGTCACCGGGCCGCCCAGCCGGGGCACGACGAGCGCGCCGCTGGCGCCGAGCGTGACGACGACGTCGAGATCGGCCGGGAGCTTGCGGGCCAGCGCCGCGGTGGCCGCCAGTCCGCCGGGCGGCGCGGCCCCGGTCAGCCGGGCCAGCTCGGTCTGGTTCGGCACCAGCACATTCACCTGCGCCAGGAGATCGGCGCTGAGCGGGACGGCGGGCGCGGGATTGAGCACCACCGGAGCGCTGGCCATGCTCACGGCCGCGGATACCGTCCGGACCGGGATCTCCAGCTGCAGCAGGATCGCGCCCGCCCGGTCCAGGATGTCCCGACCGATGTCACCCGGCTCCAGCTGGCCGTTGGCCCCGGGATCCACCAGGATCAGGTTCTCTCCGGCCGGGTTGACGGCGATCGTGGCGCCGCCGCTGCGCGCGCCGGGCGTGACCCGCACCGCTGACACGTCGACCCCGCGTTCCCGCAGGTCGCCGAGGATCCGCTGGCCGGCGTCATCGTCGCCCACGCGGCCGATCATCGCGACGTCGGCGCCGAACGCGGCCGCCGCGGCCGCCTGGTTGCCGCCCTTGCCGCCGAAGCCGACGGTGCCCGGCGCGGTGCTGAGCACGGTCTCGCCCGGGCCGGGCAGGCGGTCGACCAGCAGCGTGAGGTCGGCGTTGAGGCTGCCGATCACGGCCACCTGGGCCCGGGTCATGAGCTGCCCGCCAGGGAGGAGCGGCGGACCAGCAGCGACGGCGCGATCTCGCTCCGGCGCACGGCCTGGTCATCCCCGCCCATCCGCAGCCGCAGCAGCCGGACCGACTCCGCCGCGATGGTCTGGACCGGCTGGCGCACCGTCGTCAGCGGCGGGTCGCACAGCTCGGAGAACAGGATCCCGTCGAACCCGGTGACCTTGACCACATCGGGAACGGTAGCGCCGGACTGGTGCAGCTCGCGCCCCGAGCGCGATTATGTCCGGCCGGATGGCCCCTGGACAGAGCTGGATTAACGGTGAAATCGTTGCTAGTTCAGCTCACCCCGGAGGGCCAGAGCATGGACACTAACGCAGCCAGCCCAGGCGGAAGCGCGGCGCAGGCGCCCGACGCCGACCGGCCATGGAGTATCGAGACCAACGGGATCAACCCGATCGCCGAGGAAGAGCGCCACGGCAAGCCGATCGAGCTGTTCTGGATCTGGTGCGCGGCCAATATCGGCATCCTGGACATCACCTACGGCGCGTTCCTGATCACCTTCTACGGCCTCGACCTGCCGCAGGCGATCATCGTGATGATCGTCGGGACCGTGCTGTCGTTCCTGCTCGTCGGGTTCATCAGCCTGGCCGGGAAGCGAGCCAACGCGCCCACGCTGGTGGTGTCGCGCGCGTCGTTCGGCGTCCTTGGCAACGGGCTGCCGACGCTGATCAGCTACGTATCGTTCCTCGGCTGGGAGATCCTGCTGACCGCGCTGGGGGTGCTCGCCGCGCAGAGCATCATGCTGCGGCTCGGCTTCCCGGCCGGTAATCCCACGGTCGCGGTCGCGTTCGTGATCGTGGCGGGCGTGACCATCACGCTCGCACTGCTCGGGCACGCCACGATCGCCCGGGTGCAGGTCTGGTTCACCTGGGCGTTCGCGGTGCTGACCGTGGTGTTCATCGCCCTCGAGGCCAAGCACGTGAACCTGCACGCGGCGACGTCGCTACCCTCGGGGAAGTTCCTGGCCGGCGTGGTCGGCGGCACCACCGTGATCATGGCCGGGCTCGGTATCGGCTGGGTGAACGCGGCCGGGGACTACAGCAGGTACCTGCCGCGCAAGGTGAAGTCGGCTTCGGTCGTGGGCTGGACCACGTTCGGCGCCAGCCTCGCGCCGATCCTGCTCGGCATCTTCGGCATCTTCCTCGCCGCCAGCAACCCGAACATCGCGTCGGCGGCCAACCCGATCGGCCTGTTCGCCGACACGCTGCCGGTCTGGTTCGCGGTCCCCTACCTGCTGACCGCCGTCGGCGGGCTGATCGCAGCGACCGTGCTCGATGTCTACTCCGGCGGGCTGAACCTGCTGACCCTCGGGCTGCGCACCGAGCGGTACAAGACCGTGGCGATCGACGCCTGCGTGATGATCGCCGGGAACATCTACGTGCTGTTTATCGCCAAGACGTTCTTCGCGCCGTTCGAGGGCTTCCTGATCACCCTGGGCGTCCTGCTCGCGGCCTGGTCCGGGATCTTCCTGGCCGACATGGCGCTGCTGCGCTGGAAGAACGGTTACGACGAGCAGCGGCTGTACCGGGCCGACGGCGGCGGCTACAACTGGTACGGCCTGGTCGCGCTGGTGATCGCGTGCGCGATCGGCCTCGGCACAGTGACCTCGACCAGCCCGGTGTTCAGCTGGGTCGGCTACCTGCTCGGCGTGCTGGGCGGCCGGAGTGGCCCCGTGGGCGGCAGCAGCATCGGCGTGATCATCGCGCTGGTGCTCGGGGCCCTCGTCTACACCGTGCTCGTCCTGGTCTCCGGGCAGTTTTCCAGGGCCAGGGCCGCGGAAAGGGCAGCAGTTCCGGCGTGATCATGAGCAAGTGAAGGGAGATGGGGAGGTGGGTGGGCCACTGCTTGCCGTCATCGACATGCAGGAGTTCTTCGCCGCGGGGAGCCCGTGGGCGGTGCCCGGGTTCGAGGCCCTCATCGAGCCCGTCGGCTCGCTGGCCAGCGGGTACGGCTCGCGGGTGATCTTCACCCGGTTCGTGATCCCGGAGGTGCCCGAGGGAAGCTGGGTCGGCTACTACCGCGCCTGGCCGCAGGTGCTGGCCCCGGAGGCGGCCGGCCTGGCCGACCTGGCCCGGCCGTGGGCGAGCCAGGGTCTTGACACCCTGGACACGACAACGTTCTCCAAGTGGGGCCCGGAACTCGAGTCCATGCTCGGCCCCGGCCGGGAGCTGACCGTCTGCGGGGTCAGCACCGACTGCTGCGTGCTGGCCACGGTGCTGGCGGCGGTCGACGCCGGCGCGCAGGTCCGGGTCATCGCGGACGCCTGCGCCGGGATCACGGCCGAAGCGCACGAGGCCGCGCTGAACCTGATGCGCGGGTTCGCGCCGCAGGTCACGATCGGCTCGGTCGGCGACGAACTCGGCCGTCTGGCGGGAACCAACCGGGCATGACCGCGGCCGGCCCGGACACCTGGAACACGTGGGACGCCGACTGGCCGGCCTGCGCCGCGCACCTGGGCAGCGGCACGGTGCTCCGGGTCGGCGCCTACAGCGCGAGCGCGAACACGTTCACCGACTTCCCCTGGTCCCCCGCCTACCGGCTCGGCACCCACCACATCGACGGCGGCGAGATCGCGGTGGACCTCACCCACGCCGGGTCGACCGTGCGGCTCGAGCTGGCCGCGGCCGGCGACGGCTGCGTGACTGGCAGGCTCACCTGCACGGACATGGCCGAGTGGGGACTACGGTTCTGGCTGCTGCTCGAGTTCGGCACCGACGGGACCGGCGACCCCGCGCCGGTCCGCTTGATCACCCCGTCCGGAGGCGAGTACCTGCAGCCTCCGGTGGCGCTGCTGGACCGGGGCGCGGAACGGCCGTCCGCCGCATTCAGCACACTGGACCGGCCCGCCGATGCCCGGCTGACCATGGAGCGTGGCGTTCTGGGCCGTCTTATGGAGTCGCAGAGTTACTACGCCCGGCCGCCTGCACCGGAGCGGGGCCGGTTCGCGGTCTTCCGCATCAGCGCGACCGACCCGGTGACCGTTTTCGCCGCGGCCGCGGGCCCGGATGCGGACGCGGCGCAGGATCGCCTGCAGCGGACGCTCACGGACGCTTCGGGGGGACCGCGCGGGGTGTCCCCCCGCGGGTCCGAGAACCGCTCGGCGATCCGTGACGTGCTTGGCTGGAACACCATCTGGGACCCGGTCAACCGACAGGTCTACACCGTGGCGACCAGGGCCTGGATCGCGCGCAAGTTCGGCGGCTTCGGCGTCTGGCAGATCGACGGGTTCCTGCACTCGATCCTCGCGGCGCACCTCGGCGCCGGCCCGCTCGCCTGGGACAACGTGGCCGCGGTGCTGGCCGGCCGGACTCCCCGCGGGAACCTGACCGCGCTGCGCGCGGCCACCACCGACTGGGCGGACCGCTCGCATCCGCCGGTCGGCGCGCACGCCTGCTGGTCGGTCCAGGCCATGACGCCCGACGACGACGCGGCGGGTGCTGCGGCGCGGGTCCTGGCCGGGGCGTTCGACTGGTGGTTCGCCACCCGGGACGGGAACGGGAACGGGCTGCTCGAGTACGGATCCTCGCCGGTGGGCGACGGGCACTTCGTGCACACCCGGCAGGCGGCCATGGACGAGTCGGCCAACGACAACTCGCCGGTGTACGACAACGTGCGGTTCGACCTTTCCGCGCACACCATGGACCTCGAGGACGTCGGGCTGAACAGCCTGCTGGTGCACGAGGGCAGCCTGCTCGCCCGGCTGCTGCCCGGCAGCGGCCGGATCGCCGGCCGGGCGGCCGAGCTGGCCGAGGCGGTGCGCGCCCGGCTGTGGGACGACGAGCGCGAGGTGTTCGCCGGGCGGCTGTGGAGCGGTGAGTTCACCAGGAGCCTGTCGCCGACCAGCTTCTACCCGCTGCTGGCCGGGATCGCGACGCCGGAGCAGGCCGAGGCCATGGTGCAGCGCTGGCTCGCCGACCCGCGCCGGTTCGGCGGGCCGTACCCGATCGCCGGGACGCCGCACGAGGACCCGGCCGCGCTGGACAACGTGTACTGGCGGGGCCGGGTCTGGCCGTGCTTCAACTACCTCGTCTACCTGGGCCTGCGCCGGTACCGGTTCGACCAGGAGGCGGCGTGGCTGGCCGAGCGGGGCCTGGAGCTGTTCCGCCGGGGCTGGGCCGAGCGGCGCTGCTATGAGAACTTCAGCCAGCAGACCGGCGAGGGGGGCGACTCGGTTGACGCCGAACCGTTCTACACCTGGGGCGTCCTGCTGCCGATGATGGCGGACCTGGAGGTGATCGGCACCGACCCGTGGGACGGGACCTGCTTCGGCTGCGCGGGCGGCGACAGCCGGGTTGCCGTGGGCTACGTGGCCGGGCTCGCGTACTCGGTGGAACTCGGGCCCGGCTCCACGGCGCTGTCGCGGGACGGCGTGCCGCTGCTGCGTGCCGACCTGCGCGGCCGGTTCCGGCAGTTCTCGGCCGGCCAGGCCCGGCTGTCGGTGGAGCTGCCCCCCTCGGCCGACTTCACCGTGGAAGTTGCCGTCGCCGACCCCGGTTCCGGGGTGACTCTGGACGGCACCAGGGCGCCGGAGAGCAGGCTCGGCCCGCTGCAGCGGGCGGGTGACGGCACGGGCTGGCTTCCGGTGCGCATCCCCGGCTCGCCGCGCCCGCGGCGCCTGGAGGTCATCCGGGCGCCGGGGGGCTGACCCGGGCCCTAGAGCAGACGGCTGGCGAGCTGGTCCGCGAGCTGCCTGCTGACGATCAGCACGTTGATGAGGTGGAGCGCCTCGAGGACGATGTCCGCCTTGTCGGGTTCCACCGCGAGAACGACGACCCCCGGACGGGGCTGCAGCAGGTCCGCGTTGAGCGAGCAGGTCCTGAAGTGGCTGTACTGGGCGCCGAGCCAGCGCTCGTTGACCTGCGCGACCCGTTCCTTGTCTTCCTCGCTGATGTCGTTCTTCTCGATCCAGACGCCGCCGATATTCCCGACCGCGAACTCGAGGACGTTGGGCTCTTCGGCCTCCACGGTCTCCAGGTACCAGGGGTCAGGGCCGGCGCCGGCGATGGTCCGCTTGCTGGTGTCGACGTTGCCGATCCCGGTCAGGATCATCGGCACCTCGGAGATGAGCGGGGCCTCGCCCGAGTCGGCCGGCCCGAAAATCTCCCGGTAGCTGTTCGAGAAGCCGATCAGTTCCCGCGCGATGGGGCCGCCGCCTTGGTCGTGCACCGACTTGGGGATCCGCGCCTGAACCCCCATGAGGGACAGCGAGGTGGATCCTGGCCACGCGAGGGACAGCCTCCCGGCGGCATCGCTCGGCGATACCCCGCTGGGCTTATGGTTCGTCGGCTCCCCGGCGATCGGGATGAACCGTTTCATCCAGTTGGAGGTGTTGCTCCTGGGCACGTACTCGACGGTCGCGGCAATGGTCCTGCCCCAGGCCACGCAGCACATGTCGGCGTCGTCAATGTAGCTGGCCACGATGCCTGCGGCGTTCATGCCGAACGACTTAATGGCGTTTGCGCGCACCCGCGCGTCGTTTTCGTTCTCGATGCCGTGGGCCGCCACCACGTGCAGCCGCTTGAACGGCGAGCCCCCGCCCGACCGTTCACTGCTCAGCTTCCGCGAGCGTCGGGTCAGCGCCTCCTGGAGGCTGCCGTGACGATCGAAGAAAGAATTGACCACCTCCAGCCGTTCCTCCGGTGACAGCTCCGGGGGAAACCGGAAGACCTCCTGGAGGATCTTGTGGTCGCGTGCCTCCTTCAGCAGCCGGGACACTTGCGCTTGCGCGCCCAAGCCGGCTCTCACCGCGATCTGCTCCTGGGTGAGCGCGGGGTCATGCACCCGGTAGTAGGCCGCCTTCACCACGTCAATGCTGGGCTTTGCTGCCATCGGGGGTCGCCTCCGGCTCGGGTGGGGGCCGATATTGCCACGCTACTGACAGGTACACATACTTGCAAGCGCTACCGCCATATCGGAATATTCGTCGAGCGCCAATATGCATACCGTTTTGGTGGACTACTTGCATGCTGTCTCTGATTTGGCCTGGCATACTCTGATGCTCCACGATGCGAATATGCATGCTGCCGCCGCGCCCGTATGCATTCGCCAATGTGGCCCTGACCTGCGGCATGGCACCGAGGTGGCCGGGCACCCGCGGCCGGGCGCGCCCGGGCGCGCGCGGCGGGGGACCCGCGGCGGGGGCACCCGCAACGGGGCGCGCCGACCTAGAGCTGGCCCAGCGGCAATAAGCCGGCATCACGGCGTTCCTCGTCCTGCGCAGCCTTGGCCGCCAGCGCCGCATCGATCGCGGCAGCGCCGATCGCGATGTTCACGTTGGAGCTCGCGATCAGGGTGTTGCTGATCAGGGACACCGCTTCGGTCAGCCGGTCGACGTCGCGCCGCTGTTGCGTTACTTCGTTCGTGAGCCGCTCGAACTTCAGGCCGGATGCCCAGCCGATCGTGATCGACTGGGCATCCGGCAGCAGCAAGAGAGTGACCACCAGCAGCACCGGCAGATACGACATCGCGCTCTGCGGCGTACCCGACGCGACCCAGTCAGCTACGACCGTGGCCAATGCGCCAAGCCAACGGATGAACTGAAAAGGCGCAGTGCGATTTGCTTCCCAGGCCCTGGAATCCAGCCCCCGAATTCCAGGGCCGGCGCCTCCAGGCGTGCTGGCCTTCCCCGTGCCGGGGTCGCCGTTGACCGCATCTCGGCCACCGGGGGCATCACGACGGCTGTCCGGGGACATCTGGGGGTGAGCTCCAAACCGCCTGGGCATACAACTAATGCCGAGACGGTACTTCGCGGGTTACACCCCTGCAAGCCTTAACCGGCCTAAACCGGCTGTGTAAATATACGGGTGCGGGCGGTCTTACATACCGGCGACGGGGGCAGGCGCATGATCAAACACATTGCATACGCATACCGAACGTGTCCATTCTGGAATATGCGCGCTGCTGGTTCGCCGCAGATTCAGCCGCCGTCCGGCCAGGCCCGGCGCCCGGTCCCGCACACCCGCCGGCCGCCGGCCGGCCGCCCGCCTGCCGGCCGCGCGCCTGTTCGCCGCGCGGCGAACGTCGCTCCCTAGCCCGCCGATGGTGTAGGCCCTGACCAGGGTGGGGCAGCGGCTCAGGCCTAGGCTGGCTGCCGGGTCCCGGCCCGGCGGATCGAATCTGCCTCGCCGGACCTGCTGCGCTGCGGCAAGAGCTCGGCCATGGGCCGCCTCACGTGGAGGCGCAACGAACTCGCTGACCAGCCGCCCTCGGGCCGGGAGAACTCTATGGCGAATCCCCCCGCGGTGGAGGTGATCCTCAGGAAACCCCCGGTGAGGCCTTTGGCTTCGCCGCTGCCCGTCGACATCGCATCGTCAACCGCGCGCAGGTAGCCAGCGATGGCGAACCGGTTCTGGATGTCGATCCACTCATCAGCTTCCAGATCAACAGGCCAATGACAGCGTAGGGCCACGGAGTCATTCATGGTAACTAACTCGAAATAGCCTTCGGCTGGATGCCGTTCTACTAGCACTGCACACCTCCGAACAATCTGGTACGCCGAGGCTACTCATGAGCCGTCGCAGCCGGCAAGAGAGTTGGCCGCCCAGTTTATTCAGCCAAGCCTGCGCCGAATGATTCAACGGAAGTTAAGCGGCATGAGCAGAGGGGCGCTGCTTGCATATTCGCCCACCAGCATCTGTAGATATACGGCAGCGGCGAGCCCGGCTAAATGTCCATGATGGCCTTACTTCGCCGGGACGCGGCTAATGGTCCATGATCGCCTTGCGCTGCGCGCCGTCGACCGGGATGTGCGCGCCGTTGATGAAGCTGGCGCGGGGCGAGGCCAGGAACGTCACCAAGGCGGACACCTCGTCCGGCCGGCAGATGCGGCCGAACGGGATGGACTCGGTGGCCAGTTCGTGCGCCCGCTCCTGGGTGACCCCCTTGTCGCGGGCGAAGGCCTTCTCCAGCGTGTCCCACCGGTCGGTGGACACCGGGCCCGGGTTGACGGTGTTGATCCGCACGCCATAGCGGCCGTACTGCTCGGCCACGGACGAGGCGAAGTTGATGTCGGCCGCGTTCGCCACCCCGGCGGTCATCTCCCAGTAGCTCGGCTTCAGCCCGTCGTTGCCCACCACGAGCACGATCGCGCCCTCGCCGCGCTCGCGCATGTGGCCGATGACCGCGCGGACCGAGCGGACGTACCCCATGAACTTGAGGTTGAGGCTCGCCATCCACTGCTCTTCGGTCAGGTTCTCCAGCAGGCCGCCGGGCGAGCTTCCGGCGCAGGTGACCAGGATGTCGATGCGGCGGAACCGTTCGAGGGTCGCGATCACGCAGCGTTCCACGTCGGTCGTCACGCTCATGTCCCCGGCCATCGGCACAACCGTCCGGCCGGTCAGCGCGGCGATCTGCGCGGCGGCCTTCTCCAGCGGCTCGGCGGTGCGGGCCGTGATCACGACATCGACGCCCTCGCGGGCCAGATCCTCGGCCACCTGGCGGCCGATGCCCTTGCTAGCACCAGTGACGAAGGCCACCTTCCCGTCCAGCTGCAGGTCCACCGCTGCTCCTTCCGTCGGCCCCCCGGTCCCGCCTCGGGCAGATGGTATACCAAATATCACGATCCGGGTAAGGGCTCGATGCCGTCGGTTCGACGGTGCTCCAGTCCTCGCCTCGGCTCATCCGGCGCCGCTGCCGAGCGCCAGGTCCCACGCCGCGCGGTTCGCGGCCCGCTCCGCCCGCAGCCGGTCGAGCAGGCCGCCAGCCGACGTGATGGCCTTGATCCTCCCCGGCCCGAGCGAGCCGGCCGTCACCAGCGTCTCCGCGATGCCGGCCGCAGCCTGGTCGGGGTCGTCCTCGACCCGGTGCACCAGGCCGAGCGCGAGGGCCTCGGCGGCGCCGACCCAGCGGCCGGTCATGGCGAGCTCCAGCGCTGCGCCGCGGCCGACGAGGTCGGGCAGGATCCAGGCACCCACCGCCAGCCCGCCGCCGGGCGGCCCGGTCCAGCGCAGCCGCGCAGCAGGCCCGGCGATCCGCAGGTCAGCGGCGGCGGCCAGCTGGGCGCCACCGCCGACCGCCGGGCCGCCGAGCGACGCGATGACCGGGCCAGGCCGGGTGATCATGTGCTCATAGCACTCGTACAGCAGGTCCGAGACGGCGGCGCGGCCGGTGCCGGGCAGCCCAAGGTCGGCTCCGGCGCAGAACGCCCGCGGGTCGGCGCTGCTCAGCAGCACGACGGCGTCACCGTCGGCCCGCATGGCATCGGTCAGCGCGGCGACCATGCCGGGAACCAGCGCGTTGCGCTGGTCCGGACGCGACAGCAGCAGCCGCAGATAGCCGGCGCTGCTCCGCTCGACCACGACGTTCGGATGCGGCATGCCCACCTCAGCTGAAATATGATATACCAAATGGGGATCTTAACTCTGATCGGCCCGCGCCGGGAGGAGCGTGGTGAAGCCAGCGCCGTTTACCTACCACGTCGCCCATGACGTCGCCGAGGCCATCGTGCTGCTGACCGAGCTCGGCGAGGAGGCCAAGATCCTCGCGGGCGGGCAGAGCCTGGTACCGATGATGAACCTCCGCCTCGCCCGGCCGAGCGCGCTGGTCGACATCACCCGCATCCCCGACCTGGGCTACCTGCGGGCCGGCCCGGACGGCCTGCACGTCGGCGCGCTCACCCGGCACCGCGCGATCGAGACCACGCGGGATCCGGCGGTGCTGGCCGGATTCGGGGTGCTGCAGCGCTCGGCACGCTGGATCGGCCACTACCCGATCCGCTCCCGCGGCACCTTCGGCGGCAGCATCGCCCACGGCGACTCGACCGCGGAGTGGTGCATCCTGGCCGTGCTGCTCGGCGCGCAGATCACCCTGGCCGGCCCGGACGGCCGGCGCCAGGTCAGCGCGGACGGCTTCTTCGAGGGCTTCCTCACCACCGCGGCCGGCCCGGAGGAGGTGATCGTCGAGGTGTGGTTCCCGGTGCCGGCGCCGCACGCCGCGCTCGCCGAGTTCGCGCCGCGGCAGGGTGACTTCGCGACCGTCGCGGCCGCCGTGTCGCTCGACTTCGGCGCGGCGGAGAGCGCGGATGCCAACGGGCAGGCGGCCGATGGCCGGGCGTGCCGGTCGGCCCGCATCGTGCTCGGCGGGGTCAGCCCGGCTCCGTTCGTCGTGGACGCGGCCGGCCTGGCCGGCCAGCGAGCCTCGCCCGCCACCTGGCGCGAGGCAGGCGAGCTCGCCGCCGCTCAGATCGACCCGCCGGACGACGAGAGCGGCGACGCCCGCTACCGCAAGCGGCTGACCGCGACCCTGGTCTCCCGCGCGCTGGCCGAGGCGGGCCAGCGATGACCGGCCCGCGCGAGGCACACGAGCCGCGTGACGCACACGAGCCGCGTGACGCACGCGAGGCGCGCCTGAACGGCTCGACCGGCCGCTGGGTGGGCGCCGCGCTCCCCCGCAAGGAAGACCGGCGGATGCTGCTCGGCCGGGGCCGCTTCGTCGGCGACCTGTCCAGGGCGGGAATGCTGCACGCCGCGTTCGCCCGCAGCCCGTTCCCGGCGGCCGAGGTGGCCGGGATTGACGCGGCCGCGGCCATGGCGCTGCCCGGCGTCGCGGCCACGCTCACCGCGGCCGACCTCGGTCATCCCTACCTGATGGCGGTGCTGGAGCGGGACGAGTTCACCCCGACCCGGATGCCGCTGCTGGCCGGGGACCAGGTCCGCTTCGCCAGCGAGCCGGTCGCGATGGTGCTCGCCGACGATCCGTACGCCGCGCAGGACGCGGCCGAGCTGGTGGACGTCGACTGGCAGCCGCTGCAGGCGATCCCCGGCATCGAAGCCGCGCGCGACACCGCCGCCCGCCAGGTCCACGACGGCCTGACCGGAAATTGCCTGCTCGACCTGACCATGTTCGACGACCCGCGACTGCCCGGCATCCTGGCCGCCGCGCCGGTCGTGATCGACGCCGTCTTCACCAGCGCCCGGGTCGCGGCACTGCCGCTGGAGGGCCGCGCCTGCCTGGCCCAGTGGGACGACCGGGACCAGCAGCTGGTCCTGCATGTCTCCACGCAGGTGCCGCACCAGGTGCGCTCCGGCGTGGCCCAGGCCCTGGGCCTGCCGGAGCACGGCGTGCGGGTGATCGTCCCGGATGTGGGCGGCGGGTTCGGGCTGAAGTGCGTGGTCGGCCGGGAAGAGGTCGCGGTCGCCGCCGCGGCGCGGCGGCTGCGCCGCCCGGTGAGCTGGATCGAGGACCGGCAGGAGAACCTGACCGCCTCGTTCCACGGCCATGAGCAGCGCTACCAGGTGCGGGCCGGCTTCGGCCGCGACGGCCGGATACTCGGGCTCGCGGCCGAGATCGACTGCGATGTCGGGGCCTACTCGGCGTTCCCGTTCACCTCCGCGGTCGAGCCGCTGATGGCGTGCACCGAGCTGCCGGGCATCTACAAGGTCCCCGCCTACCGCGCCCGCGGCCGGGCGGTCGCGACCAACAAGGCGCCCACCGCCCCGTACCGCGGCGTGTCGCGGCCGCAGCTCGTACTGGTCATGGAGCGGCTGATGGAGAAGGCGGCCGGCGAACTCGGCCTCGACCCGCTCGAGGTGCGCCGCCGCAACATGATCGGGCCCGGCGAGTTCCCCTACACCGGCGTCAACGGCATCTGCTACGACGAGGGCAGTTACCGCGAGTCGCTCGATCTCGCCGAGCGGCAGGTCAAACAGGCCGCCTGGAACGATGAGCGCGCCGCGGGTCAAGCCGGCGCCCTGCTGGTCGGCGTCGGTTACGCCTGCTTCTCGGAGCGGACCGCCTACGGCACGCCGACCATGTCGCAGCGCCGGATGGCGATGACGCCCGGCTACGACACGGCGCTGGTGCGGATGGATCCGTCCGGCGAGGTCATCGTGACCACCGGCACCTGCGGCCACGGGCAGGGCCACGAGACTACGTTCGCCCAGATCGTCGCCGACCGCCTGGGCGTGCACCCGGAGCGGGTCCGGCTGCGGCAGGGCGACACCGACCTGGCCTCCTACGGCTGGGGCACCTGGGGCAGCCGGTCGATCGTCATCGGCGGCGGCGCCGCCGACCGCGCCGCCGGGCTGGTCGGCCGCCAGCTGCGGCAGGTGGCCGCGCACCTGCTCGAGGCCAGCGCGGATGACATCGAGCTGGCCGACGGGTCGGCGCGGGTCCGCGGCGACGAGCGCGCTGGCCTGCCGGTCAGCGAGCTGGCCCGGATCGTGTACTTCCAGACGCACCGGCTGCCCGAGGAACTCCGCTACGGGCTGGAGGCCAGGGCCAGCTTCGACCCGCCCGGCACGTTCTCCAACGCGTGCCATGCGGCCCTGGTGGCGATCGACCCCGGCACCGGGCAGGTCCGGCTGCGCCGCTACCTGGTGGTGGAGGACTGCGGCGTGGTGATCAACCCGATGATCGTGGACGGCCAGGTCAGCGGCGGCGTGGCACAGGGCGTCGGCGCCGCGCTGCTGGAGCGGATCCGTTACGGCGACGACGGCCAGCCGGGCAGCACCACGCTGATGGACTACCTGGCGCCCACCGCCGCGGAACTCTGCCCGGTGCAGATCACGCACCTGGAGACCGCCTCGCAGTTCAGCGAGACCGGCGCCAAGGGCATGGGCGAGGGCGGCATGATCGGCGCGCCCGCCGCCGTGCTCAACGCCATCAACGACGCGCTGCGTCCCGCCGGGGTCTCGTTCGATCACGTCCCGGTGCTGCCCGCCGAGGTATGCGCGGCGCTGGCCGACAGCGCGCTTGCCTCCGGCGGGCCAGCCGGCCGCGAGGAGGGAGCCGCGTGAAGGACATCCGGCAGATCCGGGTCCGGGTCAACGGCCGGGAGCACGAGCTGGCCGTGGAGTCGCGCCGGACGCTGGCCGACATGCTGCGCCACGACCTCGGCTACACCGGCACGCACCTGGGCTGCGAGCACGGCATCTGCGGCGCGTGCACGGTGCTCGTGGACTCCTCGCCGGTCCGGTCCTGCCTGATGTTCGGGGTGCAGGCCGACGGCTGCGACGTCGCCACCGTCGAGGGCCTGGCCGATGGCGAGCAGCTGTCGGACCTGCAGCAGGCGTTCAGCGATCACCACGGCCTGCAGTGCGGCTTCTGCACGCCGGGCTTCCTGATGCTGGCCGAGGCCTACCTGGCCGACCGGCAGGCGGCCGGGCCCGGGCCGGCGAGCCGACCGAGGCGGAGATCCGCGAGCTGGTCGCCTCGAACCTCTGCCGGTGCACCGGCTACCAGGGCATCGTCGAGGCGGTGCTGGCCACCGCCCGGGCGCGGCACGATGAAGGGGGAATGGGGTTGGGAGGCGGCCGATGACATCGGTGGGGACGCGCGCGGCGCGCAAGGAGGACCCTCGGCTGCTGCGCGGGCTCGGCCGGTTCGGCGACGATTTCAGCGCCAGCGGGCAGTGCTGGGCCCGGGTCGTCCGCTCCCCCGCCGCGCACGGCCGCCTGCGCTCGGTGGACACCCGGCGCGCCGCCGGGGCGGCCGGCGTCATCGCCGTGGTGACCGCCGCCGACCTGCCGCCGGGACTGGCCATCCCGGTCCGGCTGTTGCTGCAGGGCATCGACCTCACCGAGTTCCTGCAGCCGGTACTGGCCGCGGACGTGGTGCGCTACGTCGGCGAGCCGCTCGCCGTGGTGGTCGCCGAGGACCCGTACGCGGCCGAGGACGCCGCGGAACTGCTGGACATCGAGATCGACGAGGAACCAGCGGTGCTCGACGCCGGGCGGGCGATAACGGCGGGCTCGCCGCGCCTGTTCCCGGCCGGGAACGTGGCCGCCGACTTCACCCTCGGGTATGGCGATGTCGATGCCGCGTTCAGGCGGGCCGCCCGGGTCGTCGAGACCGACGTCGAGATCGGCCGGCACACAGCGGTGCCGCTGGAGCCCCGGGCGCTGCTGGCCCACGTGGACCGGCGCAGCGGCGCGCTGTCGATCTTCGGCATGACCAAGGTTCCCGTGTTCAACCGCGGCGTGCTGGCGGCGATGCTGGGCATCGACGAGACCCTGGTCCACGTGCACGCGGTCGACGCGGGCGGCGGGTTCGGCGTGCGCGGCGAGTTCTACCCGGAGGACTTCCTGGTGCCCTGGATGGCCCGGGTGCTCGGCCGGCCGGTGAAGTGGGCCGAGGACCGCGCCGAGCACCTGGTCGCGGTGAACCACTCCCGGCAGCAGTCACACCGGATCGCGGCCGCGTTCGACGCCGACGGGATGATCACGGCGATCCGCGACGACGTGCTGCACGACAACGGCGCCTACTGCCGAACGCACGGGATCACCGTCCCCGAGCTGACCCTGGCCATGCTGCCGGGCCCGTACCGGGTGCCCGCCTACCGCGGCCGGATCCGGGTGGTGCTCACCAACAAGACGCCGTGCGGGACCTACCGGGCGCCGGGCCGGTTCGAGGGGAGCACGGCCCGCGAGCAGCTCCTCGACGTGGCCGCGGGCGAGCTTCGGACCGGCCGCGTGGAGCTGCGCCGCCGTAACCTGCTGAGCCCCGGTGAGCTGCCGCACCAGCGGCCGATCACCACCCTCGGAACCGACATGGTGCTCGACGCCGGCGACTATCCGGGGCTGCTGGACGCCGCGGCCGCCGAGGCCGGGCGGCTCGGCTACGCCGACGAGGTCGGCCGCGGCAGGCAGGAGGGACGGCTGCGGGGGCTCGGGGTGGCGATGTTCCTGGAGAAGAGCGGGCTCGGCCCGCAGGAGACAGCCGACGTCGTGGTCAGCAGCGGCGGCGCGGTGCGGGTCCTGTCCGGCGGGACCTCGCTGGGGCAGGGCATCGAGACCGTGCTCGCGCAGATCGCCGCCGACGCCCTGGGCGTCGACCCGGACTCGGTCAGCGTGGTCTGCGGGGACACCGACCTGCAGCCGTTCGGTATGGGCTCCTGGGCGTCCCGCACCACGGTCGTGGCGGGCAACGCGGTGCACGCGGCCGCGCGGGCGGTGCGCCACCGGGTCACGGAGCTCGCCGCGCGGATGCTCGAGGTCGCCGAGGACGACCTGGCCGTCTCCCGCGGCACCGTGAGCGTACGCGGCGATCCCGCCGCCTCGGTCACCCTGGCCGAGGTGACCCGCGCCGCCGCGCCGGACAGCGCGCACCTGCGGCCCGGCGAGCCGGCCGGGCTGTCCGCGCGGCGCCGGTTCGACGTCACGCACATGACCTATCCCTACGGGGTGCACATCGCGGTGGTCGAGGTCGACGCGGGCACCGGCCTGGTGCGGGTGCTGCGCTACCTGGTCGCCTGCGAGGTGGGCCGGGCGGTCAACCCGATGCTGGTCGAGGGGCAGCTGCGCGGCGGGGCCGCGCAGGGCATCGGCGGCGCGCTGCTCGAGGAGTTCGGCTACGACGAGGCCGGCCAGCCGCAGGCGACGACGTTCATCGACTACCGCATGCCGACCGCCGCCGAGGTCCCGCCGATCGATGTCCTGGTGACGGAGCAGGCGCCCGCGCCCGGCAACCCGCTGGGGCTGCGCGGCGCCGGCGAGGGCGGCGTCAGCGCCGCAGGCGCCGCGCTGGCCAGCGCGGTCAGGGACGCGCTGGGCCTGGCCGGGAGCGTCGGACGGCTGCCGCTCACCGCAGCCCGGGTCCAGGCCCTCGCCGCGTCCGGCAGCACCATCGAGCCGGCCGCGTCCGGCAGCACCATCGAGCCGGCCGCGTCCGGCAGCACCATCGAGCCGGCCGCCCCCGGCAGCACGACCCCCCACCCGGCCGCGACCACGGAAGGCATCCGGTGATACCCGCTCCCATGAAGAACGCCGCGGACGCGCCGGCGACCGCCGGCCGGGCGCCACGGTGAGCTACGTCAGCAAGACCGACATGGTCGCCGCCCTGATCCGCGAGCTGATCATCACCGGCGAGCTCACCGCCGGCCAGCAGCTGCGCCAGCGGGACCTGGCGCAGCGCTTCGGCGTCAGCCAGACACCGGTGCGCGAGGCCATGCGGCGGCTGGAGTCCGAGGGACTGGTGATCGGGGACACCCACCGCGGGTTCACCGTGGTCATGCCCGACGACGGGCCGGTCGAGGAAAACTTCCAGATCCGCGCGGCGCTCGAGTCACTCGGCGCGTCGCTCGCGGCCCGCAAGATCGACGCGGCCGGGCTGGCGCACCTGCGGCAGCTCAACGAGCGGATGCGGGCCATGGCCGACGACGACCCGCGGTACGCCGGGCTCAACCGGGAATTCCACTTCACCTTGTACCAGTACTCCCGCAGTCCGCTGCTGATGTCGCTGATGCGGCTGCTGTGGGCGTCGCTGCACGGCGGGCCCCGGGTCCTGCGCAGCCACGCCGAGTCCGCGCGCCAGCACGACGCAATCCTGGACGCGCTGCGGGCCGGGGACGCCGAGGCCGCCAGCGCGCTGACCTACCAGCACATCATGGGCGCCGAGCGCCTCGGCGGGCCGTGACCGCCGAGCGGCCCGCGCCCGCCGAGCTGACCGGGCCCGCCGAGCTGACCGGGCCCGCCGAGCGGCCCGGGCCCGCCGTCCTCCCCGACCAGAGAGGCCATCCATGCCCGTGATCCACGCCGACGACGGCGTCGCCCTGCACGCCGAGATCACCGGGACCGGCGAGCCGCTGCTGTTCATCCACGAGTTCGCCGGTGACCACCGCAGCTGGGAGCCGCAGGTGCGGTACTTCTCGGCCGGCTACCGCTGCATCACCTACGCGGCCCGCGGCTACCCGCCCTCGGACGTCCCCGCCGAGCCCGCCGCGTACAGCCAGGAGCGGGCCGTCGCCGACGCGATCGCCGTGCTGGACGCCGCCGGGGCGCAGCGCGCCCACGTCGTGGGGCTGTCCATGGGCGGGTTCACCACGCTGCACCTGCTGATGCGCCACCCGGACCGGGTCAGCTCGGCCGTGGCCGCCGGGGTCGGCTACGGCGCGCACCCCGACCGGCAGGCGGCGTTCCGGGCCGAAAGCGAGGCGATCGCGGACGCGTTCGAGGCCGAGGGCGCGTCGCAGGTCGCCCGGCGGTACGCGGTAGGCCCGGCGCGGGTGCAGTTCCAGAACAAGAACCCGCGCGGCTGGGCCGAGTTCGCCGCCGCGCTGGGCGAGCACTCCGCGGTGGGCGCGGCGCTGACCATGCGCGGCGTCCAGGCCGCCCGGCCCTCGCTGTACGCGCTGCGCGATGAGCTGTCCGCGATCACCGCGCCGGTGCTGATCCTGGTCGGCGACGAGGACGAGGGCTGCCTCGAGCCGGCGCTCATGCTCAAGCGGACCATCCCGAGCTCGGGCCTGGCCGTGCTCCCGCAGACCGGTCACACGGCCAACCTCGAGGACCCGGGCCTGTTCAACGCCACGGTCGACCGGTTCCTCGGGCTCGCGGATCGCGGCGGCTGGCGCCGCCGCGATCCGCGGTCGCTGTCGGCCTCAACCACCGGAATCCGGTAGCCAACGCGGGCCTGCTCAGAAGCCGCCGCTCCGCCGGGCCAGGGTGACATGGCCGACGACCGTAAAGGCCGGAAATGAACGGGCCCTGGCCTGCTGTCGTCGGCTCGGCTAAGAGGCCGGATCGAGCCGGCTGCCGGGGCGGCGGCAGAATGCTGTGATGGCCTCCTACTCCGTGAATCCGGACGCCGTGGCGTGGGCGCAGCAGCTCATCGACCGCCGCCAGTACGTGCTCAAGAGCGACTGGGGCAAGGTCCAGCCCCGCGCCAGGGAGCAGAACGCGTACCTGAAGACGCACTCGTGGGAGGAATACGCCCGGTGGCATCTCGGCCTCACCGACGGTGCCGCCGACCACACCAAGGCCAGGTACGCGTTCGTCTACGGGGACTTCCGCCGGGTCCATCGCATCGGCATCATCGCCTGCCAGTACCGGGCCGCCGAGTGGCGGCACAAGGAAATCGAGCTGGCCGCCCACGAGCTCCTGCAGCGCCTGGACGGCATGCTGTCCTGAACCAGGCCGTGCGCCCGCCGCGGACTGCCAGGATGGCGGGATGGACGTGCTGAGCAGCCGGATCCTGCTGCGCCCCGCGGACCTCGGCCGGTGCCGCCGCTTCTACCGCGACGTGCTGGGCCTGGCGGTCAGCCGGGAGTTCGGCTCCCCGGCCGATCCCGGCGTGGTGTTCTTTCTCGGCCCGGGATTGCTTGAGGTATCCGGGCACGCCGCAGGTCCGGCGGGACCGTCGATGATGATCTGGATCCAGGTGCGAGACGTCCGCGCCGAGCACGAGCGGCTGGCCGCGGCCGGCGTTCGCGTTCTGCGGGAGCCGGCCGCCGAGCCCTGGGGGCTGATCGAGATGTGGATCGAGGACCCGGACGGGGTCCGGATCGTCCTGGTCGAGGTGCCCGCCGATCACCCGCTCCGCCGCGATCAGCGAGGCGTCAGTTCCGCTGCTCGCGCACCTGGCGCTTGATCCGGGTCAGCATCGCGTCCATGCCGCGCAGCCGCAGCGGGCTCACCAGGTCCTGCAAGCCGAGCCGGCTCGGAAACTCGCCGGGCGTGTTCAGCACTTCGTCCGCGTCGAGCCCGTCGAGCCCGGCGTGCAGGATGCCGGCGAAGCCCCGGGTGGTCGGTGCCTCCCGGGGCGCGTCGAAGAACAGGTGAACGAGGTCGTCGGCGTCGACCTCGACGGCCAGGAACAGCGGCGACTGGCATTCGGGCACCGGCTCGAGCAGGTCACGGTGATCCGCGTACTTGGCGGGCAGCGGCGGAAGCTCCTCGGAGAACTCCAGCAGCAACTGCAGCCGCTGCTTGTCCGGCATCGCCCGGAAATCCTCGGCGATCTCCTGCAGCCGGGGATGCAGGGTGCCGGCGGCGGCCGTCACGGCGTCTCTCCCCTGCGGATCGGCACCCGGACCGAGTTACCCCACTCGGTCCACGACCCGTCGTAGTTGCGCACCTGCGGATAGCCCAGCAGGTGGTGCAGCACGAACCAGGTGTGGCTGGACCGCTCGCCGATCCGGCAGTAAACCACGACGTCATCGTCCGGGCGCAGCCCGGCCTCGCCGGCATAGATCGCCTCGAGTTCCTTGCGGGAGCGGAACGTGGCGTCCTCAGCGGCCGCGCGGGACCAGGGAACGTTCCTGGCGCCGGGGATGTGGCCGCCGCGCACCGCGCCTTCCTGCGGGTAGTCCGGCATGTGCAGCAGCTCGCCGGTGTACTCGCCGGGAGAGCGCACGTCGATCAGGGGCCCGCCGAGGTGGGCCACGACCTGGTCCCGGAACGCCCGGACGGCGGTGTCATCGCGCTCGACCACCGGGTAGCTGGTGCGGGGCCGCTCCGGCACGTCGGTGCTCACCGGCCGCCCCTCGGCAATCCACTTGGCCCGGCCGCCGTCGAGCAGCCGCAGGTCCGGGTGCCCGAACAGCGTGCACACCCACAGCGCGTACGCCGCCCACCAGTTGTTGCGGTCGCCGTACAGGATCAGCGTGGTGTCCCGGCTGATCCCTTTCTCCTCCATCAGCCGGGCGAACCCCGCGCCGTCCACGTAGTCGCGGGTCACCGGGTCGTTGAGCTCGGTGTGCCAGTCGAGCTTCACCGCGCCCGGGATATGACCGGTCTCGTAGAGCAGCACATCCTCGTCGGACTCGGCCACGACCAGGCCCGGATCGCCGGCGTGCTCGGCCAGCCAGTCGGTGCTGACCAGCATCTCCGGGCGCGCGTAGTCCTGGAATTTCGGTGCGGAATCGTACGGCAGCGCCATGACCAACCTCCGCGGTAGGGAAATGCTTAACCATCCAAGAGCCCGTAACGCAACGCCACTCCCCAGCCTTCCCCGCAGGCCGGCCCTGGCCTTACATCTCTGACTATAGTCAGAGAATGGAGCCAGACATGGTCAGCCAGGTCCGGAGCTTCAACCGGGCCGTCACCCAGCGGATCGGCGCCCTGGACGACGCGTTCCTGTCCCGCGGCCGCCCGCTCGGGCAGGCCCGGGTGCTGTGGGAGATCGGCCCGGACGGCAGCGACGTCCGGCGGCTGCGGTCGCGGCTGGATCTCGACTCGGGCTACCTGAGCCGGCTGCTGCGGTCGCTGGAGCACGACGGGCTCGTGGCCGTCGGGCCGAGCGTGGCCGACGGACGGGTCCGCATCGCGCGCCTGACCGGCCGCGGCCTGGCCGAGCGGGCCGAACTCGACCGGCTCTCCGACGACGCGGCCGCGTCGATCCTGCGGCCGCTCGCCGCGCGGCAGCGTACCCGGCTCATCACGGCCATGGCCGAGGTCGAGCGGCTCCTGGCCGCCGCAGCGGTCGAGATCGCCGTGCGGGACCCCCGGCAGCCGGATGCCCGCTCCTGCCTGCGGGCCTACTTCGGCGAGCTGTCCCGCCGCTTCGACGGCGGCTTCGACCCCGCCATGAGCATCTCCGCCGACGACGACGAGCTCACCCCGCCCGCCGGACTGCTGCTGGTCGCCACCCTGCACGGGGAACCCGTCGGCTGCGGAGCGCTGAAGTTCCACGACGGCGCGCCGACCGAGATCAAGCGGATGTGGGTGGCCCCCGCGGCCCGCGGTCTCGGGCTCGGGCGCCGGCTGCTGGCCAGCCTGGAGTCCCACGCGGCCGTCGGCGGAGCCCGCGCGGTCCGGCTGGAGACCAACCGCGCCCTGGACGAGGCCATCGCCCTGTACCGGTCGGCCGGCTACCGGGAGGTCGCCGCGTTCAACGACGAGCCGTACGCGCACCACTGGTTCGAGAAGACCCTGGGCCCGCCGCCGTGACCGCGATCACCCTGATCCAGGACGGCCACGAGGACCGCCGGGACCTGCACTCACACTTCGGAGCGCTGGTCATCTGCACCGAGCAGCCCTCGCCCTACCAGATCAACGCCCTGGACACCACCGGCGCGATCATCGGCAGCATCGACGGGCCACCCAGATTCTGACCACCCGGCGGCCACGGGCCAGGCGTGACCCGGCCGACCTGGCCAGGGCGTAGGCCTCATCAATAAACAGGACTCCGCCGAGTCGGCCAGGGACAGCGCCAGGGCGGCGGCGGCGTCCTCGGTGAGGGCCCGGCCCTCGGCGCACAGCTCGCCGAGCCGGTCCGGTCCGACGGCCTGGGCCGTGATCGCGCGGACCCGTTCCCGGTCGGCGGCGCTGCCCTGGCCGACGCCGGTCTGGCCGCCGGCCAGGTCCAGCGCCGCTTCCACCGCCCCGAGCAGCCGCGCGGCCTGCTCGTGCTGACCGAGGGCGGCCGCCGCCCAGGCCAGCAGCGTCAGGTGCCGCCAGCCGATCTCGGCGTAGCCGTGCTCCCGCGCGATGCGCAACCCTTCGGCCGCGTGCCCGGCGCCACGGGCGGCCTCGCCGCAGTCCAGCTCGGCCGCGGCCAGGATGACCAGCGTGGCCGCTACGCCGTGCGGGTCACCGGCCGCGCGGAACTCGCCGATCACGCCGTCGAGGGAGCGGGCCAGCCGTGCGCTGTCGCCCTCGGCGAGCACCTCGGCCTCGCTGCGCCGGATGGTCGCGGCCAGGCTGCCGCTGCCCGCGCGGGACGCCGCCGCGGCGGCCTCCCGGAACAGCCGGGCGGACTGGGCGAAGTCGCCCTCGGCCCACGGGATGTCGGCCTGGCAGTACAGCGCCAGGGCAAGACCGTTGTCGTCGCCGAGCTGCCGGGCCAGCGCGAGCATGTCATCGCGCTGCCGCCGTCCCACTGCGGCCAGCTCGTCGGTGCGGTGACGGGCCTGCGGATCGGCCGCCGCCCGCGCGGCGGCCTCGACCTCCAGCACGTCCAGGCCGAGCAGCATCGCGTAGTAGGTCATGACCTTGTCGAAGGACGGCGCCGAGCTCAGCGCGACCGCCTGCCGGGCCAGCGGGAACAGCTCCGCGATCCGCCCGGTGATGTTCCACCACCGGCACCCGGCCGCGATCAGTGCGCAGGCCCTGGCGCCCTCGTCGTTGGCCAGGCACCAGGTGAGGCTGGCCCGTACGTCGTCGGCGGCGGCCGCGACCGCGGCCAGGTACGCGTCGGTGTCGGCGGTGAACTGGAAGATGGGATCACGCTGGACCAGGTGCCGGGCGAGGAAGTCGGCCCGGCTGCGTTCCAGCTCCGCGGTCTCGCCGCGGTCGGCCAGCCGCTGCGCAGCGTACTCGCGGACCGTGAAAAGCAGCTCGTACTCGGTCCGGCCCGCCGTCTCGGCCGCGACCAGGACGGACTGGGCGACCAGCCCGTCCACCAGGTCAGGTATCTGCGACGGAGTCAGCGGCTGGATCGCGCAGACCTGCTCGATCCAGCCCAGCGGGAACCGCCCGGCGAAGACGGCCAGCCTGGCCAGCAGCACCCGGTCCGCGTCGCTGAGCAGCTCGTAGCTCCAGGCCAGGGTCGCCTGCAGGGTCCGGTGCCGCTCGGGCATGCCGCGCGCGCTGCTGGCCAGCACCGAGAAGCGGTCATCGAGCCGGGCCAGCAGGTCGCCGGGCACGAGCGTGGCGACCCGGGCCCCGGCCAGCTCGAGCGCGAGCGGCAGACCGTCCAGCCGGCGGCAGATCTCCGTGATCGCCGAGGCGTTCCCCGCGTCGACGTCGAAGCGCGGCCGGGCCGCCCTGGCCCGCTCCACGAACAGCCGGACCGCGTCGTAAGCCAGCAGCTCCTGGGTCCCGGCCCCGGCCGAAGGGAGCCGAAGCGGCTCCAGGCCGAACCTGACCTCGCCGAGCACGTCGAGCGGGACCCGGCTGGTGGCCATCATGGTGACGCCGGGAGCGCCGTCCAGAACCTGGTCGGCCAGCTCCGCGGCACCGGCCAGCACGTGCTCGCAGTTGTCCAGGACCAGCAGCAGCTCCCGGTCGGCCAGGAACGCCAGCAGCGCCTCGGCCGGATTTCCGGCCGCCGCGGGCACCGGCAGCTCCCTGGCCACCGCGTCGGCGACCAGGGCCGGGCCGGCCACGGCGGCGAGCTCGACCACCCAGGCTCCCTGGGCGAAGGACTCGGTGAGCTCCGCGGCCAGCCGGTAGGCGATCCTGGTCTTGCCCACGCCGCCGGGGCCGAGGATCGTCACCAGGCGGTGCTCGGCGGTCAAGTCGGTGAGCTGCGCGAGCTCGGCTTCCCGGCCGACGAAGCTGGTCCGGGCGAGCCTCAGGTTGCCGGGCACCACCCGCGGCGCGCGCGGCGGCGGGAACGGCCCGGCCAGGCGCGGATGCCGCAGCTCGAACAGCGGCGCTGGCGCGTCGAAGTCCTTGAGCCGGAAGCTGCCCAGCCGGAACAGCTCGGCCGCGGCCGGGAGGCCGCGGCCGGCCTGCCCGGCGACCGCGGCCGAGCACAGCACCTGGCCGCCGTGGGCCGCGGCCGCGACGCGGGCCGCCTGATGCACCCCGAGCGCCACGTAGCCGTCGCCGGCCGGAGTGGCCTCGTCGCAGTGCATCCCCATCCGGCTGCGCAGCCGCAGCCCGGCGGGCCAGCCGTGCGCCGCGATGTCCAGCTGAGCCTGCAGGCAGCCGGCCACCGCCGCGGCCGCATCGCCGAACGCGGCGAACAGGCCGTCGCCCTCGGTCTCCACGATCACCCCGCCGACGGCGGCGAAGGCCGCCCGGACCAGCTCGTGATGCGCGGCGAGCGCTCCCGGGTAGCCAGCGGGATCCGACCGGAAGGCCCGGGTGGACCCCTCCACGTCGATGAAGCAGAACGTGACAAGCCCCGACGGCAGCTCGCGCATCGGCAGTCCCGGTACCCTCCCCTGGAGCCCGCGCCCATCCCGCCGGGCTAACCCGGTTGTACAGGCAGGTGATCAGGGTGGTCAAGGATCGGGCGGTGCGGGTAGGCCTGGAACTAGGCAAGAAATGGGTCTTCGCCTCGGCGCTCGACTGGCCGGGCTGGTGCAGGCGCGGCCAGGGTGAGCAGGCCGCGCTGGACGTGCTTCTCGACCATGCAGGCCGTTACGGTGCCGTCGCCGGGCCCGGATTCGAGCCCGCGGAAATCCGGGTCATCGGGCAGGTCCCGGGCAGCGCGACCACGGACTTCGGGGCGCCCGGCGTGCCCGGCCCGTGGGACGACGAACCGCTCGGGCCGGACGAGGCCGGCCGCCTGACCGGGCTGCGCCTGGCACGTGCTCGACCACGCCTGGGAGATCGAAGACAAGAGCACCTGACCGCCCGGCTAGCGCAGATACTGCTCGATCACCGGGGCGACCAGGGCGACGATCTCGTCTTGGGTCGCCCCGGCGACCGGGGGGACCCGGACGACGTGGCGCGACACGGCGATACCGACCAGCTGCGCTACGACCAGTGATGCCCGCAGGGGTGCGTTCTCGCGCTCGGTAAGGCGGCCGATGACCGGCAGCAATTCCGCGGTCATGAACTCCCGGAGCATCGCCGCGGCCTTCTCGTTGGAGACCGCGGAGCGGACCAGGGCCAGGATCGCGTTGCGGCTCTGGTCGCTGTCGACGACCTGCAGGTAGACCCGGACGAGCGACTCGGCCGCCTCGGGCAGCGGGATGTCCTCAAGTCCCGCGAGCAGCTCGGACAGGCGGGCCGGAAAGCCGGTCGCCGCGGTGAACAGCCCTTCCTTGCTGCCGAAGTAGTGGATCAGCAGGGCCGGGTCGACCTCCGCGTCGGCGGCGATGCCGCGCAGCGAGGTCGCCTCGTAGCCGCGGGTGGCGAACCCGCGGCGGGCGACGGCCAGGATCTCATCACGGGTGTCTGGGGTTCCCGGTCGGCGGCCGGTCCGGCTCATGCCGCGGCCGGCTGCGAGACGATGGCCACGAACGCCTCCTCGAGGTTGGCGCCGACAAGCCCGATCGTCGCGCCGAGCCCGCCGGCCGAGAGCAGGTCGGCGACGGCCGCCTCGCGCCCGGTCACGCGCAGCACCCCCTGGCCCTGCGCCTGGACCTCGAAGCCCTTCCCGTCGAGCAGCGCGAAGGCCCGGGCCCAGTCGTCGCAGCGCACCTCGACGACCTTGCGATCGCCGATGATCTCGGCCGCCGTGCCGCTGGCTACCACCCTGCCGTCAGCCATCACCACAAGTCGATCACACTCCTGCGCTTCCTCCATGTTGTGGGTCGTCACCAGCACTCCGGCACCGCGGTCGGCAGCCTGCCGGATCTCCTCCCACAGGCGGGCCCGGCCGAGCGGCCCGACGCCGGAGGTCGGCTCGTCGAGAATCAGCAGCTCCGGCCGGTGAGAGAGCGCGACGGCGAACGCGACCTGACGCTGCCTGCCGAGTGGCAGCGCGCCGACCAGCTCGTCTCTCCAGGCGGCGATGCCGTCGGGCATGGCGGCATCGACGCCGAACGCCGCCGCGGTGAAGCTCCAGTTCTCGCCCACGGTGAGGTCGACGTACAGGCCCAGCGTCTGCGGCACGTACCCGACGCGCCGCCGCCCGGAGACCGACGGGGGCGCGCCGAACAGGCGGACGATGCCGTCGCTCGGCTGCAGCAGGCCGAGCAGGAGCCTGATCAGGGTGGTCTTGCCCGCGCCGTTGGCCCCCAGCAGGCCCACGACCTCGCCTGCCGCCACGGCCAGATCCGTGGCGTCCACGGCGGTGAACGAGCCGAAGCGCCGGGAGACCTTGGCCGCCTCGGCCAGCACGTCCATCGGCGCTACCGTCCCGCCTGGCCGGCCAGCTCGGCGACCACCACGGCATCATCGAAGTCAGGGCTGGCCGGCTCGACGCCGGCCGGCAGCTCGCCGTCGGGAGCCCAGACCCGCCAGCTGACGCCCCGCCGCCAGGACAGCGGCGTGGGACGCGCGGTGCCGGCCTTCCCGGGCGCGGTGCCGAGCGCACCGGGCACGCCGCGCAGGATGCCGTCGGGCGAGCCGCTGGCCAGCACCTGGCCGGCCTCGAGCAGTACGACGGACCCGGCCCGCGCCGCCTCGTTGACGTAGGTGGTGGCCACGGCCACGGCGGCGCCTTGCGCCGCGGCGCCGGAGATCAGCCGCCACAGCTCCGCCCGGCTCACCGGATCGACGCCGGTGGTCGGCTCGTCGAGGACCAGCAGCTCGGGTGAGTGCAACAGCGCCAGCCCCACGGCCAGCTTGCGCTGCATGCCGCCGGAAAGCTGCCCGCCGAGGCGGCGGCGTGCCCCGGCCAGGCCGATCCGCTCGAGGATGTCGTCCTCCCTCCGGACCCGCTGGCCAGCGGCAACCGGTAAGCGTCGGCCGAAAAGTCGAGATTCTCCTGGACGGTCAGGTCCGCGTACAGCCCGGCGGTGGCGGGCACGTACCCGATGCGCTGCTTGGCCGGGCGGCGCACGGTGCCGGCCTCCGGTTGCAGCAGCCCGACGAGCGCCTTCAGGCAGGTCGACTTGCCGGCGCCGTCCCCGCCGACCACGACGGTGACGCGGGAAGGGTCGGCCGGAACGGTCACCGCGTCGAGCGCGATCCGGCGGCCGAAACTGACGCGCACGTCCGCCAGGCCCCATCTCATGCGGCCACCGGCTCGCTGCCGCGTTCCTGCGGGTCGGCGCTCTGGCCGCGCCGGCTGCTCGGGGCGAGGTCACGGCGGAACCGGACGATCGCCAGTCCCAGCACGGCGACGGCCAGCAGGGCCAGGAGCGCGAGCGGCTGCCACAGCGCGGAGATCGGCGTCGCCTTCAGCATCACGCCCCGGCTGATATCGATGAAGTAGGTCAGCGGCAGCAGATAGGAGATCCACCGCACTCCCGCGGCCATCGACGAGACCGGGAAGATCAGCCCGGACAGCAGCACCTGAGGCAGCATGATCATGAACGCCAGCTGGATGGCCTGGCCCTGGTTCTGCGAGAGCGTCGAGACCAGGACGCCCATGCCCAGGGTCACCAGCAGGAACAAGGCGGCGCCGAGGGCGAAGGTGCCGACGTTGCCGGCGAAGGGCACGTGGAAGACTCCCATCCCGATCAAGACGATCAGCACGAGGTCAACGGCGGCGACCATGAAGTACGGGGCGATCTTGCCCGCGATGACGTCCCTGGCCCGCAGCGGCATCACCGCCAGTTGCTCGAGCGTGCCGGCCTGCCGCTCCCTGACCACGCCGAGGCTCGTGATCAGCGTCCCGATGAACACCAGGATCAGGCCGGCCAGGCCGGGGACCATCACCCATGAGGTGGTCAGCCTGGGGTTGTAGAGGATCTGCACCGTGACCGGCGGCGCCGCCGGCCCGGCCGCCCGGGCCGCGGTCAGCTTGGCCAGGGCGCCCTCGGCGGTCTCCACAGACAGCGGCTGCGTTCCGTCCATCAGCACTTCTGCTCCGCCGCCGCCGGTCACGACCGCGACCGCGGCCTTGCCGTCCTGAAGCCGGGACCGCGCCGTGGACGCGCCGGCCGCCGGGTCGACCTCGACCACGTGAAACGGGGCGCGGAGCGCCGCGGCGGCCTGAGTCGCGCCGGGGCCCACCAGCACGGTCGGGATGCTGCGGACGGCAAAGTTGGCGGCGTAGCCGAAGACGACCAGCAGGACGACGGGAAGCACGATCATCATCGCCACGGTCCGCCGGTCACGCCGCAACTGGCGGAACTCCTTGGCCACCATCGCCCACATGCCAGCCTCCCCTTAACTCAACACCTGCTGAAGTCTACGAGTGTTGATTTATGGGCGTCAAGGAGGTCCCGGTTGCGCCCTAGTGACCGTATTTGCGTTATCATCCAGGGGCTTTGAATCCCTGACCTGCGATGACGCTGAGGTGTAGGTTGCGCCTGTTCGACGCTAACTGGATGCAGATCGAGGAGTACCTGCGGCGGGACGACCGGATCGTGCTGCCGACCGGCTCGACCGAGCAGCATGGCTTTCTCTCGCTGGGGACCGACGCGATCCTGGCCGAGCGGGTTGCGGTCGAGGCCGCCGAGCCGCTCGGCGTCCCGGTGCTCCCGGCGCTCCCGTTCGGGATGGCTCCCTACTTCGCCGCCTTCCCCGGGAGCATGAGCCTGCGGATCACGACCTACATCGAGGTGCTCCGGGACCTGCTCGACGGCCTCGCCGCCCAGGGCTTCCGCCGGATCGCGATCATCAACGGGCACGGCGGCAACGCGCCGGTGACCGGGTTCATCCGCGAGTGGATCTGCCAGCCGCGCCCGGAGCGGGTGCAGGTGCTGTTCCACAGCTGGTACAACGCGCCCAAGACGACCGCGGCCGCGGACCAGTTCGACCGCGACCAGATGCACGGAGGCTGGGTGGAGAACTTCGCGTGGACCCGGGTGGCCGGAGCCGACCTGCCGCCGGAGCCCAAGCCGGTCATTCCCAGGGACCTGGTCGGGCAGCTCGACCCCGGGCAGGTGCGGACCGCGGCGCCCGACGGCATGCTGGGCGGCGCCTACGCGCGCCCGGACGAGGACATGCAGGTCGTCTGGGATGCCGGGGTGACCGAGGTCCGGGCGCTGCTCGAGCACGGGTGGGTCCGGTGACGGCGGGGCTGGCCGGCAAGACCGCGGTGGTGACCGGCACGGCGCACGGCATCGGCGCCGCGATCGCCGAGGCCCTCCGCGGCGACGGGGCGGCCGTGCGCGGCGTCGACAAAGCCGAGGCCGACCTGACCAGCACAGCCGATGTCCGTGAGTTCTTCGGCGGGCTCGGTGGCGTCGACATCCTGGTCAACAGCGCCGGGGGCGTCGTGGGGCAGGTCGGCCGCCCGATCGAGGAGGTCTCGGACGAGGACTGGGACGCGGTCGTGCGGGCCAACCTGTACAGCGCGTTCCTGTGCACCCGGGCCGTGGTGCCTTCGATGAAGGAGCGCCGCTGGGGCCGGATCGTGAACATCTCCTCGGGAGCGGGCCGCGGCGTGAGCCTGACCGGCATCCAGGCCTACACCAGCGCGAAAGCCGGCCAGATCGGGTTCACCCGGCAGATGGCGCACGAGCTGGGGCCGTTCGGCATCACCGTGAACTGCATCGCGCCAGGCTTCATCCGTTCCAACCCGACGACCGAGCGGCAGTGGCAGAGCTACGGCGAGGAAGGCCAGCGGAAGCTGGTGGAAGGCATCGCCACACGGCGCCTTGGGGAGCCCGAGGACATCGCCAACGGCGTGCTGTTCTTCGTCTCCGAGCGGTCTTCGTGGGTGACCGGGCAGACGATCTCGATTGATGGTGGCCATGCTCTCTTTTGACGCCGACGACGCGGGCTACCTGAGCGAGCTCGCCGAATACGTGGCGGTGCCCAGCGTCAGCCGGGACGCGGCCGGCGAAACCATGCGCGCCGCCGCCGACTGGCTCGCCGGGCAGCTCGGCTTCGCCGGCGGCCGGGTGGTCGAGGCCAAGGGCCACCCCGTCGTCCGCGGCGAGTGGCTCGGCGCCGAAGGCGCGCCGACGATCCTCGTCTACGGCCATTACGACGTGCAGCCCACCGGCGACCTCGCCGAGTGGATTACTCCCCCGTTCGAGCTCACCGTGGACGGCGACATCGCCCGGGGACGCGGCGCCACGGACGACAAGGGGCCCGTCTACATCGTGCTGAAGACCGCCCAGGCCTTCCTGGCCCAGGAGGGCACCCTCCCGCTCAACGTGAAGTTCCTGTTCGAGGGCGAGGAGGAGATCGGCAGCCCGCACCTGCCGGCGTTCGTCCGCGAGCACGCCGGCGAGCTGGCCGCTGACCTGGCCATCTCGGCGGACGGGGCCATGTGGCGGCCGAGCGAGCCCTCGGTGTCGCTGAAGTCCAAGGGCCTGGTCTCCATGGACATCGTGGTCGAGGGCGCCGACAACGACCTGCACTCGGGACGGTACGGCGGGACGGTCGCCAACCCGCTGCACGCGCTCAGCGAGGTCCTGGCCAGCCTGCACCGGCCGGACGGAACCGTGGCCGTGGCCGGGTTCTACGACGGCATCCCCGAGCTCACCGGCGAGCGCCGCCGGGAGATCGCCGCGATCCCGTTCGACGACCAGGAATACGTCCGCGCGCTTGGGCTGGCCGAGGGGCACGGCGAGGCGGGGTTCAGCACGCTCGAGCGGCTCTGGGAGCGGCCGACGCTGGAGGTCAACGGCGTTTCCGGCGGCGGGAAGTACACGGTGATCCCGCACCGCGCCGTGGCCAACGTGTCCTGCCGCCTGGTGCCCGGCCAGGACCCGGACCGGGTGATCGAGGCCATCGTCGCCCACGTCGGCGCGCACGCCCCGCACGGGGTGCGGGTCGAGGTCCGGCCGGACGAGGCGCGGGTCCCGGCCTACACCATCCCGGCCGGCCACCCGGCCATCCAGGCGGCCACGGCCGCGCTCGAGGCGGTGTACCCGGGCCAGCAGGTGCTCGCGGCCTGCGTCGCCGGCACGCTCCCGGCGACCGCCTTGTTCGAGGAGGTGCTCGGGGTCAAGACGCTGTTCTTCTCGTTCTCGACCGCCGACGAGAAGCTGCATGCCCCCAACGAGTACCTGCGGATCCGGCGGCTGCGGGAGGGGATGCGGGCCTGGGAGCAGCTGTGGCGGCTGCTGGCCGCCGGGCCGCACCGGCTGGCTGCCGCGAACGGCGCCGGAGGTGGCCCCGGACATGGCTGACGCACCGCGGCCACCAGCGGAAGGCGGCTACACCGCCTACTCCTATCTCACCCCGGGCGTGGACTTCCGCAGCTTCGAGCTGGCGCCCGAGTTCGGCCGGGTACCCGCGTACGCGGGTGGCCTGACGCCCGAGCAGCAGCAGCGGGCGCAGCGGCTGCTGCGCGACAGCCTGGTGATCAGCCTGCACGATCATCCGTCCCGGTTCCCGCTGCGGATGGAGGAAACCCCGGAGTACTACCGCACCGGGCGGCAGCACGCCGCGTACGCGGGCGTGGCCGCGTCGGGCATGACCGTCGTCTTCGACAACATGATGGACGGCACGGCGTGCGTCACCGGGCACGCGCCGTGGCGGTGGGACGACATCATCACCGACCTCGGGATGCGCCAGGCCGACCTCGCGCACCAGACCGGCGTGATGACCGTCCGCACGGTGGCCGACATCGACGAGGCGCACCGGTCAGGGCGGGTGGGCCTGGTGTTCGGGCTCGAGGCGGCGACCCCGATCGAGAACGAGATCGACCGCCTGGACGTGCTGTACGGCCTCGGCCTGCGGCAGATCGGGATCGCGTACTCCGACGCCAACGCGCTCGGCAGCGGCCTGGGCGAGACCACCGACGGTGGCCTGACCGCGTTCGGCCGGCGCGCGGTGACCCGCATGAACAAGCTCGGGCTGGCCATCGACGTCTCCCACTCGTCGGACCGCACCGCGCTCGACGTATGCGAGCAGAGCGACCGGCCGGTCTTCATGACCCATGCGGGCGCCCGAGGGGTCTGGGACATCCCGCGGATGAAGCCCGACGCGGTGCTGCAGGCGGTCGCCGGGACCGGGGGCGTGATCGGCATGTCAGCGGCCCCGCACACCACGCTGTCGGCCGCGCACCCGCAGCACTCGATCGAGTCGGTCATGGACCACTTCCGCTACTGCGTGGACCTGGTCGGCATCGAGCAGGTCGCGTTCGGGCCCGACACGCTCTACGGCGATCACGTCCAGCTGCACAAGGTCTTCGGCCACCTGCTGGGGATCTCCCGGGCCATGAGCGGGCCGGCGTTCGAGCCCGTCGCGTACGTCGACGGCCTGGAAAACCCGACCGAGAACTTCGCCAACATCTGCGGCTGGCTGGTCAAGAACGGCTTCGACGACGAGTCGGTGCGGGCCGTCATCGGCGGGAACGTCTACCGGGCGCTGCAGGCCATCTGGATCACGCCAGGGTGATCACGGCCCGGCTCTGGGCGGCCGAGGCTCGCGAACGATCACGGGCTGGTCGCGCAGGATCGCGCGCTGGTCGGGGACGATGGCCGGCTGGTCGCGGGCGATGGCCTGCTGGTCGTGCGGGCCGGTGAGCTTGTCCTGGATCCATATCTTGACCCCGATCACCGGTTGCCGCAGGTGCTGCTCGCGGCGGTCGGCCCGGGCGAGCTTCCCCGGCCGACCCCGGTAGCGCCAGCGGGCCCATGGCGAACCCGGCCGGGCCAGCCGGATCGCGCCGGGGATGAACAGCAGCGGCACGAACAGCCCGAACAGCCCGGTCCAGATCTTGCCCTTGAGCAGCGTGACCGAGGCGAGCAGGAACAGCGCCGCCGCCACCAGATGCAGCGTGGCGACCGCGCCGGGGCTTCCTGGCAGCAGCCGCTGGTAATCGGCTACGTTCTTCACCCCGACCGGGGTGATCCCGAGCAGCAGCAGCGCGGTGATCCCGGCGGCGATGAACACCGCGTCAATCGATATCCGCCCCTCGTTGCTCCAGTACACGTCGCGCAGGTGCAGTATGAGCGCGAACTCGTCGAGCACGAGCGCGGTGCCGAGGCCGAACAAGCGGCCGCCCCCGCTCGCCAGGCCACCGAGCCGAGCGGCGCGGCGAGCTCGGCGACACCGCCGATGGTCATGAACACCACGCCGAAGACCATGTGGTGAACGTGCACGGCCCCGGCCACGACGTTGCCCGGCCACCACCGGACCCGCGCGCGGATGAGCCGGGCCGACAGCCGGATGAACCCGAAGCCAACCACGAAGGCCACGAAGAAGCAGAACAGCGGCAGCCGCCCAGTATGCACGACTTGCTGTTCGAACCAGCCGGACATGACAACACCCCACCTGGCGGGCCGCCACCGAGATCAGACAACAGCCGGCGGCACCAGCACAAGTCTCGCCTACCGGGAATCTGCCCGCTAGCTCGCCGCCTTATCGGCCGTCCGGCGTGTCGCCCGTCCAGCGTGAGTGCACACTGGACCCTACGATAAAGTAACTGCCGCCGGAGGGCCGGTACATAACCGCCGTGAACGGACCAGAACGACCGCCAGAACGTCCGTCTCTGGGTCCGAACATAAGAGAACGACGATCATGCCTGATGAATCCCGAATACGATACGGCAGCGTGACTGACCCAAGCCAGGGCGGGGAACCGCTGCCGCAGCGCGGAGAGCCGCTGCCGCAGCGCGGAGAGCCGCTGCCCCGGCGAGGCGATCCCCTGCCGCAGCGCGGGGAACCCCTCCCGCAGCGCGGAGAACCCCTCCCGCAGCGCGGAGAACCTCTCCCGCAGCGCGGAGACCCGCTGCCCCAGCGCGGAGAACCCCTGCCCCAGCGCGGCGAACCCCTGCCCCAGCGCGGAGAACCCCTGCCCCAGCGCGGCGAACCCCTCCCGCAGCGCGGAGACCCGCTGCCCCAGCGCGGAGAACCCCTGCCCCAGCGCGCAGAACCCCTCCCGCAGCGCGCAGAGCCCCTGCCCCAGCGCGCAGAGCCCCTGCCCCAGCGCGGGGACCCGTCCGCCGACCAGGCGGTACTGCCCCGCCGTATCAATCGCACCCGTCGCTCGGGCCGCCATCGCAGCGCGCACCGGCTGAGCCTGCCGTCGGACGCGCCGACTCTGCTGCTCGCCGTGCCGGGCAGCGCCAGCCCGGCCAGCGACCGGGTCAGCAGCGAGCTCGCCGAGGCCGCCGGGCAATCCTGCCCGGGGGCCCACCTTCAGGTGGCCTACCTGGAAGGCAGCGACCACCGCCTGGACGATGCGCTGTCCGCCCCCGCGCAAGGGCCGTACCCCGCGCTCGCCGTGATCGTGCCGCTGCTGGCCGGCCCGCAGCCCCAGGCCGACGCCGCCCTGCACCGGGCCGTTGCCGCGGCGGGCGGGCAGGTCGTGGTCGCCGAGCACCTCGGCCCGCACCCGCTGCTGGCGGAGGCGCTGCACGCCCGCCTGGCCCAGGTGGGCCTGGCCCGGGAGAGCCGCGCCCGCGGGCTCAGCATCAGCAACGCGGCCAACGGCGTCCTGGTGCTGGCCGACCGCGGCATCGACTCGGTCCGGGCGGCCGGCGTGGCCGCCGTCCTGCTGGCCGGCTGGCCGCGCCGGTCGTGCACGCGTCCATCGACGACCCGCAGGGCATCGCCGCCGCGGTCGCGCAGCTGCACGCGATGGGCGCATCCCGCGTGGCCATAGCTCCGTGCGTCATCGGGCCGGAGACCGATCCCGCGGAACTGGACGCGGTCAGCGCCGCGATCGGCGCGCTGTCCGCCCCCCCGCTCGGTGCGCACCCGGCGATCGGCCAGTTGGTGGCGATGCGTTATGGCAACGCGCTCGTCGGGCTGCGGCCTGCGGACAGCTCACTCGGATAACGCGGCAGTGCGGGCCGGGACGGCAACGGCATTGACAGGGCGGCTCCGTTACGGTGAGGTTCGTACTGCGGGCGCCCCCCGTGACGGGTGAAGTCCCCTCGCTCGGCCGGGCGGACTGCGTCGGGAAACCAGCTGTGAAGATCACCCAGAGAGGGGTGCGCTGCCGTGACCGAATGGGACGCCACGTCGTATGAGGGCAAGGACACGATCCTCCGCGTCGTCCGCAACGAGGCGGAACGGCTGTTCGAGATGGCGGGACGGCCTGGCGCGTGGGAAGCCCCGACCGCCTGCGAAAGCTGGAAGGTCAAGGACATCGTCGGCCACCTCATCGACACCACCGAGGGTTACTTCGCGGCCTTCGAGACCGCGCGGAGCGGTGCGGATTCGCCGGCCGCGTTCGGGCTGCCCGCCATGCACCAGCGGGCGGGCGAGCAGGCGATCTCGCTCGGCGTCCTGTCACAGCAGGAGGCGCTGGACCGGGTACGCGGCGACCTGGACCAGATGATGGGCATCCTCGAGCCGCTGACGGCCGAGGAGTGGACCGGCTTCATGGTCCCGCACGTCTACATGGGCCCGCTGCCTGCCTTCTTCTACGCGGCCGGCCAGCTGATGGACTACGGCGTGCACTCCTGGGACATCCGCCAGGGCACCGGCCAGGCGCACGGGATGTCCGGCGATGCGGCCGACCTGCTGGTCCCGTTCATGTTCGTGCTCTGGCAGTCGACGATCAAGCCCGACGCCGACCTCACCCCGTTCACGATCGGCATCCGGGTCACCGGCCGTAACGGCGGCGAGTACCGGGTATCCGTCAGCGATCAGGGCATGCAGTACGAGGCGGGCAGCGTGGACGATCTTCCCACGGTCATCGACTTCGACGCCGCGAGCCTGGTCCTGACCACGTTCGGCCGGAGCAACTCGGGGACGGTGCGCGGCGACGTCGACCTGGCGGACCGATTCCTTAACCTGTTTTTCAGGATCTAGGCGGTTATCGCCGGGAGCAGCCGTACGGCGCGTGGATTTCCGCGGCCTCCTGCCAGCGAAGCTGAACCGCGAGTTCGCCGGCGGTTGTCGCATGTACCGAGAATGCCGGGGCGCCCTGGTGATAGTCCTGGATAAACCCGCCCCGCCGGCATGCATGCCACCCGGTACCCAGGTCGGTCCAGATTCGCCAGCCCGGGAACAATTCCGCGAGAGCCTCGACACCCGCGCCTGCCAGCACTGCTGCACACATGCGGCATTACCCCCCCTTCGTATTGTGGCAGCGTGGCCACGATTTGTTCATACCAGAGCAGGCGCCAGATGAGGAGTACTTCGCTTTAATGTCGCATGCATGCTAGGGACTTCCCTATGGCGGCGGCCGGAGGCCTAGAGCCCGCGGAGAACGAGCAGCGCCAGGTCGTCGGTGGGCGGATCTGAACCGAATTCACTCACTGCGCGGTGAATTCTGGCCACCACCGAGCCTGCGTTCAGTTCCGGGCATTCGCCGAGCAGGTCCCGCAGGCCGTCGTCGTCGTCCAGGAGCCGGTCTCCGGACCGGCGTTCCGTCACGCCGTCGGTGACGCAGAGCAGCACGTCGCCCGGGAACATGGTGAACGTGTCCGGCTCGAACGAGACGCCGTCCAGCACCCCGAGCAGTGGCTGCGAGTCCGCCACGGCCTCGACGCGGCCCGCCGAGCGCAGCAGCAGCGGCCGCGGATGCCCGGCGCACACCAGGGAGACGGCGGCCGCCTCTCCCGGTCCCGACGCCGGGATGAGCTCACCGTGGATCAGCGTGATGAAGCGCGCCCGCGAGCCCTCATCGACGATGAGCGCATTCAGCCGCTCGAGCACGGTCGGGACGTCGTGCCCCTCCCGGGCCAGGATCCGGAGCGCGTGCCGGGTCAGGCCGGTCACCGCGGCCGCCTCCGGGCCCTTGCCGCAGACGTCGCCGATCGCGAACCGCCAGCGGCCCGGCGTCGCCTCGAACACGTCGTAGAAGTCGCCGCCGACCTCGTTGCCCTCGCCGGCCGCCTCGTACCCGGCGGCCAGCTCCACGCCGGGAATATCCGGCAGTTCCGGCGGCAGCAGGCTGCGCTGGAGGGCGTTCGTGGCCTGCAGTTGCTCCGAGTAGAGCCTGGCGTTGTCCAGGGCCAGCGCCACCCGCCTGGTCAGGTCCTCGGCGAGCTCCACGGCCTCTCTGGCCAGGGCGCCCTCGCGCGGCCGGCCGATCACGAACGCCCCCAGGCTGCGGTCGCGCGCGACCAGGGGGAAGCACCATGCCGGATCCGAGGCCAGCTCGGCGGCCGTCGTGGACCGGAGCTCGGCCGGCGGCACGCCCAGCGACCATTCCCGCGCGTCGTCGCCGAGCCGGACCTGGGCGGCGGGTGCCGCGTTGAGCAGGCTCGTGAGCGTGTCGGCCAGGGACTCATCGGCGTGCCAGACATAGGCCGGGCTGAGCTCGCCGTTCTCATCCGGCAGCAGCGCGGCGCACCAGGCCGCCAGCCGGGGCACCACGAGCTGGGCGGCGAGCGCGATGGTCTTCTCCTGGTCCAGGCTGCCCGCGAGCAGGTCGCTGGCCTCGGCCAGGAAGCTGAGCCGGGCCCGGCGGATCCGGTCGTGCTCGGTCAGCCTGGCCCGCTCGAGCGGGAGCGCCACCTGGTCAGCCACCTGCTGTATCCGCGCCAGGTCGGCCTCGGCGAACCGGTCCGGCTCGGCCGCCGCGACGGCGAGCATCCCGGTCACCCGGCCCTCGGCCTGGAACGGCACGGTCAGCAGCGAATGCAGCGGCTCGTTCTGGACCTGCGCGAGGTCGGCGCCCCGCTCGGCGAACTTGTTGTAGAGATCGAGGAACGTCCCCATACCGCCCGAATCCGGCGCCGAATCCGGGTCGCCGGATTCGCCGCCGACCTGGAGTTGCGGTATCCCGCCGCCGACCGCGGCGCGCATTCGCAGTTCCCCGTCCTCGTCAGCGATCAGGGCGTACGCGGCATCGGCGGCTACGGCTTCCCGGGCCAGCGCGACCGCGTGACCGAGCAGTTCGTCGTAGCCCAGCTCGAGCAGGTCCGTCATGTTCCGGTCGGCGGGCGGAGCGAAGCCCGCGCCCAGCCGTTCGGGGCCCAGCAACGCCTCGGCCAGGGCCGGCGCGGCCGCCGCCTGGCCCCCGGCCGTGGTGTCGGGCCCGAGCCGGAACCAGATCGCCTTGGCCGCTGGCGCGTAGGTCACTCCCCATGACGACGAGAGCGCCGCGGGCAACAGCAGCCCGCGGCCGCTCGGCCGGTCGACGGCGGCGGCGGTCGGCGGGTCCGGGATCACGCGTGCGGGGTGCCGGTCCAGTACCGACACCTCCACAGTCGTCCCGTTCAGCCTGCAGGTGAGCTGCACCGGCGTTCCAGCGTGTACGATCGCGTTGGTGACAAGCTCGCTGGCGAGCAGCACCGCGTCGATGACCCGGTCATCGTCGCCGGACAAACCCCACGAAACCAGAGTCTCCCCGACAAAATGCCGCGCGGCGGCCACCGCGGACGGCTCGGGTGCAAAGTCCGCGGCAGCGACGAGTTCCTGGTGTCCGTCCACGTGCCTTCCCGGTGCAAACGCTGCCGTTTGCTGCTGGCTGATCCTCCTATCGTGGCAGACTCGTGCCATTGGCACATCGGGGTAGCGCAGTCCAATCCCGCAGCTGGCCAGGCCGGGCACTGTGGGCCATGGGCGGAGGAGAGGACACGCGATGACCGAGACTACGGCCAGTTCTCGTGTCATGCCGGGGAAACGGACACGGCTCAGTAACGGAACGGACGAGGGCGGTTCGAGCGGCAACGGCGGCGGCGGCAACCGCGCAGGGGGCGGCAACGGCGGTGGCGCGAACGGGGGCGGGGGCGCAAACGGGGGCGGGGGCGGCGGGCACGCCAGCGGCGCGGCCCGGTACACCGAAGCCGACCTGGAGCCGATCCGGGCCAGGCTCGCGGCGTTCGCCCACGGCGACTTCCGGCCGCGCGCGGACCTGCTCGACGACGGGCATCCGGCGGCCGCGGCCGGTCCGGTGCTCACCGAGATCATGCAGCTGGCCGACCAGGTGGGCGGCCAGCTGGCCTCGGTTACCTCCGAGGTCACCCAGGGCGCGGCCCAGGTGCGCGACATCGCGCTGATCACCACGGCGGTGGCCCGCGGTGACCTGACCGGCAAGGTGACGGTCGAGGCGACCGGCGAGATGCTGCAGCTCAAGCAGAACGTCAACATGCTGGTCGACCAGCTGTCGGCGTTCGCCGACGAGGTCACCCGGGTGGCCCGCGAGGTCGGCACCGAGGGTCGGCTCGGCGGCCAGGCCCAGGTCCGGAACGTGTCCGGGGTGTGGAAGGACCTGACCGACAACGTCAACGTCATGGCGAACAACCTGACCGGCCAGGTCCGCAACATCGCCCAGGTCGCCACCGCCGTGGCCAACGGCGACCTGTCCAAGAAGATCGACGTCGACGCCCGCGGCGAGATCCTCGAGCTGAAGACCACGCTCAACACCATGGTCGACCAGCTGTCGGCGTTCGCCGACGAGGTCACCCGGGTGGCCCGCGAGGTCGGCACCGAGGGCCGGCTCGGCGGCCAGGCCTACGTGCGCGACGTCTCGGGCGTGTGGAAGGACCTGACCGACAACGTGAACTTCATGGCCGGCAACCTGACCGGCCAGGTCCGCAACATCGCCCAGGTCACCACCGCCGTGGCCAACGGCGACCTGACCAAGAAGATCGACGTCGACGCCCGCGGCGAGATCCTCGAGCTGAAGACCACCATCAACACCATGGTCGACCAGCTGTCGGCGTTCGCCGACGAGGTCACCCGGGTGGCCCGCGAGGTCGGCACCGAAGGCATCCTCGGCGGCCAGGCCCAGGTCCGGGGCGTGTCCGGCGTGTGGAAGGACCTCACCGAGAACGTCAACGGCATGGCCGGCAACCTGACCGGCCAGGTCCGCAACATCGCCCAGGTCGCCACCGCCGTGGCCAACGGCGACCTGTCCAAGAAGATCGACGTGAACGCCCGCGGCGAGATCCTCGAGCTGAAGACCACGCTCAACACCATGGTCGACCAGCTGTCGGCGTTCGCCTCCGAGGTCACCCGGGTGGCCCGCGAGGTCGGCAGCGAGGGGCGGCTGGGCGGGCAGGCCGAGGTGCGTGACGTGTCCGGCACCTGGAAGCGCCTGACCGAGAGCGTCAACGAGCTGGCCAGCAACCTGACCACCCAGGTCCGCGCGATCGCCGGGGTGGCCAGCGCGGTCGCCGAGGGAGACCTGACCCAGGCGGTCGAGGTCGCGGCGCGCGGCGAGGTCGCCGAGCTCAAGGACAACGTCAACCTGATGGTCGCCAACCTGCGCGAGACCACCCTGGCGAACCAGGAGCAGGACTGGCTGAAGACCAACCTGGCCCGGATCGCCGGCCTGATGCAGGGCCACCGTGACCTGCTTGAGCTGGCCCGGCTGATCCTGGGCGAGCTGACGCCGCTCGCGTCCGCCCAGTACGGCGCCATCTACCTGGGCACCGACGCGGCCGATCCGCGCAGCCAGCAGGAGTTCACCCGCATCGCCACCTACGGCTTCATGAAGGGCGGGCTCACCCGCTTCGAGGCCGGCGAGGGACTGGCCGGCCAGGCGGCCGTCGAGCGCACGCCGATCCTGATCACCGATGCCCCGGCCAGCTACCTCAAGGTCGGGTCGGGACTGGGCGAGGCCGCGCCGGTGAGCGTGGCCGTGCTGCCGATCCTGTTCGAGGACCAGGTGCTCGGCGTGCTCGAGCTGGCCTCGCTGACCCGGTTCAGCGATGTGCACCTGGCCTTCTTCGACCAGTTCGTCGGGACCATCGGCGTCGCCATCAACACGATCATGGCGACCTCGCGGACCGAGGCCCTGCTCGGCGAGTCCCAGCGGCTCACGTCCGAGCTGCAGGAGCGCTCGGTCGAGCTGCAGCGCCAGCAGGCCGAGCTGCGCAGGTCGAACGCGGAGCTCGAGGAGAAGGCCGCGCTGCTGGCCAAGCAGAACAGCGCGATCGAGGTGCAGAACCGGCAGATCGAGCAGGCCCGGCAGACGCTGGAGGAACGCGCCCAGCAGCTGGCCATCTCCTCCCGGTACAAGTCGGACTTCCTGGCCAACATGTCGCACGAGCTGCGGACCCCGCTGAACAGCCTGCTGGTCCTGGCCAAGCTGCTCTCGGAGAACCAGGACGGGAACCTGACCGGCCAGCAGGTGGACTTCGCCCGCACGATCCACGCGGCCGGATCCGACCTGTTGCAGCTGATCAACGACATCCTGGACCTGTCCAAGGTCGAGGCGGGCAAGATGGACGTCAACCCCGCCGACCTGCAGCTGGCGGCGCTCGTGGACTACGTCGACGCCACGTTCCGGCCGATGGCCGAGGACAAGGGCCTGGGGTTCAGCATCGAGGTGCGCCCCGGGACGCCCGGCCGGCTCTACGTCGACGAGCAGCGGCTCGAGCAGATCGTGCGCAACCTGCTGTCCAACGCGGTCAAGTTCACCACGGCCGGCGAGGTCAGGCTCACCATCGCCGTGGCCGACGAGGTGGAGTTCGACGGCGCGCTCCGCAGCGCATCCGATGTCCTGGCGTTCGCGGTGTCCGACACCGGCGTGGGCATAGCCAAGCAGAAGCTCGGCACCATCTTTGACGCGTTCAGCCAGGCGGACGGGACAACGAGCCGCCGCTACGGCGGGACCGGTCTCGGCCTCTCGATCAGCCGCGACATCGCCCGGCTGCTCGGCGGGGAGATCCGCGCGACCAGCCGGCTGGGCCGGGGCAGCACGTTCACGCTGTACCTGCCGACCGGGTGCGCGCCCGGTGCCGTGCTCGACGCTGGGGCCGCGAAGGCCGACGCCCTGGCCGTCCCGGACGGCCTCGCGGGCGGGATCACCGCCGACGCGGCGCCCGCCGCAGCGGACGGCGAGGATGTGCTCAACGGGGCCCGGATATTGATCGTCGACGACGACGCGCGCAGCGTCTTCGCGCTCACCGGCGTCTTTGAGAGGTGCGGGGCCGAGGTGCTCTACGCGGAGAACGGCCGGGCCGGGATAGAGTCGCTGGAGCGGAACGAGGACATTTCGCTGGTTCTGATGGACGTCATGATGCCGGAACTGGACGGGAACGCGACCATGCGGGCGATCAGGAAGATGCCGCAGTTCGCCGACCTGCCGATCATCGCGCTCACCGCCAAGGCGATGAAGGGCGACCGGGAGAAGAGCATCAAGGCCGGCGCTTCCGACTACTTCCCCAAGCCGGTGGAGACCGATCACCTGCTGCAGCTGATGCGGCACTGGCTACAGCGCAGCGGCGGGCCAGGCAGCTTACGCGTCGCTGCCAACTCGCGCTAGGAGCACCCAGGTGGCAGAGAAGGCCAAGATCCTGCTGGTTGACGACCGCGCGGAGAACATCGTCGCGCTTGAGGCCATCCTCAGCTCGCTGAACCAGACGCTGGTTCCGGCGCGGTCCGGTGACGCAGCCCTCAAGGCACTGCTCAGCGACGAGTTCGCCGTCATCCTGCTCGATGTCCTGATGCCGGGAATGGACGGGTTCGAGACCGCGGCCCATATCAAGCGCCGCCCCAAGACCCGTGACGTGCCGATCATCTTCCTGACCGCGCGGAACGCCGAACCGGACTACGCGTTCCGCAGCTACTCGGCCGGCGCCGTGGACTACATCGCCAAGCCCTTCGACCCCTGGGTGCTGCGGGCCAAGGTGTCGGTCTTCGTCGACCTGTACACGAAGAACCGCCAGCTGAGCGACCAGGCCACGATGCTGCGCGCGCAGCTGGGCGATTCGCTGGCCGCGGCGGAAGCGGCCCGGTCGGACGCGGATCCGGTGCTCGCCGAGCTGTCCGCGCGGCTCGCGGCGGTCGAGGATATGGTCACGGTGCTCTCCGGCCGGGCGGCCAGCACGCCGGATCCCGCGATCACCGAATCCATGCACCAGCTGGAGCATCGCGTGGCGCGGCTGCGCGGCGTCTTCGACGCGCTCCGCGTCGACACCTGACCCGGGCCCTGGGCCCGGGCGCTGTGGGGCTCAGGCCTCGGCGTCGTACTCGCCGGGCTGGTGGCCGGCGGGCAGCCGGTGCTTGGCCAGCCGCGCCGTCGGCGTGCGCGGCAGCTCGGCGATCACCTGCCAGAAGCGGGGCACCTTGAACGCGGCAAGCCGCTCCGCGGCGAACGCCCGCAGCTCCTCAAAGTCGACCGAAGCCCCGTCGGCGGGCACCACGAACGCCTTCACCTCGTCCTCGGACAGCTCGGATTCCACCCCGACCACGGCACATTCCAGCACCGCGGGGTGGGCCTCGAGCACCTCCTCGACCTCGAGCGGCGACAGGTTCTCGCCGCGCCGCCGCAGCACCTCCTTCTGCCGCCCGACAAAGGTGTACGTGCCGTCGTCGCCGACGGTGACGAGGTCGCCGGTGCGCAGCCAGCCGTCGTCGAACAGCGCAGCGGTCTCGTCCGGCATCCCCCAGTACCCGGGGGTCACGACGGGGTTGCGCAGCTGCATCTCGCCGGTCTCCCCGGGGCCCAGCACCCGGCCGTCCGGGCCGACCACCCGCGCCTGGTTGACGGTGCCGAGGACCGGATGCTGGCGCACCGCGCCCAGCGTGCCGTACGGCCGGCTCCCCCGCGGCCAGATCAGGCCGTACGGGGATTCCGACATCGCGTAGCCGACCACGATCCGGAGCCCGAACCGCCGTTCCATCTCCAGCTGCCGCTCCCGCTCCGGCGCCGGCCCGGTGTAGCACAGCCGCAGCGGGGTGTCCGCGTCGTCCGGCCGCGGCGGCTGCCGCATCAGGATCTCCAGCATGGCCCCGATCGCGTTGAACTCGGTCGCGCCGTGCCTGCGGGCGGCGCCCAGGAACCCGCTGGCCGAGAACCTCGTCAGCAGCACCAGGCCCGCGCCGCAGGCCAGCGAGCCCATCACCGAGTACGCGGGCGCGTTGACATGAAACAGCGGCAGCGAGGTCATCAGCCGGTCCGCGGACGTGAGCCCCATCCAGAACGGGAAGCCCTCCCCCGCCATCGCGTAGGCCCGGTGGGTCTGCATGACCAGCTTGGACCGCCCGGTCGTGCCCGAGGTCGGGATCAGCACCGCCACGTCGTCCGGCCCGGCCACGTCGGGCAGCTCGGCCGGGCCGCCCGCCCGGGCCGCGTCGAGCAGCTCGAAGATGTCGAGCACGCCGATCTCGGGCTCTCCGCCGCCCGCGGCGCCGCCGGCCGCGGCACCGCCGGCCAGCTCGGCCAGGTCCGCGTCGGTGATCAGTGCCCGCGGCGACACCTGCCGGACCATCCCGGCCAGCTCGGCCGGGGCGCTGCGCGGGTTGACCGGAACGCTCACCGCGCCCAGCGCAGCCAGCGCCAGCCAGCACAGCAGGTAGGGCGGCGTGGTGCGCGCCGTCACCAGCACCAGGTCGCCGCGCCGGATCCCGGCGGATCGCAGCGCCGCCGCGAGGCCGGCCACGCCCGCCACGGCGTCGGCGAAGGTCATCGTCGTGTCGTCGGTGCGCAGCCAGGTCCCGTCGGGGTCGCGACCCGCCGCGGCGGCCAGCAGCCGCGGGATCGTGCCGGAGTAAGCGGGCGAGCCGGTCATGCCAGAGACGATACGTTGCCTCGCTCAGCCGACAGCGGGAGGCCGCACGTCAGCCCGCGGCGGGAGGCCGCGGCCCAGCACCTCGAGCATGTCGTCCAGGACGTCCGCCGGCACCTGCCCGCCGGCCGTCCAGTCGGCCCAGCGCATCCCGATGAAGTTGCCGATGCCGGTGTACAGGTACGCGATCACCTCGGGGTCGTACCGCGCATCGACCTGGCCGGCCAGCTGGGCCCGGCGCACCCCGCGGGAATAGCCCCGGGCCAGGCGCTCGTAGTACTCGCGGAACAGCCCGGGATCGACGAATTCCGATTCGCGCACGATGCGGTCAATCCACGGCCGCCTGGACAGCATGTCGAAGAACGCGCGGAACGCGGCCCGCTCCCTGGACCGCTGGTCGTCCGGGGCGTCGGCCAGCGCGGCCCGCATCGCGGCGCGCAGGTCGGCGTTGATCCGCCGGACCACGGCGGCGAAGATGTCCGCCTTCGACTTGAAGTGCGCGTAGAAGCTGCCGGTGGCGATGCCGGCCCGGGCGCAGATGTCGGCCACGCTGGTCCGCCGGTAGCTGCGCTCGCCGAACAGGTGCTCGGCCGCGGCGAGCAGCCGCTCCGCGGGCGGCCGGTCATCGCCCGCCGGGGGCCGACGGCTCGCTGTGGCAGTCACGAGCTACTCCATTCAAGATCCCGGAACGCCACGGCCGTCGGCCGGTCCGGCACCGCAGAGGGCCGGCCGCCCGCGTGCGCACGGGCGGCCGGCCCTGCGGGTCAGGGCGAAGGTATCCCGCTGGCCGGGGCCGCGGGCTGCCCCCCGGTGTACGTGGTGATCGCCCCGGTCGGGCTGGTGTCGGTGACCTGAACCGGTCCGATCGGGGTGAGCGCGCCACTACTGATCATGGCCATGTAGGCGCCGGTGATGCCGTTGTGGTCGGACGACGAGTACGCGTACGGGGCCACGGAGACGCCCTGCGGCAGCCCGCCGTTGATCGCGTTGATCAGGTCCTGCCTGGTCGGGTTGCGCCCGGCCTTGAGCATGGCCTGCACGAACGTGTAGCCGACCGCGATACCGTAGGCCACGTTGCCGTCCAGCGGGTACTTCGAGAGGTACTTGCTGTGGATCATCGTGAACAGCTTGATCCAGCTGTTGCTAGTGTCGCCGAGCGAGGGCAGGTAGCCGTCGGTGATGATCCCCTGGGTCAGCGCGTTGCCGGACACCGTGGCGCCGCCCTGCTTGGCGAACGACTCAAGCAGGCCGGCCAGCGTGATCGGGTCGGAGCCGACGTCGCTGACCACGAGCTGCGGGGCGAAGCTCAGCTTCAGGCTGATCAGCCGCAGCAGCGCGGTGAAGGCCGGAACCGAGAACGAGACGACGACCTGAGCCCCGGCCGCCTTGAGCGCGGTCACCTGCGGCGCGACGTTGGTCACCGTCGGGTTGTAGCTCTCGGCCGCCACGACCTGGGACTTCGGGATCTCGTAGTTCAGGCCCTTGACGCCGTCCATGCCGAACTCGTCGTCCTGGTAGAAGTAGCCGATCCTCTTGCCCGGGAAGTGCTGCTTGATGTAAGCGCCGAGGATCTTGCCCTCGCGGACGTAGTCGATCTGCCAGCCGAACGTTTCCGGGTAGGTGCTCGGGTTGTCCCAGCACTCACAGCCGGACGCGACGAAGACGTCCGGCACCTTGGAGTCGTTCAGGTACTTCACGACGGCCAGGTGCGTCGGCGTGCCCAGCCCGTTGAAGATCGCGTAGACGTTGTCCTGCAGCACGAGCTGGTGCACCACGGTCGAGGTGATGGTCGGGTCGTACTGGTCGTTCAGGTACTTGTAGACGATCTTCCGGCCGTAGATGCCGCCGTGGGCATTGACGTACTGGAAGTAGGCGTTGGCGGACGGCGCGATCTCGTCGTAGCCGGGAGCGGCAACACCGGTGAGCGGCTGATGGCTGCCGATCGTGATCGTGGTGGCGGTGATGCCGGGCGCCGATGCGGTGAGCGCGCTGCTGCTGGACGAGCTCGGCGAGCTGCTCGAGCTGCAGGCAGCGGCGAGCATCGCGACGGCCGCTATCCCGGCGACGGCGCCGATGCCGTTCAACCTATGTGATCTTCTCATGCAGTCCTTCCTCCTGTTGTTCACTGGCGGGCCTGCCCGGCGCAAGGCGTTGAATGGCACGGCCGCGGCGGGGGCGGCGGGCCCGAACAGGCGGCGCAGGCCGCCCTGGATGCCCGCCGGGAAGACGAGCATGACGATGATCAGAACGACCCCGTAGGCGGCGATCGGGACGCTGGAGCTGGCCGCCCCGGACAGCCCGTGGCTGGCCGCCACGTTGGTGAGGTAGGTGGGGACAAGAACCAGGACCAGGCTCCCCCACACCGCGCCGAGCAGGCTGCCGAGGCCGCCGACCACCGCCGCGGTGAGCAACCCGATCGACAGGATGAGCGTGTAGGCGCCCGGCGCGACGATCCCGGTGACCACGGCCAGCAGGGCCCCGCCGAGCCCGGCGCTGGCCGCGCTGACCACGAACGCGAGAATCTGCAGCCGGGCCACGTTCAGGCCGGACAGCGAGGCCGCCACCTCGTCGTCGCGCACCGCACGCCAGCTGCGGCCGATCCGGCTGCGGCTGATGTTGGCCAGCAGGACCAGGGTGATCAGGGCGGCGGCGCAGGTCACCCAGGCCAGCCAGCGGGTGGGCGGGAACGTGGCGCCGAGGAAGGCCGGGGTACTGATGCTGGTGGACAGGCCCTGGTCGCCGCCGAACACGCTCGCGTACTGATCGGCCAGCGTGGGCAGGGCGACCGCGAGCATCAGCGTGGCCCCGGCCAGGTACGGGCCGCGCAGCCGGGCCGCGGCGATCCCGAAGATCGCGCCGCCCGCGGCGGCGATCACGGCGCTGGCCAGGAACACGAGCTCAAGCGGCCAGTTCAGGTGCAGCATCAGCAGCGCGCCGCCGTAACCGCCGATCGCCATGAACGCGCCGTTGCCGATCGAGATCTGGCCGCTGAGCCCGATCAGCACGGTGAGCCCGGCCACCGCCGCCACGTACGCGGCGACCTCGGCCATCTGGTAGTCGCGGTAGCTGCCGATCTGGATGGACAGCGCGGCGAGGACCACGGCGACGACGATCGCGATGGCCAGGTGGCGGGCCAGGGTCATCGTCACACCCTCCGGGTGGCAGTGGCGGAGAACAGGCCGGTCGGCCGGATCATCAGGACCAGGGCGAGCACCACGAGGCCGTACACGAGGACCAGGTCGCTGCCGATGTAGCCGCCGGCGTAGCTGAGCACGACGCCGAGCAGCACGCCGCCGATGACCGCGCCGATCGCGCTGTCCAGGCCGCCGATCACCGCGGCCGTGAAGCCGAGTACGAAGATCGCGTCCATGCTGTTCGGGTACAGGAACGTGGACGGGGTGACCAGCACGCCGGCCAGCGCGCCGAACAGCCCGGCCAGCGCCCAGCCGAGCGTCAGCACCCGCCCGATCCTGACCCCGAGCAGCCTGGCCACGCTCGGGCTGAACGCGGTGGCCCGCAGCCGCAGGCCCACCGCGGTGTACCGGAAGACCAGGGCGAGCGCCAGCGCGGCCAGGAGCACCGCGGCCGCGGTGAACAGGTCGCTCGGCGAGATCCCGAGCGCCACCCCGCCGATCGTCAGCCCCTTTATCGAGTAGGCCGCGGGGAACGAGCGGTACTGGCCGCCGTAGATGATCCCGGCCAGCCCTTCGAGAAAGATGAGCAGGCCGATGGTCACGATCACCGAGTTCAGCGGCGGCTTGCCGATCGTCCGCCGGACCACCGTGCGCTCCAGGATGGCGCCGAGCACCAGCCCCGAAGCGAGGGCGGCAAAGAAACCGGCCCAGTAGTTCCCGGTGTGGCTGATCACGACCCAGGCCACGTACGTCGTGAACATCGCCATGCCGCCCTGGGAGTAGTTGAGCACCCGGGTGCCGCGCCAGATCAGCACCAGCGACAGCGCGATCGCGGCGTAGATCATGCCGATGGCGATCCCGCCGAGGGTGAACTCGAGGAACTCCTGCATCTGCCCTCTTCCTCCCTTCCGCCCGCGCTTCAGAAGCCCAGATAATGGCGCCGGAGCCCGACATCGGCCGCCAGCGTAGCCGCGTCGTCCTCGGCGACCACCTTGCCGAGGTTGAGCACCAGGCCCCGGTCGGCGATGCCGAGGGCGCTGCGGGCGTTCTGCTCGACCAGCAGAACGGTCAGCCCGGAGTCGTCGCGCAGCTGCCGGATGAGGTCCATGACCTGCGCGACCACCCTCGGCGCGAGGCCGAGGGACGGCTCGTCGAGCAGCAGCACCCGCGGGGCCGCCATCAGCGCCCTGGCGATGACCAGGATCTGCCGCTCGCCGCCGGACAGCGTGGCGGCCGCCCGCCGCCTCCGCTCGGCCAGCACGGGAAAGCGGCGGTAGGCGTCGTTCAGCGCGGCGGCCCGGCCGGCCCGGTCACGCCTGGACAGGGCGCCGACGCGCAGGTTCTCCTCCACGGTGAGCTCGGTGATGACCCCCTGGCCCTCGGGCACGTGGGACACCCCGGCCCGGGCGATGTCCTCGGGGTGACGGCGGGCCAGGTCGGTGCCGCCGACCAGGACCCGGCCCTGCCGCGGCCGGACGAACCCGCTGATCGCGCGCAGCAGCGTGGTCTTGCCGGCCCCGTTGGCGCCGAGCACCGCGGTGATCGTGCCCGCCGAGACCGAGATCGAGACCCGGTCGAGCACCGGCACCCCGCCGTATCCGGCCACGATCTCCTCGACCGCGAGCGCCGCGGCGTCAGTCATGGCCGGCCTCCTCGCCCGGTGCGGCTGCCGTGCCCCGGCCGTCCTCGGCCCCGAGGTAGGCCGCGGTCACCGCGGGATCCGCCTGGACCTGCCCGGGTGTCCCGGCCGCGATCAGCTTGCCGAAATCGAGCACGAAGATCGTGTCGCAGACCGACATCATCAGGTCCATCCGGTGCTCGATCACGACCACGCTGGCCTCGTCAGCGAACTCCTTGATCAGGTCGCCGAGCTCCGGCAGTTCCTTCTCGGACAGGCCGCTGGCCGGCTCGTCGAGCAGCAGCAGCCGCGGGTGCCCGACCAGCGCCCGGGCCAGCGCGACCCGCTTCCGCAGGCCGTAGGCCAGCGTGTCGGGCATGCTGTCGGCCAGGGCGGCGGCGTCCACCCGGTCGAGCGCCGCCAGGGCCTGCTCCCTGAGCCGCCGTTCATCCCGGTCCGACCAGGGCAGGCCGAAGAGGCCGGACCAGAACCCGGCGCGCGCCGCGTGGGTCGCGCCGATCATGACGTTCTCGATCACGGACAGGCCGCGGAACAGCCCGACGCCCTGCAGCGTGCGGGCGACCCCCAGGCCCGCCAGCCGGTGCGGCCGCACCCCGGTGAGCTCGTGGCCGTCGAAGGAGATCGTTCCGGCCGATGGCTTGACGAATCCGCATATCACGTTCAGCAGCGTGGTCTTCCCGGCTCCGTTGGGGCCGATGATCCCGGTAACCTGGCCCGGAGCGGCGCTCAGCGACACCTCGTCGAGTGCGGTCAGGCCACCGAACCGAACCGTCACGCCGCTGATGTCGAGCACGCCGGCAGCTGGCGGACTGACCAGCCCTGCTTCTGATGAACCAGCATTCATCGAGCCGACCCTTGCTTAAAGAGGTACGACTGGCGCGTTATGAACCTCTATTCAGTACCCTAGGCGGCGATTAGCGCAAGGTGACATGCGTGAGTCGGTGCCGATTCGTTGCCGATCCGAGACCGCGAGCGTCAGGATGGTGCGGTGGACGCCAGGATCGTGGCCGTGCTGACCGGCGCCGGGATCTCCACGGACTCAGGAGTCCCGGATTTCCGTGGTCCGCAGGGGCTGTGGACGAAGAACCCGGCCGCCGAGAAGCTGTCCACCTACCAGGTGTACATGGCCGATCCCGAGGTCAGGCGCCGGTCCTGGCAGGCCAGGCTGGAGCATCCGGCCTGGGCGGCGGAGCCCAACGCGGCGCACCGGGCCCTGGCCCGGCTGGCCAGCAGCGCCATCGACACCCAGGTGATCACCCAGAACATCGACGAACTGCACCAGCGGGCCGGAACGCCGCCCGAGCGGGTCATCGAGCTGCACGGGACGATGTTCGGCGTGGTCTGCACCGGCTGCGGCGACCGGACCGCCATGGCCGACGCCCTGGCCAGGGTGCGGGCGGGCGAGGACGATCCGCCGTGCACGCTGTGCGGCGGGATCCTGAAATCGGCCACCGTGATGTTCGGCCAGCCGCTGCAGCCTGGCGTGTTCGAGCGGGCCGTGGCCGCAGCCGCCCGCTGTGACCTGCTGCTGGCCATCGGCAGCACGCTGACCGTCGAGCCCGCCGCCTCGCTGTGCGCGATCGCCGCCCAGGCGGGCGCGAGGCTGGTCATCGTCAACCGCGACCCCACCCCCTACGACACCGCCGCGACCGCGGTCATCCGCGACCCGATCGGCGAAGCCGTCCCCCGCCTGGCCGGCCAGCTGCTCGCGGCCCGGCCCGCGTGAGGCCAGTAAAGGTCCAGCTGAACGGTCAGCTGCCGAGCAGCTTGCCTTTGGCGGCCGTAAATTCGTCGTCGGTCAGGACGCCTTGCTGATGCAAGGTGGCGAGCTGATTCAGCTGATCGATCATCGGCGACTCCGCGGCCGCGGCTGGCGCGGCCTGCTGGGCGGGCGCGGGCGGCGCCGCCTGCTGCTGCTCGAGGTCGCTGATGCGCTCGTTCTGCTCGTCCTCCGCCTGACCCTGCTGCTCCGCTTGCCGGCCCATGTGCCGTCCCGCGACGTACGCGCCGCCGCCTACTACAGCCGCACGCAATAGCGGGCGTCGCCTGAACATCACTGCCTCCTAGTTGACTGAGCCGCCATGCCGGGTCCTACTCGGCTTCCGGCAGGGCCAGGCCGAGGGCCACCATGAGCTCTGGCGCGGCCGCCACGGTCTTCGGGCCGCCGATCTGCGGCGCGATGGCGCGCAGGACGCCGATGAGGTCTTCTGGGGTGGCGCCATCGTCCAGGGCGTTGCCCACCTGCCAGAGGTAGGAAGCCGGAGGGGCGTCGAGCGCCATGAGCGCGGCGATCTTGACGAGGGCGAAGCTGCGCGGATCGAGGCCGCTCTGGCGCTGCAGCTGGGCCCGCATCTCCAGGCCCTCGCCCAGGAGCTCCGGATCGCCGAGGGCCAGCTCGGCCAGTGCGGTCCTGGTAGCGTCGTCGACTTCGGCCCTCAACGGCATGTTCATGATCCGGATCCTTTCGGTCGCTCTGGCCAGACGGTTGCCGAAGGCAACTGCGCCACTAACCAACGATCGCGGCTGCCGGCCGGCGCTGCCTCACCCGCTGCGGATGGTGTCCGGGCGCGGATGGTCCGCGGGGAGCGAGCCGTTCGGGTCGGCGGGCGTCACCGGCGCCGGGGAATCCGCTCCGGGAAGCCCATCCCCGTCGCCGCCTGTGCCGCCCGCCGCGGGCTGGGCGCTGCCGCCTGCCCCGACTTCGGCTTCGCGGGCCAGGAACCGGAGCCGGGCGGCCCGCGCGTCCCAGGCATAAATCACTGCGGTGCCGGCGATGAGATCGTGCAGCGCGCGGTGCTCGCGCTGCACCAGGATGCCGAGGAATCCCAGGCCGAAGAAGAGGAAGCTGAGCGGGAACACCAGGGCGCGCACCACGCCGCGCCATGGGTCGAGGCCTTCGCCATCGGCGCGGACGACGCGTATGCCGAGCACCGCCATGCCGAAGGTCCGGCCGCTCGCCGCCCATGAGTAACCGAAGTAGAAGAACTCCCAGGCCACGTAAATGATGGCGACAACGATGTTGGTCCGGTTCCAGCTGACCGAGTGGCCGGTCACGACCTGCACGGCCAGGGAAGTGGCCGCGAGGCCGAGCGAAAATAGGCCGGTGCTGACCGCGAGGTCAATGACATAGGCCAGAAACCGTGACACCGAGCCTGCGTAGTGCCCCTGCGAGCTCACCCAGCCCGGGGTCCGCGTCCGGGCGCTCATGACCCGGCCTGGCCGTCCAGCAGCGCGGGCGGGGCCAGCGGTGCCGGATGTTTGCGCCGGAGCAGGCGGCCGACCCAGCGGTCGATGAACTGGTCAAGCCCGACCGCCGAGCTGCGCGCCGCATCAAGGGCTTCGCTGGCGGCCCCGCCGGACGACTTGGCGATGATGGCGCCGAGATCCGTCTCCTCGACCAGCGCGTCCATGTCGATGCGCCCCACCAGGTCGTTCACGTCGACCCGGTCGAGCAGCGCGCCCACATCGACGCGCCGCATAACGCCGTCTATGTCCGCCCGGGCCAGCAGCGGATTCACGTCGACCCGGTCGAGCAGGGCGTTCACGTCGACCCGCTCGAGCAGCGCGTTCACGTCGACCCGGGTCAGGACCTGGTCGAGGTCGACCTGCTCGAGTACGGCGTTCAGGTCGATCAGCTGGACCAGAGCGTTCACATCCAGCGCGTGAATAAGGAGATCGACCACGCGTTCCGCGACGCGCTGGGCGAGCGACTCCGCCGGATCGGTCATGCGTTTGCGCGCCTCGCGCAGTCGGTCGAGCGGGTCCACGACATCCAGTATGGCCGCGCCGGTGCTGCGGGAATCATCCGCCAGGGGTGAGGCCAGGCCGGACGGCCGCAAGATCGCCTGCGCGGCACGACCATGCGGCTGTCACGCTCCATGGCCAGCACCGCGACCCGGCCTACCGGCGCGCGGAACGCGGCGGGGACCTCACCCAGTTCGGCTGGGCCGCCATCAAGGTTGACCGGCGATCTGCGGCTGCGCGGGTGGCCGGCCGATCAGCTCGATCAGGCCCAGGACGACCAGCAGCAGCACGGCGATCAGGATGACGACCAGGCTGGTGGGGCGGCCCCAGAAAACGAAGATCAGGGCGGCGAGCGCCACCGCGCCGGCCCGCAGGCCCTTGCGGTGCGCGTAGGTCCACCGGCCGACCGGGCCGGTGCTCACGCCGGCGCGCTCGCCGCTGTGCCGGATCCAGCCCAGCCCCGAACTGAACGCCTTACGGGTCTGCACCGCGGTCACCGACGGCCCGGTGAAGAACGCCGCGATGGCGACGACCAGCCCGACCACCAGCAGGGTACGCAGTGCTTCCTTGATGAACCGGACGAGCGTGTCGAAGATGGCCGCGGCGGCGTCACTGGGCAGCACCGCCGGAGGCACGCTGTTCAGGTAGACAGTGCGGAAGAAGGCCAGGCCGAGGCCGAGAACGGCCATGGACGCGGCGAAGCCGAGCCCGGCTCCGATCAGTGCGCGCCGGTGACCCCGGGCGATGTACACCCCCAGGCCGATCAGGAGCAGGGCCAGTATCGGCAGCACGATCTTGAGATCGTTGATCAGCCGGTAGGCACTCTGCGCTTTAACCAGATCCCGGGAGGAGAACAGGGCAAACGTCGGATGGATCGGCGGGAGGCTGTTCACCAGCGTGAACCCGCGAGAAACCAGGTCCTGCTTGACGATGTTGATGAACGGGGCGAGGTCGATCACGACCTCGCCGTTGCTGACGCTGATCGCTCCGGGCTTCCCGGACAGCACGTTCACGAGTTGCTGGTGGGCAACGGTGTTGACCTGGATCCAGGTGTTGGCGAACCGCGCGCTGGTAACGATCTTGTGTACCTGGCCGTGGATAAATCCGTACACCGCGCTGGCGATCGACGGGCCGAACGACTTGAGCAGCACGCCGACGCGAGACAGGCCCTTGCTCGTGAGCAGGGCGGCGGCCTGGTTGGTGTACCCGACCACGTTGAGGTGGCTGGTGATCTCGACCGTGATCTTGTCGGTCAGGGCATTCTGGATCGTCGGATTGTGGATCAGCGGCTCAATGTTGGCTATGTAGCGGCTGGTGTCAGAGACCTGGTTGGCACTCCATACGCCCAGCACCGAAAGCGGCGCGAGCGCGCAGCCGATCACGATGAGCACAATCGCGACCGGGGTCCGCCAGCTGACCCGCCGTCGGCGAGTCCCGCCCGCTGCCTGGGTGCGGAGCTCGGCTACCTCGGCCCGAAGGCGTTCGGCCTCGGCCGCCTCGGCGCGGAGGCGCTCCAGGTCATCCGAATCGTCCGGGCTGACCGCGGGATCCTCGGCCGTGGGCCCAGGCTCGTCGCCGGTTTCAGACACAAAGTCACCTCCGCCGGGTCTACAGCGCAGCGCCGTTTCAGCGCGCCGGTTGGTCACGTCGCTGGGTCTGATCAGCGTTGCTCGTCCACATTGTCTGGCCTGGCCCGGGCCTGCCTCACCCCGCCAGGGTGAATCCGGTCGGTTCAGCCAGGAAATTCGTCATGCGACGGATACCGGAATTCCGCGCCGTTGGGGCGCGGCAATCGGCCTTACGGTCGTGCCGCGGTGCCCGGAGAGGTTCTCAGGCCGGCCGCGAGGATATCGATGCTCAACGCCAGGATCCACGCCGGGAACAGCAGCTCCACCCAAGGTGAGATACCGACGCCGACCAGGAGCACCAGCGCGCTCACGAGCCCGGCGATGGTGAGCCATCTGGAGACGATCTCGGTGCGGCGCGCGATCGTCACCGTGGTCAGCGTAAATACCGCTGCCATGCGCATGGCGTAGACGTTCAGCAGGCTCGCCGTGATGTTGCGGCCCAGCGCGAGGCTGCTGGCATCCGGCGTCCCGGCGCTCGCGCCTGCGATGAGGCCGCCCGCGATCGCCGCGGCCGCGAAGATCATGGCGACGAACAAAAAGGCGCTGCCCAGGAACACCGTCGCGAAGAAACGGTCCTCGCGTTCGCCGATCCGATCCCTGATCACCCCGACGAACCACAGGAACGCGATTCCGGCAAACGGGATGAGGTTCAAGCCGATCGCCACCGCTGCCCTGCGCCGCGAATCGGTCAGCCAGGCCCCCGGGACGTCGGGATGAGCGGGGACAGAGACTCTGAGCAGCACCAGCGCAGCGGCGAGAAGCACGGAAAAGATGATCCCGGCGAGGGCGGCCGCGCGGGGCGTCCGCAGCGGGCTCCCGGCCGCCAGCGGAGCCGGGACAATTGGTCCCTCGGTCATCGGCCTCCCCCTTCCGCGGGGCACGGTTACGGCATCCTTTCACCCCGCAGGGGATTTGGCCCCGGTCGGTGAGATCACTCACCTGACCGCTCATCCCTGACGGGTGATGCCCGGCCGGCCGGGCGCTGCCAGCATCGTTAAGCGGATTCCTTGAAGGCGACAGCGCCCGGACTGGTCACGTCTGGCTGAGACGCGCCATATTCCCCATGGGGCGCAAGAGGAGCAGGGAAGTAATGAACGAGCCGTTCAAGGGCACGATCAACGTCGACATCCGGGATTCGGTACCGGACTGGGCACCGTTCGAGCCGCCCAGGGCACCCGACGGCGCGGCCAACGTCGTCTACATCGTGCTCGATGACGTGGGCTTTTCGGCGATGAGATGCTACGGCGGGCCGATCGAGACGCCGAATATCGAGCGGATTGCCGCCGACGGGGTCCGCTATACCCAATGGCACACCACCGCGCTGTGCTCGCCGACCCGCTCATGCCTGCTGACCGGCCGTAACCATACGCGCAACTCGATGGCCTGCATCACCGAGGCCGCGGTCGGGTTCCCGAATGCCAGCGGGACCATCCCGCCCGAGAACGGCATGGTCTCCGAGATCCTCGGCGAAGTCGGCTGGAACACCTACATGGTGGGCAAGTGGCACCTGTGCCCGACGATCGAGATGAACGTCGCCTCGACGCGGCGGAACTGGCCGAGCGGCCGGGGATTCGAGCGCTCGTATGGATTCCTGGGCGCCGAGACCAACCAGTGGTATCCGGACCTGATCTACGACAACCACCCGGTGGATCCGCCCAAGCTGCCCGCCGACGGCTATCACCTCACCGACGACCTGACCGACAAGGCGCTCGAGTTCATCAAGGACGCCAAGACCGTCGCCCCGGACAAGCCGTTCTTCCTGTACTACGCGCCCGGGGCCTGCCACGCGCCGCACCATGTATCCAAGGAATGGGCCGACAAGTTCAACGGCCGCTTCGACATGGGGTATGAGGCAATCCGCGAGGAGACGCTGTCCCGGCAAAAGGAGATGGGCATCGTCCCGGCCGATACCGAGCTGCCGCCGGTCAATCCGATCGGCACGACCGAGACCCGCACGGGACCCGGAGGCCAGCCATTCCCGCCACTGGACGTCACCAGGCCCTGGGATTCGCTATCCGCTGAGGAGAAGCGGCTCTTCGCGCGGATGGCCGAGGTCTACGCGGGGTTCCTGGCCCACGCCGACCACCACATCGGCCGGCTGCTGGACTACCTGGAGGAGTCCGGGCAGCGAGACAACACCCTCGTCATCCTGGTGTCCGATAACGGGGCCAGCGGCGAAGGCGGCCCGGACGGGTCGGTCAACGAGATGCTGTTCGCGAACGGCATCCCCGACAGCATCCAGTCGAACCTGGCGCTGATCGACGAGCTCGGCGGGACGAAGACCTACAACCACTACCCGAACGGGTGGGCGATGGCCTTCAACACGCCGTTCAAGATGTGGAAGCGGTATGAGTTCAATGGCGGCACCGCTGACCCGTGCATCATCTCCTGGCCTTCGGCCACGGCCGGCCAGGGCGGGATACGCCACCAGTACCACCACGCGATCGACCTCGTGCCCACCATCCTGGATTGCCTCGGCGTCGAGGCCCCCGCCACCATCAAGGGCCACGTGCAGAGCCGCTTCGACGGCGTAAGCATGCGCTCGAGCCTCGAGAACGCGTCGGCGCCGTCGGCCCGCGCGACGCAGTTCTATTCCATGCTCGGCTCCCGGGGGATCTGGCACGAGGGCTGGAAGGCAGTCACGACCCATCCCACGCTCAGTGGCTGGAGCAGCTTCAATGACGACACCTGGGAGCTGTACCACACCGACACCGACCGCTCCGAGGTGCACGACCTGGCCGCCGAGCACCCGGAGAAGGTGCGCGAACTCGTCAACCTGTGGTTCGCCGAGGCGGGCCGCAACGACGCGTTCCCGCTGGATGACCGGTCCGCGCTGGAGATCATAGTCACGCCGCGGCCGCAGCTGGCCTCCCCGCGGAACCGGTACGCCTACTTCCCCGATACCGCGGAGGTGCCCGAGGCGCAGGCGGTGAACGTCCGCAACCGCTCCTTTACCATCGGGGCAGTGGTGGACATCCCGGCACCCGGTGCGCAGGGCGTGCTGTTCGCGCACGGGTCGCAGTTCGGCGGGCACGCCCTGTACGTGAAGGACAACCGGCTGCACTACGTCAACAACTTCGTCGGCATGTTCGAGCAGAAGATCGACGGCACCCAGGACGTCCCCACCGGGCAGAACCTGATCCTCTCCGCGTCGTTCGACAAGGACGGAGAGGACCCGCCCCACGTGTCCACCGGGATTTTGTCCCTGTACCACGGGGACAAAAAGGTCGGCGAGGGCCGGATCAAGACCCAGCCCGGGATGTTCTCACTCGCGGGTGAGGGCCTGTGCGTCGGCCGTGACGGCGGCGAGGCGGTGACGGACGACTATCCGGGTGAGTACCCGCACGCGTTCACCGGCGGCACGATCAACCGGATTGCGGTCGACGTCAGCGGCGATCCCTATGTCGACCTGGAGCGCGAGGCCCAGGCCATGCTGGCCCGGGAATAAGGACCGAGTGCTGACCGGGCATTCCCCTCCTGGCGCCGGGGTCCGCACGGTCGGACCTCTCCCCTCGCCCGCGGTCATACGTATTCGCGGCGCCGGATCCAGGCCAGCGTCACCCGCATGACCGGGATGGACACGGCCACCACGGCTGCGGCGAGCCCGAACCGGAAAGCGTCCGAGGCCTGTCGGCGGCGGTAGCGGTGGTTGGCGCGCGCCCTACCCGGTGGCTGGCGGGTCGCCGCGGCTGATGCACCGGAAACCCAGATGGCAGGTGGCGCTGTCGACGGTCTCGCCCTGGCGGGCGGCTGGCCGGTAGCGCAGGCAGTAGCTGGGCGCGCACAGGTGCGAGCCGCCCTTGATGACCTTGCGCGGCAGGTGCGCGCCGGGCTCGCCGGCGACCCGGCTCCGCTGCGGCTCGGTGACCCTCGGGTTGCGCGGCGCGCAGCACGCGTGGTCGGCCTCCGCCGGATGGCGCGGGGTGAAGTAGTCGCAGGTCCATTCCCAGACGTTGCCGGTCATGTCATCGAGCCCGTAGCCGTTGGCCGGGAACGCTCCCACCGGGGACGTCCCCTCATAGCCGTCGGCGAGCAGGTTCTGCCAGGGGAACTGGCCCTGCCAGGTGTTGGCCATCATGTGCCCACCGGGCGCGAATTCGTCGCCCCACGCGTAGGCGGCGCCATCGAGGCCGCCGCGCGCCGCGTACTCCCACTCGGCCTCGGTGGGCAGTTCCTTGCCCGCCCACGCGGCGTAGGCTTCCGCATCCTGATAGGCGACATGGGTCACCGGGTGCCGGGCGAGGCCGCGGGAGTCGCTGCCCGGCCCGCCGGGGCGGCGCCAGCAGGCGCCGGGGACATACTCCCACCAGTTCCGGTAATCACGCAGGTCGACCGGCCCTGGCGTGCGCCGGAACACCAGCGATCCCGGCACCAGCAGGTCCGGATCAGCATCGGGGTAGTCGGCCGCCACCAGCGGCTGCTCGGCGACGGTCAGGTACCCGGTCGCCGTCACGAACCGCCGGAATTCGGCTACCGTCACCGGGCTGGTGTCCATCCAGAACCCGTCCACGGTGACCCGGTGCACCGGGCGCTCCTCCGGATAGAAGCCGGCCGAACCCATCAGGAACGTGCCGCCAGGGATCCACGCCATGGCCTGATCTCGCGCCCGGTTCCGTGCCGCGCTCCGAGCCCGCACCGGCCTTGCGGCCCGGTCTTTCGCGGCGGCCCGCGCGGACGAACTCGTCGTGGACATGCGGTGCGCGCTCCGATTCTCGCTGCCCTTTTCCACCGCAACATTAACCGCGGCCGCCCCAGGCGGCACCACCCGTCACGGATGAGCTGCATGGCGCCGCGGCGGGCACGGCTGCCGTTGACTCCCGCTCACCGCTGGTCGGTCCCGTCGGCAAGCTGGTTTTCTGCTATCCAGGTCACAGCGTCCGCGTACGCGCGCTTGAGTGTGGCGCCCACCCGCTCATCGCCGGTGTAGATGTTTTCCGGGGCGATCACGTCGGTGACCCCGGTCGCGCGGAGCTGTTCTTGGATGTGGTCACTGGCCGAGACGATGACGAGTTTGCTGCCGGTGGCGGTGAGAGCCTGGGCGTAGCGGCGTAGCACGTCCATGAAGGTTGTGCCGAGATCGGTGCGTCCCCGCAGCCGAAGGATCACCACGGAGTTGCGCGATCCGTCGGCCGTGACCGGGAGCTGTGCTTCGAGCACCGGCGCGGCAGCGAAGAACAGGCTTCCGTACGGCTGGAGAGCAACCACCTCGTTGGCTGGGAGGTGGGCCGGCGGGTCGGTCTCGATCAGGTCTCCTTCAGGGTCCAGCCGCCAGCGCTTGATGGTGACCTGGTTCGACTGGCGCACGACGTGGAGAATCAGCGACAGGCCCACCCCGACGAGCACCGCGTACTGCAATGGGATGATCATGGTGAGCGCGAAGGTGGTCGCCACCACCGCCTTCTGCACGGGGCCGGTCTTCCACACCGATTGAAGATCGGCAGGCTTGATTGTCCGGTAGCCGACCAGTATGAGCAGGCCGGCCAGGGCGGGCATGGCGATGTAGCCCACCAGGCCGGCGAAGGCGAGGATTACCGCCGCCATCACCACGCTGGCGAACATCAGGGCCATGCGCGACCGGGCGCCTGCGGCCTTGTTCAGCGACGAGGCCGACATGGACCCGCCCACCGGCATTCCCCGGAAAACCCCGGCGATCACGTTCGCGGCGCCTTGCCCGATGAAGTCACGGGATGCGTCGGGGTTGCGGCCGTCTGGGTTGGGGAAGTTGGCCGAAATGCCCGCCCCCTGGACTAGCCCCACGAACGTGAGCGACAGCGCCGGGACCAGCAGCACAGGGACGAGCCCGAGCATCGGTACCTGGGGCAGCGGGAGCGAGCGGGGTATGGCACTGAGGTCGCTGACGGTAGCCACACTGCTCCACCCAAGGGCGGCAGTGCCGGCCGATGTGCCGATGACCGCCAGGACCAGTCCCAGCGGACCAGCCTTGGTGCGCTCGAGCAGAACTATCAGCGCGACCGTGGTGACTCCAACCGCGAGGGACTGCAGGTGGAGTTCACCGGGGTGGGCAAAAGTGTTGACGGCGCGGATGACACGGTTGGCTCCCTCAGCTTTGTAGCCGGTGAGGTTGGCCAGCTGCCCGAGGATGATATTGACGCCTACAGCGCTGATGAATCCCACCATCACGGAGTTCGACACGAACCGGAGGAGTGACCCGGCCCGCAGAAATCCGGCCGCCAGCATAACGACACCGGTAAGGACCGAGAGCGTGAACAATGCCCGCCCTGGGTCATTACCGGTGTGGACTGCGGGGACGTCGGCGATGATTATGGCCATGGCGCCGGTAGCTTGGACGGCCATGAAGGCCGAGCTGGTGAAAAATGAGCCGCCGATCGTCCCGAAGAGGTATGCGTAAAGGCCTGAAAGGGGGTTGACCCCGGCGAGCAGGCCAGCCGCCAGGCCATCGGGAACGCTCTCCACGCCAAGCACCAAGCCAGCGACGGCGTCCTTGCGCAGCGTATCCCGCATAACCGGCAACCGGAGTCTCATGTCCTAGGTTCTCCGGGTTGCTGGGGGCGTGACCGCATGGACCCGGCGGCCGAGCCGTACTTGGGTCAGCCCCATCGCGAGCTCTCCGTCCGGCCAAACCGAACCGCTAGCCGACGTCAGCAGCACACGGTCTGCACTAGGGGGCGGGGGGGTGGATGGTGGCCCAGTCGGCGGCCATGTCGATCACGGTCCATTTGTGTTCGGTGGCGGCGGCGAGGATCTGGTCGGTGCCGCTGCCCAAGATCGGGTCACGGTCGTAGGCGTACTCCCGGTCACCGTCGGTGTGGTGAACGACCAGTTGCAGGGTCCGGCACGGGCTGGCTGCGGTCCACTCGAGCATGGCCAGGTCGCCGTCGGTGTTCCCGGCGGCCAGGATGGGGCGCTGCCCGACGTGCCGGTGAATCGAACTGGGCTTCTGCGGGCCGTCGTTGATCACCTGGACGGTGGCACCTTTCACCAATTCGGGCCCGCCGTCGCCGACGCGGAACTCGGTTTCGCCGACGCTGCCGATCACCCGGTGCGGTGGCAGTCCGTAGACATCGCCCGCCCAGGTTCGCATGAAGTCAGTGCCGCCGCCGGAGAAGATCCAGCAGGAGAAACCGTTGCCGTCCAGCAGGCCGAGCAGCTCCAGCATCGGCTGGTACACCGTCGCCGGGTAGGGCCGCCCGAAGCGCGGGTGCCGGGCTGACGCCAGCCAGTTCCGGCAGGCGGCGTCGAACTCATCAGTGGTGATGCCCGCGTGGGTGAGCGCCACCAGCTTGATCAGGGCGGCCATCCCGCCCGCATGCAGCTCCTCGAGGCTGGTGGGATGGCCCAGCTCGGCGGCCCGGTCCAGCGCAAAGATCAGCTGAGCGTACACGGGCTGTTCTGTCCACAACGTGCCGTCATTGTCGAAGACCGCGATGCGGTCGCGCTCGGGAACGAAGTCCGGCGAGCCAGGATCGGTCACGGCGGCGGTGAACTCCACGATCGACTGTTTCGCGGGCGTGTCACGCCAGGCCGGCAGCGGATCGGCGGTCATGGTCCCCACGCACCTGGTGTTGATCTTGACCTTGATCGGCTCATGGAGTTCAGCGTAGGCAGGCTGTTCTGCTCATGAATCACCCGGCTTGGGTGACCAGCCTGGCCGTTGGGCGGTGGTCAAGATGCGCGGCGGACGAGCCTGCGCTCGGGCAGGCCGGGCAGCGAGGCATCATCAGCACCACCCGCGGCCTGCGCGATCCGCGGCCCGTAACGGCGGGCCAGCGGATCGGCGGTTGCGCCATGCACGATCACGCTGACCAGCACCGTGAGGCCGATGACCGAGACCGCGGGCCCGGCGACATGCTGGCCGAGGTCCTCCAGCGCCAGCAGGGCGAACACGACCGACGCCAGGCCGCGAGGGCCAAACCAGCCGACGAGCGCAACCGCAGTGCCGCCGAGCCGCGCGCCGGCCAGCGCGAGTGCGACCGGCACCATCCGGATCAGCGTCAGGCTGAGCCCGGCGTACACCACCGTCTGCCAGGTCAGGCCGGTTAGCGCCGGAACGACAGCGATAGCGCCGAACGCCAGCCAGACCAGCAGCGACACCAGCGCACCCGTCTCCTCCACGAACGGCACCAGCCGCTCGCCGCTCCGCCCGCCGACCGCGCCGAACGCGATCCCGCCCACGAAGGCAGCGATAAAGCCATTACCGTGCAGCGCCAGCGCGCAGGCGTAGGCGCACACAGCCAGCGCCAGCACCGCCGAGCCCGCGAAGCCCCCCTCGGCCCACCCGCGGCGCCGCGCCACCTGCACGACGAAACCGCCCGCGCCGCCCACCACCGCGCCGATCAGCACGCCCAGCGCCAGCTCGGCGACCGCTTCGCCCGGGCCACCGCTCGCCGCAGCAGTCCCCGCGCCTGCCACCGCGACCAGCACGACCGGCGTGGCGATGCCGTCGTTGAGCCCGCTCTCGACGTTGATGAGCCGCCGGATCCGAGCCGGGACCGCCGGGTTGACCATCATCCCCGCGCCCAGCGCAGCGTCCGTCGGCGCAAGTGCCGCACCCACCAGCAGCGCCAGCCAGATACCCAGGCCGTGGAACAGAGCAAACGCCAGCAAGGTTCCCAGGCCGATGGTCAATGGCAGCCCGATCCCGAGCAGGCGCACGCACAGCCCCATGTCCGCACGCAGGTCCCGCAGCCCGACCCGGGATGCGTCCGAGAACAGCACCAGCACGAGCGTGATCTCGGCGAGCGCCTTGACCGTCTCGTGCGTCGGGGCGAACCCCAGGGGCGCCAGCGGCCCGTGCGTCAGCAGCACGCCGACGATGACAAACGCGATCGGCGCGGTGACATCGAAGCGCTCCAGCCGCGCCGACAGCATCCCCCACGCGAATATCAGCGCTGTCACAATCGCCAGATCGGAAGCACTCATCGTCTCACCGGCTGGAAGCGCTACTTACCAGCCGGCGCCTTACCCGGTCATGCTGAGCCGTTACCTGCGGCGAGAAACGCGCCGCGCGGTGCGCCGTCCCGTACGCCGGGCTACTCTGCGTCCTCCGAACATTGTGTGCCTCCAGCTAGTGGTAGTGGCAGGCCGAGCCAGTCAGCTCGCAGCAGCCGCCGTTTCCAGGTCGTGCAGTTCCTGGGCCTCCTCGGCCGATACTAGCCCGATTCCCACCAAGTCGAGCGGGCTGATGAACCCGTCGCTAATGCGGAAGCCCCCCGCGCGGGCGATCGCGTCACGAAGCGGCACCGCCCAGTGGTGCTCGATCAGGACGAGCGCCGCGGCGGTGTCGTTCGGGATGTCCTCGAGCACATCCCAGCCCTCCTGCTCGGTGAACACCTTCACCCCGCCCTCGGCGACGACCTCCTCGGCGCCCGCGATCGCGCCCGCCTCGGCGCCTTCCTCGCCGTCGATGCCCAGGCCGATCAGCGCGCCGATCTTGCTGCCGAGCTCGATCGCCTCATTCTCCGTCAGGTTGCTGAGGTGCTCCACTTCCAGGTCGCCGTCGGCGTCCTTGTAGACCGCCAGCGAATCGATCACCCGTATCGTGTCGCTTTCGCGGAGACGCTCAAGTTCGGCGATGATCTCACCGTGGAAGTCAGGGTGGTTGAACCCCAAAACGATCAACTGCACAGGCCCGATTGCCATGTTCTACCTCTTTCCCGCGGGACAGTACCCAGGAAGCTTCTGGCAGTCTCGGCCCTCGCGCATCATCCGCCAGGGATGATCCGCCACTTTCGGCCATCGGGACGCTAGCCGCCGGGCGGCTGAGCCGCGTTACCAGAGGACGTACCGCGGCCTGCAGCAGGCTGACGGCCGGAGACGAGCTTGGCGCTCATCTTGACCGCTTTGACCGCACCGGTGGCGCCCGCCTGCAGCGTCAGCCCGATGGCCAGCACGACGCAGCCGGGGATGAAGAGCGCGTGCGACCCGAGCATGAGCAGTCCGACGCGGGCCAGGGCATAGGGAGGGGTGCAGACCACCGCTCCGACCGCCCCGCCCACCGCGCTCGCGGTCAGCTTGTCGCGTTTCGAATGGGTGCTCTTCACGCCGATGAGCCGGGCCGGGACGGCCACATAGCAGACCATCATCACGCCGATGACGATGCTCAGCGACAGCGCGAACCACAACTTCCCCCACCGGGTGAAGACCACCGTCGACAGGCCCAGGCAGACACCGACCGCGGCACCCCAGACCAGCACGACCGCCAGATGCGACCGGGCCTGCGCAAACGCAGGCCGGATCACCGGCCGGCCGGCACCGGCGATCGCAAACGCGAACACGGCGTTCAGAAAGAAACTCGCCGCCGTGATCACGGCCACGGCCAGCACGAGCGGGATCACGACCGGCCCGGTCAGCACGTGAAACGACTTCCCGTGCAGCACGTGGGCCTTCAGGTCGATCGTGGCGGCCCAGATCCACATCGCCGGCAGCACCTGGATCAGGGTCAGCCGCCAGTTGGTGAACAGCAGCTTCACGCCCTCGAGCAGCATGGCCAGCGCACCGACGGCCAAAGCGAGCGGGGCAAGCCACCGCCGGGAACGGCTCAGCTGCAGAACCCCGTCCTCGACGGCCGCAACGTCACTGTCCCGGACGGCACGGATCAGCCGCCCGGCCCGGGCACGCCGGGCGGCCCGCCGCGACCCGGAGGCCTCATCGCCGGTGCGCGGCGCTGCGGGCTCGCCAGGAGCATCAGCGTCCGCTGGCCATACGGTCGGAAGCTCCGGTGCGTTCTCTTCGACAGGCACTGGGGGATGCCCCTCTGCGAGCGTCGTGCGCTGAACGGACCCACGTCCGCCCGCCAGGGACGAGCCGCCCATGGCCGCAGGCGCCTATCCGCGCACTATGACGATAACCCCGGCAAATGACCGGCTTCTCACCCCGGCCGGGTGAGGCAGGAGCCGGCCCACGCGGAATCGTGGTGTGTGCTACCTGCTCCGTGCCGCCGCCGCAGTTCCTGCTGCGGCACAAGGGCAGGCACGGGTTGGCTGGATGATGCGCCCGGACGGCGACAGAGGAGGGGGCCCACGATGAGCGTGCGGACGGCTGAGGCTCCACCCCGGGCTACGCAGCGCTATCAGCTCGATTCCGGGGTAGCGCGGCTGACCCCGGCGGAGCGCGCGGCCCGCGGCAAGACGGCGCGGGCCGAGGTGCCACGAGAGAGCCACGCGGCGTTCGACCCGCCGCCGGACCGGCCCGACCCGATCGGCCTGCTGGAAGAGCAGGCCAAGGCACGGGTTCCCGAGCTGGTCCCGGTGCGGTGGGGCCGGATGATGGTGTCGCCGTTCACGTTCTTCCGCGGCGCGGCCCTGCCGATGGCCAGCGACCTGGCCAGCACTCCGGTGTCCGGGCTGGCCGTCCAGGCGTGCGGCGACGCGCACCTGTCCAACTTCGGGATTTTCGGGTCGGCCGAGCGGCGCCTGGTGTTCGACGTCAATGACTTCGACGAGACATTGCCCGGACCGTGGGAATGGGACGTCAAACGGCTGGCGGCCAGCCTGGAAGTCGCGGCCCGTGGCAACGAGTTCCCCGGCAAGCAGCGCCGCGCGATCGTCGGGGCCGCCGTCGCCCGTTATCGGCAGGCGATGCGCGACTTTGCCGGGATGACCAACCTGAATGTCTGGTACGCGAGCGCGGACATGGACCAGCTGCGGGCGCAATTCGAATCCAAGCTTCAGCCGCGCCAGCGCAAAGTGGTGCAGAAGGGCCTGGAAAAGGCGCGGACCAGGGACAGCATGCAGGAAGTGGCCAAGCTGACCCAGATCGTGGACGGCCGGCCCCGGATCATCTCCGACCCGCCGCTGCTGGTTCCGATCGACGAGCTGATGCCGAAGGAGACGGACCGGACGGCATTCGAGCAGCAAGTCGGCGGCCTGATCGGCAAGTACCGGCGCACGCTGGAAACCGACCGCCGGTACCTGCTCGAGCAGTACGAGTTCTGTGACCTGGCCCGCAAGGTCGTCGGTGTCGGCAGCGTGGGGACGCGCTGCTGGATCGTCTTGATGCTCGGCCGTGATGACGCCGATCCGCTGTTCCTGCAGGTCAAGGAGGCCGAGGCGTCGGTGCTCAGCCGTTTCGTCGGCGCCAGCAAGTTCGCCAACCAGGGCCAGCGGGTGGTCGCGGGCCAGCGGCTGATGCAGGCATCCAGCGACATCTTCCTGGGCTGGCAGCGGACCGAAGCGGGCCTGGACGGCCGGCCCCGCGACTTCTACGTCCGCCAGCTCCGGGACTGGAAGTTCTCCGTCGACATCGAGAACATCCTGCCCTCGGGCATGCGGCTGTACGGCGAGCTCTGCGGGTGGACGCTGGCCCGGGCTCATGCCCGTTCCGGCGACCGGATCGCCATCGCGGCCTACCTGGGCGGCTCGGATGCGTTCGACCAGGCCATCACCCAGTTCGCCGCCGCCTACGCCGACCAGAACGAGCGCGACCACCAGTCTCTCGTCGACGCCGTCGCCTCGGGACGGATCATCGCCGAGCGCGACATATGACGCCCGGCTGACCCCGGGCCTTGGTGGCGGCGTGGTACTCGACCTTCTGCTCACCGGGCTCGCGATCGCTCTCGAGCCGTTTCCGCTCACGGCCTTCATCCTGATCCTGAGCGCCGAGAAGGGCACCAGGAAGGGCCTGGCGTTCATCCTCGGCTGGCTGGCCTGCCTGGTCGTCGTGATCGCCGCCGTGCTCCTGACGACCAGCGGCCATCCGCCCAAGCCGCAGACCGCCCCCTCGACCGCCGTCCTGGCCGTCAAGCTGGCCCTCGGCGTCCTGCTGATCCTGCTCGCCGTGCGCCAGCGGCGCCGGATGGGCCGCCCGCGCAAGCCGCCGAGCTGGATGGCGAGCCTGGACCGGCTGTCGCTATGGTCCGCGGTCGGCATCGCCGTGTTCCTCCAGCCCTGGACGCTGGTCGCCGCAGGTGCCGCGACCGTGGCTCAGGCCAAGCTGTCCACGGCCGGGGACTACGTGACGCTGCTGCTCTTCTGCCTGGTGGGCACCTCCAGCTTCCTGTACCTGGAGCTCTATGCGGCGTTCGCTCCCGCCGCCGCTGGTGTCCGGCTTGACCGGCTGCGGACGTGGCTCGACACGCATCGAGACCAGGTGATCATCGTGATCTTCCTGCTGCTCGGCTTCTGGCTAGCAGGAAAGAGCATCTACCTGCTGGTCAGCTGACCAATGACCATCCCCAGCCCGGCCGCGCAGCCAGACTCGCGCCAATCCCCCGGGCCGGCGAGAGCCGCTGGCCGATGGCACTGGCGGTGCTGGCCGCCGGGGGCCTGCGCGCGGTCCTGCCGCCTGAGCTCAGGAACGGAGATGCCCGCTGGGCGTTCGTCGTCGTCGTCTTCGCCCTGCTCGCGGTACTCGTCATCGGCGACCCCGGGCGCATCGACCGCGACTCCGCCTGGCTGCGGGCCGGCACCGGGACGCTGATCGGCCTGATCTCGGTCGTGAATGCCTCCGCCGCGGTCCGCCTCGTGGCCGGCATCATCGACGACGCCAAGTTCAGCAACGACGCCAACATCCTGCTGGCCAGCGGCGGGGCGATCTGGCTCACCAACGTGATCGCCTTCGGCCTCTGGTACTGGGATCTCGACCGCGGCGGAGCGGCTGCCCGCGCGCGGGGGTCGGGCCGTCGGCCCGCCTTCGTCTTTCCGGAAATGAGCAACGCCCAGTACGTCGGGGATGGCTGGTATCCGAAGTTCATCGACTACCTGCATCTCTCGTTCACGGCCGCCACGGCGTTCAGCCCGACGGACGTCTCGGCGATCAGGTCCTGGGCGAAGCTCATGATGATGGCCGAAGAGGCGATTTCGCTGGTGGTCGCCGTGCTGGTCGTCTCCCGTGCCGTGAACATCCTGAGGTAGCCAGCCGATGCGACGCGTGACAGATCAGGCTCCGCAGCCCGACGCGGGAGGACGCTGATGACGACGCCGGCTGACCCGCTTGCGCTCCTGCGATCTCGGAGCTACCTCGCGCTGCTCGCGCTGGCGGCGATCATCGGCGTGCCGGTCTCCGCGGCGGCCTACTTCTTCCTCGCGCTGGTCTCCAAACTGCAGGGGTGGATCTTCACCAGCCTCCCCAGCGGGCTGGGCTTCCATGGCGAACCGCTGTGGTGGCCGATTCCGCCGCTGGTCCTGGCCGGGGTGCTGGTCGCTCTCACCATCCGGTACCTGCCCGGCAAGGGCGGCCACTCGCCAGCCGACGGGTTCAAGGTAGGCGGGGGCCCTGCCGCGCCGATCGAGCTTCCCGGCATCGTGCTCGCGGCATTTGCGACCCTGAGCCTGGGCGTGGTACTCGGACCCGAGGCACCCCTGATCGCCCTCGGCGGCGGCCTCGGCGTCCTGGCCGTCCGCCTGGTCAAGCGGGACGCTCCGCCCAGAACCGCCACCGTGGTGGCCGCGGCGGGGAGTTTCGCCGCTGTGAGCACGCTGCTGGGCTCGCCGCTGCTCGGGGCGTTCCTGCTGATGGAGGCCTCCGGGCTGGGCGGGGCCATGCTGGAGCTGGTGCTGGTGCCCGGCCTGCTGGCCGCTGGCGTCGGTTCGCTGATCTTCCTCGGCCTTGACCACCTGACCGGGCTCGGCACCTTCTCACTCGCGATTCCCGGCCTGCCCCATGTCGGGTCGCCCACCGGCGCTGAATTCTTGTGGGCGCTGGCGATCGGGATCATGGCTGCCCTGGTCGGCTCCGCGATCCGCTGGCTCGGGCTGTTCCTGCGGCCTCATGTCGAGCGGCGGATGCTGCTGGCCACGCCGGTGGTCGGCCTGGCCGTGGCGGGACTGGCGATCGCGTTCGCGGCCGGCACCGGCAAGGGCTCCTCCGAGGTGCTGTTCTCCGGGCAGTCCGCGCTGGGCCCGTTCATCACCAGCAGCGCCAGCTATACCGTGGGGGCGCTGCTGCTCCTCCTGGTGTGCAAGGGGATCGCCTACGGCGTGTCGCTGAGCGGTTTCCGCGGCGGTCCCACCTTCCCGGCCCTGTTCCTCGGCGCGGTGGGCGGCGCGGCACTGTCGCACCTGCCCGGGCTGCCGCTTATTTACGGCGTCGCCATGGGCATCGGCGCGATGTGCGCGGTGATGCTCAGACTCCCGCTGACCTCGGTCTTGCTGGCCACCGTGCTGCTGTCGTCGGACGGCCTGCAAGTCACGCCGCTGGCCATTGTGGCGGTCGTCGTGGCCTACGTGGCATCGGCGAGGCTGACGCCGGCTCCGGTCCCGGCCCAACAGACACCGGCTGCTACCGAGACAGCTCCCGCCCCGCCCGCCCGGCCTCCGGACCGGGCCGGTGAGCGGTGAGCGCTCCTACAGGCGGCCGCCGGCCGTCGGACAGCTTTACTTCTGCGGGGCGGCCGGGTCACTCCCCGCGGCAGCGCCAAGATCATCGACGTGGGGGTCATGCGATGGCCGCGCTGCGTATTGACGGGTGCCGGCTGGTTTCCTGTGGTAGGACATCCCGGTGCCGCGCCGAACGTTGCTGGGTGGCCAGCGCCGGCGCCTGACCGGGGGCGCTTGATCGGGCTGGGCCTGATCGGGCGTCGCCCGGAAGGCGGTCACGAGGCGCGCCACCAGGGTGGCCAGGAACACCTGGCCGGTCAGCGCTTCCATGACGGCGATAGACCGGCCAAGGTTGTCCGCAGCGGTGAAGTCCCCGTATCCGAGCGTGGTCAGCGTGGCGAAGCTGAAGTACTGGAACGTCTGGGTGCTGGCGGGCTGTCCGTTGGCGAAGAAGTGCCCCGCACCGAGGTGCTCGATCGCCGCGTAGAAGGAGGCGAACATCAGGCCGATGATGATGTAGGCGCTCAGGGCGCCGTAGATGCTCTGCAGGGTGACGGTGGGCCGGGCCAGGACGCGGCGCACGATGAGCACCGCCGTGAGCAGCAGCACCAGCCCCTTCCACAGCTCGGACGCGCCTTGCCCGGTATTGGTCCCGGTGAGCGAGGCAGCGAACGCTGCGGCGGAGCCGACGAGCGCGACCGCCCCCATGAGCGTCCGGTGCAGCCGGGAAAGCGGCGACGTGCGCAAGGCAATCAGCAGCACGGCCAGGAAGAGCAAGACCTGGAAGTCGGCGACCACCTTGATGCTGAACGACGAGAGCAGGTAGGTCGAGAGCAGCACGAGCAGCAGCAGGCCGTACCGGCCGCTGGCTCGCGGCGGGCCGGTACGGCCGCTGCTGCCGCCTGGCCGCCGGGCAGGCGATACCTGCATCATGACCCCCCGTAAGGCCACGCTCGCGACGTACCGCCGGCCTGGCTGGCCGGGCGCGTTATGAGGCGCTTCCGCCGTGCAGGGCGTCCTGGAGTTCCTGCTCGCCTTCCTTGGACAGGGAGGTCTTCAGCACGGTCCCGCCGTACTTGCTCATCGCCTCGACGGCCTTGTCCGGGGTGACCTTCTCCACCATGAGGAACAGCGCCGAGGTGCCCGGCTTGAGCATGCCGCGGACCTGGTCCTGGAACTGCGCGTCAATGCCCGACTTGGTGACCTTGCCCATCAGCGCGCCCATCCCGGCACCGATCGCCATCCCGAAGACCGGGACGAAGAACAGCACGCCGAACAGCAGGCCCCAGAACATGCCCCAGGTCGCCCCGCGGCCGACCAGGTGGTGATGGGTGTGCACGTGGTAGTCGCCCTTGGCGTCCCGCACGATCACCGCGATCGCATCGGGCTCGATGATGAGGTCCCTGGCGAGCTGCCGGGCCTCATCGGCGGCGGCCTCCGCGGTGGTCTCGTCGGGATATCCGATCGCGATCAGATCAGCCATGTTGTCCTTTTCTCCTTATGCCGGGTGAAGTCCGACCAGTAGATCAAGTCGGACCCGGCCCGCGCCCCACCCGCGACGGGTGATCTGGCCTGATTAGACCCTGGTCAGGCCGAGGACGATGGCAGATCATTGACGAGGTGAGTAACACAGGTGGGCAAGGGAAGCGCGGTCTGCGGGTGGTGCCCGCCTCGACGTCCAGCGCTCCACCTGGCGTGCCGCTCGAGACCAAGCTTCATGCTCCCAGCTTGCGTAAAGAGTGGGTGGAGCGGCCGGAACTGGTGAGCTACCTGGCCGGCACCGCCGCCAAGCTCGTCCTCGTTGACGCTCCGGCAGGTTTCGGCAAGACCACTCTCGTGGCTCAGTGGCAGGCCAGCGCGATGGAGGACCGGTCGTTCGCTTGGGTCTCCCTCGACCGCGGTGACGACGACCCCGGCAGGCTGTGGTCGCACATCGTGCACTCGTTGCAGCGAGCTTGCCCTGAGCTCGACGGCGATGAGATCCTCCGGGCTCTTCGGATCCAGACCCCGGACATTACCGGCACGGCGCTGCCGATCCTGGTCAATGAACTGGCCAGACTCCCGGCACCGGTCGTTCTCGTGCTTGACGACTATCATGTGATCAAGGAACGAAGCGGCCACGACCAGATCGCGTTCCTGCTGCTTCATCTCCCGGCATCGGCCGAGATCGTGCTCATCACGCGAGCTGATCCGCCGCTGCCGATCGGGCGCTTGCGGGCGGCCGGCGAGATGCTCGAGATCCGGGTGCCCGAGCTACGGTTCACGCCCCCGGAGGCGGCGGCGCTCGTGCATAGTGCCACCGGCGTCGAGCTCAGCGAGCCCGACCTGGCTGTCCTCCTCGAACGCACCGAAGGATGGCCGGCCTGTACCTCGCGGCGCTCTCCCTCGTCGGGCACCCCTCTCCGAGCGTCTTCATCCGCCAGTTCACCGGCAACAACCGCTTTATCGTCGACTTTCTCGCCGAGGAGGTGCTCAGCCGCCAGCCGAGCGAGATCCGCCAGTTCCTCGCCCGGACCGCCATTCTCGGCCGGTTCTGCGCGCCGCTCTGCGACGCCATCGTCGGCTCGGCCAACGGAGTGGAGATCATCGACGTCCTCGAGCGGGAGAACCTCTTCCTCGTGCCGCTTGACGACAATCGGCATTGGTACCGCTATCACCATCTCTTCGCGCAAGTACTTCGGAGCCAGCTAGCCAGGACCGAACCGGGCATGGCGCCAACCTTGCACGCGCGCGCGAGCGCCTGGCACCGGCTGTCCGGGTCGACGGACGAGGCGATCAGCCACGCGCTCGCCGCCGGCGACATCGCCGGGGCCGTCGACCTCATCGCACGTGACTGGTTCGCCTACGTTGACTCGGGCCGTGCGGCGACGGTTCGCGGATGGGTGCGCTCGCTCGGTGACGATCAGATTGCCGCCCATCCGTTGGCAGCGCACAGCGCAGCGTGGGTCGCCGCCCTCTCCGGCGAGCCGGAGTCCGTGCGGCGCTGGGTTCAAGCCTTCGCGGGAAGAGAGCACGACGGTCCTCTTCCCGATGGGATGCCGTCGCTAGAATTCTCCGCCGCGCTGCTCAGCGGCCTGTTCGGATTCGACGGCATCCGGGCCATGCGAGAATCGGCAGCCCGGGCCATTGAGCTAGAACGTGACCCTATGTCCCGCTGGTACGCGCCGGCGCTGACCGCTTTCGGCTTCAGCCTGTACCTTTCCGGAGAGCCCGGGGCGGCGGAGCCGCTCAGGCAGGCACTTATGAGCGAACCGTCCGTCCCGCTCGCGCGGCTAGTGGCCCTCTTCGCCGCGTCACTCGTGGCGGCCGAAGAAGGCCGCCTCGCGCAAGCGAAGGAGCTGGCCAGCGTCGCACGGCACGTCGCGGACGACGGCGATCTCAGCCACTCTCCGCAGAATTCCCTCGCCCACACGGCCATCGGCGCGGTTCATGCGCTGGAGGGACGGCCTGAGGAGGCTCGCCGCGAATTCAAGCGTGCGCTTCGGTCACGTCGGCGATGGCCGAGGCTGAGCCCGTGGCCCACGCTGGAAGCCTTGCTCAGGCTCGCACCGCTGCTGCTCGACATCGGCGATCGTGCCGGAGCGTCCGCGCTTCTCGACGAGGCCAGGGACATACTGACCTTGCTGCCTGACGGCGCGGAGGCTCAGCTGGGCCGGCTGGAGCGGCTTGAGCGACGGATCGCGACGAGGCAGCCGAATGTTATCTCTCTTGCGAATTCGCTTACCGAACGCGAGATAGCAGTGCTAGATCTGCTCCGGAGCACGCTCTCGCTCCGCGAGATCGGGCAGGAACTGCACCTATCGCCCAACACGATCAAGACCCATACCCGGGCGATCTACCGCAAACTCGGCGTATTTACACGGAAGGCCGCCGTTGACCAGGGACGCGAGATCGGCATCTGGTAACCACGTTCAGATCAGCTCGAGCTGCCTCGCGCGCCGGACCGCCTCGCCTCGGTGAGACGCCGATAGCTTGCGGTAGATGCTCCTGAGGTGGGTCTTAACAGTGTTCACTGAGATATACATCTCGGTGGCGATCTCGGCGGTGCTGAGCATTCCCGCCAACAGGCTGAGCACCTCATGCTCGCGCTCGCTGAGCCGCTCGACGATCATCGGCGTGGCTTGGCCCGTATCGGCCCGCTGGGCCGGGACCCGGCCATTGGTCATCGGTCCGGGCCCGAGCAGCTCCTGGTGGGCGTGCGCAAGCTCAGGATCGCGACGCAGCACCGGACGGATCCAGCTGCTCTCCATGGCGAAGGCCAGCCGAAGCCGCTCGGGTTTAGCCAGCCGCAGCGCGTGCTCAAGTGATCGGCGACCCCGCACTCCGTCGCCGCCGCCATAACTGAGCCGGGCATCGACCAGCGATGCTTCCAGGCGGGCCTGCTCGGGTGGCTCACCCGGACTGGCCATCCCGCTGGCCAGGGCGCGCCCGGCAGCTTGATGATCGCCGCCGGCCAGCCAGGCCTGCGCGAGCGTGACGGCCGCGTCGAGCGCCGACTGCGGCCCGGCGCGTCCGGCCATGTCAACCGCGGACTTGATGTCCCCGTCCGCGGCGCAAACCCGTGACTGAATGAGCGTCAGCGTGTGTTCCAGCCAGCCCGGGGGCGACCAGCCCTGTCGTGCGCGACCGACCATGTCCGCTGCCGCCCTGGTACCGCCTTCGGCCAGGTGGCAGCGCGCCGCAACCAGGCAGGCGATGGCGCCGATCAGCTTGTCCGGGGCAATCCGCAGGGCGCCGTCCGCCAGTCTCAGCTGGCCATGCGCCTGCCGCAGCTCGTTGCGTTCCAGATGTGCGTACGCGAGGGCAACGGTCGCGGCGGGGCTGGCGAACTCAGCCACCCCGTCGCTGCTGCTCTCGACCGCACCCGCGGCTTGGTCGGCTAGCTCGGCGACATGGCTTATCCGTCCGCGCAAGGCCTCCACGAGGGCGAGATGCCCGAGGCACTCACCTCGCTCGTAGGTGCCCTCGGGAGCGGACGAGGGGGCGATGACCGAACGGAAGGTAGCGGCCGCCTCATCGAACTCCCCCGACCAGAGTTCGACCGCTCCGCGGCCGGTTCGCACCTGCGCGTGAATCTCAGGATGCCGCGCGACCTGGCCTCCGGGGATCTCCTCCAGCAGGGCCTCGGCCCGAGCGGCCGCCGCCTTCGCGGCATCGAGATCCCCGATGCGGCGCGAGGCAGCCAGCCGGACCTGCGCGGCGGCCAGCCGGGTCGGGATTTCGTCGCCGGCCGGAAGCTGGTCGAGGAAGCCTTCCGCAGCATCGAGCGCGGTATCGCTCGGGACGCCATCAGCGCCGGACAGCTCAATCGCGGCTTCCACGAGCAGGGGCTGCGGTTGCGTCCAGGCCGGCTTCCCGGGCATGCGCCGGAATCTCTCGGCCAGCAATCGGTTGCCCCGCGGTTCGATGAGCTGGCCCACCGCCAGCTCATCCAGGGCTATTCGCGCCGCGAACGGCCAGTCACCCGAGTCGGCGGCATGCCGCACCGCCTCGGTGAGCAGTCCTCTGCGCTGGTGCCACCGAGCAGCTCGCCGATTGAGCTCGGGCACCTGGCCGGGGTGCTCGCGGCGGAGCTTCAGGCGCAATACCGCGGTGAACAGCGAATGGTAGCGGTACCACCCGTGCCCGATCGGCCGGACGAACGCGTTCGACCGGGCCAGGGCCGGCAGGACGTCCGTCGCCTGCTCGTCATCGTTAAGCTCGCTGGCGAGGTCTGCGCTGACCCGGTTCAGGATGCTCGTCCGCAGGAGAAAGTCCCTGATCGAGGTGGGCTGGGCGTTCAGAACCTCGTCCACGAGGTAGCCAGTGACGGCACTGTCCTCGGCGTCGAATTCCTTAGCGAATTGCTCGGGATCGGGGTGGCCGTCCAATGAGATTGCGGCCAGGCGAACACCCGCCGCCCAGCCCTCCATCCGCGCGACGATGCGTTCGAGCGCCTCGGCAGACAGCGTGATCCCATGCTGGGCCATGAGCACGGTGGATTCGGGAAGGCTGAAGGCGAGGTCGTCGGCCCTGATCTCGGTTAGCTCCCCGGTGAGCCGGTATCGGTGCAGGGGCAGCAGCGGGTCCATGCGCGATGAGACGATCAGGTGAAGCCCGGGCGTGGCATGCCTCAGCACGTAGGCGAGCCCCTCCAGCGTGTCACGTTCGGTGAGCAGATGAAGGTCGTCGAGGACCAACACCACCGGCGGGTCCTGTGCCGCCAGCGCGGAGGCCAGCCGGAGCAGGAATACGTGGTCGACTGTCCGGCTGGCGCCGGTCGACGAAGTGCGCGGGACGGCGATGCCGACTCGCTGCAACGCCGCCACGACATAGGACCAGAAGACCTTCGGCCGGTTGTCGTATTCATCGAGGGTTATCCAGACCAGGGTGCCAGGGTCGGAGCTGGTTCCGGCCCACGAGGCGATGGCCATGGTCTTGCCGGAACCGGGGGGACCGGTGACCGTGGTGAGCGGGCCCCGGGCGCCGTCAGCGATGAGTTTTTCGATGTGCGGGCGCTTGACCGCCCAGGCCGGCAGGCGGGGCATCGTGATCTTGGAAATCAGGACCGGGTCATCAGCGCCCGTCGCCTGAACTTTGGAGCGGACAGCCGCGCGCACACCCGTCCTCGTCACCATCTGTGGCCCCTGATCCGCCGACTCGGTTGCGACGCCCAGCCCCCGCGTTCGCATGACTTCTTGCCTAGGGCTAGCTCGTCTGCGTGTACGTCTATTTCTGTCTCGCGCGGATTAGGGTGACCTGTCATCACCCTACGGGGCATCTCACCCGGGTGATGGGGGGAATTTGCCCCGCTTCGCCGGTTAAGCGGGCAGGCCAGCCGGGTGACCAGGCGGCAGCGCTTGTTTAGAAGGGCTCTACCGCCACGGTGCCGAGGACCTTCGCTTGTCCCGCCCAGGAACGAGTCGCGGATCCCTGCCGCACCGCGGTCAGGCCCAAGACTCACCCGCCATGCATGGGGCGCCGCAGCCGGGGAAGCGGGATCGTGGAGTTTTAGACCCTTATTCATCGCGTATTCATCGCGACCGACCTGCTGGGGGCTGCGTTGTCACCGTCCTACTACGAAATCCGCGTAGTCGGGGTGCTCCCGCCCGAGGCCTTGCTTGACTTCGAGCGGCTGAACGCCTCGGTGGAGCCGGTCGAAACGGTCCTGCATGGTCCCCTTCGGGATCAGGCCGCCCTGCAGGGGCTTCTCGCCAGGCTGGAGACGTTCGGCGTCCAGGTCGTCGAAGTTCGCCGGCTGCACGACCGGGATTCGCCCGCAGGCGAGGCATCGGCGGGATAACGCATCGAAGGGCAACGGCGCCTTACTCCGCGGCGGCTTACGGCCCGGCGCCCGGCCGGGGCTGCTCGCCGGAAGTGATCTCCCGGGATTGTGCCGCGGCGGGCGGTCCGTCCGCCACGGCTTCGGGCGCAGCGGGGCCCATGTCCGGGCCGAGGGGAAGTGCGTAGACGTCCCGCAGCGTCGCGATCTGCTGGGTAGTGAAGGTCCGCTCGCGGCGGACATCCCTGGTGAACGCCAGCCACCAGGTCAGCAGAGCCCCGAGACGGTTGCGGTAGCCGGTCAGGAACGCGATGTGGATAAATAGCCAGATCCACCAGCCCAGAAAGCCACCGACCTGCAACGGCCCGGCTGAGACGACGGCGCGGCCGCGGGAAATGTAGGCCGCCGAGCCGAGATCACGGTACCGGAACGGCTTCTCAGCCATGTCTCCCGACACCCGGCGCCGGACGCGGTGCCCGGCGTAGAGCCCGGACTGCATGGCCACCTCGGCGACCCCGGGCAGCTTGTCCAGGCTCATCATGTCGCCGAGGACGGAGATCTCCGGGTACCCGGAGATCGTGAGGTCCTTCTCGACGAGAATGCGCCCGGCCCGGTCGCGCGTGGCCCCGGTGGCGTTCGCGAGGGCCTCGGCGACGGGCGGAGCCTCCACCCCGGCGGTCCACAGCACTGTATTGACGTCGTAACGCTTCTGTTCGCCGGCCTGGTCCCGGACAAGTATGAAGCCCTGCTCGACGTGGGTGACTATCGAGCCCATGTGCTGCTCGACGCCCACTTTCTGCAAGATCTCAGAAGCCTTCTGCGACAGCTTAGGGCCGAACATGGCCAGCGGCGCGCTGCCGCCGTCGAACAGCAGGACCCGGGCATCCTCCGGCTTGATCGTCCGGAACTCGGCGTTGAGGGTCTTGGTGGCGACTTCCCTGATCTGTCCCGCGAGTTCCACGCCGGTCGGGCCGGCGCCCACGAGGGCGAACGTCAGGTAGGCGCGACGTTCCTCTGGGGTGGGCGCCGTCTGCGCCATCTCGAACGCGCCGTAGACCCGGCGCCGGATGGCCAGCGCGTCTGAGACGGTCTTCATGCCGGGCGCCCAGCGGGCGTACTCGGGATGCCCGAAATAGGACGACCGGACTCCCGCGGCCACGATCAGGTCGTCGTAGCCATACTCAAGGAGACCACCGCCCACCCGCTTGGCGATGACGCGCCGGCCCTCGACATCAAAGTCGACGACCTCGGCCATCACACAGTCGACGTTCTTGTATTTCTTGAGCAGATCTCGCAGCGGGCTGGCGATCTTGCCCTCGGACATGATGCCAGTGGCGCACTGGTAGAGCAGCGGCTGGAATACATGGTGCTGCGCGCGGTCGATCAGCGTCACCGAGACGTTGCTGCGCTTCAGCGTGCGCACGGCGAACAGGCCGGCGAAGCCGCCGCCTACGATCACGACCCGGCGTCGCCCGGATTGGTCGGTCATCGGATGCTCCGGTCCATGGCTCAGCCCGCGGGGTCGTACCAGGTGTCCCGGTCGGGAAGCAGCCGGTCGGCTTCTGCCGGGCCCCAGCTGCCCCGGGCGTAGGGGTGCACCGGCGTGACGTCGCCGAGCACCGGGTCGACGACCTCCCAGGCCGCCTCCACCGTGTCCTGCCGGGCGAACAGCCACCGGTCCCCGTCCAGCGCCGCGCCGATCAGCCGGTCATACGGGCGCATGTCCGACCCGGCCTCGCCGGAGAACTGCAGTTCTTCCGGGGCTGGCTCCAGCCCGGCGCCGGGCTTCTTCCCGGCCAGGGTGAGGCCGACGGCGGTTTCCGGCCAGACCCGGAACCGCAGCGAGTTCGACACCGCGAACGGCTCGATCCCGAACACGTCATGCGGCGGCCGCCGGAACTTGATGTCGACCTCGGTCGCCGTCACCGGCAGGCACTTACCCGCCCGGATCAAGATCGGCACATCCGCCCACCGCCAGGTATCCGCGGCCAGCCGCACCGCGACGTAACTCTCCGTCGTCGACTTCGGATCCACCCCCGCCACCTGCAGGTACCCCTCGTACTGGCCGCGGACCGTGTCCCCCGCGGTCAGCGGCCGCAGCGCCGAGATCACCCGCGTCTTGGCATCCGGCCACGACGACAGGCCCGCCCCGTCCGGCGGGTCGGCCAGCACCGTGGCCAGCACCTGCAGCATGTGGTTCTGCACCACATCCCGGATCGCGCCGGTCCGGTCATAAAACGCGCCCCGGTCCGACACATCGAACGCCTCGGCCATCGTGATCTGGATCCGCTCCACATACGTCCGGTTCAGCAGCGGCTCCAGCACCGAGTTCGCGAACCGGACGAACAGCACGTTCTCCACCGGGTCAAACGCCAGCCAGTCATCCACCCGGAAAATCGCATCCTCCGGGAAATACCGGTGCATCGTCGCGTTCAGCTGCCGGGAGCTGGCCAGGTCGTTCCCGAACGGCTTCTCCACCATCACCCGGGCGTCCTTCGCGCGCCCGGCTGAGGCGATCCCCTCGGCGATCCGCCCGAACAGCGGCGGCGGCACCTCCAGGTAAAACAAGATCCGCCCGTCGCCCGCCGCGTCCGACATCGCCTTATACGTCGCGTCATCACCCAGGTCGCCGTCCACATACCGCAGCAGCCCCAGCATCTTGCGCGCCGCCGGGGCATCCGGGTCCATGTGGTTCAGCTTGAGCGAGGCCACCGCGTAGTCGCGGAACTGCTCCAGCCCCCACCCGCTCTTGGCCACCCCGACCACCGGCACGTCCAGCACCCCGCGCTGGACCAGGCCGACCAGCGCCGGGAACGTCTCCAGCTTGGCCAGATCCCCCGTCGCACCGAAGATCACCAGCGCGTCAACTTCACTTGTCGCCATATCAGCTCCTTCACCGGTCGTGCACTAGTTATCCGATCGCGACCGCGACGTTCTGCCATCACTCCGCAGGGGTGACGGCAGGACCTGCCGTTCAGCCGCGGAGTGATGCCTCACCCCGACCTGGCATCACTCCGGGCGGGTGATAGCCGCCAATGTGACCTCAGGAGGATGCCCACCCTTCCGGTCATTCTTCCTGGCCGACCGTCGGTCCGACGCCCGCCGCCGTGCCGGCGCCCGCCGGCGGACCGGGCGGGGAGGGTGGCGGCTGGAATTCCTGCTTGCTGACGCGCCGGCGGAACACGTAATAGGTCCAGGTCTGGTAGGCGAGCACCACCGGCACCAGGAGGACGGCGACCACGGTCATCACCTTGAGCGAGTACGCCGGGGACGCGGTGTTGCGCGCGGTGAGGTTGTAGGCGGCGTTGGTGGTGGACACCATCACGTTGGGGTACAGGCCGACGAAGATCGCCACGATGCAGGACCCGATCGCGACCGTGGTCGCGGCGAAGGCGAAGCCCTCGCGGTGGTCGTAGACCAGCCAGACGGCGGCGAGCACGGCGAGGATGGCCAGCAGCTCGATCGGGTTGATGAAGAACGCGGTGGTGTGGATCACGTGGGTCCAGATGATGAAGGCCACCACGGCCGCGCCGGTGAACGGGGCCACCCGGCGGGCCAGGCGCCAGGACCGCTCGCGCATGTCGTCGGTGGTCTTCAGGCACAGGAACGTCGCGCCGTGGAGCAGGCAGAGCAGGACCAGGGTGATCCCGGTGAAGATCCCGTAGGGCTGCAGCAGGTCCCAGAACGACCCGGTGTAGTTCTGGGCCGAGTTGATCGGCAGCCCGTGCAGCAGGTCGCCGAGGGCCACGCCGATCAGCAGCGGGGCCACCAGGCTGCCCGCGGTCAGCGCCGCGTCCCAGGTGCGGCGCCAGCGGACCGTATCGCGCTTGCCGCGGTACTCGAACGCCAGGCCGCGGACGATGAGCGCCCCGAGCAGCAGCACGAGCGCGAGGTTCAGGGCCGAGAACATCGTGGCGTACCAGCCGGGGAACGCGGCGAACATGGCCGCCCCGGCCACGATCAGCCAGACCTCGTTGCCGTCCCACAGCGGCCCGATCGTGTTGATCGCGGCCCGCCGGCTGGCGTCGTCGGTGCCGACCAGGTCGTGCAGCATGCCGACGCCGAAGTCGAACCCTTCCAGGATGAAGAACCCGGTCCAGAAGAACGCGATGACGATGAACCAGAACGGGACCAGACTGCTCATCGTGCCCCCTAGTACCGAACCGCCGGCACCGGCGCGTCCGCGTCGGCCTCGGCGCGCGCAGGCGGGAGTGGCTGGCGTGCGTACTTCAGCATTAGCAACAGGTCGACCGTGGCAATCACGGCGTACAGCACGACAAAGAACGCCAGGCTGATCGCGATCCAGGTGGTGGACAGCGACGGCGAGATTCCGTTCTTGGTCAGCATGATGCCCTGCACGACCCACGGCTGCCGGCCGATTTCGGTCAGGAACCAGCCCGCGGTGTTCATGATGAACGGCAGCACCGCGGCCCATACCGCCACCCACAAGAACCGCCGGGAGGTCGCGAGTTTCTTGCGGCGGATCAGCCACAGCCCCCACAGGGCGATGAGCAGGACCAGCGCGCCCAGGTAGGCCATCACCCGCATGGACCAGTACTGGACGAACACGTTCGGCACGTAATAGCCGGGGCCGTACTGCTTGCTGTACTGCGACTGCAGCGGGTTCAGCCCGATGACCTTGCCGTTCCAGTGGTTGGTGGCCAGCAGCGACAGCAGGTGCGGGATCGCGATGATCTTGGTCGGGGTCTCGTCGTTGTTGCCGCCGCCGATCTGGAACAGCGAGAACGAGCACGGCTGGCAGGTGGTCCACTGCGCCTCGGCCGCGGCGATCTTCATCGGCTGGTACGTGCCCTCGATGACGCCGAGCTCATCGCCGATCAGCAGCGTGAACAGCATCGCCGGCACCAGCACGATCAGGGCCAGCCGGGCCGACCGGGTGAACACCTCCCGGTCCTGGCCGTGCCGCAGCTGCCACGCCGAGACCGCCAGCATGATCATCGAACCGGTGACCAGCGCCACGAATATGACCTTCGAATACCCCCACACGAACACCGGGTTGGTGAACAGCGCCCAGATGTCGTTGAGCTGCGGCTTGCCGTTGACCATCACATAGCCGACCGGATGCTGCATCCACGAGTTGGCCGCCATGATGAACGCTGCCGACAGCACGGTGCCGATAAACACCAACCAGATCGTGAGCAGGTGGATCCGGCGCGGCAGCCGGTCCCAGCCGAACAGCCACAGCCCCAGGAACGTCGACTCCAGGAAGAACGCGGCCAGGCCCTCCATGGCCAGCGGGGCGCCGAAGATGTTGCCGACCAGCCGCGAGTACGCCCCCCAGTCCATCCCGAACTGGAACTCCTGGACCAGGCCGGTCACCACGCCGATCGCCACGTTGATGACCAGCAGCGTGCCGAAGAACCTAGTCAGCCGCAGGTACTCATCGCGCTTGGTGCGGTACCACGTGGTCTGCAGCAACGCGGTCAGGAAGGCCAGCCCGATCGTGACCGGGACGAAGAAGAAATGATTGACCGTCACAAACCCGAACTGCCACCGCGCGAGGTCGACGTTCGTCATCTGCTCTCTCCGGTTCTAAGGCCCCGCGAGCGGCGGCTCAAGCGCGATGTGGCAGCCGCCGACAGGTCACGACTCGGAAGCTTGACGGGCCGGAATACCGTTCTGCCAGCCGGCGGCGCCGGCCGTGGCTGCGGCCCTGGCCTGCGTCCACCTCAGCTTCGCGAGCTCGCTCGGCGGCACTTCCATCTCCCTGACCCACCGCCGGATAGCCGACAGCAGATGTGAACTGCCCACGGCCAGGCCTACCACTGCGATAAACGCGCCCGCTCCCACCAGCGCCCCGCCGGCAATCAGCGGCCCACTGCGAAACTGCGGCCTGCTACTGCCGTTCTCACCATCGGTCATGGCACCGTCCTCAGCGTCGCCCGTCAGTCGTTACTGTCATCGCGGCGGGCCGCAGCGGACATCATCCGCCAGGGGTGATTGCCCTGCGCTCTCCATGACCGTTCCCTGACCGCACCATGCGCGCCGGGTGATGCGCCGGGCGCCCTTTGGCGCGATGGTGAGCCTGTGACCGAACACTATGACGTGATCATCGTGGGCAGCGGCGCCGGCGGGGGCACGCTGGCGCACACGCTGGCGCCCTCAGGCAAGCGGATACTGATCCTCGAGCGCGGAGACTTCCTGACGCGCGAGCCGGACAACTGGAACCCCGGCGCGGTGTTCGTGGACGGCAGGTACATATCTCCGGACACCTGGTATGACGCGGACGGTAAGCAATTCCAGCCCCAGGTCCATTACTTCGTCGGCGGGGCCACGAAACTGTACGGGGCCGCCCTGTACCGGCTGCGCCCCGAGGACTTCGGCGAGCTGCAGCACGCGGACGGCCTGTCACCGGCCTGGCCGCTGACCTACGACGAATTCGAGCCGTGGTACACCCGCGCCGAGTGGCTGTACCAGGTCCACGGGGCGCACGGCGAGGACCCCACCGAGGGCCACTGGTCGAAGCAGTACCCGTGGCCGGCGGTCTCGCACGAGCCGCGCGTCCAGGAGATCTCCGACGCGCTGAGCGACGGCGGCTACCACCCGTTCCACGCGCCCTGCGGGATCCTGCTCGACGAGGCCAGACGGCCGGCCAGCGCGTGCGTCCGCTGCGCCTGGTGCGACGGGTACCCGTGCCTGGTGCACGCCAAGGCCGATGCCGACGTCATCGCGGTGCGGCCGCTGCTGGAGCAGCCGAACGTGACCCTGCTGGTGAACGCCGAGGTGGAGCGTCTCGACACCGACCCGGCCGGCCGGACGGTCACGGGCGTGCAAGTAACCCGTGACGGCAACCGCGAGGTCTACTCCGGCGACATCGTGGCGGTCGCCGCGGGCGCGGCCAACAGCGCCAGAATCCTGCTCCGGTCCGCGTCCGACCGCCACCCGGCCGGCCTGGCCAACGGCTCCGACCAGGTGGGCCGCAACTACATGTTCCACAACAGCAAGGCCGTCGCGGCGCTCGGCAAGGAGCGCAACGATACCGTCTTCCAGAAAACGCTCGGCCTGAACGACTTCTACCTGGCCGGGAACGGCCGTGACTGGCCGCTCGGCAACATCCAGATGCTCGGCAAGTCGAACGCGATGGCGATGAAAGGCGAGGAACCCAAGCTCACTAAGCTCGCCCCGCGCTGGAGCCTGGACGACGTCGCGCGGCACTCCGTGGACTTCTGGCTGACCACCGAGGACGTACCCAAGCCGGGCAACCGGGTCACCGTCGACAGCGATGGCCGGGTGCACCTCGCCTACCAGGCGACGAACGACGCGGAAGCGACCGGGCTCTACCACGAACTCAGGAAGATCCTCAACCACGTCGGGCTGGCAAACCATCACATCCTGGACAAGAACTTCTACGCCAGCATGGACGTCCCGGTGGCGGGCGTCGCGCACCAGTCGGGCACGTGCCGGTTCGGCACCGACCCGGCCACCTCGGTGCTCGACGTCAACTGCCGGGCCCACGAGGTCGACAACCTGTACGTCGTCGACACCAGCTTCTTCCCCAGCATCGGCGCGGTGAACCCGGCGCTCACCGCCATGGCGAACGCAATCCGCGTCGGCGAGCACCTGGTCAGCCGGATGGCATAACCAGTTTGGTCTTGACTACGAGAGGTCAGCTACCCATGAGCACGTTTCCGCCGATTGCCGATTACGGGTTCCTGTCCAATTGCGAGCAGAGCGGCCTGGTTGCCCCCGACGGATCGCTCGAATGGTTGTGCCTGCCCCGCCCCGACTCGCCGAGTGTGTTCGGAGCGCTCCTCGACCGGGCCGCCGGTATGTTCAGGTTCGGCCCCAGCAACATTTTCGTGCCTCAGCATCGCAGATATGTCCCGGGGACGATGGTGCTGGAGACGACCTGGCAGACCCCGACCGGCTGGATGACCGTCCATGACTTCCTGGCCATCGGCCCGGTCCAGCGCGAGGGGCGGCGGCCGGACTACCATCGGGCGCCATCCGACTTCGGCGCGGTCGGCGCCCTCGTCCGGATCGCGACGTGCATCAGCGGCCGGGTCGAAGCCGTGGTGAACTGCGGCCCGCTCTTCAATTACGGGACCACCGGTGGCACGTGGAATTACAAGGGAGACGGCTACGACGCCATGACGATCGCCCCTAAGGAGGGGGACGTGCAGCTCGAGCTGGCGGGCAGCATCCCGCTCGGCGTCCTAGGCGCCCGGTGTTACGGCCGCACGACGCTCAGCCAGGGCCAGTCGGCCTTCGTCACCCTGTCCTGGGGCGGCAGCAACATCCCGGCCAGCCAGGACGAGGCGTTCAGCGCGATGAACACCACCGTCGATTTCTGGCGCGACTGGCTGAGCTCAGCCAAGATCCCCGACCATCCGTGGAAGACCTACCTGGACCGCAGCGCCCTCACCCTGAAAGGGCTCAGCTACGCCCCCACCGGCGCCATCATGGCGGCGGCGACGACCTCGCTGCCCGAGACGCCCGGCGGGGCGCGCAACTGGGACTACCGGTTCACCTGGATCAGGGACTCGGCATTCATGCTCCGCTCGCTCTACCGGCTGGGTTTCGACTGGGAAGCGATCGAGTACTGGGGCTTCGTCGTCGACGCGGTCAGCGGCGGTGACCTCAACCGGAAGTTCGAGCTGCAGATCATGTACGGCATCGGCGGGGAACGCGACCTGACCGAGAAGACCCTGGACCACCTGTCCGGATACCGGGGAGCGCGCCCGGTCCGGATCGGCAACGGGGCCTGGAATCAGCAGCAGCATGACGTGTGGGGAATGATCCTCGACGCGCTGGATGTCCAGTTCCGCCGGGGAGCGGAGCAGATCGTGACGCCGGTGTGGGAAGGGGTGGGCGGGTTCGTGGACGCCGCCCTGCAGCACTGGCACGAGCCCGATCAGGGCATCTGGGAAGTCCGCGGCGACGCCAAGCACTTCACCGCATCCAAGGTGATGTGCTGGGTGGCGGCCTCGCGCGGCGCCGACCTGGCCGAGGAGCGCGGCGCCGACGAACGCGCGCAGCGCTGGCGGGCGGGCGCCGACGAGATCAAGGCCGAGATCCTGGACAAGGGCGTTTCGAGCAAGGGCATATTCCGGCAGCACTACGAGACCGATGATCTGGACGCCTCGCTCCTGCTCCTGCCCATCATGGGGTTCCTCCCCCCCGACGACGAGCGCGTCAGGGCGACCGTGCTCGCCATCGCCGACGACCTGACCAAGGACGGCCTGGTCCTGCGCTACCGGGTCGAGGGAACGGACACCGGGTTCGAGGGCGAGGAGGGAACGTTCACCATCTGCTCGTTCTGGCTGGTCACCGCGCTGGCCATGATCGGCGAGACCGAGCGCGCCCATGCCCTGTGCCAGAAGCTGCTGTCGTTCGCCGGCCCGCTGCAGCTTTATGCCGAGGAAATCGATACCACGACCGGGCAGCACCTCGGGAATTTCCCGCAGGCGTTCACCCACCTGGCCCTGATCGAGGCCGTGTCGAAGCTCATCGAGTCGGAGCCGCAGGACGGCTCGGCCCTGGCGACTTAAGGGCTCGGCCCTGGCGATTTAAGAGTGCGATGGCCCGCCGGAGGCCGGGCTTATCCTGGCTCGCCTCTGGTCGCGTCACGCCAGAGCAGCGGAAAATTTTCGGCCGCAAGCTCCTCAGCGTGCTCGAGCCGCCACGCGATCGACGAGCGGCGCTGCGGAGGCGCTGTCCTCAGCAGGCTGGTGAGTAGTGTCCGTACCCGCAGCAGCGCCATGGGAGACCGCGTACTCGACTCGATGAGATCGTCCAGCGCGGTCCGCAGGTAGTCATCCCAGGACGGGAGCGCCAGGACCACCCGAACCGCGCCGCTGCTGTCGAGCACCTCCGCCACGTCCAGGTCACGTGACACCAAGGGGCCCAGGAGGCCCTCGATCGTGTCCAGCACCTGAGCGGCGGTGGCCGGATCGTTGACCGCAGGCGAAAGGGCCCGCAAGCCGATGTCGGCCAGGAGCCGGAACGCGAACAGGGGATCTTGATGGAACGTGTGCTCCTGCCCGGTCACCAGCCCACCGAGTACTGCCTCGTCGGTCACATCGCCACCGTGCAGGTCGGCGACCAGGCCGCCCTCGTGGAGCGTGTCGCCTATGCCGGCCCGCAAGACGATGACCGCGCTGTCAGCGGCACGGAGCAGCCGGCGCAGGTCGAGCTGCTGCAAAGTCACCTGTCGCCGTGGCCATGCCACGCTCCTGCGCAGCGGCGGCAACGAAGCAGCGGGACGCCCGCCTGTCGTGTAAGGCCCGCGGTACAGGTCATCAATGATGCTGCGGCCCTCGTCAGCGATGGCAGCGAGCGTCGGCGCCAGCTGGATGGACGTAAAGGCCTTCACCTGCAAGGTCCGGATCAGGGCCACCGCGGCAAGTACCGCCACCACCTCCGCCGCCGGCACGATCACCGACACCTTCTGACGGTCGCCGATGGCCAACGTCGCGGTGACCGAGTACACGAAGACGCCGACCGCAAACCCGAACGTCCGCCAGACGATTGGATCGTCGCGGAACAGATTCAGCCGGGGCGAAAGACTGCCGAAAGCCCACTGCACGACCAGGAAAAGCAGCGAGAAGATGACGCTGACCAGCCCTAGGACGGCGAAACCAACCGCGACCAGTGCCTCCGTCACCCGGGTACTGACGACAGTTGATTCAAAGGTCAGGCGGGGCAGCAGCAGGCCCAGCACCAGCCCGCCCAGCGCACACAGCAACTGCACCAGCCCTGCCCGGAGCCGGCGCCGGGGCCGGGCCAATCTGCCCCGTTGGCCGACCGCGAGCTGCTGCATCATCGCGGGCCGTGCGCTGCCGCCGGCCTCGGCCCGTGGCTTTTCGCGCTGGCCGGGCGTGACGAACTTGCCGTGAACATGCCGTGGCCACTCCCGACTCTCGCGCTTCTAGAGACATTAGAAGACGATCACGCGGCCGACATCACCCGCGAGGGTGAGGTTTCCGGAGCGCTCCCGTCAACCGCTCGCCGCAGCCGGCATCCTGGCGGGCAACCAGCTGGCCCCGCAGCGCATCTCGCGCCGGTGCAGCCGGTGCCCGAGACCCGGTTCATCGAGGGCTCCGGCACATCGTTCAACACGATCCCGCCGAACGACTTCGGCTATTGGGAGACCATCAACGGCCTGGTGCAGCAGGAACCGCCCGGCGCTGGTGACCCCGAGACGCTGGGCCTGCTCGCCTCGGTCGGGATCGTCCACGGCAAGCCGTTCACCCCCGGCGAGCGGATGCGCAAGATCCTGCAGGACGCCGTGGTAGTCGGTAACGCCACCGCCCGCACAGTCTCGTTCGCGCCCCGGCCCGAGGAAGGCTTCGCCTACTACCCCGGTTCGGCGTGGTTCAACATGCTGTTCGCCGGCGGCTATGAGTTCCTCGACCCGCCCCCGCAGATCACCGCCGACGGCGCCGTCGCGGTCCCGGGCGACGGGGCACGCAAGCTCAACGCGCGCACCGCGTTCTTCTACCCCTACACCGGCATCACCCCCGCCATGTGCATGCGGCTACCTCGGGCCCGCGGCCCCCAACGGCGAGGCACACAACTGGATCCAGACCGTCCCCGGCAAAGGCTTCTTCGTGATCCTGCGGCTCTACAACCCACTCCAGCCGTTCTTCGACAAGACCTGGCGGCCCAGCGAAATCGAACCGGCCTGAGGACTAACCGCAACACCCCCAGACAGCTGCCAGCCGGGCCACACACCCAGAGGACACCGGGTCATCAGCGGCACTCATGGATAACCGGCCCTGGGGCAGCCCGGCCCGGCTGCGCTACCAGGCACTCACCTTCACTAGGACCAGGGGCGCCGCCGGGGGACCAAAGAAACCTGATGATCGCGGTAGCTTCCGAGAAGCATGATGAGTCACCAGCCCTTGCCCCGTTCACTGGACGCGCGGGTTGCGCAGCACGACCACGGACCGAGGGCCGACGGCCACCCGGTCCCCGGCATCGCGGACGGCCGCCGCGGGCCCGGCCGGAGACGTGAGGTCGCAGGTGTCCACCTCGACGCGCCACGCCGTCCGCTCCCTGGTGCCGGGCAGGATAAACTCAAGCGGCTCCCACCAGGCGTTGACGAGGACCAGGAAGTCGTCATCGACCAGCCACGTTCCGTCGGCGGCCTGGTCCGGGTCATCGGAGCCGTCGAGGTACAGCGCCACGGAGAGGGCGCTCGCGGCCGACCAGTCGGCCGCCGTCATCTCGGTACCGCCAGGCGTGAACCAGCGCAGCTCAGCTGCCTCGGCTCCGGACAGGAAGCGGCGCCGGCGGAATACCGGATGCGCCAGGCGGAAGGCGATAAGCCGTTTGGCGAACTCTTGCAGCCCGGTGTCGGGCTGGGACCAGTCGAACCAGGAGATCTCGTTGTCCTGGCAGTACGCATTGTTATTGCCCTGCTGGGTCCGCCCCATCTCGTCACCGCCGAGCAGCAGCGGGACGCCGAACGACAGCAGCAGGGTCGTGAGCATGGCCCGGGACTGGCGCCCCCGCAGCGCGAGGATGGCCGCGTCGGCGGTCGGGCCCTCCGCCCCGCAGTTCCAGGAACGGTTGTCGCTGGTCCCGTCCCGGTTGTGCTCCCCGTTGGCCTCGTTGTGCTTGTCGCTGTACGAGACAAGGTCGGCAAGGGTGAAGCCATCGTGCACGGTGATCAGGTTCACCGAGGCGGTGGGCCGGCGCCGCGCGCCCGCATAGAGATCCGACGAGCCGCAGAAACGGGTGGCGAACTCGCCGAGGCCGACGTCATGACTGCGCCAGAAATCACGCATCGTGTCGCGGTACTTGCCGTTCCACTCGCGCCACAGCGGCGGGAACCGGCCGAGATCGTAGCTGTCGAACTGGCCAACATCCCACGGCTCGGCGATCAGCTTGGCCCTGCTCACCACCGGATCCTGCGAGACCAGGTCAAAGAACGCCGACACCTGCTCGAAGCCGCCATCCTGGCGGCCGAGCGTGGTGGCCAGATCGAACCGGAACCCGTCGACGTGCATCTGGGTCAGCCAGTAGCGCAGTGAATCCATGATCAGTTGCAGCGTCACGGGATCGCCCGCGTTCAGCGAGTTGCCCGTGCCCGTCGTATCGACGTAGTAGCGCGGGTCGTCGGCCTCCAGGCGGTAGTACGCCGGGTTATCCAGGCCGCGGTGGCACAATGTCGGGCCGAGGTGATTGCCCTCCGCGGTGTGGTTGAACACCACGTCGAGCAGCACCTCGAGCCCGGCCGCGTGCAGCGCGTCGACCATGGCCTTGAACTCGCCGACCTGGCCGCCCGGCCGCCCGGCCCGCACCGCCGCCGAGTAGCCCTCATGGGGCGCGAAGTAGCCGATCGTGTTGTAACCCCAGTAGTTCGTGAGCCCGCCCGCCACCAGGAACGCCTCGGGGACGCTCTGGTGCACCGGCAGCAGCTCGACGGCGGTCACCCCGAGATCGAGCAGGTGCGCGATCGCTGCTTCATGGCCCAGCCCGGCGTAGGTCCCGCGCAGCTGCGGCGGCACGCCGGGATGCCGCATCGTGAACCCCTTGACGTGCAGCTCGTAGATGATCGTGTCGGAGAACCGGTGACGAGGGCCGTCCCGCCAACCGAACGCATCGTCACCCACCACCAGGCTGCGCGGCACGCTGGCGCTGGAGTCGGCAGCGTTCGGTGAGTCCTGCTCGCCGACGGCATAGCCGAGCACCTCCGGCCCGAACGTGACGGTTCCGCTCAGGGCCCGGGCATAAGGATCGAGCAGGAGCTTCGCCGGATTACACCGCACTCCTCGCGCCGGATCGTAGGGACCCGTGGCCCGGTACCCGTAGGCCTGCCCCGCCCCGATCCCCGGCACGAAACCGTGCCACACGCCAGCGTCGTAATCCCGCAGCGGAATCTGCGCCTCGGCGCCCGCCTCGTCGAACAGGCAGAGCAACATTCCGTCGGCGACGCCGGAGGCCACCGCGAAGTTCGTCCCCCCGTCGCGGACCGTCGCGCCCAGCGGGAACTGGCTTCCCGGGAGCGGGTCCGCGGCTGGCCTGCCTGCGGCGGTCATGGCCGGGTCTCCCGGCCGATGAGCCGGATGACGTCGCCGACCGAGCGGACCTCGCCGTGCCGCCGGCGGATCACGTCGGCGATCAGCCCGGTCCAGCCGGTCTGGTGCGCGGCGCCGATCGCGGCGCCGTTGTCACCGTGGAAGTACTCGCTGAAGACCAGGTTGTCCTTCCAGGCCGGATCGCTTTGCAGCAGCTCCGTCCCGCCGAAGCAGGGCCGGCGGCCGTCTGGCCCGCGGGTGAAGATCGAGATAAGCCGGTCCGACAGGTCGCGGGCCACCAGGTCAAGGGTGAGCTGCCGTCCCGACCCGGTCGGGTACTCGATGGTCAGCTCGTCGCCGAAGAACCGGTGGTAGCGCTCGAGCACGCTGATCACCAGGTAGTTCAGCGGGAACCAGACCGGGCCGCGCCAGTTGGAGTTCCCGCCGAACATGGCCGTGGTTGATTCGGCCGGCTCGTAGTCGATGCTGGCCCGGATACCTTCGACCTCGAACTCGTAGGGGTGATCGCGGTGCCAGGCCGACAGCGCGCGCAGGCCGTGCGGTGACAGGAACTCGCCCTCGTCGAACAGCCAGCCGAGCAGCCGCTCCAGCCGGGCCGGGCCGGCCAGGCTGAGCAACAGCCGCTGGTCGCCGGCCTCCCCGCGCAGCAGGCCGAGTTCCCGGAGCTTGCCGGTGTCGCTGAAGCCCTCCTGGCCCATGAAGTCCGCGAACTGCTTGCCCATCGTGAGCGCATGCTGGAGGTCTTTTTCATCGATGACCGCGGCCGCCAGGGCCGGGATCATGCCCACCATCGACCGGGCCCGCACCGGGACTGCCTCCCCGGACGGCGTCACCAGCCTGTCGTAGAACAGCCCGTCGGCCTCGTCCCACAGCCCCTGGCTGTCCAGCGCGTTCCGGATGGCGGCGAAGTGCTCCAGGAACTTCACCACAAGATCGTTGGCCGGCCGCTGCCCGGACCGGTTCAAGACGGCGGCGATGCCGGCCAGGGCGACCGCGTAGAAGCCCATCCAGCCGGTGGCGTCGGACTGCTCGAGGGTGCCGCCGACCGGCAGATGCGAGCGGTCGATCGGGCCGATGTTGTCCAGGCCGAGGAAGCCTCCCTGGAACACGTTGTTGCCGTCCTTGTCCTCCAGGTTGACCCACCAGGTGAAGTTGACCAGCAGCTTGTCGAAGACCCGGCTGAGGAAATCGATGTCACGGCCGCCGTCGATGGCGAACAGCTCCAGCGCGGCCCACGCCTGCACCGGCGGGTTCACATCGCCGAAGTCCCACTCATAGGCCGGCAGTGCCCCGTCCGGGTGCTGGAACCATTCCCGGCACAGCAGGATCAGCTGGTACTTGGCGAACGCCGGATCCACGTGCGCGAGCGAGACGCAGTGAAAGGCCAGGTCCCAGGCGGCGAACCACGGGTACTCCCACTTGTCCGGCATCGACATGATGTCGAAGGCGTTGAAATTACGCCACCGGGAGTTGCGCCCGGTCAGCCGCTGCGATGGCGGGGTCGGCTGCACCGGGTCGCCGTCCAGCCAGCGAGCCACGTCGTAGTAGTACAGCTGCTTGCTCCACAGCATCCCGGCGAACGCCTGGCGCATCACGAGCGCCTCGTCGGCCGTGGCGCCCGCTGGTGTCAGCTCGGCGTAGAACTCATCGGCCTCGGCTCGCCGCTCGGCGATGACGCGGCCGAACTGAGCGCCGAGCGCGGTTCCCGCCTTCGCCCGGGAAGCTTTCGCCGGGCGCAGCCGGAGCCGGATCTCGGCTGTCGCGCCCGGCTGCACCGTCAGCTGGTACCAGAACGCGCATTTGGTGCCGGTGCGGCCCGGGTTGACGGTGGGCGCACCACCGACCACGTGGTCGTTTATGCCGTCCTTGGGGTAGGCCGTGACCGGCGCCGCGCCGAACAGGCGATGCACGTTCGTATCGTTGTCGCAGAACAAGGCCGTCGGCGCCGTTCCGTCCGGACCGGAGCCGGCGAGCAGCTCGAGCGACCCGAGGAACGGGTGCTCGATATTCACCGCCGAGGCGCCGGCCGCCGCCATGGTCGGCCGGGGCGCGCCGTGGTCCCAGGACCAGGTGTTGCGGAACCACGCGGTCGGCAGCACGTGCAGGGTCTCAGCGTCCGGGCCCGCATTGGTCACCGAGATCGCCATCAGCACGTCGTCCGGGCTGGCCTTGGCGTAGTGCACCTCGACGATCCAGTACCCGTCATCGAACGCGCCGGTGTCGATCAGCTCATACTCGGGCTCCTCCCGGCTTCGCGCCGCGTTCTGGCTTATCAGGTCGTCATACGGGAACGCGGCCTGCGGATAGTGATACCGCCAGCGGTTCCAGGCGTGGCTGGGGATCGCGTCGAGATACCACCAGTAGTCCTTGACATCCTCGCCGTGATTGCCCTGCGCTCCGGTCAGGCCGAACGCGCGTTCCTTCAGGATCGGGTCACGGCCATTCCACAGCGCAAGGCCCAGGCACAGCCGCTGCTCCACATCACAGAACCCGGCCAGGCCGTCCTCGCCCCAGCGATAAGCACGGGACCTGGCGTGATCATGCGGCAGGTAGTCCCACGCCTCGCCGTCCGGGCTGTAGTCCTCGCGGACGGTTCCCCACTGGCGCTCGCTGACGTAGGGTCCCCAGCGGTACCAGTCACCGGCCTGGCGAAGCCCGTCCTCCAGCCGCCCGAAACCAGCCACCCGGTCACGCTCAGCACCCACCGCGGAGCCTCCTCCTGGTCGTACCGCGACGTCCCTATGCGATGCCGGCCTCGCGGTCCGGTGTGGTCTTGCGCGCGCCGAAATTCACGGGACCCCTACGCCTTTTTTAGACGGCCGCATAGACCAGGTCATCACCCAAGACGGGTGAGGATTCCCGAATCACCTTCCATCAGCTTTGCCGGGCGGTAATCTGCCGGATCGGGTATTTTCCTGGCCCGAGCTGAAGTGGCGTTATCGGTACATGAACGGTTAGCAAGCTAATGACCAACGGTGTATTAACGGAGGCGGGCTCGACGGCAAACCAGCCCCCGATGAGCCATTGCCCGGTGGGAAGTGGCGGACGGGACTGGGAAAAGCGCTGCTGCTCACCTGTCCACCGTAACCGGAAAATGAGCAATGCTGGAAACCTGCGGGTCGCCCGTGCCCGCCATCATCCCCAGCGGGTGACGACGACACGCCTGATCAACTGCTTGCCTCGGCATGAGAACCAGCGTCAGCCCCGGCAGCCTGGCCGGCGAAGGCCTGGTCACCGGCCGGCGTTCCGGAAAGGGCTGGCGTGTCGACAAACCAGATCCTGACCGGCATCGGCCTGATCCTCGCGCTCGCGGTCGGGTCGCAGGTGCTGGCCAGCCGCCTGCGCATCCCGGCCCTCATCGTGCTGCTGCCGGTCGGCTTCGCCGCGGGTGCGCTGACCACCGACGTCAACCCTGAGCGACTGCTCGGGCCGGCCTTCGAGCCCCTCGTGTCCTTGTCGGTGGCGGTCATCCTGTATGACGCCGGCCTGGGCCTCGACATGCGGAAGCTCAAGGGGCACACCCGCCGGGTCGTGGTCAGGCTGATCGTCCTCGGGGTGCTGATCACCTGGGCGCTGGGAGCCGCCTTAGCAGCTCCGCTGCTCGGCATGTCACGGGGGGCAGCCGTGATGCTCGGGGTCATCCTGGTCGTTTCCGGGCCGACCGTGGTGGGCCCGCTACTGGCTTTTGTCCGGCCGACGGAACGACTGCAGCGGGTCCTGGTGTGGGAAGGCTCGCTGATCGACCCGGTCGGCGGCATCCTGGGTGCGCTGGTGTTTCACGCCGTGAGTGCCAGCACCAGCAACGGCCTGGGCAGCAAGCTCGGGCAGTTCGCGATCAGCGTCGGGACCGGCCTGGCCGGAGGCGCCATCGGCGTTTTGCTCCTGTGGCTGTTGCTGCGCAAGCTGCGGCTCGGCGAGGTGCTCGGCACCACCGCGCAACTTGCCTCGGTGATCGCCGTCGCGGCCGGGTGCGACGTCCTCCGCGCGGATACCGGGCTCATCGCCGCGATCGTCATGGGGCTGGCCGTCGCCAACCAGCCCGGCTTTGACCTCCCCGCGCGACGGCCGTTCTTCGAGACACTCGTGCAGTTGATCCTCGGCGTGCTGTTCATCTCCATCTCGGCCACCGTCACCCCGGACTCGCTCCGCCACGTGCTGGCGCCCACACTCGTTCTCGTCGCGGTCCTCGTGCTTGCGGCCCGTCCCCTGGCCGCCTTCGCGTCGACGCTCAGAACGGACCTGGCCCGAGGTGAGCGCGCCTTCATCGGGTGGATGGCCCCGCGCGGCATCGTCGCCGCCGCCACCGCCTCGACGTTCGGAGCGGGCCTGGCCGCCAAGGACGTCGGCGGCGCATCGAAGATCCTGCCGGCCACGTTCGTCGTCATCGTGGCCACGGTGACCTTGTACGGAGTGACTGCCGCACCTGTGGCCAGGCGCCTGGGCGTCGTGCGACCGGCGCGGACCCGGCCGCTCCTGGTCGGCGGCGATCCGTGGGTCATCGACCTCGGGCGAGCGCTGCGGACGGCGGGCCTCGAGGTCCTGATGTGGGCTGGCCTGGAGCAGCAGCGTGAGCAGATCAGGCAGGCCGGGCTGGAGCTGGCGCCTGGCGAGCTGCTCGCGGCGGCGACCGGCCGCGGCGCCCGGCTCGAGGAGATCACGGCGGTACTGCTGCTGACGGGCGAGGACGACTTCAACGCGCTCGCATCCGCCGTCCTGGACGGCAGCGTCGAGGAACGCGTCTACCGGCTCGCGCCGCCGATGCGCAGCCACGGCGTGGTCGCGCCCTACACCGGCGCCCAGATCCTGTTCGACGCCGGGATGACCAGGTCCGCGCTGAGCCGCCGGTATCACCACGGGGAACGGATCGTGGCGCGGCGGATGGACGGCGCGCTGCCCGCCGGGCATGACGTTCTGTTCCTGGTCCGCGCGGACGGCCAGCTGGCCGCCGTCACCGAATCCGGGCGGCCACCACCTCAGGCCGGGGACACCGTCGTGTCGCTGGGTCCGGTGACCTAATATCACCACGTTCACGAGGCCGTCAGGTCATTTGCGTGATTCCGTGGCGCGGCATAAAGTTGGATTGTGGCAATTTATGACTCGCTTGCCCGGCATTACGACGCCGTGACGGGTGACCCTGCCAGCGAGGCCAGTTTCATTGCCAGCACTATCAAGCACGCTCACCGCCACGCTGCGACGTTGCTTGAGGTGGCCTGCGGAACTGGTGGCATTATTGCTTCACTCGCCGACAGGTACCAGGTGAGCGGTCTGGATATATCTGCGGCCATGCTGGATATTGCCCGCCAGAAACTGCCGGAGGGAACTCCGTTGCATCTGGCCGATATGAGGCAATTTAAGCTTGACGTGAGATTCGACGTTATCGCTTGCGTCTACCACGGCATCAACCACCTGCTCGACTTCCCATCCTGGGAGAGCTTTTTCGACTGCGCTTACGAACACCTGAATGACGGCGGCCTGCTGGCCTTTGACATGCTTACCGTCAGCAATCTCACGATGATGACGGGCATCCCGAAGATAGTAGAGCGGTTCGGCGAGAACTATCTGGTCATGAGGGTACGCACGAATGATCAGGTGGTGTTCCAGTGGGACATCGAGGTATTTGAAATCCAGCGAAACGGCAGGTACAAGCTGCTGACCGAAGTCAGCCGGACAGCATCATTTCCGCCCGAGAGAATACGGAAAGCCCTGCGCCAGAGATTTGCTAGCGTAAAGAAAATCGAAACCGACGGGGGCGCCGTCGGTGAGAATAGCGAGAGCCGCACCTGGTTCGTGTGCGCTAAATAAGGAGGCCCGTACCCGCTCGCTCAGCCGGCGGGCCAGGCCTTATCGGGCCAGAACGACGGTACTTCCCACAGCTGCCGGTATGGTCCGGCGGAACGCATCAGCTGCTCGTGCGTGCCGCGCTGAGTCACCTGGCCGTGGTCGAGGACGACGATCTCGTCAACCTGGTCGAGCCCGTCCAGCTCGTGCGTGATGAGCAAGGTGGTGCGGCCCGCGGTGAGGGTCAGCAGGTCGGCGGTCAGGGCCGCGCGGGATTCAGGATCCAGGTGGGCGGTCGGCTCGTCGAGGATCAGCACGGCGGGGTCGGCGAGCAATGCGCGGGCCAGGGCCAGCCGCTGCCGTTCACCGCCGGACATGGCCGCCCCGTGCGCCCCGACTGGCGTGTCCCAGCCCCGGGGCAGTGCGGAGATCCAGGGCAGCAGCCGGGCCCGCGCAGCAGCGGCGGCCAGCTCGTCGTCGCCGGCGCCCGGCCGGGCCAGGCGCAGATTGTCGCGGACGCTGGCATCGAAGATGTGCGGGTCCTGGGGAACGCCGCCTATCAGCGTCCTGACCTCGTCGGCGGCGTAGCCGGCCAGGTCGGTGCCGTCCAGGGTGACAGTGCCGCCCGTAGGCTGGCAGAAGCGCAGCAGCACGGCGGCGGCGGTGGACTTGCCGGCCCCGCTCGGGCCGATGAGTGCGACCCGCCGGCCCGGCGGCAGATCAAGATCGAGCCCGTCCAGCGCGAGCGGTGCCTCCGGCTCATACCGGACCTGAACGCGGTGCAGCTGCACGTGCACCGGCCCGGCGGGCAGCGACCGGGGCACAGCGGGCTCGGCGACTGGATCCGGAGCGTCCAGGATCGCGCCGATGCGGCCCGCCGAGGCCCGCGCCGCACCGAGCTGCAGCGCGGCCGCTGGCATGACGGTGACCGCCTCGAAGGAGGCCAGCGCGGTCAGGGTCAGCACGGCCAGCGGCACCCTGGTGAGGGTGCCGTGCCCGACGGCGGCCACGCCCAGGAGGAGAACGCCCCACAGGGTGAGTCCGGTGAGGCCGGCGATCAGCCCGGTGCCGACGCCCGCGGCGGCGGCGGAGCGCCGGGCCAGCGCGGTGAGCTTCCCGTCCGCCTCATCAGCCGCGGCGAGCGCGGTGTCCTGGGCACCGAACGCGTGCAGGTCGGCTGCCCCGGACAGCAGGTCAGTGACGGCCGCGCCGAACTCGCCGCGAGCGGGCGCGGTCGCCCGGGCCGCCCGGCGCGAGGCAGCGACCGCGAGCGCCGGTGCCACGGCCCCGGCCGCCAGCAGCCCGAGAGCGAGCACGCCGCCGGCCGGAGCGAGGATCAGCAGGCACACGGTCACCGCGCCCGCGCCGACCATCGCGGCGGCCAGCGGCGGCCCGATGCCGCGGATGAACAGGTCCTGGCTGGCATCCACGTCACTGATCAGCGCGGCGAGCAGATCGCCGGAGCGGAAGGCGGCCAGCCCGGCCGGCGCGAGCCGCTCCAGCCGCCGGTAGATCGCCACCCGGATGTCGGCCAGCACCCGGAACGCGACGTCGTGGGACGTCAGCCGCTCGAGGTAGCGGGATACTCCGCGGCCGACGCTGAACGCGCGGACGGCCACGATCGCCACGGAGATGGCCAGGATGCTGGGATGCTGGGACGCGCGGGCGAGCAGGAAACCGGAGGTCGCCAGCAGCGCCACGCCGCAGCCGGTAGCGGCCGCGCCGGCCAGGACCGACAGCAGCAGCCGGCCACGCAGCGGCCGGGCCAGCCGGAGCAGGCGCAGCAGCGGCCGGTCGCCGACCATCCGGTGCGCCGGCTGACTGCTCACCGGGTCACCGCCGCCGTCCGGCTGGCCGGCCACCCGGAACCGGTCGCCGGCACCGCCCTCGGCTGGTTCAGCTTCCCGTGGTCCAGGCTGATGACCCGGCAGCCGCCGCCGGACCAGCCCTGGCCATGGCTGACCAGGATCACGGTGCGGCCGGCCAGCGCCGTGTCGAGAGTTGTCCCGATCACCCGGGCGCTGGCCTGATCCAGGTGAGCGGTGGGCTCGTCCAGGAGCAGCAGGGGTGCGTCCCTCAGGAACGCACGGGCCAGCGCGATCCGCTGCCGCTGGCCCGCCGACAGCCGCAGCCCGCGTTCCCCCAGCGGGGTGTCATATCCGGCCGGGAGCGCCTCGATGAAGTCGACGGCGCCGGCCAGCCGGGCGGCCCGGCCGATGGCATCACGGCTCACGCCGGGCTGGCCGAGGGCAATGTTGTCCGCCGCGCTGCCGCCGAACAGGTAAGGCTGCTGCGGCACCCAGGCGATCTGCTCGCGCCACTTATCTGGTTCTATGGCCGCCAGGTCACTGCCGCCGGCCCCTGTGCCGCCGACCTCGATGGTCCCGGCGGCGGGTGCGACGAAGCGCAGCAGCAGCGCGAGCAGCGTGCTTTTGCCCGCGCCGCTGGGCCCGGTAAGCACGATCCGCTCCCCCGGCGCGATGGTCAGGCTGACCTCGTCAAGGGCCGGGCACGGCCGGCCGGGGTAGGCGGCGGTAACACCGTTCAGCCTGATCTCGTCGACGCGCAGGTCCGCGCTCGCGCTGCGCCGGGACTGCCGGGCCCGGGCCGATGGCTCGTCCGGCACCGGGGTGTCCAGGATCTCGAACGCGCGCCCGGCCGCGGCCGCCCCTTCCATGCTCGCGTGGAACTGGGCGCCCACCGCTCGCAGCGGCAAGTAGGCTTCCGGGGTCAGCAGCAGCACCAGCAGCGCCGTCTCATACCCCATATGCCCGTACAGCAGCCGCAGTCCGACCTCGACCGCGACCAGGGCGGTGGCGATCGCGGCGGTCAGCTCCAGCACCAGCGCGGAGAGGAATGCCACGCGCAGGGTGGACATGGTGGCCGTCCGGTAGTCATCGGTGATCTTCGCTATCACCTCTTCCTGCGCCCTGGCCCGGCCGAACACCTTGAGCGTGGGCAGGCCCTCCACCACATCAAGAAAGTGGCCGCCCAGAGTGGCCAGCAGCCGCCACTGACGCCGCGTCTGCGCTTTGGTGTGCCAGCCCACCAGGACGGCGAACAGCGGGATCAGCGGCAGCGTCACGGCTATGACCACCGCGGAGATCCAGTCCGCGGCGGCTACCCGGATAAGTACGGCGATCGGCACCAAAACCGCGAGGACAAGCTGCGGCAGGTAGCGGGCGAAGTAGGTGTCCAGGCCGTCCAGGCCCCTGGTGGCCAGCGTGGCGATCTCGCCGGCCCGCTGACCGCCCAGCCAGGCCGGGCCCAGGCGCAGCGAGCGGGCGGCGAGGGCGCGGCGAAGCTGAGACTTGACCGTCGCGGCCGCGCGCAGCGCCGCCACTTCCCCGATGTAGCTCACCGCCGCCCGCGCTCCCACCACGACCAGCAGCGCGGTCAGGGAGCCCGCTAGCGCGGCAACGACGTCGCCGTGCGCGGCGGTGGAGAGCGCGCGGGCGAGCAGGCCCGCCTGGGCCAGGATCAGCAGCGCCCCGACGAGTCCGAGGGCGACGGTAACCATCAGGTAGCCGCGGGCGGCCGTGGCATAACGCAGCAGCCGCGGATCAACCGGGCCGCGGCTGGTCCTGGCCCGCGTCGAGCTCGTCGCAGCCCGCCCCGCGGCGGGCCGGCCGCCGCAGTCACAGCGGCGGCTCGACGTAACGACCCGGCCGCCGGCTGACGGCCATCGCGCCGATGATGATCAGCGCAGTGCTCCCGCCGATGGTCATGCCGCCGAGCATGCCGCCAAACGGCGCCGATTAATTCACCCGGGAAGGGTGAAGCGTGCCATGAACAGCCAGACGGGTGATGACAAGTCATCCCTTCGGGGGCGATAAAGGCAAGAGCGCCGTCCAGCCAGAACGGGCCAGCCTGGCGGCCTACAAAATATCTGTGTCCCGGCCCCGGGCGATGGCCTCATGGCGAGTGGAAACGCCAAGCTTCCGGTAGATGGCTCTGGTGTGGGTCTTCACCGTGTTCTGCGACACGTTAAGCTCCTGGCCGATCTCGCGCGCCGACAACGGGCCGCGGAGCAGCCGGAGCACCACCACCTCGCGCTCGGTGAGGCAATCAACCGGCAGCACTCCTCGCGGCCGGCCCGCGAGCTGTCGTTCCAGCCGGGCCAGCCGGGCCAGCTGGGTGTGAGCACCATCCGGCGCCGCGGCCAGCAGGAGCCTCGCCTCCTCGGCGAGCGCGATGGCTCCGCGCCGGTCGCCGACGGCGGACAGCACGGGCGCGAGCCGGAGCAGGATTTCCACCGTAGCCCACGGGCTGATCCCGGGCTGGCTGCGCCGGATCCGGAGCGCGCGCTCGAACTCGCGGCGGGCCTCCGCGAGGAGCCCGCGGCTGGCCAGGACCGCACCGACAGCTGTGTAGGCGAGGGCGCTTTGCGGGGCTGCGCCGAGACCGGAGTCAGCGTCGGCCACAATGTCGCGTGCCGAGCGGGCCAGCCCCTCCGCCTGGGCGAGCTTGGCCTGGTCGAGCGCGACCAGCGACATGATGGCCAAGGCCAGCATCCGGATGATCCCGACGGATTCAGCGGCCGACAAGGCTCCCTCCGCCTCGGCGGCGGCAGCATCGAGATCGCCCGACCAGTAGAGGGCCGCCGCGTACGTCGCCCGGGCCAGCGCATGCCACGGCGAGGCCGGATCGGTCTCCAGCCCGACGGCCCTGGCCGCCGCCTCGCGCATGGGGCCGATGCCCTCGAACCCGAAGGTGCCTTTGAGCAGGGCAGCGGATGAGCACAGCGACCGGATGCCGTCCGGCAGCGGCCCGTCATGCTCGGCCGCCTCGACAATCGGCAGCCAGCGTTGCAGGGATTCGCGGTCGCCGGACAGCGCGGCGGCCCATGCCCCGCAGTGCGCCGCAACCGGGTGAGCGGCGACCGCGGGGTCGGCGAGCGAGCTCAGCCAGCCCTGGATGGTGGCCACCTGGCCGGAAGCAACGTAAGCGGGCCAGTTTCCGGCGATGAGGCTGACGACCCCGGCCATGTCGCCGGCGGCCTGCGCGTGGCTGATCGCCTCGCCCGGCCAGCCCGACCGGCGCAGCCAGTCGCTCGCGCGCTCGTGCAGAGCGGGCACGATTTCCGGCTCGCTCCTGACCAGCTCGCTGCGGAGCACCTGCGCGAACAGATGGTGATACCGGAACCACTGCCGGGTGTCGTCAAGCGGCACGAGGAAGAGATTTTCCCGCTCGAGCAGGTCGATGGTCTCGGCCGCGCTGGCCGAGCCGGTAACGGCGGCGCACAGCGGCGCGCAGAACCGGCTCAGAATCGAGGTCCGCCTGAGGAACTGCCGGATTCCGGCCGGCTGCTGGCTGAGTACCTCCTCGGCCAGGAAGTCAACCACGAACCGGCTGTCGCCGGTGAACTGCCGGATGAAGGCGCTCGGCGACGGGTGCCCGCGCAGCGCGAGGGCGACCAGGTAGACCCCCGCCGCCCAGCCCTCGGTCCGGCCGGCCAGATCGGCCAGATCGGACTCGCTGAGCTCGATCCCGGCGGTACCGGCGACCAGCTCGGCCACCTGCGCGGGACCGAACCGCAGCTCCCGCGCCCGGATCTCGGCCAGCTCGCCGCTCGCCCGCAAGCGCGCCAGCAACAGCGGCGGGTCAGCCCGGGTTATCAGTACCAGCTGGACAGCCGGGGGAAGGTGCGACAGCAGGAACTCGATCTGGTCATGACAGCCGCGTTCCCTGATCACGTGATAGTCGTCCAGCACCAGGACGACCGGCTCCCGCAGCCTGGCGAGCTCGTTGAGCAGGAGCGGAAGCATCGTTGCCGCCAGATCAGGGGCCTGGGCCCGCAGCGCGCCCAGGATGTCATCGGCATAAAACTCCGGGCAGGCTCGCTGCAGCGCGCACACGACATGCCGCCACAGCCGGGCGGGATCATTGTCGCCCGGATCGAGCGAGACCCAGGCGAACGGACGGCTCTCGGCCGGGCTGGAGCGCCACTGCGCCACCAGCGTGGTCTTGCCGGAACCCGCGGGCGCAGCCACCAAGACGAGCCTGGCGGTAACGCCCGCCAGAAAGCCGGCCAGCTCCCCGCGCTCCACCCACTCCTTCCGCGCGGCGGGGCCATGAAGCTTCGACTCCAGGAGCGCGTGCCCGTCGACCCGGGCGCTGCTCCCCCGGTCACGGGCCGGGTGGCCGCGGGACGGCACCGGGACAGCAGTCAGGCCCTCAGCCCCATGGGCATCGGTGACGGCCTGCCTAGCTGCGCAGCGCAATAGACTCCCCGCTAGGTAGCTCCTGCCGCTAAGGTCTAGCGCGTATACCACCTGTGCCACTATCGCACGACGTTCCTGACTTAACAATTGCTCAGCAGGACCCGAGGACACGTCCAGCCTGCTGCGAACGTCGTGCTCAACGCGCCGCTCCCGGTCGATCTGTCTGGGTTACGGTCTGATGCATGACCAGCCGACAGCCGGATGTCCTGGTGATCGGGGCCGGGGTGTCCGGCCTGACCACGGCGATCTGCCTGGCCGAGGCCGGGCGCGAGGTGACCGTCGCCGCCGCGCAGCGGGCGCCGCAGATCACCTCGGCGGCGGCCGGGGCGATCTGGGGCCCGCACCTGGTCGGCATGGACGAGCGGGTGGCCAGGTGGGGCAGCGTCACCCTGGCCCGGCTGACCGAGCTGGCCGCCGATCCGGCCACCGGCGTGCACCTGGCCAGCGGCGTCGCGGCGTCGGCGAACCGGCGGAGCGACCCCTTCGACTGGGTCAGCGCCATGGATTCCGCGCGGCCATGCGGCCCAGGCGAGCTGCCCCCCGGGTACGCGGCGGGCTGGCGGCTGACCGCGCCCATCGTCTCGATGGCCGTCTACCTCGGGTACCTGCTGGCCAGGCTGGACCGGGCCGGGGCGCAGCTGCGGGATGTCGAGTTCGGCTCGCTGGACGAGGCGGCCGAGTTGACCGGGGCGCAGGTGATCGTTAACTGTTCCGGGATCGGGGCGAGGCGTCTCGTTCCGGATTCTGACGTGAGGCCGGTGCGCGGCCAGGTCGTCGTGGCCGAGAACCCGGGACTCAGCGACTTTTTCGTCGGCGTCGGCGAGGACCCCGGTGAGGTCAGCTATTACTTCCCGCACGGCGACATCGTGGTGCTCGGCGGGACCGAGGAAGCGGGCAACTGGAGCCTCGAGCCAGATCCGGCCACGACCGCGCGCATCCTGCGCGGCTGCGCGGCCGTCGAGCCGCGGCTGCGCGACGCCACGGTCACGGCGCACCGGGTGGGCCTCCGGCCGGTGCGGCCGAGCGTCCGGCTGGAGGCGCAGAGCCTGGACGGCGGCCGACGGCTGCTGCATAACTACGGCCACGGCGGCGCCGGCGTGACCCTGTCCTGGGGCTGCGCGCTCGATGTGACCGCCGCAGTCCTCGGCTAGTAAGTTGGCGCGGTGGTACTTGGGAGCTACCGGGACCTTTTCACGGCGATCGCCGCTTCCGCGGGTACTCTGACCGGGCTGCTGTTTGTCGCGTTGTCGGTGACGCCGCACCAAAGCGCGGCCGTGGGACCGCCGGTCATCCAGCAGGTCCGGGCGGCCGCCGCCCTGCTGGCTTTTAGCAACGCACTGGCGGTCTCGCTGTTCAGCCTGGTGCCCGGCACCAACGCCGGGTATCCGGCCGTCGTGCTGGGCGTCATCGGGATCGCGTTCACCGCCGCGGCCGTCCGGTCCATCCGGTCCAGCCCGGCCACGCCCGGCCAGCAGCTGCGGCAGCTCGAGCTTATCTCCCTGCTCCTGCTGATCTTCGGTACCGAGCTGGTCAGCGGCATAGTTGTCATCGCCGACCCAGGCCTCAGCTCGGCCGTGCAAGTCATCGGCTACGCCCTGGTCACGTCGCTGATGGTCGGAATCGCGCGGGCGTGGGAGTTCATCGGCGAGCGGAACACGGGCATTCTGGCCTCGATCGCGGTGCTGACCGGCCACACGCGAGGCCCGGATAGCAGCGCCGCGCCCGATGCCGCGGCCGGCCCGGAGCCGGCCGCCACCGAACGCGGACCTGATGCTCAGCAGGCTGGCGAGCGCGGCGAGAACGGCTGAGCCGCGATCACCGGCACCAGCGGCTCAACCCAGAGCAGTCGCGGAAACCTGCGGCCGCCGCGCGAGCACGTGGAGCAGGGCGGCCACCGTACGGTACGGGTCGCTGCGCCCGGCCCGCTCCTCGCACTGCAGGAGCAGCCTGAGCCGGTCAGCGTCCGGCACCGGCGCGTCGTCGTCGGCCAGGTCGGTGAACACCCGGACGCCGTACCAGCACTGGACGTCCAGCTCACGCGCGGCCAGGGCGGCCGCCAGGTCCTCCAGCCGGTCGGCACGGGCGTGCACGCCGATCCGGTTGAGATACCCGGTCCCGTCGAACGCCGCCGCCGCGGCCGCCCAGTCACCGTGCAGTCCGGGGCGCATGGCCAGGGCGTCGCCGTTGCGGACCAGCAGCGACACGATGCCGCCCGGGGCCGTCACCCGCGCGACGGCGTCCAGCGCCGCGGCCGGATCGGGAAGGTACATCAGCACGCCGTGGCACAGCACCACGTCGAAGCTCGCCGCCTGGAACAAGGCGGCCGCGGCCAGGGCGTCGCCGCGGACCAGCCGGACCCGGTCGCGGACCTCCGGCGGCTCGCCGCGCAACGACCGGCCCAGGTCCGCGAGCAAGACTCCGGAGCTGTCCAGGCCGGTCACGACGTGACCGCGCCGCGCCAGGTTCAGCACCTGGGTGCCCTGACCGCAGCCGATGTCGAGCACGCGGCGGCGAGGCTCGTCCGGGAGGTGCCCGGCGAGCTGCCGGGACACGAGTTCCTGGCGGACGACCTGGCGCAGCGTTCCCAGGCGAGCCCGCCACTGTCCCTCGCCGGCTGCGAACGTCGTGCGCAACGGGCTAGAAGCCAGGGAAGACCTTGCGCAGCCGGTCCAGATCGGCGGGGTCGGCCACGACCTCGGGCGGCGTGTGCCCCGGATCCAGCCTGCCGTAGGCCAGCCGCAGCAGCGCCTCGGACGGCATGCTGACCTCGAAGTCCGCACCGCCGCCGTCACCCGGCCAGTCCGCCATGCTGACCGGATCCGCGGCGATCAGGAGATAATCGCGGTCCGGCCCGGTACTCCGGATACGAGCCCGGAACGCCACGTCCGGTGCCCGGCCAAGGCGCGGCGCGAGGAACTGTGGCACGTTGTCGATCAGCAGCGACACCGCGTCCGCCGAGACCGTGGCGGCCGGATCGCGGGTGACCGCCACGTCCCAGGTGTGCATCGCGTGCTCGCCGAGCCGGAGCCTGATCATCCCGATGCTGTCGAGCTGCATGCCGAAGAACGGCATGCTGATCCCGGCCAGGTCGTCGTCGCTGAGCTGCTCGAGCGCCTGGACCTGCTTCTCATCCCAGGCGAGGCTGTCGGCCGCCTGGTCGTCCGGGCTCTTGGCATTCCAGACGTCCCAGACCGGCTGGAAGGCCTCCCGGCTGGGGGGCTCGCCCTGGCCCAGCGCGCCGGGCAGCATCATCAGCGCGATCTCCGCCCCGCTGCCGATGTGGGACAGCACCTGCGCCACGCTCCAGTCGGTGCAGTAGGAGCGCCCGCGAAGCTGCTCCGGGCTCAGCGGCTCGACCAGCGATACCAGCCGCTCGTGCGAGTTCCGCAAGGTGGCGATCCAGGCACGCGGGTCATTCTCCATGGCTGGCTCCGTTCTCGGGTCGGGCTGGTTCCATAGGCTGCCATGCCCGCCGAATGGCGCCGCAGCCGGGGGCTGTGCGGCGCCTGCCTCCTGCCTCTAGGCTGAGGGGAATGAAGATCGGTTTCGGAGCCCCCGTCTCTGGTGCCTGGGCAACCCCGGAGAACCTGGCTGGCTTCGCCGCGCGGGCCGAGCAGGCCGGGTACGCGTCGCTGTGGAGCTTCCAGCGGCTGCTCGTTCCCGAGGGCTCCGGCATGGACGAGGTGTACCAGAGCGTCCTCGACCCCATGGCCGCGCTGGCCTACGCGGCCGCGAGCACCTCGAGCATCAGGCTCGGCGTGGCGGTGATCAACCTTCCGTTCGTGTCCCCCGCCTATCTGGCCAAGCAGGCGACCACCGTGGACATCCTGTCCGGCGGGCGGCTCGATCTCGGCCTCGGCATCGGCTGGATGCCCGAGGAGTTCGCGATAACCGGCGCGTCGATGGCCCGCCGCGGCGCGCGGGCGGCCGAGTTCGTGGCGGTGCTCCGCGAGCTCTGGACGGACCGGGTCAGCGAGTTCAGCGGCGAGTTCTACCAGGTCCCGCGGGGCAGCGTGCAGCCGAAACCGGTGCAGCCCGGCGGTCCCCCGCTGCTGCTCGGCGGGCTGGCCCGGCCGGCACTTGAGCGCGCGGGCCGGATCGCGGACGGCTGGGTCACTTCCAGCCGGACCGACCTGTCCCGGATCGCCGAGGGAGTGGGCATCATCCGCGATGCCGCGGCCGAGGCCGGACGCGACCCGGATGCGGTGCGGATCATCTGCCGCGGGGTGGTCCGGGCCGGAGCCGAGGCGGCCGCCCCCGGAGGTGGCCGGCTGCTGCTGTCGGGAAGCCCCGGCCAGATCCGGGCGGACACCAGGTGGCTGGCCAGCCAGGGCGTGACCGAGATCTTCTACGACCTGAACTGGGATCCGCTGGTGGGCTCGCCCAAGGTCGACCCGGCCGCGGCGACGGCCCGGGCCGCCGAGCTGCTTGACGCGCTCGCCCCGTCAGCCGGCGGCTGACTCAGTATCCGCACGCGGCGACGGGATGGACCGGACATGGAGCGGCTGCGCATCGGGACGCTGAGCACCGCGCGGATCACCCGGCCGGCCCTGATCACGCCGGCCCGGCAGGTGCCGGAGGCCGAGGTGACCGCGGTGGCGGCGCGGGACCGGACCCGGGCCGAGGCCTTCGCCGCCCAGCACGGCATCCCCGTGGTGCACGACTCCTACGCGGCGCTGATCGCGGATCCGGGCATCGACGCGATCTACAATCCGCTGCCGAACTCCCTGCACGGGCGGTGGACACTGGCCGCCATCCAGGCCGGCAAGCACGTCCTGTGCGAGAAGCCGTTCACGTCCAATGCCGCGGAGGCACGCGCGGTCGCGGCCGCGGCCCGGCGGTCCGGGCTGGTGGTCATGGAGGCCATGCACTACCGCTACCACCGGCTGGCCCAGATCATGACCGCCCAGTTGCCGCGGATCGTCGGTCCGGAGGCCGATCGCTACAACGGGATCCGGCACATTCACTGCACGGTCTCGTTCCCGCTGGAAGGCCTGGACGACATCCGCTACAGCTACGACCTGGCGGGCGGGGCGACGATGGACGCCGGGTGCTACGCGATCGACTGCGTCCGCCTGCTCGGCCCGGGCGATCCGGAGGTGGTCGCGGCGCTCGCCACCGAGCAGAATCCCGGCGTGGACCGCGCGATGAGCGCGTTCCTCCGGTTCCCTGACGGCGCCACCGCCTGGCTCGACCTGTCCCTCACCCAGGGCGGGAAGCTCCGCGCCGACGTGCACGTGGTCGGCGCGCACGGCCAGATGAGGGTGCAGAACTTCGTCCACCCGTACCTCTGGTTCCGGGTGACGACCAAGACGGCGCAGCGCACCGAGTCGATCAGCTCAGATCCCGGCGAATCCGCGGAGACCACGTATCTCGGCCAGCTGCGGGCTTTCGCGGGCGCGGTGCTGCGCGACGAGCCGTTCCCGACCACTCCGGAGCACGCGATCGTCACCATGAACCTGATCGACGATATCTACCGGGCCGCCGGCCTCCCGGTCCGCCCCGCCGCCCGCTAGCCGGGCTCACCGAGCTGCCGGACTGTGGCTCGATGCGCGCGGAAAGCATGGTCAGCGGACGCCGCGGGGGCGGAACTGGACGCCGATCCTGGGGCCGGCCGCCTTGGCCGACTTCGGTATGGCGTGTTCCCAGGTGCGCTGGCAGCTTCCGCCCATCACCAGCAGGTCGCCGTGGCCCAGGTCATGGCGCAGCGTCGGGCCGCCGCCACCGCGCGGGCGGAGCAGCAGGGAGCGGGGCGCGCCGAGCGAGACGATCGCGACCATGGTGTCCTGCGTGCTGCCACGCCCGGTGGTGTCGCCGTGCCAGGCGACGCTGTCCCGGCCGTCCCGGTAGAGGCACAGCCCGGCGGTGCGGAACGGCTCGCCGAGTTCCGCGCCGTAGTGCTCGTCGAGCGCCTGCCTGGCCTCATCGAGCATGGGGTCGGGCAGCGGCTCCCCCTCGGCGTAGAAGCTGAGCAGCCGCGGCACGTCGACGACCCGGTCATACATGTGCCGCCGCTCCGCCCGCCACGGCACCGCCTCGGCCAGCCGCTCGAACAGCGGGTCCGCCCCGGCGATCCAGCCCGGCCGCAGGTCGACCCAGGCCCCGCGGGCCAGAGCCGTCCGCTGCACCGACGATCCGAGCGGCCCCGGCCCGACCTCCCCGCACAGGTCAAGCAGCGACCCCTGGAACGCATCCTCCATGACCCCAACAGTATCAAACACAAATTCGAGGATCGGTCACGGTCAGGCCTCGGCCAGCGCCGAGGGAGCGTACTCCGCGGTCGCCGGGAGATGGTCCGAGGCCCGGCGGGTCAGCTCGGTGTCCTCGACGTGATGGGCGCGCAGCGCGCCCAGCACCGGCCTGGTCACGCGGACGGCGTCGATGCGGCACCGGACCCGGCCCGCTCCGTCGGGATCGTCCGGGTCATGGCCGAAGGTCGGCTGCCATGGCGCGCGCAGGGCGGCCGCGGCGTCGTGCAGCCCCCCGGCCCAGAGCACGTCCCCGGGTCCGCGGTCAGCCCAGTGCCGCCGCTGTCCCCGCTCGTCGTAGTCCCATGCGCAATGGAAGATCATGTTGTCGGACCACTCGGTCCCGGCGTAGGGGTCGGCGGGCTCGTAGAGCACCCACTCCCCCGTGGCCTCGTCGCGCACCCGGTCGGCGCACTCGGTATTCCAGTCGGCTCCCACGAGCATTGGCGGCCCGCCGCGCGGGCGAGTCAGCAGGGCGATCAGCAGCTCGTTCTGGTCGGCCCGCTGGCGCCTGCCGAACGGCGTGGCGTGATGTGCCGCGTGCCGCACCCGGACGCCGCCGACATCCAGGATGACGCTGGCCAGCGAATGCCAGAAGTACCCGGTCCCGTAGCAGCGCAGCGAACCGGGAACCGGCTCGATGCCCTCGCGCCACAGCAGGCCGCAGTGGTAGCCGTGCGCGCCCACGGCCAGGGCCGGCTCATCCGGCTCGGGCACCGCGCAGTGCATCCCGACGTCGCCGGCCAGCCGGCGCAGTCGCCGCTGCGCGGCCTCCTCATCGATGGCGCGGATTTCCTGTACGGCCAGCACGTCGGTGTCCAGGGCCCTGATCGAGTCCACGACGAGCTGGTAGCGCTCGCGTTCGGAGGGCGAGTCATCCTGAAACAGGTTCAGCAGGTTGTAGGTGGTGAACAGCACGGAATCCGGGGATGTCCGAGGCAGGACCAAGGCGGCTCCTCTGCTCTGGGGCGGGGCAGGTGCTCACTGGGGCGGGAGCGGGCGGCTCAGCGCCCCCGCTGCGCGGGCAGCCCGAGACCCTGCGCGTGCGCGATCGCCGCGGCCTCGGTCCGGCTGGCCGCGCCCAGCTTGGCCAGGATGTTGGAGACGTGCACGCTGGCGGTCTTGGGCGCGATGAACAGCTTGGCCCCGATCTCCCTGTTACTCTGCCCGGCCGCGAGCAGGCGCAGCACCTCGACCTCCCGGCTGGTGAGCCCGGCCAGGGGATCGCGAGCCGCTGCTCCCCCGGGCCCGGCACTGCCGCGGCCCGCGGCCGCGGCGGGGACCGCCCGGTCGGCCAGCCGGGCCCGGCGGGCCAGGTCGGCCAGGGCCGTGCGCAGCGGCGTCGCGCCGATCCGTTCCGCCGCCTCGGCCGCGAGCAGCAGCTCCTGCTGCGCCTCGTCCCGGCGGCCCGCCTCGGCCAGCGCCTCGGCCAGCCGCCAGCGCGACCGGGCGGTCTCGTACACGAACGCGGGCCCGAACGCGTCAACCACGGCCTGCCAGGCGGCCGGGTCGTTGTCGCCCTGGGCCCGGCGCCACTCGGCCTCGGCGCGCGCGAGCCAGCCGCGGCCGTCCACCCCGAGCGCCGAGCTCGGGCGCAGCGGATAGGCAGCGCCCTCGCGAGCGATCTCCACCAGGCCGTGCGCCGCCTCCACCGCCGCCCGGGCGCGCTCGGCATCGCCGGCCGCGCGAGCCTGCCTGGCCCGGTCGGCCAGCGCGGCCAGACCGACCGCGGCGGGCCTGATCACGGTCGGCCCGTAGCCGCCGTGTAGCGCCTCGTAGGCGCGGATCGTCGCCTCGGCCTGGGCCAGCGCGGTCTCCCCGTCGCCGTGCCAGAGCGCGTGCTCTCCGAGCAGGCCGCGGGCGATGTACTCGGCGAACGCGTCCCTGGCGTAGAACGGCTCCAGCCAGGTGCGGCGATCGGCTACCGCGGGCTGGTCCCTGGCCACGTCCACGAACAGCGCCATGGCCGACAGCCTGGCCTCGGGGGCGCTGCTGACCCGGCAGGCGAAGCCGTCGGCCAGTTCCTGCGCATGCTCCCATTCACCGGCCGCGTAATGGGCCAGGTAGTGCAGGTACTGCAGGTCGTAACCGTACGGTGCCAGGCCGAGGCCGGCCTCCTCGGCGCGGAGCACCCCCTGGTGCGCGGTCGTGCTCGCGGCGGCCAGGTCGCCCCATTCCAGCTGGACCCTGGCCAGCTGGAATGCCGCCCGCAGCTCGACGCCGAGCACCGCGGCGCTGCGAGCCTGCTGGTGGGCCCGGGTGAACAGGTCGATGGCCTCCTCGATCCGCCCGGCCCGCTCGCTGAGCTGGCCAAGCGTCACCAGGGCGTCGGCCTCCACCCACGGGGCCGCGGCGGCACGGGCGGCGGCCAGCGCCCGCTCGGCCTGCGCCCGGGCCGGGGCCTCGTCCTTCAGGGTCAGCAAAGTGCGCGCGTGGGTGGCCAGCGCGCGGGCTCGCTCCCAACGCGGCGGTTCCTCCGGCAGCGCTTCGACGGCTGCCTCGGCCGCGGCGACCGCGGCATCGTCCTCGTCGACGTCGAGCAGGAAATATGCGAGCCGCTCGCTGGTCCGGCAGAACAGCACCGGATCGGCCGAGCCGTCGCCGAGGAAGGCGAGCAGGCGGCGCAGCTGCTGCACGGCCCGGTTGATGTCACCGCTGTCGGCGGCGCTGTTGGCGGCGCGGAACGCGAGCTTGCCGCGGCCCATCCCGCTCAGCTCCTCGGGCTCAGGGACCCGCTCCCAGAGCGCCAGCGCCTGGTTGTAGTGCCGGTGCGCCTCGGCCGGGGCCGCCAGCCGGTCGGCCTCGCGTCCCGCGGCCACGGACGCGGCGAACGCGCCCGGTATGTCGTGGCTGGCCAGGCTGTGATGTGCGAGTTCGGCCGCGGTTCCCGGCATGCCGGCCAGCCGGCGCTCGTCCGCGAGCAGCTCGGCCAGGCGCCCGTGCAGCCGGGTCCGCTCGCCGGGCAGCAGGTCGGCGTAGATGGCCTCGCGCAGCAGCGCGTGCCGGAACGCATAGCCGCGCTCACCGTCTGGCACCAGCAGCTGGTGCGCGACGGCCTCCCTGACCGCGTCGTCGTACTCCGGACCGGCCAGTCCGGACGCCTGCCTGGCCAGCTCGTCATCGATCCGCCGGCCAGTGACCGCGGCGGTCCGCAGCACCTGCTGCGCGGCCGGAGACAGTCGCTCGGTCCTGGCCAGCAGCAGGTCGGCGAGCCCGGCCGGCAGCTCGCTGCCCGCGGACGAGGCGGCGAGCAGCTCCTCCGCGTAGTAGGCGTTGCCCTCGGCGCGGGTGATCAGGCTGTCGAGCACTGCGGCGTCCAGCGGCCGGCCGGAAAGCGAGGTCAGGTGCTCGGCCATGGCCGAGGGGCCGAGCGGGCCGAGCGCCACGGCCGTCACGCTGGGCAGCCGGGTCAGCTCGGCGACCACCGGCCGGAGCGGATGCCGGCGGTACATGTCGTCGGTGCGGTAGGTGACCACGATCGCCAGCCGCTCCCGGTGCAGCGCCCGGCTCAGGAACGTGACCAGGTCACGGGTGGAACGGTCGGCCCAGTGCAGATCCTCGAGGACGAGCAGTACCGGGCTGGCCTCGGCGAGCTCGGCGAGCATGCCGAGAACGGCCCCGAACAGCTGCTGCTGGGCCAGCCCCGGCATGTCCCCGCCGGGCGGACGGCCGGGACCGACGTCGGGAAGCAGCCGGGACAGCACCGGCCGGGCGGCGAGCGCGTCGAGCAGCGGGCCGCTCGCCGAGGCGCCGACCGTTGCGTCCCGCAGCGCGTCGGCGAGCGGCAGGTACGGGACCGTGTCCGCGAGCTCGGCGCAGCGGCCGGTCAGCACCGCGAAGCCGGTCTCTCGCGCCGTCGCCGACAGCTCGGTGACCAGGCGCGTCTTGCCGACGCCCGCGTCGCCGCTGACCAAGGCGACGACGGGCCGACCGGCCGCCGCCTCGTCCAGCAGCGCGAGTAGCCGCCCGAGCTCGGCGTCCCGGCCGACCAGGCGTGCTCGCGATGCTTCTGCCATGCATCCATTATCCCAGCCGGGTCCGACATCCTCGGAACGCCGGCGGGAGGGCGGCCCCGCAGAGCACGTCCAGCCCGCGGAACGCAGCGCTTGCGCCAGGGTCACTGCCCGGGAGCGCCCGCGACTTGCCCTTGTGCGTGTGAGCGGACGCGCCAGATGATCCGCTGGAGGCGCAGGCCCACTGCCCCGATCGCGATGAGCACGGTCACGTTCAGAAGCAGCTGAAGTACTGACCCCCGGGCCTCGCTCCAGCTGGCGTAGGCGACCGACAGGCCGGTATCAGCGGCGGCCGGGATTGTGGTGACGGAGATGAAGACGCCGATCAGGGCGGCGGCCCGCGCCTCGGTCAGCGACACCACGCCGACGATCCCGGCCAGCCAGAAGCCGAGTACCAGGGACACGATGATGATGACCTGGTCGGTATGCGTATCGATCCAGCGCCGCGACCGGGCGAGGAACTCCTGGGCTGGCTGGGGCCTGAAGCCGGCGTAGATCTCCATCGCCAGGATCGAGGATGTCGCGATGACGCAGAACAGCACGAGCGTCAGGTAGCTCTCCCAGGACGAGACCTTCGCCTCGACGATGACCGCGACACCCGCGGCGACCAGTCCCCAGGGCTGGGTGAGCGGGCCGAGCCCGATGGCGAACCACGGCGTCAAGCGCTCGCGGTACTCACCGGACCCGAGGTAGCTCAGCAGCGACAGCAGCGAGCGTACCTGGCCGCCCTGGTAGCGGAAGTGAATGCCGTCGGCCCAGACGCCAGCGCGGGCCGTTGCCTCAGTGACCGGGCTGGGCCTGCGGCACGGCCGGGCTCAGCCGCTGGTTCAGCCATTCCAGGGACTGCGGCAGCTGGCGTTCCCAGGTGCCGTAGTTGTGCCCGCCCTGCGGCACGATCAGCGAGTAGCCGTGCATGGGCGGGTGGATGAGCTTCAGGAACGCGAGCGCGCCGGGCAGGTCCCTCTCGCCGACCTGGCTGGATGTCACCAGCACCGAGACCGGCGGGGCCGGCAGGTGAGTCAGCCGCCAGTCCAGGTTGTTCTCGTTCTGGAAGGCCAGGCTGCCGCCATAGAGGTTTCCCGTGGTGCTGTCCTTGATCGCGGTGTAGTAGCCGGCCATCGAGACCGCCGCCGAGAACTGGTAGGGGTTCATCATGGCCAGCTTGGCCGCGCAGTAGCCGCCGGTGGAATAGCCGAGAACGGCCCAGCCCGACCGGCCGGGCTGCACCCGGAACGCCCGCTCCACGGCCAGCGGTACGTCCTGGGCGAGGAACGTTTCCGCCTGCGGGCCCTCGGGCACGTTGGTGCACTCGGTGTCGCGCGGCAGGGCGACGGACACGTTCATCATGACGTAGACCGCCGGCCCGATCTGGCCGCCGGCCACCAGGCGCGCCGCGGTGGCGGGCAGCGCCAGCCGCTTGACGATCGACCACGGGTCGTTGGGATAGCCGGTCAGCGCGAGCACCACGGGAAACCGGGCCCGGGCGTATGCAGGCTGGAAGTACTGCGGCGGCAGGTAGACGTAGTCGGCCTCGCTGACGATCCCGGTGTGCTCCCCGCTGACCGTTACCTGGAGTACCTTGCCGACGGACCTCGCGGCGGCCGCGGCGCCGCCCTTGAGGTCCAGGGCCGGCGCCACGGCTACGCTGCTCGGCGGCGGGCTCTGCGCGTAGACGTGCGGCGGCTTGGCCGCGAGCTTCCCGTCGGCCAGCTCGGGCAAGGCGGACCCGCCGGGCACCGGGCCGAGATCGGACCCGGTGACCACGATCGGCCGCGATGACGCGACGATCCCGGCCGCGGCCGCGGGCGGTGATCCCCCGCTGCCGAACAGCGCGGAAAAGGAGCCGAAGAACGCGAAGTAGCCGTTGGCGAAAACCAGGATCGCGGTCAGCACCACGAGCTGGCTGGCCACGATCAGGCCGAGCCTGGCCGCCACGACCCAGATCCGCCGGCTGGCGAATCGCGGCCACAGCCAGACTGTGGCCGCGACCGAGCCGAGGGCCACGGCGATCATCAGCCCGATGAAGAACCCGCTGGTCAGTCCCATGTCGTTAGCTCCGCGAGGCCGAGGGCTGCTGCAGCGCGCTGCCGATCCAGTCGATGACTCCGGCTAGCTGCCACTTACCTGGGCTCAGGCCGATCTGGCCCGCGTACATCGGCGGGCGCGCCTGGGAGAGGAAGGGCTGCCCCGAGCCGGGGCCCGTGAACAGCACGGAGACCGGCTGCATGGGCTGATGCTGCAGCAGCCAGATGAGGTTGTCCTGGGTGCGGATCTGCGGGCTGCCGCCGAACTCGCCAGAGCCGGGCGGCGAGGTGTAACTGCCGGGCGGCACCGCGGCCGCGGCGAACGTCTCCGAGCTCGTCATCGCGAGTTGCAGCGCGCAGTACCCGCCCGAGGAGTCTGCGACCAATGCCCACCGCCGGGACGTGGGCGGCATGGCCCGGTAGGCGGAACCGACGGCCTGCGGCAGGTCCTCGGTGAAGAACGTGGCCGCCTGCGTGCCGCCCGGCACGTCCAGGCAGCCCTGGTCCTGCTGGCCGATCGTCGCAGGCAGCATGACCAGGATCACCGGCGCGAGGCGCCGGGCGGTGATCTGCCGGGCCACGGTGGCCGCCAGCTGATCCACGCTGTACGGCTCCGCCGGGCGGCCGAGCTGGCCAGAGATCACCACGGCGACCGGCAGCGGCGCGGCCGCCCTGGCACCGTAGCCGGGCGGCAGGTAGATGTACGCCGGCACGCTGAGCCCGGCAAGCTGGCCATAGAGGCGCACCGCCTGCAGCTGGCCGCCCGGCACCCCGGGCTGCCCGGGAACCGGGACCGCCGAGCTGGCCAGCACGGTGACCGGCGCAACCGGCTGGCTGCCGCCCGCGTCGTGGCTGGCGCGGTACGGGCTGGCCATGACCGCGCCGCCGCCCGGCTGCGTGCCGAACAGGTCCGACCACGACGAGTAGAACTCGGCCGAGCTGTTGACGATCGCGAAGATGAGGCCGAGCACGCTCAGCTGGAGCACACCCAATGCGGCGACCCGCAGCAGCACCGGCACCACGCCGCGGCCGGCTAACTTCGGCCAGTACCACAGGATCGCCGCCAGCGCCGCGGCTGCGACCACCGCCAGCGCGACCATCAGGGCGGGGCTCGTCAGTCCCACCCAGATACCTCCGGACACGTAGTCAAGCGCGCGACACCCCAGCTAGGACGAAAAGGTTACCGTCCGTCGCTGCTTGGTTATAAGACGTATCGAAGGTTTCGCGCGTTCCCGCGGAACTGGTCTTGTTCGGGCCGCGGTCGTCAGCGGGTAACCGGCGGGCTGCCGAGCGGCAAGCGGCTCACCCGTCGCTGTCAGTCGCAGCCGGAGATGAACCGGTACATGTACCAGCCTGGGTTCAGCGCCGGCGCCATGATCAGCATGGCCCCGCCATGTTCGGGGGTACTCGTGCTGGCCGGGCCGGAGTACCGGACGCTGCACACGTAGTCGCCCTGCTGCCTCGGCGTGCACGACACGAGCCGAAGGTCGGCCTCCGACGAACGCATGGCCTGCAGGGACGTGAACGCTTGCGCGTCGGTCACCGCGTGCATGGCCGTCGTGTCGTCACTGTTGTAGGCGGCGGCCAGGTAGGCCATCGCGGCCTGGGGGGTGGTGAAGTGCGGTCCGGCATCCGCGGGTGCCGTAGCTCCCGTGGCCGGCGATGCAGTCGGCGCAGCCGGCTGGCGGCTGGGGCGGGCGCGGCCGAGCTGGAGGCGGCCGGACTGGGAGCGGCCGTCGCCGTGGTTGGCCGGGGCCGGGTTCCGGGACCGCTGGCCTGGTGCGAGCCGGAGGCGCAGGCTGAGCCCAGGATCATTAAGCCCGCCGCACCTGCCGCCGCGCCGATCAGCCGCCTCGAGGAACGAGTGTCGAGGTGCATGGTGTCCTCCTCTGGCTAGATGGTGTAAAGGACCTATGCGCCTGTTATGACTGCGCAGCCGGGCCGATGGCTTGGGGAGGCCTCCCCAAGCCAGACCGTTCGCTGGCATCCTGGACGGGTGACCGAACCGGATCTTGACGTCCCGCTGTCGCGCACCGCCGGCTCGGCAGCGGTGGCGGATATCGGATGGCGGTACCTGCTGGGCACGCTGGCCGTGTCGATACCGGTGCGGTCGCTGGCGCACGGCAGCGAGGTGGCGGCCGCCGCGGTGGCGGCCAGCGGCCAGGACGCTGACGGCCACTTGCGGGTGGACCTGCGCCCCGACCGGGTGGAGTTGTCCGTGCAGGACAGAACGCTGGACGCGGTCACCGGCCGTGACACGCAGCTGGCCCGGCGCATCGCCGCCGCCGTGGCCGATTTCGGCCTGGCCCCGGCGGCCAGCACGTCCGCCGGGTCCCCGCGGCCGGTGCAGATGCTGGAACTGGCCATTGACGCGATGGACATACCGGCGATCCAGCCCTTCTGGAAAGCGGTGCTTGGCTATGTCGATGAGCCTGCCGGCGATGGCCTGGCCGGCGCCATTGTCGATCCCGCCGGGCAGCTTCCGGCCATCTGGTTTCAGCAGATGGACGCCCCTCGGCCGCAGCGCAACCGGGTGCATCTTGACATCACGGTGGCCCATGACGAGGCCGGGCCCCGGGTGAGCGCCGCCCTGGCCGCAGGCGGACGGCTGGTGGACGATTCGTTCGCCCGGTCGTTCTGGGTGCTGGCCGACGCAGAAGGCAACGAGGTCTGCGTCTGCACCTGGACCGACCGCGACGAACGAGAGCAATAGCACCGCAGCCGCCATTGGCTAGCTGGCCAGCGGCTTTCATGGTGATGTACTGGCAGCAGCAGCCGCCTCACGTTATTTGGTCATTCGCGACTGCGTGCTAGCCGACGTTGGCCGCCAGGTCTTCATACGCAGGCTGAAGCTCGTCCCACCGCGCGTCGGCGTCGCAGCGCTCACCCCCGGCGAGGTGGGCGGCGAGATCTTCGACATGGACCTGCACCCCGGCCCCGTAGGCGGCGAGCAGGTCCAGGGGCATGCCCCGTTCCTCGACGACCAGGATGGTCTGGCCGCCATCGGCGGCCAGCGTGGCCTCGATGACCTTGACGTCCGGCTGGCCCAGGCCATGGGCCAGCAGCAGCCGCCGCGGGGGCTCGCACGCTTCCACCCGCCCGGCGCCTTCCGATCCGCTGGCAAAAAAGCGAAAACGGTACTCACCGCCCAGGCGGAGGTCGCCCTCGACCTCGCCGAGCCAGCGGGCCAGACGGCCGGGATCGGTGAGTGCCGACCACACGTCGTCGATATCGGTGTCGAAGCGGTCTTCCATGCGCACGACGCCCTTGCCATCTGCCGATCGCAGGCTGCCCAGGATGCGGCTGCCCCCGCGTGCATTGCTGGTCATCTGGTGCTCCTTCGTTCGCGTTTCCCGCGGGCCACCTCGGTGTGCAGGGCATCCAGCCGCTGCTCCCACAAGGCCCGGTACCGGCCCAGCCATGCATCGACCTCGGCGAGCGGCTGGGGGCGAAGACTGTAGACCCGCCGCTGCGCCTGCTGGCGGACCTCGACAAGCCCCGCCTCTCGCAGTACCCGCAGGTGCCGCGATACCCCCGGGCGGGCAATCGGCAGCAGCGCCGCCAGCTCACCCGCGGTTGCCGGGCCGCCGGTCAAGGTCTCCAGCATCGTCCGCCGGCTCTGGTCCGCCAGTGCCCGCAGCACAGCTTCCATGGCGTTAATGTACCGAGATAGTTACGTAACTGTCAAGGTACATAAGCGAGCGGACCGCGTTGCCGTTGGCGCGACTGGATCAGACGTGGGCGAGAACGCCGTCCAGCGGCCGGGGCGCCCGGTTCAGATCCACGGCGCCGGCCAGCAGGCGCGCATAGCGGTGCTTGTTGCCGGACCGGCCGCTCATGAAGCGGCGGAGCTGGTCCTGCGTGGACCGGCCCCGCTGAGCGGGCTGGCGCTGCAGGGTCCGCAGCGACCTGAGCTCGCCCTCCGCCTCGATGATCCGTTCCACCGCCTCGGTCCCGAGCGCCCTGATCAGCTCATCCTCCAGGTCGAGGGTGCACACGAAAAAGCCGAGCGCCTCCATCGCGGCGCGAGACGGCCCGGCACCGATCCCGGCCTGCCGCACCACGCGCCGGAAGTAGTCCTCCTCGGCAGCGTCGCAAAGACCGGCCAGCCTGACGTTGAGTCCGCCCGGACCGTACAGTTCCAGATAGTGCCCGAGGTTCGTGGCGCCGTTCATCGCGATGACGGCGACGCCGTGGGCGGCGAGGTCGCGGCCGCGCCGCCGGGCCAGCACCTCAAGCGCGAGCAGGTCACTCATTCCCTCAACCAGAACGACCGCCCGCGGCCGGTCATCAGGGGCCGGATTCGCGGTCATGCCGGCCACGCTATTGCTCAACGCGTTGAGCTGCGTCTATGCAGGTCAGGCGCTAGGTCCTGGGCGCTGACGGGGTGAACCGCACCGGCATGTGCTTGATCCCGTTGAGGAAGTTGGACCGGAGCCTGCTGACCTCGCCGTCGAGCTCGATGTCCGGCATCCGCTCGGACAGCGCCGCGAGCAGCACCCGGAGCTCGAGCGCGGCCAGGTGCCTGCCGAGGCAGAAATGGGGTCCGCCGCCGCCGAAACCGATATGCGGGTTGGGGTCGCGCGCGACGTCGAATTCCTGCGGGTCGTCGAATACGCTCTCGTCACGGTTGGCCGAGGCGTAGAAGACCACCACCTTGTCACCCTCGGCAATCGCCTGGCCGCCGAGTTCGGTGTCGCGGACCGCGGTGCGCCGGAACAGGTTCACCGGGCTCACCCAGCGGACGATCTCCTCGGCGGCGGAGGGGATCAGGTCGCGGTCGGCCAGCAGCCGCTGCCACTGGGCGGGGTGCTCGAACAGCGCCAGCATGCCGCCGGACGCCGCGTTGCGCGTGGTCTCGTTGCCCGCCACGGTCAGCAGCAGGAAGAACAGGTCGAACTCGCTGGTGGTCAGCACCTCCCCGGCATCGTCGGGCTGCAGCAGCCGGGTGACGATGTCATCGGCGGGCTGCTCGCGACGGCGGGCGGCGAGCTCGTCCGCATAGGCGTAGAGCTCCCCGGCCGCTTGCATCCCCTCCTCCGGGGAGCGCCGGAACTCCGGATCGTCGTATCCGACCAGCTTGTTGGACAGGTCGAAGATCCAGTCACGGTCCCCGGGCGGCGCGCCGACCAGCTCGCAGATCACCTGCAGCGGCAGCGGCGCGGCGATGTCGGTAACGAAGTCGGCCTCGCCGCGGGGCACCACCTCATCGATCAGCGTGTCGCAGATCTCCCTGACGTGCTTGGCCAGCCTGCCGATCATCCGCGGGGTGAACCCGCGGTTCACGAAGCTGCGCTGCCTGGTGTGCTGCGGCGGGTCCATGTTGAGCATCATCAGCCGCTGCATCTCGATCTCCGGCTCCGCCGCCTCGGCGAAGAGCACCAGCCGCCGGTGCGAGGAGTAGATCTCCGGATGGCGTGAGATATGCCCGATGTCGGCGTGCCGGGTCACGGCCCAGAACCCGGGCCACGCCGGATCCCCGCCGTCCGCGTGCCAGTAGACCGGGGCGTGCTGGCGCAGCCAGGCGAACTGATCGTGTGGTGCGCCGCCGAGCTGGTAGGTGTCCGCGTCTACTAGGTTGATCTCGGGAGCCACTGCGGCCTCCGTCCGTGGCTGGGACCGACGTCACCGACGATACGATTATTCCCGCCAAAACACCCGCCTACATCCGGCAGACGGCCAAGTCGCTAGCGATACGAGGTGCCGACCCCATGTCCTCAGATCCCGACGAGGAGCTGTCCACCATGTCCTACCGGGCGGTCACCCTGGGCCTGCCCGTCGTCACCCACTCGGGGGAGCAGTTCGGCGTGGTCGAGCACGTCCTCGAGGTTCCCGAGCTCGACTTGTTCGACGGCATCGTGGTGTACACCGGAACCGGGTTCGCCGCGGTGCACCCGAAGAGCGAGAAGCTGACCCGGTACGAGATGCTGCGGGTCGGGCAGATGCGGGGCTGGCTCAAGTTCGTCGACGCCGACCAGGTGGCGGCGATCACTCCCGGCTACGTCAAGTGCACCTTCGAGATGGCCCAGGTGGCCAATCTGCCCGTGCCGAACGGCCCGCCCGTCCTGCACCCGGACATGGCCAGGGAAGACCTAGCGACGACCGCGATGCACCGGCCGTACGGCCCGTACTACGGCCGCTGGTTCGGCCGCCCGCGCTGGATCCGCAAGTAGCCGCCGCCATCCGCGGGCTTCTCAGCACCGGTTGACTCGCGCTGATCGGCGGCGGCATCGCCGAGGTGCTCGGATCGCTGACCGCGCGGAGGCGCTACGGCAGGGTGACCGGGCCGCTCGCGCGGACGACCGACAGCACGGTACCCGCAACCGGAATGGCGTTGTTCGACTCGTTGCACTTGCCGTTGCTGAGTTTCGGCAGCCGCCCGGTGAACGTGATGTTGGCCGTGCCGCTTCCCGTGATGCCCTGGTAGCGGCCGGTGCCGCTGCTGATCTTGTATTTCAGGCCGGTGTTGGTCAAGGCGGCCAGGCAGGTCGTGGAGTCGACCTTTCCTGCCTGCTGGCCGGCTGATACCTGGCTGAGCAGGAATGTGCCGCCCGAGAACGTGGCCTTCAGCGGCGCGTTCGACGCCGTGGACGTGGCCTGCATGGTGCCCGTGGCCGAGAACACTCCCGTCGCCACCGCCCGGTAGACCGGATTCGCCACGGTGGCGCGGGTGGTGAGAACGAATGACTCGGTACCCGACGGGTCCCCGGATGACGAGCACGCGGCCATGAGCAGCGCGGCCGTCCCGGCGGCCGCCAGTACCGCGACGGCTTTCGCCCCAATACGTACCATGATCATGATTCCCCCCGTTTTGGCCCGGCCTTCAGGTCCCCGAATGGGTCCCGGCCAGCGCGCCGGTCCAGCCCGGTCAGCGCTCTACTGTGGATTCCCCCTTCGCTGCCTGCCCACCAGTTCTCGGTGACCGAATTCTGCCGGGCGAGCCGCGGTACACTGGCCGCCATGAACCCTGAATCCCGCCCCACGCTTGACGGCATCGAGGACAAGTGGATGCACCGGTGGGAAGAGGGACGTGTAGTACAAGTTTGACCGGACCAAGGGTCGCGGTGACGTCTACGCGATCGATACTCCCCCGCTGACCGTCAGCGGGTTGCTGCATATCGGGCACGCCTTCTCCTACACCCACCCCGATCTCCTCGCGCGGTTCTGGCGGATGCGCGGCAAGGAGGTCTTCTACCCGGTCGGGTGGGATGACAACGGGCTGCCGACCGAGCGCCGGGTGCAGAACTACTACGGCGTGCGGTGCGATCCCGCGCTGCCCTACGACCCGGAGTTCGCGCCGCCCGGTCCGCCGGGACGGGATCCTTCTGGCCGGGCTCATCCGGGACGGGCGGCACCGCGCTCGCAGGTGCCGGTGTCGCGGCGCAACTTCGTGGAGCTGTGCCGGGAGCTGACCGACCGGGACGAGCGCGCGTACGCGGAGGCCTGGCGGCGCCTCGGCCTGTCGGTGGACTGGTCCATGACCTACCGGACCATCGACGACGGTGCGCAGGCCATCTCGCAGCGAGCGTTCCTGCGCAGCTTGGCCATGGGCGAGGCGTACCTCGCCGAGGGGCCGTCGCTGTGGGACGTGACGTTCGGCTCCGCGGTCGCGCAGGCCGAGCTCGAAGACCGCGAGATCACCGGCAGCTACTGCCGGATCGCGTTCCAGGTCGAGGGCACCCCGCCGGGCGACGTGCTGGTCGCCACCACCCGGCCGGAACTGCTGCCCGCCTGCGTGGCTCTGGTCGCGCACCCGGACGACGAGCGCTACGCCGGCCTGCTCGGGCGGACGGTCCGCACGCCGCTGTTCGGGGCCAGCGTCCCGGTTTTCGGGCACCGGCTGGCCGACCCGGCCAAGGGCACCGGCATCGCCATGGTCTGCACGTTCGGCGACACCACGGACGTGACCTGGTGGCGGGACCTGGGGCTGGACACCCGCCCGGTGATCGGCAAGGACGGGCGGCTGCTGGACGGGCCGCTGCCCTGGCTCACCAGCCCGCAGGGTCAGGCCGCCTACCGGGAGCTGGCGGGCGCGCCGGCCACGGCGGCCCGCGCCCGGATCACCGACCTGCTCCGCGCGGCCGGGGACCTGCGCGGCGAGCCCGAGCCCGTCCGGCACGCGGTGAAGTTCTACGAGTACGGCGAGGCTCCGCTGGAGATCGTCGCCACCCGGCAGTGGTACATCAGGAACGGCGGCCGGGACCCCGGCCTGCGTGAGGCGCTGCTGGCCCGCGGCCGGGAGCTCGACTGGCATCCCCCGCACATGCGGGCCCGCTACGAGGACTGGGTGAACGGCCTGGCCGGAGACTGGCTGATCAGCAGGCAGCGCTATCTCGGCGTGCCGATCCCGGTGTGGTACCCGCTGGACGCCGACGGCGCCGCGCGCCTCGACGCGCCCATCCGGCCCGCTGACGACCTGCTGCCGGCCGACCCGGCGGCCGACGCGCCGCCGGGGTACGCCGAGCGCCAGCGCGGGATGCCCGGCGGCTTCACCGGGGATCCCGACGTGATGGACACCTGGGCCACGTCGTCGCTGAGCCCGCGGCTTGCCTGCGGCGCCCCGGGCCCCGACGCGGACGACCTGTTCGGCCGGGTGTTCCCCATGGACCTGCGGCCGCAGGGCCCGGAGATCATCAGGACCTGGCTGTTCTATACGGTGCTCCGCTCGCACGTGGAGCGGGACGTCCTGCCGTGGCGGCACGCGGGGATCTCGGGCTGGATCCTCGACCCGGACCGGAAGAAGATGTCCAAGTCCAAGGGCAACGTGACCACCCCGGCCGACCTGCTGCGCGACTACGGCTCGGACGCGGTCAGGTACTGGGCGGCCAGCGCCCGCCTGGGCGTGGACACGGCCTTCGACCCGGGCCAGCTCAAGATCGGCAGACGGCTCGCGGTCAAGATCCTGAACGCCAGCAGGTTCGTGCTCGGCATGGCCGAGGCGGGCGAGGCGGCGGCCGGCCATTCAGCAGAGATCACTGAGCCGCTCGACCGGGCGATGCTGGGCCGGCTCGCCGCCGTGGTGGACAGGTGCACCGAGGCTTTCGAGGCCTACGATCACGCGCTGGCGCTGGAGCTGGCCGAGCGGTTCTTCTGGTTCTTCTGCGACGACTACCTGGAGCTGGCCAAGCCGCGGGCGTACGGCGGCCGCGGCGCGGGGCCGGCCGGATCGGCGATCGCCGCGCTGCGGCTCGCGCTCTCGGTCCAGCTGCGGCTCTTCGCCCCGTTCCTGCCGTTCGTCACGGAGGAGGCCTGGTCGTGGACGGCGGACGGCCCGCTGCCTGGCGCTTCGATACACCGGGCCTCGTGGCCAGATCCGGAACCGCTGCTGGCGCTCGCGGGCGCGGCCGGGGGAACGGAGGCGGAGGTCCTGCTGGACGCCGCGTCCGCCGCGATCGGCTCGATCCGCAAGGCGAAGTCCCAGGCCAGGCTGCCCATGCGGGCCAGCGCGCGGCGGCTCGTGGTGACCGCGCCCGCGCCGCACCTCGCGGCGCTGGCCGAGGTGCTCGGGGACGTCCAGGCCGCCGGGGCGGTGGCGGAGGTGGACCTGCGCGACGGCACCGGGGACGAGCCGGTCCATGAGGTGACGATCTGACCCGCGCAGGTAGTCTCAGCAGCATGGACAAGGTGCAACGGACAGACGAGGAATGGCGGCAGTGCCTCACCCCCGAGGAGTACCGGGTGCTGCGGCAGGCGGGCACGGAGGCGCCGTTCACCGGTGAATACACCGACACCAAGACCGAGGGCGTCTACCGGTGCCGGGCCTGCGGGGCCGAGCTGTTCCGCTCGGACGCCAAGTTTGAGTCCCACTGCGGCTGGCCCAGCTTCTACCAGCCCAAGCAGGACGATGCCGTGGTCCTGATCGAGGATCGCTCGCTGGGGCCGGTCCGCACCGAGGTCCGGTGCGCGGCCTGTGGCTCGCACCTGGGCCACGTGTTCGAGGGCGAGGGCTATGAGGTGCCCACCGACCAGCGCTGGTGCATCAACTCGGTGTCGCTGACCCTCGAGCCGGCCAAGGACTAGCGCGCCGCGGCCCGCGGGCGGACCGGGCGAGGTGGCGGGGCAGGCAAAATGAGAGCATGCCCCAGGCCAACGACGCGGCGGCGGCGCTGCTCAACGAGTACGCCGAACTGCACCTGATGACGGGCGGCGACCAGTTCCGGGCCCGCTCCTACGAGAAGGCCGCCCGGGCGATCGCCGGTCACTCCGAAGACGTCTCCCGGCTCAGCCCGGCGGCGCTGCAGCAGATCCCCGGCGTGGGCCAGGCCATCGCAGGAAAGCTCGCCGAGATCGGCGCGACCGGGACGTTCGCTGCGCTCGAGCGGCTGCGCGCCGACATTCCCGAGGGAGTGCTCCAGCTGACCAGGATCCCGGCGCTCGGGCCGAAGCGCGCCCTGCTGCTGCACCGGGAACTGAACGTCGGCTCGCCGGACGAGCTGCGCGACGCGATCAAGGCGGGGCGCCTGGCCGGCCTGAAAGGCTTCGGCACCAAGAGCGAGGAGAAGCTGCTGCGCGGCATCGAGCTGCTGGACGCCGCCGGCGGCCGGGTCCTGCTGAACGTCGCCGACGAGACCGCGGCCCGCGTGGTTGAGGTGATCAGCGCCGTTCCCGGATGTCAGCGGTGCGCCCCGGCAGGCTCGCTGCGCCGGTTCGCCGAGACCATCGGTGACGTCGACATCCTGGCCGCGGCCGATGACTCCGGCCCGCTCATGGCCGCGGTCACCGGCTTGCCCGAGGCCGCGTCGGTGATCGGCTCGGGGCCGGCCAAGACCTCGGTGCGCACGGAGGCCGGCCTGCAGGTTGACCTGCGGGTGGTCCCGCTGGACTCGTGGGGCGCGGCGCTGCAGTACTTCACCGGGTCACAGGCGCACAACGTGGCCATACGCGAGATCGCGGTGCGGAAGAAGCTGAAGCTGTCGGAGTACGGCCTGTTCGACGCGGCGACCGGAGAGAAGATCGTCTCGCAGACCGAGGAGGAGGTCTACCGGCGCCTCGGTATGCCCTGGATCCCGCCCCCGCTGCGCGAGCACACCGGCGAGGTCGCCGCGGCGCTGCGCGGCGACCTGCCCGACCTGGTCACCGAGCAGGACGTGCGCGGCGACCTGCACACGCACACCGACCTGACCGACGGCGTGGCCACGCTGGCCGACATGGTGGCCAGGGCGCAGGCGCGGGGATACGCCTACTACGCGATCACCGATCACGCGCCGAACCTGTTCATGCAGCGGATGACCGACGAGAAGATGCTGGCCCAGCGCGACCAGGTGCGCCGTCTCGGAGCGCAGCTGGCGGCCGGGCCAGGCGGCGAGCCGATGGTGCTGCTGCACGGCACCGAGCTGAACATCGCGCCCGACGGCACGGTCGACTGGCCCGCCGAGTTCCTCGACGGCTTTGACGTCTGCGTGGCCTCGGTGCACTCGAATTTCGACCAGTCGCGCGCGGCGATGACCCGGCGGTTCGTGGCCGCCTGCGAGAACCCGCACGTGAACATCATCGGCCACCCGCTCACCCGCAAGATCGGCCGGCGGCCGCCGGTCGACGTCGACCTGCCCGAGCTGTTCCGGGCCTGCGCCAGGACCGGCACCGCGCTCGAGGTGAACGCACACCCGAACCGGCTCGACCTGCCCTCGGCGCACATACGGGCGGCCAAGGATGCCGGGGTGAAGTTCGCCATCGACAGTGACGCGCACTTCACCGGCGGCCTCGACTACCTGCGCTACGGCGTCGGCACCGCGCAGCGCGGTTGGCTCACCCCCGACGACGTGATCAACACCTGGCCGCTGCCGCGGCTGCGCGCGTTCCTGCGCAAGGCCCGCTCGAGCAGTTCATGATCGTGTTAGGGAACCCGAGCTATAGGGGTTGCGCTGAAGGGTGAATAGGTGGGTTGCCGTGTGGGCGGTTGTCCGTGAATGGCGGCTGCCAGACCTTGCTGACACGGCCGAGCTTCTTACCGGTGAACTAATAACGAACGCCGTTCAAAGCATCCGAGTGGCTGAAGCTGAGAGCAAGCCTGGCCACCGTACCCGTGATGCGGCTCTGGATTACCTCCGATGGCGTCCTCTCTGGTCATCCACGTAGGAAACGCTAGCGACGGAGGGCGGAAGCTGCATGGCGCGCTTCTCACTGGACAATCTGGTGGTCGTATGTGCGGTGGGGGCCTGGCGCCGCCTGCCGTACGGCTGCGATCACCTGGCCGACGCCGCAGGTCACGTCCTGCCCTGGCTGGCCACGGACGGGACCGGAAGCGCACCAGCATGCCGAGGTCGGGCGCGGGAGCTACGGCAATATTTCATGACGTGGTGTAATAATCAGTATACTTTCTGTTCTTGGCAAATCAGTTAGCCGCCACGGCAGCAGAAGATGCGGCACTGTCCTGAGGCGGTGGTGAACACGGCCGACGATCCGGTGCGGATCGCACAGTTCTGGCAGGCGGTGGAGATCTTCAGCCCGCAGTCGCTGCCCAGGATCGACCCGGAGAACCTTGTGGTTGATCTCCAGCGCTATGATCGGGCGCCCTGGGAACAGCACTGCCGTCTCGGCGAGCCCTGCACAAGGCGTTCATCCTGAACGCCGGACGCCGGCTTTTCCAGAACCTCAACGCGATGATGGACATCCTCGACGGCAAAGGCCGGCCGAAGAACGCGGCGGCCACTCTCGCCGCCTGGCAGACCCTGTTCCTCGTGGTGCCTGTCGTGTCGACCACGTTCGCTTCCGTCGGCAGGATGTTCACTGGCCTCGGCCGGGAGTCGCTCGGCTGGCTGCTGATCGACGAGGCCGGTCAGGCCGCGCCGCAGAACGCGGCTGGCGCGCTGTGGCGGTGCCGGCGCGCGGTGATCGTCGGCGACCCGATGCAGCTGCGGCCGGTCATAACCCTGCCGTGGGGTGGACAGCGGGCGCTGCTAGAGGAGTTCAAGGTCGCCCCGTTATGGGCGCCGAGCCGGTCTTCCTCACAGCAACTCGCGGACCGGCTCGCCATCGCCGGGATTTCGCTGCCCGGCCCGGCGGGCGACGACGTATGGGTCGGCGCTCCGCTGCGGGTGCACCGGCGCTGCGACCGCCCGATGTTCGAGGTGAGCAACACGATCGCCTACAACGGGTTCATGGTGTTCGGCACGCCAGCGGACCGGAAGCCGTTTCACGGCGAGAACGCCTGGATCGATGTCAGGTCTAGCGTCAGGGGAAGCAACTGGATCCCGCCGGAAGGCGACATGCTGCGCGAAGTACTCGCCGGCTTGCGCGACAACGGCGGGGTCAGGGCGTCACAGATCCGCGTGATCAGCCCCTACCGTGTCGTCGCCGACAATTCCCGGGCGATATTCCGGAAAGTCTTTCCGGGGGCTAGCGACGACGACCTGGACCAGTGGATCGGCACAGTGCACAAGATGCAGGGCCGGGAGGCCGACGCGGTCATCCTGGTCCTAGGCGGCGGCCCTCGGGCGGCCACTGCTCGGCCAGATCGCTGGATCCCGGCTGCACGGCGCCCGCGGCGCGGTCTTCGCTAGCCTGCGCTGTTGCGGGCGCATCTTCGGCGTGTGGGCCATCAGCCGGGTTGTCGCGCTCACTGATGTGCGAGTGCAGGCCCGCCCGTACAGACGTGCTGTCAGCGCCCCTCGCCGGAATTGACGCACCCGCACCCTACGCTGCTATGCCATGGCCAAGGCTGCGCGTGTTCTGGCGGCGCTGAATAGAGACGGCTGGGTTGAAACCCGGCGGTCTGGCTCTCATCGGGTGCTGGTCAAGGGCGATCAGCAACGCGTTTGGGCTTACCATGACGGTGTTGATCTGGGCGGCCCGGCGATGTCCAGGATCGCCCGGGACTACGGCTATACGATTGATGAGCTGCGGAAACTGTAGGGTGACAGGCTATGAGCGCGCTGCGTGTTGAGCTTTTCTGGGATGAGGAGGCCAGCAACTGGCACTACCGTGTGCCGGCCCTGCACATCAACGGCGGGGGGACCGCCACTCGCGAGGAGGCCGAGGAGGAATCCTTGTCGGCCATCGCCTTCGCGCTCGAGGGAGATCCACAAGATTACGACCCTTCGGCCGAAGCCGTCACGCTCGACGTGACGGTTGCGCCAGCCGCCTGAACTGGTCGCTGCCGCCTGGAAAATCTGTGGTCCGCGCGAGGTACACCACAGGTCAATCTCCACCTGCACCAGCGGCAAAGGGCGCAGTCCTTTGGGCGCAACTCCCAATAAGCGGTCGGCTACCACGATCATGGAACACAGGGCCCGCCCTCGCGGGGTTGACCGCGAGGGCGGGCCATGAGCCGGTTTAGCTAGCTGTGCTTCAGCCCCAGCCACCTCCGCTGACGACAGCGCCGGTGGTCGGGTTGAGGATCAGCGGCTCGAAGTGCGGCCTGGTGTTGAAGTCGAGCAGGCCGCCCGGGGCGTCCAGGCTGCCCGAGGTCGCGTCGAATGAGCCGGGGATGGTCTGGCCGTGCAGCCAGTTCTGCTCGATGAACTTCACCACCGAGGTGGTGTTGGTGAGGTTGCTGCTGACGTAGTTGTCCCGCGTGTACGGCGAGATGACGATCATCGGCAGCCGCTGGCTGTAACCGCAGCGGCCGCTGCCGCTGCCGACCGTCACCGCGGTCTCCTCGCACATGGCGGTGTCGATCGCGGAGTTGTCGGAGCCGTTGAGCAGCGTGGGCACGGCGTGGTCGTACCAGCCGTCGGAGTCGTCGTACGTGATGACGATCGCGGTTGAGGGCCAGTACCTGGACTCCTCGATCTGGTTGACCGTGTTGACGATGAACTGCTGCTCGTCGAGCGGGTCGGACTCGCCCGGGTGGCCGCTCTGGGCGGTCGTGGCCTTCACGTAGCTGACCGACGGCAGGTTCCCGTGCTGCAGCGCCTCGGAGAAGTCCGACAGGTCGTACTGGTGGTTGGCCTGGTCGGTGCGGCCGATCGCGGCCTCCGACGACGGCGGCAGGTGGGCCGGGTTCGCCGTGCTGGCGCTGAACTGGAACGGCTCCCAGTGCGGCGTGTACTCCCGCAGCGCGCTGCCGGCGATGTTCTCGCTCTCCGCGGCGCACACCGCGCCACCGCTGTTGGTCGAGGTCGGGGCGAACCCGCCCTGGAACCAGCCCCACGTGACGTGCCTGGCGTTCAGCCGGTCGCCGATGTTCTCGCCGGTCAGCACGCCCAACGGGTTGGTGGAGGTGTGGTTGGAGTCCGAGCACTCGTCGTAGTACGGGTCCAGGTCACCGTAGATGGTCCCGTCCGCGGTAATCGCATCGGGGTCGGTCGTCGGTGTGCCGGAGGGGGTGACCGCGTAACCGCCGGAGCTCAACCCGGAACTCACCGAGATCGCGCCCTCGGTCGAGGGGCCGAACGTGGTGTCCCAGTTGTTGTCGCTCATCGCGTAGTTCTGCGCGTAGTTCCACAGTGCGGTGACGGTATTGCCGTCGTAGTAGTCCATGACGATCCCGGGCGGGCCGTAGTACTCGCCGGTGGTGTCGCAGTCGCTGTTCTCGGTGTACTGGACGAACATATCCATCTTGCCGTTGTTTTCGGCTTGCTGCTCCGGCGTGTAGTCGTGGTTCTGATCGCAGGTCAGCGCCTCGGACTGGCTCAGGCGCTCTGGGTTGTACAGGTTCGGGTTGCTGGTCAGCAGCGGTCCGACCGGGCCGGTCTTGGTGATCTTGCTGTACAGGCCGTTCACCGTCGGCGTGCCGGGCTTGGGCACGAACCTGGTGCCATCCGTGTTGGCCGCGTACGGGTAGGTGCCGAAGTAGTGGTCGAACGACTCGTTCTCGTCGAAGATCACGACCAGGTGCTTGATGGGGGTTGCCGTCCTGTTGGTGTCGCGGTAGTAGCTCGCGGGCACCAGCGCCGGCGTGTGGTAACCGGCGAACTTCGGCGTGCTGGACGCGCTCGCCGCGCTCGCGCCGATCGCCACGCCGACAGCCAGAGCGACCGCCGCCGCTGCCGCGATCGCCGGACGGAGCCGCATGCGCCTGCTCCGGATCGTTGGGCCTTCGCCCATGTCGTACCCTCCCGAGTTCAGTGGAGCCCTGTCGGCGAGGTGCCCAGGCGCACCCCGTCGGGTAAGGTTTCATGACTAATTGACCACATAGCGCGGGTTATGTGAACAGCAGGCGAACCCGGAGCAAAACTCGGCACCGTCAGGTCAGCAGCGCGCGTCCGTACCAGTCGGCCGTGTCGCGGACACCCGGCAGCGCCAGGAAGTAGCCGCCGCCGAACGGGCTGATGTAGTCGACCAGCGGCTCGCCGATCAGCCGGGTCTGGACCGTCTCGAACTGCCGCTTGATGTCCTGCTGGAAGCAGGTGAAGATGAGCCCCTGGTCCAGGTCGCCGACCTGGTCGATGCCGCGGTCGTAGTTGTAGGCGCGGCGCAGGATCCGGCTGGAGGCCGTCTGCGGCGTGCGCGGGTTGGCCAGGCGTATGTGGGCGTTGAGCGGGATGACATCCCCCGTCGGGTCGGCCGCGAAATCGGGCGTCGCGAACAGGCTGTTCGCGTCCAGCGGGAAGCCGGTCACGCGGTCACGCCCGATCATCTGCTGCTGCTCGAAGACGTCCACCCGGTCCCAGAACTCCACCAGCATCCTGATCAGCCGGACGACGAAATAGCTGCCGCCGGCGGTCCAGCCGGGCTCGCCCGCGGTGCCCGGCTGGATCCACAGCAGTTCCCTCGCCTCGGACAGCGGCGGGTTCGCGATCCCGTCCATGAACCCCAGCAGGTTCCGCGGCACCGTGCCCGCCGGCCGCGCCGGGCTGCTGAACCCGTCGATCCGCCAGTTGATCTGCATGCCGCCGCGGGTGTGCCGGGCGATGTCCCGCAGCGCGTGCACGACGGTGTCGGCGCTGCCCGCGCTGAGCTGGAGGATCAGGTCGCCCCCGGTCTGGGCGGGGTCCAGGTTGTCGTTGGGGAACGACCGCATCGGCGTGAGCCGTTCCGGAAGCTGGCCGGCGAGCCCGTACCGGTCGTCGAACAGCGTCGATCCGACCCCGAAGGTCACGGTCAGCCCGTCGGGCACCACGGTCGGCCCGAGCACGCCGGAGTCGGACGCCGGCCCGTCGATGCCGACCGGCGGCGGCGTGCCCCCGGCGGTCAGGAACCTGGCCCGCGACGTGATCGCCTGAAGCAGATCGGTCAGCCCGGATCTGCCGTCCGCCGTGGCGCCGAACGAGATGACGGCGGTCTGCCGCTGCGGCCGCGGCACGATGCCGGCCTGGTACCTCCCGTGGAACGGCACCGCCGGCAACCGTCCCTCGATCCAGGCCGTGTCGGCCGCCAGCGCCGGTTCCGGCTGCGACGCGCGCAGCGCGTATCCCGCGGCCCCGCCGGCCACGACGCCGCCGGCCACCCCGCCAGCCATACCGCGCAGGAAAGACCGGCGTCCGGGAGGCTGATCCGCTCCGCCCATCACGTGTTCCTCGGCTCGGCTATCGATGCGATCGGCGCGATTTCCTCCAGCGCCTGCCCGCAGGCCGCGTCGATATCCTGGCCCGCGGACTCCGGCAGCTGCGACACGGGAACCCACCTCCCGTCCGGCTGGCGCTGCGCCTCCAGCAGCGCCTGCAGGCGGTTCAGCGCCGCGTAGACGGCGGGCAGCCCCGGATACCTGGTGACCAGCAGCGGATGCAGGAGAGACAGCAGCTCGCGGGTGCCCTGGATGTTGGCCAGCGTCGTGGCCAGCGTGGTGCCGCTGCCGTAGTCGTCGTGCCCGGTGAGCTGGAACTCCAGCGCGTTCTCCAGTATCTCGTGGGTGCGCAGCCCGACATCGATCAGCGGGATCTCCATCGTCGGCCAGGTGGCCAGCAGGGATCGCACGTCAGCCGCGAGCTCCTTGGCATACGGCGTCAGTTGGCCAGCGGACTGGCCGTGCCACAGCCCGTACTCGAGCCGGTAGAACCCCGTCCACTGCGGATTGTTCAGCCCGACCGCGTCGGCCCGGCCGTCAATCTCGTCGTCGAACTTGCCGAAAGCGTCGTACGCCGCCCCCAGCGTCTCGTACGTCAGGTGCGCGGGCAGCCAGTCGCGGCGCGCCGCGGCCAGGTCCCCCCGCGCTGCGTCGCTGGCCAGCGTCCCGGTCTGGCCGACGAGCGTCTTCAGCCCGGCCGCCACGTAGGCCTGGTACTCCTTGGCCGGCCCCACCAGGTCGTTGTAGGTGACCGGGACGGTCGCGGTGAAGCCCTTGACGTGCCCGGCGACGGTCACGGTCGGCCCCGTCATCGGGTCGGTGTCTTCGAACAGGCAGCGGAAGGCGTAGCGGCCCGACCCGACGTCCAGGCTCATCGTTTGCGTCGTCCCCGGGCCGAACTGAGCGACCTCCGCATAGATGCCGCTGGTCCTGGGGTCGATCAGGTCGATCTCGCCGCCGACGTCGTTCGCGTTATACAGCTCGAACGTGTGCCAGCCTGGCCTGGCCAGCGTCCAGGTGCCGCCGCAGCTGGCGCTGTTGAACGAGATCGTGTCGGAAGCGCCGCCGCCCCCGCAGGCGGTGAGCGACGCCGTCGCCGCCAGCACAGCGATGGTGAGCAGGCGTGTCTTTCGCATGGCCACCGAAAAGCATAGATCCCGGCTCCCTGCGGAGCGCCGGTTGCGCAGCATAGGTATCCGAACGTTCACGAGCTATATACCGGGAAGACGGGTCATTCGGCGGGCTGTGGTCCTAGCCGAGGTAGGAATGCGCCGCCGGGATGGCCCTGGCACTGCACCCGTGAGCGCCGGGCAGCCCGACACCGTCCGCGGCCTCGCTGCCCGGCACGCACGCGGCCCAGAACCAGGTGTAGCCATTCTTCTTGCCGATCGGGAACGTGAACGTGACGGTAACCGCGTACTCGTCCGCCGAGACCCGCCGTGGCGCGCCGACCCGGGCGCCGCCGGCGCCGAGCTGCAGCAGCGCCGGCCCCGCGGGCGGGGTGGCCGACTTCGACAGCTTGAGCCCGAAGTAGGTGTACCACCGTTTCGAGATCTCGGCGCCGAGCGCGGGCGGCGGGACATGCACGTTCAGCGTGAACGTCTCGTGGCAGGTCGGGCGGGTGCACGCCTGCGAGATCCCGCGGGTCATGCTCGCCGCGACGTAGATGGTGGCCATGGGCGAACTGGCCAGCGACCGCTTCGCCTTGCGGTACGGGAAGACCGATACGTAGTAGCGCGTGGCCAGGGCCGGGGTCACCGGGAAGGCGTACCGGGCCAGCTTGCCCTTCGGGTGCAGGACCACCGAGGAGACCGCGGCCGGCCGGGCCGTGAACGGGAACGGCTGGGCGTACAGCCGGGCCACGTACCCCCGGGCCGCGCCCTTGATCTCGCCGTAGACCTGGGCCTGCGCGGCCCCGGTCCCCTGGTACATCACGTAGACGTCGCCGGACACCGGCGGCCATGCGGACCGGGCGGCGATCGGGAAGCTCGCCAGCTTGGGCGGCGGTGGCGGCTTCGGGGCCGGGTGGCGCAGCACGCCGGTCGCGACGACGGCCACGCTCGCGGCGGCCAGGACGGCGATCACCGCAAGGCCGATCGCGACCAGCGGACGATGGCCTCTGGGCCGGCGGCCGACCAGCCACGGCTCGGGCCTGGAGCCGCCCGCCACCAGGGCCGGCACCGCTGGCCTCCGGGCTTCCGGCCCGCGCTCCTCGGGCACGGTCGCCCCGTCCGGCATGGCCAGGTAGACCTGTGCGGACGGCGGGCCGCTCACCGGACCGGCCGACCGGATCATCCCGGGAGGAGGCGGCCGCAGCCCCAGCGCGCCGGCCAGCGCGGCCGCGAACTCGCGGCAGCTGGCGTACCGGTGCTCGGCCGCCTTGGCCAGTGCCTTAGCCAGGACGTCGTCGACCGCCGGCGAAAGGTCGGGGCGCCAGGATGTCAGCCGGGGCGGCGGCTGGGTCAGCTGGGCGTGCAGCAGAGCCGGGGCGTCATCCGCGTGGAACAGCGGCCCGCCGGTGAGGAGCTCGAACGCCGAGGCGGCCAGCGCGTACTGGTCGGCCCGCCCGTCCGCTGGCTGGCCCTCGATCAGCTCCGGCGAGAGGCAGGCCAGCGTGTTCGCCGAGGGCCTCGTCCGGGCTGGCCCGTCGGTGGGCACCTCGGCCGTGCGCAGCGCGAAGTCCGAGAGGAAGACCCAGTCGCGCCGCCGCCCGGGCGAAACATCAACCAGCATGTTCGTCGGCTTTACGTCGCGGTGCAGCCGCCCGGCGGCGTGCATGGCGTCCAGCGCGGATGCCGCCTGCCAGACGATCGCCGCCACCCGGCCGGGCGGCATCGGGCCCTCCCGGTGCGCGAGCGACCGCGCGTCCCGGCCGGGCACGTACCGCATCGCGAGGTACAGCATCCCGTCCGCCTCGCCGGCCTCGAAGACCGGCATGATGTGCGGATGGCGGACCGACGTCACGGCCCGCAGTTCGGGGATGAGCCACTGCCGGAACGTCTCGTCATCGGCCAGCTCCGGCGCCAGGATCTTCAGCGCCACGAGCCGGCCAAGCCGCTCGTCACGCGCGCGGTAGAGCTGAGCCAGGCTGCCTCGGGCGATCTCCCCGTCCAGCCGGTACCCGCCGATGTGCAAGCCCGCGGCAAAGCTGGCCCTGAAGGCCCTCGTGTCCGAGGGCACGCCTTCGCTCACCACGCCTCCACGTGCGCTCGCGAGTCCCTCGACGGCTTGACCCCGCTGACGCTAGCGAGTCACGCATGCGGCCAAGGCCAGGAACCTCCGCGGGCGTGACGAATGATCCAATTATCCGGACTTATCATGCCTGGCGCAACCGGGCCAGGCCGGTCAGCCCGGGTGCTCCCGGCGAATCCGGGTCCGCGGGGGCCAGCGGCAGAACTCCGGGGCGTTGACCGCCCAGCGCGGGGTGCCGCCGTCGGCCCAGCGCCTGAGGTTCGCGGCGAACACCTCACCGGTCCGGTGGAACATCACGGTGGTGAGCCCGCCGACGTGCGGCGTGGCGATGACCGCGGGATGGCGCAGCAGGGCCGAGTCCGGGTCGGCGGGCTCGCGCGCGTGCACGTCGAGCCCGGCCCCGCCCACCTGGCCGGCCTGCAGCGCCGCCAGCAGCGCGGCCTCGTCGACCAGCCCGCCGCGGGCCACGTTGACGAACAGCGCGCCCGGCCGCATGGCCGCGAACTCGGCCGCGCCCAGCATTCCGGTGTTGCTGCCGTCGAACATCGCGCAGCAGACCACCGCGTCGGCCTCGGCGAGCTGGCCGGCCAGCCGGTCCGGTCCTTCCACCCGCTCCACCCCGGGCGGACCGCCGAGCTCGGGATGCGCGCGGATTCCGAGCAGCCGGGTACCGAACGGCGCCAGCCGGCGCGCGACCGCGACGCCGATGGCCCCGAGGCCGATGATCGCCACGGTGGCGCCGAGCAGCGAGCCGCCGGTCGGGCGCTGCTCCCAGCGGCGATCGGTGAGCGCGGCCCGTACCGCGTCGAACCGGCGGACCAGCGCGAGCAGGAGCAGCACCGCGATCTCGGCCACGCTGTCCGCGTTGCCGGCCACCTCGCCGGGGACCCGCGACACCCAGACGCCCAGCTCGGTGGCCCGGGTGACGTCGATCTTCTCCAGGCCGACGCCGTACTGATGCACGAGCCCGAACGTCCCGGCGTCCAGGACGGCCCGGTCAATCCAGGCCCCGAACGGGCACACGGCGGCCACGCCGTCCAGGTGATCGGCGACCTGGTCCGGCGGGCTGGTGACCACCTCCCATCCGGGGAGCAGCCGGGTCAGATCGGCCCAGTCAAACTCGGCGGTGAAGCGCTCCCGGCCGAACAGCACCCGGGGGCGCGCGGTCACGGCACCCTCACGGGAGGGCGGAAAGCAACTCGCGGACCGGCTTGCGCCTGCCGGTATAGAACGGGATCTCGACCCTGGTGTGCAGCCTGGCCTGCGCGCCGCGCAGGTGCCGCATGAGGTCCACGATCCGGTGCAGTTCGTCGGCCTCGAACGCGAGCAGCCACTCGTAGTCGTTCAGCGAGAAGCAGGCCACCGTGTTCGCCCGGACGTCCGGGTACTCCCTGGCCATCATGCCGTGCTCGGCGAGCATCGCCCGGCGCTGCTCGGGCTCGAGCAGGTACCACTCGTAGGAGCGGACGAAGGGATAGACGCTCACGTACCCGCGCGGCTCCTCCTCGGCCAGGAACGCCGGGACGTGCCCCTTGTTGAATTCCGCCGGCCGGTGCAGCGCCATCGCCGACCAGACCGGCTCGCTGGCCCGGCCCAGCCCGGTCCGGCGGAATCGCGCGTACATCTCCTGCAGGTCGTCGGAGGACGGGGCGATCCACCAGAACATGTAGTCCGCGTCGGCGCGCAGGCCCTGCAGGTCGTAGCAGCCGCGGGTGACCACGCCCTTGCCCGTCGCCTGCTGGCACAGCTCGCTGACCTCCGCTGCCAGGCCGGGCCGGCCGGACTTGGCCGCCTCCCCGGCCGCGTCGAGCGCGCCGGGGCCGGTCACCCGGAATACCGACCACATCGTGTAGCGGATCAGCTCGTTCAGGTCCCGGGCCTTGGGCCGCGGCCCGGCCGCACCGGGCGTCAGCCCGGCCTCGTTCCCAGTCATGTCCTCATTGTCCCACCGGCGGCTAGCCAGCGCGGGCCGGTCGCGCGTCGCGCGATTCCAGGTAGGCGAGCACCTGGTCGGCGGCCAGCCGCGCCGAGGCGATGCAGGCCGGGATGCCGATCCCGTCGTAGACGGCGCCGCAGACGGCCAGCCCGGGCTGGGTGGCGACTGCGGCGCGGATCCGCGCCACCCGCTCCCGGTGGCCGACCGCGTACTGCGGCAGCGCTCCGCCCCAGCGGCTGACCCGGACGTCGGCCGGCGCGCCGCGCACGCCGGTGGCGGCGGCCAGGTCGGCCGCGGCGATGCTGGCCAGCTCGCCGTCGTCCCGCTGCAGCAGCGCCTCCTCGCCGATCCGCCCGACCGAGCACCGGACGATGTCCACGTCCGCGGCGCCCGCTCGCAGGTGCGGCCACTTGACCGTGCTGAACGTGACCGCCTTGACCGCCCGCCCGTCGACCGCGGGGACCAGGTAGCCGCTGCCCTCGGGGCGGAGGCCGAACGCGCCGGCGCGATAGGCCAGGGTCACGATCGCCATGCTCGCGCAGTCGATCTCGCCGAGCGCCGCCGCGGCGGGCGCGGCACCGGGCAGCCCGGCCAGCAGCCTGCTGGCGGGCGTGGCCGGGACGGCGAGGATGACCGCGTCGGCATCCAGCCACTCCGGCGCCCGGGTGGGGCCGATCGTGAGCCGCCAGCCCCCGGCCCCCGGCCCGCCTCCCCGTTCCCCCGGCCCTGTCCCGCTGCGCTCCCCCTTCGCTGTGCGGGCCAGCTCGCGGGTCATCGCTCCGGTTCGCACGGTCGCCCCGGACCGGGCGGCGACGGCCGCCGGCAGCGTCCCGAGGCCGTCGGCGAGCGTGGTGAAGACCGGGCCGGCCGGGGCGGCACCCGGTGCTGGCAGCAGCGACTCAGCCGCCTCGGCCAGTGAGCGGTGCTGCCGTGACGCCTGGGCCAGGCCGCCCAGCGTGGCCTCGAACGACAGCTCGTCGGACCGGCCCGCGTAGACGCCGCCGAGCAGCGGGTCCACCAGCCGGTCCACGAGTTCCCGGCCGAACCTGGCCCCGACGTAGCTGGCCACCGGCACGTCACCGTCTCTCGCGGTCGGCGGCAGCCGCAGGTCGTCACGGGCCCGGGCCAGCCCGGCACCGGAAAGGATCCCGGAACTCTCCAGCTCGCTCAGGTCGGCGGGCACGCCCATCAGCTGGCGTTTCGGCAGCGGGCGCAGGCGGCCGCGAGTCCATATCCCCGCCGCGGTGGTGCCGGGCCGGACCAGGCCAGGCCAGGCCCACCGCGCCGATCAGGTCCGTGCCCTCGGGGCGGCGGGCGAGCAGGGCCTCGGCGCCCTCATCGACGGCGATCCCGGCCACCTCGGACACCGCGAGCTTGCCGCCGAGTCGCGGTGAGCCTTCCAGCACGGTGACGGCCACCCCGCGGTCGCGCAGGAAGAACGCGGCGGCGACCCCGGCGATCCCGCCGCCGACGATCGCGACGGCCGGGCGCGGGGCTGGTGAACTCACCCGTCTACTGTGCCCTAACTGGCACCTGATCGCCGTGCGCGGGGTCCCGGGACGGATCGTCGCGGTCATCGCGGTCCCAGCGGGAAGCTTGGTCTCCCCCGTCTTCCGCTTCGACGGCGTGCCACTTGCTGCCCCGGCGCTTGACGCTGCTTCGGGGCTGCGAACCGGTGGAGCGGACCATGGCGTCCTCCAGCAAAGAGTGAGGGCGCACCGAGGCCGGGCGTCTGGGTCTCGGGCGGTGGCAGGAGCGAGCGGCATTCTCGCTCCGGCGGCACATTAGGGCCGCCAGTCACTCCCGGATAGGGACGGATATCCCTCAGGGGACGGGAAACCCTTGGGGGCCGCAGCCGACGGCGTGGCCCCGGGCAGCAGGCCGAACGCGTCGGCGACGGCCAGCGCTCCCGACCTGTTGCGCACGCCGAGCTTGCGGAACAGCCGCGTCTGGACGTTCTCGACGGTCTTGGGGGCGATCCCGAGCACCCGCGCGGTCTGCCGGATCGAATGCCCGCTGGACAGCGAGCGCAGGATGTCGCTCTCCCGCGCGGTCAGCTCGGGCAGTTCGAGCCGGCCAGGAGAACGCTCGTCCCACCGGGCCCGCACGGCCCCGATCAGCGGCCGCATCGGCATCGAGTCGACCACCAGGTACCCCTGGCCGACCATCCGCAGCACGGAGAGGAAGTGATCCTCGATCCGGTCCGCGGACACCAGCGAGCTGGCCCCGCAGGCCAGCGCCTCGGCGAGTTCCGGCGGGTCGAGCGGCTTGCTGTGCACGAGGATCGCCGGGACGCCGAGTTCCGCGACCATGTCCCAGTCCTGCGGCACCGGGTCGACCAGGACGGCTACGATCGGGCCGCGGTGCCAGCGCGCCCAGTGCGTGTCGGCGACCGGCCCGGGCCTCCGCACCAGGACGAACGGCAGCGGGCTCGACACCAGGGCCCCGACGACCTGGTCCAGGGCTGAGCAGTACTGGCCGGAGACCACCGTCAGGACCACGGAGTCCCCGTCGGGCTGCGGCCGGCGCGCGGGCGGCGGCCGCCTCGCCGTCTCCGGTGCGGCCTGCGGCTCGAGCATGCCGAGCGAGACCGCCTTGGCCACCGCGTGCACGCTGCTGCTCACGTCGAGCTTGGCGTAGACGCGGCGCTTGAGGTTCTCCACCGTGAGCGGGCTGATCCCGAGCAGGGCCGCGATCTCGGCCACGCTGTGGCCTGAGCCGGTGAGCACGACCAGCTCGAGCTCCCGGTCGGTCAGGCCGCCCGGGCTGTCCTTGGCGTGCCGTCCCCGGCTCCGCCGCAGCAACGCGAGCACGGCGGACAGGCCCTTCGACTCGGGCACCAGCGAGGCGACGCCGGCGCGGCAGGCCGCGGCGAGATCCTGCTCGGAAGCTTCCCGGTAGGTGACGATCACGTTCAGCTCGGGGAAGCGCCTGGTGAGCGCGGCCACCCGCTCGGAGATCTCCCGCAGCCGCGGGCCCGCGTCGAGGATCACGACATCGGGGTGGCGCAGCTCGCACAGCTCGAAGATCGCGTCAGGCTCCGCCACCTTGCCGACCACGGTGATGTCCGGGCGGACGGCAAGGCAGGCCGAAAGGGTGTCACGGAGCAGCCGACGCGACGACTGCACGGCTACCTGGACGGTGACTCGAGCGAGCGGCACGGTCATCGTTTGCCTTGGCTTCCGGTATCTCCACACCTAGCGGGAACGCGAGGAATCGCAGTCTACGCCGGGCCGGCGTTTAACCGCCGGTCAGTTGACATTTTTATCATTTTAAGCGTGTTGTCTGGTTCTGAATTCATTGCCGTGATCGGTGCCGGGCGGTCCCGCCGGACGGGCCAGTACCGGCTGTGACCTGGGCTTTACCATTCCTGGACGACCCTTCGCATTATCGCGGCAACTTAGAGTTTCCGCTGCCGTCACCGTCCGTTGCTTTCAGCTGACGTGATTTGGCGGCCGCGGTAACCATCCAGAATCTCATTCGGTCGACGGGCCGCAGTGCGGCTTCCGCCGCGAGTGCCCGTTATCTGACCGTGGCCGGGCGGGCGGAACCGGCCGCGCGGCGGGCGCGTCCCAGCGGCATGGACACCACCCCCCGGACCCGTGCCTTCCGCGGGCCCCTGCGCACGACCGCGCTCACCTGTGCCGCGCTGACGTCCGGCGCGGCGCTGCTGCTCGCCGGGTGTTCCGGCAGCTCTGCGAGCTCCGCCAGCTCCGCCCCCGCGCACGGCGGTACGACCAGCAACGGCGCGGCGGGCGCGCCGGCCCGGGCCGCGGAGCCTGCGGCCGGCTTGGCCTCCCCGCCGGCTGCCCAGGCGGCCAGGCTGGCCCTGGCCAGCCAGAGCATCATCTACACCGCCAGCCTCACGATCCAGGCCAAGAACGTGACCGCGGCCGCCGCCCGGGCGACCGGCATCGTCACCGCCGAGGGCGGCTACGTCTCCAGCGAGCAGTCCTCGGTCAGCCCGGCCGGCCACGGCCGGTCCACGGTGAGCCTGCAGCTCAAGGTCCCGGTGGCCGGGTACCAGCCGACGCTGGCCAGGCTGTCCGCCGTGCTCGGCACGCAGACCTCGCTGACCCAGCACGCTCAGGACGTGACGCAGCAGGTGGCCGACGTGAGCAGCCTGGTCACCTCGGCGCAGGACGCGATCACCCAGCTCCAGGCGCTGCTGAAGCGGGCCGGCTCGGTCAGCGATCTGCTCAGCGTGCAAGACCAGATCAACGCGCAGGAGTCCTCGCTCGAGGCGCTGCTCGCCCAGCAGCGGGCGCTGGCCCGGGAAACCAGCTACGCCACCGTCTCCGTGACGTTGGTGAGTCAGCACCGGCGTAGCGTTACGGGCGGAAAAAAGGAGCACGGCTTCGTCGCCGGGCTCGCCTCCGGGTGGCGCGGGTTCCGGCTCTTCGTCTCCGCGGTCCTCACCGCGCTGGGCGCCGTGCTGCCGTTCGCCGTCCTGGTGGCCGTGCTGGCGGCCATCGGCTATGCCGGGCGGCGGCGACTGCTGCGCTTGCTGCGGCGCCGCTCCCGCCCCACCGCTGCCGGGTAGCCGCGGGCGGCCGGGCCGGGCTAGCTCGGCTGCCGGGCCGACGCGGTGCGGACCAGCTCGGCCAGGCGCGCGAGCACATCGGGATCGGTCTGCGGCAGCACGCCGTGGCCCAGGTTGAACACGTGGCCCTCGGCCGTGCGGCCCGCGGCCAGGACCTGAAGGGTCCGCTGCTCGATGACCTCCCACGGGGCCAGCAGTATCGCCGGGTCGAGATTGCCCTGCAGGGCCTTGCCCGGTTCGACCCGGCGCACCGCCTCATCCAGCGGCACCCGCCAGTCCACGCCGACCACGTCGGCGCCGGCCTCACCCATCATGCCGAGCAGCTCGCCGGTGCTGACGCCGAAGTGCAGCCGCGGCACGCCGGTTCCGGCCAGCGCCGCGAAGATCCGGCTGCTGTGCGGGAGCACCGACCGGCGGTAGTCCTCGGGGCTGACCGCGCCGGCCCAGGAGTCGAACAGCTGCACCGCCGACGCCCCGGCGCCGATCTGGACCTGCAGGAAGGTGATCGTGATGTCGGCCAGCCTGCGCAGCAGGGCGTTCCACAGCGGCGGGTCGCCGTACATCAGCGACTTCGTCTTGTCGAAGCTCTTGGACGGCCCGCCGTCGACCAGGTAGGAGGCCAGCGTGAACGGGCCGCCGGCGAAGCCGATCAGCGGCGTGCCGTCAAGCTCGGCGACCAGCGCCTTGACCGCCTGGGCCACGTAAGTGACGTCGCCGGGATCGAGGGCGCGCAGCCGCTGCAGGTCACGCTCCTCGCGGATCGGCTCCTCGACCACCGGGCCGACCCCGGAGCGGATGTCGATGCCGACCCCGGCCGCGCGCAGCGGGACCACGATGTCGCTGAACAAGATCGCCGCGTCCACCGGGTACCTGCGCAGCGGCTGCAGCGTGAGCTCGGTAATAAGGTCGGGCTTGGTGCACGCCTCGACCATCGCGGTGCCCGCCCGCGCCTTCCGGTACTCGGGCAGCGACCGGCCCGCCTGGCGCATGAACCAGACCGGCGTGTACGGAACCGGCTGCCTGCGGCAGGCGCTCAGGAACACCGATTCTTCCAGCTTGGGACTCACAGTAGTGATCATCTCACAGGGCCGGCCGGGAGCCGGCGGCGGCATTTAACGCGGAAAACGGCATCGTGACACGCCGCAGGAGATCCACGGCACCGACCGTATCGCGTGCCAGCATCGTGCTGAGCCTAGCGGCGAGGAGGTCGGAGATGGTCGAGATGATCCGGTACTGCCCGGACTGCGGCTGGGACCGGCTCTTCGAGCAGCATCACGCGGAGACCGGAAGCTGCCCGGATTCACCCGATGACTGGTGCCCCGAATTGTCTTGCACCGATTGCGGCGCCGCCCTGCTGATCAGCTTCGCTCCCTTCCCGGCCGAGGTGGCGCAGGCGCCGGACCGGCAGCCCGGCAGGCGCGTGGCATGACAATTCGGCGGCCATCTCGCATGCTCGGATCATGAGGCCTGCCACCGGGCGATCGGAACCAGCCGAGATGGACGCCGCCGCTGCCGCCTTCCGCTCGGCGGTCAACGATCTCGAGGCCGGGATGGACACGCAGCGGCAGGCGCGGCCGGAGATCGCCTTCGACAATCAGCCGCCGCCCCGCAAGCTCGCGCCGTACGCCGCCGCGATCGGCGCGATCGTGCATGAGCCGGTCATCGGGGCCAGGCCCGGCGGCAGTTCCCGCTCGGCGGCCATGGACGACGCGGACACCGAGATCGGGTGGGGCAGCTTTGTCCTGCTCTATGACCCCGCGGGCCAGGCCGGATGGTCGGGTCCGTTCCGGGTGATCGCCTATGTCCGCGCGGAGCTTGACCCCGAGATCGCGGCGGACCCGCTGATCGGGCAGGTGGGGTGGAGCTGGCTCACCGAGGCGCTGGACGCCAGGACGGCCGGCTACCGGCTGGTGAGCGGTACCGTCACCCGGGTGGTGACCGAGGGGTTCGGGGCCAAGCAGGACCAGCCGGTCTCGACCGAGTTCGAGCTGCGTGCCTCCTGGTCGCCCGCTGACGGCACGCCCCGGGATCTGGACGGGCACATCGCCGCCTGGTGCGACGCGCTCTGCGACGCGTGCGGCCTGCCGCCGCTGCCCGCCGGGGTGAGCGCACTGCGGCCGCCGCGCTCCCGGCGGCGCGCATGACCGGCATCCCGGATGAGCCAGTCCCCGAGCCCGATGAGCCGGTTCCAGAGGACGACGCCGAACGCCCCGCGCAGGCGGTGCCGTTGCTCGAGCCGCGCGACGGCCTGCCCCCGCTGATCGTCACCGCCGACGCGCTGGACGAGGCGACCAGGAAGCTGGCCGCCGGCCACGGGCCGGTCGCCGTCGACGCCGAGCGCGCCTCCGGCTTCCGCTACGGGCACCGGGCCTTCCTGGTCCAGCTCCGTCGCGGCGGCGCAGGAACCGTGCTCATCGACCCCGTCGCCTGCCCCGACCTGTCCGGCATCAACGACGCGCTGGCCGACACGGAGGCCGTCATCCACGCCGCGTCCCAGGATCTGCCGTGCCTGGCCGACCTGGGCTACCGGCCGCGGCTGCTCTTCGACACCGAGCTGGCCGGGCGGCTGCTCGGCTACCCGCGGGTCGGGCTCGGCACCCTCGTTGAGTCCATACTCGGTCTGACCCTGGAGAAGAGCCACTCCGCGGCGGACTGGTCCACCCGGCCGCTGCCCGAGGAGTGGCTGCGCTACGCGGCGCTCGACGTCGAGGTGCTCGTGGAACTGCGCGACGCCCTGGCCGGGCAGCTGGCCGAGCAGGGCAAGACCGACTGGGCCCGCCAGGAGTTCGCCGCCGTGCTCAGCGCCGAGCCTGCCCCGCCGCGCCCGGAACCGTGGCGGCGCACCTCCGGCATTCACCGGGTCCGCAGCCGGCGCGGCCTGGCCATCGTCCGCGAGCTCTGGCTGGAGCGCGACAGGATCGCGCGGCGGCGTGACCTGTCACCGACCCGTGTGCTGGCCGACGCGGCGATCGTCGAGGCGGCCAGGTCGCTGCCGGCCGGGTCCGGCGACCTGGCCGGCATCGCCGGCTTCAACGGCCGCGGCGCCCGGCGGCACGGGCCGGAGTGGCTCCGCGCCGTAGGGCGCGCCCGGGCCCAGCCGGAGCGCGCGCTGCCTGCCGTGTCGGCCCGCCCGAGCGAGGGCCCGCCGCCCGCGCACCGCTGGCCGGAACGGGACCCGGACGCGGCCACGCGGCTCACCGCGGTCCGGGCGGTGGTGGCCGCGCTGGCCGACGAGCATCACCTGCCCGCGGAGAACCTGCTGCCGCCCGACGCGGTCCGCCGGCTGGCCTGGCAGCCGCCGGAACCGGCCGCCCCGGAGGCGGTGGCCGCCTGCCTGGCCGGATTCGGCGCCCGCCCCTGGCAGGTCGAGCTCACGTCGCTGCCGATCGCCAAGGCGCTGCTCCGGATCAGCGAGAAGGAGGAGACCTGAGCGGCCGGTCAGGCGCTCCGGCGCAGCGTCCGCAGGTCACACGGCAGCGCGGACCCGGCCCGCAGCACTCCGGCGCAGGGCAGGATCTCGTCCCCGGCCGGGTAGTCGGGAAAGACGTTGAAGATGACTTCGCAGTCGCAGCAGCAGCCGCCCCGCCGCTGCATGCGCTGCACCAGGCCGGCGGCCCGCGGTGCCCGCAGGTCACGCCAGCGCACGGTCCACCGGTGCGTGCCGTCGCAGCCGAACTCGCTGATCATCCGCAGCAGGAAGCAGCGCAGGCACTCACGCTGCCCCGGCTCGGTTAACCGCCGCGACAGCTCAGCCAGCTCGGCCTCGACGGCGTCGGCGACGTTATCGGCCATATCCGCGCCCCTTTCCGCAGGTGTCTGGACATAGCCAGTTCTACTGCCGGCGTCCGACAGTTCTCGCGGCCCGGCGGCGCCTCCGGGCCTGATCACGCCTCGGCCGGGTCGTGCTGCTCGGCGGCGATCAGGCGGCCGCCGGCCGCGTGCAGGACCCAGAAGCCGGCCTTGCCCAGCGGGGCGCCGCCGGGCGGTTCCGCGCCCAGCGCCGCGCACGCGGCCGTCAGCAGCGGCGGCAGGTTCTCCCGGTGCGCGCAGACGACGGCGGGCTGGCCGGCGTGGACGATGTGCGCCGCCCGGGCCGCTGCCGCCGCGGGCTCGGCTTCGGCGCGCCCGACCGTGAACGCCGGCTCGATCTCCACCTTCGCGCCGGTCATCACGGCGTACGGCCGGACCGTGGCCACGCAGCGCTCGGCGGCCGAGCTGATCACGCGGGCCAGGCCGAAGCAGGACAGCAGCCGGGCCAGCAGCTCGGACTCGGCCACGCCCTCGGCGTCCAGCGGCCGGTCCAGGTCATCCCCGGGCCAGTCGCCCTTGGCGCCCGCGGACGCGTGCCGCAGGAGGGTCAGCGGCACCGTGTCGGCGGGCCCGGCCGCGAACGCGTCCAGGATCGCGGTGTCGCGGACGTAGCTGAGCTGGCGGCGGGCCGCGGGCACCGGCAGCCACTCCAGGCGGTCCACCTCGTTGTTGGGCCGGAACGAGTCCTGGCTGCCGGGCATGGGCCGCCCGGCCCAGTAGTCGACCCGCTTGGGCCCCCCGCCCCGGTCGTAGCGGGAGGTGGGCAGCGGCCGGCCCAGGATCGCGTGCACTCCCGTCTCCTCGGCCACCTCGCGGACGGCCGCCAGCAGCCGGTGCTCACCGGGTTCGAGCTTTCCCTTCGGGAAGCTCCAGTCGTCATAGCGGGGCCGGTGCACGAGCGCCGTCTGGATGCCGCCGCCTGACGGCCGCCACAGCACCATGCCCGCGGCACGGATCTCGCCGCTGCCCGGCGCATCAGCCATCGGCGGATCGACCCTGCCGGGTCCGGATCAGGTACTCCTGGATGTCGTTGAGCGGGGCGCCGGAGGCGTCCAGGTGATGCCTGGTCCAGGAGCCGTCCGAATCCAGCCACCACGACGCCGTGGTCTCGTCCATGGCCATGTCGATCAGGCCGCGAAGCTCCGCCCGGTGCCCGGGGTCGGTGACCCGCGCCACCAGCTCGACCCGCCGGTCCAGGTTGCGGTGCATGAGGTCGGCGCTGCCGATCCAGACGTCGCCGTCCGGATCCCCGTCGCCGGCGCCGAACGCGTACACGCGCGAGTGCTCAAGGAACCTGCCCAGCACGCTGCGGACCCGGATCGTCTCCGACACGCCGGGCATCCCCGGCCGGACGCCGCAGATCCCCCGGACCCACAGGTCGATCGGCACTCCGGACTGCGACGCGCGGTACAGCGAGTCGATGATCACCTCGTCGATGATCGCGTTGCACTTCATCCGGATCCGGGACGGCTGCCCCGCGCGGGCCCGCTCGGCCTGCGCATTGACCTGTTCCACCAGGCCAGAACGGATGCCCTCGGGCGCGACCAGCAGCTGCCGGTAATCGGATGGCCGGCTGTACCCGGTGAGGTGGTTGAACAGGTCGGTGACGTCCTCGCCAACCGTCTGGTCGGCGGTGAGCAAGCCGAAGTCCTCGTACAGCCGCGCGGTCTTGGGGTGGTAGTTGCCGGTGCCGATGTGACAGAAACGGCGCAGCGAGCCGTCTGCCTCCTCTCGCACCACCAGGATCATCTTGCAGTGGGTCTTGAGCCCGACCAGGCCGTAGACCACGTGGCAGCCGGCCTCCTCAAGCTTGTGCGCCCAGGCGATGTTGGCGCGCTCGTCGAAGCGGGCCTTGATCTCCACCACCACCACGACCTGCTTGCCCGCCTCCGCCGCGTCGATGAGCGCGTCGACGATCTCGGAGTCGCCGCTGGTCCGGTACAGGGTGTGCTTGATGGCCAGCACCCGGGGGTCGGTCGCCGCGGAGACCACCAGGCGCAGGGTGCTCGCGGCGAACGAGTCGTACGGGTGGTGCACCAGCACGTCCCGCTCGGAGATCGCGGCGAAGATGCTCGTGTCGGTGGGCAGCGCCGTCTCCGAAGGGACGAACGGCGGGTACTTGAGCTGCGGCAGGTCGAGGTCGGCGATCGCGCTCAGCCCGGACAGGTCGAGCGGGCCGGGAACGCGGTACACGGCGCGGGTGTCGACGTCGAGCTCGGTCACCAGCCGGTCCAGCACGTCGCTGGACATCGACTCCTCGACCTCGAGCCTGACCGCCTGCTCGAAACGGCGCCGGGTCAGCTCCCGCTCCATCGACTTCAGCAGGTCCTCGGTCACGTCCTCGTCGATCTCGAGGTCACGGGTCCTGGTCACCCGGAACACGTGGTGCTCGATCACGTCCAGGCCGGCGAACAGCTCCGGCAGGTGGGCGGCGATCACGTCCTCGATCGGCACGAACCGGTACGGCGCCACGGTGAGGAACCTGGGCAGCAGCGGAGGTACCTTCACCCGGGCGAACATGATCGCGCTGGTCTTCGGGTCGGCGATCATAACGGCCAGGCTGAGCGACAGGCCGGAGATGTAGGGGAACGGGTGCGCCGGGTCGACGACGAGCGGCGTGAGTACCGGGTAGATCCGCTCCCGGAACAGCCGCTGCAGCGCCTGCTGCTCGGCCGCCTCAAGCTCCTTCCACCGCAGGATCTCGATGCCCTCGCTGACCAGGGCGGGCAGCACGGAGTCGCTGAAGCACTCGGCGTGCCGGCTGGTCAGCTCGCCGGCCGTCTCGAGCGTGTTTTCCAGGATCTCCGCCGGCTGCCGGCCGCTGGCTCTCTCCACCGGGAGCCCGGCCGCCATGCGGCGGATCCGGCCGGCCACCCGCACCATGAAGAACTCGTCCAGGTTGGTCGCGAAGATGGACAGGAACCGCACCCGCTCGAGCAGCGGGAGCGCCTCGTCCTCGGCCAGTTCCAGCACCCGCTGGTTGAACCGCAGCCAGCTTTCCTCGCGGTCGAGGTACCGGTCCTGCGGCAGCTGCGCTGCGTCGGCGTCCGCCTGGCCGCGCGGCCGGTCCGCCGGCCCCGTTCCGCGATCCGTGGCCACCTCCAAGGCCGGGCCGGAACCGAACGCGTCATCGTTATGGCGCTCGGCAGCCCGCCCTCCGGCAGCTACTTGTCCATCGGTGGCGCCAGGCGCCCCGTCAGCGTTCTGCTGTGCCTCGCCGCGCTCTGAGGTGGCCTGACCGGAGCCCATGCACCTATTGTCCCCACTCTTGCTTCCGATCAAAGGCCTAGGGGGCGCTAGCGTGCAAATCCGGATGATGTCGGGCCGGCCCGGCGGCGGGTTATGCGGTCTCTGGCCGGGCGGACGAGCACGACATAGCAGACATCGCCGCGCGTCTTGCGGGCCGCGGGCCGCAGGCGGGAAGATCGGACGTCCGAGCGAACGGAGATCACGCATGCGTATCGGCATAGCCCAGGACGAGGCCGGCCCCGATGCCCTCGACCGTCTTCGCGATCAGCTGCAGCGCGCGGCCGACGACGGCTTCGCATCGGCGTGGGTGACGAACATCTTCGGCCTGGACGCGCTGACCTCGCTGGCCGTCGCGGGGAGCCAGGTGCCGGTGATCGAGCTGGGCACGGCCGTGGTGCCGACCTACCCGCGCCACCCGGCCGTCCTGGCGCAGCAGGCGCTGACCACGGCCACGGCCGTGGCCTGGCTGACGCTCGGCATAGGCCTGTCTCACAAGATCGTCATCGAGGACATGTTCGGCTACAGCTTCGACCGGCCGGTCCGCCACATGCGCGAGTACCTCTCGATCCTGCTGCCCCTGCTCGACGGCCAGCCGGCCTCGTTCCAGGGCGAGACCATGCGGGCCGGGATCGGGCTGACGACCCCGCGCCCGGGCCGGGTGCCGGTGCTCCTCGCGGCGCTCGGGCCGCAGATGCTGCGGCTGGCCGGGCAGCTCACCGACGGCACCGTGCTGTGGATGACCGGGCCGGCCACGGTGCGGGACTACGTCATCCCGGCGATCAGGGAGGCGGCCGAGGCCGCGGGCCGACCAAGCCCGCGCGTGGTCTGCCTGCTGCCGGTTTGCGTCACCGACGACGCGGACGCCGCCCGGACCCGGGCGAACCGGGTCTTCGCGATCTACGGACAGCTGCCGTCCTACCGCGCGATGCTCGACCGGGAGGGCGCCGGGCAACCCGGCGACATCGTGCTCGCTGGCGCGGAAGACGCCGTCGCGGTGCAGATCAGCGGGCTGCAAGAGGCCGGGGTGACCGACTTCGTCGCCGTCCAGTACGCGCGGGGCGACGAGGCGGAGCGCACCCGCGCGCTGCTGAAGTCGCTGCTCGGCTGACCCGCCGCGGCGGTGCCCCGCGGGCCGGTCAGTGCAGGCCCGGGCGGTTGGCCAGCTCGGCGAGCAGCGCCGTGAGCTGCCGTTCCTCGGTCACGGCCCGGCCGCTGGCCTGCATCAGCTCGGCCAGGCGCGTGTCCCACGGGCTCTCCGCGCGCGGGCCCCTGAGCGACTCGGAGCTTCCGGTCAGGGCCGCGCGGTAGTCATCCGCGGTCATGAGCCACGGCGCCGCGCCCAGCCGCCGGATGGCGGCCGCCGTCATCCGCAGTCCCGGCCAGTCGAAGTCGCTGTGCCAGTGGATCCGGGTCCCGGTGGCCACCGCCGCCTGCAGCAGCCGGTAGCAGGCCACCGACGGCTCGCCCTCGGTGCAGACGAGCGGCGCGCTGTCCGCGCCCAGCTGGCCGGCTGCCGCGCGCAGTACCGCCGGGTTCTCGCACACCCGCAGGTCGATAGCCAGCGGCATGACCGGCATGACCGTCAGCTGGTGCAGGGTGACCCGGAACGGCTCGCCGGCCTCCGCGGCCTCGGTCAGCCACCCGCCCAGCTGCTGCCCGCCCGACCGGACATTGAGCACGAGCACCTGGCTGGCCAGGTCGTCGGTGACCACGCCCGCCGCCGTCCACAGCGCGCGCTCGGCGTCCCGGCCGGCCTGCGGCGCCGCCTCGCGGAGCGCCAGCGCCCGCAGCACGAGCCAGGACAGCGGGGTCGCGTCCAGTGCCTTGGTGTCGCCGGTGACCGCCTCGGCCAGGCCGGGCAGCAGCACCGCCGACTCGTCGGTTCCGGCGGGCAGCCGCTCGAGCACGGCCGTGGCCTGGGCCAGCAGGTCGCCCTGCCCGTGCCGGACCAGCCGGGTGAGCGTGCCGTCCCGGCTGATCTCCTCCAGCCAGGCGAGGTGCCATGGCGCCGCGGCCAGCGGGCTGCGCCGCGCCCCGTCCAGGGCGTCCTGGAACTGCCGGATCTCGGCGGACCGCTCGGCGGCCCGGTCCCGCACCGGGCCGGTCAGCGACTCGACCGCGGCGCGCAGCCCGGACAGGATCCCGGCCCGCCGCAGAGCGGCATCCACCTCGGGCAGCGGGATGCTGAGCGAGCTGCCGCGCCCGGTCCCGTGGCCGAGCAGTTGCGCCGCTGCCCGGCGCTGCTCGGCAGTGGCACCGACCAGCGTCACCGTCCCGTCGACCGGCTCGCCGCGTTCCAGGCGGATCCGGATCCGGTCGATCAGCCAGCCCAGTTCCGGTGCGCCGAGCACCCGGCGCAGCCGCTGCTCGTCGCCGGCGCCGGCTCCACCAGCCGGGTCGCGCCGCTCGCCGGGTCCCTTCCCGGTCGGGGAGAATGGCGCATCCATAACGGGACAGCAGTATGCCGTGATCCGCGGGCTGCCCCGGCACGGGCACGCCGGCGACGCGGGCCGCAACCCGGCTCCGGCCCGGCGGCTGGCTCGCCGCCCGGCCCCCGCAGATGCGCTGATTCGCTGGACATCGACCCGCCCGGGCGCTCGTTCCTGCTCTCAGTGTCGGTTCTCGCGTCCGCTGAGGCAACGCCGTGCGCCTGCGGGCGGAATGGGCTCACTCCCGGTGCAGGTAAAGGTCGCGCAGCCGCCTACCGCCGCACCGCGAAACCGCAGGCCCTGTTCAGTTCCTCGCGGCTGGGCAGCTTGACCCGGGCACCGCGGCCGAGCGAGGCGGCGAGCTCCCGCTCCGCGGTCTCGATCTGCAGCCAGTCGGCGTAGCTGACCGGCCGGATCCCGCGGGCGGCCAGCAGCCCCTCGAAGCGCGACGCCGCCGCGGCCGCAGCCTCGGGCACCGCCTCCGGATAGCGCAGCAGCCCGGCCCTGGGTACCTGGACGTCGTCCGGGCCGGGGCCGCCGGCCAGGTCCTGGAGCAGCGCGCGGACGGTCTGCGCGGCGTCGGACTTATTGGTCCCGATGACGCCGGTTGGCCCGCGCTTGAGCCAGCCGGCGACGTATTCCCCGGGCAGCGGCGTGCCGTCGGGGCCGAGCACGCGGCCCTCGGCGTTCGGCACGACCGATGAGCGCTCGTCGAACGGGACGCCGGCCAGCGGCACGCTCTGGTATCCCACGCTGCGCAGCACCATCTGCGCGTCGAGCGTGTCGTAGGTGCCGGTCCCGACGAACCGGCCGTTGTCGTCAAGCCGGGTGCGCTCCAGGGTCAGCCCCGACACCTGGCTCGGCCCGTGAACCTCGGTCGGCCGCAGCCAGAACCTGACGAACAGCCGGCGCGCGCTGGCCGTCGGCCGCCGGTCGGCCCACTCCCTGATCACCGCGTAGTTGCCGCGCACGTGCCGGTCGTCCGCGGCCAGCCGCGCGCTCTCCCCGGTCGGGTCGAAGGCGTCGAGGTCGGCTTCTCCGCCGTAGACCACCACGTCCACGCCGGGCAGTTCGCCCAGCTCGCGCAGTTCCTTGGTGGTGAACTTGGCCTGGGCCGGGCCGCGCCGGCCAATCATGTGCACCTCGCGGACCTTGCTGGTCATCAGGGTCTCGAGGACAGGCTGCGAGATGTCGGTCTGACGCAGCTCCTCGGGGTCCCGGGCCAGGATCCGGGCCACGTCCACCGCCACGTTGCCGACGCCGATGACCGCGACCGACTCGGCATCCAGGGTGTACTTGCCCGGGTCGATGTCGGGGTGGCCGGAGTACCAGTTGACGAAGTCGGTGGCCGCTACGCTGCCCGGCAGGTCCTCGCCGGGGATGCCCAGGCGCCGGTCGCGCATCGCGCCGGTCGCGTAGACCACGGCGTCATAGCTGGCCAGCAGGTCGTCCCGGGTCACATCGTCGCCCAGGTGCACCCCGCCGACGAAGCTGACGTTGTCATGCTCGAGCACCTTGCGCAGGTACTCTGCGATCGACTTGATCGACTTGTGGTCGGGGGCGACGCCGTACCGGACCAGCCCGTAGGGGGTGGGCAGCCGGTCAAGGACGTCGACTTTCATTTCGTGCGGGGGGTCAAGCGCGGCGGCCTGCTTGATCAGCGCCTCGGCGGTGTAGAGGCCGGCCGGGCCAGAGCCCACCACAGCAACCTGGAGTGTTCTCATACCTCGCGATTCTGCATTACGCGTGCTGCTCGTGCGCGAAATCCAGCGTTCTCTGAGCAACGGCCTCGGTAATCGCCCGGGCGAGGTGCTGCGGGGCCAATCCCAGATCGTCCAGAATCTGGGAGCGCTCGCCGTGCTCAAGAAATTCCTGCGGCAGGCCGAACGTCCGCACCGGGGTGTCCACGTCATGATCGCGCAGCAGCCGGCCCACCGCGTCACCGAAGCCGCCCACGCGCCCGTTGTCCTCCACGGTCACCACGAGGCGGTGCCCGCGCGCCGCCTCCACCAGCGACTCGTCCAGCGGCTTGACCCAGCGCGGGTCGATGACCGTGACGCCGATGCCCTGGTCGGCCAGGCGCTCGGCGGTCGCGACGCCGACGCCGGCCATCGTCCCCGCCCCGATCAGCAGCACGTCCTGCGCGGCCCCCGCCGCGGGCCTGGCCAGCACGTCCATGCCGCCGAGCTGGCCGATCGCATCGACCTCGGCGCCGACCGCGCCCTTCGGGTAGCGCAGCACGGTGGGGCCGTCGCTCACCGCCACGGCCTCGTTGAGCAGCTCGGCGATCCGGGTCGCGTCCCGCGGCGCCGCGATCTTCAGCCCGGGCACCACTTGCAGGATCGAGCCGTCCCACATGCCGTGGTGGCTGGCGCCGTCCGGGCCGGTCACCCCGGCCCGGTCGAGCGCGACGGTCACCGGCAGCCGGTGCAGCGCCACGTCCATCAGCAGCTGGTCGAAGGCCCGGTTCAGGAACGTCGCATAGATGGCGACGACCGGGTGCAGGCCGCCCATGGCCAGGCCGGACGCGCTGGTCATCGCGTGCTGCTCGGCGATGCCGACGTCAAACACCCGGTCGGGGAAGGCCCGCGCGAACGCGCTCAGGCCGGTCGGGTGCAGCATCGCGGCCGTGACCGCGACGACGTCGGGGCGCCGGGCGCCGATCGCGGCCAGTTCCTCGCCGAACGCCTCGGACCAGGTACGGCGCGGCACTGCCGGGCCGGCCGGCGCGGCCGACACGGGCGGGGCGGCGGGCACCTGGTGCAGGCAGTCTTCCTCGTTCTGCTCGGCGAGCGGGTAGCCGAACCCCTTCCTGGTGATCACGTGCACGATCACCGGGCCGCCGAATTCGCTGGCCCGGCGGAGCGCGTGCTCGACCACCTGCTCGTCGTGACCGTCGATGGGCCCCAGGTACTTGAGCCCGAGATCCTCGAAGAGGACCTGCGGCTGCAGGACGTCCTTGATGCCCTTCTTGATCCCGTGCAGCGTCTCGTACAGCGGCGGCCCGACCAGCGGCGTGTGCGACAACGTGGTCTTGATGTAGTCGAGCACCTGCTCGTAGCGCTGGGACACCCGCACGGCCGCGAGGTGGTCGGCGAGGCCGCCGATCGTCGCCTGGTAGGAACGGCCGTTGTCGTTGACCACGATGACGATCCGGCTGTCCTTGGCCACGGCGATGTTGTTCAGCGCCTCCCAGGCCATGCCGCCGGTCAGGGCACCGTCACCGACGACCGCCACCACGGTGCGGTGCGTCTCGCCGCGCAGCCGGTAGGCCTTAGCCAGGCCGTCGGCATAGGACAGACCGGTGGAGGCGTGCGAGTTCTCGACCAGGTCGTGCTCGGATTCGGCCCGGCTCGGGTAGCCGGACAGGCCACCGCGCTGCCGCAGGGTCCCGAACGCCGCCCGCCGGCCGGTGAGCAGCTTATGCACGTACGCCTGGTGGCCGACGTCGAACACGATCCGGTCCACCGGCGAGTCGAAGACCCGGTGCAGGGCGATGGTCAGCTCGACCACGCCCAGGTTCGGCCCCAGGTGACCGCTGGTCCTGGATACCGTCTCGATCAGGACATCACGAATCTCGCCGGCCAGGCGGGGCAGCTCGTCGGCGCCGAGCGCCTTGAGGTCTCGCGGACTTGAGATGGTCTCCAGCAGCGTCACTGGCCCCGCTCCTCCGTGGTCGTCAAGCCTGAACGGTTAGCCGACCGGCCGGTCCCGTGGCGCAGGGCAGTCGGTCCGGGAATCCACCGAGTCTAATTCCCCCGCCGCCACGCCCGCACCGCGCGTCGCCGTTGAACAGTTGACCACCTCGCCCGGCAGCAGCCTGGCCACGCCGGACGCGACGGCCGGCGCCAGCTCCCAGAGTCCCGGCCGGCCCAGGGCCAGGACCGGCCACCGTAGCGGCCGCGGGTCCGCCAGCCGCCAGTGGTAGGAGTCCGCGGCGGCCCACCGGCCGCAGCCGCACGGCCCGCCCGAGGCGGCCGCCGAGCACACGCCCGCCAGGCCGACCACGGCGACTATGCCGCCGATCGCCGCCGCCGGATCGGCGGAATCCCGGTAGGCCTCCCAGAGAACGCGGTTCTCGAACGACCCGAGATCGACACGGAACGAGGCGTAGATCGCGACCGGCCCGCGGTAGCCGGTGTTCCAGGCCCGGTTCAGGATCCCCTGGTGCCCCCGGGCGATCGCCCACGCCCATGGCTGACGCACGCTGACGGCTCGCACCCCATCTACCTCCCCAACCTCGCGTGCCGAACGATAACCACACGTTCGGGAGCTGGCCCCGGTTCACCCGGGTACGGAGTGATTCACCCGGCCCGGGCTGGTCACCCGGGCAGGGTCCGGGCGCGGCCGGCCAGCAGCCCGGCCCAGAGCTGGAGGCCCATGACCCCGAGCAGCGCCAGCACCGGGACCGTCCAGCCGCCGGTCGACGTGTGCAGGAAGCCGACCGCGAGCGGCCCGACCGCCGCGATCAGGTAACCGGTGCCTTGCGCGAACCCGGACAGCGAGGCGGCGGTTACCGGGTCGGGAGCCCGGGCCATGGTGAAGAAGATGGCCAGGCCGAGCGACGCGCCCTGCCCGAAGCCGAGCAGCAGGGTCCAGGCCACGGCGCTGCCGGTCGGGCCGTACAGCGACCCGGTGAGGCCGACCGCCATGGCCAGTACCGTCACCACGATGATCAGGCGCTGGTCGCGGGCCCGGTGCGCCAACATGGGCGCGAGCAGCGCGGTGACCGCGTTGCCCAGGTTCATCAGGGCGAGCAGCCCGCCCGCTCCTGCGGCGCTCACCCCGCGGTCCCGGAACAGGGTGGGCAGCCAGGACAGCGCGGCGTAGTAGCACAGGCTCTGCAGTCCCATGAAGGCGGCGACCTGCCAGGCGAGCGCGTGCCGGTGCACGGCCGCCCGGACCCGGCGCCCCGTGCGCTCCGGCCTCGTGTGGTACCGGATCTGCGGCAGCCATACCACTGCCGCCAGGGCGGCCGGCAGCGCCCACAGGCCGAGCGTGAGCTGCACCGCCCCGTTCCCGCCACCCGCGGCCCGGAACACCGGCACGGCGATCAGCGACGCGACCACGGCGCCCGCGCCGAGCGTGAGCAGGTACGCGCCGATCAGCGCGCCCGCGTGCTCCGGATGGCGACGCTTGACCAGGCTGGGCAGCAGGACGTTCATCAGGGCGATGGCCCCGCCCGCCAGCACCGTGCCGGGAAACAGCATGGCTCCCGGCCAGGCGCCGCGCAGCAGCAGCCCGCCCGCCAGCAGCAGCAGCGCGGCCAGCAGGACCCGCTCCTCGCCGAATCCGCGGCTCAGCGGTGCGGCCAGGCCGGAGAACAGCCCGAAGCAGACGACCGGAACCGCGGCCAGCACGGTGATCGACGCCGCCGACAGGTGCAGCGCGGTGGACAGCTCGGGGAAGACCGGGGGCAGGCTGGTGATCGCGGCCCGGAGGTTGACCGCGAGCACCATGATCCCGGCCGTGAGCAGTGCCGCATTCCGGCCGGCCCGCGGCCCGCCGGCCGCCCGCTGGCCGGCTCCGGGGGGGACATCGGCCATGTCTGACGTGTCTGAGTGACGCACCCAAAGACGCTACCGTTGCCAGGTGAGCAAGCAGCCAGACATCTCCGGCCTGCGGCAGGACCTGGATGAGGTCGACAGCGGGATCGTCCGCCTCATCGCGCGCCGCCGCGCGGTCATCGCCGCCATCGCGAAGGTGAAGGAGCACTCCGCGTCGGGCATCCAGGATGCCGACCGGGAGCGGCGGGTGCTGGACGGGGTCGTGGCCGAGGCCACCGACCTCGGCGTTTCCGCCAGCCTGGTGCGCACGATCTTCCGCGAGCTGATCAGCGATTCGGTAGCGCAGCAGGCGCGGCACCTGAACGGGGACGCCGGCGGCCGGGCCAGGGTCGCGATTCAGGGCGCCGCGCACTCCTACAGCGACGCCGCCGCGCAGAAGTACCTGGCCGGCCGCGGCCTGGCGGGTGACCTGGCCGGCTACCGCACGTTTCGCGAGGCGGCCGATGCGCTGCTGGCCGGGGACGTCGATCTCGCGGTGCTGCCGATCGAGAACACCACGGCCGGGAGCATCAACGAGGTCTACGCGCTGCTGCGGTCCCGCGAGCTGTACATCGTGGGCGAGGAGACCTGGAAGGTCGACCATTGCCTGGCCGCCGCCGCGGACGTCCCGCTCTCCTCGCTGAGCCGGATCCTGTCCCACCCTCAGGGACTCGAGCAGTGCAGCCAGTTCCTGCGGTCGCTGCCGAACGCGACCCCCACCACTTACTTCGACACCGCGGGGGCGATGCAAGCGGTGGCCGCGGCGGACGATCCGGACGCGGCCGCGATCGGGTCCCCGGAGGCGGCCGCCGCGCACGGCCTCGTGGTGCTGCGTCACGACATCGCCGACGCCGAGGACAACTACACCCGGTTCGTGGTGCTGTCCCCGACCGCGGCCCCGGTCGACGTCCGGATCCCGTGCAAGACCAGCCTGATCCTGGCCACCAGGCACGAGGAGGGCGCGCTGCTGCGCTGCCTGGAGGTCCTGTCCGGCAGCGGCCATTCGATGACCAAGCTGGAATCGCGGCCGCGGCCGGGCCGGCCGTGGGAGTACCTGTTCTTTCTCGACTTCGAGGGCAATGCGGCCGATCCCAAGACGTCGGCGGCCCTCGACGAGCTCCGGTCGGCGGCGCTCTACATCAAGGTGCTCGGCAGCTACCCGGCGAAGGCACTGCGCCATCTCCCCCGCCCGGGCGAGTTGGGCGGCCGGCCCGCACCGCAGCCCGACGAGTCGCCGGCCGACACGCTGGAGGCCGTCGCCGCCGCCGAGGCACCGGCGGTCCGCCGGTCCCGGCAGTACCGGCTGGTCGATCGGGCCGCCCGGCCGGCCGACACCGTCATCCGCGTCGGCGACGTGCTGGTCGGCGGCGACGGCTTCGTGGTGATGGCCGGACCATGCTCGGTCGAGAGCGGCGAGCAGATCGGCTCCTGCGCCAGGTTCGTCCGCGATCATGGCGCCCACGTGCTGCGCGGCGGCGTGTTCAAGCCCCGGACCTCGCCGTACTCGTTCCAGGGACTCGGCTGGGACGGTCTGGACCTCCTGGTCGCGGCGGGGCGCGAGACCGGCCTGCCGGTGGTCACCGAGGTGATGGCGGTGGACCAGGTGCAGCGGATGGCAGCGGCGGCCGACATCCTCCAGGTCGGCACGCGCAACATGCAGAACTTCGACCTGCTGCGCGAGCTCGGCAAGGTGGACCGGCCGGTGCTGCTCAAGCGCGGGCTGTCCAGCACGATCGAGGAATGGCTCGCGGCCGCCGAGTACGTGGTCGCGCAAGGCAACCAGCAGGTGATCCTGTGCGAGCGGGGCATCCGGACCTTCGAGAGCGCGACCCGCAACACCCTGGACCTGTCCGCGGTGGCCGTCGTCCGGGAGCGGTCGCACCTGCCGGTGATCGTGGACCCGAGCCACGGCACGGGGCAGCGCCGCTACGTCGCGCCGATGGCCTGGGCGGCGCGCGCCGCGGGCGCGCACGGCCTGCTCATCGAGGTGCACCCGGACCCTGACCGGGCGCTGTCCGATGCCGAGCAGAGCCTGTCGTTCGACCAGTTCGCCGCGCTGATGCGCCGCCTCGCCATGGTGCCGTCGGGCGAGGGGCCGCCCGCCCCCGGCCCGTCAGCCCCTGGCCAGCAGTGACCGCAGTACGTACTGCATGATCCCGCCGTGCCGGTAGTACTCGGCCTCGCCGGGGGTGTCGATCCGCACCACGGCGCGGAACTCCCGGCCGTCGGCGCGCACGGTCACCTCTGTGGGTACCGGCCCGGAGTTGATCGCCTCGATCCCGAGCACGTCGAACACCTCGTGCCCGGTCAGCCCGAGCGACTCGGCCGACTCCCCCGGCCGGTACTGCAGCGGTAGCACGCCCATGCCGATGAGGTTGGACCGGTGGATCCGCTCGAACGACTCCACCAGCACGGCCCGCACGCCCAGCAGCGCGGTCCCCTTCGCCGCCCAGTCCCGTGACGACCCGGAGCCATATTCCTGGCCGGCCAGCACCAGCAGCGGGGTCCCCTCCGCCAGGTAGGCGCGGGACGCCTCGTAGATCGACGTCTGCGTACCCTCGGGCAGCTTGACCGTGACCCCGCCCTCGGTGCCCGGGGCCAGCTGGTTGCGCAGCCGGATGTTGCCGAACGTGCCGCGGATCATCACCTCGTGGTTGCCGCGCCGCGAGCCGTAGCTGTTGAAGTCACGCCGCTGCACTCCATGGGAGATCAGGTACTCCCCGGCCGGGCTCTCGGTCTTGATCGCCCCGGCGGGCGAGATGTGGTCGGTGGTCACCGAGTCGCCGAGGCGGGCCAGCACCCGCGCGCCGTGGATGTCGCCGACCGGCTCGGGCTCGGCGGGCATGCCGTCGAAGTACGGCGGGCGCCGCACATAGGTCGAGCCGGGCTGCCACGCGTACGTCTCGCCCGGCGGCACCTCGAGCTCCCGCCAGCGGTCGTCCCCGGCGAACACGTCGGCGTAATCGCGGGTGAACATCTCCGCGGCTACCGCGTTCTGGACGATTTCGGCGATCTCCCCGAACGAGGGCCAGAGGTCGGACAGGTACACCGGCTCCCCCGACTTCCCCGTCCCGAGCGGCTCCGAGGTCAGGTCGATGTCCATCGTGCCGGCCAGCGCGTAGGCCACCACGAGCGGCGGTGACGCCAGGTAGTTCATCTTCACGTCCGGGTTGATCCGGCCCTCGAAGTTGCGGTTGCCCGACAGCACGGAAACCACGGCCAGGTCGCTGGCGTTCACGGCCTCGCTGATCGCCTCGGGCAGCGGCCCGGAGTTCCCGATGCAGGTGGTGCAGCCGTAGCCGACCAGGTTGAAGCCGAGCTTCTCCAGGTACGGCGTGAGCCCGGCGCGCTCGTAGTAGTCCATGACCACCTTGGAACCCGGCGCGAGCGTGGTCTTCACCCACGGCTTGCGCTCCAGCCCGGCCTCGACCGCCTTCTTGGCCACCAGCGCCGCGCCGATCATGACCGAGGGGTTAGAGGTGTTCGTGCACGAGGTGATGGCGGCGATCACCACCGATCCGTGGTCGACGGAGGTCCTGGTGCCGTCGTCGAGCGTCACCTGCACCGGGGCGGAGGGCCGCCCGGCGCTGGCCGCCGGGGCCGGTTCGGCGGCCATGCTGCGCTCGGCGTAGACGCCGTTGCCTTCCTCCGCGGCGACCGGGTCGGAGGCCGGGAACGTGTCGGAGATGTCGGTGTCCAGGCTGTCCAGCGGCACGTAGGAGCCGAGCGCGCGGCGGAACGCGTCCCGGGCGTCAGTCAGCGCCACCCGGTCCTGCGGCCGCTTGGGGCCGGCCAGGGACGGGACCACCGTGGCCAGGTCGAGCTCGAGCTCCTCGGAATAGCGCGCCGAGTGGCCCGGCTCGTGCCACAGGCCCTGCTCCTTCGCGTACGCCTCGACCAGCGCCACGTGCTCGTCGCTGCGCCCGGTCAGCCGCAGGTAGCTGATCGTCTCGGCGTCGATCGGGAAGATCGCGCAGGTGGAGCCGAACTCGGGGCTCATGTTGCCGATCGTGGCCCGGTTGGCCACCGGCACGGCGGTCACGCCGTCGCCGTGGAATTCGACGAACTTGCCGACCACGCCGTGCTTGCGCAACTGTTCGGTGATCGTGAGCACCAGGTCGGTCGCGGTCGTCCCGGCCGGCATCTCGCCGGTCAGCCGGAACCCGACCACCCGCGGGATCAGCATCGAGACCGGCTGGCCGAGCAGGGCCGCCTCGGCCTCGATGCCGCCGACCCCCCAGCCGAGGACGCCGAGCCCGTTCTGCATGGTGGTGTGCGAGTCGGTGCCCAGGCAGGTGTCCGGGTAGGCCGCCGTGCCGCCGTCCTCCCCGGGCTGCGCCATGATCACCCGGGCCAGGTGCTCGATGTTGACCTGGTGCACGATCCCTGTGCCCGGCGGCACCACCTTGAACTGGCTGAACGCCTCCTGGCCCCAGCGCAGGAAGCCGAACCGCTCGGAGTTGCGCTGGTACTCGAACGCCACGTTGCGCTCGAACGCGTCGGCCCGGCCGAACACGTCGGCGACCACCGAGTGATCGATCACCAGCTCGGCCGGGACCAGCGGGTTGATCCGGCCTGCGTCGCCGCCGAGGTCCCGCATCGCCTCGCGCATCGCCGCCAGATCGACCACCGCGGGCACGCCGGTCAGGTCCTGCATGAGCACCCGGGCCGGGCTGAACTGGATCTCGGTGGCGGGCTCGGCCGCGGCATCCCACGACGCGAGCGCGTTGATCTGCTCAGCCGTGACGTTCGTGCCGTCCTCGGTCCTGAGCAGGTTCTCCAGCAAGACCTTGAGGCAGAACGGGAGATCCCCGCTGCCCTCCGCCGCGTCCAGCCGGTGTATCTCATAGCTGATCTCACCGACGCGCAGCGTGCCGCGGCTGCCGAAACTGTTGGCTGTCATCGCATGGCCTCCTGCCCTGTGGCTCTTCCCTGCGCCCCGCCGCTCATCCGCCGCTACCGGCATCTTCCCGCAGCCGCGGATTCCCGGTTTCCCCGGCCCTGGCCGGGGTTCGGGCGCGACCCGCGGCCCGGCCGTGCCACGAGTATCTCGACATCAAGCTATCTACGGGCAACCTATCCCCGGACTTATCTCGACGTCAAGCTATCTGTGCACCTGGCGGCGGGGCGCACAGCAACGCGGCGCGGGGGCGGGCATCCCGCCCCCGCGCCGCGGGGCTAAGCAGCCTCTGCGATCAGAAGCTTTCCGTGATCAGCGCCGCCATCCTCGGCGTGCCGACCCCGGTGGCCTCGTCATATCCCGGCGTGGTCGGGAACAGGCCGTTGTTGGCGGGGGTGGTCGGCCCGTTACGGAACGAGCCGATGTCGTTGAAGTACAACCCCGGGTCGGTGTTGTAGAGCAGGTACAGCAGCGGGTTGATGTTGCCGCTGCGGTGCCCCTGGAAGCTGTCCCGGTCCGCGATGATCGCCGACAGCAGCGGCGAGGACAGGCTGGTCCCGCCGATCCCGAACCAGCCTGCCGGCGTCGAGCTGATCGTCGCGCAGGCGCTGAACGGCGTGCTCGCGTTGCCGGTGCAGTACTCGGCGTACGGGGTGTACTCGTCGGCGTTGGCCGAGATGTCGGGATCCTCGCGGCACGGCGTGCCCTGCTTGGCCAGCGCGCATTGCGTGGTGCCGTTGGCGTGGGTGGTGTACGGGTTGTTGACCCCCGGACCTTGCTGGTAGAACGGACGGCCCCAGTACTGGCTGGATCCGCCGCCGCCCGCGCCGACCGCAGCACACCAGAAGAGGCCGGTATCCGGGAGGGACGCCGTGCCGCCCTCGTTGGCGCTGGTGTTGCAGAGGCTGTCGACGTTCCAGACCGTCTCCACGCCCTTCGGGTAGGACGGGTGCGGGTTGGTCCCGGGGTTGTCGGTCTCCAGCGAGGTGCCGCCGACGCTGGTCACCCAGGGCTGCGACGGCGGGTCGAGGACGTTGACGATCGTCGTGCCGTCGGAGCGGAGGCACTCGAAGGCGCCGGTGTCGCCCTCGGCTCCGAACATGCTCTGCCCCTGCAGCGCCATCTGCTCGAAGACCGTGTTCTCGGCCTGGACGTAGGCCGCGGTCGCGTCGTTCTCGCACACCGACCAGCTCGAGCTGATCACGGCGGCGGCATCGTCGTTGGCGATCGCCGTGTACTCGTCGAGCTCGGTCTGCCCGGTGTAGTCGTTGGGCGCGTTGTACACGATGAGGTGCGAGACATCGGGTGCGACGGCCAGCTGCGTCTCGATGTCGGCGTCGACCTCGATGTCGCCCGCGTAGCCGTTGAAGTCCGGCGGGCAGGTGTCGCCGGTCGGGCAGACCGGGTTCAGCGGGCCGCCGTCCACGTTGACGTTCACCAGCGGCGGGTTGTAGCCCGGCCCGTAGAAGGTGTGGGCCCACGTGTCGATGTCGGACTCCTGGTAGGCCGAGAGCTCGAACACCGCCTCGGTGACGCCCACGCCCTTGCCCCTCGGGCCCACGCTGGGCGCGCCGTAGATCGAGTTGGTCTGCGACGGGGTCAGGCCGCTGCAGCCGGGCCCGCCGCCGTAGCCGTACGGGAAGCCGACGCCGTTGTTCACGGCGTTGTAGAGCTGTGCCCTGGTCACATAGGGGGTCTCGCAGCTCGCCGAGGCAGCCGACGAGGAGCCGGCCGACTTAGCCCCGACCGGCCGGGCGACGTTGTCGATGCGGGCGACCATCGAGTGCTCGCGCACCGTGTTGCTGAGCCCGACCACGCCGGCCACGCCGGACACCAGCGAACTCGGCAGCCGCACGGCCGACGAGTTGGAGAAGTACGCCAGGCCGTGGGCGTCGCGGTAGGTGCTGAGCGTGGTGCGGAACGCGCTGGACACCTGCTGGCTCGATCCGCTGGCCCGCACCAGGAACGCGGAGCCGGACGCCGTGACCTTCAGGCCGGCCCCGCGCAGGTAACTGGCGACCGCGGACCGGGTGGCGGCGGCCGGCGCGTATCGCGCGGCGAACTGCCCCTTGGCCAGCCAGTGCCCGTAGTCCTTGCTGCCCCGGTTGTAGACCGAGGCCAGCAGCGCGTTCAGCTGAGCCTGGTGCTGCGGCGCCAGCGCGACGTCGATCGTCATCGCCGGGCTGTGGTACAGCCCGGTCCTGGCGTCGGTGGTCGCCGACACGCTGCCTTTCAAGGCCACAAACTGTGGTGCCGCTGATGGCGGCGATGCCATCGCGGACGCACCGAACGCCCCAGTTAGCGCGATGATCGCCAGTCCAATGACGGCGACGGCGCCTGCCCTTACCGGGCGGCGGATCAGACCCATGAACAGCCCTCCTTGGCCTCATGACAGCCCCGGCCGGGCCGGCTGTCCCGGCGGCCGGTCTGGTTGCGCCCGGCGGGGCATCGAGCAGATCGCTCACGGCTACGCAGCCCGCGCTTGCCAGCCGCGGCGGCCCGCCCCGCCAGATACACCCGGCTAAGCTTGAAACCTGCCGATCCTTCATGTCAAGACCTCTAAATCACCGTCTCAGACTGGTTTTTCAGCACAATTGCGCATTCTGCCGCCGACGGCCTCTCCGACCCTTCGGACATCTGCGGCGAATATGCGTGGACCCAGCCGGCCCGCTCAGCGAGGCAGCCGGGCGCGCGGCAGGCGGGCTCACCCATCGGCGGGATACGCGGCCGCACAGGCCAGCTAAATCCTGCGTCAATTACTGCCGGCGGGAAACGCCGCTGAGTTTGCTCGTCCGGGCCGCCGGGTACTCGGAAGGGACAATAAGGGGGATATTCCTAATAGCACATCCGGGGGATTTCATGCGCCTTGCCAGGTGCGCGGCTGCAACCACTGGGCTTATCGTGGCCGCACTCGCGAGCAGCGGGCCTGCGGCGCTCGCCGGGACCGGTAATTCGGCGGTCAACATCTTCCCGAACCCATCCGCACCGGGTACCTCGACGACGTTCACGGTCGATTGCGGGTCCGGGACAGGCTCAAGCCCGTGCACCTCGGCGACGCTGGACGGTTCCTCGCTGGGCCTGCCCGCGCAGATCCCCATGCAGGAGGGCAGCCAGCCGGGTGTGTTCGTCACCACCGTGGTCCTGCCGACCTCTCTCGCACCTGGCACGTACGACCCGGAGATCGACTGCTCCAACGGCGTCTCGGAAAGCGCCACCTTGACCGTGAACGCGATCCCGGGCCCGGCGCCCGCTACCGGCGACGGCACGACATCGACCGCGACTAATACCACGCTGACCGACGTCGGCCTCGGCCTGCTCGGCGCCGGAGCGCTCGCTGGGGGCGTGGCGCTGCGCAGGCGCTGGTCTGGCTCGCGAGCCTAGCTAGCTCACCGGGATCCCGGGCTGCCGCCGTGTCCAGGCTGATCAGCGGGGCCATCGTGGCCGCGGTAGCCATCGGCAGCGTCCTGGCGTTCATCGGGAGTCATACCCTGCGCTGGGCGCCGCCTGCGCCGCCGCCCAAGTGGGAGGCGGCGTCCCAGCGCCGGCCGGAACCGCCGGGACCCCGGTCGTCGTCCCGGGGCCAGGCGCCGGTCCAGACGGTGCGCGTGGCTGGCCACCGCTACCAGGTAACGCCCATGGCCCGCTCTGTTCCCGTCTCCGTCTACATTCCGCACGTCAACGTCCGGGCCGAGATCATCTCGCTTGGCCTTACGTCCGGCGGCGCGGTCGGCGTGCCGTCGCTGAACACGCCCTTCCTCACCAGCTGGTATGACAGGGGCCCGACGCCAGGCTCCCCCGGCGCCGCGGTGATCTTCGGGCACGTCGACGCGGCCGCCGTCGGGCCGGCGGTCTTCTACCGCCTCGGCGCCCTTCGGCCGGGGGACCTTGTCTACGTCACGCTGAAAGACGGGCGAACGGCGCTGTTCCGCGTCTACTCGGCGGCCTTGTACCAGAAGGCGGAGTTTCCGAATCAGGCCATTTACGGCTACACAAGCTGGCCCTCGCTCCGGCTTGTCACCTGCGGCGGGGCATTTGATTACGCAACCGGGCATTACCTCGCCAATACCGTGGTATTCGCCCAGTACGTGGGCCAGCGGGCCGCCGCGCGGCCGTGAGCCGCCGCCCGGGCCCGCGTCGCTGAGCTGATAGCGTCGACGTCGCTCCGGCCAGTCCCGGGAGCCGGGAACCGCACCTGGAGGAGGATCGTGGCTGGGACTCACGCGGCGGAATGGCTCGGGGTGGCGCCGGACCATCCGTTCGGGCTGCAGGCGCTGCCCTACGGCTCGTTCACCACCCGAGACCGGCCGACCGAGCCGCGCACCGCCGTGGCGATCGGCGACCGGGTGCTCGATCTGTCCGCCGCGACGTACCGGCTGTGGGCCGGCCGGGCGCACCTGTTCAGCTCCGGCCGCCTCGACGCGTTCCTCGGCGCCGGGGACCGCGCCTGGGCCCAGCTCCGCTCGGCGATCACGCGCTGGCTGAGCAGCGACGATTACCGGGAGGCGCTCGAGGACCTGCTGGTGCCTGCCGCCGACGTGACGATGCACCTGCCCTTCGCCGTCGCCGACTACGTCGACTTCTACGCGTCCGAGCACCACGCCAGCAACGTCGGCCGGATCTTCCGCCCGGGTGGTGAGCCGCTGGCCGCGAACTGGCGGCACCAGCCGATCGGCTACCACGGCCGGTCGGGCACGGTGGTCCTGTCCGGCACGCCGGTGCGCCGCCCGTACGGTCAGTTCCGGCCGGCCGGCGCCGCCGTGCCCTGTTTCGGCCCGTCGGCCCGGCTCGACTTCGAAGCCGAGCTCGGCTTCGTGGTCGGTGTGGAGTCCCTCCTGGGCGAGCCGGTTACGGTCGGCCGGTTCACCGAGCACGTGTTCGGCGTGTGCCTGGTCAACGACTGGTCGGCCCGCGACATCCAGGCCTGGGAGTCCGTGCCGCTCGGCCCGTTCCTGGGCAAGTCGTTCGCCACCACGGTCTCGCCCTGGGTGCTCCCCTTCGCCGCCCTGGAGCACGCCAGGGTCCGGCCGCCGTCGCGCGACACCGAGCTGCTCCCCTACCTGGCCGAGCCGGCCGACTGGGGCCTGGACATCGAGTTCCAGGTCAGCCTGAACGACCAGGTGATCTCGCGGCCGCCGTACGCCACCATGCACTGGAGCCCGGCGCAGATGCTGGCCCACATGACCGTGAACGGCGCGTCGCTGCGGACCGGGGACCTGTACGCCTCCGGCACCGTGAGCGGCCCGCAGCCCGATCAGCGCGGCTCGATGCTCGAGCTGTCCTGGGGTGGCACGGAGCCGCTGACCCTGCCCGACGGGACCACCCGCACCTGGCTCGAGGACCGCGACGAGCTGGTCATCACCGCCACGGCGGCCGGCCCGGAGGGCACCCGCGTCGGCCTCGGCGAGGCCCGCGGCATGATCATGCCCGCCCAGGACCCCACGGCCATCTGACCCAATTTCGGTCGAAACTCGGATTAGTGGTCAGCGGCGGACCGGGGCCTGGCGGATGGCGGCGGCGGGCCTGACCGGAGTGGCGGGCGGCGTCAGCGCGGTGAGCAGCCCGGTCAGGGCCAGCACCGCCGCGATCATGCCGCACTCCAGCCTGGTCGCCAGCGCCGGGCCGGCCCCGGGCGCTGACGAGCGCCGCAGCCGGACCCGGCCGACCACGGCCAGGCCCGCGACGACCGCGACGAGCGCCGCCTTCACGATCAGGACCCGCCCGTACGTGGTGGTCAGCAGTGACCCCAGCGGGACCACGACCAGGGCCGAGATCACGCCGGTGATCACCAGGATCGTGAACAGCCACGCGGCGGCGGTGGCGTACAGCCGCATCAGGCCCCGCATGTCAGCGGGATGGTAACGCCAGGAGACGGCCGCACGCAGCATGTAGAACAGCATGCCCGCCCATAGCGCCGCGGGCAGCAGATGACAGTAGGTGATGAGGGCGCCCACGACCGGGACGATGCTCTCCGGATGGGCGCGCACGCCTTCGGCCGCCACCACCCCCAGCAGCGGCAGGACGCTCAGGTTCGGCTGCCGCAGCCGCAGCAGCATCGCGGCGATCGTGAACAGGATCAGTTCGAGGCCCGCGATCGCGCCCGCGGTTGTGGACCCCAACCGCGACACGTGCGCCACGCCGGTCGCCAGGTTCGCGCCGCCGATCGCGATCAGGGCCAGCCAGGCGCTCGCCGCCACGCCGAGCAGCGACGCGCGCAGCGCCCACGGGGCTGGCAGCGGGACAGGGAACTTCCCCTTGTACTGCCGGGCCAGCCCGCGGCCGGCCAGCCCGCCCAGGGCCACCGAGAGCCCGGCAAACAGCAGCCAGCGCGCCACGGCGGTCTCCCAGACCACGGGCATGGATAGCCGCGCGGGCACGCCATCCGACAGCAGCATCATCACCGGCACGACAGTAGTGGCTGTCGCCTTCCTGGCCGCAAGCGGCCGCTGCGGGCCGTGTTACCGCGGCCCCGGCTCGACGGCTTCGGCGGGTGCGAGCAGCCCGCGGCGGACGTTCTGGCGCCGATCGCCCCGAACACGATCCCGAGCAGGACCATGACGCTGAAAGTTCGCGAGTTTGCCGCTGGTGGCCAGGAAAACCACGGCTCCTGAACTCAGGGGCGAAATGCGGTCACCAGCAGGTTAGGCCGATTTCGGCGCAGATCCGAGCATTCCGCCCTACCCCGCGCGCACCGATGAGTGGCCGGCGCGAGACCGGTCAGTACTCCAGGCAACGACCTGACAGCGAGGAGGAGACAATGACCGGCAAGGCGTTCATCACCTGCCTGTGGTTCGACAGCGAGGGCGAGGCGGCGGCGAACCATTACGCCAGCATCTTCAAGGACTCGAAGATCGGCCGGGTATCCCGCTACACCGAGGCCGGGCCGGGCCCGGCCGGCTCGGTCGCCACGGTCGAGTTCGAGCTGAACGGACAGAAGTTCGTCGCGCTGAACGGCGGGCCGCGGTACACCTTCAACGAGGCCGTCTCGATCACGATCTCATGCGATGACCAGGCCGAGGTGGACTACTACTGGGGCAGGCTCACCGAAGGCGGCGAGGAGGTCGTCTGCGGCTGGCTCAAGGACAAGTACGGGCTGTTCTGGCAGGTCGTACCGACCGTGTTCACCGACATGCTCACCGACCCGGATCCGGAGAAGGTGCGGCGGGTCACCGAGGCCATGTTCACGATGAAGAAGTTCGACATCGCCGCGCTGCAGCGGGCGTACGCGGGCGGCTGACCTGCCCCGCTGGCCCACTCCCCGGTCCCGCCCTCTGAGACAATGACCGGTCAGGGAAAGGGCTGAGACAGGGATGTGGGAGCGGGCCGCTCGGCTGCGCAAGCCGGCCGTCGCCAGCTGGCTGACGGAGATCATGCCGGCGTGGCTGGTGACGGCGATGCGGCCGCGCCGCGCGCCGGTCCCCTGGGGCGAGATGCTGCGCGCCGGGGTCGCGATCTGCGTGCCGATGGCGGCTGGGATCGCGTCCGGCGAGCGCGTGCTGGGCCTGCTGATCGCCATCGGCGGCCTGCTCGGCATTGTGGTCGACAACGGCGGCGCCTATGCCGCCCGGCTCCGGCGGGTGAGCTCGGCAGCGGTGTTCGGTGGCGCGGTCGGCATCACGATCGGCTCGCTCATCCACGGCCGCGGCTGGATCGCCGTGGTGGCACTGGTGCTGGTGGCAGGCACCTCGGCGCTGCTCAGCGCGGTCAGCGACATCGGGTCGGTGACCGGGCTGCAGCTGCTGGTCTACAGCTCGCTGGGCCTCGGCCCGATTGGCGCGCTGCGGCCCTGGTGGCACACCGCACTGGGCTTCGTGCTCGGCACCGTGTGGGCGCTCATTCTCACGGTGCCGGGATGGCTGCTCTCCCCGCGGGCCGCGGAACGGCGCAGCGTCGCCGCGGTCTACCACGCGCTGGCCGTGGAGTTCCGCGCGGTAGCCGCGCCCGGCTTCGCCGAGGCACGGCGAGGCGCCACTGCAGCGATGGACACGGCCTACGACACCTTGCTCACGGCCCGGTCCACGGCGGGCGGGCGGAACGAGGAGATGATGCGCCTGGTGGCCATGCTCAACCAGGCCAACCTGGTCGCCGAGGCGGCCACGACGCTCAGCCTGGAGGGGAACCGGCCGCCGCCCGCGGTCGCCGAGACCCTCGACGCGGTCGCCGACGCGATCGCGACGGGCGCCGCATCCCCGGCCATGCCGCCGGTGCCGGGGACCAGCCCCGGCACGGTCGCGCTGCGCGACAGCCTGGTCGGCCTGGCCTGCGTGCTGTCGCGGAACTGGGCGCCGCCCACGGGACAGCCGGCGGGCAAACCGCCGCTGCGGGACCGGCTCGGCGCGCTGAGCGACCGGCTGACCAGCACGCTCACCCGTAGGTTCGCGGTGCGTCTCATGGCGTGCGTCGGCGTGGCGGCCGTGGTGAGCGAGGTGCTGCCGCTGCAGCGGTCCTACTGGGTGGTGCTGACCGTCGCCATCGTGCTCAAGCCGGACTTCGGCTCGGTCTTCGCCCGGGCGGTGCAGCGCGGTCTCGGCACGGTCATCGGGGCCGTCCTGGGCGCGGTGATCATCGTGCTGGTGCCGTACGGGCCATGGCTGCTGCTCCCGTTCGGGCTGCTCGCGGTGCTGCTGCCCTACGGCCGGAGCCGGAACTTCGGCCTGATGGCGGTGTTCCTCACGCCGCTGGTTGTGGTGCTCATCGACTTGCTTGCGCCGGGCGGCTGGCGGCTGGCCGAGGACCGGCTGGTTGACACCCTGCTCGGCTGCGCGATCGTGCTGCTGATCGGCTACGCCCCGTGGCCGGCCAGCTGGCAGGCGCACCTGCCCGGCAAGTTCGCCGACGCGATCAGGGAGGTGAGCCGGTACCTGCAGGAGGCGCTGGCCAGCGCGCCCGCCGAGCGCCCGGAGGCGGGCTCCGACGGCGAGGCACGGCCGGGCGGCCCGGGCCCCGGCCGGCTGCCCGACCGGATCGCGCTGCGGCGCCAGGCCCGGCGGGCGCTCGCCGACCTGCGCGCCGAGTTCGAGCGGACGATGTCCGAGCCGCAGGCCATCAGCCGCCGCGCGACCGCCTGGTGGCCCGCCGTGGTCGGGCTCGACGAAGTGATGGACGCGGTGACCGCGACCGCGGTGGCGATCAGCCACGGCGCGCCCGCCCCATCCCCCGCCGCGGTCCGGCAGCTCAGGTCGGCGCTGGACGCCGTCGCGGACGCGGTGCAGGCCGGCGTCGCGCCATCGGGCCTGCCCGAGCTGCCGTCCGACGAGCCACTCCAGCCGGTGACCGAGGCAGTGCGGGCGGTGCTAGGCGTAATGGCCAGTCCCAAGGAGCCTGCGCCCGCACGTGAGGACCGGTCTGCTCCGGACGCCGCACCCCGGCGGCCGGGATGACCGGCTACGGCGTGGTGAGGACGGCCTTGCCGACCACCTGGTCGGCTTCCGTCACCGTGGTGGCCACCCGCACGCCCGCCATATCGTGCTCCCGCCCGCCCTATCCCGCCGTCTCCTCCCCTCGCCGCCTTGTCCTGCCCTCGCCCGCCATATCCTGAGGTGACCATGGAACACGATCAAGAATCTCCGCCGGTGGCGTGCTCGCTCGGCCAGGGCGACCTGGCGCAGCGCGCCGAGCGCTGGCAGGCGCTGGCCGCCCTCGCGCTGTCGCAGGTGTCGCGGACGGAGCGTGGCGTGCGCCTCGTCTTTCGCGCCGACCCGGGTGTAGCCGACGAGCTGCGAGCGCTCGCCGCGCTGGAGCGCGAGTGCTGCGCGTTCGCGACCTGGTCCGTGCGCCCCGACGGCGGCCAGCTCATCCTCGAGGTCAGCGGGGACGGGGAAGCGGCCGCCACTGCCGCGCGGTCGCTGTTCGCCTCGCTTGGCAGGCCGGCGACCTCCGCTCCTGAGCGGGCCCTGGGGTTCAGTCCCTTGGCCAGGCCGTGAACTGCTGCCGCACCGCGGCAATGTCCCCGGGGCTGAGCGCGAGGGATGCGAACCAGCCATCGCCCACCTGGTCAAGACGTCGGCCCGCGTCGGCGAAATCCCGGTCGGTCAGGCCCGGATCCAGCCGCCGGGCGAAGCCGATCAGCTCGGCCGCGGTGTAGCGCTTCAGCGCGGCGGCCGTGTCCAGGTAGTCGCGCGGGACAGCCCGACTGGCCAGCGCGCACACCTTCCCGCCGACCACATCTTCAAGATCCAGGACCGGGCCGAAGTCCATGATCACCGGTCTGCTGGCCCGGTCGAAGTAGGCGATCTGCAGCATCATTTGCTCGCCGCCAGGAGCGGTGATCGTCCACTCGGCCAGTCCTTCGCCCATCCCCTCGAAGACGTCCGCAAGCCCGGCGGTCTTGTCCTCGCGCTCGGTCTCGAAACCCGCGGCCCGCAGCGCGGCGTCCACCGCGTCAGCGGCGGCCTCGACGCCGTGTTCTTCGTCGGTGAACAGGTCGACGTCCTGCGTGACCCGGTCGATCACACCGTGTGCGATCAGCGCATTGCCGCCGCCTAACGCGAACCCATGCTCAGACGCCGCGCCGAGCGCGACAGCGGCCACCTCACGGTGCAACTCGGTGATCGGCATCAGACGGCAGCGGCTGCGGTGGCCCGCAGGACCGGGTGCTCGTCCTCCCACGCCCGGCGGACGCCCTTGGGCAGGAACAGCTGCGGCCACAACGCGACCAGGGTCTTCCCATCCAGGAAGGCGGTGAGGTCGGCGGGCCGGGACGCATTCTGCAGCACGGTCTCATAGACCCACTGGCGTATGTCCGGGTCGGAAAGGTCGAACGTCCGCCCGGTACCTGACCAGAACAGCCGGAGCGGCAACTCGACCGGGCCGGTGACCGGGCCCCGCAGGTCCGCCAGGTCGAGCGCTACCAGCACGCGCCGACCTGGGCGGGCCTGATACGGCGCCACCCGCACGGGCACGTGCTCGGCATCCATGCCACAAGCGTAACCGACCGGCACCCGCCTGGCCGATCGCCGCTTGACCGTCGAGCCGCCTGGCTGGTCCGCCGCCGGGCGGCGTGAGCCGGCCAGCGGCGTTACCGCTCCGGCGTTCCCGGGGTGAGCAGCCCTCGGTTGAACGCCTCGGCCACGGCGGCGGCACGGTCGCCGACGCCGAGCTTGGCGTAGATGTGCAGCAGGTGGGTCTTGACCGTGGCCTCGCTGATGAACAGCGCGGCGGCGGCCTCCCGGTTGGTTGACCCGGCCGCCACCAGCGCCAGGACCTCGAGCTCCCGCTGGCTGAGCGGCTCCACGTCCGGGCTCCTGACCCGGGTCATCAGCCGGGTCGCCACCGCCGGCGAGAGCACGGCCTGGCCCCGGGCCGCGGCCCGGACCGCCCGCAGCAGCTCGGCGCGGGGGGCGTCCTTGAGCAGGTAGCCGGTCGCGCCCGCCTCGATCGCGGGCAGCACGTGGCTGTCGGTGTCGTAGGTGGTCAGCACCAGCACGCGCGCGGCGATGCCTCGCCTGGTCAGCTCGGCTATCGCGGTCACGCCGTCCATGCCGGGCATCCGCAGGTCCATCAGGATCACGTCGGGCCTGAGGGCCTGGGCCAGCCGGACCGCCTCGGCGCCGTCGGCGGCCTGGCCCAGCACCTCGAACCCGGGATCGGGCGCGAACATGCCGCTCAGGCCGTCCCTGACCACCGGGTGATCATCCGCGATCAGCAGCTTGATCGGGGCGCCGGTCTCGCCGACGGCGGCACCGCCCGCCTCACCGGTCTCGGGGCTGCTCATGTGCGCACGTCAGCCAGCGCGGCCGGGACGCAGGCCGAGATCGCCGTGCCCGCCCCGGGTTCCGACTCGACCTGCAGCGTTCCCGACAGGCCCTCGATCCGCTGCCGCATAGCGACCAGGCCGAACCCGCCACCGCCGCCCGGCAGGCCGTTCGTGCCACCCTGCGGCCCGCCCACGGCCAGTTTCGCCGCGCTGCCGTTGGCCAAGCCGACGGCCCCGTTGACCGCGCCGCATAGCCGGGCCGGGTCAAAGCCCCGGCCGTCGTCGCGCACATCCAGGGCGACCTCGTCCTCCATGAAGGAGAGCGTCAGCCTGACCCTGGTCGCCTGGGCGTGCCTGGCCACGTTGGCCAGCGCCTCCTGCGCCGTGCGCAGCAGCGCCAACTCGGCTTCCGGCCGCATCGGGCGGACCGTGCCGGTCGTCGTGACCTGGGCCGCGATCCCGTGCAGCGCCGACCAGCGCTCCGCGACATCGGCCAGCGCGTCGCTCAGCCGGGCGGTCTCCAGCGGCTCAGGCCGCAGCGCGTCCACCGACCGCCGTGCCTCGGACAGGCTCTCCCTGGCCAGCCTGGTCGCGGCCCGGACATGCCTGCGCCAACCCGCGGGATCCTCGCTGGCCTGCTCGGCCGCCTGCAGCTGGGTGATGATCCCGGCCAGCCCCTGGGCCAGGGTGTCGTGGATCTCCCGTGCCATCCGCTGCCGCTCGTCGAGGGCCCCGGCCTCCCTGGCCTGGGTCACCAACTGCTCATGCAGGCCCGCGTTCTCGGCCAGCGTCGCCTCGAGCCTGCGGTTCGCCTCGCTCAGTTCGTCGAGCGCATGCTTGCGCTGGTCGTGTGCCTTCTCGACGCCGTGCAGGAACCAGACGATGCCGCACACGGAGAGCAGGTTGATGGCGATCACGGCGAGGTAGGCAGCGAGGCCAGCGGGCGTGCCCTTGTTCACGCTCCACGTCTGTGCCGTCGCCGCCAGGACGGCGAACGCGCCAACGCAGGGCAGCAACCGCGGCCAGGGCATGAGCCGGATCGAATAGCCGTATCCCGTGACCACGAAGAACCCGAACCAGGGATCCCTGACCACGAGGATGGCCGTGATGGCGATCAGCCCGGCGATGAACACCGCCATCACGGGAGTGCGCTTGCGCAGGGCCGGGTGCAGCGGGATCAGCAGCCACACCGCGGCCAGCGCGCACAGGGTCAGGCTGACGGAGACCGAGCCCCATTGCGGGCTGGTCGCGGATGCAGCCAAGGCCCCGAGCACGATGTAGGGGATGATGGTGCCGGGGAACGGCCATCCTTGCCGCCACGCCTCCAGCAGGGAGCGCTCCGTCGGACTGCTCATCTGTCCTCTCCGCCTTTCGACTTTACTCCCAGCGGAACAGCCTGGCAGCGGCCAGTCCGAACGCCAGCGCGTAGGCGGCCAGGGTCACCAGCTGCAGCCCGGTCGGCCAGTGCCCCAGCGTGGCGTTCTGCAGCGCGGGGACCGCGGCGCCCAGCGGGGTGGCGTGGCTGATGTGCTGCAGTACCCGCGGCATGTCCGGGATGGGCAGCCAGAGCCCGGCGAAGAACATCATCAGGTAGAACAGGATGGCTCCGATCCCTCGGGCCGCGCCCGCGTTCGGCGCCACCGCGGCGACGAACAGGCCGGTCGCCATCAGCGCGGCGGCGGCGAGCAGGCCCCCGACGACGAAGCCGCCGATCTGCCGCGGTGCAGCGACGTCATACCCGATCCTGGCCACGGCGACGATCAGCACCACCGTGACCACGGCGACGGCGAGCGTGACCGCGAGCTGCGCGGTAAGCACCCGGACCGGGCCCGCGGGCGTGGTCTTGAGCCGGCGCAGCACGCCCAGCTCCCGGTATCCCGCCAGCGTCGCCGGCAGGGCCACCAGCGACAGCAGGGCCATCGCGAAGACCAGCAAGATGGGGATGTAGACGTCCAGCGTGGTGAGGCCGCCGAAGGCCTTGACCGGCGTCTTGAAGCTGTGGATGCCACCGAAGATGATTACCAGCAGCAGCGGCACCCCGGCGCTCAGCCCGAGCCCGACGGCCGCCCTGCCCCGGGTGAAAAGCTTGGACTCGGTGATCACGAGCTGAGTCATCGCGGAACGCCGGCGCCCGGCTCGCGGCGCGGCTGCGGCGGTCATCGTTCCTGCCGTCTCCATCGTTCAGGCCTCCTCGATCTCGCCGCTGCCCGAGTGCCGGCCGGTGAGCGCGAGGAACGCGTCCTCCAGGCTGGCCTGCTCCACGCGGAGCTGCCGGGCGATGATCCCGCGCTGGGCCAGCATGGAGGTGACCGCGTTCAGCGCGTTGTTGCTGCCGGTGACCATCACGACATCGCCCCTGTGGATGACGCTGGTGACGTCCGGCAGTGCTTCGAGGAGCCCGTCATCGAGCGGAACGGACGGCCGGAACTGGATCCGCTGCTCGGTCTCCACCCGCTCGGCCAGCGTGGCCGGTGTGTCCAGCGCCACCACGCGGCCCGCGTCTATCAGCGCCACCCGGTCACACAGCCGTTCGGCTTCCTCCATGAAGTGGGTGACCAGCACGATCGTGACGCCGCGATCGCGGACCCGTTCGATCAGCTCCCAGGTGTCCCGCCTGGCCTGCGGGTCCAGGCCGGTGGTGAGCTCGTCGAGCACCGCGACCTTCGGGTTGCCGACCAGGGCCAGCGCGATCGACAGCCGCTGCTTCTGACCGCCGGACAGCTTGGCGAACGCGGTCCTGGCCTGGCCGGCGAGCCCGAGCATGTCGATCAGCTCGCGCCAGTCGGCTGGAGACCGGTAGAAGGAGCTGTAAAGCTCCAATGCCTCGGCGACTTTGAGCTGATCGGGCAGCCTGCCTTCCTGAAGCTGCACCCCGACTTGCTCGGTGAGCTCGGCCCGGTCCCGGAGCGGATTCAGCCCGAGCACGCTGATGTCGCCCCGATCCGGTTCGCGCAGGCCCTCGACGCACTCGACGGTGGTCGTCTTGCCTGCGCCGTTGGGGCCGAGGATCCCGAAGATCTCGCCCTCGTCGACGGTGAAGGAGACGTCGTCGACCGCGACGGTGTCCCCATAGTTCTTGTGCAGGTGCTGCACATCGATCACTGCTGGCATGCGTTCAGCGTCGCAGCGCCGCACCCTGGCAGACATCGACCGGCCAGCCACATCTCACCGGCCGGCGGCTGAGCCGCCCGGTCCGCCGGGCGGCTCAGCCGCATCAACCGATCGGCTGACCCGACGGCGCCGCTACTCCGCGCGGAGCGCGGACGCGGTGCGGGTTTTGGCCGCCCAGCCCGCCGGGGCCAGCGCGCCCGCCACCGCGATGGCCAGGCCGGCCAGGGCGAGCAGGGCCAGCTCGGCCGGGTGGTAGACGTTGAGGAACGCGGCCGGGACGGCGGTCTGGGCGGCGTTGCCCATGATCGGCAGAACGTAGCGGTGCAGCGCGATGCCGAGCGGGACCGCGATCAGGCCGGCCAGCAGGCCCACTCCCGCGACCGAGCACACCACCATCGCGATCGTCTGCCGCGGCGTCATGCCGACGGCCTTGAACACGCCCAGGTCGTGGACGCGTTCCCGGGTCTGCAGCACGACCGTGTTCAGCACGCCGAGGGCCGCGACGGCCGCGAGCAGCAGCGTCATCGTGGTGATCAGCCCGATGATGATGGCGTAATTGGATGAGTTGGCGGTGTTCGCGATGACCTGGTCGGTCTGGCCGATCGCCCTGCTCAGCGTGTTCACGTACCCGCTCAGGCTGGTGCCCGGCTTGAGGGCCACGTCGTACTCGCCCGGTTCCAGCTGGGGGTCGACGGGGATGAACGTGGACTGGGCGCCGATCATCTCCGCAGTGCCGCCCTGGGGGTCGAAGACCTCGCCGGCGATCGTGACCGCGGTGTGCCTGCCGCCCGAGGTGAGCGTGTAGCTGTCGCCGACGGACAGGCCGGTGTCAGTCAGGAACGCGGTGTTGACGTCCACCTGGTGCGGGCCGGAATACCAGTGCCCGCTGATCATGGCATAGCCGGTCCAGCTCGCGTCGCCGGTGAAGCCGATGAGGCTGAGCGGCTGGGCCAGGCCGAGCACGCTGATCTGGCTGTCGGCCTCGGCGGCGTAGTGCGCGGTGCCGGGCTGCGCGTCGAGCGCGGCCGCCGTGGCGTGCTCCTGCGCCGCCAGGCTCGGCACGGTGCCATAGGGGATGCTGATCCGGGTAGCGCCGCCCGGCCCGCCGCTGACCCCGGCCAGCGGGATCTGCACCGGCTCGGCTGCCGAGTGATTCAGGCTGGCGTACACCATGCCGAGCGAGGTAGCCAGGCCGACCGCGAACGTCACCGCGACGCCCCCGGCCAGCACCGCGGCCAGGGTGACCGCCGTGCGGGTGGGCCGGGCGAACGGGCTGGCCAGGCCGATCGTCACCGGGCGCGGCAGGCGGTTTAGCCGGCCGAACAGGCGGTGGGCCAGGTAGCCGTGCCTGGGCCGCGGCGCGCGGCCGGTCGCGATCGCCGCCGTCGCGCTCATCCGCCCGGCGCGCATGGCCAGCGCGACCGCGGCCAGGACGGCCAGCGCGAGCATGGACAGCGGCACCGCAAGATCGACCCAGAACGGCACGGCGAGCCGCCCGACGCCGTAGACCTGGGCCTGCTGCCTGAGCAGCGGAACGGCAAGCAGGTTGCCCGCGGCCACGCCGGCCACGCAGCCGAGCAGCGCCGGGACCGCCACCTGGAGCACGTACACCGCGACCACCTGCGCCGGGGAGAACCCGATGGACTTCAGCACGCCGATCCGCTGGGTGCCGGCCACCACCGCGCCGCTGACCACGTTGGCCACGATCAGCACCGACATCACGAGCCCGATCAGGCCGAACGCGACGATGAACGGCACCCACGGCGCGATCCCGCTCGCGGCCTGCAGCCTGGCGGTCAGGTAGGACTGCGCGCCGGCCAGGTCACCGCGCGGCAGGGCGCCGCGGATCTCGCTGATGTCGCTGCTGACCTGCGCCGCAGCGCCCGCGCTGGCGAAGCGGTACAGCATCTGGTCGGCGGCTGGCGCGCCCGTGCCGTCCTTGCCCTCGAGGGCGGCGACTTCGGACGGCGTCACCCAGCCCTGGGCGGTGTTAGTGATCGAGGTGGCGACGCCGACGACGGTCAGGCGCTGGTTCGTGCCGTCCACGGTGAGCCGGGTGCCGGGGCCAAACTCCAGGCCCTGGCTGTTTCCGTCCCAGACGACCTGTCCCGGGCCGGTGGCCCAGTGGCCGTTGGTCAGGACCAGGTCGTCGACCGGGCCACCGGGTGACGAGCGGCCGGCCAGGTTCAGCTGCTGGGTGACCGTGATGGTCCCGTCAGGTCCATTCCCCGGGCCTGAGCCCCCGCCCGGCGGCGCGGCTGCGCCAGGCGGAAGCAGGGCATATGGCGGCGACCCGGCGCGCCGTCGAGGAGGAACGGGCCAGGATCGCGGCCGAACTGCACGACGTCGTGACGCACAACGTCAGCGTGATGGTGGTCCAGGCCGGCGCGGGCCGCCGGGTGCTGGACAGCTCGCCCGCTGACGCCCGCGAGGCCATGCTGGCCATCGAGTCCAGCGGCCGGACCGCCATGACCGAGCTGCGGCACCTGCTGGGCCTGCTGGCCCCGTCGGGTGCGCCTGAGCTGGACGCGCCCGAAGGCCAGGGCCCGCTGCGTCCGCAGCCCGGCCTGTCCGAGGTCCCGGTCCTGGTCGCCCGGGTCCGGGCGGCGGGCCTGCCGGTGGAGCTATGCGTAACAGGCACCGAGCGCGGGTTGCCTCAGGGCCCTGACCTCGCCGCCTACCGGGTGGCGCAGGAGGCGCTGACGAACGTGCTCAAGCACGCGGACGGGGCCCGGACCAAGGTGCGCATCGAATACCGGGCGCGTGACCTGATCATCGACGTCGCCAACGTGGCCGGGGAATCCGCGCATTTCGCAGGCAGAAGTGGCCGGGGGCTCATCGGGCTGCGGGAGCGGATCGCGATCTACGGGGGTTCGCTGGAGGTCGGGCCCCGGCCCGGCGGCGGGTGGCGGGTGCGGGCCACGATTCCGCTGGAACCGGCCGGGGCACCGGCACTGGTCTCCTTTGAGCGCGCGCCGGCATGAGCGCTCCGGGTCCTGCCGGTGATCCGGATCCGCCGCGGGTGGTCATCGCGGACGACCAGACGCTGGTGCGGCGCGGTTTCCGGCTGATCCTGAGCTCGGCCGGCATCCCGGTCGTGGCCGAGGCGGCAAACGGGAAGGAAGCGGTCGCCGCCGTCCGCCAGCACCGGCCGGATGTCGTGCTGATGGACATCCGGATGCCCGAGATGGACGGCCTGGAAGCCACCCGGCGGATCCTCGCCGCCGCCAGGCCTGGCAAGAACGGGCCCGGCGAGGCCGGCTCCGGCGAGGATGTCCGGATCATCATCCTCACCACGTTCGACCTCGACCAGTACGTGTACGCGGCGCTGGCCGCCGGGGCAAGCGGCTTCCTGCTCAAGGACGTCTCACCCGAGCACCTCGTCGCCGCGGTCCAGCTCGTGCGCACCGGCGACGCGCTGCTGGCGCCATCCATCACCCGCCGCCTGGTCGAGCGCTTCGCGCCCCGCCCGGCCCCGGCGGGCTCACCGGGCCATGACCTGTCCGCGCTGACGCCGCGGGAGCTGGAAGTGCTGGGGCTCGTCGCCCGCGGCATGAGCAACGCCGAGCTGGCCGCCGCCCTCACGCTGAGCGAAGCGACGGTGAAGACCCACGTGGCCCGGATCCTGACCAAGCTCGGGCTGCGCGACCGGGTGCAGGCGGTCGTCCTGGCCTACGAGACCGGCCTGGTGACCCGGCTCGCCGCCGATACCAGCGCCTGATATCGGCGGCCGCCGGTTACCCCGGGGAGTTACCCCGGCGCGGCTTATTCGAACGAGGGCTTGCGGTCCCTGGTCCGCTTGAGCTCGAAGAACCCGTCGGCCTCGGTCACCAGCACTACGCCGTCCCACAGCCGACCGGCGGCCTCACCCTTGGGCGCCGGCGTGATCACCGGGCCGAAGATCGGGTTGCCGCGGATGCGGATGACCGGGGTGCCCACGTCGAGCCCGATCTCATCGAACGCCTCGTGGTGCGAGGCCTTGATCTGCTCGTCGAACTCGTCGCTCTCGGCCGCGCTGGCCAGCGACGCGGGCAGGCCCACCTCTTCCAGCGCTTCCGTGATCACCGACGGATCTTCCCGGCGTCCCTGGTTGTGGAACCGCGTGCCGATGGCCGTGTAGATCGGCCCCAGGACCTCGTCGCCGCGTTCCTTGGCGGCCGCCGCGACCACGCGGATCGGTCCCCAGGCCTTGGCCATCCGCTCCAGGTACTCGGGGCTCAGATCCTTGCCCTCGTGCTGGACCAGGTTCAGGTAGGCCAGCGACATGATCCGCCAGTCCGCCCGCACCGGCCTGACCTGCTCCACCTCCAGGATCCATCGGGAGGTGATCCAGGCCCACGGGCACAGCGGATCGAACCAGAACTGTACGTCTTCGCGTTCATTCGACGGTGCTGTCACGCTGGCTGGCAACCGCCGCCCGGATTCGCGTATTCCCGCTATTCCCGCGCTGGTCTCACCGGATGCCGATGCGCCGCAGCTCCGCGAGGTCGTCAGGACCGAGGCGGTCGAGCAGGCTCGCGGCGGCGCAGTTGGCCCGGACCTGCTCCGGGCTGGTCGCGCCGAACAGCACGCTGGCGAAGGCCGGGTGGGTGAACGGAAACGCCAGCGCCAGCGCGGCCGGGGTGGTGTCCAGCCGGGCCGCCAGGCTGGCCAGTTCCCGGGCCGCGGCGGCGGCCGGCGCGACCCTGAGATCGTCCAGCGTCCCGGCCGCCCGGCCGGCCGCGGGGCCGGCCAGATACTTACCGGTGAGCACGCCGCCGGCCAGGCTGAACGAGGCGATCAGCCCGGCGCCGGACGCGTCGAGCACCCGGGTCATGGCCGGGTCTTCCACCCAGTCCCTGCGGACCAGGCTGTACGGCAGCTGGATCGCGCACGGCGGCGCGACGCCGAGGTCGGCGGCGGCCCGGACGGCCCGCCCGGCCAGTTCGGCATGCCAGTTCACCAGGCCCCAGGCGCGCGCCTTCCCCGACCCGACGACTCCGACGGTGGCCGCGACGAGCTCGGGGACCGGCATGCCTTCCGGCGGCGGGTTCGCATAGATCACGTCGATGTAGTCGAAGCCCATCCGCTGCAGCGACGCGTCCAGCTCGGCTGCGGCGCTCTGCTCGGGCCAGAACTCCCACCACAGCTTGTTCGTCACCACGGCCTCTTCCCGGCGCACGCCGGCGCCGCGGAACAGCTCCCCGAACACCACCTCGGAGTACCCGGTCGGCATCGGGGCCGTGCCGGTCTCGTCGTTGTACCGGGCATCGTCGAAGAAGTTGATGCCCTCGTCCCTTGCGGCCCGCATGATGGCGACCCGGGTCTCGGCCGGGAGCCGCTCGAACGTCCGCCACGAGCCGAGCGACATCACCGAGACGTCTAGGCCCGTCGAGCCCAGCGGCCGGGTCTCCAGCATGCTGCCTCCCCTCGGGGCGTTCGCGCGCCGCCCCCTGCTGGCTCAACCCTTACCATCCCCGGGGCCGCACCCACCATCCGAGGGCAGTGAGTGGCATTGCCCCATCGCGGGGTCAGCTCCGGCCGGGATTGCCGATCCATACGGCCTTGATGTTGCAGAACTCGCGGATGCCCTGGACGAATAGTTCCCGGCCGTGACCGGAGCTCTTGACCCCGCCGAACGGCAACTGCGGGTAGGAGGTCACGTTGCCGTTGATGAAGACCATCCCGGCGGCGAGGTCCCTGACGAGCCGGGCCCGTTCCTCCTCGTCGTTGGTCCACGCGTTCGCGCCGAGCCCGAACTCGGTGCCGTTGGCGAGCTCTATCGCCGCGTCAAGGTCCGCTACCCGGTACAGGGTGGCCACCGGGCCGAACACCTCCTCGCCGTGCACGCGCATATCCGGCGTGATGCCGGACAGAACGGTCGGCGGGTAGTAGAAGCCGGGGCTATCCGGCACGGCGCCCCCGCACAGCACCTTCGCGCCCTTGGCCACGGCGTCAGCGACGAGCCTTTCGACGTCGTCCCGCTGCTGCTCGGAGGCGAGCGGTCCGACGTCGGTGCCGTCGGCCATCGGGTCCCCGACCACTTTGCCCGACATCTGCTCGACGAACAGGCGCTCGAACTCGTCATAGACGGCCGTATGCACGATGAAGCGCTTGGCCGCGATGCAGGACTGGCCGTTGTTGATCAGGCGCGCGACAGCGGCGACCCGCGCCGCGGCCTGCAGGTCCGCCGAGGGCAGGACGATGAACGGGTCGCTGCCGCCCAGCTCGAGCACGACCTTCTTGATCTCGCTGCCGGCGATGGCCGCCACCGACTGCCCGGCCGGCCCGGAACCGGTCAGCGTGGCCGCCACCACCCGCTCATCGCGGAGGATCGCCTCAACCCGGGCGGAGCCGACCAGCAGGGTCTGGAAGGTCCCGTGCGGGAAGCCGGCCCTGGCGAACAGGTCCTGCAGGAACAGGGCGGTCTGCGGCACGTTCGAGGCGTGCTTGAGCAGCCCGACGTTGCCGGCCATCAATGCGGGCACGGCGAACCGCATGGCCTGCCAGAGCGGGAAGTTCCACGGCATGATGGCCAGGACCGGGCCGAGCGGCTGGTAGCTGACGTAGGCGCGCTCGGCCCCGACGGCATCGGCGTCGGCGGGCTCATCGGCCAGGAACCCGGCGGCGTGGTCGGCGTAATACCGGCAGGCGGCGGCGCACTTGGCGACCTCCTGGCGGGCGGCGGCCAGCGTCTTGCCCATCTCGGTCGTCATCATCGCCGCGATCTGGTCCTGCTCGTCGTCGAGGATGCGGGCGGCCCGGCGCATCCATCCGGCCCGGGCGTCAAAGCTGGTCAGGCGGTAGCTGGCGTGCGCCGCCGCGGCCGCGGCCAGGCAGCGCTCGACGTCCGCCTCGGGCATCTCGTCATAGGTCTTCACGGTCTCGCCGGTAGCCGGATTGATGGTCGCGATCGCCATAATTTGCTCTCTTCCGCCGCCTAGCGCCTCACCGTGCCCCCTGCCCGGATCGTACTGGCCCACACGTGACGGGCTACCAGCGGAGCTGGGCGATCCCGTCATAGTCAGCCGAGGAGTATCCGACCAGCCCGTCGGACACGGCGAAGATCCACTCCGCCACGCCCAGCGACAACGCCAGCCGGCTGCAGCGGGCGCAGAAATGAGGCTCCTGCAACCGCACCGAGTCGTCCGCCTCGAGACGCACGTAGATCAGCTTCGATCCCGGCAGCCTGCGCCAGCCGTCGCCGTCGCGGGCCAGCGAGATCGCCCGCTGCTCCGCGTGGGTCCGGCACTGGTCATGATGACCGAAGTCCGCGACCTTGCAGTAGCAGTGGTCTTCCCCGGGAAAGGGAACCCCGTTGGTCCCCCACGCCAGCATGCTGCCGTCCTGCACCAGCAGGGCAGCGTGCCGGGTCCGGGCGTGAGAATCCCTGGCCAGCTCGGCCGCCCGCTCAACCATCTGCTCCGCCACATGGCTGTCATGGCGATTCAGCGGCCGACGCTGGGGCGGTTGCCCTGGCTGTGGCTGCACGCCACCACCTCCTCTGCGGCGAAAACCCAATTCTCCACCGAGGGCCGACGTCCGCGCACGGCGTCCCAGCCAGACGGCCAGCCGCCGGCGCTTGCTGGGTAGCAGCACGGACCCTTTAGGCCTCGAAGGTCAGTTCTGCGCTGCGTAGCTCGACCCGCTGCAATCCTTAGCGGCCCAGTGTCCGGGCTGCGCAGGCCATGCCCGATCGGTGATCAGCCCGGAAGGCCGGGCTGGCGGGTGATCAGCACGACCGAGAGGATCAGCAACACGGCGCCGAAGGTGATCAGGGCGTAGCGGACGCCAACGAGCTTGAACGAGCTGCCGATGCCGACCAGGAACAGCACGGCGGCGAGGAACACCGTGATCCGGACGTAGTTGTCGCCGGTGAGCGCGGCCGCGTTGCCCGCGTTGAACTGCGCGTCGGCCTGGTTGTCGAACGCGTTGGACTGCGCCTGGACCGGCAGCTTGTACTGCGGCATGTACGTCGGGCCGGGCGGGGCGTGCGGATTGTGCAGCGGATCGGTCGCCATCCACGCGTTGAAGGCGACCAGGAACTGCGGCCGGAACCGGCGCACGGCGATCGCCTCCTTCTGCGGGCTGTTCAGGGTGAACGCGATGAACCACGCATTGAAGGTCGAGGCGTCGAAGTTACGGAGCGAGAGGGCCTCAAGGTCGTCCCGGGTGGCCAGGTTGCGCAGCGTGGACGACTTGGCAATCTCGACGCGTGATTCCGTGCCCCACCTGGCGGCCGAGTAGCCCGCCCAGGCGGCCGTGATCGTGACCAGCGCCAGCAGCACGGCCTCGCAGATCTGCACGATGCGGGAGTGCCGGTCCTCGGACCCGCCGTGCCGGTCCCCCTCCTCGGCCTCCTCGTGCTGCTTCTCGCCGTGTTCGTGCAGCTTCTTGCCGACCTCGATCGGGTTAAGTCCCTCGCCCATCCCCGCCTCCCGGCCCCGGATGGCCACCACGAGCATATCCAAGCCTCAGCCAGCCCCGTTGATCAGCGTCGCCGTAGACGGCACAGTAGATGTGCTCTCTTCAGGCAAGCGGTGCCGGGGAGGCAATACCTGGCCGGGAGGTCCTCACAGATGAATGCACGCGCACGGGAAGATCCCGCGGACATCCTGGCTCGCGTGGGCCGGCACTGGGGATGGGTCCTGGCGTTCGGGATCATCACGGTGGCGGTCGGCATCGCGGCCCTGGTCTGGCCCGGCCGCACGCTGGTGGTCGTCGCGGTCTTGTTCGGCATCCAGCTGATCGTGATGGGCATCTTCAGGTTCGCGGGCGCCTTCGCCTCCGACGACCGGACCGGCGGCACCCGGGTGCTGCTCGCGCTGCTCGGCGTGCTGTCGCTGATCATCGGCCTGTACGCGGTGCGGCACGTCTTCATCACTTTGCTGGCGCTGGCCCTGCTGCTGGGCATCTTCTGGATCGTCAGCGGTGCGGTAGAGCTGTTCACCGCGCTGTCGCACCGCGAGATGCGGGGCCGCGGATGGACCGCGGTGATGGGCATCCTCGGCATTGTGGCCGGCCTCGTCGTGCTGGCTTATCCCGGCATCTCGCTGGTCGTGCTCGCGGTCGTGCTCAGCATCTGGCTGCTGGTCTTCGGCGTCATGCAGATCACGATGGCGTTCCGGATCCGGTCGCTCCGCGCGTGACGACGGGCTGGGCAGGCCAGAAGGGCCACTCCTCGAACGAGGCGCAAAGCCCATCGTCGGTGAAGCGGATCACCCACAGGTCGCGGTATTCCTGGCGGACCGGGTCGCCGTAGAAGACCTCGACGCGAACCACCGCCGTAGTGTCCTCCACCGCCACGATGGAGCTCGTCATGCGAAAAACCTCGTCTGGCCCTTCGCGTTCGGCTTCCCACATGCGGCCGATCGCGACCAGACCGGTGACCGGCTCGTCGTAGGGGCCCTGCCGGTAGGTCGCGTCCGGGCCGAAGATCTGGCCAAGCGCATTGGTCCCTGGCGCCCGCCAGGCGCGTTCATACTCCGCGACCCAGCTCGCCACCTGCTCCCTAGTCACATCCGCTCCCGACTCCGGTTCAGGGTCCCTCGGCAGCGGCCGCGACCGTTCGCCTGCTGATGCGCCAGGAGCCGCTGTCGCGCTGGAGGATCTGCGTGATGAGAACGGCGGTGCGGATCGTGATAGGCGGGACCGGATCGATGATCAGCAGCACGGACCGCGCGACCGCCTTCTCACTGTCGTGCTCGCTGGCCTCGACGACCGGGTTGAGGGTGAGATGCAGGCTCGCCGCCCCTTCGGCGGCCCAGATCGGCCCGACCGAACGAGTTCCAGCCCCAGCCGATCGTGCGCAGCCGGGTGATGCTGCACTCGACCACGTCGCCTGGCGCTGCGCCGGATATCTCGACCGGGCCCACCATGGAGTACGGGCCGTTGGGGTACTTGTGCCGGAGCGGTTCCCGGTCCGCGAAGCTCATCCCGAACTGCGCCTCATTACCCCAGTGAGTCCAGGTATGGGGATAGCTGACGATGTCGCCCGGCGCTACCGTTGCCACCGCCTGGGCGGCGGGGTCGAGGTAGCCGGAGCGCACCGTCTGCGTCGTCGACTCAACTGTGTGGGTGCTCGTCATGTCTGGGTCCGAACCTCCTGGCTGGTCCGCTGGCGCGTTCTCCCAAGCTCGGGATAACCACCCGAACATGCTGGGATCATAGGCTCTACCTGGCACCAGCGGACGGAGACATCTATGGCGCGGCCAGCTCGGATCGTGGGCCTGGGCGGTTCTCTTCGGGCCGCGTCCACCAGCCGCAGCGCGCTGCAGGTCGCGCTCGACGGGGCGGCCGCGAGCGGTGCCGACGTGCAGCTGATCTCGATCCGTGACCTGGACCTGCCGCTGTACACCGCCGAGCACGCGATCCCGCCGGCCGCGCATCAGTTCGCGGAGACCGTGTACGGCTGCGACGCGATGGTCTGGAGCAGCCCGACCTACCAGGGCTCGGTGAGCGGGTCGTTCAAGAACGCGCTGGACTGGCTGATCCTGCTGGCCGAGCGCACGCCGCCGTACCTGTCGAACAAGCCGATCGGGCTGATCTCCACGGCCGGCGGAGTCCAGGGCCTGCAGACCGTCAACGCGATGGACTTCATCGCCCGGTCGCTGCGCGGCTGGAGCGTCCCGCTGGTGATGCCGGTGCCGCAGTCATGGCAGTCGTTCGACCCCGACGGGCACTTGGTCGACGAGGCCATCGCCGCGCAGCTGCGCGCGCTGGGCGCCGAGGTTCTGCGCGCCGCCCGCCAGTTCCAGGCCGAGGGAACCTGCGACTACGCGGACAACGGGCTCGCCCCGACCAGCGTCGGCGCCTGACCGGCGAACGGGGCGGCCGCCCGGCTAAGCACCGTGCAGGCCGGGGAACATGTCCCCGAAGCAGTCGCTGACGATCGCCATGCCGTCGGCGCGCAGGACATCGGCGTCCTTGTCGACGTCGGGCACGCGCAGGCCGACCCCCTTGCCGAGTTCCAGGACCGCGCACAGCGCTGCCTTGGACAGCGCGCGCAGCGGCACGTCTCGCGGCATGGCCTGCGGATCGAACGGGAGGACCGGGAGCGGGATGACCTCGGGCCACTCTTCCGGCGGTCGCGGGCTGCCGAGCGACAGCACCGGGGCGATGCCGGGGGCGGCCGCGTCGCGGGCGGTGAGCGGCGCGCCGAGCCCCCAGCGCTCGCGGACCGTCCGCAAGACCGACGTATTCCGGTACCCGGTGGTGACGACCGTGCGTTCAGGGATCCATGCGGAGATGGCGATCGCTGGCACGCGGACCCCCGACCGGTCGAAGGCAAAGCCGAGCTGACCGAGGGCAGCGGAGGGCACGGGCGGCGGGGCGGGCGGCGGCGGGACGTGGTCGTAGGTGCCGCCGTGCTCGTCGAAGTTGACCATGAGCAGCGTGTTGTACGCGTTCGATCCGCCCGGCGAGGACGAGGAACGGACCGCGTCGTAGATCCTGGCCAGCAGGGCTTCGCCGCCGAGCAGGGACGACGGCGGGTCGAAATCAACGCCGGGGTACAGGGCGTCGAAGGCCGGGTGCATGTCGTTGTGGCCGTACAGCAGGTTGGGCTCGATGAAGGAGTACGCGGGCAGCTGGCCGCTGGCCGCGTCCTCGAGGAACCGGTCGGTGGTGAAGAAGTTCGTCCGGAACCGGCCGAGCAGCCGGGGCGCGTGGATGATCCCGGTCAGCGAGATGTGGCTCGGCGGGTCGCAGTAGACGCGCCAGGTCAGGCCCTGCGACTCGAGGCGCTCGAAGATCGTCTCGGCGGTGTTGTGCACCGGGAACGAGTCGGCGGGGTCCATGTTGACGACGTAGCCGGACGAGGTGGCGGCGTGGAAGAACGACCGGTTGGCGAACGTCTGCGACGGCACCTCGCAGAACCAGTGATCGAACGTCGCGAAGCCGCGGGCCAGCGCCGAGGTGACTGGCACCTGCGCGGGCGTGTAGCCGGTCATGATCTGGGCGAACTCGTCGTAACCGGGCGGCCTGCCCAGCTCGGCCGTGAACGTGCTGATGTAGTCGGCGACGAACCCGTCCATGGTCGGCGGGCGCGTGGCATCGGCAGGCGCGTTGTACGGGGCGGTCATCTTCCCGGGCGGCTTGCCGCGGTTGCCCGGCGGATCGATGAGGCCGAACAGCTGCGTGTTGACGTGCTGGTACTCCTCGCCCGGGTCAGGAGACGGCGTATTCATCCCCGGCGCCACCCCGTACGGCACGGCCATCCGGCCGGATCCGTCGGCGGCCCAGTCCGGTATCGGGTTGCTGAGGTCCCGGCCGTTCACCCCCTCGAACGAGGCCACCTCGCCCGGCTGGTACAGCCGGCCGAGCAGGTTGTCGAACGAGCGGTTCTCGAACATGATCACGACGACGTGATCAATCGCGCTATCCCGACCGGGAGCTTCCATCGCCGGACCTTTCCGTTGCGCTGACCGCCAGGCCTGCCAGCACGCCACGGTACGACCTGGACCGCCTTGATCCTTGCAGAACATCGAGGGGTCTTCGCTGTGGCCCGCGGCTCAGCCTGCGGCGCAACCGGGTGCAAGGTGCATACCGCCGTCCCTGGGCTGCGGGCGGCCCCGGATCGGCCCCTCTTTGTGCAGGTCAAGGGCATAACGTGAAGTCCAGAGAACCGGGTCGCGCCGGCCCGCTAGGTTGGTGCCGCCGGACTTTGAAAACGCCTGAAAACGGCGTAAGCATGGAATGACCGGCGAGCCCGGCACAGCGCGACGGCCGGGGACGTCGGCGGACAAGGGAGACGCATGGCACGGCGGGAATCGGACCGGCCACTGCGCGCAGGCCAGAGCGCGGGCCATCGCGTCACGGCGGCCCGGGGGAGCGCGGCCCGCCTCGTCGCGGCCGCCGCCGTCAGCACCATCACGCTGACGGCGGCCGTGGCCGCGCTGACCGTGGTCCCGGCCGCGGCGAGCCCGGTCAGCACGTCCGCGGGCGGCGTCCGCGCCGCCGCGCAGGACCCGGCCCTGGGCTCGGGCGACAAGCCGGCCTTCTGGTACGGGACCGACAGCCGCGCGGTCACGATCTCCGGGTCCGCGCCGTACCGGGAACCGGTCATCGGCGGTGCCTACGGCGGGTACATCGGGATGACCGGCAACTGGGCGAACCTGGCCCGATGCCACCGGATCGTCGTCTGGTCCGCGACCAACAGCAGCCAGGCCAACGCCAATCACGCCGATCACGACGGCATCGGCACCGGCGTGTACTGGTTCATGGGCGGGCCGGGGGTCGACCCGCACTACAACGGCACCACCACCGAAGCGTCGGCCTGGGGCGCGGCGCAGGCGGGGCGGGCGCTGGCCGATATCGCCAAGCTGCACGTGACCTACCCGGTCGTCTTCATGGACATCGAGATCCCGGGGGACGCTCCCGACTACACGCCAGCCCCGGACAACGGCTGGAACTCCGTGTACACCTCGGCGTGCAGTGGCGTGGTCAAGTCCAGCTTCGTCGCGGCGAGCGTCGACCGGGCCGACCTGAACGGGTTCGCCGCGTACCTGACCAGCCACTCCGCTTACCAGGTGGGCGTGTATTCGGCGCCCGACATCTGGGCCTCGATCTTCGGCACCGGCTCCGCCGCGTCCATACCGGACACCTACGAGTGGACCTACGAGTCCTTCACCGGCAGCCTGGCCCACCCGCCGACGGGCTGGTGCCTGACCGGCAGTGCGCCGTCGACCTGCGCGCGATTCTTCGGCGGGGTCGCCAGCAGCAGCAAGTACGCGCTGATGTGGCAGTGGTCGGGCGGCGGCGGAAGCGACAACGGCGTCGGTGACTTCGACCAGATCGACGGCAACCGGACGCCATAGCGCCGCCGCGCGCCCGTTACGAGGATGGCGCGGGCTGGAGTCCTGCTGCGACGGTTGTGGCCGGAATCCGAACGTCCCACCGGGATTACCTGCCAGTTCTCGATTGCCGCGGTATGACGGCGTGGTGGCGTGACGCGGCATAGTCATCTCGGTAGCCTCGCCAAACACGGGCACGCCTGCAGGGGGAATGGCGTGTTACCTATCCGGGGGCATTCAGATGGGATTCTCACGCTCGCAGCGCGCCACGAAATCTGCCGCCGCGGCGGCAGCGGCGGCGGCGCTGGCAGCCGCACTGGCCTACCCGGCCGCCGTAGCCAGTAGCGCTGGCCTGGGCGGTAGCGTCCAGGCGGTCACGGCGGCCGTTGTCGCAGCCGCGGTGCCCCCTGGCTGTGCATGGCCGGTCGAGACCACTCCGGCCACGGCTAATGTGGCCGCGCCCGACCCGTTCGCCGCCTACTGGCTCACCCCGTTTTCCGCCACCCCCGGCGATTCGATAACGATCAGCGGAGCATTCCCGGTGAGCCGGTTCATGTCGTTTGCCGTATACAACGACTCGTATCAGCTGTTCACCAACACGGTCAAGGGAAAGCGCGTTCCTTCGTACCTTTCTGGCTATCAGATAATCCCCGATCAGGGAACGGGGAACCCGTGGCGCACCGGGCGGGTGCGCAAGGGGCAGCAGTTCACCATCCGCCTGCTGCCGGTGGCCACCGCCGCGCAGCAGCGTTCCGAGAACGCCATCCCCACGATCGACCGGCAGCCTCCCGCCGATCCGTCCGGGCCGGGCGGAGTGGGCTACGTGATCTTCCGGGCCTACCTCCCGGCCGGGGGCAATGCCGCCGTGCAGCTTCCTTCCATCACAGTCACCGCGGGCGGGCGCAGCACCACCCTGCCGCCCTGCGTCGGCCAGCCCGGGGTGACCCCGGAACAGGTTTCCGAGCAGCGCGCCACCGCGCCCGCGAGCACGGCCGCGGTCCTGAAAGGCCTGAGTGACGACGGCGTGATCATGTCGTGCACCTCCGGCTGCGCGGTCCCGGAGCTTCAGTACTTCGGCCCGTCGGCCGATTCAGAAGCCGGGTTGTTCCCGAACCCGGTCAACGGGTACCTCGAGATGCGGTTCACGCCGAAGCCTGGATATGTGGTCGTGACCCACGGCGAGGCTCCGACCAGCCCCACCACGGCCGGCCACGGGGCGCCGGGAAACTCGATCGGCGCCCACCCCGTCGCCTGGATCAAGCCGAAGTTCCAGGTCCTCTACTGGTCGGTGGCCAACTACCTCGGCACGCAGCCTTACCCGGTCGCCGAGGCCAGCCAGGGCACCAAGGAGCAGTTCGGCGGAACCGCCGACTACCAGACGACGCTGCAAGGCGGCTACTACACCGTGGTGTCCTCGCTGCCCGCGGACAAGCCGTCGGCCGGGTCGCTGAAGGCCAACGGCGCGACCTGGATCCCGATGTCAGCCAGCCGGCCCGGCACCCCTGAGTTCCAGCTGCTGCGGAACATGCTCCCGCAGCGGTCGCTGTATCCCGAGGCGTTCGCCTTCATCAGCGCGCCAGCCAACCCGTCGGACATCATCCCGCCGGGCACGGTCAGCAAGCACATGGGCGCCTACTACCCGCAGACCGCCCAGTGCCCGGCCGCCACGTTCGAGACCAGCGGCTGGGCCGGCTGCCTGGCCGCGAGCCGCGCCTAGCGGACGCCGTAGAGGTACTCGAGGGCGAGCTGGTCCAGCCGCTCGAACGCCATGCCGCGATCCGCGAGCGCCGCGATGTCGGGGGTGAACCCGCGGATGTCACGCCAGGTCTCGCCGACGGCGAGGGTCGGCAGCGAAAGCTCGGGGACCCTGGCGGCCTGCAGCGCCTCATTTACTTCGGGGTCGGAACGAAACGCCCGCACCTTCTCCCGCAGGATCAGGTAATTGCGCATGCAGGCGGCGGCGGACGCCCACACCCCGGCGTCGTCCTCGGTCCGGGGCGGCTTGTAGTCGAAGTGCACCGGCCCGTCGTAGCCGCCCGCCTCCAGCGCGTCGACCACCCAGAACGCGCCGCGCGCGTTCCCGGCCCCGAACCGCAGGTCCTGGTCGTAGCGGGGCCCGTGCTGGCCGTTCAGGTCGATGTGGAACAGCTTGCCGTGCCACAGTGCCTGGGTGATGCCGTGGGCGTAGTTGAGCCCGGACATCTCCTCGTGCCCGACCTCCGGGTTGAGGCCGACCAGCTCAGGATGCTCCAGCTCGTTGATGAACGCCAGGGCGTGCCCGGCGGTGGGCAGCAGGATGTCGCCGCGCGGCTCGTTCGGCTTGGGCTCGATCGCGAAACGCAGGCTGTATCCCTGGTCAAGGACGTAGTCGCAGAGAATGTCGAACGCCTCCTTGCACCGGTCGAGCGCCGCCCGCACGTCCTTGGACGCGCCCGACTCGGCACCGTCGCGCCCGCCCCAGCAGACGTAGACCCGCGCCCCGAGCTCGGCCGCCAGGTCGAGGTTGCGCATCACCTTGGCCAGCGCGAACCGGCGCACGTCCCGGTCGTTGGCGGTGAACCCGCCCTCCTTGAAGATCGGGTGCCCGAACAGGTTGGTGGTGGCGGTGGTCACCACGAGCCCGGTCTGGTCGAGCGCCTTGCGGAACGCGGCAATCCGGTCCGCCCGCTCCTCATCGGTGTCGTCGAACGCGAACACGTCGTTGTCGTGGAAGTTCACGCCGTAGGCGCCGAGTTCGGCCAGCTTTCGCACGGCGCGCTCGGCCGGCATCGGCGGCCGGACCGCCGTTCCGAACACGTCCACGCCCTGCCAGCCGACGGTCCATATCCCGAACGAGAATCGGTCGGCGGGTGTGGGTGCGTAGCTGTCTGTGCTCACGAGGAGGTCCTTTCATCCCAGGTGACGGTGTCGTCGCGAAGCGCGGCGTGGCGCTCGCGGATCTGCGGCTGCGGCGGGGCGGTGTAGCTCTCCGCGGGCCGCGGCGGCCACGGCGGCGGTTCCGTGGTCCCGGCCAGCGCCCACGCAGCCTGGCGGGCGGCGCCGAGCGCGACGTACTCCTCGGGCTCGGGCACCAGGACCGGCGCGAAGAAGATGCCGGGCGCCAGCTCGCGCACGGCGGCCGATCTCGCGCCGCCGCCGGTCAGCAGCACCCGCCCGGGATCCGGCCCGCCGCCTGGCTCACCCGGCCCGGCCTTGGCCAGCAGGTCCGAGGCATCGGCCAGCGAGGCGAGCACCGCCTCGACCGCGGCCCGGGCCAGGTTCTCCCTGGTCGCGTTCTGCGTGGTCAGCCCGCGCAGCACTCCGGTGGCACGAGGCCGGTCCGGGGTCCGCTCGCCGTCCAGGTAGGGCAGCAGGGTGATGCCGCCCGAACCAGCCCCGGCGGCCAGCGCCAGCGCGGAGAGCCCGTCGACGTCGGTGCCTATCAGCGACGCGGTCGCGGACAGCACGAGCCCCGCGTTGACCGTGCACACCAGCGGCAGGAACCGCCCGGTGGCGTCGGCGAACCCGGACACCGCCCCGGTCGGGTCCGCCGCGGGCACCGGGCAGACCACGAACGCCGTGCCCGAGGTCCCGATCGACACCGCGACGTCACCGGGCCCGAGGCCGAGACCAAGCGCGGCGCCCATGTTGTCCCCGGTCCCGGCCGACACCGCCGCACCCCAGTAGGTCTGCCCGACGACCTCCCCGGGCGCCGCCACCCTCGGCAGCCGGACCTGGTGCCCGATCGCCGCGGCCACCAGGTCGGGCAGCCAGGTTCCGGTCGCGGGCGAGAAGTAACCCGTCCCTGACGCGTCGCCCCGGTCGGTGACCAGCGGGGTGAGGCGCTGTGGCCCGGCCCGCTCCCCCATCCCCGGGTGCGAGGCCGCCCGGCTGCGCTCGCCCATCCCGCCCCGCAGCCGCCAGGTCAGCCAGTCGTGCGGCAGCAGCACGGCCGCGGCCCGTGCCGCGGCCGCCGGCTCGTGCTCGGCGAGCCAGCGCAGCTTGGTGACCGTGAACGAGAACGTCGGCACGCTGCCGGTATGGTCCGCCCACCATTGCGGGCCGCCGAACTCGGCGACCAGCTCGGCCGCCGCGGCGGCCGACCGCACGTCGTTCCAGAGCAGGGCGGGCCTGATCACCTCGCCGTCGTCATCCAGGACGATCATGCCGTGCTGCTGCCCGGCCACGCCGACGGCGGCGGCGCGCTCGAGCAGGCCGTCCCCGGCCTGCTGCAGCGCCGCCCACCACGCGGCCGGGTCGGCCTCGGTGCCGGGCGGATGTGGCGCGCTCCCCCGCCCGACCACGGTGCCGTCCTCCGCCTCGCAGAGCACGACCTTGGTGGACTGGGTCGACGAATCTATCCCCGCAACGAGGCGAGATCTGTGGGCTTGGTTCATGACCTCCGCTCTCATGGCGATCAGGCTCTCCCATGAGATGGACGAGCCCATCTCACCGGAGCGCTAGTAGACACGAACCCGAGGCTACTGCGAGCTACGGGAGTGGACGATCGTGCATGTCGCGATGGACCTGGACGTGAGCGGAGCCATCACGCCATTCGGCCGTGGCGCGCTACTGGTGTTCTGACGGCCAGGCATGCACCTCGGGTACGTGATTTGTGATCGTGTCGTGCCTATCATCGTCGAACCACCGGGCCTCGACGCCGGGAATGTGCGCCGCAAGCCATTCGCCGTGGCTGGGCGGGACGAACTGGTCCTGCCTGCCGTGCAGCAGCAGGACCGGGACAGCGATGTCGGCGAGGTCGAATCCCCACGGCCGCAGCTGCATGCTGTTGTCGTCCCACCATCCTTGGTTGCCCGGCGCCAGCCCGTCCTTCGTGCCACGCGGGGTCGCCGGCCCGGCCAGGAGCTTCTCCCGCTCCTGGTCCAGTTTTTTCCTGGCCGCGGCCTGGTCGGTGAGGAACAGGCGGGTGAAATCGACGTCGTCCTGGTCCATGCCGGCGGACCAGTCAAGGCCCTCGGCGTCGAACGGGGCCAGCCCGGCAAGCGAGGCGGCAGCAGTCACCAGATCCGGGAGCAGGGCAGCGCACGCCAGCACGGACGGGCCGCCGCCCGAGTAGCCCCAACCCGCTCTTGACGGCGTGTCCTGCCTGGCTACGGCAGGATTTCAGGATCGGGGTAAAGGAATCCTGCCGCCGACGCGTGTATGGGGTGTGGAGCAAGAATCGATGGAGTTCGCCGAGTTCTACGAGTCCGCCCGTGACGACTGCCTGCGGATCGTGCTGCTCAACGTCGGTGACCGGCAGCTGGCCGAGGATCTGGTAGCGGAGGCCTTCACCAGGGCGTGGATGTCATGGCGGAAAGTGCGCGAGCTTCAGGCGCCGCAGGGATGGGTGGTGCGCACGGCGCTGAACGCGCACGTGTCCTGGTGGCGGCGCCATCGGCGCGAGGTCGCCCTGGGCAGCCATGACATCGCGATACCCGCGGATCATGACGACGCGATAGCCAGTGAGCTGCTGGCCGCGCTTCAGCGGCTGCCCTTGCGTCAGCGCGAGGTTGTCACGCTCCGGCTGCTGCTCGACCTGGACACCGAAACCACGGCCAAAATCCTCGCCATCGCCGCCGGGACCGTCGGCTCCCACCTGCACAGAGCGGTCGCATCGCTGCGGGCCGCGATCCCGGATCACGACGATAAGGAGATCAGGAAATGAACGACACCAACGCGGTTGACACCGTGCGGGACTCCCTCACCACAGCCAGGGACTCCCTCACCCAAGTGCACATGACCATGCCGCTAGACACCATCGTGCGGCACGGCCGGGCCAGGCGCCGGCGGCACAGGCTCACCGGCCTGGCCGGGGCTGCGGTAGTGGCGGCGGGGGCGGTGCTTGCCGTGATCGCGCTGCTGCCAGCCAATCATCCGGCCAGCCGCCAGCCCCGCGTCCAGCTGGCGGCCTGGACGGTGGTCAAGCAGTCCGGCGGCATTATCCAGGTCACCATGCGTGAGCTGCGCGATCCGGCTGGGCTGCAAGCCGCGCTCCGCGCCGATGGCGTCCCGGCCAGCGTCTCCTTCGGCAACGGCCAGCAGACGGCATGTCGCCCATACCCCGGAGGCGGGTTCCGCACCAGCGCGAACCCAGCCCTGATCAACAGCGTCTTCCCGGGCGGGGACGGCAGCGTGAACATCCGCCCCTCGGCCCTGCCAAGCGACACCGGCGTGCTACTCGCCTTCCTCCAGCGCTCGCAGCCCGGCCTGCCATTGATAGCAATCGAGGCGGCCGTGGTGCAGGCCAGCCAGCAGTGCACCGGTAGCTGAGCCAACTCGGCCGATCACTCGGGACTGTCATCACCTGGCCGAAGGGCCGCGCCGACCCGCACGGCCCTTCACATTCCGAGCGTCCGTGGTTCGGCGTCGCTGGGCGGGCCACCCGAGGCTTCCGCTACGCCGCACGAACGCACTCTCTCAGGCCACGGGCGCGTCCGCTGGAATCGGTCCACTCGGACGCCGTTGTGGTCAGCGTTCGATCGCTCCTACCACGTGGCGACGACTCCGCAACCACTCAATTTGTTAGGAGTCCTAAAAGGGGCAGAGGCTGGGCGCTGGCGTCGGGCCCGGTGTCGCGCAGCCGCGCCGGATGATCCTTCTTACGGCTTATTTCGGCAACTCGGTCGGGCAGTCAAAGCCGCGGCGCGCCCCAGTCCGCGCGAACTCAGGCTACCGGCGCCGTGCATGCCGTCGCATGGCGTCGACCTTGGTCGCGAATGCTGTCGGCTCGATGATGGGGGTTCCACGCCACGGAGACATCGAGAGCAAGTCGGTGTCGTTGGATACCAGGATCAGCGCGCCGATTTCAGCAGCCAGGTCAAGGACCAGGTTGTCCTCATGATCAGGACAGTCGTGCACCGTCCGGGGCACTTCAGCCAGGACGCCCCCGCCGCTGTGCTCCGCTGCTGCTACAACCGCCTCCAGGTAGGCGTCGACCACGGGTTGCTCCCACTTGAAGAGGTCGGCGAGGATCCGGTCAACATTGCCGGTGATATGAGGAGACAGCCAGAGCGCGAATTCCGCGGCATCCACGATGATGCCGAGGCAGTCGGCCGATGGGTTACCAGAGACTGGCGGCGGCGACGGCCAGGACCGGAATGGGCTGTTGCCGCTCGCAGCCGCTGTCACCAGGACGTTGATGTCGTAGACAACCGCCGAAGGAACCGGCGCGAGGCGATTCACCCCTCAGGCTCCGGACGACTCCCCTTCAGGAACTCCTGAACCCGAACCGGGATGTCAGCTGGATCGATCCCGAGTTCCGCCGTGCGCTGCTGACCGTAGGCCTGCGCTTCCCGCAGCTGGTCGGCAATCATGATCGACTTCATGACCTTCAGAGTGGCCCGCAAGTAAGCTGACCTGTTGCCATCCCCGAAGTACGCGACCAGTTCATCTAGTACAGGGCGATCCTCCGGCTGGACCGCAAACCCCAAAGTTTGTGCTGTCATGACATGGATTATAGATATCTTGCACCTCGCATGCAAGATGTTGCAGACGTAAGCACTGTATCCGCACGCCAATCCATGGACAGCGCAGGTCGTCTCGCATCGACCGAGGCCGCCAGGCGAGCGGGCATGGATCGGGCGCAAAATGAAAACGCCGGCTGAAGAACAGCTGCCTGGGGTCCAGAAAGAGGTCCTGGCCTGCGGCGGAGAGTGGGCGCCCCGAGCGCGACTCGAACGCGCGACCTACTGCTTAGGAGATCGTCGGCCTGCCGGTCCTGATCTGGCCTGACGCTGGTCACAGCCGAAGTGGCGTGCCCGTAAGCGACCGTGATTCACCGCTGATCACCGTCCGATCGGGCACGCCGGGCACGGTGATCTTCTCAGTGAGGGAGAATTCACGACCGGTTTCCCCAGCGCAAGCACGACTCCGGCATCGGCGTCGAGGACGCGCGTTCCCGGGGCGGACGCACTACGGCGTCCTCCAGGGCGCCGAGTTCTTCAACCTCGTCGTCGAACTCGTCAGCTCGGAAATGCGTTGACGCCAATCACAAGCGCCGAGGTGCCGTCGTATAGGTATCCGACCTCGACCGCCTCAATGATCTCGGCGTCCGTGGCGCCTGCGGCGCGAGCGGCGTCGGCAAGTTCCGTCACACCGGCTGAGTGCGCGGCGATCGAGTCGGTGACCATGGCCATGAGCAGCTTGTACTTGGCCGGAATGGCACCATCTTTCAGGATGCGCTCCCGCATCGCCATATACGAGTCAACGAATTGCGGATCGCGGTGCTGGAGCGCGTGGAGCCATGGCCGCACAGGAGGAGCGCTTTCCATTCCCGCGAGTCTACGCGAGAGGCCGACGCGCTCCATACTCTCCGTCATTACTGTCCTTTCTGGGGGCACGCAGACGAAACAGAGCAATGCTTCCGGCCCGGAAGGTCGGGAAGCCAAACCGAAGGTTTACTCCCCGTTAACGGTTAACTGTCGTTAGGCGCCGGCTGCAACAGAACTGGCGCCCGTCAGCGGCCGGTGTCGTGCACGAGGCCGCCGGGCAGCGGGACGCGGTCAGCCGCACAGTCGCACGCGATAAACCCGTGGCGACGTCGGTGGTCATCCCGCGATACTGGCCGGCGTGGACGAGGTCGAGGTCGTCGTCGCCCATCACGAGCGCGCGACCCTGCGCGTCGGCGACGTGTTCCTGAAGATCGACGCTGATCAGACGCGCACCGACGTCGAGGTCGAGGCGATGGCCATGGCGCCGGTCCCGACTCCGGAGGTCCTGTGGCGGAAGCCGCCCGTGCTCGCGCTCGCCGCCCTCCCAGGGACGGCACTCGGCCGCCTCGGCGAGCCGTCGACCACGTCGCCGGCGGCGTGGGCCGCGGCGGGTGCCGCCGCCCGGATGCTGCACGACGCGCCGCTGCCGCCGTGGCCCGGCCGGAGCCTCGACGAGATCGCCTCGGACCTCGGCGGCGAATGCGAGTGGCTCGTCACGAACGGCGTCCTTCCCGCCGACCTGGTCACGCGCAACCGGCAGGTTGCCGAGGCTGCGCTCCGGCCGTGGGCACCGGTGTTCACGCACGGCGACCTGCAGGTCGCCCACGTGTTCGTCGAGGGTGACGAGATCACCGGCGTGGTCGACTGGTCCGAGGCGGGCCGGGGCGATGCCCTGTACGACCTCGCCAGCTTGACGCTCGGACACGAGGAGCACCTTGGCGACGTCGTCGCCGGCTACGGCACCGACGTCGACCTCGACGTGATCCGAGCGTGGTGGTCGCTGCGAAGCCTGCTGGCGGTCCGCTGGCTGCTCGAGCACGGCTTCGACCCGTCCTCGCCAGGCGGCGAGGTTGACGTGCTGAGATCCCGGCTGTGAGGCTGCACGAGCGCGACGGCCACGAGTGCCGTGGAAGCCGACACCTACCGCATCACCGCCGAGCCCGGCATCACCATCACCGCGCCCTCACCACCAGCCGCGACATCAACCGGCACAAGGCATCGAACTACAACCCTGAAGTACCGCCAGGCGTCACCTGAGGCCCTATCTGTATTTCTTTCCGCCCCTTCGGCGGTCCAGGGTCCTTCAGTATGTTCAGCTGGACTGGTTTGCCGGTCAGCTCCTCCAGTTCGGCCCGGAGCCGGTCGACCTCAGCACCGCGATGGCCGAACGCCACTCCCGGCCGGGCCGCCTGGATATCAACCCGGACATAGTCCAGATCCCCGCTGACCACCATGGTGGTTATCCCGGCCGCCCGCGGTATCCGCCGGTGTATCGCATCAGCGATCTGCTCGATGCGCAGCTCCTGGACCGTAAGGATCTCCGACCCGGCGGCGACCCCGGCCTCCCCGGCCCCGGCCATCTCGATGTGGTCCGCCAGCAGCCGGCTTAGGCGTTGAACAGCCTCCAGTGCCCTTCGGAGACGACTTCGACGGTGCCGTCGGTCACTTTTATGGCGGTCTGATCGTCGATCGCGTACCCCAGGACCGGTATCCCGGCGGCCCATTTTTCCGCGTTGGCCATGGAATTCTCGGGAAATTTCTCATGATCCAGGTGCGGGAACAACGAGAAATCAACCATCCCCAGCGCTGCGTCGGTGCCGGCCGGTGGTTTCCAGCCCACGAAGTCCTCCCCGACGTTGGGGGCCAGCGCCATGCTCCCGCCGCTCACCCCCACGTAGACCGTCTCGCGCAGCGATGGCAGGAGGTCTGCCAGCCCGGACTGCCGCATCCAGTGGGACAGGTACAAGGCATCGCCGCCGCATACCAGCAGGGCGTCAGTCTCCCGGACCTCGGGGATCCAGCGCTCCTTGTCGATGCTGGGCAGCGCGGTGAGCTCCAGCACTCCCAGGGACTTCCAGCCCAGTTCGCACAAGGGGGCGGGGCCTCGTCCGGTGATCATCTGCCATGCCACGCGCGGACCGCCCATGGGGTACACCGCGGTGGGAATGCAGAGGGCGCTGGACTCGGCAATCGGCTTGCCCAGTAGGCCGGCCAGCGCATCGTGGATGCTCGAGTTCTTGATGCCAGCGGATGTGAGAAGAAGCTTCATAGTTGCGTTCCTTGGCAGTATCGTCGCCCTGCTCGATGAGTCCTATCTCGCAACGCTTTCGGAGCTCGGCGTGCCGTGGCGGGCCAGGACCGGCCAGGCAGCGGGATCACCGCGACCTTATCGGGGGTCCGATTCGCGCGGATGCGGGCGGTCACGTCTGGCGGGCTAGCCAGCTGACCAGATTGACCCACAGCTTCGCGTATCCCGGCCAGTCCATGAACGCCGGCGGCCCCCAGTGCGGCGCGCAGTCGGAGGTGAACACGGCGCCGCGGCCCCCGTGGTATTCGCCGCAGGCGATGAGCGGATCGTCCGCGCAGCTCACCACCACGGCCGCGGTCGGCTTGGCCGTCACCCGGTTGTAACCGAGGAGGGCCGGCCAGGTGGCCGGCAGGCCGGCCAGCACCGGATGGTCCGGCCGGATGACCGCCGGCACCACGCCCTGCGGCGCCTCGGCCCGGTCGTCGGTCTCGCCGATGGTGACCGGCAGCGCGTCCTCCACCGGGGTCCGGTGGTATCTCGCCTTGCCCTCGATCCCGGCGAACGACAGGTACCCGCCGATCATCAGCAGCCCGCCGCCGCCACGCACGTACCGCTCGATTGCCTCGAGCCGGTTCGGCGCGACCGCCGAGCGCTCGAACGTGTCCGGCGACAGCAGCAGGCTGTTCGCGCCGATGTCGCTCAGGATGATCGCGTCGTAGTGCGCCAGCTCGTCGGCCGAGCCGGGGAACTGCCCGGGGACCAGGTGACCGGGCAGGTACTCGGCGTCGATCCCGGCCGCGGCGAGCGCGGCGCGGAGCTGGCTCGCTCCCTCCACGTAGGAACTCGTCGTGAACGAGTCGACGCCCTTGATGTGCAGGCTGTGCGTGACCCAGCTCTCGCCGCAGAGCAGCACCCGCATGGCTCAAGCTCCTTTCGCTACCGGCCGGGTCGGCGGGATGGGAGGGGATCGGCCGGAGCGGCCGGCGGAGGACCGGCCGACTCGCGGATCACCAACTCCACCGGCAGCACCTCGGTGCGCGCCGGTGCCTCCCGGTCGGCCAGCCGCTCGAACAGCAGCTCGACGCCCACCTGGGCCATGCGGTCGAGCGGAGACCGGATCGTGGTCAGCCGCGGCCGCACGTACTGGCTGAACCGGATGTCGTCGAAACCGACGATGGACAGGTCCTCCGGCACCCGGATGCCGTGCGTCTCGGCGGCGGAGAGCACGCCGAGCGCGATGTAGTCGCTGGCCACGAACGCCGCGGTCGGCGGCTCGGCCGCGGCGAGCAGGTGCGGCAGCGCGCTCATCCCGAACTGCTCGGTGAACTGCCCGGCCAGGCTGACCTGGCCGGCCGCGTCGATGCCCGCCTTGGCCAGTGCGTCGAGGTAGCCGCGGTAGCGTTCCTGCACCGAGCCGAGCTCGGTGAGCCCGGACACGAACGCGATCCTCCGGTGCCCGAGCGCCGCCAGGTAGCTGGTCGCCTGGTAGCCGCCCGCGTAGTCGTCCATGACCACGGTGTGCACCGGCGGCAGCCCGGCGATCGGCTCGTCCACGACCACCACCGCGAGCCCGTCGGCGATCGCGGTGGCGAGCCGCTCGTTCGACCGGAACGAGCCCAGGTACATCATGCCGTCGATGGCCCCGGACGACAGCAGCTCGATGTAGCTGGACTGGCGCACGGCCTGGCTCCGGTGCGAGCAGAGCAGCACCAGCCTCCCGTGCCGCTCCACCGCCTCGACCACGTAGTCGGCGATCGCGCCGAAGTACGGGTTGCTGATCTCAGGGACGACGAAGCCGATCACGCCGGACCGCCGCCTGGCCAGGTTCCGCGCCTGCGCGTTCGGGACGTAGCCGAGCTCGCTGACCGCCTCGAGGACCTTGGCCTCGGTGGCCGGCGACACCCGCAGCTGGCCGTTCAGGTAGCGGGAGACCGTGGACGCGGCCACCCCGGCGGCCCGGGCGACGTCCTGGATCGTGGTCACGTCCCGTCCGTCCCGCTCCATCGCTCCCGAGTGCTAACCGCTTGCGCAAACAGCCCTGATAACGATACCGGTTCGCGACTCGCCTGTACCAACAGCCTCTTGACGCGCAGAGCGCGCCGCCGATAATTGTACGAAACCGGTTGCGCAACGAGGGAGGTCCTCCCCCATGACCGCTCGGGCAGCCAGCACGACCTCGCCCACTCAGCTGCGCCGCAACGCGCTCGGCCTTCCGCAGGTGGTGTTCCAGGGCATCACCCACATCGCGCCGTCGATCAACGTGGTCTTCACGTTCCCGGTCATCGCGCTCAAGGCCGGCCCGACCATGCCGATCTCGTTCTTCCTGACCACGATCGTGTGCTTCTTCATCGCGAACACGGTCTCGCAGTTCTCCAAGTACCTGCCGTCCACCGGCGGCTACTACTCGTTCGCCACCCGCGGGCTCGGCGCCCGCACGGGGTTCATGACCACGTGGAGCTACCTGATCTACGACATCATCGGGCCGGCCGGGGCGATTGGCTTCCTCGGCTACCTGGCGTCGAGCACGTTCCAGATGGCGGCGGGGGTGAACATCCCCTGGTGGATCTTCGCGCTGATCACGTTCGCCATCGTCTGGGCGCTCACCCACTTCGGGATCCGGCTGTCCATGCGGACCACGGCCATCTTCGGCGGCATCGAGATCCTGATCATGCTGGCCCTGGCGTTCACGTTCCTGGTCCATCCCGGGCCCGGCTCCTCCTACATCGCGCCGCTGCAGCCGAAGAACGCCCCGAACCACTACGAGGGCATCCTGGCCGGGATGGTGTTCTCGGTGCTGGCGCTGAGCGGCTTCGAGGCGCCCGCGCCGCTGGCCCAGGAGACCCGGCGCCCGGGCACGTTCATCTCCCGCGCGGTCATGCTCTCGCTGTTCCTGATCGGGCTCTTCTACATCTTCACCTCTTACGCCAGCGCGATCGGCTGGGGCACCGGGAACATGGCGGCCTTCGCCTCCAACGCGAACCCGTACTACGAACTCGGCCACTCACTGTGGGGCGCCGGCTGGTGGTTCATCTTCATCGCCATCGTCAACAGCGCCATCGCCTGCGGCATGGCCTGCACGAACGCGGCGTCGCGGGTGGCCTACACGATGGGCCAGGCGGGCACGCTGCCGCCCAGGTTCGGCAGGATCCACCCGGTGTACCGGACCCCGACATTCGCGATCGCCGTGCAGCAGATCATCGGGATCGTGGCCATCCTGCTGGTGGGCACGCTGCTGGCGCCCGACACGATCTTCGGGTTCCTCGGCACGATCACCACGCTGGCGGTCATCGTCCTGTACATCATGGCCAACATCGCGCTGACCGCCTACATCCGCCGCGAGCACCGGCCCGACTACAACCCGTGGCGGCACCTGGTGCTGCCCGGCATCGGCACGCTCGCGCTGCTGCCGGTGCTGTGGATCACCGTGTACCCGGTCCCGCCCTGGCCGTACCGAATCACCCCGTACATCTTCGTTGCGGCGCTGCTCGTCGGGTTCGGGTACATGGTGTGGCGCGAGCGGCGGACCCCGGGGGCGCTGCAGCGCGGCGCCACGGCGCTGGTCGGCCGGCCGAGCGACGCCGAAGGGGACGTGGACTGGGACCCGCCGGCCGCGACCGCGCCGCAGGCCGACGCGTGACCCCAGCCGGGGTCGAGCTGGGCACCGTCGAACTGCCGGGCTATGAGCTGCCGGCCGAGCAGCCGTCGGTGCCCGCGCATACCTACCTTGAACGCATCGCCGCCACCGAACGGGCGACCGCGGAGGCCGGCCTGGACGCGCTGATCGTCTACGCCGACCGGGAGCACTTCGCGAACCTGTCCTACCTGACCGGGTACGACCCGAGGTTCGAGGAGGCGCTGCTCATCCTGGTCCCCGGCCGGGCGCCCGCCTTGCTGGTGGGCAACGAGGGCGTGGCCTACGCGAAGGTGGTGCCGCCCGCGGTCGAGGTGCTGCTCTACCAGACCCTCAGCCTGGTCGGCCAGGACCGGTCGGCCAGCCGGCCGCTGGCCGACATCCTGCGCGGCGCCGGGATCGGCCGCGGCGCGGCGACGCGGCTCGGGATCGCCGGCTGGAAGTACTTCGGCCCGGCCGACGCTGCGCGGCCGGCCGAGTGGATCGACGCGCCGGCGTTCATCGTGGACGAGCTGCGCGCGCTGGGCGGCCGACCGGTGAACGCCACCGGGTTGTTCACCGAGCCCGGCCGCGGGCTGCGCCTGGTCAGCGACACCGACCAGCTGGCCTGCTTCGAGTTCGCGGCCACGCACGGGTCGGAGTCGATGCGCCGGATGCTGCACGGCGTGCGCCCCGGCATGACCGAGCTCGAGGCGTTCTCGCTGTACCGGCCGACCGGGCTGCCGTACTCCTATCACCCGGTCATGCTCAGCGGCGAGCGGGCGGCTCTCGGCCTGGCCAGTGCTTCCGGCCGGGTCCTGCGGGCCGGCGACCCGATGAGCGCGTCGCTCGGGTACTGGGGCAGCAACATCGCCCGCGGCGGCTTCCTGGCCGAGTCGGCGCGCGACCTCGATGACACCGTCGCCGACTATGTCGAGCGGCTGGTCGCGCCGTACTTCGCGTGCGCGGCCGAGTGGTACGAGACGATCGGCATCGGCGTCACCGGGGGCGAGCTCTACGACCTGGTCAAGCGCCGCCTGGGTGACCCGTTCTTCGGCGTGCACCTCAACCCCGGCCACTTCATTCACCTCGACGAGTGGCCGAGCTCCCCCGTGTACGCCGGCTCCGACGTGGCGCTCGCGTCCGGCATGGCGCTGCAGCTGGACATCATCCCGGCCACGGGCACCGCCTACCACACCACGAACATCGAGGACGGCGTCGCGCTGGCCGACGAGGCGGCCCGCGACGACCTCGCGGCCCGGTACCCGGGCCTGTGGCAGCGGGTGACCACCCGCCGCCAGTTCATGGCCGAGGTGCTCGGGATCCGGCTCCGGCCGGAGGTGCTGCCGATGTCGGACCTGGCCGGTTACCTCCCGCCGTTCTGGCTCGCGCCGCAGCTGGCCATGCGGCGCGCCTGAGCCCGGACGGCCGGTCAGGAGGAGCGGACCGGGCCAGCCGGGACGCCGGCGGTAGGTCGGCCGGAGGGCCGCCCGGGTACCGGGCGAGCACGGGCCGCCTGTGCCTATCCTGGCCTGGTGCGCCTGGTGTCCCTGCTGCCGTCGGCGACCGAGATCGTGTACGCGCTCGGCCTGGGCGAGGACCTGGTCGGGGTCACGTTCGAGTGCGATGAGCCCGCGGCCGCCCGCGCCGAGAAGACCGTGGTCGTGGGCGGCCGGGATACCCGCGGGATGACTCCCGGCGAGATCGACAGCTATGTGCGCGCGCAACTGGCCTCCGGCGGAGACCTCTATACCTTGCATGCCGAGGCGCTGGCGCTGCTGCAGCCGGACCTGATCTTGACCCAGGACCTGTGCCGGGTATGCGCGCTGCCGTCCGGTCACGTCGAAGACGCCCTGGACTACCTGGGATGCCATGCCGACGTCCTGTCGCTCGACCCGCACTCGCTCGATGACGTGCTCGAATCGATACTGGCCGTCGGGCGGCGCACCGGCGTGCCTGACCGCGCCGCCCGACTGGTCGGCGCGCTGCGGGCCCGGCTGGACCGCACCGCCGCGAGAGTTGCCGGGCGGCGCCGTCCCCGGGTCGCGGTGGTCGAGTGGGTGGATCCGCCGTTCAGCGCCGGGCACTGGGTACCCGACCTCGTGACCGCGGCGGGCGGCCAGCCGGTCGCGGCCCGGCCCGGCGGGCGTTCCGTGCCGACGACCTGGCCGGCCATTGCCGCGGCGGCCCCCGAGCACGTCGTCGTGGCCCCGTGCGGCTACCACCTGGCCGGCGCCGTCGAGCAGGCGCAGTTCGTCGCCGGGGCGCTGCCCGGCGCCGCGGTCTGGGCCATCGACGCCGACGGCATCGTGGTACGGCCGGGACCACGGCTGGTGGACGGGGTGGAGGCCATCGCCTCGATGCTCCACCCGGACGATGCGCCGGCCGCGCCGCCGGGCGCCGTGCACCGGGTCGCTCCGGCCGGCTAAACCTGGGCGTAGCGCGCGGGCGTGAGCGCGCCCGTGGGCCCGCCGCAAGCAGGCCCGTGACAATGGCCGACCAGCGCCTTAAACCGTGTGCGCGGAACGCTTCGCCGGATGTCTGGCTGAACTGGCGGTTACGATGACTTCGTCGCCAATGTGGGGGAGGCGTGGCAATGCCAGGGGCGCAAGACCGGTGGGGTCAGCTCACCGAGCCCGGCGCGCCCCGGCGAGAGATGGCTGCCGACCTTCCGCAGGGCGTTGACCGGCCAGAACGAGGGTCGCTCGCGGAAATGCGGCAGCGGCTGGAGCGGCTGCCGCCCGGCCATCCGTCGTCGCCCTACAACGATGACCTCACCCGCAAGCCGCCGGTCGCCCGGCTGAAGGATCTCGAGCTGCCGCTGCACGGCAACGAGCAGGGCGCCAACGGCGCGGCCACCTACCATGAGCCCGGCCAGGCCGAAGACGTGCATGCGGCCGCGAGTTCGGAGACCGCGAGCAGCAACGGCACGAGCGGCCGGAGCCCCGCGGCGAGCCCGCCCGGCGCGACGGACAGGGCCAGCACGCCCGACTTGGCCAGCACACCGGACTGGGCCAGCACGCCCGACTCGGCCAGCACGCCCGACTGGACCGGCACGCCCGGCTGGGCCAGCACGCCCGACTGGGCCAGTGCCCCCGACTGGGCCAGAACGCCCGGCTGGGGCAGCACGGGCAACGGCGGGGGCACAGCCGACGGACTCGACAGCCTCAACGGCGGACTGGACGACACCGCCGGCGAACCGGACAGTGACCAGCTCGACGGCGAAGCGGACGGCGACCGGCTCGACACCGACGAACCGGACAGCGACCAGCTCGACAGCGACGAACTCGACAGCGACGAACTCGACAGCGACGAACTCGACAGCGACGAGCTCGACGGCGACGAGATGGACGGCGCCGCCAACGGATTCGATGGCGCACCCGACTGGCTCAGCACGCCCGACTGGAGCGGCACAACCGACCTGGGCGGCACGGCCAGCATGGACAGCGTGGCGGGCCGGGGCCGCTCAGCGAGCTGGGACGGGGCGGCGGGCTGGGACGGGGCTCCTGATCGCGACGGCGCCTACCAGGACAACGGAACCGGGCCGGGATGGGCCGAACCAGAGCTAGCAGTTGACACGCTCACTCACCCCATCATCAACGACGACCCGGAGGCCAGGGCCGATGAGCCGCTGACTGGCGCGGACGGCTCCTGGGAATGGAACGGCAGGTACCTTACCCCCGACGAGGGCCAGGTCGCCGAGGAAGCACTGGGCCGGTGCCGCATTGCCGAGGGCAGGAACGTATTCGGCACTTACGGCCACAGCGGCCTGACGCCCGCGATGCGCCGCATCGAGGCCCAGCTCGAGCACGGGCGCCTGGTGCCGGATACCGAGAGCTCGGCGCTCAAGCCTGCCGACAGCTTCAAGGAGAAGCTTGCTGACCTGATCATGCGGCACCCTGACAAGTCGGCCGAAGAGCTCGCGCTCGAAGTACACGACGGCATCCGCTACGCGTTCATCGTCGAGACCGAGCATTATGCCGAGGCCACCCTGCAAGCCCACAGCAGGCTCAAGGGCAGCGGATTTGATCTGGAAGTCAGGCGCAACTGCTGGGCGAGCGCAGAGTACAAGGGCATTAACACTCGCTGGCGGGACCCGGCGCACGACCTGGTTTTCGAGGTGCAATTCCACACCACGGCGAGCTGGGATGCCCGGCAGCGTGCCCACGCCTTGTACGAGGCGATCACGGACCCCGCGACGCCGCCCGAGGAGCGGGAGCGGCTGCGGGCCGTTTACTCGGAGATGTCAGCCTCGGTTTCCATGCCGCCGGGAGGCGCCGCCATCCCCGACTACCGCAAGGAAGGGCAGTAGCAGGGTGCCTGGCGAGGTCAGCTACTACGCCATCATCGGCGCCGGCCGGACCGCGCAGGCCCCTTCGGGGCTGGCCCGCCGGAGGTACGTCGGCCCGGCCGACGAGATACCGGTTGACGAGGCATTGCGGCGGGAGCTCACCTGGGAGCCAGACTCGGCGATCATCGAGTGGGAGTACGGCGAGGTGGGCGCGGACCTGGTCGAGATCAGCGAGGCGGCGGCCGCGCGGCTGGTCGCGGGGTGGCGGGTGCTCTGGGACGAGGGCTGAGTCTCAGCCGGGCAGGGACGCGCTGTCCGGAGTCGAGTCACCGTTCTTCGTGGACGTGCTGTCGTCGGCCGGGTCACCGGCGAGCAACGTCGGCGTACTGCTCGATCCCAGCCCTGCTTGCTCGAAAAACTCGCGGATTAAAGAGCGCTGCTGCTGGCTCAGCTGATCGAAGTGCTTGACGAGTGCCTCTTCCCCGATCGCCTCGGCGGTCAGGTACAGATCCTTGATCTGTTCGAGCTTCTTCTGCGTATCCACCGACGGCGGTTCGGCCTTGGCGCTCCGGCTGGCCTGGTCCGGGTGACTGTCGCGGCCGGAGCTGCGGTCACGCTCCTGGGCGCTCTTCTTAGGCGCCGGCTCCCACACCGAGAATGGCGCGGGCTGGTCCTTCCGGCGTTCGGGCGCGGGGGGCTCGTCCTTGGCCGTCTTCGGCGGGGGCGGGGGCGGGCTCGCGTTGCGGATTACCGGCAGAGGCGACGTGTCGTCGGCCGCCCGGGCATCGTCGTCCTCCTCCGGGGACTTCCCTGGCGCGACGTCGGGCTCTGGCTGGCCTGGCGTGGCGGGCGGCGGGTCCTGCGCGGGCTCCGGGCCGGTCAGATACGGCGCCTGCAGACCGTCCGCTGACTCGGATTTCTCGGCCCTCGGCTCGGGCGTCCGGGGCGGCTCGGCGGCCCAGCGCGGACCGGCCTGGCTGGCCGCCGGCTCGGCCGGGCGGCGGGGCGGCTCGGCGGCCCAGCGCGGACCGGCCTGGCTGGCCGCCGGCTCGGCCGGGCGGCGGGCCGGTCGGCGGCCCAGCGCGGACCGGCCTGGCTGGCCGCCGGCTCGGCCGGGCGGCGGGCCTCGGCCACACCCCAGTCATGCTCCCTGCCGGTGGCCCAGTCGCCCTGGCCAGCGGGATCCCATTCTTGCTGGCCGCCAGAGGTCCAGCCGACCTGGCCGGCCTGGGCCCAGCCGGGCCTGGCCGGCCTGGGCCCAGCCTTCCGCCTCAGCCGTTTCCCAGCCATCCTGGCCATCTCCGGCCCAGCCGTCCTGGCCATCCCCGGCCCAGCCGTCCTGGCCAGCCGGAGCCCACTCCTGCTGACCGCCATTGCTCCACTCCCCCTGATCACCCCAGCCGTCCTGGCCAGCGGGAACCCAGCCGCCCTGACCATCCCGGGCCCAGCCGCCCTGATCGTCGCGGGCCCAGCCGTCCTGGCCAGCCGGAGCCCACTCCTGCTGACCGCCATTGCTCCACTCCCCCTGGCCATCCCAGCCATCCTGGCCAGCCGGAGCCCAGTTGTCCGCCTCGACGTGACTCCAGCCGTCGCCCGCGCCGTCCCACTCATCGTGCGCCTCGGGAGTCCAGACGTAAGCCGGGCCGGGGCTCCAGCCGCCGTCCGGGCCGGGCTGCGAGCCGTTATCCGCATCCGTGCGCCAGCCGTCGTCTGCGTAACCGGGCCCTGGATGGCCGGACTCCGGCCTGACCTCTTCGGCAGGCTCCTGCCGCAGGGCAGCGAGGCTCGTTCCCTGGGGAGGCAGCGGGGCCAGCCACTCCCCGGCCGGTACGGCGGTCAATCCAGCCCTGGCCCCGGCGGCCGCATCCTGGCGGCCACGGCCCGCGCGATCGGCCAGGTCGATGGCCAGCACGGCCAGCAGCGCAACCCCGAAGGCCAGGCCGCAGATGGCGACGACCTCGCCCGCGTGCACGAACCCCCGCCCGTCGTGGGGTGCCTTCAGCCGCAGGCTCTCGCCGACGAAGACCAGCAGCACCCCGCAGGCCAGCAAGGCCGCGCCCACCATGGTCAGGCCCATGACGAACCGCATCCGCCCTTGCGCCACCGAGCCCGACCTCACGCGCCAACCATCGCATGCAGGGCAGTGTGCCGCAACCGATCCGTACCGGTACAAGTCGCGCCGCGAAAGGGCCTTCTGGCCGCAGGAATCGATCAGCGGGGAGCTTTTTCAGGGCTATCGACTGAAAAAGCTCCCCGCTGGCGTACCGCAACGGGCTTAATGGCGCCTAACCGCTGGGCGCGCCGGCTGCGCCGCCGCTCTGCGCCTCCCAGGCCTGCCGCAGCGCCTGTGCGAACGTTTCCTCGGGCTGAGCTCCGGAGACGCCGTACTTCCCGTCGATCACGCAGAACGGCACCCCGCTGATGCCCAGCCTGGCGGCCTGATCCTCGTCGGCGCGCACGGCGTCGCCGTAGCTGCCGTCCTTCAGCGCCCGCCGTGCGCCGTCGGGATCCAGTCCTTCCTCGGCGGCCAGCCCGACCAGCGCCTCCTGGTCGAACACCGACCGGCCCTCCCCGAAATACGCGTGATACAGGCCCTGCAGCAGCCGCTCCGGCCGACCCCGCTCGCGGCCCAAGTGGACCAGCCGGTGCGCGTCGAAGGTATTGCCCAGGGCCCGGTCCGCCGTGAAGTCCAGGCCCTCGGCCGCCGCCATGGCCGCCAGGCGCGCCTCGGCCTGCCGCGCCTGGGCCTGGCTCATGCCGTACTTGGCCGCCAGCACATCCAGGATCGGCGTGGCCTGGCCCTCCGGGAACGACGGGTCGAGTTCGAACGAGCGGTAGACAACGTCGATCTCCTCACGGTGCTCGAAACCGGCCAGGGCGCGGGAGAAGCGACCGTTCCCGATGTAGCACCAGGGGCAGACGATGTCACTCCAGATGTCCACGCGCATTCTGTTCCTCCTGAGTTCCGTTTCGCTGCTGCCCCAGATCAACAAGAACATATGGAACGGATGTTCCGGCGCGGGTCATAGACCGGAGAATGGGCAGGGTTTACGCTCGGCACGTGCTGCGGTTTATCTTCATTGTCGCTTTGCTCGGTACCTGGTTCATGCCGCTGATCATCGCGGCGCTATACAAACTGCCGCACCAGGGGCCGATCGCCGTGCTGTCGCTGCTGCTCGGCTGGACCGGCGTGGGCTGGCTGGCCGCTCTTGTCATCACGGTGGGCGGGGCGATCCGTGCCACCCGGCCAGCCGTCGCCCATCCGGCGCAGCCGGAAGTCCAGCCGCCGGCCGAGTCGTACGCGGCGACGCAGCCCTATGCTCCCGCCCAGTCGGCCTGGCCGGCCGCCGCCCCGGTGTCGCCGTTCCCGGCGGGTGCCCAGCCGTCGCCGCGAGCCCAGTCCCCCGAGCGAGGCCAGCCTCAGGAACGAGTCCAGCCCCCGGCGCCGCCGTCCTGGCCGGACAACCCGCGCTGACCACCCCTTTCCCGGTCACCAGGGCACCTTCCTTCGGCGCCAGGGTCTCCGATAGCGTTGCGTTCTGGCCCGTCCCTTCGCTTCCGGAACCTTCGGGGGGCAACTCCATGGATCATCAAGTCAAGTACGTGCTGCAGGAATCCGAGATGCCGCGGCAGTGGTACAACGTCATCGCCGACCTGCCCTCACCGCCGCCGCCGCCGCTGCATCCAGGCACCCGCGCGCCGGTCGGGCCGGACGACCTCGCGCCGCTGTTCCCGATGGCGCTGATCGCGCAGGAGGTCTCGCCGGAGCGGCACATCGCGATTCCGGAGGAGGTGCTCGACGTCTACCGGCTGTGGCGGCCTACCCCGCTGTTCCGTGCGCGCCGCCTGGAGAAGGATCTCGGCACCCCGGCCCGGATCTACTACAAGTACGAGGGCGGCAGCCCGGCAGGCTCGCACAAGCCCAACACCGCCGTACCGCAGGCCTACTACAACGCCGCCGAGGGCGTCACCAGGCTGACCACGGAGACCGGCGCGGGCCAGTGGGGCAGCGCGCTGGCCTTCGCGTCCGCGCTGTTCGGCCTGGACCTCGAGGTGTGGATGGTCCGCGCCTCCTACGACCAGAAGCCGTACCGCAAGCTGCTGATGGAGACCTACGGGGCGACCGTCCACCCGAGCCCGTCCGACGTGACCTCGGCCGGCCGGGCCGTGCTCGCCGAGCACCCGGACTCGACCGGCAGCCTGGGCATCGCGATCAGCGAGGCGGTGGAGGTCGCGGGCAGCGAGCCCGCCACCAGGTACGCACTGGGCAGCGTGCTCAATCACGTGCTGCTGCACCAGACCATCATCGGCGAGGAGGCGATCAAGCAGCTGGCCCTCGCGGGCGACACGCCAGACGTGATCGTCGGCTGCACCGGCGGCGGGTCCAACTTCGGCGGCCTGGCGTTCCCGTTCCTGCGGGAGAAGCTGGCCGGGCGGATGAACCCGGTGATCCGGGCGGTCGAGCCCGCCGCCTGCCCGTCGTTCACCCGCGGCGTGTACGCCTACGACTTCGGCGACACCGCCGGATTCACGCCGCTGCTCAAGATGCACACGCTCGGGCACGAGTTCATCCCGGACCCGATCCACGCGGGCGGGCTCCGGTACCACGGCATGTCCCCGCTGCTGTCGCACATCTACGAGCTCGGCATGATCGAGGCCGTGGCCAAGCCGCAGTCGGAGTGCTTCGCGGCCGGGCTGCGCTTCGCCAGGACCGAGGGAATCGTCCCGGCGCCGGAGCCCACGCACGCGGTGGCCGCCTGCATCGAGGAGGCGCTGCGCTGCAAGGAGACCGGGGAGGAAAAGGTCATCCTGACCGCCCTGTGCGGGCACGGCCTGCTTGACCTGGCCGCCTACGGCGACTACATGGCGGGCGAACTGAAGGACCTCGAGTTCGGCACCCGCGCGCTCGAGGCGGCGCTTGCTGGCCTGCCCGCAGGGGTGTGACCAGGGCCTCAGCGGCTTCGGCCGGTTTTGTCGGCGGGCCGCAGTAGGGTCGAAAGCATGACCGCTCGTTCCGGCACCGCAAGCGGCAGCCAGGCGCTGGCCGAGGATCTGGAGCAGTATCGCCGTGAGCTCACCGGCTACTGCTACCGGATGCTCGGCTCCGTCTTCGACGCCGAAGACGCCGTCCAGGAGACGATGGTGCGCGGCTGGCGGGGCATCGACGGGTTCGAGGGCCGGTCGGCCATGCGCTCGTGGCTGTACCGGATCGCGACCAACGTCTGCCTCGACATGCTGCGTGGCAGCCAGCGGCGGGCCAGGCCCGTAGACATGGGACCGTCGCGGACCGCCGACTCGTTCACCGGCGCCACGCTGCCCGAGGCCACCTGGCTGCAGCCGATCCCGGATGCGCAGGTCCGGCCCGAGAACGGCGACCCGGCCGAGCTCGCCGCGTCGAAGGAGAGCATCCGCCTCGCGTTCGTCGCCACGCTGCAGTACCTGCCCCCCCGGCAGCGAGCGGTGCTGATTCTGCGCGAGGTGCTGCGCTGGCAGGCGGCCGAGGTCGCCGAACTGCTCGACACCAGCGTCGCGTCGGTCAACAGCGCGCTGCAGCGGGCCCGCGCCACCCTGTCGGCCCGGGGCACCGACGAGCCCGTCCCGGAGGTGGCGAGCGGGGACCAGCGGGCGCTGCTCGCCCGTTACGTGGACGCCTTCGAGCGGTACGACATCACCTCTCTGGTGTCGCTGCTGCACGAGGATGCCGTCATGACCATGCCGCCGTTCGACTTCTGGCTGCACGGCCCGGCGGAGATGGGCAAGTTCTTCCTCGGCCCGGGCGCCAAGTGCCGCGGCTCGCGCCTGGTGGCCACCGAGGCCAACGGCTGCACCGCGTTCGGCTGCTACAACCGAGACGCTGACGGCGGGTACCGCCCGTGGGGGGTCCAGGTCATCGAGGTTTCCGGCGACCGGATCACCGGGCATCACAACTTCATCGACGACCGGCTGTTCGCCGCGTTCGGCCTCCCGGCCCGGCTGCGGTAAGCCGACCCCGGTACCCGCCGGTCCAGACTGCGCAGGCCCTGCCTCGCGGAGGTGCCGTCGGCGTGCCGAGACCGGAGGAAAAGCCCGCGTCCTCCCCAGCACCGGCGCCCAGCCTGGCCTGGGGCTCCTGGTAACCGCCCGGCGGCACCGACCAGCGGCTCTCTTTCGCCAGCGGGCTAGCCGGGCTCGGTCGCGGCGAGCCAGGGGCCGACCGCGTCGAGCAGGCCTTCCGGACGGTCGAGGGTGATGCTGTGACCGCAGTCCGCGACCACGGCCAGGCTGGCCCGCGGGTGGCCGGCCACCATCCGGTCCGCGGTCTGGCGGGCCAGGATGTCGCTGTCGTCACCGCGCACGAGCAGCACCGGGCAGCTCAGCGAGTTCCAGGCGGCCCAGCGCTCGTCCGGGCTGAGGCCGTCCCGGATCGCGCCGAGATCGCGCAGCGCCTTGTCCCACTTGAAGGTGAGCGTGCCGTCCGGCAGCGGCCGCAGGTTGTGCGAGACACGGTGCCGGAGCGACTCATCCGTCGGGCGGGGGTTGGCCGCGCGTGCTTGGGCGACGGCTTCGTCCTCGGACCCGAAGACGTCCTTCTCGACCAGGTCAGCGGCGACCCGCCGACCGCCGGCCGGGGCGATCTCCGGCCCGATGTCCAGCACGACCAGGCGGCTGACGCGCTCTGGGTACGCGGCCGTGAACTGGTACGCCACGATGCCGCCCATCGACAGGCCCATCAGGGTCACCTCGCTCAGGCGCAGCGCGTCCAGGAAGGCCAGGAGGTCGCCGATCATCGGGGCCACGCCGTACCGGGGCGCCCAGTCGCTGTCACCGTGACCGCGCTGGTCCAGGGCGAGGACGCGGTAGCGGTCGCTGAGCGCGGCCGCCGTGTGGTCCCAGGTACGGGCGTGGCCGGTAAGCCCGTGCAGCATGACCAGCGGCGGCCCGCTGCCACCCCAGTCGAGGTAGTGGAAGCTCAGCCCGTCGATGTCGAGATGGATTGATGTGAAGCGAGCAGCCGCCACCGTCCTGCGCCTCCAGCCCGGAACGCCGATGATCCAGGCTAAGCCGAGCGGACAACCCGTTGACATTATGGCAGGACTACATCAACATCAGTCATTAACAGTCATCATCGTTGCATGCCGGATCGAGCTGATCGGAGCCGGACATGCTGCCGACGCAGCGCCGACAGGTCATCCTCGCGCAGGTCAGGGAGCAGGCCGCGGTCTCGGCCGAGGACCTTTCCCGGCAGTTCGCCGTGTCCGTCGAGACCATCAGGCGGGATCTGCGCAGGCTGCAGGGCGCCGGGCTGCTCGACCGGGTCTACGGCGGCGCCACGCGTCCCTCCGGCCGGTCCAGCGAGGGCAGCTTCGCCGCCCGGAGCACCCGCAACATCGAGCGCAAGCGCGCCATCGCCGCGCTGGCCGCGTCGCTGGTGCAGCCCGAGGAGACGATCGTCATCGACATCGGCACGACCGCGCTGGAGCTGGCGCGGGCCCTGCCGGACAGCTTCCGGGGCCGGGTGCTCACCAACTCGGTTCCTGCGGCGATGGAGCTTTCCTATCGCGACGACATCGAGGTGCTGCTGTGCGGGGGGCAGGTCCGGCCCGGCGACGGTGCCTGCTCCGGTGCCCACGCGGAGAGCTTCTTCGCCGAGTTCTATGCGGACCGGGCGTTCCTCGGCTCGGGCGGCGTGCACCCGGAAGCCGGGCTCACCGACTACTACCCGGCCGAGGTCGTCGTCCGGCGCACGATCGTCGCGCACACCGCGAAGAGCTACGTTCTGGCCGACTCGAGCAAGCTCGGCGTCATCGCGCTCCGCCGGGTGTGCCAGCTCGACCAGCTCACGGCCATCCTCACCGACGACGCGGAGAACGCCGACGCCTGCGCGGCGCTGGCCGCCGGGAACATCACGCTGATGCGGGCCGAGGTCACGGGGCGGCAACTGCCCGCCGCCGGATGACCCACCGGCTGAAGCACGAGAGGAGATGCGGAAGTGGCAACGGTCACCCAGCACGACGATGACGACCTGCTGCCCCGGTTCGGGTACAAGCAGCAGTTCGTCCGCTCGCTCCGCCACTTCGAGTCCTTCGCGGTGGCGTTCTCGTTCATCTCGATCACCACCGGCATCTTCACTACGTACGGCTTCGCGCTCAACACCGGCGGGCCGCGCGCGATCTGGACCTGGCTGATCGTCGCCGCGGGCCAGTCGCTGGTCGCGCTGGTCTACGGGGCCCTCGCCGCCCGGGTGCCGCTGTCCGGCTACTCCTACCAGTGGGCGTCCAGGCTCTCCAACGCGAACGTCGGCTGGTGGCTCGGCTGGATGTCGTTCGCGTTCCTGACCATCGTCACGGTGTCGGTCGACTACGGATTCGTCCAGGTCGCGTTCCAGCCGCTGATCGGCGAGGTCTACACGCCGACCAGCGCCGCGCTGGAGACGCTCGTGGTCCTCGCGGTCCAGGCCGCGCTGATCATCTGGTCGACCAGGATCACCACGCGGGTCAACAACACCGCGGTCGCGACCGAGGTCATCGGCATCGTCGGGCTGACCGTGCTGCTGATCGTCGTTGCCGCCATACGCGGCCTCGGCCACTGGTCGAATCTCGTATCCACCGGGGTCGTGCCGACCGCCGGGTACTACAACTGGCTGGGACCGTTCATGCTGGCCACGCTGCTCGGCGCGTACACCATCGTCGGGTTCGAGGCCGCGAGCAACCTGGCCGAGGAGACGCAGCAGCCGCACCGGGTCATTCCCCGGGCGATGATCCGCGCCGTGCTGCTGTCCGGCGCGGTGGGCATGGCGTTCCTGATCGCGCTCAGCTACGCGACGAGCTCGATCAAGGCCGCGACCGCGAGCAGCGCGCCGGTGGCGTTCATCGTGAACGACGTGCTCGGCGGGTTCGTCCAGAAGGTGTTCCTGATCTTCGTCTGCGTCTCGATCTTCGCCTGCGGAATGGTGATCATGGTGACGAACAGCCGCATGATCTGGTCCATGGCCAGGGACCGGCGGCTGCCCGGTCACCAGCTCTGGAGCCAGGTGCCCCGGGCCACGGGCGGCCCGACCTGGGCCACGCTCCTGGCCGCGGTGCTCGGCGCGCTGATCACGCTGGTGCTGCGCACGGATATCTCGGCCCTGGTCACGCTGTTCACCGCGTCCACGATCATGCCGGCGCTGCTGTACGCGTCCACGGTCCTGCTCTACGTGTTCAGGGGCCGCAGCCGGCGGGGCCAGGAGGGCCACTTCTCGCTCGGGCGCTGGGAGCTGCCGGTCATCGCCGGGGCCCTGGTGTGGCTGGCCTACGAGCTGATCATCCTGATCGCCCCCGCGGAGTTCCGGGACGCGCAGTACTACGTGCTCGGAGCCCTGGGCCTCGGCCTGCTCTTCTACATCGGGCAGTGGATCATCGAGCCGGCGGCGATGCGGACCGAGCAGGGCGCGCACGGCGCGGAGCTGCCCTGAGCCGGTGCGCATCCTCGCGATCGACCAGGGCACCTCGGCGACCAAGGCCGTCCTCGTGGGCCCGGGCCTGCAGGTCCTCGGGCGCGCCGAGATCCCCGTCGGGGTGCGCGCCGTGGGCGCCGACGGCGTGGAGGCGGACCCGGAGGAGCTCTACGCCTCGGTCATCGCGGCCGGCTCGCGGGCCCTGGCCGCCGCCCGGACCGGCGCGGACGCGGTCGCGCTGGCCAACCAGGGCGAGACCGTGCTCGCCTGGGACCGGCGGACCGGCCGCCCGCTGACCCCCGCGATCGTCTGGCAGGACCGGCGATCGGCCGAGGTGTGCCGGCGGCTGGCCGGATCAGCGGCCGCGCTGGCCGAGCTCACCGGGCTGCGGCTCGACCCGTACTTCGCGGCGCCGAAGATGACCTGGCTGCGGGAGAACCTCGGGCCCGGCGGCGTGATCACCACGACCGACACCTGGCTGCTCGCCCGGCTCGGCGCCGGCTACGTCACCGACGCGGCCACCGCGTCCCGGACGCTGCTGCTCGACCTGGACAAGACCGAATGGTCGGCGGACGCGTGCGCGGCGTTCGGCGTGGATCCCGGCACGCTACCGCGGGTCAGCGACTGCGCCGGGGTGGTCGGCGAGACCGCGGCCTTCGGCCGGGCGGTGCCGGTCGCCGGGCTGGCCGTCGACCAGCAGGCGGCGCTGCTCGCCGAGCGCTGCTTCGACGCGGGCCAGGCCAAGTGCACCTACGGGACCGGCGCGTTCCTGCTGGCCACCGCCGGGACCAGGGCCGTACGCTCCACCGGAGGACTGTCCGCCTCAGTGGCCTGGAGACTGGCCGGTACGCCTAGCTACTGCCTGGACGGGCAGGTCTACACGGCCGGTGCCGCGATCGGCTGGCTCGGCCAGGTCGGCCTGCTCTCCGGCGCCGCCGAGCTGGACGCCGTCGGCGGCTCGGTCCCGGACAGTGGCGGCGTGACGTTCCTGCCCGCGCTGGCCGGACTGGGCGCGCCGCACTGGCGCCCGGCCGCGCGCGGAGCGTTTCTCGGCCTCAGCCTGGGCACGACGCGCGCTCAGCTGATTCGCGCCGTGGTCGACGGGCTCGCCGCGTCGGTCGCGCTGCTGGCCGGAACGGTCGCCGCCGACCTCGGCCGGCCGCTCACCGCGCTGCGCGTGGACGGGGGTCTGACCCGGTCCCGGCTGCTGCTGCAGGCTCAGGCCGACCTGCTGCAGCTTCCGGTCGAGGTGAGCGAGGACCCGGACGCGACCGCGCTGGGGGTGGCGGCGCTGGCCCGGATCGGGACCGGGGAGGCGGCCAGCGTGGCGGCGGCGGTCGGCCCCGCGGACGCGCAGACGGTCGTCGTCGAGCCGCGCATCAGCGGGGCCGAGGCGGCGGAGCGGCTGGCGGCGTTCGACGCCGGCCTGCAGGCGGTCCTGGCGGCGTCGCCGTGACGACCGAACCCGGCGATGCCGCCGACGTGGTCGTCATCGGCGCCGGGGTGGTCGGCACCGCGATCGCCCGCGAGCTGGCGCGCTACCAGCTCGCCGTGGTCCTGGCCGACGCGGCCAACGACGTCGGCACCGGCACGAGCAAGGCGAACACGGCGATCCTGCACACCGGGTTCGACGCGACGGCGGGCAGCCTGGAGAGCCGCCTGCTCCGCCGGGGCAGCGCCCTGCTCAGGGACTATGCCGCAGAAACCGGGATCCCGGTCGAGCGCACCGGCGCGCTGCTGGTGGCCTGGACCGACGAGCAGGAACGCGCGCTCCCGTCGATCGAGCAAACGGCGAAGGGAAACGGGTACGACGGGGTCCGCCCGGTCACCGCGGCCGGCCTCTACCGGCGCGAGCCGCACCTCGGGCCCGGTGCCCTGGCCGGCCTGGAGATCCCGGACGAGAGCGTGATCTGCCCGTGGACGACGCCGCTGGCCTACGCGACCGAGGCGGTGCGCGCCGGGGTGCGGCTCCTGCTCGGCACGCGGGTCACCGGCGGGCAAGCCGGCCGGGACGGCCACCTGCTCTCGACGAGCCGCGGAACCCTGCGCTGCCGCTGGGTGGTCAACGCGGCCGGCCTGTTCAGCGATCGCGTCGATGCCATGTTCGGCGGCGACGGCGGGTTCACGATCCGGCCCCGCCGCGGCGAGCTCATCGTGTTCGACAAGCTGGCCCGGCCGCTGCTCGGCTCGATCCTGCTGCCGGTGCCGACCGCGCAGAGCAAGGGCGTGCTCGTGGCGCCCACGGTGTACGGCAATGTGCTGCTCGGGCCCACCGCGCAGGACATCGGCGACCGCTGCGACACCGCGACGACCGCCAGCGGGCTGGCTTCCCTGGCCGACGCGGGCCGCCGGATCCTGCCCGCGCTGTTCGACGAGGAGGTCACGGCCACCTACGCGGGCCTGCGCGCCGCGACCGAGCACCGTGACTACCAGATCCGGGTGGACGCCGCCCGCCGCTACGCCTGCGCGGCCGGGATCAGGTCGACCGGGCTGTCCGCCTCGCTCGGCATCGCCGAGTACCTGGTCGGCCTCATGGGCGCCGCCGGGCTGCCGCTGCGCGGACGGGCGGGCGGCGCCGCGGCCCCGCCCGCCATGCCCTACATCGGCCAGGTGTGTACGCGGCCGTACCAGGACGCCGGCCGGATCGCGGCCGACCCCGACTACGGCCGGATCGTCTGCCACTGCGAGCGGGTCACCCGCGGCGAGATCCGCGACGCGCTCGCGAGCACCGTGCCGCCCGCGGACCTCGACGGGCTGCGGCGCCGTACCCGGGTGCTGAACGGCAGGTGCCAGGGGTTCTACTGCGCCGCCCCGGTGTCCGCGCTGATGGCCGGGCGGCCCGGCGGCAGCGGGGCGCAGGCCGTCTGCGGGCCGCAGGCCACCGCGGGGCAGCGGGCGTGAACGCCGACGTGCTGATCGTCGGGGCCTGCCCGGCCGGCCTGGCCGCCGCGATCGAGCTGCGACGGCTCGCCGCCGGGCAGGTGCTGGTGGTGGACCGGGAGCAGCAGCCGGGCGGCGTTCCCCGGCACAGCGCGCACACCGGCTACGGCCTGCGCGACCTGCGCCGGGTGCTGAGCGGGCCGGCCTACGCCCGGCATTACGCCGACGCGGCCGTCCGGGCGGGCGCCGAGATCCGTTCCCTGGCCACCGTGACCGGCTGGTCCGGGGCCCGGCTCGCGACCCTGACCAGCGCTGACGGCATCGAGGACGTCTCCGCGCGCGCCGTGCTGCTGGCCACGGGATGCCGGGAACGGCCCAGGCCGGCCAGGCTGGTCCCCGGCGACCGGCCGCCCGGCGTGATGACCACCGGCGAACTCCAGCAGCGGGTCTACCTGAACCGGGAACGGCTCCCCGGCCGGGCGGTCGTGGTCGGCGCCGAGCATGTGAGCTTCTCGGCGATGGTGACGCTCGCGCACGCGGGTGCCGACGTGGTGGCGCTGGTCACCGAGCTGCCCAGGCAGCAAAGCTATGCCGCTTTCGCGCTCGCCGCCGCGGCCCGCTGGCGGGTCCCGGTGTGGACATCGACCGCGGTGCGCCAGGTGCAAGGCCGCGGGCGGCTGTCCGCGGTCGAGCTGGAAGACGTCCGCACCGGCGCGGTCAAGCAGGTCGAGTGCGACACGCTGGTGTTCACCGGGGACTGGATTCCCGATCACGAGCTGGCCCGGGCGGCCGGGACCGCGATCGACCCCGGCACCCGCGGGCCGGCGGTGGACACCGGCCTCGAGACATCCGTCCCGTGTGTCTTCGCGGCCGGCAACCTGGTGCACGCGGCGGAGACCGCCGACGTCGCCGCCCTCGGCGGCCGGCACGCCGCCAGGCACATTGCCGCCGCCCTCCGCCGGGACGCGGCGCAGCGGTCCGGGGACCAGCCGCCCGCCAGCCGCCAGGCCGCTCACCGGGTGCCGGTCACGGTTGCGCCGCCGCTGGCCTGGATCTCGCCCAACGCCATCCGGATACCCGCGCCCGGTGCTGCTGCGATTCCCCCGCCGCGCGGCCGGTTCCTGCTGCGCAGCCAGGAGTTCCGGCGGCGCGCCGTACTCGAGGTGCGCCAGGGTGACCGAATCCTGGCCCGGGCCCGGGCCCGGCTGATCCCCGGCCGCCCGGTGGCCCTGGACTCCGGCTGGCTGGCCCGCGCCGACCCCGGGGCGGGCCCGGTCCGCGTGCATGTCACCTAGCCCAGGCCGTGGCCTGCGCCGCGGCGGGCCGGTACCGTGAGCGCCATGTCTCAGCGTCCGGCCGCGGGCCAGGCGGGCCGGCCAGCCGTCAGCATCGACCGGCAGCGGCTGGCCAGGCTGGTCGAACGGGAGCGGGCGGCCTACGCCGAGCGTCATCCGCGGTCGCGCGAGGCGTTCGCCGCGGCCGGCGCGAACCTGCTCGGCGGCGTTCCGATGACCTGGATGCGCATGTGGCCGGGCGGGTTCCCGCTGTATGCGGCCGGCGCGAGCGGCGCCCGGCTGACCGACATCGACGGCCACGGCTTCATCGACTTCTGCCTCGGCGACACCGGCGCGATGGCCGGGCACTCCCCCGCCGCCGTCCGGGCCGCCGTGGCCAGGCAGTACGGCGAGCTGGGCGGGGCGACCACCATGCTGCCGACGCTGGACGCCGCGTGGGTGGCGGCCGACCTGACGCGGCGGTTCGGGCCGACGCGCTGGAGCTTCACGCTCACCGCCACCGACGCCAACCGCTGGGCGATCCGGCTGGCCCGGCAGCTCACCGGGCGGCCGAAGATCCTGGTCTTCTCCTACTGCTACCACGGCAGCGTGGACGAGACGTTCATCATCGCCGGGGCGGACGGCGCGCAGTCACGCGCGGGCAACGTCGGGGCGCCGGTCGACCCGCGCCAGACCACGCGGGTGGTCGAGTTCAACGACGCCGGCGCCCTGGAGCGCGAACTCGCCGACGGCGACGTGGCCGTGGTCCTGATGGAGCCCGCCCTGACCAACATCGGGATCGTGCTGCCCGAGCCCGGTTACCTGGCCGCGGTCCGAGAGCTGGCCCGGCGCAGCGGCAGCCTGCTGATCAACGACGAGACGCACACGTTCAGCGCCGGCCCGGGCGGGTGCACCCGCGCCTGGAACCTGGAGCCGGACATCGTGACGATCGGCAAGTCGATCGCGGGCGGAATCCCGGCCGGCGCGTTCGGCCTGTCCGCCGGGCTGGCCGACCGGATCCTGGGCGACGAGACGGCCGACATCATCGATACCGGCGGCGTGGGCGGGACGCTGGCGGGCAACGCCCTGTCGGTGGCCGCGATGCGGGCCACCCTCGAGCAGGTGCTCACCGATGCCGCGTTCGACGCGATGATCGCCCTGGCCGACCGGTACGCCGCCGGGGTGCGCGGCGTCATCGAGACGCGCGGCCTGCCCTGGACCATCGTCCAGCTCGGCGCCCGCGCCGAGTACCGGTTCTGCCCGCGGCCGCCGCGCACCGGCGGCGAGTCAGACGCGGCCGCGGACCCGCAGCTCGACGAGTACCTGCACCTCTACACGGTCAACCGCGGGGTGCTGCTCACGCCGTTCCACAACATGGCCCTGATGTCACCAGCCACCACCGAGGCCGACGTGGACGCGCACACCCAGGTCTTCGCGGCCGCGGCCGACGACCTGCTGGCCTGAGCGCGGACGCCGCCGCCCCGGCGCGCCGGGCCCATACTGGTGGGCGGAGGCGCTATCCAGCAATGATCACCCGAACCCGGCGCAGGCTGGTCCCGCCCGGTTCGGCGACCCCGGGCCCCGGCCGGCCGGGCCTCGGGATCAGGCTGGGCGCCATCGCCGGGATCGCCGGTCCGGCCGCGTTCACCGCCGCCTGGGTCGTTGCGTCGCTGCTCCAGACCGGCCATTCCGCCACCGAGGTGCAGATCAGCGGCCTGGCCGCGCCCGACGCCCGGGATCCGTGGATCATGATCACCGGCTTTGTCGTGCTCGGCGGCTGCTCGGTGGCGTTCGGCACGGCCCTGCGCTCCGAGCTCGGCGGCTCCGGACGGCGAGCCGGATCCGGGCCGCGGCTGATCCAGGCGGCCGGCCTGCTCACCGTGGCCGCCGGGCTGCTGCGCCGCGACCGGATGCTGCTGACCGGGCCGGCGCACGAGTCCTGGCACAACCACGCGCACGATGTGGTGAGCGCCCTGATTTATCTCGCGCTGGTCGCGGCCCCGCTGCTGCTGGCCCGCCGGTTCCGGGGCGACCCGCGCTGGAGCGCCCTGCGCTGGCCGCTGGTCGCGGGCAGCCTGGCCACCGCCGCGGTGCTCGTCGTGTTCTTCTCCGACGCGCTGGCCTCCTGGAACGCGGTCCTGCAGCGGATCGGCGTCACCCTGCCGCTCGCCGCCGTGTGCGCGGTGGCGGTGCGGCTGCTCGCCGTGAGCCGCGTGCCACCGGCGGGGACGCCGTGACCAGCGGGTTATGGTGTCGGCATGCCCGATCGCAAGCAGATCATCGAGGTCGCGGGGCGCAGCGTTCCGGTCAGCAGCCCGGACAAGGTCTACTTTCCGCAGACCGGGCACACGAAGCTGGACCTCGTCCGGTACTACCTGAGCGTGGCCGACGGGGCACTGCGCGGGGTCGCCGGGCGCCCGATGGTCCTGAAGCGGTACGTCAACGGAGCGGACGGCGAGGCCTTCTTCCAGAAGCGGGCGCCATCCTCGCGGCCGGACTGGATCGAGACGGTCGTGCTGAGCTTCCCGTCCGGGCGGACCGCCGAGGAGGTGGTCGTCACCGACGCCGCCGGGCTGGCCTGGGTCGTCAATCTGGGCTGCATCGACCTCAACCCGCACCCCGTGCGCGCCAGTGACCTCGACCATCCCGATGAGCTGCGGGTCGACCTCGATCCGGTGCCCGGTGTGGACTGGGCGCAGATCACCCGGGTCGCGCTGGTCGCCAGGGCGGTGCTCGCGGACTTCGGGCTGACCGGGTGGCCGAAGACCTCGGGCTCGCGCGGGATGCACGTCTACGCCAGGATCGAGCCTCGCTGGGCGTTCTCGGACGTCCGCCGGGCCGCGGTCGCGCTGGCCCGGGAGATCGAGCGGCGGGCGCCGCAGGACGCGACCTCCAAGTGGTGGAAGGAGGAGCGGCACGGCGTCTTCGTCGACTACAACCAGAACGCCAAGGACCGCACGGTGGCGTCGGCGTACTCGGTCAGGCCCACCCCGGACGCCCGGGTGTCGGCCCCGCTGGCCTGGGACGAGGTCCCGGAATGCCGGCTCGAGGACTTCACCATCGACACCGTCCCCGCGCGGTATGCACTGCTGGGCGACCTCGCGGCGGGCATTGACGCCGCGGCCGGCTCGCTGCAGCCCCTGCTCGACCTGGCTGCCGCCGACGAGGCGGCCGGCCTGCCGGACGCCCCGTGGCCGCCCCACTTCACCAAGCAGGCGGGCGAGCAGCCCCGGGTGCAGCCGTCCAAGCGCCGCGCGCCGGGGACGCCCGCGCCCGCCTGCCGCCGCCGCTCCTCCATGCCGCTGATCGAGGTGGCCAGGGCGGCCACCAAGGACGAGGCCATGCAGGGCCTGGAGAGCTGGAAGCAGCGCCACCCCGAGGCCTGGTCCCGTCTCGAGCCGGCCGACGTGCTCGTGGACTCGATGCGCGGGCGCTCCTCGACCTGGACCAGGATCCGGCTCAACCTGCGCAACGTGCCGGAGGCCGCCCGCCCGCCGCAGGAGCCGCTCGAGGTCGACTACGACCCGTGGGCCGGCCGGTCCTGACCGGGGACGCCGTCAGGACCGGGCGAACTTCAGCAGGAACTCGAGCACCCCGTGGTTCTGGGTGGTCACGAAGCCGGTGAAGCTCGGATTCGGGATGTCCCAGGTGGCGAACAGGATCGGGATCGACCCCGACACCTCGAGCTCACTCGGCGTGCGCTCGGCGGACAGCGGGAACGTCACCGGCCGGGTCTGCCCGTGCAGGGTGAGGTCGGCCGCCGCCGTGTAGGTCCTGACCACGCCGACCGCGGGCAGCGCCCCGAGCGCGATCGGCCGGGTGAGCGTGAGCGTCCCGGTCGGGTAGGCCGCCGTGTCCATGATCCGGCCCCGGAACTGCACGTCACGCTCGCTCTCATCGCTTTTGATCGTGGCCATCTGCACCGTGAAGGCAGCACCCGTCACGGTCGTGCCGCTGATCGTGAGGTGACCGGTGATCGCGCCGGTACGCCCGACGGCGACGTGGTTCTGCCCGAACAGCACCTCCTTCACCCGGTAGCCCACGACCGATCCGGTCGCGGCCTTCCAGGTCCCGGCGACCGACGTGGCCGCTGACCCTCCGGCCGGCGCCGAGCTTCCCGAGCCCGGCGACGGCTGCAGGCCCAGCGGCGCGGGCGTCGGCCCGGAGATGACGTGGATGTAGAGGAACGTGCCGCCGACGGCCAGCACCACGATCGCCGCCGCGGCACCGCCCAGCCATAGCGCCCACCGGCGCGGCCGGCCCGGCCTGCGCCGCCTCGTGCCTGCCATGCTGTCACTCCTCAGACCCTCGGCAGCACCTCGGCGGCCAGCAGCTCAAGGTGGTCAAGATCCTGCAGGTCGAGCACCTGGAGGTAGATGTGCTCGGCCCCGAGCTCGGCGAACTTCCCGATCTTCTCGGCTACCTCGTCCGGGGTGCCCGCGAGCCCGCTGGCCTTAAGATCGTCGGCCTTCCGGCCGATCGCCGTGGCGCGCCGGTCCAGCTCGGCCTGTGTCCGGCCGCAGCACACCACCTGCGCGGCCGAGTAGATCATCGAGGTCTCGTGCCGCCCCGCGGCGGCGCAGGCCTCCCGGACCCGGCCGAACGCCGCGGCCGTGTCGTCCAGGCTGCCGAACGGGACGTTGTACTCGTCGGCGAACGTCGCCGCCAGGCGCGGCGTGCGCTGCGCCCCGGTCCCCCCGATGATCACCGGGGGCCTGGGCCGCTGCACCGGCTTCGGCAGCGCCGGCGAGTCGACCACCGTGTAGTACTTGCCGCTGAACGAGAACGTGCCGCCGTCCGGGACATCCCAGAGACCGGTGATGACCTGGAGCTGCTCCTCGTACCGGTCGAAGCGCTCGGCCACGGCCGGGAACGGGATGCCGTAGGCCGCGTGCTCGGCCGCGTACCAGCCCGCCCCGATGCCGAGCTCCACCCGGCCGCCGCTCATCTGGTCGACCTGCGCGACGGTGATCGCCAGCGGGCCGGGATAACGGAACGTCGCCGCGCTGACCAGGGTGCCCAGCCGGATCCGGGAGGTCTCACGGGCCACGGCGGCCAGCGTCGCCCAGGCGTCGGTCGGGCCCGGCAGGCCGCTGACATCGCCGATCCTCAGGTAGTGATCGGACCGGAAGAACGCGTCGAAGCCCAGGTCCTCCGCGGCCCTGGCCACCCGGAGCAGGGTCTCGTACGCCGCGCCCTGCTGCGGCTCGGTGAAGATTCGCAGTTGCATGGGTCCCATGTTGGCCTATGTCGCCACCCGGCGCCCGCCCGTCCCACTAGCCCGCATGGGCACTTGCGCCGTTGCTGATGCGGCTGACGGGGCCAAGGGAGCCGGGCTCGGCGGCCAGGGCGGGCCGGCCGGGCGGGCGGCTCGGGCGTCGTAGGCGGCGCGGGCCGCGTCGACCTCGTCCAGGTGGGCGTCGGCCCAGGTCATCAGCGCTCCGACCGCGTCGAGCAGGGTCCGGCCCAGCGCGGTGAGCTCGTAGTCCACTCGCGGCGGCATCACCGGGTACATGGTCCGGCTGACGATGCCGTCGCGTTCCAGGCCGCGCAGGGTCACGGTCAGCATCCGCTGGCTGATCCCGTCGACCGAGCGCTTCAGGACGGTGAACCGCTGCGGCCCGTCGCCGAGGCACGAGATCACGAACAGCGACCACTTGTCGCCGACCCGCTCCAGGATCTCCCGGACCCGGCAGCCGGTGAGCGTGATGCCCGGCCTGGTCGCGCCATTCGTCCCCGAGGGCCCAGCCTGCATGGTTACCTCCATGTGACTTAGGTATCCGAAAGTTCCGTCTTGTGAGTGCACATGGCTTCCTGAATGATTTGGGATGGGTTCTGTACGCATACCACGTGCCGGTCAGTAACTGTCTTACCGCTAAGAACTAGGAGATATCATGACGGCCGAAACTGTCGAGATCCCGGGCTACATCGCCGGAACCTGGGACATCGACCCGGTCCACTCGCACATCGGATTCGTGGCCAGGCACCTGATGGTCAGCAAGGTCCGCGGGAACTTCGGCAAGTTCGAGGGCCAGATCGTCACCGCCGAGGACCCGCTGCAGTCGTCGGCGACCGCGACCATCGACACGACCTCGTTCGACACCAGCAACGAGCAGCGCAACAACGACATCAAGGGCGAGAACTTCCTCGACGTCGCCAACTACCCCACGATGACCTACCAGTCCACCGGCCTCCGCCAGGACGGCGACGAGTTCATCGTGGTCGGCGACCTGACCATCAAGGGCGTGACCCACCCGGTCGAGCTGACCGTCGAGGTCAACGGGTTCGGCCCGGACCCGTACGGCGGGACGCGCGCCGGGCTCTCGGCGACCGGCGAGATCAACCGGAACGACTACGGCATCGACGCCAACATGGCGCTGCCCACGGGCGGCGTCGTGATCAGCGAGAAGATACAGCTCACGATCGAGATCGAAGCCTCACTCAAGAAGGACTAGCCACAACGCTCACGCCGCGCTCCAGCGTGGCCAGGCACTCGACGTGGTGCGTCATCGGGAACGCGTCGAAGGCTCGCAGCGCCTCGAGGCTCCACCCGGACGCGCACAGCAGCGCGATGTCGCGGGCCAGGGTGGCCGGATCGCAGGACACGTACGCGATCCGGCGCAGCCGGCCGGGCTCGCTGCCGCGGCGGCCCCGGCCGGGCGACGGCGGTGCCGACAGCAGGTCGATGACCGGCCGGGCGAGGCCCGTTCTGGGCGGGTCAACGACGGCCAGCGAGGCGCCGGACAGCCCGGTCCTGGCCAGCAGCACCGCCGCATCGCCCCGGTGCACCCGGGCCCACGGCGTGGCCCGCAGATTGTGCCGGGCGTCGCGGACCGCGGCCGCGTCGGCCTCGATCCCGATCACCGTTCCCGACGGGCCGACCGCTGCGGCCAGGACCCCGGCGAACAGGCCGGCCCCGCAGTACAGGTCGAGCGCCACGTCGCCCGGCCGCGGGCGCAGCGCGTCGAGCACCGCGGCCGCGAGCGTGTCCGCCGCCCGGGGGTGAACCTGCCAGAACCCGTCCGCGCTGACCCTCCACTCCCGCCCGGCGGCCCGCTGCCGGAGGTAACCGGTGCCGCGCATGACCCTCTTGGCGCGTCCGGGCGGCCCGGACAGCAGGGTGTCCGCCGTGATCTCCGGCGCGGGCCCATTCCCGCCGATGATCACCGCTCGCTGGCCGGAGCCCGGCGCGGCGGCGACCTCCACCCAGGCGGCGCCCGGCCAGGTCCGCCTGGTCGCCGCCGCGGCCGTCACCAGCGGGTGCGCGATCGCGCAGTCGCCGATCGCCACGACGTCATGCGACCGGTGCCGGTGCAGGCCCGCGGCACCGCGCCGGTCGACGGCGAACTTCACCCTGGTCCGCCAGCCGAGGCCGGTCTCCTCGCCCGGCAGCGGCTCCACACTGACCGCACGGTCGATGCCGGCGATGCGCCGCAACTGCTGGCGGACGACCGCGGCCTTCAGCGAGCGCTGGGCGGGCAGGCTGGCGTGCTGCCAGTCACAGCCGCCGCAACCACCGGGATGCGCGTACCGGCAGGGCGGCGGCACCCGGTCGGCCGAAGCGTCCAGGATCTCGGTCGCATCGGCCCGGGCCAGCCTGGATGTCGTCTGGGTGATGACCGCGCGGACCCGTTCCCCGGGCAGCGCGTGCCTGACGAAGATCACCGGTCCCGAGGCCAGCCGGGCCACGCACCAGCCGCCGTGCGCGGCCTCGCCGACCGTCACCTCAACCAGGTCGCCCGCCTCGGGCAGGCCAGGTACGGATGTGGTCACGCCCCCATGCTCCCGCGGGAGTCATCGCGCGCGTCAAGCTGGGGTATTGCTGGGCTAGCAGCACTGCGTGGCAGGTAATACCGTGATCGGGCACCGTTATCGCGGGAAGGAACACCGTGCACATCGTGATCATGGGGTGCGGGCGCGTCGGCTCGACGATCGCCCACATTCTGGAGGACCTGGAACACTCGGTCGCCGTGATCGACCAGGACCCCGACGCGTTCCGCAAGTTGCCGGCGGGCTTCAAGGGCAACAAGGTCACGGGGATCGGCTTCGACCGCGATGTCCTGATCGAGGCCGGCATCGAGCGGGCCGACGCGTTCGCGGCGGTGAGCAGCGGCGACAACTCCAACGTGATCGCGGCCCGGGTGGTCAGGGAGTCGTTCGGCGTCGACCGGGTGGTGGCGCGGATCTACGACCCGCGCCGGGCCGAGGTGTACCAGCGGCTCGGCATCCCGACCGTGGCGACCGTGCGCTGGACGGCCGACCAGATGCTGCGCAAGCTGCTGCCCGAGGGCGCGCAGCCGCTCTGGCGCGACCCGACCGGGGCCATCGTGCTGGCCGAGGTGGCCTACTCCGATCGCTGGCTCGGGGAGAAGGTGACGGCGCTCGAGGATTCGGCCCGGGCCAAGATCGCGTTCATCTCCAGGCTGGGCGAGGCCATGATGCCCGGGCCAGGCACCGTGCTCCAGGAAGGCGACGTGCTGCACGTGATGGCCGAGGACAGCGACCTGGACCGGATCGCCACCGCGTTCGCCAAGCAGGCCGCGCCGGGGAAGGGAGGGCACTGATGCGAGTCGCCATCGCCGGGGCGGGTTCGGTCGGCCGCTCCATCGCCACGGAACTGCTCGGCAACGGTCACGAGGTCCTGCTCATCGACAAGGACCCGAGGAAGATCAAGGTGTACAACGTGCCGAGCGCGGAGTGGCTGCTCGCCGATGCGTGCGAGATCGCCTCGCTCGAGGACGCGTCGCTGGAGCGCTGCAACGTCGTGATCGCCGCGACCGGGGACGACAAGGTCAACCTCGTGGTGTCGCTGCTGGCCAAGACCGAGTACGGGGTGCCGCGGGTGGTGGCGCGGATCAACCACCCGAACAACGAGTGGCTGTTCAACGAGTCATGGGGGGTCGACGTCGCCGTGTCCACGCCCAGGCTGCTCTCGGCGCTGGTCGAGGAGGCGGTCAGCGTCGGTGACCTGGTCCGGCTGATGACGTTCCGGCAGAGCGAGGCCAGCCTGGTCGAGCTGACCATGCCCGCCGACGCCCCCCTGGCCGGGCAGCGGATCGGCGCGATCGAGTGGCCGGCCGACACCGCGCTGGTGGCCATCCTGCGCGACGGCCGCGTGATCGTGCCGAACAGCGACGACCCCCTCGAGGGCGGAGATGAGCTGCTGTTCGTCACCAGTGAGGATGTCGAGGAGGAACTGGGAACGCTGCTGGCCGGCGGCGGCTGACGGATCCGGCTCGTCGCTACCTGGTCTCGGTGATCTCCGGGCCGCGCTCGAACGGGTTCGGGTAGCCCGGGCTGCCTGGCTCCTGCGCGAGCTGCTCCTCGAGCGCCTGCTGGGCGTCCTGGGGCAGCCGGATCTCCAGCAGGTCCCCTGGCGGTGCCGGATGGTCGCCGCGGACCACCACAACATCGGCGAACAGCTCCTCGAACGGCCTGGCCAGCTGGGGGTGCTGCGCGGCCGGGCCGCGGATCATGCCGCGCAGGAACCAGCGCGGGCCGTCCACGCCGATGAACCGGACCGGCTCCAGCTGCCCGCGGCGCCCCTCTCCGCCCGGATGCAGCCGCGCGTGCAGCTCGCGGCCGAACGGGCCCTGGGCCTCCTGGCTGCTGCCGCCGGCCTTCGCCACCTCGTCGGCGAATTCCTGGCGTACCTCGTCCCACAGGCCGCTGGTCTTGGGCGCGGCAAAGGCCATCAGCTCGATGGCGCTGTCGCCGCGCCGGATCGTGATCCAGACGCCCACGCCCTCGGCCACCTTGACCTCGACCTCGATGCCCTCGTACAGCGGGACCAGCAGGCTGCCGAAATCTATCCGGTCACGCTCCGGGTAACGGCCGGCACCGTCCCACGGCCCTGACCGCTCCCCGTCGCCGGAACCGCTGCTGGCCGCGCCCGGCCCGTGGTCGTCCTCATCCTCGTCCAGCTCATCCGGATCGTCGTACGACTCCGGATCGTCCTGGGCCGTGTCAGAGTCATATCCGGGCTCCGCGTCCTCGCGGCGGCGCCGTCGGAACACCCTGCACGCTCCTAACTTCCTTACGGAAACTCGTCCTAGCCGGCTGACGTGGCCGCCGCAGCGTGGCCCCCCGTCGAGCCGAACCCGCCCTCACCTCTGGCCGACCCCGGCAACCTCTCGACCTCGTGGAACACCGGGCGCTCGACCCGCTGGATCACGAGCTGCGCGATCCGGTCCCCGCGCTGGAACCGCACCGGGCTTTCGGTATCGGTGTTGAGCAGGGTCACCCTGATCTCGCCACGGTACCCGGCGTCCACAGTGCCCGGCGCATTCACGATCGTGACGCCGTGCCGGGCCGCCAGCCCCGAGCGCGGATGCACGAACGCTGCGTAGCCATCGGGCAGGGCGATGGCAATACCGGTGGGCACCACGGCCCGCTGCCCAGGGCCGAGCTCCACGTCGGCGGCGGCGAACAGGTCGGCGCCGGCGTCGCCAGGATGGGCCCGCTCAGGGAGCGGGAGCCCCGGATCGAGTCGCTGGATAAGGACCCCGACGCGGTCGGATTCGGAGTTCACGGGGGGCATGAGGCACCATCTTCTCTGACCTTCAGCGGGTGGCGGGCCTGGCTCACGGAGGTGACCTTACCGTCGGCCGCCCGGATGTTTCCGGCATCCGGCCGGCCAGCGCGCCCGGGCGGCTATGTGCCGCCGGGGGTGCCGCCCGGGCCGCCGTCCGGCGGGGCCGGCTGCTCGTGCCGCAGATGCGGCCACGCGTAGGTGATGGCGGCGGCGGCCGGGACCGCGACGATTGCTCCGGCGATTCCGGCGACGATCCCGCCGACGGCCAGGACCAGGATGATGGCGAGCGGGTGCAGCCGCACGATCCGCCCCACGACCTGCGGCTGCAGCAGATGACCCTCAATCTGGTTCTCCAGTACGAACACGCCGAGCAGGATCACGGCCGCGATCCAGCCCTTGGTGCCGAGGGTCACCAGGATGGCCAGCGCGCCGGCCACGAGTATCCCGACGAGCGGCACGAAGGCAGCGATGAACACGAGGATGATCAGCGGCACCAGGAGCGGGACGCCCAGGAGCCACAGGGCCAGGCCGATGATGACCGCATGGATGGCCGCAACGGCCGTGGTGCCTCGCATGTAGTTGACCAGCGCCGCCCACGCGGCCGCGCCCGCGTTGTCGGCCCGCCGCCTGGCGTCCTTCGGCAGCGCCTTGACCAGCCAGCCCCAGATCCGCTCACCGTCCTTGAGCAGGAAGAACGTGACGAAGATGGTCAGCACAAGGCCGGCCAGCAGCTCAAGGAAGATCTTCCCGCCGGTGACCACGGTGCCCGCGATCAGGGACTTGTGCTGGGAGAGGAAATGCACGAGGCCGTTGGAGTACTGCTGCAGCCGCGCACTGTTGAGATGGAACGGCGCGCCCGCCAGCGAGGCCTGCACCTCATGGGCGGTGTGCCTGACCTCGATCTGCAGCCTCGGGTAGTCGGCGGATACCCGGTTGGCGGCCAGGATCGTGATCCCGGTCAGGACCACGACGGCGGCCAGGATCGTGCACCACGTGGCGGCGAGCGAGGGCATCCCGGTCCTGCGCAGTCGTGCGGTCAGCGGCTGCAGCAGCGCGGTCAGCAGCAGCGCCGCGATGCACGGCAGCACCACCAGCCGGAGTGCGCTGGCCACCCGGAACGCTACGTAGATCAGGAGGCCGACGACCAGCAGGCGCCATGACCAGGCGGCCGCCCGCTGCAGGAACCTCGGCACCGGCGGTTCCTGGGGAGCCGGCCGGCGACCGCGGTGCGCAGCTGGCCGGGGATCCCGTTGGCCGCCTCGTCCGGCTCGCCGGCTTGCTCAGGCCGGCGCCCGCCCGCGTCGGCGCCGCCTGTTTCCACGGTGCCGGGCTGCCCGTGCGTCGCGGTGGCGGCCCGGCCGCCCGGGGACGGGTCGTCCGGCTCGCTGCCCCTGTTTCCGCGCCACGCCCACCGGCCAGTCATGCCCTCCATGTAACCAACTACGGTGGGGTAATGCGCAGTTACAGCGAACGGCTTCGCGTGCCGGCCGCCTACTGGTGGCTCGGCATGTTCACCGCGGTCACCTTCGCCACCTTCGTCTGGGCGGGATTCAGCCTGCTCGTGGCGGTTTTGTCCTATGCGGTGTTCTGCGGGGGCTGTGCCGCGCCGCTGCTGAACTGGGGCCGCACCACGATCGAGGTGTCCAACGGCGAGCTGCGGGCCGGTGCGACCACGCTGCCGCTGGCCTTGGCCGGGGACGTGGCCGCGCTCGACGAGGCCCAGGCCCGGGCGCTGCGCGGCCCCCGCGCGGACCCGCGGGCCTTCATGCTGATCAGGCCGTACCTGAAGCTCGCCGTGTATGTCGAGGTCACCGGGGAACACCAGGACCGGCCGTACTGGTTGATCGGCACCAGGCGGCCAGCGGAACTTGCCGCCGCGATCGAAAGATCGCGGCCACAGGCCCGCACCGGCGGCACGGCCGTGGGATGATCGGCGGATTGGCTGGAGGAAGGTTTCTGGATGGCAGAGAAGCGGGCCAGTGGCGGCAACCGGGTGCTCAGTGGCGTGGTCGGCTTTGCCGCGGCCTTCGGCGCGCGAAAGGTACTCATCTTCGCCTGGAAGCAGATCACCGGCAAGGAGCCGCCCGAGCACCCGGAGGACCCGCAGGTCGCCCTCGGCGAGGCACTCACCTGGGGCATCCTGCTCGGGGTGGGCGTCCAGGTGGCCCGGATGCTCGCCCTCCGCGCCGCCACCAAGCGGGTCGCCGGGCCCGCCGACCCTCCAGAGTGAATTTCCGCAGGTCGGCGTGCCCGGATCGGTGAAACCGGCCGGTGTCTTTAGTCTGGTGGCGTGGCAGCGAAGGATCGCTCACGGCTCCTGTTCAAGATCAGGTATGCGGTCGGCAACCCCGGCCGCGTGGTGCCGTACGCGCGCCGCCGGGGCCGCGATACCTGGCTCCGGCTGAAGGCGCGCGATCACCTCAGCTACTACCGGGCGGTGATGGCGTCGGATGCCGCGCGCAGTCACGAGGGCGCGGTGGGCAGCCAGACCCGCGAGTCATGGCTCAAGATCGGCCAGATGCAATTCGATTACCTGGTCGGCCACGGGCTGAAGCCCGGCGACCGGATGCTGGAGATCGGCTGCGGCAACCTGCGCGCCGGGCACCTGTTCATCGACTACCTGGACGCAGGGAACTACTACGGCATCGACATCTCCCCCGACATCCTGCTGGGCGCGACCGACATCATCGCCGAGTTCGGCCTGCAGCCCAAGCTGCCGCATCTGACCCTGGTCCGGGACATGAGCCTGAGCTTCCTGCCCGACTCGTGGTTCACGGTGGTGCACGCGCACAGCGTGTTCTCGCACTCGCCAATCGGCGTGATCGACGAGTGCCTGCGGCAGGTGGGCCGGGTCATGGCCCCGGACGGCTTCTTCGACTTCACCTTCGACCGGACCGACGGCGCCGAGCATCACGTGCTGCACGAGGACTTCTACTACCGGACCGAGACCCTGATCGCGCGGGCCGGAAGGCACGGCCTGCGGGCCCGGTTCATGGATGACTGGGAACTGCTGCCGCACGAGCAGTCCAAGCTCCGCGTGACCCGCCCGGCCTGACTCGGCAGGCATTCCCGGGATTCAGCTTCCCGACCGCCGTCGGCCCTATCCTTCCCGTGCCCGGCGGGGCCAGGATTGGAACTGGCCAGGCGAGCGGGCCAGGGAGGTGGGCGAATGGCCGAGCGGAGGGTGCTGGGCATTGTTCTGGCGGGCGGGGAGGGAAAGCGCCTGGCCCCGCTCACCGCGGACCGGGCCAAGCCGGCGGTGCCCTTCGGCGGCCTCTACCGGCTGGTGGACTTCGCGCTGTCGAACCTGGTCAACTCCGGCATCCGGCGTATCTGCGTGCTGACCCAGTACAAGAGCCACAGCCTGGACCGGCATGTCACCACGACCTGGCGGCTGAGCAGCCTGCTCGGCAACTACGTGACTCCGGTCCCGGCCCAGCAGCGGCTCGGCCCGTACTGGTACACCGGGTCCGCCGACGCGATCTACCAGTCGCTGAACCTCATCTTCGACGATCAGCCGGACATCGTGATCGTGTTCGGCGCCGATCACGTGTTCCGGATGGACGCGATGCAGATGATCGATCAGCATGTGGCCTCGGGGACCGGCGTCACCGTGGCCGCCCTCCCCGTGCCCCGGCCGGATGCGACGGCCTTCGGGGTCATCCAGACCGGCCCGGACGGGCGCAGCGTCGAGGCATTCCTGGAAAAGCCGGCCGATCCGCCGGCCCGGCCCGGCCACCCGGACGAGGCCTTTGCCTCCATGGGCAACTACGTCTTCACCAGCGACGTGCTCGTCGACGCGCTCCGCAAGGACGCGGAGGACGGCGACAGCCGGCACGACATGGGCCGGGACATCATCCCGATGCTGGTCCGGGAGCGGCTGGCCGAGGTCTATGACTTCCTGAGCAACGAGGTGCCGGGCGCGGCTCCGCGCGACGCCGGGTACTGGCGCGACGTGGGCACCCTCGATTCCTATTTCGATGCCCACATGGACCTGTGCGCGGTGCAGCCGGTCTTCAACCTGTACAACGACCGGTGGCCGATCCTGACTCACGTTCCATCGCAGCCGCCAGCCAAGTTCGTGCACGATAGCGGCGACCGGGTCGGCCGCGCGATCGACAGCATCGTCAGCAACGGCGTCATCGTCTCCGGCGGGCTGGTCCGCAACTCGGTGCTCTCGCCCGGGGTCCGGGTCAACAGCTGGTCCCGGGTGGAGCGAGCCGTGGTGCTGCACAACACGCAGGTCGGCCGGCACGCGGTCGTGCAGGACGCGATCCTGGACAAGAACGTCTCCGTTCCCGAGGGCGCCCAGGTCGGCGTGGACAAGGAACGCGACCGGGCTCGCGGGTTCACCGTGTCGCCGGGCGGCATCACCGTGGTCGGCAAGGGCCAGCTGGTGCCCCCGTGACCGCCGGCTCCACTGACCGGCTCAGGGTGGCGCTGCTGACCAGGGAGTACCCGCCCGAGGTCTACGGCGGGGCGGGCGTACACGTGGAGTACCTGGCCCGCGAGCTCACCGGCCTGGTCAACCTCACCGTGCACTGCCAGGGCGCGGACCGGCCAGCGGCGGTCGCGCACCGGCCGTGGGAGCATCTCGCCGGGGCGAATCAGGCGCTGCAGACGATCTCCACGGACCTGTCGATGACGGCCGCGACGGGCGCTGCCGACCTGGTGCATTCCCATACCTGGTACGCCAACCTGGCTGGCCACCTGGCCTCGCTGCTCTACGGGATCCCGCACGTGGTGACGGCCCATTCGCTGGAGCCGTTGCGGCCGTGGAAGGCCGAGCAGCTCGGCGGCGGCTACGCCCTGTCCTCCTGGTGCGAGCGGACGGCCGTCGAGGCCGCGGCCGCCGTCATCGCCGTCTCCAACGGCATGCGGGACGACGTGCTCGCGGCGTACCCCGCAGTGCCCGCCGAGCGGGTGCGGGTGATCCGCAACGGCATCGACACCAGCGAGTACTCCCCCGATCCGGCGACCGACGTGCTCGACCGCTACGGCGTTGATCCGGGCCGGCCCTCGGTGATCTTCATAGGCCGGGTCACCCGGCAGAAGGGGCTCCCGGTGCTGCTGCGGGCGGCCGCCGGCATCGACCAGGCGGCCCAGCTGGTGATCTGCGCCGGACAGGCGGACACGCCGGAGCTTGAGGCCGAGGTCAGCGATCTCGCCCGGGAACTGCGGGCGAACAGGTCGGGGGTGATCTGGCTGTCCGGGATGCTCGCCAAACCCGAGGTGATCCAGCTCCTGACGCACGCTACCGTGTTCGCCTGCCCGTCACTGTACGAGCCGCTCGGCATCGTGAACCTGGAAGCCATGGCGTGCGGCACCGCCGTGGTCGGCTCGCGGGTCGGCGGCGTGCCCGAGGTGGTGGCGGACGGGGAGACGGGCCTGCTGGTCCCGCCCGGGGAGCCGGCCGCGCTGGCCGGCGCCATCAACCGGCTGCTGGCCGATGAGCACCTGGCGGCCGAGATGGGCCGGCTGGGACGCGCCCGGGCCGAGGCCGAATTCGGCTGGGCCGCCGTCGCCGCGCAGACAGCCGCGCTCTACGCGGAACTGGCCGGGGGCCGGCTTCCTGGTTAAGCCTCCTCAGGTTAAGATATATCTCATTTGCGCGAGGAGACCTGATGAGCGGACAAGGGGGCCTGATGAGCGGAGCAGGAGCAGGTCCGGACGACGAGGCGGAGCAGAAGGAGGCCCGGATGACGCCGGACGGCGAGCCCGAGCCACGGCGTCCGCCGGCGATCCGCGCGTCGGACCAGGATCGGGATGCGGTCGTGCAGCGGCTGCAGCAGGCCTTCGCCGAGCGGCGGCTCGACGACGACGAGTTCGACGAGCGGATGCGTGCCGCGCTGACCGCACGGACCAGCGCCGACCTTGACCGGCTCACCGGCGACCTGCCCGCCGCCACGCCCGGCCGCGCCGCGCCGGCGGTTCAAGGGGCCAAACCTGGCCGGTGGGCGGTGGCCTACAAGAACTCGATCCGGCGCGGCGGCCGATGGCGCGTCCCCGAGCGCTTTACCTCGGTCATCTACAAGGGCGGAGGCTGGCTCGACCTGCGGGCGGCCGAGCTGACCGCGCCGGTCACCACGGTGGTCGCCGTCGCCTATAAGTCGCGGATCGACATCCTGGTCCCCCCCGGCGTCCGGGTCGAACTGGACGGCTTCGGAGTGAGCAAGGGCTGGTCCGCTCACGAGGAAACGGAGATCCGGCTGCCGCACGACGCGCCCACGGTGCATGTCCGGGGCATCGCCTACAAGGGCACGATCGAGACTCGCACCAAGCCCCGCGAACCCTGACCCGGTCGACCTCGCGTCACCGCGCGCGGAGCCGGTACCGCGATCAGGTCACCGAGCCCGCGGCGGCACCGGTAACCCGGTCCCCCCAGCGCTCGAGTTCGCCCTCGAGGTCGAGCGGCGCGATCATCTCGCCGCCCTGCATTTCCTGCTCCCAGTCCTCGGCCGGGACCCGCCACATGACCTCGAACTCGATGCCACTCGGGTCCTTGGCGTACAGGGACTTGGAGACCCGGTGGTCGCTCGCTCCCACCAGCGCCCCGCGCTCGGCGAGCCTGGCCCGGATCTCCGCTAGCTCAGCCAGCGTGCCCACCTCCCAGGCCAGGTGGTAGAGCCCGACGTAGGGATTCTGCGGCCGGGGCGCGTCCCCGACCTCGAACAGCCCGAGATCGTGATCGTTGACCGACTCCGGAGAGCGCAGGAACGCGGCGCGGCCCGGGATCTCCATGCGCACCTCGAAGCCGAGCGCGTAACTGTAGAAGTCAACCACCCGCGAGAGGTCGCTGACGTAGAGGACGGCGTGGTTCAGGCGGCGTACGGCCATGGCTGGTCTCCAGGATCGGCGTTCTGGCAGAGAAAAGGCTACGGCGGCTGATCTGATTCCCGCGGCATCCCGGCCCGCCCGCTAGCTGATCGCGGCGTGACCGGTGTAGACGCCGCGGGGGCGGATCGGCATGGCGCGCGCGTACTCCTCGAGCGCGTGCGCCAGCCAGCCCGCCGTCCTGGCGATCGCGAACACCGCCTCGCCGGCCCCGGGGATCATCCCGGCCACCGCGGCCAGCACGGCGAGCGCGAACTCTATGTTCGGGGCGGGCAGCGCCCTCCGCCGGGCCTCGGCCAGCACGGCTTCGGCGACGGCCAGGCGGCCGGAGTCCGGGGCGGCCCTCCTGACCAGATCGAGGAGCAGGATGGCTCGCGGGTCGCCGGCCTGATAGACGAAGTGGCCGAGCCCGGGGATCCGCTCCCCGCGGCGCAATAGCTCGCCGACCACGCGCGGCGCGTCGGACGGCTGGCGGGCCGAGGCGAGCAGCACTTCCGCGCCCAGCGACGCGCCCCCGTGCAGGGCGCCGCTCATGGCGCCGAGGCCGGTGCCGACCACCGCGTACGGGTCGGCCCGCACCGATGCGGCGACCCGCGCGGCAAACGTGGACGCGGCCAGCTCGTGGTCGGCCGCCAGCACCAGCGCCGCGCGCAGCGCGCCGACCAGGCCCGCCGCGGGCGGGCGCAGGCCGAGCTTGGGCGCCAGCCGGCCGGCGATGCTGTCGTCGGCGGCGGCGATGCGCTGGCCAGCTTCGGGCAGGCAGTCGACCATGGCGGCGATCAGGCCGCGGGCCGCGGCGATGACCGCGGGCGGGTCCAGGTGCAGCCGGAGCCGGTCGGTCGCCGCCACGGCCGGGACGATCACCTGCAGCCGCTCCAGCGGGTAGGTGTCCGGCGGGAGCGCGGCCTGGGCGGCGGTGCCGGCGGCGATCGCGCCGCCGGTGGCCCGCCACGGGCCGCGGACGGCGGCGTCTTCGAAGGAACCGGTCCACAGCAGGCCGGCCACGTCCTCGAAGCTCCTGCTGGTGGCCAGGGCGATCGCGTCGTGCCCCCGGAAGCGAAGGCGGTCCTCGGAGATCTCGGTCAGCTCCGACTCGATCACCAGCTCGGCGCCGCCCGGCGCCCGGCGCGGCCTGCCGCGCCGGGCGAGGCCGGCGATCTCGGCGGCGTCAAACAGGCTGGCCCGGCCGTCGGAACCGCGGCGCGGGGTGAGCACGCCCCGGCTCACGTAGGAATACAGGCTGGCTGGCTTGATGCCGAGCCGATGCGCTGCCTCGGCGGTCCCGATCCACTCCGTCACGTGCGCCTCTCCCGGCGGTCCCGAGCGCCCCGGCATTCGGCCAGCAGCCGGAGCCGGACAGCCGCCCAAGGTTGATTTTAGTCAATATTGACTAAAATGGATACGATGATTCAGGCTAGCTCTGCGGGCCATCGCATGCCAGCGCTTGGGCGTGCCCAGGTGGTACGGACGGCCCCAGCGTCCCGACCGGCGGAGGAGATCACAGATGCCAGATACCGCGCAGATGACGACGAACTCCGGCGGCCGGGACGGCGCCGAAGCACCCCCTGGGCTCGAGGGAGTGGTGGTCGCGCATACCAAGATCGGCGATGTCCGCGGCCTGGAAGGCTTCTACCACTACCGGCAGTATGACGCGATCGAGCTGAACCGGCGCCGGACGCTCGAGGACGTGTGGCACCTGCTCTTCCGCGGGCACCTGCCCGACCGGGCGGAGCGCGAGGCGTTCCAAGGCGAGATCGCCGATCACCGGGCGCTGCCCGACGATCTGATCCCGTTCCTGCGCACGCTCGCGACCACCGATCCGTTCGATCCGATGACCGCGCTGCGGACCGCGATTTCCTTCGTCGCGCAGCGGTCCGGCTTCCGCTCCTGGCTCGATATACCGCCGGATCAGCTCTACGACAACGCCATGCAGCTCTCGGCGCAGACGCCGGTGCTGCTCGCGGCGCTGCACCGGCTGCACAGCGGGCAGGAGCCGGTGCCGCCGGACCCGCAGCTGCCCGCCGCAGCCAACTATCTCTACATGCTCAGCGGCGAACGCCAGGACCAGCAGCGCGTATGGGCGCTGGAGCGGTACCTCATCTCCACGATCGACCACGGCTTCAACTCCTCCACGTTCACCGCCCGGGTGATCGCGTCCACGGGCGCCGATCTCGGCGCCGCCGTCGTCGGCGCCATCGGCGCCTTGTCCGGGCCGTTGCACGGCGGCGCGCCCAGCCGCGTGCTCGAGATGCTCGACGACATAGGGAGCCCGGACCGGGCCGAGGGCTGGGTCCGCGACGCGGTGGGCCGCGGAGACCGCATCATGGGCTTCGGTCACCGGGTCTACAAGGGCAAGGATCCGCGCTCGGCGCTGCTGCGCGAGGTCGCGAACACCGTGGGCGGGCCCACGGCCGAGTTCGCGACCGCGGTGGAGGACACGATCGTCCGGGTGCTCGACGAGGCGAAGCCCGGGCGCGCGCTCAACGCCAACGTCGAGTTCTACGCCGGGGTGGTGATGGATGCCTGCGGGATTCCGCGGGAGCTGTTCACGCCGACGTTCGCGTCAAGCCGCGTCATCGGCTGGTGCGCGCACGTGCTCGAGCAGGTCTCAGGAAACCGGCTGATACGCCCGGCGGCTCGCTACGACGGCCAGGCTCCGCCCCAGCCGGTTCCGCCCGGCGACTAGCGGCCGAGCTGGCCCCGGTCGCGCATCCCGCGGATCCGGCGGCGCTGGGACGGGTCAAGCATGCGCCAGGCGATGACGGGAATCGCGATGGCGAGGACGATCACACCGAGCGCCAGCCACGGGCTCACGATGAACAGGATGAGTCCGATGATGACACCGCCGATCCCGAACATCAGGTGCCGTGACATCTCAATATCTCCTTAGGCGGGATGCAGGGATCCCCACTCTCTGGAACGCCAGGCTATCCCCATATAGTTCCTGTGGCCGCCGCCGACCCGGCGTCTTGCTGCGATGATGGCAGTCCGACCTGGAGGGACCGATGACGCTCTCGCTGCCGATCTCCGGCGATGCCAACGAGCTGCTGTCCCGCAGCCCGCTGGCCCTGCTGACCGCGATGCTGCTGGACCAGCAGGTGCCGCTGGAGAAGGCGTTCAGCTCGCCCTACGAGCTAGCGCGGCGGCTCGGGCACGAGCCGACCGCCGCGGAGCTCGCTGGCTATGATCCGGACGCGCTGGCCGCGGTGTTCAGCGAGCGGCCCGCCCTGCACCGGTTCCCGCGGGCCATGGCCGGGCGGGTTCAGGAACTCGCCCGGCAGATCGTGGAGCGTTACGACGGCGACGCCAGCCAGGTCTGGTCGACGGCCGCGACCGGCGCCGAGCTGGCTGGGCGGCTCGCCGAGCTGCCCGGGTTCGGCACCTACAAGGCGCAGATCACGATGGCGCTGCTCGGCAAGCAGCTCGGCGTCCGGCCGGACGGCTGGCGCGAGGCGGCCGGCCACTACGGCGAGGACGGCTCGCACTACTCGGTCGCCGACATCACCGACCCCGCGTCGCTGGCCGCGGTCCGCGAGCACAAGAAGCAGGCCAAGGCGGCCGCGAAGGCGAAAGCCTAGCCCGGCGGGCGGCGCCGGTCACCAGGCGCCGGCCTGCTGCCCGCTGATGCCGCTGCTGGACGGGCTGGGGAAACCAGGCAGCGGCGTGAACCGGTGGCCATCTACCCGGCCGAAGCTGAAGCACGCCACGAGCACGTGGACGCCGGCCGCCCCGAGGGAAAGGACGTTGCAGCCCCTGGTCGAGCTGGCCGGCGCCGTTGCCACCCGGGGCCAACAGGTCGGTCACGGCCACCGCGACATCGCCGCGGCCCGGGCCGGCCCGGCATCGCTGCCCTCGCCGCCCGCATCGCCGGGCATAACTCCCGCCATCGTGACGTCCACGCTAGAGAGACGCCGACTCCCCGGCCAGCGCTGCGCGCGGACCCCGGTGGCTCAGACCGCGTCGCCCTTCAGGGAGAACTCCGACAGCCGCCGGGTGGCGAAGGCCAGGGCGAGGACGGTCACGATCACGCCCATGATCAGCGCTGTGGTCAGCGTCAGGCCAGCGTGCAGCGCCGAGTCGTGCGCGATCGAGTTGGCCACGCCGAGCGAGTACTGCTCGACCGACAGCAGCCGGGCCCCGCTGACGAAGTTGCCGAGCACAACCTCCCAGATCAGCACGTACAGGAGCCCGACCGCGATCGCGCGGGTGGTGAGCACGGAGAGCATGATGAACACCGCGTTGTAGATCACCGACCCGACCAGCGCGCCGATGAACAGCCCGATCGCGAGCTTGCCGAACGTCCCGGTCGCGATCACGCCGGCGATCAGCTCGGGCACGGCCACGAAGGCCATCGTCAGCACGGTCCCGACGGCGAACTTGGTCACGATCACCGAGGACCGGCGCACCGGCGTGGCCAGCAGGTGCACGATGCTCCCGTCGTCGATCTCCGCGCCCAGCACGCTGGTGCCGATGATCAGCGCGGTGAGCGGGAGGATCACCGAGAACCCGAAGTCGCCGAGGATGCGGCCCGGCCACGGCGCGCCTGGCGGGCGGGCCGCCTTCAGCAGCAGCGTGACCAGGATCAGGATCAGCGGCGGGATCGCGAAGAGCAGCGCCCGCCTCCGGCCGAAGACCGCGCGCAGCGTGATCGAGGCCACGACCTTGTTGAACACATCGCTCATGGCGGCCATCTCCCTCGGCTCCTCAGGACTCGACCAGGTAGGCGAAGACGCTCTCCAGCGACTCGTCCTCGGGCAGCACCTCACGCAGCCGGACGCCCTGGTCCCGGGCGAGGCCGGCAAGTTCCCGGCTGAACGTGCCGTAGTCGGACGCCCGGACCTGCAGGCCGCCGTGGGTGAGCTCGACGCCGGCGACGGCCGGGCGGCCGATCAGCGCCGAGCCGAGCAGCCGGTCGTCGGAGGTGCGGACCAGGAACACGTGCGGCCTGCTGGTCATCAGCCGCCGGATCGCGCGGAAGTCGCCGGACGCGGCGAGCCGGCCGGACACGATCACCTGGATGGTGCCGGCCAGCCGCTCGACCTCCTCCAGGATGTGCGAGCTGAGCAAGATCGTGCGGCCCTCGGCGCCGAGCTTGGTCAGCAGGTCCATCATGTGCAGCCGCTGCCGCGGGTCCATCCCGTTGAAGGGCTCGTCGAGCAGCAGCACCTGCGGGTCGTGCACCAGCGCGGCCGCGACCTTGATCCGCTGCCGCATGCCCTTGGAGTAGGTCGAGATCCTGCGGTCCTGGGCCTCGGCCATGTCCACGATCGCGATCGCGCGCCGCGTTGCGCCGGCCGGGTCGGCCAGCTCGTGCAGCCGGGCCGTGGCCAGGACGAACTCCTCGCCGGTGAGGAACGCGTAGACCGAGTCGCGCTCCGGGACCAGGCCGACCGTGCGGTAGATGCCTGGGTTGCGCCAGCTGGCCGCGCCGTCCACGGTCAGCTCGCCACGCGACGGCGCGAGGAACCCGGCGATCAGGTGCAGCACGGTCGACTTGCCCGCGCCGTTCGGGCCGAGCAGGCCGGTGACCCCCGGGGCGATGGTCATCGTGATGTCGTTGACCGCGACCACGTTGCCGTACCAGCGGGACACATTCTTGAGCTCGATGGTGCTCATATGGCGCCTGCCTTCCGGTACCGGGCGAACAGGCCGCCGACGCTGGCCGCGAGCAGCACCAGGAACATGGCCCCGTACAGCGCGCCGTAGCTGCCCACGCCGGGCAGCGGGCTCGGCGAGGTGCCGCCCAGCCACTGCCGCACGCCGTCCAGGGTGGTGAACGGGCTGACCAGGCCGACCAGGTGGGTCGCGGAGGTCGGTACCTGGGTCACCATATGGACCCGGATCGGCCCCGACGGGGCGCCCGGGGGGCGGGGCGCCCCGGGCGGCGGCTGGATCGTCGCCGCGCGGATGACGTTCCGCTGAGTGACCGCGATCAGGATCCCGGCCAGGATCCAGGTGAGGAAGAAGTAGATCGCGATGGCCCCGGTCGCGTACGCGCGGCGGCCGCTCAGCGAGGCCAGGGCCAGCCCGATCGCGGCTAGCAGCACCGCCCACATCAGGCCGACCAGCAGGCCGGGTATGAGCGCCCTGGTCTGGGCCCAGATCGCGTGGCCGCTGTGTGACTGGGCGACCGTGCCCAGGTAGAGCAGCAGCAGCGGGATCTCGATGATGGCCAGGCACGCGGTGATGAACGCGGCCAGCTTGGCCAGCGGGTAGTCCATCCGGCGCAGCGGCCGGCAGAAGTACAGCGGCAGCACGTGGCTGCGCAGGTCGCGGGAGACGAGCTCGGGGGCCTGCACCGCGACGAAGATGATCATGAGCACGACGCGCAGCTGGAACACGTAGGTGTCGTAGGGCACGAGGCGCGCGTTGCCGTTGGCCACCGCGACCGCGTTCGCGATCGCGGGCAGGCAGATGACCGCCAAGACGATCACCGGGACGATCTTGGCCTTGGCGCCGCGGCCCAGGCCGAAGGCCGAGCGCAGGCTGTGCCAGTACAGGGCGCGGACGATCCCGGCCCGGCCCAGCCGCCGCCCGGTATACCGGCGGTAGCCGATGTCGTGGATGACCCCGGTCTCAGCGGACATGGGACGCCTCCGGTGTAGCGCTTGAGCCGTCTGTGCCGCCCCGGGCAGGCGCCCCCGGGGAGTCCTGGTCCTGGTCGTCGGCGAACAGTTCCTCCACCCGGCGGCGCCGCTGCTCCAGCCGGTTCAGCGGAAGGGCGAGGTCCGCGATCGCGTCGCGGACGATGTCGTACGTGGCGTCGTCCTCGAGCCCGACCAGCAGCGACCGCTGGTACCGCCGGGCCTCGAGGCCGCGCTGGCCGAGTTCGGCCAGCAGCTGCTCGGAGCCCTCGTCGACCTCGATGAGCAGGACCTGGCTCACCTGGGTCATGCTCGTGATCGTGTCGGCGCGCAGCAGGCCGGCCTCGACCGCCACCAGGTGATCGCAGATCCGCTCGATCTCGCCGAGCAGGTGCGAGGCGACCACGATGGAGATGCCGAACTCGGCGCCGATCCGGGCGATCAGCTCCAGCATCGAGTTGCGGCCGGCCGGGTCGAGTCCGACGGTCGGCTCGTCAAGCAGCAGCAGCCGGGGATCGCCGACCAGCGCCTGGGCCAGCTTCACCCGCTGCTTCATGCCGGTCGAGTAGGTGCCGATCTGCCGGTAGCGCTCCTCGTACAGGCCCACGTGCCGCAGTGACTCGGCGGCCCGTTCCTTGGCCGCGGTCGGCGGCAGCCCGGACATCCGGCCGAGATGGGTGACGAACTCGGTGGCGGTGACGTCCGGCGGCAGGCAGTCGTGTTCCGGCATGTAACCGGTCAGCGCCCGGATCTGCTCGCCATCGCGCTGGCAGTCGCGGCCGAGCACCGTCGCCTGCCCGCCGGTCGGCTGGAGCAGGCCGAGCAGGACCTTGATCAGTGTCGACTTGCCCGCGCCGTTAGCGCCGACGAGCCCGGTGATGCCCGGCTCGACGGTTACCGTGAGCGCGTCGAGCGCGATGACCGGGCCCGGGTAGCGCTTGGTCAGCGCGCGGGTCTCGATGACCGGCGTCCCGCGTTCCGGTTCCGCGGCAGGTTCTACGGCCGGTGCCGGTAATGGAGCGCTCACGTGCCTCTGGCCTCGCATTCATCTGGTGCATTGCGCCTGATCCGCCGCGGTCCCGGGATCGCCAGGCCGCGTGGTAACCGCCGGTCGTACCCCGTACCCGGCCCTGTTGTGCTCCCAGCCTGCTCCCCCGGCGGCCTCGATGTCGTCACTCCCAAGTCTGATCTTTAGCTACGCCCGCAGGGCTAGTGGTCGCCCGCCGGGTCGTGACGGGCGCGCGGGCGACCAGTGGGTATGGTTTGCGGCGGATGCCGGGTTACGACGCCCGGCCCGGTTGCGAAGGACTGGACGGCATGTCGCAGCAGCGCCCCAGCGCCAGCGGCCGGCATGGCGACGTCCGGGGATGGGCCCGCCCGGCCCTGGCCGCCTGCCTGCTGGTCCTGGTCGCGGCCGGGCTCCGCAACACGGTTCCCGCGCCCTCGCTCGACGGGCCGTTTCACCATGACGGCCTGCTGATCGGGTCGGTGCTCGAGGCCGTGCTGGCCGGCCTGCTGGTCGCGCTCGCCGTCCGCAACTCGCGGGCGCCGCACGACGCGCTTCTGGCCGCCCGGCTGCGGAAGCTGCTCACCTATCTGGTCGGGGCCGGGCTCGTCGCGATCCCGGCTGCCTATCTGCTGAGCAGGCACGTGCGGCCGCCCAGGCCCCGGCCGAGGCCGGCCAGCGGCCCGGCGAACCTGAACTACGGCCTGCACGGGCCTCGCCCAAGTAACCCCCCCGCCGGGTTGCTCATCGTGATAATCGTGCTGGGCGCGCTGCTCGTGGCCGGCTTGATCTACCTCATCGTCGTCTCGTTCCGGGGCCGGATCTGGCTCGGCTTCCGCCGAGGGCCGGCACGGCCATCGAGCCCGCTGCGGACGACGACGAGTCCGGTCTTCTCGAGGCGGTCGAGTCCGGGCGGAGCGCGCTGCGCCAATTCGACGACGCCCGGGCCGCGATCATCGCGTGCTACGCAGCCATGGAGCAGAGCCTGGCCCGGGCCGGAACCGCCCGGGCTGTGGCCGACACTCCCGACGAGCTGCTGGCCAGGGCGGCCGGCCAGGGCCTGGTCCGGGGGGATGCCGCGGCCCGGCTGACCGCGCTGTTCTACGAGGCGCGATTCTCCACCCACCCGATGCCGCTCGGGAAACGGGCCGAAGCGCAGCGCGCGCTGGGGGAACTGGCGGATGGCCTCGGCGTCGGCGAGCTGACCGGGCCCCGCACCGGTCCGGGCCGGGGCGGCGGACCGGACGCGGCCGGCGGACCGGGCGGCCCAGATAGATCGGACGGGGGCGGCGGATGAACGGTCAGGCAGCTGACCAGCCCGATGACGGCTGGCGGGCCGCGCGGCCCGAGGTCGGCATCGCCGCCATCATGGTCGCGGTCGCCGCGGTCGCCGGTTACGCCGCCGCCGGGCTGGCCGGTACCGCCGTGGTCGTGACCGTCGCGGCCGTGGCCGCGCTCGTCGCGCTGCGGGTCCTCACACCGCCGCCGGCCGCCGCTCAGGCTGACAGCCGCATGGCTGACACCGAGGCGATCCCGGCCACGTTCACCGGTTACTGGCGCAAGCGAGCCGGGCTGGTCGACGGCACCCGGTCCATGACCGCCTACGACGCGGCCCTGCGCGGTACCCTGCAGCACCTGCTGGCCGCCCGGCTGGCCGAGCGCCACGGCATCAGCCTGCACGACGATCCCGACGCCGCGCGGCGGCTGCTGTGCCCCAGGCCGCGCGACGCCAGCCTCTGGTACTGGGTTGACCCGGCGCGCCCGCCGGCCGCGGCGGGAAAGCAATCCGGCATCCCGCCGCGAACCCTGGCCCGGCTCATTGACCGACTGGAGCGACTTTGACCGACCTCAGCCGCACTCCCGGCCAGACCGCCGAGCGGTGCGCCGCCGTCCTCGACGAGATCGAGCGGGCCGTCGTCGGCCACCGCCGGGCGCTCGAGCTGGTGATGATCGGCATCCTGGCGGGCGGCCACATCCTGCTCGAAGACCTGCCGGGGCTCGGCAAGACCTTGATCGCCCGGTCATTCGCGAGGACGCTCGGCCTCGACTTCGCCCGGATCCAGTTCACCCCCGACCTGCTTCCCTCGGACGTGGTCGGCGCCCCGCTGTACGACCAGCGGACCGGCCAGATGGTGTTCCGCCCCGGGCCGGTCTTCACTCAGCTGCTGCTGGCCGACGAGATCAATCGCACGCCGCCGAAGACTCAGGCGGCGCTGCTCGAGGCGATGGGCGAGGGACAGGTGAGCATGGATGGCGAAACCCGGCCGCTGCCGCAGCCGTTCGTCGTGCTCGCCACCGACAATCCGATCGAGTACGAGGGAACCTATGAGCTGCCCGAGGCGCAGCTCGACCGGTTCCTGATGCGCCTGCGGCTCGGCTACCTGCAGGCCGCCGACGAGGTGCTGATGCTGCAGCGGCGGCTGGACCGGGCGACCGAGCAGGCCGAGCTCGGCCAGATCACCGACGCGGCCGAGCTGACCGCCATGCGCCGGTCGCTGGAGCAGGTCGAGGTCTCTCCCGATCTGCTCGAGTACGTGGTCGCGATCATCCGGGCCACCAGGGAGCATGCGCAGATCCAGGTGGGCGCCAGCCCGCGCGGCGCTCTGGCCCTGGTCCAGCTGGCCCGGGGCCAGGCGCTGCTGCGCCAGCGCGACTACGTGGTCCCCGATGACATCAAGAGCGTCGCGGTCCCGGCGCTGGCCCACCGGATCACGCTGCATCCCGAGCTCTGGGTGCGCCAGGTCAGCTCGGATGACGTGGTGGCCAGGCTGCTGACCACCGTGCCCACCCCGCAGACCGACCCCGCCGCCGCGCACACCGGCCCCGCGGCCAGGTCCGGAGCCTGACCAACCATGGCCACGCGGCAGGATCAGGCGGCGGCTTCGCCGGCGCGCCAGGTCCGGCCGGTCTGGTCGCTGTCGGCCCACGCCCAGCGGCTGGTGACCCTCGCGCTGGCCGGCCTGATCATCGCGGTCATCACCCGGCGGCCCGAGTTCGCCGGCATCGCCGCCCCGGCGGTGCTGCTGCTCGCGGCCACGCGGCCCGAGCGGCCCGATCGGATCGCCGTCACCGTGAGCCCGAGCGCGATGAGGCTGTCCGAGGGCGAGGAGGCCGAGCTCAACGTGGCGATGACCGGATACCGCGACCACTCGGTGGACCTGCTGGTGCATCCGCGGTATGCGGTCGTGCCCGGACCGGGCGCCGGGCCTGGCCGCGGCGGATCAAGCCTGCCGTTTTACGTAAGCCGGTCCGGCCGCCGGAGCCTCGGCGCCCTGGAGATCACGCTCCGGGACCGATTGCGGCTGACCGAGGGCCGCGTCACGATCGAGCTGCCGACGATCGACTGCTATCCGCGGCCTGCGGCGCAGCGGACCAGGGTGGTGCTCAGCAGGCTGCCCAGCCGGCTGGGCGAGCACCCGTCCCGGTCCTCCGGGGAGGGAATGGAGTTCACCGGCGTCCGCGAGTTCGTTCCCGGTGACCGCCAGCGCCGGATCAACTGGCCGGCGACGACGAGGCGCGGGCGGCTGCAGCTGAACACGTTCGCGGCCGAGCGCACCCAGAACGTCGTCATCATCGCGGACGCCAGCTCCGATGTCGGCGAGCCCGGGTCCACCCCGCTCGATCTCGCCTTCCGCGGCTCGGCCGCCGCCGCCCGGGCCTATCTGGCGGTCCGGGACCGGGTTGGCCTCATCGTCTACGAGCGCAGCGTGCGGTGGATCACTCCGGGGCTGGGCGCGCGCCACTACTACCGGATCATGGACCTGATGCTGGCCGGCCCCCGGGCGGCCGGGCCGCTCTCCCGGGGCGCCGGGATCACGCGACTGCCGCGCGCCGCGCTGCCGCCCGGCTCCCTGATCCTGGTGTTCAGCCCGCTGCTCGACCGGCGGCTGGTCGAGACGCTCAGGGACCTGAGGGAGCGCGGATTCTCCATCCTGATCATCGACGTGCTGAACACCGAGCCATCAGGCCGGACCGACAGCCTCAGCGGGCTCGCCCGGCGGATCTGGCGGATGGAACAGGAAGCGATCAGGTTCTCGCTGCGCGAGCTCGGCATACCGCTGGTCAAGTGGGACGGTGAGCAGAGCCTGGACGAGCCGCTCGCCCCGTACGCCAGGAGGGTCATGGTGATCCGCAGGTGACCACCGCGCCGCCCGTCCGTGCCGCCCGCAGCGCCGGTGCCGCCGGCCTGCTCGCCGCCGCCTGCGTGGCCTGGTCGGCCATCCCGCTCACCCGCGGAGGCGTCGGTGACGTGGTCCGGGCCGCCGCGATCGCATGCGCGGTCCTGAGCGTTATCCGGCTCGCGCTCGGCGTCACGCCCGCCGAACCGGCCGGCTTCGTGGACCCGGTGCAGCGCTCGGCCCGGGCACTCGCCGACCTGATCCGCCGGTTGCCGTGGGCAGAAGGCATGGTCGTCGCCGTGCTGCTGCTGGAAGCACTGCACCGTTCCCGGCCCTGGCCCACCGGCTTGCTCGGCGCGGCTCTCCTGGCCTACCTCTTCGCCACGCACCTCGCCGAGACCCGGGCCCGGCTGTCTGTGCTCCGCGCCCAGGCTCCGCTGGTCGCGGCCGGGCTGGGGCTGCTCGCCCTCGCGGTCGGCGCGGCCATGCTCCCCGCCGGAACCGGCTCCACGGCCGGCCTGGTCGCGGTGCTCGCGGCGCTGGCCGCGGTCGTCGTCAGCGGCCTGGTCCTCCCCGGGTAAACCGGGGCACCACGGCCCCTCGCCTGGCTCCTTTGCCCTTCGCGGAGCCCGCCGCCGTGGGCTACCGGCCGGCCGCGTAGCCCTGCATGCCGCGCGGGTTCGCGCCCGCGTACAGGAACCCGCGGTCCCGCACGACCGCGCTGATCCGGCCGAGCGACCACGGCGGCATGACCCGCACGTCGTGGCCGCGGCGCCGCAACTCGTCGAGCACGGGCTCGGGGAGCCGGGCCTCGGCGGCCAGCGAGCGCGGCATGGACCCGCGCGGATAGAACGACGAAGGGAAATGGTCGGTGTGGAAGGCGGGCGCGTCGATCGCCTGCTGCAGGTTCATGCCGAACAGCACGTGGTTGAGAAAGAATCCGAGCGTCCACTGGTCCTGCTGGTCGCCGCCCGGGGTCCCGAACGCCAGGTAAGGCTCGCCGTCGCGCAGCGCCAGCCCGGGAGACAGCGTGGTCCGCGGGCGCCGGCCGGGCGCCAGGGTGCTGGCCAGGCCCGGGGTCAGCGCGAACATCTGCGCGCGGGTGCCCAGGCAGAACCCGAGTCCGGGAATGACCGGCGAGCTCTGCAGCCAGCCGCCGCTCGGCGTCGCTGACACCAGATTGCCGAACGAGTCCGCCACGTCGAGATGGCACGTGTCGCCCGGACCGAGCTCCGGGGAGGATACCCCCGCAACCGAGCGGGCCAGCGGCTCGCCCGCCCCGTGGCCGCGGTGCCCGCCATCGGCAGCCGGGCCCCGGGTCAGGTCGCCGCCCGCGGCAGCAGCGAACCCGGCGACCGCGTACCCGGGCAGCCGGGGCTCGGCGCCGCCGGGCGCACCGGGGACCAGCGCTCCCGACGCCTCGGCGGTCACCAAGCTGCGCCGCTGGGCGGCATAGGCGGGCGACAGCAGGTCGGCCAGCGGCACGTCGGTCGCACGGGGATCCCCGTACCACGCCTCGCGGTCGGCGAAGGCGAGCTTCGCGCACTCGGTGACCGTGTGGATGAAGTCAGCGGAACCGGGCCCCATCGCCGTCAGGTCGAACCCGTCGAGCAGGGCAAGCTGCTGCAGGAACACCGGGCCCTGCCCCCACGGCCCGGTCTTGCACACGGTCAGGCCGTGGTAGTCGAACGTGACCGGAGCCTCCGCCGACGCACGCCACCCCGACAGGTCGGCGCCGGTCAGCAGGCCGCGATGGCGCCGCCCGGTGACATCCATGACCTCGGCCCGCGACAGGAAGCCGTCGATCGCGGACGCCACGAACCCCTCGTAGAACGCCGCCCGCGCGGCCTCGATCTGGGCCGAGCGGTCGCCCGACGCCGCCTCGGCCTCGCCGAGAATCCGGCGGTACGCGCCGGCCAGGTCGGGATTCGCGAAACGCGAGCCCGCGGCCGGCGCCGCCCCGTCCCGCAGGTAGACGCCGGCCGAGCTTGGCCAGTGGTCGCGGAACGTCCCGGCCACCGCGGCGACCGCGGCGCTCGCGGCGCCCAGCATCGGGTACCCGTCCCTGGCGTAGCCGATCGCGTACTCCATCACGTCCCGCAGCCGGAGCCTGCCGTACCGCCCGAGCAGCAGCATCCAGGTCCCGAACGCCGCAGGAACGCAGGCCGCGAGCAGCCCGGTCCCGGGAACCAGGTCCAGCCCGAGCGCGCCGAACGCGTCCAGCGTCGCCGCCGCGGGCGCGGGCCCCTGCCCGTCCAGGACGAAGACCTCACCCGACGCGGCCGAGAACCCGATCACCGGAACCTCGCCGCCCGGCCCGTTCAGGTGCGGCTCCACCACCTGCAGGACGAGGCCGGCCGCCACCGCGGCATCGAATGCGTTGCCACCCTTCTCCAGCACCGCCATGCCCGCCGCCGAGGCGAGCCAGTGCGTCGATGCCACCATGCCGAACGTTCCCGCCAGCTGCGGCCTGGTCGTGAAAGAAGAAGTGCCGGGCACGTGCGCCTCCGCGAGATTGACGAGCACCGTTTCTATACCGTGATATGCGGCAGGTCGCGCGGACCGCAACCACCGGGCCCGGACTGGCGTCATATCAGTCGTGACCATCATGGCCACAGCGGGAGGGGGCACACAGATGACATCGTCCGCCAGCACGGCACGCGCACTGATCGCCGCGGCGGCTCTCGCCGGCATCGCGGCCCTGGTCGCGGCCTGCGGAACGTCGACCCCCGCGGCCGCGCCCGCGGCCACCTCCACCACGACGCCGGCCCCGACCACCGGGCCGACCAGCCCGGCGGATTCCCCGACGGCGACCGCCACGCCCACGCCGACGCCGGCCTGCGCCCCCGTGCGCGACCTCGGCGCTGCACGTGGCCGTGCCCGCCGGCGGCGGGAACGCGGCCGCCGGGAGCAGTTACTACCCGATCCAGTTCGAGAACACGTCCAGCTCCCCGTGCACGTTGTACGGCTACCCGGGCGTGTCCTTCGTCACGGCGAGCGGCGGCAGCCAGATCGGCATCCCCGCGAAGCGGAATCCCACCCTCGCCGCGGCGCTGGTGACCCTGTCTCCCGGCCAGACCGTCCACGCCGAGCTGCAGGTGGTTGACGCGCTGAACTACCCGGCCGCCGACTGCGGCCTGGTCACGGCGCACTGGCTGAAGATCTACCCGCCCAACCAGACCGTGCCGGCCTACGTCAGCTTCACCGCGCAGACCTGCTCGAAGGCTGCCTCCATCCTGTCGGTGCAGACCGTCCAGACAGGAACGAGCGGAGCGTAGCGGCCAGCTCGGGCCCGCCCAGCGCGGAAACGCTCAGTAGGGAACCGGCCCGGCGGGGCGGCACGGCGCGCACGGCACGGCGCGTCCGGCCGGGCGGGGCGGCGCGCGGGCCAGCCGGTACCGTTTCTGGCCATGGATGATCTGACTCCCCGGCTGCGCAGCGTCTGCGATCTCGATGTCGCCGAGATGCGCGAGTTCAGCGGGCGGCACGAGTACGACGGCAAGATCCAGGACCTGTCACGGGACGGAGTCCGGGCCGGGCTCGCCCGGGTGGCGGACGCCGCGGCCACGGGCCCGGCCCTGGCCGACGGCCACGACGAGGCGCATCTGGCCACGTTCGAGGAAGCCACCCGGGTCTGGCTCGGCGACGTGGAAATGCACCGCCGCAACCCCATCCTGCACATGTCCGCGCTGGAGCTGGCCTGCTACGACAGGGACTATGCCCCGCAGCAGCAACGGGACGACGCCCGCCGGGCACACCTCGCCGGCTGGCCGGCCGCCATCGACGTCGCGGTCGAAACGCTCGACCTGGTCAGCGCGCCGGTCGCGGCCGCGCTCGCCGACGGCATCCGCGGGCTGACGGCCGGCATCCCGGCGACCGCCGAGGATCACGTCAGGCAGGCCGCGCTGGCGGCGCACGCCCGGCTGATGACGCTCATCGAGCGGGCGGCCGCCGACGGACCCGCGGACGCCGCGCTGGGCTCGGCCGCGCTGACCGCGATCATGGGCAGCGCCGAGCGCAAGCCGGTCGACCTGGGTCGGCTCAGCGAGCGCGCCGACGCCGAACGGGACCGGCTGACGGCCCTGCTCGCCGAGAGCTGCGCGCGCGTGGACCCAGATCGCCCGCCGCTCGAGGTGGCACGCGAGCTGGTCCGCGATCACCCGGACGCCGACGGCGTCATCGAGGCGGCGCGGCACTGGACCCAGCTGGCCATCGCGTTCACCAGGGACCGGGACCTGGTGCCCTACCAGGACGGCGAGTGCCTGGTCGGGCCGGCGCCCGAGTCGCGGCGCTGGGCCATGGCGATGATGTCCCCGGCGGCCCCGGGCGAGCCTGACGGCCCGTCCTGGTATCACATCACCCCTCCCGAGGAGTCCTGGCCGGAGCAGGACAAGGAGGAATGGCTCGAGGTGTTCAGCGCCACCACGCTGCCGGGCATCACCGTGCACGAGGTCGCGCCCGGGCACTTCTCGCACGGCCGGGCGATCCGCCGGGCACCCACTCAGGTCCGCCGCACCCTGCACTCCCCGGCGTTCATCGAAGGCTGGGCGCACTACGCCGAGGAACTGTGCGTCGAGGAGGGCTTCCGCTGCGACGACCCCCGATTCGCGATCGGCATCTGGCTCGAGGCACTGGTCCGGGTCACCCGGCTGGCCTGCGCGATCGGGGTGCACACAGCGGGGATGACAGTGGAGGAGGGCGCCCGCAGGTTCGAGGCGGACACGCACCTGGCCGGCGCCGCGGCGCTCTCCGAGGCCCGCCGGGCGACCTTCGACCCGACCTACGGCCGCTACACCTGGGGCAAGCTGGAGATCATGAGCCTGCGCGAGCGGGCCAGACAGGAGTGGGGCGCGGGCTTCTCGCTACGCAGGTTCCACTCGGCGCTGCTGCTGCTGGGCTCGCCGCCGCTCGGGCTGCTCGGCACCGCGGTGGAACGCGGCTGACCCACCGGCCGGCCCGGGCCGATCCGCGTGAGACCATAACAGCGCCAGAATAGATGTGAGGGCAGGTTCATGCAGCTACGACCGGGCCTGCCGGGGATCTCCGGCGGGCCAGCGCGGGCGCGCAAGGCGTGGGCGGCCACCAGGGCCGCCGCGGCCGCATGCGTGCTGCTGCTCGGCGCCTCGGCCCTGGCCGGCTGCGCGCAGAAGGCGGTCGCCGCCGCGTCGATCGAGCTCGGGACGGCCTACGTCGCGGTGCCGAATTCCGGGGACATCACCGGGGCGTACCTGGTGATCAGGAACAACGGCCCCGCCGACCGCCTGATGTCCGCCCGGACCAGCGTCGGCGGGCGGGTGACTTTCCGTGCGCCCGCCCGGCCCGGCGGCACCACGATGCGGAACGTGCCGGACATCGGGATTCCCGCCGACTCTCTGCTGCGGCTGTCTCCCGACGGCTCTCACCTGCTGATCACCGGGGCCGGGCCGCTGAAAGGCGGCACCCAGATAACACTCACGCTGGTCTTCGCCAAGGGCGGCACCATGTCGGTCGAGGCCGAGGTCACCAACCCGGAGAGCGGCGGCAGCAGCTACTTCCTCAACTGACCGGGCGGCTCGCCACCACACCGCCGCGGTGCGCCGATACGCGCAACGACTTGCCGACGACCCCTTCGAGATATATCGTCTTGCTATCGACCAAAGCCCGTCGGAAATGCGGAGGATCAGATGGCGACAGGACCCGACCTTCGCATAGGGGATGCCGAGCGCGAAGCGGCCGCCGCCAGCCTGCGCGAGCACTACGCGCAGGGCCGGCTGACCCTGGAAGAGTTCAACGAGCGCCTCGATGCCGCACTCAAGGCAACCATGCGGAGCCAGCTCAGCTCGCTCACCCGGGACCTTCCGCATGCCACCGCGCCCTCGGCGCCGCTGCCGGTCACGACTATTCCCGGCGGCGGCCGGGACCGGGCCAGGCAAGAGTACGGGCCGCGGGGATCCCGGTCGCGGCTGGGGATGTTCCCGGTGATCATCGCCGCGCTTGGCGCGTGGCTGGTGCTCTTCGAGCTGCACCTGCGGGCGTTCCCGTGGCCGGGCAAGCTGGCCATCTTCCTGGCCATCCTCGCCGCGGTCCGCGGGCTGATGCGACACGTGTTCGGGATTGGCCGGGGCGGCGGCCGGCCTGGCGGTCAAGGGGGTCGCGGGCGCGGCCGGGGCGGACGTTACTCCGGCGGCTCGTGGGGCGGCCTGTAACCACCGCCTACGCCCGGGCCGGAACCCTGAGCGGCACCACCAGGTAACGGAACGCGGGCGCGGGTTCCTCGGGCGACAGTCCCTCGTCATCGGCCCAGGTGATCAACGCGGGCTTGGCCGCGCTGCTGAACTCCAGCCGGATCCGCCCGGGCCCGGCCTGCGGCGCCTCCTCACCGTCGCGCGGCGCGCCCGCCTGCCTCGCCGACGGGGCCGAGGCCGCGGCGAGGCCGTCGAGTAGATAGTGCGGGTTGAACGAGATGATTCGTTCCTCGCCATCGAAGTCGGCCGGCACGGTCTCCACGGCACGGGCCCGGCCGTCGGTCTGTGCCTCGATGACGACGTTGCCTGAGCCGAAGGTCAGCCGGACCGGGCTGGCCCGGTCCGCGACCAGCGACACCCTCCTGACCGCCTCGGTGAACGGGCCAGCGGGCAGCGTGGCACGGGATCCGAACCCGTCCGGGAACCTGGACTGGTACCTGATGAACTCGCCGCCGATCAGCCGGGCGGTCAGCCTGCGGTTCCCGCCCTCGAAGCTGATCACGCCGTCGGCCGGCCGCGGGTCTCGCGCTGGGCCCTCCGCCGGCACCGCGTCGGCACTCAATTGAGCCGCCCCGAACGCCACGGTCACCGGCACTCCGGCGGACATGGACCGCGCGACGTCGGCCAGCGTCCTGGCCGGGACCATAGCGGCCGCCCTGAGACGCGGCACCGCCGGATCCCAGCGCACGTCCCTGACCGCCAGCCGGTAGCGGTCCGTGGCCGCCAGCGTCAACGTCTCGTCGCGGATGTCCAGGCAGACCGCGGTGAGCATGGGCAGCGTGTCGTCCCGGCTCGCGGCCGGCACGACCTGAGCCGCGGCCACGGCCAGGACGCCGCCGTCCACCGTCCCGACGGGCGAGGGCGGATCCGGCAGCGCCGGGTATTCCCCCACCGGCAGCGAGACCAGCTCGAACTCGGCGCTGCCGCAGGTGAGGGCGACCATGTCGCCCTCGGTGGCGACTTCCACGTCCAGGGCGGGAAGACTGCGGGTGATCTCCGAGAGCAGGCGGCCGGGCACGAGCGCCGCCCCGTCCTCTTTGACCTCGGCATCGATCCGCAGCCGGGCGGAGACCTCGTAGTCGAAGCAGGACAGGATCAGCCCGTCACCGTCGGCCTGCAGCAGCAGCCCGGACAGCACCGGCACCACCGGCCGTGACGGCAGCGCGCGGGCCACCCACGCCACCGCCTCGCCGAATACCTCGCGCCCGACCCGGAACCTCATCGCCACCGCCTCCGACCCACCCGTTCTGAACTGATCCTGGCACGAGGCACCGACAGTTCAGCACGGGCCGGCGGAGTGCGGCTCAGACCAGCCCGGGCGGCGCCGACTCGAGAGTCGCATCGATGGCCCGGGCGAGCGCCCTGGCCGACTCCGCGGTCAGCTCCACCGCGACCCGCGCGGATGGTCCGTTCGCCGGGTTGAGGAAATCGATGTTGAGCGTGTGCTCGGCCGGGGAGTGCTGCGGATGATCGAGGTACACGGTCGCGTCGGTGAGCGTGAACCAGCCCGACGCTCCCTTGCCGCTGCCGGCGACCTCGATCTTCTCGGTCAGGTAGGTACACATGGCAGCCTCCTCAGCCGGCCAGGTAGCGGCCGTAGAAATCCCAGATCTTCTGCCAGCCGTCGTTGGCCGCCTCCACCCGGTAGGCGGGCCGGTCCACGGAGAAGAACGCGTGCCCGGCGCCCTCGTAGCTGTGGAACTCGTGCTCCTTGCCGGCCTCGGTGAGGATCTTGTCCAGCTCATCGACCTGCTCAGGGGACGGATACTGGTCCTCGGCGCCGAACAGGCCGAGCAGCGGGCAGGACAGGCTGGGCGCGAGGTGCGCGATCGGGCCGACCTTCAGCGGCATGCCCTCGGGCGGCGTGCCGACCACGAAGGCACCGTAGCAGTCGACCGCCGCGTCGAGCGGCATGCTGCACGCAGCCAGGAATGACTGCCGCCCGCCGGAGCAGTACCCGATGACGCCCACCTTGCCGTTGCTGCCGTCCAGCGCCCGCAGGTGTGCGGCCGCGCCGGCGACGTCGCCGATCAGGCGCTCATCCGGCACGCCGCCCTTGGCCCGCGCCGTAGCGGCGGCGTCATCCGGGCTGGCGCCTGGAGCATCGCGGTGATACAGGTTCGGCATCAGCGCGGCGTAGCCACGAGCAGCGAACTTCCTGGCGATCTCCTTGGTCCCGCCGTCGTAGCCAGGCATGTGGTGGATCACCACGACGCCGCCGAACGAGTCCTGCCCGAGCGGACGGGCGAGATAGGCTTCGACCTCGTCTCCGTCATGCCCGGTCATGCTGATGGTCTCTGCAATTAGCGCCTCATTCATGCGCTCTCTCCTTGGGGGTTGCCGGTGGGTTCAACGAGTGCCTCAATCCTGCCAGCCGACCGCGCTCCGTCTGACCGCCCCCCAAGATCCGCAGAAGAACCAGCGTTTCTGCTGGTACGGGCATTCACATTGGGGCATCATCAGCGGAGGCGGGTGGCCGGGAGGGGCAACGGTCCATGAGCGCGGCGGCGGTCGGGATAGCGTTAATCGTGCTAATTGTCGGCTGCATCCTGGGCTGGCATGCCAACCGTGCCCACGCCGCGCACAGTGACATCAAGACCACGCACGGCCGGATATCCGGCTACCGGAAGACACGCCTGCGCAGCGGGCTCTGGGCCATCGGGCTCGTTGCCGCGGCGCTGTTCCTGTTGGGCGTCGTCATCCACCACTAGCGCGGGAGCCGTCGCTGACCTGCTGGCCGGCATCGTGGCCATCACCGGGACGGCACCACGCCGTGACGCACCGCCGACGTGCGTCGAACCGTAACTCCAGCCCGCTCCCGCGATAGGACTCGAACCTATAACCTGCCGGTTAACAGCCGGACGCTCTGCCAATTGAGCTACGCGGGATCGAACGCGGATGGCGGGCCGGTTCGGGGCCGCTTCCGCGCCGCGGGCACAAGGGTAGCGCACCACACGGGATACGCGACCGCCCACGCCCTGACGACCAACCGCCAGCGCTTAACCAGCGTTTCGGCTGGGCATGACCGGGAAGTCAGCCTAGCGCGGAACAACCAGCCATCGGGAGCCGACGCCGCGGCGGGTGGGGCGGGATGACTTGCTCGGGAAAGGTCCAGATGCATCGGTATCGAATCACATTCCTCGGCGGCCTGGCCGTCGGCTTCGTCCTCGGCACGCGAGCAGGCCGCGAACGCTATGAGCAGATCAAGCGGGCCGGCAAGCGCGTGGCCGACAGCCCCGCGGCCCAGCAGGCGGCCGGGGCGGTCCAGGCCCAGGCGGCCGGGCTCGCGAGGGCGGCCAAGCAGAAGGTCACGGACGGGCTGCACGACCGGGTGCCAAAGCTGGCCGGGACGGCCAGGGACAAGGTCGGGGACCATGTGCCTGGCCTGCGGCAGCGGAACGGAAGCTCGCGGCATGCGGGCAGCGCGGAGGCGCCGGACGATCGATTGGCCGGGACTGGCCGCCAGCCCGGTGCGTCAGGTTAGGCCGCCGGGCGGTATCCGGATTTAGCCCGTTACCCTCGGGTTCAGCCCTGCGCGGCGTCGTCCTCGTCGCCAGGAAAGGCATCGAGCGTGGCCAGGTCCTCGTCGGTGAGCGTGGTGAACGGGGCGATCCGCTGGGCGTACTCCCTGGCCGTGTCGTCCATGGGCCCGCCGAAGCTCATGGCATTCCTGGCGATGTGCTCGACCCATTCGGCGACCTCCCTGGGATTGAACCGGACGACGAGCGCCCCGTCCATGTCCAGCAGGTGCCGGGGCGGCGAGGCGCCGATGGTGGCGCGGACCGCCAGGTCGGTGAAGTCGTCGTCGGCTGCGTGCCCGGTCACCAGCCCGGCATAGTTGCGGTAAGTACCGGCCTGGACGAGTCCGTAATTGCCCCGGCCAGGCCCCTTTCCGCCGACGATCACGGGCTCCCCGGTATTGGTCATCGCGGCCAGCGCCACCAGGTGAAACCAGACCCGGCCGTCGACCCGCTCGCCGAACCGCGCGTGCAGCCCGAACGGTACTTCCCGCAGCAGGCTGCCGACCTTGACGCCAGACCCCACGGTCCCATTCTCCCTGATGGAACCGACAATTCCCGGTATTGATCACCCAAGGGACTGGCCGGTAAGCGCGGCCGGAATTCGTGATTTAGCAGTGCAGCCTAGGCCAGATATTCGCGCAGCATCTGCGCCCGGCTTGGATGCCGGAGCTTGGCGAGCGTCTTGGACTCGATCTGGCGGATGCGCTCACGGGTCACCCCGAATTCCCGGCCGACCTCCTCCAGCGTCCTCGGGTGGCCGTCGGTCAGGCCGAACCGCAGCTGGATGATGCGCTGCTCGCGGATCGACAGGTTGTCGAGCACCGCTTCCAGCTGGTCCTGGAGCATGATGAACGCCGCCGCCTCCATGGGTACCACCGCGTCGGCGTCCTCGATAAAGTCCCCGAGGTCGGAGTCCTCCTCGCCGATCGGTGACTGCAGCGAGACCGGCTCCTGGGCGATCCGCTGGATCTCGGCCACCCGCTCCGGGCTCAGCCCCATCTCCAGCGCGATCTCGTCCGGGGTGGCCTCGCGCCCCAGGTCCTGATGGAGCTGGCGCTGGATCCGGGCCATCTTGTTGATCGTCTCGACCATGTGCACCGGGATCCGGATCGTCCGCGCCTGGTCCGCGATGGCGCGGGTGATCGCCTGCCTGATCCACCAGGTGGCGTACGTCGAGAACTTGTATCCCTTGGTGTAGTCGAACTTCTCCACCGCGCGGATCAGGCCGAGGTTGCCCTCCTGGATCAGGTCCAGGAAAACCAGCCCGCGCCCGATGTACCGCTTGGCTATCGACACCACCAGCCGGAGGTTGGCCTCGATCAGGCGCTGCTTGGCTCGCATCCCCTCGGCGGCGAGCAGCGCGAGCTCGGCGATCTCGGCGCCGAGACCGGCCTGGCTGGCCCCGTTCGATGACGGGCAGCCGCCCTGCAGCTTCTCCTCCGCGAACAGGCCCGCCTCGATCGCCTTGGCCAGGTCCACCTCGTCCTGGGCCGTGAGCAGGGGGACCCGGCCGATCTCGCGCAGGTAGATCCGGACCAGGTCGCCGGTCACCGCGCGCCTGGCTCCGTCGGCCTGGACGCCGCGCCGCAGGTCTTCCGGATCGTCCTGGGGCGCTTCGATGATCTCGACGCCCTCGTCAGCGAGCAGGCGGAGCACGCCCTCGACGGCATCCGCGGGCAGGTCGCAACGGTCGAACGCGGCGGTGAGGTCGGCCATCGCGACGGTCCCGCGTTCCCTGGCGCGGGAAACCAGATCAGTTACCTGGTCGACCGGGGGCAGAACCGTAAGGCTCATGGAGACAAGTGTGCGTCACGAAACAGGCGTTGCGAGGATCTAATATTGTCACCTTGGCGCTAGTAACGCGATCGGTCCCATCTGTGTACGGAGCGATTACAGCGCACCTGCCGCGCGGTCCGAGAGCACCTTGCGGCGCTGCTCCAGGGAAACGAGATCACCGAACATCCGGTTGTACGCGGCCGTCTCCTCCACCGGGCTCAGCCGCTGCAGCCGCGATTTGATCACGGCGATCTCCCTGCTCACCGACAGCTCCTCGATGCGCGCCAGGACCGCGTCGGCATACCGCGCGTCCGCCTCGCCATCGGAACGGGGTGCGCGCAGCGACTCCACCGCGAGCCGGGTCACGAACCCTCGCGCCCGGTCGTCGGGCGCGGCGGTGCGGAGCCGCTCGGCCCACTCCCGGCCCCCGGACGCACCGCCCGCGCCGCCGCACTGGGCGATGAGGCCGAACACCGACGCGTGCACCGGGGCGGTGAAGGACTCGGCCCCGAGCGCGTCGAAGGCCGGCCCGCAGAGCGCCGGCCGCTGCACCGCGAGCTTCAGCGCCTCGCGCTCAAGCTGGATCACGGGATCGCTCGTGTCGTAGCGGAACTCCGGAGCCCGCTGGCCCGCCGTGCCGTTGTCCTGGCCGGGTTCCCCGCGGCCGGGATCGCGCTGGTCCTGATGTCCGGCACTGCGCTGCGGCGGGCCGTTCTGGCCTGGCCGGTGGCCGTTCCCGCGGCCGGCGGCGGCGCGCCCCGGCCGTCTCGACCCTGGCCCGGGCGGCGCGTGGGCGCGGACCCTGGCCAGCACGAAGTCCTCGTCCATCATCCCGAGCCACCGGTCCAGGCTGATCGCGTAGCGGTCCCGCAAGCCGTAGTCCTTGATCCGGCCGATGACCGCCGCCGCGGCGTCCAGCGCCGCGAGGCGGCCTTCGTTGGTGTCGAGGTTGTGCTTGGCCAGCTCGCTCCGGATAGCGAACTCGTAGAGCGGGACGCGCTGGGCGACCAGGTCCCTGACGGCCACGTCGCCATGCTTGAGGCGCAGGTCGCACGGATCGAGGCCGTCGGGCTGGAGCGCGAACATCGTCTGCGTGACGAAGTCATCCTCGAATTTGTCCGCGCGATCGAGCGCTCGCTGCCCGGCGGCGTCGCCGTCAAAGGTGAAGATGACCTCCCCCCGGAACTTGTCCGAGTCCATCAGCAGCCGCCGCAGGATCTTGACGTGGCCGTCGCCGAACGAGGTGCCGCTGGTCGCCACGGCGGTGGTGATGCCGGACAGGTGGCAGGCCATGACGTCGGTGTAGCCCTCCACGATCACCGCCTGGCGGCGCTGCGCGATGTCCCGCTTGGCCAGGTCGGCCCCGTACAGCACCGAGCTCTTCTTGAACAGCGGGGTCTCCGGCGTGTTCAGGTACTTGGGCCCGTCGTCGTCCTCGGCGAGCTTGCGGGCACCGAACGCGATCACTTCCCCGGTCAGGTCCCTGATCGGCCAGATCAGCCGGCCGCGGAACCGGTCCACCGGGCCGCGCCTGCCCTGGCTGGCCAGCCCGCCGGCCAGCAGCTCGGCGTCGGTGAACCCGCGGCCGCGCAGGTGCCGCGTCAGCGCGTCCCACTCGGCCGGGGCGTAGCCGACCCCGAACCTGCCCCAGTCGGCCTGCTCGAATCCGCGCGAGGACAAGAACGCGCGAGCGGAGCCAGCTTCGGCCGTGGCTATTCGTTCCAGGTAGAACTCCGCAGCGGCGTGGTGTGCCTCGGTCAGCCTGCGGCGCTGGGAGTGCTCGCGGCCCGGGACGTGCCCGCCCTGCTCGTACCGCAGCTCGATCCCGGCCCGGGCCGCCAGACGCTCCACCGCCTCGGCGAAGTTCAGGTTCTCGATCCGCTGCACGAACTTGATGACGTCGCCGCCCTCGGTGCAGGAGAAGCAGTACCAGAGCCCGCGGGCCGGGGTGACGTTGAAGGACGGCGTTTTCTCGTCGTGGAACGGGCACAGCCCCTTGAGCGACCCGCCGCCCGCGTTGCGGAGCTGCAGGTACTCCCCCACGACCTCGTCGATCGCCGAGCGCTCGCGGACCAGCGCGATGTCCTCGTCGCGGATCCGGCCTGCCACTTCCGCCCCACCGCCGATCACCATGCACCGCTAGTCGTCGCAGCGAGTCTAGTGTGCGCCGCCCCCAGCGCACGGCAGACCGGCCGCGGCCGCGGCCCTAGGATGTCCGCTCATGCGGGCGATCACGTGGGTCAAGGAACGCGGGGCCGAGTTCGCCGAGATCGAGCTGGGCGGCGGGGCGTTGCGGGCGGTCGGCGTGGCCGTCAGCGGCGACCCGATCCCCTACCGGCTGGAGTACGAGCTCGACTGCCAGGACGGCTTTGTTACGCGCCGGCTCTCGGTGCGGGCGTGGGGCGCCGGCTGGGGCCGCCACCTCGAGCTCACCCGCGACCCGCGGGACGGGTGGTCCGTCGACGCGGGCGCGGACGGCGACCCTGGCGGGCCCGGCGCGCCGCCGCCGGGCGGCGATCCGTCGGCCTTTGCCGCAGCCCTCGACTGTGACCTCGGCGAGTGCCCGGTCACGAACACGATGCCGGTACTGCGCCGCGGCCTGCTCGGCGGCGGCGATCCGGCCGAGTTCCTGATGGCCTGGGTCAGCGTCCCGTGGCTGGCCGTCACGCCGTCCCGGCAGCGCTACACCCACCTGCGCAGCGGCCTGGCGTTCGAGCCCGGGCTGCCCTGGCCGGGGCCGCTGAGCATGATCCGGTACGAAAGCGGCAGCTTCTCCGCCGACGTCACGTTCGACGCGCACGGCGTGGTCGTGGACTACCCCGGCCTCGGCCGGATGGCCTGAGCCGGTCCTGGCGGGCTGCTGATAGCGTCGCCGCGTGCGCCGGCTGCTGGTCCTGTGGGACGTCGACTACACCCTGATCGACTCCGACGGGGTCGGCCGGGAGCTCTACCAGACCGCGTTCGCCGAGATGTTCGGCCGGGAGATGCCGCAGCCAGGGTCCATGGCCGGGCGCACCGACCGGGCCATCGTGGCCGAGGTGCTGACCCTGGCCGGAGTGGACGAGCCGCGACGGCACGTCGACGAGTTCCACCGGCTGATGGCGGCCCACGCGCCCGGCCTGGGCGACCTGGTGGTGGAGCGGGCGCGGGCGCTGCCCGGCGCCGCCGAGGCCATGGCCGCGCTCGCCCGGCTCGGCGACGGCCGCGGCGTGGTCCAGTCGCTGCTGACCGGCAACATCAGGCCGCTGGCCGAGGTGAAGCTCGGCCCGCTCGGCCTGACCGACCACCTGGACCTGGACGCGGGCGCCTACGGCAGCACGCACGAGGTCAGGGCCGAGCTCGTGCACCTGGCCCGGCGTAACGCTTCGCGTGCGTACCAGGCCGACTTCGGCGGCGAGGCCACCGTGATCGTCGGGGATACGCCGCTCGACGTCGAGGCGGCGCTGGCCACCGGTGCCCGGGCGGTCGGCGTGGCCACCGGCGGGTTCACCGTGGGCGAGCTCGCCGCCGCCGGGGCGCACGCCGTGCTGCCCGATCTGGCCGACACCGACCTGGTGGTCGCCGCGATCCTCGGCGCGGACGCACCGTAGCGGCCCCCCTGCGCGCGCGTTCTACCTGCTGCCACCGACAGTCCTGGACTGGTTGTCCACATCCGGCCAGGTGGGCGGCCGTCGTCCACCAGCTGGCCGGATGCGCGCCGGGGCGACAGGCCGCCAGCCAGCCTGGGCGTCATGCCGATCCAGCTTCCCGACGACTGCACGCGGCTGCTGGACGCCCAGCACGGCGTGATCGCGCGCTGGCAGGCACCCGCCGTCAACCTCTGCCGCGCCGTCATCGATGGCCAGCTTCGGTCCGGCCGCTGGCGGCCGCTCTATCGCGGCGTCTACGCGACGTACACCGGCGCCCCGCCGCGCGCATCCATACTCTGGGCGGCCGTGCTGCGTGCCGGGCCCGGCGCGGTGCTCAGCCACCACACGGCCGCCGAACTGGACGGGCTGACCGACCGGCCGAGCGGGGTCATCCATGTCACGGTCGGTCACGACCGGCGGCTTAGGGCCTTTGGCCGGAGGCACGATCGGGCGCCCAGGATCGTCCTGCACCGCAGTGACCGGCTCGATGAGATCAGGCACCCCACCCGGAGACCGCCCCGGACCAGAGTCGAGGAGACGATTCTCGACCTCACCCAGCTCAGCACCGGCTTCGACGACGCCTTCGGCTGGCTGTGCGCGGGATGCGGCCGACGTCTCACCACCCCGCAACTGATCCGCGAGGCGATCAGCAGGCGCAGCCGGGTGCGCTGGCGCGGCGAAATCCTCGGTACGCTCCCGCTCATCGCCGATGGGGTTCATTCGAACCTGGAATACCGTTACGTCCGCGACGTGGAGCATGCCCATCGCCTGCCCAAGGCGCGACGGCAGGCTGGCCTGCGCCAAGGGTCACCGCTCCTGCGCTCGCAATATCTGGACAACCTGTACGAGTCGTACGGGGTCGCGGTGGAGCTTGACGGGCGCGCCCATCACCCGGCCGAATCACGGTGGCGAGACATCCACAGGGACAACGTCAGCGCCAGATTGGGCATCACGACGCTGCGCTACAACTGGGCCGATGTCACGCGTCGGCCCTGCGAAGTGGCGGCCGATGTGTCTGACGCGCTCCGGCAGCGCGGCTGGCCGGGCCACCCCCGCCCGTGCGGCCCGCACTGCCCGTTGCGGCACGCCAGCGGGGAGCTTTTTCAGTCCATAGCCCTGAAAAAGCTCCCCGCTGATTGACCCGGGTCGGGCTAGAGGTCGGTGAGGGGGATGTCGGGGTCGGCCAGGCGGGCCGGGTCGACCTCGGCGCCAGCGCGGATCAGGGCCTGGATGTCGTCGTTGACGTCCCAGACGTTGACGTTCATCCCGGCGACCACGACCCGGTCGGCCAGCCAGAACGCGATGAATTCCAGGGACTCCTCGTCGCCGCGGTAGACGATGTCGTCGTAGGTTCCCGGCTCGGGCAGCCCGGCGGTCTCCATGCCCAGGTCGTACTGGTCGCTGAAGAAGTACGGCACCCGGTCGTAGGAGACGTCCTGGCCCATCATCGACCGCGCCGCGGCCGGGCCGCCGTTCAGCGCGTTCGCCCAGTGCTCGACCCGGATCCTGCGGCCGAGCAGCGGGTTGAACGCGTTGGCCACGTCGCCCGCGGCGAAGATGTCCGGGTCCGAGGTGCGCAGCGTTTCGTCGACCAGGATGCCGTTGTCCACCTCGAGGCCGGCCTCGGCGGCGATCGCGACGTTCGGCGTGACGCCGATCGCGATGAGGACGGTGTCGGCGGGCAGTTCTTCGCCGGCGGACGTGACGGCGGCGGTCACCACGCCCGCGGAGCCGGTCAGCTCGCTGACCCCCTCGCCGAACCGGAACGTCACGCCGTGGCTGCGGTGCAGCTTGACGAAGACCTCGCCGAGCTCGGGGCCCAGCGAGCGCTGCAGCGCCCCGGATTCCGGCTCCACGATCGTGACCTCACAGCCGTACTCCCGCGCGGCCGCCGCGGTCTCCAGGCCGATCCAGCCGGCCCCGGCGATGACGACCTGGCCGCCGCCGCGCAGCGCCGCCCTGAGTCGCTCGGAGTCCTGCACGGTGCGCAGGTACAGCACGCCGCCCAGATCGGCTCCGGGAATGCCCAGCCGTCGCGGTGAGGCGCCGGTGGTGATCAGCAGCCGCTCGTAGGGCACATGCTCGCCGCCCGCCAGCTCGACCCGGCGGCCCGGCCGGTCGATTGACCGCACGGTCGTGTTCAGGCGGAGGTCAACGTCGTGCTCGGCGTACCAGCCGTCTTCATGAGTGAAGATCGATTCCCTGGCGTCCTTGCCGAGCAGGTAGCCCTTGGACAGCGGCGGCCGCTCGTACGGGTGCTGATCTTCCGAGCCGATGAGCACCACCGTGCCGTCGAAACCCTCCTGCCTGAGGGTTTCCGCGGCCTTGGCGCCGGCCAGGCTCGCTCCGACGATCACATAGGCGGGTTGGGCGGGCATATGCGACTCCTTCCGGCGGCAGTCCGCTCGACGGCGATGACGGGCCCGGCGCCGCGTGGGTTCGGGTTCGGACGTGCTCCGGGGCTAGCGGCTGGGTGATGGCGACCAGTACGGTCAGGCTTTCACTCGCAGAGCCGGTGGTGCCAGGCGATGGCCGAAGTATCCGTGAGTGCGGCGATCTGGTCGACAACGGCGCGCAGTCGCTCCCGATCAGATCCTGCCGCGGTAAAGGCGGGCCGAAACACCGGATCCAGGGTGTCGGGCGCCCCGGCGAACACGGCGGCGGCCAGCTCGGCGATCACATCCCGCTCCCGGGCCTGGGTCTGCGCCGCCCCGGCTCTCGCCATCACGTACTGCGCGGTGACCCCTTTCAGTAGCGCGCACTCGAGCCGCTGCTGCCTGGGAACGACGAGATCCGCGGAATACCTGGTGAACCGGACGCCGGACGGCCCGGCCCCCAGGGTCGCGGCCTGCGCCGAGCTGCAGAACCGGCCGATCAGCTCGCTGGTCAGGTTCTTCAGCGCGGCCAGGGACTCGAGGCCGCCGTCGAACGCCGACGGCCAGCACGGCAGGCTGAGCAGCCCGGCGAAGATCTCGCACAGTTCGTCGACGGTCACCGAGCCCGGGGCGCAGTACTCGGCCGCGGTCAGCGCGGCCACCGCCTTCTGCTCGGACGGATCGCGCAGCGCGCCCATCGTGATCAGGCCGGCCTGCAACCCGTCCTCCACGTCGTGCACGGAGTAAGCCACGTCGTCGGCCCAGTCCATGACCTGGGCCTCCAGGCACAGCGTGCCGGGCGGCGCGCCGCACCGGATCCACCCGAACACCTCGGCGTCGTCGGCGTACACGCCGAACTTGGCCTCGCCGGCGCGGGCGGGCCACGGATACTTCAGCGTGGCGTCGAGGGTGGCCCGGGTGAGGTTCAGGCCGGCACCCGGCACCTTCGCCTCCAGCCGGGTCAGCAGCCGCAAGCTCTGCGCGTTGCCCTCGAACCCGCCACAGCCGTCGGCGAACGCGGCTAGCGCCGACTCGCCGTTGTGACCGAACGGAGGATGCCCCAGGTCATGCGCCAGGCACGCGGCGTCGACCAGGTCGGGGTCACACCCGAGCACGGCCCCGAATTCGCGCCCGATCTGCGCGCACTCCAGGGAATGCGTGAGCCTGGTGCGCGGGAAGTCGCCCGAGCCGACCTCGACGACCTGCGTCTTGGCCGCCAGCCTGCGCAGCGCCGCGCTGTGCAGCACCCGGGCGCGGTCCCGCTCGAACGGGCCGCGCCCGGGGTTGCGCGCGCGCTTAGGCGACTCGGTGACCCACCGCGCCGTCGCGTGGGCGTCGTAGCCGCCTTCGTCCTCCGTCACCGGCTGTCGGCGCCCCCAGATGATTCGGCGACGGCCGCGCGGCCCGCCTCGAGCCGGGCGACCGGGACCCGGAACGGAGAGCAGGACACGTAGTCAAGACCGACGCCGTGGAAGAAGTGGACGGAATCGGGGTCCCCGCCGTGCTCGCCGCACACGCCGAGCTCGAGTTCGGGCCGGGCCGCCCGGCCTTCTTCCACCGCGATCTTGATCATCCGGCCGATCCCGTCGGCGTCGATGGTCTCGAACGGCGAGACGCCGAAGATGCCGAGCTCGATGTAGCGGCTGAAAAACGCGCCCTCCACGTCATCGCGGGAGAAGCCCCAGCCCATCTGGGTCAGGTCGTTGGTCCCGAACGAGAAGAACTCGGCGCTGGCCGCGATCTCGCCGGCGATCATGGCGGCCCGCGGCACCTCGATCATGGTGCCGATCAGCGTGTGCACGCTGGTGCCGGTTTCCTTGGCCACCTCGGCGAGCACCTTCTCGGCGTCCTCGCGGGCGATCTCCATCTCCTGCACCGACGCGGTCAGCGGGATCATGATCTCCGGCCGCGGGTCGCCGCCCGCCTGCTTACGATCGGCCGAGGCATGCGCGATCGCCCGGACCTGCATGTTGAACAGGCCGGGGATGACCAGGCCCAGCCGGACGCCGCGCAGGCCGAGCATGGGATTCTGCTCATGCAGCCGGCGCACCGCGTCGAGCAGCTTGCGGTCCTTCTCGGTGACCTGGTCCCCGGCCAGCGCCACCTTGACCGATAGGTCGGTCAGGTCGGGCAGGAACTCGTGCAGCGGCGGGTCGATCAGCCGGATCACCACCGGCAGCCCGTCCATGGCGCTGAGGATCTCGACGAAGTCGCCGCGCTGCAGCGGCTCCAGCGCGTCCAGCGCGGCCTGCCGCTCGCTGTCGTCACCGGCCAGGATCAGCCGCTCGACGAGCTGGCGGCGCTCGCCGAGGAACATGTGCTCGGTGCGGACCAGGCCGACGCCGCGCGCACCGAACCGGCGGGCGCGCGCGCAGTCGTCGCCGGTGTCGGCGTTGGCGTAGACGCCCAGGCGCCGCCTGGCGTCGGCGTGCGACATGATCCGGCTGACCGCGCTGACCAGTTCGTCGGACTCCGCGTCGAGGCTGCCCTCGAAGAACTCCACCACTGGCGAGGCCATGACCGGCACCTCGCCCAGGTAGACGACGCCGGATGTGCCGTCGATGGAGATCACGTCACCCTCGCTGACAGTGATCCCGCCGGGTGCGGTGAACTTCCGGCCGGCCAGGTCGACCTCGAGCTCTTCGGCGCCGCAGACGCAGGTCTTGCCCATGCCGCGGGCGACCACGGCCGCGTGGCTCGTCTTGCCGCCGCGGCTGGTCAGGATGCCCTGGGCGGCGATCATCCCGTGCAGGTCGTCGGGGTTGGTCTCCCGGCGGACCAGGATGACCTCCTCCCCCGCCGCGGCCTGCTGCACGGCCTGCGCGGAGTCGAACACGGCCTTGCCGACCGCCGCCCCCGGCGAGGCGCTGACCCCCTTGGCGATCTTCTTGACCTCGCCGCTGGTGTCAAAGCGGGGGAACATCAGATGCGCCAGCTGATCCCCGGTCACCCGGTCCAGCGCCTCGTCCATGTCGATCAGGCCCTGGTCCACGAGCTGGATCGCGATCCGGAACGCGGCCGCGGCGGTCCGCTTGCCGACCCGGGTCTGCAGCATCCACAGCTTGCTTCGCTCGATCGTGAACTCGATGTCGCACAGGTCCTTGTAGTGGTTCTCCAGGGTCTGCATGATGTCCATCAGCTCGGCGTACGACTTCGCGTCGATCCGCTCGAGGTCCTGCAGCGGCACGGTGTTGCGGATTCCGGCCACCACGTCCTCGCCCTGGGCGTTCTGCAGGTAGTCGCCGTAGACGCCCGGCTGGCCGCTGCCCGGGTCGCGGGTGAACGCCACGCCGGTGCCCGAGTCCATGCCCAGGTTGCCGAACACCATCGCCACCACGTTGACCGCGGTGCCGAGGTCGGCCGGGATCCGCTCCTGGCGCCGGTACAGGATGGCCCGGTCGGCATTCCAGGAATCGAAGACCGCGTTGACCGCGAGGTCCATCTGCTCGCGCGGATCCTGCGGGAAGTCGCGGCCGGTCTTGTCACGGACGATCCCCTTGAAGGTCTCCACCAGGTCGCGCAGGTCAGACGCGTCCAGGTCCAGGTCGTTCTTCGTGCCCTTGGCCTTCTTGGCGGCGTCGATCGCGTGCTCGAACTCCTCGCCGTCGATGTCGAGCACCGTCTTGCCGAACATCTGGATCAGCCGCCGGTAGGAGTCCCAGGCGAACCGCTCGCTGTCGGCTTGCTTGGCCAGGCCGTGCACGGACTCATCGGACAGGCCGATGTTCAGTACCGTCTCCATCATCCCGGGCATGGAGAACTTGGCCCCGGACCGGACGCTGACCAGCAGCGGGTCGGCATGATCGCCGAGACGACGGCCGATCTTCTGCTCCAGCCGGGCCAGGTGCTCGTCGACCTCCGCGGCGAGGCCGGCGGGCACCGTGCCCTCGGCGAGGTAATAACGGCAGGCATCGGTGCTGATGATGAAGCCCGGCGGCACCGGCAGGCCCAGGTTGGTCATCTCGGCCAGGTTGGCGCCCTTGCCGCCGAGCAGGTCTTTCAGGTCCTTGTTACCTTCGGTGAAGTCATAGACAAGCTTCGGCACTGAACGCACTCCTCGTGGCGCCGCCAGTCCTGGCACGGCCGGTCGCCGTGGACGCTGGTCGGCGAAAGTGTTCTGCGGCCTCTCGGCCCCTCAGTTTGGACTCTACCGAGCATCGGAGACTGCCGTGGAACTGCGGGCCAGCCCGGGCCGTATAAAGCCTCGGCAGGCAACCCCCGGGCCTTCTCTACGTCTCTGGTATATGGAGCCAAAGCTGACGGTTGCCCAGGGGCCTGCGCGGTCTCAGGGCACTGATGCCCGGGCCGCCGTCACTGCCTTGTATCAGGCTCACGCCGTTGGGCTGATACGCCTCGCCGTCGTGATGCTCGGCGACCGCCCTGCGGCCGAGGACGTGGTTCAGGACGCGTTCGCCGGGCTGTACCGCCGCTGGGACCGCCTCTCCGGCCAGGACCGCGCGCTCGGTTAGTCGGCACAGCCGACGGCTCGGCCGCGAGCCACGCCCCCAAGGGCTCCTCGCTGGCCTACTCCACGGCCACCGGCCAGCCGACCGTCCTCTATCCGGTATCGCCGCCCGGCCGCGCCCGCGCCACCGGCTGCGACACGCCGATGTGGATCAGCAACACAGGCAGTGAAGTGCTAACGAGCTGCATTCAGGAGGTCAAGGCCACATCGCCGATCCGTTACACGGTGAACATCGTGCTGATCAATCACGGCCGCGCCACCCTGCTCCCCCAGCTCGACGCCGCCACTGGGGAAGTCACCGCGTTCCCGTAGGCCCCGTGACGTTCGCCATGTCCGCCGGGCTTGTGAGGCAGCGAAACGGCGAGCTATACGTCTCTGAGTCATGGGCATCCAATTTCGAGGCTCCACCGCAGGGCCCGCCGCACCGCGGCAGGCTCCTGGGTCCCGGCCGCCCGGCGGGGACGCGGAGACGGCCGTAACCGGCCTGTACGAAGCGCACGCGCTCGGGCTGGTCCGGCTGGCCTACGTGATGCTGGGTGACCGGGCCACCGCCGAGGACGTCGTGCAGGAGGCGTTCGGCGGGCTGTACCGGCGGTGGAATCAGCTGTCGGACGCGGGCCGGGCCCTGCCGTACGTGCGCTCCTCGGTGCTGAACGGCTGCCGCTCGGCCCTGCGGCGCCGCCGGGTCCGGGGTATCGAGGCCGTGCACCAGCCGCCGGCGGTCTCGGCCGAGGCCGCGGCGCTGGTCAGCGAAGAGCGCCGAGAGGTCATGCGGGCGATCCGGCGACTGCCCGACCGCCAGCGGGAGGTGCTAGTGCTCCGCTACTACCTCGACGAATCCGAAGCCGAGATCGCCCGGGTCATGGGGATCAGCCCGAGCACCGTCCGGTCGACCATGTACCGGGCGCTCGCCGCGCTCGGCCGCTTCCTTGAGGAGACGCGATGAACACGTTGGAAGGCCGGATCCGGGCGGCCGCCATCCAGACGGCCGAGGAGATCGCCCCGGGCAGCCTCCCGCCGCTGTCCCTGCCCGGCCAAAGCCCTGCGGGCCACCGCACCAAAGCCGGCCGCAACGCAGAGGCCGCCGGCCGCAGCGCCCGCTGGCCGCGAGTACTCATCCCGATCGCGGCCGCCGCCTCGGTCATCGTCGTGGTCGGCGTCTCGCTGGCCGTCACCAGCGGCCGGATCGGCGGCGGCCCAGCCGTCTCGCGGGCCCAGACCGGCCAGTCGCGGACGCACGGGGAGCCGCAGATCGTCAGCGCCGCCGACCGCGCCGCGCTCGCCAGTGCGCCCGAGTTCTACGTCGCACTGACCCCCGGCTTCGCAGGCCGGAACAACCGAGCCCAGGTCCGGGCCACGGCCACCGGGGCGGTCCTGGCCACCATGGCCGCGCCCGCCCCGTACAACACATTCAACTGGGTGACCGCGGCTGCCGACGACCGCACGTTCGTGCTCGCCGCCCAGGAATGGACGCCGATCCCGCCGGGAAACGCCGGCGGCGCGATCGAGAAGCGGGACGGCGAAACCCCGACGAAGTTCTTCGTGCTGCATCTGTCGCCGGCCGGCCGGACGGCCCGGCTCAGCGCCCTGCCCATCCCGGTCCAGCCCGGCAGCGTGTGGGTAGACGGCATCGCGCTGTCGCCCGACGGCAGCAAGCTCGCCATGGTCATCAACTCGAACGGGAGTGATCCGGATGTCAACCCGTCGATCGCCGTGTACACCGTGGCCACCGGCGCGAAAAAGCAGTGGGTGTGGCGGGGCGGCGCGTTCATCGGAAACAACAAGCCCCTGGGCTCACCGCTCTCCTGGACGACAGACGGGCAGACACTTGCATTCCAGATCGTCCCGGCCAACGGGATCATCGAGGTCAGGCTGCTTGACACCGACGCGCCCGATGGCCCGATGCAGAGCCGGCTGGGCGTGGAGTGGAACCACGGGGACGTGACCGGGGCCAACGGGGTGACGATCACCGGGGGCTCCGACCGGAGCCCCGCCAACTCCCTGGTGGGCTTCAACACCTTGATCACGCCGGACGGGGCCAAGATCGTCTGTCTGACTACGGGAACCACGGTGACGGGCGTCACCGAGTTCGACGCCAGTACCGCCCGGGTCGTGAGCGACACCTACCCGCAGGCCACGGACGTGCTCTGGACGAACGCCAGCGGCAGCACGCTGATCGTCAGCAACCCGGGCACGGTGGGCGTGCTGACCGGAGGTCATTTCACGCCGCTGCCTGACGCGTCGGACGTCGGCATCATGTCGGCCTGGTAGCGGCAGGGGACGGTCCACATCCCGCCGCCGCACAACACATTGGCGGACGGCCGTACCCTGGCGCTCAATTGGCTCGGTTTTGAGTCCGCCACGCCAGCGTCGCTGCGCCTGCTCGACACCGCCGCGACCGGATCCGATCTGCTCGCCGGCCGCGCCGTAGCGCCGCTGAACCGCAGCGAGTTCAGCGACTTCACGATCAGCCCGGACGGGCAGATCCTGATCGGCATCGCGGATCACCCCAAGTCCCCCGCTGTGGTGCAGGGCCGCCCAGTCCCGCTGGGGTCGGCGATCGAGTTCTCGGTCCGGACCGGCCGTGCTCAGGTCCTGTACCAGCCGGCTGCGCTCAGCTCGACCGTGACCGGCACGTGCAACGACCCGCTGTGGATGAGCGACTCGGGCCAGCAGGTGCTGCTGGCCTGCACGCGGCCGCTCCAGGGGCGGTCGGGCGCGGTCGCCATGCAGGTCGTGCCGCTGGATCACCGCCGGGTCACCCGGCGGTTGCCCTGGCTGGCTGCGGCCGCCAACGAGCGGGTCGCGTTCGGCGGTTAGCCCGCCATCGCCGCGCGTCAGCGCTGGACCGGCTGGCCCGCGGCAATGGCGGGTCCGCCCGCGCCGGCCGCGGGCGGCGACGGCGTCCATGTCAGACTCAGCCATGGACATGCCGAGCGGACGAGTGATCGGGCTGCTGCATCCGGGTGAGATGGGAGCGGCCGTCGGGCAGTGCCTGACCGGCGCGGGATACACCGTGCTGTGGGCATCGGAGGGCCGGGGGCCGGAGACGGCGGCCCGGGCCCGGGCCGCCCGGCTGGCCGACGCGGGCACCGCCGCGGAGGTGGCCGACCGCGCCGACGTCATCTTCTCGGTCTGCCCGCCGCATGCCGCGCTCGACGTGGCCTGGGCGGTGCAGGGGTTCAGCGGGCTGTTCGTCGACGCGAACGCGATTTCACCGGCCACCGCCAGGGAGGTCGCGCTGATGGTGGAGGAGGGCGGGGCCACCTATATCGACGGCGGGATCATCGGCCTGCCCCCACCCGCCTCCCCTTCCCCCTCCACGCCCGGCAGCACCCGGCTGTACCTTTCCGGTGGCGAGGCTGACGCAGTCCGCGGGCTGTTCGACGGCACCACCTTGGAGGCGCGGGCCATCGACAGCGGCATCTGGTCGGCGTCCGCGGTCAAGATGGCCTACGCGGCGTGGACCAAGGGCACGGCGGCCCTGCTGCTGGCCGCGCGGGCGCTGGCCAGAGCCGAGGGCGTGGAGGGCGCGCTGCTCGCCGAGTGGGCCCTGTCGCAGCCCGCGCTGGCCGACCGGTCCCGCGGCGCGGCAGCGTCGGCGACCACGAAGGGCTGGCGCTGGGTGGCCGAGATGGAGGAGATCGCGGCCAGCATGGCGGCGGCGGGCCTGCCGGACGGGTTCCATCAGGCCGCCGCCGAGATCTTCCGCCGCTCGCCGCGGGCCGAGCCCGGCGCGGTCACTGACAAGACCGTCGATGAGGTGCTCGCGGCCATCACCGGGGACGGAATACGCGGGTAGCCGTCCTGCAGCGGCTGCGCCGGGCGGCCTCAGCCGGTGGCCTCAGCCGGTGGCCTCAGCCGGTGGCCTTAGCCGACTGGTCTCAGCCGCTGGTCTCGGATGGCTGGCTCAGCCGCGGCGGCTCGGGTCGGCCAGCAGCAGCAGCCCGCGCAGGCAGGCGTCCAGGATCAGGGCGATCACCGCGATGCAGATGATCCCGGAGAGGACGAGGCCGGTGTTGAGGTAGTCACCCGCCTGCGAGATCAGGTAGCCGAGGCCGCTGGTGGCCGCGATGAGCTCGGCGGCAACGATGCTGGTCCAGGCGCCGGCCATGGAGATGCGCATCCCGGTCAGGATGCCGGGCAGGGCAGACCGCAGGTGCACGTGCAGCAGGGTGTAGAGGCGGGACGCGCCGAGCGTCCGGGCGCACAGCAGCAGGTCCTGCGGCACCTCGTCGAGCGCGGCGATGCTGGCCACGGCCATGATCGGGGTGACCCCGATGATGATCAGGACCACTTTCGGCAGTTCCCCAATGCCGAACCAGATGATGAACAGCGGGATGAAGGCCAGTGGGGGCAGCGGACGGAGCACCTCGATCACCGGGTCGATCAGGTGCCGTACCACGCGGGAGGCCGACATGGCCGCGCCCAGGGTCACCCCGGCGACGACGCCGACCGCGAAGCCGACCAGGATGCGGCGCAGGCTGGTGAGCGCGTCGTACCACAGCGGCGAGCCCTGCGACGGGTACGGCCGGCCAAAGTAGTGCGCGAACGTCTGGACGGTCTGGGTGACCGACGGCAGGAACACCGGGTCCCTGATGAGCGTCGCGGCGATCTGCCACACCACGGCGAGGCCGATGAGGCCGGCCGCCCCCGTGGCCAGGCGGCGGGTGCGCGCCCGCCGCCTGGCCCGCCGGTAGGTGGCCAGGTCGTCACGGTCAGCGCGCTCGCCGAGTTCGGTGAGCTCTTGATCCCCTTCCCCGCCGCCCCCGGGCAGGAAGGCTTCGTCGACACGGAGGCGATCCTCGACGGTCCCGCCGAAACCCCGGGGCTGCCAGCCTGCCATGCTGCACGCTCCTCACGAAAACTCAAGGGCCGCACCTGCGGCCGGGCCTGCGTCTGGCGGCCCTCCGCCGACGTGGCTCATACGGTCAGGGACGCGCGGATCCTCCGCTTGGCGGTGAGGAACGCCTCGGTATCGGCATCGAGGGCATGACGAGGCCGGGCCAGCGGGATGTCGATGACCTCCTGGATGCCCGGCGGCCGGCCGCCCATCACGGCGACCCGGTCACCGAGCAGCACCGCCTCTTCGATGTCGTGCGTCACGAAGATGATGGTGGTCCGGTACTGATCCCACATGCTGAGCAGGAAGTCGTGCATCCGCAGCCGGGTGATGGCGTCGAGCGCGCCGAACGGCTCGTCCATGAGCAGCAGCGACGGCCGGGTGATCATGGCGCGGGCGAACGCCGCGCGGTGCTGCATCCCGCCGGACAGCTCATGCGGGAAGGCGTTGCCGAACTTGGCCAGGCCGACCACGGCGAGTATGGCGTCCGCCTCGGCATCCAGTTCCGGGTCGTCGCGCTCGTTGAGCCCGCTGGAGCGCTGCGCCTTCGGGCCGAACAGGATGTTCTTCCTGGTGGTGAGCCACGGGAACAGCATCGGGGTCTGGAACAGCATCCCCCGGTCGGGGGACGGCCCGCGGACGGGCCGCCCCCCCACCGTGACGGTGCCCTCGTCGCTTTCGAGGGCACCGCCCACGATCCGGAGCAGGGTGGACTTGCCGCAGCCTGACGGGCCGAGCAGGCAGATTAGCTCCCCGGCCCGGACTTCCAGGCTGACCCCGGCGAGCGCCACGGTGCGCCGGCCGCCCCGGCGGAAGGTCTTGCCCACCGAGTCGATCACCACGTCGGCTCCGGCGTGACCGGCGTGACCGGCGTGACCGGGCGCGCTGTCCCGGCTGCCGGTCACCGGAACCGCGCTGGTGACGGGGCCGCCTGCCGGCCGGTCCGCGGCCCCGTCGATCTCAGCTCGGGCACCCACCGGACAGTGCCTTCTTGATGAAGGTGATATCGATGTGCGCCGCGATCTGCGCCGCCGAGGGAACCGACGTGAGCCTGCCCTGCGTGACTAGGAACGCGGCGGTCTGCTGATAGGCCTTCACGATGCGGCTGGTCGGATCGTGCAGGGTGGAGCCGAGCCAATAGAGCTGCTGGCTAACCGGGATAAACGGGTAGCCGCTGGTCGCCGTCACGATCTGCTGCGGGCTGCCCGTGATGCCCTGCACCTTGGCGCTGGCGGTCAGGTACTTGGCCGCCTGAGGCCCGGTCATATCCTTGCTGCCCTGCACCTCGGCGCACACGTAGTCCTGCACCAGCGTGGGATCGCTCTTGATGACGCTGGTCGCGACCGCTATCACGTTGAGGCCCGGGATGCCGAGCTTGGCGATCTGCTCGGCGTCGACCAGCGGGTGATCGCCTTTCGCGATCAGATCGGTCGCCGGAATGCCGTACACGTAGGCGGCATCGATCGCTCCGGACAGGGCGGCGGCGCCCGCGGCAGGCTCGCTGGCAAAACTGACGACCTTGACCTTGCCGGTCAGGTGCTGCAGGGCCAGGTACCCGAGAAGTTCGTAGTCCTCCGATGAGCCGACCAGGACGCCGACGGACTTGCCGGCCAGCTGGCTCGGTGAGGTGATCGACTTGGGAACGAGCAGTTGGTCGTCGTCGAAACCCCATCCCATGACGACAGTCACCCCGGTGTTGATCCCGATAGCCGCGGTGGCAGGCGGGTTACCGACGCCACTGATGGCCTGCACGGAGCCGCTTTTCATCTCGGCGATGGCGGTGACGCCCGCGTCGAACGGCACGGTATGCAGGTGCGCCGGGATGGTCTTTTCCAGCGACGGCTGGCTCAAGATGATGCTGTCGGGGCTCGCGACACTCCCCTGGCTGACCGAGATGGTGAAGTTGGGCAGCGTCCCCGGCCCGGAGCTGCCGCCCTGGGTGACGGCCCAGACGATCAGGGCGATCACGATGATCGCGGCGACGGCGATGATGCCGTAGATCCGCCGTCTCTTGCGCTTGTAGATGGGTACCGGCTTGCTCGTGGACACGTTGACATCGGCTGAGCTGCTCATTGGCCTGTCTTCCCTCGGGATTGTTCTGGTCAGTTCGCCGCGCCTGCGTAATACGCCGACGCGTCGCCTTTCAGCGGCACGCTCGGCCGGCCATCGATGCCGACCGGCACCGGGCCGGCGACCGTGACCCGCTCACCGCGCCGGTGCGCGCTGCCGTAGTCGAAGATCGCGTAGTGCTGGGTAGCCCGGTTGTCCCAGATCGCCAGGTCGCCTTCGCGCCAGTGCCAGCGGACGGTCTGCTCGGGCCGGGTGACGTATTCCTGCAGGATGCGGATTAGGTCGCGGGATGCCTGGGGCGAGAAGCCGAGTACCGTCCGCGCGAAGCCGCCGAGCACCAGCGAGTGCTCAGCGGTCTCCGGGTGCACCCGCACGGCCGGATGCTCGGTCTCGTACACGGTCGAGAGGAATTGCTGCTGCGCCGCCTCGGTCGCCGGGTCCACGCGCTCGCCGCGGCCGTAGACCGCGGCGTAGTCGTGGTCGTTCGTGTGCACGATGCGCAGGCCGGCCAGGTCGCGCAGCTCCTCCGGGAGGCTCTGGTAGGCGGTCACGGTGTTGGCCCAGATCGTGTCCCCGCCGACCGGCGGGATCACCACGGCGTGCAGCAGGGTGAAGGCCGGCGGCCGGTCCACGAAGGTCACGTCGGTGTGCCAGTGGTTCGCCCGGCCGCCCTTGCGTGAGTCGATCTCCTCGAGCAGAGGCTGGTCCGGCGGCGATACCAGGGTCGGGTGGCCGAGGGTCAGCGGGCCAAGCCGCTTCGCGAAGGCCACCTGGCGGGCGTAGTCCAGGCTCTGGTCCCGCAGGAACACCACCTTGTGATCCAGCAGGGCCCGGCGGATCTGGGCGATCGTGTCGTCGGCGAGCTCGGTTCCTGTGTCCACGCCGGTGATCTCGGCGCCGATGTTGCCCGCCAGTCTGCGGACGCCGATGCGGACGTCGGTGCCAATGGTTTCGGTCATGACGGAGTGCCTCTCGACTCGGGGAATCGTGAATGGGGCGGACGGGAGTCGGGTTGGTGCCAGAACCCGGGCAGCTGCTATTCAGCGCTGAGCAGCGCGGCAGGACAGACGGCACTGGCCACGAGGAGCAGGTCCACGTAGCGGCGCTTGATGCTGTGGTAGGGCGCCATGGCTCCAGCGTGCCCGGGCGTCCCGGCAAAGTCAATGTTTCCGATCAAAATTATGGGGATAGTTCTAGGGTGGTCGGGATATTTCTGGGGTGGTCGGGATATTTCTGGGGTGATCGGGATAGTTCTGGGGTGGTCGGGATAGTTCGACCCGCTCGCGATAGTTCTGGCCCCGCTCGCGATGGCTCCGGCCCCGCTCGCGATAGTTCTGGGCCGGTCGGGATAGTTCCGGGGCCGGCTGGATGCTGGGGCGCCGGCGAGACGGCCGGCTCATGGATGGCGGGTTGGCTCAGCAGCCCGCTATGCGTTCCGAGAGGTAGGGGATGAGGCCATTGATCCCGACCCGCTCCTGCTTCATCGAATCGCGCTCGCGCACCGTGACCGCCTGATCATCGAGCGTCTCGAAATCGATGGTCACGCAGTAGGGGGTGCCGATCTCGTCCTGGCGCCGGTAGCGGCGGCCGATCGCGCTCGCGTCGTCGAAGTCGGCGTTCCAGTGCTGGCGCAGGCTGGCGGCGACGTCCCTGGCCTTCGGCGACAGGTCGGCGTTGCGCGACAGCGGCAGCACCGCCACCTTGACCGGCGCGATCCTGGGGTCGAGCCGGAGCACCGTGCGCTTCTCCATGTTCCCCTTGGCGTCCGGCGCCTCGTCCTGCGTGTACGCGTCGAGCAGGAACGCCAGCAGGCACCGGTCCACGCCCGCGGCCGGCTCGATCACATAGGGGACGTAGCGCTCGCCGGACTCCGGGTCGAGGTAGGACATGTCCTGGCCGGACGCCCGGCTGTGCGTGGTGAGGTCGAAGTCGGTGCGGTTGGCCAGGCCCTCGAGCTCGCCCCACTCGCTGCCCGGGAAGCCGAAGCGGTACTCGATGTCGACCGTGCGCTTGGAGTAATGCGACCGCTTCTCCTCCGGATGCTCGTACAGCCGGAGGTTGTCCCGGCTCAGGCCCAGGTCAGCGTGCCAGGCCAGCCGGGTCTCGAGCCACTGCTCATGCCACTGCTCGTCGGTGCCCGGCTTGACGAAGAACTCCATCTCCATCTGCTCGAACTCGCGGGTGCGGAAGATGAAGTTGCCCGGCGTGATCTCGTTGCGGAACGACTTGCCGATCTGGCCGATCCCGAACGGAACCTTCTTGCGCGAGGTCTGCAGCACGTTGCGGTAGTTGATGAAGATGCCCTGCGCGGTTTCCGGGCGCAGGTAGGCGAGGCCGGACTCCCCGTCCCCCTCGCCGTCCCGCTCCACCGCGCCCAGGTAGGTGCGGAGCAGGCCGTTGAACATGCGCGGCTCGGTGAACGCGCCCTTGGTGCCGCAGTGCGGGCAGGTAACGTCGGCCAGACCGTGCTCCGGCGGGTGGCCGTGCTTGGCCTCGTAGGCCTCGATCAGGTGATCGGCGCGGAACCTGCGGTGGCACGACAGGCACTCGGTCAGCGGGTCCACGAACTCGGTGAGGTGGCCGCTGGCCTGCCAGACCTCGGGCGCGAGGATCACCGAGGAGTCGAGCCCGACGATGTCGTCGCGCTCCTGCACCATCGAACGCCACCACTGGCGCTTGATGTTGTTCTTCATCTCCACGCCGAGCGGGCCGTAGTCCCAGGATGCCCGGAGCCCGCCGTAGATCTCGCTGGACGGGAAGACGATCCCGCGTCGCTTGCTCAGGCTGACAATCTCGTCCAGGCGATCACTGCGTCGTGCCATCAAGTTTCTCCATCCGGCTGGCGGTCGGCGGCTTGCGGTTGGCGGCCCGCGGCTGTTGAGCGGGGCGCGCGCATACCCGGTTCCCTGGCGACCTGGGGAAGCGGTGTGCGCCGCTGCGAACAAGCTTAGCCGTGCTACCGGTCCGGCCGGTCCGGTTATCCGGCGGCTCGGCCAGGGAGCGGCCAGGGACCCGGGGCCAGGGCCGGGAGCACGTATCTTGGCCAGGACAGACGAAACCGGCAGCGACGCGCTCCTGGCCCGAAGGGACCCGTGACCCGTGACCACGAACCGGCCTGCGCCGCCGCGGTCTCCGGCCGCCCGCCGGGCGGCCGAGCAGCGCAGCGCGCTGCCGCTTGTCTACCTGCGCCACCTGCCCGCCTGGCTGCCGCCCGTGGTCCTCGCGGCCCTCATGGTGGTCGGCCTGGCCGTGCGGGGCTGGCCGGGGACCGTGGCGTTGTGCGCCGTGGCGGCGTTCCTGGGCTGGCTGGCGTTCGTGTCCTGGCCAGCGCTGACCGGGCGGGGACGGCTCGGGCGCGCGGTGGCGATCGCCGCCCTGCTCGCGGTGGCCGCGCTCCAGGCCACCCGCTGACCGGCTCGCCCGTCAGCCGGGTGACTCCCGGTCGTCGGCCGTGATCCGGGTGCCGATGTCCTCGCCCTCGCAGATCGCGCTCATCGCGCCCACCGCGGCGACGTCGAAGATGTGCATGAGCAGCCCGTGCTCGTTGGCGAGCACGAACGCGCTCTGGTCCATGACCTTGACGCCGGCCGTCAGCGCTTCGGCGTAGGTGAGGTTGGTGAACCGCTTGGCGTCCGGATCGACGTTCGGATCGGTGTCGTAGACCCCGTCCACCCCGCGCTTGGCGACCAGCAGCGCATCGGCATCGAGTTCCAGGGCCCGCTGCACGCCCGGGTAGTCGGTGGTGACGTAGGGCTGCCCGATGCCGCCCGCCAGCAAGACGATCAGCCCGTGCCGCAGGTGCCGGTCCGCGCGCAGCCGGATGAACGGCTCGGCCACGCTCTGCATCGGGACCGCGGTCATCACCCGCACGTCCGACTCGCTGCGCGCGGTCAGCACGCCGCGCAGCATCAGCGCGTTCATGACCGTGCCGAGCATTCCGATGTTGTCCGCCTCGGCCCGGCCGATGCCCCAGCCCTGGGCCATCCGGCCGCGGAAGTAGTTGCCGCCGCCGATGACGACGGCCAGCTCGACCCCGAGCTTGTGCACTTCCAGCAGTTCGTCCGCCAGCTGCGCCAGGCTCGCTGGATCCACTCCCCAGCCAGCCGGGCAGGCGAGAGCCTCCCCGCTGAGTTTGATCACCACACGTGAATAGCGACGCACGTCTGCCCCCGGTCGGGCCGCACGGTCGGCGACCCGGCCCAGCATACGAGAACCAGGCCGGTTCGCAGGCCGGACCCCGTCACTCCGGGCGGCCGCACCCGGCCGGCGGCCGGCTCCGGATCACGAGCGGGGAACCGGGTTCGGCTCGGCGCCGCCGTAGCGCCGGTCCCGGCTCGCGTAGATCTCGCACGCGTGCCACAGGTGCCGCCGGTCGAAGTCGGGGAAGAGCGTGTCCAGGAACACGAACTCGGCGTACGCGGACTGCCAGATCAGGAAGTTGGACGTCCGCTGCTCGCCCGATGAACGGACGAACAGGTCGACATCGGGGATGTCCGGCTCGTCCAGGTAGCGCGCGAACACCTTCTCGTTAATCTGGTCGGGGCGCAGCTGGCCCGCGGCCACGTCGGCGGCGATGGCCGCGGCGGCGTCGGCGATCTCCGCGCGGCCGCCGTAGTTGACGCAGAACTGCAGGGTCAGCAGGTCGTTCCCGGCGGTCAGCCGCTCGGCGTACTCGAGCTCGGTGATGACGCTGCGCCACAGCCGGGGACGCGGCAGGCCCAGCGCACCCGCACGCCCATCTCGTGGAACTGGTCACGGCGGCGGTGAATGACGTCCCGGTTGAACCCCATCAGGAAGCGGACCTCGTCCGGGGACCGGCGCCAGTTCTCGGTGGAGAACGCGTAGGCCGACAGGTACGGGATGCCGAGCTCGAGCGCGCCCATGATCACGTCGAAGAGGGCCGCCTCGCCTCGCTTGTGTCCCTCGGTCCTGGGCAGGCCGCGCTGCTTGGCCCAGCGGCCGTTGCCGTCCATGACCAGCGCCACGTGCCGCGGGACGAACTCTTTGGGAATGTCGGGCGGCGTGGCGCCCCCGGGGTGGGGTTCCGGAGGGCGGATCGGACCGGTCATGCGTGTTCCACATGGCGCAGCGACCGGATCGAATGCTCTAGGTGCCACTGCAGATAGGCGGCGACCAGGCCGCTGCACTCGGCCTGGTGCCGGTGCTCGCTGCTGTCCGCGTGCCCCCAGTCGCCGCGCATCAGCGCGCTCATCAGCGCGACCGTCTGCGGGGCCGGGGTCGCGGCGCCCGGCGCGCGGCAGGACCGGCAGACCAGCCCGCCGGCCCGATCGCGAACGCGAACGCGCGCAGCGCGGTCGAGGTCACGGCGCCGTCGCGGGCGCCCTCGGGCCCGGCGGGAGCGGCGGGAGCGGCGGCGACCCTGGTCCCGCACACCGCGCACTCGTCGAGCGCGGGCGCGTAACCGGCCACGGCGAGCGAGCGGAGCAGGTACGCGTCGAGAATCAGCCGGGGATCGTGGGCGCCCTCGCCGAGCGCCCGCAGCCCGCCGACCAGCAGCAGGAACTGGCGCATGGCCGGTTCCTTCTCGACCGGGGTGAACTTCTCGGCCGTCTCCAGCATGGCGGTCCCCGTGGTATACCGCGGATAGTCCGACCCGAACGGCTTGCCGTACGGCCGCACCGTGTCGGCCTGCGTGATCACGTCCAGCGACCGTCCCGCGTACATCAGCAGATCGACATGGGTGAACGGCTCCAGCCGCGCGCCGAACCGGGACTTGGTGCGCCGCACCCCCTTGGCCACCGCGCGGACCCGGCCGGTTCGCCTCGCGAGCAGCGTGACGATGCAGTCGGCCTCGCCCAGTTTCTGGGTGCGCAGCACGATGCCGTCGTCACGGTAGATGCCCACCCGGTCATTGTCGCGCATGCCCGAGCGCAGCGGCGCTTCCCGGCCTGGCGATTCGCGGGATACGGCGGGCGGGCAGGCGGCTACGCCGAAGCGCCCTCCTCGGTCATCGAGATGACGCCGCGCGCCTGAGCCGGGGTCATGCCGAGCTGGGCGGCAATCTCCTGCGCCGTGTGCCGTTCCTCGTCGGACAGCATCCCGTCGGCCAGCCCGATCCGCACGGTCTCGGCCAGGAACCACTCCCTGGCCGGAACGGCCAGCTGTATGGCCAGGCGGTTCAGCGCCCCGGCCAGGTCCTGGCCGGGCTGGTCCTGGCCGGGCTGGTCCTGGCCCGGCAGGGCCGGCAGGGCCCGCGCGGACAGGTCGGCATCCAGGGTCGCGTCATCGTAGTCAGCCAGGCCGGCACCCTTGACCGCGTCGATGGCGCGCCGCCTGGCCGGCGTGCTGTTCCCGCCGCCCGCGCGGAGCATGGCCACCGCGGCCGCCCGCATCCCGGCCGGGAGCGCCTCCTGCATCTGGGCCGCGGTCGGCAGGTTCAGCACGTCCATGCGGTAGCGAGTGCTGCAGACGGTGCACTGCACGTGCTCGCCGACGTGGTTGAGCGGGATGATCGGGATGAAGAACAGCGTGAACCAGCGCCGCCCGACCCGGTGCCGGTACTCGCGGTCGCCGCCACAGCGCTGGCAGTGGAACGTTCCCTGCCCGACCGTGCGGTAGAACACCCGGAGCCCAAAAATGATCAGCAAGGCCGGTCCCCTCCAGTCGCTTCCACGGGCGGTCGCGCTGCGGGCGCCCACCTCGGCACCCGCCGATCATCACACGCCCGGCCTGGACGAATACCCAAGTCGAGCATTTTCACCCGATCGTGACCCGTCCGGATCCACGCCCGGCAGGCGGGCCGACCGAGTGGCAGGATCGGGGAACTGGCCGGGTCAGTCGTAGAAGCCGAGGCGGCGCAGCTGCTTCGGATCCCGCTGCCAGTCCTTGGCGATCTTGATGCGCAGGTCGAGGTACACCCGCGTGCCGAGCAGCGCCTCGATCTGCTGCCGGGCCCGGGACCCGACCTCCTTGAGCCGTGCCCCCTTGGCCCCGATGACGATCGCCTTCTGGCTGGGGCGCTCCACGTACATCAGCGCGTGCACGTCGATGAGGTCGTCGCGGCCTTCCCTGGGCCCCATCTCCTCCACCACGACGGCGATCGAGTGCGGCAGCTCGTCGCTCACCCCCTCCAGGATCGCCTCGCGGATCAGCTCGGCGACGAGCCGCTGCTCGGGCTCGTCAGTATCCTCGCCGTCCGGGTACAGCGGCCGCCCCTCCGGCAGGTGCGAGACAAGCACGTCGGCCAGCACGCCGAGCTGGAAGCCGGACACGGCGGACACCGGCACCACGTCCGCCCAGTCGCCGAGCTGGCTCACGGCCGCGAGCTGCGCGGCGATCTGCTCCCTGGCGGCCTGATCGGTCTTGGTCACGACGGCGACCACCGGCGTCTTGCCCAGCCCGGCCAGCTCGCCCGCCAGGTACTTGTCCCCCGGGCCGATCCGCTCGGTGGCCGGCAGGCAGAACCCGATCACGTCAACCTCGGTGAGCGTGGACCGGACCAGGCTGTCCAGGTGCTCGCCGAGCAGGGTCCGGGGCCGGTGCAGCCCGGGCGTGTCCACGATGACCAGCTCGGCGTCGGGCCGGTGCACGATACCCCTGATCGCCCGGCGGGTGGTCTGCGGCCGGCTGCTCGTGATCGCCACCTTGGACCCGACCAGCGCGTTCATCAGCGTCGACTTGCCGACGTTGGGCCGCCCGGCGAAGCAGGCGAAGCCTGACTTGTATCCGGGCGGGGCAGGCTGGTCCTGCGCGCCTGCCGGTGACGGTGTCTGCGGGGATCCCACGTCGTGATTCTCCTCCCGCCGGAGGGCAGGCCCTAATCCGCTCCGGCAGCAGGTCCCGGCCGGGCGGGCCGGGCCGGCCAGCGGCCACCGGCGGCCAAGGCCACCAGGCGCACGTCAGGGGCGGAGCGTGGCCCTGAGAGAGCCGTCGGGTGCCGCGTGGAACACGACCGCGTCCGGGCCGACGTCACGAACCGCGGCCAGATCGGCCGGGCCGGGCCCCGGGCCGTCACTAACCAGGGCGGCCGCCTCGAGGCTGGCGGCACCGCTGGACACCGCCATGGCCACGGCCAGGTGCAGCGCCGACAGCCGCAGCGACGGCAGCGCCACGGCCGCCGCCGCATAGGTCCGCCCGGTCTCGTCGCGCACCGCGGCGCCCTCGGCGGCCGCAACCCGCGCACGAGCCGCGCGGGCCAGGGTGATGATCTTGAGGTCTTCCGGGCCGGGCTGGGCCTCGCTCACCCGGCCGAGTCTAGTGCGCCGCCCCCTGGCCCGCTGGCGCCGGTTCGATTGCCGGCCTGGCCGTCGCCCGCACCGCCTGCGCCGCCTGTGCCGCGCCCGCTGCCAGGCTCATCACCGCCGCGCTCGTTGCCGCCGTGGCCGTTACCTTCGCGCCCGTTGCCGGCCGCGGCGGCACGCTCGACGGTTACGGTCCCGATCCTGTTGCGCCGCCCGGCCAGGCTCTCCGCGGTCAACCGCAGGCCGGCCACCGTCGCCACCGAGCCGGCGATCGGCACCCGGCCGAGCCGCTGGGCCAGCAGGCCGCCGACGGTCTCCACGTCCTCGGCCTCGATGCGGACGCCGAAGAGCTCCTCCAGCTCCTCGACCGGCAGCCGGGCGGTCACCCGGGCCTGCCCTTCGCCGAGCCACTCCACCGGCGGCTGCTCCTTGTCGTACTCGTCGGCGATCTCGCCGACGATCTCCTCGAGAATGTCCTCGATGGTGACGAGTCCCGCGGTGCCGCCGTACTCGTCGATCACGATCGCGACATGGATCTGGCGCGCCTGCATCTCCCGCAGCAGCGCGTCGATCGGCTTGCTCTCCGGCACGAACGTGGCGGGCCGCATGATCGATTCGACCTTTTCGGCCGACTCGCTCTCCCGGTGCTCATAGCTGCGGGTGACGATGTCCTTGAGGTAGGCGATCCCGACGATGTCGTCCTCGTTCTCGCCGATGACCGGGATCCGGGAGAACCCGCTGCGCAGCGCGAGCGACAGCGCCTGGCGCAGGGTCTTGCCGCGCTCCACGAACACCATGTCGGTACGCGGCACCATCACCTCGCGGACGATCGTGTCGCCGAGCTCAAAGACCGAGTGGATCATCGCGCGCTCGTCGGGCTGGATCACCCGGCGCTGCTCCAGCAGGTCGACCAGGCCGCGAAGGTCCTCCTCTGATCCCGGCGGTCCGCCCCGGCCCGCGCTGCCCGGGGCCAGGAGCAGCCGCGGCAGCGGCCCGAGCAGCCGGGTGACCGGAGCCAGCACGGCCGCGGCCGTGCTGGCCACCCGCACCGTATTGCGCCGTCCCAGGGACCTCGGCACGATGCCGGTCACGAGGTAGACCGCCGCGGTCATCACGGCCGCCGCGATCACGAACGCCCGCCACCCTGATCCCAGCCAGTGCACCAGCACCACGGTCACCAGGACGACCGCGGAAAGCTCGGCCGCTATCCGGGCCAGCAGCAGCACGGACAGGTAGCGCCACACATCGGCCAGCACGACCTGCAGCGGCGTCGATCCCTGGCCGGAGCCACGGCCTAGCTCCTTGGCCCCGGCCCTGGACACCCTGGCCAGAGCCGCCTCGGCGGTCGCGCACCAGCCGGCCAGCAACGTCAGCGCTACCGCCGCCGCCAGCAGCCAGCCCATGGCCTGATCACCCCAGCCTCCCGCCCCGCTAACCCGCCTGGCCAGTCTGGCCGGCTTCGTGGCCAGGGTCGCCGTCGGCGTCGCGTTCCGAATTCCATCCGGCGAGCAGCCGGTCCTGCAGACCGAACATCGTCGCGTGCTCCTCCGGCTCGGCGTGGTCATACCCCAGCAGATGCAGAATGCCGTGCGTGCAGAGCAGGTCGAGTTCGTCCTGGACGCTGTGCTCCGCCTTGCCGGCTTGCTCGATCGCTACCTGCGGGCACAGCACCACGTCGCCGAGCAGGGTTTCCGCGGCCTCGTCGTCCGTGCCGTGCTCGGCCTGGCTGCCGCCGGGGTGCGGCAGCACCAGCTCGTCCATGGGGAACGCGAGCACATCGGTGGGCCCGTCCTCGCCCATCCAGCGCTGGTGCAGGCCGGCCATCGCGACCTCGTCGACCAGCAGCACCGACAGCTCGGCCAGCGGGTGCACCCGCATTCCATCCAGGACGTGCCGGGCCAGAGCCGCGAGGCCCGCTTCGTCGACCGCCACCCCGGATTCGTTGCGGATCTCGATGCTCACGCCGTCGTTCCGCGTCCTCAGCGGGCCCGGTTGCCCGCGCGGCGGGACCGGCCACCCGGGATCCGTTCCGTATCCCCGGCCGACGCCCGGCGCGCGTCGTAGCGCTCGTAGGCGTCCACGATGTCGGCGACCAGCTTGTGCCTGACCACGTCGTGGCTGGTCAGCCTGGAGAAGTAGACATCATCGACGCCGTCGAGTATGTCCTGGACCAGGCGCAGCCCGCTGAGCTGCCCGGCGGGCAGGTCGACCTGGGTCACGTCCCCCGTCACCACGATCTTGGAGCCGAAGCCGAGCCTGGTCAGGAACATCTTCATCTGTTCCGGCGAGGTGTTCTGGGCCTCGTCAAGAATGATGAACGAGTCGTTCAGGGTGTTGTGGGTCAGCAGGAAGTCTTCCGTGGTGTAGAGCGAGTCGGCCGCCGCCACCGAGATGCACACCGCCTCGGCGGTGCCGGCCGGCTCGATGCTCTCGATGAACCGCATCGGCCTTCCGCCGCCGCCCTCTGCGCGGTACTTCTCGCGCTTGCGGGTGAGCCGGAACGGCTCGATCCCTTCCGGAAGCCGGATGTCGACGATGTACGCGTCATGCCGGTGATGAACCGGCCCTCCTTGCGCGAATCCGGGTTTTCGCCCCGCGGCCGGGCGGACTCGAGTGTAGGCGACTCCGCCGAGCGACCGCACGAGGAAGATCACGTCGTCGCGCAGCCGCGATGAGACGGTCGTGTACTGCACGCGGCAGGTCCGGCCGCGCTGTGTGGCTGGCCCGCCGTCGGTGTCGAGCAGGCCCTGCAGGACCGCCAGACGGACATTCGCCGAGTTGTACAGGTACCGCTCCGGTACGAACTTGGTCGTCGATCGCGTGCCATGCAGCCCGAGCTGGCGCGCCTCGGCGGCCAGCGGGTTCGCCGCCAGCACGGTGCCTCGCCACGGCGACCTCCCCTGGCCCAGCGAGTAGTCGGGCCCTCCCTTGGGGCGGACCTCTAGGCCTGGCAGCAGCCGCTGCAGCTCCCAGGCCAGCTCGACGTCGGCGGTGGCGAAGCTCGAGGTGGTCGAGCCGGTCAGGCAGCCATCACCAAGCAGCAGCCCAAGCGCGTACGGGTCCACCGGCACCCGCTGGTATGGGAAACACACCGGCGCGCTGTGCATCGGTAGCTCGTACCGGTGGTAATGGTTGGCGCGCAGGTTCCCGATCATCTCGCGGGTTTCCAGTACCCGGTACGGCTTGCCGCGGCGGCGGTCGTCGCGGGTGGTCACCGCCCACAGGTGATCGCCCGAGCACAGCGTCGAGGCGCCGTCCTGCGTGGTGAGCCGGTAGATGTCCTTCTCGCCCTGCGGGTACACACCGATCACCGGCGTGGGCTCGCCGTTCGACCCGATGACCAGATCGCCGACGGCCAGCGACCCGATGGGCCGGAAGCCGTCCGGCGTCAGCACGGGTGTGTCCGTCGGGTGGCAGCGGCCGCGCATGTACGCCAGCGGGGCTATTTCGATCGTGCCGGCCGCCGTGAGCTTGGGGATCGAGTCCGGGTCGAGCATGTCGTGCAGGGCGTCGTAGAGCGGGCGCAGGTAGGGGTCGATCTTGTCGTAGAGGGTTCCCGGCAGGAAGCCGAGGCGCTCCCCCGCCTCCACCGCCGGGCGGGTGAGGATGAGCCGGTTGAACTCCTTGGCCTGCAGCGCCTTCACCGCCTTGGCCATGGCCAGGTAGGTCTTGCCGGTTCCGGCCGGGCCGATCGAGAACACGATCGTGTGCTTGTCGATCGCGTCCACGTACCGCTTCTGGTTCAGCGTCTTGGGCCGGATCGTACGGCCGCGCGCGGAGAGGATGTCCAGGGTCAGCACGTCGGCCGGACGGGCGCCGGACTTCCTGCGCAGCATGGCCACGCTGCGCTCGACCACGTCGGCGGCGAGTTCCGCGCCGCTGGCCAGCAGCCGGGTCAGCTCGTCGAACAGCCGCGCGACGAGGGCGGTCTCCTCCGGCGTGCCGGTCACGGTGATCTCGTTGCCGCGCACGTGGATGTCGGCGCCGAAGGCACCCTCGATCACGTGCAGCAGTTCGTCCCGGGAGCCAAGCAGGCTAACCATCGAGTGGTCGTCGGGAATCACGATCTTGACGCGGGTGCGGCCGTCCGAGGATGGCTCACCCTTGCGCGGATCGGTGGGAGTTTCTGTCAAGTGCCCTTCCCCGCCCAGGCACCCGCCCGGGCCCGCATGCTCGCCATGTTATCCGCAGGCCTCATGCTTGCGGGCCTCATCCTGGCGCGCATCGCCCGGGGAGCTTCACCGGGCCATGTCACCCCGGTGGCCAGCTCAGTGACCTGCCGCCGAGAACATGCGCGTGCACGTGGTGAACGGTCTGGCCGGCCTGTGGCCCGGTGTTGAACACGACCCGGTAGCCGGTCTCGGCCACGCCCGAGGCGCTCGCGACCTGGGCCGCCTGCGCGGCAAGCTCGTCAAGCAGGCCGTCGCCGACCTCGGCGAGCGAAGCCAGGTCCGGATGGTGCTCTTTCGGGATGACGAGCACGTGCACCGGCGCCTGAGGATTTATATCGGCAAATGCAATGGTGCGCGGACTCTCGAGCACTCGGGTCGCCGGGATCTCTCCAGACGCGATAGCGCAGAACAGGCAGTCAGCCACGCAGCCGATCTTAACTTGTGCCATGCCGGCCACGCCGCCGACATATATGGTTGCACTACTGCGAACCCTCGGCGCACCACCACCCCTCTGGTGCACGGCCCAGCCAGTGCTGGCCTCCGTGCCCCAACATGCGATATCAGCGGCGGTCGCGAGGATGCGAACTCAACACGAACATGGGTGTGGGGGCAGTGGGATCGTACGAACCACGCGGCGCGTGGCTGGCCGGCGTCAAGACCCGACATGACATCGGGTGAACCTGCAGGCGCGCCTGCGCGTCCAATTCACGTGACCGAAACCCTAGTGGCGGAAACCGCCCTGGGCTCGGTTCCGGCCGACTGGGACGCCGACCGCGCAGTGACCGCGCTGTACAGCACGCATTACCGCTCGTTGGTGCGGCTCGCGGCTCTGCTCGTACGTGACGTCGCCACGGCGGAGGAAGTAGTGCAGGACTCGTTCGTTGCGATGCACGGCGGCTGGCGCCGGCTGAGGGACAGCGAGAAGGCACTGTCTTATCTCCGTCAGTCGGTTGTGAACCGGTCCCGCTCCGTGCTGAGACATCGCGTGGTGGTCGACCGGAATGCCCCGAAACCTGCGCCAGACATGCCGAGCGCCGAGCATGGTGCGATCGTCTTGCTGGAACGCTCGGCCGTGGTCTCCGCCCTGCGCACGCTGCCGCCACGGCAGCGTGAGGCACTAGTGCTGCGGTACTACGGCGACATGTCCGAGGCTCAAATCGCCGATATCATGGGAATTAGCAGGGGAGCAGTCAAAAGCCACACGGCTAGGGCCATGTCTGCGCTGCGCAGTGTGCTGGAGCGTGAGGCATGATGCACATCAATCCCGAGGAGGTCCTGCGCCGGGAACTGCACGCCGCCGCTGAGTCGATCGAGCCGGCGGCCGACGGTCTCAACCGGATCCGCGAGCGCCTGTCGGCGCCCCGCCCGATGGCCATCGCCTGGCTGATGGTCGGCTGGACCAGCGTTGGCCAGCCCGCGTTGGTCCGGCTGGACGAGGCGCTCGCGGCGGCCGCGGAGTGGCTGGGCCGGGTACTGCGTCCAGTGACCGGCCTGCTGTCCGCCGCGGCCGAGCGGCTGCATCCGGTGGCTGAGCGGCTGCATCCCGTGCTGGGCAAGCTGCGGGTCGTATTCAGGCCGCGCACCGAGCCCGGCGGTCCTCCGTCCCGCTACGCGTGGCTGAGGCCCGCCCTGGCCATGGCGGCCGTCGTCTTGGTCGCGGTCGCTGGCGGCTTCGCCCTCTCGGGGCTGCCGCACCAGATCCAGCAGGTCGGGCAGTCCATCTTCTCTAACCCGCCGCCAGGCTCAGACGGCGGCGGGCACCACCCCGGGGTCACCGGCGGCGGGACACCCCTCCCGGCACCGAGTTCCGGCAAGCACACGTCGACGCCAAGCCCATCGGCGTCCTGCACGCCGTCGCCGAAGGCCAGCCAGTCGCCGAAGCCCAGCCCGTCGCCGACCACTCCGTCGCCGTCGACCACTCCGTCGCCGACCAGCAGCCCCTCGCCGACGAGCAGCCCCTCGCCAACGCCGAGCGACTCGGGTGGCGGCATCACGACACCGCCGTCCGCTAATCAGAGCGCCCAGGACGCCAGCTACGTCGCGATGGCCGGCTCGGCCCACCCGAGCTCGGTCACGAAGCCACGTCCCTCGCCCACTCCGACGTGCACGCCGGCCGCTGGCTGACCGCCGCCGCGTGAGCCGGTCAGGCCCAGCGGCCGGACCCGGAGAGCGCGAGCGCCGCAGCCACCGCCCCGGCCGACGACGAGCGCATGACCGTCGGCCCCAGGCGGGCGGGCATCGCCCCGGCCCGCACCACGGCGTCAGCCTCCGCCGGGCTCACCCCGCCTTCCGGCCCGACGATCACCATGATCTCTCCGCGGTCCGGCAGGCTGATGCTGCCGAACGCGATCGGCGCGTCGGGATCGAGGAGGATCGCCAGGCCGGCCGTGGCGACCCGGCGCACGATGGCTGGCGTTGCCTCGGGCCCGGTCACCTCGGGGATCCAGGCGCGCCGTGACTGTTTGGTCGCCTGGATCGCCGTCGCCTGCCAGCGGGCCAGAGACTTGTCCGCCCGGCCGCCGCGCCAGCGGGCCACGCAGCGCTCCGCTTGCCAGGCGATCACGGCATCGACGCCCACCTCGGTCATGATCTCGACGGCAAGCTCGCCGCGGTCGCCCTTGGGAATGGCCTGAACCACCACGATCCTCGGCTCTGCGGCCGGGACGGCGCGCCTGGCCAGCACGGCCAGCTCGATCACGCCGGGCGTGACGCCGGTCACCACGCATTCGGCGATCGTGCCTGCCCCGTCAGTCACGTCGGCCCGCTCGCCGACGGAGAGCCGGCGCACCGTCGCCGCATGGCGGCCCTCCGCCCCGGAAAGGGCGATCGAGCCGCGCTCAAGCTCGGCGCCGTCGGCCAGGAAGACCGGCGGCCTCAGTGCTGGTTCCTCAGTGCTGGCTCCCGGCTAGTCCCTCGCGTCAGCGGCCGTTGAACGCATCACGCAGCCGGGAGAAGAACCCTTGCTGGCCCGGCGCGAACCGGCCGGGCGGCGACTCCTCGCCGCGCAGCTTGGCCAGCTCCCTGAGCAGGTTCTCCTGCTCGGGTTCGATCTTCGTCGGCGTCTCCACGGTCACGTGGATGAGCAGGTCACCGCGGCCGCTGGCGTTCAGGTGCGCCGTTCCCTGGCCATACAGCGGGATCGCCTGCCCGGACTGGGTACCCGGCCGGATGTCCACATCGGCCGGGCCGTCCAGCGTCTGCACCTTCAGGGTCGCCCCGAGCGCCGCGGCCACCATCGGGATGGTCACGGTGCAGTGCAGGTCATCACCCTGGCGCTCAAAGATCGTGTGCGGTCGCTGCACGATCTCGAGGAACAGGTCCCCGGGCTGCCCGCCGCCCGGCCCGGTCTCGCCCTCCCCGGCCAGCTGGATGTGCGTCCCGTCCTCCACGCCGGCCGGAATACGGACCTTGATGGTGCGGCGGGTGCGCACCCGGCCCTCGCCGTCGCACTCCGAGCACGGCCTGCGGATGACGGTGCCGAACCCGCCGCAGCCCGGGCACGGCCTGGACGTCATCACCTGGCCGAGGAACGACCGGGTTACCTGGCTCACCTCGCCGCGCCCGTTGCATACCTCGCAGGTCTCCGGGTGGCTGCCCGGAGCCGTGCCCTCGCCGGAACAGTTCGGGCAGACGACAGCGGTGTCCACGACCAGGTCCCTGGTCGTGCCGAAGGCGCATTCGGCCAGGTCGAGCTCGACGCGTATGGTCGCGTTCCGGCCGCGCCGGGCCCGGCTCCGCGGCCCGCGGGTGCCCGTTCCGGCCCCGAAGAAGGCATCCATGATGTCGCTGAAGGGGAACCCGGCCCCGAAGCCACCCGGGCCCGCTCCGGCCTGCGCAAAGGGGTCAGCGCCCAGGTCGTACATCTGCCGCTTGCCCGGGTCGGAGAGAACCTCGTAGGCCTGGGTGATCTCCTTGAACCGCTCCTGAGTCTGCGGATCGGGGTTGACGTCGGGATGCAGTTCCCTGGCCAGCCTGCGATAAGCCTTCTTGATCTCGTCAGGATCGGCGTCGCGCCTCACGCCGAGGACGCCGTAGTAGTCGTTAGCCACCGCGCCCCCTACGACTCGGCCAGAAGCTGGCCTACGTACCGTGCCACCGCGCGCACCGCTCCCATCGCTGTCGGGTAGTCCATTCGGGTCGGGCCAAGCACGCCCAGCTTCGCCAGCGCCCGATCGCCCGAGCCGTAGCCCGTTGCCACCACAGAGGTACTCTGCAGGCCCTGCACCTCGTTCTCTGAACCGATCCTGACCGTCAGCGATTCCTGATCGCCGGACTCGCCGAGCAGCCGCATGAGCACGACCTGTTCCTCGAGTGCCTCGAGAACCTCGTGCAGTCCCTGAGTGAAGTCGGACGGCGTCAGGTTGGCTGCGCCACCGACGACGATGCGCTCTTCATGCCGCTCTACCAGAGTTTCCAGGATCACGGAGAACACCGCAGCCGCATTCCCGCGCTCGGTAGGCGTTACCCGCTCGGGAAGCTCAGCGACCACCGATGCGACCTCGGTCAGCCTGCGCCCGTCGAGGCAGGCGTTCAGGACCGCGCGCAGCTGGGTTATCGAGTCCTCGTAGATCATGCCGGGGAGGTCGACAGCACGCTGCTCCACCCGCCCGGTGTCGGTGATCAGTACCAGCAGCAGCCGCCGGTCGGCCAGCGGCACAAGCTCGATGTGCCGCACCGAAGACCTGGTCAGCGAGGGGTACTGGACCACCGCCACCTGGCGGGTCAGCTGGGCGAGCAGCCGGACCGTCCGCATCACGACATCGTCGAGGTCATAGGCGCCGGCCAGGAACGTTTCGATGGCCCGGCGCTCAGCGGACGAAAACGGCCTGACTCCGGACAGCCGGTCCACGAACAGCCGGTAGCCCTTGTCCGTGGGCACCCGACCCGCGCTCGTGTGGGGCTGGACAATGAAGCCCTGCTCCTCGAGCACGGCCATATCATTGCGGATGGTCGCCGGGGAGACGTCCAGGTTGTGCCGGTCGACAAGCGACTTGGAGCCAACCGGCTCATTAGTGGACACGTAGTCCTCGACGATGGCGCGCAGCACGGCCAACTTCCTGTCGTCGAGCACGCGCTCACCTCCCTGGCACTCCGATATCACGAGTGCCAAGTCTATGGCGGGAAGGATACTGGGATGGCGCACCAACGTCACCACCGAGTTCTTGGACGCCGTCGGCACCGTCTAGCGTGATGGGAGGAAGGGGCAGGAGAGCCGAACGCTCATGACCACCAATCCACCGCAGCCGAGACCGGAATGGTCAACGTCCGGGCTCCCGTCGTCGGAGCCCCTTGACGCCCTCCCAGCCGCCGAAGACGGCTTCCACGGGGCCGGGGACCGGTTCCACACCGGACCCCAGGACCGCTTCCACACCGGACCCCAGGACCGGCTCCACACCGGACCTCAGGACCGCCTGCCGGGCGGCCCCGGCCGGTGGCCGACAACGCGGTCGCCCTGGCCGGGTGCGGTCATGGCGCACCCGCAACCGGCTGGCCGTTCCGGGCCGGGAACGGGCCAGCAACCCCTGGCCGCGGCGCAGGAACCGGCGGAACCCCCCAGTCAGCCAGGTCCCGCGGAGCCGGGCGACGAGCGCCTGGCCACACTCAGCTACCTGGGCGTGCCCTTCCTCGGCCCGCTGGTCCCGCTGGCCATCTACCTGCTGAAGAAGCGGACATCGGGTTATGTCCGCAGCCACTCGGCCCAGGCGCTTAACCTGTCGATCACCACGCTGCTGTACACCGTCTGCGCCCTGATCCTGGGCGCGATGCTGGCCCTCGACAACATCGTGATCGCCCTCATCATCGTGGTGCCGCTGGCCGTCGCGCTGTGGCTGGCCACGCTGGGTTACGTGATCGTGGCCGGATCCAAGGCCAACCGGGGCGACTATTACCCGATCCCGGCGTGGTTCTGCGCCGCTCTGGTGCGCTAGGGGCTCCCGCGAGCGCCCTCCGGTGCGGCGCGAAGCCCCCTTCAGTCCGTCAGGCCGCGGATCACCGCATCGGCGAGGAGCCTCCCGGACGGCGTCAGGGCCACCCGGCCTTCGGCATGCGCGGCCCGCTCCGCGAGCCCGTCCTGAACGGCGGCCGCCGCAGCAGCCTGCCCGGCCGGCGTTAGCTCGTCCAGCGGGCAGCCCGCCGCCAGCCGGGTCAGCAGCATGATCCGTTCGGTCCGGCGTTCCGACGGGGTCAGGATCTCGCGCGCCTGCCCCGGGCTCACGCCGGCCGCGATCCGGGCGGCGTACGCGGCCGGGTGCCGCACGTTCCACCACCGGGTTCCGCCGACGTGGCTGTGCGCGCCCGGGCCGATGCCCCACCAGTCCCCGCCGGTCCAGTAGAGCAGGTTGTGCCGGCACATCGCGTCCGGCGACGCCGCCCAGTTGGAGATTTCATACCAGCGCAGGCCCGCTTCGGCGAGCAGGTCGTCGGCGGCCAGATACCGGTCGGCCATCACGTCATCGTCCGGCGCGGCCATCTCCCCCCGGCCGATCCTGGCGGCCAGCCTGGTGCCCGGCTCGACGATCAGCGCGTAGCCGGAGATGTGGTCGGGCCCGGCCGATACGGCGCTGCGCAACGACCGGATCCAGTCCTCGTCGGTCTCGCCCGGGGTGCCGTAGATCAGGTCCAGGCTGACGTGCTCGAAGCCGGCCGAGCGCGCCCACGCCACGCACTGTTCCGGCCGCCCGGGGTGGTGCTGTCGATCCAGGACGCTCAGCACGTGGCTGACCGCGCTCTGCATGCCGATCGAGATCCGGGTGAAGCCGCTGGCCCGCAACTCGGCCAGGGCTCGCTGGTCGATGGTCTCCGGGTTCGCCTCGGCGGTCACCTCGGCATCGGGAGCCAGCCCGAACTCGCCGTCGATCGCGGCCAGGATCGCGGCCAGATCGCCGGGCGGCAGCAGGGTCGGCGTCCCGCCGCCGAAGAACACCGTGCCGACCGGGGCCGCGCCGCGGCCGAGCACCTTTCGCGCCTGCCGGACCTCCTCGATGGCCTGGCCCGCGTAGGAGTCCCGGCTGGCATCCGGCCCCAGTTCGCTGGCCGTGTAGGTGTTGAAGTCGCAGTAGCCGCACCGGGTCACGCAGAAGGGCACGTGCACGTAGACGCCGAACGGGCGCTGGCCGGACCCGGCCCGGGCGCCGGGCGGCAGCGCGCCGTCGGCCGGGACGGGCGCGCCGTCTGGTGGCGGGCCTGGGGACACACCGGCACCGTAGCCCCGGTCCCGCCGCTGGTCGAACCCTGGCCGGGTCCGGACTCAGCGCAGCCGGGTTAAGCTGACGGCATCGGGGAGCGGGAGGTACCGATGACGGTGCAATCGGGGTACGGAATTCCGGCCGTGGGTCAGGCCTACCTGCGGGCGTCCACCGCGGACCGGGAACGCGCCGTCGACGTGCTCAAGGCCGGCTACGCCGAGGGCAGGCTGACCAAGGACGAATACGACGCCCGGGCGGACCGGGCGTTTGCCGCTCGCACGCTCGGCGACCTGGCCATGGTCACCGCCGACCTGCCGGGCGGCGGCCACCCGGCCGCACCACCCTGGCCGCCGGCTCCGGCCAGGACCAACGCGATGGCGGTCGCCTCGCTGGCGTGCGGCGTGGGCCAGCCGTTCACCCTCTTCCTCAGCACGATCCCGGCCATCGTCCTCGGCCACATGGCCCGCCGCGAGATACGCCGCACCGGTGAGAACGGCATGGGCCTGGCCGCCGCCGGGCTGGCCCTGGGCTGGACCGGTTTCATCATGGTGGTGGCGGCCTGCCTGTTCATCGTGGTCCTGGCCGTCCTGGTCGCGCGTCTATGACCGGCCCTGGTCAGGCCACCCGCCCCTAGCGCCGCTTGTCCGGGCCCTGCTCGGTGGACAGGGCCGCGACGAACGCCTCCTGCGGCACTTCGACCCGCCCGATCACCTTCATCCGGCGCTTGCCCTCCTTCTGCCGCTCCAGCAGCTTGCGCTTGCGCGTGATGTCACCGCCGTAGCACTTGGCCAGCACGTCCTTGCGCATCGCCCGGATGTTCTCGCGGGCGATCACCCGCGCGCCGATGGCGGCCTGGATCGGCACCTCGAACTGCTGCCGCGGGATCAGTTCCTTCAGCCTGGCCGTCATGGCCAGGCCGTACTCGCGCGCCTTGTCGGCGTGCACGATCTGGCTGAACGCGTCCACCGGCTGGCCCTGCAGCAGGATGTCGACCTTGACCAGATCGGCCTCCTGCTCGCCCGCGGGCTCGTAGTCCAGGGACGCGTAACCGCGGCTGCGGGACTTCAGCTGGTCGAAGAAGTCGAAGATGATCTCAGCGAGCGGCATGGTGTAGCGGATCTCCACCCGGTCGGCGGACAGGTACTCCATCCCGAGCAGCACGCCGCGCCTGCCCTGGCACAGTTCCATGATCGTGCCGATGTAGTCACTGGGGGCCAGCACCGTGGCCCGCACCACGGGCTCGAAGACCTGGCCGATCTTGCCCTCGGGGAACTCACTGGGGTTGGTGACGACCAGCTCGGTGCCCGATTCCAGCACCACGCGGTACACGACGTTCGGAGCGGTGGAGATCAGGCTCAGATCGAACTCCCGCTCCAGCCGTTCCCTGACGATGTCCATATGCAGCAGGCCGAGGAACCCGCAGCGGAAGCCGAACCCCAGCGCGGTCGACGTCTCCGGCTCGTAGACCAGCGAGGCGTCGTTCAGCCGGAGCTTGTCCAGCGCGTCGCGCAGTTCCGGGTAGTCGTCCCCGTCTAGCGGATACAGGCCGGAGAACACCATCGGCCTCGGGTGGTCGTAGCCCGCCAGCGGCTCGAGCGCGGGCCTGCTCGCGCTGGTCACGGTGTCGCCGACCCGCGCCTGGCGCACGTCCTTCACGCCGGTGATCAGGTAGCCGACCTCGCCAGCGGCCAGGCCGTCAGACGGGACGGGCTCCGGCGAGATCACGCCGACCTCGAGTGTCTCGTGCACCGCCTTGGTGGACAGCATCAGCGTCTTCTCGCGCCTGGACAGGCGGCCGTCCACCACCCGCACGTAGGTCACCACGCCGCGGTAGGTGTCGTAGACCGAGTCGAAGATCATGGCCCGCGCGGGCGCGTCCAGATCGCCGGTCGGCGCCGGGACCAGCTCCACGACCGTGTTCAGCAGTTCGGCGACGCCCTCGCCGGTCTTGGCCGAGACCCTGAGGACCTCAGCCGGATCGCAGCCGATGAGGCCGGCGATCTCCGCCGCGTACTTCTCCGGGTCCGCGGCCGGCAGGTCAATCTTGTTCAGCGCGGGGATCACCTGCAGGTCGGCGCCGAGGGCCAGGTACAGGTTGGCCAGCGTCTGCGCCTCGATGCCCTGTGCGGCATCCACCAGCAGGACCGCGCCCTCGCAGGCGGCCAGCGACCGGGACACCTCGTAGGAGAAGTCAACGTGGCCGGGCGTGTCGATCAGGTTCAGCACGTACTGGCGGCCGTCCCGGCCCCGCCAGGGCAGCCGGACGGCCTGGCTCTTGATCGTGATGCCGCGCTCGCGTTCGATGTCCATCCGGTCGAGGTACTGCGCGCGCATCTCCCGTTCGCCGACAACGCCAGTGAACTGGAGCATCCGGTCCGCGAGCGTGGACTTGCCGTGATCGATATGGGCGATGATGCAGAAATTGCGGATCACCGCCTGATCGGTGCGGCCTGGCTCGGGCATGGGTGGCTCGGCCGTTCGCGGATCGGGCATTGCTGGCACGGTCATCCGCCAAGTGATCGTCGGGTCGGGCCCGCTTCGGGATTACGAGCCGGTTGAGCCAGGTGCTCCGGTCCCGTCCCGGCTCGGTCGGCCCGGCCTGGCTCCCGCAGGACCCGGTTCCATCCGCCATCGCCGCGGGACCTGGTGGGCGCGGGCAGATTCTTGTCGCCGTCTATGGTCGCACGCCGGGGAGGATGCCCCGGCCAGCGGTGCACTCGGGGCCCGGCGCCGGGGAGGCGGAGGCGGCCGGGAGGGGGGCCGGCGGGGCGGCCGGTTTGAGCGGGCGGCGTGATCTCGGATATCCTTCGGAGTCGGCTGCCCGCATGCCCGCAACTGTCCTGCTGGGGTGCGACGCCGCGGTCTCGTCGCGGCGGGGCATATCCGATCGAGCTGACTAATTCTCTAGCGAGGCACACGCGTGGCGAATATCAAGTCCCAGATCAAGCGCAACAAGCAGAACGAGAAGGCGCGGCAGCGCAACAAGGCCGTGAAGTCGGCGCTGAAGACGTCGGTGCGGCAGTTCCGCGAGGCCGCGGACGCGGGCGACGACGACAAGGCGACGCTGGCCATGCGGGCGGCCATCGTCAAGCTGGACAAGGCGGCCAGCAAGGGCGTCATCCACAAGAACCAGGCGGCCAACCGGAAGTCGGCGATCGCCAAGCGCGCCGCGGAGCTGAAGAGCGGCTGACCGCGCCGGCGTCGGCGGACCGCGGTCAGTTAAGCGAGCGGCAGGCCACGATCTCGGTGATCGCGCGCTCCAGCGCATAACCCGGGCTCGCACCCTCGCCTTTTACCTGGGCATCGGCCTGGGCCACCGCGGCGTGCGCGCGCGCGACGCCCTCGGCCGTCCAGCCCTTGAGCTGCTGGCGCACCCGGTCGACCTTCCACGGCGGCAGGCCCAGTTCCGCGGCCAGCGCGTCCGAGCCGCGTACCCGCGCCGCCGTGCCCACCCGTCCGAGGGCCCGGACTCCCTGCGCGAGCGCACTGGTGATCAGCACCGGTGAGACACCGGTCGACAGGGCCCAGCGCAGCTGCTCCAGCGCCTCGGCCAGCTTCCCCTCGACCGCGCGGTCGGCCACGGTGAACCCGGTGGCCTCGGCCCGGCCCCGGTAGTACCGCGCGACGACGCCCTGATTGATCACGCCGGTGGTGTCGGCGGCCAGCTGGCTGCACGCCGCGGCCAGCTCCCGGAGATCGGTCCCGACCGCGTCAAGCAGCGCGCGGAGGCCGCCGTCGTCCGCCTTCCTCCCGGCCCGGCCGAACTCGGCGCGCAAGAAGTCGAGCCGCTCGCCGAAACGCCTGATCGCGGGGCAGTCGATACGCCTGAATCCCTGGCCGGCCAGCAGCGACTTGTTCTTCGCCCCGCCGGAATGCGTCAGCACGAGCACCACATCGGGCGGCGGGGCGGCCACCAGGCGCGCCAGCTCGGCCGCGACGTCCTTGGTGGCGTCCTGCGCGGACCGGACGACGACCAGGCAGCCGTCGCCGAACAGGGACGGCGCGGTGAGGGCCGACAGGTCGCCGGGGCGCAGGTCGGCGGCGCGCACGTCATGCACGTCCGGCGGCTGCGGCGCGATCTCGCCCGCCTCGGCCACGACGGCGTGCACCGCGCGCTCGACCAGCAGTTCCTCGTCTCCGACGATCACCGTCACCGGCGCGGCCGCGGTCCCAGCAGGAGCCATGCCTGCAGCATGCCACGAAACCTCCGACGCCGGTCGGGCGGCCGCCCAGCCTCCCCATACCGACGGCCCGGAACGCCACGCCGCGGCCCAATCCAGCTCCGCCCAGGCGCGATCGTGGCGGCCGGGCCTGGGCGGCCGTCAGTACGGCGCGACCACGACGCCGAGCATGCCGGGGCCGGTGTGGGCCAGGATGACCGGCCCGGCCTCGCCCAGGTACCTGCGCCGGGCGCCGGGGATGAGCAGCTCAAGCCGCTGGGCCAGGGCCGCCGCGCGCTCCGCGTGGCCCAGGTACTGGACGGCCACGTCGACCCGCTGGCCGGCCGCGAATCCCGCGGCGAGCTCCTCCAGCCGCCGCACGCCGGCCGACCTCGTGCGGACCTTCTCGAGGAGCGCGATCCCGCCGTCGGCCAGGCCCAGCAGCGCCCTGGCCGTCAGCCCGGATCCTGGGCCGGGCGAGCCGGGCGGCAGCCGGCCTCCGGCGCTCAGCTGGTCCAGGGTGTCGAGTACGAAGAACGAACGCAGCCGCGCAGCCCGGCCGGCCGCGGCCGCCGCCACCTCGTCGAGCCCCCGGCCGGCCTCCGCCGCCTCCGCGGCGCCGAGCACGGCGATCCCGAGCCCCATGCCGAGCGAGCGCGAGTCAACCACCCGGACCGGCACCGGCGCGCCGGACGCCGCCAGCAGCGCCGAGCGGACGGTCCCGGAAAGGCGGCCGGAGATATGAACAGAGACAACCGCCGCGGCGCCTGCCGCCTGCGCGGCCGCGTAGGCCGCGGTGAAGGCGGCCGGCGGCGGGCTGGCCGTGCTGAGCCGCGCACCGCCGCGTAGCTCGGCCTCGAGCCCGCTGGACAGCGCGGCGGGCCCGTCATCGGCCGCGAGCCCGCCCGCCACGACGCGCAGCGGCACCACCCGGATGGCATGCCGCGCGGACAGGTCGGGAGGCAGGCAGGCCGTGGAGTCGGTGACCACCGCGACCGCCGCGGCCATGGCTGCGCGCTAGCCGCCGCGGCCGGGTTCAGCCGGCCGCCGGCTCGCCGCCCCGCCACACGCGGAGCGGCTTGAGGCCGTAGGCCCAGGCGAAGGCGCCTTCGTGATCGGCATCCCAGGCCACGATGTCCGCGTACTTGCCCCGGACCATCGCGCCCCGGTCGGGTGCGCGGAGGGCCTGCGCACCGCCGACGGTCGCGGCGCGCAGCGCCTCGGTGACGCTCATGCCGAAGTGCGACACGGCCAGCGCGATGACGAGCGGCATCGACGTGATCCCGATCCCGCCGGGCGAGTGATCAGATCCCAGGGCGACCGCGACACCCTTGTCGAGCAGCGAGCGGACCGGCGGGGTCTGGCCGGTCTTCAGGGACGTGGCCGGGCAGACCACGGCGGCCACGCCCGCGCGGGCCAGCGCGGTGACGTCCTTCTCGTCGGCCTCGTGCAGCAGGTCCGCCGACGCGCAGCCGATCTCCGCCGCCAGCCGGGCCGCCCCGTTGCGCGGATCGCCGCACGCATGCAGCCTGGGCAGCAGGCCCGCGGCCCGGCCCGCGTTGAGCACCCAGCGCGCCTCCCGCTCGGTGAAGCGCCCGTCGTCGCAGTAAACGTCCACGCTGTCGGCGCCGGCCAGGGCCGCGTCGGCGCACCAGCTGCTGACCGCGTCGACGTAGTCATGGCGGCGGCCGAAGTACTCGGGCGGCACGGCATTCGCGGCGAGGAACGTCGCGTGCACCCGCGGCACCCCGTGCTCGCCTTCGAGCGAGCGAAGCAGCCGGATATCGGCCAGCTCCCCGTCCCTGGTCAGGTGATAGCCGGTCTTGGCCTCGATCGTGGTCGTGCCGCTCAGCAGCCAGGTCCGCAGCCGCGCGCGCACCGCGTCGCAGAGCGTCCAGGGGTCGGTCCCGCGGGTGACCGTGACCGTGGAGGCCATGCCGCCGCCAGCGGCGGCGATCTCCGTGGACGAGGAACCGCTCGACCGCATGGCGAGTTCCGCGTACCGGTTGCCCGCGTAGACCGGGTGCGTGTGGGCGTCAATGAGCCCGGGCGTAACCAGCCCGCCATTGAGGTTCTCCACGTGATCGACGTCGACAATGTCTTCGATCACTCCGGGAATGCTGCCCGGAAGCTCCGATGCCGGACCAACCCATGCAATACGGTCGTCATGCGCCAAAATAGCCGCGTTACTCCACACTTCGGAACCGGTCCACAGCCGGCCGATGTTGGTGAGCAAGCGAACGGTCACCGTGCGGCGTCCCTCCGCGGGAAAGCGCCTCGGGCGATGGTCCGGTTGGCCATGAGCGATCACCTGCTATCACTCGTGCCCGGTGCTACAGCACCGGCTAACACTCAGTTGGAGAGGATCACGTATAGAACGCTTCGGATGCGCCAACCAACAATATCGGTTGAGTCACGCTATTGCACACCAGGGCCCTTGTACAGGGGCCCGCGCAGATTGCCTCCGTTGAATGGCCGGTTAAAAAAACGCTGTGTACTCTTCCGCCTCCGGGGAGTTGCCGCGGGCCGGCTCAAGGCCAGCGCCGGGCCGGCCGGCCAGGCCCTATCCCCCGGCGGACCTGCGCCGATCAGGCCTGGCCCGTCCGGCGGACCGGCCCAGACACTGATGCCGGGACAGACGTGGCGTGGCGAGCCCGACCCAGACGGCCCGTTCCGCTGACCTGCACGGCGCCTCCTGCCAGCCCATCCCTGGCGCTGCTGCGATTCCCCCGGCAATTTCCGTCGCAAATTGCCGGGCGCAGTTCCGGCCGCGGCCGGCCGACCAGGGCTGGCGGCTGAGCCCGGCCGCCGGCCTGCATCCGGGCCCGCGCCGCAGCGTCAACAATGTCCGGACCTGAATTCCAGCCGGCCGTCATCGGCCTTCGGAGTTCCGCCAAGTAATTGCGCAGTTATTGCGATATGAGCGCCTGCAAAGGATTGCAGGGCCGCATGGGCCAAGTACGGTATCCGGGACCGGCGGCCGGGCGAGCGAAAAATGTCAGCCCGATGACGCCCGAGCAACCAGCCGGCCGAGTTCGGCCGCGAGGCCGGGAGGCACGCGCGCGGTCAGCTCGGTGCCGTCCTGCCCGTGCCGGACGGCCAGCACCTCGCCTTCCTGGTGGGCGCGGGAGACCAGATCGCCCCGGTCGTACGGGATCGTGACGATGACCTCCCGGTCGTGCCGCGGGAGCAGCCGTTCAAGCTCGTGGAGCAGGTCATCGATCCCGGCTCCGGTGCGGGCGGAAACCACCAGAGAGCCGCGTTCGGCTCGCCGCAGCCCCTCAACCTCGATCGGGTCGGCCGCGTCGGCCTTGTTGATCACGACGATCTCGGGCAGGTCGCCGGCGCCGATCTGGCCGAGCACCTCGCGGACGGCGGCGATCTGGGCCCGCGGGTCGGCGTCCGAGCCGTCAACCACGTGGAGGACCAGGTCGGCCTCGGTCACCTCTTCCAGGGTGGAGGAGAAGGCGTCGACCAGCTGGTGCGGCAGATGCCGGACGAAACCCACCGTGTCGGTGAGCGTGAACGGCCAGGCCGAGGTCCTGGCTCGCCGCACGGCGGGGTCGAGCGTGGCGAACAGCGAGTCGTCCACCAGCACCCGCGCCCCGGTCAGCCGGTTCAGCAGGCTGGACTTCCCGGCGTTGGTGTACCCGGCGATGGCGACCGACGGCACCTCCCGCCTGCGCCGCTGCCCGCGCTGCACCTGCCGGCCGACGGACATCTCAGCCACCTCGCGCCGCAGTTTGGTCATCCGCGCCCTGATCCGGCGCCGGTCCGTCTCGATCTTCGTCTCGCCAGGACCGCGGGTTCCGATCCCGCCGCCCCCGGCCACCCGGCCTCCGGCCTGCCTGGACAGCGACTCGCCCCAGCCGCGGAGCCTCGGCAGCAGGTACTGCAGCTGGGCGAGCTCGACCTGGGTCTTGCCCTCCTTGCTGCGGGCGTGCTGCGCGAAGATGTCCAGGATCAGGGCCGTCCGGTCGACGACCTTGACCCGGACGATGCCCTCTAGCCTGCGCAGCTGGCCAGGCGCGAGCTCGCCGTCGCAGATCACCGTGTCTGCGCCTGACGATGCGACGAGCTCGGCGAGTTCGGCGGCCTTGCCCGCGCCCACGTACGTCGCCGAGTCCGGCCGGCTGCGCCGCTGGATCAGGCCGTCCAGGACCTGCGATCCTGCGGTCTCGGCCAGCCGGGACAGCTCGCGCAGCGAGTTCTCCGCCGTGGCCAGGGTCCCGTCCGTCCAGACCCCCATCAGGACCACGCGCTCGAGGCGCAGCGCCCGGTACTCGACCTCGGTGACGTCCTGGAGCTCGGTCGACAGCCCGCCGACCCGGCGCAGCGCGTGCCGGTCCTCCAGATCCAGCTGGCCCGCGTCGTCTGGCTCAGCCGGCTGGGGCCGGCCGGGCTCATGGGCATCTGGCTCGATGGTACGGACATCTTCCTCCAAGGCTAGGCCACGTGGACGGCCCCGCCGGCCGCCGGTCGTCACGATGGTCCCACGGCGTGGGCCCACGTTCACCTGGTTAACGCCCGGGCCGCGGCAGATGTGACCCGAAGCGGTGATCGCGGTTCGCCGGGACCGCGGCAGGCGCGCACTCGCTGACATTTTTACGCCAAATAATGTGATAACCGGCTGAAAAGTGCTAAACACTTCTCAAACCGGCCGGAGAGCGGGTCGCGGCACGATGGAGGAACGGATGACTGGGTGGGATCCGGCCGCGGGTGGCCAGGACCCGCCACCCGAGCGCCCGGCCGGGGGGCCCTACGGACCGTCGGCCGGGGGCTCCCAGCCGCCCGGCCCGTCACCGTCCGCTCCGCTGCGGCCCGGCCCGGGGCGGCCCCGGCGTTCTCGGGCCAAATTGTGGCTCGGGCTCGGCGCCGGCATAGCCGTCGTCGTCGTGGTCGTGGTCGTCGCCGCGGTGGTGCTGCTCGGCCGAGGGCCCGGCGCACCGCCGGGTACTCCGAACGGGCTGCAGCTCGAGGAGCTGCTGCCCAAGACCGCGGCCCTGCCGGCCGGGTGGCACGTCACCTACCTGCCCGCCGAATCGGCATCGTTAATCCCGGCCGGAACCCAGCCGCCGGAACCGATCAACGCTTGCTTCGACTTCAATCTCGGATTCGACCTCGGTGTCGCCGGCGACACGTTCGTGTCGGCCGCGTCCGAGACCGCGCGCGACGGGGCCGGCTTCCTCAGGATCAACCTGTTCGGCGTGCTCCCCGGCGACGGGGCCAAGGCGATCAGCGCCGTCCAGGCCTGGGCGGGGCAGTGCTCGTCCTATACGGACGGCCCGCTCACCTACACGGTGACGGCCGCGCCCGTGCCCGGGCTCGGTGACGAGAGCCTCGACGTGCACGTGACGCAGCAGGCCAGTGGCGGATTCGGCCCGGCCACCGACAACAACACGCTCGTGGTCCGGGTTGGCAACGACCTGATCTCGATCGAGTGCCTGGCCCCGCCGGACCTGCTGCTGTCGTCGCTGGCCAGCATCGCCGCCCCGATGGCCAAGAAGCTGCCGGCCGCCTCGTCGCTGGCCTACTCGGCTCCGCCGCCCGCGCCCAGCCCCAGCCCGGCCAAGCCGGCCAAGCCCGCCCCGCCGCTCACCCCGAACCTCACGGCCGGCCAGCTCCAGCGGCTTCTGCCCATCCATAGCGGCCTGCCGCCGGCGTTCTACCAGACCGCTCCGCAGTACGCCAATGACAGCGAAAGCCCTCCGTATCTCCCGTCCCAGCGGCTGACCTGCAGCAAGCTGCCGCTCATGGAAGGCCAGAGCTTCACCTCCATTTACTTCAACTTCAGGAACATGGCGTACTCGATGGCCTCGGACAACAACAGCGACGAGATAGACGTCCTCTTGGACGAACCGGGCACGGCCGCGCTGGCCGACTCGGACTATGGCGGCCTCCAGGAGCTCGCGGCCAGGTGCCCGAAGTACACCTACCAGGGAGAGACCTACAAAACGGTGGTGACCTCGGTACCGGGGCTCGGCAACGAGGACATCTACGTCAAGATGACGCCGGTCGCGGGCCAGGCGGCCGGGGGCCTCGGCGCGCAGGACATCCTCCTCGTCCGAGTCGGCAACGACGGGCTGGTGATGGTGGACTGCGACATGTCGGCCGGGGATCGGGCCCCGTCGCTCATCCCCATCGCGCGGTCGCTCGTCCCGAAGCTCTAGACCAGCTTTGACCTCCCCGCCGGGCGGCGGCTAGCGTCGGGATCGCGGCCGGCGGGACACCCGCCGACGGCACTGGCCGCAGCGTGCCGCCACGACCGGGAGGAGCAGGCGTGACCGAGACCGAGGGCGTCCAGATCACCGGCCCGGCCGGCGACAGGTACGACGAGATCCTCACCGACGAGGCGCTGGCCCTGGTGGCTGCCCTGCAGCGGGAACTTGGCCCGCGGCGCGCGGAACTCCTGGCCGCCAGGTCCCGCCGCCAGCAGGAACTCATCGCCGGCGCGACGCTGGACTTCCGCCCGGAGACCCGCCAGGTCCGGGAGGATGCCTCCTGGCACGTGGCGCCCCCGGCGCCCGGCCTGGTGGACCGGCGGGTGGAGATCACCGGGCCGACCGACAAGAAGATGACGATCAACGCGCTCAACTCGGGCGCCCGGGTCTGGCTGGCCGACTTCGAGGACGCCAACACCCCGCTCTGGGACAACATGGTGACCGGCCAGCTCAACCTGAAGGACGCGCTCGACCGGAAGATCGACTTCCGCTCCGCCGACGGCAAGTCCTACCAGCTCAGGCCAGCCGGCGAGCTGGCCACGATCGTGGTCCGGCCGCGCGGCTGGCACCTGGACGAGAAGCATCTGCTGGTCGACGGCCAGCGGGTCTCGGGCAGTCTGTTCGACTTCGCGCTGTACTTCGCCCACTGCGCTCGCCGCCAGCTCGACCAGGGCCAGGGGCCCTACTTCTACCTGGCCAAGATCGAAAGCCACCTGGAGGCGCGGCTCTGGAACGATGCCTTCAACCTGGCCCAGGACCGGCTGGGCATCCCCCGCGGCACCATCCGGGCCACGGTCCTGATCGAGACGATCCCGGCGGCGTTCGAGATGGAGGAGATCCTCTACGAGCTACGCGAGCACAGCGCCGGGCTGAACGCGGGCCGCTGGGACTACCTGTTCAGCATCATCAAGAAGTTCCGCACCCGGGGCCGCGACTTCGTCCTGCCCGAGCGCAACGCGGTGACGATGACCGCCCCGTTCATGCGCGCCTATACCGAGTTGCTGGTCAAGACGTGTCACGACCGCGGCGCGCACGCGATGGGCGGCATGGCGGCCTTCATTCCCAGCCGGCGCGATCCCGAGGTCAACGCGAAGGCGCTGGCCAAGGTCCGCGAGGACAAGACCCGCGAGTCCGGCGACGGATTCGACGGCTCCTGGGTCGCGCACCCCGATCTGGTGCCGATCTGCCAGGAGGTGTTCGACGGCGTGCTCGGCGACCGGCCCAACCAGCTCGGCAGGCTGCGCGACGACGTGGACGTCAGCGCCGCCGACCTGCTGGCCATCGCCAAGACCCCGGGCGGGATCACCGAGGCCGGGCTGCGCAACAACATCAGCGTAGGCCTGCAGTACCTGGCCAACTGGCTGGCGGGCACCGGGGCAGTCGCGATCTTCAACCTGATGGAGGACGCGGCCACCGCGGAGATCTCCCGGTCTCAGATCTGGCAGTGGCTGCACAACGACGTGAGCCTGGCCGAAGGCCAGCAGGTCACCAGCGACCTCGTGGAACGGATCATCACCGAGGAGCTCGGCCTGATTCGCGAGCAGTACGGGGCGGCCTTCGACGCGGCGCAGTTCGACCAGGCCGTCGCCCTGTTCAAGGAGGTCGCCCTGGCCGATGAGTACGCCGATTTCCTGACCATCCCCGCTTACGAGCGCATGCCCTGAGCCCTCAGGCCGGGCTCTTGGCGTTCGTCCGCATATCGAGCTGGAACCATACGCTCTTCCGGCGGCCGTCAGCCGACGGGCTGATTCCCCACTCGTCGGAGAGCTGGTCGACGATGAACAGACCCCGGCCGTGCGGCCTGCTGGCGGGCGGGAGCGGCCGAATCTCGGGATCTCCGCCGCCGGAGTCGGTGACCTCGACCCGCAGGCTCTGGCCGGCCAGCTCGATGCTCACGTCGAAGGCGGTCTGCGCGTACTGAACCGCGTTCATCGCGAGCTCGGAAACCATCACGGATATGGCGTCGCGCAGCTCCTGCGCCACATCATCGCCGACCTCCTCGGCGACGAATCGCCGGGCCGCGCGGATGGACGCCGCGGCCGGGGCGAAGCTGCGCTCGATTCTCACGGGACCATGAGCAGGATATCGGTGAGCCCGGTCAGCTCGATGATCCGTCGGACGATGGGGGTGGGGTTGCGGACTTCGACCTTCCGGACCTTCCGTGTCGCGGAGACGAGCAGCGCTATGCCCGAGCTGTCCATGAACTCCAGCTCGCGGACGTCGAACACCAGTTTCTCGTTCTCGGCGGAGAGCGCTTCGGCCACGGCCGAGCGGACGCCCTCGACCGACACCATGTCAAGCTCGCCCGACAGGCGGATGACCGGCACGCCGTCTTCCCTGGATACGTCCACCGCGCAGTACGCCTCACCAGCGGCGTCTAGTTCAGCCATCTCAGCCCAATCAACGCAATGTCATCCGTCGGCGAGTCACCGGTGAGTTCAGTGATGATGTTACTCAGCAGGTCCTCAAGCGAGGAATGGTCCCTGGCCGCCGCCTCCTCCTGGAGCTGCCCCCGAATAGTAAGAAATCAGTCATGAACCGGCTGGACCCGGGCCAAGCGTACGGTGAAGATGCGCAGCAGCGGCGATTGGCAAACCCGGGCCGTGAGGCGCACCCTGGGGGGACGGGAACAGGCTGAAGGGGACACAGATGACCGCGCAGGCGACCCGCGCCACGGCCGGGCCCAGCAAGCAGCCGGCCGCCGCCATCGAGGCGCTGGTCCCGCGGATGAGGCAGATCTGCGGGCCGGACGGCGTCCTGACCGACCCGGCGCAGCTGGCCACCTACGAGTGCGACGGGCTGACCGCGCACCGCTGCTCCCCCGGCCTGGTCGTGCTGCCGACCACGGCCGAGCAGGTGGCCGCCGTCGTCACCGCGTGCGCCCACGCGAAGATCCCCTTCGTGGCCCGCGGCTCGGGCACCGGCCTGTCCGGCGGCGCTCTGCCCCGGGGCGACGGCGTGCTGATCGTCACTTCGCGGATGCGCAGCATCATCGCGATCGACCAGCAGAGCCGGAGGGCCATCGTCGAGCCCGGAGTCACCAACCTGTCGGTCAGCAAGGCCGCGGAGCCTTACGGCCTGTTCTATGCGCCCGACCCGTCCAGCCAGGTGATCTGCTCGGTGGGCGGCAACGTGGCGGAGAACTCCGGCGGCGCGCACTGCCTCAAGCACGGCTTCACCGTGCACCACGTGACCGGCCTGCAGATCGTGACCCCGGACGGTGAGCTCACCTGGCTGGGCGACGGCACCGGTGCCGCCCCCGGCTATGACCTGGTCGGCGCGTTCATCGGGTCGGAAGGCACGCTCGGCATCGCCACCAAGATCATCGTGAAGCTGACCAGGATCCCGCAGGCCGTGACCACGCTGCTGGCCGCGTTCCGGACCATGGGGGCCGGCGGCGCGGCGGTGTCCGCGATCATCGGCTCCGGCATCCTGCCCGGCGCGATCGAGATGATGGACGCCCTCGCGATCGAGGCCGCCGAGGCCGCCGTCGCGTGCCGCTACCCCGAGGGCGCGGGCGCGGTGCTGATCGTCGAGCTCGACGGGCCGGCCGGCGACGTGCAGCGGGAGACCGCCGTCGCGCGGGCCATCTGCGAGCGGGAGGGCGCCTACGAGATCCGGGCCGCGCATGACGCGGCCGAGCGCACGGCGATCTGGACCGGACGCAAATCCGCGTTCGCGGCGGTCGGCCGGATCAGCCCGGCCTACATCGTGCAGGACGGGGTGGTGCCGCGGACCGCGCTGCCCGAGGTGCTTGACCGGATCGCCGAGCTCTCCGCTGCCTCGGGGATCCGGGTCGCCAACGTGTTCCACGCCGGCGACGGCAACCTGCACCCGCTGGTGCTGTTCGACGACGCCCAGCCCGGTGCCGCCGAAGCCGCCGAGGAGGTGTCCGGCGCGATCCTGGACCTGTGCATCTCCCACGGCGGGTCGATCACCGGCGAGCACGGCGTGGGCGCGGACAAGTCCAAGTACATGCCGAAGATGTTCGGCCCCGGCGACCTCGACACCATGCAGTTGCTGCGATGCGCGTTCGACCCGGCGGGCCTGTGCAACCCGGGCAAGATCTTCCCGACTCCGCGGCTGTGCGGCGAGGTTCCCGGCGTCCGGCGCGAGCCGCATCCGCTGGTCGCCTCCGGCCAACTCGAGCAGTTCTGAGATGCCGGCGGTCGGTTCCCAGGCGGGTGGCCGGCGATGACCGCTGACGCCGTGCCCGACGTGCTCGCGAAGGCCTGCTCCGAGGTCCGCCCGGCCGGGCCGGACGACGCCGTCGCCGGGGTCGTCCCGCGGTTCGTGGCCCGCCCGGCCGACGTGGCGGAGGCGGCCGCGGCGATGCGGGCGGCCGTGTCCCTCGGCATGACGGTCGTCCCGCGGGGCGCCGGAACCAGGCTCGCCTGGGGCGTCCCCCCGGCCAGCTGCGACCTGGTGATCGACACCTTGCGGCTGAACCGGGTGCTCGAGCACGCTTCCGGCGACCTGGTGGTGCGGGTCCAGGCCGGCGTGGGCCTGGAACAGCTCGCCGCGGTGCTCCGCGAGGCGGGCCAGCGGCTGGCGCTGGACCCCCCGCCCCCATCCCCGGCCCCGGCTGACCACGCCGGGAACGGCACCGCGGCCGGCACGATCGGCGGGGTGCTGGCGACCGGCGCGGCCGGCCCGCTGCGGCTGCGCTACGGCACGCCGCGGGACCTGGCCATCGGGATCACGGTCGTGCGCGCGGACGGGACCGTGGCGAAGTCCGGCGGCAAGGTCGTGAAGAACGTGGCCGGCTATGACCTCGGGAAGCTGTTCGCCGGCTCGTACGGGACCCTCGGCCTGATCGTGGAGGCCGCGTTCCGGCTGCACCCGCTGCCTGCCGCCGTATCCTTCATCACCCTCGACGCCGCGGACGCGGACGCGGCGCAGGCGGCGATCGCGGCCGCGGCCGGGTCGCCGCTCGCACCGTCAGCGGCCGAGCTCGACCGGCCCGCCCGCCAGGCACCGCTGCGGGTCGGCGTGCTGCTGGAAGGCGACGTCGAGGGGGTGGCCGAGCGCACCGCGGCGATGATCGACCTGCTCGGCCCCGGCTCCTCGATATCGACGCCGCCCGCCTGGTTCGGACGCGGAGCCGCCGCGGCCGCGGGCGGCACGGTGATCAGGATCGGCTTCTGGGCCGCGGACCTGGCCGCGGTGCTCCGCGCGATCGACGCGGCCGCGACCGCGACCGGGCTCGACCCCATGGTCGGCGGCTCCGCGGCGGCGGGAGTGATCTACGCAGCGGTGGACGAGAGCGCCGCGCCGGCCGCGGTCGCCCGGTTCGTGCTCGACCTGCGCGCCGCGCTGGACAGCGGGCCGGCCGTCCCCGCCGGGCCCCCCTCCCGGGCCAGCGCCGTGGTGCTGCACGCCCCGCCGGAGGTGCGCGCCGCGGTCGACATGTGGGGCCCGGTGTCCGCGCTCCGCCTGATGCGGGCGGTCAAGGACCAATTCGATCCCGAGCGCCGGATGGCGCCGGGCCGGTTCGCGGGAGGAATCTGATGACCGATCCCTCGGGCGAGCTGCGCGCGCTGGCCGGTGACTGCGTGCACTGCGGGTTCTGCCTTCCCGCCTGCCCGACGTATCAGCTGTGGGGCGAGGAGATGGACTCGCCCAGGGGGCGGATCCACCTGATGACCCAGATCCTCGACGGCACCGCGGGCAGCACCGCCGTTGCGACCCACCTGGACCGCTGCCTGGGCTGCATGGCCTGCGTCACCGCGTGCCCGTCCGGCGTCCGCTACGACCGGCTGATCGAGGCCGCCCGCGGCTGGGCCGAGGAGGATCCGGCCGGGCCGGCCGGGCCGCCGCCGCTGCCCGCGCGGTCGCTGCGGGACCGGGCGGTCCGGGCGGCCATCTTCCGGACGTTCCCTTACCCGGGCCGGCTCCGGGCGGCCATCGCGCCGCTGCGGGCCGCGCAGCGGGCCGGCATCGACGGGCTCATCGATCGCAGCGGGCTCGCCGACCGGCTGTCCCCCGAGCTCGCTACCGCGCTCCGGCTGGCGCCGCGGCGGCACCCGGCCGCCCGCCGGCCGGGCCGCGCGGGCCCGAAGCGCAGGGCCCGGGGCGGGGCGCTGCCGGAGCGCGTCCCGGCCCGGGGCCCGCGCCGCGCCACCGTCGGCATGCTGACCGGATGCGTGCAGCGGGTCTTCTTCCCCCAGGTCAACGCCGCGACGGCGCGCGTTCTGGCCGCCGAGGGCTGCGATGTCATCATCCCCGCGGCTCAGGGCTGCTGTGGCGCACTGTCCCGGCACGGCGGCCGGAGAGCCGAGGCGGCCAGGTTCGCGCGGCAGACGATCGAGACCTTCGAGCGCGCCCGGGTGGACGCGGTCGTCGTCAACGTGGCCGGCTGCGGCTCGGCCATGAAGGAGTACCAGGACCTGCTGGCCGGCGATCCCGCATGGAGCGAGCGGGCCGCTGCGCTGGCCGGCCAGGTCCGCGACCTCAGCGAGTTCCTGGTCGAGCTCGGGCCGGTGGCCACCCGGCACCCGCTCGACATCACCGCGGCCTACCAGGCCGCCTGCCATCTCGCCCACGCCCAGCGGATCACGGCGCAGCCGCGAGAGCTGCTGGCCGCGATTCCCGGGCTGCGCCTGGCCGACATCGCCGACGGCGGCACCTGCTGCGGATCCGCGGGCATCTACAACCTGGTCCAGCCGGAGGCCGCCCGCGAGCTCGGCCAGCGCAAGGCCGCGGCCGTCGCGGCGACCGGGGCCGAGCTGCTGGTGTCGGCGAACCCCGGCTGCACCATGCAGATCGCCTCGGCGCTCGCGGCGCGCGGAACCCAGATGCCGATGGCGCACATCGCCGAGGTGCTCGACGCGTCCATCCGCGGCGTCGACGCGGGCGCGCTGCGCGCTCTGCTCGGCTGAGCACGAGCCGTGGCGTAACGGGCCAGAGGCCTACTGGCCTGGGGCGACACCATAGCAATGTCACTCTGACGCCCCGAGACGTCATGCCCGATTGACTTTGACGTCGTGTGATGTCATTATGACGTCATGGAACTGTCAGAATTTGCCGCGAAGCTGCGCGGGGAGCTGACGTCGATCACCCGGTTCGCGGGCGAGGACGTGGCCCGGGCGGCCGAACTGCTCACCGAGGCGCTGGACTCCTCAGTCCGGCTGATCCTGCTTGACGTGCTGTCCGCGGCGGCCGCGGATATCACGGCCCGGCTCGACGACACGGTGGTGGAGGTGCGCCTGGCCGGCGGAGAGCCGACGTTCGTCGTCATGACCGCGCCCCCGGAGGCGGAGTACGAGGAACCGGCGGCGGCCGGCGGAGACCAGGAGCCGGGCACGGCGCGATTGACGCTGCGCCTGGCCGACTCCCTGAAGACCCGCATCGAGGCCGCGGCGGCGCGTGACGGCGCGTCGGTCAACACCTGGCTGGTCCGGGCGGCCAGCGGAGCCTTGGACAATCCCCCCCGCGGCGGCCAGGCCGCCGGACGGCGGGGTCCCGGACAGCGGATCACCGGCTACGCCAGGAGCTGACGCGGCCGGTACCAACCCAGTAACCGCAGCCCAGTCTGAGAAGGGATCTACGACATGACCTCCTGGGAATTCCCGGCCAGCGATCCAGTTGACCTGCAGGTCCGCAATCCGGCCGGAACCGTCACGGTGCTGGCCGTGCCCACGCAGACCGCAACGGTCACGCTCGACGCCGGGCATTCGGGACGCAAGGGCGAGCAGTTCCTCGCCGCCACCCGGGTCGAATTCGACCAGGGCGCCCTGTCCGTCACCGCCCCCGAACGGTTCGGGCTGGGCGGCGGATCCCTCGATGTCACGGTGGAGCTGCCGGAAGGCTCGTCGTGCCTGGTCCACACCGCGTCGGCGGACGTGCGCTGCACCGGGGAACTGAGCGCGCTCGATGTCCGCACGGCCAGCGGTGACGTCAGCGCCGAGCGGGTCAGCGGGCTGGCCCGGGTGGACTCGGCGTCCGGGGACGTGCAGGTCGGCGCGGCCGCCGAGGCCGTGGTCGGGAGCGCGTCGGGCGATGTGAGCATCGGGCAGGCCAGCGGCCCGGTCACGGTCCGCACGGCCAGCGGCGACGTGCAGATCACCGAGGCCTCGGGCCGCCGTGCCGAGGTCAAGTCCGCGTCCGGCGATATCAGCATCGCGGTGGCGCCCGGCATCGGCGTGTACCTCGACCTGTCGAGCTTGTCCGGAACGCTGAGCAGCGAACTCGAGCCCGCTCCGGAGGGCGGCAGCGCCGACATGACCCTGCACTGCCGCACGATCAGCGGCGACGTGCAGGTGACCCGGGCGGCCCAGCCCGCGGCTCGCTGAGCGGGCTGCCCTGACCACACCGCACGATCAACCACGAAGAGGAGCAGAGATGCACCCGCACCAGATGGAGCAGCTAGTCAGCCAGCACACCGCCGAGCTTCGCGCCCAGGCGCAGCGCACCAGGCCGCACGTGGCGCGGCCGGGCCCGCGCAACTCGGTCAGGCACCGGGCCGGCTGGACCCTGGTCGAGCTCGGGCTGCGCCTGGCCGGCCCGTCCGACCGCGCCTGACATGACGAAGAAGTGCCCCGGGGGCGGATCAGGCGAACCGGCTGCGGCGTTCCTGGCCGGCCTCCCTGCCCGGGACCGGGATGGCGGCCCAGACCGCCTTCCTGCGGCCCCCGAGCCTGGTCCAGCCCCAGGTGGCCGACAGCGCCTGGACCACGTGCAGGCCCCGGCCCGCCTCAGCGAGCCGGTCCGGCTGCCCCAGCACCGGGGCCTCGGCCCCCGGGTCGGTGACCGCGCAGACGACCTGGCCGGACCGGCGCCACAAGATCAGCTCGATACTGTTGTGCGCTGCGCCGTTCACGCCGCAGCCCCCATGCCTTAGCGCGTTGGTGACGAGCTCGGACACGATCACCGCAACGTCCTCGGCCAGCGTCAGCAGGCCCCACCCCCGCAAGATCTGCCCGGTAAACTCTCGTGCCGCCCTGGCCGCAAGGCCCGTCTCCAGCTGGCCCGAGACGATCTGGCGGCCCACCCAGCGCGCCGCGGGCAGCAGGGCACCGGGCCCCGGGGCACCCGACCCCAGGGAACTGGGCGGCAGCACGTCGGGAAGGCCGGCCAGCGACGGTTCCTGACCGTCGCGCCAACCCCCCTTCAGGACGAGAGAGCGGGTATGTCCATGGGACATTTCGCAGACCTCGGGACTGGTGCTGATCGAGAGGACGGGTGGCCGGTACATCAGCTACGATGCCATCGAGGGTGTGCATTTGCAAATACTGATGCACGTGCATCCAGGAGTGCACCCGCGCCGCCGCCCCACCCCAGGGCCGGCTCCGCTGGGTGAATTTGCCGGTTCCCCCGCAGAAAGGACATCACGTGGACCTGGTGGCTCACGATGGCGCCGATGACGTTCAGCTAGACGGCGTGACCTGGCGCAAGAGCCGACACAGCAATCCAAGCGGGAACTGCGTGGAGATAGCCGGACTGCCCGAAGGGGCAGTCGCGATCCGCAACTCGCGGTTCCCTGACGGACCGGCGCTGATCTGCGCGCCGACCGAGTTTTCCGCGTTCCTGGCCAGCGCCAGGGACGGCGATTTCGACAGCCTGCTCGGCTAGCAGGCGGGTCTAGGGCCGGCCCGGGCCAGAGCCTGGGGGGCGGCCCGGGGGGTGTCGGCCCGGCTGGATTTTCCGGCCGGGCCGACGGGCCCGATCCGGCGCTTACTCCCTACGGTCCTCGCCACACCCACGCCACAGCATCAGGTCGGTACCGCGCACCGGGCCGCGGGCCGCCATCTGTGCGGCTGCACCACACCGGGCTGGGCTAGCGCAGAGGGCCGGTGGTGGCGCGGGCGTCAGCCGGTGGCTGACGTCGCGCCGGCTGCCAGGCCGGCCAGCCAGGCCTCGTCCAGCTCGCCCTCGGCGACGATCACCGCGGGCCCGGTCAGCAGGCTGGTCGCGCCGGTCAGCGTGACGGTCAGCGTGCCGCCGGGAACCTGCACGGTCCAGGTGCCGACCGGGCGGTCCCGCCCGTTGCCGGTCTCGGGGCCCGCGGTCGCTCGCGCCGCCGTGGCCGCGGCCACCACGGCCGCGACCGCGCCGGTCCCGCAGGACAGCGTGGCCCCTGATCCTCGCTCGTAGACGCGCATCTCCAGGTGCCGGTCCCCGCGCACCCGTACCACCTCGACGTTGGCGCCGTCGGGGAAGCGCTCACGATCGATCACGGGCGGCGCGGACAGGTCGAGCTCGGCCACCGGACGATCCACCAGGCAGGCCAGGTGCGGGTTACCCAGGCATACCTCCAGGCCCTCGTACCGGCTGGGACCGATCACTGCGGCGCTGTGGCCGGCCACCACGGGAGTGCCCATGTCCACGGTTATCTCGCCGCCTGCCTCCTCGCGGACCTGCCGCAGCCCGGCCCGGGTCGCCACGGCCAGGTCCGGGCCATCGGCCAGGCCGCGGCCGAGCAGATAGCGGGCGAACACCCGGATCCCGTTGCCGCACATCTCGGCGAGGCTGCCGTCGGCATTGCGGTAGTCCATGAACCACTCGGCCGCCGACGGCCCGTGACCGGCCGCGGAGGTCCGCACGACCCGCAGGATCCCGTCCGCCCCGAGCCCGGTACGCCGGTCGCAGAGGCTCGCGACCAGGCCGGGCGACAACGCCATGGCGTCATCGGGATCGGGCAGGATCAGGAAGTCGTTTCCCGTTCCGTGACCCTTGGCAAACCGCATGACCTGATCGTAGCCAAGGCGCGAGCCGCCAGGTCCGCCTGGTCAGCCCCCAGCCAGGTGATCCTCGGGTCCCGCCGGAACCACGACTCCTGGCGCCGCGCGAACCTCCGTGTCGCCTTCACGGTCTGGACGACGGCCTCCTGCTGCGACCATTCTCCGGCCAGGAAGCGCAGCACCTGGGCATAACCGAGCGCCCGGCTCGCCGTCCTGCCATCGCGCAGGCCAGCCTCGGCCAGGCCGCGGACCTCGGCCACGAACCCGGCCTGCCACATCGCGGCCACCCGGCTGGCGATGCGCTCGTCGAGCCGCGGCCTGGGCAGCTGCAGGCCGACCTGGACGACGTCGTAAACGGACTCGTAGCCGGGCAGCGTCGCGCTGAACGGCCGGCCGGAGAGCTCGAGCACCTCGAGAGCCCGGACGATCCGGCGCCCGTTCCCCGGCAGGATCGCCGCGGCCGCGGCCGGGTCAATGCGGGCCAGCCTGGCGTGCATGGCCGCCGGGCCGACCTCGGCCAGCTCGCGTTCCAGCCCGTCTCGCAGCCCCGGGTCGGTGCCAGGAAAGTCGAGATTGTCAATGACCGCCCGCACGTAGAGCCCGCTCCCGCCGACCACGATCGGGAGCCGGCCGCGCGCGTGGATGCCCTCGATCGCGCGGCGGGCCAGCCGCTGGTACTCGGAGACATTCGCTGCCCTGGTGATCTCCCAGATATCCAGCAGGTGATGCGGCACGCCGGCCCGCTGGCCCGGCGGGAGCTTGGCGGTGCCGATGTCCATGCCCCGGTACAGCTGCATGGAGTCGGCGTTGACGATCTCGCCGTCCAGCACCTGGGCCAGCCGCAGCGACAGCCCGGACTTCCCGGCGGCCGTGGGCCCCACGACCGCGATCACTGGCTGCGGCATGGCATCAGTGTGGCAGCGGAGGGTATGCCCGTGCACACGGCGCGACCGCTGGGGTCGCGCACACGGGGGGAGCGATCATGGGGTTGCCATTCGAGACGCCCGGCGGGTACGAGGATGACAACACGACTCCGGACACCGGCAGCTACATCGACGGCCCGGCGCTCGGCGAGGTCGACGGGTACAGCCATAACCTGTCGGGCGGCCATCAGGGTGCCGCTGGCGACGACGACTTCTTCGAGGACGACTACGACTACGACCCAGATGACGTCGACGAGCCCGGGCCGGGCGACCAGGCGGGCTGGGATCCCGGTACCGGCCCGACGGGCGGCCCAGACCAGATGTGACACATGAGCGGGTCAGCTAGGCGCGGACGTCCCAGGACGCGACCAGGTAGCTGACGTCGTACCGCGCGGCCGCACAGCGCAGCCGGCCGCGGAGCCGCCGCCCCTCGGCGGCCCCGGCCATTACCTGCCAGGCCGCCCGGCCCGCGACCACGAGCTCATCGTCGAGCGCGGGATCGAGCCGGGCGAGCCGGGCCGGGTCGGCTTGGGCGAGCGCGCCGGCCACCTCGGCGTCGTAACGTTCCGCGGCCGGGTCGGCGGCCCCCTCGATGCCCACGGCCCTCCTGGCCGTCCCGTCACCCATGGCCAGGATGGCCACCCGGGGTGCCTGCCGCGCGAGTTCGGCTCCGAGCCGGAGGCAATCCGCCACCGGCGTGACCTGCGCGACGGCGTGCAAGCGGACGGGATCACTGCCCAGGCCCGCCCGGCGCAGCAGCCACGAACCCAGGGTCAGGGAGAGCGGCAGGACCGCCTCGCCGGTACCGACGGCGTAGCTGACGCCGTACGCCCGCAGGCTGCCCGCCGCCGATCCGCCGTACGCCGCCGTGGTCGCGGCCCCGCCGACCACGAGGATCACGTCGGGGTCCGCGGCCGCCAGTCCCGAGCTCGCCGCGTCGCAGGCGGCGAGCACCGTGGCCAGGTCGGCGTCGCCGTCGCCGTCGCCGTCGCGGCGCAGGCCGGCCGCGCCCATCGCCTCGGGTACCAGCAGCGGCGGATGCGGGCAGACTGCGGCAGCGACGAGCACGCCTACGCGGGCCGGCCCAGGGCCGGCATGCCGAGCAGGACCCGGCCGCCGGAGTCGCCGGCGGAACCGGCGTCGTCCGCCCGGCCGCGGCGGGCCGCCCAGGCATCACCGCCGCCGGTCCGGCGGACCGCTAGCGGTTCGCCGTCCGCGATCAGGTAATGCGGCGCGGCGCGGGTCACCACGGTGCTGACCACGTCGCCCGGGCGGGGCGCGGTGCCCGCCGGCGCGAAATGCACGAGGCGGTTGTCGCGGGCCCGGCCGGACATCCGGTGCGTGACCTCATCCTTGCGGCCCTCGCCGTCGGCCACGAGGACCTCCACCTCACGCCCGGTGAACGCCGCGTTGCCGTCCAGGGAGGTCTCCTCGACCAGGGCCGCGAGCCGCTCGTACCGGTCCTGGACCACATCGGCGGGAACCTGGCCGCCCATCGCCGCCGCCGGGGTCCCGGGCCGGACCGAGTACCGGAACGTGAACGCCCCGGAGAACCGGGCCCGCCGGACGATGTCCAGGGTGTCGGCGAAGTCGCTCTCCGTCTCCCCCGGGAATCCGACGATGATGTCGGTGGTGATCGCGGCGTCCGGGATCGCCGCGCGGACCTGGTCCAGGATGGCCAGGTACTTGTCCCGGCGGTAGGCCCGCCGCATGGCCCGCAGCACGGCGTCCGAGCCGGACTGCAGCGGCATGTGCAGCTGCGGCATGACGTTCTCCGTCTGCGCCATCGCGTCGATGACGTCGTCGGTGAAGTCCCGCGGATGCGGCGAGGTGAACCGGACCCGCTCCAGCCCGTCGATCTGTCCGCAGGCCCGCAGCAGCCTGCCGAAGGCCAGCCGGTCGCCGAACGCCGCCCCGTAGGAGTTGACGTTCTGCCCGAGCAGCGTGACCTCGACCACCCCGTCGGCGACCAGCGCCCGGATCTCGGCCAGCACGTCGCCCGGGCGGCGGTCTTCCTCGCGGCCGCGCAGGCTCGGCACGATGCAGAACGTGCAGGTGTTGTTGCAGCCGACCGAGATGGCCACCCAGGCCGAGTAGGCGGAGTCGCGGCGGGCGGGCAGCACCGAGGGGAAGCGCTCAAGCGACTCCACGATCTCCACCTGCGCCTGCTGCTGCACCCGGGCCCGTTCCAGGAGCACCGGCAGCGAGCCGATGTTGTGCGTGCCGAACACCACGTCGACCCAGGGCGCCCGAGTGGTGATCACCGCCCGGTCCTTCTGCGCCAGGCAGCCGCCCACGGCGATCTGCAGGCCGGGATGAGCGTTCTTGACCGGGAGCAGCTGACCCAGATTGCCGTACAAGCGGTTGTCGGCGTTCTCGCGAACCGCGCACGTGTTGAAGACGATGACGTCGGGCGTGGCGCCGGCCGCCGCGCGCCGGTACCCGGCCTCTTCGAGCAGGCCGGCCAGACGCTCGGAGTCATGCATGTTCATCTGGCACCCGTACGTGCGGATCTCGAACGTGCCCGATGCGCGCGCTGCGTCAACCACCCGTTCAATCTAGCCCGCGGCCGGCACCGGAGACGCTCCGCGGGGCAACACCGGACGCCCGTGAGCGCCTCGATGCGGTGAATTCCCGGGATTCGGAGTTCGTAGATGACCTTGTACGGAATCTCCGCAGGGCGGGCCTGCCCGGTGGTGCACCATATCCCTATGACAAACAGGGCGGGCAACGCTGAGGATCCGGCAGGCAGGCCAGAAGACGGGACGGGAGCCGCGGAGGGCGGGGCGGACGGGGCAGTGGCGGCCGTCCCGCCGGTGCCGTTCGGCGCATGGCCGTCCCCCATCACGGCGGCCGATGTGGCCCGTGGTCGGCTGCGGATCGCCTACCCGACCGTGATCGGCGGCGAGGTGTGGTGGCAGGAAGGGCGGCCGGAGGAGGCGGGCCGGGTCACCGTGGTCCATCGTGCGGCCGGCGGCAAGCTGGCCGACCTGCTGCCCGCGCCCTGGAATGCCCGCTCGCGCGTCCACGAGTACGGAGGCCGGTCCTACCTGCCGGTTGCCCGGGCCGGTCTGCGGCCTGCCTCGTCCGGCGGCCGGGCGCCGCGCGGCCACGCGGTCGTGTTCGCGAACTACGCCGACCAGCGGCTCTACCTGGCCGAGCCCGACGTCACCGAGGGCAGGCAGGAGCCGCGCCCGATCACGCCGGATCCGGTCGCGGCCGACCTGGGCCAGGCCGGCCTGCGTTACGCCGATTTCGTGCTCGCCCCTAACCGCCGCGAGATCTGGTGCGTGCAGGAGCGGCACTCCGACGGCAAGGTCACCCGGGCCATCGTGGCGGTCCCGCTCGACGCTTCCGCCGCCGACGACCCGGCGGCGGTCCGGGAGCTGGTCGCGGGCTCCGATTTCTTCGCGTTCCCGACCCCGTCGCCGGACGGCCAGCGCCTGGCCTGGATCTGCTGGAATCACCCGCACATGCCGTGGGACGGCACCGAGCTTCGGGTCGCCCAGGTCACCAGGGAAGGCGTGGGCCAGGGCCGGTGGTCAAGGGCGGCTTGCGCGAGTCGGTGCTGGCCCCGGCGTGGCGGGACAACACCAGCCTGTACGTGGCCACAGACTGGACCGGCTGGTGGAACATCTACCAGGTCGGTCTGACCGGCGAGCCGCCGCAGGCGCTGTACCCGGCCGAGGAGGAGTTCGCCGGCCCGCTGTGGCAGCTCGGCGGGCGGCCGTTCGCCGTGCTCGGCGATGGCCGGCTCGCGGTCGTGCATGGCCGCGGCAGCATGCGGCTCGGGCTGCTGGACCCGGATACCTCCGAGCTGACCGACCTCGACCTGCCGGTGAGCGAGTTCGCGCCGGTGCTGTCCGCGGACGGCACCGTGATTGCCGCCCTGGCGGGCGGGCCGGCCCAGGCCCTGTCGGTCGTCCGGGTCGACACGGCCACATCCCGCCTGGAGGTGCTGCGCGCCGACCTCGACGATCTACCCGACGAGGCCTACCTCCCGATTCCGCGGCATGTCGAGGTCGAGGGCCGGTACGGCCGGGTGGTGCACGCCCTGGTGTACCCGCCGACCAGCCCGGACGCGGTCGGCCCCGAGGGTGAGCGCCCGCCGTACGTTGTCTGGGTGCACGGCGGTCCCACCAGCCACGCCGTCGGGCTGCTCGATGTCGAGAAGGCCTACTTCACCAGCCGGGGCATCGGGATCATCGACGTGAACTACGGCGGTTCCACCGGCTACGGCCGCCTCTACCGGGAACGGCTGCGCCGCCAGTGGGGGATCGTCGACGTCGAGGACGCCATGGCCGCGGCGCGCTCGCTCGCCGAGGCCGGCGAGGCCGACCCGGCCCGGCTGGCCATCTGCGGCGCCTCCGCGGGGGGCTGGACCGCGCTGGCCGCGGTCACCACGGGCACGGCCGACGGAGCCGTGTTCAGCGCCGCAACCTCCTATTTCGGCGTTGCCGACCTGAACGCGTTCGCCGCGCACACGCACGACTTCGAGTCGCGCTACCTGGACGGGCTGGTCGGGCCGCTGCCGGGGTTCGAGACCATCTACGCCGAGCGCGCCCCCATCGGCCACGTGACGGACGCGACCTGCCCGATCCTGCTGCTGCAGGGGCTCGACGACCCGGTGGTCCCGCCGGAGCAGTCGGAGCGCATCGCCAGCGACCTCGCCGCCCATGGCATACGCCACGCCTACATCACGTTCGAGGGCGAGTCGCACGGCTTCCGGCGGGCCGAGTCGCTGACCGTCTCGCTGGAAGCCGAGCTCTCGTTCTACGGCCAGATTCTCGGCTTCACGCCGCCGGGCATCCCGGGGATCAAGCTGACCGATGGCTAGGCGACGACCCAGCCGGTGCCCGCGGACTGGCCGCCGGCGCCCGCAGGCGCCGGGCCGCTGCCGGTGTCAGCGATGGCGGCGGGGGCCTAGCGCGCGAACTCGATGGCGCGCGACTCCCTGACCACGGTGACCCGGATCTGGCCCGGATAGGTCAGCTCGTCCTCGACCTGCTTCGCCACATCCCTGGCAATGACCTGCGCCTGGATGTCGTCGATGTCGGATGGCTTGACCATGACCCGGATCTCCCGGCCGGCCTGCATCGCGAACACCTTCTCGACGCCCTCCTGGGCCAGCGCGATCTGCTCCAGGCGCTCCAGCCGCTTGATGTACGCCTCGAGCGACTCCCGGCGCGCGCCCGGCCGGCCGCCGCTGATCGCGTCGGCCGCCTGGGTCAGGACGGCCTCGACCGTGCGGACCTCGACCTCGTTGTGGTGCGCCTCGATGGCATGCACCACGTCCTCGGGCTCGCCGTACCGGCGGGCGATCTCCGCGCCGATCAGCGCGTGGCTGCCCTGGACCTCATGCGTCAGCGCCTTGCCGATGTCGTGCAGGACCGTGCAACGTTTCATCAGCACCGGGTCCATGCCGAGCTCGCTGGCCATCATCCCGGCGATGTGAGCGGACTCGACCAGGTGCTTGAGCACGTTCTGGCCGTAGGAGGTGCGGTAGCGGAGCCTGCCCAGCAGGTTGGTGAGCTCCGGGTGCAGATCGGTGATGGCCAGGTCCACCAGCGCGTCCTCGCCGGCCTTGACGCAGAGCTGCTCGATCTCCGCCTTGCTCCGCTCGTAGGCTTCCTCGATGCGCTGCGGGTGGATCCGCCCGTCCAGCACCAGGCGCTCCAGGGTCAGCCTGCCCACCTCGCGGCGCACCGGGTCGAAACAGGACAGCAGGACCGCCTCCGGCGTGTCATCGATGATCAGGTTCACGCCGGTGACCGTCTCGAACGCCCGGATGTTGCGGCCCTCCCGGCCGATGATCCGGCCCTTCATCTCGTCCCCGGGCAGGTGCAGCACGGATACCACGGACTCGCTGGTCTGCTCGCTGGCCACCCGCTGGATGGCCAGTGTCACGATCTTGCGCGCGCGATTCTGGCCGTCGCTGCGCGCCTCGTTCTCGATGTCCCTGACGATCAGCGCGGCCTCGCGCTTGGCCTGGTTCTCGATGCCGGTCACCAGCTCGGCCTTGGCCTGGTCGGCCGTCAGGCCCGCCACCCGCTCCAGCAGCTCGCGACGGTCATCGTCGAGCCGGTCGAGTTCCTTGGCCCGGGCGTCGAGGTCCTGCTTGAGCCGATCCAGATCGGCCGACCGCTGGTCGGTCCTGCGGGCCTCCTGGTCGGTCCGCTGCTCCCGCTCGGCCAGCCGGGTCTCGCGGCGTTCCAGGTCCCCGCGGAGCTGCCTGACCTCGTCCTTGACGGCCCGGATCTCGTCCTCGACCTCGCGACGGCCCTGTGCGACCTGCTCGGCGGCCGCCTCGGCCTTGCTCGTGATGCTGGCCGCGTCGGCCTCGGCCCGCTCGCGAATCTGGTCGGCCTGGTGCACCGCCTCGTCCAGCTGCCGCTGCTGCGTGGCCGCGCTGGCCTGCAGGCTGGCCATGTCCGCCGGGCTGCCCGGCACGGCAATCCGGCCATTAGGGGACCTGCGAATCACGAAGACCAGCACAGACAGGCACGCAACCAGCGCGAACGCCAGCACGATGGCCAAGACGAGCCCGATCCCGTTACTCACGGTTCACCCCTTCCTGCTCACGGCCTCCCTGTCACCGTGGCCCGGTGCAGGAGCCTGCCCTGCAGCGAGGGGTACTGCGCGCCTGCCGTCACCGCCGTCTCCGGGACGGGCCATACGCGGCTCGGCCGGCGGGAGACGGCCAACGCCCGACGGCACGGTCCGTGGAGGCACCGCCGCCTGGCCGCTGTCCGGTTGCTCGGCCAGCCCGCCGTCCGGCATCGCCATTCCCGGCACCGCTACCCGTTCCCGCTCCCGGTTGCGCTGCCGTCCCGATGCCATGACCGGCCGCTGGCCGATCGGCTCAGCCCGGTTCTAACCCTCCCTTCTGGCGGAGCCGGAACCAGCCAGGCCCTTGCCTGGCCCGGACTGAGGCCAGCCGTCATCGGCCAGCCACGCCGAACACCTACAGCCACCGGACAAAACAGGCTCAACACGCTGCTCCTGCGCCATCCGGTGCTCGTAACCAGTCTCGTTCATCTCGGTCGATCCGCCCTACGCGGAGTAAAACCCTCGCTGCCGTGAGGCTAAGCGTAGATAACGATTTGGGCAAGCAGGCAGGCGGTGATCTTCGTCATCCGGGCCCTCTCATCACGGTTCCAGAACCCCTCACCATCACGGTTCCGGGAACCCCTCACCGGGTTCCTCGGCGGGTTCGTCGGGCGCGTCGGTCAGGTCCAGGCCCGACGCGGCCAGGTCAACGCCCTCCTGTTCCAGCGCCTCGCGGGCCACCCGGTAGGCCAGGGCCTGCGAGTACCCCTTCCTGGCCAGCACGCCGATCAGCCGCCGCACGCGGGCGGGCGTCGGCTGGCCCCTGGTGGCCGACACCCGCCGCGCCAGCAGGCTCCGCGCCGTGGCGATTTCCTGCTCCGGGCCCAGGCTGTCGACGGCGGCCTGGATGTCCCCGGACGCGACGCCCCGGCGCCGCAGCTCGGCCGCTAGCGCGCGGCTGGACAGGCCGCGGCCGTGGTGCCGGGACTCCACCCACGCGTTCGCGAACATGGCGTCGTCGATCAGCTTCACGTCGGCGAACCGGCCGAGCACCGCCTCGGCCGCCTCCTCGGGCACGCCGCGCCGCCGCAGCGCGCTGGCCAGCTGCGCCCGCGTCCTCGGCGCGGCCGTCAGCATCCGCAGGCAGATCTGTCGCGCGATCGCCTCGGGATCCGCCTCACCAGCGCCGTTGGCAGGCCCGCCGCCGGCGCCAGGCCTGCCGCAGGCGGCGCCAGGCGGGCCTGGCTCACCGGCGCCGGGGCCGCCGGGGCCGCCGGAACCGCGGACGGCCCCGGCCGACGCCCGTCTAGTCGCCACCGCCGGGAACCACCTTGAGCCCGGCCACCGAGGCCGCTGCGGGGCCAGTACCTGGCCCCGGCCCCGACCTCGGCCCTGGCCCTGGCGGCTCCGCGTCCATGCGCGCGCCGACACCGAGCTTTTCCTTGATCTTCTTCTCGATCTCGTTGGCGAGGTCCGGGTTTTCGCGCAGGAAGTTCCTGGCGTTCTCCTTGCCCTGGCCGAGCTGGTCGCCCTCGTAGGTGTACCAGGCACCGGACTTGCGGACGATCGACTGCTCCACACCGAGGTCGATCAGGCTGCCCTCCCGGCTAATGCCTATTCCGTACAGAATATCGAATTCTGCAGTTTTGAAAGGCGGGCTGCAATTGTGGACGACCACATCTTCGGCGACCAGGTTGTGGAGTTCTTCGACCTCTACGTCGAAGGTGCGGCAACGTCGGCTCGGCAGGATCGCCTCAACCCTGGAGAACCAGAGCTGATCCGCCAGAACCTCCCTGAGGAAGGAATCATCGAGCGCGTCGGCTAGCAGCTGCACCCGATCACGGCGCAAGCGTGAGGCACCGAGGACAACTTTCATTCCGCTCTGTGGGTCTCCCGCCGTCTTGCCGATCAGCTGCGCCGCCAGCGAAGCGGTCAGCCCGCGACGCTCAAGATGGTCAAGGACGGGCCTGAAGAGCTCGTCGGCAAGGTAAACGCGTTGAGATCCCCTGTAGCGGCCGTCAAGCGCGGCAAGCTCATGCGCCAGTACCTGCCCACGCGGTCCCCACATAGGAATCGCGGCAGCGAACGCAGAAGCATTGTCAACGCCGGAAACTCGTACTTCCCACGAAGGAAGCTTGCTAACAATCCGGCGCCCCTTGACCAGTGCGCCACGCTGAGCGCGGGGGTCACGGCGCTGGACACTGCTCCCGATGCCCCAGCGAAGGAGAAGCCAGTGAAGCTGGTGGGCGAGCTGTTCCGAGGTGGTCGAATAGCCGACCCGGATCCCTCCCGTCTGCTCTCTCGATACATAGCCATCTGTCTCGAAGAGCCCGAAGATCAGGTTTCCCACAACCTCGGCTGAGACATCGGGAGCAAAGAAGGCTGCTGTGAGCTTCTTATCGGGGGCCAGGCAGCCATAGATCCCGGCCCACCGACAGAGTTCGAGTACACCGTTTTTCTCACCAGGCCGATGGGAAAATGAGGTGGTAATAGAGTTACTAGTATCGTGCACCTCGCAACCTAGGGTGCGCGCGATCTGCGCCGCATCCCGCTGGAGGGGGTCTGCGACGTTGGTGAACTGAATCGGCGTCTTTCCGCCTACGTAACCGTCGCCGATAAGGTAGCCGAGCAATCTGGCGTGGTCGGGCGGCACCGGTTCATGCGAACCGAACCCTGAGTAGGTGCGGGGCCTGGCCAGCCGATCGCCGCGGACTAGCTCTGCTGCAGGCCGCCAACCGCGCTCGGTCAAGACCTTGTGGTCACGCGTGACCCACAACTCTGTGCTATCCCGGAGCCGAAGCCCGATGACCTCCTGCTCGCCCTGATCGAACCATGCCTTGACCTCGTGCGGATGCAGAACCCCTGCCTTGTCGGCCGAGACTACATGAACCGGAAGCCGTCCGCCGACCACGTCCTCTATGCGGTGCGTAAGGCCGCTTACCGGGTCAAATATTCGCGTCCCCTCTGCCAGGCACTTGTTCTTGACGACTTTCACGCGGGTGCGATTCCCCACGGAATCTGTGCCGTCTTTTAGTGTCTCAATGCGCCGGATATCCAGTCGTATTGACGCATAGAACTTCAGCGCTTTTCCGCCCGAGGTGGTCTCGGGTGAGCCGAACATGACTCCTATCTTTTCCCGCAATTGGTTAATGAAAATTGCGGTGGTCTTGTTCTGGTTCAGCGCGCCCGCGATCTTGCGGAGCGCCTGGGACATGAGACGGGCCTGGAGGCCGACGTGGCTGTCCCCCATCTCGCCCTCGATCTCGGCGCGGGGCACGAGGGCGGCCACCGAGTCGATGACGATGACGTCCATGGCGCTGGAGCGGATGAGCATGTCAGTGATCTCCAGCGCCTGCTCGCCGGTGTCCGGCTGGGAGACGAGCAGCGCGTCGGTGTCCACGCCGAGCCTCTTGGCGTACTCCGGGTCGAGCGCGTGCTCGGCGTCGATGAACGCCGCGATCCCCCCCGCCTTCTGGGCATTTGCCACTGCATGGAGAGCCAAACTGGTTTTTCCGCTGCTCTCCGGTCCGTATATTTCGACGATCCGGCCGCGGGGCAGGCCGCCGATGCCGAGCGCCACGTCGAGCGCGATGGACCCGGTCGGGATCACCTCCACCGGGGCGCGGGTGTCATCGCCGAGCCGCATGATCGCGCCCCTGCCGAACTGCCGTTCGATCTGGGCGAGCGCGGTCTCCAGGGACTTCTCCCTGTCGCCGCCCTTGCTGCCCGCCCTGTCGTTCGGTGCCATGTGAACTCCCGTGGGGATCAGGGGCTTCCTGCCCGGCCGTGCTGCCGTGGTGCAATCGATGCTGTCTGGAGCGGTCAAGGCCATATCCGGCAGGCCCGTCTCGCTATCGGCCGACGTTACGCGCCGCCACCGACAATTTCCGGGATGCCGAGGCTGCGTCGCCTGACAGGTCGCCCGGCCATCGCGCAGGATCGGCTGCCGGACCTACTCTAGACGAACAGCTGTTCGATCATGAACACGACACGCCGATACGGTCGAAATTGCGTCACTCACTACGTCAGACGGGTGCCCGAAGGCTGGCGCGGACGCGCTCGGCGCCACCCCCAGCCGGTTCGACCAGGCCAGGTCCGGCGCGGGCGCCCCGAGCGCGTCGTGCAGCGTCTCCTTGATCCGGTCCTTGCCCAGCAGGGCGAACCCAAGCTCGGCTGCCAGCGGCCCGGCCAGGGTGGTCTTACCCGAGCCAGGAGCCCCGGACACGAGCACCACGCGACGGCCCGGGGAACCCACCGGATCAGCGCAGCCGCTCGGGGACGTCGAAGGTCTCGCACACCGCGCGCCAGACGGTCTTCGCCTCCTCGCCGTCGGCCAGCGCCTGGTTCACGGTGCGGTCGCCGAGCGCGGCCAGCACCTGGTCCTTGGCCACGCTCTCCGCGTAGGCCTCGCCGAACTGGGCGCGCATCCGATCCCAGAAGTCAGTAAGACGCACGCCGAAAAGGCTACCCGCGGCCCGCGGCCCGCCACGGTGACGACCCGCGCCGAGCACCGCGGCCGGTCCCCACGGCCGATGGTTACCACCGGAAAAGCCCTATTGCCGGTCAGACCACGATGATGCACCATTGTGGCAAATGTCATAGCGCATTCGTTTGCACGCCGCAGCCCGGTGGGGCGGGACGGGCGGCCCGCGTGCATCACCAACCCCTGAGAGGATGCGATGGCTCAGTCCACTCCCCCGCGCAGGAAGACCGGCAACTTAATCCTGGTCGGGATCCTGCTGCTGGTCGCGGTCGCAGGCACGCTGATCGTGCCGATCTACGCGCGCACCAACCCGAAATGGGGTGATTTTCCATTCTTCTACTGGTATCAGCTGATCTGGGTACCCGTGGTGGCGATCCTGGCCGCGATCTCCTTCCTTCTGCTGAGAACCAAGCCGGCACCGGGCGCTGACGGCAGTCCCGCGCCCGGCAGCGACGGGAGGCTGGCGAGATGAGTCACGTCAACGAGGTCTCGTTCGCGATCGTCCTGGTCTGCTTCCTGCTCGTCACCGGGATCGGCTTCTTCGCGTCCAGGTGGCGCCGGGCAGCGGACCCGCTGCACCTGAGCGAGTGGGGACTCGGCGGGCGCGGGTTCGGCACGTTCATCAGCTGGTTCCTGCTCGGCGGGGACATCTACACCGCCTACACGTTCATCGCCGTGCCCGCGCTGGTGTATGCCACCGGCGCGGCGGGCTTCTACGCGCTGTCCTACTCGATCATGACATTCCCGATCGTGTTCATCTTCATCCCGCGGCTGTGGTCAATCTGCCGCGCGCACAGCTACATCACCCCGGCCGACTTCATCAAGGGCCGGTACGGCTCGCGCGGCCTGGGGCTCGCGGTGGCGTTCACCGGGATCCTGGCCATCATGCCCTACATCGCGCTGCAGCTGATCGGCATCGAGTCGGTGCTGATCGTGCTCGGTTTCGGCGGCAGCTCGAGCAACTGGTTCGCCAACAACCTCCCGCTGATCATCGCGTTCGTTGTTCTCGCCGCCTACACCTATCTGGCCGGGCTACGCGCCCCGGCCCTGATCTCGTTCGTCAAGGACACGCTCGTCTACGTAACGGTCATCGTCGCGATCCTGTACATCCCGACCAGGCTGGGCGGCTGGGGCCACATCTTCGGCGTGGCCGACGTACATCTGAAGGCGATCAACCCGGCCACCGGCAAGCCGCACGGCAGCCTCATCGTGACGCCTGCCGGGGAATGGGCCTACGCTACGCTCGCGCTCGGCTCCGCGCTGGCGCTGTTCATGTACCCGCACATCATCACCGGGGTGCTGGCCACCAAGCGGCGCGACGTGATCAGGCGCAACCTGGCCGCCCTGCCCGCGTATACGCTCGTGCTCGGCCTGATCGCGCTGTTCGGCTACATGGCGCTGGCCACGCCGGCCGTGAACGCGGGCGTCAAGGCCCACAAGGACAACACCCAGCTGTCCGTGCCGCTGCTGTTCGAGCACATGTTCCCGAGCTGGTTCGCGGGGATCGGCTACTCGGCGATCATCATCGGCGCGCTCGTTCCCGCGGCCATCATGTCGATCGCCGCGGCCAACCTGTTCAGCCGCAACATCTACAAGGAGTTCTTCAGGCCCAATGCCACCCCGGCCGAGGAGACCCGGGTGGCCCGCCTGATCTCGCTCATCGTGAAGCTCGGCGCGCTGGTCTTCGCGCTCGAGCTGAGCAAGACGTTCTCGATCAACCTGCAGCTGCTCGGCGGGGTCTGGATCGTGCAGACCTTCCCGGCCATCGTGGCCGGCCTGTACACGCGCTGGTTCCACCGCTGGGCGCTGGTCATCGGCTGGGCCGCGGGGATGATCTACGGCACGGTCGAGGCGTGGCGGACGCCGGGGAACGGCCAGGCCCACTTCGGCGCGTCCACGGCCCCGATCCTGGGCCACATCATCTACATCGGGTTCGCCGCCCTGGTCATCAACCTGGTGGTGTCGGTCGTGCTGACGCTCATCTTCAACGCGACCAAGCTGCCGGCCGGGGCCGACGAGACCGTGCCCGCTCAATACACGGCCGACCCGGCGGACGGGGAAGCTGCTCCGGTTCCGGCCGGGGCGGCAACCCGCTCCCGCTGACCGGACGAGTTCCATCGGCCGACATTCGAGCGGGCCGGACCGCCGCGGTCGCTCACCGGTCGAATACGTACCCGCCCGGGTCCCGGTCGGCTGGGCACGCGCGGGGCGGCGGCCAGGTCCGCGGCCAGCGAGGCGACCCGCGCGGCAACCGTTTGCGGGCGGCGGGCCAGCTGCAGCGCCAGCCGCAGCGTGGCGGCGTCCGGCCGGAACGCCCGGACCGGGCCGAGGGCCGCCGCGGGCAGCAGCAGGTCGAGCGGGCCGGCCGCGTCGGCGGCACGGAACTCCGCCGACTCATGCCCGGGGCTGGCGGTCATCACAGGTCCTGGGGCGGGTGCACCTCGCGGCGCAGGATCTTGCCGCTTGGCCCCTTGGGCAGGTCATCCACGATCCAGATATGGCGGGGATACTTGTACGCCGCGACCCGTTCCCTGGCGAAGGCGCGCAGGTCCGCGGGCGTGGCGGTGGCCCCGGGCTTGAGCTTGACCGCGGCGCCGATCTCCTCGCCGAGCTCGTCGTGCGGGATCCCGATCACGGCCACCTCGGCGACGTCCGGGTGCTCGTAGAACATCTCCTCGATCTCGCGGGGATAGACGTTGTACCCGCCCCGGATGATCAGGTCCTTCTTCCGGTCGACGATGTAGTAGTAGCCATCCTCGTCGACCTTGGCCAGGTCACCGGTGCGGAACCAGCCCCCGCCCGCCTCCCCTCCCCCCCTCATGGCCTCGGCCGTCGCCTCTGGGTTGCCCCAGTACCCCTTCATCACGTTGTGGCCCCGGATGACGATCTCGCCGATCTGGTCCCTGGGCACCTCGGCGCCGGCGTCGTCCACGACGCGCATCTCGACGCCGGCGATCGGCGTGCCGATCGAGCCGGGCTTGCGCACCTTGTCCGGATGATTGAACGAGGCGACCGGGGAGGTCTCGGACAGCCCGTAACCCTCGAGGATCACGCAGCCGAAAGCCGCCTCGAACCCGCGCAGGATCTCCACCGGCATGGCCGCGCCGCCGGAGACGCACAGCCGCAGGGACGTGACGTCAGGCTGGTCGGCCGTGTGGTGCAGCATGGCCGCGTACATCGTCGGCACGCCCTCGAAGATCGTGACCCGGTCGCGCCCGATGATCTCCAGGGCCTTCCCCGGGTCGAACCTGGGCAGCAGGGTCAGGGTGCTGCCGGCGATGACCGTCGCGTTCAGGCCGCAGGTCAGCCCGAACACGTGGAACAGCGGCAGGCAGCCCATGACCACGTCATCCGGGCTGCTGTTGAGCAGGGTTTCCGCGGTCAGCTCGGCGTTGCGGACCAGGTTCGCGTGCGTCAGCTCGGCGCCCTTGGGCCGGCCGGTGGTTCCCGAGGTATAGAGGATCACCGCGTCGTCGCCGTCGGCCCGGCGCGCCCTCGCCGTCGCCGGAGCGAGGCCGGCCAGCGGCCCGGCGAGCCGGGGGTCGGTGACCTCGATGACCCGCGCGCCGGCCTCCGCAGCGCCCTTGGCCGCCTCGCCGGCCGCGGCGTGCCAGGCGAACAGCACCTTGGCCCCGGAGTCCCCCAGGTAGTAGGCGACCTCGCGGCTCTTCAGCAGCGGGTTCATCGGCACCACGATGCCGCCGGCGCCGAGCGCGCCGAAGTACGCGATCGGGAACGCCGGCACGTTGGGCAGCATGATGCCGACCCGGTCACCCGGCGCCACCCCCAGAGACGACAGCAGCGCGGTCGCGCGGGCGGCCGCGTCCCCCAGCTCCGCGTAGCTCAGCACGAGGTCGTCCAGGCGCACGGCCGGGCGGTCGGCATGATCGGCCACCGCTCGCTCGAGCACCGAAGTCAGACTCGCCATCCCAGCCTCCCAGCGGGCACGCGCCCGCCCAGCGGGCACTGCGCCGGCGCAGCCCCAAGTGCATCCTCCCCCCCGATCGGCGAATCCAACAGGCCTGGTCCGGCTGGGACGCGCCGCGGTCGCCCGAGGCGCGGTCGCGGCGATCACTGTTCGTCCGGGCCGTGGATGCACCGAAAGGCACGCTAGAGCGTGTCCAGCGGTCCATCCATGGGACGCAGCTGTCGGCGGGGCGAGGCAGGATGGAAGCATGCCTGCCCTACCGCCGGTCAGCGATCAGGGGCCCGGCAGCTTCAGCGAAGCGACCAGGGCCTGGTTCGGCGACGCCTTCGCCGAGCCGACCCCGGCCCAGGCTCAGGCCTGGGCGGCGATCGGCCGGGGCGAGAACACGCTGGTGATCGCGCCGACCGGATCGGGTAAGACGCTGGCCGCGTTCTTGTGGGCCATTGACAAGCTGGCCACGCAGCCGGTTCCGCCGGATCCGCGGCAGCGCTGCCGGGTGCTGTACATCTCGCCGCTGAAGGCGCTGGCGGTGGACATCGAGCGCAACCTGCGCTCGCCGCTGACCGGCGTCGGCCATGCCGCGCGCCGCCTCGGGCTGGCTGAGCCCGACATCCGGGTGGGCGTGCGCACCGGCGACACCGCGGCCGACGAGCGCCGCAGGCTGTCCAGCCACCCCCCGGACGTCCTGATCACCACGCCCGAGTCACTGTTCCTGCTGCTCACCTCGCAGGCCCGCGATGCGCTCCGCAACGTCGAGACCGTCATCGTGGACGAGGTGCACGCGCTGGCGGGCGGAAAGCGGGGCGCTCACCTGGCCCTGTCGCTTGAGCGCCTGGATGCCCTCCGCGAGCCGGCCGGGCCGGGCACCAGGGGGCCAGCCCAGCGGATCGGGCTGTCCGCGACCGTGCGGCCGCCCGAGGAGGTCGCCTCGTTCCTCGGCGGCAGCCGGCCGGTCACGATCGTCCAGCCGCGTAGCGACAAGCGGATCGACCTGCAGATCGTGGTCCCGGTCGAGGACATGGCCGACCTGGAGACGGCCGACGGCGCTCCGGCCGACGACCAGCACGCCGGCGACCCGGTCCGCCGCCGCTCGATCTGGCCGCACGTCGAGGAGCGGGTACTCGACGAGATCGAGGCGCACAAGTCCACGATCGTCTTCGCGAACTCCCGCCGCCTGGCCGAGCGGCTCTGCGCCCGGCTCAACGAACTGGCCGCGGAGCGGGCCGAGGAGCGCGGCGACGACACGCCCGCCGAGGTGGCGCGCGCGCACCACGGCTCGGTGTCCCGGCAGGAGCGGACCCAGATCGAGGAGGCGCTGAAGGCGGGCCGGCTGCCGGCCGTGGTCGCGACCTCGAGCCTGGAACTCGGCATCGACATGGGCTCGGTCGATCTGGTCATCCAGGTGGAGTCGCCGCCGTCGGTGGCCAGCGGACTGCAGCGGACCGGGCGGGCGGGCCATCACGTCGGCGACGTCTCCCGCGGCGTGATCTTCCCCAAGTACCAGGGCGACCTGGTCCAGGCGACCGTGGTGGCCACGCGGATGCTGGCGGGCGAGATCGAGGAACTGCGCATGCCGCGCAATCCGCTCGACGTGCTGGCCCAGCAGGTCGTCGCGATGACCGCGATGGACGACTGGTCCGTCACCGACCTGGAGCAGACCGTCCGGCGCGCCGCGCCCTTTGCCAGCCTCACCCGTTCCGTGCTCGAGGCGGTCCTTGACATGCTGGCCGGCCGCTATCCCAGCGAGGAGTTCGCCGGGCTGCGGGCCCGCCTGGTCTGGGATCGCACCACCGGCATGCTGCACGGCCGGCCGGGCGGCCAGCGGCTGGCGGTCACCAACGGCGGGACGATCCCCGACCGCGGCCTGTTCGGCGTCTTCCTGGCCGGCGGCCAGCGGGACCGCTCCGGCCGGCACTCCCGGCGGGTCGGCGAGCTGGACGAGGAGATGGTCTACGAGTCGCGGGTCGGCGACGTGTTCGTGCTCGGCGCGAGTTCCTGGCGGATCGAGGACATTACCGCCGACCAGGTGCTGGTCTCGCCCGCGCCCGGCCAGCCGGGCAGGCTCCCGTTCTGGCACGGTGACGCGCCGGGCCGTCAGGCCGAGCTCGGCCGCGCCATCGGCCAGTACTGCCGCGAGCTCGCCGCGGCCAGCCCGCAGGAGGCGACTGACCGGCTGCGCCGCGACGGCCTGGACGAGCTGGCCGCCGCGAACCTGGTCCGGTACCTGTCCGCGCAGCGCGAGGCGACCGGCTACCTGCCGGACGACAAGACCCTGGTCATGGAGCGGTTCCGGGACGAGCTCGGGGACTGGCGCCTGGTGCTGCACAGCCCGTACGGCGCCCGGCTGCACGCGCCGTGGGCGCTGGCCATCGCGGCCCGGCTGCGGGACCGGTACCCGGGCATGGACGTACAGGCGCTGCACACCGACGACGGCATCGTGATCCGGGTTCCCGACGCCGACGAGCCACCTCCGGCCGGGATCGCGGCGCTGGACCCGGACGAGGTGGAGCCGCTGGTGACCGCCGAGCTGGGCTCGTCCGCCCTGTTCGCGTCCAGGTTCCGGGAATGCGCGGCCCGGGCGCTGCTGCTGCCGCGGCGGCAGCCGGGCCGCCGGACCCCGCTGTGGCAGCAGCGGCAGCGTTCGGCCCAGCTGCTCTCCGTGGCCAGCCAGTACGGGACGTTCCCGATCGTGCTCGAGACGGTCCGCGAGTGCCTGCAGGACGTGTTCGACGTCCCCGGCCTGACCGGCCTCATGCGCGACCTGGCCGCGCGCCGGGTGCGGCTGGTGGAAGTGGAGACCAGCGCGCCGTCCCCGTTCGGCCGCTCGCTGCTGTTCCGCTACGTGGGCGCGTTCATGTACGAGGGCGACGCGCCGCTGGCCGAGCGCCGGGCCCAGGCGCTGGCGCTGGACTCGTCGCTGCTGGCCGAGTTGCTCGGCCAGGCCGATGCGCGGGAACTGCTAGACCCTGAAATCGTCCAAGACTCGGAACGCGACGCGCAGTGCCTCTCGCCGGGCCGCGCGTGCCGTGGCCTCGAGGCGGTCGCAGACCTGCTGCGCGCGGTCGGCCCGCTATCGGCCAAGGATGTCGAGGAGCGGTGCGCCGACCCCGGCGCCGCGCCGGGCTGGCTGGCCGAGCTGGCCGTGCAGCGCCGGATCATCGCGATCAGGGTGGCCGGCGAAGAGCGCTGGGCGGCGATCGAGGACGCCGGCCGGCTGCGCGACGCGCTGGGCGTGGCCCTGCCGCCCGGAGTGCCCGACGCCTTCACCGAGCCGGCCGGCGACCCGCTGGCTGACCTGGTGGCCAGGTACGCCCGCACGCACGGGCCGTTCACCGCGGGAGCGCTCGCGCAGTGGTACGGGCTCGGCGTGGCCGTGGTCACCGATACGCTGCGGCGGCTGGCCGCCGAGGGCCGGGTCGCCGAGGGCGAGTTCCTGCCCGGCGGCCGGGGAACCGAGTGGTGCGAGACCGGGATGCTCCGGCTGCTGCGCCGCCGCTGCCTGGCCAGGCTGCGCCGGGAGGCCGAGCCCGTGCCGCCGCAGGTGCTGGCGAGGTTCCTGCCCGCGTGGCAGAACGTGGCCCGCCCGGCCGGGCCGCGGCCGGCCCGCCGGGCCGGGCCCGACGCGGTGTACGACGTCATCGAGCAGCTGGCCGGGACCGCGATCCCGGCCTCGGCGCTGGAGACGCTGGTGCTGCCCGGCCGGGTGCCCGGCTACTCCCCCGCGCTGCTCGACGAGCTGACCGCCGCGGGCGAGATCGTATGGTCGGGAGCTGGCGGCCTGCCGGGCGGCGATGGCTGGCTGGTGCTCGCGCACGCCGACGCCGCGCCGCTGTTGTTCCCTGAGCCTGCGGAGATCACGATGACGCCGCTGCACGACGGCGTGCTCGCGGCCCTGGACGGCGGTGGCGCGCTGTTCTTCCGCGCGCTCGCCGACCGGGTCGGCGCGCAGCTTCGCTCCGATGACGGCCCGGCCGGCTGCGCCGGCGTCACCGATCAGGCCCTGGCCGCGGCGATCTGGGACCTGGTCTGGTCCGGCCGGCTGACCAACGACACGCTCGCGCCGCTGCGCACCGTGCTCGGCACCGGACGGCCCGTGGCCGACGCGGTGCCCGCCGCCGGCCCGGCGCCGGGCGCCACCGCGCAGGCCGACGGCGACGGCAGTTCGCCGAGCGCAACCGGGCCGAGCGCAACCGGGCCGCGAGCCGCCGGCCGGCCGGGCCGTTACGGTCAGGGCAGCCGCGGTGCCCGCCCCGGCCGCGCGGGCCTTCCCGGCGCCCCGGGCCGGGCCTGCGCAGGCCCGGATTCGGCCGGGCGGTGCTGCCGTCCAGGAGCGGCCCGCCGACCGTCAGCGGGCGGTGGTCACTGCTGCCGCCGCCCGAGCCGGACCGGACCAGGCGGCTGCACGCGCTGGCCGGCACCCTGCTGGACCGGCACGGCGTGCTGATCCGGGGCGCGGTGGCGGCGGAGCGGGTCGGCGGCGGGTTCGGCGCGCTGTACCCGGTGCTGCGGGCGATGGAGGAAGCCGGCCAGTGCCGGCGCGGCTACTTCGTCGAGGGCCTGGGCGCGGCGCAGTTCGCCCTGGCCGGGGCGGTGGACCGGATGCGCGCGATGGCCGACCCGGCGCCCGCGCCCGCCCCGCCGCCAGCGGCCGATCTGTGGGAGACGCCCGCCCGCGAGCGGCCAGACTCCGCCGCCTCCGGCCGCACCGCTTCGGCCGGTCGCGTGGTCGTGCTGGCCGCCGCCGACCCGGCGAACGCCTACGGGGCGGCGCTGCCCTGGCCGGCCCGGCCGGACGAGACCCCGGGCGGGCACCGGCCGGGCCGCAAGGCGGGCGCGCTCGTCGTGCTGGCCGACGGCCGGCTCGTGCTCTACGTCGAGCGCGGCGGCAAGACCCTGCTGTCCTGGACCAGCGACCAGGCCCTGCTCGACCCGGCCGCTGCCGCGCTGGCCGACGCCGTGCACGAAGGCGCGCTCGGCCGGCTCACCGTGGAACGCGCCGACGGCGCCGTCGTCTACGACTCCCCGCTGGCCCGGGCGCTGGAGACGGCCGGCTTCCGGCCGACCCCCCGCGGCCTGCGCCTGCGGGCCTAGCGCTCGGTGGCTCTGGTCGCAGCGTTCGCGAGCGGCATGGCTGACGGCTATATCCGAAGGGCACGGTTGAGATCATCCGCGACGACGAATGGGTGCTCGCGGTTTGAGCGCATGCGCCCCGTCCCCTCCCCGCCCCGCCTCGTGATAACCCTCGCAAAACGGACGATGTGTCGTCGTTCACACCGCAAGAATGACCGCGACCATTGGCGGGCGGTGCCGGGAACCTCTGGGCGAGCGCCGCGTAGTCCTCGCCGGCGTCGGGCGCGCGAGCGGCGACGTAGACCAGCCCGCGACGCGCGGGTCGGCTCCGGCTTCCGTGCCACCATGTCATTATCGACTCTCAGGTCACCGGGCGTCAGCTGTCAGATGACCGGGTCCGGCACCCGCACCGCCGGTCGGCGGCGTCAGCTCAGTTGCGCAAGCGCTGACGGTTCCTCGAGCCCGTGTCCATGCTCCAGCCTCGCGCTCGTAACGGGATCTCCGGCGCGCAGAAGCGGAAGGGATGTGCGCGATGACCGCACTGGCCGACGCGATCAAGGCCGGGTGGGCCGCCGCCCAAAGGGACGACCCCGAGCCCACGGTCCGCTATTTCCGCGACCTGCTGCGGGAGTATCCCGCCGACGCCCGCGCGCTGTTCGAGTACGCGGGCGCGCTCGACTACGCGGGCCGGGAGGCCGAGGCTGCGCCCGCCTACGAGCAGGCCTTCTCGGCGGGCCTGTCCGGGAACGACCTGCGCCTGGGCCTGATCCAGTACGGCAGTACCCTGCGCAACCTCGGGCGCTTCGACGAGGCCGTGGCGGTGCTGCGCCGGGCGGACGAGCAGTTTCCCGGGCACGACTCGGTCGCGGCGTTTCTCGCCCTGGCGCTGACCAGCGCCGGACGCGGCCACGAGGCAGTTGCCCGGCTGATCATCCTGGCGCTCGACCGGATCGGCAGCGAAGACCTCGAGGCATACCAGTGGGCGCTGCGCAATTACGCGGCGGAACTATCTGCGTGACAATGCCGCCCGGGTTGCGCAAATTTTCCTATTACCCGGCCGTCGAATTACTCCCCGGCGAACCGGCCGGCCGGGCCGTCTGCATGAACGGCCCGGCCGTAACGTTCGGCCCGGATCAGGTTCGAGTTCTGACCCGTTACTTGCTCCGACGTCGGCTGGCCTTGCCCGGACGCCTCGTCATCGCCATGACGACGATTGCGGCGACAACGGTCACCGGTATAAGAATCATCCTCAGCTTGCTCACGATCGAATCCCCCCTGATTACGATGTGAATCGTACGGCTGCCGGATACCCGTCAGGGACGGCAGCAAACCGATCGTCCCATTCACGGTTCCTTTTCCGGTGCTCGCCACGGAGCCCGCGTCCACCATGTATACGATCCCGGCCATGATCTTCTTCCTGATCGTCCGGCGGCGGATGGCCGGCGGCCTGGTCGCGGGGGCGGTGAAGGGATGACTCGGCCGACCCGGGGGGGCGGCCCGCCGAAGCCCTCCGCGAGGCCCGACCCCGGGGCTGGGCCGGCTCGCCGACGCCGTCCTGATCCCGCCGTTCGGCGGTCAGGCCGCGCCGGGCTGGGTCCTGACCGCGCTGCGGGCCGGCCTCGGCGGCGTGACCGTGTTCGGCCCGAACATCGCCGACCCGGCGCAGCTTTCCGCGCTGACGGCACGGCTCCGGTCGGCGGCGGCCGAGCCGTTGATCGCGATCGACGAGGAAGGGGGCGACGTCACCAGGATCGGGCACCTGGCCGGCAGCCGGTACCCGGGCAACGCGGCTCTCGGCGCGGTCGACGACGTGGTCCTCACCGAGGCCGTGTACCGCGCGCTCGGCGCTGGTCACGGCGCGGCCGGACACGGTGGTGGTGGAGATGGGGCTGCCGGCCTGGCGGCCGCCCCGGGGCGGCTACATCGCTACCTACGGCGCGGCGCGGGTCAGCGGGCGGGCCGCCGCCGAGGTCCTCGGGCTCGTGCCGGGCCAGCCCGGCGAGTTCGGGCGGGCGGGGCGGGTTTAGCCCGGATGACGGTTTCCGGGCCCCGTATTCCGGCGCCCAGGGGGAACCGGAGCGGCCGCTGACCGTGTGCCGATCACCGGTCCGGCGCCGATTGCCTGCATAATGCTTGACATGCGTTTGTCCGCACGCGCCGACTATGCCCTGCGTGCCGCCATCGAACTCGCGGCCGCCAGCGGCGGCGGCCACGTGACCGCGGATCAGCTCGCCAAGACTCAGGGCATTCCGGGCAAGTTTCTCGAGGCCATCCTGACCCAGCTCCGGCGCGGCGGCCTGGTCCGCAGCCAGCGTGGCCCGGACGGCGGATTCTGGCTGGCCCGGCCCGCCTCGGACATCTCGATCGCCGACATCATCAGGGCGATCGACGGGCCGCTCGTGGGCGTGCGCGGTGAGCGGCCGGAGAACCTCGGCTACATCGGGGCGGCGGAGCCGCTGCAGACCGTGTGGATCGCGCTCCGGGCCAACGAGCGGGCCATTCTCGAAGACGTCACGCTGGAGCACATCGTGTCCGGCCACCTGCCGGAAAGCGTGGTCAAGCTGGCCGACGATCCGCGCGCCTGGGCCTGAGACCTCAGACGGGCACCATGTCCTGTATGTCGGTGATGCGGTGCGCGACCTGCTCGAACTTGGGCTGGTTGGCCGGCACGGCGAACCTCGTCCCGCCCTGAACAGTCACCTTGCCGTCGGCCGCCGCGTCGGCCGGCGCGCCGGGTTCCGGCACCCGGGCCACATCGGGCGATAGCACCCGCACGCCGGTGAAGACGGGCTCGCTCTGCAGTTCGGCGAGCGCGAAGTTGTCGGACACTTCCCGCAGGAGCTGCGACATGGGCGCACCGAGGGCGCCGCAGATCGAGGCGAGCAGCTCAGACGACGCCTCTTTCTGGCCGCGCTCGACTTCTGACAGGTATCCGAGTGACACACGCGCAGCGGCAGAGACTTCGCGGAGGGTGCGACCCTGCCGGAGACGCAGCCGCCGCAGCGCGTCACCGAGCAAGTGACGAAGCAGGACCATCGCCACACTCCCTTCCCGAGGCCTTCCACTGGTCCCTCCACCGTACCTGTCCTTACGGACCGTGCGGGAGAGGGCATTGCCGCGTGTTCGCTGACGTAACGCTGTAATCATATGTCCTCTTCCCGCAACCTGCCGACCAGCAGGCCGAGCAGCCGCTCTACGGTCGCCAGCCGGATCTGCTGCCGGTCGCCGGCGAGGGCCAGTGGTTGCACCGTCGTGCTGCCGCCCGCGCTGACCGCGACGTACACCGTGCCCACCGGCTGGCCGTCCTGCGGGTCGGGACCGGCCACGCCCGTCGTCGCGGCGCCGACCGCCGCGGCCAGGCGATGCCGCACGCCTTCCGCCATCGCCGCGGCCACCGCCGGGTGCACCGCGCCATGGCGATCCAGCAGCGCCGGCGGAACGCCGAGGAGCGTTGCCTTCAGGTCCGTTGCATAGGTGACCAGACCGCCGCGGAAGGCCGCGGACGCCCCCGGGATGGCGGTCAGCGCCGCGGCCAGCATGCCCCCGGTGAGCGACTCGGCGAGCGCGATCGTCTCGCCGCGCGCGCTGAGCATCTTGATGACCTCCTGGGACAGCGCGCGGCAGCGGGCCGTGCCGTCTGGATCGCCAGAACTCATGCCGCGCTCCTCATCCCGCCGGTGAGCCGCTATGGGAGGCGGCCGCGCGGCGCAGCCTGGCCGCCCGGGCCGCGTAATCCGCGCCGGTCACCACCGTCACCACGAGCGCGGCCGCCATCACCAGCCAGCGGACGACCCCGAACGGCCCGGGCAGGATGTAGAGCGCGATCGCGATCACCTGAAGCAGGGTTTTCGCCTTGCCGCCGCGGCTGGCCGCGATCACCCCGTGGGAGATGACCCAGAAGCGCAGGCCGGTGACCGCCAGCTCGCGGAACAGGATCACGCCCGTTACCCACCAGGGCAACTCGCCCAGGGACGACAGCACCACCAGCGCCGACCCGGTGAGCGCCTTGTCCGCGATCGGGTCCGCGATCTTCCCGAAGTCGGTGATCAAGCCCCGCCTGCGGGCCAGCTCGCCGTCGAGGAAGTCGGTGAACGAGGCGATGCCGAAGATCACGCAGGCCGCGATCCGCTGGCCGTCACTCCCGCCCAGCAGGAGCACCACGAACACCGGCACCAGGCACAAGCGGACCACGGTCAGCGCGTTCGCGATATTGATCAGGCCCGGCGCGGGAACGCCGCCAGCCGCCCCGAGCCCATGCTCTTCCGCAGCACCGGCGTCAGGCCGGCCCAATGCGTTCCGCACCTCTCGCTGGCAGGGCGGCCAGGGAACCCGGCACGCCAGGCTCGCCGGTCACTTCCGCCAGCAGATCGGCGCCGTCGGCACCGGTCACCACGGCCCGCACCAGGTCGCCGACGGCGAGGCGGCCGCGGGCCAGCACCTCGGTGGTCCCGTCGACCTCCGGGGCCTGGTGCCCGGCGCGCCCGCCGTATCGCCCCTCGCCCAGCGGCTCCTCGACGAGGACGTGCACGACCTCGCCAGCGCGCTCGGCGGACCGCTGGGCCATGAGCTCGTCGGCGAGGTCGGCGAGGTCCTCGACCCGCCGCGCGATCTCGTCGGCCGGGAGGTGCCCCGGCAGGGACGCGGCCTCGGTGCCGTCCTCGTCCGAATACCCGAAGATCCCGATCGCGTCGAGGCGGGCGTCGGTCAGGAAGCGATGCAGCTCTTCCACGTCGTCGTCGGTCTCCCCGGGGAAGCCCACGATGAAGTTGGATCGCACGCCAGCTTCCGGGCACGCCCGCCTGATCTGGTCCAGGAGCCCGCAGAAGCGCTCGCGGTCACCAAACCGCCGCATCGCGCGCAGCACCCGGCCGCTGGCGTGCTGGAACGACAGGTCAAAATACGGGACCACTCCCGGGGTCGACGTCATCACGTCGATCAGGCCCGGCCGCAGCTCGGCGGGCTGCAGGTAGCTCACCCGCACGCGCTCGATCCCTGGCACCGCGGCCAGCTGCGGGAGCACCGCCTCCAGCAGCCTCAGGTCGCCCAGGTCCTTGCCGTAGGAGGTGGAGTTCTCGCTGACCAGGAAGAGCTCCCGCACGCCCTGGCCCGCCAGCCAGCCGGCCTCGGCGACCAGGTCCTGCGGCGGGCGGGACACGAACGCGCCGCGGAACGCGGGGATCGCGCAGAAGCTGCACCGGCGGTCGCAGCCCGAGGCGATCTTGAGCGGAGCCACCACGCCGCCGTCGAGGCGGCGGCGCAGCACCCGCGGCCCCGACGCGGGGGCTATCCCGGGCGGGAGATCCGGCGCGACAGTCCCGTGACCGGGCCGCTGGGCACCCCCGGCGGCCTGCCTTTCGGCCGGCGAGATCGGGAGCAGGCGCCTGCGGTCGCCGGGCGCGTGCGCGGGCCACCGCTGGCCGGCCAGCACCGCATCCAGCCGGGCGCCGATGTCGCCGTAGTCGTCGAAGCCGAGAACCTGGGCCTCCGGCAAAGCCTCGGCCAGCTCGGAGCCGTAGCGTTCCGCCAGGCACCCCGCGGCGACGACCTGGGCACCGCCCGATCCGGCGTTGAGCAGCTCGTCAATCGACTCCTGCTTGGCGGCCTGGATGAAGCCGCACGTGTTGACCAGGACCACGTCGGCGTCGGCACCGTCCGCCAGGGTCCAGCCGGCCGCCTCGAGCCGGGCCGCGAGTTCCTCCGAGTCGACCTCGTTCCGCGCGCAGCCGAGAGTGACCAGGCTCACGCTGCGCCCGGGCACGCTCGATCCTGACTCGCTCGTCGGCACACCGGCAGACTACGGTAACTCCGCCTGTGCGACGGCACCGGCAAGCGCCGGCCGGCTGGCTCAGGCGGGCTCTGGTCCCGGTCAGCTCGAGGTCTTCTGGGCCGGCCCGAGGCTGAGCGTGACCGGCTGAGTGGATCCGGCCGGCACCGGGTTCTTCCCGTTCACGCTCAGCGAGACGCCTTCCGGATTGCCGAGCATCAGGCTGACCGGCTGCCTCTCGGTCCAGTGCTTCGACGTGCCGGCGTAGACGATGCCCTCGTAGATCTGCCGCCCGCTCGAGGTGCTGAGCATGACCCAGCAGTTCTCGGTGGCCGACAGGCGGATCACCACGTCGCCGGCCAGCACCGGCGGCGCCGGCGAGGCGGTCGGCTTCGGGTGCTTCGGGTGCTTGGCCGTCGACTGGTGCGTCGTGGTGCCCAGATGCTGCGAGCCTGACGATGCGGCCGACGAGGACGACACCACGTGGTACACGACAAAGCCGGCCAGCACGGCGAGGGCCAGGACCATGGCCGCGCTCCAGTTCGGCCTGCGCCGCTCCCGGATCTTGATCGGAGTGGCGGGCTCGAAGACGTCGGCCGCGGAGATCGCCCGCGGCGCACCCTGGGTCTGGTCGTACTCCCGGATGAGCGGGTCCGGGTCGGCCCCCACGGCCCGCGCGATGCTGCGGATGTGGCCCCGGGCGTAGAAATCGCCGCCGCACGCAGAGTAGTCACCGCGCTCTATCCCCCGGATGATCGTCTCCCGGATGCAGGTCCGCTGGCTGACCTGCGTAACGGTGAGACCAGCCTGGCGTCGTGCCTCCGCCAGGGTGTCACCGATGCTCACGCCGCGCCTCCACTCCTTGTCCCACTGCGTGCCGCCCGGGGGTGCGGTGACAGCTGCCGAGATTTCTTCGCGTCCCTGCGTGAGGGACCGGTCACCAAGTGTAGACATCCGCCTGCGGGCCGGCGTGGAGCCAGCCGCGTTTGGCGGCACTATAAGTATCCGCGTCCCTACCCTGACTATGACTCCCGAACACCCCCCGTCGGTTCAACCGGCCCGCCGGGAATTGCGGATTAACTCTCGGGGCTGCCACGCAACGACGCGATCAGCGCCCCGAGGTCGTCGGGCTTGACCAGGACGTCCCTGGCCTTGGAGCCCTCGCTCGGCCCGACCACGCCGCGGCTCTCCAGCAGGTCCATCAGCCGGCCCGCCTTGGCGAAGCCGACCCGCAGCTTGCGCTGCAGCATGGACGTGGACCCGAACTGGGTGCTGATCACCAGCTCGGCCGCCTGGAGCAGCAGCTCGAGGTCGTCGCCGATGTCCGCGTCCATCTCGCGCGGGCGGCCCTCAGGCACGGCCACGTCCTCGCGGTAGGAAGGCTCCGCCTGCTTCTTGCAGTGCGCGACGACCTCGCGGATCTCCTTCTCGGTGACGAACGCGTTCTGCAGCCGCAGGGGCTTGCTCGCGCCCATCGGCAGGAACAGGGAGTCGCCCTGGCCGACCAGCTTCTCGGCGCCCGGCTGGTCCAGGATCACCCGGCTGTCGGTCAGGCTCGAGGTGGCGAAGGCCAGCCGGGACGGGACGTTGGCCTTGATCAGTCCGGTCACGACGTCGACGCTGGGCCGCTGCGTGGCCAGTACCAGGTGGATGCCGGCCGCCCGGGCCAGCTGGGTGATCCGCACGATCGAGTCCTCGACATCGCGCGGGGACACCATCATCAGGTCGGCGAGCTCGTCGACGATCACCAGCAGGTAGGGGTACGGCTCGTAGACTCGCTCGCTGCCCGGCGGTGCGGTGAGCTTCCCAGAACGCACCGCCTTGTTGAAGTCGTCCATGTGCCGGAACCCGGACGCGGCGAGGTCGTCGTAGCGGCGGTCCATCTCCCCGACCACCCACTGCAGCGCGTCGGCGGCGCGCTTGGGGTTGGTGATGATCTGGGTGATCAGGTGCGGGATTCCCTGGTAGGCGGCGAGTTCGACCCGCTTCGGGTCGATCAGGATCATCCGCACCTCGTCGGGCGTGGCCCGCAGCAGAATCGACGTGATCAGCCCGTTGATACAAGTCGAGTTGTGAGTCGGGATGCAGGACCGGCTGGCCAGGTACAGGCGGCTGGGGCTGTCGACCTCGATACAGCGAACCGGCACTGATGCAACGGGCCGGACATCGACTATGTACCGCTGGCGCGCAGTACTGCCTGGCTTGACCTGTCCCTGCCGCGCCAACTTACGGCTCAGCCGGAACACCGCCTCGTGCGGAGTGAACGCGATGGTATGGACGGTTGACGTGCTCTCGTTGCGGCCATTGCAGGGCCTGGTCCTCAGCGTGGCTTTGTACCCGAGGCCCAGCACCAATTCAAGTACCTCATGCGCGAGTTGCCGACTAGTAGCCACGAACTCAGCTGTTCCCTGAGGGCTGCAGTAGCCGTCCGTGTCAAGCAGTCCGGCTAGCAAAGCGCGGCGCTGCGGCACAGAGGCGTGCAGGTACATCTCCGGAATGTGCTTGACGCCAACCTCGCGAAATATCTCGCGCAAGGTCCGGTAGCGCTCACGGGGGGGTGATGATGGAGCAAAGCTACCTCGGCGCCCCTGCGGGAATCGGCCATCGGCTGCCTGCAGCACGGCAGAGAGGCCTATCCCAGAATGGGATGCAGCCTGGGCGACGCTCATCCCCTCAGTCGCGAGATCGAGCGCCTCAGCGATACGCCGCTCGCGCTCAGGGCGGTTCGAGATCGTGTACTGCATCCGGGTGCTGGCATGGCGGCTGATGACGTACCCGTCCTCGCGGATATGGTCGAGAATCTCCTCGTCGGCACAGGTAAAGCCGGCGCTCATCGTGCTCCCGTCACCCAGCCAGCAGCCGAACGTGTACGGCGCCACGGGCAAGTCCCGCTCTGGATAATCGAGCGGCCCGCACAGCGCGACAGAATGGTTGAAACGCCTCCAGCGGCGAACTGACGCGGCGATCTGCCTGGTTGTGACCGGCTCGGCGTCGGCTTGGCGAGCGCGGCCGGCACCAGCAGGAGCGCCGACGCGCTCGGCGAGTGCCTTGTAGACGAGATGACGAGAGTAGGCCTGGGCCCAGAATCCGATCTCGCGCCCCCGCCGGCGGTACGTCGGCCGGATACTGCGCCCCTCCTTGGGAAGATTCTTGACGACCTGGTAGATGACGTTGCGGAACTGGGCGCCCACCTCCGCCAGCACCTCGGCAGTGCCGGTAAGCCGGTCAGGTTCGGTCAACACCTCGGTTGCCCGCTTGGTGACGCGAGCGACATCGGCGGAGGGCCAGTACGGGGCACCCTGCGGTGGTCGTGCGCATTGCTGGCGCCCGGCCGCCGTGCTGGTCCGCCATAGGTGCTCGGCGTCGGCCACTATGCAGGTGCCGTCGGAAAACTCCACCTCGTAGCAGGGGCGTCCATGCATTACCGGCGTGGCGGCCGTCACCGTGCATCTGCGACCGCGGTCGTCGAATACCTCGCCGCCTACCTGGATCTCGCCCATGGTGGTCCAGCCCTGCGGCGTCGGGATCGGGGTGTCGAGGGCGAGCGCCTTCCCTGCGCCGGTGGCCCCCGCTATCAACATATGGGGCATCTTCGCGATGTTCGCCACCACATGCAGGCCCTCGACGTTCTTGCCCAGGCCGACCACCAGCGGGTGGTGGTCGCTGGCCGCGGGCTGGGACCGCAGCACGTCGCCCAGGCTGACGATCTCCCGGTCGGTGTTGGGGATCTCCACGCCGATCGCGGACTTGCCCGGGATCGGCGACAGGATCCGCACGTCCGCGCTCTTCACCGCGTAGGCGATGTTCTTGGACAGCGCGGTGACCCGCTCCACCTTGACCGCCGGGGCCAGCTCGATCTCGTACCTGGTCACGGTCGGGCCCCGGGTGAACCCGGTCACCTGCGCATCGACCTGGAACTGCTCAAGCACGGCCGACAGGGCCTCGACCATGATGTCGTTCGCGCGGGTCCGGGCCTTCGGCGCGGTGCCCGGCCGCAGCAGCGCGGTGGGCGGCAGCGTGTAACTGGCGTCGCTGGCGCCGGTCAGCATGAGCTGCTCGGACTTCTGATCCTTCACGCCGCCGGGCGCGGCCAGGCCGCCCGCCTCGGCCGACGGGCCCGCCTTGGCCTTGGCCGCATCGGCGCCGGCCTCGGGGCCGAACCAGGCATCGTGCCACGACGCCTCGGCCGCGCTCCCCGCCCCGGCGGGCTGCGCCTGCGGCCCGGTGCCCGCGGGACCGAACGCCAGCGCGTCGCTCGCCGCCGCGTCATCGCCGGCCACCACCGGGCGTGCCGCGCCGGGCGCGCCGCCGCCCGGGCCCGGGCCTGCGCTGCCCCGGGGCACGATCCCGCCGATCAGCGGCGAGTCGTACGGCCGGTCGTGGTCGCCCGCCTCAATGGCGTCCTGCCGCTTGCGCCCGCCCCTGGGCAGCTGGCCCCGGCCGCGGCCGGGTTCTTCGGCCTCGCCGGCGTCTTCGGCCGGCCTGCCGCGCACGAAACCGTGCAGCTCGGCCAGCCGGCCCGGCACCCGGTGCAGCGGCGTCCCGGTGATGACCAGCAGGCCGAAGCCGGTGAGCAAGGCGAGCAACGGCGTCGCCACCCACGGTGTCACCGCGGCCACGAGCGGCGCCGACGCCGCGTACCCGATGAGGCCGCCCGCCCCCCGCAACGCGGCAGCGCCGTCGGCCGGCACGGGCGTCCCGTGGGCGATGTGCACCAGGCCGAGCGCACCGATGATCAGCGCGGTCCAGCCGATGATGATGCGGGCCGTGTCCGCGTTCCGGTCCGGGTGCCGCAGGTAACGCCAGGCCAGCAGGGCCAGCAGGATCGGGACCAGCCAGGCGGCCGAGCCGAAGCCGCCCCGGACCACGGCCGAGAGCGCGCGGCCCACCGGGCCGCCCAGGTGCCACCAGGTGACCGCGGCCATCACGATCGCCAGGCCCAGGGTGGCCAGTCCGATGCCGTCCCGGCGATGCGCCGGATCCAGGTCCCGTGCGTTGCGCCCGAAGGTCCGGGCGGCTGTCCCGGCGGTGTGCGCCACGGCCATCCATACGCCGCTGATCACGCTGACCACCCAGCCGGTCAGGATCACGATCGGGTTGCTCGACGGCGCCGGGCCGTACCGGCGCCCGCCCGGGCGGCGGTAGCTGGACTTGGACCGGCCGCGCGGCGCGGCCTTCCGGGCCGGCCCCGGCCCGGCCGCTTGGCCGTGCCGGTCGAGCGCGCCCGCCCGCTGGCGCCGCCCTTTGGGCGCGCTGCGCCGCCTTTCGGGCGCGCTGAGCCGCTGGGCGCACGAGTCGCCATGATCCCCACGGTACCGACCAATTTGCGGTGGGCGAAGCACGCCGGGGGGTGTGTCGCCGTCCGCCACTGCAGCAAGCAGCGGGTTGTGCGTTGTGTTGACGGTCGTCGGGGAGGCAGCATACCGTCGGAGCCAGGCGGCGTAGCAGGAGGCGGCGTGCGGATCGCGGTCGTGGGCGGCGGGCCAGGCGGGCTGTACTTCGCTGCCCTGGCCAAGCAGCTGGCCCCGCACAGCGAGATCACCGTCTGGGAGCGGAACGCGGCCGACGACACGTTCGGCTTCGGCGTGGTGTTCTCGGACGAGACGCTGGGCGGGATCGAGCACGCCGACCCGCAGATCTACCGCGCGATGGAGCGCGAGTTCGCCCGCTGGGACGACATCGACGTGCACGTCAAGGGCCAGGTGATCACCAGCGGCGGGCACGGCTTCGCCGCGCTGAGCCGGCGGCGGCTGCTGCAGATCCTGCAGCAGCGCTGCGCCGAACTGGGCGTGACCGTGCATTTCCGCGCCGAGGCGCCGGACGCCCGCTCCCTCGCCGCCGGCCATGACCTGGTGGTCGCCGCGGACGGCGCGAACTCGAGTCTGCGGACCGCGGCCGGGGACGCGTTCCGGCCTGATCTTGACGTCCGGCGCTGCCGGTACATGTGGCTCGGTACCGACCTGGTCTTCGACGCGTTCAAGTTCTACATCGAGCAGACGCCGCACGGCGTGATGCAGATCCACGGCTACCCCTACGACGCCACCGGCAGCACATTCATCGTCGAGATGCACGACTCGGTCTGGCGGAAAGCCGGGTTCGGCCGGATCGCCCGGCCGTCGCTGCCGCCCGGCCGCAGCGACGAGGCGTCGATCGACAAGATCCGCGAGCTGTTCGCCGGGGTGCTCGACGGCCACGAGGTGTACGCCAACAACTCCCGGTGGATCAGCTTCGGCACGCTGCGCTGCGAAAGCTGGCGGCACGGCAACGTGATCCTGCTCGGCGACGCGGCGCACACGGCCCACTTCTCCATCGGCTCGGGCACCAAGCTGGCCATGGAGGACGCGCTCGCGCTGGCCGCCTGCCTGCACGAGCAGCCCGGCCTCGACGCGGCGCTGGCCGCGTACGAGGCCGAGCGCAGGCCGGTCGTGGCCTCCACGCAGCGCGCGGCCCAGGCCAGCCTGGAGTGGTTCGAGAACCTCGGGCAGTACCTGGGCCAGGAGCCCGAGCAGTTCGCCTTCAACATCATGACCCGCAGCCGCCGGGTCACCCATGGCAACCTGCGGGTGCGCGACCCGGAGTTCGCCGCGCGCATCGACACCTGGTTCGCCGGGCACGAGAAGCAGCGCGGCATGGGCCACGGTGACGTGGTCCCGCCGATGTTCCAGCCGCTGCGGCTGCGCGGCCTGGAGCTGAAGAACCGGGTCGTGGTGTCCGCCATGGACATGTACTCATCGGCCGGCGGCACCCCGTCCGACTTCCACCTGGTGCACCTGGGCGGCAAGGCGCTCGGCGGCGCGGCCCTGGTCATGACCGAGATGGTCTGCGTGAGCGCCGAGGGCCGGATCAGCCCGGGCTGCGCCGGGATGTACGCGCCCGAGCACGAGGCCGCCTGGCGGCGGATCACCGGTTTCGTGCACGGCCAGTCCACCGCCAAGATCGGGCTGCAGCTCGGCCATTCCGGCCGCAAGGGCTCCACCAGGCTGATGTGGGAAGGCATCGACGAGCCGCTGCCCGACGGCAACTGGGAGATCACCGCCCCGTCGCCGATCCCGTACCTGCCCGGCATCAGCCAGGTGCCCCGCGAGCTGACCGCCGCCGATCTGGCCGAGATCAAACATCAATTCTTGAACGCCACGCGAGCCGCCGACCGGTGCGGGTTCGACCTGATCGAGTTGCACTGTGCCCATGGCTACCTGCTCTCGTCGTTCATCTCGCCGGTCACCAACCGGCGGGACGACGAATACGGCGGCTCGCTGGCCGGGCGGCTGCGCTACCCGCTCGAGGTGTTCACCGCGATGCGCGCGGCCTGGCCCGCGGACAAGCCCATGACCGTGCGGATCTCGGCCGCCGACTGGTACCCGGGCGGCATCACCGGCGAGGACGCCGTGGAGATCGCGCGGGTGTTCCAGGCGGCCGGCGCCGACGCCATCGACGTGTCGACCGGGCAGGTCACGCCCGACGAGACGCCGGCGTTCGGCCGCTCCTACCAGACGCCGTTCGCCGACGCGATCCGCAACCGGGCGGGCATCGCCACGATCGCCGTCGGCGTGATCTCGTCCTACGACGACGTGAACTCGATCATCCTGGCCGGCCGGGCCGACCTGTGCGCGCTCGGCCGGGCCCACCTGTACGACCCGAACTGGACCCTGCACGCCGCGGCCGAGCAGGGCTACGATGGCCCGGCCGCCGCGTGGCCGGACCCCTGGCGGGCCGGGAGCAGGCCGCCACAGGCCGGGCGCAGTGACGGGCCCCGGCCGCGGCTCCAGCTGATCAGGGAAGGTGAGCCGGCCACCCGGCACGCCCGGTGGCGGCCAGGTTCGGCGGCCGGGGGAGCCCACTGACCATGGGGCTATGCGTTCGGGCCGGTCGGCCAGATAGCCGCGAGGAAGAGGAGAGCAGATGGCGCTCGAACGGGTGAATCCGCCGGCGCTGGGCCGGCCGTCGGGCTTCTCGCACGCGGTGGTCGCGGACGGCGGGCGGGTGGTGTTCCTGGCCGGCCAGACCGCGCACGACGCGGACGGCGTGATCGTGGGCGACACCGTCGCCGGGCAGTTCGAGCGGGCGCTGGCCAACCTGCTGGAGGCGCTGCGCGCGGCCGGCGGCGCGCCCGAGCACCTGGCCAGCCTGACCGTCTACGCGGTTGACCTGGACGAGTACCGCAGGCACGGCCGCGAGATCGGCCTGGCCTGGCGGCGGCTGGCCGGCCGGGAGTACCCGGCCATGGCCGCGATCGGCGTCTCGCGGCTGTGGGACGCCGCCGCGCTGGTCGAGATCCAGGGCCACGCGGTCATCGGCTGACGGCCGCCCGCTCGCCGGTGACCGCGAGCACGTGAGCACGGGCCGGGCCGGCCAGCCGGTCCCGCAGCGCCGCGAACGCCCGGTCGGCCCGCAGGCCGTTCCAGCCGGCCGGCAGCAGTTCGGCGGGCAGGCCAGGGTCGAGGAACGGCAGCCGCCGCCACGCGGTGAGCGCCCTGACGTAGTCGGCGAACGCCTCGCCGCTGGCCGTCCCGGGCGCCGGTACCCCGTCCCAGCGCGCCAGCAGCGGCTCGGCCGCGTCGAGGAACGCCTGGTACAGGTTCTGCAGCCGGCCCAGGTCCCACCACCGGCCGACCTGCTCCCGCAGGTCGCCGAAGGCCAGGTGATCGGCGCGGAACAGGGTCGCGTAGCCGGACAGGCCGCAGCGCTCGAGCACGCCGGCGGTCTGCGCGGCCAGCTGCGCGGGCGCGATCCAGACCCCGGCCGAGACGGTGCCGAAGCCGAGCCAGCTCAGCCGGGAGCGCAGCTCATGACGCCTGCGCCGCTCCGGCTCGGGCACGCTGAACACGGCCAGCACCCAGCCGTCGGCCAGCCGGGCGCGGGGCCGCCCGAAGATCCGCTGGTCGCCCTCGGCCAGGATGTCCCGGCCCGGCGGGGACAGGGCGTAGCCGGCGGCCCCGCCGCTGCGCCGCGGCTCTAGCACGCCGCGCTGCTTCAGCCGGGATACGGACGACCGGACGGCAGGCTCATCGACGCCAAGCCCGGCCATCAGCCGGATCAGCGACGCCACCGACAGCCAGCCGAGGGCGTCCCGCGCGTACAGACCGTAGATCGTCACGATCAGCGCCCGCGGCTGGACCGGCCACGGGTCACCGCCATCTGGCGCCCCGGTGAAGGTCGTCATCCAAGGACGATAGCGGAATACTGTGGGTTATCCCGCCGTCGAGGGAGGTCAGGCATGCGGCTCTCGCCGTCCGCACACGTCGACACGTTCTGCCGGGACAACCTGCCGCCGGACGGGCTGTGGCCTGACTTCCGGTTCACGCTGCCCGGGCTGCAGTACCCCGAGCGGCTCAACGGCGCGGTCGAGCTGCTCGACGCGACCGTTGCGGCCCGCGGCGGCGGCCGGCCGTGCCTGCTGTCGGAGAACGGCACGTGGAGCTACGACGACGTGCAGCGCATCGCCAACCAGGTGGCGTGGGTGCTGGTGGACGAGCTGGGGATGGTGCCGGGGAACCGGGTACTGCTGCGCGGCCCGAACAATCCGTGGCTGGCCGCCTGCTGGCTCGGGGTGCTCAAGGCCGGCGGGGTCGCGGTGGCCACCATGTCGCTGCTGCGGGCCGGCGAGCTTTCCTCGATCTGCGAGATCGCCCAGGTGAAGCTGGCGCTGTGCGACCACAGGTTCACCGGGGAGCTGGCCGCCGCGGGCGTGGACGGGCTGCGGATCGTCGGTTACGGCGACCCGGGTCCCGTGGACGATCTCGCGCAGCGGGTGACGCCGATGCCGCGCAACTTCTCCGCCGTGGACACGGCCGCCGACGACGTGGCCATGATCGCCTTCACGTCGGGCACGACCGGCCGCCCCAAGGCGGCCATGCACTTCCACCGCGACCTGCTCGCGATCGCGGACACGTTCTCCGCCCACGTGCTCAAGCCGCGGGCGGACGACATCTTCACCGGCACCCCGCCGCTCGCCTTCACCTACGGTCTGGGCGGGATGCTGGTGTTCCCGCTGCGGGCGGGCGCGGCCACGCTGCTGCTGGAGAAGGCGACCCCGGCGGAGCTGGCCGACCAGATCGCCGCGCGCGGCGTCACGGTCCTGTCCACGGCGCCCACCGCGTTCCGGGCCATGCTCGCCGCGGGAAAGGCCGCGCAGCTGCGCGGGCTGCGGCGGCCGGTCTCGGCGGGCGAGCACCTGTCCGCCGCGACCTGGCAGGCCTTCTACGACGCCACCGGCGTGAAGATCATCGACGGGATCGGCAGCACCGAGATGCTGCACATCTTCATCTCCTCGGCCGACGACGAGATCCGCCCCGGCTCCACCGGCCGGGCCGTCCCTGGCTACGAGGCCGCGATCCTGGACGGCGAGGGCAAGCCGGTCCCGGACGGGACGCCGGGCCGGCTGGCCGTCAAGGGCCCGACCGGCTGCACGTACCTGGCCGACGACCGGCAGCGGTCCTACGTTCAGGACGGCTGGAACTTCACCGGCGACACCTACGTCCGCGACGCCGACGGCTACTTCTGGTACCAGGCCCGCAGCGACGACATGATCATCTCGGGTGGCTACAACATCGCCGGGCCGGAGATCGAGGAGGTCCTGCTGGGCCACCCGGACGTGGCTGAATGCGGCGTGGTCGGCGTTCCCGACGAGGCCCGCGGCCAGATCGTCAAGGCCTACGTGGTGCTGCGGGCCGGCGCGGACGCGGGCCAGGCGAAGGCCAGCGAGCTGCAGGACTTCGTGAAGCGGCGGATCGCGCCGTACAAGTACCCGCGGGCCGTGGAGTTCCTGGCCGCCCTGCCGCGGACGAACACCGGCAAGCTGCAGCGGTTCCGGCTCCGCGACATGGCCGGCGCGGGCGTAGGGTGAGGGGATAAGAGTGTTGTATCTGGGGAGCTGGTACACGTCGATGTCAAGAAAGTAGGTAAAATCCCCGACGGCGGTGGATGGCTCACCCTCGACGTTCCGCCGCCAACCGTAACAGCCAGCCCCACCGCGACACGGTCAGGCGCCACACTGCCCCCGGACGGCCCAACCTGGGCTACGCCTACCTCCACACAGCCCTCGACGACCACTCCAGCCTGGCCTACACCGAAATCCTGGCCGACGAAAGCAAGGAAACCGCCGCCGCGTTCCTGGCGAGCGCGCACGCCTGGTACTCCGCCGCCGGGATCACCATCGAACGCGTCCTGTGCGATAACGGCAGCTGCTACATCTCGAAAGCCTGGGCCACTGCCTGAGCCGACCTGGGCATCACCCCCAAGCGCACCAGGCCCCGCAGGCCACAGACCAACGGCAAAGTAGAGCGCTACCAGAGAACCCTGGCCGACGAATGGGCCTACGCGCGCCCCTACACCTCAGAAACCCAGCGGCGCGCCGCCCTTGACCCCTGGCTCCACAGCTACAACCATCAGCGGGGAATACCCGTCGGGGCCCCCTGCGACAGGGTAAAACGTGGACAGCTAGCCGGGCCTGGCCGCCACCACGTCGTACACGGGAGCCCGGCCCATCAGACCTCCACGAGCACCGGGATGATCATCGGGCGGCGGCGGTAGTTCTCGCTCACCCAGCGGCCCACCGTCCGGCGCACCAGCTGCTGCAGCTGGTAGGAGTCGCTGATGCCGTCGGCGGCCGCCCGGGCCAGCGCCTCCTCGATCCGCGGCCGGACCTCCCCGAAGGCCGCATCGTCGATCCCGGAACCGCGGGCGTGGATCTCCGGGCCGGCGACGAGCTTGCCCGAGGTGGAATCCACCACGACGACCACGGACACGAAGCCCTCGTCGCCGAGGATCCGCCGGTCCTTCAGCGACGCCTCGGTCACCTCGCCGACGGACAGCCCGTCCACGTACACGTAACCGCACTGCACGTTGCCGGTGACCGAGGCCTGGCCGTCGACCAGGTCGACCACCAGCCCGTCCTCGGCGATCACGATGTTCTTGTCGGGCACGCCGGTCAGCGCGGCGAGTTCCGCGTGCGCCCTCAGGTGCCGCCACTCCCCGTGCACCGGGATGAAGTTGCTGGGCCGCACCAGGTTCAGCACGTAGAGCAGCTCCCCGGCGGGCGCGTGCCCGGACACGTGCACCAGCGCGTTGCCCCGGTGCACGACCCGCGCGCCTAGCCGGGTCAGCTCGTTGATGATCCGGGACACGGCGGTCTCGTTGCCCGGCACCAGCGACGAGGCCAGGATCACCGTGTCTCCCTCGGCGATCCTGATCGCATGGTCTCGGCCGGCCATCCGGGCCAGCGCCGACATCGGCTCGCCCTGCGACCCGGTGGAGATCAGCACGATCCGCTCGGGCGGCATTTCCTCGGCCTCGCGCAGCTCCACGATCAGGCCGCCGGGGACCGAAGGGACCCGCAGGTAGCCGAGCTCGCGGGCGACCCCCATGTTCCGCACCATCGACCGGCCGACCAGGGCCACCTTGCGCCCGTGCGCCGCCGCGGTGTCCATCACCTGCTGCACCCGGTGCACGTGGCTGGCGAAGCAGGAGACGATGATCCGCTGCTGCGCGGCGGCGAAGACCTCGGCCAGCACCGGGCTGATCGCCCGCTCGGTGGTCACGATCCCGGGAATCTCGGCGTTGGTGGAGTCCGCCATCAGCAGGTCCACGCCCTCCGCGCCGAGCCGCGCGAAGCCGCCCAGGTCGGTCAGCCGCCCGTCCAGCGGCAGCTGGTCCATCTTGAAGTCCCCGGTATGCAGCACCACGCCCGCGCGCGTCCGGATGCCCACCGCGAGCGCATCGGGAATGGAGTGATTCACCGCGAAGAACTCAAGGTCAAAGGGACCGAACGAATGCAGTGAGCCCTCTTCCACCTCGCGGGCCTCCGGCGTGATCCGGTGCTCGGTGAGCTTGCTCGCCACCAGCGCCAGCGTCAGCCTGGATCCGACCAGCGGGATGTCGGACCGCAACCGCAGCAGGAACGGGACGGCACCGATGTGGTCCTCGTGCGCGTGCGTGAGCACGATCGCCTCGATCTGCTCCAGCCGGTCCTCGATGTAGGAGAAGTCCGGCAGGATCAGGTCGACGCCCGGCTGGTCGGGCTCGGGGAACAGCACCCCGCAGTCCACGACGAGCAGGCGGCCGGCGTGCTCGAAGACCGTCATGTTCCGGCCGATCTCGCCGAGCCCGCCCAGGGCGACGATCCGGAGGCCGTCGGCGGGCAGCGGCGGTGGCGGGCCGAGTTCCGGGTGCGGATGGCTCACAGGATCTTCACACCGCCGGCCACCAGATCGGCACGCAGCCGCTCAGCCTCGGCCGTGGTCGCATCGGCGAGCGGCAGCCGGACCGGGCCGCCCGGCCGCCCCAGCATGGCGAGCGCGGCCTTGGTGCTGATCGTGCCCTGCATCCGGGTCATGCCCGTATACACGGGCAGCAGCTCGCGGTGGATGGCCAGCGCGGTGCCGGTGTCACCGGCCAGGTAAGCGTCGATCATCTCGTGCAGCCGGTCGCCGACCACGTGGCCGTGCACGCTGACGAAGCCGACCGCGCCGACCGACAGCCAGGGCAGGTTCAGCATGTCGTCACCGCAGTAGAAGGCCAGGCCGGTGGTGGCCATGACCACGGACCCCGCGCCGAGGTCGCCCTTGGCGTCCTTGACCGCGACGATCCGCGGGTGAGCGGCGAGCTGCACCAGGCTCTCGGTCGCGATCGGGGTGCCGGTCCGGCCGGGGATGTCGTAGAGCATCACCGGCAGCCCGGTCGCGTCGGCCACCTTGGTGAAGTGCGCGACCAGGCCGTGCTGCGGCGGCTTGTTGTAGTACGGCGTGACGACGAGCAGGGCGGCCGCGCCGGCCTGCTCGGCCTGCCTGGCCAGCTCGCAGGTGTGCGCGGTGTCGTTGGTGCCGACGCCGGCCACGATCGTGGCCCGGTCCCCCACGGCCTCGACCACGGTGCGCAGCAGCCGGTCCTTCTCGGCGTCGCTCGTGGTGGGCGACTCGCCGGTGGTGCCGCTGATCACCAGACCGTCGTTGCGCATCTCAGTGACCAGGTACTCGGCCAGGCGGGCCGCACCGTCGTAGTCGACCGCCCCGTCGCGGGTCATCGGCGTGATCATCGCGGTGAGCATCCGGCCGAACGGGACCCGTTCCGGCGGGGCCGCGCCGCCGCCCTCTGGCGTTGTCGTAGCTGTCATGCAACGAACGCTACCGGGCGGCACCGTCGCGGGGTACTGCCGGCACGCGGCGCGGCGCCCCCGGCCACCGCAGCGGGGCCGGCCGCGCGGGCGGTGCATGCCCGCCGCCGGGCAGCAGCGGGCCGGAAGCGAAGACGCGGCGACGTGAGCTCGGGGGTACCCACGTCGCCAGCGTCTGTCTCATTATCGTCTGCCATTGCACGTGGCGTTACGCGTTGTGCGCAATTTGTTGATGGGCCGCCTGATAAAAGGCTCCCCGCGTCGCAATTGCGCGGGCGGCCGCCCGCCCCGGGGCGGCTTCCGGCCCGGCGGGTTTCCTGGTGCGACCGGGATGGGTAACGGCACAATAGTGACGAGGCCCCTCCATGTATGAGATGGAGGGGCCTCGCTCGGCCATGCAGCCCAGCGTGCCGATCGCTCGGCTGGCCGGTCACCCGGCTGCTGTCCGCTGCCGACCTTCCCACCAGCGCCAGACGCCCGCCTGGAACTCCGGTTACCCGGTCTTCCCTGCGTCCCGGGGTCGCCCCCGGGGTCCCGGGGTCGCCCCCGGATCGGCCTCCGCGTGAGGTGGTGAGTGCTTTTCTACTGCCTCGCCACGGGCCCGCACAAGGGCTTCAGGAAACCAATCTCAAGATTCTTTGGCCATCCACAAGACACCCGCCGTTATCCCCCGAGTAGCCCGGCTTTTCCACCGGTCCATCCACACCACGGTCCACAGCCAGCGGTTTCAGGCCCGGAACCCGGAACCCGGAGCCCGGGTCAGCGCGGCGACAGCTTGTCGGCGCAAGCCGCGGCGATGAACTGATGGCCCTTGGCGTTGGGGTGCTTCCCGTCGGGTCCGTACAGGTCCGGGTCGGCGACGCCGGGCAGCAACCACGCGTCGAGGCAGACGGCACCGTAGGACTCGGCCTGCTCGCGGATGATGTCGCTGGCCAGCCGCATGCGCTCGCGCGCGATCTCCCGGAGTTCCTGCGACAGCGGCATGATCACCGTGAGGTCGGGGAGGGTGCAGGTCAAGAGCGTCGCCTGGGTCGCGGCCAGGGCCTCGAACAGCTGCCCCAGGTCGGACTTGAAACTCAGCTCGTCAAAGCCGCGCACGCGGATGTCGTTCATGCCCACGGTGACGCTGACCAGGTCGGGCTGGCGGGCGGCGACCGCGGGCAACTGCTTGCTGAGTACCTGGCGCACGGTAGCGCCGTCCTCGGCCAGGTTGGTCAGGCTGCACCGCACGGCGGTCCGCACGGTGAGGATGTCGGCCAGCCGCTGGGCCCAGCCGATCGGGCGCCCGTCCCGACCCTCATCTCCGCGCCCGGCGGTGAGGCTGTCCCCCAGGGCGACATAGGTAGACCAGGTCAAGAGCTCCGCTCCCTCGCCTCCGGTGGTGCCATTGCGCTCCGCTCAATCAAACGGTCCCGCAGAGACGGCTCAGGGGCAAGTCGGCAGCCGGGCCAGCCGGGGCCGCAACCCGCGCCCGCGCGCGGGACCGGCGCCGTATCCGCAGGTCAGAACACCGGGATGATGTCTTCGGGGTTGATGTCGTCCGAAACATCCACGCCCTCGATGTCGAGCTCGGGAATGGCAGGGAACTCGATGCCCCAGCGCTGCACGATCGCCCGCACCCTCGCGATCGCGACCTTCCAGTTCTCGGCCTGCTCCGCATAGGACAGCACGCCGAGCCCGGCGTCCCTGGCGTAGCTCATCAGCACCCGGTGGTTGGGCAGGAAGTACGGCGGAAGCTCCCAGAATCCGCCGCCCTCCGGGGGCTCCCAGAGGATCATCGACAGGAAGATGAAGCCCGCCCTGAGCTGGCGCGTGATCGTGCTCTTGATGTCATCGCTGAGGCCGGGCCATTCGTTTTCCAGGATCGTCATGCAGATCTGCAGGTGGCGCGACTCGTCCCGGCCGATCTTGTGGAACATCTCGGAGAAGACGGGATGGGTCGTGCCGGACGCCATGCCACGGAACAGGGTCGAGGCCGCCATCTCGCCCATCATGAAGCTGGTGAACAGCACCGCGAGCGAGTACTTGCCGACCGCCTTGGTGTAGCCGCTCCAGTACCGCCCGCCGTTGTGGTACAGCCAGCCGATGTTGTTGTGCGCGGCTCGCTCCAGGTCGGTCGACGGGGTCCAGTCGAGAGGCCCGCCGGGCCACAACGTCGCGATCGACCGCTGGCAGCACTCCTCGTGGTTCATCTCGTCCCGCGTGATCGAGAAGAAGCACTTGCGAACCGGGTCCTCTTCGTGCTGCTCGAAGGCGTGGATGGTGGCCCGGGCGAAGACCGCCGGCCCGGAAGCGTCGAAGTTCGCGAGCACCGAGAACCAGTACATGATCCCGAGCCGCTGCTCGACGGTGAAGTCCTCGGCGCGCAGGCCGTCCCACGGCAGGTCAGCGGGATTCCAGGCCATCAGCTTGGACTTCTGGTAGATCGAAGCCAGCTTTTCGGTCTCGACCCGCCACTCCATCGGGTAGATGTTCGGCTGCGGGATCTCCGGCGCGGGCCAGAACCCGCCCTCCGGGATCGTCAGCTCGCTGTCGTGATCCGCCATATCGCCACCTCATTCGCCGGCCAGAGATGCGGCCGGCCACCTTGTGACAGCGTAAGCCCGATCGAGCGCTGCGTCGTCATAGCGAGCGCGGCATCTCTCAGGCCCTAGTCTCGCCGGCCCGGACAGAACGCATAGGCCCCCGGCCGGTCGCCCGCCGCCGGGTTACCCGCCCGGCCACGTCCACTTCGGCACCTCCCGCAGCGGGTGCAGCTGATCGTCGGTCTCGGCGTGGGAGTTCTGCATGGCGACGTGCGAGCCGAACTCGACATGGGATCGCAGCGCCTCGCGGAACGCGGCGTCGCCGGGCATCCCGGCCGCGTCGGCGGCCGCCATGTAGAGTTCGACGAACCGCTGCCGCTGCTCCTCGGTGATCTCCAGGCCGCGGTGCACGTCGATGAGGTGGGCAAAGCCAAGCTGCCTGGTGAAGTCGTCCGGGCCGCCGAACGACTCCGCCTCGAACGCGGTCAGGTGGTCAACGTGATCCGGCAGGCCCGCGCCGAACAACGGCTGCAGCACGGGATCCGCGAGCACGCTGCCGTAGAAGACGTCGATGAAGTGGCGCAGGCCGTCATGGCCGCCCGCATGCTCGTAAATGGACTTCATGATTACAGCATTACAGATTCTCGCCCAGCTCTGCTAGGCGGCGCTCGGCTCGGCCAGGTAGGCGGCCCACTGCGGATCGCCGTCATGGACAGCCCCGATCAGCCGCCAGTGCGCCCCGCGGGGCACGGCGGGCACGCAGCGCAGGGTCCACCCGAGTTCCTCGATCAGCCGGTCGGCCTTTCGGTGGTTGCAGCGCATGCAGGAGGCGACGCAGTTCTCCCAGGCGTGCGTCCCGCCACGGCTGCGCGGCACCACGTGATCGATGGTCTCGGCCTTGATCCCGCAGTAGGCGCACAGGTAGTTGTCCCGGCGCATCAGCGCCGCCCGGGTCAGCGGAACGCGGCTGCGGTGCGGCACCCGGATGTAGCGGCGGAGCCTGATCACGGACGGCGTCGCGAGCACGACCGAGGCGGAGTGCAGCGCGGCGCCTCCGGCGTCGTCATGCACGACTTCCGCCTTGTCGCCGAGTACCAGGCATACGGCGCGGTGCAGCCCAACCGTGGTGAGCGGCTCATACGTGATGTTGAGCAGCAATACCCGACGCACTCCCACCTCCCAGGCAGGTGCGCCGCCGTAGTGTCGGGGCACCCGTGACCAGTGTGATTGCCTGATGGTCCGTCCGCCAACCCCAATAGCGTAACCGGGCGCGGCGGCCGACGGGGCCAACCCGCCGGCCCGCCCGGGCCCGCCGGGCCGGTTCGCCTGCCCGGCCCGGCCGCCGGCGCCCTGACCAGCCGCCCGGGACCGGCTCCTATAGTGCAGGCCATGGCCGCATACCCAGCTGCCCGCCGTGAGCCCATTGCCGAGCAGATCCACGGCCATGTCGTCGCGGATCCTTACCGCTGGCTCGAAGACGCCGACAGCGCGGAGACCCGGTCCTGGCTGGCCGGGCAGGACGCCCTCCTGGCCGAGTACATGGCGACGCTCGGCGACCGGGAGGCGCTGGCCACGCGGATCACCGAGCTACTCGGCGCAGGTTATGTCGGCGCCCCGGTGTGGCGGGGGGAACGGCAGTTCTACATCCGCCGCGCCGCAGGCCAGGAGCACGCGGTTCTGTACACGGCCACGCCATCCGGCGGGGAGCGGGTCCTGATCGATCCGATGGCGATTGACAGCAGCGGCACCACGACGCTCGACGCCTGGCAGCCCGACCGTGACGGCCGCCTGCTCACCTACCAGTTGTCCCAGGGTGGTGACGAAGAGTCACTGCTGCGGGTCATGGACGTCGCCACCGGCGCGGACGTCGACGGCCCTATCGACCGCTGCCGGTACACGCAGGTGGCCTGGCTGCCCGGCGGCAAGGCGTTCTACTACACCCGCAGGCTCCCTCCTGAGGCGGTGCCCGGCGGCGAGGAGCAATATCACCGGCGGGTCTACCTGCACCAGGTGGGCGGCGCGGCGCGAGATGACGTCATGATCTTCGGTGACGGGCTGGAGAAGACCAACTACTACTCGGTGTCGGTCAGCCGGGACGGCCGCTGGCTGATCATCGGCTCCGCCGCGGGCACGGCGCCGCGGAACGATCTGTGGATCGCGGACCTGGCCGCGGCCCCGGAATCAGCTCCGGACCTGCGCGTCGTCCAGCAGGGAGTCGACGCGCAGACCGGCGCCCGCGCGGGCCGGGACGGCCGGCTCTATATCTGGACCGACCGGGACGCGCCACGGGGCAGGCTCGCCGTGACCGATCCCGCCGAGCCCGGCTACGAGCACTGGAGCGATCTGATCCCGCAGGACCCGGAGGCCGTGCTGGCCGGCTTCGCCATCCTGGACGGCCACGAGCTGGACCGGCCGGTCTTGCTGGCCGCCTGGACCAGGCACGCGGTCAGCGAGGTCAGCGTGCATGACCTGGTCACGGGCGAGCGGACCGGTACCGTGCCGCTGCCCGGCCTGGGCACGATCGACGGCCTCAGCGAGCGGCCGGAAGGCGGCCACGAGGCCTGGTTCGGCTACACCGACAACACAACGCCCCCGCTGGTGCTCCGCTACGACACGCTGGCCGGCACGACGGTGACCTGGGAGCGCCCCCCCGGGCTGGTCGACGTCCCCCAGGTCTCGGCCAGCCAGGTCGCGTACCCGTCCAAGGACGGCACCATGGTCAGAATGCTGATCATCTCCGGCGGCGACGGCCCGCGGCCGCGGCCGACCATCCTGTACGGATACGGCGGGTTCGGCATCAGCATGCAACCCGGCTACTCCGCCTCAATCCTGGCCTGGGTCGAGCGAGGTGGCGTGTACGCGATCGCGGCGCTGCGCGGCGGTGGCGACGAGGGCGAGGACTGGCACCGGGCCGGCATGCGCGCCCGCAAGCAGAACGTGTTCGACGACTTCCATGCGGCCGCCGAGAAGCTGATCGCCGACGGCTGGACCACGCGGGAGCAGCTGGCCATCTCCGGCGGGTCGAACGGCGGGCTGCTCGTGGGCGCCGCGATCACCCAGCGGCCCGATCTCTACGCGGCGGCGGCGTGCTCCGCTCCGCTGCTTGACATGGTCCGGTATGAGCGATTCGGGCTCGGCCAGACCTGGAACGACGAGTACGGGACCGCCGCCGACCCCGAGCAGCTGGGCTGGCTGCTGTCCTACTCCCCCTACCACCACGTGCGCGATCAGACCCGCTACCCGGCCGTCCTGTTCACCGTCTTCGACCGGGACACCCGGGTGGACCCGCTGCACGCGAGGAAGATGTGTGCCGCGCTGCAGCACGCCACATCGGCCCGCTGGCCGGATCGCCCGATCCTGCTGCGGCGCGAGTCCGATGTCGGGCACGGGGCACGCGCCGTCAGCCGCTCGGCGTCGCTGTCCGCCGACACCCTGGCGTTCCTCGCCGCGCAGACCCAGTTCAGCCGGTAAGCAGCGCCTCGCGGTATTCCCTCCGGTACTGCGGGAAGCCCGGCGTGACGCCATAGTCCGGTGCAGCGGCACTCGTCTCTTCCACCCGGCCCGGCCGGCCACTATGGGAGGCGCTGTTCACTGAAGGGAGGTCGTAGTGCACCCCCAGGTGCTTGTCGCGGGGCCGGGCGCCCCCGTCTCCCCGTCCTCGAAGGAGTCGCTCTTCGCGGCCTGCGGGCAAAACCCGGGCATCGCCTGCCGCCTGGTGTGGGACGTGACGCACAGCATGAAGGCCGCCGACCTGACCACGGTCTACTTCGCCGGGCCGGCTCAGCTGGTGATCAGGATCGGCTTCGTGCTCCTGATCGCGGTGGTGCTCCGCGTGATCGCGCACCGGGCCATCGGACGGGTAACGGCCCGTGCCGCCAGGGACGGCACCGACGGCTCCGACCGGACCCACACGCTGCTGTTCCGCGAGCGGCGCCAGCAGCGGGCGGCCGCCCTCGGCGCGATCCTGAGCAACGCGGCGTCGCTGACGATCTTCGGCATCGCCGTGGTCATCATCATCGGCGACATGGGGCTGAACCTGGCCCCCGTGCTGGCCAGCACCGCAGTCCTCGGCGTGGCCATCGGGTTCGGCGCGCAGAACCTGGTGCAGGACTTCCTGGCCGGTATCTTCATGCTGCTCGAGGACCAGTACGGGGTAGGCGACGTCATCAGCGTCGGCCACACCACGGGAACCGTTGAGGGAGTGAGCCTGCGGATCACCCGGCTCAGGGACGTGAACGGCGTGGTCTGGCATATCCGCAATGGCACCATCAAGAAGGCGGGCAACGAGTCCCAGGGCTGGGCCAGGGCGGTCGTCGACTTTCCCGTTCCCTACCACCGCGACATCCCCGTGGTGCGCCGGGCGATGACGCGGACCGCCGAAGCCATGTGGCAGGAGCCAGCCTGGCACGAGATCATCCTCGAGGAGCCCGAGGTCTGGGGCGTGCAGGAACTGTCCAGCGAGGCCGTCCTGATGCGGGTGACGGCGCGGACCGTGCCGCTGCGGCAGTGGGAAGTCCAGCGGGAGCTCACAGAACGGCTGAAGATCGCGCTCGACGCGACCGGCGCCGCCAACGGCACGGCGATTGATGCCCAGCCCGACGGCGGAGCCGGTGCCCTCGTCCCCGCAGGCACCCGCGCCCGGCCCGACCTTCACCCCCCGCCCCCCGCCGCCGCGGGCGCCCCGCCCCAGCTGGAAGCCCCCACCCCGCACAATGCCCCCGCCGCCGCGGGGGCCCCGCCCCCGCGCGATGCCCCCACCCCGCACGATGCCCCCACCCCGAACCCCTAAGGAGGCTCACATTCCTTGATCATCGCCACTTTTCACGCCTCGGTGTCCAGACATTTGATCACCCAATTTGGGCCCACGGTATGGACGGTGCCGGCCACGATGAACGCGGTGTCCGAGCTGGGCGCGCAGCTGGCCGAGGCGGGCGTGCAGCAGGTAACCGTGGAGTCCACCAGTGATTACTGGCGGATCTGGTACTACGTGCTGGAGGCGGCGGGGCTGGCGGTGCAGCTGGTGTCCGCCAGCCAGGTCAAGCAGCTGGCCGGCCGGCCCAAGACCGACAAGCTGGATGCGATGTGGCTGGCCCGGCTGACCGAAAAGGGGCTGCTGCGCCCCTCGTTCGTGCCGCCGGCCGAGATCCGGGCGCTGCGCCACTACACCCGGGCGCGCACCCATCTGGTCCAGGACCGGACCCGGTGTTTCCAGCGGCTGGAGAAGCTGCTGGAGGACGCGCTGATCAAGGTGTCGTCGGTGGTGTCGAAGCTGACCACGGCCTCGGCGCAGGACATGATCCGCGCGATGATCGCCGGCGAGCGTGACCCGCAGATCCTGGCCGCCCTGGCCCGGGGCCGGATGAAGGCCAAGCACGACGCCCTGGTGCAGGCGCTGACCGGCATGTTCACCGGCCATCACGCCGAGATCGCGCAGGTCCTGCTGGATCAGATCGCCTTCCTCGACGCCCAGATCACGACATTGACCACCCGGATCGAGGACGCCATCGACGCGATCCCGGCGGCCTGGGGCGCCGGCCCTGACGGCGCCGCCGGCACCAGCGCCGCGACCGGGCCGGACGCCGCCGCGCTGCCCGCGGTCATGCGGCTGGAGGAGATACCCGGCGTCAGCGCCGAGCTGGCCTGCTCGATCATCGCCGAGACCGGCCTGGACATGACCCGGTTCCCCACCGCCGCCCACCTGGTGTCCTGGGCCGGGCTGTGCCCCCGGACCCTGCAATCTGGGCCCCGCACCCGCCACGGCAAGGGCCAGGGCAACAGCTACCTGCGCGGCTACCTCGGCCAGGCCGCCATGGGCGCGGCCGGCACCGCCACCTTCCTGGGCGAGCGGCACGCCCGCATCGCCCGCGCGATTTGTGGGGACGGAGCGAGTGAAGAGTGAAGATGACCATGGCGCTTGCGAGCGACCCCGGGTGCGCGCGACACGGCGGCTGTCGGGGTCGGCGGGCGGTGGGCGGCGGGACGTACGCTGGGTCACGCGATGAACGAGACAACCGAGATGAGCTTCTACGAGGCCGTGGGCGGGGAAGCGACCTTCCGCCGCCTGGTCAGCCGGTTCTACCAGGAGGTGGCCCAGGATCCCCTGCTCCGGCCGGTGTACCCGAGCCGGGACCTCGGCCCGGCCGAGGAGCACCTGAGGCTGTTCCTGATCCAGTACTGGGGCGGGCCCGGCACCTACAGCGAGCAGCGCGGCCACCCGAGGCTGCGGATGCGCCACGCGCGGTTCGCGATCGGGGAGACGGAGCGCGACGCGTGGCTGCGGCACATGCGTACCGCGCTCGACGAGTTGGAGCTCGACGAGGCCCTGGACGCGCAGCTGTGGGACTACCTGGTGATGGCCGCGAACAGCCTGGTCAACCAGGAAGCCCAACCCGGCCGCCCCGACCTAGGCCTCTCCCCCGCCTGACCGGGGGCCACCGCGGTGGGCGGTGTTGCGCCGCGGGGATGGCGGGGCGGCGCGGGGGTGGCCGGGCGGCGCGGGGCTGGCCGGGCGGCGGTCAGTCGCGGGTCAGCTTGCGGTAGGTGATGCGGTGCGGCCGCGCCGCCTCGGCGCCGAGGCGGTCGATCTTGTTCTTCTCGTACGCCTCGAAGTTGCCCTCGAACCAGAACCAGTTCGACCCCCCTTCCCAGGCCAGGATGTGGGTCGCGATCCGGTCCAGGAACCAGCGGTCGTGGCTGGTGATCACCGCGCAGCCGGGGAACTCGAGCAGCGCGTTCTCCAGCGATGACAGCGTCTCCACGTCCAGGTCGTTCGCGGGCTCGTCGAGCAGGAGCAGGTTGCCGCCCTGCTTCAGGGTGAGGGCCAGGTTGACCCGGCCGCGCTCCCCGCCGGACATGAGCCCGGCCGGTTTCTGCTGGTCGGGTCCCTTGAACCCGAACGCGGCCACGTAGGCGCGGCTGGGTATCTCCGTCTTGCCGACCCTGATGAAGCTCTGTCCGTCCGAGATGACCTCCCAGACGGTCTTGTTCGGGTCGATCGCCGAGCGCAGCTGGTCCACGTAGGAGATCTTCACCGTCTCGCCGATCCGGATCGAGCCGCTGTCCGGCTGCTCCTCGCCTATGATCATCTTGAACAGCGTGGTCTTGCCGACGCCGTTCGGCCCGATGACGCCGACCAGGCCGTTCGGGGGCAGGCTGAAGCTGAGCCCCTCGATCAGCATCCGGTCATCGAAGCCCTTGGACAGGTCGCTGACCTCGACGACCTGGCTGCCCAGGCGCGGGCCCGGCGGGATCTGGATCTCCTCGAAGTCCAGCTTGCGGTTGGCGTCGGCCTCGGCGGCCATCTCCTCGTACCGCTGCAGCCGGGCCCGGCTCTTGGCCTGGCGCGCCCGGGGGCTCGAGCGCACCCACTCCAGCTCGTCTTCCAGCCGCTTGCGGCGCTTCGCGTCCTTCTGGCCCTCAACCTTCAGCCGCGCCGCCTTGGTCTCCAGGTAGGTGGAGTAGTTCCCCTCGTACGGGTAGGCGTGGCCGCGGTCAAGCTCGAGAATCCAGCCGGCCACGTTGTCGAGGAAGTACCGGTCGTGGGTGACGGCCACCACGGTGCCGGCGTACTTCTCCAGGTGCTGCTCCAGCCAGAGCACGCTCTCGGCGTCCAGGTGGTTGGTCGGCTCGTCGAGCAGGAGCAGGTCCGGCTGCTGCAGCAGCAGCTTGCACAGCGCGACCCTGCGGCGCTCGCCGCCGGACAGGACGCTCACGTCGGCGTCCGGCGGCGGGCAGCGCAGGGCGTCCATGGCCTGCTCGAGCTGGCTGTCCAGATCCCAGGCTTCCCGGTGGTCAAGCTGTTCCTGCAGCTTGCCCATCTCCTCGAGCAGCGCGTCGGAGTAGTCCGTCGCCATCTGCTCGGCGATCTCGTTGTACCGCGCCAGCAGCGCCTTGGTCTCGGCGACACCGTCTTCGACGTTGCCGAGCACGGTCTTGGTCTCGTCCAGCTCGGGCTCCTGGTCAAGCAGGCCCACCGTGAACCCCGGCATCAGCCGCGCTTCGCCGTTCGACGGCTGCTCGACCCCGGCCATCATCCGCAGCAGGGTCGATTTACCGGTGCCGTTGGGGCCGACAACGCCGATCTTCGCGCCCGGCAGGAAGGCCAGGGTCACATCGTCGAGCACTACCTTGTCGCCATACGACTTTCGGGCAGCGCGCATCTGAAAAATGAACTCGGGCATGTCTTCAGCCTACGACCAGGCGCCGTCCGGTCAGAACGGAGCCGACGCACTGCCCGCCTCCTGGGCCAGCGCATCGATCGCGCTGTCGTCGAACATGTCCTCGTCGGCCGGGCCGTCGGCCGCGGGGACCAGCTCGGCCTCGGCCAGGGCCGCGAGCGCCGCGTCGTCGGCGGCCGATTCGTCGCCGCCCGCGCCGGGCTCGCCCGCGGCCGCCTGCTCCGCCGTCTTGCCCGTCGTCTCCCAGACCCGCCGGAAGCCCGCCACGCCCCGGCTCAGGTCGTGCCCGAGCGAGTTCGCGTCCACGTCGACGGAGATCCTGCGCTGACCGTCCTTGCCGACGAACGGGCGGACGTCCAGCCGTCCCCTGAGCAGCACCGGGTCACCCTTGCGCAGGCACGTGGCCAGGTTCTCGGCGAGCCTGCGCCAGCAGGTCACCCGCACGAACGACGTGTTGGCGTCGACCCACTCGCCGGTGGCTGAGTCCCTGCGGCGGGTGGTCCAGGCCACGCGCATGGTCAGCTTCGGGATGCCGTCGCCGACCTTCACGTAGGTGGGCTCGGTGGCCACGTAGCCGACCACGCTCAACTGCGCCTCGTTGAACATCGCGATCCTCCTGGGCTCTGCGGCGCCGGCGCGGGTCGCGCTCGGCCTGCCGCTGCGGCGGCACCGCGCCGCCGGGCTGCTCACCAACGTCGCCGGCCCGGCGCTCCCAGGCACCGGCCAGGCGCGGCCCTGTGGACAGGGCCCGCCGCGCGGGGCGACCTGTGGATGGCCGCCGAGAACCGGGCGCGCCGCATGAGATGATGCGCGGCGCCCTACCGTCAGGCCGCCACCAGCTCCGACGGCTCGGCGATCACGTCCACCAGGGCGCCGTTGCGCATCACGGTGATCGCCAGCGGCTGCCCGATCGCCTCGCTGAACATCAGCCGCTGCAGGTCCTGCGCCTTCTGTACGGGCCGCCCGCCCGCGCTGACCAGCAGGTCCCCGGCCCGCAGCCCGGCCTGGTCGGCCGGCCCGCCCGCCACCACCTCGGCCACCCGCAGCCCGTTCGGCCGCTCGAACCGCTCCCGCAGCGGGGCGGGCAGCGGCGCGGGCACGCTGACGATCCCGAGGTACGCCCGGCGCACCCGGCCGTCCTGTATCAGCGCGGAGATGATCCGCCGCGTGGTGCCGTTCACCGGGACCGCCAGGCCGAGGCCGACACCCGCGACCGCCGTGTTGATGCCGACCACCCGCGAGTGCGCATCGGCGAGCGCGCCGCCCGAGTTGCCCGGGTTGAGCGCGGCGTCGGTCTGGATCACGTCCTCGACCAGGCGCGCGGCCGCCCCGCTGCGGGTCGGCAGGGACCGTCCGACCGCGCTCACCACGCCGGCGGTCACCGAGCCGGCCAGGCCCAGCGGGCTGCCCACGGCCACCACGAGCTGGCCGACGACGAGCTTGTCCGCCTCGCCGAGCTCGGCGGGCGGCGGCGTCGGACCGCCCGCCCGCACCACCGCCAGGTCGGACAGCGGGTCGGAGCCGACCACCGTGAACGGGGAACTCGTGCCGTCAGAGAACAGCGCGGTGCCGCCCGGACCTCGCCCCACGACGTGGGCGTTGGTCAGCAGGAACCCGTCCCCGGTGAAGACCACGGCGGACCCGAGGCTCTCTCCGCCCCGCCCGCCCGACCGCTGCGGTACCCGGAGGCTCGCCACCTTCGGCGTGAGCTCGGCCGCCACGCCGGAAACGACCCGGGAGTACGAGTCCAGCGGCTGATCAGATTCCATGCCATCCTCCCATTCAAGGCTAATTACAACATTACACATGGATGGCGAGGACAGGTACCCGGCGGCGGGCGCGTCATCAGGAAGGCCCCCTGAACGCCACGCCACTCCCCGGTCGCCGACCGCATTCGGTACATTCTGGCCATGCCTGCATCCGCGCCCACGATCCTGGCGACCTCGGGCGGCGTCCGCCGGGGATCGCGCACCTACTTCGAGTTCGCCCCGCTGATCCAGCACGCGGTCGAGTTGTCCGGCGTCGCCGGGCGCGCACCGCGGATCTGCCACATCGGCACCGCTGGCGGGGATCAGCAGTGGTTCAACGCGCTGTTCACCGAGGCGGGCCAGGCGGCCGGGATGACCGTCACCAACCTGAACCTGTTCCCGATGCCGAGTGCCGCGGATCCCGCGGCGCTGCTGCTCGACCAGGACGTGGTCTGGGTCGGCGGCGGGAGCGTGGCGAACCTGCTGGCCGTGTGGCGGCTGCACGGCCTGGATCAGGTGCTCCGGGAGGTCTGGCTGGCCGGCGTCGTGCTGGCCGGGGTGTCGGCCGGGTCGGTGTGCTGGCACATCGGGGGCACCACGGACTCGTTCGGGCCCGATCTGCGGCCGGTCACCAACGGGCTCGGCCTCGTGCCGTACTCGGCGGGGGTTCACTACGACTCCGAGGCGCAGCGCCGGCCTCTGTTCCAGCAGCTCATCGGGTCAGGGGTACTGCCCGCCGGCTACGCGACCGACGACGGCGTCGGCATCGTCTATCGCGGGACCGAGTTCGCCGAGGCCGTGTCCGAGGTTCGCGGCAAGGGCGCGTACCGGGTGGTCAGGGAGGGCGAGCAGGCCAGGGAGGAGCGGATCGACCCACGGGTGCTGCCCGGCGCCGCCTGAGGCGCCGGGGCGGCGGTCACGCGCCGCCGGCCGCGATGCGGAGTTCGCTGCGGAAACGCCCGTATTCGGCGAGTTCCTGCTCGACGGGGACCAGCACCATCTCGCGCGCGACCACCTCGACCTTGGCGTGCATTGTGTCCAGCACCCGCTCGCGCTCGTGCCCGGCCTCAGCTCGCACCAGGTTCATGCAGCCGGCCGCGGTCAGCCAGCCCAAGACCAGGAACGCCGCGATCATGACGATGATCCAGGGCAGCAGCGAAACGTCGCCGAACAGCCTGGGCACGTGGCCGGCGGCGCGGAAGACCCCGAAGATGAGCAGCGCCACGATCCACGCCAGGCTTACGATCACGCAGCCGAGCAGCAGCCCCTGCAGCGCCCCGACCAACCGCCACCAGGGCGTGATCTGGTTCTCCTCCGGGATCGACTCGCCCATCGCGGCGCCGATCGCGGCCGGAATCTCTTCGGCCCTGGACCGCACGGCCGACCGGGTCGTCTGCGACCAGGGCTTCGGCAACGGCGCGCCAATCTCGTCGGCCAGCTTGGTCAGGGCGTTGTCGATGTCCGCCTGCTGCGCGCCGGACGGGCCCGCGGCCATGCTCTTGAGCTCGGCCCACAGCCGCCCGAGCCGGATCCGGCGGACCGGGTCACGGCCGGTGAGCCGTTCCACCAGCCAGGCGATCGGCCAGCCGACGTAGTCGATGGCCCGCAGCTCGCGCGCGCTCTGCAGGGCATCGGCCACCGCCGACACCCCGGCGGCGCCAGTGAACGCGTCGACCAGCTCCTCCGCGGTGTCCAGGGGCACGTGGCCGGCGCCACCCTCCTGCGCTCCGGCCGCCCCGGCGGCGCTGGCCGCGCCATCGCGGCCCGGCCGTTCCGGCCGCTCCTCCGCATAGGGGGCGAACTCCCCGGCGATGCCGTCAAGGTCGGCCGAGATTCGCGCGCTCGTGGCCCTCCGCTCGGACACCGCCCCGACCAGCAGCTTGCGCAGCTGGTCCATTCCGGTGCCGGTGACCGCGGACGTGACCAGCAGTACGGCGTTGTGCAGCCCCTCGGAGTCGAGCAGGCGGCGCAGGTCACCGACGCAGCCCTCGGCATCGTCGGCGCTGAGCAGGTCAGCCTGGTTCAGCACGACGGCGATCACGTCGGAGTGGCCGGCCAGCGGCACCAGGTACCTCCGGTGCACCGCCGCGTCCGCGTACTTCTGCGGATCGAGCACCCACACCATGAGGTCGGCCATGCCGATGAGCCTGTCGACCTGGTGGGATGCGCCGCCCACGACCGAGTCATGGTCCGGCAGGTCGAGCAGGACCAGCCCGTTCAGCGAGGACTCGCCGCCGTCCAGCGCGCTGCCCCGCGCGTACCGGAACCTGCGGGGAACGCCCAGCCATTCGAGCAGCGGCCCGGAGCCGGACGCGCCCCAGACGCAGGCGTGGGGGTCCCTGGTCACCGGCCGGGTCACCCCGACGGCGGAGAATTCAGCCCCGGCCAGGAAGTTGAACAGCGAGGACTTGCCGCTGCCGGTGCCCCCGGCCAGGGCCACGACCGTATGGCCGGCGGACAGCCGCAGCCGCTCCCCGGCCCGCTGCACCAGTTCCTCGGCGTCCTGGATCACGGTCTCGGGGAACCCGCCGTTGCTGGTGCGGGCCGTCGCGATCTGAATCAGCCGGGTCAGCGCGGTGAGCCTGGCCGACAAGCCCAGTACCGGCGAGACGGACCTCGGCTTCGGGCTCCCGGGCAGGCCCGGCCATGAGGACTCGGCCGCCGCCTGCTCCTCCCACGGCGGGCCAGCCGGCAGGCCCCGGCCCGGGGCGGCGGCCCCGACCTGGCCCGCCCGGCTCTGGGCAGCCCGGCCTTGGCCGGATCGGCGCGTTCCTGGCCGGCCTTCGCCGCGGCCGTCTTCTCGGGCTCCGGCTGCCCGGCACCGAAGATCGGCCACGGCGGCCCGCTGGCGGTCATCGTGCCGCCTCGAGTGCCTCGGCCGCCTGCCGCAGCGCGTCCGCGGCGTCGTCGTCAGGCGCGCCCGTGGCGTTGATGATCGCGGCAAAGCGCTGCCGCTCCTCGTCGAAGAGCAGGCTGATCCGGTCGTGCAGGTCCAGCCGGGCCCGGGCGCCGAGGTCGCGCAGCTGGCCCGCGCCGAACAGCGAGGAGAGCAGGCGCTGCGGGACAGCGCTGGTGTCCTCGGTGACCGCCGCGCTGGTGCCCTCGGAGACCGCCGCGCTGGTGGCCCCGGAGACCGCCGCGCTGGTGGCCCCGGAGACCGCCGCGACGCCGGCGCCATAGCCGAGCATGCCGATCGTCAGCACGAGCGCGAGCGACTCCTCATCGAACGAGACAACGCGCGCGACCGACCGCTTGGTCACGTTCTCGGCCTTGACGAGCTGCATCACGTGATCTTGCCATGCGGTGATGGCCCGTGCCGAGCGGGTGGCCAGGTCCGGTGATGACCGCGCCAGCGTGGCGACGCCCGCCGGCACCGGTGCCCTGGCTTCGGGGCCTGCCCCGCCCGGAGCGATGAAGTCCAGGTCGGGCACCAGGTCGAAGGTGATGCTGTCCGGCTGGCCCCCGCTCGCCGCGGCGAACTCCCTGACCAGGGCGGCGCCGGCGTCGCGCTGCTGCCACTTGCTGACCGTCCCCTCGGCGGCGCGGTCGGCGAGCGAGGCGACCAGGGTCTCAAGCCCGCCGCGCAGCGCGGTCTTCAGCGCCTGGGCCCGGGCCGGTATCTGGCGCTTGCGCGGGCGGCTGGCGGGCCGTCCGGTGCGGCGTACCTGCAGCATGCGCAGCAGGTCCCCGGTGCCGGTGAAGTCCTGCCAGCGGGCCAGGATCTCGCCGCGCAGCAGCGAGCCGTTCCTTATCGCCTCGTCGAACTCGGCGAGCCCGGCCTGGTAGGCACCGTCGACCTGGGACCGGAGCTCGGCGCGCAGCCGCAGCTGGGTCTCCACCTGCTCGGCCAGCGCGGGGACCCTGGTGCGCAGCGTGTCAAGCACCCCGGACATGGTCTTGGTCAGCACCGCGACCCGCCGCTCCTGCCGCACCGAGGTGTCATCGAGCCACTTCCGGACCGGACCGGAGACCTCGGGCGGGAGCATGCCATCGGTGATAACGGTCTCCGCGATCATGAAACGCTGCACGCCGGCCAGGCCGTTGGCCTCCAGCATCGCGTCGAAATGCGTGCTGAGCTGCCGGGCGGACGCGGGCGCCACCCTGGACAGCACGATGGCCAGCGACGCATCCCGGTCCCTGGCCTGCTGCAGCAGTTCCCAGACGGCCGCGTCGGCGTAACGGGTGGCGCTGGTCATGAACAGCCACAGGTCCGACGCGTCGAGGAACTGGTGCGCGAACTCGCGGTGCGCCTGCACGACGGAATCGATGTCGGGGGTGTCCAGCAGGGCGACGCCCTCGGGCATGCCCTCGCTCTCGGCCAGCACGAGCAGCCCGTCCCGGCCCGGCATGGCCAGGCCCTGCTGCCGTACTCGCGGCAGGGTGGGCAGGAAGACGTTCTCGGCGAACCACCGGGCGTCGCGCGGATGGCAGGCCAGCACCGGGCTGTTGGTCGTGGGCCGGCGCGTGCCCGTGTTGCTGACCTGCGCGCCGACCAGGCTGTTCATGAGCGTCGACTTGCCCGCGCCGGTGGACCCGACCAGGGCGACCAGGAGCGGTGCCCCGGACTGGCGCAGCCGCGGGAGCAGGTAATCATCAATCTGGCTGAGCAGCTTCCGCCGCTCGGCGCGCGCCTCATCGGCCCCGGGGGCCTCCAGGTGCAGCGGCACCTCGACGATCACGTGCCTGAGCGCGAGCAGGGCCGACTCCAGCTTGCGGCCGTCCACCCGCACATGCGGCTCGACTTCTTCGTACCCGGCCGGGGTCCCCGCGGCGGGCTCTCCGGGCGGGTTTGGCAATGGGCGGGGCATGCGACCGGGCGGTACCGACGCTGCGGTCACGCCCGGTCCCTCAGTCATTGCGCACGGCTCCGGACATCGGCGGGTCGCCGGTCCCTGAGCCTCCCTCCCCACTCGGTCCACTACCCCGCGCAGCGGATATCACCTGCTCTCCGCCCCCTTCGGCCCCATGAGGCACAAATGTCCCCCACAGCGGTCCCGCCAGGCCTCCGCAAAGCTCAGAGATCTGCTCGGAGATGGTCACGACCTCTCCCACCACCACGACGGCCGGGGGCCGCAAGCCGGCCCTGGCGCAATCTCGGGCTACAGTATCCAGTCTTGCGTTAATTGTGCGCTGCGAGGGCAGGGTACCGTTCGCGATAGCCGAAACGGGAGTCCGGGGATTTCGTCCATGTCTGATCAGCGTGTCGGCTATGGCCTGAAGGTGCTCGGTGGCCATCAGCAGGACCAGCGTGGCGGCTGAGGACCCGAGCGCCTGCCAGTCCACCGTGGAGCGCTTGTCACCCGGCGCGACGTGCGCGGAGACCACGTGAAATTCCTGCGCGATGCCCCTATGCGTCAGCGGCACGCCCGCCGCGGCCGGCACGGCTCCCGCGCTCGAGACGCCGGGGACGACCGTGACCGCGATTCCGGCGCGCAGGCAGGCGAGAACCTCCTCGCCGCCGCGGCCGAAGACGAACGGGTCGCCGCCCTTCAGCCGGACCACGAACCGGCCCGCCCGCGCGTTCTCGACCAGCAGCGCGTTGATGTGCTCCTGGGCCACGGCCGCCCCGCGGGGCACCTTGGCCGCGTCCACGATCTCGACATCGGGCGCGAGACCGGCGAGCAGTGACCGCGGCGCGAGCCGGTCGGCGATGACGACGTCGGCCTCGGCGAGCAGCTGGCGGCCGCGGACGGTGATCAGCCCGGGATCGCCCGGCCCGCCGCCGACCAGCGCCACGCTGCCGCGCGGCATCCCGCCGCGGGACGCGATCGCGCCCGAGGCCAGCCCTCCGACAATCGCGTCCCTGACCTCCGCGCTGTGCCGCGGGTCGCCGCTCAGTACGCCGACCCGGACGTCTCCGGCCTGCCCGGAGGCCGGGGTCCAGGCCCGGGAGGCGGCCGCGTCATCGGCCCGGACGCACCAGACCCCGGCGGCATCTGCCTCTTCGGCGACGGCGGAATTGACATCGGGGTCGTTCGCGCAGGCCTCGACCAGCCATGCGCCCGCGCAGTCACCGCGGGCGTAGCCGCGCTCGATCCAGCGGATCCGGCCGGCCGCCGACAATTCGGCGAGCAGCGGGCTCAGCTGCGGCGAGATGACGACCACGTCGGCTCCGGAGTCCAGCAGCGCAGGAATCCGCCGGGCGGCGACCGCACCGCCGCCGATGATCGTCACGCGGCGGCCTGCCAGCCGCAGGGCCAGCAAATACGGCGCGTGATCGGTGCCGACCATGAAACTCCGCGCTCCTTCTGATCATGCCAGGGGTAATCGCCGGCGGCCCGGCCCGGCCTGCGAACCCGCCCGCGCCCGGCTGGTCAGCCCTTGTCCGTCACCCCGGCCGAGTCAAACGTCGCGACCTCCCGCAGCGCCCGTGCCGCGCTCGCCGCGATCGGCAACGCCAGCAGGGCGCCGGTGCCCTCGCCCAGCCGCAGCTCAAGATCGATGAGCGGCCTGAGCCTCAGGTGCTCGAGGGTAGCCGCATGTCCGGGCTCCGTGCTCCGGTGCCCGGCCACGCAGCAGTCGGTCGCGCCCGGGGCCAGCGCAGCGGCGGCCAGGGCGGCCGAACCCGCGATCATGCCGTCCAGGATCACGGGGATGCGCAGGGCGGCCGCGCCCACGATGAAGCCGGCCAGCGCGGCATGCTCGAACCCGCCGAAGGCCGCGAGAACCCCGACCGGATCGGCCGGGTCCGGCTGCCGGGCGGCCAGCCCGCGGCGCACCACGTCCACCTTCCTCGCGTAGGTCGCGTCGTCGATCCCGGTGCCGCGGCCGGTCACCTCGGCTGGGTCGCGCCCGGTGAAGGCGCAGACCAGCGCGGCCGAGGCGGTCGTGTTCGCGATCCCCATGTCCCCGGTGAGCAGGCACCTGTTGCCCGCGGCGACCAGGTCGCGGGCGACCTCGATCCCGACGGCGATCGCGGCCTCGGCCTGCGCCCCGGTCATCGCCGGGCCGGCGGTGAAGTCCGCGGTGCCGGGCGCGATCTTGCGCGGCAGCAGCCCGGGGACGTGGTCGAGGTCGGCGCAGACTCCCACGTCCACCACCACGACCTCGGCTCCGGCCTGTGCGGCGAACGCGTTGACGACCGCGCCGCCGGCCAGGAAGTTGGCCACCATCTGCGCCGTGACCTCCTGCGGCCACGGCGTGACGCCCTGGGCGTGCACCCCGTGATCGGCCGCGAAGATCGCGACCGCGGCCGGCTCGGGCATGGGCGGAGGGCAGCAGCCCGCCAGGCCGGCCAGCCGTACTGACACGTCCTCCAGCGCTCCGAGCGAACCCTGCGGTTTGGTCATCCGGTCAAGCCGCTCCCGGGCGGCGGCCATCGCGGCGGCGTCAAGCGGCCCGATCGCGGCCCGCACGTCGTCGAGCAGGCTCGCGGCGCCCTGCCCCGGCAGCCCGCGGCGGCCGTACTCCTCGGCGTGCACCGACCAGGCCAGCGGCCGCCTGCGGGCCCAGCCGGCCGTCGCGAGCTCGGGCTCGGGCGTGAACTCCGTGACCTGGCCGAGGCACAGGTACGCGACCACCTCGAGGTGCGGGGGCAAGCCGAGCTCGGCGGCCAGTTCCCGCTCGCCGAAGAAGCTCACCCAGCCGACCCCCAGGCCCTCGGCCCGCGCGGCCAGCCACAGGTTGGCCACCGCGAGCACGCTGGAGTAGGCGGCGGTCTGGGGCTGGCTGTGCCTGCCGAGCGTGTGGCGTCCGCCGCGGGTCGGATCACAGGTCACCACGATGTTGACCGGCGTCTCCAGGATGGCCTCGGTCTTCAGCCGGTCGAAGGCCATGGCCCGGACGCCGGGCAGCGAGGCCGCGTAGTCGGCCCGGCCCCGCTCGGCCAGCGCCTTGATCCGCTCGCGCCTCGGCCGGTCGGTGATCACGATGAAGTCCCAGGGCTGGGAGAAGCCGACCGACGGGGCACGGTGCGCGGCGGCGATCACCCGGGTCAGCACCTCGGCAGGAATCGGATCCGGCCGGAAGCCGCGGCGGACGTCCCGGCGCTCTTCGATGACCCGGTAGACGGCCGCCCGCTGCTCATCCGAATAGGAATGGTCGTTCATCGCCGTCCTCCGGCGCCAGCGCGCGCCCTGGTCACGTCGGGGATCCGTCGCCCGGACGCGGCGCTGCTGCGGCGCCCGCGCCCGCCTGCGACCCGCTCAGCCGGATAGCCGAGCGGAGCAAGGCCTCGAGCGCGGCCGCGGCGACGGCCGCGCCGCCCTTCTCCGACACGTTACTCACCGAGCGCATTCCGCTGGCCCGCAGCGCGTCCTTGGCCTCCGCGGCTCCGACGAACCCCACCGGCAGGCCGACGACGAAGGCCGGCTCCACTCCCCTGGTCAGGATCTCGGTGAGCGCCGCCGGCCAGCAGCCGACCACCCACACCGCCCCCGGCCCCACCTCGCCGAAGGCCAGGCGGACCGCGGCCGCCGCCGCGGAGATGCCGGCCGTGCGGGCCAGGCGCGCGGTCAACGGCTCGCCGATCTTGCAGATCACCGGGCAGCCGGTAATCCCGGCCGCGACCATGTCCGCATCGGCGACCACCGGGGCTCCCGCCGCGAGCGCGGTCACGGCCGTGGTGAGCGCTTCCTCGTCGCAGACCAGATCGGTCGCGTAATCGAAGTCCGCGGTCGCGTAGATGACCCGTTCGGTCACGTCACGGCTGCGGGCGGGCAGGCGGGACAGGTCGATGCGGGAGCGCAGTATCCGGTACGCCTCCTCTTCGGCCGACGGCGGCCCGGCCGGGGCCTCACGGGGCCACGTCACTCTGCGATCACCTCCTCGACCAGGAACTTCACGGCGCCGGGCCAATGCCGTCGCCGGGACGAGCCAATCACGGGCGGCAGGCCCATGTCCGCCGTCCCAATCAAGCTCGGCCACCTTCCCGCAGCTACCACTCAGCCAGCGTTCCAGATGCCAGTGGCTGACCAGGGCAAACGACTTGACGTTCGCGGCGAACGCAGCCAGGACCGCCGATACACTAGCCAGGCGCACCTGCGGCCTGTCCACGCCGCGGACGAGCGTGAGCCAGCCCAGGCTCACGGCAGCGCGCGCCCGGGAGACGTTCAGCATTTCCGAATCTCTCTCTGAGGATCGTCGCATGCCGGACCGTTAGACCCGAACAGCAAGGTGGTGTATGACAACACACGTGAATGGAGCGTCCTTGAGGGCGGTCAGCCCTGCCCGGGTGCTGGTGACCGGCGGGTCCGGGTTCATCGGGCGGCGCGTGGTGGGCGCGCTGCTCGATGATGGCGCCGATGTCACGGTGGCCGACAAGCGGGCATTCCCCGGGGGCGGCGCGGGACCCGACGGGGTTCGCACCGTCATCGGGGATCTGTGCGAGCCGTCGGTCGTCGCCGAGGCGGTGAGTCCGGGCACCGAAGTCATCATCCACCTGGCCGCGCTGACGCGGGTCCTGGCGTCGGTCGAGGACCCGGCGGCCACGCACCGGGTCAACGTGGACGTCACGGCGGCGCTGCTGGAGCAGGCGCGGGTGCGCGGCGTCGGCACGTTCTTGTTCGCGTCCACGAACGCGGTCACCGGGGACGTGGGCCGCGCGAGGATCGACGAGCAGATCCCGCTGCGGCCGCTGACGCCCTACGGCGCGACCAAGGCCGCCGCGGAGATGCTGATCGGCGCGTACGCGTCCTGTTACGACATGACCGGGTGCTCGCTGCGGTTTTCTAACGTCTATGGTCCTGGCATGCAGGAGAAGGACAGCTTCGTGCCGCGGCTGATGCGGGCCGCGCGCGACGGCGGCGGGGTGCAGGTGTACGGCGACGGGACCCAACTGCGGGACCTCGTGCACGTGGACGACATCGTGGCGGGCATGTTCGCGGCGTGGCGGGCCGGGTTCAGCGGGCCGCTGATTCTGGGTGCCGGGGAGTCGGTGTCGGTGAACGAGATGGTGGACGCGGCGCGCGGGGTCACCGGGGCCGCCATCCCGGTTCAGCACGTGCCGTCCAAGCCGGGCGAGATGCCGGCCGTCATCATCGACATCTCCGCCGCGCGCGCGCTGGGCTACGCGCCCGCGCACGATCTGAAGTCCGGCCTGGCCACGGTCTGGCCAGAATTCTCGGAGGCAGCAAAGTGACTACCCCCCGCGTCGACGACGACGAGGCCATCGACGCCGCCGCCATCCGGGCCTTCATCGAGGAGTTCGGCGACCGGGCTACCAGCCTGCCGCCGGTCGCGATCGTGATCGCCGCCTTCAACGAGGAGGGCTCCATCGGCCCGGTCGCCGAGACGCTTCCCGCTACCATCGCCGGGCTGGACGCGGCGACGATCGTCGTCTCCGACGGCGCCGTGGACGCGACGGCCAAGGAGGCCAGGGCAGCCGGCGCGCTGGTCTGCGAGGTGCCGGTCAACCGGGGCCAGGGGGCGGCGCTGCGGCTCGGTTACCGGCTCGCCCGCGAGGGCGGCGCCAGCTACATCGTGACCACCGATGCCGACGGCCAGTACAACCCGGCCGAGATCGAGAGCCTGATGGCGCCGATCCTGGCTGGTCAGGCGGACTTCGTGACCGGCTCGCGGACGCTCGGCAGCGAGGAGACCAAGGATCCGGTACGCAAGCTCGGCGTGCGGGTCTTCGCGCTCACGATCAGCGTGCTGACCGGCCAGCGGGTGAGCGACACGACGTTCGGGCTCCGGGCCATGCGCTCCGAGGTCACCGGCGCGGTCCGCCTCGAGCAGCCGCAGTACCAGGCGGCCGAGCTGCTGATCGGCGTGATCACGCACGGATTCCGGGTTCAGGAACGGCCAGCCACGATTCACCGGCGCACGGTCGGCAAGAGCAAGAAGGGCAACAACGCCTTCTACGCGGTGAGCTTCTCCAAGGTGGTGGTCGGGACCTGGTGGCGCGAGCGTCAGCGCCGCATACCCGGGTCCGCGGCCCGGCCCGGGTCCGGCGAGCGGGGCGCGGACGAGCCGTTGGCCGACGGGGTCACGGCGGCGGGCACCGGGGCCGCTCCCTCCGCTCCCGCGTTGACCTGGCCGCCTGGCTCGCCCGAGCCTGGCGACCCTCGGTCGGCGAAGAGCACGTAATGGAAGATCAGGAACCTGACGGCAAAGGTCACGCAGTTAGCCGCGAGGAACAGGCCCTGCTTGAACACCACTGCCTCGGGGCCGTGCAGGCCGAGGGCGCGTGCCTCGGTGGCGGCGAACTTGCTGGTAGCGGTCAGGATGACCCCGACGCACAGGGAGATCACCACGAACGGCAGGGTCTCCTTGAGCAGGTGCGGCCGACCCCGGCGCTCCCAGGCCCACCGGCTGACCACGTAGCTGACGGCCGCGCCGGCGAACCACGCGACCGCGCCGGCCACCCCGGCTGTCACGTGCGCCAGCTGGCAGATCAGGTAGGTCAGCTGGGTTGCGCACAGCGCCAGCACCGCGGCGGGCGCGAAGCGGACCAGGCGCCTGCCGCCCGCGCTGCGCAGCTTTCGCCGCAGGGGTCCGGGGAGCGTGCTCCACGCAGCTTCAGTGATCTTGGGCGATACCCGGGTCATGGGCGTCCTTGGTTCAGGGCCGGTCTGCCGAAAAGAGATTCTGTGCCAGTAGGACAGGTATACAGTACGGGAGCCTATGGGGGGCTTGGTTACGCGGTCCTCCAGGTCAGCGGCACGCCTTGCGCGCAAGGCGCCCGCTGCGACGCTACTCAGGCAGTTCGAATGCCGTTGTGATCCAGGTCAGGTATAAATCAACGACAGCTACGAACAAGGTAGGAGCGAGTTCATGAAGGTCTTGGTGTTGGGCGGGGACGGCTACCTAGGCTGGCCGACGGCGCTCCACCTGTCGGAGGTCGGTCACGACGTCGCCGTGGCGGACAACTTCGCGCGCCGGGGATACGACCACGAGATGGGCGTGGACAGCCTGGTGCCGATCGAGTCGCTGCAAGCGCGCACGGCCGTGTGGCATGAGCTGACCGGAAAGACCATCGCCAGCTACGTGGGCGACCTGTGCGACGCGGACTTCACCTACCACATGGTCAGGGACTTCGCCCCGGACGCGATCGTCCACTTCGCCGAGCAGCGCGCCGCGCCGTACTCGATGGTCGACCGCAAGCACGCGGTCTACACCCAGACCAACAACGTGGTCGGCAACCTGAACGTGCTGTACGCGATCGCCGAGATCAACCCGGATATCCACCTGGTCAAGCTGGGCACGATGGGCGAGTACGGCACGCCCAACATCGACATCGAGGAAGGCTGGCTCGACGTCGAGCACAAGGGCCGCAAGGACCGGGTGCTGTTCCCCAAGCGGCCCGGCTCGTTCTACCACCTGTCCAAGGTGCATGACAGCCACAACATCGAGTTCGCCTGCCGGATCTGGGGGGTGCGCGCGACCGACCTGAACCAGGGCGTCGTCTACGGCCAGCAGACCCCGGAGACCGCCCGCGACGACCGGCTCGCGACCAGGTTCGACTACGACGCGGTGTTCGGCACCGTGCTGAACCGCTTCGTCATCCAGTCGGTGCTCGGCAAGCCGCTGACCATCTACGGCAACGGCACCCAGACCCGGGGCATCATCGAGATCCGGGACACGGTCCGGTGCATCCAGCTGGCCTGCGAGACCCCGGCCGACAAGGGCGAGTTCCGGGTGTTCAACCAGATCACCGAGTTCATGTCGCTGCGGCAGATCGCGGACACGATCGTCAAGGCGAGCCCGGATGCCGTCCGGGTCGAGCACGTCGACAACCCCCGGGTGGAACTGGAGAACCACCACTACAACGTGGTGCACACCGGGCTGATGGGGCTCGGGCTCGAGCCGCACCTGCTGTCGGACACCCTGATCGAGTCGCTGTTCGAGATCACCAAGCGGTACGCGCACCGGGTCCGCCCCGAGGCCATGCTGCCGACGATCCAGTGGCGCAAGCCCTCCAGCATCATCAGCAACTGACTGCGGGCCGGCCATCGGCGCTTACCGCACCGGGTGCACCCATCCCCAGCCCGGCGCGTGCCTGAGATACCCGAGCCAGCCGGTTCCCCGGTAGAAGACATCGGCGGTGCCCCGGCTCAGCCTGACCACGGAGGCAGGCGATGCCGGGGCGGACGCGGCCAGTTTCACGTTGACGTAGTCCTGGTCGATGTTGATCGCGTCGCCTCCGTAGGCCTGCGTGGCATTTCCGGCGAATTGATGCACCCGCTGGTGATGCGACCACTCGCTGCCCGTGAGTACCCGGTCCGCGGTGTTTGCCTTTCCATTCCACAAAGCGTCGAAGATGACATCGGGCAGCGCGTACTTATGGGTGAAGTATTGCCGGGCCAGGGCGGCAATCCCGGCGGAAGAGCTGCTGTAGATTCCGGAGGAATATCCCAGGGTATGGAGCCACGATGTCCATGCCGACAGGAAACGCAAGGCTTTCCCGGTCTGCCCGGGCGCATAGGCCTCCATGTCGTAGTAGACGGGAGTCCCCCGCCCGAAGCCGAGCCGCTCGGCCCGCATCACGGCATCGTCCGCGGCGGCGTGGCCCTGGTGGCCCGGGTGGTGCCCGAGTTCGCCAAACTCGGCCTGCGGGCCGACGTACATGGGGATGAAATGCCAGCCGGCGGCCGCCTCGGCCTCGAGCCAGTTGCTGGTCAGGTTGGGCTGGGCACAGGATTCGTCCGAGCCGCCGATGTAGACGCCGACCGCCCGGTACGGCGACAGCCTGAGCCAGGTGCGCATGTACGCGGCGCTCGGCGCGGCGCAAGCGTCGAAGCCGAGACCGTGGTCGTTCGCGACCTTCGCGGACAGCACAGGCCCGCTCGGCCGGGCCGCGGGCTCCGCGTTGGCGGCAGCCGGATCGGGGGCATGGACGACCGGCACGGGCAGCGACGCGCTCGCCAGGATCTGGTAGATCTGGCCCGGGTCGGCATCGAACGTGGCCGTCACCTCGATCCGCCGCGCGGTCACCGTGATCTCCCTGGCCACCGGGTCCTCGACCGAGGACTCGGCCGATGACCGCGGCGCGGGCTGGATGAGCAGCGCCTGAGTCGTTCCGATGAGCGAGCTCGGGCAGGACTGATTGCTAGCCGGGGCGCCCAGGTAGACCGCGTGCACGTCAAAGCGCACGCAGGCGTGCCGGGACCGGGATAGGTCGATCACCGGCCACGAGCGGGGCACCTCGAACGAGTATCCCCGGTACGACACCGGCCGGAGCGCGGCCGGAGGGCCCGTCGCGGCGCGGCTGGCCGTCACCGGAGCCGTCAGGGCGGCGGCAACGGCCGTGACCGCGGCCAGCGAGCGCCATGGCCGTGCCAGGCCCGGCAGTTGGCGTGCGAGCATGCTGGATACCGCCTTCTCATCGTCACCTGGATGGCGCTGCGACGTCAGCCGCCGGCCGGGCCGGCGACGCGGTGCGCCGACTGGACCACGCCTGCCGCAGGGGACAGGAAGGCGGTCGAACAGACAGGAAACGCGGCCGGTTTCTCCAAGGCCATGATCAGCGATGTCCTCCCCCGTCACATCCGCCCTGCCCCCCGACAGGACGCCCGGCACCGGCCATGGCCGGTGCCGCAGAGCAACCGGTCCAGCCGCTGGTGCCGAAAGAGAGCGCGGCAAGCCGCAGGAAGGTACTCGAACGCGTATCCGCGTTCATGGCGACCGTCCCCCGAACGGCTTGACCCCGTAGCGCTCCGGAAGGCACGCTACTGGTTGCCGTGGCCAATACATAGCGACCCGCCGGCCCGGGGCGATTTCTTGCTGCCGGAAATACCGGGCGGCTCAGGGCCCGGCCGCAAAACCGGGCATCGGGAATCCGGCCAGCAGGTCGCGGACCTGGCCGGCGATCCGCTCGATGAGCGGCTCGTCGTCCTTGGCCGCTGCCGTGATCGCCGCGTCCATCCACGCGGCGATCTGTGCCATGTGCGACTCGCGCAGTCCCCTGGTGGTGATCGCCGGCGTGCCGATCCGGATCCCGGACGGGTCGAACGGCCTGCGCGGATCGAACGGCACGGTGTTGTAGTTCACCTCGATGCCCGCCCGGTCCAGCGCCTTCGCCGCGGGCTTCCCGGCGATGCCCTGCGGCGTCAGGTCGATCAGGATCAGGTGGTTGTCGGTGCCGCCGGAGACCAAGGCGTAGCCGCGCTCGAGCAGCGCCGCCGCCAGAGCCTGGCCGTTGGCCACCACCTGGTGCGCGTAGCTGGTGAACGCGGGCTCGGCGGCCTCCCGCAACGCCACGGCTATCGCCGCCGTGGTGTGGTTGTGCGGGCCGCCCTGCAGGCCGGGGAAGACCGCCTTGTCCACCGCGGACGCATGCTCGGCGGTCGTCATGATCATCGCGCCGCGCGGGCCGCGCAGGGTCTTGTGCGTCGTCGTGGTGATCACCCCGGCGTGCCCGACCGGGCTGGGGTGCGCGCCGCCCGCCACCAGGCCCGCGATATGGGCGATGTCGGCCACGAGGACCGCGCCGGCCTCGGCCGCGATCTCGGCGAAGGCCGGGAAGTCGATCGTGCGCGGGATCGCCGTGCCACCGCAGAAGATCAGCTTGGGCCGCTCGGCCAGCGCCAGGTCCCGCACCTGGTCCAGGTCGACCCGGCCGGTGTCGGCGCGGACCCCGTACTGGACCGACCGGAACCACTTGCCGGTGACCGACACCGGCCAGCCGTGCGTGAGGTGGCCGCCCATCGGCAGCGCCATTCCCATCACGGTCTCGCCCGGCTGCAGGAACGCGAGGTAGACGGCGAGGTTGGCCGGCGACCCCGAGTAGGGCTGCACGTTGGCGTGGTCAACGCCGAACAGCGCTTCGGCCCGTCGCACCGCCAGGGTCTCGATCGGGTCGATGAACTGCTGGCCCTCGTAGTACCGGCGGCCCGGGTAGCCCTCCGAGTACTTGTTGGTCAGCACCGTGCCCGCGGCCTCGAGCACCGCGACGGAGACGTAGTTCTCCGACGGGATCAGCCGGACCTTCTCGAACTGACGCCGCGCCTCTGAGTTGATCAGCTCGGCTACTTCCGGGTCCTCGCCGGCGACATGCGGGATGGGCGGCTGATGCATGGATGTCCTCCTCTGGGCACATCGCTGTACCGGCGCGGACCCGGCGCACCTCCGACAGCTGCCCCGATGGCCAGGCCGCTGCCTTCATCATGCCGAACGCGATCGCGGGCGTACATCCCGCCGCCCGGAATCCGGCCTGGGGACGGCGCCGTCCGGCGGGCGAACACCGCGCGCTCGGCGGCGGCCCACGCGGTCGTGGTCAGCAGGTACAGGCCGGCCGCCAGCGGCAGCACCGCGGCGATGGCCACCGTCGCGTACGGGATCACCCGCGTCGCCGCGCCCATGACCCCGCCGGGCTGGGCTGGCGGGCCGGTCGCGCTGCGCCGACCCGGGCGGCCGGATGCCGGGGGCGGCGCCGACTGCCGCGCGGCGGACGTCCTGCTGACCCGCGCCACCAGCCAGGCCACCACGGCCAGCAGCGCGAACAGCCCGAGGAACACCATGCCCTGGGCGCTGAACGGCCCGGGCCCGCTCAGCCAGTGGCTGCCGAGCGGCGCGCCGAGCAGGCCGTGGCTGAGCAGGCGGTTGGGCCGGCCGCCGATGGTGCCCGACCGGAACAGCCGGTACATGACGCTGAGGAACGGCAACTGCAGCAGTGCGGGCAGGCATCCGGCGAACATCCCGGTGCCCTCCCGCCGGTACAGCTCGGCGAGCTCGCGCTGCAGCCGGTCCGGCTGCCCGGCGTGGCGCTGGCGCAGCGCCTGAATCTGCGGAGCGAGCCGGGCCTGGCTGGCCTGGCCGCGGGTCGCGTAGTAGCTGAGCGGCAGCAGGAGCAGCCGCACGGCCACGGTGAAGGCGACGATGGCGGCCGCGGTCGCCAGGCCTCCGGCCAGCGGGGCCAGCGCCGCGGCGAGCCCGGACACGACGTGATAGGCGGCGCCGACGGCGTCGTCGAAAAGAGTGAACATGGCAGGTACCCTCCAGCGGTTCGCAGAACGGATGACAGCTGGAGGCGGCCGCGAGAGCGAGCCGCGCCCGCCCGGCGCCGTGCACGCAGCGAGGCGGCAGCGACGCGGAAGGCGGGTGGAGCAGGCGGAACGGGCGGATCGTCAGGCGGCCGCCGGGGCCGCCGAAGGCGCCCTGGGCCGGGACCGGCCGGCCGCGTCAGGATCGAGCTGCCGCTGGAACGCCGCTGACCAGGACTTCTCCCGTAGCGTGGCGGCACGGACGAGCGGGCGCGCCGTGACCGCCGCCGCGATCCTCGCACCATGAGTGACGAAGGCGACGAGCATGCCGGTCAGCGCGATCGCGGCCACGGCCATCAGGCCGGACGCGGACGGGGTGGTAGCGGCGTGGCCTGCGGGCAGCCAGTAGCCGGTCAGCTGCGTCAGTGCGCCGACGAGCCAGGCAACCATCATGGCCTCCGCGGAGTACCCGGGACAGCCCTTGCGCGGGGCTGGCGGCTCAAGTGTAAGCCCGCGTCCGCCACCCCCGGTCATCCGGCGCCGCCGGCGGCGATGAGAGCCACCGAAGCCGCGGCCAGAGCCAGCCCGGCCAGCCTGATGACGGTCAGCCGCTCCCCGAGGAGCACGCGGGCCAGCATGATGGTCACCGCCGGATACAAGGAGGTGATCACGGCGGTAATGGCGAGGAGCCCTCGATGCGTGGCGAGGAAGTAAAGAATCGTGGCCGGCGCCCCGGTCAGGCCGGAGGCGGCCGCCAGCCAGCCACCACGCGCCCCGGGAAGGCGCAGGTCCGCGGTGAACGCAGCCACGCAGCCCACCGCCACCAGCGCCGTGGCCTGGGAGCAGAACACCGGCCACAGCCCGCTGCCGGACCCGGCCCGGTTGAGCCCGATGAACAGCAGCGCGAAGCAGGCTCCGGCGATGAGCCCGTAGCTCACGCCGGCCGGGAACCGCCGCGCCCGGGCTGAGCGCTCGGGTGCCGCGGCGGACGGGCTGCCCGGCGCGGGCCCGTCGCGGCCGACGCGCACGCTGGCCGACACGCCCACGATCGCGGGCAGCGCGAGGACGATTCCGGCCAGGGCGAGCGGCGTCGGCCGCTCCCCCAGCAGCAGCCCGGCCAGCACCGAGAATCCCGCTGCCCCGACCGCGCTGAGCGGGCCGGCGACGCTGAATGCCGCGTGCCGGAACCCGACGTAGAGCGCCAGCGCGCCGGACACGCCGCCCAGGCCGGCCGCGCAGCCCCAGGCCACCGCGCGCGGGCCGGGCGGATGACCGCCGATCACGGCCAGCGCCAGTCCGACCACGGCCACGCTGACCGCCTCTGACGTCAGCGTGACCCGGATCACGCTCGTGCGGCGAGTCGCCAGGCCGGCCGCGAAGTCCGAGCCGCCGTAGCCGATCGCCGAGCCCAGCGCGAGCAGGATCGCTAGCACGGCCGGCCGCCGCGCGGCCCGCCGCGATCGGCCGGGCACGGCGCTGCCGCGATGCATGACTGCTCGTCGCGGAGCCTGCGGGTCTGGTGGGCGGGCGCGCCTTCGCGGGTCAGCCGCTCGAGCACCAGGGACAGCTCCGCGTCCAGGTTCCGGCGCGCCATAACGCATGCATGATAGCGGGATCCGGCGGCGGCGCCTCTGCCGCGGATGTGGCAGGCTGGCGGTGGGTACTGACGGGCCGGCTGCGTCCGGGAGGAGGAACACCCCCGTGAATCTGGGCTTCCTGCGACCGCTGTACGACGAGATCGGGGACTACGTGTCCGTTTACCTGGACACGGACCGGGTCCACGAGAACGCCGCGGAGGCCATCGACGTCCGGTGGCGAGCCGCCAGGCAACGGCTGACCGCGGCGGGCGCGAGCCCGGCGTCACTCGACGCGGCCGCCGAAGCGATCGGCGACCCTGGCCAGGCCGCCGCCTCAGGCCACGCCGTGTTCGCACGGGACGGCGCCGTCACCTTCACCGGGGCACTTGACGGACCGCCGCGGCGGGAGATCGCCCGGCTGGCGCCGCTGCCTCACCTGATGCCGCTGCTGGCCCAGCACCGTCCGCCGATTCCGCACGTGCGGGTGAGCGCCACCCGGACCGGCGGCGAGATCATCGCCATCGGCGGCACCGGTGCCGGGTGGCGGGACTGGGTCGCTGGCCGTCAGTGGCCGGTGCACAAGACCTCGGTCGGGGGCTGGTCACAGGAGCGGTACCAGCGCAGCGTCGAGGAAACCTGGGACGAGAACGCCAAGAAACTGGCCGCGGAGGTCGTCGCGATGGCAGGCCAGGTCGGTGCCCGGCATGTCATCGTGGGCGGCGATGTCCGGGCCCGGTCGCTGCTGCTCGATCACCTGACCAAGCCGCTGCGGGAATCCGCCGCCGTCGTCGATGAGGAAGTGAGCGCGGACAGCCAGGCCCTGGCCGAGGCGGCGGGCCGGGCGCTGTCGCGGTGGGCCGACCACGACGTCCGCGAGCGCTTCGATGACTGGCGGGCCCGCGAGGCGCACGGCCTCGGCGTGGAGGGGCTGGCCCCCACCATGGCCGCGTTCCGCGACGGCCAGGTCTCCGACCTGTTCCTCGTCGATGATCCCTCTTCCACCGCGGCCGCGTGGATCGGCCCGGGCGGCAACGAGCTCGCGGCCAGCCGGGAGGAACTGCTGGACTGGGGCGTGGCGGCGCCGGCCGGCGACCGCGCCGACGCGGCCCTCGTGCGGGCGATCGTGCACACCGACGCCGAGCTGCATTTCCTGCCCGCCGACCTGGCGGAAGCCGGGGACCCGACCGCGCGCGGCGGCGTGGCCCACCCCCGCGACGGGGTGTGCGCGACGCTCCGGTTCTCGGAAAGTGGCTGACCGGCGCGAGGCTAAGCGTTCAGGATCCGCGGGTTGGATGGCGGAAAGCGGCCAGTTGTCCTCCGTGGATGTCTGAGCTGGTCAGATAGCCGGTAGTCTGCCCGGCGTCGTGCTCAGCGGACATCACGTATCGGAGCGGCATTGCACATCGGGCAGATCGTCATCGATGTGGCACCGCTGCGGGAGAGCCGTGACTTCCGCTGGCTGTATACCGGCCGCTTCATCGCGTCGGCCGGGAACGTGGTGGCCACGACCGCGGCCAACTGGCAGGTCTACACGCTCACGCACTCGCCGCTCGCGGTCGGCCTGCTCAGCCTGACCTCGAGCGTCGGCATGCTGGTCAGCCTGCTGGCCGGCGGCGTGCTCGCGGATCGCTACGACCGGCGGACGCTGCTGCTGGCCACCGGGCTGCCGCAGGCGCTGCTGGCGGGCGCGCTCGCGGCCAACAGCCTGCTGCGGCATCCGGCAGTATGGGCGATCTTCGTGATCTCGCTGGCCATCGGGCTGCTCGCGGGCATCGGAGCCCCGGCGTCGACGGCCGCCACCCCGGCGCTGGTCGGCCCGTCCCGGCTGCCGGCCGCCGCGGCCCTGAACGGGATGGGCAACCAGCTCGGCAACCTGGCTGGCCCGGCGCTGGCCGGGCTCCTGATCGCCGGGCCCGGCCTGGCCACGTGCTTTGGCGCCGACGCCGTGTGCTTCGTGGTGTTCGCCATCACGCTGCTGTTCGTGCGGCCGCTGCCGCCCACGGTGCGCGTGCTGCGGCCGGGCTTGCGCTCGCTGGCCGAGGGCTTCCGCTACGTGCGGCACGACGGCGTGCTCGGCGGGATGCTGCTGATCGACACCAGCGCGATGCTGTTCGGGATGCCGGCCGGGCTGTTCCCAGCCCTGGCCAGCGAGCACTTCCACGGCGGCTCGGCCACGTTCGGCCTGCTGGCCGCCGCTCCCGGGCTCGGCGCGATGATCGGCGCGGCGAGCAGCGGCTGGACCGGCCGGGTCCGGCGGCCCGGCATGGTGGTGATCGCGGCGGGCTTCGTATGGGGCGCCGCCATCGTGGGCTTCGGGCTGACCCGCAGCCTGCCGGTCGCGCTGGCGTTCCTGGCGCTGGCCGGCGGGGGCGACATGATCTCCGAGATCCTGCGCAACGCGCTGCTCCAGATCTACGCTCCGGAACGGCTGCGAGGCCGGCTGAGCAGCCTCTACCTGGCCCAGGTCAACACCGCCCCGGCCCTGGGCAACACCGAGGCGGGGATCGTGGCCCAGCTATTCTCGCTGACCGCCTCGGTCGTCAGCGGCGGGCTGGCCTGCGTCGCCGGCGCCCTGCTGCTCGGCGCGCTGATCCCGGCCCTGCGCCACGCCACCCTGGCCGGGCCCGGGGAGGCTGGTCAGGACGTTCCGGCGCTCCGGTAGACGGCGTCGATCAGGGCCATCTTGCGCGGGTCATCGACCAGGCTCATGCCCATCCGGTTCATCACGTAGGCGAACGCGATCCCGGCCTCCGGGTCGGCGCCGACCGCGGACCCGCCGAAGCCGTCGTGCCCGAACGCGGCCGGGTTGGGGCCGAAGTGCCCCTCGGGACCGGACAGGCCGAAGCCGAGCCCGAACTCGAGCGGGAAACCGAGGACCACGTCGGTGTGCCGGCCGTTGCCAGTGCGGGCCGCCTTCAGGGTCTTGGCCGAGATCAGCCGTTCCGAGCCGTCGACCAGCGTCCCGAACACCGTGGCCAGGCCCAGCGCCGTGCCGTGCCCGTTGGCCGCCGGGATCTCCGCCATCCGCCACTCGCGGGCGTTGGCCTCGTCACCGGTCAGCGACGGGTTGAGCAGCGCGGCCAGGACGGCCGGGGCGGCGCTGGCATAGGCCTGGGCCAGCGCGGCCTGCTCCTCCGCGGAGGGCCGCACTCCCTGCAGCTCCGAGCAGCGGCCGAGATCGGCCTTGGGCAGCCCGATGTGGAAGTCGGCGCCGAGCGGCTTGGCGATCTGGTTGCGGAAGAACGCCCCGCAGCTCTGCTTGGTGACCCGCCGGACGACCTCGCCCACCAGGTACCCGAACGTGATCGCTTGGTACCCGCTGGTGCTGCCGGGCGGGAAGAACGGCTCCTGGTCGGCGAGCAGCCCGGTGATCTTGTCCCAGTCGTAGTAGTCCGGCACGCTGGCCGGGACCGCGAGCCCGGTGAGCCCGGACTGGTGGCACATGACCTGGCGGACCGTGATCGCGTCCTTGCCGGCGGCCGCGAACTCGGGCCAGTAGCGCGCCACCGGCGCATCCGGGTCAAGCTCGCCGCGGTCGATCAGGATGTGCGCGCAGAGTGAGGTCATGGCCTTGGTGGTCGACCACACGTTGGTCAGCGTGTCCTGCTGCCACGTGCGGGTCCGTCCAGGGTCGGCCCAGCCGCCCCACAGGTTGACGACCGGTTTCCCCCCGGCCATGACGGCGACGCCTGCTCCGATCTCGCCGCGGTCGGCGAAGTTCTTGGCGAACGCTTCCCGCACCGGTTCGTAACTTGGTGCGCACGTTCCGTGAATCTCGACCCTCATTGAATACCTCGCTGTTTCCCACGCGTGCAGCACCCAGCACCCACCGCGCGTCGGGTTACTGCCGCTCCCCTATTCCGGCTTGGTACGCCCAGAGAGCCCGCCTGTCAACGCCTGGCCGGGAAGCACCGAGTCGCCGCAGGTCACGGCACCAGGCCGGGGCGCTCCATCCACCGCTCCGGCCGGGCCAGCCCGCTGAAGCCAAACCTGGCATATAGGGTACGGCCCGGCTCCGTGGCCAGTGTCAGCCGGACGCCGCGCATATCCGGATGACCCACCGCTGTGTCAACCAGAAATGTGCCGAGCCGGTGCCCGCGGTGGGCGGTGTCGACGAACACGTCGCACAGCCAGGCGAATGTGGCGTAGTCGGTGACGAACCTGGCGAAGCCGACCTGCGTGCCGTCGGCCGTGTAGAGCCCGATGACCAGCGAGTTCTCGATTGCCTTGGCCATCACGTCCGGCGGCCTGCCCTCGGCCCAGTAGCTCTCGCCGCTGATCCACGCGTGCACCTTGGCCAGGTCGATCTGCTCACGGTCGTCGCTGGCCCAGTAGCCGTCGGGCCCGGCCCACTTCATGGCCTGCTCCCCTGGGCCTGGGCCTGGGCCGGAGGCGGGAGGACGGCCCGCCCGGCCGGCGGGATGACCGGCAGGCCAGGCGGCGGCCCCTCGCCGATGAGACGGGCCAGCGCCGCGGTATCGAGATGCTCGGCCACCAGGTCGCCGAGCACGTCAAGCCGCGCCTGCCGCACCACGGCGAAGTCGGTGTCCGGACAGACCGTGAAGTCCCGCCCGGCCAGCGCGGCGACCTCGGTCAGGAACGCCCGCCGGAACACATCGTTCTCCAGCGTGCCGTGCCAGCTTGTCCCCCAGACCGCGCCGGCCCGGCAGCCGTCAAGGAACGCCTCGGCCCCCGGCTCGCGGGTGGCGACCCCGTGATGGATCTCGTACCCCGGGACGTCCGCGCCGTAGGCCCGGCCAGCGGCCGGCCGAGCTGCTTCTTCGTCCCGAACTTCACCCGCGACGGCAGCAGCCCGAGCCCCTCGACCCGGCCCGCTCCTGACTCCACCTGGTCGTCGATCTCGCGGCCGAGCATCTGGTAGCCACCACAGATCCCGAGCACGGGAAGCCCCTTGGCGGCCCGCGCCGCGATCACCTCGGCGATGCCCCGATCCCGCAGCCAGGCCAGGTCGGCGACGGTGGCCCGGGAGCCGGGCAGCACGACGAGGTCGGCATCGGCCAGCTCGGCGGGCCCGGCGGCGAACCTGACCAGAACGCCGCCCTCGGCCGCGAGCGCGTCGATGTCGGTGAAGTTGCTGATCCGCGGCAGCCGCACCACGCTGACCCGCAGCACGTCGGCGCCGAACGGCGGCCCGGCCGCCGACGGGCGCCCAGCGTCGAGGGCCAGTGAGTCCTCCGCATCTAGCCACAGGCCGTCGGTCCAGGGAATTACCCCGAACGCGTCGCGTCCGGTGAGCTCACGCAGCATCCGAACTCCCGGTTCGAGGAGCTCAGGGGCACCGCGGAACTTGTTGATCACGAACCCGGCGACCAGCGCCTGGTCGGCCGGCTCCAGCAGCGCCACGGTGCCGTGCAGCGCCGCGAACACCCCGCCCCGGTCGATGTCGCCGACCACGATCACCGGCAGGTCCGCGGCCCGCGCCAGGCCCATGTTCGCTATGTCGGTCGGTCGCAGGTTGATCTCGGCCGGGCTGCCCGCTCCCTCGCAGATCACCACGTCGTACTCGCGCCGCAACTGCGCCAGGCTGTCCAGGGCGACGTGCAGTAGCCGGGCGGCATGCTCCCGGTACTCGACCGCGTCGACCTCCCCCGCCGGGCGGCCGAGCACCACCACCTGGCTGCGCCGGTCGCTGCCCGGCTTGAGCAGGACCGGGTTCATCCGCGCGTCGGGCTCGATGCCCGCCGCGGCGGCCTGCATCGCCTGGGCCCGGCCGATCTCCGCGCCGTCGGCGGTGACGAACGAGTTCAGCGACATGTTCTGCGCTTTGAACGGGGCGACGCGTATCCCCTGCCGGACGAGCCAGCGGCACAGGCCAGCCGTGACCACGCTCTTGCCCGCATCCGAGGTCGTGCCCGCGACCAGAAGCGCCCCGCCCACCTCTCCATCCCCTTTCATGCCCTGTCCCCGATCGCCGCACCCATCGCAGCCGCAACAGCCGCCGCAACCGTCGTAGCGATCGTAACCGCGCGGCAGAGGCGGACCGCACGGCGGATGTCCGACGGCTCCGGCGCGCGACCGTGGCCGAGGACCGGCCGGTGCTCGGTCGCCCCCGCGTAGGCGCTGGTTCCGCCGAGCCGGACGCCGAGCGCGCCAGCGAACGCGGCCTCGCACCGGCCCGCGTTCGGGCTGGGATGCCGTGCGCCGCAGCGCCGCATCACCCGCCAGGCCGTGGCCGGGCTGCCGCCCACGACCGGGGAGCACGCCACGGTCAGCAGGGCGGTCAGCCGGGCCGGCGCCCAGTTGGCCACGTCATCAAGCCGCGCCGACCCCCAGCCGAACCTGGCCCAGGTGGCCGACCGGTATCCGACCATCGCGTCCAGCGTGTTGACGGCCCGGTACCCGGTCAGGCCGGGCAGCCCGGCGAGCACGCCCCACACCAGCGGCGCGACGACCGCGTCGCTGGTGTTTTCCGCGACCGACTCGACGACGGCCCGGGCCAGCTCGTTCTCGTCCAGCTGGCCAGGGTCCCGCCCGCACAGGTTCGGCAAGGCGGCCCGTGCGACCGCCAGGTCGTCCGCTTCGAGAGCCGAGGCGATGCGTTCCGCTTCGGTTATCAGAGAACGGGCGCCGGTCACGGTCCATACGGCCGCGCCTGTCGCGGCGAGGCGCAGCCAGGGCCGCCCGCGGGTCAGCCGGGCGGCGATCGCCGCGGGCGCCGCCGCGGCCAGGACGCACGCGGCCGCGTAACCCGCGCCGCGCAGCCTGCTGTCCGCGTATGCTCGGCGCTGGGCGGCCTGCGCGGCCCGGCCGAAGAGCGCGACCGGGTGCCCGCGTCGCGGGTCGCCGAGCAAGGCGTCGGCAGCGGCACCCGCGAGGATGCCGGCGGCCGTCGGCCAGCCGTCTGACCTGGTGCGCCGCGCAGGTGCGCGAGTGCCGTCGATGGTAGCTGTCACGGAACACGACGATAGGGAACCCGCGCCGGCGCCGGGCGGTATGCTCCCCCGAATGCGACCTGGGCTCATCCGCACTGTTGCCCGGGCGTGACCTTGGCCGTGCAAAATTGCAGACCCGGCGCCTGTAGCTCAGCCGGACAGAGCAGCTGCCTTCTAAGCAGCCGGTCGCAGGTTCGAATCCTGCCAGGCGCGCCAGCCAAAGCCCCAGGTCAAGGCACAGATCCGGGGCCAGTGTTTTGATCATCGGTTGGGCTCCGTGCCCGGTCGCGCCGCACTCGTACCACACGACGGCGCTTCGAGCCCTCGGAGGCTGGACCGGCATCCCTACGACGACGAAGTGGCTACCTTCGCCGCGCTATCCGAGATCACCGACGGCTACCACGACTCGGCGCTGACCTGGCTCTACCGGCATCATCCTCTGCAGACACACCGCCCAGCGGCTTCCGTAGCGCGCAGCGCTGACGGCCTGCCTACAGGCCAACTCGCTCGCCAGCTCAAATCGCGCTCGGGACGCCAGCTTCAGCATCCCAGGACATACGACGTAACATAGTAGGACGACTGCAGAAGGGTAAGCCGTCGTGACAGTACCGGGCCCATTACAGGATCCTGAAGGTCAGCCGCAGACCCGAGCGGGACTGCGAGCACTGATGAACATCCGAAACGCGGGGGGCCTCATTGCGTTCTCGGTGCTGGGGGTGCTGGGGGTCGTTGGACTCGCTACGGGTCATGAGCGCAACGGGCTTATTGCTCTGGTGATCGGCGGCCCCGCGGTGATCGCTCTCGTTACGAGGCTGGCTGGTCGCAGATGACCCGGCCATGGTCCTGACCAGCCGGACTCGCCTACAGAGCGTTGAATGTCAAGCCGCCCTTGACGGTCGATCCACGATTTCCGCCCGGCCGCATCACCAGCCCGCGCAACCTCAACCCCCGCCGCCGTCACCGAAGCTATCCCCGGGTGATCAGACGCGCCCGCCACAACTCCTAGCGGGTCAAACGGCCTGGACGCCAGGACATGCCCGCCCTAGGGACGCGCCCTGCTGACGCTCACCGGAAACCACCTCCGGAGCTCCTTTCCGTATCTGGGATACTGCGGCTGTGCCTGGCCTGGATGCGACATGGCGTACGGCGGACGCTGCGCTGCTGCGGTGCCTGGAACTCGCGCATCAGTCCTTTCTCGCAGGCGGTCTGCCCGTCGGTGCCGTGATCGTGGCACCGGGCGGGGAACGGGTCAGTGAGGGCCGCAACCGGGCCTACGATCCTGCGGGCGGGACTGACCGGCTGCAGCGCACGCCCATCGCGCATGCTGAGATGAACGCGCTGGCCGACATCGATACCGAGACCGAACTCGCCGGTATGACATTGTGGTCATCGCACCGGCCTTGCATGATGTGCGCGGCCGCCGGTGCTCACCTGGTGGCAGGGTCCTCCCAACTTAGGTGCCGTCTCGGGCGGGACCGACTACATCTACAACGACCGCTACCAGAAGATCGCCGAGGTCAAGGGCGGCAACGGCTACTCGGCCGACGGCCAGGAGTTCCTCATCACGCCCTGGAACACGGCGCTAATCATCGCCGACACCATCACGACCGCGAACCTGACCTCCATCGGCGGCCCCGCCGATCAGAAGGTCGTGGACAGCATCGTGCAGGAGATCGACATCAGCACCGGCAAGGTCCTCTTCCAGTGGAACGCCGCGGACCATGTCCCCTACCAGGACAGCGAGCGGCCGCGGCCCGCATCGGCCGCCACGCCCTGGAACTGGTTCTACATCAACGCCGTCCATCTCGACACCGACGGAAACCTGCTGATCAGCGCCCGCATGGCCTGGGCGGTCTACAAGGTCAGCCTGCGCACCGGGAACATCATCTGGGTGCTCGGCGGCAAGCACAGCACGTTCAAGCTCAACGCCGCGCCCGGGCAGGTACTCGACAGCGCGGGCGAGATCTTCGCCTACCAGCACGATCCCGAGGCCATCGGGAACGACGAGTACACGGTGTTCGACGATGAGTCCGACGGCGGCGCCGGGCTGCTTCCCTACAGCCGGGTGGTCACCATCCGGCTGGACCTGCCGACCAAGATGGCCACACTGGTGAAGTCTGTTAAGCAACCCGAAGGCTATCTGGCCACCGAAGAGGGGAACGCACAGACCACCCGCAACGGCGACTTGTTCGTCGGCTGGGGCGCCGTGCCCTACATCTCCGAGTTCAGCCCGACCGGGCAGCTGCTGTTCAACGCCCAGTTGCCAGGCATTGACATCACCTACCGCGCCTACCGCCTGCCCTGGCATCCGGCCACTTAAGCAGCCTCCGGAGCCCGTGTGCGTGCCCGATACGTGCCCGACGGGGTCGGCATCTGGGCAACCCACGGTCAGTGACGAGCGCACGCTTCCAGCCGCTGACCAGCCGGGCGCAGATCAGGGCTATGCCAGCAGAGCAACGTATCCCGGCGTCCCGGCAGATGATAATGCGGCAGGCGAACCGCTCCCGCCGCCGGGACCGCCGCCGCCGTGGGACGCCAGAGGCCAGGTCATGCCGCCCGCCTGCGGCGGACCTGTGACACGCAGACCCAGCCGAGCCCGGCGGCCAGCAGCAGGTAGAGGACGGTTTCGATCCACTGCAGGGGCCAGAACCGGCCGGCAGGCTGGTAGGTGACGGACTGGCGCAGGTGCATGGCAGCTAGCGCGTTCCGGCAGTCGGCAAGCCCGGCGCTGCCAGACGCGGGCGTGATCATGCACGCATTGGGTAGCACCGTGAGCTCCACGCCCGATGGCGTGACGATGACGTTCGACGCCTCCGCACCCGATGGCGTGATGATGATGTCCGACAGGACCCACGCGCCCGGCTTGGCGAAAGGCCCCGTGAGCTGCATGTCGCTCACCTGGCCGGTGGCCGCGCTCACGTTGACCTGCACGCGTCGCTGGACCTCCAGCGGCGCCGTGAAGTGGGCGGGCGGGAGCAGGTGCGGCCGGACCACGTTCGGCACCACGACCTGGATCACCGCGAACACGACCAGCGTCACGGCCATCGCGGCCAGCGTCCGGCGCAGCAGCACGCCCGCGGTCACGCCGAGCGCGAAGGCGAACGCCGCGTAGCCGAGCGGGGCCACGCCCCGCGCGGCGAAGACGGCTGGCTCAAGCCAGGTCTCCACGAACCAGGTGGAGTGCACCCCGGCCCCTCCGCCCGCAGCCACCTGCAAAGATCCGCCGGCGAGCGATGCTGCATGGTCGATCGGGCTGGCCCACCAGGTCACCATCAGGCTGAGCAGGCCGGCTGTCGCGATGGCGGCGAGACCGACGAGACCGAGCTTGACGAAGGTCCAGCGGGTGCGCGTGACGCTCTGGTTCCAGGCGATCCGGTGCGTGCCGGTCTCGAACTCGCGGGCGATCAGCGGCGCGCCCCAGAACAGGCCCATCAGCGCGGGCGCCAGGTACATGAGCACGATGCTGCCGAAGTAGAGGATGTGGTCGAAGCTGCCGATCCGGTCGATGAAGTTGCTCGCGATCGTGGCGCAGTTGGCGTGGCAGGCGGACAGGCCCGACGAGGTGTACGCGCTACCGACGCCCCGCCCGGTGACCGCCAGCACGATCGCCATCACGATCAGGGCACCGGCTGCGGCGATGGCCTGCGGCCGGAACTGGCGCCACGTCAGCCAGATCATCGCCTGGCCTCCAGCGTCCTGATGTCCGGCGACCCGGCGGAGGCGGGGCCCATGTAGGCGACGACCAGGTCCTCCAGGCTGACCTCCTCGACCGTCCAGGCCGGGTCGATGACCGGTTCACTGCTGCGGACCAGGAATGTGCTCTGCCGGCCGGTGTGGCTCTCGGTGATGACCTCCTGGCTGGCCGGCAGGCTGGCGGTGTCGCGGCGCGGGCCGGTCAGCAGGTGGTGGGCGGCGAGCAGGCCGTCCACGTCGCCGTCGATCCGCACCCGCGAGTCGATCAGCACGATCAGGTAGTCGCTGACCCGTTCCAGGTCGGCGACCTGGTGCGAGGACATCACCACGCTGAACTCCTGCTCGGCCGTCGCGTTCATCAAGACCTGCAGGAACTCGCGCCGGGCCCGCGGGTCCAGGCTGGCGATCGGCTCGTCCAGGATCAGCAGCTCAGGCCGTTTGGCCAGGGCCAGGGTGAGCGCGAGCTGGGCCCGCTGCCCGCCGGACAGCTTGTCCGCCTTCTGCTTCGGGTCCAGGCCAAGCTGCTCGATCCGCCGCCGCGCCAGCGCGGCGTCCCAGCCCGGGTTGAGGTGCGCGCCGAGCCGGAGGTGGTCGGCCACGCTCAGCCCGGCGTAGGTCGGGGTGCCCTGCGCGACGTAGCCGACGCGGGCGAGCTGACCGGGACCGCCAGCAGGCCGGCCGCCGAGCACCTCTACGGTGCCGGTGGTCGGGGCCAGCATCCCGGTGGCCAGGCTGATCAAGGTGGTCTTGCCGGCCCCGTTCGGGCCGACGAGCCCGGCCACGTGCCCGGCTGGGATAGTGAGCGTGCAGTCGGCCAGGGCCCAGCGGTGCCCGTAGCGCTTGCCGAGGCCGCGTGCCTCAATTGCCGCGGTTGCGTTCGTCATACTGCTTCCTCCCGTGCGGCGGCTCCGACGGCCCGCTGAAACAGCGCCTCGATATCCTCGGAGTCCAGGCCCGCCTGCTGTGCGCGGCCGATCCACGCCGAAAGCTCCAGGCTCAGCCGCTGATGCGCGGCGACCGATGCGTCGCTGACGGTCTTGGTCACGAAGGTGCCGACGCCTGGCTTGGCCGCCACCAGGCCCTCGTACTCCAGTTCCCGGTAGGCCTTGAGCACCGTGTTGGGGTTGATCGCCACCGATCCGGCCACGTCCTTGACGGTGGGCAGCTGATCGCCCGCCCGCAGCAAGCCCAAGCGCAGCGCCTGCCGTACCTGCCGGATCAGCTGCAGGTACGGCGCAACGCCCGACTTGCTGTTGAGGTGGAACTCGATCACTAGCGCCCCCCACCGTGTCATCAGGAGTTAACCTAGGTGCCTAGCACAATAGCTTAACGAGTCACAGCGAGCAAACCGGGCGATATCGGGCTCGGGGGATCTGGCCCGGACGGTGGTCGTGACCGTCGCCAACGAGGCACCAGGCGCTGACGTGCTCGCCTCGCCGCGCACAGCGGCGGTGCCAGTTGCGGTACTACGAGATCAAGGGTCGTGCCGCCGAGATCGCGCGGGCTTTTGGGAGCCCGGTCGGCGAGGCGGAGCACCGAGCTCAGCCAGGGAGGTCCTCCGGGCGCTTGGCGGCGAGATGGCCGTGCAGCAGGCCGGTGGACTGGCCGACCTCGATGAGGTATCCGTCCGGGTCCCGTATGTAGCAGCGGATCTCTGCTCCGCGGTCGATCGGCGGCGTGACGAACTCTGCTCCCTTCGCCTTCCACTCCTCGTAGCAGGCGTGGATGTCAGCGACCCGCAAGTTCAGGAAGATGGAGGTGGTGTTGCCGGGCTGGTAGTCGACCACCGAGATGTCTGGCTTGTCGGGGGTGGGCGGCCCGCCGGGGTTCATGATGATCCACGAGTTGGACAGCCTGACCGTGCACGGGTTCTCCTCCAGGATGACGGTGCCCCCCAGGACGCGGGAGTAGAAGTCCCGCGATCGCGCGACCTTGCGCACGGTGATGAACATCGCCACCAGAATGCCCTCGGCGGGCGCGGGGAAGCTGGCGAAATCGTTGCGGGGCTGAGATTCGGTCATGGTTGCTCCACTTCGGCGGCACTGGCGGACAACGGCAGGGTTCCCGGGCAGGTACCAGTTAATGCCGGGTTACGGCGGGGCGAGTACAAGCCGGCGCGGTAACACGCCAAACCCACCACGCCTGACCGCCTGGCTCATCAGGCGTCCGCGGTGCGCGTGCCGTCAGGAGTGGGTGGGGCTGGGCTTGCTGGGCTGGCCTGCGCGGCCGGGTCCGCCGGGCCCTCCGGGCAGGTCGGGTGTGGTCGACGTCGTCCGTAGCAGCGCCGGGAGCTTGCTCAGCTCCTTGGCGTAGGCAGCCTGGTACTGCCGGACCGCGGCGTTGAGCGCCTGCTGGTTGGCGGTGACGAACTGCTGCTCGTAGCTGGCCTGGACGGCGAAGTAGATCCCGGCCAGATCGGTGGACTGGGTGCAGTCCGCGTCGGTCACGGCCGTCGCAATCTGCGCCTCGTTCTGCGCGGCGGTCGGGCCCGATCCCGGGGTTGCTCCCGATCCCGGGGTACTCCTCAGGCCGAGCGAGTCCAGTTCCTGCAGCATCAGCGTGTCTGGATCGGGGGAGCTGTACCCGTTCCTGGCCATGCAGGCCGACCAGGCCTTGGTCGCCTGCTTGAAGTCCGGGTCCGCGACCACGTCGTTGCTGATGTCGTCGTTCATGGTCTCGATGCCGGCCAGCGAGGTGGCGAACTGGGCGTTGTTGAAATCCATGACGATGTTGAAGCACTTGCCCCCTGCGGCCTGCGCCCCGGCAGGCAGGCTGGCCACCGGCGTGACGGGCAGGCCGGAGCCCTGAACGTCGTTGCTGTCGGAGGGTGCGGTGAAACCGTACTGCGCGGCCAGCGCGGTCCCGATGTAGCCCCATGGCCCGGCGGGCTGCGCGAACGCCAGGCCCCGGTTCGCGCGGGCGAAGTACGGCGTGCTGTCCGCGTACTGGGCGTAGCCCGCGGCGGTCATGCACGCGGTGTGCAGAGCGGCATACGTCTCATCGAGCGCCAGCCCGTCGTCGGTGCTGGCGCCGAGTCCCGCATAGGGCGTGAAGGCTTCGCTGGACAGGGCTGCCTGGGCGGAAGCGGGGGCTGGCGGTCTGCCGACGCTGGGTGTCGTCACGGTCGCGTCCGGCCCCTTCGGCACGGCGGCGGTGCAGGCGGCGAGGCCCGCGCAGCAGCAGATCAGCAGGCCGAGGCCGGTAGGGATGCGCATTGCCGTCCTTTCAAGTCAGCCGTGATCAGGATGCGGCCCGCGCGCCCTTACCTGTCGGAACGGTACGGCCTTCGCCGTCCGCAGCAGCGCCGGGAGCCTGCTCAGCTCCTTGGCGTAGGCGGTACGGTACTGCTGGACGGCGGAGGTGAGCGCCTGCTGGTTGGCGTTGACGAGCTGCTGCTCGTAGCTGGCCTGGACGGCGAAGTAGATCCCGGCCAGGTCCGCGGACTGCGTGCAGTCCGCATCGGTGACGGCCGCCGCGATCTGGGTCTGGTTGGCGGAAGCGCTGATGGACTGGCCCAGGTTGATCCCGCCGCCTGAAATGCCCATGGCGCTCCGCAGCTGCTGGATCCACACGGTCCCCGGGTCGGTGTAGCTGTAGCCGTTCTTCGCCATGCAGGCAGACCAGGTGTTCGTGGCGTTCTTTACCGCCGTGTCCTTCAGGATGTCGTTGTAGATGTCGTTGCTCAGCGTCCCAATCTCGGCCAGCGGGCCATTTTGCACAGCGTTGGTGAAGTCCTGCACGATCGTGCCGCACTTCCCGATCGCGGTCTGCTCCGCCTCGGGGAGGCTGGCTGGGTTCAAGTTCGGCGCCGGGACGTCGATGCCCAGGGTGCTCACCGCGGAGCCTGGGGGGACCCGGAAGCCGTATTGCTGCGCCTCGGCAGCGCCGAGGTAGCCCCATGACCCCCAGGGTTGCGAGAACGCCAGGCCTGCGGGCCCGAGGCTGACATTGAACGGGGCGTTGCCGCTGTTGGCGTAGCCGGCGGCGGTCATGCACGCGTTGGCGAGCGCGTAACTCGACTCGTTGGGCGCCAGCCCGTCGTTGTTGGACTGGCCAAGCGCCGCGTACGGGGTGAACGCGTCGCGGGACAGCGCCGCCTGGGCCGAGGAGGGCGGCTGCGGCCTGCCCACGCTGGGCGTGCTCACGGTGGTGCTCGGTCCCTTCGGCGCGCCAGCCGTGCAGGCGGTGAGGCCGGCGCAGCAGCAGATCAGGACACCGAGGCCGGTGCGGATGCGCATTTTCGTTCCTTTCAGCCGTGCCACGGCTCACGCGTGCCGCAGCGCGGCCAGCGGGCTGGTCCGCGCCGCGCGCAGCGCGGGGTACGCGCCCGCCAGCAGGCCGACGACGCTGCCGATCAGCGGCGCGGGCAGCGTAAATGCCGGGTTCAGCACGGCGGTCCAGTCCTTGACCGCGGCGAAGATCACCACGGTCCCCACGCCGATGCAGGTGCCGATCAGCCCGCCGAGCGTGCCGAGCGCCGTCGACTCAGCGAGGAACTGCGCGGCGATGTGCCGCGGCCGGGCGCCGACGGCGCGGCGCAGCCCGATCTCCTCGGTGCGCTCGAGCACGGCGACCAGCGTCGTGTTCGCGATGCCGATCGCGCCGATCAGCAGGCTGATCAGTGCGAGGATCAGGAACAGGCCGGCCAGGTCGCCGCTCACCTCGCTCTGCAGGTTCTGCGGGTTGGGCGGGGAGGTCACGACCAGCCGACTCGGGTCGGTGGGCAGTTCGGCGGCCGCGATCTGGCGGGCCACCGCCTGCGCGGCCCCGATCCTGGTCGCGACGACCATCTGGGCCTCGTCCTGGTTCCCGATGCCAGGCTCTGGGTTACCGAAGTCGGCCAGCGCCGTGTTCTCCGGGATCAGCATCGCGCTTTCGTCGGTCACCACGCGCTGCGCGGAGCTGTAGACACCGACGACGGTGTAGGCGATGCCGTTAACGAAGACCGCGGGATGGCTGGGCAGGCGCGCGGGCGAGATGCCGAGCGCGGCGGCCGTGGTGGTGTCGATCATCGCGACGTGCTGGCTGGTGTCATTCTCGTAGGTGCTCAGCGGCGAGCCCGCGGCCATCGTCAGCCCCATCGCGGCCACCGCGCCCGGCGAGGCGGCCAGCAGGTTGACCGTCTGCGAGGCGGTCGCGGACAGCGCGAGTGAGCCGGTGAAGTTCGTGGTCTGGGGGAGGGAGACCGGCCACCACACACCCGCGGCGGTCACCCCGTTGATGTGGTCGGCGATAGCGTCCGCGTCGGCCGGGAAGCCGATGGCCGGGTTGGTGTTGGGCGGCGCGACGTCGTTGGCCGGGCCGTTGTCCTCCACGGTCACCGTGGTGTCCTCGAGGACCGTGAACTGGTGTGAGATCTGGCCCGCCCCGGTGGCGGTCAGGCCGAGCACGGCGACGAACGCGCCCACGCCCAGCACGGTACCCAGCATGGTGAGCACCGCGCGGCCCGGCCGTTGCACGATGCCCGCGACCGCCTCGGCGGTCGCGTCCCGGGCGGTCAGCCGTGGCGACGGCAGGCCAATGGCTGAGCTACGCATGATCGGCCTCGATTCGCTCCGACAGCACCCCGTCGCTGATCGTGATCATCCGGTCGGCGTGACCCGCCACTGCCGCGTCGTGCGTAATCACCACGATCGTGAAACCGGCCGCGTTCAGCTGGTCGAGCAGTTCCATGAGCGCAGCCGCGTTGGCCGAGTCCAGGTTCCCGGTCGGCTCATCGCACAGCAGCAGGCTCGGCCGGTTCACCAGCGCCCGCGCTATCGCGACCCGCTGGGACTCCCCGCCGGACAGCGTGGTGGGCAGCGCGTCGAGCCGGTGTCCCAGCCCGACCGCGTCGAGGGCGTCGGCCGCCGCGTGCAGCCGGTCACCGCGCGGGGTCTGGTTGTATAGCTCGGCGAGCAGCACGTTCTCCAGCGCCGTGCGGTAGGGCAGCAGGTGGAACGCCTGGAAGACGATCCCGATCCGCCTGCCACGCAGCGCGGACCGGTCCCGGTCGTTCAGCGCGGAAGTGTCCAGGCCGTCCAGCAGGTAGCTGCCCTCGGTCGGTGCGTCGAGCAGGCCCAGCAGGTGCAGCAGCGTCGACTTGCCCGAGCCGGACGGCCCGGTCACCGCGACGTAGTCGCCTGCCTCGATCACGAGGTCGGCCGGGCGCAGCGCGGGCACCGGCGGCGGGCCGGGATAAGTGCGGGCCAGGCCACGCAGCTCGATCACCGGCGTGGTCATCAGCCGCTCACCACCACGTGGTCGCCGGCCGCCAGTGCGCCGGCGGTCACCGGGGTCACCTGGACGTATCCGTTCTCGGAAATGCCCGGCGTCACCGGGACGTTGGTCTGCTTGCCGTGCGCGCCTACCACGGTCACATAGCTCGTGCCGGACGCCGTGCTGACGATCGCGGCGACCGGCACCGTGAGCACGGGCCCCTCGGTCTGCCCGGTCTGGACGGTGACCAGAACGTTCTCGCCGTTCAGCGCCGAAGCCAGCGGCTTAGACGGGTGCACGGTCAGCGGGATGAACAGCGTCGCGCCCGAGCCGCTTGAACTGCTTGAGCTGGAAGACCCGGATGACCCGGAAGACCCGGAGCCGGCGGACGCCGAAGAGCCCGCCGAACCCGAGCCGCCCCCGACGTCCACCACCGTCCCGGCCGGCACGGTGGTGGTCGCCGTCCCCAGGTCAGCCACGGTCCCCGTGGCGCGGATGCCGGTCACCTCGTCGTAGATCGTGACCTTCAGGCCGGACCTCACCTGGCCGGCGTAGGCCGGCGGCAGTTCACCGGTCAGCGCCAGCGACCCGCGGGCGGCGAGCTCGAGGAACGGCTGGCCGGGCTGCTCGCCGGTCGCGCCGTTCACCGCGACGACCGTCGCGGGCAGCGACGGCAGGAACACCACATCCGCCGCTGGCACGCCGCCCGAGGACGGCGGGGTGTAGCCGAGGTGCTCGTAGTACAGGGATACCGCGTCCTCGGTCGCCGGACCGAAGTACCCGGGCGTGTCACCGTCGTCGTAGTACCCGAGCGACGCAAGGCCTTTTTGCAGCTCGGTCACGTCCGGCCCGCTCTCGCCTGGCGTCAGGTCCCGCCAGGCGGGCACCGTGCCGGTCAGCACGAACAGCGGCTGGCCGTCGATCTCGGCGAGCTGCTTGCCGTTGGTGACGGTGTCGCCGGCGGCGACGCCGAGCTTCGAGATGTACACCGCGGCCCCGCTTCCGCCCGTCGCCGACGAGCTGCCCGCGGCCGAGCCCAGGCCTGCGCCAGAAGACGATGACGAACTCGACGACGGAGCGCTCGCGTACACGTCGTACTCCGTCGCCGGGTACACCACGCCGCGCATCTCAACCGACGAGGTAAGGACCTGGGAGACGACCGTGGCCGTGGTCACGGTGCCAGGCGGCGCCGCGCTGTCCGCGGCCAGCTGCTGGGGCGACTTCACGAACGAGGCGCCGATCAGCCCGCCGACGGCCAGCAGAGCCGCCGCGATGCCCACCCCGAGCAGCACGCGCCGCCGCCGGGCGAGCCGTGATCCGCGCGCCGCCTGCCAGTGGCCGCTATCGCCCCGGCCGCTCTCCGTGGCCGGGGAGCCAAGGTGTGTCACGAGACCCTCCGATACTTCGCATGCCACCCGGGGCTCGGGAAAAAGGAGGAACACGCCTGAACCCGGGTATGACTTCACCTTCTACGGTGTGCGCTGCGGCCAAGCCTGCCGGGGCTGGGGGTGCGGTGTCGTCACGCCGGGGAGCTAATTAGGGGTGATACCAGCGGGGTAGCGCGGCGCGGGCGCCCGGGCAGGTTCATACCTGGGTATGAGAACTTCGGCCTGGCGACCTGAACGAGGTCAGGTAGGCCGCCCCGCCCCCTTGACGGTTCACCCGGGCCGGGTGAGCCGCGGCCGGCCCTGCTCGGCGAAAGTTAAAGTTAAGGAGCGGACGACGAGCCCCCGGCGCGCCAGCGGGAAGCCGCTGACCGTGCCCGGCACGTGGTGCCGCCAGAGGAGTGAGGCCGAAATGACAAATGATGCCGGACTCGAACGTCATGGCCTCCTGGCATCGCGGGCCCGCAACAGAGCAGAGACGCGAGCGCTCCAGCAAGCGCGGATGGCGGACCGTCAGCGTCAGATGATCTTGCTTGGGATCGGGCTAGGCGCGGTGCTCCGTCTTCTGCGAACTCCCGGCTTCCAGGCATTGGCGATCACCGGCGCCGTCGGGCTGGCCGTGCTGGGGCGAGCGGTCAAGGAAAGCAATGCCCGCGCCCTGCAACGCCTGATCGCGTGGGAACGAGAGCAGGATCAGCGCATTGAACGCAAAGCCAGGGAGGCGCTGCACCGCTAGGCGGGAGGCGCTGCACCGCTAGGTAGGACCCTGTCATCGACACCGGGCCGGCCCGTCAGGGGGCGGGCGCGATGGCCGGGAAGGTCCAGGTGCCGTTGAGGATTTCGGCGCGAGGGCGGTACAGCCGGATCAGGTAGTTCCAGCCGTCCATGATCGGCAGGCAGTTGGGCCGGCTGTCGCCGCAGCCGCCGAAGTGGATGGTGATCGACCCGTCAGCGTCGGGCCTGGCGGTGATGTTGTTGACGCTGTACGCGTCGCGGTCGTTCTTCTCGAAGAACCCGTCGGCGTTGTACAGCGATATCGACCAGAAGCCGTCCACCGGAACGTCGCGCACGTTGAGCCGGTAGGCGCCGACCGGCAGATCCGGGTTGACGTTGACGTAGGTGGCTTCGTGTTCGGGAAGTCCGCCCCACCCAGCCGCGGTGGCGAGCAGGTGATGCACCGGGTTCACGCTGTCCTTTCGGCCGAAGGCCCGGTCCAGGCGGCCGACTCCCCTGGCCAGTTCGAGCAGGGCGGTTCGGGTGGCATCGAAGCTGGCCCGGTCGTAGTCCGGCATGACGAACGGCCGCGCCGAGTTGGCCCGGAGCCCGAACCGGTCCTGCAGTGCGTTGACCGCCGCGACGTCGCCGGGGTCGGCCGGGTCGACGAGCACCCGGGCCGCGACAGTGACGTAGGGCGTGCCGAACTCGCCGGTCGTCAGGTCGTGCGGGCCAGGCTGATGAAGGATTCTGTTGACGTAATGGTCTTGGTTGACCACCATCACGGACATGTACCGGCGGCCGCCGTCCGGGACGGTGATCGTGGCCCCGGCGGAGATGTCCACCACCGCCGCGCTGTACAGCGTGTCGCGGTTCATCCGGATGACCGTCTGGCGATCGAGCGGCGTCGGCGTCCGGTAGTGAAGCCACCGGTTCAGCGCGCCCGCGTCCCGCTCGATCGCGGCAAACATCCGATCGCTCTCGGCCTGCGCGAAGTTATCGACGCTGACCGGTAAGGCATTCACGGTCAGAAGGCTGCCTGACATCCGGCAGCCGGTAATCACCCGGCGCGGGTGAGAGGCGCGGCCTGGCGAAACGGATTGGCCCGCCGGGAGTCCTTCCGGGCGCTAACCGGCCAGGAGCCTGATCGCGTCACCGATGAGGCGTCCCGACTGGCCAAAATGATCATGCGCGCAGGATCGCCCGGCCGCCTCACCCGCGCCGGGTGATGCGCCGGGCCTAGCTGCTGAGCCGCGTCACGGCCCGGCAGTGCCCGTGCCGGGCGATGGCGGGCCTGCCGGCCGGCCCTGCAGCGCGCCGGGATAGTTCAGCTGCAGGAATGTCATCAACCCCTCCCGGACTTCCCGGCGCAGCGGTCCGAGGGCGTCGGCGTGTGCGGCGGTCACCACGGCGGCCAGCCTCACCGTGGGGCCCGCCGCGTCCTCGACATGCAAGGCGCCTCGTTGCCCATCCGAGTTGGTTGAGCCCTCGAGGATCCGGCTGAGTTCCGCGCGCAGGGCGTCGAGGAGTTCATCGAGCGGCGCGTGACCGTCGACTCCGATCTCCACGATCCCGCTGATCTGGGCGTCTTTGTGCGTCCAGTTCTGGAATGGCGTCGTGGTGAAGTAAGTGCAGGGCAGGATGTACGTCGTATTGTCCCAGGCGCGCACCGCGACATAGGTGAGGGTGATCTCCTCGACCCGGCCGCGCTGTCCCTGCACGACGACGATGTCGTCGATCCGGATGGCGTCGGTGAAGGCGATCTGGAGGCCGGCGAACAGGTTCCCCAGGGTGGTCTGCGCGGCGATTCCGACGATCACGCCCAGCAGGCCGGCCGACGCGAGGAGGGCGACGCCGATGTCGCGCAACGGCGGGATCGTCCACAGCATCGCGCCGACAGTGATCGCCACGATCAGGGCCAGGACCACGCGCGTCACCAGGCTGATCTTCGTACGGACATGGCGGGAGCGACGATCCTCGAGCCCGGCGTCGGGATAGCGCGCCAGCAGCGCCCGCTCGATGGCCACCGCGACCAGGGTGAGGATCCACCCGATCATGGCGATCAGCACCAGATCGAGGATGTAGCCGACGTGACCGGCCCACTGGCGTTGCGTACCGGCCCAGAGCAGGACCAAGCGGACGGCCAGTACGACAAGCAGCAGCGTCAGTGGCGCTCGCCAGACCGGCCATTGCTCGACGCGCACATGATGGCGCTGGGCGAACCTCCTGATCACCGTGGTCACAGCGACGCCGACGACGAAGGCGACGACCCCGGCCAGGACGCAGGCGATGATGACGGTCGACGCCGGAGCGCGGCTCAGGTCCTGCATGGGTCATTCATGGAGTTCTCCGCGTGAGCGAATGCTTGGTGAGCCGGATGTCCTCTTCCTGGTATCCGAGCACGCCGTAGAGACTGCGGGCGGGGAAATTGGCCGCACCGGTCTCCAGTGTGATGCACGGCAGGCGGCGGCCGACCGCCCAGTTCTCCGCGGCGGCCATCAGCCGGGTGCCTATCCCGCGCCGTTCCATCCCGGCCTGCACGGCTAGCCACCCGACATAGGCCTCACGCTGGCCGCTGAAGTCGATGCGCTCGCTGACCGTCACCAGCCCGACGATGTCGTGGCCGGCCGTGGCGACGTACACCGCGTGGCCGGGTGCCCGGTAAGCGTCGATTGAGTTCCGGACCGCGGCCTGAACGGCGCGCAGCGTATCGGCCGGGTTCCGCCAGGAGGCGGTCCCTTCGATGAGCCTGGGCGCCAGGAGCATCACCCGGTCACGGTCACCAGGGCGGTACGAGCGGACGCGGATCTCTAACCGGCGTGCCATGCGGCGAGTCTGGCACGAAAATCTATCGGGATAAATCACCTCTTGCGCATGAGCCGGTCCGGTTCCGCAGGCCCTGCTAGAGCGCGGACCGCTCCAGTTCGGCGAGTGTCTCCGCGTCGAGGACCAGGTCGGCGGCGGCCAGGTTCTCCTCGAGGTGGACCGGCGACGAGGTCCCGGGTTGTAGGCGTTCTGAACGCAGGCCACCTCGCCGGCGGCTCCTCGGCGAGGCGCTCGCGGGCTGGAGCGAGCGCGACCAGGCCGAGTTCGCCCGGCTCACGCGCCGCTTCGCGGAGAGCATGTTCAGGCTGGTCGACGCGCACGACCCGGCGCGGCCAGCGGCCGAAGGCACCGACGCGTGAATCTGGCCTGGACCGATCCGCTGGCCACGCTGTCCCGACCGCGCAGCAAGCCGGCCGGAAGCAGGTTCGTCACGAACTCGGCCCCGGGTCCTGATGGCCGTCCGCGCCAGCGGCGATCAGCTCGTCGAGGTTGAGCTGCTGCAGCAGTGGCGCCGATGCCGCCCGTAGCTGACCGACCGCGGCGTCGAGCCGGGGGCCCGATCCGGCGGGCGCGCCCGAAGCCTTGGCCAGCGCCATCAGCATGCTTGTCATCTCGCCGCCCAGGCGCTGAGCCTGTTCCAGGAAGTTCCGCGAGACCCTGGCCTCGATCAGTACCGGCGCGCCGACCATCAGCATGATCAGGTAGGTCCGTACCTCGTCGGACGCGGCGCCGCGGTCGCCCGACCCGTCCAGCGCGGCCGACACCGCACCGGACGAGCGCGCCGCCTGGCCCATCATGATGGCGGCCTGGGCCCCGACGGCCCGGGCCCGGGCACGGATCTGGCGCCTTCTGACCACCTGGTCCGCGACCAGGACCGTGACCAGCAGCACGAGCAGCCCGGCCACCGTGTCGGTGGTCAGCGCGTGGCCCACCCACCAGTGCCGGAGCGCGGCGTCAGTGAGGTCGCCGATCACCAGGGCCACGACGACCAGCGTGACGAAGACCGCCGCGAACCAGTCTTGCCACCGTGTCTGCACCAGACGACCCTTTCAGAAACCGCCCGCTGGCGGCGAGGGCTCGGCGCGGGGCCAACGGGTGATCATTGCCGGACGTGTTTGGGCAAGTCCTGATTCCCGCGCCGAAAGGCAAGCTACTCTTTGTAATTGTCTGATTACGTTCGGGATCCGGGAGTGTGCCTGTGAGCCTCGTCGCGCCAACGGTGGAGTCAACTCAGGTCGCTGAGCGGCGACACGACGGGGCCCGAACGCTAGCCCCGTGGCTGATCTTGTGCTGCTACTTACTCGGCGCGGTGCTGGTGACCTGGCGGCTGTGGGCCGATCCCGGGGCGCGGGCGCAGGTCGGCGATGCGCAGGACGTCAACCTGTTCGCCTGGTTCATGCGCTATGAGGCGACGGCGGTCGCCCACGGCAGTCTCCCGTCACTGACCACGGCGGCGCTGAACGCGCCGCGGGGAATCAGCCTGATGTGGAATACGTCGCTGCTGCTGCCGGGGGTGCTGCTGGCCCCGGTCACCCTGCTGGCTGGCCCGCAGGCCACGTTGACCGTGGTGCTCACGCTGGGGTTCGCGGGGTCCGCGGCCAGCCTGTTCCTGGTCTTGCGCCGGTGGGGAGCCAGCATCACGGCGGCCGCGCTCGGCGGCGCCGTCTACGGGTTCTCCCCCGCGTTGCTGAACTCCGGCATCGGTCACTACCACCTGCAGTTCGCGGTGCTGCCGCCGCTGATCATCGACGCGCTGCTGAGGATCGTCATCGGCCGCGGCAACGCCGTACGGACCGGCGCCTGGCTCGGCCTGCTGGCCGCCGCGCAACTGTTCACCGCGGAAGAGTTACTGACCGATACCGTTATGGCCGGCCTGGTGCTGATCGTCGTGGCCGCGGCCAGCCGGCCGCGCGCAGTGGCCGGGCGAGTCAGGGATACCGCGGCCGGCCTGGCGACGGGGGCCGCGGTCATGCTGCTGATCTGCGGGCGCGCCGTGTGGACGCAGTTTGGCGGCTCGCTCGCCGAGCACTACGTTCCGAGGCTCACTCACTACACCAGCTTTCTCTCCGCTCATCCCGGCGTCTTCGTGACGCCCCCCGGGGACCTGCTCTTTCACACCTCGGCCAGCGCGGCCAGCGCGGCCAGTTACCCGTCGCATCTCTCGGAGTACCTGGCCTACCTGGGCTGGCCCCTGCTCGCGGTGCTCGTGGCCGCCGCGATCTGCTACCGGCGGCATCCGCGGATCCGGATCATGGCCGTGACCTTTGCGGTGCTGGAACTGCTCAGCCTGGGCGGCAGCTATCGCTATGCTGGCCCGTTCCTGCCGTGGCACTGGCTGCAGGGCCTGCCGGTCTTCAGCCAGCTGATCCCGGACCGGCTCGCCATCCTCGCGGACGGCGCGGCCGCCGCCGTGCTGGCTTTCGCCCTCGACCGGGCGCGCTCGGGGGCGGCCCCGGGCCCGAACTGGCGCCGGGAACACCTGGCCACGGCGATCGCGGTCCTGGCCGTGCTGCCCCTCACCCCCCTGCCCTTCCGGGTGGCACCGCTCACCCCGGTCCCGGCCGGCTGGCAGGCGGCCTTCACCAGGCTGCGGCTGGCGCCGGGCGCGCGCGTCCTCGTCGTCCCGATCCCCGACAGCCACTTCACCCAGGCGATGCGCTGGCAGGCGGATACCGGCGTTCCTGGCTCGCTGATCGGCGGGTTCTTCCTCGGGCCCGGCCGGTCCGGGGACACCAAGGTCAGCCCGGGCCCGGCCACGGCCGACGCCCTGTACCTCGATCCGCTCTGGGCCGGACGAGCCCCTGCGGTCAGCCGATCCCGGGCGCAGATCCAGGCTGACCTGCGGTACTGGCATCCGGCGGCCGTCGTCGAGGTCCTCAGGCGGCGCTCGCGCCTCGGGCCGACCCTGACCGGGCTCTTCGGCCGTCCCGCCTTCCGGATCGGCCGGGTCGTCGTGTGGCGGCTGTAGCGGTGCCCGCCGCGCACCATGACCGCGGACGGGATACCGGTCAGCGTCGACGGCTGAACCACAAACCGGTCCCCTCCCCTCGGCGCCGCCCGCTTCCTGGCATTATGCGGGCGATGTGCCGCTTCCGGCGGTATTGACTTTCTGGAAATGACCGGCTGCGTATGACGGGGGCACCAATTTCAGTTAATGCCTGCGCCGACTTTCACGGACTGGTTAAATCGCATCGTGCTAGCTTCGCGGCTTAGTTCGCGCAATTGGCGATGCAACCGGTCCGTGACCCTCGCCCTCGGCGCCGTCACCGTGCTCGCGGCGGCGGCCGTTCTCGCCTCGTCCCCGGCTCAGGCGCTGGCGGCCCCGGTCGGCGGGCCGCAGGCGATGGCCCAGGCCCTGTACGGCGCACCGCCGCCGCTGAGCCTGAGGGGCGCGGACCTGGTGGACGCGAGCACCGGCGCCCGGCTGTGGAGCGAGGACCTCAACGTCCCGCGGCCGATGGGCAGCATCACCAAGGTCATGACCGCCCTGGTCGTACTCAAGGCCGGTGACCTGGGCCGGGAGATCAGGATCACCGAGGGCGCGGTCCGGTATGTTCAGAAGGACGGCGCGAGCAGCGCCGGCCTGATCGCCGGGGACGTGCTGACCGCGCGGCAGCTGCTTGAGGCGATGCTGCTCCCGTCCGGCTGCGACGCCGCCTACATGCTCGCCACCGTCTACGGCCCCGGCCGGACCACGTTCGTGCAGAAGATGAACGCGATGGCCAAGGCGATGGGCCTGACGGAGACTCATTTCTCCTGGTTCGACGGCATGCCTTATCCCACCGAGCACTCCACCTACTCCTCGCCGGCTGACCTCATCCGGATCGGCGAGCGCGCCATGCGCAATTCGGTCTTCCGTAGCATCGTGGCGCAGCGCAGTTATTACCTGCCCGCAACGCCATTGCACCACAGTTACCTGTGGGATACGACTGACAAGCTGATCGGGTCTTACTCCGGCGCCATCGGGATCAAGACCGGCGACACCAAGGCCGCGGGTAACTGCCTGCTGTTCGAGGCCCGCCGCGACGGGCGCACCCTGATCGGCGTCGTCCTGCACGCCAACCCCGGCAGCAACCCCAACTCGGCCTTCCCGCCCGCCAGGCAGCTACTGAACTGGGGCTTCCGCCAGACCTGATAAGAGCTGGCGGGTCGGCCAGTGCGGCAGACTCGCGCCCGGCGTCGCCGGCGGCTCCGGCCACGGGACCGCATTGTCGGTGGCCTGGGTTACTGTGACCTGGTGCTGGAGTCGTTTCACCCTGCGGTGCGGGCCTGGTTCAGCCGGAAGTTCCCGGCCGGGCCGACGACGCCGCAGGCCGAGGGCTGGCGGGAGATCGCGGCCGGCCACCACACGCTGATCGCGGCGCCGACCGGCTCAGGGAAGACGCTCGCGGCGTTCCTGGTGTGCATCGACCGGATCTACCGGGCCCATGAGGCAGGCGCCGACCCGGGCGCCGGCCCGCAGGTGGTCTACGTGTCGCCGCTCAAGGCCCTGGCCGTCGACATCCACCTGAACCTGGAGCGGCCGCTGGCCGAGATCGCCGACGCCGCGGCCGAGCTCGGGCTGAGCGCGCCCAGCATCCGGGTGGCGGTGCGGACCGGCGATACCGCCGCCGCCGAGCGCGCCGCGATGCTCAAGCGGCCGCCGGACTTCCTGATCACCACCCCGGAGTCGCTGTACCTGCTGGTGACCGCGGAGCGAGGCCGCGCGATGCTGGCCGCGGCCCGGACCGTCATCGTCGACGAGATCCACGCCGTGGCCGGGAACAAGCGCGGCTCCCACCTGGCGATCACCCTGGAGCGGCTGGAGCACCTGGCCGGGCAAGCGCAGCCGCTGCAGCGGGTCGGGCTGTCCGCGACCCAGCGGCCGGTCGAGGCGGTGGCGCGGCTGCTGGTCGGCGCGGGCGAAGGCCGGTCGCGCGCCGACGGCTCGCCGCGCTGCGCGATCGTGGACAGCGGGCACCGCCGCGACCTCGACCTGGCCCTGGAACTGCCCAACGACGAGCTCGGCGCGGTCGCGTCGGCCGAGCAGATGGCCGAGATCCTCGACCTGATCGCCGGGCACGTGCAGCAGCACCGGACCACGCTGGTGTTCGTGAACACCCGGCGGATGGCCGAGCGAGTGGCACACCAGCTCGGCGAGCGCCTGGGGGACGGCCATGTCTCGGCCCATCACGGCAGCCTGTCCAAGGAACGGCGGCAGCGGGTGGAGTCCCGGCTGCGCAGCGGCGACCTGCAGGCGCTGGTCGCGACCGCCTCCCTGGAGCTGGGCATCGACATCGGGCCGGTCGAGCTGGTGTGCCAGATCGGCTCCCCGCGCAGCTTCGCCACCTTCCTGCAGCGGGTGGGCCGCTCGAACCACACCCGCACCGGGACGCCGTCGGGCCGGCTGTACCCCACGTCGCGGGACGAGCTGGTGGAGTGCGCGGCGCTGCTCCGCGGCGCACGGCAGGGCCGGCTCGACGTGCTGATGGTGCCGGACGGCCCGCTGGACATCCTGGCCCAGCAGACCGTGGCCGAGTGCGCGGCCGCGGACTGGCCAGAGGAGGATCTGCTGGCGATGATGCGGCGGGCCGCCCCGTTCCAGGCCCTGTCCCAGGAGGACTTCGAGCGCGTCGCCGAGCTGGTCTCGGAAGGGATCCGCACGGGGCGCGGGCGGCGCGCCGCCTACCTGCACCGTGATCAGGTGACCGGGCAGCTGCGCGGCCGGCGCGGGGCCCGGATCGCGGCGCTCACCTCGGGCGGGGCGATCCCCGAGCTCGGCGATTACCGGGTGCTGGCCGAGCCGGACGGCACCCTCGTCGGGACCGTGAACGAGGACTGGGCGATCGAGTCCATGGCCGGGGACGTGTTCCTGCTGGGCACGCACTCGTGGCGGATCCGCCGCGTCGAGCCCGGCGTGGTCCGGGTGATCGACGCCGAGGGTGCTCCCCCGTCGATCCCGTTCTGGCTGGGTGAGGCGCCGGGCCGGACCAGGGAGCTCTCCGAGGAGGTGTGCGCGCTCCGCGAGGCGGTCGCCGGGCGGCTCACCGCCGGGGGCCAGGCCGAGGCCATCGCCTGGCTGCGCGCCGAGTGCGGGATCGGCGACGCCGCGGCCGAGACGATCGCGGCGTACCTCGCCGCCGCGCTGGCGCAGCTCGGGGTGCTGCCGACCATGGACACGATCGTGCTCGAGCGGTTCTTCGACGAGGCCGGAGGGATGCAGCTGGTCGGGCACACGCCGTTCGGCGCCCGGCTGAACCGGGCGCTTGGGCTCGGGCTGCGCAAGCGGTTCTGCGTCACGTTCGACTTCGAGCTGCAGGCGGCGGCCAGCGACAACGCGATCCTGCTGTCGCTCGGGCCGCAGCACAGCTTCCCGCTGGAGCGGGTGCCGAAGTTCCTGGCCTCCGCCACTGTGGAGAGCGTGGTCCGGCAGGCAGTGCTGACCTCGCCGATGTTCGCCGCGCGGTGGCGGTGGAACCTGAACACCTCGCTCGCGGTGCTGCGGATGCGCGGCGGCAAGAAGAACCCGCCCGCGATCCAGCGGATGGAGGCCGACGACCTGATGGCGGCGGTGTTCCCGACGCTGGCCGCCTGCCAGGAGAACGTGGCGCCGGGCCCGCTGGAGATCCCGGACCACGTGCTGGTGCGGCAGACCCTGGAGGACTGCCTGCACGAGGCCATGGACATCGACGGCCTGCGGGAGCTGATCCGCGGCATCGAATCCGGCCGGGTCTCGGTGGTGGTCAGGGACACGACCGAGCCGTCGGTGCTCGCGCACGAGATCCTCAACGGCCAGCCGTTCACGTTCCTCGACGACGCACCGCTGGAGGAGCGCCGGTCCCGCCAGGTGCCGCTGCGCCGCGGCCTGCCGGTCGCGGCCAGCGAGCTGGCCAGCCTGGACCCGGCCGCGATCGAACGGGTCGAGGAGCAGGTGCGCCCCGATCCGCGCGACCCGGACGAACTTCATGACCTCCTGATGACGGCCGTTACGCTGCGCCCGGTGCCGGACTGGCGGGTCATGTTCGGTGATCTGGTCGCCGCCCGCCGGGCGGCCTCGGTGCACGGCCCGGCCGGGGAACTGTGGTGCGCCGTCGAACGGCGGCCCGCGATCGAGGTGCTGTTCCCCGACGCGGCGATCGTCCCGGACTACCCGTGCCCGGTCGTCCCCGCCGCCCCGGTCGATGAGGACGAAGCAGCCGCTGACCTGCTCCGCGGCCACCTGGACTGCCGGGGCCCGTCCACCCCGGCCGGCCTCGCCGAGGTGACCGGGCTTCGCGAGACCTTGATCGTGCGCGCACTCGCCCGGCTGGAGGAGGAGGGCTTCGCGCTCCGCGGGCGCTTCACCTCCCGTGACGGCGCCGAGGAGTTCTGCGCCCGGCGGCTGCTGGCCCGGATCCACGCCTACACGCGGCAGCGGCTGCGGGCCGAGATCGAGCCGGTCAGCGCGCGCGACTTCATGCGGTTCCTGCTGCGCTGGCAGCACGTCGAGCCGGACACCCGGCGCGAGGGCCGGTTCGGCGTGCTCGCCGTGATCGAGCAGCTGCAGGGATTCGAGCTGGCCGCCGGGGCCTGGGAGAACGCGGTCCTTGCCACCCGCGTCGAGGGGTACCGCCGCGAGTGGCTGGACGAGCTGTGCCTGTCCGGGCAGGTCACCTGGGGCCGCCTGTCGGTGCGCGACGCCGCTGCCCTGGCCGAGCCGGTCCCGCGCCGCAGCGGCATGACGCCGTCCCGGACGACCCCGATCACGCTGACGATCCGCGACGACCTGCCCTGGCTGCTGCGCGCCGCGCGCGGGGAGGCGGCCCCGGCCGAGCCCGGTCCCGGCCGCACCCGCGACATCCTGGACGCACTGCGAGACCAGGGTGCACTGTTCCGGTCCGACCTCGCCACCGTCAGCGGCCGCTTGCCCGCGGAGGTGGAGGAGGCGCTCTGGGAGGGCGTGGCGCGCGGCCTGGTCACCGCGGACGGGTTCCGGGCCGTCCGGTCACTGCTGCGCCGCGGCGGCCGAAGCGCCCCGGTGCGGCGCGGCTTGCGCCGTGGCATCGGCGGGGCCGGCGCCGGGTCGGACGGGCGCTGGAGCCTACTGCCCACCCCGGCGACTGCCCCCGACCGGGACGAGCTGGCCGAGGCCGTCGCCGAGCAGCTCGCCGCCCGCTGGGGAGTGATCTTCCGCGACCTGGCGACCCGGGAGAACCTGGCCGTGCCCTGGCGTGACGTGCTCTGGGCGCTGCGCCGCATGGAGGCCCGCGGGACGATCCGCGGCGGTCGGTTCGTGGCCGGGTTCAGCGGCGAGCAGTTCGCCCACCCCGACGCGGTGGACCTACTGCGCTCGGTCCGCAAACGGCACCACACCGGCCAGCCGGTCCGGATCTCCGCGGCCGACCCGCTCAACCTCACCGCGGTCGTGCTCCCCGGCCCGCGGATCCCGGCCATCCCGGCCAACTCGGTGACCTACATCGACGGCGCCGTCGCCGCCGAAACCGTCACCACCCCCGCTTAGCCGGCCCGGCAGCCGATTGCCCATGGCCCGCGGGCACAACTGGGAACGGGCAGACAGCAGTGGCGGCGGGACGACCTTCCAGGCAGCGAGTCATGAGTCCGAGTCGGAGCCAAGGTCCTCCGGGCCCAATGGAAAGACCTCACCAGTCCCCGGAGCGTAGAGATACGAACCAGCGCTCATGAAGGAGTCGGTATCGAGACCTTCGAGGGCGGCCACGCCGTTACCTCGCAGAACGTTTGAAGGGATCGGGATGGCCTTGGTCCAGGGAAGCTCTCGGAGCAACTCAATCAGCACGGGAAGCTCCTCGCCGGGCAGCCACTTGGAGAGCTGAATCCCGGCATTGCCGCAGCCGCGGTCGCCACACGAGCACAATGGAACTTTCGCCAGCCGGATGCCGCCATCCCCCATGTCGACCACAGCGACGCCCTCGATCTCCTCAGGCTCACCAGCCCACGCTTCCACGTCAAGTTCCTGGCCCTGATCACTCCAGGTCACGAGCAACTTGAGGCCACGCCGGACTCCGATGACCGCGCGCCAGTCATTGCCCTGAAGCATCTCAATGCGCTCGGCACGCAGGCTCCAGCCCTCACCAACGAGCTGCCGCTGGCCCGGTACTGCGGTCACCGCATCGGCCACGGAACCATCGTAGGGAACGGCATGTGAAACCGTGCCGCCGCATGCCGGGTCAGGCAGAGAACCACCAGCCCTGCCGGGGCTCCTAGTAACCGGGTCCTCGCGCAGCTCGGCGACTTTCCGGCGAAGGCGGCTCCTAATTCGTCGGGCTCGGTATCGCCAGCGCTTACCGCGTGGATGTCCAAGCAGACGCTAGCGTGCTCATTATGACGGACAGCAGCGAAGAGATCCTTCGGGAGCCGCCGGTCGCCGGTAACGAGACCGATACCCTGCTGGGCTCCCTGGAACGACAGCGCGCGATCTTCGCATGGAAATGCGGCGGGCTGGACGCGGCCGGCCTGTCGGCGACGGTCGGCGCCTCGTCGGTGACCCTGGGCGGGCTGCTCAAGCACCTGGCCCTGGTCGAGGACGAGTACTTCGGGCGCCGGCTGCACGGCCGGGAGTTCGGGCCTGTCTGGGACACGGCGGACTGGGACGCCGATCCCGACTGGGAGTGGCACTCGGCCGCCGACGACAGCCCCGAGCAGCTCTACGCGCTCTGGGAGGGCGCCGTGGCCCGGTCCCGCTCGGCCGTCACCGAGGCGCTGGCCGGCGGCGCCGGCATGTCCCAGCTGGGCCGGTTCACCTGGCCCGACGGCAGGTCGCCCAGCCTGCGGCGGATCCTGATCGACCTGATCGAGGAGTACGCACGGCACGTCGGCCACGCCGACCTGATCCGGGAGTCGGTTGACGGGGTCGTCGGGGAAGATCCGCCTGGCTGACGCCGACGCCACCAGCGACCCCCGGCGGGCATGTCGCCCGGGGGCCGATTCAGGAGGCGTGCTGCCAGTAGACGACCGTGGCGTCGTCCCTGGCCTTGTGGCGGGGCCAGCGCTCGCAGTCAGGATCGGCATCCTCGGCGACGCGGACCTGGCGGATCAGCGCGGCGGGACCGTATTCCCTGATGACGTCGATCATGGCGGGCCAGCTGAGCTGGTGGTACAGGTCGGTGAGGCGGGTGGCGCCGTCGCTGAGCAGGGCGACGCCCCGCAGCCCCGCGCACGGCAGGGTGCCGGTGGTGGCCGCGCCGGCCGCGGCGGGATCCGCGGCGGCGGCCCGGTGCCGGTCGGTGATCACCTGTGGCGGCCGGCCGTCACCGAAGTCGGCGGCGACGCTGGAGTCGGACAGCGCCAGGTAGCTGAGGCCCTCGGGCTCGGCGCGGACCGCGGTGACCGTGGCCGCCGGGGTGGCCCGCAGCGACAGGTCGCAGGTGCCGGCGTGCCGGTCCCGTACCTGCCCGATCGCGGCCTCCAGCGCGCTGGAAAGCGGGATCCTGGGCTCGGCGGTGATCGCGGCCAGCAGGTCGGTGCCGAGGGTGCGGGCGTACCAGGCGACGCCGTGCACGCATCCGGTCTCCGTACCGACAGGAGTGGTGGTGCAGCCGTCCAGGAGCACGGCGGCCCCGGGAGCCACGCACGCGTAGTCCTCGTTCGGCCAGCCGAGCGTTCCCGGGTCGCTGGCCATCCGGATCAGCACGGCACAGTTCCATGTCCCGCGGGCCAGGCGCCGCTCACCTCGCGGGCTTCATCCTCGCCGGGCCACGGGGGCATGGTCACCGCCACGGCGGCGAGCGGCCCGTCGCCGAGGGAACGGAACTGGAAGCGCGTCCCCGCCGGGATGGACAGGCAGGTTCCCGGCTCCAGCGGCACGGTCTCCTCCCGGCCCGCCTGGCTGCGCCACATCTCGCCGCGCCCGCGCAGCACGTACCAGATCTCGTCCACGCTGCGGTGCACCACGGCCCGGGAGGTCTGGCCGCTGGCGAGCTCGAAATGCGCCATCGAGCCCCCGGCCAGCCGCAGCAGGATCCGGACGTCGGAGCCGTCCGGCGCGACCACGTCGCGGGCGGCCGGCAGCCGCATGGTGTCAAATGGCTGGTCCACGCCGATCAATGTAGCCAGCCACCGCCGGTCCGGCCGCGACCGGAAGTTCTTTCCGCCGCCGTGTCGATCCCGGCGTGGCCCGTTCGTGTGGAAGGTAAAGAGCCCGGCAAGATGCTAAGGGCCGACCCGGAGAGGGAGAAACCGATGAAGCAATACCTGCTCAGTGTGTGCCTGACCGACGACGGCACCCCGCCACCGTCGCCCGAGGAGATGCAGCCGACGTATCAGGCCGTGGCCGCGTTCAACGACCGGCTGCAGGACAGCGGGACCTGGGTATTCGCCGGCGGGCTGTATCCGCCGAGCACCGCGACCGTGGTCCGGTCCGAGGCCGGTGAGACGCTGATCACTGACGGCCCGTTCGCCGAGAGCAAGGAGTACATCGGGGGATTCTGGGTGATCAAGGCCGAAGATCTCGATGCCGCGCTGAATTGGGCCGCCGAGGGCTCTGCGGCATGCGGGAGCCCGGTCGAGGTGCGCCCGTTCCAAGAGGACAGCGAGGACTGACGTCGGGTGACGGCCGTTGACCAGACCGAGATCGAGCGGGCGTTCCGCGCCGAGTACGGCCGCGCCGTGGCGGTGCTCACCCGCGTGTTCGGCGACATCGACATCGCCGAGGAGTCGGTCCAGGACGCGTTCACGGTCGCTGTTCAGAAATGGCCGTCGGCCGGGATGCCGCCCAGCCCGGCCGGGTGGATCATCACCACGGCCAGGAACCGGGCGATCGACCGGCTCCGTCGCGAAGCGTCCCGCGACGACCGGCACGCGCAGGCGCAGCTCTTGTACTCCCCGGACGAGCAACCACCACAGCAGGAGGCAGCCGTGCGCGATGACCGGCTCCGGCTGATCTTCACCTGCTGCCATCCGGCGCTCGCCCAGGCCGCCCAGGTCGCGCTCACGCTCCGGCTGCTCGGCGGGCTGTCCACCGCCGAGATCGCCCGCGCGTTCCTGGTGCCCGAGCCGACGATGGCGCAGCGCCTGGTCCGGGCCAAGGGCAAGATCCGCGACGCGAGGATCCCGTACCGGGTGCCCGGCGATGCCGAGCTGCCGGACCGGCGGCGGGCGGTGCTCGCCGTGATCTACCTCATCTTCAACGAGGGGTACACGGCGAGCTCCGGCGACCGGCTGATCCGCGCCGACCTGTGCGCGGAAGCCATCCGGCTGGCCCGGCTGCTGGCCGAGCTGATGCCCGACGAGCCCGAGGTGATGGGCCTGCTCGCGCTGGCGCTGCTGATCCAGTCCCGCAGCGCCGCCCGGACCGGCAGCTACGGTGCCCTGGTGCTGCTGGCCGACCAGGACCGCGGGCTGTGGGACCGCGCCCTGATCGCCGAGGGTCAGGCCATCGTGCGGGCCTGCCTGCGCCGCAACCAGCCGGGGCCGTACCAGATCCAGGCGGCGATCAACGCGGTGCACAGCGACGCGGCTACCGCCGCTGACACCGACTGGCGCCAGATCCTGCAGCTCTATGACCAGCTCCTCGCGGTCGCGCCCACCCCGGTGGCCGCGCTGAACCGCGCGGTTGCCGTGGCCGAGGTGGACGGGCCCGCGGCGGCCCTGGCCGAACTCGATGACCTCCATCTCGACGGCTACTACCTGTTCCACGCGATCCGGGCCGACCTGCTTCGCCGGCTTGAACGCGACGCCGACGCGGCGGCCGCCTACGACGCGGCGATCGCGCTCGCCGCCAACAACACCGAGCGGGCCTTCCTGCGGCACCGCCGGCAGTCACTGGCACCACCAGAGGAGACATCATGCGACTCACCGTCACGACCTTCCTGAGCCTCGACGGCGTCTACCAGTGCCCCGGGGCGCCGGACGAAGACGGCACCGGCTACGCCTACGGCGGCTGGACCGTTCCCTACGCCGACGAGGACTCCGGCAAGTTCGTGTCCGCCGGCTTCGCGAACGCCGAGGCGTTCCTGCTCGGCCGCAAGACCTACGAGATCTTCGCCCGGTACTGGCCGCGGGTGACCGACCCGGACGACCCGATCGCTGCGCCGCTCAACGGGCTGCCGAAGTACGTGGTGACCAGCACGCTGACCTCGCTCGACTGGCACAACTCGACGCCGGTCACCGGCGACCTCGTTGCTGAGGTCGGCAAGCTCAAGGCGCGGCCGGGCAACGAACTGCAGGTGCACGGCAGCGGCCAGCTCGCCCAGGCGCTGATCGCGCACGGCCTCGTCGACGAGCTGCGCCTGATGATCTTCCCGGTGATCCTCGGCACCGGCAAGCAGCTGTTCCCGCGACAGCCGGTCGCAGCCGCGATGCGGCTCGCCGACAGCCGCACCACCGGCAAGGGGGTCACTATCCTCACCCTCCGGCCGGACGGCCCGGCGAGGTTCGGTTCCTTCGCGCTGGAGCCGTGACGGCGGTGACGTTAACGCGATTTGGCGATGTGTGCGTTCTCCTGCTCGTTGTGTTCATCCCGGCCCCGCGGGAGCGTGGCAGGCATGTTGGCGCAGCCAGGGCCGATACCTCAGATCGTGACGGCGCTCACCCGGACATCCGGCTCGTGATCAAGCCGGTCCTTGATCTCATCGGGCAAGTCGGGGGCGTCGGCCAGCCACCAGAGCACGACATGGGTGTCCCAGCAGCAGGCTCACCACATCATCCGAAGTCGGCGGCGATGTATTCGTTGACCGCCGCGGAGTCCCAGTCAGGCGCCAGCACCAGCCTGCCGCGCAGCGACCCGCGCCCGCTGCGCTGGACGCTGCCCGCCAGCGGGATCACCTTCGCGACCGGACGGCCGGCCCGGCTGATGATGATCTCCTCGCCATGTTCCACCCGTTCAATGATCCGGGACAGGTTGATCTTCGCATCATGGATGTTGAACTGCTCGGCGGCGTCGTCCGACATGATGCCCTCCTTAGCTAACATCTAAGTTCATCTCTTACGGACTGGCGCGCGGGACGCCGCGGGGCGCCCAGTCGGTCCTTCAGGGCCGTCCGCCCGGTGCGGATCTGGCGGGCGCAGCGGTTACGGGGTGCCGACGTAGCTGCCGGTGCAGATGTTCTCGTACGCGCTCGGGTTGAAGGCCTGGCTGTGCTGGGGGAAATACCACTCGACGGCCTGGTACATGAGCTTGCCGTCGCAGGTGCCCAGGTCAAAGGCGACCACGGTGGCCGGCTCTTCGGTGCCCTGGGCGTCCGTCTGGTTCGGCCCCACGTATTCGCTGGTCCCGGTCGCGACCGCGCGGGCCCCGCCCCAGGACGTCCATGCGACGTGCGTGACCAGGCCGGTGGGATCACCGCCATTGAAGATCTCGGACGGCTTGACCTGCCCGAATCCCGCACCGTGCGCGAAATCGCCGGCGGCCTGGCCAAGCGTCGGGACTGCGCCCGTCGGGGTGGCGGAGGGCGACGCCGAGGCGGGCACGGTTGCCGTGCCGGGAGAAACGGTCGGCTGGCTGACCGCGGTGGCGGTCGCGGGCGCGGCGGGCGTGGTGCTGGCGGCCGGCGGCGTGCTGGAGGAGCAGCCGGTCACCGCGGCCAGGCAGATCAGGCCGAGCACGGCGCCAGCACGGATCGCGGCCGGCCGCGCGGCCATGGCCGCGCGTCCGGTACCAGTGTCCGCGGACATCGTGGCGTTTGGCATGTCCTGTCCCCCCATTCCGGCCGCCCTATTGTGCCCGAGTTACCGAACCAGACGGAAGAACGATCTGATCTCATTCACGAAAAAGGCCCGGCGGCTCGAAGGCGGCGAAATGGCCACGCTTGGCCGGCTCACCCCCGCAGCGTCACGGCCCGGATCCCGGCATCACAGCTGGATCTCCGGGTAGAGCCGGTGCCGGGCCAGCAGGTCGGCGCAGCGGGCCCGGCAGGCCTCGGCGATCGCGGGATCCAGGTTGTACTTGGCCTTGGCCGTGGCGTTGGCGGGCGTGGTGGCGCGCAGCGCCGCGACGATCACGTCGGCGACCTCATCGAGCTCGGCCGGGCTGAAGCCGAGGGTGGTCAGCGCCGGGGTGCCGAGCCGGACGCCCGAGGTGTACCACGCGCCGTTGGGATCCTTGGGCACCGAGTTGCGGTTGGTGACTACGCCCGAGTCCAGCAGCGCCTGCTCGGCCTGGCGGCCGGTGAGGCCGAAGCTCGCGCCCACGTTCATCAGCACGAGGTGGTTGTCGGTCCCGCCGGTCACCAGCCTCACGTCACGGCGCAGCAGGCCGTCGGCCAGCGCGCGGGCGTTGTCGACGATCCGCGCCGCGTAGCCGGCGAACGAGTCCCGCCGGGCCTCGGCCAGGGCAACGGCCTTGGCCGCCATCACGTTCGGGAGCGGGCCGCCCAGTACCATCGGGCAGCCCCGGTCCACGTCCGGCGCGTACTCCTCGGTACACAAAACCAGGCCGCCTCGCGGGCCGCGCAGCGACTTGTGCGTGGTTGAGGTCACAACGTCGGCGTGCCGGACCGGGTTGAGGTCCCCGGTCAGCACCTTCCCGGCCACCAGTCCGGCGAAGTGCGCCATGTCGACCATGAACGTCGCCCCGACCTCGGCGGCGATCTCGGCCAGCGTGGCGAAGTTGGGGTTCCGCGGGTAGGCCGAGTATCCGGCGACCAGCACGAGCGGCCGGAACTCGCGCGCCTGGGCCGCGATCGCGTCGTAGTCGAGCAGTTCCGAGGCCGGATCGACCCCGTAGCTGGCCTGGTTGAAGAGCTTCCCCGAGATGTTGGGGCGGAACCCGTGGGTCAGGTGGCCGCCCGCGTCCAGCGACATGCCCATCATCCGCTGGTCGTGCAGGTCGTGCCGGAGCCGCTCCCAGACCGGGGGCTCCAGGTCGTTCACGTGCTTCGCGCCGACCTCGGCCAGCGCCGGGCTCTCCACCCGGTGGGCCAGGATGGCCCAGTAGGCGACCAGGTTGGCGTCGATACCCGAGTGCGGCTGGACGTAGGCGTGATCAGCGCCGAACAGCGCGGTGGCGTGGCTGGCGGCCAGGGTCTCGACCCGGTCGACCATCTCGCATCCCGCGTACATGCGGTGGCCCGGCGTGCCCTCGGCGTACTTGTCCGACAGCCAGTTGCCCATGGCCAGCAGCACGGCGGGCGAGGCGTAGTTCTCCGAGGCGATGAGCTTCAGCTGGCGCCGTTGTGATGCGAGCTCGCCGACGATGGCATCGGCCACGTCAGGCTCGGCGGCGGCAATGACCTCAAGCGCCGACCGGTAGGCGGTGGCGACGGCCGCGCCGGTCGCAGTGGTTGAGTCGGGCAAGGTGCGCTCCTTGGACAAGATCGACCGTCCCAAAACGATAGTCCTAACTCAGCCCGCGTCGCGCCGGGGCGGAGCAAGGGCGGTGGTGCGCGTTGCGTAACATCCAGTCGGCAGAGTGTGAGTAAGGCGACACCCGGGTATCGGCCAGACGCGCCGACTGTCTAATCCGGTTGCGGTACGGTCGGCTGCACCGTTAATTATTCTTCCTGGCAGGGTGTAACGCGCGAGGCCAATGACGGCACGACAGCCCTGGGGCTAAAGGAGAGGTGCAGGGCGATGGTGTCGCAGGCCAGCAGGCTTCGAGACGTCCGCTACGACATCCGCGGGCCGGTGCTGCGCCGGGCGCGGCAGCTTGAGGCCGACGGGCATCAGATACTCAAGCTCAACCTGGGCAATCCGGCGCCGTTCGGCCTCAACGCGCCCGAGGCCGTGCTGCGCGACGTGGTGCACAGCATCCGCGACGCCCAGGGGTACAGCGACGCCCGCGGGATCTACCCCGCCCGGCTGGCCGTGGCGGAGTCTTTCCTGCGCAAGGGCGTTGGCGGGGTCGGCCCGGACGACGTCTACCTGGGCAACGGCGTGTCCGAGCTGATCGTGATGGCGTTGCAGGGACTCCTGGACACCGGCGACGAGGTGCTGATCCCGAGTCCTGACTACCCGCTGTGGACCGGGGCGGTCGGGCTCTGCGGCGGCCGCGCGGTGCACTACCGCTGCGACGAGCAGGCTGACTGGGCCCCGGATCTCGACCACGTGGCCGAGCAGATCACCCCGCGGACCCGGGCGCTGGTGATCATCAACCCGAACAACCCGACCGGCGCGGTCTACTCCAGGGCCACCCTGCTCGGCCTCCTCGACCTGGCCCGGCGGCACCGGCTGCTGGTGCTCACCGACGAGATCTACGACCAGATCCTGTACGACGACGCCGTGCACGAATGCGCGGCCGCGCTCGGCCCCGACCTGCTGGTGCTGACCCTCAGCGGGCTGTCCAAGACCTACCGGCTGGCCGGATTCCGCTCCGGCTGGCTGGTCGTATCCGGCCCGCGCCAGGACGCGGCCGAGTACCTCGAGGGCCTGGAGTTGCTGGCCAACATGCGGCTGTGCCCGAACGTCCCGGCCCAGTACGCGATCGAGCCGGCGCTCGGCGGCCGCAGCAGCATCGCCGAATTGCTCCGGCCCGGCGGGCGGCTGCGCGAGCAGCGCGACCATGCGTGGCAGGCGATGAACGAGATCCCGGGCGTGGACTGCGTCAAGCCCGCGGGAGCGCTCTACCTGTTCCCGCGCCTGGACCCGGATGTGTACAAGATCGCTGACGACGAGCGGATGGTCATCGACCTGCTGGAGCAGCAGCACCTGCTGCTGTCCCACGGCACCGGCTTCAACCTGCCGACCGCCGACCACCTGCGGCTGGTGTTCCTGGCCTCGGTCGACGTGCTCGACGACGCCATCGGCAGGCTGGCCCGCTTCCTGGCCGACTATCACCAGTAGCGGTGCGACCGCTCATCCATGATCATTTCAACTTCTCACGGGTTCGGCGCGAACTCCGGGTTCCCTCATGATCGTGACCGGAGCGCGTACGGAGTTGCGATGACGCGGTTGAGCGGCGGGCGGGCCGGGCGGACGGGCGCGCTGCGATGAGGCGGTCAGGCTCACCGCCAGCACGCCGCAGCAGACCACCGCGGCCCCGGCCACCTGGATGAGGCTCGGACGCTCGCTGAGCACGACGAAGGCCAGCAGCATCGCGGCAGCCGGCTGGAGCAGCAGCGTCAGCGAGGAGATCGCGGCGGGCAGCCTCGGCAGCGACGAGGTGATCAGCAGCCACCCGATCGTCTGGCTGCTCAGCCCCAGGAGCAGCAGCCACCCGAACGTGGGCCAGCCAATCCGCAGTTGCAGGCCGCCGAAGACCAGGCCGAGCAGCAGCGAGCCAATCGCGGCGCCCGCGGTGGCCTCGGCGAGCGGCCCGGCGACGTGCGGGGTGCCGGCTGACGTCCGGCGCAAGATGAGCAGGAACGCCGCGTAGGCAATCGAGGTGCCGATGCCGTAGCCGACCCCGGCCAGCGGATGGGCCCCGCCCGTGTCGCCGCCGATCATGCCGGACACCAGCACCACGCCCGCCATCACGACCGGCAGGAATATCAGGAACCTGCGCTGCGGGCGCTCGCCGAACAACATCCAGGCGGCGAGCGCGACGAACAGGATCTGCAGGTTGCCGAGCACCGTCGCGACACCGGCCCCGACCTCGGCAATCGCGTGATTCCACAGCACTAGGTCGACGGCGAGGCACAGGCCGGCCACCAAGGCCCAGCCGCGGGCCGCCAGCGGCCGGGGTCCGCGCCGCCGCTGTTCCAGCACCGCCAGCACGGCCAGCACCGGCAGCGCGAGGAAGCAGCGGTAGAACGCCGCGGTGGCGGTGCCGGTGTCGGCCAGCTTGATCAAGATCGCCGAGGCGGAAATGCAGGCCGCGCCAAGTCCGGCCAGCACGAGCGGGCTGCGGTCGGCGAGCGTTCCGCCCCGTTCGTTGCCTGTAATGACCGTACTCGCGTATGGTGCTGACATGATGTCGAGCCTACGGGAGCGCTCTGACAGGAGTCAAAAGGGTTTTGGTGCTGACCTCCTCGAAGCGCTCATCGCGGCGGCCGAGCTGATCAACACCGGCCGTTCCGCGGACGGCGACGGCCTGCGCGACGTGTCGGACGTGCAGGCGTTCGGTGATCGCTACGCGTTCCACGGGATCCCCGCCGGACCGAAAGACCTGCCGCTGCTGCGCGCGCGCCGCGCCCGGCTGGACGCCATCGCCGTCAGCTGCGAGTCGGGTTCCGACGAGGATGCCATCACGATGCTGAACGCGCTGCTCTCGGAGACCGGGGCGGTCCCGCAGATCGTCGCGCACGATGGCCGCGGCCCGCACATCCATGTATCTCGCCCGGCCGCGCCGCTGGCCGACCGGATAGCCGCGCATCTCGCCATGGGCCTCGCCGAGCTCGTGGTCTCCGGCGAGAGCGAGCGGGTGCGCAGCTGCGCGTCGCCAACCTGCCGGGACGTCTTCGTGGACCTGTCCCGCAACCGGTCGCGCCGGTATTGCGACAGCCGGACCTGCGGCAACCGGCTGCACGTCGCGGCCTACCGGGCCCGCCGATCGCAAGCCAGCTAGCGCCGCGGGCCAGCGCGCCTGCGCGCGCGGCCAGGGTCAGCTTCGGGTTCCCTGAGCAAGGTGGCGTCGGCGGCGCGGGCCGTTGGACTCCCTGCTAAGTTGTGCCTGGGGAAAACACGGGCCAGATCGGAGGTCTCGATGGGCCTACCCGCCAGTCAGCGCAGAATCCTGGAAAGGATCGAGAACGCCTTGCGCGGATCGGATCCGCGTCTTGCCGCGCTCTTCTCCATCTTCACCCGGCTGAACTGCGACGAGGAAATGCCTCGCATCGAGCAGGTACGGGCCAAGGCCGCGCTGCTTTTCATCCGGCTGCGCTACCGGCTGACGGCGTTCGCCAGGTGGTTCGGCGCCCCGCGCCGGGCCAAGCTGCGCACGGCGCTGTTCTTCCCGGTCGCGCTCGCGATCGTCGCCTCGGCCGTGCTGGTCGGGGCTGGGTTCCCGGGCGCGAACCGGTGCCCGCCGGTGCGAACCACGACCGGCACGGCGACCGGCGCCGCGGCTCGCTCCGCGCACGCCAGCACCCGCTCCAGGATCTGCACGCCGCTGGCCAACCCGGCGATTCTCGGCCGGTAGCCGGCAGCCGGTAGCCCGCCGCGGGTCAGCGGTCGATCGCCACGAGCTCCGGCCGCAGGCACACCTGCCCGGTCCTCGCGGCCGTGCTGCCACCCGTCTCGGCACAGGCGGCGAGCAGGACGATGCTGCTCGACGGGTCGGCGCTGCCGCCTATCCCGGAAAGGTCGACGAAGTAGTGCGGCCACGGCAGCGACGGCGTCGTCCACACGACGCGGCGCTGAGCGACGTCATAGCCCCACGCGTCGCCGGGAGATCCCTGGTCAAGCCCGAGCGCCACGCCGTCCCTGACCCCGTAAAACGCGGTGGAAGCCGGGACGGATGCTCGCCTGACCACGGCCCCGGTCCGCGGGTCCAGGCCGGTCAGCCCGGTGCCGCGGGACACGTAGAGCGTGTCGCGGATCAGGTCCTCGCTCTCCGGCACGACGCCTGCCCGCTGCCAGAGCAGCTGACCCGTCGCCTCGCTGTACCCGCTGAGGCCGACGGCGCCAGAGAACAGCACCACGCCGTCCAACGCCGCGCTGAGCGTGCCGTCAAAGGGGCCGTTCGGGGGGCGGATCAGCCGCTCGGCGCCGGTGGCCAGGCTGATCCGGCGCAGCGCGGTCACCGGCGCGGTGCCCAGAAACCCGCCCGCGGCCACCGTGACGAACAGGTTGCCGCCATCCACCCGCCAGGCCTGCGGCACCGGCCCGGTCGGCCTGGTCCACGGCCGGCCGGACGCGTTGTCGTAGCTCGTGACCGACGTGTCGCCGACAATCACGGTGCGCGCCTGATCGGCAGCGACCGCGCCGCCGTAGGCCGTCGCGGGATAGCCGCGGAGTCGCTGGCCCGTCTGGCCGAGGAGGACAACCTCGTCACGGTCGGTCGCGCCGGTCCTGGGATCGGGAAAGTCCACGCCTGCGGTCACCACCCGCGGCCAGGACCGCACGGAGACGATCGACGCGCCGGCCGGGAACCCGGTCAGCGGGGCCGTCCAGAGCGGGCTTCCGCTCCGGATGTCGTAGCCGTAGACGTTCATGCCGTAGCCGACCGCGGCCACTTGCGGGCCGGCCGAAACGTAGGCCTGACCCGCGGCGGGCACGGTGCCCACGATGCCGCCCTCGGCCACCCATGACCCGTTCAGCGGGCGGGCCCAGCGGATGGTCCCGTGGGACCCGCAGCGCGGGCCGGCGCACGGCACGGACGCAGAACCGGAGGCATAGCCGGGAATGAGCGTCGCCCCGAGGAGCATGGCGGCGAGGAGGCCGCGCCGCAGCCACGCCGATGACCCCCGCGCCATGCCCACGCCTACGCTCGACCCTTCTCCCGGCCCGAAACCGCGGCCCGCGCAACGCCCGGCTCCGCCGCGGCGACCCGCCGCTGGTGATCCGCCGCTGGTGATCCACCGTAGCGGCAGTCCGCTGCCGAAGGGGCGGGACCTCAGTAGCCGGAACGGCCCGGATGCTTGACGATTGCAGGCGACGGTAGAGCGCCACCTGAGTAGCGTTGGCATCGCCACGGTGACACAGCAACGAGGAGGAGACCATGACCGAACGCGCGCCGCTGCCGTACGACTTCCTGCCCGAGGTGCCGTCGTTCACGGTAGAGAGCGATGACGTCGGCCATGACCAGCAGATGAGCGACGCCCAGGTCTACAACTCGTTCGGGATGACGGGCCAGAACATCTCGCCGCACCTGCGCTGGCACGGGTTCCCGGAGGAGACCAAGGGATTCGCCGTGACCGCCTTCGATCCTGACGCCCCGACCGGATCCGGGTTCTGGCACTGGCTGGTCATCGACATACCGGCGACCGTGACCGAACTGCCGGCGGGCGCGGGCAGCGCAGGCGGTCCCGGACTTCCCGCGGGCGCGTTCTCGGTCAGGAACGACTACGGGACCAAGGACTTCGGCGGCGCGGCGCCGCCTGCCGGTGACCCGCCGCACCGCTATGTCTTCGCCGTGCACGCACTCGACACCGACAAGCTCGGGATCGACTCCGACGTCTCCCCGGCCGTGGCCGGGTTCAATCTCCGGTTCCACACGATCGCGCGGGGCGTTATCATCCCGGTCTTCGGCCACTGACCGACCCGGACGGCTCCGGGGCGGACAGAGATAAAGGTAAGGAGAGCAGATGCCGCTCGACGAGGACACCGTGCGCCTGGCTCAGGGCAAGAACCTGGCCACGGTGGTGACGCTGATGCCGGACGGCCAGCCGCAGGCCCTGCTGACGTGGGTCGACAGCGACGGCGAGCACCTGCTCGTGAACACCGAGCCGCAGCGGCAGCGCGCGAAGAACATCCGCAGGGATCCCAGGATCACCGTGCTGATCCACTCCGACCAGGATCCCTGGGACTGGTCGGAGGTGCGCGGCCACGTCATCGAGACCGTAGACGGCAGCGAGGCCCGCGAGCACATCGACAAGCTGTCGCGCAAATACGTCGGCACCGACTACCGCAACCCGATCGGCCCGCAGGGACGGGTGATCCTCAAGATCGCCGCGGACAAGGTGAACACGCCCCGGTCGCTAGGCCGCCGTTAACGCCACGGCGCGTGGCCGGGCTAGCCGGACCGGTGCCGGCCTGGCTCGGGCGAGGCGGCCGGGGCGCGGTGCTCGACGTCCTTTCTGGTCACCGCCAGGTAGCCGACGAGAAGGATGATCGGGATCGTCAGGGCGGCGGCGACCGGCCCGCGGCCAAGCCCGAGACCGCCGACGCTCTGCGGCACGCCCAGCCAGTCGGCGTAGGAGGCGCCGAGCGGCCGGGTCATGACGTAAGCCGACCAGAAGGCCACGACGGAGTTCAGGCCCAGCCGCCAGTGCGCGAGGCCCGGGATGGCGAACAGCAGCGTGAACACGATCCCGGACGCCAGGTAGCCCAGGTGCAGGGTCGTCGCGGTCAGGTCGCCGAGCGCGGTGCCGAGCGCGAACGTGGCCAGCACCGTGGCCCAGTAAAAGGCCTCCCGGCGCGGGGTGCGAATGCTGTGGATGGATAGCGTTTTCTCGGTCCTGTACCAGAGCACGAAGATCAAAGTCAGCGCGACCGCGAAGAACACCGTCGACACGGCGTACGGGATGCCCAGTTCGACGTGCAGGCCGTCGGCGACCATGGTGCCGAATACCGCGACCATGTCGACCGCCAGCCAGTAGATCCAGGCCAGGTACTTGCGCGCCCGGAACTGGAGCGCCAGCGCGACCACCAGGGCCAGGCCGGCGATGGCCGCGGCGATGACCGGGTCAATCCGGTGATCCAGGTAATCCGCCGTCGCCTCGCCCTGGGCGGTGGTCAGTATCTTGATGATCCAGAAATAGATCGTGATCTGCGGAACCTTGCTCGCCGCCGCCTGCCGCGCCGCGGTCAGGGACCCGCTCGGCCGAAGCCGGCCCGCCGTCACATCGCCGGATGCCACCCTCGATCCCGTCGCTCGCCGAGGTTCCCTGGCCTAAGTTATACCGGCCACCGGGACGGCGGGCGCAACTCAGCCGGCCAGGCCGGCCAGCACCCGTTGTTCGACATCCGGACTCAGGCCGTGCTCGGGCCGTCCCGGACCCGGCGCCGGGAGGTCCTCTTGCTGCAGCCACCGCCAGGTGTCGGCGACGGTCTCCTCGACCGGCCTGCAGGCCAGGCCGGCCGCGTAAGCGGCGGAGACGTCGCCGTCGTGCATACCGACGAACTCGTCGGACGGCGGCAGCCAGACGGGCAGCTCGGTCCACGGCTGGATGCCCGCGGCCTCGATCACCTCGGGCGAGACCCAGACCAGCGTCGCATGGCGCCCCGTCACGTCCCTCGCGGCCTCGAGCAGGCTCGCCATCGTGGCGTGGCCGCGCCGGCTGACCGTGTTGAAGGCACCGCCGAGGCCGCGCTCGGCGGCCGAGAGCATCCACGCCGCGAGGTCGCGGCCGTCGATGTACTGCAGCGGCAGGTCCGGCGGCCCGGGGGCCAGCACGTCACCGCCGCGCTCCAGGCGCCGCAGCCACCACGGCATCCGCCCGACGATCTCGTACGGCCCGAGGATGAGGCCGGCCCGGGCGACCAGCGCCCGGTCGCCGAACGCCGCGACCGCCGCCAGCTCACCGCCGCGTTTGGCCGCCGCGTAATCCTCGCCGTCCGCGCTGGCCGGATCCGCGTCGACCACCGGCGCGCTCTCGTCGGCTCCCGGGGGAAACGGCCACTTGTACACCGACCGGCTGGACACGTACCCGTAGTGGCCGGCCCGGCCGGCCAGCAACGCGGCCGCGTCAGCGATCACGGCGGGCGCGCCGCTCCAGGTATCGATCACCGCGTCCCAGGACTCGTCAGCAAGAGCGGCACGCAGCGCGGCCGGGTCGGTGCGGTCGGCGTGCAGGGCCCGCGCGCCCGGCGGCTGGTGGCCGCTGATCCCGCGGTTCAGCGTGGTGACCTCGTCGCCCCGGGCCACGGCGGTCTCCACGACCGCCCGGCCGACATGGTGTGTTCCGCCCAGCATTAGCAGCTTCATGCCAGCCACCCTGCCCGGTCAGCGCTCGGCCACCGGCCGATGTTCATTCTCGGCGTAGCTTCTCTGTCGTCGGCAGAACCGCTTGATCCCCGGCGCCCGGCCCGCCCCGAGCGGGCAGCGTCGCGACATGCTCCCCGCACCGCGCGGGATCGTACCCGGGCAGGCTGGCCAGCTGATCGAGCAGCCACCGCGAGGAGAGCACCTTGATCAGGCCCTGCACCTCGCGGGAGCCGACCAGGTCGGCCGAGATCACCAGGTCGTATCGCTCGGCAGCCAGCGGGATGAAGGCCAGGCCGTAGGCGAGGGCAGCAGGCTCGCTGGCCACGCCGACGTCGGCCAGCCCGGCGGTGATGGCCGCCGCCACCTGCAGGTGCCCGGTCGCCCGGGTGCCGTAGCCGGGCAGCTGGCCAGCGTCGATCCCCAGGCCGGCCAGCTCGCGGTCGAGCACGCTGCGTGCCTCGGAGCCCGGCTCCCGGTTGACCAGGCGCAGGCCGCGCCGCACCACATCGCGGAGGCCGGTGATGCCGTCCGCGAGTTCCGGCCGCAGCACCAGCCCCTCCCGCCAGGAGCAGAACCCGATCACCTCGGCGCCCTGAGGCAGCAGCTCGCCGGCCGCGCCGGTGTTGTAGTCGCCCGAGACCCCGCGCAGGTGCGCGCCGGCCACGTGCACCAGCCGCTCGGCGGCCAGCCGGAGCGCCTCCTCGCTCGGGCACGCCCACCAGGTGAAAGCAACGGGCGGGTCGAGCAGGCTGAGCGGAGTCTCGAGCAGCGGCATCGCCGGATCGCAGCCCGCCACCACGAGCGTCGGGCGCGGCAGCCCGATCGGCCGCACCGAGCGCGTCCCGATGCCGTTGGTGCCGCCGGCCACCCCGCCGGCGGGCAGGAACCCGGCCCGGCTGACCGAGGCACCGGACAGCGGCAGCGCCACGAACTCATCCCCCATCGGCGCGAGGGCGACCCGGGCGCTTTCCTCACCCAGCGGCGCCACCGGTCGGGCGGTGACCAGGGACGCCGGGCTGGCGGGCCCGAAGACCTCCTCGACCGTCATCCCCAGGGCGCGGGCCAGGGCCAGGGCCACGCGCAGCGACGGGTCGGACAGGCCGGACTCGACGGCCGAGACCGCCTGGCGCGATACCCCGGCCATCCCGGCCAGCTGCTGCTGCGAGAACCCGCGGGCCTGACGAGCCAGCCGGAGCACCGTGCCGCTGCCGTCGCCTTGATCGGTCACCGGCCGACCTGCTCCGGGTCGGTCGGCCCGCCTCGGACGGACGTCGCATCCGGCCCGTCGATCGCGGCGCCGTCCGTCCCGAACCAGGGCGGGTCAACCGCGGTAACGACCAGCTCGCCGCCGACCTCGGCGAGCCGCTCCTGAAGGCGGCAGGTGATCGTCGTAGGCCCGATCGCCAGGTCGGCCTCCCACCCGGCGCCGGCCGGCCTGCAGGCCGCGACGATCCCGGTCAGCACGACCCCGCGGCCGGGATGGGCGCCGCTGGCGACCCGCTCCGGATGCACCCCGGCCACCGCCCCGCCCGGCCGGCGGGCGCGAAACCCAGGTATCCGACCAGCTCGGCAACCCGCCGGGAGGCCGGCCGCAGTACCACCTTGTCGGGTGCCCCGACCTGCAGCACGCGCCCGCGGTCGAGTATGGCCAGCCGGTCCGCGAACGCCTGCGCCTCGGCCAGCTCGTGCGCGACGAGCACCGCGGGCACCGAGCGGGCGTCGACCAGGTCGGCCACCAGTTCGGTCAGTGACCGGCGCAGGCTGATGTCCAGGCCGGTGTAGGGCTCGTCCAGCAGCAGCGCGTCGCAGTGCGCGAGCAGCAGCCGCCCGAGAGCCACCCGGTGGGCCTGCCCGCCCGACAGCCGGACGGGCATCGCCGACAGCACGGCCGAGATGCCGAGCGACTCGGCCACCTGCGCCAGCTCCCGGCCGGATCGATCGACGCCCGGGGCGTAGCCGAGATTGTCCCGCACCGACAGGTGCTCGAACAGGCCCGGATTCTGGCGGAGCAGGCCGATCCGCCGCTGCCACGGCGGGACGAAGCGCGCGGGCGGCGCAGTCGAGGTCAGCACCCGCCCGCCGAGTTCCACCCGGCCGCGGCGCGGCCGCACCAGCCCGGCGATCACCTCGAGCAGCGTGGTCTTGCCCGCGCCCGACGGCCCGAACAGGGCCAGCCGCTCCCCCGGCGCCACCCGCAGCGCCGCGCGCACCGTGAACTCCCGGCGGTCAACCTCGACGTCGGCGTCGAGCACGGGCGCTCCAGGTAAAGGCGGCCAGCGGCAGCGGCAACGCGACCACCAGCAGGACTAGCGCGTACGGCAGCGCGGAGGCCAGCCCCGTCTCCTGCAGTGTGTTGTAGATCTGCAACGGCAGCCCGTACGGGTGGTAGGCGATGATGATGACGGCGCCGAACGCTCCTATGGCCCGGGCCCAGGCCACCGATAGTGCCACGCCCAGGCCGGGAGCGGCGAGCGGCAGCGTCACCCGCCGGAATACCCGCCGGGGCCGGTCGCCAAGCAGCGCCGCCTGCTCTTCCATCCGCGGATCGACCTCGGCGAACGCAGCCTGCGCGCCGACCAGGTAGTACGGCGCTGACTCGTAGACCTCCGCGATGACCAGGGCGAGGAACGTGTTGGTGGCGGACAGGTGCCACGGCGTCGCATTGAGTATCTCGCCGATCGGCGTGAACGGGCCGACCATGAAGATCAGCAGCAGCCCGATCACCAGCGGCGGGAGCAGCAGGCTGCACAGCACGCCCGCCTCCCAGATGCGCGGGAACGGCAGCGTCCCGCGGGCCAGCATGAAGGCGAGGGGGGTGCAGAACACGAGCAGGACCGCCAGCGTCACGCCCCCCGACGCCAGCGAGACGATGAGCGGGTCAAGGTCGCCTGGCCCGGTGATCGCGCTGACGACCGCGCCCCAGGAAAGATGCGTGAGGAGCGCGATCACCGGGCCGAGCAGCGCCAGCCAGATCACCAGGGCGGCGAGAACGGACGCGAGGCCCGATGCTGACCGAAGCCGCCGCAGGGCCGCCGCTGTCGAGGACGGCCCCGGCTGACGGCGCGGCCCGGAAGGATCGTCCCCCCGGACAGCGCCGCCAGCGGCCGCTGCCGGGCTAGCTGCCCAGCTCACTCTTGATTGCGGACGGTATCGCGCTGCTATCACCGGTCACCGTCAGCGGGAGCAGCGTGAACCCGCCCGCCTTGTACAGGGCCAGGCCGGCCGGCGAGAGCGTGTACTTGGCCAGCGCGATCCCGGCCGAGGTCGGCTTGCCGATGAGCGTGAGGTCGATCACCTGCGGCGAGCCGTGCTTGGTCACCGGGGCGCCGTTGCTGGTGATCGTGACCGACGCCTTCATGTACTGCGCAGCCATCGACATGTCGCCGAGGTTGATGGCGGGCGGCAGCGGGATGTAGTCCAGGTGCAGCTCGATCGCCTGGGTGATGAACGCGCTCGAGGCGTCCAGCTGGCCCGACTGCAGCGTCGCGTCCAGCGCGGACTCGGCATAGATCTGCGACGAGTTCGCCGTGCCCCAATCCGTGGTGCCCAGGATCTTGCTGACCGTATCCGACGGCAGCTTGTAGTAGGCCTGGGCGAGTTCCAGCATGTAGATGAAGTCGCGGCCCTGCGGGTCGATGTTGGGGTCGGTCCGGCCGAGCTTGAAGCCGGGCGTCTCCATCAGCGTGAACAGGCCGCTCAGCGGCTTCGAGCCGTCGGCGAAGGCCTTGAACTGGCTGGCGTACTTGCTGTTCGGGTTGTACGCCACCACCATCGAGGTGCCCGCGTACTGGACGTACCAGCTGGTGAACTTCGGGAACAGCGGCGTGATGTTGTCGCCGCCGACGCTCTCGAAGACGTTCGGGCTGATCTCGCCGGAGGCGATGTCCGACTCCAGGTCGCCGGACGCGTTGTACTGGCCGGAGAACTTGTAGCCCTCGGCCTTCGTGAACGCGGGACCCACGACCTTCTCATTGAGGTACGAGAGGGAGGACGCAGCGGCGAGGCTGGCCGTGCCGGTGGGCTTCGCCGGTGCGGGCGTGCTCGACGAGCTAGATGAGCTGCAGGCTGCTGCAGCGAGCGCGACGCAGGTAATCACGAGGAGCCCGCCGAAGCGGATGCCCCTGGTCTTTCTTGGAATTGCCACCATCGTCCGACCATAGCTACCGTGACTTGCGCCACGCAAGAAACCACGACAGAGGTCCGGCAAGTTCTCTGAGAGATATCTTTCAGCTGGCACTCAGGTACATGCGCTTCCGTTGGAGGGGTAACCCCATGCCCCGGCGCGTCTTAGCATAGTCTCGGGCGGTCGTTCAAGCACCGGCCGCGTGCGCCGGGCTAGCTGGGGCGGGCGGCGCGAACGAAACGGCGGTCTGCGCCGTTGTCGGGCTAGAGGACATCCGGACGAGGCAGGGCGGGCATGAGCAAGGCAACCAGGATCAGGCAGCAGAACGCCAGGGAGAAAATCGCGGCACAGCGCGCCGCGGCCCGGCGCGCCGAGATCCGCAGGCGTGCGCTGTGGACGGGGAGCGCCGTCGTCGTGGTGATCGCCATCGTGGTCGCCTTCGTCGTGATCAAGGTATCCGGCAGCAACTCGCCAAGCACCGGTTCGGCAGCCGGCGTGACCGGCACCGTCCTGCCGGCCAGCGTGCAGAAGGACATCACCACGGTCCCCGCGAGCACGCTGGACAAGGTCGGCATCGGCTCGATTCTCAGCTACAACCCGGCGCCGCTCGAGGCGATCTCGAATACCGCGCTGACCAGCAACGGCAAGCCGGAGATGCTCTACATCGGCGCCGAGTTCTGCCCGTACTGCGGCGCCGAGCGCTGGGCCATGGCGGTGGCGCTCAGCCGGTTCGGCACGTTCACCACGCCGCTGCGGGGATTCCACTCGTCCCCCACCGACACCGACCCGAACACCCCGACGCTCACCTTCTACCAGGCTAAATACTCCAGCCCGTACCTGACCTTCACCCCGGTAGAGAACGAGACGATCAGCCAGGCCCCGCTGCAGAAGGTGACGGCCGCGCAGCAGGCACTCTGGGCGAAGTACGACACCTCAGTCACCGACGGCGTCAGTTCGACCGGCTACCCGTTCATCGACTTCGGCAACAAGTACGTGCTCAAGCTGCCCAACTATGACCCGGGGGTGCTGGCCGGCAAGTCGTGGGCCCAGGTCGCCGCGGCCCTGCACGACCCCTCGAGCCCGATCGCGCAGGCCGCCCTGGGGTCCGCGAACGTCATGACCGCGGCGATCTGCAAGATGACCGGTGGCCAGCCGGGCAACGTCTGCACCTCGGCCGGCGTCGTCGCCGCGAGCGCTCACCTCTGATGGCCAGCCAGAAGCGGCCCCGGTCCGGATCCGGCCCGGCCAAGGCCGGCCAGGCCAAGAGCGGCGGCACCGCCACGCGCTCCGGTTCGGGTAACGCCAGCGGCCGCAATGGCGGCAATCGCGCGGCATCGTCCGCCGCAGCGCGCGGCGGCCAGGCGCAGAACGGCAGGCCGCAGAACGGCAAGGCGCAAGGCAGCGGCGGGGGCAGCGGCCGGACGGGCCAAGGCCGGCCGAACGGCACCCAACCCCGGACCGCGGCCCTGACCGCCCAGCCACCGGCCGGCCAGGCCGCGGACGCCCGGTTCGGCGCGCCGCCATGGGTCCGCTGGACCGCGCTGGTCCTGTCGCTGGCCGGCCTCGGCGTGTCGATCTACCTGACCATCGCGCACTACACGTCGTCAGCGATCCTGGCCTGCTCGAACAGGGGCGTGATCGACTGCGCCAAGGTCACCACGAGCCCGCAGTCAGTCGTATTCGGGATCTTCCCGGTCGCGGTGCTCGGCCTGGCGTTCTACGTCTTCATGGTCGCGATCAACACGCCGTGGGCCTGGCGGGCGCAGCTTCCCGTCATCTGGTGGGCCCGCCTGGGCGGGATCGTCACCGGCATGGGGTTCGTGCTTTACCTGCTCTACGCGGAGATCATCCAGATCGGCAACATCTGCCTATGGTGCACCAGCGTCCACGTCATCACGTTCCTCCTCTTCGTGCTGCTCGTCTTCGCCGCCACGCTCAACAGCGGCCCAACCGCCAAGGACGCCCGCTAACCGCATCGCCGCCAGCTTGATCATCTTGACTTTTCACGCACTCCAGTCATGATCACGGTGGATATGTCCCGAATTGTGGTCACGGGGCCGAGTGAAGAGATGAGTGGTAATGATCATGGTTACCCGGGCGCCGTGGGCCAGGCGGCAACGGGTCGGGCGGCTCGGGGCGCGCGGGGGTCGCGGGTTAGTCGACGTCGGCGGGGGTTCCGCTGGTGATCTTCACCAGCTCGTCGAAGCTGGTGGCGAACATCGTGTGCTCATCGCCCCCGCCCGCCCACACGACCGGGTAGGCCGCGAGGGCCTGGTCGACCACCGTGCGCACCGGCGCAGGGTGGCCGACGGGCGCGACGCCGCCCACCTCCTGGCCGGTGTGCGCGAGAACGAAGCCGGGATCGGCACGGCGGATCTTGCCGGTTCCGAGCCGCCGCGCGAGCCGCACCGGATGCACCCGGTGCGCCCCGCTGGCCACGACCAGGAGCGGAGCGCCGTCCGCCTCGAAGATGAGGCTGTTCGCGATCGCTCCCACCTCGCAGGCGAGCGCCGCGGCGGCAGCGGCCGCCGTCGGGACGGGTTCGGGAAGCACCTTGATCTCGCCGGCCGCGCCGCCCGCCGCTAGCCGCTCTCGAACCCGGCCTGCCGCATCAGAAGCCATGTCGGGCGACGTTAGGGCGTGCCGCGGAACAGCACAACCAGATTTTTTGTTAGCCTAGCGAACTGTAAGTATGGCGTACCTTGGAGCTAGGTGGACGAGGAAGAGCAGCGCGCGTCGCAGGTGGTGATGATCCTGCTGCGGCTGTTTCGCGCACTGGAGCGGGTCGATACCGACCTGACCCCCCAGCAGTACCGGATCCTGAAGCTCGCCGGCGCTGGCGGCGAGCGTTCCGCGAAGCTGGCCGAGCGGCTGGCGGTGGCCAAGCCCACGCTGACCGCGACCGCGGACGGACTGGTCGCCGCGGGCTACGCGCGGCGCGCGGCCGAGCCCGGTGACCGGCGCGTGGTCCGGCTCTGCCTGACCGATTCCGGCCGCGACGCGGTCGCCCGCGCCGACGCCGCGTACGGCGGCTGGCTGGACCTGCTGCTCGCCGAGACCCCCGAACCGGACCAGGTCCTGCACGCGCTCGACGCGCTCAATGAGGCAATGGACGAGGTCAGGCGGGCCAGGCACGCCGGAATGCCTGAGCCCGGCCGACGGAGCGCGCCGGCCGGGATTTCCGCCCCGAACGCAACGCCGCGCCGGACCTTGGCCACGCCGCCGGCCGGTCATCGCCCGGCCGGCCCGGGACCGGCATGAGGGCACTCGCGCGCCGCAGTCCCGCACGCCGGGGACCTGCGGGGTCGGGCACCGGCGAGGGCTGGCTGCGGCGGCTGGCCGGGTATTGCTGGCGGCACCCCCGCCTGGTGATGTTGGCGCTGGGCGGGTCGCTGGTGGCCACCCTGGCCCAGGCTGCCATCCCGCTGATCATGGCGTGGATCGTGGACAGCGCGATCATTGCCCACGACGAGCCGATCTGGCTGGGCGCCTCCCTGCTCATTGCCGTCGGGCTGCTCAGCTTCGGCGGCGTCTATACCCGCCGCTACCGGGGCGGGCAGCTGTCGCTCGAGGTGCAGCACGACATGCGCACCGAGCTCTTCCAGTCCCTGTCGCAGCTCGACGGGGCACGCCAGGACCAGCTGCACACCGGTCAGATCGTCAGCCGCTCCATCTCCGACGTCAACATGGTCCAGAGCCTGCTCAGCATGGTGCCGGTGCTGCTCGGCAACGCGCTGCTGTTCGTGCTGTCGATCGCCATCATGGCCTACCTGTCGCCGGTGCTGACCCTGGTCGCGCTGGCCATCGCGCCCGCGCTCTGGCTGATCGCGATCGCCTCGCGGCGCAAGCTGTTCCCGGCCAGCTGGGACGCGCAGCAGAAGGAGGCCGACGTCGCGGGGGTCGTGGACGGCGCGGTGACCGGCGTGCGCGTGGTCAAGGGTTTCGGCCAGGAGGAGCAGGAGATCGAGCGGCTGGAAGGCGTCAGCGCGCGGCTGTATGCCGCCCGCGTGCGCGTCGTCCGGCTGACGGCCCGCTACAACCCCGCGCTGGGAGCTGTCCCCATGCTCGGCCAGGTCGGTGTGCTCGCATTGGGCGGCTGGCTGGCCCTGCACGGCTCGATCAAGATCGGGGTCTTCCTCGCCTTCTCCCTCTACGTCGGGCAGATGGTCGCGCCCGTCCGCGCGCTGAGCAGCCTGATCACGATCGGCCAGGAGGCCAGGGCCAGTGTGATCCGGGTCTACGAGGTGATCGACTCCAAGCCGGTCGTCACCGAGAAGCCCGGCGCAAAGGTGCTGCCGCCGGGAACGCCCGACGTCGAGCTGGACGACGTGGTCTTCGGTTACCTGCCGTCCCAGCCGGTGCTGCGGGGCCTGTCGCTGCGCGTGCGCCCGGGCGAGACGCTCGCCGTGGTCGGCACCTCAGGCTCGGGAAAGTCAACGATCTCCCTGCTGCTCCCCCGCTTCTATGACGTCAGGGGCGGCGCGATCCGGGTCGGCGGCCAGGACGTCCGCGACCTGACCCTGGACTCGCTGCGCGCCTCGATCGGCCTGGTGATGGAGGACAGCTTCCTGTTCTCCGACACCATCCGGGCCAACATCTCGTACGGCCGACCCGACGCCACGCAGGAACAGGTGGTCGCCGCGGCCACGGCCGCCGAGGCCCACGAGTTCATCACCAGCCTGCCGGACGGCTACGACACCGTGATCGGCGAGCAGGGCCTGACCTTGTCCGGGGGCCAGCGCCAGCGCGTCTCGCTGGCCAGGGCGCTGATCACCGACCCGGCCATCCTGGTCCTCGACGACGCCACGTCGGCGATCGATGCGGCGATCGAGGCGCAGATCCACGCCACGTTGCACAAGGTCATGGCCGGGCGCACCACGCTGCTCATCGCGCACCGTCGCTCGACGCTCCAGCTGGCCGACCGGATCGCCGTCCTGGACGAGGGACGGCTGGTCGACGAGGGCACGCACGAGGAGCTGACCGCGCGCTGCCCCCTCTACCGGCTGCTGTTGGCCGGGCCCGGCGACGACGCCGAGGGCATCGACGCCGGCGAGCTGGCCTACCACGAGAATGCCGGCCGGCGCGATCCGGCCTCCGGGCGGGAGCCGGTCTCCGGTGCCGTGACCCCTGGCCTGTGGGACCGGACCGAGGATGACGCCGAATCCGGGTCCGCGACGGAGGTGAACGGCAGCCAGCTGGCCCGCGTGTCCGGTGCCGCGATCGGCCGCGGCATGCGCGCCGCGGCCAGCGGCGGACGGGGCGCCAGCGGCGCCGGCGGGGGCATGCTCGCCGGGATACCGCCGACGCCTGAACTGCTGGCCAAGGTCGACGCGCTGCCGCCGGCCAACGAGCAGCCGGGGGTCAACCGTGCGGAGTCCCGCGCCGCCGATCCGCACTTCACGCTGCGCCGCCTGCTGCGGCCGATCGCGCTGGCGCTCTTCGTCGGCCTGGTCCTTGATGGCCTCGACGCCGTGGCCAGCATTTTCATGCCCCTTCTGGTCCGCGGCGGGGTCGATCACGGCATCATCGCCGGGCAATTCCATTTCATCGTCGTGGTCTCGCTGATCGGGCTCGCGATCGTCTTGGCCGACTGGGCCATCAACGTGGTCCAGACGAACGTGGTGGGCCGCAACGGCGAGCGGATGCTCTACACGCTGCGCGTGAAGATCTTCTCCCACCTGCAGCGGCTCGGCCTGGACTACTACGAGCGCGAGATGTCCGGCCGGATCATGACCCGCATGACGACCGACGTGGACGCCATGGACACGTTCCTGCAGACCGGGCTGATCACCATGGTCAACGCGATCCTGACGTTCGTCGGCGTGCTGATCGCGCTGCTGCTCATCAACCTCCGGCTGGGTCTCACCCTGCTGACGATCATCCCGGTGCTGGTGGCGGCCACGCTGGTCTTCCGCGCGAAGTCATCGAGGGCGTATACCGAGGCCCGGGAGAAGGTCAGCATCGTCAACGCCGACCTGCAGGAGAACGTCGCCGGGCTGCGGACCGCACAGGCCTACCGCCGTGAGGAGCGCAACCAGGAGAACTTCGCCGAGCTGAGCAGCAGCTACCGCCGGTCCCGCCTGCGGGCGCAGCGCTACATCGCGCTGTACTTCCCATTCGTCCAGCTGCTGTCCACCGTCGCCGGGGCGTTGATCCTGTTCGTCGCCGCGGGCGAGGTGCACAGCAAGGCGCTGACCGCAGGCGGCCTGATCGCCTACGTGCTCTACATCGACCTGCTCTTCTCTCCGGTGCAGCAGCTGTCGCAGGTCTTCGACGGCTATAACCAGGCCGCAGTCGGCCTGCGGAGGATCAAGGACCTGCTGCGGCGGCCGACGAGCACGCCGGAGGCCGAGCACCCGCGGCCGGCCGGACGCCCGCGTGGCCGGATCGAGTTCCGCGACGTGCGCTTCAGGTACGCCGGGCAGCCCCACGACGCGCTGTCGGGAGTGAACCTGGTCGTGCAGCCCGGCGAGACCGTGGCGCTGGTCGGCCAAACCGGCGCGGGCAAGTCCACCATGGTCAAGCTGGTCGCGCGGTACTACGACGTGACATCGGGCCGCCTGCTCGTGGACGGCACCGACATCCGCGAGCTCGACCTGGCCGGCTACCGGCGGCAGCTCGGCGTGGTGCCGCAGGAGCCCTACCTGTTCCCCGGCACGATCAGGGACGCGATCGCCTACGGCCGCCCGGACGCGACGGACGCCGAGGTCGAGGCCGCTGCGCGGGGGGTGGGGGCGATCGAGATGATCGCACGGCTGCCCGGCGGGTTCCGGCACGAGGTGGCCGAGCGGGGACGCAACCTGTCGGCTGGGCAGCGCCAGCTGATCGCCCTGGCCCGCGCCTACCTGGTCGATCCCGCCATCCTGCTGCTCGACGAGGCGACCGCGGCCCTGGACCTGGCGGCCGAGGCGGCGGTGAACCGCGCGACCGAGCGGCTGACGGCCCGGCGCACCACGCTCGTGGTCGCGCACCGGCTGACCACGGCGTCGCGGGCCGACCGGATCGTCGTGGTGGAGTCGGGCCGGGTCGCCGAGATCGGGACCCACGATGAACTGCTGGCGGCCGACGGCAGCTACGCGGCGATGTGGGCCGCGTTCACCGGCGACGCCGAGCTTGTCGCCTGATCCTCAGCCGGCTGCAGCCAGTCGTCCGCCCGCATGCGGCGGACGTCGCGCGGGATCAGCGCGAGCGCCGACGCCACGATGATCAGCGCCGCGGCGCCGTACTGAGTCGCCGAGACGCCGACGGCGGCCGCCAGCGGGCCGGCGATCAGGGCGCCGACCGGCATGGCCATGACCGAGCCGAGCAGGTCGTAGGACGACACCCGGGCCAGCTTGCCCGGCGGGATGCTCCTGGCCAGCGCCACGGTCCACTGGACCATCATGATCTCCACGGTGATGCCGAGGCCGAACGAGGCCAGGCAGACCAGGGGCAGCGGCCAGAGCATGGCCAGCGAGAGCGGCGCGACCGCTATCGCCGCGCCGATGACGACCACGAACAGCATCGGCCGCCGCGGCGTGAATCGCAGCGAGACGATCCCCCCGGCGATCAGGCCGACGGCGTCGGCGGCCGTGATCGCGCCCCAGGCCGCCGGGCCGCCGAGATGCGCCCGGGCTACGACCGGCCCCAGGGTCTGGAATGCCCCGTACCACGCCATCAGGACCACGCCGAACTGGGCCACGATCGCCCACAGCCAGGTGTGCGAGCGGAACTCTGACCAGCCGTCCCGCAGGTCGCTGAGCATGCCAGTGGCCTGGGCGCGCGCGGCGCCGACCGCCCGGATGCTGAGCAGCATCGGGACCGAGACCAGCGTGCCGGCGCCGCACGCGGCCAGGGCCCAGCCGGGGCCGAACGCCGCGACGCACAGGCCGGCCACGACCGCACCGCCCATCTGCGCCGCGTTCATCGCGAGACGGCTGAGCGCGCTGGCCTGCTGCAGCAATTCGCCAGGTACCAGCCTGGGCAGCAGGGCCTGCGAGGCCGGGTAGAAGATGGCCAGGCCGGTGCCGGTGAGCGCCTCGAGCAGGATCATCTGCCACAGCCGCGGGTGGCCGGCCAGGACCAGGATGCCGAACGTTCCCTCGCCGACCGCGATCATGACGTTGCCCGCGATGATCACCCACTGCGGCGGGAGCCGGTCCGCGATGACGCCGCCGACCAGGGTGAAGACCAGCGACGGCGCGATCTGCGCGGCCAGCACGTAGGAGAGATCGGCGGTGGACCCGGTCGCGTCCAGGACCGCGAACGAGACTCCGACCAGCGAGAACGCGAACGCCGCCGGCGCCAGCAGGCGATCAGCCAGCAGCAGCGCGAAGTCCCGGTATCCGAGCACCGGAAAGCGGCGCACGAGCGCGCGCGCAAGCATGGCTAACTTCCGATCTTGACTCGGTGCCGACCCGGGATTCGAATGCTAGCCATGCACACGCAGACCAGGAAACCCATTTTTCGGCGGGACTCTCCCCGCCGCCTGCAACGCCCGCCGGGCTCCCTCGATTCCCGGCGGGCGCACGAGAGGCCGGCCCGCCACTCCTCGCCCGCTCGGGGGCCCCAAGCGGGCGAGGTGCCAGGGGCGGGCCCGGCGTCACGCGGCGGGTCGCGCGCCTCGCTGCCCCGGTTTGACCTTCAGGGGGCGGGACAGGCACGATCATGTCTGAGGTGCACAGCCGCGTTCGGTCGTCAGCCGGCCCCATCGGTCGCCGGGCGTCACGAGGAGCACTGCAGTGCGGTCAGCCGGCCCTCCGGGTGGCCGGCACCGGGGTTCGAGGGGAGCTGATCGCCGGTGAGCATCCTAGGCACTCGCGTCCTGAGGACTGAGGATCCGCGCTTCCTGACCAGCGGCGGCGTCTACACCGACGACGTCGTGGACGAGCGCCTGAACGGCGCCTGCCACGTGTTCTTCGTGCGCTCCCCGGTCGCGCACGCCAGGATCCAGGCCATCGACGTCAGCGCGGCGCTGTCGGCGCCGGGGGTGGTCGCCGCGTTCACCGCGGCCGACCTCGGCGACCTGCCCGTCATCAAGCCGTCGCCGATGTTCAACAACCAGATGGTCCGGCCGATCCTGGCGTCGGACAAGGTCCGCCACGTCGGCGATCCGGTGGCCATCGTCGTCACCGAGCAGGCGTACCAGGGCGAAGACGCCGTGGAACTCGTCGATGTCGACTACGACCCGCTGCCCGCCGTGATCGGCTTCGCCGACGCGGCCGCCGGCCAGGTACTCCTCTACGAGGAGGCGGGCACCAACGTCGCCGCGAACTTCGGCGACCCCGCGGCACTCGACGAGCACCTGTTCGACGAGTGCGAGGTCGTCACCACCCGAACGATCATGAACCAGCGGGTCGCGCCGGCTCCCATGGAGACCCGGGCGGCCGCGGCGGCCTGGGGCGAGGACGGGCGGGTGACCGCGTGGATACCGAACCAGGGAGCCCAGGGCACCAAGTCCGGGCTGGCCCGGCTGCTCGGCCTGGAGGCCGAGCAGGTCCACATCATCACCCCCGACGTCGGCGGCGCCTTCGGCGCGAAGTTCGGCGCCGACCCCGAGCACGCGCTGGTGGCCTGGGTGGCGCGGCAGCTCGGCCGCCCGGCGCGCTGGAGCGAGACCAGGTACGAGAACCTGATCGCGATGACCCACGGCCGGGCGCAGCAGCAGACGGTCACGATCGGCGGGCGGCGGGACGGGACCGTGCTGGCCTACCGGCTGGAGATCGTCCAGGACGCCGGGGCTCACGTGCGGATCGGTGCCATGCTGCCGTTCCTGACCATCCTGATGACGCCCGGCCCCTACGCGATCCCGCGGGCCGAGTCGGTGGCGACGAGCGTGGTCACCACGACCACCTCCCTGGGCGCGTACCGGGGCGCGGGCCGGCCGGAGGCCACGGCCGCGATCGAGCGGGCCATGGACCTGTTCGCCGCGGAAATCGGCATGGACCCGGCCGACGTGCGGCGCCGCAACCTGCTGCCCCCGTTCACCGAGCCGCACCGGACCAAGTTCGGGGCGCTGTACGACACCGGCGATTACGCCGCAGCACTGGACAAGGTGCTCGCCGCGGCCGGCTACGACGAGCTCCGCAAGGAGCAGGCCGAGCGCCGCGCCCGCGGCGACACGATCGCGCTGGGCATCGGCCTGGCCAGTTACGTCGAGATCACCGGTATGGGGGACGGCGAGGAGGCGCCGCCTCAGGAGAACGCCACCGTCGAGGTGCATCCCGACGGGACCGCGACGATCCTCACCGGCACCTCGCCGCACGGCCAGGGCCACGCGACCGCGTGGGCGATGCTGGCCAGCGACGAGCTCGGCATCCCCGTGGACAAGATCACGCTGAAGTGGGGTGACACCGACCTGATCCCCGAGGGCGGCGGCACCGGCGGGTCGCGCAGCCTGCAGCACGGCGGCTCCGCGGTGCGGCAGGCCTCGCAGGAGCTGCTCGAGGTGGCACGGGAGCGCGCCGCCAGCGAGCTCGAGGCCAGCCCGGCCGACCTGCGCTTCGACGTCGAGCGCAGCGCGTTCGAGGTGGCCGGCGACCCGGACGCCTCGGTGCCCCTGGCCAGCCTGGCCGAGGAGGAGCGGCTGCTCGTGCGCACCGTGTTCACGGCGCCCGGAGCGACCTTCCCGTTCGGCTCGCACGTCGCGGTCGTCGAGGTCGACACCGAGACCGGCAAGGTGGTGCTGCGCCGGATAGTAACCGTGGACGACGCCGGGTTCGTGCTCAACCCGCTGCTGGCCGAGGGCCAGCGGCACGGCGGCATCGCCCAGGGCGCGGCGCAGGCCTTCCTCGAGGAGGTCGTGTACGACGACGACGGCAACCCGCTGACCGCGAGTTTCGCCGACTACCCGTTCCTGTCGGCCACTGAGGTGCCGAGCTTCGAGCTGGCCGACATGCAGACCCTGACCAGCTACAACCCGCTCGGCGTCAAGGGCATCGGCGAGGCGGGCTCGATCGGCGCCACGCCAGCGGTGCAGAACGCGGTGGTCGACGCGCTCGCCCACCTCGGCGTCCGGCACATCGACATGCCGACCTCGCCGCAGCGAGTCTGGCAGGCGCTGCAGGCAGCGAAGGAGAACGCATAAATGCAGGTCGAACTCGTGGTCAACGGTCAGCAGCGGTCGGACGACGTGGAGCCGCGGCTGCTGCTCGTGCATTACCTGCGCGAGGTGTGCGGCCTGCGCGCGGCCAACGTCGGCTGCGATACCACCTCGTGCGGGGCCTGCACGGTACTGCTGAACGGCACGTCGGTGAAGTCGTGCACGGTACTGACCGTGCAGGCGAACGGGCAGCAGGTCACCACCGCCGAGGGCCTCGCAATGAAGGGGGAAGGGGAGGCGGGTGGGGAGCTGCACCCGATGCAGGCGGCATTCCGGCAGGAGCACGGCCTGCAGTGCGGGTTCTGCACTCCAGGGATGGTGATGGCGGCCGTCGGCCTGCTCGCCGAGAACCCGGATCCCACCGAGGAGGAGGTCCGCGAGGGCCTGGAGGGTAACTACTGCCGCTGTACCGGCTACCACAACATCGTCCGGGCGGTGCTGGCCGCCGCCTCCTCAGCGAACGGCGCAGCCGACGGCGAGCGGGCGGAGGTGGGCGCATGATCCCCGCGCCGTTCGACTACGTCGCCGCCGAATCGACGACGCACGCCCTGGACCTGCTGGACAGCCTCGGCGAGGACGCGAAGCTGCTGGCCGGCGGCCACTCGCTGCTGCCCATGATGAAGCTGCGGCTGGCGGCGCCCACGGTGCTCATCGACATCGGCAGGCTGACCGAGCTGATCGGGATCCGGGCTGAGGGCGACGAGATCGTGATCGGCGCGGCCACGCCGCACGCCACCCTGGCCGCCTCCGACCTGCTCCGGGCCGACGCGCCGTTGCTCGCCCACTCCGCCGCGCAGGTCGGCGATCCGCAGATCCGGCACCGCGGCACGATCGGCGGCTCGCTGGCGCACTCGGACCCCGCCGCCGACCTGCCGATGGCGCTGGTCGCGCTGGGCGGCTCGGTCGACCTGCTCGGCCAGGGCGGCGCCCGCAATGTCCCGGCCGACGACTTCTTCGCCGGGTTCTTCGAGACCAGCCTGGAGCCCGGCGAGCTGATCGCCTCGGTCCGCGTGCCGCGCAGGCCCGGCGCGGCGTGGGGTTACCAGAAGTTCGTCCGGCGGGCCAATGACTGGGCCATCGTCGGCGCGGCCGCCATCGACGGCCGCATCGCCCTGGCCAACATGGGCCCGGTGCCGCTGCGCGCCCGCGAGGCCGAGCGGGCCCTGGCCGAGGGCGCCAGCGCGGCCGAGGCCGCGGAGCTCGCCGCCGAGGGAACCGAGCCGGGCGAGGACGTGCACGCGGACCGGGAATACCGCCGGCACCTCGCCCGCGTCCTGACCAGGCGCGCCCTCGAGCACCGCACCTGACCCGCCCGGCCGCCGCGGGCACGGCGCAGGTCCATGACATCGACGAGACATCTAGACACGATCATCGAGGGCGAACTCGAATAACCCGATGACATAAGGCAGTGAGTCGGAGCTGCACATATTTCTGTCTTAGTTGGCCTAATAACGGCGCGGCACCGGAAATCCGGCCTTCCGCCCTTGTACCGGGGGCGGCGCGTGCAGGCGAAGGGCACGAGCTAGCTTTATTTCGTGCCTTTGCGAAGTTACCTTGATGGCCGCGTGTTCGGTGAACTGGCGGACGGCCCGGGGCCGCTGATGGTCGCGCTTCACGGATGGGGACGTGACCACCGCGATTTCCGAAATGCGCTGAGCGGATATCCGCATCTGCTTGTTGATTTGCCGGGATTCGGCGTCTCGCCGCCGCCGGCCGGGGCGTGGGGCGCGGCCGACTACGCCTCCTGCATCGCGGCCGTGCTTGACGAGCGCGGGCCCGCGGAGCCGGCGGTCGTGCTCGGACACAGTTTTGGCGGGCGAGTCGCGGTCTGCCTGGCCGCCAGCAGGCCCGAGCTTGTCCAGGCCATGGTCCTTTGCGGCGTGCCATTGCTCAGGGCGCCCGGGGCGGCCAAGCCGCCGCTCTTCTACCGGCTGGGCCGAAAGGCGCACCGGATGGGCGTGCTGAGCGATCACCGTTTCGAGGCCATGCGCCGGGCGCGAGGATCCGGCGACTACAACGCCGCCACCGGGGTGATGCGGAAGGTCCTCGTCCGGGTGGTGAACGAATCGTACGATGCGCAGCTGGCCGCGGTCGGCTGTCCGGTGGCGCTGCTGTGGGGAAGCGCCGACCGGGCGGTGCCGCCCGGCATGATCGAGAAGGCCCGCCGCCTGCTCACCGCGCCGGTGACCGCGGAGATCGTCGACGGCGCTGGCCACGATGTGCACCTGCAGGCGCCAGACCGGCTCCGGGCCATGGTGGAGAACGTTCTTGACGTGCCAGGGAGAGTGCCCCGATGCTGATTGCCCTCATCCCGCTGCTCGCCGTGGTGATCGCCGATCTCCGCTGGCTGCGGGTCATGCAACGGGAGCACTACATCCCGGGCGCGTGCACGACGGTGGCGCTGCGCTGGGCCCGCAGGCGGCCGCCCAACCAGGTCCTGGCCCTGGCGGGAGCCGCGGCGGCGCTGCTGGCGCTGATCGGGCAGCCGCCGGACGTCGCGCTCGGCGCCGCGCTGGCGGCCGCCCTGGCCGCGGCGGCCTTCCCGGTGGCGATGCCGCTGCTGGGCGGGGAGCAGCGGCTCCGCCGTACGCCGCGCCTGATGCGGCTGGCCGGGTGCGCTCTGGTCATGGAGGCGCTCATCGCCGCGGCCACGGTGTGGCTGGGCGCGCCCGCGGCGTCCGCGGTGCTGGCGGCGGGCGTGCCCGTCGTCATCGACGGTGCCGCGCGGATCATGCGCCCGGTCGAGGCGCGGCTGGCCGGGAAGTACCGGAGGAGTGCGCAGGCCACCCTGAGCCGGGTCGCCCCGCGGGTGATCGCCGTGACCGGCTCGTACGGCAAGACCTCCACCAAGAACCACATCCGGGATCTCCTCAGCGGAACGTTCGACGTGGCCGCCAGCCCGGCCAGCTACAACAACGACTCCGGGCTGTGCCGGACCGTCAACGATCACCTCGGCCCGCATGCCCAGGTCCTGGTGGCCGAGATGGGCACCTACGGCGTCGGCGAGATCCGCGCCATGTGCTCATGGGTCAAGCCGGAAATCGGGATCATCACCGCGATCGGTCCCATGCACCTGGAGCGCATGAAAACGCTGGACACGGTGGTCAGGGCCAAGTGCGAGCTGCTCGAAGGGGTTCGGGTCGCGATCCTGAACGTTGACGACGAGCGCCTGGCCCAGGTTGCGGGCTCCGTGAGCGGCGCCGAGGTCTGGCGCTGCGGAACCCGCAGGCAGCGCGACCTGGCCGTGTCGCTGGAACGCGAGGACGGCGCCGTGACCGTCCGGTATCGCGGCACCGCGATCGGTTCCTTCACCGGCCAGCCGGGCTTGCACCTGCCGAACATCGCCTGCGCGCTGGCCGCGGCGCTGGCCGCTGGCGCGCCGCCGGACCGGGTCGTCGCCCGGGCCGGTGAGTTGTCGGCGCCTCCGCACCGCGCCGTCCAGGGGGTGGCCAGCAGCGGGGTCGTGGTCATCGACGACACCTACAACTCAAATCCCGAGGGCGCCTCCCGCGCCATCGAATTGCTCGAGTCCGCGACCGGCGGCGGGAATCGGCGTGCCGTGGTCACCCCGGGAATGGTCGAGCTAGGGCCGGACCAGGACGAGGCCAACCGGGCCTTCGCCGCGGCCGTGGCCAAGGCCGACGCCGCGCTCGTGGTGGTCGGCTGGACCAACCGCCGCGCGCTGCTGGCCGGGGCCGCCGGCGGCGAGATCGTCACGGTCCGGTCCCGGTCGGCCGCCCGCGAGTGGGTCCGGGCTTCCCTCACCGCCGGGGACGGCGTGCTGTGGGAAAACGACTTGCCGAATCATTACCCGTGATCAGAACAGGGGATTTATATGGAAGCTGGGGCGAATGTAGGAGTCCTCTTCGGAGGACCCGGCCCAGAGCACGACGTGTCGGTCCTGACCGGCCTCCAGGCGGAGCGGTGCCTGAATGACAACGGCGTCCGCGCCATTGGCATCTACTGGAGCAAGGACGGCGATTTCTACGACGTCGGCACCGGCCTCGAGGCCACGAGTTTCCGGGACGGCATTCCGGCCCGCTGTGAGCACTTTGTGGTGCGGCTGGGCAAAGAGCGCGGCTTTTACCATAATCGCAAGCTCGGCCGGCCCGCTGCCGTGGCGTTCAAGGCAGTCATCATCTGCTGTCATGGCGCGCCAGGTGAATGCGGCCGCCTGCAGGGGCTTCTGGACCTGATCGGGGTGCCCTACACGGGCCCGGGCCAGCCCGCGGCGGCGCTCGGAATGGACAAGCTCGCGTTCGCGGCCGTCGCGGAGCAGGCGGGCGTCAGCGCCATCCCCAGGCTCGACCTGGCCGCCGCCGATGAGCCGGCCCTGGAGGCGCTGGGGACGCCGCTCATCGTGAAGCCCCGTTACGGCGGGTCGTCGCTGGGCGTCGAGCTGGTGGACGACCTGGAGAGCGCGCGGGCGCTGGCGCGGTCCGGCGCGCTGTACGCGTCCGGTGCCCTGGTCGAGCCGTTCCTCAAGGGCTGGTACGACATCAACATCGCGATCCGGACCTGGCCGGAGCGCCGGCTGTCCCCCATCGAGCGGCCGATCAGGCGCTCCGGGCCGCTGCTGTCGTACGAGGACAAGTACGTCCCGAACGAAGGGATGGCCGGCGCCGCACGCGAACTGCCCGCCGCCCTAGCGCCCGACGTGGCCGCGACCGTGGTCACCCAGGCATCCGTGATCGCGAAGGCCGCCGCGGTGCGCGGGGTCGCGCGGCTCGACTTCATGACCGATGGCGCCAACGTGCTCGTGAACGAGATCAACACGATTCCCGGCTCCCTGGCGCGGTATCTGTGGATAGCCCCGGAGATACCGTTCATCACCCAGCTCACCGACCTGGTCGACGAGGCCGTGGCCAGGCCGGCCTACCAGCCCGTGTTCACCGGGGCCGACGGCCGGCTGCTGCGCAGCGCCGCGTCGGTGGCCGCGAAACTGGCCTGACGAGCCAGCAGCCGGCGGGCATGCCGGGCGGGCGGCCGGGTAGGGTCGTGAATTTCCTTAGCGATCCAGAGCGACCCTGTACGATGGCTGACGCACACCACGCCCCGTGCCCAGGCGACGCGGGGTACCCTCCCTCACCGGGCCTGCAGCCTGGTGAGCCAGCGTCCGGAGGGACACGCTCACACGGGCTGTTACCGGCACCAGGGCGTGACGGCGATTGGCGGGAACCTGCCCGGGGCCCTATGCCTGACACAGGATCGCTAAGCCAATCTGAGACGCTACAGCGACCTCGGGCGAGACGAGGAGGTCGCGTATGCCGGGCGTCGGGCCCGTGGTTCTTGGCACGGCGCAGCGGGCCGAGCGGGTCAGCCGGGCCGACCCGGTGGCCAGGCGGCTCGCGGGCGCGGGAGTCACGATGGCCGCGCTGTGCTGGGTCGACAACGCCGGCATCGCGCGCACCAAGACCATCCCGCTGGGGCGGCTGGAGCACGCGGCGGGCTGGGGCGTCGGGATGTCGCCGGTGTTCGACGTCTTCCTGGTCACCGACGACATCACCACGAGCAAGTACATCGGCGGCCCCGGCGGTGACCTGCGCCTGGTTCCCGACCTGGAGCGGGTGACCGCGCTCGCCGGGCAGCCCGGGTGGGCCTGGGTCCCGGTCGACCGTTTTACGCAGGAGGGCCGGGTCTACGCCGGGTGCCAGCGCTCGTTCGCCCGCGGCATGACCGGCCTGGCGCTCGAGCACGGCCTCGAGCTGCGCATGGCGTTCGAGGTGGAATGGGCGCTCGGGACCGAGGAGGACGGGCGGTTCAGGCCCGCCTGCCACGGCCCGGCCTACGGCATGACCCGGGTGATCGAGCTGTCTGACTACGGCCGCGAGGTCGTCGGGGCGCTCGAGCGGCAGGGACTGACCGTGGAGCAGTTCCACCCGGAGTATGCCGCGGGCCAGCTTGAGGTCTCCGTCGCCGCCACCGATCCCGTCGGCGCGGCCGATGACAGCGTGCTCGTCCGGCAGACCATCCGCGCGGTGTCGGCGCGGCACGGCTTCCAGGCGTCCTTCGCGCCGTCGGTGGTCGCCGGGAAGGTCGGCAACGGCGGGCACGTCCACCTCAGCATCTGGCGGGACGGGCAGAACCTGCTCGCGGGCGGGCCCGGGCGGCACGGCCTCACCAGCGACGGCGAGGCGTTCGCGGGCGGCATCCTGGCCGAGCTGCCCGCGCTCACCGCGGTCGGGGCGCCGAGCGTGGCGAGCTACCTGCGCCTGGTGCCCTCGCACTGGGCGGGCGTCTTCCAGTGCTGGGGCCGGGAGAACCGGGAGGCGGCCCTGCGCCTGGTGACCGGCTCGGCCGGGGAGCAGGACGCCCGGGCCAACATCGAGGTCAAGTGCTTCGACCTGGCGGCCAACCCGTACCTGGTGGCCGGGTCGCTGATCGCGGCCGGTCTCGCCGGGCTGAGCGACGGCGCCACGCTGCCGGCCGAGACCGACGGTGACCCGGTCGGCCTGACCGACTCGGAGCTGGCCGACCGCGGCATCCGCCGCCTGCCGCAGACGCTGCCGGAGGCGACCGCCCGCCTGGATCGCAGCACGGTGCTGCGCTCGGCCATGGGTGATCCGCTGTTCGAGGCATTCCTCGCCGTGCGCCGCGGCGAGAGCGAGCTGTTCGCCGGCGCGAGCCCGGACGAGATCGTCGCGCGGACGCGCTGGCTATGGTGACAGCCGGAGGGGAGGGCTCATGACGATCGCTGAACCGCTGCCGCTGATCGATCACCACTGCCATGGCGTGGTCACGGGCGAGCTTGACGGCCCGGGGATCGAGTCCCTGCTCACCGAGGCAGCGTGGCCCGCGCCCCCGGGCACGTCCGCGTTCGACAGCCAGCTCGGCTTCGCGGTGCGCCGCTGGTGCGCACCAGTGCTCGGCCTGGAGCCATCCGTGCCCGCCGAGTTTTACCTGGAGCGACGCTCCGAGCTCGGGGCGGCTGAGGTGAGCGAGCGGCTGCTGCGGGCCGCGGGGGTCGAGGCGTGGCTCGTGGACAGCGGCTACCAGACCGGCCAGGTTCTCACCCCGGCGCAGCTCGCGCACCTCAGCGGGACGCCCGCGTACGAAATCGTCCGGCTCGAGGCGGTCGCCGAGCAGGTGGCCCGCGGCGGGGCCTCCGCCTCGGGCTACGGGGCGCAGTTCGCCGAGGCGCTCTCGGCCGCGGCGCGCGGCGCGGTCGGGCTCAAGTCCATCGCGGCCTACCGGTACGGCCTTGACTTCGATCCCCGGCGGCCCAGCGCCGCCGAGGTGCTGGCGGCGGCGGATCGCTGGTTGCGGGCCCTCGACAGCGATCCGGCGGCGCGCCTGGAGGACCCGGTGCTGCTCCGGCAGGCCATCTGGACCGGGGTTGACCTCGGGCTGCCGCTTCAGTTCCACGTGGGCTTCGGCGATCCCGACGTGCGCCTGCACCGGGCCGACCCGTCGCTGCTGCACGACTTCCTGCTGGCCACCCGGGCCACCGGCACGCCGATCATGCTGCTGCACTGTTACCCGTACCACCGGCAGGCGGGCTACCTCGCGCAGGTCTTCCCGCATGTGTACATGGACGTCGGCGAGGCGCTGAACCACATCGGCGCGCGGTCGCCGGCCGTGCTCGCCGAGGCGCTCGAGCTCACGCCCTTCCACAAGATGCTCTACTCATCCGACGCCTTCGGCCTGCCCGAGCTGCACTATCTGGGCGCGACAGGATTCCGCCGTGACCTGGCCCGGGTCACCGGCGCGTTTGTCGCCGACGGGGCCTGGTCGGCCGCCGACGCCGAGCGGGTCGGACACCTGATCGGGGCGGCCAACGCCCGCCGCGTGTACCGGCTGGACGAGCGGTGACCGGCTCCGGCCGGGCGGAGACCGGCCCCGGCCTGGCCGCGGCGCTGCGCGCCGGGCTGGACCGCGAGCTCACCGGCGCTGTGCGGCTGCGCCGCGAGCTGCACGCGGGCGCCGAGCTGTCCGGATCCGAGCACCAGACGGCGGCCCGGATGGCGTCAGCGCTCGGAGCCCCCGACACTCCCCCGGTCGCGGGCACCGGCCGGCTCATCCGCATCGGCCCGGCGGCCGGCCCGTGCATCGCGATCCGGGCCGAGCTCGACGCGCTTCCCGTCGCCGAGGAGACCGGAGTTCCCTGGGCGTCGGCGACCGGCGCCATGCACGCGTGCGGACACGATGTCCATCTCGCGGCCCTGGCCGCGCTCGGACGGGCGGCCCGGGGCGTCGCGCAGACGGCCGGCCTGCCCGCGGCGCTGCTCGCCGTGCTGCAGCCGCGCGAGGAGAGCTACCCGTCCGGGGCGCAGGACATCGCAGCCTCGGAAGCGTTCGCGGCGCAGCGGCCGAGCGCGGTCATCGGCGTGCATCTGCAGCACCAGGTGCCGGCGGCCACGGTCAGCGCGGCCGCCGGAACGGTCAACGCCGCCGCGGACAATTTCGAGATCCAGGTCGAGGGCACCGGTGGTCACGCCGGCTATCCGCACCTGGCCGCCGACCCGGTGCCCGCGCTCTGCGCGGTGGTGCTCGCGCTGCAGCAGATCACCAGCAGGCGCACCGACCCCACGCACGCGGTGGCCGTGTCGGTCGGGGCGATCCGGGCCGGACAGGCGCCCAACGTGATCCCCGGTATCGCCACGGCCAGCGGCTCGCTGCGGGCGCTCGACGAGGCCGACCGCCCGGCGATGCGCAAGGCCCTGCACGAGATCGTGGAGTACACCGCCCAAGCCCACGGCTGCCGGGGCGCGGTGACGATCGAGGAAGGCGAGCCCGCGCTGGCCAACAGCGAGCCGCTGGCCGCAGCCAGCTGGCCCCTGCTGCGCGAGGCCGGGTTCGCCGTCGACACCTCGTTCCGGTCCTGCGGCGCCGACGACTTCTCCTACTACTCCCGCGTCGCGCCCATCCTGATGATGTTCGTCGGCGCGGGCGGTGCGGTGACCCTGCACCATCCGCGGTTCCTGCCCCCCGACGAGGCCGTCGGCCAGGTGGCCAGCGTCATGCTGGCCGGGTACCTGGCCGCCCTGAGCGTGCTCTTATCTGGCCTGCTGGCCCCGAGGAGTCCGCCCTGCCCGGGATGTCTTATGTGGTACGGGCCCGCCGGGCCGCGCGGGCCCTCAGCACACCACGGACATCCATTCGGATCTTTTGTCCTTCGGCCTGCGCGGGCAAATATGTAGGCGGCAATTTGGATCAGTACGCTGGGCGTTGTTACGCGGTTTACTGCTGGCTCGGGAGGTAGCACCATCGGATGTGCTGAGGCAGGTCTCCTATCAGGCTTCCATCGTCATTCATGTGCGGGACGGCAGTGAGGAAATGGCCGTCCGGCACCAGGCGATACCAGACGAGGGCAGCAGAGGGTTAATGCTGGTCGAAAACCTCGGCCAGGACTGGGGATCGTACCGGAAAGCAGACGGCAAGACGGTGTGGGTGCTTGTCGGCGCAGATGATCTCTGAGAACCTTCCGTGGTAGGGCATTCGGTGGCTTGGACCCCGCTAAGTCGCTGGCTTCCGTTTAGCCGGTACAAGAGCTACCTGCTCACCCTATGCCGCTCCCCGATAGGCGGCCCGACCGGGCGAAATTGGATAAGAGTCACGGGAAGCCATTAACCAGGAGAACATACATGAAACTCGGCGGAACGGCCGAACAGCAACTCGTGTTCCTGAATACGCACTGGGGCAGGCGGTATTCGTTCACCGCTCCATCTGCGCCCGGTGGCATGTGGACTGCCGTAGCCAAGTTCGGTTCCGGTGATCAACTGCAACAGTGGTCAGCTACCGAGTTATTGGCGGAGGTACGAGAGCATTACCAGGCTCATAAGCTAGAGGTCGAGGAGAGTTGACGCAGCCCGAGCCAGCCGTCGCCAATGAGTCACGAGTGACGGCACGGGATCGCTCACCGGGCTGGCCAGTCCCGCAGTCTAGATCCGTTTGATTGTCGCGAACCAGGCCGGTGCGCCGTCGTCGTGGTATCTCGTCTCAACCCGGTCCGGTTCGATGGCGGCGACATTCCATCCATTGCCCGGGTTGAACGCCGCTTTCAGCTCTTCCTGGCTGATGGGGTGCGGGCCAGTATCGGGGCCATCGTCACTGAAGCACAACACGTACAGGGTTCCGCCGGGCCCGGTTACCGACGCGAGACTCGCCACGTATCGTGGCCGCTCGTCGGCGTCGAAGGTGTGGAACAGCCCGCAGTCCAGCACCGTCTCAAACCTGCGCCCCAAACGCCCCAGCTGCAGCGCGTCAGCCGCAGCGAACTCAACCTCGATCCCACGTTCGCCGGCCTTCGCCCGGGCGATCGCCAGTGCCGTCTCAGCCACGTCAACGCCCAGAACGGGCCATCCCAGCGAGGCGACGTGAAGAGCGTTCTCGCCGGTCCCGCAGCCCGCATCGAGCACCGCTCCGGCGAGTCCGCCTCCGGATGCCAGACGCACTATTGCTGGCTGCGGCCGGCCAAGATCCCAAGGCGCAGGGCCGTCGTGGTACGACGCATCCCAGGGCAGTCCCGTCAGCCGTTCGTGACTGGTTGGCGGCCGGCCACCGAACGGATCGTCAGCGAGCGCTCCTGATCGCTCCGGCAACTTCGCCCCTTCCTGCAACCGATCTTGCCACCTCATCATGGCACGCCCCTATCCGCGTGCCCGCTGCCCTGATCATGGAACCTGAGCTGCGAGGCGTACTTAGCGCATCTATATAGACTGAGCTATGCTTATCCGTTGTGGCGGGCCGAGAGACAGCGAAGCGGGGCGCGATGAGCAGCACGGATAGCCGGGACGCTATCGGCGAGGCGCTGTACGGGCTGGTGACGCTCGCGGTCAAGAACGGGCCCAGGGAAATCAGCCTGACCGCCGCGTCGACGCTGTCCACGCTGGATCGCACCGGGGCACGGCGCCTCACCGACCTGGCCGTGATCGAGGGCGTGACCCAGCCGTCGATGAGCGTGCTCGTGACCGGGCTCGAGCAGGCGGGCCTGGCCGAGCGGCGGCCCGACCCGGCCGACAAGCGGGTCGTGCTGGTGACGCTGACCGCCGCGGGGTCTGACTACATCCGCGCCAGGCGCCGGGTCGGCGCGGCGACATTCGCCGACCTGATCGACAAGCTGCCCGATGACGAGGCAGCCGCCCTGGCGGCGGCGGTCCCCGCCATGAACCGGCTGCGCGAGCTCGACAGCGACCGGCGAGCCGCCGCGGCGGGCCGAACCTCGGTGACGGGCCAGAACGCCACGGACGGCGGCGCCGGTCCCGAGGACGCGGCGAGGTGAGCGCGGACCGCAACGGCCGGGCGGGCGCCGGCCACGCGCCGCCGGTGAGCCCGTTCCGCCAGCCCAAGGCCGTCTACGCGGTCGCCGTGAGCCGGCGCCGTTCGGGCTCCGCTCAGCCTGCGGCCTGCGCGGCCAGGTACCCGGTCAGGTTGTCGAGTAGCTCCGTCACGCCTTCCCGGCGGAGCTCGGGCTGGTCCAGGCCGTCCAGGTAGACGCCCTGCTCGGTCAGGGTCAGCGCGGTGCCGGCGTCCACCTTGGCGAACTCGACCGAGGTGACCGATACCGAGATCCGGGCGCCGTCGGCGTACATCTCGTAGCAGTACACGATCCGCTGGTCCGGCACGATGTCGTAGTACACGGCGTCGTAGTCATAGGTCCGGCCATCGGGCATCGCGAAGCCGAATCGCTCGTGCCCGCCGACCCGGAAGTCGAACTCGAGGTAGCCATCGGCGTCGCCGACCGCCGACGCCTCCGGCGAGTCGGTCCAGCGGGTCTTGGCCTCGGGGTCGGCGAAGGCCGCGAACACCCGGGCCGGCGTCGCGGGGTAACGGCGCTCGATCGTGAAGGTGTCGGGAGTGACGGAACGCTCGTTCATCATGTGCCCTCCTCGTTGGTCGTGTCATCGGCGGTCTCGGCCAAGTAGTCGCCGAGGCGGTCAAGCCGGCGCTCCCAGCCCAGGCGGCGCTCGGCTATCCAGTGCTCGGCCGAGCGCAGCGTGGCCGGGTTGATGCTGCAGGTCCGCGTGCGGCCGATCTTCTGGGACCGGACCAGGCCGCTGGCCTCGAGCACCTGTACGTGCTGCACCACCGCGGCCAGCGACATGGCCAGCGGCCTGGCCAGCTCGCTGACCGAGGCCGGCCCCCGGCTGAGCCGCTCCACCATGCCCCGGCGGCCCGGGTCGGCCAGGGCCTGGAAAACCCGGTCCAGGTCGGCCGTTTGGTTAAGCATGCGCTTTAGCATAACCAGGACCAGGCATAAGTCAAGCTCTTACTTAAGTAAGGCTCAAGGCCGACCGTGCTGAATCACGCCGGGTTCGTCGGCGAGAGCGGTCTCGCGGGGCTGGCCGGCCGGGAGCTGGGCTTCACCATCATGGAGGCGCTGACTCAGGAGAAAGTCGGTCTGGGTCAGCACCCGCTGAGCGAGGAGATGATGGCGGCCGCCCGCCCCGCCTGCCCGGCGCGGTGATTGGCGTAGTCAGTACGCTCGGCGGCCGGGCACTCCCTCGGCGGGGGCGGCGTGGCCCGCGATGCCCGGCCCGCGGAGCCTGGCCACCGTGGCCCGGAGTTCTTGCACCTGGCGGGTGAGCTCCGCGACGCGGCGCGCGTCGTCGTGTGCCGCGCGCGCCTCGGCGATCTCCCGGATCCTGCGGACCTCGCGGTACAGCGGCTCGAGACCGCTGCCCGCCGAGGCCGGCTCGCAGGCGGCATCCAACCCCGTCGCGCTAGGCACTGAGCCGCAGCAGGGGCAGCGGCCTGTCTCGCTCACGGCGGCTCCGGCGGGCGACCTCGCAGTTGAACGGGAGGCAAGGCGGCGCTCCGGCGCCGGACGCCTCCCCTGCGCGCACGTTATGCGCCACGCGGCTGGTGGGCCATGGGCCAATGGCCAAATCCCGGGGCGTCAATCTGGGGTGTGCCACAACGCCCGGGCTGAGCGGTGACCAGGGCAGATGTCCGGCCGACCCGCCCATTCACGGCGACTTCTCCGAGGCCAGCGGCTCGGCCGCGGCTCGCGCCCTGCTGGCGTGCCCTGGCTTGCCCGAGGCCGTGGCGTGCGCCAACGACCAGATGGCCATTGGGCTGCTGCGGGAGTTCCGGCGCGCTGGCGTCGTGGTGCTCGGCGACGTCGCCGTCACCGGATTCGACGATATCTACCCCAGCAGGATGACGGATCCACCACTGATAACGGTCAGCCAGCCGCCGCGCGACCTGGGGACCAGGGCCGCCCACCGTTCGTCAGCCTGCACTACTTCAGCTTTCCCGTGAGCTAAGTGCACCTCTCCGTAAGTTCGTTGGTGGTCTTACGGGGTCCTCGCCGCATTCGGGGTCGATGAGGTGCCCCGCTCGTCGGGAACGCCGAATACGCGCCCGCACCTGTGGGTTCCATGCCAGTGCCAGCTGGATACCGATCGGCCTGGTCTGTTGGGTCATGGATGCTGGAGCGCCTGTGGGGCTTGTGTGGCAGTCGCCCCTTTCGTAAGGCGGGGCGGGGATTGCCTCTTGGCCGGGGCGTGTCCGACACTGTGGGCATGGTTCTGCTGGAGCGGGGGGCACCGCTGGCCTCGCTGGCTGACTGCGCTGATCAGGCGCGCCGGGGCGAGGGCCGGCTGGTGCTTGTCGCGGGCGAGGCCGGGGTGGGCAAGTCGGCGCTCCTGGATCAGTTCGCTACCGGCCTGGCTGGTACGCGCTGGTGCTGGGGGGCGTGCGACGGTTTGTTCACGCCTCGCCCGCTGGGGGCTTTCCTTGATATCGCCAGCCAGCTCGGCGGGGAGCTGGCTGGCCTTGACCGGGCGCAGGCCGCCCGGGATGAGTTGTTCGGCGCGCTGCTCGGCGAACTGGCCCGGCCGGGCGGGCTGCGCGTGGTCGTTGTCGAGGACATTCACTGGGCTGATGAGGCGACGTTGGATCTGCTGCGGTTCCTGGCGCGGCGGATCCGCGAGATGCCGGTGCTGATCGTGGCGACCTACCGGGAGGATGAGCTCGCGGCGAGTTACCCGTTGCGGGTGGCTCTTGGCGAGCTGGCGGTGCAGCGCTGTACCCGGCGAATCGAGCTGTCGCCGCTGTCGGCAGCGGCCGTCGGGACGATGGCCACGGGCAGCGGCCTGGATGCGGCCGAGTTGTACCGCGTCACCGGCGGTAACCCGTTTTATGTTGTGGAGGCGCTGCACGCCGGGCTGGACCGGATACCGCTCTCGGCCCGGGACGCGGTGCTGGCCCGTGCCGCGCGGCTTGGGCCGGAGGCTCGTGGCATACTGCAGGCCGCGGCGCTGATCGGCTCCGTTGTCGAGCCGTGTTTGCTCGAGCGGGCGGCCGCCGCCACGCCGGAGATGGTGGATGAGCTGGCTGACTGCGGGCTGCTGGTCGCCGATGGCGCGGCGCTGCGGTTCCGGCACGAGATTGCCCGCCGGGCGGTGGAGCAGGCGATTCCCGGGCACCGCCTGGCCATCCATGCTCGCATCCTGGCCGCGCTGCGCGACGCGGGCTGCGAGGACCGCGCCCGGCTGGCCTTCCACGCCGAGGCAGCCGGCGATGGTCCCGCCGCGCTCCACCACGCCACGCTGGCCGGGCGCCGGGCCGCCGAGCTTGGCTCGCACCGGGAGGCGGCGGCCCAGTTCGAGCGGGCGCTGCGCTTTGCCGCCGGCGAGCCTCCCGAGGCGCTCGCTGCGCGTTACGATGCCCTGGCCGGCGAGCTAGGAGTGATCGACAGTTTCGCCGCCGCTGCCGACGCCTACCAGCAGGCACTGAGGCTGTGGCGTGAGACCGGCGACCGGCTGCGCGAGGGCGACACCCTTCGCCAGCTCGCGGGCGCGCTGGGGCGGCTGTGCCAGGGCGGTGAGGCGGCCGCCGTCTCGGCGGCCGCGCTGCAGGTCCTGGAGCCGCTAGGCCCGAGCATCGAGCTGGCCCAGGCCTATGTCAGGGTCGCTGGTATCCGAGCCGGGGAACTGCGTTTTGACGAAACGACCACGCTGGCCCGGCAGGCGGAGGAGCTCGCCGGGCGGCTGGGCGCCTACGCGGTGCAGAGTCGCGCGCTCAATCTCGAGGCCTGGGTAACCTGGTCCGCTGGCGGTGACTGGGAGCCGCTGATGCACCAGGCGCTGGCTGTCGCGCTCGACCACGGGGCGGCCGTGGAAGCGGGTTTCGCCTACACGAACCTGCAGGAGATGAACTGCGCCAGCCGCCGCTACGCCGAGTCCGAGCGCTACTATCTCGCCGGCGTCGCCCACTGCGAGGAACACGACATCGGCGTCTACCTGTGCTGCTTGCAAGGTGTGCGTACCGCGACGCTGGAGCGCCTGGGGCGATGGGACGAGTCGATCACGCTCAGCGATGTCGTGCTGCGGCGGATGCTCTCCTCGCCCATTAACCGGATGATCCCGCTGGGGACTCTCGGCAGGATCCGGGCGCGGCGCGGCGAGCCCGGTGCGTGGGAGTGCCTGGACAAGGCCATGGCAGCCGCGGACGGCAGCGGCGATCCGCAATACGTTGTTCCCCACCGGCTGGGCCGCGCGGAGGCGCGCTGGCTGGCCGGTGACCTGGCAGCTGCGCACCACGAAGCCAGCCTGGCAGAGCAGGCAGCGGACGGCGCCGGCCCGTGGCTGTGCGGCGAGGCCGCGGCCTGGGTGCGCCGCACCGGCCCGTCCCGCAAGCCGCAAGGTGAACTTGCTGAGCCCTACCGGCTGCAGCTTGACGGCGACTGGCGCAACGCAGCCAAGCTGTGGGACGAGCTCGGCTGCCCTTATGACGCGGCGCTGGCCATGCTCGATGCCGCCGAGGAACCTGCCCTTCGCCAGGCCCTGGACATCTGCCAGGATCTCGGTGCCGCCGCTACCGCCCGCGTCATCCGTGGCGCGATGCGCCAGCTGGGGATCCGCTCGATACCGGTCGGCCAGCGCGCCGCCACACGCGAGCATCCGCTCGGCCTGACCCGGCGCGAGCGCGAAGTCCTCGCGCTGGTCTGCGCCGGGCATACCAACGCCGAGATCGCCGGGAAACTGTTCATCTCCGCCAAGACGGTCGACCACCACGTATCGGCCGTGCTAGGGAAACTGGGCGCTCCCACGCGCCAGGCCGCCGCCGCCCAGGCCGCCAGGCTCGGCCTGGCCGGCGCGGCAGAAATATAGGGAACGCCGCAACAAATCTCGGGAATACTCCCGATCCGGGGCGCCGGCCCGCTGTCTTACGGTCTCGATATCCGCACCACGGCGCGAGCAGAAGGAGACCGTCATGAAACGCATCCGCCGTTACGCAGGCATCCTGGCCGCCCTACTCGGCACCCTTCTCGTGTTCGGCACGGGCGCGCCAGCCTTCGCCATGATCCCCGGCCCGGGCGGCTCCTACGGCCCGGCCAGCCCGCCGACCGTGGTCCGCACCGTGGTCGTCGGGGGCATGCCCGGCTGGCAGATCGCCCTGATCGCCCTCGGCGCCGCGCTGCTGGCGGCCACGGTGGCGGTGCTCGCGGACCGGGCGCGCGCCGCCCGCCGGCCCGTGATCGCCACGGCTGCCTGAGCCATGCACGCCGATCAAGCGGTGCCGCTGCCAGCCGCCGGTCCTGGCCGGGCGGCACCGCTACGGCCCGGCCCCGCAACAACCTCAGTGCACCGGGCCGCAAACCAGGACATGGCAAGGTTCACGGACCTCGGTCAGGATCTGAACCTGCCCGCCCGGGCGCCCGGGGCCGGCATGAGAGCGGGCACCCGTCCGGTCCGGGACAGGCTGTCGTTCCGGCGGATCGTGGGCATCCCATTCGAAGCATGCGTGGCCGCATTTGAAAACTGGCAGCTCACCGGGCCCGGCGGCGGACGGCGGGCCGGCCAGCACCTGGTGTGCGGGCCGATTGAGCACGATCGAGACTGCGGGACCTGCCGGATCCAGGTCCGCCTGGCCCGCGGACCGCTGCGCCCTGTGTTGCGGATGAGGCTGGACATCGACCACTGGTCCTCATCACCCCCGCGGACCGCTCTCGAACTCATCCCCTGCGGGCACATCCGGCCCAGCGCCACCTACTTCCGGGCCGGCCACCTCCTCCTGGACTCGCTGGCCCGCTCGCTGGCGCAGCACATGTCGGCGCAGCGCTCTGACCTCGTCACGGCAAGCCAGCCACACGCGGATCAGGGCGAGGCCGGCCCGGGCAGGCGACCGTGCACCGCGACGCGCACGGCCTGATCGCCGACGACATCTTCCAGGTCCAGGAAGGCACATGAGTCAGCAGGACCATCCAGCGCCCGCACTATCGAACAGGAGTCTTAGAGTGACGCAGCCAAACAGCGATGCCGGCCAGGCGCGGGATCGCAACGACGGTAAGCCCAGCGAACTGATCCCGACCAGCATGCGTGGCGTGTTCCTGACGGAGCCCGCGTCCGGTGGCTTCGTGCCGCGGTTCGTGACGCGGACCGAGAGCATCCGGGTCCGCCGTCGTATGCGGCGCCCCGGCGACAACAGCAACCTCGACCGGGACTGGGCGGGAGTCTTCATCGCCGGAAACTGGACGAGCGCGACCGGTACCTGGGTGGTCCCGGTGGTCAGCAAGCCCGATCAGCCGGAGGGCACCGACGGCGGCTGGGACTCCAGCTCGTGGGTCGGCCTGGACGGGGCGTCTTTCAGTGATGACGTGCTGCAAGCCGGTGTCGAGCAGGCGGTCACCGGCCACGGCGAATTCGGCATCGGCGAGGGCGACGCGACCTACAGCGCCTGGTTCGAATGGTTCGGGCCCAACACCGCCGATTCTCCCGACTACCTCCATGAGGTAGTCATCCCTAACTTTGAGGTAAACCCGGGCGACTCTGTGTCGTGCACGATCCAGTACAACGGCCCTCCCGCGCCCGCGGCGGCCGGCGGCGCGCTGGACGGCTATGAGACCACGTTCAACGACCAGCAGCACGTCAACTTCCTGGACGCCGACGGCAACGTGCACGAGTTCTATTTCGACGGCAGTGCCTGGCAGCACAACAACCTCACCTCGCTGGCCGCCGGTTCCGCGCCGCCGGCGGCACCGGGCAGCCCGCTGGACGGCTATGAGACGGCCTTCAACGACCAGCACGTCAACTACCTGGACGCCGACGGCAACGTGCACGAGCTGTATTACGACGGCAGCAGCTGGCAGCACAACAACCTGACCGCCTTCGCGACCGGTTCCCCGCCGGCCGCCGTCCCTGGCAGCCCGCTGGACGGCTATCAGACGGCCTTCAACAATCAGCAGCACGTCAACTACCTGGACGCCGACGGCAACGTGCACGAGCTGTATTACGACGGCAGCAGCTGGCAGCACAACAACCTGACCGCCCTCGCGTCCGGCTCTCCGCCGGCCGCCGTCCCTGGCAGCCCGCTCGACGGCTACCAGACCACCTTCAACGACCAGCAGCATGTCAACTATCTCGACGCCGACGGCAACGTGCACGAGCTGTATTACGACGGCAGCAGCTGGCAGCACAACAACCTGACCGCCCTCGCGTCCGGCTCTCCGCCGGCCGCCGTCCCTGGCAGCCCGCTCGACGGCTACCAGACCACCTTCAACGACCAGCAGCATGTCAACTACCTGGACGCCGACGGCAACGTGCACGAGCTGTACTACGACGGCAGCAGCTGGCAGCACAACAACCTGACGGCGCTGGCGGCCGCGCCCGCCGCCATGCCGGGCAGCCGGCTGGACGGCTATCAGACGGCTTATAACAGCCAGCAGCACGTCAACTACCTCGACGTCTACGGGAACGTGCACGAGCTGTATTACGACGGCAGCAGCTGGCAGCACAACAACCTGACGGCACTGGCGTATGCGCTGGACGCTCAGGCGAGCGGCGTGCAGCACGGCCTGCTCGCCGATGCGCTGGATGGCTATCAGACCGCTTACAACAGCCAGCAGCACGTCAACTACCTCGACACCGCCGGCGACGTGCACGAGCTGTACTACGACGGCAGCAGCTGGCGGGAGAACAACCTGACCATGATCGCCAGAGGCTCGCCGCCCCCGGTGGCACCGGGCAGCGCACTGGACGGCTACTCCACCGAGTACAACAGCCAGCAGCACGTCAACTACCTCGACACCGCAGGCAACGTGCACGAACTCTATTACGACGGCACGGACTGGGTGCACAACAACCTGACCGAGGTAGCGAAGGCCGATGCGTTCCCGGCGGGCGCTGGCAGCCCGCTGGCTGGCTACCAGTCGATCGAGCAGCAAAGCGTGAACTATCTCGATCCCGCCGGCGCCGTGCATCAGCTCACCTACGCCAACGGCTGGATTCACACCAACCTGAGCACGGCCGCCGTCGACTCTCCGCCTGGCTCAGGCTCGCCGCCGCCCGCCGCGCCGGATAGCGCACTGGCCGGTTATGGGGACAGCACCGGCCAAATGGTTTATTACCTCGACGCCGACGGCAATGTGCAGGTCATGGCCATCAGCATCAACGTCGGCTGGAACCACGGGAACGCGACCATGGCTGCCGGCGCTACCGCGTTCCCGGCAGCCCCCGGCAGCCGGCTGACCGCCTATGCGGGGCATGTGAATTACCTCGACACGGCCGGGAACGTGCACGAGCTGTACTGGGACGCCGACGGCGGGCATCACAACAACCTCACCGCCATCGCCGCCGGCTCCCCGCCGCCCGCCGCCGCCGGCAGCCCGCTCGACGGTTACTGGACCTACTACAACAGCCAGCCGCACGTCAACTACCTCGACACCGACGGGAACGTGCACGAGCTGTACTACGACGGCAGCGGCTGGAAGCACAACAACCTGACCGAGATCGCCGCCGGCTCCCCGCCGCCCGCCGCCGCCGGCAGCCCGCTGGACGGCTACTCGACCGAGTACAACAACCAACAGCACGTCAACTACCTCGACTTCGGCGGCGACGTGCACGAGCTGTACTACAACGGCAGCCAATGGGTGCACAACGACCTGACCGAGATCGCGTACGCCCAGGACGGACCCATCCCCGGCGCGCCCGTCGCCGCCGGCGCCAGCCCGCTCGCTGGCTATTCGACGGACTACAACAGCCAGCAGCACGTGACCTACCTGGACGCCGCCGGGCACGTGCACGAGCTGTACTACAACGGCAGCCAATGGGTGCACAACGACCTGACCCTGTTCGCGGGCCGGACCGGCCAGATCACCCTCGCCAACGTGACCACGGGCGTGCAGTTCACGCTGAGCCTGCTGCCGCCGCCCGGGGTCTCGTTCGCCGGCCAGTCCGCCGAATGGATCATGGAGGCTCCCAACACCGGCGTGCCGGTCACGTCGCTGCCGAAATTCACCGAGGTGAAGTTCGCGCAGGCTGGGTGCAGCGGCCCAGGCGGTGCCACCGGAGACCCCGCGCAGGGCGATACCGTTGACATCTTCGGCTTCGGCGATCAGCTCACGTCCACGACGGTGGCACCCGGCACGGTCACGATCGACTTCATCGCGCCTTAGCCCCAGCCTGGCAGGACGTAACCCCAGTCATCGTCCCGCCCGCGCGAACCGGCGGCACCCGTTGCCAGACGGCAGATCGATCGGCTCGTCGCCGAGAACGTAGCGGCCGGGCGGCACGCCGACGCAGACCGCAGCGTCCGGCGGGCTCCTGAGCCGGCCGTCACCCGGCGAAGGTGGCGTACAGCAGGTAGATGTTCAGGGCAATGATCATCGAAGCGATGCCGCCCGCTGCCACGGTGGTGATGCGGCGGTTGACCAGCGGGCCCATGACGTCGGCACGGCGGGTCAGCAGCACCAGTGGCACCAGCGCGAACGGGATGCCGAAGGACAGCACCACCTGCGAGACCACCAGGCAGTCCGTGGTGGGCAGGCCGAGCCCGAGCACCACCAGCGCGGGCAGCATGGTGAGCCCGCGGCGGACGAACAGCGGAATGCTCCGGCGGATGAAGCCCTGCATGACCACCTGGCCGGCGTAGGTGCCCACGCTGGACGACGACAGGCCCGACGCGAGCAGCGCGACCGCGAACGCCAGCGCGGCACCACCGCCGACCAGGCGGGCGAGCCCGGCGTGCGCGGCCTGGATCGAGTCGACGTCCCGCATGCCGGTGCGATTGAACAGCGAGGCGGCGACGAACAGCATCGCGAGGTTGATCAGGCCGGCCGCGCCGAGCGCGACGACGACGTCGAGCCGCTGGAACCGCAGCAGCTCGCGCCGCTCGGCGTCGTCATGGCAGCTCACCCGGGACTTCGTCAGCGCGGAATGCAGGTAGATGACGTGCGGCATCACGGTTGCCCCGATGATCCCCGACACGAGCAGCAGCTTGTCGCTGGCCAGGCCAGGGACGAGCCCGGCCGCGATGCCCGGCGGGCTGGCTCCGACGGCTGCCAGGTCGTAGGCGAAGCCGAGGAAGACGATGCCGAGCAGGCCGGCGATGGCCAGCTCAAAGCGCCGGTAGCCGCGCTGCTCCAGGGCCAGGATGCCGAATGCGACGACCGCCGTGATCAGCCCGGCCGGGAAGAGCGGCACGCGGAAGAGCAGGTTCAGCCCGAGCGCGGCCCCGACGAACTCGGCCAGGTCGGTGGCCATGGCGATGAGCTCGGCCTGCGCCCACAGGCCCAGGGACACCTTCCGGCCGAACCGCTCGCGGCACAGTTCCGCCAGGTCGTGCCCGGTAGCGACGCCGGTCTTGGCCGACAGGTACTGCACCAGCATGGCCATCAGGTTGGCAACCACGACCGTCCAGGCGAGCGCATAGCCGAACATCGCGCCGGCCGTGACATTGGTGGCGAAGTTACCCGGGTCGACGTAGGCGACCGCGGCCACGAACGCCGGGCCGAGCAGGGCCACGATGCCCCGGGTCCGCCCGCGCGAGCGCAGCAGCCGCAGGCCGCTCGGCGGTGTTGTCCCGGCCGCCCCCGGGAACCCCGTCTCCGTCTCCCCGATTCCCGGGGACTCCGGGCCGGCCGCCAGCGGCAGCGCCGTGGCCGGGTCTGCTGCCCGCGGAGCTTGCTCCGCGCCGGGGGGTTGGACGGGGGTCGTTCCCCCGAGGGCAGCAACCGCCATCGGCCGGGCCTCAGTCAGCCCACCGACGGGCCGAGCCCGAGCGACTGCGGCGTGCTGGCGTCAGGGGACGGCTGGTGCAGGCCCTCGTCGAGCGCGCCGAACTCGGTCATCAGCGCCGGGCTGCCACCCCACGGCGTCTGTTCCTCGGCGACCAGGGTGTTCGTGGTGAGCAGCAGCCCGGCCACCGAGGCCCCGTTCTGCAGCGCCGACCGGGTCACCCGCAGCGGGTCGATGATGCCCATCTCGATCATGTTGCCGTAGCGTCCCTGCAGCGCGTCGAAACCCTCGTCGGGGCCCAGCCGCCCGGTCTCGGCCAGCACCTCCTGGCCGGAGTAGCCCGCGTTGGTGGCGATCAGGAAGGCGGGCTCGGTCAGCGCCCGGCGCACGATATCGACGCCGGTCGCGTAGTCATCCTTGACCTGCAGGTCGTCCAGGCTCCCCTCGGCGTGCAGCAGCGCCGCACCCCCTCCGGCCACGATACCCTCGGCCATCGCGGCCCTGGTCGCGGACAGCGCGTCCTCGACCCGGTGCTGCAGCTCTTTCAGCTCGGCGTTGGTCGGCGCCCCGACCCTGACCACGGCGACCTTGCCGGACAGCGACCCGATCCGCTCGGTGAGCACGTCCTCGTCGATCCCGAACGTGGCCCGTTCCAGCTCCGCGCGCAGCTGGGCAACCCGGAACTCGACGTCCTCCCGGGAGCCGCCGCCGCCGATGATGGCGGTCCGGTCTGCGGTCACCCGCACCTGGGCGGCCCGGCCGAGCTGGTCGGCGGCCATCGTTTCCAGCGTGAACCCGGAGTGCCTGCTGTACACGGCACCACCGGTGATCGCGGCGATGTCCTCCAGCTTGTGCAGCCGACGGTCGCCGAAGCCGGGAGCCTTCACCGCGACGCACTGGAACACCCCGTTGACGTGGTTGTGCACCAGCATGCTCAGCGCCGTGCCCTCGACGGTCTCGGCCAGGATGACCAGGGGGCGCGGCGCGCGCATGATCTTGTCGAGCAGCGGCATCAGCTGCTGGACTTTGGTGATCTTCTCGCTGCACAACAGGATGTACGGATTGTCGACGATCGCCTCGAGGCTGGCCGGGTTGGTCACCATGTACGGGGACATGTACCCGTTGTCGAACTCGAAGCCCTCGACGAAGTCGACGCTCATTCCGTGGGCGGCTGACTCCTCGACGGTGACGATGCCACTGTCGCCGACGGCATGCAGCGCCTTCGCTATGACCGCGCCGACCGCGTCGTCATCGTTGGCCGAGATCGCGGCGACCCGTGCGTAGTCCTGCTCGGTGGCCACCGGGTGCGCGACGCTCTGCAGGTGCTCGACCAGCCGGGCCACAGCCACGTCGATGCCCCGCTTGACCAGCACCGGGTTGGCGCCGCCGCCGATCGCCTTCATGCCCTGCCGGACGATCGCGTGAGCGAGCACCGTCGCCGTGGTCGTGCCGTCGCCGACGATGTCGTTGGTCTTGATCGCCGCTTCCTTGACCAGCTGGGCACCCATGTTCTCGAACTGGTTCCTGAGGTAGATCTCCCGCGCGATCGTCACGCCGTCGTTCGTGACTACCGGTGATCCGGTGATCTTCTCCAGGACGACGTTGCGCCCCTTGGGTCCGAGCGTTGACTTAACGGCCTCGGCCAGCTGGTCGACTCCGGCCAGCAGCAGGCTGCGGGCATCTTCGCCGAAGCGTAGTTCCTTAGCCATCTATCAATCCTCCTGGTCAGTGCCGGACAGGGGTCTGGCGGGGTGCGCTACGGGACGAGAATGGCGCGGCCGCGGACCCGGCCCGCATCCAGATCGGCGAGCGCCTCCGGCGCTGCGTCCAGCGGGTACGTCCGGGTATGCAGGGTTACCTTCCCGGCCTGGGCCAGGACCATGAGCTCGGCCAGGTCGTTGTAGGTCCCCACGATGTTCCCGATGATGTTGCGCTCGGTCGTGATGATGTCGAGCGTCGGGATATGCAGCGTGCCGCCATAGCCGATGACGAAGTACGAGCCGGCCCGGCCGGTCATCGCCCACCCGTCGCTCTCGGCGCCCTGCTCGGCGACGAAGTCGAGCACCACGTTGGCGCCGGCTCCGCCGGTCAGACCCGCAACCGCCGCGACCTGCCCGCCGTCGGCGACCACGGTGTGGTGCGCACCCAGCTGCTCGGCCAGCTTGAGCGCCTCGGGGTTCTGGTCCACCACGACGATCGTGGTCGCGGTGAGCGCGGCGAGGCACTGGATCCCGATGTGGCCGAGGCCGCCAGCGCCGATCACCACGCAGGTGGTTCCCGGGTACAGCAGCGGGATCGCCTTGCGCACCGCGTGGTAGGCGGTGATGCCCGCGTCGGCCAGCGCCGCGACATCCTGCGGCTGGGTCTGCGGGTCAAGCTTGATGCAGGCCCGGGCCGTGGTGAGCAGGTACTCGGCCATCCCGCCGTCGCGGGACAGGCCGGGGAACTCGCTGTTGACGCAGTGCATGTCGTCGCCCGCCCGGCAAGCCCGGCACAGCCCGCAGGTGGGCGTCGGATGGAGGATGACGGTGTCGCCGACGGCCACGTTGGTGACCGCCGAGCCGACCTCGTGCACCCACCCCGCGTTCTCGTGGCCGAGGACATAGGGCAGCGGCGTGTGCATGGCCGCGTCCCACTGGCCCTCCATGATGTGCAGGTCGGTGCGGCACACTCCGGCACCGCCGATCTTCACGATGACGTCCAGCGGGCCACGGATGGCGGGCTCAGGTATCTCGTCGACCACGGGCGGCTTATGAAATTCGTGCAGTCGGACGGCCTTCACTGCTCCTCCTCGCCTAGTCCAGCGGCTGTATATCTCCGTCGCAGCATGCCACGGCAGATGCTGCCGTTCGCCTCGATGCTGACCTGGGTGATGCGAGCGCGCCGCAGGTGCAGCGGGGCAGAGTCGGCACTGACCCGGAGGCCGGTCGCCGGGTCGATCAGCAGCGGGGCCTCGTCACCGGCCGGCAGCCCCAGCTCAGCCCGCCGCTGGCGCAGCCGCTGCAGCGGCCGGGACGGCGGCAGGTCGCCGAGCGTCAGCTCCAGCAGCTCGGCCGGATCGGTGCCCGCGGCCAGGAGAGGCCGGCACACCTGATCGGTGCCGGCCATGACCGCCTTGCGCAGGAAGTCGGCGCGCAGCCCGTGCAGCTCGCCAACGGCCTCGCCGTCGAAGGACTGGGCGAACCCGGCTCCCGCGGCCACCCCGCCGTTGATCGCGTCCGAGGCGAAGTGGTCCTCGAGCACAACCCCTGCGCTGCGCACGCCGGGCAGTGCGGAGACGGCGTCATACGCGTCCGCCACCATCAGGAACGCGAAGTTAGGCGCGCAGAAGTACGTCGGCAGCCGCAGCCTGACCTCCGCGTCACCGTCGGCGGAGACGGTGCAGGACGACACGAAGCCGAGCGATGTGATCGGCTCGTCCAGCTCAGGGTCGCGCACCGCCTCCAGCGCGGAGAGAAGGGTGCCAGCCGTGACGCCCGGCGACCCGGGCCCCGCGACTGGCGACCCGGGCCCCGCGACTGGCGTTGTTTGGGTGGGCGCTGTCATCCCTCAGCGGCCAGCAGCTTCGTCGACTAGCCGGGCGTCGTCTTGCTCAGCGGGCGTGCCGGCATCGGCAGGCAGCCGGAACTCGGCCGGCACGTCGATGTCGTAGAGCTTCGCCGCGTTCAGGCCGAGGATCTTCTTCTTCCCGGCCACGCCGAGCCTCGGGTAGTCGGAGAACTCGTCGCTGGGGAAGTCCCAGTCGACGAAGCCCTCAACCTGCCACTTCGGCTCCCAGATGCCGTAGTCGCTGCCGAACGTCATCTTGTCCTCGCCGACCCAGAACAGCAGCTCGCCCATGACCTTCGCGAAGAACTTCGGCCGGGCGTACATGAGGCCGCCGATGACGACGGACAGGCCCGCGTACACGTTCGGCTCCTGCGTCGCCATGAAGCAGAAGTCCTCGATCCGCGGCAGGCCCACGTGCTCGACGATGAAGTTCAGGTCCGGGAAGTCGGTTGCGCAGTGGTCGATGTCGGACACGTCGAAGGCATCCTTGTCCAGCGGCCAGATCGTCGGGCCCTTGTGCACGTGGATGTTCTTGATGCCCAGCTCCTGCGCGGCTTCCAGGAAGCGGTACGCACCAGGGTCGCTCAGCTTGTAGCCACGCGAGCCGTTGTTCCATTCGGCGGTGTAGAGCTTGACGCCCTTGGACCCGAAGCGCTCGACGTTCCGGCGGAGGGCCTCCAGCCCCGGGTCACCGTCACGAGGGTCGAAGCGGGTGTTGTAGATGAACTTGCCGGGGTGCTTCTCGCCCATGAGCGCGTTCCGCTCGGTGGTGTTGAAGCCCTCCTTGTACCACTCCTTCAGGTACGTCGGCTGGAACACCGCAATGTCGACATGGCCGTCCTCGAAGACGTCCTTCATCAGGTCGTCCTCGGAGTACTTCTGGAAATGCTCGATGCTCCAGTGGGTCTCCGGCGGCCCGAGCCCCTGGTAGGCGTGGAAGCACTCGATCCAGCCCTTGGCGTACTGCTCGGCGCCAGGCACCCAGTTGTCCGGAGCGGCGTTCCAGTAGTGCATATGGCTATCGACAACGAAGTACTTCTCGCCATCCTTTTCGTACATTAATGCCTCCTTACGGGCGGAAATATAGTGCTCTTACGGCTTCGCTGGCCGGACGGCTGCGGGCCCGGCGGCCAGCATCTCTAGCACAGCCGCTGGGCCCGGCAACCGCAAGGCCTACTCGGCCGTCAGGTCGAATCCGATGTATTCCGCCGCATCCTCGGGGTTCGCGAACATGATCGTCCGGTCGTCCTCGTGGATCATGCGGCCGTAGTGCGTGGACATGTTCTCCTCGAACTCGGCCGCGTCGAAGAAGCCCGGTTCCTCCCCCAGCGCCTCGGAAATCTCGTCGTAGACGACGTCCATGCGCCGGACCGCGTCGACCCGGATCATCGACGGCAGCGGCATCACCCGGACGTTGGGCTTGGTACTCATGACCTCGGCCACGACCACGCCGACCTGATTGTTCATGAGCGTGAAGCCGCACATGTTGGACGCCGTGTGGTCGGACTTGTACGGGCTTTCCGTTGTCGTGAACGTGGTCACAGTGCCAACTCCTTCGGTGTTTCCAGGCCAAGCTCGGACAGGATTCCGCTGAAACGGCTCTTCGCCGCGTCCAGGCCATCCTCGAAGCGAGGCGGCTTCGAGTCGGGCTGCGACCAGATCGGCTGCAGCGTGCGGGATGCGGAGATCGCGCGCGGCACCCAGGCCGACAGCCACTGCTGCAGGATCGCATTGTTGTGGTCGGCGAACTCGCGGTCCTGGGTCAGCAGGTGGAACATCGCCGTGGTGTACCGCAGGTCGCGCTCGGCGAAGTCGTACTCCTCCGCGCCGACGACCGTGGGGGTGACGAAGTCGCCATTGCGCGGTGCCGCGTGCTGCACCAGATGGCTCCGGAACAGCTCGCCCACCAGCGGCTCGAAGACCACGTTCGCGGCGAAGATCGCCTCGCACCAGTCGTCGATTCCGGTGAGCAGCTCGGCGGTCTCCCGCACGCCCTGCCACGCCGGGTCGCTATTCCAGGTCTCGATGTGCGCCGCGCCGTCGAACTCGTCGATCTCCTCGCTCAGCGTCAGGTTGTACAGCGCCAGGTCCTGCGCCGACCGGATCCGGTGCATGCTGTTCACCGAGATCGCGTTGTTGTGCATGTTCGTGGGAGCCCGCCGGTTGGCGTTGGCATAGAGGTACAGCCCGAGGCCGTGGTCGACGTGCATCCACGCCCCGACATTCCGCTCGACGAAGCGGACCCAGTTCCGGTTCCACTGCTCGAACGCCTTCGACTGCCGGGCGGCATCGATGTTCTGGTTGAGCTGCCGCACGACGTTGGCGTTGTAGCGGTAGAGAGTGAGCTCCCACTCCTCGTTCGGGTCGCGGAACAGGTGCCAGCCGTGGGCGGGCCAGTCGTAGCCCTTGCCGCCCGATCCCGGGAAGCGCTCCGGCTCGGGCCGGTCCGACCCCCAGGCCTTGAGGACAGTCCAGTCCAGCGGGTAACCGCCCCGGCCGTCGGAGAACCCGTACAGCCAGCCCTGGGCGAGGTAGTGCCGCGGGTCGGGCTGGACCTCGACGGTCACGTCCTCGTAGTGGGTCTGCTTGCGCTTGGCCGGGGTGTAGTAGTTGAACCTGCGGGCGGTCGAATCCGGGAATTCCTTGGCGCCGGCTTCGGCATCGGTAAAGACGGGCTTCGGGAGGTCGCGTTCCGTAGTGGTCATGGTCTTCCTTCACCTTCGCAAGATCCGGCCGATGTCTCCACCGGGCGCCAGCGGAGCTGGCGTCTATGAGTCGACAGCCCTTCATTCCTCGTCAGGGTCGCCTGTGGTGGTGAATTTGTCGTAGTAGATGCGTTTCTCCTCCACGCCCAGTGTGCCGAGCAGCGGCATCGCGGCCTCCACCATCGGCGGCGGCCCGCAGACGTAGGCATGCGCGCCCTTGAGGCCGGCCTCATGCCGCTTCACCACGTCGGTGATCAGGCCGACCTCGCCGTCCCACACGTCATCCGCCGCGGGCTCGGACAGCGCGGGCACATACCTGAAGCCAGGCAGCGCCCGTTCCAGCTCGCGCAATTCCTCGTCGAAGCACAGGTCCCTGCGGCCCCGTGCACCGTAGTAGTAGGTGGCCTTGCGCTCGATGCCCTTCTCGGCCATGGAGCGCAGTAGCGACAGGATCGGCGCCATCCCGGCCCCGCCGCCGACGAACACCAGGTCGGAGTCGTAGCCCTCGCGCAGGGTGAACACCCCGAACGGTCCGGTCAGGTCCAGCCGGTCGCCGACCGCCAGCTTGGCGTCGAGGAAATGCGAGAACAGCCCGTCCGGGTAGACCTTGATGACGAACTCGAGCTGGCCGCTTTCGCTGCTTGAGGTGTTCGCCATCGAGAACGACCGGGTGGCGTCCGTTCCCGGGACGGCGATGTCCACGTACTGGCCCGGGAAGAACTTCAGCTCCTCGGGCTCCACCAGGCGCAGCACCAGGTGCCGCATGTCGTGCGTGACCGGCTCCTTGGACACGACCTCCGCCACGACCTGCCGGATCGGCAGCCCGGACCTGATCATGTCCTCGTCGTAGTTGAGCAGCTCGATCGTCACGTCCTCGTAGGCGTGCGCCCGGCACAGCAGGGTGAAGCCCTCCTCACGCTCGTAGTCGGGCAGCGCGAAGGTGGAGTACCTGTCCAGCTCGATGTCTTCGCCGTCAAGCACGAACGACTTGCAGGCCGAGCACTGGCCCTCCTTGCAGCCGTGCATGAGCATGATTCCCTGCTCGGCCGCGGCACGCAGGATCGTCTGGTCCTCATCGACCTCGATCTCGATGCCGACCGGCTCGAACCGGACAACATGCCTATCGGTCATGGCCCCCTCGCGGGCTGTACTGGTATGGAGGCAGGAAAGAGGACCGCAGGCCGAACCTCCGGCCCTCCTTCCTGCTCGCTCGGTGGACTACCGCCGTGCCTGCTCGGCTACTGCTCAGGCGTCCGCGCGCGCGGGCCGGCCAGCCGGGCCGCCGCGCACGTAGTTGGCGTGGAACGCTGCGCGCTCCTCCGCCGTCATCGCGTTGAGCAGCACGTTCGGGCTCTGCACCTCGCCCATCCGGCGCAGGTGGTCGAGCGTCCACAGCTTCTTCGGGTCGTCCAGGTCGAGGTGCGGCTGCGCGACCATGGTCTTGCCGTCATCACGCACGTAGCCCATGTCGGACACCACATCGGCCCAGTTCCAGCCGTGGTACAGGGTCTCCCATTCCCGCTTGCCGATGAGCTGGCCCATGTTCGGGGTCTCCCGGCCCTGGTAGGTGGGACGGAAGGCCACCTCGTCGGTCCACTGGCATTCCTTGTGGCAATAGGTGCGCCACTGCCCGTCGACCTCGGCCATGGTCATGTCCTCGCGGACCAGGCACGGCACCATGCAGGTCCAGCAGCGGTGCGGGTACTGGTAGTCCACGTCCTCGGCCACGATCGGGTGATGCCCGTTCGGCCTTGACAGCCGGTTGTAGTTCTCCCACCACTTGCCGTACCGGTCATACCAGCCCGGGTACTTGTACTCGAACCACTCGAAGTCCTTGTCGGTCATCGGGTCGATCCGCCAGTAGTTCGCCAGCCAGCCGGTGGCGAAGAACTGGGCTACCTCGTGCACGTAGCCCTTGTTCCAGATCTGGTTCCACGCCTCCTCGATGAGGTCGTGCGGGATGACCAGCCCGTACTTCTCCAGCGGCACCAGGTAGCTGCGGTAGTAGTCGTCGTAGATCCACCGCCGCCACATCTCCGCATACGACTCGCGGTCCTTGCGGCGGTCCTTGGTGCCGTACTCGATGAACGTGCCGATCGCCGCGTCCACCACCCGGTGGTTGTTCCACCAGGCGTACCGCAGATCACGCTCGAGCAGCTGGTGGTTGCCCTCGTCGGCCAGCGCCATCAGCAGCGTGGCGTAGCCGTTGCTGATGTGCCGGGACTCGTCGGACTGCACCGAGTGGAACACCGTCGGCAGCAGGTAGTCGCCGTTAGCGGCGGCCTCGGCCGGCATGGCCACGAACAGCGTGTTGGTGAAGGCCGTCTCGGCCACGATGGTCAGGTAGATGCTCGCCGCGGTGATCGCGTCGCCGGTGATGAAGCCCTCGGCGAACTGCCGGCCGATCGTCCCGCAGTAGTCGTTCTGGAAGTTACGCAGGCTCGAGTTGAAGCCGGCCGGGTCGATGTAGTTGTTCATGTACAGGCGCTTGAGGTTCTGCTGGATCGTCGAGTGCCTGACCTCGTCGATCATCTGGATCGCCTGGCCGTTGTGCAGCTCCGGGTTGGGCACCGTGCGGAACAGCAGCGGCATCGCCCGCGCCGCGGAGATCTCAGGCAGCGGGATGATCGACAGGAACAGCTTCTGCCACTCCAGCCACCGCTCCTGGACCTGCCGGAACATGTTGCCGCGGATCGCGCCGTCGGAGGCGCCGTAGACCCGGTGGTCCTTCTCCTCCTGCATCGGGAAGTACGACCGCAGAACCTGCTTGAGCGGGTCCTTCTTCTGCGCCTTCTGGAACGTGTAGTCGGTTCCGTACTGTGATACTGGCTCGTGGTAGAGCGGCTCCCAGGAAAGCTCCTGGATCTTCTGGTGGGCCTTGGCCACACTTTGGCGACTCATGGTCACCCCTTCCTTCACTCGGGCCGACTGAGACAGCCTGCCTGCCTCCGTGATCGTGTCCGCCTGACGTTGCCGGCGGACGTACGAGCCCCGCACGGCCGAAACTGCTGGTGACCTGAATCACACCTCGCAGAAGGCCGTTCGTGGTTCTCAACATGAGACAAGGGCCCGCAGGCCACAGCGGGATGCATCAGCTATCGCCGAAGACCGCGCTGCGGATCTCGGCCAGGTGCTGCCGGACATCCCGCGAGATCTGCAGGTTCCCCTCGGCGGCCGGCTGGATGCCGAGCGAGCGGAGCAGCTCGGCGGCCGGGGCACCCGGGTCGCCCGCGTCGCCCAGGACCGGGTGCAGGCCCTGCTCGGCCAGATGATCGAACACCAGGTTGACGATGCTCCACGGGTTGAAGGTCTCGTGCTGCGGTTCACCCTGTCTGTCCATGGGGTACCTCCTACCCCGACACAAACCGGCCGGCCCGGACTCGCCGGTCTCAACTTGAGACATGTACTTGTTACGGCATTGTTAACTTGTAGATACACGACGCACATCCCGGACGACACCCGCGGGCCGAGTCGCCGCCCGCGAGAGCGATGCCGGGAGGCAGGAGGGCCATGTCGCCTGCAGCAGCGCGCCCGCCGGCCTTGACCGATGGCGATCGGCTGGCTGAGACGCGGGAGCGATTCCTCACCGCCGAGACCGTCGACCCTCACCAGGTGCGTGACACGATCCTGGCGTCGTGGTGGCGTTCCCGGCGGTGGAAGGTGGCGGCCGACCGCATCGACCTGACCTATACCGGCGACCCCGACCTCGATACCCCGTTGACCCGCAGCGCCATGCCGGTGCTGCGGCACCTGCGGGACCATCTGGAAGGCCAGCCGATCAGCGTCATCCTCACCGACGCGGCCGGGGTGGTGCTCACCCGGCTGGTGGCCGACCACGACCTCGACCGGCACCTCGACAGCGTGCAGCTGTCCCCCGGCTTCAGCTATGCCGAGGAGTCCGTCGGCACCAACGGCATCGGCACGGCGCTGGAAGGCGGCCGGCCCATGCACGTGTTCGGTCACGAGCACTACGCGGAGAACCTGGAGGATCTCGCCTGCGCCGGGGTGCCGATCCGGCACCCGATCTCCGGCAAGACGCTCGGCGCGGTGGACCTGACCTGCTGGCGCAAGGACGCCGACCCGCTGCTGATCACGCTGGCCAAGACCACGGCCGACCAGATCACCCAGGCGTTGCTCACCGACAGCAACGCGCGCGAGTTCGAACTGCTGCAGGAATACCTGCGGGCGTGCCGGCACAGCGCCGGAATCGTGCTGGCGCTCAACCACGACGTGGTCATGATGAACGAATACGCCCGGCAGGCGCTCGATCCCGGCGACCAGGTCGTGCTGCTCGGGCAGGCAACCGAGGCGCTGGCCGGCCGCCACTCCGCTGCGGTGGAGCTTGAGCTGCCCACCGGCGCCCGGGCACGGATGTACTGCCGGCCGCTGCGCGGCGAGGACCGGCTGGCCGGAGGCGTCGTCCACGTGAAGCTGGTCGAGCCTGGCGCCCGGCTGGCCGGCCAGACCGGGCCGCAGACCCGGATGATCCTGCCTGGCCTGGTCGGCTCCGGGCCGCTCTGGTTGCGCGGATGCCACCAGGTGGAAGCGGTCTACGACTCCGGGGAGTGGCTCGCCCTGGAGGGCGAGCCCGGGATCGGCAAGCTGGCCGTGGCCCGGGCCGTGCACCAGCGGCGGAATCCGGCCGGCCGGCTCCACGTCCTCGACGCCGCCGACGCCGCCGACCAGGACTGGCAGGTCACGGCGCGCCGCGAGCTGCTCGACGGCGAGGGGACCCTGATCATCCGGCACGTCGACCGGCTGAGCCCGAAACGGCTGCATGCCCTGTCGGCCGCCCTGCAGGAGACCAGGACCGCGGGCCGCCAGGACACGCTGTGGGTCGCGGTCACCTTGGCTCATGGCCCCGCCCGGGGCGACCTGGCCGAGCTGCTGCGGTTCTTCCCGAGCACCGTGGAGCTTCCCCCGCTCCGCCACCGCATCGAGGACCTGCACGACCTGGTGCCGTTCCTGCTCGCGAAGCTCAACCAGCATCCCCGGCTGACCTGCTCCCCCGAGGCGATGCAGATTCTGCTGCGGTCGAGCTGGCCCGGCAATACCGAGCAGCTCTGGCAGGTACTCAGGCGCGTCGTACAGCACCGGCGTACCGGGACGATCCGCCCGGCCGACCTGCCGCCCGAGTGCTGGACGGTCAGCCGCCGGCTGCTCAGCCCGCTCGAGTCGATGGAGCGCGACGCCATCGTGCAGAGCCTGCTGGACTCGGGCGGCAACAAGGGCAAGGCCGCGGTGTCGCTGGGCATGTCCCGGGCGACAATCTACCGCAAGATCCACGAATACGGCATCGTCACCCCGACTGGCTGACCCGCGTCGGCTCAAACTGAGAATCGCGGCCGGTTGCCCGAGCGGTATCAAGGCCACAGGCCCACATGCTGTTGTGGCGCCGTCCCGCGAAGGGGGTAACGATGACCACACTCAACGCCGACGCCGACAGTACTCCCCAGCCCGATGCCCAGACCGAGGAGGCGGCCGCGGAGACGGCCGCGATCGGGCCGCTCGCAGGCAACCCGGCGATGCTCGGTCTGCCCAGTTTCATCGCGGGCTCGGTAGCGCTCGGCCTGGGGCTGGCCGGCGTGGTGCCGGCCGGCGTCCTCGGCGCCCCCCTGGCGATCATCCTGTCGGCCACGGCCCTGGGCCTGCTCTTGGCCGCGATCTGGAGCGCGGCCATCGGCCAGACCGCCGTGGCGGGCATCTTCGGCATCTTCGGCACCTTCTGGCTGAGTTACGGGGTGCTGGTGCTCGGCCTCGACCACAACTGGTTCGCCATCACCGTCATCGCGGTGCTCGCCACCGTGAAGCTATTCCTGCTCACCTGGCTGATCGTCATCGTGATGCTCACTCTGGCCACCCTGCGGCTGCCGCTGGCCTTCACGGCCGTGTTCGCGCTCGTCGACGTGGCCCTGCTGCTGCTGTATCTCGCCTTCGCCGAGGCTTCGCCACTCGGCGTGCCGTCGAGCGGCCTGCTGAAGACGGCCGGCTATGTCGTGCTGGTGTTCGCCGCGATCGGGGTGTACCTGTTCTTCGACTCGGCCTCGCTGGCCACCGGCGGCAAGGCGCTGCCGCTGGGGAAGCCGCTGCTGCACGGCTGACGAGTCCCGGCTGCCGTACCGGCAGAAACTCATCGACGCTCATTCCGGGCGGGTGAGATGACCACCCGGGATGAGCGTCGCGCTGGATCATGCCGCCAGGCCCGACCGGGCCGGTGCGCGGCGGCCCGGCCGCCCATGAGCCCGGACCGGCGCCAGTGCAGGCCGGGGCCGTGGCCGCCGACCGTCCGGCGTCGGCCAAGCTCAGCCGTGGCCGGCGTTCACCACGCAGAACAGGTTTCCCTCGGTGTCGGCGAGCACCACGAAGTCGGCGTCGTCGGGGTACTGCCATTCCACCCGTTCGGCCCCGAGCGAGAGGAGCCGCTCGACCTCGGCCCGCTGCTCTTCCGCGTTCGCCGCGGACAGGTCGAGGTGCATCCGGTCGGTCTCGTCCAGCGCCAGGCCGGGACCGCTGCCGTCCTTCGGAACGAGGGTCAGTGAGCCCTCGCCGCGCGGCACGTACCCGAGTGCCTTACTCCAGAACTCCGCGGCTCGACGGACGTCCGTCACGTTGATCACCACGGTTCCTATGCTCACCATCGGGCCAGTATCGCAAGGAGCACCGTGCCTGGCCACCGCGCTCGCGCGCCTTGACGCCGGCCCCCGCGCAGGATGATGCTCAAACCGGTCCCTGTCCCCAAGCCGTGGTCACCATGCGGCAACGCAGCCGCAGATTTGGAGGACATGTGCCCTCCCTACCGCTTACTCCCCGGCGGCCGGACGGCGTGCACGGCGCAGCCGCCCGCGCGGCCGGGCTGATCGCGGTGGCGGAGGATCTGGCCGGCGAGCTGTCGCTGCGGCCTCTCCTGGAACGGATCCTGCGGCACTGCACCGAGCTGCTCGGCTGCGACGCCGGTTCCATCTGCAGCGTGGACGAGGCAGCAGGCACGTATCGCAAGGAGGCCGACATCGGCGTGGCCTGCCAGTCCGGCCGGGTCTTCCCGCTCACCGAGGGAATGACCGGAGCCGTGGTCGCCCGCCGCGGCCCGGTGTGGTTCGCCCGCTACGACGATGTCCCCGGCGGCCATGTGGCCAAGGAGGAGCGGGCCACGCTGCGTGGCGTCATCGGCGTCCCGCTGGAGTGGCGCGGGCGCATCATCGGCGCGTGCATCGTGTTCAGCAGGGACTCCGAACGCGCCTTCGGGCCCGACGACGCCGAGCTGCTGCGGCTGTTCGCGAAGCACGCGGCGATCGCGCTGGCGAACGCCCGCATGCACGAGGCGGCCGAAGAGCGGGCCCGGATCGAGGCGGCGGCGGCCGAGCGGGACCGGCTGCTCGGTGAAGTCCACGACTCGCTCGCACAGCGACTGGTGAGCGTCCGGGTGCATCTCGACAGCGCCGAGCGCTATCTCGCCTCGAGCGGGCGGCGGGGTGCTGACCATGACGCGGCCGACGGAGGGATCGACGCGGTGACGGCGCACCTCCAGCAGGCCAGCGCGGCGGCCAGAGACGCGCTGGCCGAGGCGAGGCTGACGCTGCTCGGGCTGGCCGCGTCGCCGCTCGACGGGCGGACGCTGGCCTCCGCGCTGCGCGCCGAGGCGGCCTGGGCTGAGAGCATCGGCCGTCTCGAGGTCAGGTTCGTGTCAGCGGGGACGCCCGTCGCCCTGGACGAGCGCTCGTCGCGTGAGGTGCTCGGCGTGGCCAGGGAAGCGCTGACCAACATCGTTCGGCACGCTCAGGCCCATTCGATCCGGCTCGGCCTGGTGTACGAGCACGCGGCAGTGTCGCTGCTCGTCCAGGATGACGGCCAGGGCTTCGACCCGAAGTCGGAGTGGGCGGGCAGTAGCTTCGGGCTGCGGGCCATGACCGAGCGCGCGCGGGAACTCGGCGCGACCGTGGACGTCGACTCCCTGGCCGGCTGGGGCACCCGGATCCGCGCCCGCTTCCCGTACCGCCACGATGCCGCGCAAGCTGGACCCCGGTTGCGAGTGCTGGTCGCGGCGGGCCGTCCGGCGCAGCGAGCCGGCCTCGCCCGGCTCCTGTCGTGGACCGAGCCCGGGGTCGAGGTGGTCGGCGAGGTCGCCACCGCGGATGAGGCTGCGCAGGCCTGCCATGACCTCCGTCCCGACGTGGCGCTGGTCGACCTCAGCCTGCCGGCGGGCGACGGCACGGCGCCGCGAGCCGCCGATGACCGCGACGTGACCGGCCTGCTGCTCGGCCAGGACCCCCGGCTTGCCGTCGTGGGCCTGTGTGAAATCGGCGACGATGAGCGGGTCGCGGGCGCCATGCGGGCCGGCGCGCGCGGCTGCGTCGATGCCGGTGCTGACGGCCCCGAGCTCGCCCGGGCCGTGGTCGCGGCCGGCCGCGGCCAGGCGATCCTGTCCGGGCCGGTGCTCAGGCAGCTGCATCGCGGCCTGCGGGCCGACGACCTGGAGCCGCCGCTGACCGACCGGGAGCGTGAGGTGCGCAGCCTGATGGAGCAGGGGGTGCCGGACAAGCTCATCGCCGAGCGGCTGGTGCTCTCGGTGAAGACCGTCGAGAAGCACGCCGGCGCCGTGTTGCGCAAGACCGGCGCGCGCAACCGCACCGAACTCGCCGCGCTGGCCGGGCGCACCCGGATCAGGTGAGCCAGACGAGGTAGGGGAAGTCCTCCCCTGAGATGGGGGTTTCCACCGATCCGGATCCGCGGCCGCGGCGCATAGGTTCACACTGTCCCGCGGGGAGGTTTGTGCGTGCCCGTCGTGCCGCTGAAGGAGATCGTCGACCGGGCGTTTGCCGACCATTACGGCGTGGCGGCGATCAACGTGGTCAACGACCTCACGCTCGAGGCGGTGCTGGCGGCCGCCGTCGAGCAGCGCGCGCCGGTGATCGTTCAGACGTCGGTCAAGACGGTCAGGTCCATCGGCGCGGACCTGCTGTTCGCCATGTGGCGCGAGCTGACCGCGGAGATCGAGGTGCCGGTCAGCCTGCACCTCGATCACTGCCCGGACCGGGCGTTCATCAGCAGCTGCCTGCGGCGGGGATGGAACTCGGTCCTGTTCGACGGCTCCGCGCTGCCGGTGGCGGAGAACCAGCGGCAGACCGTGGAGGTGGTGGCCGAGGCGCGTTCCTTCGGCGCCAGCGTCGAAGGCGAGATCGAGGCCATCACCGGCGTCGAGGACGACATCGGTTCCGACGAAGAGTCGCGGCGCCAGTCGCTGCCTGTTGCTCTGGAGTTCATCCGGACGACGGGGGTCGACGTCTTCGCGCCCGCGATCGGCAACGCGCATGGCGTCTACCACTCCGAGCCGCGCCTCGACGCGCAGCGGGTCTCCGACATCGTGGCCGCGCAGCCGATCCCCATCGCCCTGCACGGCGGCACGGGGATGACGGATGCCCAGTTCACCGACCTGATCGCGCGCGGCTGCGCCAAGGTCAACATCTCGACGGCGCTCAAGGTCACCTACATGAGGGCCAACCTGGCCTTCCTGCGCGGTGCGGAGCAGCGCGACAGCTGGGACCCGCCATCGCTGTTCACCGCCGTGCGGGCCGCGGTGCAGGACATGGCCGCCGACCACATGCGCCGCTTCGGCAGCGTCGGCAAGGCCTGGTGAGAGCGGCGTGACCGGTCCGGCGGCCCAGGCGCTGGTGCTGGACTGCGACGGGGTGCTGGCCGACACCGAGCGTTACGGGCACCTGGTGGCGTTCAACGAGACGTTCGCCGAGTTCGGCCTGCCGGTCCGCTGGAGCGTGGCGGACTATCGGGAGAAGCTCCGGATCGGCGGCGGCAAGGAGCGCATGGCCAGCCTGCTCACGCCGGAATTCGTCGCGGCGGCCGGGCTGCCCGCCGACCCAGCCGAGCAGCAGGCCGCCGTCGCTGCCTGGCACCGGCGGAAGACGGAGCTCTACACCGGCCTGGTCGCCTCCGGAGCCGTCCCGCCCCGCCCCGGCGTCGCCCGTGTCGTCGGCGAGGCGCTCGACGCGGGCTGGCCGGTCGCGGTCGCATCGACGTCGGCGGAGGCCTCGGTCCGGGCGACCCTGGAACGAGCCGTAGGGGCCGGGCCGGCGAGCGCCGTCCAGGTCTTCGCGGGCGATGTCGTGCCGCACAAGAAGCCGTCCCCCGCCATCTACCTGCTCGCCCTCGACTGGCTCGGCCTGCCCGCCGGCCGGGTCATCGTTGTCGAGGACTCGAGGAACGGGCTGCTGGCCGCCAACGGCGCCGGCCTGACGTGTGTGATCACCGTGAATGACTTCACCGCGGCGGAGGACTTCAGCGAGGCCGCGCTGGTCGTCACATCGCTCGGCGATCCCGGCGGAGACCGCGCCGCGGTGCTCGCCAACCGCAGCCGGGCCACGCCCGGCGACTGGATCACACTGGCTGATCTGGCCGACGTTCTTACCACCGGCCCGCAGACGCACTCAAACCTTGGAGCACCCATGTCCGCAGCCAGCCTTGGCGATGTCGAGTTCGTCGTGCGCACGATCGCGACGGTCGCGGTCGACAACGAAAAGTACTTTGGTGACCTGGACGCCGTGGTCGGCGACGGAGACTTCGGCTACTCGATGGCCCGCGGGTTCGAACTCGTCCTAGAGGGCTGGGATGACTTCGACCGCGCGGACATCGGCACGTTCCTGAAGAAGATCGCGGTCGTCATCACCAGCCGCATCGGGGGCACGTCCGGCCCGATCTGGGGCACCGCGTGCCTGCGGGCCGGGGTGACCGCGGGGGCCGCCGCCAAGCTGGAGCCCGCCCAGATCGTCGCGATGCTGCGGGCCTCGATCGAGGGGATCAAGGCGCGCGGGCACTCCGATGTCGGCGACAAGACGCTGCTCGACGCGCTCGTCCCCGCCGTGGACACGATCGAGGAACAGATCGGCCTGGGGCACGACACGGCGACGACCTTGCGCTCGGCGGCGGTCACCGCGCGGGAGCGGGCCGAGGCGACGCGCCCCATGCTGGCCATGCGCGGCCGCGCCGCCTACACCGGCGAGCGCAGCATCGGAACGCTCGACGCGGGCGCCGTCGCCGTCGCCGTGATGTTCGAGGCACTTGCCGACCTGTGGCCGGAGCGCCCGGCCCAGTCCTGACTCTTCCTGGAGGTGGCGGCGTGAAGAAGTTCGTCAACAACCCGAGGCAGTTCGTCCCCGAGATGCTGAAGGGCATTGCCCTGGCCAACCCGGACACGCTGAAATACGTGCCGGACTACAACCTGATCATGCGCATCGACGCGCCCAGCGACGACAAGGTCTCGATCATCCAAGGGTCCGGGTCCGGCCACGAGCCGGCCCACGTGATGATCGTCGGCCGGGGCATGCTCGACGCGGCCTGCCCAGGCGACGTGTTCGCCGCCCCGCCGATGGACTACGTCCTCGAGACGAGCAAGCTGCTCGCCTCGCCCAAGGGCGTGCTGCACATCATCAACAACTACACCGGCGACCGGATGGCGTTCGAGATGGGCAAGGAGATGGCCGAGGCCGACGGCGTCACGATCGGCACGCTGCTTGTCGATGACGACGTCGCCGTCAAGGACTCCACCTACACGGTCGGCCGGCGCGGCGTGGCCGGGAACTTCTTCGTGATCAAGGCGGTCGGTGCCGCGTCCGAGCAGGGCGCGGACCTGGATGAGTTGCTGCGCATCGGCAACAAGGTCAACTCCGTCACCCGCACCATGGGCATGGCCCTGACCTCATGCACCCCGCCCGCCAAGGGCTCGCCGCTGTTCGAACTCGGCGACGACGAGATGGAGATGGGCGTCGGCATCCACGGAGAGCCCGGGCGCCGCCGGGAGAAGCTCGCCAGCGCCAATGAAATCGTCGACGAACTGCTCGAGGCCGTCGTCACCGACCTGCCCTTCGGCGCCGGTGACGATGTGGCGCTGATGGTCAACGGGCTCGGCGCCACTCCGATCAGCGAGCTGTACCTGCTGTACGGATACGCCCACGAGCAACTAGTTCAGCGCGGGATCAACGTCCGCCGGAACTACGTCGGCAACTACTGCACCTCGCTGGACATGGCGGGCACGTCCATCACGCTCAGCCGCCTCGACCCGGAGATCGAGGAACTGCTCGCCGCACCCGCCGAGATCGCGATCCGGACGTTCTGACGGCGACTACGGGCGAAAGGCGAACAGCGGGCGGCTCGGCAGCCCGGCCGTCGCCGGGCGGCCGAGCCGGCTGGCTCCCACCGCGAGCAGCGCGCTGGCCCCGACCGCCTCGAAAGCGATCTCGTCGAAGCCGCTCTCCGCGAACCAGGCCCGTATCTGCGGCGTCAGGTCGGGTGGCCGCCGGTGCCTGGTCCAGATCACGGTCGCACCCAGTTTGCACATGGCAGGCGAGGCTTCGACGGTGCGCTTGATGTCCTCGTCGCTGAGGTTGCCGAAGATGCCGCACAGCAGCAGCACGTCGGCGGGCAGGGCGCCGGCGAAGCTGGCCGCCATGCTCGCGTCCGCCTCGCGGACCTCGACCTGAGCCAGCCCGGCTTGCGCGGCCCCACGGCGGGCCGCCTCAGCGTTGCGCGCATCGGACTCGACCAGGACGGCGCGGACATCATCACGGCGCGGATGGGCGGGCAGGGCTCCGATGACGTCGAGGCCCTGCCCGGCGCACAGGCTGACCAGGGACACCGGTCCGGGCGGGGCCCGGTCGATCGACTGGGACAGGCATAGCCGGACCTGCCGCAGGCGGGCGCTCAGCGACGAGGACGGGTCGTCGTAGGCCGCGTGCCACGCTACCCAGTCCCTCACGTAGAGCATCTTGCCCTAGTACGGCCGCCCCTTCGCTATGACCCGCGCCGTAATGTCACTTCATGAGCCTGCAGCAGCAGCTGGCCGACATCGGCCTCAGAACGATGAGCCAGGTCCACCGGGCCATCGTGCACGTGACCGGCGGCCGGGTGCTCGGCTCGGCCTTCGGGATGCCGGTCGTCGAACTGCACACCGTGGGACGGAAGTCGGGCCTGCCGCGCTCGACCATGCTCACCGCGCCGGTCGTCGACGGCGACCGGGTGGTGCTCGTGGCCTCGAAGGGCGGCGACGACCGTGACCCCGACTGGTACCGCAACCTGATGGCTCATCCCGAGGTCGAGCTGATCATGGCCGGCCAGCACCGGCTCATGTCGGCCCGCCGGGCGTCGCCGGCCGAGAAGGCCGAGCTGTGGCCGCGGGTGGTAGCGGCCTACCAGGGCTACGGCGGGTACCAGCGCCGCACCGAGCGTGACATCCCGCTGGTGATCTGCGAACCCCGGTCATGAAACCATCAATCGTCGAATAGCGTTCGGCCGGAAAGAGACCCAGCTCACTCCGCGAACCATGTGGAGGCATCCCGTGGAAACACCCCTGACCCCCGTCGACTTCGCCCGCCGGACCCGTCGCCTGCATGGCTCCAGGGAGGCGGTGGTCGACGGAGACCTGCGGCTGTCGTATGAGCAGTTCTTCGACCGCTGCGACCGGTGGTCGTCAGCCCTGCAGGGCCTGGGAGTCAGGCTGGGCGACCGGGTAGCGACGATCGCCCCGAACACGCACGCGCAGCTGGAGTCGTTCTACGCGGTCCCGCAGATCGGAGCGGTGCTCGTCCCGGTCAACTACCGGCTGACCGCGGACGACTTCGTCTACATCGTGAACCACTCGGGCGCCAGCGTGGTCTGCGCGGACCAGGACTACCTGGACCCGGTGGACGGCGTCCGCGACCAGATGCCAGGGGTCGCGCATTTCGTGGCGCTGCGCGGGGCGCGGGATGGCTGGCTCGACTACGAGGCGGCGATCGCGGCGGCCAGCCCGGAGTTCGCCCGGCCGGAGATCGGCGAGCTGGACCTGCTCACGATCAACTACACCAGCGGGACCACGGCGCGCCCCAAGGGCGTCATGATCACCCACCGGAACGCCGCGATGAACACGATCGGCACGCTGCTGCACCTGCCGATCGCGGTGGGCGGGCGCTACCTGTGGACGCTGCCGATGTTCCACGCGAACGGCTGGACCTACACCTGGACGGTTACCGCCGCCGGGGCCATCCACATCTGCCTGCCCAAGGTCGACCCGGCCGAGGTGTTCCGGCTGATCAGGCAGGAGAACGTGCAGTGGCTGTGCGCGGCACCGACGGTGCTGATCTCGCTGGCGAACGCGCCCGCCGAGGCGCGCGGCGAGGTCCCGCCGGGCGTGCACGTGGTCACGGCCGGGGCACCGCCCGCCGCGGCCACGATCGAGCGGCTGGAAGGGGAGTTCGGCTGGGAGGTCACGCACGTCTACGGGCTGACCGAGACGGCGCCGTTCATCACGGTCTGCGCGCCGCTGCCGGAGCATGAGGACCTTTCCCCCGGGGACCGGGCGGTGGTGAAGGCCCGGCAGGGCGTCGAGCTGATCACCTCCGGCGAGCTCAAGGTCGCCGACCCCGAAGGCCGGGAGGTGCCGCACGACGGGCAGTCGCTGGGCGAGATCGTGGTGCGCGGGAACGTGGTGATGGACGGCTACTACCACGACCCGGAGGCGACGAAGCGGGCGATGGGCGACGGCTGGTTCCACACCGGCGACGCGGCCGTCGTTCACCCGGATGGCTACCTCGAGATCCGCGACCGGATCAAAGACGTGATCATCAGCGGCGGCGAGAACATCTCCTCAGTCGAGGTGGAGGGGACGCTGCTGCGCCACCCGGCCGTGCAGGAGGCCGCGATCGTCGGGCTGCCGCACGAGAAGTGGGGCGAGGCCCCGTACGCGTTCGTGGTCCTGCGCGGGGACGCCAGCGCGACCGAGGCGGAGCTGATCGCGTTCACCAGGGATCGGCTGGCGCACTTCAAGGCCCCGCACGGGGTCTCTTTCGTCGCGGAATTGCCGAAGACGGCGACCGGCAAGATCCAGAAGTTCGTCCTCCGCCAGGGCGCCGCGAACCTGGCCCGCCAGTAGCTGCGGGGGGCGGGACGGCTTAGGCTGCTGGCGAAGCCTACCCAGGCGGCAGCGAGCGTCAGGGGGATGGTGGCGCCCATGGCCAGCGGGCGTACGACCCTAGCGGCCTCGTCGTTCACGGACTTCGGCACGTTACTGCGGGTCCTGCGGCACCGGGTCAGGCTGACCCAGCGCGAGCTCGGCATCGCCGTCGGCTACAGCGAGGCGCAGATAAGCCGGCTGGAGCAGCGCAGGCGGCGGCCCGATCCTGCGGTCGTCGCCGCGCTTTTCCTGCCCGCACTCCGCCTCGGAGCCGAGCCCGAGCTCGCCGCCCGCCTGCACGAGCTCGCGGTCCGCGCCCGCAACGGCGCTCAGCCGGATTCCGGGCCTGAACGCGCCGCTTCCCCGGGTGTGGCGCACGGCGTGAACGCCGCTGACCTGGCCGCGATCCCGGTACCGCCCAGCCACCACGTCGAGCGCACCGCCGCCCTGGCCGGGCTGCGTGACCTCCTGGCCGCCGAACGGCGCGTGGTGATGTCCGGGCTGCCCGGCGTGGGCAAGACCAGCCTGGCCGCCGCCCTGGCCAGGGAGAGGACGGACGGCGGCGCGGTCTGCTGGGTGACGCTGACCGCCGGCATCACCACCTCGGCCGAGGCTGTCATCCGGCTGATCGCGCGGTTCCTGGTCCGGCACGGTCACGACGAGGCGGCGCCCGTCTGCGGCCCGGGCCAGGTCGAGCAGCCGCTCCCCCGCGACGAGCAGCTCTACCTGATCACGAAGGCGATGAGCCAGGCGGGCGCGCTGATCTGCCTGGACAACGCGCACCTGCTGCGCGACGAGCCGCAGACCCGGGCGGTGATCGAGCACATCGCGGACTCGTCGCCGGCTTCGTTCCTCGCGATCGGCAGGCAGGACCTGCCGCTCCCCGGCTTCACCCCGTTCCGGCTGGCCAGCCTCACCCCGGGCGAGGCCCGCGAGCTCGTCGGCGAGCTGGCCGGACCGCTGCTGTCCGCGCCGCTCGCCGACACCCTGATCGACCGGACCGGCGGCAGCCCGATGCTGATCCGGCTGGCGCTCGGCCAGCTGCGCCCCGGCGGCCCCGGCGCCGCCGCGGTCGTGGAACGGCTCGAGGCCGAGCCCGGCGTCGTCGGCTATCTCCTGCAGGCCACGCTGGGCGACCTCAGCGAGCCGAGCCGCAGGCTGATCTCGCTCATCGCCATCTTCCGTCACCCCGTCGACCTGCTCGACGAGCGCCTGATCGATGCCAGCGAGTCGCTCGGCGGCCGTTATGACGTCCTGGCCGGCCTGGACGAGCTGCGCCGCAGGCAGCTGGTCGACCACCCGGCGCGGGCCGACCTGCACCCGCTGGTCCGTGACTACTGTTACGCCAGCCTGCTCGGCGCGGCCTCGGGCCGCAGGCAGCTGCACCGGCTCGCCGCCCTGCACTGCGAGCGAGTCCTCGACGACCCGCTGGAGGCCAGCTGGCATTACCTGCGGGCCGGCGACCCGGCCGAGGCGGGGGACCTGCTCGCGACCAGGGTGGCCGACATCATCGCCAGCGGCCGCTCCGGTCCCGCCGCCGACCTCGCCGCCGAGCTGCTCGCCGCGGGCGAGACGACCGGCGACACCGAGCGGATGCTGCTGATCGCGCGCGGCGACCTGCTGCTGCACACCGAGCGCGCCGGCGAGGCCGAGGAGGCCTACCGCGGCGCTCTCGCTCGCCCCGCTCCCCCGGTGGTGCGGGCCGAGGCCGCCTGGCGGCTGGCGCAGAGCCTGCTGCAGCGCGGCAAGGTGCCTGAGGCGCTCGAGCTGTGCCGCAGCACCGCCGCCGGGCTGACCGAGGACGAGGACGTGCTACGGGCTCAGCTTGGCGCGGTGCGCGGCCGGGCGCACCTGATGCTGTCCGAGTTCGGCGAGGCGGTGGCGGCGGCCGAGCAGGCCTGCGCGGCCGCCGGGCGGATCGCCGATGTGGCCCCGGGCGTCGCCGAGGCGGTGCGGGCCCGCGCCTACTGGGTGCTCGGCGTCGTGGCGCGGCTGCGTGGCCGGCCGGACGAGGCGGTGCGCTGGCTGCGCCGCGCCGCGGCCGCCGCGCGCGACGCCGGGCTGCGCGAGGTGGCGGGCCGCGCGCTGTTCAACCTGGGCGCGACCGTGATGGAGCGCGGCGACGTCGGCCAGGCCGAGCAGCTGTTCGCGGAGGCGCTGGCCGAGGCACGGCCGATCGGCGACGGCTATGTCACCGCGCGCATTCTGCATACGCTCGGGATGGTCCGCCAGCAGGCTGGCGCGCGCGACCAGGCGATCACGCTGTTCGAGGAGTCCTATGCGCTCAACCTGCGGATGGGCGACCCCCTCGGAGCCGCCAACTCTGAGCACGCGCTCGCCCTGATCATGCTGTCCCAGGGCCGGACCGAGGCGGCCAGGGCGCTGCTCGCGGCGATCCTCGACTCGACCGAGCAGCTCGGAGAGCGCCGGGCCCGCGCCTACCATCTCGACTCACTCGGCATGGTCGACCTGGCCGACGGAGACACGCAGAATGCCGGGCGCCATCTTGCGGAAGCCGCCAGGATCGCCGCCGAGGTGGACAACCCCAGCCTGCGCACGTCCATCGACGTGCACAGCGCGCTGGCCCGGCTGGCCTCCGGCGATCTTGCGGGCGCAGCGCGGCTGGCCGGGATCTGCACGAAGCAGGTGGCGAGCGCCGGGGCCGGCCTGTACGTGAGCGTGGCCATCGAGAACGCGGCCCTGGCCGCCTTCCTCGCGCTGGCCGCCGGGGACAGGGCGGGCGCCGCCGCCAGCGTGGCCGAGATGGGCCGCCGGGCCAGCCAGGTCGGCGACGTCCGCTACGGCCGGGCCGCGCAGCGGATCGCGGCCGCGATCACCTCTTCGGCAGCAGGCCCGCGGCCGGCCCTGGCCGGGCTTCCGCGGCTGATCTGGGTCGCCGAGAAACGCTGACCGCTCGCGGCCGGACGCGCATGGCATCTGGCCAGTAAGGCTGGCAAGCGAGGCTGGCAAGAAATGTCACATTTTCTCCGGCGCGGCCGAGTAGCAAGGAGGTAACCACCGCGCTGCGGAAGGAACCCCGCGATGATCACGCTTGCCGCCGAGGTCGTGTCCTGCGCCTGGCTGGTCCTGATGGCGCTCACCGCACTGTGCACCCGGTGGTGGCGGCCCGCTCCCGGGCCGGCCTCGCTGGCGCTGCGCGGCGAGCCGCCGGCCGTGGTCAGCCTGCTGGCCGGCCGCGCCGAGCACGACGGCTACCACGCCACCCTGCTGGACCTCGCGGCCCGCGGCTGGATCGGCCTGGGCGAGGCCGAGCCGAGCCGGGTCATGTGCAGGCCGGCGGACGGGCGGCGTGACGACCCCGGCCTGACTGACTACGAGCGCATGGCCCTTTCCCACCTCGAGTTCCGCGCGGCCGGGATGGGCGTTGTGCCCGGCACGGCGCTGGACAGCGGTTTCGAGGCCGGCGAGGACAAGTTCCGCAAGCGGTTCGAGGACGACGTCATGGCCGATGCCCGCGGCCGCGGGCTGCTCCGCAGCCGGATCGGGCGCGGCACGCTCGCGCTGCTCGAGGCCGTCGGCCTGGCCGCCATGGCGCTCGCGGGCGCGGCACTGGCCCTGCATCACGGGACCGCTGCCATCTTCACCGCGGCCTTCGTCTACCTGATCTTCCTGCAGGCGCCCTGGGCGCTCTACCGCCGCACCAGGCTGACCCGGGCGGGCCGGGCGGCGCTGGCCGGGTGGCTCGGCTTCCGGGTGGCGCTGATCGGCAGCCGATCCGGGCGGACGGCGGGCACCGCCATGCTCGCCGTCGCTGGTGACCGCAGGATCGCCTACGCCGCGGCACTCGGTGCCGCCCCGGACGCGGCGGCGGCGTTCTCCGCCTCCGCCGATCGCGGCCACGCCTGGTCGTCGTTCGGCGGCAGCTGGCATCGCGTTCTCCTCGGCCGGCCGGTTAAGAAACTCGTGCCCGGCCCGGCCATGCTGGTCTTCCTCACCGTCATGGGCCTGCCGTTCGCCGGCCTAGTGCTGCTCGTACTGAAGACTGAGGGGCTGATGTGGGCGCTGGTCGCCGCGCTCTTTCCCGGCTGTACCTGGTGGAGCTGCGCGATATGGATCTACGGCAGCGCGATCCGGGCCGCCCGGCTGCCGCGGCTCGCCGAGTTCGACGGCCAGATCCTGGAGTTGTGGACCGAGGCCAGCGGGGAGGAGGGGGGCGGGACTAGCTGCTGCATCGCGATCGACGACGGTATGCGCGAGCGGGCGTGGACGATGGAGATCGGCGAGCGCACCTACGAGGGGGCCAGGGCCGGAATGCTGGTGCACGTGCGGATAGACCCGCGCCGTAACCTGCTGCTCAGCATGTCCCCGGCCAGCGTCTCCGCCGTCGGCCGGTGATCGCTACGCGGCCAGGTGGGTGCCGAAGAACGTGAAGACCTTGGCCCAGCCGTCCATCGCGGCCTCGGGCCGGTACATCGGGGTGTGGTAGTAGAAAAAGCCGTGGCCGGCGCCGTCGTAGCGGTAGAACTCATACGCCTTGCCGTGCCGCTCGAGTTCCTCCTCATGCAGGTTCACCTGCTCGGGCGTCGGGTGCTTATCGTCGTTGCCGAACAGCCCGAGCAGCGGCGCGGTCAGGCCCGCGGTGTAGTCGATCGGCGCCACCGGGCGGGCCTCGGAGAGTTCTTCCCTCGACATGACCACGCCGCCGCCCCACAGGTCGGCGACTGCGTCGAAGCCGGTCCAGGAACACGGCCAGGCTGGCCGAGCCGATGGCGCGGCTGCGGTGGTAGACCATAGCCAGAGCGGCGCACGAGCCGAGGAGGTCGGTGTGGCACAACATCCCGTGATCGGTTACCTGGTCTGGGCGCTGCTATTCGGCGCCCTGTTTGCATGGGAGGGCCTGGCCCTCAGCCATATCAGCGGCGTGCCAACGCTCAGCGCCACGTTCCGGGCCATCATGCGCTACCCGTTCGGGCGGTGGGCGCTGTTCGCGCTGTGGCTGTGGTTCGGCTGGCATATCTTCATCCGCGGCTGGCACTTCCTGCTCCGGGCCTGACGGTGATCGCCGCCGGCGGTGCAGCGCAGCGGACCGGGCTGGCATGTCGTCCGCGCTGATCCGCCAGGATCTCGTGCCCATGGTGGTCGGCTATGCGCTGATCATGGGAGCACTGGCCATAGGCCTGCGCATCATCCGGCGCTCTCCGGCGCACGGCCAGGAGGAGGCGGCTGACCACGGGTTTCGCTCCGGCCGCCTGAACGTGACGGCCAGGGTGAGACCGGGCTGGCGCCGGCTGGCCGTCCACTCCCTGGCCACGGCCGTGGGCGGCTACCTGGTGCTGATGGCCGTCATCATCGGCTATTACTACGGCGTGGCTCCGATCGCCGGCAATTTCGTGGAGAGCGCCTTCAGCGGCTGCGCGCTGCTGATCGGGCTGGCCGCGCTGGTGTTCGTCGCGCTGTCGTGGCTGGCCGAGCGCAAGGGCTGGCGGCTCTAGCCCGCGCGCGGCGTGTACCGCACCTTGAGCAGGATCCACAGCGCTTCCGCGCCGTCGCGCCAGGTGAGCTTCTTTCCGGCCTCGCGGCTGCGCGCCTTGTAGCTGATCGGAACCTCGTACGGCCGGATTCCGCGCCGCAGCAGCTTCCCCGTGACCTCGGCCTCCATGCCGAACCCGGTCTGGCGGATGCGCAGCGTGCGGTAAAGCTCGGTCGGCATCAGCTTGAAGCAGGTCTCCAGGTCGCTGATGTAGCAGTTGAACAGCACGTTCGCGAAGGTCGTCACGCCTTTGTTGCCGAGCACGTAGGCGTAAGAGTAGGCGTTATGGCTGCCGAACGTCCTGGTGCCGTACACGACCTCGGCCTGCTTGGCGAGCACCGGCGCGAGCAGGGAGGGGATCTCGGCGGGCGAGTACTCCAGGTCGGCGTCGCACATGATGACGTAGTCACCCGTGGCCACGGCCGCGGCGGTGCGGATCGCGGCGCCCTTGCCCTGGTTGCGCTGGTGCATGTGGACGCTGACGCGCGGGTCGTCCCCAAGCGACGGATACAGGTCCCTGGTACCGTCCGTACTGCCGTCATCGACGATGACAAGCTCGACCTCGCAGGGGAAGTCGACGTTAAGCACGTCCTTGATCGCGGAGAGCAAGGTCGCGCGCTCGTTGTAGACGGGCATCAGGATCGAGAGCTTCACGGTGGGCAGCTTACGGGGCCTGCCGAGGCAATGCCAGACAAAGGCACGGCAAGCGATAGATTGCAGATCACAGGCCGGGCACGCCTTGTTAAAGAATCGTTAAAGCGTTACCCAAGGGAGCTTTTCCGTGGACTCTGCCTCGACACCGGGTCATTCGGGGACCCCAGTTGCCCCCGCTCAGCGCATCCTGGTGACCGGGGGCTCGGGGTTCATCGGATCGCACTTGTCCCGGCGTTTGCTGGCGCTGGGACACGACGTTCTGGTCGTGGACAACTTCTACTCCAGCTCCCGCCACAACGTCGCTGACCTGCTCGGCGTGCCCCAGTTCGAGCTGCTGCGCCACGACGTCACGTTCCCGCTGTATGTCGAGGTCGACCAGATCTACCACCTGGCCTGCCCCGCCTCCCCCGTGTACTACCAGCGCGATCCGGTGCAGACCACCAAGACCTGCGTGCACGGCTCGATCAACATGCTCGGGCTGGCCAAGCGGCTGCGCGCCCCGATCCTGCTCGCGTCCACCTCCGAGGTCTACGGCGACCCGGCGGTGCACCCGCAGGCCGAGTCGTACTGGGGCAACGTGAACCCGATCGGCGTGCGTTCCTGCTACGACGAGGGCAAGCGCTGCGCGGAGACGCTGTTCTTCGACTACTTCCGCCAGCACGGCCTGCCGATCAAGGTGGCCAGGATTTTCAACACCTACGGGCCGAACATGCTGCCCAACGACGGCCGGGTGGTGTCCAGCTTCATCGTCCAGGCCCTGCGCGGCCAGCCGCTGACCGTCTTCGGCGACGGAACGCAGACCCGCTCGTTCTGCTACGTCGACGACCTGGTCGACGGGCTGATCAAGCTGATGAACTCCCCCGAGGGGGTCACCGGGCCGGTCAACCTCGGCAACCCGGGCGAGTTCACCATGCTGGAACTGGCCGAAAAAGTACTCGCCCTGACCGGCAGCGACAGCCCGGTCGAGCGCCGCCCGCTGCCCTCGGATGACCCGGCCCGGCGCAAGCCCGACATCGCCCGCGCCCGCGACCTGCTGGACTGGGAACCCACCGTGCGGCTCGATGAGGGCCTGGAGAAGACCGTCGGATACTTCCGGCACGCTCTGGGTAAGTGAGGTCCCCGGAGGCTGACGGGGTGAAGACGGCGTTCGTGCTCGGCGGAGGCGGCGTTCTCGGCGCGCACGAGATCGGCATGCTCCGGGCGCTGTCCGAGGCCGGCATCCGGCCCGACGTGGTCGTGGGCACGTCGGTGGGGGCGATCAATGGCGCGTTCGTGGCGGCCGACCCGGCTGGCGCGGCGGCGCGGCTTGGCCAGCTGTGGCAGGGCGACGCGCTCGGGCGGGCCTTCAGCGAGACCATCTGGGGCCGCGCGGTCCGGCTGGCCCGCTCGGGCACGCACCTGCACTCGATCGAGCCGCTGCGCCACATGCTGGAGGACATGCTGCCCGGGCACGATTTCGCCGATCTCGAGTTGCCCTTCCACTGCGTCGCGGCCAGCATCGAGCGGGCCAGCCCGCGCTGGTTCAGCACCGGGCCGATCGTGCCCGCCGTCCTGGCCTCGTGCGCCGTCCCGGGGCTGCTCCCGCCGGTCGAGGTCGACGGCGAGCACTACTTCGACGGCGGCCTGGTCCACTCCATCCCGGTGGGGCGCGCCGTCGCGCTCGGCGCCAGCACCGTCTACGTCCTGCACGTCGGCCGGATCGAGCGCCCGCTGGCGGTACCGCGCCGGCCGTGGGAGGTAGGCCTCGTCGCCTTCGAGATCGCGCGGCGGTACCGATTTCACGAGGAGATGGCGGCGCTGCCCGATAGCGTGCGCGTGCACGTCCTGCCTGCTGGCGGTGATCGCAGCGGGCCGGATCTAGCCCAGCTCCGGTACCGCGACAAGACTAAGGTCGGAGCAAGCATCGAGCGTGCGTACGCGGCCTCGGCGAGCTATCTCGCCGGGCTAGCCGGGAACTGACCCGGGCGCCCGAGGACGGGACGGGAGGGCGCGCCATGCTCCCACCCAGGCTGGTACGCCGGCTCGTACTGGCGCCGCTGGCGATCGTCATCGCGGTGGCCGTCGCGGTGCTCTCGCCGCTGCTCGCCCTGCTGACGCTGGCCTTCGGGCTGGTCGGACGGGCGAGGCCCGGTCGCATGCGGGGCCTCCGGCTGCTGTACTTCACGCTCATCTGGCTCGCCGCCGAGACTGCGGCGCTGTTCAGCTGCCTGGGCTTGTGGATAGCGAGCGGGTTCGGCGGCCGGCTGCACACCGAGCCTTACCAGAACCGCCACTACGCGATCATGCGGTGGTATCTCGATGTGGTCTTCGCCGGTGCGGCCAGGACGTTCGGGCTGCGGGTCGAGGTGGACGAGCCGCCGCGGGATGCGGCGGAGCAGGCGGCCCGGCTGGCCCGTCCGGTCATCGTGCTCAGCCGCCATGCCGGGCCGGGAGATTCCTTCCTGCTCGTGCATCACCTGCTCACCGTGTACGGGCGGCGGCCGCGCATCGTGATGAAGGCGACCCTGCAGCTGGATCCCGGAGTGGACGTGGTGGCCAACCGCGTGCCCAACGTCTTCATCCAGCCTCAGCGCGTCGGCGAGAAGCTCTTCACCGAGCAGATCGAGCGCCTGGCCCGGGGGCTCGATCCGGCCGGCGCGCTGGTGATCTTCCCGGAGGGCGGCAACTGGACGCCGGGCCGGTGGCAGCGCGGCATCCGGCGGCTGGAGCGCGCGGGCCGCCGCGACCTGGCCGCGCGCGCACGGGAGATGCCCAACCTGCTCCCGCCGCGGGCCGGCGGAGCGCTCGCGGCCATCGCCGCCTGCCCCGACGCCGACGTGATCTTCGTGGCCCATGCCGGCCTGGACCGGCTGGTCAGCGTCGGCGACATCTGGCGGAGCCTGCCGATGAACCAGGTCGTACGGGCGAAGTGGTGGCGGGTGCCGGTCGACCAGGTGCCGCGCTCCGCAGACCACGAGGCGCAGGTGCTGTGGCTCTACGAGTGGTGGAAGAGCATCGATTCCTGGATCTCTGAGCACCGTCCCGACGGTGCCGCGGACGAGCAGGCCCCGGCGCAACGCGGTTGACGAAAGCTATCCGTCGCGATGGGGAGAGCGGCGGTCTCCGGCCCGCTATCTTGGGGGCGGTCAGAAGCAGGGAGGCCTCCGACGAGAGATCGGGTGTCATGGCGGCGCTGCAGCGTGACGCCTCATTCGAAACCGACGTGCTGGTCATCGGGGGGTGCGGCCACGTGGGGCTGCCGCTCGCGATCGCCTTCGCGGACCGGGGAGCGGACGTCGCCGAAGGCGTGCGCACCTGATGGGCAGGAACCGCGCCGCGGGCCCGCCGATCGCCTCCGACCTGCTCCGGCGGGCCAGGACCAGCGATCCCGATGCGCTGCGGGTCTCGGTGATCATCCCGGCCTACAACGAGGGTGAACCCATCGCCGGCGTGCTGGAGCGGCTGTTCGAGGCGGTCCGGCTGCCGTGCGAGGCCCTGGTCGTGGTCGATGATCCTTCCGATTGCACCCGGCCGGTCGTGCAGCGCCTCGCCGAGCACGAGCCCCGGCTGCGCTGCCTGGTCAACGACTACGGGCGCGGCCCGGCCAACGCGATTCGCTACGGTATCGATCACGCCGCGACGCCGGTGGCGGTGGTCACGATGGCCGACGGCTGCGACGACGTGCGGCAGATCGACGACCTGGTGCGCCTTGTCGAGCGCGGCGTCGCCGTGGCGGCCGCCTCCCGGTACATGCCCGGCGGCCAGCAGGTGGGCGGGCCGCTGCTGAAGGGCCTGATGTCGGCCACGGCCGGGCGGAGCCTGCGGCTGCTGGCCCGGGTCGGCACCAGGGATGCCACCAACTCCTTCAAGGCCTATTCGACCGCGTTCGTCCGGGCGGTCGGCATCGACAGCCGTGACGGCTTCGAGATCGGCATCGAGCTGACGGCCAAGGCCAAGCGGCTCCGCCTGCCGATCGCCGAGATCCCCACCATCTGGCTCGACCGGCAGGAGGGCCTCTCCAACTTCCGGGTCGCGGCGTGGCTCCCGAAGTACCTTCGGTGGTACCGGTTCGCCTTCGGCCGCCGGCTCGCCGTGGACGAACTCAAGGCCCGGGCCCGGCCGGCGCAGCCGCCAGTGGCGGGGTGAAGATGCAGAAGATACTGGTCACCGGTTCCGCGGGCTTCATCGGGGGCTACCTCGTCGGGGAGCTGCTGGCCCGCGGCTACCGCGTCGTCGGGGTGGACAACTTCTCCAAGTACGGCAAGGTGGCCAGGTCGTATGACGACCACCCGGCCTATTCCCTCGTGGAGGGCGATGCGCGCGATGCCGCCTTGCTGACCGGCCTGCTGTCCGACTGCGATCACTTCGTGGCCGGCGCCGCGATGATCGGCGGGATCTCCTACTTCCACACCTACGCCTATGACCTGCTCGCCACTAACGAGCGGATCATCGCCTCCTCGTGCGACGCGGCCATCGAGGCGCACCGGTCCGGCCGGCTGAAGAAGATCACGCACGTCTCTTCGTCGATGGTGTTCGAGTCGACCGACTGCTGGCCGTCCTATGAGGGCCAGGAGCGCGACGTGCCGCCGCCCCGGTCGTCGTACGGCTTCCAGAAACTCGCGGTGGAGTACTTCGCCCGGGCGGCCCACGATCAGTACCGGCTCCCCTACACGATCGTCCGCCCGTTCAACTGCGTCGGCGTCGGCGAGGGCCGGGCGCTCGGGGATGAGGAGATCCCGTCCGGCAACGTGACGCTGGCCATGAGCCACGTGGTGCCGGACCTGGTGCAGAAGGTCATCAAGGGACAGGACCCGCTGCACATCCTCGGCGACGGCCGCCAGGTCCGCCACTACACCTATGGCGGCGACCTCGCCCGCGGGATCGCCGACACCCTTGATCATCCCGGAGCACTGAACGAGGACTTCAACCTCTCCACCGCGGAGTCGACGACCGTACTCGAGCTGGCCGGGCTGATCTGGGCGAAGATCAAGGGAGCCGGCGTGCCGCTGCGCATCGTGCACGACAGCCCTTTTGCGCTCGACGTGCGGCGCCGGGTGCCCTCGACCGAGAAGGCCAAGCGGATCCTCGGCTACGAGGCGACGACCGCCCTGCCGGCCATGCTGGATGAGGTCATTCCCTGGATCCGGCAGGCCATCGCCGCCGGGACTCTCTGATGGCCGCGACCCATGCGCGGCTGACTACGACTCCGCGGCGCCGCTCGGCACGGACTGAACCGGCGGCGCCGCGGCTGACTACGACTCCGCGGCGCCGCTCGGCACGGACTGAACCGGCGGCGCGGGCGGCGACGGTTTCTTCTGGCGCTGGGTGAAGATGAACCAGACGATGCCGGCCAGGGTGCCCACGCAGGCGATGAAGAAGTTCAGCCGCAGCCCGAGGAAGTGCGCTGACGAGTCGACCCTGATGGTCTCCTCGAAGATCCGGTAGGCCGAGTACCCGGCCACGTACAGGGCGAGGAGCCCGGGCGGCGTGATGTCGCGGTGGTGCCCGAGCCAGACCAGCACCGCGGCGAACGCCAGGTCGAAGATCAGCTCGTACAGGAACGAGGGCTGGAACGTGGTGTACTTCAGGTCGGCGGCCGGGATGCCCGACCCCAGCCGCGCCGCCCGGCTGATCTCAAGCCCCCAGGGCAGGCTGGTCGGCTTGCCGAACAGTTCCTGGTTGAAGTAGTTCCCGATCCGCCCGACCGCCTGGGCGACCAGCAGCGCCGGGGCGACCGCGTTGCCCATCAGCCGCCAGTCGGCCCCGGCCCGGTGCACCCGCCAGATCCCGACCGCGGCCCCGGCCGCGATGCCGCCCCAGACGCCGAGCCCGCCCTCCCACACCGCGAACGGCCCCCACCACGTGTGCGGCGTGATGTCGAACGGCGTGGTGATGTCGAAGTAGATCCGGCCGCCGATGATCCCGGCCGGGACCGCCCAGGTGGCCACGTCGGTGATCAGCGTGACGTCGCCGCCGACGGCCCGCCAGCGCCGCCGGGCGATGATCACCGCGAGCGTGATCCCCACCACGTACATCAGGCCGTAAAAGTGGATGTACAAGGGCCCCAGGTGGAAACCGTTGGCCGGGGGGCTCGGGATGTACAGCGGCACGGACAGGCCCATGGACCGAGGGTAGCGCCGCCGCGCCACGGCGCCGCCAGCGGCCGGAAGTGCAGCGCGCCCGGGGCTCGCCGGGCTGACCGGCGCGGCGGGCCGCCCGGGCGACCTCGGCCCGCGCCGGCGCGTCAGGCATACTTGCCGGTCATGGGCGTGAACGACCAGGTTTCTGCGGAGAGCCAGCAGGCCGCGGCGGAGCTGGCCCGGCTCGGCGAAGAGTTCTTCGAGGTCGTGCACACGGCCGATCCGTTCGGCGCCACGCAGGTCGGTGCGTCGGGCTTCGATGCCCTGGTCCCGGATCCCAGCCGCGCGGGCGCCGCGCACGACGCGCAGCAGATGGCCAGGATCGAGGCGGCGCTGAGCCGCCTCGACACCAGCCGGCTGGATCAGGCGGGCCGGGTCAACCACGCGGTCATGGCCCACCTGGCCTGGGCGGCGCGCTCGGATCTGGAACACGGCCTCTGGGAGGCCAACGCCTCGGCCGGGGGGTACGTCTCGCCCCAGGCCGTGGTGTTCATGTCCGTTCCGACCGCGCTGCTCGATAGCGCTCACGCGGTCGACGGCTACCTCCGGCGGCTCCGGGGACTCGGCGGGTACTTCGACGCGGCCACCCGCCGGTACTCCGAGGCCAAGCGCGACGGGCGGCTCCCGACCCAGGTCGGGACGCGCCAGGCCATCGAGCAGATCGAGGGCCACCTGGGCCGGGACGTGACCGCCGACGCGATGGTGGCCGTGGGCCTGCCGGACCAGGTCGACGAGGCGGCGGTCCGCGCCGAGGCCGCCGGCATCGTCGAAGGCGAGATCCGGCCCGCGCTGCGGAGGCTGGCGGCCTGCCTGCGGGACGAACTGCTGCCGGCCGCGCGCCCCGACGACCAGGTCGGCATCCGCTTCGTTCCCGGCGGCGCCGAGGGGTACCGGGCGGCGGTGCGCAAGCACACCACCACCGAGCTTGCGCCGGAGGAGATCCACCAGATCGGTCTCGACTGCCTCGCCGCGCTGCAGGACGAGTGGGCCCAGCTCGGCGGGAAGGTGCTGCGGGTCACCGACGTGCCTGAGCTCCTGGGCCGGCTGCGGGAGGACAAGTCGCTCCGCTTCGGCGACTCCGCCGATATCGTGCGGACGGTCACGGCCGCCCTGCAGCGCGCCGAGGAGGCCCGCGACGACTGGTTCCCGGCGTTCGACATCCCGGACTGCGTCATCGAGGAGATCGACCCGGTCGAGAAGGGCAATGCCCCGCTGGCGTACTACCGGCCCCCGGCCGCGGGCGGGCTGCGTCCCGGCGCCCATTGCGTGCTGACCACCGAGCCGCACCAGCGCTATGTCTACGAGTACGAGGCGCTCTCCTTCCACGAGAGCACGCCCGGGCACCATCTGCAGATCGCCGCGTCGCAGACGCTGCGGCTGCCCGAGTTCCGCCGCTTCCTCGACGCGGAGGTGTGCGGCTACGTCGAAGGCTGGGGCCTGTACTGCGAGCGGCTGGCCGACGAGATGGGCCTGTACACCTCGGATCTGGCCCGGCTCGGCATGCTCTCCTTCGACGCGCTGCGGGCCTGCCGGCTGGTGGTCGACACCGGCATGCACTACTACGGCTGGTCCCGCTCTCAGGCCATGGACTTCATGTGGCGCAACACGGCCACCACGCAGGCCAACGTCAGGAACGAGATCGACCGCTACATCGGCTGGCCTGGCCAGGCCCTGGCGTACATGGTCGGCCAGCGCGAGATCCAGCGGCTGCGCCGCCAGGCCGAGCAGCAGCTCGGCGCGGGTTTCGACATCCGGGGCTTCCACGCGACCGTGCTCGGCAACGGCGCCGTGCCGCTCGGCGTGCTCGAGCAGCTCGTGGTCGGCTGGGCCGAGGAGCAGCGCGCCTGACCGGGCTGGCGCCTGGCGGCGAGCCGGAGGCTACAGCGGGACGCCCTCGATCACGCCATAGGGGTAAGCGACCGGCGTCACCGCGCCCAGGGCCAGGCCGGCCGCGGCCAGAAGCTCGCCGTACTCGGCGTTCGTCCGTTCCTTACCGCCGGTGACGACCAGCATGTTGAGATCGCTCAGCAGGGCGGGCACGGCCTGCCCGGGGTCGTCCGGGATCAGCCGCTCGACGATCAGTACCCGGCCGCCGTCGGCCATGGCCCGGCGGCAGTGAGCCAGGATCGCCGCGGCCCGGTCGTCATCCCAGTCGTGCAGCACGTTGGCCAGGACGTAGCGATCCGCGCCGCCCGGTACCCCGGCGAAGAAGTCTCCGGCCACGACCTCGCAGCGATCGGCCACCCCGGCCGCCTGCAGCGCCGGCCGGGCGGCCGCCGTAACGGCGGGCGTCTCCAGCAGGACACCGCGCAGCTGGGCATGCGCTCGAAGGATGGACGCCAGCAGGACCCCCTGGCCTCCGCCCACGTCGACCACGGTCCGGAGCCGGGAGAAGTCGTGGCCAGCGGCGACGCTCGGAGCGTACGCCGCGGTCCGCTCGGCCATCGCGGCGTCGAACCTGGCCGCGTGCTCCGGATGCCCGGCCAGGAACTCGAACAGTCCCATGCCGTAGGCCAGGTCGACGCCGGCCTCACCGGTCCTGACGGTGTCCACGATGGGCTCGAACGCCCGGACGCCGCCGATCGACTCGACCAGCATCGCCCACGACCGCATCGAGGCCGGGACGTCGGTGCGCAGCCGGTCGCCGAGCACGGTCAGGCTGAACGAACGGCTTTCGTGCTCGGTGAGCACGCCGAGCGACGCCAGCAGGCGGAGCACCCGGTACAGCGAGGGCTCGTGCGCCCGCGTGGCCCCGGCCAGTTCCGCCGAGCTCATCGGCCCGCTGGCGAGCCGGTCGGCGATCCCGAGTTCGGCCGCCACGTAGACGGCCCGCGAGATGTGGATGCCCCAGATCATCCGGAGCAGGGTCGCCGCGGCGGCCTGCTCCTCCGTGGTCGGCTCCTGGCCCCTGAGCTGGGCGGACTGGTCGATGGTCAGGTTCATTGCTGCTCCCTAGCGGGCAGTTCGTTGCGGCGGAGCTGGTACAGGTCGTCACGGCGAACCCGGTCGGCGGCGGCCAGGATCGCGTCCAGGTCGTCGTGCACGGACAGGTGCCGCCCGGACAGCGCGTCGGCCTGGCCGGCGGCCAGCCGGAGCACCAGTCCGGCGGCGCGGTCCGGCTCGGCGCCGCGGCCGGCGTCCAGCTCCCCGCGGATCCAGGAGTACACCTGGTCTTCCGCCGAGCCGGGCCGGGCCGCCCGGGCGAGCGCGCGCTCCGAGAGCCCGATCGGGGTGATCCCCGGGTGCACGCTGAACACCCGGATGCCCGCCCGCCCGGCCTCCACGGCGAGGTTCTCGGTGAACTTGATCACGGCGGCCTTGGACACCGAGTAGGCGGAAACCTGCGGCCAGCGCCGCACCCCGGCCTCGCTGGTCACGTTCACGATCCGGCCCCGACCGCGGTCCGCCATGCCCGGCAGCACCGCCCTGGCGCACAGGAACACGCCGCGGAGGTTGACCTCGACCGTGCGCCACCAGGAGCCGGGATCGACGTCCCAGGTGTCGCCGAACGGCCCGCCGACTCCGGCGTTGTTGACGAGCAGGTCGACCGGCCCGAGCACGCGGCTGAGCTCCCCGACCGCGGCCGCGGTGGCCGCCTCGTCGGTCAGGTCGGCGGCCGCGGCGGCCGCGACCCCCCCGGCCTCCTCGATCAGCCGCACCGACTCGGCCAGCTGGTCGCCGGAGCGGGCGATCAGGCCGACGCAGGCACCCGAGCCCGCCAGGGCCCGCGCCAGCACCCGCCCGATGCCGCGGCCGCCGCCGGTTACCAGGGCCACGGATCCGGCCAGGACCGGGACCGAGCGCGCCCCGGCCAGCGCAGGCCGGGCGGTCACCGGGGCACCCGCTCAAGGCTGCGGCCGGCGCAGGCGGCGCGCTCGCGCTCGGCCAGGGTCCGGCGCAGGATCTTGCCCGACGGCGACTTGGGGATCTCCTCGACGAACTCGATGCGGCGGACCTTCTCCTGGGCCGTCACGCGCCCGGCGACGAAGTCAAGCAGCTCGCCGGCGGTGACCGCGCCGCGCGGCACCACGAAGGCCTTCGGGACCTCGCCGGCCTCGGGATCGGGGCTGGCCACGACGGCCGCGTCCGCCACCGCCGGGTGGGAAAGCAAGACCGACTCAAGGTGGGCGGGCGCGACCTGGCTTCCCTTGTACTTGATGAGCTCCTTGATCCGGTCGACCACCCGGAACCAGCCCTCGCGGTCGGCGACCACCACGTCGCCGGTGTGCACCCATCCGCCGGGATCGATCGTCGCCGCGGTCTCCTCGGCGTTGTCGAGATAGCCGCGCATCGTCCCCGGCGCCCGGATCAGCAGCTCACCCGGCTCGCCCGGCCCGACATCGAGCCCGGTCCCCAGGTCGGCCACCCGGCACTCGATGCCCGGCAGCGCCGGGCCGATCGTCTCCGGTTCATCCGATCCGGCGTCGGGCACCATGTGCGTGACGCCGCCGAGTTCGGTCATGCCGTAGGCCTGCTTGACCCGGCAGCCGAGCCGCGCGGCGCAGGCCCGGGCCACATCGGCGGCCAGCGGGGCAGCGCCCGAGGTAATCAGCCGCAGGCTGGAGAAGTCGAACTGGCCGACGACCGGGTGCTTGGCCAGGGCCAGGACGATCGGCGGCACCAGGTCGGCCCTGGTCACCCGGTACTCCTGGACCAGACGCGCGAAATCCGCCAGGTCGAAGCGGGGCATGGTCACCACCGTGGCCCCCTCGCGCAGCGGCAGGTTCATCGCGACCTGAAGGCCGTAGATGTGGAACAGCGGAAGCGCGGCGATGACGACGTCGCCGGGGCCGACCCGGTGCACGGCCCGGGTCTGGCCCAGGCTGGCGACCAGGTTGCGATGCGAGAGCATCACGCCCTTGGGCAGCCCGGTCGTGCCGCTGGAGTACGGCAGGAACGTCAGGTCGTCCGGGCTGAGGCCGGCGGCCGGCCCGGGCGGTCCCGGCTCCGGCAGTGACGCCCAGGAGGTAGCGCCGTCGGCCTCGCCGAAGACGAACGTCGCCCGCACCCCGGTCGCCGCCGCTGCCGCCCGGCCCGCGGCGGCGAAGAGGGCGGGCGTGGTCACCAGCCAGCGGGCACCGGAGTGCTCGAGCTGGCGGGCCAGGTCCGCCCGCGTCGCGAGGGGATTGACGGTGGTGACGATCGCTCCCACGGATGCCGCGGCATAGTAGGCCACCGCGAATTCCGGACAGTTGGGGCTGCACAGCGCGAGCACCTGGCCCCTGGCCACCCCGCGGGCGGCCAGCCCGGCGGCGGCCCGGCGCACCGAGGCGGCGAGCCCGGCATAGGTCAGTACCCGGCCGGTCCCGCCGTCGATGATCGCTGGCCGGTCACTGCGCGCCGCCGCCCCGGCCAGCACGAAGTCGGGAACTGTAGCGTCGGCCAGGTGCACGTCGGCGTAGGGGCTGCGGATGGCCATGTTTCGCCTCCCGGAGTGGCTGGCCGCCCGATGCGGGCAGCTGGCGCTAGTTTTTGCTGGTCAGGTCCAGCGTGCTGGCCTGCCCTGGGCAGAACATCGGTCAGCTGACCGGTATTAGCGGCCAGGTGTCGTAGACGGCCGCCTGGATCACACTGGAGGTGTGGTGGAACGCCGGCCCAGTGCCCCGCCGGGGGTTGATCCCGCCGTGACGGACGGCGGGGGCCCCGAGCTGCCTGCCGGGCGGGTCAGCCTGCTATCGGTCGGCGGCGGAAGCCTGCATGACGTCCGGCGAGCGTTCGCGAGAGCCTCGGACGCGGTCGGCTGCGCGCTGGCGCTGCAGCGGGAGCTGGCCGACGGCCAAGTGCTGCCGCGGATGGCCGTGCACACCGGCGAGGCCGACGCCGGGCCGGAAGGCGGCTTTCAGGGACCGGCCATGGGCCACTGCGACTGCCTGCGGGACAGCGCGTCCGGCGGCCAGGTCGTGCTGTCCCAGGAGGTGGCCGACCTGGTGTCGGGCCGCCTGCCGGAGGGCGGCGAGCTGACCGATCTGGGCTGGCACCGGCTGCCCGACCTGGGGCCGCCCGAGCACCTGTGGCAGCTGAGCCACCCCGAGCTGAGGGCCGGGTTCCCGCCGCTGCGCTCCCTGGACCCGGGCCGTCATAACCTGCCCGTGCAGCTGACCAGCTTCGTCGGCCGCCGCGACGCGCTGGCCGAGGTGGCCGGCCTGCTGCGGGAGCACCGCCTGGTGACGCTGACCGGCTCGGGCGGCTGCGGCAAGACGCGCCTGGCCCTGCACGCCGCGGCCGGGCGCATCGACGGCCATCCGGACGGGGTGCGGCTGGTCGAGCTCGCCCCGCTGGCCGATCCCGCCCAGCTTCCTGGTGCGATCGCGGCCGCGCTGTCGGTCCGCGCGCCGGGCGCCGCCAGTGACCTGGACGCCCTGGCCGCCGCGATCGGCGAGCGGGCGCCGCTCCTGGTGCTCGACAACTGCGAGCACCTGGCGCGCCGCTGCGCCGAGGTGGCCGAGGGGCTGCTGCAGGCCTGCCCGGGGATCCGCATCCTGGCCACCAGCCGCGAGCCGCTCGGAGTGCCGGGGGAGGTCACCTGGCGGGTGCCGTCGCTGTCGTTCCCGGCCGACGCGCAGGTGAGCAGCGACGAACTCGGCCGGTTCGAGGCGGTGCAGCTGTTCGCGGAACGATCGCGCCGGGCCCGCCCTGGTTTCGCGCTGACGGAGGCGAACGCGGGCGCGGTGGCCGAGATCTGCGGCCGCCTCGACGGCATCCCGCTCGCCCTGGAGCTGGCCGCGGCGCGGGCGCGCGTCCTGCCGCCCGAGCAGATCGCCGCCGGATTGCGCGACCGCTTCCAGCTGCTCACCGGCGGTGCCCGCACGGCCCTGCCCCGCCAGCAGACCCTCGAGGCGTCGGTGGCCTGGAGCTACGACCTGCTGGGCGAATCCGAGCGAGCCTTGCTGCGGCGCCTGTCCGCGTTCGCGGGCGGCGGCTTCTCCGCGGCGGCCGCCGAGGCGGTCGGAACGGGCGGCGGGATCGAGCCCGGGCACGTGCTCGGGCTGCTCTCCCAGCTGGCCGACAAGTCGCTGATCCTGGCCGGTGACGAGGCCAACGGCCGGTTCGGCATGCTCGAGACGATCCGGCACTACGCCGGACGCTGCCTCGTGGCGGCGGGCGAGGCGGAAGCCACCTGGCGCCGTCATTTCGAGTTCTTCCTGGCCGCGGCCGACCGCCGCCCGGATGAGGGTGAGGACGCCTACCGGGACCGGCTGCGGGTCGATTACGACAACATCCGGCAGGCTCTCGAGTGGGCGGCAGGCCAGGACGACCCCGGGCTGCTGCTCGGCCTGGCCACTCGCCTGGGCGCCTTCTGGTCGCTGAGCATTCACCTGGCCGAGGCACGCCAGTGGCTGCGCACCGCCGCCGACCGCGGCGCCGCGGCCGACCCTGCGCTGCGGGCCAGGGCCCTGGGCAGCCTGGCCCAGGTGGCGAGCCTGGCCGCGGACATGCCCACCGCGATGGCGGCCGGCACGGCCGCCCTTGACCTGCTTCGTCAGCTCGGCGACGCTGACGGCATGATCGTCGCGCTGACCAGCCTGGGGTCGAGCGCCACGATCATGGGCGAGCCCGACGCCGGGCGCCCGTACCTGAGCGAGGCGGCCGAGCTGGCCGAGGCCACCGGCGACCAGCGGGCTCTCGCCTACGCGCTGGCCCTGCTCGGCCGGACGGCCGTGAACAGCGCCACGAACCGGGATGCGGGGCGGGAGGCGTTGCGGCGGAGCCTGGAGGCCGCCCAGGCGTGCGGGGCCAGGGACGCCGAGTCGATCGCCGTCTTCCTGCACGGCGTGCTCGACGCCCTTGACTGCAGGCCGGCCGATGCCCTCGCCCTGCTGTACCGGGCCCTGCCGGGGCTGCGGGAGGCCGGCGACGGCTTCTTCCTGTCGTTCTGCCTCGTCGCCGTGGTGCACAGCCAGGCGCTGCTCGGCGACTTCACCGCGGCCGAGACCGCGTGCGACGAGCTGGATGCCATCGGCGAGGCCATGGGCGCCGCCCGGCTCTACTTCTCCGCGCAGGCCCGCGGCTGGCTGGCGTTCTGCCGGGGGCAATGGCCGCAGGCGGTTAGTGCCTTCACCGAACAGCTCTCCTATTACGCGTCGGTGGCGCTGCGGGGGATGTTCATCGGCAACCTGGCCTGGTCCGAGCTGCTCTCCGGGGAGCGGGACCGGGCCAGGCGGCGGCTGGACGAGTTCATTGCCGCGTCCGATCCGGCCCGGACCTGCCTCGCCCTCCCGCTGGCCGTCCGGGCCCTGATCGCCAGGGGCGACCGTGACCACGGGCGGGCCGAGGAGCTGGCCTGGGCCGCCGTCGCCGCCTCCCCCGCCGACCCGTTCGGCCGCCTGACCGTCTGGACCTGCCTGGCCGTCCTGGCCGCGGTCAGGGCGGACGGCGGCAGCTATGAGATCGCGGCCCGGCTCGCCGGGGCGGCCGCCGCGTTCGCGCACGACGCGGGATTGACGCGGCCGCGGGCCACCGGCGAGCTCATCGACTCCGTCGCCGGCGCCTGCCGGACAGCGCTCGGAGACGATCAGTTCGCCGAGGCCTGGGCCGGGGGGACGGCCATGACCCTCGAGGAGGCAGCCGCCTACGCGAGCCGCGGCCGCGGCCGGCGCGGGCGCCCGGACCGCGGCTGGGCCGGGCTCACGCCGACCGAGCTGACCGTGGCCCAGGCGGTGGCCGACGGCCTGTCCAATCCGCAGATCGCCGAGCGCATGTTCATCTCACGGCGCACCGTGGCCACCCACCTGACCAGCATCTTCCGCAAGCTCGACATCTCGTCCCGGGCCGAGCTGGCGGCCATGGCCGCCCGCCAGGGCGACTAGCCGTCAGCCGCCGGGCTCCGCATCACGCGCCAGCTCGATCGCGCCGATCACGCCCGCGTGGCCGCCGAGGTGCGGCCGGACGACAAACCGGTCGGTCGCGTCCGGTTCGGTCAGCTCGGGCGCCCGGAGGTAGCCCGCGAGAAGCTCGCGCAGCCGCTGGCGCGCCAGCGGCAGCAGCGCCGGCTGCGTGGCTACCCCTCCCCCGATGATGATCCGCTCGGGCGACAGCATGCAGACCACGTTGACCAGGGCGAGGGCGAGGTACTCGGCTTCGATCACCCAGGCGGCCGGGCCGGACAGCTCCTGGCCGGGACGGCCCCAGCGCTGCCGGATCGCCTCACCCGAGGCGAGGCCCTCCAGGCAGTCGCCGTGGTAGGGGCAGATCCCGTCGAACGGATCCCGGGTCCGGTCGTGCGGGATGCGCATGTGCCCGAACTCCGGGTGCAGCAGCCCGTGCAGGATGCGGCCGTTCGCGACGGCGCCGCCGCCGATCCCGGTGCCGACCGTGATGTAGACGAACGTGTCGAGCCCGGCCGCCGCGCCCCACCGCCACTCGCCGAGCGCGGCCGCGTTCACGTCGGTGTCCAGCGCGATCGGGACGCCCAGCCCGGAGCGCAGCGCCGCCACAACGTCGGTGTCCGCCCAGCCCGGCTTGGGCGTCGTGGTGATCGTGCCCCACGTCGGCGAGTCGCGGCGGATGTCGACCGGGCCGAACGAGCCCACGCCGAGGGCGTCGACCGGCCCGTTCTCGGTGAAGAACCGGGTGGCCCGGGACACCGTCTCCCCGGGATCGGTCGTGGGAAAGGTCTCTGTGCGGTCCAGCCGCCCGGGCTGGTCAGCTATCGCGCAGACCCACTTCGTGCCGCCCGCCTCGATGCCTCCGTACCTCATCAGCCGACCTCGCCGCGGGGCCCAGTGATCATTGCCCACACGATATCGGACCACTGGCGCGCATCGCCTCCGTGCGCCAGGGTTGACGTCGCACAACGCCTTCACCACGACCAACCTGCAGCAGATTCTCACCGCCCGCGCGATTGGCGACGTCGTCGTGTGCGGAATCCGGACCGAGCAGTGTTGCGAGACGACGGCCAGGGTCGCCTCGGACTTCGGCTTCGACGTCACCTTCGTGACCGATGCCACCGCCACGTCCCCGATCGAGCACTGGGACGCCCCGCCCGGCCGCAGCGTGGCCGAGATCCTCGCCGATCCCCGCACCCTGCCGGTCGACGACATCCTGGCCCGCACCGAGTACGCGCTGGCCGGCCGGTTCGCGACGATCCGCACGGTCGGGGAGCTGACCGGGGCCGGCAGAGCTGGCCAGGCCGGCCGCACGGCGTGGCGTTCCGGCCCATGGCTGATGTACAACCGCTGACCGAACTCGGCGGCATCAGGAACGACCAGGCCAGACCGGGCGCGCCCGGAACCCGCCGCGGGCCGGGGTGGTGGCCCGCGGCGGATCCTCCGGGGGTCGCTTATCCGGCCTGGCTGCCGAGCATGAAGGACGCCCGGCCTTCCTCGTCGAGCTGCGCGTCGAGTTCCCTGTCCTCGACGATCGCAGCAGCATCACGCTGCACGAAGACGCGCGCGCCCGAGTCCTCGATCACGGCATCGTCCGGCTGCGGCCCCTCCAGCGACAGCGCCAGCGTTCCCGCGTCGCTGTCCTGCAGGGACATGCGCAGCCCGGTGTCGGCGGGGATACCCGGCTGAGAGGTAAGGGTGCGGATCGTTTCCGCAGCCCGGTCGGTTAGCGTAAGCAAGTCTGCACCTCGCTCCTATTGGATTCCCGACAAGGCTGTTGACCCTGCCCCGCATACCCGGGCTCAAACTGGTTCGGGCTCACCGGATGCCCGGAGGGGAGTGGAATGACGCGGCTGGTGGTCTCGGACCAGGTGGGCCAGGCGTTTCCCGGCCTGCGGATTACCGCCGTGGTGACGTCGGGATTCGACGGGCCGCCGGCGTGGCCCGAGCTGGAGACGCGGCTGGCCGCCCTGGAGGCCAGCGCGGCCGGCGCGGGAGAGGGGGCGGCCGGCGCGGGCGACGAGCGGCCGGCGGGGCGGACGACCCGCACATCGCCGCCTGGCACGCCGCCTACCGCGCCTTCGGGACCAACCCGCGACGGCAGCGGCCCAGCGCCGAGGCACTGCGGCGGCGACTATCGCGTTCCGGCCGGCTGCCCAGGATCAACCGCGCCGTCGACTGCTACAACCTGGTCTCGGCTACCTTCGGCGTACCAGCCGGGGCCTTTGACCTGCGTCAGGTCTCGGGCGACATCGTGGTCAGGTTCGCCGAAGGATCAGAGGTGTTCACGCCGCTGGGCGAGCCGGGCACCACCGAGAACCCGCACCCCGGGGAGGTCGTCTATACCGACGCCGCCGGGGTGCTGACCAGGCACTGGAACCACCGCGACGCCGACCGTACCAAGGTCACCGCGGACAGCGAGCAGATCCTGTTCCTGCTCGAGACGGTGGACGCCGCCGCGTTCGGCGCGACGCTGGACGCCGCGGCGAGCAGCCTCACCGGGCTGCTGGCCGGCCGGTGCCGAGGGGTCGCCGTCCACCAGGTCACCGCCGCCTGCGCCGCCACCCCCGCCCTGTTGCCGCCGGCCGGCCTGAGCACTCCGGCGGCCTCGCCATAGCCGGCTCAGGCCCGGGGATCGACGTGAACCTTCGGCCCGGGCCCGGCGCCGTCCGGGCGCCAGCCAGCCAGCACGTCACCCACTTCCCCGAGGCCTACGGTGGCGGCCACCAGCGGGCGCGGGTCCACGGAACCGGCCGCGTACCGCTCGATGGTCCCGGCCAGGCCGGCCGACGCGCCGAGGATGCCGACGGCCGTGACGTCCTTCAGCACCATGGTCCGGGTGTCGATGCTGCTCGGGCGGCCGGCCACCCCGACATACACCACCCGCTTGCCGGGCTCGACCAGGTCAAGCGCCGCCGCTGGCCGGTCGGGTGAGTTCGAGGCGTCGATGACCGCGTCGAACGGCAGCCGGGGAATGTCCGTCACGGTCCACGCGCCGTGCACGCCGAGGGTCCGGGCGAAAGAGAGCGACCGCCGGGTCAGGCCCAGCACGTGCACCTCGACGCCGTACGCCAGCGCGAACATCGCGACCAGCAGGCCGATGGTGCCCGGCCCGAGGACCAGCAGCCGCTCCCCCGGCTCGAGCGCCGCGCCCCAGAGCGAGCGCAGCGCGCTGCCGCCCGGCTCGACCAGCGCCCCCGCAGCCTCGTCCACGGCGTCGGGCAGCGGGTGCAGCGCGGTGACCGGCACGGCCAGCTGCTCGGCCAGCGCGCCCGGGAAGCCGCCGCGGATGCCGACCTCGTACCGGTCCTCGCAGACGTGCGCCCGGCCGGCCAGGCAGCGATCGCACGTGCCGCAGCCCAGCATGGTGTCCCCGGTGGCGCGCCGGCCAAGCCAGCCCGGATCGACATCGTCGCCGACGGCGCTGACGGTCCCGCACCACTCATGCCCGAGTCGCATCGGGTACTCGGCATGGCCCTGATGCAGGTAGGCCATCTCGCCAGTGAAGAACTCGACATCGGTGCCGCACACGCCGACCCGCTCGACGTCGACGACCGCCTGCCCCGGCGACGGTCTCGGGCTCTCGACCTCGGCGACCTGCGACCGGCGCGCGCCGGTGACGACGAACGCCCTCATGCCCTCGCCGCCGCGGCGGCCGAGGTCTGGTCACGAGTAGGTTGTGTGGACATTTCCAGATGCTAGATCCTCGGGCCAGAGAGGCGGAAGAGCTCCGATGCCAGAGCAGCGCAGCTCGCAGTGGTACGCCGGAAATCACCGGAATGCCTACATTCACCGCGCGTGGATGCGCCGGGGGCTGCCGGCTCACGCCTTCGACGGCCGGCCGCATATCGCGATCGCGAACACGGCGTCGGACCTGGCGCCGTGCAACTCGCACCTGAACGAGGTCGCCGAGAGCGTCAAGCAGGGAGTCTGGGAGGCGGGCGGCGTCCCGATGAACCTTCCGGTGGTGTCGCTCGGCGAGACGCTGGTGCGGCCCACGGCCATGCTGTGGCGGAACATGGCCGCGATGGCGGCCGAGGAGATGTTCCGGGCCAACCCGATCGATGGCGTTGTGCTGCTGGGCGGCTGCGACAAGACGATCCCGTCCCTGCTGATGGCCGCGGCCTCGGTCGACCTGCCCGCCGTCGTGCTTCCGGGCGGGCCGATGCTGACCGGCACGTTCCGCGGCGTGGCGCTCGGCTGCGGGACCGACGTCTGGAAGCTCAGCGAGGAGGTCCGGGCCGGCAACGTGTCCGAGCAGGACTTTCTCACATCCGAATCCTCGATGATCCGCAGCCGGGGGCACTGCAACACGATGGGCACGGCCTCGACCATGGCGTGCATGGCCGAGGCACTCGGAACGACGATCCCCGGCATCGCCGGAACGCCGGCGCCGGACAGCAGGCTGCTCGAGACCGCCCACGAAACCGGGCGGCGCGCCGTGGCCATGGTCGCGCAGGACCTGCGCCCGAGCCGTCTGCTGAGCCGGGGATCTTTCCTGAACGCTATCGTCGCGCTGGCCGCCGTCGGCGGCTCCACCAACGCGGTGGTGCATCTGCTGGCCATTGCCGGACGGCTCGGGGTCGAACTGTCGCTCGACGACTTCGACCGCACCGGGGCCAGCGTGCCGCTGCTGGTCGACCTGCAGCCGGCCGGGCGCCACCTGATGGAGGACTTCCACCGGGCCGGCGGCCTGCTCGCCGTCCTGCGCGAGGTCCGGGACCGGCTCGATCCGGCGGCGCTCACCGTGACCGGCCGCCCCCTCGTCGACCACCTCGCGGACGCGCGGATCTGGGATGAGACGGTCATCAGGCCGCGCAGCGATCCGCTGCAGGCCGACGCGGGCATCGCCGTGCTGCGCGGGAACCTCGCGCCGGCCGGCGCGGTGATCAAGCCCGCGGCCGCGTCGCCGGAACTCTTGCGCCACCGCGGGCGCGCGGTGGTCTTCGACAGCATCGAGGATTTCTACCAGCGCATCGACGACCCCGGCCTCGAGGTCAACGCCGGCTCGGTGCTGGTGCTCCGCGGCTGCGGGCCCAAGGGCTACCCGGGGATGCCCGAAGTCGCGAACCTGCCGCTGCCGGCCAAGCTCCTGGAGCGCGGCGTGCGGGACATGGTGCGGATCTGCGACGGCCGGATGAGCGGCACCGCGTACGGCACCGTGATCCTGCACGTCGCCCCGGAAGCCGCCGCCGGCGGCCCGCTCGGCCTGATCCGGACCGGCGACCTCATCGACCTCGATGTCGCGGCGCGGCGGCTCGACGTCGACCTCGCGCCCGAGGAGCTGCGGCGGCGCGAGCCGCCCGCCGCCGCGGTGGCCGGCTACGCCGCCCCGGCACGCGGCTGGCAGCGTCTCTACGTCGACCACGTCATGCAGGCCGACCAGGGCGCGGATCTCGACTTCCTGGTCGGGGCCAGCGGCCACCAGGTCAGTCGCGAGTCGCACTAACCGTGACCCAGTCCGCAGCGCGCCGCCCGGCCCGCCTCCGACGACCAGGTTCAGCCGCTCCGGCGGCTTAGCTCGCTCCGGCCATCGCCGGCATCAGGCCCCGCACTCTGACGTTGACGTCAAGGTCCGCTACGATCTGCGTAGACACGATCGTCGGCGACAGTGGGGACGGCAGATGCGAGCGGCGGGACAGGAGCAGGCGGCACCCTCGGCGGCGGGCCGCAGACGCGTGCCCTACAAGTGGATTGCCCTGTCGAACACGACGCTCGGGATCTTGATGGTCACGATCAACCAGTCGATCCTGCTGATCTCACTCCCGGCGATCTTCCGCGGCATCGACCTCAACCCGCTCGTGCCGTCCAACACCTCGTACTTCCTGTGGATCTTCCTCGGGTTCATGCTGGTGACCGCGGTGCTGGTGGTCAGCCTGGGCCGGGTCGGCGACATCTACGGCCGGGTACGCATGTACAACCTGGGCTTCGCCGTCTTCACGTTCTTCGCGATCTTGCTGTCGGTGACCTGGCTCACCGGGCCGGCCGGGGCCCTGTGGATCATCATCATGCGGATCGGCCAGGGCGTCGGCGGGGCGTTCCTGTTCGCCAACTCGACCGCGATCCTGACCGACGCCTTCCCGCAGGAGGAGCGGGGCAAGGCGCTGGGGATCAACGGCATCGCCGCGGTGAGCGGCTCGTTCCTCGGGCTGATCCTGGGCGGCGTGCTCGCCCCGGTGGGGTGGCGGCTGGTCTTCCTGGTGTCGGTCCCGTTCGGCCTGTTCGGAACGATCTGGGCCTACCTCATGCTCCACGACAACGGGGTCCGCATCCAGGCCAAGATCGACTGGCTGGGCAACACCCTGTTCGCGCTCGGGCTGATCTCGCTGCTCACCGGGATCGTGTACTCCCTGCTCCCCTACGGCGGGCACCCCACCGGGTGGACCAATCCCTGGGTGCTGGCCGCCATCGGTGGCGGGATCGTGCTCCTGGTCCTGTTCACCTGGGTGGAGACCAAGGTGCCGCAGCCGATGTTCCGGCTGAGCCTGTTCCGGATCCGGGCGTTCACGGCCGGTAACATCGCCGGGCTGCTCGGGGCCCTGGGCCGGGGCGGGCTGCAGCTCATGCTGATCATCTGGCTGCAGGGGATCTGGCTGCCCCTGCACGGCCGCAGCTTCGCCGAGACCCCGCTGTGGGCGGGCATCGCGATGGTCCCGCTGACCGTCGGGTTCCTGCTCACCGGACCGATAGCGGGATGGCTGTCCGACCGCTGGGGGGCCCGGGTGCTGGCCACCGGCGGCCTGGTCATATCCATGATCACGTTCCTGCTGCTCGACCTGCTGCCGATCAACTTCAGCTATGTCTGGTTCGCCGCGCTGATCTTCCTGTTCGCGGTCGGCATGGGGCTGTTCTTCGCCCCCAACCAGGCCGCGGTCATGAACAGCCTTCCGCCCGACCAGCGCGGCGCGGGCGCCGGGATGCTGAACACGTTCCAGAACTCGGCCACCGTGCTATCCATGGGCCTGTTCTTCACCATCGTCACCCTGGGGCTGGCCTCGCGCCTGCCGGCGCACTTGTACCGCGGGCTGGTCGCCGCCGGCGTTAACCCCTCCGCCGCTCACCTGGTCGCCAGCGAACCGCCGATCGGCAGCCTGTTCTCGGCCTTCCTCGGCTTCAACCCGATCAAGCAACTGCTCGGCCCGACCGGGGCGCTGCAGAAGATGCCCGCGCACCAGGCCGCGTACATCACCAGCCGGTCGTTCTTCCCGAACCTGATCTCGGAGCCGTTCGCCGGCGGCCTGCACCTGGCCTTCACCTTCGCCGCGGTCGCGACGGCCATCGGGGTCGTGGCCTCCGCGCTGCGGGGCAAGCGCTACTTCTACACGCCCGCGCCGGCCCTCGACGAGATAGCCGAGGGCGCGGCCGAGTCGGCCGCGCTGGTGGGCCTCGACGAGGCGGCCGACGTCGCCGCCGCCGCTCCCGCGGGGCCCGCGCCCAACGGCAGGCTGGCCACGTCGAGCAGCCCCGGCGAGGAACTCGATTCATCGCGCGGAGGCGGCTGAGAGTGTGAAGAGGGATGGGGAGGTGGGTGGGCTGACGGCCCGAACGGTCGCGGCCCAGCCGGCCGCCCGTGACCATCCGGACGAGCACGTAGAACTGCTCGGCATCGGCGCCGCGGCGGCTCAGGCCGGCGTTTCCGAGCGTGCCCTGCGCTACTACCAGCAGCTGGGCCTGCTCGTCCCGGCCTGCACCACCCCCGGCGGGCTGCGCCGCTATTCAGCGGACGACCTGGCCCGGGTGGCCCGCATCCGCGAGCTGCAGACCCTGCTCGGCCTGAACCTGGACGAGATCGCGCTGGTGCTGAGCAACGAGGACCGGATGGCCCAGATACGCCGGGCCTACCGGGACGAGCGGACCAGCGATGACGAACGCCGCCGGCTCACCCGCGAGTGCCTGACCCTGCTAGAGAGCCTGCGCGAGACCGTCGAGGCCAAGCGGACCGCCCTGGAGAGCTTCCTGGCCGACCTGGACGCCCGCATCGGGCGCGCCAGGGACCTGCTGGCCGCCGAGCCCCAGGACCCCGCCTGACCGCTGGCCAGCCCAAGGGCCGGTCGTTTTGTTCCGGAGACGCCGATGAGCTTGGACTACGTCCACGGATATTCGGTCAGGGAGGGCACCAGGGATCTGCGCCGCGCGGCAGAAGACGACGGGACGTTCTGCTACACGTTCTTCAAGGCCGTCGGCTTCCGGTCCAGCGCGATCAGCCGGTAGCAGAGTTCCACCAGCGTCAGGCCGATCGCCGCCTCGAGCAGGGCCACGCCGAGGCCGCGGACGGCGAGCGCTTCCAGGATCGACCGCGGGGTGGCCGCCTCGGGCGCGAGGGACTCGAGTTGGCTCGACACGGCGAGCGGGAGCGTCGCGAGCAGCGTCACCCACCAGAAGTACGGCCGGACGAGGTGCGCGGACCGGCGCAGGGCCGCGCGCACCGGCCGGCTCTCGATCTCGATGACCGGGCCGACGATGGCGAACAGGGTGAGGGCGGCCAGTCCCGGGATGATCAGCGCGATCAATCCGATCACGACCAGCACGACCACCAGCAGGTCGGCCCGGGCCAGGCGGCTCCACGGCAGGGTCCGCGCGACCTGGAGGACCGAGGCACCCTTCTTGCCGTGCTCGGCCCGGCCCACGATCCGGCCCAGGAATCCCGACAAAAACACGGCGCCCAGGAGGCTCACCGCCGACGAGGTCAGGGCGCCCAAGACTGACAACGGCAGGTCGGCCCGGTCGATCAGGTGCGTGACGGCAAGATCCACCAGCGCTGTCGCGGTGGACACCGCCACGGCGACGGCCATGATCCGCCACAGGTCGCGGCGGCCGGCCCGGGCCGCCGCCGCGATGATCTCGCGGACGGGCAGCGCGGGGCGCGAGCGCTTGTCCTGTGCATCGCGCCGCTGCTCTTGACTGCGGGACGTCATATCACATCACGCTACGTGAGCGCCACGGAACGCGGCGGAGAGGGTTGCCGGGCAGGTCAGGAGGCGATGGCGGCCTCGAGGGCCGTCCCGGCCGCGAGCAGGCGCTCCTCGGTACCTGACGCGGAGATCAGCTGGATGCTGGCCGGCCACGGGCCCCGGGCCGGCACCGGCAGCGCCAGCGCGGGCACGCCGGCCAGGTTGACCGGCAACGTACAGCGGGACTCCAGCAGTTCGTCCGCGCGGTCCAGCGTCGGCGGCAGGATCGTCAGCGTCGGCGTGACCAGCAGGTCGACGCGCTCGAAGAGCGCCGCCAGGCGGGCCCGCCACTGATCCCTGGCCTCGGCCGCGGCAGCCAAGGCCGCCGGGGTCACCTGCCGGCCCGCGTCCAGGCGCCGGGCCACGTCCGGTGAGATCCGGTCGGCGGCGCGGTGGAATATGTCCCTGTTGGCCTGGTAGGCCTCGGCCACCAGCAGTGTCGATGTCCACCTCGTGGCGGTGAGCCATTCGCCGGGATCCAGATCGGTGACTTCCCAGGACGTCGCGCGCAGCGCCTCGGTCACGGCGTCATCGACAGCGGGTGCGGCGCGGACCCGCAGCCGCCCCACCCGCGGTGACCCGGTTTCCGCGGCGACGGCGAACCCGGGCTCCAGCAGCTGCATCCCCAGGATCAGGCCGGCCACATCGGCCGCCATCGGCCCCACGGTGTCCAGGCTCGGCGCCAGCGGCCTGACCCCGGCGACCGGGATGCGTCCCCATGTCGTCTTCAGCCCGCACACCCCGCAGCAGGCCGCGGGAATCCGGATCGATCCGCCGGTGTCGGTCCCGTAGGCTACCGTGGCCGCCTCCGTGGCCACCGCCACGGCCGATCCGCTCGAGGATCCGCCCGGTGCCAGCGAGGCGTCGAGCGGGTTGGCCGGGGTGCCGAACCAGGGGTTGATGCCGGTGACCCCGAGCGCCAGCTCGTGCAGGTTCGTCCGGCCCACGATCTGGCTCCCGGCCTCCCGCAGGCCGGCCAGGCAGGCCGCGTCGGCCGCCGCCGGGACCGCGGCCTCGGCGACGACCCGCGATCCGGCCGTGGTCGGCATCCCGGCCATGTCGATGAGGTCCTTGACCGCGACCCGCAGGCCCGGACCGGCCGCGGCGAAGGACGTGATGAAGGTCGCGGACACACTGCCTCCTGGCTGAGCGGTCGATGACTGCCGGACAGTACCTGACGTGGTCCGGCCCCCAACCGGCCGGGGCGCCGTGGTACGCGCTGGGCCGGCTCCGCCTCCTCGTCCCCAATCGTTCCCTGACGGCGTGGGCACTTACCGGGCATCCGGCTTCGCCCGGCCGCCCGCATGACCGGAGCCGCCCGCCGCGGTCAGGTACTTCCTGTGCACCTCGTCGACGGACCAGATCCGGTCCTCCCGGCCGGCGCGCAGGGCCAGCATCCGGCTGAAGTGGTCGGCCATGGCCGTCTCGGCCGGCCAGCGGCGCTCGATGAGCCGCGCCGCCCCCTCGACGATCTCCAGTCCCAGGCGGTGGGGATGGCGTCCAGAGCGGCGGGATCGGGCGAGACACCGAAGACGTCAACCGTGACCGGGTAGACGTCGCTGACATACGGGCAGAGCGTGGCGAGCTCCGTCGGGCTGTCGGCGTTGACGGCCAGGCCGATGCGCAGGCCGGGGTCGGCCCGGTGGTAGCCGTGGCAGTAGTGCAGCGCCTCGATCGCGTGGCCGACCGGGGGGCAGTACACGAAGTTCACCAGCAGCGACCGGGCGTGTGCCACCCGCCGATAGTACCGGCGCCGCTCAGGACGTGGCCGGTCGCGACGGGGCGAGATCGTGCGGCGCCGTCCGCGACAGCTCGATAACCCCGACGGCCATGACGGCGAAGGAGATCAGCGCGATGATGATCCTCGCCGGGCTGTGGGTGAAGTGCTCGTCGAACAGCCAGATGCTCAGCCCGATGCTGGCCAGCGGGTTGACGACGACCAGGAGCGGCTGGGACACGCTCAGCGGCCCGACGTGCAAGGCGGCCTGCTCGAGCAGGGTGCCGGCCGTCGCGGCGCCGGCCAGCGCGTATACCGGCCAGCGGGTGAGCATGCCGCCAATGCCGAACATGGCGAGCGTGTCGGTCGTCGCCTTGATGAACACCGCCATCAGGGCCCACGCCAGGGCCCCGGCCAGCGCAAAGGCCGCGGTCCGGCGCACCGGCGAGCCCCGCGTGCCCGCCGCGGTGAGCAGGGCGATGGCCCCGCCGAACGCCACCAAGGCCGACAGCCATTCCGCCGTCTCGGGATTGGGATGCCCTCCCGAGGGCTCCGCCACGGCGAGGAACGTTCCCAGTGCCACGCAGACGACGAGCGCGGAGACCCAGGCGGCGCGGGCCACCTCCTGGCGCAGCCACACCCGGCGCAGCACCAGGACGAAGACCAGCTCGGTGACGAGGATGGGCTGGACAACCGACAGCTGGCCGTCGTGCAGCGCGAGGGCCTGGAACACGAACCCACCCAGGGCGGCGATCCAGCCGAGCAGCCACAGCGGCTGCCGGAACAGGTAGCCGACCAGGCGCCAGCCCTTCTCCCGCTTCGGGGCGCCGATGCTCGCCGCGTGCTGCGTGAGCACGTTGACGCCATTTGAGAAGGCGGCGACCACGGCGAACACGAAGGTGAGGATCATTCCGCCTGCCTCCCCCCTGCCCCGTCTCGCCACCCGCGCCGTCGGTGCGCGGTCACGCCGTCGGCCGCTCCGGTGGCATCTGCGTCAGGTCACACAGCGCGTCCAGACCGGTGATCTGCAGAACTCTACGCACCAGAGGCGGGCGGCTGATGACCGGCCGGATGCCACCCGGCCGCGATCGCCTGGTCCCGACGATAAGGCGTGCCGTCATCTCGTGATAGTCGCTGACGGCCCGATGCCGGACCTGGCGGCGGTCAGGAGTTGAGGTAGCGCACCACCGCCATGACCCGGCGGTGCGTGTGCTCATCGTCGGGGGGGAGGTCAAGCTTCATGAAAATGCTGGCCACGCGCTTTTCGATGGCGCCCATCGAGACGACGAGCGCCTCAGCGATCGCCGAGTTCGACCGTCCCTCCGCCATCAGGGCCAGCACCTCCCGCTCCCTGGGCGTCAGCAGGCTGAGCGGGTCGGTCCGGCGGCTGCGGGCCAGAAGCTGGCGGACGACCTCCGGATCAAGTGCGGTTCCGCCCGAGGCGACGCGGCGCAGCGCCTCGATGAACTCGGCGACGTCGGCGACGCGGTCCTTGAGCAGATAGCCGATCCCCCGGGTGTCCCCGGCCAGCAGCTCGGTCGCATAGCGCTCCTCGACGAACTGGGACAGCACCAGTAGCGCCACATCCGGCCAGCGCCGCCGGATCTCGATCGCCGCCCGCAGGCCCTCGTCCCGGTGCCCGGGCGGCATGCGGACGTCGATGACGGCCAGTTCGGGCTGGTGGGCCTCGACCGCGCTCAGCAGAGCGGCGGCGTCACCGACACCGGCCACGACCTCGATGTCGCCCTCGGCGAGCAGCCGGGTGATCCCCTCGCGCAGCAGGACGCTGTCATCGGCAATCACCGCCCGCACGGGATGACCGCCTCGACATGGGTTGGGCCGCTCGGCGGGCTGGTGACCGTGCAGGTCCCATCCTTGGTGCGGTCCCGATCGGCCATAACGCCATGATGGCGCAGGTCAGGTGCTCAAATCGCCGGTTAGGGGAACAGCGGCGACGGGTGTCCCGCGAGGAGCTAGCCGACGTGCACCGGTCCGGCCGCGCCCAAGGCTGCACCATCTCCTTACCATCGAGGGGCAGGGCGGCCGATGAGGGTCATCGATGCAGGTCACAGGCTCACACCCGGTTGGCCATGCGCGATGACTGAGTTCAGGCGTCGTCCGGAATGGGTGGCGCCCACTGGGGCCGCCGGATGAGGCAGAATGGGTGACCGGCCGGATCGGCATAGACGTTGTCGCCATCGAGCTTTACCGCACCCAGGGCCAGCACCCGCGGGCCCGCGGCGGCAACGTCCTCGACCATGATGTCGAGGTGAAATTGCTGCGGTACTGCCGGATCGGGCCAGGTGGGCGGCTGGTTACCTGGGGCAAGCTGGAATGCCAGGCCAGAGGACTTATCGCTGGCGGCGACCACCACCCAGTCGTCGTCACGGTATGTCACCGGCAGCCCCAGCAGTGCGGAGTAGAACGCGGCCAGGTCAGCGGGGTCTGGGCAGTCCAGAACCACATGGTGCATCCGCCCGATCATGCTGCCGATCATCCCAGATATGGCCCAGCGGTACTTGCCCAGCTGACCCTGGCCTTTCACTCGCCGTCCTCCGTGCCCTCTCCGGCCGCGCCGCCCTCGGGCCGCAAGCCGACGTCACCGCCGCGCCCGTCACCTGGCACGTCCTGGCCGGGCGCAGCTGCCGTCGTTTCAGCAGGCACGTCACCGGCCCCGCCGGCCCGGGCCGCGGCTGCGCTTGCCTCGGCGGCAGGCGCACCTCCCGCCGAGGTCGTCCGGACTCGCTGCGGCGAGGCCAGCGTGGCCCCCCCGGCGTGCGCGGCCGCCGGGCCGCGGTGGGCCGGGACCCTGCGGTGCGGCCTGCTGAAGAGCAGGTACAAGGCCCCGGCGACGATCACGAAGAGCCCGACGGGGAAGTAAAAGGTCATGATGGACCCGCCCGAGTTCCAGTCAGATCCCGTTGCTGCGGCAACTACTGCAGGCACTCCAGCCTCCTCGCGCGAATCGGCTCGCTGGTCAGCACCCGGCTGCACGTCGGCCTGACCGCGTCATTCGGGTGCGTCCTTCCTTTCGGTCAGGCCACCAGGTAGAACAGCACCCAGAACAGGATCGCGACCACCGCGAGATAGTTCCACACCACGGTGAAGGCGCTCAGCGAGGCCTGGAAGCGCTGCGCAGAGAACGCCTCCGCGTAGGTGGGCGGCTGCTCGACGAACGAGATCGCCGGGATCCTGGCCGCCCGGGCGAGAAGGATCTCCAGCCAGACCATCGCGCCGAACACGACCACGAGGAAGACCGGTGTGGCTCCCACGAAAACGCTGGCGAACCCCGCGCTCCCCGGGTAGAAGGGCAGGTTCAGCAGCTCCCAGACCTGAAGCCCGATCGCGCCCAGGCCGAGCACCAGGGCTACCGCGGCCCCGCCTTGCCAGGCACCCTTGTGCCCGGCCTTGATCCGCTGCAGCATCACGAACTGGACGGCCGCGCTGACCACGATCAGGCCCATGACGACTACGCCGGCCCATGGCTGCGGGCCCTTGAAGCCCGCCGGGTGCCACATCCCGTGCGAGTTCAGCGACCGCAGGTAGAAGTAAGCGAACACGAACGCGCCGAAGCCGAACGACAGGGAGCCCACGGCCAGCCGGGCACCGGTCCACGATGCGTTCAGCGCAGTCTCGTGATAGAAGCCAGCCTCCTCGGCCTCCCAGGTCAGCCCGTCCGGCGGCGGCGCGGTGGTCTCGGCCATGTCTATGCCTCCGCTTCCGTGGTCGGCGCTTGCGCGTAGGCGGCGCTGAGCACGCCGACGGGCGGGTTCAGGTCGGCGACCGGCGGAGCGCCGGCGAAGCCGTACAGATACGGCGCCGACAGCACCACCGGTACGCGGGCGAAGTTGCCCGGCGGGGGCGGCGAGGGGATCTGCCATTCCAGGCCCCGGGACCGCCACGGGTTCCCCTCTTCCCGCTCCCGGGCGAACACGGTGGACCAGACGAAGTTGATCACGAAGATCAGGATCGACCCGCCGAGCAGGAACGCCGAGATCGACACCCAGTCGTTGAGGGTCTCCAGGTTCCGCGCGTACTCGAACACCCGCCGCGGCTGCCCGGCCATGCCGACCGCGAACAGGGGCAGGAAGGTGGAGTTGAAGAAGATGAACATGGTCCAGAACTGCCACTTGCCCAGCGTCTGGTTCAGCTTGATCCCCATCATCTTCGGCAGCCAGTAGTAAAGGCCGCCCATGAACGCGAAGATCAGCCCGCCCATGATCGTGTAATGGAAGTGCGCCATCACGAAGAAGGACCCGTGCTCGGTGGTGTCGGCCGGCACGTCGGACAGGAACACCCCGGAGATCCCGCCGATCAGGAAGTTGAAGAAGAACGCGAGCGCGAACAGCATCGGCACCGTGAACTTGAACTTGGCCTTCCAGAACGTGCCCAGCGCGACCAGGAAGATGAACCCGGTCGGGATCGAGATCAGCTCGGTGGTCAGCATGAACACCGGGCGCATGTCCGGGTTGATGCCGGAGTCGAACAGGTGGTGCTGCCAGACGAAGAAGCTCAGCAGCGTGACCCCGATCATCCCGGCCGCGGCGGTCTTGTAGCCGAACAGCGGCTTGCGGGTGAACACCGGCAGCAGTTCCAAGACGATGCCGAACCCGGGCAGCGCGAGGATGTACACCTCGGGGTGGCCGAAGAACCAGAACAGGTTCTGGTAGAGGTAGCTGCTGCCGCCGTTGTCCGGGATGAAGAACGCGGTCTGCGCGGTCCGGTCGGTGAGCATCATGTACATGCCGCCGACCAGCACCGGCGCGGCCAGCACCATCAGGAACGAGGTCGCGACCATCGACCAGACGAAGATCGGCAGCCGGCTCCAGCGCATGCCCGGTGCGCGGCAGCAGATGACGGTGGTGATGATGTTGAAGCCGGCCAGGATGATCGAGATGCCCATCAGGCCGAACGCGACCGCGTAGGAGTCCGCGCCCTCGGTGGCCTGGATGGACAGCGGCGCGTACCCGGTCCAGCCGAACGGGAACCCGCCCATCAGCAGGCCCGACAGCAAGATGACGAACGCGCACGGGGTGAGCCAGAACGACAGCGCCTCAATCCTGGGGAACGCGACTCGCTTGGATCCGATCATGATCGGCACCAGGTAGTTGCCGAACGGCCCCAGGATGACCGAGGTCATCAGCATCATCATCATCGTGCCGTGCTCGCCCACCAGCTCGATGTAGGTGGCCGCGTTGAACAGGTGGTACGTCGGCGACAGCAGCTCGGCGCGGATGGCCATCGCGAACAGGCCGGCCGTGCAGAAGTAGATGATCATGCCGACCAGGTACTGGATCCCGACCACCTTGTGGTCGAGCGAGTACCGGAAGTACCGGGCCAGTCCCGCGGGCGCCGATTCCTGCTCGTTGGGGAGCACCTCACGCCCGGTCATCCGCACCAGCAGGTCGTTGAACACGCCAAGCCCGGCCAGCCAGCCGACTGTGGCGAAGGCATAGCCGAGAACGATGGCCAGGTCGTTCAGGTCGCCCTCGGTCACCTGCTGGTAGGCGGAGGCGATCACGTTGCCGAGCCAGTGACCAACCAGGTAGCCGACGACCGCGCCGATGATCGCCGTGTGGATGGCCGGGCGCAGCCACCAGGGCCGGGTGCGCGGCGGCCCGGCCGGTTCCCGGCCGCCGGGATGCTGGGCCTTCTCCGGGTGTGTCTCGATGGCCATCCGGTCACCTCTCCAGCGGGCGGGCCTGTGAGCGCGGGCCCTTCACGGGCGGGCAGTTCATGCACAGGCAGTTCACGGGCGGGCGGTCAGGGCTCGTTGGGGTAGTACTGGTTGCCGTAGAAGCCTCCGCCGGCGCCGGGCAGCCCGGCCTCGTAGTAGAACTTGGCCAGCCCGGCGATCTCGTTCGGGTAGTAAACCGTCGCATACGGCGGGAGCGTCCTGGTGATCTTCGCCATCCTGACCCTGGTCGACTGGGCCCACGACTGGAACGCGGCGACGGATACCACCCGGCCGTAGTCGAACATCGCGCCGTGCCACAGGCCGCACAGCTCGGCGCAGCGCACGGTGACCCCGCCGGTGTGCTCGGCCGTGGTGTAGGCGACGTTGTTGACCTGCGGGTTGGCGTCGGCCTTCACGCCGAGCTGGTAGGCCCAGAAGCTGTGGATCACATCCAGCGACGTGACGTTGAACTGGACGTCCTGGCCGACGGGCAGCACCAGGCTGGTCGTCTCGAACCCGCCATACTGCGGGTACCGGTAGGTGAACAGCCACTGCTGGGCGATCACCTGGACCACCAGCGGCCGGCCGCCCGGCTTCCAGATCGGCGAGGGTCCCTCGCCAGCGCCCGCGCCGTTCGCCGAAACCAGCTCCACCGTGCCGAAGACGAACAGCGCCAGCACGATCACCGTAGAGATCACGATCCAGGAGAACTGGACCCTGGTGTTCCCCTCGATCGGCGGGCCGTCCTCCTCGTCCCCGTCCCTGGTCCGCCAGGTGACCATGGAATACCCGGAGTAGACAAGCACGAACAGCATGACCGGGGCGGCCATCACGGCCATCACCCTGATGGCGAACTGCTGGCCGGCCGCCGTGTTGGACATGTCACCGGGCGGCAGATGCGGTCCCCACACGAACCAGATGACCAGATCGGCGGCCAGCGCCAGCGGCAGCCAGATCAGCAAGATCCGCAGTCCGTGGTTCGGCTCCGCTGGGCCGGCCGCCGGAGCGGCGGCCTGCTGGGCGGCGGCCATCAGGACACGTCCAGGTAGCCGGTCATGAACCCGATCGTCGACATCGCGTGCCCGTTGCCGTCCACGCTGGCCAGGCCGCACGGTATGAAGCACTGCCACCGGTAATCGCCGGGCGCCGGGGTGACGAAGCTGAACGTGGTCGTCGTGTGCGTATCCGACATCGCGCAGGGCCCCAGCGTGCACTGGTTCTTCGCCGTATACAGGACGCCCTCGAACGGGACGTTGATGCCAAGCTCCGGGACGCTGAACGTGTGGGCGACACCGCACGTGGTGTCCGAGTTCACCACCGAGATCCCCTTCCCGTTCACGCCATCGGCCTCGCCGCTGACCGACATGACATTTCCGATCGTGCCGGAGACCCGTCCGTTGAACTGGTTGCGCAGCGGGTCACAGCTATCGAACTCGTAGTTGGTGACGTTGATCCGCGTGTGCGCGGGCAACTGCCAGATCGTGGAGTGGATCCACTTGCCGGTCTTCGGGCTCCGCACGAAATAGGACACCCAGTCCGGGTGATTGGACACGTCGTTGACCGGATCGGTCATGATCGTCATGCTCACCGGCTGGCCCGCCACGTGACCCGCGGTGAAGTCCACCGTGGGCGGCTCGGCCAGCAGGATATGGATGACAACGAAGAAAATGCCGCCGACCACCGCGAGGAACGCCACCAGCAAGGTCACCGCGCGGGCGAGCACCGACACCAGCCATCACCTCGCTTCTTCGCGTCGTGCGGCTCGTGCGGCTGCACTGGGCCGCCGACAGTGGCGAGGACCTGCGGCTCCGCTTCGGCGGCCCAGAGCAGCCGGTCCAATCGTTTGCACGGGTGGAACCCTCACCGCCGGGCCTAGTCAAAGGCGGATTTAGTAAAGAAATGACAAAATATGACAATACTTTCATGTAACGAATCAGTCACGGCCCTTCGGCGCGTCATGCTCTGGGCGCAAGGTGCAGGCATGCAGCGGACCGCCGCACCGCCGGGCGCCCCCTCTCTATGTCGTGCGCACGCGACAGCCAGCTGACCACTTGAGGTGATCCCGACGGAAGCCGCCATGACCGGGTCCCGGCCGTTCCACTCGGCCGCGCCTCGTCACCGGGTGCTGATCGTCGACGACGAGGAGCGGATCCGGCTGGTGCTGGCCCGGATCCTGCGTGCCCGCGGCATCGCGGCGGACGCAGTGGCCAACGGCGCGGACGCCGTCGCCAGGACCGCGTCCGGGTCCTACGACCTGGTGATTCTGGACCTGCTGATGCCTGGCCAGGACGGGTTCAGTGCGCTGCGGGAGATCATGCGCCAACAGCCTGACCAGGCCGTACTCGTGCTGTCCTGCCTGAGCGACCCGGAGTCGAAGATGACCAGTCTCGGTCTCGGCGCCGACGACTACGTGCCCAAGCCGTTCCACATCGGCGAGCTGATGGCGCGCGTGCAGGCTCGGCTGCGCGCCGCGGCGCGCCCTGGTCCGCCGGTGCTTTCCTGCGGGCGGCTGACGCTCGACCTGCTGCATCGCCAGGCCGACGCCGGGGCAGGCCCGGTGCCGCTGACCAGCAGGGAGTTCCAGCTGCTATGGGAGCTGATGCACCGGCCGGGCGCGGTGGTCTCCAAGGATGACCTGCTGGACCATGTCTGGGGCGGCGCGACAGACTCCGTCTCCAACGTGGTCGACGTATACGTGCGGCGGCTGCGCTCCCGGCTCGGTGCGGACGTGATCACGACCGTGCGCGGCGAGGGATACTGTGTCGGCCCAGGCTGAAGGCCACCCATTGGCGGCGCGGCTGTGGGCGTCCCGCTGGCCCGAGGTCGCCTGGGCAGCCTTCGCGATAGGCAACCTGGCCTGGATGATCTTGATGCCCTCGTGGTCCATGCTGCCCTATCACTTCACCTGGATCAGCCTGCTGCTGCTCTACGGCCTGGGCTACCGGACCGCCACCCGCGCGCTGACCTGGTGGCTACTCGTACCGGTCTTGGCCGGAGCCGCGCTGCTGTTCGTGGACGCCAGGATCCGGGCGCTGGCTCCTTACGACGAGCTGATCGAGCTGCCGGTGATGGTGGTGCTGCTGTTCGCGATAACCCGGCACACCAACCGCCGCAAGGCGGCCATGACCGCGCTCGACGAGGTGTCGCGGCACAACGCCGACCTGCTCAAGCGGCAGCGAGCGTTCGTGCAGAACGCGTCCCATGAGCTGCGCACTCCGATCACGGTCGCGCTGGCTCACGCCGAGCTGCTGCCCAGGTCCGCCTCTGACGCTGCCGACCCCGACGCCGCATCGGACGCCTCGATCGTGGTCGACGAACTGGGGCGGCTGCACAGGCTGGTCGACCGGCTGCTGCTGCTCGCCACGGCCGAGCGGCACGACCTGGCCCGCCCGGCCCCGACGCGTCTGGTGCAGATCGCCGACGATTCGCTGCGCCGCTGGGAGGCGGTCCCGCGGCGCTGGCTGCGTGGCGACCGCGACGAGGTGACCGTGCTTGCCGATCCCGACCGGCTGGCGATCGCTCTCGATGCCGTGCTGGACAACGCCGTCAGGTTCACCCGCGAGAGTGACCCGATCGAGCTGTCCGTCCACGGCCACGGGAACGAGGCGGCGGTCACCGTAGCCGATTCCGGGCCAGGCATCCCCGATGGCCAGCTGGAGTCGGTGTTCGAACGGTTCGACAGGGCCGACCCGCAGCGGGACAGCGCACACAACTTCGGCCTCGGCCTGTCGATCGTGCGAGCGATCGCCGAGGCCCAGGGCGGCCGTGTCACCGCCGCACGGGGCCCGGCCGGGGGGGCGGCCGTGACCATCTGGCTGCCGGTGCAGCCCATCGCCGACATTCCCCCAGCCGATGAAGCCAGCAAGCCTAGCCCGGCCCGCCATTCGCAGGCCGGACGATTGCCATCTGCGTCGACGTGAGGACCCTGCATGTACTGCTCGACGGTGCACGGCTGAAGACCCAGTCGTCCCTCCTCGCGTCACTGAGCTGCCCCCACCTGGCCGCCGACGGCGCGGCCCGACGCGTTCCTGCCTGGCCTCGCCACGCCGCGGGTCAGCAGCCTGGGTCAGCATCATGCGTCTCCTGGTTGAGTGCCCGCTACAGCGGGGGGCAGCCGATCAGGGCGCCGATGGCGGACAGGGCCTGGGGCCGGGCTCGGTAATACACCCACACGCCGCGCTTCTCCCGGTCCACCAGCCCGGCCTCATGCAGCACTTTCATGTGATGGCTGATCGTCGGCTGCGACAGGTCAAATGCGTCGTTCAGGTTGCAGACGCATGCCTCGCCGCCCTCGTGCGAGGCCACCAGGGACATCAGCCGCAGCCGGACCGGATCGGCCAGAGCTTTCAGCAGCGGCGCTACCTGCTCGGCCTGCTCCATCGTCAGTGGCTGAGCAGACAGCGGAGAGCAGCAGGCCGCAGAATCCGCCGCCGTGAGGAGCGCCAGAGAATTTGACATACGTCTATATTGACAGGCATTGATGTCTCGTGGCAAGCTCGAAGCGCGTCGGACATAGATAGATGTCAATCTCTAAGTACAGGAGGCAGCCATGTCACGCGTCCAGCTCGCCATCAACGTCGATGACCTGGCCGAGTCGATCGCGTTCTACAGCAAGCTGTTCGGCACCGAACCGGCCAAGCTGCGACCCGGTTATGCCAACTTCGCCATCGCCGAGCCGCCGCTGAAGCTGATCCTGATGGAGAACCCAGGCCAGGCCGGCAGCCTGAACCACCTCGGTGTTGAGGTGGCCGATACCGACGCTGTTGACGCCGAGCAGGCCCGGCTCGCCGAGGCGGGCCTGGCCTCGACCGATGAGCGTGACACGACTTGCTGCTACGCCAGGCAGGACAAATTCTGGGTCAACGAAGCGCCCAGCGGCGAGCGGTGGGAGATCTACACGGTGCTAGAAGACAGCCCCACATTCTGGGGCCACGATGGCGGCCAGGGTGGGGATGCGGCAGAAGCCGCCCCGGACGCCGCTGCTGGTGCTTCGGTCTCAGCGCCAACAGGCGAGCGGCCGGCGCAGTGCTGCGGTGGTGGCCGCCAGCAGGAGGCCGAAGGGGCAGAGACCGCGTCCTCCGGTGCCTGCTGCACGTGATCGGGCAGGCAACGTGGCTGAGGTACGGCTGTGGCGACGGCTGCTAGCAGAACTGCTGGGCAGTGCACTCCTGGCCGCCGTGGTGATCGGCTCCGGGATCGCGGCCCAGCGCCTGTCACCCGGTAACACCGGGCTAGAGCTGCTGGAAAACGCCGCCGCCACCGCGGCCGGGCTGTACGCGATCATCTTGATGTTCGGGCCGGTCTCCGGCGGTCACTTCAACCCGGTCGTGTCGCTCGCCGAGGCCATCTTCGGCGGCCTGTCCTGGCGCGACGCGATCGCCTACCTGCCCGCACAGGCAGCTGGCTGCATCGGCGGCGCCGTCGCGGCGAACCTGATGTTCAACCAGGCCGCGGTCTCCATCTCGACCAAGCAGCGGGCCACATCGGCGCATTTCCTGTCCGAGATCATCGCCACCCTCGGCCTGGTCCTGGTCATCTTCGCGCTCGCCCGGTCAGGCCGCAGCCAGACCGCTCCGGCCGCTGTCGGCGCCTATATCGGCGCGGCGTACTTTTTCACCTCCTCCACCAGCTTCGCCAACCCGGCGATCACCATCGGCCGGATGTTCTCCGACACCTTCGCAGGCATCGCGCCACCATCCGCGTCGGTGTTCATCGGCGCTCAGATCGTCGGCGCCGCGCTCGGAGTCGGGGCGGTCAAGGCGCTGTATCCCGGCATCACCCCGGCCGCCGCAGCGAAAGTCACTGTTCCCCACGACCTGGACCGCGCCGCGAGCCAGCACCACCACCCAGGCTCACGGGCCAGAACCTGAACGGCACCAACATGGCTGACCTCCCCGAAGTGCTGTTCGTCTGCACCCACAACGCTGGCCGCTCCCAGATGGCGGCCGCGCTGCTCGACCACCAAGCGGCCGGGCGCGTCCGGGTCACCTCCGCCGGATCACAGCCCGCAGACCAGGTCAACCCCGCAGTAGTGCAGGCCATGGCCGAGATCGGTCTCGACATCTCCCGCGAGTTCCCCAAGCCGCTCACCAGCGACAAGGTTCAGGCCGCCGACATCGTGATCACCATGGGCTGCGGCGATGCCTGTCCGGTCTACTCCGGCAAGCAGTATCTCGACTGGGACCTGCCCGACCCCACTGGCCTTGACCTGGCCGCCGTCCGGCCGATCCGCGATGACATCCGCCGCCGCGTCCGGGAGCTGCTGGCCGGGATTGACCGGGCCAGTTCCACCCGCCGTACATGAGTACCGACGCGAACGCGGCTGGCCGCCGCCGAGGGTCGGCGCCGGCTAGTAATGCTCACTGAACTGTGTCGGGTCGGTGGTGCGGATCAGAGGATGCCGATGTGGCGGCCTTGCTCAACAGCGTCGCGCCTGGTGGACACGCCGAGCTTCCGGTAGATCGCCCGCGTGTGGGTCTTGATCGTGTTCGGTGACAGGTGCAGCTCCTGCCCGATCTCGCGAAGGGATAGCGTGCCCCGGAGCAGACTCAGCACGACCACCTCGCGTTCGGTGAGTGGGTCGGCGAGCGACGCCACTCGCGACCGGCTGGCGAACCGTTCGAGCCGCTCCAGCCGGGCCAGCTGAGCCTGCGCGCCGTCCGGCAGCGAGGTCAGGACATCCCTGGCCTCAGCGAGAAGCGCGGTGGCCCCGGGGCGATCTCCCAGGTCGGCCAGCACCGGCGCGAGCCTGAGCAGGACCTCAACGGTGAGCCACGGGCCGACCCCGGGCCATCTCCGGCGTGACCGCAGCGCGCGCTCGAACTCGTTGCGGGCCTCCTGCAGCCGTCCTTGCGCGGCGTAGACCGCGCCGCTGGCCGTGTAGACCAGCGAGCTCTGCGGGGCCCCGGCCAGGCCGGTATCACCCTCGCCCGCGATGTCGCGAGCCGCATGCGCTAGCTTTTCCGCCGGTGCGAGCCGTCCTTCCTCGACCTTGATCAGGGACGAAAGGGCGAAGGTCAGCATGCGCACCAGCGGGATCGAGACCTGGCTTAGCAGCGCCTCTTGCGCCCGTGCGGCGGCCGACCCGAGATCGCCGCCGAGATAGAGGGCAAGCCCGAACGCGGTCCGCGCCAGCTCATACCAGGGTGACGTCGGATCGGTTTCCAGCGTGACCGCCGTGGCCCCGGCCTCGCGCATCCGCTCGATGCCCTCGAACCCGAAGGTAGCTCCCAGCAGCGCCGCCGAGGACTGCAGCGACAGGATGCCGTCAGGAAGCGGACCTGGTCGTGGCAGCTGCGTTCCTTGATCACGTGGTAGTCGTCCAGGACCAGGACAACCGGTGCCGGGAGCGCGGCCAGCTCGTTGACCAGGATCGGCAGCACCGTCCCGGCGACGTCCGGAGCCTGGACCCGAAGCGCCCTCAGGATGCCCTCGCCGCCGAGCCCGGGGCAGGCGCGCTGCAGCGCGCACACCACGTGCCACCACAGCCTGCCGGGGTCATCGTCGGCCCGGTCGAGCGACACCCAGGCGAACGGCCGGGCGTCGATCAAGCTGGACCGCCACTGCGCCACCAGAATGGTCTTGCCGAAGCCCGCCGGAGCGGCCACGACAACCAGCCTGGCATCGGAGCCCGCCAGGTATTGAACGAGTTCCGGTCGCTCCACCCACTCCTTCCGCGGGCTGGGAGCATGGAGCTTTGTCTCGATCGGCACGTCCAGGCCCACCCGAGCCGGTACCGGAACTGGGACAGCCCTCAAACTGCTTTCCACTGACGCCCCCTGAAACCTCCCAGTTCGGCATTTGGCACGCCTTCTGCGGCTACAAGTCTCGCATGTCAGGCCCAGGTACCGACCGCAGAGCCACCCCACGGCCGCGGATGCGCGTCGATCGCCGGCCGGTCGGGACTACTCCGAGGATCTGAAGAAGATCAGCGTGCCAGTCCTCGCCATGAACGGTGACGGCGACCAAGTCGTCCCCCACGACAGTTCGGGTCCCCGAGCCGTCAAACTGGTGCAGAACGGCACGCTGAAGACGTACCCGGGCTTCCCGCATGGAATGCTGACCACGCACGCCGACACGCTCAACAACGACTTGCTGGCGTTTATCCAGTCCTGATCGTTCCGTATCTGCCTCGGCACGTGCCGACCGGCCCAGGCCGCCGAGGCGCTTCGCGAGTACACCGCGCGGCGGCTCATGTCAGGTAGGTATGGTGGCCTCAATTCGTGTGGGGCCACCTTTGGGTGACGTCACGGCGAACGTCCCGTCGATCGCCGTGACGCGAGCGGCCAGGCCGGCCAGGCCGCCGCCGGGCTCGGCCTGGGCCCCCCCGCCGCCGTCGTCCTGCACCACGACCCGGAGCAGCCCGCCGGCCTCGGTGATCACCACCGACGCCCGGGAGGCGCCGGAATGCTTGGTCACGTTCGTGATCGCCTCGGCGACCACGAAATAGGCAACGGCTTCGACGGCCTGATCCGGGCGCCGGCTCAGGCTGACCTCGACCCGGATCGGCACGGCGCAGCTCGCGACGAGCGCGGAGAACGCCGCGTCCAGGCCGCGCTCGTCGAGCACGGACGGGTGAATCCCGCGCACCAGGCCGCGGAGGTCCTCGATCGCCGTCTTGGCCTCCTCGTGCGCCTGGTAGATCAGCGACCGCGCCGAGTCCGGGTCACGCTCGAACCGCGCCTTGGCCAGGCCCAGCTCCAGGGCCAGCGACACCAGCTTGGGCTGGAGCCCGTCATGCAGGTCACGCTCGATGCGCCGCCGCTCGGATTCCGCGGACTCGACGGCCAGCGTCCTGGCCTCGCCCAGGCGCTGGACCTCGGCGGAGAGCCGGCCGCTGCGGCTGGGCCCGAGCAGGGCCCGGGCCAGGCTCACGTCGATAGCGGAGCCTAGCCTGGCCAGCAGGGGCCACAGGAACAGGCAGAACACGGCCAGGAGCAGCCGGCTCAAGCTGCCGGATTCCGAGTGAAAGAACCCGGCGATCATCCCGGCCCAGACGAACGCCACCGCGAACAGCGACGCGAGGCAGACCGGGAGGCGGACGATCTGGTAGGCGACGAGCCGCCGCACCACGGGCGACTGCGACCAGGCCTTCTGGCGCTCGCGGAACGAGAGCTCCGATGCCGCCCCTAGCGGTGACGCGGGCTCGATGTGCACGCCGGTCATGCGCTCAACCCGCCGGCGATCCAGGCCGGCCATCCTCGCCGCGAGCCGGAGCGTGAAGGACAAGACCAGCATCCCGAGCCCGACGATCCAGGAAACCGCTCCCGAGAGCAGCAGCGCAACCACCAGCACGAGGAAGAACAGCGTGCCGGTGACCAGCGAGACCAGCAGGTTGGCGATCGCGCGCCAGGTTCGCGGCGACACCGGCCCGAGCAGGATCGACCAGCCGATATGTGCCGCCTGGACCCGCTCTGCCGGGGCGTGCGGGGCCGGCGCCTGGGTCGTCGGCTCCACTCCCACGTCAGCCACGATACGCAAACAGGGCCGCCGCAACGGGGGGACGAACCCCCCTTCGACCCGGGGGGCCGGCCCCACCCGGGTTCGGGGACACGGCCATCGCCGGGCCCGCACCCCGGCCCAGAGCCCGCTGCCCGGCCACCTGCTGGCCAGCACCGGCCCGGCCGGGCATCTCGCCGCGATCATCCTGCTGATCACGGCCGGCCTGGCCATCGCCGCGTCGCTGGTCACTCACCCGCCACCGGACGGCCGCGCCGCAGCCCGCCGCCCGGCCCTCGGCCTCACTCTGATGTTCGTCCTGTCCCCCGCTACCCGATTCGGTTACTTACCCCGGCCGACCTCCCACGCCGGCACCAATGGATAGCGTGCGGTCATGACGATCGAGACGCGCTCCCTGGGGCGAACCGGTGCGGACGTGACCATCCTCGGGTACGGCGCCATGGAACTGCGAGGCCAGCCGCGAGGGCCGGCGATCGGCGACGAGGAGGCGGGCAGGCTGCTGGGCGCGGTGCTCGACGGGGGGATCAACCTGATCGACACGGCGATCGACTACGGCCGCAGCGAGGAGCTCATCGGGCGGTATCTCAGCCACCGCCGCGACGAGTACTTCCTGGCGTCGAAGTGCGGATGCCTGCTCGAGCAGGCGCCCGGCACGATACCGCCGTACCCGCACGACTACGGCCCGGGCAACGTCCGGGCCGGGATCGAGCAGAGCCTGCGCAGGCTCGGCACCGACCGGCTGGACCTCGTGCAGGTGCACATGTCCCCCAGCCGCGCCCAGATGGAGGCGGACCAGACCGTCGAGACGATGCTGGCCCTGCGCGACGAGGGCAAGGTCCGCTTCATCGGGATGTCGGGAATCCTGCCGAACCTGCCCGACCACATCGCGATGGGCGTCTTCGACGTGTTCCAGATCCCCTACTCGGCGGTCCAGCGCGAGCACGGAGAGCTGATCACGGCCGCGGCCGCGACGGGGGCGGGCACGCTGATCCGCGGCGGCGCGGCCCGCGGCGCCCCGGCCGAGGACAAGGCCTGGCGTAACGGACCGCTCGGCCTGCCCGGCGGCGAAGGCCAGCGCCGGTGGGAGTCCTCCGGCGTGGACGACCTGCTCGGGGACATGAGCCGGATCGAGTTTGTGCTCCGCTTCACGCTCAGCCACCCCGACCTGTCCAGCACCATCGTCGGCACGTCGAACATCGATCATCTGCGCTCCAACCTGGCCATCGCCGAGAAAGGCCCGCTGCCGGCCGATCTCTACGAAGAAGCCAAGGCCCGCCTGCGCCCGGCGGTCGCGTAGGGCCGGCCAGTGCCGGCCACCGAAACTCGCGGTCGATCCCTACCTGCGCCCGCTGACCATTTACGCGGCCCTGGCCAACTACATCGTCGGCGCGCTCGTGGTCGGCGCCGGGATCACCGTGGGCAACATCATCGTCGTCAGCTTCCGCCAGGCGTACGTTCCCCCGGCGATGCTCGGCCGGGTCATCGCAAGCCAGCGCTTCCTGGTCTTCGGCACCATCCCGCCCGGCGCGCTGCTGGCCGGAGGACTCGGCACGGCCCTAGGCGTCCGCACCGCGCTCTGGGTGATCCTCGGCATCTACGCACTGACCGGCACCAGCCTGCTGACCCGCGCTATCCGGGCGAATAAGAACCTGCCGTCGCGCCAACGGCATGATTCCTAGGACCGGTTGGCCAGGATCCGGTTGTGGCGGCCCCGGTTCACGACCGGGCGTCCGGTGTTCGGCAGCGCCCGGCCGAACCGGTTGAGGCCGATGTAGTTGTTGACCACCCGGTTGAAGCTGGTGCCGACCAGCAGCGTCACGCCGTGGCCCCGGTTGCCGCTGATCAGGTTGGAGGGCCTCGAGCTGAAGTTGCCGACGGAGTTCCGGTAGGCGGTCCCGGCGACCAGGACCCCGCCGCGCTGGTTGCCCATGGCCGTCACGCCGAGGAGCGCGGTTCCGATGAAGCTCCTGAACACGTGGTTGTCATGGGCGCTCCCGATGATCGCGACGCCGTAGCCGCCGTTCCCAGAGAAAGTGTTCTGCGGGATCACCGAGCGGCGCGTGCCGCCGACGATGTTGCCGTGGGCCGTGTCGTCGATCAGGAGCCCGTCGCCGCCGTTGGGCAGCACGGCGTTGCCCTTGGTGTTCAGGCCGACGATGTCGGGGTCGATGGTCACGCCGGAGGCGTTGCCCGCGAGCTCGATGCCGTTCCGCCGGTTCCCGGAGAACACGTTCGTGCGGACCAGGTTGTTGCCCCCGGTCGAGGTGATGAGCAGGCCGTCGTTGCCGTTGGGCGCGGCGCCCTTGAACGCGAACAGCCCGCCGAAGGTGTTGAAGGTGACGAACCCGTGCACCAGGCCGGTCACCTCGATGCCGTTCCTGCCGTTGCCCGCGGATACGTTGCCGAGCGGGATGACCCCGCCCACCTGAGTGTTCGCCGACGACCCGTCGACCAGGATGCCGTCGAGGCGGTTGCGCACGATCGCCGTATTGTTGGCGCCGACGCCGAAGAAGTTGCCCTGCACGACGGCGTTATTAGAGTTCGTGATGCGCAGGCCATTCTCGCCGTTGCCGCTGAGGACGTTGTAGTAGACAAACGGGTTGTTGACGAACTTGCACCCGATGAGCGAGTTGTTGTTCGCGCCATTGATCCAGACCCCGTTGAGCGCGTTGCCGAGCGCGGCATCGCCATTGGCCGTGGTGCCGACGAAGTTCCCGTTCAGGACGTTGCCCCGGGATCCCCGGTCGATCTGTACGCCGTTGCCGCCGTTGCCCGATACCAGGTTGCCCAGCGGCGGCACCACGAAGACCGGGGTCACCGTGCCCTTGTTCCCGGTCGGGTTGTTGGCCTGGCCGGTGGCCTTGTCGACGAAGTCCGTGCCGCCGATCTCATTGCCGTCCGACCGTCCGGTGATCAGGATGCCGTTGCCGCCGTTAGGGATGACCGAGCGGCCCGCGGCGTTGGTGCCGATGCGGTCGGACACGACGGTATTGCCGTACGACCCGGCCAGCACGAGGCCGTTGCCGGCGTTCCCGGAGATCACGTTCGCGACCAGGCCCACCGTGCCCCGCCGGTTGAGCCCGATCCGGTTCCTTGACGAGGCGGCCGAGACGTAGATGCCGTCACCGCGGTTGCCGGCCGCCCGCCCGGCCAGGTTCACGCCGACGTAATCGTCATCGACCGTGATTGACCTGGCGTTCAGTACTATGCCGTCGCCGCCGGCGTTGTCCACGGCCACGCCGAGGAGCCGTGAGCCCGCCGAGCCGGCCGCGAATTCCAGGCCAGCCCTCCTGTTGCAGTTGATCTCCACCACCGGGGGGCCGCCGGTGACGTGACCGGGCGCCGACGTCGCGTCGATCTTCACCCGGCGGTCGATCGCAGGCAGCGCGCTGGCCAGGGTAATGATCCCGCGGACCGAGAACCGTACGGTCCTGGACGCTGCCGGTGAGCCGGCGTTGGCCCGGATTATCGCGGCCCGCAGTGATCCCGGCCCTGCGTTGCGCAGGTTCGTCACCACGATCGCTGCCCGCGATGACGGGGAAAGCGTCCCGGTCGGCTGCGCCGCGGTCGCGGCCGCCGGGATGGCGATTGTCGCGGCGCATGCGGCAAGGCAGGCGATTCGAAATGGTTTGAGAGCGAGCATTGCTAGCCTGCCTCCATAGCCGGCGGAGCTGTTCTTCCGGCACATCATTGCGCTATCGCTCAAAGCAATCAACTAAGCATGACGAAACACGCCGGCGACTATAAGGAAGGCCTCATTAATTGCCGTGCGATATGAAATCCGTTACATGCCCTAATGAACTTAATTGCGCAACGATAAGGTGCAAAGGCGAATTTCAGCGCGGCTGCGCAGCACCGGCGATCGGCTGCCGCGGGCCACGTTGATGCGGATCGAGGATTACCTGCTCAGCCATCAGCAACGGCCGGCCGCTTGCCGCACCGTGGCCGTGATCTGGCGGCCGGGCACCGAGTCGGCGGCAGCGGAAGTATGGGAGACGATACCGATCAAGGGCATGCCTGTTGACCTCATGGTCCTGGTCTGGTCGTCTTCCTAATGGGCGCCGATCCCTTGCGAGTGGGCACTGGGTCAGGGTTACCCAGGAGGTGCGGTGGCGAAGGCAACGAGGGCAACGGCATGGATCAGCTGGGCATGATCATTTCGACTCTTCACTCGCCCGGGCCCGGCCAAAACGGGACATTCGCCTCGTGATCTACTGGAGGGCGTGAAGAGATGTAGGTGATCAAGGAAAACGACGCCCGGGCCCGCGTGGCCGGGCAGGAGGACGGCGACGCCGCTGCCTGAGGCGGTCGAGTACTGCCTCGCCCCGCAGGCCGAAGGGCGCTGTGGTGTCATCGACATCCAGCTCCGGTACTGCTAACCGCGGGCTGAGCCGACTGTCTGCCCGTCAACAGCCGCCGCGTCCAACGACGCCTCCACGAGCCGGGAATACTCTATGCATCGCTCGTAGTAACGGGGATAGCGCGACCGAACGCGGGTTTCGAGCTTACGAGCATAAATGGGCCTGCTCTTCGACCGTCCTATCAGATGCGTATAGGACCCTGCCTCACCTTCCCTGTACGCTTGCTCCGCGGATCCGAACAGCGTCGCCACCCTGACGGTCCTGAATGGCGAGTGACGCCTTGTTGTATGGTAATCAAGGCATGCCGCGGGAAGGAACATCTCCAACAAGCCGGCGACCTTGATCTTATTGTCAATTTTCGCAGCGGCCTCCCTGTTGCCGCGATGATCCAGCATTTCAAAGACGAGCTCAGCGCAATACTGGATGAAGTCAACCCGGTGCCCGCCGTAGATGCCAGTGTTAAGACTTCTCTGATGGAAGCCATAGAGGCTCCGGCACCACTCAACCTCCTTCGGAAGCCAGCCATACGGACCACCTCGAATTGCCTCTAGCGCAGCGAGCCTGTAGTAGTCCGACGCATCGGTAAAGTGCTCCGGATTCTGGGCGAGAAGGTCCGCCTTAGTCAGGCGCTCGGGAAGGCCAGTCCAGAGATAGACGTCATTATCGACGTGAACGAACGGCTCATCCTGCGTCCGGAACGCCTGAACTTTCCCGAGAACCCACCAGTCAGGGTCATATCCGTCAATTTCTGACAAGTCCAGCCGCACGTCGTCGAAGACAAGCCCGACACCGTCCACCAGCATCTGGCGGCCGACGCTATCCGTTACCAGTCTCGTGCCGTCGAAGTGGCGCCGTGCGGTCTCCACCGACAGCACGCACGACATGAGATAGTGCGCCACTGTCGGCCAGCCGCCGCCAGGGCGGGCGGCAAAGGGCTTCGACCAGTGGGACCAGACGGCCAGCATCAGAGCAGGCGACCGCCAATCGCAAGGTCTCCCGACGAGGTTGGCCCGCGGACTACCGTCCCGTGGGCTGTGAATGACCCTTTCCGCGGTGATTGGTCGTACCCGCGAAGCTCCTTCCAGCGCGCGCGAGCCAGGTCTCTCCGCCAGAGGTACCTTTCCTCCTCGAGGCCCTTCAGGGAATCGAGGAATTCAGAGTCACGGAGTTCCCATCCACATCGCCCGCAGCGAATCATCTCCGGATCGGTGCTGTACTCACAGACGCAGCAGACCACAGTCTTCATCGATCGACCTCCTCAGGAATCTTTGGTGCCCTGATCCTCGCCTTATCCAGTACGTCTCGAATAGCGGCTGCTCGCTCCAGCCAGTTTTCGCCGAAGCCCGGTGACTCCGCGTTATCCGCCCGCCCTAGGTTCTCCATGAGCTCCGCCTGCTCTACGGGGGGCAGCGACACGCCCTGCTTAGCCAGTTCTTGAGTCAGGTCCTGCGCACGCCGAAAGCTCTGCTTCGCTGTGGCAAAGTCCCCCAACGCGAAGCGAAGCTCGCCTTCGGCGATGAGGACCGCGCACTCATACTTGGAGCTCAGGTCCAGTGGCCCGAACCCCAAGGCGTCAGATCGCCGAATTGACTCCATGGCCTGGGACGCGCTCTTTAGCTCATCGGCAGCCTTGGCATGTTCACCTTGGCATCGGAACACCCGGGCAAGTGCCGTACGGGTTTCAATGACTGAAGGATGCTGGTCTCCGATATCTTCCAGCCGCAAGGCCAGCGCCCTTTCGAGAAATTCTTTGGCCCGCCACGCGTCGTACACCCCGCCTCGGGCGCGCAGAATCTGGCCTAGATTATGAAGCATTTCGGCCAGCCCCAGCTTGTCAAAACCGGTGCCCAGGGCCTCGCTGCCGATTTCCACCGCTTTGCGTAGCGCCTTCTCAGCCTGTACTAGGTCACCTAGGAGATAGCAGGCACATCCCATGTTGTCCAGGGCTTGCGCGACATTAGAGTGCTGCGGATTCCTGGCGAACCAGAAGTAGTACGCCAGCTTGTGGAATTCGATGGCCTTGGCGTACTCGCCGCTGGCCGTATACGCCATGCCGAGATTGTCTCGGCCGACGGCGATGAATTCTTCACTGGGCGACTGAGCGCTCGCCTCGATCTCCAGTGATAGCTCTAGCTTCTTGACCGCTTCGCCGGGCTTACCTATTTCGGTCAGCACAATGCCCAGGTCATTTAGCGAGCGAGCTACCTGAATACTATTTTCCCCGAATGCTTTCTCTCTTGCCTTTAGCGCCCGTTCCTGGAAGGCGTAAGCCTTGAAGATTTCACCGCGAGTACGATAGTAATAAGCTATCCTCACCATGAGCCTGCTCGCCTGCGGCATTGCTATCTCATACTGCTCCGATATCGCCAAGCACGCTTCGGCGTGGGGTAGGGCAAGCGCGCAGCGGGCGAAATTATCGGCGAACCAGCTCTCGTAGAATGCGTCCAGGAAGAGACCGACGACGACAGGGAGTAGTTCGCGCCGTCGCTCAGGGGGCATGTTCTCGCGCAAGTAGGTCCGCAAGAGGCTGTGCAGGGATATCGCACGAGACCCGGGTTGCGCCTCCAGCAGTGACCGCTCCCGGAGAGTTCTGACGAGAGTCGAGTACTTGGATTGACTGGTCAGCGCCTCACGAAGTTCGCCAAGCGGCTCGTCACCCTTGGCGGGCAAGGTCAGGATCGTCTCGGGAATCGGATCGGAGGCGAAGAGGGAACAAACCTCCAGGAGAGAGTACGCGAGAGCGGAACTGGCCTGCAATCGGCCAAGCGCGTCCTGCCACAAAATATGAAGCTCGTCGTTGGGGTCATCGTCGAACGTCCAGGGTATACCTGTCGGCGCGTATTTCCTGGCCGCGACCTCCAAGGCGAGAGGCAGACGGCCCAGGTGACGAGCTAGCCGTTCGGCGTCAGCATCACTCGCGCCGTCAATACGGTCCATGAGATATTTCTTCGACACGGCCATCGGAAGAGGCCCAAGATGCAGGTAACCTGGCACCAGGTCAGGTATGTCCTGAAACCCGCGTGTATCTTGGGTGGTCGCAATTATGTGCCCTCTCAGGGTGGAGATACGGGGGATGTAGTCCTGGACGGATTTCCAGTCCCTGACGTCATCGAAGATCAAAAGCCATCGATCCCATTCTTCGAGCTTCTTTCCCAGCGCGTCCCGTAGCTCTCCGGCATTCGGCTCTGGCGCAGTGGAAATCTCCAGCCTCAAGGCCAGCAGTTCTAGTCTTGTGCTGACGCTCGATTCCTGCGAGGCAGGAACGAAATATATGAGATCGTAATCATCTCGGTACTTCGCCGCATATGCCTTCGCTAGCGCCGTCTTGCCTTGTCCGTCGAGGCCGTGGATGACCAGGAACCGGTCCTTGGACAGCTTCTCGTGGCACACGGCCAGCTCGTGCTCCCGGTCTACAAAGCGCTCCTGGTCAAGGGAATTCGGGAGATCGACCTTCAGAGCGGGCTGACGACGCTCGGCCTTCTCGGGTGCGGGCTGGGTGAAGTCGAACAGGCGCGTGCCCTGCGACCGCAGGTACAGCACCGGGGTGACCCATTCCAGCGTGTCCGGGTTCGGTCCGGTCAGCGCGTTCCGCGCGATGCGGACCGCCTCGTCCACCCCCCGGTTGTGCACGAGCGCCTGGTAGAAGTCGGCCGCGAAGTCGGCCGCGGCACGGTCAGTGATCGCGAACTGCATCGCCACCACGGCCGGTACCCGGCGGACCAGGGTGGCGGCGGTGCTGGAGAACACGTTCAAGGCCCCGCCGGCACCGGTCTTGCAGCTGTTGAGAACCACGAGCCGGGGCATGGCGTCGCCCACGCTGAGCAAATTCGCCAGGGCCGAAGCCCGCACGAGCTGCTGGCCGCCTCGCGCGTCCGCGAATGCGATCACCCCTTCGCCCCGTTGCTGGTCAAATCCGCCGTGCCCGATGAAGTGGAACACGTGGTAGCCCGCATAGAGCGCTTCCTTCACCGCGTCCCAGCTCTGGCCCGGCACCCAGTCCACCGCGACCAGGCCGCGCTCCTGCGCCGGGGCCAGCAGCTGCCGCAGCCGGCGCTGCTCGGCGTCGGTGTCGAGCGCGCCCAGGTCCGCCGGCAACGCGGTCATCCCCAGCACCCGCAGCGGTGCGGTTACCGTCAGCGGGCCGATCGGTTCCAGCACGTCGACGTAACGCACCATCGGACTGCGGAGGCACAGGTAACCGCCATAGCTGTGGCTGTACAGCAGCTCCCACGGCAGCACCGCCAGCTCCGGAGCGCGTAGCCGCAGCACGATCCGCAGCCTGCCACCGGCCAGCTCCGCTTCGTCACGGCTGGACACCAGCAATCTCTCGGCCCAGTCCGGGATGGCCGACTCGAACAACGCCCGCCCTGCCCGGCGCAGCGAGAGTTCCAGCTCCGGGTCTACCGTGCCGCTCTGCGCCGCCGAAGCCAGCACGCAAGCCTGTAATGTCTCCGGGTTCGCACCGAGACCGGCCGGATCAAACCTGACGTCCGCGCTGTCTCCCCCGGCGGGGGAAGACACGCGCAGGCGGTAGCCATCATCCCCTTGGCCGACCAGGTCGATTTCGAACTCACGGTCCTGCGGCACGACTCACCCCCGGCTCTCGTCGGAGATCGTTACACCAACCTGATCAGCGCTCACCGCGACGTCGCCGAATTCTCCCGGTGCCGCACCAGGGCTGCTGTTTAACTCCACGCTGCCCGTCACGGTGACCACCCTCACCCGGCACGGCGGCGCCATTTCGGCAATTAGGAACGCGGGCCCCAGCGCCACTCAGTATTAACGCCTAGCATAACCGCCGACCTCTGGCAACCGCCGCTTCGCTCGGTCTTCGCCTGCCAGGCGGCGAAGGTCACGGAGCGGCAGCGCTCCGGCTCGCCGGATTAAGCCGACTGGCGGGCGGGAAGAATCCGGCCCTGAGCGCCGGGGGACGGTCACGGCCCAGCTCAGCCACGGATTCGAGGTTCGGATGGAACCCCAGGCGAGAATCACCGCCAAGATCGAGCATGCCCGCGAGGTCGAGGGGATTCTGCAATGGATTGGCTGGTCAGTGGCGGTCCTCGGGCTCATTGGCGTGACGGCGTTCGCGGTGCTGTGGGCGATCGGCGACCTTAACGTCGAGCAGGCCGTCAGCCTGATCCTGGGGACATGCCTGGCGGCCATCCTGTCGGGCGCGACCGCCTACGGATCCGGTGTCAACGTGGGGCTCGGCGCCGAGCGCCTGGACATCGCGGCCAGAGGCGTATCCCCCGGGCGGGCGGAAGGCCCCGCGGATAGCTGATCGAGGGACTCACCGGCTGTCCGGGCGCACCCAGATGTCCCGCTCGTGCATGAGCTCGACCTGCTTGGCTATCACCTCGTGGCGGTACTCGTCGTGTCCGTACGGAGCACGGTCGAGATAGAGGTTCTTCGGGTAGACCGGCTCGGAGTAAATGATCTGGTACTGCTCGGTGGTGAGATCCTTGATCCAGTTGTCCCACTGCGCGTTCGCGCGGAACCGGCGGAGCGCCTCGATGTCGACGGTCCCGGCGACCCACGAGGAGCCGCCGCTGTAGTCGTGCCGCCCGACGATCTGCCCGCGGTAGTCGATCACGGCCGATCCGCCGCCGAAGGTGTCGATGGGGACGTCGGACTCGGCGTGCAGGTAGTAAGTCCCGACGTTGCACGCGATCAGGTACATGTTGTTGTCGAGGGCCCGCGCCCGGTTCTGGATCTCGAACAAGCCGTTGCCGACGTGCGGGTGCGGATAGGGGCCCCGGTAGACCACCTCGGCGCCGTTCATGGCCAGGCCGCGCGCGTTCTCGGGATAGGAGCCCTCGTTGGCCATCAGGAATCCGAGCCGCCCGATCTCGGTGTCGGCGACCGGGTAGAACGCATCGAGGTTGCGGCCGTACAGCTCGATCCACTTGTCCCAGACATTGTGCGGCGTCACCGAGTGTTCCACCGGGAGCAGCGGCACGACCTTGTGATGCCTGAGGATGACGTCGCCTTCGGGGGAGAGGATGAAGCCCACGTTGAAGAAGCGCCCGGGGAATTCGGGGTGACGCGCCTTGGCCTGGGCCATCAGGAAGGCGTTCCACTGGCGGGCGAGCCCGCCGAGATAGTCCGTCTCCGGGCCCGGGATGTCGATCGCGCACTCCCGCGCGAACTCTTCGTGATCGAGATCGAGGACCTCGTCGTTGAAGCCCTGCAGCGCGCCCTCGGGCACGGCGATGAGCCGGACCGGCAGGTCCAGGCTGGACAGCCACGACGCGGCCTTGATCAGGTGCGAAAGGTGCTCGAGGTTCACCTCGATCTCATGGCGGTGGCGGATGCCACGCATGGTGGGTACCAGGCCCAGGGCCTGATAAGGCTCGATCATGGCTTGTCCTTTCGACCGTGGAGCCTGTTGTCAGCCCGGCCGCTCGCCCGGCGCTGCGCTGTCTGCTTGTCTACCCCGGGACTATGCGTTCTGTCCGGATGTCGGTGATCCGGGCCGGCTGCGGTCTCACGTATCGTTATCTACTTGCTACATCACGTAATAGGGGGCGGGTTGGCCGATCTGGAGGCGGTGCTGCTTGACGACACGCGGGTACTGCTCGAACGGTGGCGGCGGGAATTCGCCGGGCGGCCCGAGGCGGAGCGTGAGCGGCTGCTGCTGCTCGCGCTGGAGCGGGAGCAGATCGTCGCCGTTGCCTACCGGGAGGAGGCGGTGGCCGGGCGGGTCGCCGAACTGGATGTCGGCGCGGCCGCGCGGGCGCTGGTCCGCCAGACGCTGATGTGGATCTGGAAGGACGAGCAGCTGCACTTCGAGTTCATGCGCGGCCTGCTGCTCGAATCGGACTCCGTGATCTCATCGCTCGTCGTCTACGGCCGGCAGGTCCAGGGCACCCTGTCGGGGTGGACGTCGTCGACCGCCACCGGCCGCCAGGCACGGTCGGCGCCGCTGCGGACCGGCGCGGCCGGCGCCCTGATCGCGGTGGCCGACATGCTGCACCGGATGCCCGCCCCGCTCGCCCGGGAGCTGCGGTACCAGACGTTCCGCCGGTACTGCGCGCTGAACGTCGCGCTCGAGGCCAGCGCCGAGTTCGCATACCGGCGCCTCGTGCAGGTGGCGAGCTCGCCTGAGGAGCGGGTCGCCTTCGACCGGATCCGCGACGACGAAGCGCGGCACGCGGCGGCGTTCCGGCTGCTGACCGAGGTCCTGACCGATGACGATCACCTGGCCGCCGACGTGTCGGCCGAGCGCCTGGCCGGGCAGCTTGGCCAGATCAGCCCCTGGTTCCTGCCCGCTGCGCAGCGGCCCGCCGAGCCGGCTCCGGCGGCGCCGCGGTCGTTCGGTTCCCGGGCGCCGGTCGTGGTGCGCAGCGGGCGGACCGACGCCGACAAGGCGGCCGTCCTGGAGGACTGCCTGGACCAGGCCGGCCTCGGCGCGCTCGCCTCGCGTTCGGCCTCGGCGGCGATCCGGGTCTCGTTCATGCTCGGCTATGACCGCGCCGATCGCTCGAACGTCAACGATCCGGAGCTGGTCGACCGGCTGGCTCGCTACCTGCGGCGGCGCGGGGTGGCCGACGTCGCGGTGCTCGAGGCTCCCACGGTCTACGACACCTTGTTCGGGAACCGGTCGGTGGCATCGGTCGCCGCCTACTTCGGCTTCGACTCACCGTCGTACCGGATCGTCGACATCGGCCAGGACCTGCAGGCGTGCACCTTCGATCGCGGATTCGTGCAGAAGGCGATCACCAGCACCTGGCTGGGCAGCGACCTCCGGATCGTGATGCCGAAGCTGCGGACGGACCCGACCGAGTTCGCGCACCTGAGCCTGTCGACGCTGGAGGGCAGTACCGGCGCCATCGACGCGACCTTCTACGCGGGGCGCCAGGTTGACTTCCGGTCCGCGACGATGATGCTGCTTGATGTGGCCGCACCTCATTTCGCGATCGTCGACGCCTGGGCGCCCGTGGCCGACGGGCCGTTCGGCGTGATGGGTTGCCATCGCCCGGCCGGGATCCGGCACATCTACGCCGGCCGGGACGCCCTGGCCGTCGACGAGGCGGTGCTCGGCGACCTCGGCGTCGCCGACGCCCGCCGCGCCCCCATCGTGGCGCAGGCCTACCACTGGTTCGGCCTCGAACCCGCGCCGGTCATCGTCGACGGGGTCCGGCCCCCGCTCGGCAGGCAGCTGCGCGGCGCTCACTCGTCGGCGCTGCTCCGCGCGCTTGGCACGATCTCTTACCCCATCTACATGTACCTGAGCAACCGCGGAGAGCTGTTCGTGCCGGCCATGGACACCGCCGCGTTCCCCCCGCTGCGGAGGTCCGGCGCGGCCACCCGCTCGGTGCGCTGGCTGAGCCAGCGGGCGTTCGGATTGCGGCCCCCGGCGGTCGCGCCCGCCGTACGGGCGGCTGGGCGGCCGTGGTGAAGGGCCCATCGCGCGCCCAGGCGCGCGGCGTCCTCGAGACCATCCGGGCCGGCCATGTCCCGGCGCGGGCGCTGGCGATCGCCGACAGCCGGGCCGTGGTCCGGTCGCTGTTCCTGGCCTCCGCCGTCCGGATCGGCCTGCTCGACGGCCTGCGCGAGGACCGCGCGGGCCGCCAGGGCCTAAGCGTCGCCGAGATCGCGGCCCAGACGGGGTGCCTGCGGTTCGAGCGCTTGCGGGCCTGGCTCGACGTCGGCACCGAGCTCGGCGAGATCTCTCAGCGCCGCGGCCGCTACCGGCTGCGCGGCCGCCGGGCGCGGGCGATCGCGGCCGGCGACACGCTGCTGCGCGCCCACTACCGGTCGATCCTGGACTACCAGGCCGGCCCCTACGACGACCTGGAGGCCCTGCTCCGCTCCGGGCCCGGCGACGGCCGCGCCGACGTGGACCGCTACGCCGAGGACATCGCCCAGGTGTCGACGGCGGCCACCCCGTTCATCGCCTCGTACCTGACCCGGGTCATCGGCGCCGCCCGCCCGGCCAGAATCCTCGACGTGGGCTGTGGCACCGCGGTGTACTCCAAGATCGCCGCAGGGACCGACCCGCTGGTGTTCGTCGACGGCATCGACCTGTCCCAGGCCGTGGTGGACGCGGCCCGCGCCGAGCTTCGCAGCGCAGGCCTGGACGACCGGATCCGGCTGCACGTCGGGGACGTCCGCCGCTGGGCGCCCGGGTCCGGCATCCGCTACGACCTCGTCCTGCTGCTCAACAACGTCTACTACTTCCCGCCCGGGGAGCGGACCGCGCTGTACCGGCAGCTCGGCGGCCTGCTCAGCGAGGCGGGGCAGCTGGTCGTGGCCACGCAGACCACGCCGGGTTCCATCGCCGCCGCGCACCTGAACTTCATGCTCACCTGCCAGGCGGGCGCGGCCGCGCTCCCCCGGCCGGGCGAGCTCGAGGCCGACCTGTCCAGCGCGGGATTCGAGATCACCGACATCCAGCCGATCGTGCCCACCGAGCCGTTCGTGGCGATCGCGGCCACCCGTCCCGGCGTGCCCTGAGGGGCCTGGTCTTCCGGTCCGGGCGGGGGCCGGTGATGATGGTCGGATGACCACGGCTCATTTTCCGGCCGGGCTGATCGAGCGCGCCGGGCTTTCCGCACCCGACGTGGCGGACTGGGCGGCATCGGCACCGGCAACGGGCGGACCGTTCGGGCCCGTGGCCGAGGCCGTCAGCGCCTTCCTGGTGCGCGGGCAGGGGCTTGTCGGGCGCCTGCCCGCACCCGCTCGCGGCACGCCCGACGAGCGGGCCGCTCGTCAGGCCGTCACCGGGATGATGAACGGTGCCCGGGATGCGTTCCTGCGCTCGCACGCGGCCGAGCTGTACGACGCGCTGACCGACCACTGCACCAGGCCGCTCCGGGTGGAGGAACTCGTCTACGAGGCCGCCGTGGCGTTCCCCGGGCTGGTGCCCACGCTCGCGGAGATGGACGCCGAGCGCGGCCGGATGCTGGCCGACAAGGAAGGCATCGAGTTCGCCCAGGGCCTGCTGGTGGCGCACGTGCTGGCGTTGCCGCGATCCGGGCGGCACCTGGTCGGCGCGATGCTGCGGCCCGTTCCCGCCGCGTTCGAGCGCCTCGGCGAGCTGCGGTCCACGGGCGCGGCTGACCTCGGCCCGGTGCGGATCACCCGCCGCGGCCGGGCCGGCATCCTGGAGATGACCAACCCGCGGCACCTCAACGCCGAGGACGACCTGACGCTCAACCTCACCGAGTGCGCCGTCGACATGATCCTGCTCGACCCGGACATCGAAGTCGGCGTGATCCGCGGCGGCGTGGTCGAGCACCCCCGCTACCAGGGCGAGCGCGTCTTCGGCTCGGGCATCAACCTCACCCGCCTGTATCACGGGCGCATCGACTTCCTGTTCTACCTGGTGCGCGACCTCGGCTACGTGAACAAGATCTACCGCGGCATCTCGGCGCAGGAGACGGCCGCCTTCGCGCCGCCGGCCGGCGGGCCGTCCCCCGGCGCGCCGTCCCCCGGCGGCCCGGAATCCGCGATCGAGAAGCTGTGGATCGCCGCGGTGGAGCGCTACGCGGTCGGCGGCGCCTGCCAGCTGCTGCACGTCGTGGACCACGTGATCGCCACCCGCGGATCGCGCCTCTTCCTGCCGGCCCGCAAGGAAGGGATCATCCCGGGGGCGTCCAACCTGCGCCTGCCCCGTTTCGTCGGGGACCGTGCCGCCCGCCAGGCGATCCTCTCGGGCCGGGAATGGACAGCGGGCGAGCCGGACGCGGCGCTGCTGTGCGACGAGGTGGTGCAGCCAGGCGAGATGGACGGGGCGCTCGAGGCGAGGATCGACGCGCTCACGAATTCCGGGCTCGTGAACGCGGCAGCAAACCGGAGCGCCTTGCGGGTCGGCCAGGAGCCACTCGACCTGTTCCGCGAGTACATGGCTACCTTCTCGGTTGAGCAGGCGCGCTGCCACCTCAGCCCGGCGCTGGTCCGCAATCTGGAGGTGCACTGGAATGCCCGCGCGCGCAGCCTCTGAGCGTTTTAGCGGGGCGGCCTGGGGGGATCGTCCGCCCAGGGCCAGCACTGAGCAGGTGATCTGGGATCGTGCCGAGACGCTCCCGCGCGAGCGGCTCGAGGCGCTGCAGCTGCGCCACCTGCGTTCGACCGTCGCGCACATACTCCGCAGCCAGCCGTTCGGCACGGAGCGCCTGGCCGCCGCCGGCATCGCGGCCCCCGAGGACATCGGTTCCCTGGCCGACCTTCGCCGCATTCCGTTCAGCAGCAAGGCCGACCTGCGCGCGAACTATCCGTTCGGCCTGCTGGCCGTGGAGCGGGAGCAGCTCGTCCGCGTCCACGCGTCGAGCGGCACCCACGGCCAGCCCACCGTGGTCGGATACACCAAGGCCGACCTCGACAACTGGACCGAGCTGATGGCACGGTGCATGACGATGGCCGGTGTCAGGCCCGGGATGGTGATCCACAACGCCAACGGCTACGGGCTGTTCACCGGCGGCCTCGGCTTCCACCAGGGCGGCGAGCGGATCGGGGCGACGGTGGTCCCGGTCTCTGGCGGCTTCACCGCGCGGCAGGCGATGCTCCTGCGCGACCTCGGCGCCCAGGTCCTCGTCTCGACGCCGTCGTACGCCCTCGCCATCGCGCAGGCGATCGCCGAGGCCGGGGACGACGCCGCGGCGCTGCCGCTCCAGCTCGGCCTGTTCGGCGGCGAGCCGTGGACCGAGGGAATGCGCGAGCAGATCGAGCGGTCGCTCGGGCTGAAGGCGGTCAACTTCTACGGCCTGTCCGAGATGTGCGGGCCGGGGGTGGCCGCCGAGTGCCCGGCCCGCACCGGGCTGCACGTGCAGGAAGATCATTTCATCATCGAGGTGATCGACCCCGGCGACGGTCACGCGGTAGCGCCGGGAGCCGACGGCGAACTCGTCTTCAGCACGCTGACCAAGGAAGCGATGCCGCTGCTGCGCTACCGGACCGGGGATATCGGCGGCCTGGCCGACGCGCCCTGCGAATGCGGCCGGACCACGGTCCGGCTGACCGGACTGCGCGGCCGTCACGACGACATGCTGATCGTGCGCGGCGTCAACGTCTATCCCTCTCAGGTGGAGCACGTGCTGCTCGGCGCGGGCGGGGCGGCGCCGCACTACCGCCTGATCGTCGAGCGGCCGGGTCCGCTCGACGAGCTGACCCTGGAGTGCGAGCCCGACGGCGGCGGCGAGGATCCCGAGCTGCTGCGCGGCCGGCTCGAGCAGTTGCTGCGGGATCACACCGGCCTGCGGATCAACGTGGCGGTGGTGCCGCCAGGAACCATCCCGCGCAGCGAGGGCAAGGCCGCACGGGTCGTGGACCGCCGCCCGGGCGCCGTCTAGGCCGCCATCCGCCGCTTCCTGCCGCGACCCGCCCGCGGGCCAGGAAAAGGATGCCCGTGCGGGTGATGTTCATGCGCAGGATGGTGTGCACGCGCAGCCGGCCGGGCATCGTGTAAAAAGGGTCGAGAGGAGGCTGTCATGACGAACAGTCCGGCATCTGGCCGGGACCCGGGCGTGCTGGGTGGCCCGGAACCCGACGAAGAGCGCACTGACCTGCTGGGCGGCGCCGAGCCGGCCAGCGACGAACTCGGCGGCCCCGAGCCCGACGAGGCAGGCACCGACCTGCTGGGCGGCGCCGAGCCGGCCAGCGACGAACTCGGCGGCCCCGAGCCCGACGAGGCAGGCACCGACCTGCTGGGCGGCCCCGGACCAGGCTGAGCCCGGCCGATGTCCCGCTACCGGCGAGGTGCGGGCCAGGTTTCATGCTGCCCAGTTAGGACTGGACGCGGGAGTTCAGGTCTTAACCGGTCTTAACCGGGTATCACGGCCGATACGCGCCGATCAGGCAGCGGCCGTGCGGAAAACCGGCCAGCCAATCTCGGTGCGCCAGGCCGTGGCGTCGCCGGTATCGCGGGGTCCCACGAGGTACGTCTCGCGCACGGGCCGGCGACGGCGAGCGCGTGCTCGGTCACGTACGTGCCGAGCGCGCCGTAAGAGACATCGATGTCGTCGTGCGACCCGCGGTGCACGGTGATGGCGAGCTCGCCGGCAGGCACGGTGAACGGCTGCACGCGTCCGGCGGCGGGAGCGCTGGCGACCGGCACGTACACGACCGCGCGGCCGCGCTCGTCGGTGAACAACTCGTTGTCGTACAGCCCTCCGTAGGGCCCGGTCGGCGTCATGCCCAGGGCACCGAGAGTCGCGGCCAGCTCGGCCATGGCCCCGCGGTACCAGGCCAGTACCTTGCCGCGGTCGATGGTGTCACCGATCGCGGCCACGGCGGTGGCCGCCACCGCGCGGTGCTCGACCTCGATCGGCGTGGCCGCCGGCTGGAGCAGCCGCCGCAGCGAGGTGACCGCCGCCCTGGTCTGGTCAAGCTGGTCCTCCAGGCGATCGAGATGCCGCGCGATCAGCGCGCTGCGGGCTTCGGGATCGCTGGTTGCGAGCACGTCGCCCACCTCGCGGACGGGCATGCCCAGATCGCGGAAGCGCCGGATTACCTGCGCCGTCGGCACCTGCGCGGTGGAGTAGTAGCGGTACCCGGAGTGCGGATCGACCTCGGCGGGCTCGAGCAGCCCGGCCTCGTGGTAGCGGCGCAGCGTCTTCACGCTCAGGTGCGTGATCTGGGAGAACTCACCGATGCTCAGGCCCGCGCGCATGGCAACACTGTGGACTCTCCCTCGCCGGGAGAGTCAACCGGGCCGGCTCCTGGGCCGCGCTTGACTCTCCCCCTGCGGGAGCCATCACGGTGGTATCACGTGCAACCAACGGAGGATCGATGAGCATCACCCTGCCGGCGCCCGTCGAGGGCTATATCGCCGCGAGCAACGCCTTCGACGGCGACGCTCTGATCGGCTGGTTCGCCGACGACGCATTCGTGAACGATGCCCGCCGCGAGTTCTGGGGCGCGGACGCGGTCCGCGCCTGGCTCGACCGCGAGGTCATCGGCGACAAGGTGACGATGGAGGTGACGGCCACCGCCGAGCACTACGGCGACATCATCGTGCACGCCGCCATGGACGGCGAGTATGACAAGACCGGCCTGCCCGACCCGCTCATCCTTACGCACTACTTCACCGTCCGTGACGACCGGATCGTGCGCCTGATCGTGATCAGGAACGAGCCGACGCCGGCGTGGGCCCGGTGAGTAGCGAGCGGAGGAGGCGGGACGGCCGGGGCCGGCGGGTCCGGGCTAACCGGGTTCCGAAGGCCCGGGAAACGCCAGCACCTGCGCGACCTCGATCTCCCAGGACGGCCATTGATCGAGCACGCCGAAGCCAAGATCAGCATTGATGGCGATCATGTGCTCGTTGGCGTCGGCGTTCCCGGTGATGATCCAGGCGAGCTGCGGTTCACGCTCGGCCAGCAGCTCCAGCATGGCCACCTTGACCAGTAGGCCGAGCCGGTGGCCCCGGTGCGGCCGGGCCACCGCCGTCAGCTCCTGGAAACCCCACGCAGGCTTGTCCGGCTCGACCGCGAGCTGGGTCAGCCCGGCCAGTTCGCCGGTGGCCAGCGACCGGGCGGCGACCGTGTGGCGGCGCAGCCCCTGGGCCGCCACGCGGCGATCGTCCAGCCGGACCCGCTCGGCATCCCAGCGCTGCGGGTCCTGGCCGGCTGGCAGCGGCATGTCGGAAGCCGCGTTGTTGACGGCGGTCACCCCGGCGAGCTGATCGCCGGGCACCGGGCCGTCCCAGGACAGCAGGGAGTATCCGCTCGCCATCGGCTCGGCCTTGGCCCGCAGCCCGGCCAGGTGCCCGGCGGGAACGGCGGCCAGCTCGAGGACCCGCCGGACCTCGGCGATCCCCTCCCGCGCGCCCAGGGCGCGGGCGAACGCCGAGCCGGGCGAGCCTGCCCTCGCCCCGGCCTCCAGGCGGGTCCGGCCCGAGTGATGCGCCCGGGCCGCCGCGTGCCTGGCCAGGGCCGTGCCCAGGCCGTCGCGCCGACAGGAGGCGTGCACGACCAGGTTCAGGCCGGCCAGATGACGGTTCTCCCGGTGCGGCAAGGTGAGCACGTACCAGCCGCAGGCCCGGCCTGCGCGGTCGCGGGCCAGCCAGGCCTCCGACGGGTCTTCCGTCCAGCCGAGCTCCAGCCAGCCAGCAAACGGGCGGGCCGACATGGGCGGGACGTCGGGGTCGTCGGCGGAAGCTCCCGACAGGTAGATCTCGTGGCAGGCGCCCACCGACTCGTGATCGTCGGCCGGGTCGAACCGCTGAAGGTCCATGGAGCCAGCTAACCCACGCGCGGCGGTCCGGCGCCACCGAATATCGTGCCGCTAGTAAGTGCTCGGCAAGTTCGTCGGGGGGTTGGCGATCGGTGGTGCTGGTACCAGGGGAGCTCGGTGGAGGGCGGGGCGCCCGGCCGTGAAGTAGGCGCCCTGGCCCGTGCGGTTACTGTTCGGGTAGCCGCGAAGGCCAGAGGGGAGGCTGCGTTCCGGCCATGCCAGTTCTTGTCGGTACTTCCGGCTGGCAGTACCGCGACTGGCGGGGCGTGCTGTACCCGCCCGGCCTGGCCCAGCGCAGCTGGCTGGAGCACTACGCCAGTCAGTACGCGACGGTCGAGAACAACGGCTCGTTCTACCGGCTGCCCGGCCAGGAGACCTTCGCCGCCTGGCGGGCCCGGACGCCTGAGGGCTTTGTGATGGCGGTCAAGGCCAGCCGCTATCTGACCCATGTCCGGCGGCTGCGGGATCCGGCCGAGCCGGTCGGGCGCCTGCTGGGCGCGGCCGCCGGGCTTGGCGACCGGCTTGGCCCGGTGCTGCTCCAGCTGCCTCCGAACCTCCCTGCGGATCCCGGCGCGCTGGACAGGTGCCTGCGCGCGTTCTCCGAATTCCGCACGGAGCCCGCGGCCGGGACGCCGAGCGCAACGGGCCACCGCGTGCGGGTCGCGGTGGAATTCAGGCATGAGTCGTGGTGGACCGAGGAAGTCCGGGAGTTGCTGGCCCGACACCGCGCTGCCCTGTGCCTGGCCGACCGGCTCGGCCGCCCGATCACCCCGCTGTGGCGCACGGCCGACTGGGGCTACCTGCGCTTCCACGAGGGCGCGGCGCAGCCGTGGCCGCGTTACGGCGAGCGTGCCCTGCGCAGCTGGGTGCGGCGGATAACCGAAATGTGGCCGGACAGCGCGGACGTTTTCGTCTATTTCAACAACGATCCGGGCGGTGCCGCCGTCTACGACGCGGCCGCCTTCGCATCGATCGCCCGGCAGGGCGGGCGCCGGGTCAGCCGTACCGCGATCCCAGACGGGCCAGCGCTCTAAGCGCTGGCGTCGTTACTCCCCGGTCCGGCCGTCGCTGAGTTCGGTGACGATGTCGAGCTGGCCGACGTGGCGCGCGTACTCCTGGAGCAGGTGGAACAGGATCCGCTCGAGCGATGCGGGGTCGGCCCCGTCCCACCGTTCACCGGGCTGGCCGATCTCGGCCAGGTCGTGGGATTCGACGATGGCCCTGGTCCGTGCGGCCTGGGCGTGGAGCGCCGCCACCAGGTCCTCGAGTGTCTCGTCGGCGGCCACGTACCAGCGGCCGTCCCGGGCATCGGCCCACGGCTCAGCGATATCGGCGCCCTCGAAGCCCCACTCAAGCCATCGCAGCTCGACGTAGCGAAGGTGCTTGAGCAACTCGATCGGCGCCCAGCCCGATGGCAGCCGGCTGACCCGCAACTCGTCGGCGGGCAGCCCGGCCAGCTTGTCGACCAGCCGGTCGCGGAAGAAGTCGAAGTACCTCAGAAAGACCTCGGCCCGTGACGGCGCCGGGTCCGTGGGTTCGGGAAACGGCAGGCTCATGGATCCAGCCTGCCGCACGGGTCCGACAGCCGGGCCAGGGGGTCCCGGGTGCTGAGCACCCGGGACCCGCGCTCTCCGGCTCGCTCGCGACGGCCTCAGCGCGCCCGCCGTTACCGCCGGGCGGAGGCGAGCTTGCCCGCCGCGGCCGGCTCGCGGTGGCCCGCCCGCTCGCGGCTGATCCAGCTGTCGACCACGTCGTCGCTCTCCCAGGAGGTGATGAGCGCGTAGCGCGGCTGGGGGCCCGGGTGCCACACGACGTGGTACAGCCGCTGCGTATCGATGACCAGCTGCATCCCCGGGTGCAGCCGGATGCGCGTCTCGGTCGCGGGATCGTCCTTGTCCTCGCGCAGGATGAAGACCGATTTCCCGGGCGCATTGTCCAGCTCAAGCCACGAGCGAACGACCCATCCCTCGCCGTCGGGATTGAGACGGTTGTTGTCATCCAGGTGCAGCTGGCGAAGCGCGGTCGCCTCGTCACTCGGATTGAGCTTGATAACGCGGACGCGGCCGAAGTTGCCGCCAATCTGGTCGACGTAATCGGCCAAGCCGGGCGCCAGCTTGCGGTTCTTCGTCCAGATACCGCCCTTGTCCGGCTGGCCATGATCCCAGAAGCCGCGGCAGTCCATATCGCCCGTGGCTGACGTCAGAGGTGCGAAATTCGTGTCCCCCCCGCTTTTCCAGTCCATGTACTCGAGCGATTCCCACTCGGCAGGAGCAATGGGCGTCCCCTGCCAATCACGCAGGATCACATGGCCCTTCTCGGCCAGGATATCGAGCTTGCGGTGCATGCCATTCCCCTCGTGCGGACGTTTTTTGAGTTCCCTTTTCCCCCGGGTCCGCGGGACCTATATCCTCTGGCTGACCGCGCTACTCGTCCCGGCCTGGCGTCTTATTGAGATGTGGCTATAATTTTGACGTCCCATGACCAGAAGGCGGCTTGTTAACCACGCCCCGACCCCCGCATTACCCTGGCCCGCAATCACCAGCGTTCGGTAAAGCTTTTTAAAAGAAAAGGCGGCCCGCGTGGGCCGTCGGTGCGGGGATAGGTCGCTGTGCGGGGGTGGGATGGCTGCGCGCGCCGGCGGCGGGGCCGGACGGCGGCTCCTCCCCAGACCAGGACCGCCGCAGCCAGCCGCGTTCAGGCTGTCAGCAAAGATCAGGTAGGCGATCAGCGAGCCTTCAGTTTTCTCCCAGGTACGCGGCCAACCATGGAGGTGTTGCAGAACGAGGACAAGTACGAGGGAGCCGTTCGCATGAGCAGCATCTACGGTCCGCCAAATTCCGGCGAATCATGGCAGACACCGCCAGAGCCGCCGCCCGGCCCGTATTACGGCGGTCCCGGCGGCCCATACGGTTACGGCGGTTACGGCAGCCCCGGTGGCCCGGCCGGCCCGGTGGCCCAGCCGGCCCGGGCAGCCCTGGCGGCCCGGCCGGACCCGGCGGTGCGGACCCGTACGGTTATGGCGGCCCGGCCGGCCCCGGCGGCCCGTACTACGGCTACGACTACGGCTACGGCGGAGGCGGACCCCAGGGCCCGCGCAGTCCCGTTCGGCGGTTCCGCCGCGGGGTGCTGATCGTCGGTGTTGCGCTCGCGGCCGGCCTGGGCACCTTCTTCGCCCTGGGGGGCGCGGGCAGCACGCTGGGCAGCAGCGCGGTGCTGACCACCTCCCAGATCGAGACGCACGTCGACCCCGGCCTGGTCGACGTGGTCTCCACGCTCGGATACCAGCAGGCCGAGTCGGCAGGCACCGGTCTGGTGCTGACGCCGTCGGGTGAGATCCTGACCAACAACCACGTGATCGAGGGCGCCACCTCGATCACCGTCACCGATATCGGCAACGGCCAGAGCTACAAGGCCAAGGTCGTCGGGTATGACCAGACTAAGGACATCGCGGTCCTCCAGCTGCAGGGCGCCTCCGGGCTGCAGACCGTGAACCTGGGCAACTCCGACACCGCCGCGGTCGGCCAGAGCGTCGTCGCCCTCGGCAACGCAGGCGGCAAGGGCGGAACCCCGTCGGTCGCCACCGGCCGGATCACCGGCCTGGGCGCCTCGATCACCGCCTCGGACGAGGGGTCGGGCACCTCTGAGCAGCTGACCGGCTTGATCAACCACAACGCGCCCATCCAGCCGGGCGACTCGGGCGGGCCGCTGGTGAATACGGCCGGCCAGGTGATCGGCATCGACACCGCGGCGTCCAACACGATGCAGCTCCAGTCCGCGCAGTCCCAGGCCCAGACCCAGGCCTTCGCGATCCCGATCAACGAGGCCCTCGCGATCGGCAACCAGATCGAGTCGGGCAGTGCCTCGTCCACGGTGCACATCGGCGCCAGCGGCTTCCTGGGCGTGGAGATCGAATCGGCCAGCAACGCCGCCCAGCAGGGCATCCAGACCGGCTCGGGGGCCGCGGTCGCCGGGGTGCTCCAAGGCGCGCCGGCCGCCAACGCCGGTCTCACCCAGGGTGACGTGATCACCTCGGTCGACGGTCACTCCGTCTCCTCGCCGGCCTCGCTTCAGGCGGCGATGGAGCAGCACCACCCGGGCGATCACGTGACCATCGGCTGGACGGACCAGGCCGGCCAGGCCCAGTCGGCCACCGTCACCCTGGCCAACGGCCCGGCCGCGTAACCAAATCGCCCGCGGGCAGTGCCCTGCAGCCGGCTAGCCGTCAAGCTGGCCGTGCTGCAGGGCATTGCTTATGGCCAGCACGGCCTGCGCGGTCACATCGGCGGCCGGGCTCAGCGCGGTCGGCCAGGTCGAAAACTTGGCCACCACGGTCCTCGACGGCACGTGCACGTAGACGCCCTGGCCGTTGATGCCGGACGCCTGGTAAAACGGCAGCCCGGGGTCCCAGACCCACCAGCAGTTGCGGTAGTGGGCCCCGGGCGGGGAGCCGGGCGACCGGCCACCCTGGGCGAACGCGCGCGCGCCGTCGGGGGCACCACGGATCGTGTCGTCGATCCAGTCGCCGGGCACGATGGGCAGGCCCTCGGCCCGGCCGCGCTGCAGGTACAGCTGGCCGAACCGGGCCAGGTCGCGCAGGGTGGCGCAGATGCCCCCGTCGGCCATCGGGTTGCCGCGCGAGTCAAGGGTGATCTCCGCGTCGAACTCCGCGCCCATCGGCTGCCACAGCTCACGCTCGATGAGCTGGTGCAGCCGCACCCCGGCCGCCCGCTCGATCACCCACGCCAGCACGTCGGTGAGGATCGAGCGGTAGCGGAAGGGCCCGCCGTGCGGACCGTCGTTCTGCAGCGTGGCGAAGTAGCCGAGCGCGTCCGCGGGCCGCGGGTCCCCGTTGTCCGGCCGCCACAGGTACACGCGCTCGTAGGTGCGCACGTCGGCCTCTGGATTGTCGTAGCTCTCGTCGAAGCGGGTGCCGGCCCGCATGTCCAGCAGGTCCTGCACGGTCGCGCCCTCGAACGAGGTACCGCGCAACTCCGGGACGATCTCCTCGACGGCGGCCGACACCGCCAGTGAGCCCCGGCCGGCCAGCACGCCGGCGACCGCCGAGGTCACCGACTTGGAGACGGACATCAGCAGGTGCGGGACCTCGGGCGCCAGGCCGTTGAAGTAGTGCTCGGCCACAACCTGGCCGTGATGCAGGACCAGGAACCCGTCGGTGTAGGTCTCGTCCAGCATCTCGCCGACGCTCAGCTCGCGGCCGTCAGCACGGAACCGGAAGCGCCGGATATCACGTTCCGCGCGCGGCAGCGGCCCGGCCGGCCCGGCCGCGCGCGCGATCCGGGCCGTCGGAATCAGTTCCCTGACGTGCTGGAAGGCCCACCGGTTGAACGGCGGGTCCTGCCAGTTCGCGAGCGTCACCAGGGCCTGCGGCGGGAACGGCGGCACCCCGGTCATCAGCGCGGAGGCGGCCGCACCCGGATTCACGGCGCCGGATGGTGCCCGGGATGGTCCGGCCAAGGGGGCCTCCTCATACGCGGCAATCCAGAACACCGTTATATCGTCACAGGCCGTCCGGGATGCCGACGACCCAGGCCCGGCTCGGGTGATCGTGATCACTTAACGCGTATGCACAAGGGACGGCCAATTTACTATGCATCATGAAAGTGCCGAATAAAAGCACGATCTCACATGCTGAAATCGGAATCTAGAGCGTGATTACGTAACGTAGTCACTATTCTATAAAGTGCTGCGAACCCGACCGCCAGCTTGCTAGCCTGCCTATGAAACCAGCCAGGCACCCCGCGGCATTTCAGCAGCTTTTAATTTCTTCCCGGGCCTTATTCATCTATGGGGGTTTTGCATGCGCCTGATGCGCTATCTACTCGTCTCGGGCACGGCCGCGGTGGCGGCCGGGTCCCTCATGCTCGTCGGTGAAGCGGCGGTCACGACCGCGGCCGCGCCCGCCCGAGCGACTGAGCTGTCGGGCCAGCCGTCGGCCCAGTTCCTGGCCAGGGCGCGCGCCGCCCTGGTCAGCTACCTGGCCGCGAACAATCCAGCGCCGCCGGTCAAGTCCGGTATCCCGGGGTCGCCCACCGTCGACCTGCACGCGAGGGCCACGCCACTGGCCGCGTCAGCGACCGCCTCGTTCAACTGGTCCGGCTACGCCGACTCGGCCAGTACCCGCGGCGCCTTCACCAGGGTCGGCGGGCAATGGAACACGCCCACGGTGAAATGCAACCGCGAGGACGAACTCACCGCGGAGTGGGTCGGCCTCGACGGCTACAACAATGGCACGGTCGAGCAGGACGGCACGCTCAGCTGGTGCTTCGAGAACCGGCCCGTCTACTTCACCTGGTACGAGATGTTCCCGGCCTCCACCATCGAGGTCGGTACCTCGCTCCGGCCCGGCGACAGGATCACCGCCGCGGTATCGCGCACCGGCACGTCGTACCGGCTGTCGCTGGTCGACTCCACGCACCCGGCCAACAGCTTCTCGGTGACCAGCACCTGCGCGCTCGCCACCTGCCAGGACACCAGCGCCGAGTGGATCGCCGAGCGGCCCGCCTTCGCGATCGGCATCGCGCCGCTGGCCCAGTACTCCACCTGGACGCTCTCGCACGCGACCGAGACGGCGGGCCACACCACCGGCACGATCTCCAGCTACCCGACCTACTACAAGATCGACATAGTCGATGCCACCGACACCTACCTGCTCTCCATCGCCTCGTCGCTCTCCGGCGGCGGCACCACGTTCCACACCCACTGGCTGAACAGCTACTAGGACAGCCCTCAAGCCAGCCGCCGGGCCCGCTACCGCCGAACCTACGCGGGCCCGGCGGCTCCATCGATGAGGTAGCCGGCGGCGATCTCCCGGTGCTCGCCGGGCGTGCCCAGCATCAGCTCCGCGGACTTGGCGCGCCGGTAGTACAGGTGCGCGTCGTGCTCCCAGGTGAAGCCGATCCCGCCGTGGATCTGGATGTTGTCGGCGGCGGCGCGGAAATAGGCCTCGGAGCAGAACGCCTTGGCCAGGCTGGACACCAGCGGCAGCTCGTCCGACTGCTCCTCGGCCGCCCACGCGGCGTAGTAGGCCGCTGACCTCGCCGACTCGACCTCGAGCAGCAGGTCGGCGCACATGTGCTTGATCGCCTGGAAGCTGCCGATCGGCCGGCCGAACTGCATCCGGATCTTCGCGTACTCGACGCTCATGTCCAGGCAGCGCTGCGCTCCCCCGACCTGCTCGGCGGCCAGCGCGACGGCCGCGAGCCGCAGCGTGCGCTCGACGACGTCGGCGGCGCTGCCCTCCGCGCCGACCAGCCGGGCCGGCACCGCGTCCAGCGTCAGCACCGCCTGCTTGCGGGTCATGTCGAGCGTCTCAAGCGGCCGCCGCGCGAGCCCGTCAGCGCCGCCCGGCACCGCGAACAGGCTGGGCCCGCCCTCGGCCTGCGCGACCACCAGCAGCAGGTCGGCGGTGTGGCCGTCGAGCACGAACGACTTGCGGCCGTCCAGCACGTAGCCGTCCCGGGCCGGGCGGGCCCGGGTCTGCAGCCGCTCGGTCGTCCACGCGCCGTCGTCCTCGCACACGGCGAGCGTCGCGATCGCGGTACCGTCGGCGATGGCGGGCAGGAATTCCTCGGCGGCGGCCTGGTCGCCGCTGTCCAGCAGCGCCGCGGTGGCCAGCACCGCGGTGGCGAAGTACGGTGCGCACAGCAGCGCGCGGCCCATCTCCTCGCACACGATCGCGAGCTCGACCGGGCCCGCCCCGGAGCCGCCGTACTTCTCCGGGATCACCAGGCCCGGCAGGCCCAGCTGGCCGGCCAGCTGGGCCCAGGTCTGCGGGTCATAACCCTGCTCGGTCTGCATGAGCCTGCGCACCTCGGACGACGAGGACTTGTCCTGCAGGAAGCGGCGGAGCGTGGCGGCGAGCTGGTTCTGCTCGTCGGTAAAGGTGAAGATCATGACTGCTCCCCCGACGCTGGTGCCTGGGTTCCGACCTTGAGCTGGCGGAACGGGACCGTCCGTGACGGGTCAGGCTCCTTGGGCAGGCCGAGCACCCGTTCTCCGATGATGTTGCGCTGGATCTGATCGGAGCCGCCGTAGATCGACGGCCCCGGCGTGGCCAGCAGCTGGCTGGCCAGCCGCCCGCCGAGCGGCCCGTCCGCTCCGGCCAGCATCCCCAGCGGGCCGGCGACGAGCGACGCGGTGTCGCGCCACTGCCGGCCGATGCGGGACGACATCAGCTTCCCGAGCGAGGCCTCGGGGCCGGCCCGCCCGGCCCGCAGCGCGGCGCGGGCGCGCTGGCCGTTCCACGCGTTGGCCGAGCCCAGCGTGTACAGGCGCACGATCTGCTGCCGGATCTCCTGGTCATGATCGCGCCCGAGTTCCCTGGCCAGCGCGACCAGCGGGGCGATGCCGCCGGCCGTCATCGCGGTGCCGCCGATGCCGAAGTTCTTCGCGTTCGACTTCGAGGCGGCGATGAACTCGCCGACCGAGACCTCCTGCTGCTCACGGAACCGGCTGCCCCCGGGCCCGGTGAGCCGGAACCCGAGCCCGGTCGCCGTCCCGAGCGACGTGCGCTCGAAGCCCAGCGTGGAGAGCGCCACGCCCCACCCGCCGTTGAGCTCGCCGATGATCGCGGACGCCGGAACCCGCGCGCCGGACAGGAACACCTCGCTGAAACCGGAGTCGCCGGTCATCTGGATCAGCGGCCGCACCTCGACCCCGGGCTGGTTCATCGGCAGCGCGAAATAGGTGATGCCGCGGTGCTTGGGCACGTCCGGGTCGGTGCGGGCGAGCAGCATCCCGTAGTCGGCGACCTGTCCGCCCGACGTCCACACCTTCTGGCCGTTGATGATGAACTCGTCGGCGTCGCGTTCCGCTTTGGTCTGAAGGCCGGCCAGGTCGGACCCGGCTCCCGGCTCGCTGAACAGCTGGCACCAGGCGTGGTCACCGACGAGCACGGCCCGGACGAACTGCCGCTTCAGGTCGTCGCTCGCGTTCGCGATGATCGTCGGCGCGGCGAGCATGACGCCCAGGCAGGCCGGCGGCCCCGGCGCGTCGACCCGGTTGAACTCCGCGTAGGTGAGCGCGGCCAGGTCCGGCGGGAGCCCCCGGCCGCCCGCGTCGGCCGGCCAGCCGGGCGCGGCCCAGCCCGAATCGGCCAGCCGCTCCAGCCAGGCCCGCAGGCTGAGCTGCGGGTCGAAATTCTCCTCGATCCAGTCGCGCGCCTCCCGGCGCACCGAACTCGCCGTGGCTTCCATGCCGACTCCGATCTGTCCCCTGGTCAATCGTAACGATCGGCGAATCCTGGTCCACCTATCCGTTCTTATGAACTTGCCTGAACGTTTCGTCGCGATCGACCGTGGCCTCCTTGGCGAGCCCGAGGATCCGCTCGGCCAGGATCGTGCGCTGGATCTGGTCGGTACCGCCGGCGATCGAGACGGCCGGAACCGACAGCAGGATCTCGCCGATCATCCCGCTGGCCGGGTCGTCGGCGCCGGCCAGCATGCCGGAAGGCCCGGCGATCAGCGCGTGCACCCGCGCGGCGGCGCGGGCGATGTTGCTGCTGGCCAGCTTGGCCAGAGACCCTTCCGGGCCCGGCGGGCGCCCGGCGGCCCGGGCCGCGGCGGCTCGCTGCGCGGTCCATCGCGCCGCCCACGCCAGCGTGATCAGCCTGACGATCTCCTGCCGGACCAGCGGGTCGGCGTGCCAGGCCGGCCGCGATCGCGCGCTCGACGACCAGGTCGGGCCGCCCGGCGCGCTGCGGGTACCAGCGGTAGGGCGCCATGGCCTGCTCCGACTCCTCGGCCGCCTCGCGCAGCGCCCGGGGCGCCGGCGCGTGGCCGGCCGCCGCCTGGCCGGCCGCCACCTGGCGGGCGGACGGGGCCAGTCGCCGCTCGTGCGCCAGCGTGGTCAGCGCCACGGCCCAGCCGCCGCCGATGGCGCCGACCACGTTCCCGGCCGGGATCCGCGCCTGGTCGAGGAACACCTGGTTGAACGACGCGTGCCCGTTCATCTGCCGCAGCGGCCTGGCCTCGACGCCCGGCTGGCGCATCGGGAGGATGAAGTAGCTGATGCCGCGGTGCTTCGGCACGTCCCAGTCGGTCCTGGCCAGCAGCAGCCCGAAGTCGGCGTGGTGCGCGGAGGTGTTCCACACCTTCTGGCCGGAGACCACCCACGCGTCCCCGTCCGGCCGGGCCGTAGTGGTCAGCCCGGCCAGGTCGGACCCGGCTCCGGGCTCGCTGAACAGCTGGCACCAGCTGATCTCCCCGGTGACGGTGGGCCGGATGAAGCGCCGCTTGAGCTCGTCCGAGCCGTGTTCCAGGATCGTCGGCCCGGCCATGTTCAGGCCGGCCCCGCCCGGCGGCCCGACCGCGCCGGCCCGGGCGAACTCTTCGGCCACCACGCTGCCGGCCGCGACGGGAAGGCCCCGGCCGCACCACTCGCGGGGCCAGCTGGGACATCCCCAGCCGGAGTCGGCCAGCCGGACCCGCCACTCCCGCAGGCTCAGCTCCGGATCCCAGGCCTCGGCCAGCCAGGCCGCGACCTGGGCCCGCACGCCGGCCGGGCCGGTCAACGTCCCTCGAAACGCGGCGGGCGGCGCTCGGTCATCGCGCGCACGCCCTCGCGCCAGTCCGCCGTACCGCGCAGCTTGTCCTGCTCGGCGCCTTCCCGGTCGGTAGCCGCCCGCACCTGGTCAGCCAGCCCGCCGCGCATCGTGGCCCGGATCGACCGCACCGCCAGCGGAGCCGAGCGGGCGATCTCGGCGGCCAGGGCGCGCGCGGCGGCACGGACCTCGTCCGCGGGCACGAGCCGGTCGCACAGGCCGATGCGCGCCGCTTCCTCGCCGCCGATCCGCCGGCCCGTGTACAGCAGTTCCAGGCTGCGCTGCGGTCCGACGATCGCGGGCAGCGTCACCGAGAGCCCGAACCCGTGATGGAAGCCCAGCCTGGCGAAGTTCGCGGCGAAGCGCGCCTCCGGGCAGCCGACGCGGAAGTCGGCCGAGCAGGCCAGGCCGAGGCCGCCGCCGATCGCCGCGCCGTGCACCGCGGCCACCACCGGCGTCATGGCCTCGAACAGGCGGATCGCCTCCCGGTACAGCGCGCCGGGCCCGGCGCTCAGGCCGTCGCCGTCGCCGGTGAAGTTCGCCCCCGCGCAGAAGTGCTTGCCCTCCGCGCACAACACGATCGCCCGGCACCCCGGATCGGCGTCCAGCGCCTGGTAGGCATCGGCCAGCGCGGCGATCAGCTCGCGGTCGAAATAGTTGTCCGGCGGGCGGTGCAACTCCACCGTGGCGACGAAGTCCTCGCCGAGCACGACCGTGACCTCGGCCGCGTGCTGCTGATCCGAAGCCATGACATCCTCGCCTTCTCGGCCGTCCCAGTCAGATTATTAACCGACGTCCGATAAGTTCTCGCCGGTGACCCCGTCTTCCTGGCAGGTGTCATCGGAGCGGCAGCGGGAGGACGAGATGGTGATGCTGGACCTGGGACCGGCCGCCGACGAGATGTCGGCGCTGATCAGGGGCGTGCCCGACGAGTTGCTCGGGCACGCCACGCCGTGTCCCGCCTACCGCCTGGGCGACCTGGTCGACCATGTCGGCGGGCTCGCCCTCGCCTTCGCCGCGGCGGCGGCCAAGGACGGCGGGCCGCTGACCGCGGCCCCCCGGCCGGGCGACGCGGCCCGCCTGGGCGAGGACTGGCGAACCCGCATCCCGCGGGACTTGTCCGCGCTGGCCGCCGCCTGGCTGGACCCGGCCGCCTGGACCGGCATGACGCGGGTCGGCGGCGGCGACCTGCCAGGCGAGATCGCCGGGCTGGCCGCGCTGGACGAGCTCATCGTTCATGGCTGGGACATCGCGCGGGCCAGCGGCCAGCTGCTCAACCCCGACCCGGCCGCCGTCGGCGCGGCGCACGGCTTCCTGGCGGCGGCCGGCGGGCCGTTCGGGCCGGCGGTGGCCGTGCCTGCCCAGCGCCCGCTGCTCGACCAGGTGGTCGGGCTGGCCGGGCGCGACCCGGACTGGGCCCCGGGCCGGATCTGGGAGCTGGACGCGGGTCTCCGGTAAGGCTCAGAAGCGACGGTAACGCTCGCCGTGGTCGCGGTCGGTGACCTGCTCGGTGGCCGCCACGACCTCCCGCGCCTTGGCCGCGACCAGCGGGTCGGGGTCGTCGGCCAGTTGCCCGGCCAGGTCTCTCGCTACCGCGGCGGGCCTGACCGCGGCCATGGCCAGCAGGGCCGCGGCGACGGCGAACCTGTCCCGGATGCTGGCGCTGGCGGCCAGCGATTCGAAGATCACGTACGCGGAGCGCCGGTGCAGGACAAGCTCCTGGACCGCGGCCATGGCCGGCGCCCAGACGAACCAGTCCTCGGCGTCCGGCGCGGCCAGCCGCCCGAGCACCTCGACGGGGACGTCGAGCGGCGCCAGCGCGGCCCGGTCCCTGAGCAGACTGGCCGCGCAAACGCGGGCCGGGTACCGGGGATGGGCGGCCAGCGCTTCGATCATCTCGTTTGATACCAGCGCGGCGTCGAGGCCCGACGCCGCCTGGAGCAGCTCCGCCGCGGCGAGCCCGCGGACATGCTCGCCCGATTCCATGACCTCCCGGTGCAGCTCGCGGGCGACCCATCGCCGCCGGTCCTCGGACCGGTCGCGCAGCAGCGGGTAGATCCGCCTGCGGGCCTCGTCCTGATCCCGGGGCGGCGGCCCGGCCAGCAGGGCGTCCACGTCGTTCGCGGCCCAGGGGCCCATTTGGTGCGGCGCTGCCGCCCGGCTCTCGGGCAGCGGCACGATCCCCCACTGCTGTAGTTGCTTCAGGACGACCTCGGCCGCCACCGCCGGCTTGGTCACGTCGAGGCTGTCGTAGGTCGGGGTGATGTCGCTCGGCAGCAAGACCCCCGGCGACTTCAGGACCTGGGCGCATTCCCGCAGGTGCGGGCGGCCGAGAGCCTGCTGGATCTCGTCGATGATGTTGGCCCGGGGATACTTCGTGCCGTCGCTGAGCTCGTAATCGGCCGTGCACAAGGCCACGAACGCGGATGACGCGTCAAGGTAGGACTCGGCCTGGGCCTCAGCGTCGCTGCTGACGCCGGGCAGCGGCGGCTCGTCGCTCATGATGACGGCGCGCAGGCCGTGGCCGGTCAGGGCATCGCGAACCGGCCACGCGACCGACGGCTTGAACTTCTCGGAGCAAGACAAGAAGACTGCAACCTGTCCCCGTAGCATCCCGAATCACTTCCTCTTGCGGATGGCCTGGCCGGGTGGTGCGCCGCCCGTGCTCATAGGTGGCCCGAACTGCTGTACTCCTGCCGCTCGGGGGCGAGCAGGAAGCTGATGGTGGTGTGCCACTCCGGGAAGTCGCCGAAGTAATCCCGGAACAGGCTGCTGTCGTCCCTTATCCCGCCCAGTGAGTAGACCACGCGGCTGGGGGTTTTCGGCATGTGCGGGCACCACGCCAGCCGGGCCGATGCGGGCAGGTCCCGTGCCCAGTCCCGGTCGCGGTGCTCCCGGCACAGCTTCTGGGCGACGATCTCGGGACGGTCGCCGATCCGGTACAGCAGGTATCCGCTGCTCTCCCGCACCGGGCCGGGCGTGCCCTCGCGCCGCAGCCGCAGGAAGTGCTCTCTCATGCAGCAGTCGCACGGGTGCGCGCACGCGGACGACTCCGATGCGATCCGGTTAATGGTGGTCCGCGCGAGCCCGGTCAGCTGGTGGATTTGCTGCTTCGGTACGCCAACCCCGAGCGCGAACCTGACGACGTCAGCCTGATGCTGCGCGGCGGCCGCGATGAAGCTCAGCGTCTCGACCGCTTCCTGCTGAAGGCCATGCTCGTCGGTGTTCACAGGCAGATCGTACAGTTTTCCGTAGCGATCGATACGCCAATTGATCAAACACTCCGTCCCCATCACGGCCGTCCTCGGTGACCTGGTGCCATTACCTTGATCATCGCGTCTCTTCCCGCGCTCCAGTCATTTGATCACCCAATTTGGGGGATTTGTCCGTACGGGGCGAGTGAAAAGATGCCGGGTTAGCGGATCGCCTTCAGCGCCTGCGGGGCGTCGGTGGCCAGGGCCGTGACCAGCCGGGAGACTTCACGGGAAAGCGCCTTCGGCTCGCGGCGGACAAGACCCTAGACAAGTCCTATCCTTGCGGGCCAAAGGCGCCTTTTCATGAAAGCAAACGCCCTGGGCTAGGCGGCGTCGACGCTTGCGGCGAAGCCGAGAATGGCTTTCGCCAGCTCGCCGGGGGCCTCCATGGCGGCGTAGTGGCCCACGCCGTCGAGTGACACCGAGCTGACTCCGGCCGGCGCGGCCTGGGACATGGTGGCGGCCGTGAAGGAGCCTCCGCCTGCGCCGACCGCGAGTACGGGCGCAGTCAGCCCGGGCGTCTTGGCGAGAGCCTTGATGTCGGGGCCTTCCCGCAGCATCGACTGGTAGAGGCCGGCCGCTCCGCGCCAGCCGCCGGGGCGCGAGTAGGTGCGGGCGAACTCGTCGATGTCGGCGTCGGTGATCGCTCCCGGGGTCGCGCTCATGGCCGGGAACGCGAATTGTCCCAGGAACTCGCGCTCGCGGCCGGCGAGCAGCATCTCGGGGATGCCGGGCGCGGCGAGAACGCCGATATGCCAGCTGCCCCCGTGGGTGACGTCGGCCAGCATCTCCAGGCCGAACCCGGGCAGCCCCATCTCGATGGCGGTGACGCTGAGCACGTCCTGCGGATGCGCGGCCGCCAGGCGGAAGACCGTCGTCCCGCTGATGTCCTGCCCGGTGAGGTGAACCGGGCCGACATTGAGCTGCCCGATGAGAAGGTGCAGGTCTTCGGCTGACGTCGTGCTGTCGTACTCGCCCGGCTCGTTGCCGGAGTCACCGAAGCCGCGCAGGTCGACGGCGAAGACCCGGTGGCTGGCCGCGAGCAGCGGGATGAGCTTCCGGAAAGCCCACCAGGTCTCGGGAAACCCGTGGACCAGCAGGACCGGAGATCCGCTGGTCCCCGCCGCGACGTAGTGCAGCCTGGTCCCGTTGACCTCCGCATAGTGGTGCGTGATCCCCGGCAGCGCGGGTCCAGCTGGCGTGACGTCCATGTCTTCTCCTTGCTTGGACAACCTGGATGTCATTGAGTGTAGCCAACCTGGTTGTCACTGTCCAATCGCTGCCGTAGCCTTCTGCCATGTCCCGCTCTGGCGCCGACCTCGCGCTGCTCCTGCTCGGAGGCTTCCGCTCACTGGTGGACGCCGCGACAGCCGAGCTAGCCCGCCGCGGCCACGAGGATGTGCGTCCCGTCCATGACTTCGCGATGCGGGCCATCGCCGCCGGCGCCGGCAACGCCTCAGAACTCGGCCGCCGCCTGTCCGTCTCCAAGCAGGCCGCGGCGAAAACTATCGCGGTGCTGCAGGAGCGCGGATACGTGACACGCGACACAGACCCCCGCCACGCCCGCCGCATGCGCCTTCAGGTCACCCCGCTCGGCTTCGAGGTGCTGCGCCAGGGTGAGGCGATCTTCGATGAGCTGCGCGATCAATGGGAGCGGCAGATCGGTTCCGCCGAGCTCGAGAGCCTTGAGACGCACCTGGCAGCGCTGGCCGGCGATCAGCCCGTGCGCTTCGACACAGCCGGCTGGATGTCGCGAGACCTCGGCGACCCGGTCTAGCTGAACTGGCCCGTCCGGCTTCAGTGGTCCCGGGCGATGAAGGACCTCCATGCCCGGCCCGATCAGCGCAGGCCATCGCCAGGCCGGTGAGGATCTTCCCGGGCCATGCACCGCCCGCGGGAGCAGCACCGGGCCAACCCGGCGGCTTCCAGCAGGAGTAACGCCCGGCCCGGGACACGACCCCACGGCCGTCAGCGGACACGGTGATCTTGGGGTGGCACGCGGTCTTCTTCACCCGGAAAGTGTCTTCACCTCGGCGCGGACAGGACCTTCGACAAGCCCTATCCCCCCGGCCAAAGGCATTTTTGCATGTAAACGATCAAGGCTGGCCGATCACCGGCGAAAGCCCGGGGCTAGCGGCGGTGCTGGGTGGCGCGCTTGCGGATGGTGCTGATGAGCTCCTGGGCCACGCGGTCGCCGGCGTCAGGCCGGCCGTGCTCGCGAGCCCGGTCAGCCAGCCTCTTCCGCTCGTCGGGATCCTTGAGCAGGGCCAGCAGCTCATCGCGGAGGCGTTCGGGCGTGGCGTCGGGACCGGTGAGCATCCGGGCGGCGCCCGCCCCCGCGAGGTGCCGGGCGGTGCCGCGCTGCTCGTCGCCGCCGGTGGGCACGAGCGGAATGAGGATGCAGGCCTTGCCGAGACCGGTCAGCTCGGCCACGGTGCTGGCCCCGCTGCGGCCGATGACGACATCGGCGGCGGCCAGGACGTCGGGAAGCTCATCGTGGATGTAGTCGACCACCCGGTAGCGGCTGGCCAGCGGCGCAGGAAGGCCCGCCGCCGCGTCGCGTGCCTTGGCCAAGCCGTATTCGCCGGACTGGTGCAGCAGGTGGCAGTGCGGCAGCACGTCGGGCAGGATTCCGGCGACGAGATCGTTGACCTGCACCGCGCCGGTGGCGCCGCCGGTCACCAGGACGAGCGGCGGCTGTGCGTCCTTCCCGTACGCGGCCAGTCCCCGGAGCGGGTCACCGGCCAGCACCTCCGGGCGGATGGGGTTGCCGGTGACCACCGCACGGCGGCGCGCCCGGCCGGGCAGGTGCCCGATCGAGGACTCGTGACTCAGCAGCACGCGGGTCGCCAGCCGGGCCAGGATCCGGTTGGCCAGCCCGACCGTGGCGGTCTGTTCGTGCATGACCAGCGGGCGGCGCAGGGTCCAGGCCGCGACGCCGATCGGGACGCAGACGTAGCCGCCCGTCGACAGCACCACGTCGGGCCTGGTGCGCAGGACGATGCCAAAGGCCTGCAGCACGCCCAGCGGGATCCGGAACGCGTCGGCGACATTCTTGGCCAGTTCCCTGGGCGTCGGCGAGCGGCGCAGCTTTCCAGTGGTGATCGCCCGGAACGGTATGTGCTCCCGGCGGCAGATCCTGGCCTCGAGGCCGTTGGCGACGCCCACCCACAGGAACTGCGCGTGCGTGCCGGTCTCGGCGAACCGGGCCCGGAGGGCACGGATCGTGGTCAGGGCGGGGTAGGTGTGGCCCCCGGTTCCGCCCCCGGTGACGATGATCCGAATTCCCCGAAGGTGTTTCGCACTGTGGGCGCCCATGCCTTCCCTCGCGAAGTGGCCGACGTGGCCATCGTAGAGGCGGGCATCAGAACCTGCTGGCGTGACGCCATGACAGGGGCCGCCCGTCCGGGTCGTAGAAGACCCGGTGGGGCAGGGACGCCCAGGTCCGGGTCCAGGCCGACAGCCGGGGCATCGGGTAGCTGCGCAGCTGGCCCGGCGGGCGGGTTCCGCGCCTGCCCCCGCGCCCCGGCGCTTACTCAGCCGAGTCTTGGCCGCCGGCGCCGCGCCCTAGTCCAGGCCGTCCCGGTCGGCCCATTCGAGCAGGGTGTCCAGCGAGTAGGCGGCATCGTCGATGCCCTGATGCAGGTCGCCCAGCTCGGCGAAGCGCCCGGGGACCGTGGCCATCGTGAACTGGCGCGGGTCCACGTCGTCGATCTCGTCCCAGGCGACCGGGGTGGACACGGTCGCCTCCGGCACGCCGCGCACGGAGTAGGCGCTGGCGATCGTGTGATCCCTGGCGTTCTGGTTGTAGTCGACGAACAGCTTGGCCGGGTCGCGGTCCTTGCGCCACCAGGTGGTCGTGACATCAGCGGGAGCGCGGCGCTCGACCTCCCTGGCAAAGGCGTGCGCGGCCCGGCGGACGTCGGCGAAGCCCCACCGCGGCTCGATCCGGACGTAGACGTGCAGGCCGTGGCCGCCAGAGGTCTTGGGCCACCCGGCCGCGCCCAGCTCGCCGAGTATCTCGTGGACGACGCGGGCGACCCGGCGCACCGTGTCGAACCCGCAGCGCGGCATGGGATCAAGGTCGATGCGCCACTCGTCCGGCCGTTCAGTGTCCGCCCGGCGGGAGTTCCACGGGTGGAACTCCACCGTCGACATCTGCACGGCCCACACGACGCTGGCCAGCTCGGTGACGCACAGTTCGTACGCGTGCCGGCCGTAGCGCGGGAAGTCCACCCGTACGGTCTCCAGCCACGGCGGCGCGCCCTGCGGAACCCGCTTCTGGTGCACCTTCTCGCCCGCCACTCCGGACGGGAAGCGATGCATCATGCACGGCCGCTCGCGCAGGGCGCGCACGATGCCATCGCCGACCGACAGGTAGTAGTTGACCAGGTCGAGCTTGGTCTCGCCGCGGGCCGGGAAATACACCCGGTCAGGGTTGGAGATGCGCACCGTCCGGTCCCCGACCTGGAGTTCTACCGCTGCGGCCATACCAGGATCCAAGCGCACGGCCCCGCGGCGCCGCGGTCACGGGGTCTGGAAGTGGTATCCCTCGTCCAGCAGCCGGGGCAGGACGATGCGCAGCGCCTCGACCGTCTCGGACCGGTTGCCGCCGCCGTCGTGCTCCAGGATGATCGATCCGGGCTGCGTGTTCTTCATGATGTTGCGGACGATGCGGCGAACTCCGGGCCGCGCCCAGTCGCGCGGGTCGACCGACCAGTCCAGCGGGATCATCCTCATCCGCTCGCACTGCCTGACCACGGCCGGGGACCAGGCCCCGTAAGGGGCGCGGAACAGGCCCGGCTGCACCCCGGTCGCGGCGTGGATGGCGTGACTGGCGCGGGTGAGCTCGTCGTGCACCCGGGGGACCCGCATGCCCACGAGGTCCGAATGCGTCCAGGTGTGGTTGCAGATCCGGTGACCGGCCTCGGCGACCGCCCGGGCCAGCTCGGGGTAGGCGGCCACATGCAGGCCGATCATGGAGAACGTCGCGGTCACCTGATACCTCTGCAGCACCTGCAGCACCTGCGGCGTGTAGACCGGATCGGGGCCGTCGTCGATAGTCAGCGCAATTGCCTTGTCGGCGTCATTAATGTAATAAAGCGGCCGGTCCAGCGGGTAGGAAGGGACGCTGTAAGGGGGGCGGTCATGGTGGGCAGGAACGTCACGCCTAGCGGGACGGCGGCCGGCTGGCGCCTGGTCCGCCGACGGGCCCAGCCGCAGGCGAGCCGCCGGGGCGCTGGTCAGCACGATGCCGCCCACCGCCAGCAGCACCCGCCGGCGGTTGACGAACGTAACAGAGCAGGCGTCGTCGTAGGACGTGGGATCGGCCACGGACACCCCCAGTGCGCTGTGTGCTTCATTGCGGCCCCATTGACCTGATTGCCGCACGTCCCGACACGTGCTGTTATGTAAGCCACCGTGATCATGGTGCGGGAATTGCCAGTGAAAATGAAGCAGATTCCCCGGCGTGTCGTTCCTTTTCAGGCGCGCGCGGCGGCCGCGCCACTCCCGGGCGACCCGAGCCACCCGGGCCAGCCGGGCCAGCCGGGCCAGGCCACCCCGGCCGGGCCACCCGGACCGGGCCACCCGGACCGGGCCACCCGGGCCGGGCCACCCCAGCCGGGCCAGGTCATCCCACCCTGGCGAACGGACCGCCACGCCCCCGCCTCGCGGCCGGTCGCCGCCCCGGGTGACGGCGTTGCCGTGGCACCCCGGGAATACTTCCCGACCTTAGTTAGTTCGCAACAAGCAACTAACTAAGCTTGCTCAGGGCTGCCCAGCTGCGGGACGATCCGCGTTGGCAGCAGCCCCGGTGATGGAGGATGCTCATGCCGCCCGCTCCACCCAGTGCCGGGGTCCATTACAAGTGGATCGCCCTGTCGAACACCACGCTCGGCATGCTGATGGCCACCATCAACGCCTCCATCTTGCTGATCGCGCTGCCGGACATCTTCCGCGGCATCGGGGTCAACCCCCTGCAGCCGGGAAACACCAGCCTGCTGCTGTGGCTGATCATGGGATACCTGGTGGTCACCGCGGTGCTGGTGGTCAGCTTCGGGCGGCTGGGCGACATGTTCGGCCGCGTCCGGATGTTCAATCTCGGGTTCGCGCTGTTCGCCGGGTTCTCCATCCTGCTGTCGCTGACCTGGCTGCATGGCACCGCCGCCGCCTGGTGGCTGATCGGGATGCGTCTCCTGCAGGGAGTCGGCGGGGCGATGCTGATGGCCAACTCCAGCGCGATCCTCACCGACGCCTTCCCGCCGGGCGAGCGCGGTCTCGCGCTCGGGCTCAACCAGGTGGCCGGCATCGCCGGCTCGTTCATCGGCCTGGTGCTGGGCGGCGTGCTCGGTCCGCTCAACTGGCGGTATGTCTTCCTGGTCTCGGTCCCGTTCGGCGTGGGCGGCGCAATCTGGTCCTACCTGAAGCTCCAGGAGCGGGGCGTCCGCCGGCCAGCCCGGCTGGACTGGGCGGGCAACCTCAGCTTCGGCGCCGGCCTGATCGCCGTCCTGGTCGGCATCACCTATGGCATCCAGCCCTATGGCGGGCACACGATGGGCTGGACCAGCCCGCTGGTGCTCGGCCTGATCGGCGGCGGGCTGGCCGTCCTCGCGATCTTCTGCGTGATCGAGACCCGGGTCGCCGAGCCGATGTTCCGCCTCGCCCTGTTCAAGATCCGCCCGTTCACCGCGGGCAACATGGCCAGCCTGCTGGCCGGCCTGGGCCGCGGTGGCCTGATGTTCACCCTGATCATCTGGCTGCAGGGCATTTACCTGCCCATCCACGGCTACGACTTCAGTCAGACCCCGCTGTGGGCCGGCATCGCCATGATCCCGCTGACCGCGGGCTTCCTGATCGCCGGGCCGGTCTCCGGCTGGCTGTCCGACCGCTTCGGTGCCCGGCCGTTCGCCACCGGCGGCATGCTGCTGGCCGCCGCCTCGTTCATGCTGCTCGAGCGGCTGCCGGTTGACTTCGCGTACTGGGAGTTCGCGGTGATCCTGCTGGCCAACGGCATCGGCATGGGCCTATTCGCCTCGCCGAACCGCGCCGGGATCATGAACAGCCTGCCCCCCGACAGCCGCGGCGTCGGCGCCGGCATGAGTGCGACGTTCCAGAACTCGGCCATGGTGCTGTCCATCGGCATCTTCTTCACGCTGATCATCCTGGGCCTGGCCTCGTCACTGCCGGCCGCGCTCGGCCATGGCCTGATCGCCCAGGGCGTGCCGCGGGCGGATGCGGCGCGGGTCGCCGCGCTGCCGCCAGTCTCGATCATGTTCGCGGCCCTGCTCGGCTACAACCCCGTGCAGACGCTGCTCGGGCACGCCATCACCAAGCTGCCCGCCAGCCACGCCGCCTACCTCACCGGCCACACCTTCTTCCCGTCGCTAATCTCCGCGCCGTTCCAGCACGGGCTGGCCATCGCGTTCGACTTCGCGATCGCGGCCTGCCTGATCGCGGCCCTGGCGTCACTGTTGCGCGGCGGCAGGTACGTCCATGAACTGCACGGCGCACCCGGGCCGGCCGCCATCGGGTCACATGACCTCCGGCAGCCACCAGCCGACGTCGTGGCCGGCATCGCCGCCGACGACGAGGCGCATTCCCGGGGGCTGGCCGCCGCCAGGCACGTGACGTCCGGGCGCTGAGCCGGCGGACGCGCGGCCGGGGTGGCGGCAGCCGGCCGGCGCCGGTCCCGCGTCAGCCCGCCGCGCCAGCCGCTTCGAAAGCTCGACCGGGCGTGGTGGCCACCGCGCCGCTGCTGAACAGGCCCATGCTGCCGTCGGTTGGGGTGGCCTCCAGCCCGAACCATGCGTAGCGCGCCACGTAGCTCAGGCGCTGGAGCATGGCGGTCGCGGCCGTGAGGAACGCGGCCTGCTGCTGCGGGGTCGGAGTGGCCGGGGAGCCGCCGAAGTTGGCCAGGGCGAACTCGGTCAGCCAGATCGGCAGGTGGTAGCGCGCGTATACGGCCTGAACGTAGCTCTGCAGCTGGCTGACCGCCGGACCGGTGGCGAAGTCGGATCCATACCAGTGCAGCGTGATGAAGTTGACCCGGTAGCCACGGGCCGCGGCGCCGGACATGAACTGGTCCAGCCAGCCTCCGGGCGTGGCGCCGTCATCGGCGACCGCCGGGCTGCCCAGCTGCATCCCGGTGGCCATCAGCTGCGGCCACAGGCTGAGAGCCTGCGCAGGCGTCAGGTTCGACTCGCTGCTCATGTCCGGCTCGTTGAAGCCGAGCAGGTCATCGCCATCCTGCTTGACCTGGCTGAGCGTGCTGGCGTTCACGTCCGCGGCTCCCCAGATCATCGGAACGAACTGCACCCCGGGCGGGGCGGTCACGCCGGGCGTGGCCGACCAGGTGTAGTACCAGGATGCCCCGGACTCGGCCAGGGCCTCGGTGGCGCCGCCGAACGCCCAGGCGCCCACGCCCTTCTTCCCGCTGGCCACCGCGGCGGCCGCAGCCGGAGGCGCGGTCTGGGGCGCGGCGGCCGGGGCCGCGCGGCGCGGGGCGGCCGTCGCCGGCCGCGCTGAGGGCCGGGCCAGGACCTGAGGGACCGGGCCAGGCACGGCGGCTGAGGGGGTCGCGAATGTGGCGGCGGCGGCCGGGCGAGCGCGGCGCAGGTGGACGACGGTGACGGCGGCGGCGACCACGCAGCTGGCCGCGACCACGACGGCCGCGAGCTTCAGCGGCAGGGAGCCGCCCGTCGTAGCGAAGACGTGCCCGTGGCGGGCCCGAGTCGCGGCCCGCCTGGCCGCCCGGTGACCGCTGCTCGCTGGCCGCCGGGGACCCGGGCCTGGCCCGTCCGGGCCGGTTCCGGCGGTGGCCGCCAGCGGGACCAGGGTCAGCCCGGCCAGCAGCCGCTCGGCGGGAATAAGCCCGCCCTGGTGGGCGCCGCAGCGCCGGCAGTCCCGGATATGCCGCGCGATTCGCTTGCGCCACAGCGAGCCGGGAACCTCGTCCCAGCCCGCGACGGCCACCGTCAGGCCGCCGCACCGCGGCTGGGCGCTCAGCGCCCGCACCAGCACGCGGGACAAGGTGAGGTGCTCCTTCATCCGGGCGATGCGCACCGCGACGTGCCCGGGCGGCAGGCCAAGCGCGGCGGCGATCTCACCGCGGTCAAGCTCGCCGGCGGCTTCCAGCCACCACAGCGCGAGCAGCTCACGGTCACCGGGATCGAGCCAGCGGGTCGCCTGCGCCGTCTCCGCACGCTGGCTCGACAAGCCGAGCCGCACGATGGTCAGCTCCACGAAATCGGCCGCAGGATCGGCCACCTCGTCGCTCAGGTCGGCGACGGGCGCGGCCTGCCGGGCCCGGTAGTGATCGCGCATCTGCCGGATGGCCACCGCGACCAGCCAGGACCGGAACGCGGCAGGATCGCGCAGGTCACCCACGCCGCGCACGGCGCGGAGCATGGTTTCCTGGACCACGTCGTCGACATCGGCGTGCCCGTTCAGCGCCCGGCCGACGATGTTGTACACCAACGGCAGGTAGCTGGACACCAGGCTGTCGAGCGCCTGTGCGTCTCCGGCCTGCGCGGCGATCACCGTCTGCACGTCAAGCCCGCCGCCTCGGGGCATGTCCATGGCACCTCACGCTCGTCGCTCTCTGGCGGTGCTGCTCCGCCTTCAGCGGAGACGCCGCGGCCCGGGGCCAGATAACAAAAACGTCGCAATCCGCATGATCCTGCGCGACCGGCCATCGTGTCGGCCGATTAGGGTAACGACCGGGTGATCCGCGGGGACCTCTGGCCGTCAGGAAGCCCGGCCGGGCCCGGCCCTGGTGCCCTTCGTCAGCGCTCCCACCAGGGCCTTCCCCTGCCGCGGTTAGCGTCCCTGGGGGACGGCTGACCGGAACTCCGGCGGCCCGGGGCGATGAGTTCCCGGATCCTGCCTCGTCTGCCTTTTATCCATTCGCCCGTGTCGGCGACGTGCCGGTAGGTTCGGGGCACGGGGATGTCTCATGGGCCGTCGGCCGCTTAGGGGAGGTATAGGTGTCACCTGCTAGTTCCGGGCCGGCGATTCTCGTGGAGGGCCTGACCAAGTCGTTCGGGGAGGTACGCGCGCTGCGCGGTATCGACCTGTCGGTGCCGCGGGGAACGGTGCTCGGCGTGCTCGGCCCGAACGGCGCTGGCAAGACCACCGCCGTGCGCATCCTGACCACGCTGCTGCGCCCGGACGGCGGGCGAGCCCTGGTCGAGGGCTATGACGTCGTCCGGCAGGCCGCCGCGGTGCGCCGCTCGATCGGCCTGTCCGGGCAGTCGGCGGCCATTCAGGAAGAACTCACCGGCCGGGAGAACCTGGAGATCGTCGGCCGGCTCTACCACCTGGGCTGGCCGGAGGCGCGCAGCCGGGCTGCCGACCTGCTGGAGCAGTTCGGCCTGAGCGACGCCGCCAACCGGGCGGCCAAGACCTACTCCGGCGGCATGCAGCGCCGCCTGGACCTGGCCGCGAGCCTGGTCGGGCGGCCGAAGGTGCTGTTCCTTGACGAGCCGACGACCGGCCTGGACCCGCGGTCGAGGCTGGGCATGTGGGACATCATCAGGTCGCTGGTGGCCGGCGGGGCCACGCTGCTGCTCACCACCCAGTACCTGGACGAGGCGGATGAGCTGGCCGACGAGATCGTCGTCATCGATCATGGCCAGGTCATCGCCGCGGGCACCTCCGAGGAACTCAAGGGCCGCGTCGGCGGTGACGTCCTGGAGTTCACGGTGCCGGACCGCAACCGGATCCCCGACGCGGCCGAGGCGATCGCCCGGATAGTGAGGTGGGAAGGGGAGGCGGGTGGGGAGCCGCATGTCGACAAGGAGACCGGAGTGATCAACGTGGGTGTCGGGGGCCGCGGCTCCGAGGCGCTGATCGAGGCCGTGCGCAGCCTGGACAGCGCTGGCGTGCAGACGCAGGGCCTGGCGCTGCGTCGGCCCTCGCTCGACGACGTGTTCCTGGCCCTGACCGGGCACGCCGCCGAGGAAGACGGCGAACCGGACGGATCCAAGCGCGGCCGGCGGCGGGCTGGCGGCCGCGGCGGCAAGGACAGCGCGAAGGCGGCGTCATGACCGCCGCCGCGCCGGCGGCGGCCGGCCCTCAGATCGCGCCGAGCGGGCCGAGCCTGTTCACCCAGGCCCACTGGGCGGTGATCGACACGCTCACCATCACCCGGCGCAACCTACTGGTCTGGATGCGGGTACCGGCCTACATCATGTTCACCGTGATCCAGCCGGTCATGTTCGTACTGCTGTTCCGTTACGTCTTCGGCGGCGCGATCCCGGTTGATACGCCCGGTGGCTACGTCAACTTCCTGATCCCGGGGATCGTCGCGCAGACCGCGGCGTTCGCGACCTTCGGCACAGCCATCGCGCTGGCCCAGGAGCTGCAGAAGGGCGTGATCGACCGGCTGCGGTCGATGCCGATGGCGCGCTCGGCGGTGCTGGCCGGCCGATTGGTCGCCGACACCGCGCGGATGACCGTGACGATCGTGATCGTCGTCGGGGTCGGCTACGCAGTCGGCTTCCGGTTCTTGAACGGCGCCTTCCTGGCCGTGGCCATGGTCGTGCTCGCCGTGGTGTTCGGGGTGGCGATCTGCTGCATCGCCGCCTACACCGGGCTGGCCATCGGCGACGAGGAGTCGGTGCAGGCGTTCGGGCTGATCTGGCTGTTCCCGCTGACGTTCCTCAGCTCGGCGTTCGTGCCGATCGATACCATGCCGGGCTGGCTGCAGGCCTTCGCCAACAACCAGCCGGTCACCTACGTGGTCAACGCGATGCGCTCGATGGCGCTCGGCGGCCCGATCGCGGCGGACCTGTGGAAGAGCATCGCCTGGCTGGCGGGGATCTTCATCGTGTTCGCGCCGCTGGCCGTCCGCGCCTACAAGCGCGCCAGCTGAGAATCTGCCCGACAGACGCCCACCGGGCCGGTTGATCACTTGGCCGGGGTGGTCAGGTTGTAGACGGTCATGCCGCCCACCGTCTTCGCGGTGAAGTGCGCGTCGACCCACGCACTGATCTGCGCCGCGTCGGTGAGGCTGCCGCCGCCCGCACCCCCACCTCCGCCCAGGCCGCCCCCGGCCCCGCGGCCGCCGAAGTCACCGAAGTCACCGAAGTCGCCGTCCGGGCCGGCCCGCGGCCGGCGAAGCCACCTCCCCCGCCCCCGCGGCCAGCGAAGCCACCCGCACCGCCCGCGACGTAGTAGTGGATCTCGCGGCCGGAGACGAGCCTTTCGAATTCGGCCAGGCTGGGCGCGGGGTCGGTGCCGCGGAAACCGCCGATCGCCATCACCGGGATTCCGCCGGTGGCCAGCTCCATCGAGGCCGAGCTGTCGGAACCATCGGTGGCCGCGGCCCACTTGTAGCGGGACGCTCCGGCCTCAAGCAGCCTGGCGAAGGCGCTGCTGACCGTGGCGCTCGCTCCGCCGCCGAAGCCGCCGGGGGCCCGGCCTGCCCTTCCGTCACGGAACCCGCCGGGGAAGTCGGCGAAGTCGCCGCGGGCCGCCTCGCCGGCGCCGGGGAAGCCGCCGCGGCCCAGCCCCGCGGCGCCGCCCAGCCCACCACCCCGGGCAGCGGCCAGCGCGGGGCCTGCGGACGGGCTCGCGCCGCTGTAGCTGCTGGCCGCGGTGTCCAGGCTGTAGGCCAGCGGGCCGCCGAGCACGGCGATCGCGGCCAGCGACACCGTCGCCACGGCCAGCACGATACGCCACCGGGCGGTGACGGCCAGCAGGACGGGACCGGCCAGGATCGCGGCGATGGCGGCGACGGCGGCGATGACGATAACCACGCGCAGCCACGGGAGCCAGCCTGAACTGCGGCCGAGCAGCACCCATGCCCAGGCACCGGTGGCCGCCAGCGCGGCGGCCATGGCGGCGCGCGCGAACCAGGTGCGGCGGATCCGCCACAGGCCCACGGCGCCGATGCCGACGAGCGCGCCGATCGCCGGGGCGAGCGCCACCGAGTAGTACGAGTGGGTGGTTCCTGACATGTAGCTGAGTACCAGCCCGGCCACCACCAGCCAGCCACCCCACATCAGGGCGGCGGCGCGGGTCCGGTCGGTCCTGGCCGACCTCCGCGACACCCACAGCATGACCGCGAACGCGATCAGGGCGGCCGGGATCAGCCAGCTGATCTGGCCGCCCCACTCCGCCCCGAACAGGCGGGTGAGGCCGGCCCCTCCCCCGCCGAACGCCCCGCCAGCGCCGCCACCACCACCACCAGCGCCGCCACCGGCGCCGGCGAACCCGCCCGGCCCGCGGGCCGCCTCGCCCGCGGCCGCGCCGAGACCACGGCCGGCCGCCCGGCCCGCGCCGCCACCAGCCAGCCCGCCGCGGCCGCCGGCGAGCCTGCTGAGCCCGTTGTAGCCGAACGTGAGGTTGAGGATGTTGTTATCGGTGGTGCTGCCGACGAACGGCCGGTCGGCAGCCGGAGTGAGCAGGACGATCGCGACCCACCAGCCGGCGGTGGCCAGCAGGGCGGCCCCGCCCACCAGCAGCTGCCAGATGCGCTTGCCGAGCTTGGGCGGGCCGCACACCAGGTAGGCCAGGGCCAGGGCCGGCAGGGCCAGGAACCCCGCGAGCATCTTGCCCAGGAAGCCCAGTCCGAAAAGCACGCCGGCCAGGGCCAGCCACCGGGTGCGGCCGGACTCGATGGCCCGGGTGATGGCGTACGCGGCCAGTGCCGCCATCAGGGTGATGAACGCGTCCGGGTCGTTGAAGCGGAAGATGAGCGTGGCCACCGGGGCCAGGGCCATGACCGCCCCGGCGATGATCGCCGACGCTGGCCCGAACCAGCGGCGCACGGTGGTGTAGAGCACGCCGACCGTGGCCATGCCCGCCAGGGCCTGCGGGACCAGCAGGCTCCAGTAGCTCACGCCGAAGATGCGGGCGGACAGTTCCATGGGCCACAGGAAGCCCGCGGGCTTGTCCACGGTGATGAAGTTGGACCGGTCCAGCGAGCCGAACAGGAATGACTTCCAGCTCTCCGACCGGCCTGGGCCGCAGCGGCGTAGAACTCGTTAGCCCAGCCGTTTCGGCTCAGGCCGACCAGGTAGAGCAGGCCGGCGGCCACGAGCAGGGCCAGCAGCGCCGGCCGTGCCCATGCCGGGTCGCCAGGCCGGGCGCGCAGCATCCGGGCCATCCGAACCGCGCGGCCATGGCGGGCGGCAGGCACCGGCCCGGGTTGCGTCGAGATCGCGGTCACCGTTAGCTCCTATTCGGATAGGTCAATCAGCCGGGGCTGGACAGGATCGGGCCCGCGGGCGACTAACTCGGGACCTGCGTGCCTGCGGCCACGGAGGGCGGAGCCGCGGAACACCCAGCTTCGGTAGAGCCCGAAGCGGACCGCGGTGGCGACGAGGTTGGCCAGGATCAGCACGGCCACCTCCGCGGCACGGCCGGGCCGGGCCGACACGGCGTGCAGGCCCGCGAGCGCCCCGGAGGTCAGCCCGAGCCCGATGCCGAACGCGATCAGGCCGCGCGCCTGATGACGCGCGGCGTGCGTCCTGCCGCGGATGCCGAAGGTGACCCGCCGGTTGACGGCGGTGTTGGCCACGGCGGTGGCCAGCAGGCTGATGGCGTTCGCGGCCTGTGCCGTCATCGAGCCGCGGAACAGCAGGTAGAGCACAACGTAGGCCACGGTGCAGGCCACGCCGACCAGGATGAACCGCGCCAGCTGGCCCACCAGCTGGCCGGGGCGGCCGGCCTGGCTGCCCGGCTGGCGCGAGCCTGGGGGTGACGGGTTTCCCAGCACCGGGACATTGATCGTGCCGCGGGCGAGCCCCGTGCCGAGGCGCACGATGCCGCACAGGTCGGCCACTGCGGTGCCGACCAGCTTGACCCGGGAGTCGGCGTCGTCGATCCAGTCCACCGGAACCTCGTGGATGCGCAGCCCGGCTCGCTCGGCCAGGACCAGCAGCTCGGTGTCGAAGAACCACCCCGTGTCGGAGGTCAGCGGCAGCAGCGTCCGCGCCTGGTCCGCCCTGATGGCCTTGAAGCCGCACTGGGCGTCCGAGAACCTGGTGCCCAGGCTGGCGTGCAGGAGCAGGTTGTAGCAGCGCGAGATGATCTCGCGGCGCGGGCCCCTGATGACGCGGGCGCCGTGCGCGAGGCGGGTGCCGATCGCCACGTCGCTGTGGCCCGACAGCAGCGGGGCCAGCAGCGGCAGCAGCGCGTTCAGGTCGGTCGACAGATCGACGTCCATATAGGCGAGAACGGCGGCGTCACTCTGCGACCAGACGGACCGCAGCGCGCCGCCCCGGCCTGGTCGGTCCAGCCGGACGGCCCGGACCGTCTCGAGCTCGGATTCCAGCGCCAGCGCCTGCGGCCAGGTGCCGTCGGTGCTGCCGTTGTCCGCGATCGTGATACGCGCGGTGAACGGGAAGCGGTCCCGCAGGTGGGCATCGAGCCGCCGGACGCTCGGAGCGAGGTCACGCTCTTCGTTGCGGACCGGTATGACGATCTCCGCCTGTACGGCGCCGGACTGCGGCGCATGTGGCTGCGCTGCAGATAAGTGGCCAGCAGGAAGCAGCGAGTCGAAACTCCTCATGCCCTGAGGCTGGCCGGCCATGCTGCGCCGTCACTGAGGCAGCCCTCTAGAACTGCTCCGGGCTCACGACGAACCTGCAGACGACGAGGCTGATCCGGGGACCCAGGCCACATCCGACGTCGCGATCACGCGCTCGCCGCTGGACTCCCGTCGCCCCCGGCTGCCGCTCAGCAACGCCCCGATCCCCAGCGCGCCCGCGGGCGGCAGCGTGACCAGGGCGGGAAGCTGGTAGCGCCAGGAGAATTCCAGCACGTCCGGCACCAGCAGAACCGTCGCGGCGGTGGCCGTGAACAGCAGGCAGGCCAGGGCGAGCTGTCGGCCGCGGGAGCCGCGCGAGCGGCCGAGCAGCGCCAGGACCGAGCCGGCCAGGCCCGCCAGGGTGAACAACGCGAGCAGCGGGCCCGGCGTGTAGGCGCCGTCGAGCTGATAGGAGCGCAGGAACGCGGCCACCGGCCGGTCAACCTGCGCCCTGCCCCCGTAGGACGGGCGGAGCGCGTGGAAATAGAAGAGCCCGAAGGCTTGCCGCTGCACCCCGACGATGATCACGTTCCCGTGCCCGAGGGTCACCCACGGCGGGTAGGTCGGGTACCTGGTCTGGAACTGCCAGCGCGAGATCGGCGTGACCGACTCGATGGGCTCGCGGGTCACGGCAAAGAGGCGTACCGAATCGCGGGCGATCGCCGCGGCCACGCGGAGCGGCTGCTGGTGCTCGACCGCCGAGTCCAGGACGCCGATCAGCGCGGCCCGGCTCGCTCCCGGCGGGATGGCCGCCGCGTGCAGCGGCGACTGCTTGGTGTGCTCCAGCCAGTCCGGGCCGTGCGCCTGCGCGCTCGGCCCCGGGCACAGGGGCCGGACGGCAGCGGGCAGCTTCAGCGTGGCGCAGTCGGCCGCCGCGGCCAGCCGACCGCTGGTGCTCTGCGCGCGGGACAGCCGGAAGTGCCCGGTGTTGACGTAGGAGACGCTGCAGTAGCAGAGGATCGGCAGCGCGAAGGCGACGAACAGGGCGAGGGCCAGCTCGATCGCGCGGCGCCACCCGACGGCCGCGGCCAGCACGTAGACCAGCGCCGGCACGATCAGGACCTCGCCCGTGGCCCTGACGGTCGCCGATGATCCGAGGATCAGGCCCGCCGCGACCGCGAACGGAACGCTGAGGGCCGGGCGCCAGAGCAAGACGGCCAGTCCGGCCACGATCATCGCGTCGAACCAGACGTCCGGCATGATCGTCTGCTCCATCTGCAGCTGGTAGGCATCCAGCAGCACCGGGGCGGCGGCCAGGGCGGCCAGCCAGCGGGAGGCGCCCCGGCGCAGCACCACGGCGTAGATGAGGATGGCCATGGCCATCCCGAGCAGGTGCTGCAGCAGCGCGATGGCCTCGAGGTTGCCGATCGCCAGGAGGACCGCCTTGTACCCGAGGGGGTCGGCGCCGGGCGACGCGCCGTACAGGTACTTGAGCGTGTCCACGTAGATCAGCGCGGGGCGGTAGGCGAGCTCGCTCGCCGCGCGCAGCAGCAGCCCGGCCGCCAGCAGCACCGATATCAGCCAGTGACGGCCCAGCAGCATGCGGACCCGGTCCGGCCACGGTGGCCCGGTCGTGTCCTCGCCGGCCGGTGGCTGCTCCGCCCCGGCCGGCGCGGCCGGCCGCACGGGCGGCTGGGTAAACGGGATGCGTACGCGCCGGGTCTTGACCCCGCCGAAGCGGGCGGCGGGATGCGGGCCCGTGGCGGGATGCGGCTCTGTTGCACCGTCAGCAGGTGTCGCAGCGCTACCGTCGGCCGGGGTCACGGCGCTACCACGGACGGGAGCGACGGCGGTGGACCGGGCAGGCGGCCCGGCTCGCCGGGGCACCGTACCGCATTCACTGGCTCCTTCATGGGCGACAGCTACAGCCCATCGCGCGTGCCGCCCGGTTGATGCCTTGTTATCCCAATATTAGCCAACTTGACCCTATACTTTGCCCTGAAGTTCCTGTGTTATTACCAGAATGAGTGGTGGGCTATGAGACTACCGGTGTAATCCTTTATGCGTGACCCCGCGCCCCCACTCACGGCGGGCTTTTCTCGGCTTGGCCGCGGCCGCGGCCGCGATACCGGCGGCGGTCGTCGCGGCGGTGAAGGCGGCCGGGTCAAACGGGTCCGGTCCATCCGGCGATGCGGCACGAGCCAAGACGGCCCGGCCGACATCGCGCCACAAGCCGGTCAGCGAAAACGAGCTTCCTGGCGACCCGAACTGGTATGTCAGCCAGGTGGGCGCACCGGACGCGATGATCGGCTATACCGGTCAGTACAGCGTGCTGCCCGGCGAGCCGATCACGCTGTATGCGTCGACAACCGCGCGCTCGTTCGTTGTCAACGCGTTCCGGATGGGCTGGTACCGCGGTGATCAGGCCCGGCTGGTGTGGCGGTCGGCGACTGTGCCCGGCCGCCAGCAGAGCCCGCCGACCGTGACCCAGGACACCAACACGGTGCAGACCGACTGGGGACCGTCGCTGACCATCCCGACCGATGACTGGCCGGAGGGTTCTTACCTGCTGCGGATGGACGCCGAGTCCGGCGCGCAGCGGTTCGTCCCCGTCACCGTGCGGTCGGCCAGCAGCTCGGGCAAGGTCGTGCTCAAGAACTCGACGGCCACCTGGCAGGCCTACAACACCTGGGGCGGCTACGACCTGTATAACGGCCCGGGCGGCCTGGCCGACTACGACAACCGCTCGCTGGCGGTCAGCCTGGACCGGCCGTTCGACCTGAACGGCGCCTTCCTGTTCCTGGCCCACGAGCGTCCGCTGATCCAGCTCGCCGAGCGCATGGGGGTGCCGCTCGCCTACGTGACCAGCATGGAGATCGCCACCGACCCGCACCTGCTGGACGGGGCCAGCGCACTGTTCTCGCTCGGGCACGACGAGTACTGGACGCCGGAGGAGCGGGCCAACGTCACCGCGGCCAGGAACGCCGGGGTCAACGTCGCGTTCCTCGGCGCGAACTGCATGTTCCGGCGGACCAGGCTGGCCAGCACCGGGCTGGGCGCGCAGCGGCTGGTCATCTGCTACAAGACCAGCTACCTGCAGGATCCGATGTACGGCAAGGACAACGCGCTGGTCACCAACGACTTCCGGGAGCCGCCGGACCCGGATCCCGAGTCGTCGCTGACCGGCACGCTCTACGAGTCCAACCCCACCAACGCCGATTACGTCGTTGCCTCTCCCCAGGCCTGGATGTTCGCCGGGACCGGCGTGCAGAAGGGAACCAGCTTCCCCGGCCTGGTGGGCATCGAGTATGACCGGGTGAACCCGGACTCGCCGGTCGAGCGGCCCATCCAGGTGCTGTCGCACTCCCCGCTGACCTGCCGCGGTGTGAACAGCTACGCGGATTCGGCCTACTACACGCACTCCAGCGGCGCCGGGGTCTTCAACACCGGGACGATGCGCTGGGTGGGGTCGTTCGATCCGCCCTTGTACGCCGGCTTCGGGGTGAACCGCCGCGGGGGCGACTTCGTCAAGCGCGTCTCGGCCAACGTGCTGCGCGCCTTCGCCGACGGCCCGGCCGCGGGCAAGTACCCGGCCCGCGACAACCTGGATGCGATGCAGGAGTGGGCCGGCGATCCGATCGCCGCGCAGCACGACCTGTGGCCGCCGGTCGTGCTCTGACAGCGGCAACGGACTTGAGCCAACGGCGCGGCCGCCAGGGCCAGGCTCACCGCCGCAGCCAGAGGGTGACCACCATGCCCTTGAAATGCCGCTCGGCGATCAGCGTGAAGCGGCTCATCAGCAACTTGCCCTCGCCCCTGATCGCCGGGGAGGACACCTGCGCCGACGGCGCCCGGCCGACCACCCAGATCCGCCGGTAGGTCAGCATGAGCGAGCGCACCTCGGGCAACGGCTTGTTGAATCCGTTGAACGTGCCCGACTGGGCCGGCGACACGGACATCGCGAAGTCGGTGATCTTCCTGAAGTCCTCCGGGTAGCCGAGCCTGATCTTCCGGTAGAACGTGTTGAAGAACAGCACCCCGTCGCCCGTCTGGGCGTGCTTCCCGATGTAGAAGGCCGGGTCGCCGTAGTCGAACTCGCGGCTCTGCGGGGTACGGACCCGGTGCTGCGGCCCGAGCTGCAGGACCAGCGCGCACGCACACACGAGCACGCCGGGCAGCCACACCAGCGACCGCCAGCCCGTCACACCGCGCTGCTCGCCCAGGCCGGCCAGCCGGCGCCCGAGCCACGGCCCGGCCAACTGCCCGACCCGGTACACCCCGGCCCCGGCCAGCAGGGCCGCGCCTGCCGCGCAGTACAGGACGTACCGGTCGGCGTACAGCGGCTTCCCCACCAGCGATTCCACGACCAGCAGCCCGGACGGCACGACCAGCAGCGGCACCGCCACCGACGGCAGGCAGAAGCCGCCGCGGTTCCACCAGACGGCCTCGGAGCCGACGCCCGGGCCGGGCCGCGGCCGTGAGGTCCTGATCGCCGGGAGCCCGGCGCCGGGCAGTACGGCGAAGACGGCGAAGGCCAGCATGAACACCGCGACCAGGTTCGTCGCGCCGAAGTAGTCGTGGAAGAGGATCCCTATATCGCGCAGGTCCGGGCGGGTAATCCAGTCGGCGGCGGCATCCTCCCGGATGCTGAACACGACGACCGGCAGGACCAGCAGGGCGCCGACGGCGCCCGCGGCCGCCCAGTGCCTGACGGTGCGCCATCCGTACCTGGTCAGCAGCACCGTGACCGCGTGCGCCGCCAGCACCAGCAGCGCCAGCTCGTTCAGGTAGCCGCACAGGGTGATCAGGGCGCCATAAGCCAGCCACCGGCGCGCGAGCCGTGCGCCGGTCCAGCCTTCGTCCTCGGCTTCCAGCGCGCGCACCAGGGCCAGCGTGACGGCGAGGACGCAGAAGAACACCATCGCGTAGGAACGCGCGGTCTGCGCATAGAAGCTGATCGAGGGCGTGAACGCCATGATCAGGCCGGCGAACAGCCCGGCCCAGGCCGACCCGGTCAGCCGCCTGCCGACGATCACCATCAGCCCGGCGGCAGCGGTCATGAAGATCACCGAGGGGATGCGGATGATCGTCGGCGTGGTGCCGAGTACCTCCCAGCAGTGCAGCAGCAGGTAGTACAGGCCGTGCACGGCATCGACGTGGCTGAGCAGGTGGAAGAGCTGGCCCAGGCTGAGCATGGCCGCCCAGCGGCTCGCCACCTCGTCGTTGCCCATGGCGTTATGCCGGGCCAGGCCCCACACGCCGAGGACGGCCATGGCCGCGGCCGCGATGGCGACCGGCAGGTATCGCGCCGCGACCGCCCGTCCCCCGGCGCGCGCCCGGGCCGGAGCCTCGGCCGCCGGGGGCCGGGGGGTGCCCCCGGCCGGAGCGGGCGCGGCGTCGCGCCGTCCCGTCGACGCCGTGCTCACGACCCGCCAGTCCTTTGATCGAGGGACGCCGCGAAGGTCTCCCGCCACCGCTCCGGCGAGGTGAAGTCGGCGGCGGCGGCGCGGTACTCGGCGGCCAGCCGCGGCCACCGCCGGCGCAGCCGCCTGTGCAGGACGACGCTGCGCAGTCCCAGCGAGCGGAACAGCCGCCGATCGCGCTGGTACCAGGCTGCGGTTGTATTGTCGGCCGTCGACACCAGCGCGCTGTCCAGATTGACCAGCACCCACCAGGCCGCGTCCTGGCCCGGCAGCGCCATCTGCGGCCGCTCCTTGGCCCCCTTCCGCGGCCTGCGGAGCTGGTGCGCGGTCCCCGACGCCGCCTTGGTCAGCAGGTTGATCCGGTTGGTCGGCGTGGTGGACGCCTTCACCGCCTCCGGGGCCCGCCGCCGCGGCGGGGGGAAGCTGTCCAGGTCGGCCTCGCCCCGGGCGTCGGCGTACTGCAGCCGGAACTCCCGGAGCTGCGCCAGCTTGGTGCCGATCTCGGCGTGCAGGTGGGCCGGCCCGCTCAGCACGTCCTCGACGGCCAGGGCGCGCAGCGCCACCGTGGAGTACTGCATCGACAGCAGGGCCTGCAGTTGCCGCTCCAGGCTCTCCGCGATCAGCTGGCCGCCGCGCGGCTCCTTCGAGTGCAGCAGCGCGGCGACGACCCGGTTGCGCAGGTGGTAGTAGGCGTTCCAGTCCAGGGCGTCGTTCTTATCCGTCCACGGCGCCTGCCAGCAGGCCACGCCGGGCAGCGATACGGTCGGATAGCCGCGGTCCCGGGCCCGCACCCCGTATTCCGCGTCGTCCCACTTGATGAAGACCGGGATGGCGAGGCCGAGTTCCTTGATCAGCCGGACCGGGATCAGGCACATCCACCAGCCGTTGTAGTCGCCGTCGGCCCGGCGGTGCAGCCACGGGGTGTTGCGCAGGTTGCGGCGGCCGAAGTCGTGCCTGCTCTTGGTGTTCGGCGCGTTTCCCCACCACCACCGGTAGGGCGCGACCGCCTCGGCGTACGCGTGCAGCACCGAGCGCTCGTACCGGCTGAACATGTGCCCGCCGACGATCGTCGGCTTGCGGGCCAGGTCGGCGAAGGTGGCGGCGCGCAGGATGCCCTCGGGGTCGATCTCGACGTCGTCGTCGGTGAGCAGCACGTAGTCGCTCTTGCCGGCCCGCACGGTCTCGTCCATGGACCGGGAGAACCCGCCCGATCCGCCGAGGTTTCCCTGCTCGATCACCTGCACCCGGCCGGCCAGCCGCTTGGCCGCGTCCTCGAAGCCCGGGTGGTCGCTGACCCGGCTGGCGCCCTGGTCGATCACGTAGACGGTGTCGAGCAGGTGATGGATGTCGGTGGCCTCGCCGAGCACCCGCAGCTTCTGGACCAGGTCGCCGGGCGGGTGGAAGGCGGTGATGCCGATGCTGACCCGGCCTGGCGGGGCGGGGTCGGTCAGCGCCAGCCAGTCCGCCTCGACCAGCGTGGTCCCGCGCGGCCCGGCCACGATGTCGAACCAGTACCAGCCGCCGTCGATGAACGGGTCGAGCGGCAGCGTGCGCTCGATCGTCTCCGTGTCGTCCGACTCGACGTGGATCGTCTCGACCGGGTGGCTGTGCCCCCGGGCGGTGGAGCGGTAGAGGATGACCTTGGACTCGCCGGCCAGGCGGATGCGCAGGGTCACCGCGTCCACGGTGGTCCAGCGGCGCCAGTAGCTGGCCGGGAACGCGTTGAAGTAGGTGGCGAACGAGACCCGGCAGCCGCTGGTGATGAGCGCGCTGCGCCGCGGCCCGGCCTCCTCGGCCAGGTGCGCGGGCACGTCGGCACCGAAGCGGATGCTCGACTGCGCCTCGCCGACCGCGGCGCTGGCCGTCGAGGTGCCGCCGGTCACCTTGCGCCCGGTGAGCTCCTCCGCGGCCATCTCGGCCGCGAGCTCGGCGGCGCCGCGGTCCATCTTGGTCTCCACGAACAGCGGGACCACGTCCAGGTCGTCCCCGGGGAACACGACCCGCTGCAGGACCCGGGGCTCGCGCCCGGCGGCCGGCCCGGCGCTGGCGTCAGTCACGGCCCGCCCCCGGGACATTCAGCGGCTCGCCCTGGGCGAAGTGCGGGTGGATCCGGTTGTCGTACATGCTCAGCGCTGACCCGATGGCCATGTGCATGTCGAGGTACTTGTACGTGCCGAGGCGCCCGCCGAACAGCACGCCGGGCTCGCGCTCCGCCATCTCCCGGTAGCTCAGCAGCCGCTCCCGGTCCTCGGCCGTGTTGATCGGGTAGTACGGCTCGTCGGCGCGGCCGGCCAGGCGCGAGTACTCTCGCATGATCACTGTCTTGTCCTTCGGGTACCAGTCGCGCTCCGGGTGGAAGTGCCGGAACTCGTGGATACGGGTGAACGGTATGTCCTCATCCGCGTAGTTCATGACGGGCGTTCCCTGGAAGTCCGCCGTGGCGAGCACCTCAAGGTCGAAATCGAGCGTCCGCCAGCCTAGATCGCCCGCAGCGTACCCAAAGTAGGCGTCGAGCGGGCCGGTATAGACAACCGGCACGTTTCCGATCAGGTCGGAGCGCATCGCGGCGAAGTCCGTATTCAGCCGCACTTCGATGTTCGGGTGATCGACCATGCGCTCCAGCCAGGCGGTGTAGCCATCGGCCGGCAGCCCCTCGTAGGTGTCACTGAAATAGCGGTTGTCGAACGTGTAGCGCACCGGCAGCCGCGTGATGATCTCCGCGGGCAGGTCGACCGGATCGGTCTGCCACTGCTTGAAGGTGTAACCGCGGAAGAACGCCTCGTAGAGCGGCCGGCCGACCAGCGAGATGGCCTGCTGCTCCAGGTTGGCCGCCCGGCCGGGCGGCACCTCGGCGGACTGCTCGGCGACCAGGGCCCGCGCCTCGTCCGGGGACAGCACCGTGCCGAAGTACTCGCACATCGTGGCCAGGTTGATCGGCAGCGGGTACACCCGGCCCTTGTAGACCGAGAACACCCGGTGCTGATAGCCGGTGAACGCGGTGAACCGGTTGGCGTACTCCCAGACCCGGGCGTTGGAGGTGTGAAACAGGTGCGCGCCGTACCGGTGTACCTCTATCCCGGTCTCCGGTTCCGCTTCGCTGTAGGCGTTCCCGCCGATGTGATGACGGCGCTCGATGACGAGCACGCGCAGGCCCAGTTCGGCGGCACACCGCTCCGCGACCGTGAGCCCGAAGAAGCCGGACCCGACGATCACGAGGTCGACGTTCACGATCCCACCGGCAGCGGCTGGTCACGCCAGAACCCGGCGGCGGGCATTTCCGGGAACTCCCCCTCCGCGGCCGGCTCCCGGCCGCCCTGCTCCCAGCCGGCCTGCTCCGGATCGGCGGGGTCCTCCGGCGGCGCCGCCGGTTCCGGCCCCAGGCGCTCGGTGTAGTGCGCGACAATCGGGCGGTACACCGCGCGGCGGCACCACCACGGGATCAGCCGGTAGCCTCCGCGGACCAGCACGTTGCGCAGGTACTCGAAGGGCGTGGTGAACCCGCGCCGCCGGAACTCGCGCTGCAGCCGCAGTTCGGAGCGGAACAGCCCGGTCCCGCCCCGCCGCTTGAAGGCCTCGGGGCCGACGCGGTAGAAGACCAGCGGCTCGGCCACGTTGACCGCCCGCGCACCGCCCGCCAGCATCCTGGCGAATAGCGCGTAGTCCTCCATCAGCGGAAACTCGCCGTAGCCGCCCGCTGCGAGGACGGCATGCCGCCGGTAGACGACGGTCGGGTGGTTGAACGGATCGTGCATCCGCGCGTAGCGCTGGATCTGCTCCGGATCCGTGGGCGGAACCCGCTGCCCGACGATGTCGTCGGTGTCGGCGACGAACTCGAGCAGGCCGGCCCCGACGATGTCCGCGTCCTGGATGAGCGGCAGTTCCACCTCGAAACGGTTCGGCATCGCGACGTCGTCGGCATCCATGCGCGCGATCACGTCGAACCAGCTCGCGGCCAGCCCCTGGTCCAGTGCGGGCCCGAGGCCGGCGTTGCGCGGCAGCGGCACGAAGGTCACCGGCACCGGGCTGGTGCAGCTGAGCTCGTCCAGGCACTTGGCGATCTCGTCGCGAACCGGGCCGTCCCGGACGATGACCACCTGGTCCGGGCGAACGGTCTGGTCGTCCACGGCGCTGCGGAACGCTCGCCGGATGTAGTCGGGCCGGTCGCCGTCGTACACCGAGACCAAGAGCGAGAAGGGCTCGTGCATAGGCAGGAGGCTTGCCTTCCATCCTGGGGGGGAACACGCACCAGGCGACGAGCCAGGGACCGTAGAGCGAGGAGCCCCTGCCAGCGCCCTAAAATAGCCGGGTATGTCGATCACACGTCGTCCGATGATTGTACAGTTCGTACCTCTTGACAAACGCTACTTTACGAGGGCTTTCGAACGGGTTACCCGCGTTACTCTCAGTAGCAAGCCTCCGCACCTACTTTCGACCTAGTCTTGAGCCGCCATCACCACACGACACGCGAGGTTGCCCGGATGCCAAGGCACGCCGACACTGAGTCCCGCAGCACGCCCGGCCCGGGGCCCAGGGTCTTCCTGCACATCGGCGAGCCGAAGACCGGAACGACCTTCCTGCAGCAGGTCATGTGGCGCAACCGCGGCGAACTGGCCGCCCAGGGCGTCGTGCTGCCCGGTCATCACCCCCAGGACCACTACCGCGCCAGCCAGGACCTGCGCGGCATCCCCAAGCTGGCCTCGGACCCGGCCGGATCCTGGTCCGGCGAATGGGAGATCCTCGCCCGCCAGGCACAGCAGGCCTCCAGGGTCGCGGTGATCTCGCACGAGCTGTTCTCGGCGGCGGACGCGCCGCAGGCCGAGCGGGCCGTGAGATCGCTCCAGCCGGCCGAGGTGCACGTGGTCCTCACCGTGCGGGACATGGCCACGCTGCTGCCCGCGGAGTGGCAGGAGACCGTGAAGCACCGCAACGCCCGGGGCTGGGAGGACTGGCTCGCCGACGTGATCGACCGGGAGTCCTATTCGGCCGACCGGCGGCAGTGGTGGTTCTGGCGCGTGCACGACACCCTGGAGATCCTCGGCATCTGGGCTCGGCACGTGCCGGCGGCGCAGGTGCACGTGATCACCACGCCGCCGCACGGGTCGGACAACGGGTTGCTGTGGCAGCGCTTCGCGTCCCTGCTCGAGGTCGACCCGGCCAGCGTCGACATCAGCCGCGCCCGGGCCAATTCCTCCCTCGGCCTGCCCGAGATCGACTTCCTGCGACGGCTGAACGAGGTGCTTCCCGAAGAGGTCCCCGACTGGTTCTACATGTGGAACGTCAAGGAAGCGGTCGCCCACCGGGCGCTGGCCGCGCGGCCGCGCGAGGGGCGCCTGGTCCTTCCCGCCGACCGCGACGACTGGGCCAGCAAGCAGGCGGAGACCCTCATCGCCGCCCTGAGCGACTCCTCCTACGACCTCGTCGGCGCGCTCGACGAGCTCCGGCCTCCGCCGGTCACTGAGCCGCCCGCCCGGCCGGCCGGCCAGCCGGCCGACCGGGTGCTCGATGCCGCGGTGGCCGCCGCGTCGGCGCTGGTGGTCAATCAGTACCGGAAGGAGTACCCGGCGGCCCGGCCGCAACCGAGCCAGGACAGGCAGCGCGGGCTGGTCGCCCGGGTCGAGTCGACGGTCGCGTCCTCGCCGCGGCTCAAGCGGACCGTGCGCGAGCTCAGCAGCCGCTTCCCCGCCGTGCGGCGGCTGCGCATCATGGCGTGGCGGAGGCTCGAGCGCCGCCGGACGGGGAAGCATGCCTAGCCGGCCCGACGCCCGGGTGATCGCGGTGGTGGTCACCTACAACCGCCAGCAGCTGCTCCTCGAGGCGCTCGCCGCGGTGCACGCGCAGAGCCGGGCCGCCGACGCCGTGATCGTGGTCGACAACGCCTCGACCGACGACACGGCCGCCGCGGTGCGCAGGCACTACCCGTCCGTCCAGCTGGCCGAGCTGGCGCGCAACACCGGCGGTGCGGGCGGGTTCGCCTGCGGCATGGCGCTGGCCCTCGACGGCGCCGCCGACCTGGTCTGGCTCATGGACGACGACACGGTGCCCGAGCCGGACGCGCTGCGGGCCATGCTCGACGCGCGCGCCCGCTATCCGGCCCGGCCTCCGGCGCTGGTCGCCAGCCGCGTGCTCTGGACCGACGGGCGCGCCCACCCGATGAACACGCCGCGGATCAAGCCGTTCGCGACCAGGGCCGAGCGCCTCGACGCCGAGGCGGCCGGGTGCCTGCCCATCCGCTCGGCATCGTTCGTCTCGGTTCTCGTCGACGCCGGCGTGTGCCGGCAGCGCGGCCTGCCGCAGGCTGACTACTTCCTGTGGAACGACGACTTCGAGTTCACCACCCGCCTGGTGCGCGGGAACACCGGCCTGCTCTGCCCGGCGAGCGTCGTGGTGCACAAGACCGCGGCATTCGGCTCGACGGACGTCGACCCCGGGCAGCGCTTCTTCTACGAGGTCCGGAACAAGATCTGGACGCTCCGGGCCCGGGCGCCGCTCGCTCCCCTGGAGCGGGTCCTGTACGGCGGCTCGACGCTGCGCCGCTGGACCAGGACGTTCGCCCGGTCGGGCGACCGCCGCGCGCTCGGCTTGTGCCTGCTCAGAGGGGCCACCGCCGGGGTGCGCACCCGCCCGAGGCCGACCAGGGAAGTGCTCGCGTCGGCCGGCCTGAAATCGCCAGTGCCGTGATCACGCACTCAGGGGCGCGCCCGGGCTCCCTGGCACGGCGGGCGCTTATCGGGGTCGGCCACGCTCTCGACCAGGGACGAGTTGAGTCTCGTCAGCGCGGCCGCGAGACCGGCCTGCTCGGCACTCCCCCAGTTGCTGACCAGCGCCTCGATGCGGCGCAGCCGCTCCTGCTCCACGTCGCACATGGCGCGGCGGCCCTCGGCGGTGAGCGCGATGGTCGATGACCGGCCGTCCGCCGGATCGGGGCACCGCTCGATGAGCCCGCCGCGCTCGAGGGGCGCGATCTGCCGGGTGACCGTCGACGCGTCCAGGTGCAGGGCCTGCGCCAGCGCGTTCGTGCTGGCCGGCCCCAGGTCGTCGAGCACGCGCATGGCGAGATAGCCGGCCCGGTCCACGCGCACGTACAGCGAGCTGCGCCGGGCGAACGTCTCGAGATGGCGGACCAGCTTGATCAGCTCCAGCTCGATGGTCCCGATGGCGTCCGCTCCACCTGGCCCGTTATCCACCCGCGCCGATCCCAGCCTCATCGCCGTCCGCTATGCTTGCCCACAATAGCTGTATCATACATGTGTCTTCGGGCAGAAGGACCGGGCACACGGGAGCGGGCAGAGCGGAGCTCGATGGTTTTTGTCTTGGCCTTGGGTGCCGCGCTCGCGAACGCTCTGACCAGCGTGTTCCAGCGAAAAGGGATCGAGACCGCGCCCGCGGAAACCACGCTGAGGTTCAGCCTGATCACCTATGCAGTGCGCCGCGGGATCTGGCTGGCCGGCTTCGCGCTGATGATCGTCTCGTTCCTGCTCCAGGCCGTGGCCCTGCACCTCGGCCGCCTGTCCGAGGTCCAGCCGATCCTGACCACCGAACTGGTGTTCCTGGTCGCGGTGCTCGCCGCCTGGTTCGGGTTCAGCATCGGCCGCCGGGAGTGGATCGGCGCGCTGGCCGTGACCGGCGGCCTGGCCGGGTTCCTGTTTTTCGCCGATCCGGTGGACGGCACCCTGTCGCCGCCGTTGTGGGAGTGGTTCATCGCCGGCGGCGCCTGCACCGGAGCGATCGTGATCGCGGTCTTGCTCGCGCTGCGCGGTCCGCGCTGGTGGCGGGCGGCCATGTTCGGGACCGCGGCGTCGATCAGCTTCGCCTTCACCGCGGCCTTGACGAAGGTGGTGTCCGGGTTCGCGGCAACGGACTGGACGGAGCTCTACCGGCACTGGCAGACGTACGCGCTGGCCTGCTTCGGCGCGCTCGCCGTGTTCCTGGCCCAGAACGCGATCCACGCCGGGCCGATCGTCGCGTCCCAGTCGACGATCGTCCTCGTCGACCCCGTGGCCAGCATCCTGGTCGGCGTCGGGCTCTTCGGCGACAACCTGCGGACGACCGGCGCCTGGGGGCCGCTGGAAGCGCTCTCGCTGCTCGTCATGGCGGCCGGCGCGGTCGTGCTCGCCCACTCCCCGCTGGTGGCCGGCCTGAAGGGCGGCAGCGACGCCTACCCGGAACTGCTCTCCCAGCGCTCCGGCTCCGGCGGGATGACCGACGCGACCTGCCCGTCACCACCCTCTTGACCGACGGCCCTGAACGCTACGCTCGCCGGCCGGTCACGTCGCGTCCCCGGCGAGCCGGGCGAGCCGCCTGCCCGCCTCGCGCAGGGTGGCCAGCTTCTTGCTGTAGGAGAAGCGGATCTTGGAGCTGCCCAGCTCGGGCCGGGAGTAGAAGGATGAGCCGGGCACGGCGGCCACGCCGACCGCGCGGGTGAGGGCGCGCGCCGCAGCGGTATCGTCGCCCAGGCCCAGGCCCGACGCGTCGGTCATGATGTAGTACGCCCCGGCCGGGGTGGTCGCGGGCTGCAGCCCGACCGTGGCCAGGATCTGGAGCATGAGGTCGCGCCGCTCGAGGTAGTCGGCGGCGAGCCGGGCGTAGTAGGGGTCCGGCAGCCGCAGCGCCACCGCGCCCGCCTCCTGGAACGGGGTCGGCGCGCCGACCGTGACGAAGTCGTGCACCCGGCGGATCGCGTTGGTCAGGTCGGGCGGCGCGATCGTCCAGCCGACCCGCCAGCCGGTGACCGAGTAGGTCTTCGACAGCGCGCTGATCGTGACCGTGCGGTCTTCCATGCCGGGGATCGTGGCCATCGGGATGTGCCTGGCGCCGTCGTACACGATGTGCTCGTAGATCTCGTCGGTGATCGCGAGCACGCCATGCTTCTCGCACTGGCGGGCGATCGCGGTCAGCTCCTCCCGGCTGAACACCTTGCCGGTCGGGTTGCCCGGCGTGTTGAGCACGATCGCGGCGGTCCGGTCGGTGAAGGCGGCGGCCAGATCGGCCTCGTCGAAGGACCAGCCCGGCTCGCGCAGGGTCACGTACCGCGGCGACGCGCCAGCGATGGCCGCGGCCGCGCCGTAGTTCTCGTAGAACGGCTCGAAGACGATCACTTCCTGGCCGGGGTCGACACAGCCGACCATCGTCGCGATCATGGCCTCGGTCGCGCCACAGGTCACGCAGACGTCGCGTTCCGGGTCGATGTCCATTCCGTAGAACCGACGGTATTTCTCCGCGAGCGCCTCCCGGATGGACCGCTGACCCCAGGTGATCGGGTACTGGTTGAGGTCCGCCTCGATGGCCGCGATCGCGGCCTGCTTGACCTCGGCCGGCGCCGGGAAGTCGGGGAAGCCCTGGGCCAGGTTGATCGCGTTGTGCTGCAGCGCGAGCCTGGTCATCTCCCTGATCACCGACTCGGTCAGGGACCCGGCCGTGGCCGACGCCCGCGCCGTGACGGAACGGTCGGCCTCGGCTGCCATGGTTTGAACCATATACCGTATACAGTCCTGGCCCCGGGTTCGGGTTCTTGACCGCCGGGGGAAACCCCAAGACGATTGGACGGTCAGGCTGACGACCCTGGGGGGGTTCATATGGCGCATCCGAACGAGGATCTACTGCGCGATGGCTACGCGGCTTTCGGGCGGGGGGACCTCGATGCCCTGCAGAATCAGTTCTTCGCCGCGGACATCCGCTGGCACTACCCGGGCCAGAGCCCGTTCGGCGGCGACTACGAGGGCATTGCCCAGGTCCTCGACTGGCTGGGGCGGACCTTCGAGGCTTCGGGCGGAACGATCCGCGTCGAACTGCGCGACGTCCTGGCCAACGACGAGCACGCCGTCGCGCTCGTGACGACCCGCGCCGAGCGGGCCGGCAAGCAGCTCGAGGACGACAACGTGCAGGTCTTCCACATCCGCGACGGCAAGGCGACCGAGGTCTGGACCTACCCGTCCGATCTCTACGCCGCGGACGCGTTCTGGTCCTAGACGGCCGCTAGCGCGGCCCGCGGAGGCGGGCCTGCAGGCGGCGCATGCCCCGCAGCCAGCGCTCCCGGTCGTCGGCCCGGCGCTGCTCGTACATGGCCACCTCCGGGTGCGGGAGGATGAGGAAGCGTTCGTCGCCGATGGCCTCGATAACGCACGCCGCGACCTGGTCCGGGGTGAGGACGCCGTCCACTGCGGCCTGCGGCCCGCCGAGGCTGGTGCGCACCGGCGGCATGCCCGAGACCTGCTGGCTGCTGGTCGCGATCAGGTTGGTGCGCACCGCCTGCGGGCACAGGCACGACACCCGGATGCCCTGGTCGCCGTAGGTGATGGAGAGCCATTCGGCGAGCGCGACCACCGCGTGCTTCGTCACCGAGTACGGCGCCGAGCCGAGCTCGGTCAGCAGGCCGGCCGCCGACGCGGTGTGCACCAGGTACCCCTCGCCCCGGGCCAGCATCCGGGGCAGGACGGCCCGCGCGGCGTAGACGTGGCTCTGCACGTTGACCGCCCAGATGCGGGACCAGGCCTGGTCCGCGACCTCGACGCCGCCGTCCACGATGATCCCCGCGTTGGAGCAGAACAGGTCGATGCGCCCGAACGCCTCCTCGGTCCGCGCCACCAGGGCCTCGACGTCGGCCGCGCTCGTCACGTCCACGGCTGCCGCGAGGGCCCGGTGCCCGCCCGCCTCGATGGCCGCCGCCACCTCGTCCGCTCCCGCGGCATCGACGTCGGCGACCACGACCACCCCGGCGCCCTGCCGGGCGAGGGCGAAGCAGAGCGAGCGGCCGATGCCGCTCGCGCCGCCGGTGACGACCGCGACCCGCTCCCCGATGTCCATGGTCAGTGCGGGTGCAGCAGGGCCCGGGCGGCCCGGTCGGCCCAGGCGGCGAGGTCAGGGTCGGCGGCGAGCAGGCTGGCGTACTTCTTGCGCGCCTCCTCGCGCTTGGCCGGGATGTACTCGCTGGGCCACAGGCCGGGATGCGGCTGGTAGCCCTTGAGCACGTTGCGCGCCACGGTGGCCTTGTGCACCTCGTCGACGCCGTCGGCGATCGCCATGGTCGGCGCGGCGGCCCACATGGCCTGCAGCGGCGTGAGGTTGGTCGTGCCCAGGGAGCCCATGATGTGCAGCGCGCGGTAGCTCACCTCGCGGAGCACCTTCGCGCACGTGTACTTGCAGGCGGCGATCTGGGTACGCGCCTCCCGGGTGCTCGAGTTGTCGATGGTCCACGCCGTCCACAGCACCAGGAGCCGCAGCATGTTGATCTCGGCGTAGGAGTCGGCGATCGCCTCCTGCACCATCTGGTGGTCCGCGATCACCTTGCCGTGCGACTGGCGGCTGAGCGCCCGCTCGCACATCATGTCGAGGGCCAGCTTGACCTGTGCCACGGTGCGCATCGCGTGGTGGATCCGGCCGCCGCCCAGGCGCCGCTGGGCCAGCACCCTGGCGCCGTCCTCGGGCCCGAGCAGGTGGTCGAGCGGGACGCGGACGTCGTTATAGCGGATGTGGTTGTGCAGGGCGGGGTAGTCCATGATCTCTACGCCGGGCGTGTCCCGCTCCACCACGAACATGCCGTTGGTACACATTACGAAGATGATGTCGGCCCGGGCGCCGGCGCTGGTGAACCACTTCTCGCCGTTGATGATCCACTCTTCGCCACCCGCCTCCCCGTCCCCCTGCACCCTCACGGCGTGGGTCTGGAACAGGCTGGGATCGGAGCCGCCCTGCGGCTCGGTCATCGAGTAGGCGGAGAAGATCTCCTGGTTCATCAGCGGGTACAGCCACCGGCGCTTCTGCTCCTCGGTGCCGTAGGCGGCCAGCATTTCCATGTTCCCGGTGTCCGGCGCGGCGGTGCCGAATATCACCGGCGCCGACCGGTAGCGGCCCAGGATCTCGTTCAGCAGCGCGAGCTTGAGCTGGCCGAACCCGGGCCCGCCGAGCTCGCGGTCGAGGAACAGCGCCCACAGGCCGCGGTCCTTCACCTGCTGCTTGAGCGGGTCGGCCAGCGCCCTGGCCTTCGGGTCGCGCGAATAAGCCGCGCCGGGGAACACCAGGTCCAGCGGCTCGATCTCGGTGCGGCAGAACTGCTCGACCCAGTCGAGCTGCTCCTGGAATTCCGGCTCGGTCGAGAAGTCCCACGCCACAGCGTCCTCCCAGGCTGGTCGCGTGCTTCGCTACCGAGCCTACTAGAACGTGATTCTAAAAGCCCGCCCCAGCCGCGGCCCGGCGGCACGGACGCGGCCCGGCGGCACGGACGCGGCCCGGCGGCACGGACGCGGCCCGGCGGCACGGACGCGAGCCGATAGCGTCCGGCTGCCACCGGACAAATCTGGGGCAGTGGCCTCGCGTGCCCGCGGCGCGCCACATCGGCCGCTCAGGCGCCGAGTTTGCGGTAGCGGCTGGCGTGGAAGATCAGCGGGGGGACGGCGGGATTGGCGTCCAGGGCGTGCACGTTCAGCAGGATCAGGTCGTGGTCACCGACCTGGATCTCGCGCTCGATGCTGCAATCCAGCCAGGCGCTGGCTTCGTCCAGCAGGACCGCACCGTCGGGCGTGGCGCGCCAGCGCACCGCCCCGAAGCGGTCACCGCGGCGCTCGCTGAGCGCCCGGCCGTGCCGTTCCTGGTGCGCACCGAGAACGCTGATGCCGAGGCGCGGCGCCGTACGCAGCGACGGCCAGGTGGTTGACGTGTGGGCCACGCAGACCGCGACGATCGGCGGGTCAAGCGAGACGGAGGTGAACGAGTTCGCCGTGATCCCCGCCGGGCTCCCGTCCACCAGCGCGGCGACGGCGGTCACTCCGGTCGGGAAGGCCCCGAACACCCGCCGCAGGTCGGTCGACTCCAGCGTGCAGGCCGTCATGAGATGCTCATCGGCGCTGCCACTCCTCGGCCAGCAGCCGGTAGGACCGGACCCGGTCGGCGTGGTCGTGGGTGATCGTGGTGACGATCAACTCGTCGGCGCCGGTCGCCTCCTGCAGCTGCTCAAGCTGGTCGGCGACCTGCCCAGGTGAGCCGGCGAACTGGGTGTCCACCCGGTCGGCGACCATGGCCCGGTCCTCGGCGGTCCAGGGGTGCGCCCGCGCCTCGTCCGGGGTGGGGAACGGGATGGCGCCCTCGCCGGAGCGGATGCTGCGAACCCACAGGCCGTAGCCGGCCGCGAGCTCGCGCGCGGTGACCTCGTCCTTCGCCACCACGACGTCGGCGGAGACGCTGATGTAGGGCCGGTCGAGGTCGGCCGACGGCCGGAACGCGGCCCGGTACCCCTCGGCGGCCTCCAGCACGGTGGCCGGGCTCACGTGGTAGTTCGCGGCGAACCGAAGGCCGTTCTCACCCGCGACGCTGGCGCTCTGCCCGCCGCTGCTGCCCAGGATCCACACCTGGACGTTGGCCCCCTCCCCGGGAACGGCGCGGCCCGGCACGCCCTCGGGTGAGCGGTAGGTACCCCGGAGCAGGGCGAGGATGTCGGCGATCTGCTCGCCGTAGTCCTGGGGCCGGGCGCCGGGCAGCTGCAGCAGCGTCTTCTGCATCTGGAAGCGGGGCGAGCCAAGCAGCTTCTCGACGGAAAACTTCGGCGGGAGGAGCAGCCCGTTCGGTGCCCGGCGGTTCCGCGGCTCGGTACTTTCCGTTCGCGCCGCACCGTCTTCCCGCGCCGCGCCGACCAGGGCGGGCTCGCGGCCCGGCTGGGGCGGCCGCCCGCCCGAACGGCCGAGGCCCAGGTCCAGGCGCCCGGGGTGGAGGGCGTCGATCAGGCCGAACTCCTCCACGGTGGACAGCGCGGTGCGGTGGCCGAGCTGGACCGCGCCGGACCCGATCCGGATCGTCGAGGTCGCGGCGGCCGTGAGCGCCAGGACGACCGCGGGCGAGGTCCCGGCGACCCCCGGGTTCAGGTGATGCTCGGCGAACCAGTAGCGGGCGTAGCCGAAGCTCTCGGTGGCGCGGGCGAGGCCGATGCTGTTGCGCAGCGCCTCCGCCGGGGTGGAGCCGGAGCTGACCGGCACGAGGTCAAGCACGGTGAGTGGCGTGGTGGCCATGTCCCCTCCGTTAGGTCGCGGAGCCAGCGAGCGCCGGATCGGCCGCGGTCTCGCCGGGCCACGGCGGGTCAGGGATCTCGCGCCGCAGCACCGGGGCGATGTCGGACTGGAACAGCTCGAGCGCCTCGCGATGCTGGGCGTCGGTGAGCCCGCCGGCGTCGGCGTGCAAGTGCATCACGCTGTGGCCGAGCTGCCCGTGGTATCGGTGCACCTTGTCGATGACCTGCTGCGGGCTGCCGATCAGCGCGGAGCTGCGAGCGACGAAGTCCTCCACGTCGGCGAAGACCGGCTGCAGGCCGAGCTTCTGCTGGAACGCACGCTGCGCGGCGAAGATCGGCCGGTATACCGCGATCGCGTCCTGGGAATCGCGGGTCGCGTAGTAGCCGGCCGTGCCCGCGCCGACCACCACCGCGGCGGGGTCGTGGCCGTAGTGCGCCCACCGCTCGCGGTAATGCCGCACCAGCTCGGCATACGGCTCAATGGGATTGGTGACGTTGGCGGAGAACAGCGGGTCGCCGTAGCGGGCCGCCAGGTCCACGGACTCCTTGCTGGTCGCGCTGCCGTGCCAGATGCGGATCGGCTGCTGCAGCGGCCGTGGCCATACCTCGGCCTGACGCAGCGAGGGCCGGAACCGCGGCGCAGCGGTCACCGTCGGGTTGCGCCAGATCTCGCGGAACAGCTGATAGCTCTCGGCGTTGCGCTCCCACTGGTCTTCGGGTGTGACGCTGAACAACTCGCGCTGCGCGGCGCCGTTACCCTTGCCGATGATCAGCTCAAGCCTTCCGCCGGACAGGTGGTCAAGCGTGGCGTAGTCCTCGTAGGCGCGCACCGGATCCAGCAGGCTCAGCGTCGTGACCGCGGTAAACAGCCTGATCCGCGAGGTCAGCGCCGCGATGTGGCTCAGCACCACCGGTGGCGAGGAGGAAATGAACGGCCGCTCGTGCCGCTCACCGACGCCGAAGCCGTCGAAGCCGAGCTCCTCCGCGAGGAGCGCGTTGCCGATTACCTCGCGGAACCGGTCGGTGGTGGATTTCTGCAGGCCGGTGACGGGATCGGGGGCGTGCACGATCAGGGTGATGGCCAGGAACTTCATGACGCCGCCCGGCTGAGCGCCGCACCGGATCGCAGCGGCGCGAGACCGAGATGGTCGCGCAGCGTGCTGCCCTCGTAGTCGGCCCGGAAGACACCGCGCTCCTGCAGGATCGGCACGACCGTGTCGGCGAACTCGTCGAGCCCGCCCGGCGTGATGTGCGGGACCAGGATGAACCCGTCGCTGGCGTCGGCCTGGACCAGGGTATTGATCTCCTCGGCGACCGTGGCCGGGGCGCCGACGAACGACTGCCTGCCGGTGACCTCGATGATCAGCTCACGGATCGACAGCTTCTCCGCCTCGGCCTTCGCACGCCACTGCGCCGCCGTGGCCAGCGGATCCCGGTGCATCCGCACGCTCGCCCGGCCGCGGGCGACCGTGTTCTCGCCCGGGTCAGGATCGATGCCGGGCAGCGGGCCGTCCGGGTCGTAGCCGGACAGGTCCCTGTTCCACAGCTGCTCGAGGAACCTGATCGCGGTCTGCCCGCTGACCTGCTGCAGCCGCACTTCCCTGGCCCGCTCCCTGGCCTCGCCGTCGGTATCGGCGAGCACGAAGGTGGCGGCGGGCAAGATCAGAAGCTGGTCGCGGGTCCGGCCGTAGCGGTCCAGCCGCCGCTTCACGTCCGCGTAGAAGGCCTGGCCGTCCTCGAGGGTGCTGTGCCGGCTGAAGATCGCGTCGGCGCTCGACGCGGCGAACTCGCGGCCCTCGTCGGAGTCGCCGGCCTGGAAGATCACCGGGCGGCCCTGCGGGCTGCGGGGCACGTTGAAGCGTCCCCGGATGTCGAAGTGCGCGTCCCGGCGGTCAAACCGGCCGGCCTCGCGGTCAGCCAGGAAGACCCCGGACTCCCGGTCGGCGATGATCTCGTCACCGCGCCAGGAGTCGAAGATCTCCCCGGTCGTCTGCAGGAAGGACCTCGCCCGCTCGTACCGTGCGTCCTGCGGCAGGAAGCCGCCGCGGCGGAAGTTCTCGCCGGTGAACGCGTCCCAGGAGGTGACGACGTTCCATGCGGCCCGCCCGCCCGACAGGTGGTCCAGGCTGGCGAACTGCCGCGCCACCTCGTAAGGCTCGTTGAACGTGGAGTTGATCGTGCCGGCCAGGCCGAGCCGGTCGGTGATCGCCGCGAGCGCGGCGAGCACGGTGAACGTGTCGGGCCGCCCCACCACGTCGAGGTCGTAGATCAGGCCGTTCTGCTCGCGCAGCCGCAGCCCCTCGGCGAGGAAAAGGAAGTCGAACTTCGAACGCTCCGCGGTCCGCGCCAGGTGCGCGAACGAGCTGAACTCGATGTGGCTGCCGGAACGCGGGTCACTCCATACCGTGGTGTTGTTCACGCCCGGGAAGTGCGCGGCGAGGTGGATCTGCTTGATCGGCTTGGTCATGGTCGGCTCCTCCCCAGGTCGGCGTCAGGCAGCGGCGTAGCGGTTGGCGGGGCGGGGCAGCCCGAGCAGCCCGCGCAGCGTGCCGGCCTGGTAGGACTCCCGGAACGCGCCGCGGTGCTGCAGCTCGGGCACCAGTCCCCTGGTGATCGCCTCAAGGTCCTCTGGAATGGCGCCCGGGCGCAGCCGGAAGCCGGACAGCCCGCTCGCCTGCCACTCCTGCAGCAGGTCGGCCAGGTCCGCGGGCGACCCGGTGAAGATGGTCGCGTCGCTGGTGCAGGCGTATCCCGCGAGCGCGTCGAGACGGGCCTTCCGCTCGGCGCCGGTCTCGGCGCCGGGCTCATCGAGGAACACCACGAGGTCGGCGAAGACGTGGACGGTGTCGGCCGCGCGGCCAGCGGCCTGCTGGGCGTCGCGGATCTCGGCGACGATCGCGGCGGCGTGGCCGGCGTCGCGGGGCGTGACATAGCCGACGTCGGCCGACCGGCCGATCAGCTGGTACGGCACCGAAGCGTGCCCGAGTGCGCTGACGACCGGCTGCCCCTGGGGTGGCCGCGGGGTGATCGAGGGTCCCTTGACCGTGAAGTGATCACCGGCGAAGTCGATGTAGTGCAGCTTGCCGCGGTCGATGAACCGGCCCGTGGCGGCGTCCCGGATCTCGGCGTCGTCCTCCCAGCTGTCCCACAGCCGCCTGACCACTTCCACGTAGTCGGCGGCCTCGCCGAACAGCTCGGCGACCAGTTGCTGCACCCGCGGGTCGGAGCGGTCCCGCAGGTCCAGCTCGGGGAAACTGCGGCGGCCAAAGTGCGCCGCCTCGTGCGGGCGCGCCGTAACCTGCACCCGCACGCCTGCGCGTCCGGTGCTGACGTAGTCCAGGGTGGCGATCGCCTTGGAGATGTGGAACGGCTCGGTATGCGTCACCACGACCGTGGGAACCAGCCCGACGTGGCTGGTCAGCGGCGCGGCCCGGGCCGCGATCAGCACGGCGTCGAGGCGGCCGCGCACCTGGTCGGTGCGCCAGTCCTCCTCAAAGTGACGGGAGGACTGCAGGCCAAGCCCGTCCTCGATGGTCACGAAGTCGAGCAGGCCGTGTTCGGCCTCCTGGGTCAAGTCCACCCAGTAGCGCGCCTCGAACAGCTCGCCCGGCCGCGCCCGCGGCTCGCGCCAGGCGGCCGGATGCCAGCCAGCGCCCTCGAGCGCGACGGCCAGATGCAGTGCCGAGGTTGCTGCGGACATGGTCTCCCGACGCTCGTATGCCGTATGACCAGCATTCTAGGCAATCCCTATAGATATTGTCGAATACGGCATTCGCCGTCCTGTTCGCCGTCCGCGTCCGCTATCCCGGGCGTCCTGGCCCGGCTACCATCACCGACGTGGCGGAGACCGAGCGGCTGGCCGGGCACTTCGCGCAGGGAAAGCCGGGATCACCGAGGCAGGACCAGGCGGCTGGAACGATGAGATCTGGGCGGCTCGCCCGTCCAAGTAATCAACATGATCTAAGCCACCAGCGAGGAGAGACGTGAAGACCGAGACGTTGAAGGTGCCGGGCGCGACGCTGTATTACGAAGTGCGCGGGTCAGGCCCGGTGTTGCTGATGATCCCGGGCGGGCCCATGGACGCGGACGGGTTCGCGCCATTGGCCGAGCGCCTGGCCGACCGCTACACGGTCGTGACGTACGACTGCCGGGGCAATTCGCGAAGCCCGATGGAGGGATCGTGGGATGACCTGACGGTCGGGCTGTTCGCCGACGATGCCCACCGCTTGCTGGAGGCCGTGAGCGCCGGGCCGGCCGACGTGCTGGGCTCGAGCGGCGGCGCGACGTACGGCCTGGATCTGGTTGCGCGGTATCCAGGCCAGGTGCGCACGCTGGTCGCGCACGAGCCGCCCGTGTCCGAACTGCTGCCGGACGCCGCGCGGTACCACGCGCTGAACGAGCAGATCGGCGAAACGTACCGCCGCGAAGGCACCTTCGCGGCCATGCAGTTGTTCGCTAAGGGCGTCGGATTCGGCAACGGCGGACCACCCCCGCAGAACGAAGAGTCCCCGGAGGCGGCCGCGGCGATGGCCCGGACGGGGGCCAACCTGGAGTTGTTCGCCGGGCGCCTGATCCCGATCATCGGCAACTACGAGCCGGACGTCGAGGCGCTGCAAAAGAGCTCGACCCGGATCGTCGTGGGCGTCGGAGATGAGTCCACCCCCGAGCAGATGACCTACCGGACCTCGCACACGCTGGCGGAGACGCTGGGCGGCCAGCCAGCGCAGTTCCCCGGGGGCCATGGCGGGTTCGGCAGCCATCCCGACGGGTTCGCGGCCCGGCTCCGCGAGATCCTGGCGGCCGGAACGGCCTAGCGCCTCCGCGAGGTCCTGGCTTGGGAAACGGCCTAGCCGCCCCGCGGTTTCTGCCAGCAGATCGAGTACCGCCACAGCAGGTGCCGCCGGTATCGCAGGCCGGGCAGCAGCCGGCCGGCGACACGGCGGATGTCGTGGTAGGTCTCGGCCGGCGGCCAGACGATCGGCGGCTGATAGTCACGCGCGGCCGGCCCGGCCCGGCGCCGCTCCCGCCGCCGGAGAAGCTGGATCCGGAGGCCGATCGCGGCCGGGAACTCGAGCGCGAGGTCGAGCGGCGACCACCCGTTCCGGGCCAGCCCGATAATGACCAGCGCTCCGCCCGGCCGCAGCAGGTCCCGCATCCGGTCCAGGGCGGCCTCGGTGTTCATGTGGTGCAGCGAGGCCACCGCGGTGACCAGGTCGAAGCCGCCGGGCTTGAGCGGGAGGCCGAGGAAGTCGCCGCAGCGGTACTCGATCTCGCCCGGCAGGCCCGCGAGCGGGCCACGGCGATGCTCTGCTCGTCCCTGTCGATGCCGGTCACGTGCGGAATCACGCGTCTGAGCTCGCGGGTGAGCCGTCCGGTGCCGCAGCCGACGTCCAGCGCCCGATCACACCGAGCCGGGATCGCCTCGAAAATGACGCGATGGTAGTGGACGTTGTGGTTCCACTGATCGGGCACCGCGCCGACGGTACCGGCTAGCGGGCCAGGGCTCCCATCGGATCCCACGCGGGCAGCACGATCGGCGGGGTGTCGAGCGCGCCGCGCAGTGCTTCTGGCAGCGCGTCCCGCCGGGCCGCGATCTCGAAGACGTACTCATCGAACCACGAGTCGTTCATCGTGTAGAAGCCGTCCTTGCCCTTGTCCGTGCCCCAGCTGTTCTCAACCCGCCACCGGCGGGTCACGCCGTCGAGGACGTCAACCCCGGTGAAGAGCATGGCGTGGGTCATCAGGGTCTCGTGGTAGATGAGACGGTCGGCCTTGCCGAGGGTGAAGGCCGTGTCGTAGACCGAGGGCAGGTCGTAGAGGTTGGCGTCCCACACGGCGTACTCGTTGCTGCCCATCTTGCCGACGTCACAGCCGAACCACACTGGCTCGCCCTGCTGCAGGGTTCGCGCCGCGATGTCCTTGATCACTTGAATGTCGACGTTGAGGTAGGTGACCGGCGGCGCGCCGAGCACGTTGCCGAGGTACTCGACCGTGAACGTCCGGCCCGCCGGGCTGGACGGGCGCGGGTCGTGGACCAGGCACACGTAGTCGCTGATGGGCAGGTCCACGTACCTGGCCGCGAACTCCTGGGGCGTGAGCACGCCGTCCCGGTGGAACGCCCGGTCCTTGTCGGTCCACTGCCAGTCGATCTGGTCCGGCGGCGTTCCGAGGTGGATGCACAGCACCCGGTAGATGACTGCCAGGACGTCCGCCTTCACGGCCCGCGCGGCGTCGACGCCCTGGGCCGATGCCTCACGCACCGACTTGGCCCCCTGCCGCAGCAGGTTGCGCAGCACCGAGTTCATCCGGCCGGTACTTGAGGAGCTGTTGGTCTCGGGCATGAACGCCTTGGGCACCAGGCCGTGCTTGTTGACCAGGGCCACGAACATGTTCCACTGGCCGCCGTCGCCGGCCACCTCGTCGAGCAGGAAGGCCACGGTCCGGTCGTCGGCATCCCGGCCGGCCGTCTCGATGATGGCCTCGAGGAAGTAGTTGGCCCGCTCGATCTTGTCCCAGAACATGACGTAGTTCTGCGAGAACTCGAAGTCCTTGAGACCCATCTCCTGCATGGCGCCGACGCGCAGCAGATTGAGCCCGGCGAACAGCCAGCACCGTCCGCTGCGCTCCTGATTGGTGACCTTCCAGTCGTCCAGCAGGGTCGAGAGGGAGTGGCCGGTGCTGTTGATGATCTCCCGGTTGATGGCCACATCATCGACGGAGACCCTGGTCACCGCGTTCTGGGCCAGCCGGTACGCCGGGCTGGCGGCAAAGTCCTTGCGGAGCAGTTCCAGGTCCTGCACGCTCAAAACCCCGTTTGTGCTCGGCATTTTCTCTCCTCCTGCGCCGCACCGTCCTCCCGCGCCAACCTACCAGCGCGCCAGCACCGCGCCATATGGGCGCATGACGGAGGAAATCGGCTGATCGACCCCGGTGCCTCCCGCGCCCACGGGCGGTTCCGCACGTCTCGACGATCGCCCCGCCGGACCCGCTCGGCGTACGCGTCATTCCCGTCGTTGCCAGGTTCTGACGCGAAAACCCGCTTAGCCTGGTGAAATGTCACTATCGGAAACCACCATGGCCACCAGCATCAGGCCGGCCCGGCGGGCTCGGCCGGTGCTGACTGGTCCCGGATCGCATTTTGCCTGATGGTGCGCCTGTGAGCCGTAACACTGACCCGGTCCTGCCCTACTCCGGAATGTCGGGGCGCATCGCCCATTACCGGCTGGACGGGTATATCGGCCGGGGCAGCATGGCTGTCGTTTACCTGGCCCAGGACGAGCGGACGAACGATAAGGTCGCGCTCAAGGTCGTGGCGCCGGAACTGGCCAGCGACGGCGCCTTCAAGAGCCGGTTCCTTCGCGAGTCACGGATGGCCGCCGCGGTCAACCATCCGCACATCATTCCGGTCTACGAGGCCGACGACGCGGGCGGGAGCCTGTACGTCGCGATGCGTTACGTCCAGGGCGGCGATGCCCGGTCGCTGCTCAACCGGCACGGGCCGCTTCCTTCGGCCTGGGCCTGGAACGTCATCGCCCAGATCGCCTCGGCGCTGGACGCCGCTCACGCGCACGGCCTGATCCATGGCGACGTCAGGCCGGCCAACATGCTCCTCGAGGCCAGCGCCGCGGCCGCCGAGGGGGCGCCGCGCCGGGCCGACGGCAGCGACTTCGACCACGCGTACCTGTCCGATTTCGGGCTGAGCCGGAGCTCGCCGCCGGGCGAGGTCATCGCCGCGGGCCAGGTCGAGCCGCTCGATTACGCCGCACCGGAGCAAATCGAGAAGCACGACCTCGACGGGCGCGCCGACCTCTACTCGCTGGCCTGCGCCGGGTTCGAGCTGCTGTGCGGCGTGCCACCATTCGGACAGGACCAGGGCCTGACCCTGATGTACGCGCAGCTGTACGCGCCGCCGCCCACGGTTACGGCGCGGCGCCCCGATCTGCCTCCGGCGGTCGACTCGGTCCTGGCCGCAGCGCTGGCGAAGGACCCGGCCGACCGTTACCAGACCTGCGGCCAGTTCGCCGAGGCATTGCACGCCGCGCTGGGGATCGTTCCCGGTGAGTCCGGTGATCCCGTACGGCTGCCCGGGCCGGGTCAGGCGTGGCCGGTCGCGGAAGCCCGGCCGGCCTACGGCCAGCCGGGACCGGCCAACCAGACCATGGAAATCGGGGAGACCAGGGAGATCGGGCCGGCCTGGCCGCAGCAAGCCGAGCGCCAGCCCACGCAGGCCCAGGCACCCGTGCTGTCCGGGCCCGGCTGGCAGCAGCCCCCGGAGGGGCCGCCGCCGGCCGCACCGGGCCGGACGGGCGCGGACTTGATGAGCAGGCTGGGCGGTGCTTACCCACAGTCCTGGCGGGCCCTGCCCAGTGGCAAGAAACTCGTCTTCGGCGTCGCCGCGGCGGCCATCGTCGTCATCGCGATCGTCGCCGGCCTGCTGCTTTCCGGCGGATCCTCGCCGGGCACGTCGGCCGACTCGGCACACGCCGGATCCTCGCCGCCGTCGACATCGGCGTCCACCCTGGCCTCCCGGCAGGCGGCCGCCGTGAGCAATCTGCTGGGCTCGAGCGCCGCCACCAGGAAGACGCTGGAAGGCGCGGTCGGCCAGGTCCGCAACTGCTCGAGCCTGTCCAGCGCGACCAGCCAGATCCAGGCCGTCGTGAGCCAGCGCAGCACCGAGTACCAGCGGGCGTCGGCCCTGTCGACGGCTGCTCTGGCTAACAGCGCGATAGTGAAGGCCGACCTGCTCGCAGCGCTACATACCTCGCTGAACGCCGACCGGGACTACCTGGCCTGGGCCCGGCAGCAGCTGACGTCCGGGTGCACTCCGAGCACTCAGTCGAGGGCATACAACGACGCGTTCCGCGCTGACCAGCGGGCCGGCGCGGCCAAGCAGGCGTTCATCCAGGCGTGGAACCCGGTCGCCACCAGGTACGGCCTCCCGCAGGAGTCGCCCGGCGACATCTAAGGGCAGCGGCCGGCCAGCGCCGCCGGTCAGGGCATGATGCCCATCGACTGCAGCACCCGCTGGCCGAGCTGGCGATCGCCGGTGATGCCGACGTCGTCGGGCACGTCGGAACGTCCGCACACCAGCGCCGCGAAGCTCGCCACGGGAACCGCCAGGGTCACGGTCGCGTCGCGCGGATCGGCTGCGACCCTCCCCCGGCCACCGGTCACCTCGACCGCCACCAGGTCGCGCTCGCCGATGCGGAAGACAACCTTGGACCCTTCCGGCGCGGCGGCCCGCTTGCCGACCACGTAGGGCAGGAAGCGCGTGAAATAGCCCAGGGACTCCGTGACGGCCCGGCCGTCCGCGTGGCCGGGCCGGCCAACCGCACGGCGGATGTCCTGCTCGTGACTCCAGCTGTCCATCACCCGCAGCGTGAGCATGTCCGCCACCGTGCCGGGTCCGGCCGGGGTCATCGTCTGCTCGGCGGCATCCTGCTCGGTCAGCTGGCCCAGCCGGGCCAGCCGTTCGCCGGTCACCTCGCGGAACTCCTCGAGCACCTGCGGGCCGGACTTCAGGCGACGCGCATCGACACCGATCTCGTTGGAGCGGCCCATGTCGTTCTTCACGTGCGGCAGCTCGGCCGGCTCGTGCTCCGGAGCGGGCCGGCCGAGGGCCCGCGCTTCGTAGTCCACCAGGTGGGACAAATGGTCCTTGACGGTCCATCCCGGGCAACCGGTCGGCAGATCCCACTGGCCATCCGCCAAGCCCGAGCACAGCCGGTCGATGGACGCCCAGACGATCCCCAGATTCTCAACCGAGCTGTACACGGCGCTCTCCCTTCCCAGAGCAGCATCGTAGGCTCAGCGCGGACGCTGCTCGCGACTGAGAAGCAGGACTTCCTCGGCTGCCGCGAGGCCGAGTGGCAAGTCCCGACGAGATCGGGCCCTCGCGACTCGCGGCCAAGAGCGGGACGTGCTGCTGGCTGGGAGCGACTCACCCGGCGAGACTCGGACGTCACACCGCCGCCGCAGAGGCCTACCGGCGGGCCAGCGAACTCGCCCAGACACCCGCCGAGATCGCCTACCTCTCGTCACGCGCCGAGGAGTACACCACGCCCGGCTGAACAGCTACGACTTATCATCCGGAGGGTGGAGGTCCGCCACCTGCGCTATTTCGTGGCGGCGAGGTACGGCTGCTCATGGAAGGTCCTCGCTACCGCCAGGCGGCCAGGATCGCGGCCGAGATCGCCGCCATGCCTCCGGCCAGCGCCGCCATGCCCGTGCTTGAGCGCCTGCCGGCGTGACGGCGGTGAGCGGAGGCCGCCGGGCACCGGCTACGCCGGGGCGAGGAAGGCCCGGAGTGCCGCGATCAGCATCGCGGAGTCGGCGGCACCGCACAGCTCACGCGCCGAATGCATGGCCAGCGCCGGGTTGCCCACGTCGACGGTGGGGATGGCCAGGCCCGAGGCCACGTACGGCCCGATCGTCGACCCGGTGCGGACGCCGCTCCGCATGACGAAGTGCTGCACCGGCACCCCGGCCTGCTCGGCGGCGAGCAGGAACGCCGCGTGCGTCCTCGCGTCCGTGGCGTACAGCATGTTCGCGTTCATCTTCACGACCGGGCCGCCGTTAAGGGCTACCTGGTGCTCGGGCTCGTGCTTGTCCGGGTAGTTCGGATGCGTGGCGTGCCCCATGTCCGCCGAGACGTGAATCGATCCCGCGACCGCCCGCAGGAACTCATCGCGCGTGCCGCCCCGGGCCAGCACCGAACGCTCGAGCTGCCGGCCCAGCCAGGCCCCCCGCGCACCGGTCGCCGACACGCTGCCGATCTCCTCGTGGTCGAACAGGACCAGCGCGCTGACATGCCGCGGCGAGGGCTGATCGGCCACCTCGGCCAGCGCGGTCACGCCCGCATGCGAGCAGCACAGGTCGTCCAGCCGCGCCGAGCTCACGAACTCCTCGTTCAACCCGGCCAGCGTCCCGCCGGCCAAGTCGTAGGTCACCAGGTCATGGCCGAGCACATCACCCGGTGCGACGTCCAGCTCAGTCCCGAGAAAGGCCTTGAACGCTCCGTCTTCCGCCGGGCCCAGCGACCAGATCGGCACCAGGTGGCGCTGCGGATCCAGCGTCAGCCCGCCGCTGGAGCGCAGGTCCTGGTCGAGGTGGATGGCCAGCTGCGGCACCCGGAGCACCGGCCGGTGCACCCGCACCAGCCGGGTCCGCGGGCCGCCCGGCGTGCGCAGGACCACGCGCCCGGCCAGGCCGAGGTCGCGGTCGAGCCAGGAATTGAGCAGCGGCCCGCCGTAGACCTCGACGCCGAGCTGGCGGAGGCCGGCCTGGCCGGTGTCCGGACGCGGCTTGATGCGCAGCGTGGGACTGTCGGTGTGCGCGCCGACCAGCCGGAACGGCGCGTGCGGCGCGGACCCTTCTGGAACCACCCAGGCGAACAAGGAGCCGCCGGCCACGGTGACATGGCGCCCCTGGCCGGACGGCCACTCACCGTCCGGCGCGATCTCGGTGAAGCCCGCCGCGGTCAGCCGGCGGAGAGCCTCGGCGGCGGCGTGATAAGGCGACGGCGAGGTGTCGACGAACGTGATCAGGTCTAGCGCGGTGGCCCTGGCGTCGCTCATCGGTACATCATGGCTCACGGCACCGGCGCGGCGGCCGGCGGCTAGCAGCCGGGCGTTGCGTTAAGGGCTCTGAACTTGGGCGCCGGGCCGGCTTAGACCGATGCCGCGGCCCGGCAGTCAGGTGACGGGGCCGGGACGGGCCCACGGGGGTCTGATCGGAGGAGAGCGGACCCGGCCCGGACTCCCGGCTGGCCTGGGCCAGCCGGGCGACCAGGCTGCTACCCCGGCCGCGGGCCGCTAAACGGCGCGGAGTTCCGGGTCAGGCCGGGCCGGCGGGCTCCAGCACGAACACCGGGATCTGGCGCGTGGTCCTTTGCTGATACTCGGCGTACGGCGGGTAGGCCGCGACCGCGCGCTCCCACCACTCGGCGCGCTCCTCACCAGTGACCTCCCGGGCGGTCATGTCCTGCTTGCGCGGGCCGTCCTGGAGCTCGACTTGAGGGTCCGCGCGCAGGTTGTAATACCAGACCGGGTTGGTCGGGGCGCCGCCCCGGGACGCCACCGCGGCGTACCGGCCGCCGTGCTCGACCCGCATCACCGGCGTCTTGCGCAGCTTGCCGCTGCGCGCCCCGCGATTGGTAATGATCACCACCGGAAGGCCGGTCTCGCGCAGCGTCGTTCCCTGGGTGCCGCCCGAGGTCTCGTACAGCTCGACCTGGTCGCGTACCCAGCCCAGCGCGCTCGGCTCGTAGTCACCATCGACAGGCATGGAACTAGTCAACACCCATGCGGGGCTCCGCCCCCCGCACGCCCCCCAAACCCCCCCGGCGCGCGGCCCCGGCCCTGGACAGGTGCTCCTCCAGGCCGCGCATCGCGTCGAGCGGTGGCGTGAACGTGCCCGGCAGCGCCTCGATCGTGACGATCCGGTCCACGCGCAGCACGCACCGGGCCCGTTCGGCGGGCCCAGCCCATCCGGTACGCCAGGCGCACCCGCCGCGCCGTGCGGATCGACTTCGCGAACTGAGGCCGGCGCCCCTCCGTCAAAGCTGTCCAGACATAAACTGTCTATCAGCCGTCTTGGCCAAAGCGGGCGGGAGTGGTCGTAATGGGCGCAGGCCGTCATGAGACGTCGCCGAAGAACGACCCGCTGATGGCGGCGGTGATGCTGGCGCTGATGGGCCTGCTCGCCTTACTGATCGTGCTGGCGGTCATCGATGTGCCGCGGACGCCTTGAGCCCGGCGGTGGTAGCGGCCGGTAGACGGCAGCCGCTCGTTGGCCGGTTGGGCGGCTGCCGGTCGGCTGGCGGCCGGCCGCCGGTCATCCGGGGCGGCCAGGCTGGAGTCCATGCCCCTGGCCGGGTGGACGGGTACCGAGACGAGAGCCGGCCGCGGGGAGCACTTCGCGGCCGTGATGGCCGCGATCGTGCACCGGCTCCCGTTCGGGCTGGCCCGGATCGTCGCCCCGAACCTGCTCGGGTACGCGGTCATCAACACCGGCACCTTTGCCGTCGACATCGCGCTGCTCACCGTGTTGCACGGCGCGCTGCACTGGCCGGTGCCGGTGAGCATCACCCTGGCCTACCTGACCGCGTCCGGGCTGAGTTACCTGCTCAACCGCGGGCTGAACTTCCGCTCCCACGGCGCGGTGGGCCGACAGGCCGGCGTATACGCCGCGGTCATCATCGTGAACTACCTCGCCTGGATCCTCGGCGTCGGCGCTGGCCTGGCCGCCCTGGGCGTCGACTACCAGATCGCCCGGATCGCCGCGGGCGCCTGCGAGGCGGTGTACATGTACGCCGCTATGCGCTGGGTGGTCTTCCGCGATGTCCGGCCCCCGGCGCGGTGACGACCGGCCGGCACCGCAGCCGGTCCGCGAGGCTCATGCATGGCTGCGCAGGACCTCGATCAGGTCGGCGACCTGGGCTTCGAGCGTCGCGGACGCCGCGAGGCGGTTGTCGATGGCGACGTGCGGGGCGGCGGGCTCGGCGCCGAGCAGCATGCTGGCCGTGAACGCCTCGAAGCGGGCCAGCTTGGCCGCGTCCCGCTCGGACCCGCGGGCGGCCAGGCGATGGCGGAGGGTCGCCGCGTCGGATCGGATCCAGACCAGGTGCACCGCATCGCCGCCGAGGTCGGCGACCCATGACCGCCACCGGGCGGCGTCGTGGATCTGCGGGGTGAAGGGAGCGGACAGCAGCACGGGGCAGCCGTGTGCGCGGATCTCGCGGGCCGTGGCCGTCAGGCCGCCGTACTCATGGACCTTGATGTGCTCGTCGTACCACGGGCCTTCACGTTCACCCAGCGGCAGGCCGGCGGCGCTCAGAGTCGCAGCCACGAACGAGCCGTACATCGTGTCCTTGTCGAGCAGCGCGGGCGCCGGATCCAGCGATGCCAGCAGGAGGTCGGCGACCCTGCTCTTCCCGGCCCCCGGCGGGCCGGCCACCACCCACGCGGGCGGGACGGAGTCCCCGGTCACGCGTTCGCCGCCATCGCCGTGATCAGCAGCCTGCTCAGCCGCTCCAGGTCGGCGATCGAGCTCAGGTGCAGCTCGATCCAGTCCCGGCGGCCGGGATCACGGCGGACCGCGGGGTCGTCGCCGAACTCCTCGCTGGCCCGCGACCAGCCATCCCGCGTGATCCGCAGGTCGATCACGCCGGGCGCCTCGAGGTGAGCGATCTCACGGCGCCCGGCGAACAGCGCCGGCTTGTCGCCGTAGCGAGAGGGCCGTTCCTCGGCCTGCCCGGCGGTGAGCATCAGCAGCACGAACGCGTCCCACAGCACATCGCCCTGTCCTTCGTGCATGCTGGCGATCGTAGCCAGCACTCACCGCCGCTGGATGGTGGCCAGCCAGGCCTGCGCGGCGACGGTACCGAGCCCCGGGTTGATCTCGAATGTGTCCGCCGCGATATCGGTGATGTTCCAGCCGTCGCGGAAGGCAGCGCGGAGCTCGTCCTGGCGGACCCGGCGGGGGCCGAAATCGCCGGGCTGGCGGTCGCTGAAGCAGATCAGGTAACAGGTACCGCCGGACTCGAGCACCGACCCCAGGCTGGTGACGTACCGGGCGCGGTCGTCGTCGTCGAAGACGTGAAACACCCCGCTGTCGATGACCGTGTCAAAGGTCATGCCGAGCGGCCCGAGGCTCAGCGCGTCGGCGACCTGGAAACGCGCCGAGACGCCTCGCGCGGCGGCCTTGCCACGCGCTCGCTCGATCGCGTGCGGCGAGATGTCGATCCCCACGGCGTCCGCGCCCCTGGCCGCGGCCAGCAGCGTCTGCTCGCCAGTGCCGCAGCCCGAGTCGAGCACCCGCCCGCGCAGCAGGCCGGCGTCGGCCAAGCGGACGAACGTGGGCTGCGGCCGGCCGATGTCCCACGGCGCGGGAGCACTCGCCGCGTACGGCGCGTCCCAGCCCTCCGACGGCGTCGTCATGGTGTCCCTGCCAGGATCGGTGTTATGAGTGCTGCCTGTCGCGCGCTCCATCGTGCCAGCGTCGCCACCACAAGGAGGGAGCAGGGCCATGCAGCCGATCCCGGAGGACTGGACCAGGGGGGTGGCGGTCGTCGCGCACCCCGACGACCTCGAATACGGCGTGGCCGCAGCCGTTGCCCGCTGGACCGGGCAAGGGAAGGAGGTTGCCTACTTGCTCGCCACCAAGGGCGAGGCCGGCATCGCGGGCCTGCCCCCCGACCAGACCGGGCCGCTCCGGATGGAGGAGGAGCGGCGCGGAGCAGCGGTGGTGGGTGTGCGCGAGGTCGAGTTCCTCGACTACGCGGACGGGCTGGTCGAATACGGAGTGCCGCTGCGGCGCGATCTGGCTGCCGCATTCCGCAGGCTGCGGCCGGAGGTTGTCATCACCATGAGCTTCGATCTCACCTGGGGCGACGACGGGCCGGTCAACCACGCCGACCACCGCGCGGTCGGGCTCGCCGTGCTTGATGCCTGCCGGGATGCCGCCAACGAATGGGTCTTCCCTGATGCCGGCCCGGCGTGCAGCATCCGCGATGCCTACGTGGCCTCGACCGGCAACCCGACGCACTTCGCGGACGTCACGGGAACCATCGACGCGGGCATCGCCTCGCTGCGCGAGCACCGCGCGTATATCGAAGGCCTGGGCGGCGACTTCGACCCCGACGAGTTCCTGCGGAACATGGCCGGCTACATCGGCCTGGGCGCCGGATGCGAATACGCGATCGGGTTCCGCCGCTATCCGATGGGCTAGACGCTAGACCGCCGCGCCTAGCTCGGCGAAGAGCGCGGACACCGACCTGACCCAGATCCGGCCAGGCGTAGGGTCGGTGCATGGTGACTGCAGGACGCAAGGTGCTCCTTCTCGCGGCCGACGACTTCGAGGACATGGAGCTGCTGTACCCGCTCTACCGCCTGGCCGAGGAGGAGATCGCCGTGACCGTGGCCGGCCTGGACGACCGGCCGGTGAAGGGAAAGAAAGGCCACGGGCCGGTGCCGGTCGACACGACAGTGGACCAGGTTGCCGCCGACGACTTCGACGCCCTGGTCATCCCCGGCGGCTATGCGCCCGACAAGCTGCGGCGCTCGGAAACCGTGCTCGGCCTGGTCCGGGACTTCGACGACGCGGGCAAGCCGGTCGCCTTCATCTGCCACGCCGGCTGGGTGCCGATCTCGGCGAAGATCCTCAAGGGCCGCCGGGCCACCAGCGTCGGGGCGATCCGCGACGACATGGTCAACGCCGGGGTCGACTGGGTTGACCAGGCCACTGTGGTCGACGGCAACCTCATCTCGGCCCGGACCCCGGCTGACCTCGGCCCGTGGATGAAGGCGCTGCTGGCGGCGCTGGAGAAGCCCGGCCGCTAGTCAGCGTCAGCGCTTGCGGGCGACGGTGACGCCGTCGCGCAGCGGCAGCATCACCGACTCGACCCGGTCGTCGCCGACCACGATCTCGTTCATCTGGCGCATGGCGACGGGAGCGCGTCCCTGGGACGCCGGGTCGAGCACGAGGCCGCCCAGCAGTACGTTGTCGAGCAGGAGGATCCCGCCGGGACGCAAGCGGGTGACCAGTTCCTCGTAGTAGAGCGGGTAGCTGACCTTGTCGGCGTCGATGAACGCGAGGTCGAGGACTGGCTCGGCGGGCAGCGCGCGGAGCGTGTCGATTGCCGGGGCGATCCGCAGCTCGATCTTGTCCTCGAGGCCGGCCCGTTGCCAGTAGCGCCGGGCGATCGAGGTCCACTGTTCGCTGACGTCGCAGGCGAGCAGGTGGCCGTCGGCGGGCATGCCCCGCGCGATGCAGATCGACGAGTAGCCGGTGAATGTGCCGACCTCGACCGCTCGCCGGGCTCCCGCCAGCCGGGTGAGCATGGTCAGGAACTGGCCCTCGTCGTGCGAAACCTGCATTTCCGCTTCGCCGGGGAAGGCGTCGCTGGTCTCGGCGGCCAGCTCGCGCAGCAGGTCGTCGGGGGGCGTGCAGTGCGCGAGCAGGTAGTCGCTGACGGCCGGATCGACGATGTCCACGGGTCCCCCACGAGTCGTTAAGCGTCTACTATTCCCGACCGGTCAGCGGAGTCCTGCGGCACGACTCGGACGCCGGGCAGATTCAGCAACGCGGAATGCTCGACCATGGATATACCGATAGGCATGCTCGAGCAAGTCTTTTGGTACGTCCACGACGAGATCGACGCGACCATCTCCGGGCTCGGCCGCCAGCGCAACCGCTGCATCAGCGAACCGCCCGCCTAACGACGGGATAGGATGCGCCCGTGGCGGAATGGGGGCATTTGGGGGGGCCAGCCCGATGAGGCGTCGGTCCGTCAGCACCCGGGCCCGGACCGTGATCGGCATCATCATCGTGGCCGGTCTCACCATCTACGGTGCCGTCATGCTCGGGCTGGGCATCTCTGGCTTCGTCAACGCCCATGCGCTCGCCACCAGCGGCGTGCCGGCCTTCGCGCAGGTGACGGCGACCAGCGGCTACGGGGAGAACACCATCCAGGTGACGTACCGGGCCGATGGACGCGAAGTGCAGGGCACCGTCGGCGCCGACACCAGCCAGGTCTACCAGGGAGAAGTACTGCCCGTGGTCTACGACCCCGGAAACCCGCAGGTCGTCAGCCTGGCCGGCGATGTGGGCGATACCAGTTCTGCGTGGGGCGAGACGATAGCGGGCGCCATTTTCCTGCTCCTGTTCCCGGTATCCCTCCTGCTCACGGTGATTTCCCGGCGCCGGCGGCGGCGCCGCGCGATACGAGCGGCGCTGGGGGACTGAGCGCGATGTTCGGCCACCGTCCGCCCAAACCCGATCCCGCGCTGCTGGCCCGGGTCAGCGACTCCAGCGAAGTGGATCTTGGCACCTATCCGGAAGGCGTGCTCGCGGTCACCGGTGCCTATCCGGCCCGGGGCGGGCTCGACACCCGTCCCGTGGGCGCCTCGTCCTTCCGCCGCCTCGATGGCCAGTCCCGCAAGGCGGCCATGCAGGCGGCCCTCGACCGGCTCATCGCGGACGGGACGCTGAACGTACCCGCCGGAACCAGCCTCAAGGACGTGGTCACCGCGGGCCTCGACGGCAAGCTGGCGGTCATGGGCCCGCTGGCCGGCCTCTACCAGCTGAGCTCCTGGTTCCACCGTCACGGCTTCCAGAGCGGCATGGTCGTGAGCACGGCGACGACCGACGGCATGCGCGGTGTGCCGATGCCGCCAGGAGTCGCGGGCCCCGGCGTGGAAACCTGCCTCGCCGTTCCGCCCCCCGGCCGCGGGGAGGTGTCCGTGCTGCTCGTCGAGCGGCCCGACAATGATGCCGGCACCCGCTCCTACGCGCTGCGGACGGTACGGCAGGAATTCACCCGGATGGCGGCCTTCCTCTTCGCCGATGTGATCACCCCGGGGGAAGCGCTCCGCGCCGAGGCCGATCAGCGGTTCAGGTTCGGGCAGCGCTCCCTGAACATAGAGAACCAGTTCGTGCGTACGGAGGGTGAGGCGGTAGCGATCGGCCGGGTGATCATGCACGCGCGGAAGTCGAAGGATAAGGAGCCGCGCTACATCAAGGTCTCCTCCGGCGATCTGGTCAACATCATGACCGACCGCTTCGTCAGCGCCGCGGCGCGAACCCAGTAACCCGGGGCCTGGCCAGTGCGGGGTAGTCGGCCGGCACCACGGCGATGACGGCCAGGCATTCCACGAAGAAGTAGATGGTCTTGAAGAACTCGAGCAGGTCCCCGTCCTCGAGCCGGATTTTGCGGTACATGACCGTGCGCTGCGGGTCGTAGCCCTCGTGCAGCGCCTTCCAGTCCGCGTAGTCCATGCCGAGCACGTAGGTGGCTTTGAGAGGGTCGTCCGGCCCGATGACCTGGACGTCGGTGACCGTGCCGCCGTTCCACTGGAGGTACAGGTACGCCGGGCCCGGGCCGAGCTCCGCGGTTAGGTTGTGGCACCCGAGCGCCCACGAGGCCGGGTACATGCTCTTGATCAGCTCGAAGAAATCCCAGTACTCCTGCAGTTTGTCCGCGCGGGCCTGCGCTGACGGGCCGGCGGCCAGTGCGTCACGGACCGCGTCGGCCCACTGCTGGCTGAAGAACTTCGGTTCGGCCATGGCTCACCCGCCGGCCAGGACGGGCTGCACCTGCTGGAGCAGGTCCTCGAGGTCAGGAGCCAGGTCAATGCCGACGTCGTTGAGCTTGCGGCGCAACTGCTGGAAGAACAGCATCCGTACCTCGTCCTCGGTCCAGCCCAGCGGCTCATAGACGATCTGGCGGCTGTTCACGCCGGACATGTACAGGATCGTCCGCAGGGTGTCGTGGATCTCCTTGATCATCGTCGGGTCCTTGCGCACGGCTTGCTGCAGGTAGCGCATGCCGCCCTGCACGTGCCGCGACTCGTCGCGGCAGGTCGCCGTGAAGCCGGTGTAGTAGGCGGGCAGGAACCCGCGCCAGCGTGCGTACGACAGCGTCACCTTCATCACCGACAGCGCGAGCACGCCCTCGATCCACAGGAAGTAATTCGTGCCGTACCGCACGCGCGCCCGCTCGTCGTACGGGTTCTGCCGCAACTCGTCCGCCTGGTAGGCCAGCAGCCCGAACGGCCCGACGAACGTCTCCGCGACCCACGGGAACGACGCGTCGAGGATGTCCATGATGTCGTCGCCCTGCAGGCCCACGACCTCCCGGTAGAACCGGTCGAAGAAGACCGTGTGCCGCGCCTCGTCCTCGATCTGCGCGGCGATGTGGAGCTTCTCCTCCTCGCTGGCGCCGATCATGAACACCGGCAGCTCGATCTCGACCTGCCGCTCGCCGTGGTGGAAGCCGGAAGCGACGGCGATGAATGACTGCCGCTCGTCCTCGGTCATCTTCTCCTTCCAGTCGATCTTGTCCTGGCTGAAGTCGAGATCGTAGACATCCCACCGCTGCTTCAGGTATTTGCGGTACAGCGTCGTGAAGTCGGGCAGCGACTTCAGTTCCTTGTGGACGTACTCGATGACGTCGTCGATGTCGATGCCGAGCACTCCGGCGAGGTCGGACTCCTCGATCTCGCGCACCTGCTCGTCGCTCAGCGCGCGGGGGCCTTCGAAAAGAACCGCCGTCGGGCTCTTGCGTTCCGTCATGCCGACTCCCTGCGTGGTCGCGAGCTCCGGGACTCACCCTTCCCCCAATGATCGATACTAGAATGCGATTCTGTAAACCCGCGATTCACCCCCATTGAGCCGCGCGACGCCGGGCCGGGTTACTTGGGCGTGCCGATGATCGCCCGGGTCTGGCCGAGGATGCCGGTCAGCGTTTCGTCGCCCGATGCCGTTATGCGGGCCCGCTCGGCGGCCGGCAGGTTGTTGGTCAGCAGCCGCCACGCCTGCTCGGTGGTCATGCCCAGGCTGGCCACGATCCGCGGCCCTGGCTCCTCGCGGTACTCCCATCCGGCTGCGGTCGCCACCAGCTGCCAGGTCAGCGCGACCGGGCCGGAGATGGAGATCGTCACGGTGTCACCCGGCCGGGCCCGGACCTGCCCGAGGCGGAACGGGTACGCCCAGCGCAGCCCGTCCAGGACCGGCCGGGCCAGGTCGGCGCGCAGGTCGCTGGGACGCCCGACGGCCTGGAGCAGCTGTTGGCGGTGGATCCAGTACTCCGATAGCTCGCGAACCTGATCGAGCCAGGCCGGGACCGGTCCGGAGCCTTTCCAGGACACGCCGGCGGTCCGCGCGCGCGGGTCTTCCCGGCGGAGCGTCTCGGCCAGCTGCGGGCCGGCCCAGGCCAGGAGGTCGGCCACGAGGCGAGGGCTGAGCCTGCGGGCGGCGCGGACCCACTCGGCCTGCAGGTCGTCCAGCCAGGCGATGAACTCGCTCTCGCTGGCCTGCTCCGGGCCCGGCGTCCCGTAGTAGCCGTCGCGGTGCCGCGCTAGAAACCCGAGATCGTCGCCGACCAGATGACAGCACAATCCGAGGACGGTCCATCCCGGGCACGGCGACGGACGGCCCCAGTCGGCCTGGTCAAGGCGGGCCAGCAGCTCGCTCAGCCGGGCCCGCTCGACCTCGAACAGGCTGGGGACATCGCACGGCGGCTCGGCCGGAGGGCTCGTCTCGCCCTGGTCCCGCGCCATCAGTGGCTGGTGATGGTCAGGCGCGGGGCGGCCTGGTCGGCACGAACATCGACGGCGCCGCCCACGGGGAACGTCACGCTCGGAGTGGTGTGGCCGAAGTCGACGTTGGCGATCACCGGCAGGCCGGCCAGCTCGCGCTTGGACGCGACGATCTGGCCCAGCAGGCCGCGCGTCATGCCCGTTTCCCGCTGGAACCGGCCGATGACCAGGCCGGTCACGCCGCCGAAGGCCGGCTGCTGCAGCAGGGAGACCAGGTCCCGGTCGAAATCCCAGGGCTTGACCTGGTCGTCGTCCTCGGCAAAGACGACCGTGCCGTCCAGGGGCGGCAGGTACGGCGTGCCCTGCAGCAGGTTGAGCGTGCACAGGTTGCCGCCCACGATGGTGCCCGCTGCCTCGCCCTCCTGCAGCACCCACCAGTCCGTGCCGGTCTCCAGGTGACGGTCCTCCTGGTCGAGGAACCACAGGTCATCGCTCCACGCCGGCGCTGGGGCCAGCTCGACCGGCTCGTCGGCCATGACACACGCCACGAAGCCGGCCTGGGTGTAGCCGAAATGGTGCTTCATCCCGAAGCTCGAGTAGTGCGGGCCCGAGTAGCCGACCAGCCCGGTCCGGGCGTAGAGCGCGTTGGACAGGGCCGTGATGTCGGAGAACCCGCAGAGCACCTTCGGATGGGCGGCGACCAGCGCGTAATCGATACCGGCCAGCAGCTGGTTGGAGTTGAAGCCGCCGATCACGGTGAGGATCCCGTCCACCCCCGGATCGGCGAACGCGGCGTGCAGGTCGGCCAGGCGCGATGCCACCGAGGAGGAGACGAAGTCGTCGCACTCCTCGACGTGCTCGCCGAAGGAGACCTGCAGCCCCAGCGCGGCCAGCTTCCTGTCGGCTTCGGCGCGCGTATCGGCACCGATCATCGCCAGCGATCTCGACGGCGCGATCACCCGCACCGACGAGCCGGGGCGCAGTTTCGGCGGGACCACTGGCATCGGTCCATGGTGCCCGATCACCGCGAGCCCGGCGAGCGAGTTTCCGGCCCGGCCCTCACCTGCACGCCGCCCAAGGCTGACCGAGCCCGATGGACGTCGGCCTTGGCAGCCCGTATTGTCAGATCTAGTACGGCTATTGGGTGGAAACTCCGCCCTACTGCTCTAGCAGGAGGGCGGCGTGCGTGAACGACGGCTGCCTAGAGCAGTTTCAGAGCAGCGGGGCCGCTGCAGATGGCCCAAATGAGTTACCCGCCTGGTCTGGCCCTCGGCGGCGAGATCGACGAGGCCACCTACCCTGCTCTGGTAGAGAAGCTGGGCGAGTTCGCCCGGGGCCGTGACGAGGTTCATATCGACCTGTCCGCTGTGGAATTTTGCGATCTGGCTGGGTTGCGGGCAATCGTTCGGCTCGCCACCGCAGGGCGAACGGTGGTATTGCACGGGCTTCCCGTGCAGCTGCAGACCATACTGGGCATCCTCGGCTGGGACTGCACGCCCGGCCTGGTAATCGACCAACAAACCATCAGGGCTTTGCCTGGCGCCAGCATGCCCTGACGCTGTCGCCTTCCCGGCAGCGGCGACGGTCGCCGTCAGGGTCTCTATGACCGCCTGGGCCGTTGGTCTTTCGGGATCACGAACGTGCCCTTACCGCGCGAGATGCGCGCGTAGCCGGCTTCTACAAGGATCATGACCGCCCGGTGTGCCGTGCCCCGGCTGACCCCATACCGCTGGGTCAGTGTTACTTCGGCTGGCACGCGCGTCTGGATCCGGCCTGAGTCGATCTCGGCCCGCAGCACCTCGGCGAGTTGCTCGTAGAGCGGCACCGGGGAGTCGTGGTCGAGATCATCTGCCATGACGACCACGATAGGTGACCTGCGGTGACTACTGTCTGTCAGAGCTGTTATCTGTTGTCACTAGACGTCTATAAACAACATGCGTAATGTTCCGAGCTGCCCGAGGCTCAGCCGCCGAGGCGGCCGAGCGCGGTCCGGGCCAGCCGGGCGGCAGCACCCGGCGCGCCCGCGCGTGTCGGGCAGCCCGCGCGCCGGCTTTCGCCCCAACCATTGGCACCATGCCCTGATGTGCCTGGATGACGCCACGATGCCGACGTGCAGGCGCTGCGGCCTGCGGGTGTCTACGATCAAGCTGAAGGGAGGCGATCGCGGTGGCTGGAGGCGGAGTTATAGGTGATCCCCACTACACGACCCCCATCTACCACAAGGCTGAGGCTGCGCACATTATCGCCGTCCCTGCCCAGACCTTCAGGAACTGGGCGGTCGGGTATGCCCGTAAGCTTGACGGCTCGCACGTGGTTTCTGCGCCCATTGTGACGACGCTTGAGCCTGCCCGCCCGCAGGGCGTCAGCGTTCCCTTCGTTGGCCTTGCCGAGGCATACATTGTGGCTGCCTTCACCAAGGCCGGGCTGCCTTTGCAGCGCATCCGTCCCGCCGTCTTGTGGCTGCAGGACCACATTGGTCTGCCGCAGGCTCTAGCAAGCCAGCGGCTGCAGACCGATGGCGCTGAGGTGCTCTGGGACTTTGGCAGGAACTCGGGAGATCCAGCCGACCAGGACATGGTCGAGGGCCTAGTCGTGGTCCGCAGCGGCCAGCAGGTCTTCCGGCCGGTTGTCCGCGACTATCTGACCCGGGTGACCTACGAGAACGGCTGGACCCGGACCATCCAGCTCCCGCAGTTCGGGAGCGTCGACGTCGTTGTCGATCCGTGGCTGAACGGTGGCCAGCCCACCGTAGCCCAGCGTCGGCAAGGATCTCGCGATCGCGCACAGTCCACTCGAAGCACAGGTGGTGTACATGACCAGTGCGCGCGTGTTTGCCTAGTCCAACGCGAACCTGGCTGGGCCGACCATGGCACAGTGGTATGCCGACAACGAAGCGAAGATCGTCGCAGCAGCGCTCAAGGCCAACGGCCCATACGTCATGTCTGTGAACCTGTCTTACGGCCTCCGGCGGGTCAAGCTCGCCTACCCGCCTGGCTAATCGGGTGCGGGTGAATCCCGGCGGGCGAGCGCGGTCCGGACCAGCCGGGCGGCGGCGCCCGGCACGCCTGCCCAGTGCAGGTGCAGGTAGGACGCGAGCAAGCCGGGGCCGGCCCAGCCGCTCTGGGTGCCGTCGGCCAGCCGCCATGCCGGGCTACCCCCGTGCACGGGCTCGCTGACCGTACGGTGGAACTCGTGCGCCCGGACGCGGGTGCCGGCCGTGACCAGCGGGGTGTCGCGCAGCGCGGTCGCCTCCCGGTAGCCGAGGGCCAGTGTCCCGGTCATGCGGGCGCGGGCGGCCACCACCCCGCATTGCTTGCGCCCGTCCAGGGACTCACCGAGCCAGAGCAGGCCGGCGCATTCGGCCACCACGGGCATGCCGCCCGCGGCCCGGCGACGCACCTCGTCGAGCAGAGCAGCGTTGGCGGCCAGGCCGTCGGCGTGCACCTCGGGGAAGCCCCCTCCCGCCACCAGCGCGTCGGTGCCCTCAGGCAGCTTCCCGGCGGACAGCGGATCGAACGGCACCACCTCGGCGCCGGCCGCGGTCAGCAGCTCATCGTGCTCCGCATAACCGAACGTGAACGCCGGCCCGGCGGCCACAGCGACCCGTAGCGGCCGCCCGGCGCGTCCGCCGGCAACCTCGCCAGCCGGCGATGGCTCGGGCGACCAAGGTTCGGCGGCCAGGTCGGGAGCGCCGCGGGCCATGCTCATCAGCAGGTCCAGGTCAAGGCCGTGGCGGACCACATCCCGCACCACCGGGAGCCAGGCATCGACGGACGCGGGCCGCTCTCCCGCCGGGACCAGCCCGAGGTGTCGCGATGGCGTGCGCAGCGCCGCGTCCTGGCGCAGCGCGCCGATCACCGGGATGCCCGACGGCGCGAGCGCGTCCCGCAGCAGGGCCTCGTGCCGGTCGGACGCCACCTGGTTGAGCACGACTCCGGCGAGCCGGACCCGCGGGTCCCACCCGGCGAACCCGTGCACGGTCGCGGCGATCGACCGCGACATCCCCGCGGCGCCGACGACCAGGACCACGGGAGCGCCGGTCAGCCGCGCGACGTGGGCGGTGCTGGCGAAGTCCCCCCGCCCGGCCGCCCCGTCGAACAGGCCCATGACGCCCTCGATGACCGCCACGTCGGCCCCGGCGGCGCCGTGCCGCAACAGCGGCGCGACCAGGTCCTCGCCGACCAGCCACGGATCAAGGTTGCGGCCCGCAACGCCGCAGGCCGCGGCGTGGTAGCTCGGGTCGATGTAGTCGGGCCCGACCTTGTGCGGGGACACCCGCAGCCCGCTGGCCCGCAGGGCCGCCATGACGCCGGTCGCCACGGTGGTCTTGCCGTCCCCCGACCGGGTGGCGGCGATGACCAGACGGGGCAGGCTCACCATTCGATGCCGCGCTGGCCCTTGCGGCCGGCGTCCATCGGGTGCTTCACCTTGGTCATGTCGGTCACCAGGTCGGCCGCCTCGATCAGGGCCGGGCTGGCCCGGCGGCCGGTGATCACGACATGCTGGACGCCGGGCCGCGCGGCCAGCGCGGCCAGCACCTCGTCGGTGTCGAGGGTGCCGTTGGCCAGCGGATAGGTGAACTCGTCCAGGATCAGCAGGCGGTAGGTCTCGGCGGCCAGGTCACGGCGGACCTGCTGCCACCCCTCGCGGGCGGCGCGCGCGTGGTCCTCGGGCTGGGTGCGCAGCCAGGACCAGCCCGCGCCCATCCGGTGCCAGGTCACCGGCGCTCCCTGGGCGGTCGCGGCGTGGACCTGGCCGAGGGCCAGCAGCGCGTCCTCCTCCCCCACTCGCCACTTGGGGCTCTTGGTGAACTGGAAGACGCCGATCGGCCACCCGGCGGACCAGGCCCGCAGCGCCATCCCGAAGGCCGCCGTGGACTTCCCCTTGCCGTCTCCGGTGTGCACGGCCAGCACCGGCTGAACGCGGCGCTCGCGGGTGGTGAGCCCGTCCTCGGGGACGGCGGCTACCTGGCCCTGTGGCATCAGGCTGCTGACACCTCCTTGGCGCGGATGATGCGGGCCAGCGCGTGGCCGGCCTGCGCGCGGAGCGGCCCGGCCGTGGCGGCCAGGCCGGGGATCGTCACCAGCTCCGCGGCCAGGTGACGCGCGATCTCACCGGCCAGCCCGAGCCGCACGGGCCCCTCCTCGGCGTCGACGACAATGCTCGTGGCGCGGGTCCGGGCCAGCGCGGCCGCGGCCCGCTTGGCGCGCACGACGGCGTCTCGCCCGCCGGTCGCGCGGCCGTCGGTGATCACGACGACGATCGGGCGGCGGGCCGGATCCCGCCAGCGCTCGCGGCGGACCAGCTGGCGCACCGCCTCGAGGCCGGCCGCGAGCGGGGTGCGCCCGCCGACCGGGAGATCGCGCAGCCGCCGGGCGGCTAGCTCCACGGACGCGGTGGGCGGGACCACGACCGTTGCCCCGTCGCCGCGGAAGGTGAGCAGGGCCACCCGGTCCCGGCGCCGGTACGCGTCACCGAGCAGGGAGAGCGCGGCGGTGGCCACCGCGGCGCTGCGCCGCCGCGCCGCCATCGAGCCCGATGTGTCGAGCAGCAGCACGATCAGGTTGGACTCGCGGCCCCGGCGCATGCTGGCGCGCAGGTCGCCGGGCGTGACGGTGAACGCGGCGCCGGGCCGGGCCAGGACGGCGGCGCGCATCGTGGGCAGCAGCTCCGGCCGCCGCGATGAGCGGATGCTGGCGATCGGCCGGCCGTGCGGGCCGCGGGAACCCGACCGGCGCCCCTCGTGTCCCGATCCGAGCCCGCCGGCCTGGAAGTGCTTGACGCCGAACGCGGCCCCGGGCGGCGCCGAGGTGCCCGCCGGAGCCGACGCGCCCGGATCCTGGCCTTCGGTGTCCGGCGCGACTGATCCGGGCGGCCCGCCGTCAGCCCCGGGCGGGTCCGCGCGCTCCCCGCCTCCGCCGCCGTCGTCGCCGTCGTCCGGGCCGCCGGAGTCGCCGGCGTCATCGGGGCCGAGCGCCTCGTCGAGCTTGGCCGCGTCGGCGCCTGGGTCGTCGAACGGCCCGCGCCGCTGCCGGTGCAGCAGCGCCAGCCGCGCGGCCACCCGCACGTCCTCGCCCGCGACCTCGTCGCGCTGCTGCCACGCGGCGTGAGCGATCGCGGCCTTGCTGGTGATGAGGTCGCCGCGCATGCCGTCCACCCCGAGGGCGGCGCAGGCCGTGGTCACCCGCAGCAACTCACTATCACTGAATTGAACGCCACGCAGACGGGCCCGGGCCGCGCCGATCCGGCTGGTCACGTCGCGTTCTGCGCTCTCGTGGGCCCGGGCGCTGGCCGCCGGGGACCGGTCGTGCTCAAGCCGGGCCCTGACCACCGCGGCGCGGCGCACCGGGTCGTCGCTGGCGACGACGGGAACGCACAGGCCGAACCGGTCGAGCAGTTGCGGCCGCAGCTCGCCCTCTTCCGGGTTCATGGTCCCGACGAGCAGGAAGCTGGAGGCGTGCCGCAGCGAGATCCCCTCCCGCTCGACGCTCGTGGTGCCGGTGGCCGCGGCGTCGAGCAGGACATCCACGATGTGGTCGGGCAGCAGGTTGATCTCGTCGACGTAGAGTACGCCGCGGTTGGCCAGGGCCAGCAGGCCCGGGGTGAACGCCTCGGCGGTTCCCGCGCCGGCCAGGACACGGGGGACGTCGAGGCTGCCGGTGACGTTGTCGTCGGTGGCGCCGAGCGGTATCTCGACCAGGCGGGCGGCCCGGTGCTCGGCGGCGCTGCCCGGCGGGTGCGGGCCGTCCGGACAGCCCGGGTCCGGGCCGGCCGGGTCGCAGGAGAACCGGCACTTGGCCACCACGCTGATACCGGGCAGGAGGCCGGACAGGCCGCGCACCAGCGTCGTCTTCGCGGTGCCCTTCTCACCGGTGAGCAGCACGCCGCCGATGCCCGGGTCGACCGCGCCGAGCAGCAGCGCGAGCCGGGCGTCCTCCTGGCCGACGACCGCGGTGAACGGCAGGCCGCTCATCGCTGCGCCTCCTCGAGCTGGCCTTCGACCTGCAGGAACACCTCGCGCAGGGCCTCCAGCGTGCCCTCGTCGGGCGCCTGCCACAACTCGCGGGCCGCCGCCTCGAGCAGCCGCTCGGTGATCCCCCGCAGCGCCCACGGGTTGCTGGTCTCGAGGAACTCCCTGGTTTCCGGGTCGAGCACGTACGAGGCGGCCAGCTGCTCGTACATCCAGTCGGCCACCACGCCGGTGGTGGCGTCCCAGCCGAAGAGATAGTCGACGGTCGCGGCGAGCTCGAACGCGCCCTTGTAACCATGCCGGCGCATGGCCTGGATCCAGCGGGGGTTCACCACCCGGGAGCGGAACACCCGCGCGGACTCCTCGGCCAGGGACCTGGTCCTGACGTGGTCCGGCCGGGCCGCGTCGCCGACGTAGGCGCGCGGGGCCGTGCCGGTCAGCGAGCGGACCGTGGCGATCATGCCGCCGTGGTACTGGTAGTAGTCGTCGGAGTCGGCGATGTCGTGCTCGCGGCTGTCGGTGTTCTTGACCGCCAGCCGGATCCGCCGGTAGGCCGACTCCATGTCCTCGCGGGCGGGCCGGCCGTCGAGCCCGCGCCCGTAGGCATGCCCGCCCCAGGCCGCGTAGACCTCGGCCAGGTCGGCGTCGTCCCGCCACGACCGGCTTTCCATCAGCGGCAGCAGGCCCGCTCCGTAGGAGCCTGGCGGGGAGCCGAAGATCCTCGTGGTGGCCCGGCGCAGGTCACCCAGGCGCTCGGCGTCGGCCCGGGCGTGCGCGCGGACGAAGTTGGCGGACGGGTCCTCGTCCAGATCGGCGACCAGCCGGACCGCGTCGTCGAGCAGCGTCACGACGTGCGGGAACGCGTCGCGGAAGAACCCGCTGATCCGCACGACCACGTCGATGCGCGGCCGCCCGAGTTCCTCGGCCGGGATCACCTCCAGGCCGGTGACCCGGCGGCTGGCATCGTCCCAGACCGGGCGCACGCCGAGCAGCGCCAGCACCTCCGCGATGTCGTCGCCCGAGGTGCGCATGGCCGCGGTGCCCCAGACCGAGAGCCCGACTGTGGTCGGCCACTCGCCCCCGGTGTCCTCGCGGTACCGGTCCAGCAGGGAGCTGGCCAGCTGCTGGCCGGTGTCCCAGGCCAGCCGGGACGGGACCGCCTTGGGGTCCACGGCATAGAAGTTCCGGCCGGTCGGCAGGGTGTTGATGAGCCCGCGCAACGGGGATCCGCTCGGCCCGGCCGGAACGTGACCGCCGTCGAGGGCGTGCAGCACCGCGTCGATCTCGCCGCTGGTCGCGGCGAGCCTCGGGATGAGCTCGCCGGCCGCGAACCGCAGCAGCCGCTCGATGGCCTCGTCGCGCCTGCCGAGCACCTCCGCGATGACTTCCGGGGCCGCGCCGGCCTGCCAGCCGGCCAGTTCCATCCCCTCGGCCAGGGCCCGGGCCAGCGCCTCGGCCCGGTCGACCGTGGCACGGGACGCGGTACCGTCCTCGGCCAGCCCGAGCGCCTCGCGCAGCCCCGGCATCCCGCCGCCCCGGCCGGCCCAGATCTGGCGCGCCTGGAGCATGGCCAGCACGAGGCCGACCCGCTGCGCGCCCTCGGGCGCCTCCCCGAGCACGTGCAGGCCGTCGCGGATCTGGGCGTCCTTGATCTCGCACAGCCAGCCGTCGACGTGCAGCAGGAAGTCGTCGAATTCCGTGTCGTGCGGCCGGGAGTCCAGGCCGAGGTCGTGGTCCAGCCGGGCGGCCTGGATGAGGGTCCAGATCTGGGCCCGGATCGCCGGGAGCTTGTCCGGGTCCAGCGCGGCCACGGCCGCGTGCTCGTCCATCAGCTGCTCCAGCCGGGCCAGGTCGCCGTAGGTCTCGGCGCGGGTCATCGGCGGCACCAGGTGATCGACGATCGTCGCGTGCGCGCGGCGCTTGGCCTGCGTGCCCTCGCCCGGGTCGTTGACCAGGAAGGGGTAGATGAGCGGCAGGTTGCCGAGCGCGGCGTCGGGCCCGCACGCCGCCGACATCCCGAGGTTCTTGCCCGGCAGCCATTCGAGGTTCCCGTGCTTGCCGATGTGCACGACCGCGTGCGCCCCGAAGCTCTCCTCCAGCCACCGGTAGGCGGCCAGGTAGTGATGGCTCGGCGGCAGGTCCGGGTCATGGTAGATCGCTACCGGGTTCTCGCCGAAGCCGCGCGGCGGCTGGACCAGCAGCACCACGTTTCCGGCCTGCAGGGCAGCGAGCACGATGTCGCCGTCGGCGCTCGAGGCCCGGTCCACGAAGAGCTCGCCGGGCGGCGGCCCCCAGGCCTTCTCCATGGCCGTGCGAAGCCCGGCCGGCAGCCGGTCGAACCAGCGCCGGTACTGCGCGGCCGGCACGCGCACGGCCGCGCTGGCCAGCTGCTGATCGGTCAGCCATTCGGGATCCTGGCCGCCCGCCGCGATCACGGCGTGGATCAGCGCGTCACCGTCCGGCGGCTCGATGCCGGGCAGCGCATCCGGGCCGCCGGCGGGCCCGACGTCGTAGCCGCGCTCGCGCAGGGCGCGGAGCAGCCGGACCGTGCTGGCCGGGGTGTCCAGGCCGACCGCGTTGCCGATCCTGGCGTGCTTGGTCGGGTAGGCGGACAGCACGATCGCTATCCGCCGCCCGGACGGGGGAATGTGCCGGAGCCGGGCGAGCGCGACGGCCGTCCCCGCCACCCGGGCGGCCCGCTCGGGGTCGGGGATGTAACGCGACAGGCCGTCAGCGCCGGTTTCCTTGAACGAGAACGGCACGCTGATGATCCGGCCGTCGAACTCCGGGATGGCCACCTGGGTGGCCGCGTCGAGCGGGCTGAGCCCGGCGTTCGCGCCGGTCCACTGGGCCCGCGGCGAGGTGAGGCACAGAGCCTGGACGACGGGGATGTCCAGGGCGGCGATCGCGCCCACGTCCCAGGCCTCGTCGTCCCCGCCGGCCTGGGACAGCGCCGGGACCGTTCCCCCGGCCGCCAGCACGGTCACGACCAGGACATCGGCCCGGCCCAGGGCCTCCAGCAAGCCGGGGTCGGCCGCCCTGAGGCTGGCACACCAGACCGGCATCGCGCGCGCCCCGCACGAATCGATCGCGGCGGCCAGGGCATCCACGAAGCTGGTGTTGCCCGCCAGCTCGTGCGCCCGGTAGTAGAGCACCGCCACGACCGGCTGGCCGCCGGACCCGCCATCCGCGCCGGCCGGCCACGGCCTGATTCCCCACGCGGGCATCGGCTCGGGCGGGGCGAAGCCGTGGCCAGTCATCAGTACGGTGTCGGCCAGGAACGTGGCCAGCTCGCGGAGGTTGCCCGGCCCGCCGTGGGCCAGGTATTCGTGCGCCTGCGCGGCGATGCCCGCGGGGACGCTGGACAGCGCCATCAGCGCCGCGTCCGGGACCATCTCGCCGCCGAGCACGATCAGCGGGAGCGGCTGGCGCCGCAGGGCCGCGAGCCCTTCGCGCCAGGCCTGCTCGCCGCCTAGCAGGCGCACGACGACCACGCCGGCGCCGTCTAGCAGCGGGGCCAGACCGGCCGGGTCCAGGCGCGCCGGGTTCGCGAGCCGGTAGTCCGCGCCGCTGGCCTTCGCGGCCAGCAGATCTGTGTCGGACGTCGAGAGCAGCAGCACGACGGCGTCGCTGGGTCCTGGTGGCACGACCGGCCCTCCTGGGATCCTCGTCCCGGGTCGTGGGTTGCGGCGGCCGGAGTGTCCTGGCTCCCGGATCGGTGCGCGCCCCGGCCTTCCCGCCCGTACGGGCCGTGGCCGTGCTGGGGTCTGCTCCCCGGTGACAGTGGCGGGACCGCGCCGGATTCGCACCGGCTTCCTCCGCTGACCGTCGCGTGTTCGTGACTGACTCTGGCGTACACCGTGCACGCACGTCAACCGCGGCTCCCGTGTGTCGCTGCCCGCCACCTGGGAGCCGTGGGATCTCAGGGACCTTTGGGAATTTTGGGAACAGAGAGCCTGGTGCGACTGGGCTGACAGCAGGAGAGCGTTCCCCGGGCAGGTCCCGGAAAACGGCAGCGCTATGACATAAATCACCTTTAGCCACTTAATTAGCCAAGCAGGAATAATGAGCACGCCCGGGAATATACGGCATCTTCGCAGGTCGGAGGCGATTCGATGCGGCGGCCGCGCCTATGTCGGCCTCCGAAACGGCCGACGGGAATGGCCGGGCCCCGGAATGCGAATCTCTGGAAATAGCCGGGTGAATTTGGCCTTAGCGACACTCGTGTATAGGTTCACCCGGAACGACCGAACGGAGATGAGGGCAGGATGGCAGACCCCTAACCCTGGCTGCACCGTGATGGATGCGGATCCTGCTCTCAGCCACGAGAGGATGGTCCATGATCCACCCGGCAGCAACGCTTACCGCGGTAGTGGTTTACCGCGAAGCAGCCGCCAGGCCCCCGGCGGAGATCGTCGTCCGCCGGGGTGATTCCCTCAGCGGAATCGCCGCCCGGTACCGCATCGAGTGGCCCGGGCTGTACGAGGCCAACCGCGCCGTCATCGGGGGAGACCCCGGCCTGATCACCCCGGGGGAGCGCCTGCGCATACCCTCGAGGGCGGCCGCAGCGCGTCTGGCCGCGTCCTACCGGCCGGCTGCGGCCGCCGTGACCTGGGTGCCCTCGCCGGCCTACGCGATCACAGAACCGGCGGCGGCCGAGGCCACATCACCGGAGCCTGCCGCGTCGGCGGGCTCCTTCCAGCAGTGCGTCATTTCCCGCGAGAGCGGTGGCGATGCCCAGGTCATGAACGGGAGCGGCCACTATGGCCTCTACCAGTTCAGCTACTCGTCCTGGGTCGCGGCCGGCGGCAATCCCGCCGATTTCGGGAATGCGTCCGTCGCCGAGCAGAATCAGGTCTTCGCCACGGCCTACGCCAACGACGGGACCTCGCCCTGGGCGCCGTACGACGGCTGCTGATGGGCAGCACGCCCGGCTGGCACACGACGGCCATGCCGGGCTGAGCAGGTAACTGCTCGTGGACGGCGACCGCCGGGCCCAGCCCGCGGTCGCCGTCCAGCGCCAGCTCTGTCACCGAGAACCTGTCCACCTGCGCCATACCGACGACGATAGAGACCCGTGCCGGAAGCTAGAGTCCCTTCTGGCCGAGGATCTTGATCAGGTTGCGCTTTCGCTTCTGGTCCAAGCGCAAGGCGGTCATATACCGGGCGAACCTGTCAGTCGTTCCCAGGGTCTCGTGGCAGGCGCGCGCGGACAGCAGCAGAGTCGCCATCCGGTAGTAGACGCGGTCGCCCGTCAGGCTCTTCAGCGGGGCGATCGCTCTCATGTAGACCGCTAGCGCGTCAGCCGGGCGGGTAGCCGTCGAGGCGTCGGCCAGCCGAAGCCACTGAGCGTCCGAAGCGGCGTCCTTGGCCGCCTCCCAGGCGGCGTCCAGATCGCCATCGTCGAGCAGCGCATCGACCAGAACCGGGCCGTCCCAGCCCCACGAGACGCGGGCAGGAGAACGGCGCACGTCCTTGCCAAGCAGAGCGAGTGCTTCGGCACGCTCCGCGGACCACACGCCGGAATCCGTGGCGGCATCCCGGAGCGCCTGGTAGCTGGCCAGCGTCCGCTCGTCACGGAAGCGGTCGCGCCGCAGGCTGAGCACGTCGTCACCGCGGCCCGCGGCCGCATACCGGCTCGCCAGGTAGTCGACGAGTCGCTGATCCGGATTCGCTGCCTCGGCCAGGCCACGCTCGGCCCAGCCGAGGGCCTCGCTGCCACGGCCATTCTCGTCGAGTTCCTGGGCGATACAAAGGTGATTCCAGCCGCGAGCATCGAGATGGGTGGCGTATATCGCGATGAGCGCGTCAACATTACCTTCCGCCCGGGCCAGCGCCTCCATGACGCTCCGCGCCTGCCAGTCCTGCGGATTCTGGGTGTACGCGGCCTCTATACGCTCGCGTACCGCAGCGAAGCCTTTGTCACCGAGCAGGCCGGCGTAGCCGGCCAGATCGGGCCCGAAACCGTAGTCGCTGTGCAGCAGCTGCCCGGCGAGGTAGTCGCCGAGCGAGACCGGATCCGGGGGCGCGGCCTCGCAGGCACGCAGATGAACCGCGAGCAGCTCGTACGCGGCTTCGCCGACCACCCCCGAGGAGTCGTCGACATACTCAAACGCCTCGGTCAGCAGGGCGACCGCTTCACGCGCGATCCCGATCGCGTCCACTGCACCCCCGGCGTCGGTCAGGTCGTCAATCGCCGCGGCTGCCTTGTGCACGTCGTTGGCGTAGGTGTAAGCCTCGCTGTACTCAACGTAGCCGCGGCGAGGCAGCAGGATCAGCTCCTGGATGAGGCGCCGGACCGTCACGGCATCCAAGTTCACCGACGCGGCGCGCAGCTCGAAGCGGCGCCGCAGATCTGGCTCCTCGTTCAGCAACCCGAGTAGCTCGGCCAGCAGCTCCTTCTTTGACAGCGACTCCAGCCAGGACTCAAGTGCCTGCCGTCCGGCTCGCGTGGCCTCGATCAGCACCGGAAGATCCTCGCCCATCTCCAGCACCGCGAGCCCGACAGCAACGCAGTGCTTGCAGAAGAACCCCTCCTGGCCGTACGGGCATGTGCAGGACCCGTTCAGCTCTTCATCACCGAATGCCAAACAGACCCGGTACTTGCTGCTGCCGTATACGGACGCGGTGATCTGCGTGCTGGCAACGTCCAGGTCCTCCACATCCCGGAGATAGTCCAGGCCACGCTCGAACGACCTGGCTCCCGCAGCACCTTTGAGGTCATCCTTCGTAAATGCCAGAACCCGTGCCATGCGACCATTGAACACCCGCCCGCCGACATTACCGGCTCCACCACTTGGGAGTCCGGTAGAAAGGCGGGCAAAAGGCTCGGGTCATTGGTCCGGCGGCCGTTGCTGGCCAGCAAGGACTCGGATTGACCTGGCCCGGCGCTGACCCCGGTCACGGTGCGGCCTTTCCCGCCCCAGGGCCATGGACCGGAGCAGCGCCGCAGCCAGCGGTATGCTGCGGGCCGTGCCCGGCCGCTACGAAGAACGCGTCTTCCCGTCGCCCGCGCCGCCCTCAGGCGCCGGGCGGGACGCCGCCGCTGCTGACGCGTGTCCGGGGATCCTCGACCTGCATGAGGCGCGCGACGGGCTTGTGGCGAGAATCCGGCTGCCCGGCGGCTACGCCAGCGGCGCCCGGCTGCGTTCGCTGGCCGCCATGGCCGACCGGTTCGGCGACGGGCACGTCGACCTTACCGCGCGTGGCAACGTGCAGATCCGGGGCATTCAGCCAGGCGCGGCCGACGACATGGCGCAGCGTGCCGCCTCCGCAGGCCTCATGCCGTCACCCGCCCACGACCGGGCCCGGAACATCACCGCGAGCCCGCTCGCCGGGCTGGCCAGCCATCCGGACCTGCGCGGCCCGGTGCGCGCCCTGGACCGGGCCATCCGGGCCGATCCCGGCCTCGCCGCGCTGCCGGGACGCTTCCTGTTCAGCCTGGACGACGGGACCGGGCGCGCCGGGCTCGGCACCTGCGACGTCGGGCTGCGCTGGCACGATGGCGCGACCGAGCTGGTCGTGGCCGGCTACCAGACGGGCCTGCGCGGGCCGGGCCGGACGGGGATAAGGCTGGCGGTCGCCGCAGCACGCGCCTTCGTCGATCAGCGCGCGGCGGGGCCAACCGGCTGGTGCGCGGCCGGGCGGCCGGACGGCGATGGCATGGGCGCCGGACCGGGGAGCGCGCGGGTGGCCGGGCGGCCAGACGGCGGGGCCGGGGTCGCCGCGGCCGTCGGCGGGGCACTCGGACACAAGGTAAGCGACACCACGGACCGGCTGGCGCTGGGTGCGGTGCCGGACGCTGAACCGCTCATCGTGGTCGCCGCGCCGCTGGGCCGGCTGACCGCGGCGCAGGTCCGGCTGGTCGCCGGCATGCTGCGCGCGGGCGAGGTGGCCCGGCTGACCGCGGCGGGCCGGATCGTCCTCCCGCTGGCCGAGACCGCCGAGGCAGCGCTGCGGCGGCTGAGCGAGGCGGGCATCGTGATCAGCGACGGCCATGAGCTCGCGGGCGTCACCGCGTGCGCCGGGATGACCTGCGCCAGCTCGCTGGCGGACGTGCGCGCGGTGGCCACCCGCCTGCCCGCGCTGGCCGCGGTGCACTGGGCCGGGTGCAGCCGCCGCTGCGGCTTGCCCGCCGACGCCATGGCCGTGGTCGCGACGTCCGCCGACGGGTTCGCGCTCGGCAACGGCGGGGTGCTGACCATCGCGAGGTCGGCATGATCACCGGATACGAGCGTGACGGCGCGGCCATCTACCGCGCCTCCTTTGCCACCATCCGCCGCGAGGCTGACCTGTCCGGCGTGCCGCCCGACCTGGAGCGCGTGGCCGTGCGCATGATGCACGCCTGCGGCATGACCGACCTGGTCGACGACCTGGCCTGGTCACCCGATTTCGCCGGGCAGGCCGAGGCGGCCCTGGCCGCCGGGGCACCGGTGCTGTGCGACTCGTCGATGGTGGCGGCGGGCATCACCCGGTCCCGGCTGCCCGCCCGCAACGACGTGCTGTGCACGCTGCGCGACCCGCGGACCCCCGAGCTCGCGGCGCGGCTGGGTACCACCAGGACAGCGGCGTCGGTCGAGCTGTGGCGCGACCGCCTGGACGGCGCCCTGGTCGCCGTGGGCAACGCGCCCACCGCGCTGTTCCATTTGCTGGAGATGGTGGCGGCCGGAGCACCCAGGCCCGCGGCCGTCGTCGGCGTGCCGGTCGGATTCGTCGGCGCCGCCGAGTCGAAGGCCGCCCTGGTCGATCACCCGCTCCGGCTGCCGTTCCTGACCGTCCGCGGGCGGCGCGGCGGCTCCGCGATCGCGTCGGCCGCCGTGAACGCGCTCGCGAGCGCGGCGGAGTGACCGCGATGGCACCAGGCCGGCTGTTCGGCGTCGGGGTCGGCCCCGGCGATCCCGAGCTAGTGACCGTGCGGGCCGCGCGCCTGATCACCGAGGCCGATGTCGTGGCCTACCACTGTGCCCGGCACGGCCAGAGCGTCGCCCGCGCGGCGGCCGCCCCTTACCTGCGCCCCGGGCAGGCCGAGGAGGTGCTGCGCTACCCGGTGACCACCGAGGAGACCGATCATCCCGGCGGCTATGCGGGCGCGCTGGCCGACTTCTACACCGGCGCGGCCAGGCGCCTGGCCGCGCACCTGGAGCAGGGCAGGACCGTGGTCGTGCTGTGCGAGGGGGATCCCGGCTTCTACGGTTCCTACCAGCACCTGCACGTCCGGCTGCGGGACCGGTTCAGCGCGCAGATCGTCCCGGGAGTTTCCTCGGTCGCCGCGGCAGCCGCGGCGGTCGGCGAGCCGCTGGTCCAGCACGACGAGTCGCTGACCGTGCTGGCCGGGACCCTCCCCCCGGAACTCCTGCGCGCCAGGCTGGCCGCGGCTGGCGACGACGCGGTGGCGATACTCAAGCTCGGCCGCACCTTCGACAAGGTGCGCGCCGCGCTGCGGGATACCGGCCTGCTGGACCGCGCTCACTACGCTGAGCGCGCCGGGACAGATTCCGAACGGGTAGCTCCTCTCGCTGGCGTCGACCCAGCCACTGTGCCGTACATGTCGCTGGCGCTGGTGCCGGGGCGTGGCCAGCGGCCGGATGCGCCCGCCGGGGTGACGGTCGTCGGGCTCGGCCCCGGCGACCCGGCCTGGCTCACGCCCGAGTCAGCGGCGGCGATCGCCGCCGCCACCGACCTGGTCGGCTACCGGGCCTACCTGGCGCGGGTGCCGAACCGCCCGGGCCAGCACCGCCATGCCTCAGGGAACACCGTCGAGGCCGACCGGGCCGCGCTCGCCCTCGACCTGGCGGCGAAGGGCGGCCGGGTGGCCGTGATCTCCTCGGGCGACCCCGGCGTGTTCGCCATGGCCGCTGCCGTGCTGGAGCAGGCCGCGTCGGACCCCGGGCGATGGGGCGACGTCGACATCCAGGTCCTGCCCGGTGTCACGGCGGCGCAGGCGGTGGCCAGCCGGGCCGGCGCACCGCTCGGCCACGACTACTGCGTGATCAGCCTGTCGGACCGGCTGAAGCCGTGGGAGGTCATCGCCGACCGGGTGGCCAAGGCCGCCGCGGCCGACCTGGTTCTCGCCCTGTACAACCCGGCGTCCCGTACCCGCACCTGGCAGGTGGGGGCGGTCCGCGACCTGGTCCTGCAGCACCGCCCGCCGGGCACGCCGGTCGTCGTCGGGCGCAGCATCGGCAGGCCGGACGAGCAGCTGAGCCTCACCACGCTGGCGGACCTCGACGGCACGGACGTCGATATGAACACGCTGCTGATCATCGGGTCCAGCACCACCACGGTGTTCCGGCAGGGCGGCCGCGCCGCCGTGTTCACTCCCCGGCACTACCAGCCGGAGCGGCGCCCACAGTCTGATCGCAAACCCTGCTAGCGTGCGCCCCCGAGAGCAGGGGCGAACCCGATGCATAGGAGGGTCTTCATGTCATTGCGCCATCGATCTGCCGTACTCGCCGGCGGTTCGTGCATGGCCGCGCTGGCCGGACTGGTGATTGCCACCACGCCGCATGGGTCCGCGCAGCGGCTCAGCGTGGGCACGGCCACTCAGGCGGCCGCGCAAGCACCGGCGCCGGTTGGTCCGCGGCCGCCGCTGGGCCGCGCGCAGGCGTCGGGGCTGGCTCCGGATTTCCGCCCTGCGGACACGACGTCATCATCACCCTGGACGCCGCTGGAGAACCCGCCGCCGTTCGGGACGCCCGGCACGATGCTGCTGGAGAGCGACGGGACGGTGCTCGTCCACAATGAGCCGGACAACGACGCCACCGGCGGCACGAACGCGTGGTGGAAGCTCACGCCGGATTCGCACGGCAGCTACATCGACGGGACGTGGAGCCAGATCGCTTCGATGCCGGCCGCGTACACGCCCCTGTATTTCGCGTCGGCGATCCTGCCTGACGGGCGCATGATCGTTGAGGGCGGCGAATACATCGGGGCAAATGCCGTTTGGTCCAACCAGGGGGCGATCTACAACCCGGTGACCAACACCTGGGCTTCGGTCGCGCCGCCGCCGGGCTGGACGAACATGGGGGACGCCGCGAGCGACGTCCTGGCCAACGGCACCTTCATGCTCCAGCAGCCGTGCAATACCTGCCTCACGGATCCGGCTCTGACCGTCGATGACGCGCTGCTCAACGCGAAGACCCTGACGTGGACAGTGATCCCGGCGACGGGCAAGACTGACCCCAACGACGAAGAGGGCTGGACGCTCGAGCCGAACGGCAAGCTGCTGACCATCGACCTCTGGGCGCCGGATAATACCGAGCTATTCAACCCGGCCACCAAGTCCTGGTCGTTCGCGGGAAGCACGGCCATTGGCGGCAGTCCCATCAATCCGTGGCCGGTCGTCGAGATCGGGCCGCAGGTCGAGATGCCGGGCGGCAACACGTTTGTGGTCGGGGCCGGCTCGAGCACGCAAGAGGCGCCCACGCCGTGCACCACGGACGCGGATACGCAGACCGCGCTGTATCAGTACAAGACGGGCACGTGGGCTGCGGGGCCCGAGATCCCGGCCATCGACAATCAGGAGATGGACAGCACCGACGGGCCGGGGTCGATCCTGCCGGATGGCAACGTGCTGTTCGATGTGAGCGCGTGCGTGTACAACACGCCGACTCACTTCTTCGTCTACAACGCGAGCTCGAGCACGCTGACCCAGATCCCGGACGTGCCCAACGCTCCGAACGACTCCTCGTACTACACGCGGCTCCTGGCGCTGCCGAACGGGCAGGTGCTGTTCAACGACGGCGGCAACCAGATGGAGGTCTATACAGCCGGTGGCACGCCGAACCCGTCATGGAAGCCTTCGATCTCATCCCTGAGCTCCACGACGCTGGCCCCTGGGGGCACCTACTCCCTGTCCGGCAAGCAGCTCGCCGGGTTGGACCAGGGAGCCACCTACGGTGATGACGTCCAGGACAACACCAACTTCCCCCTGGTACGGATCACCAACTCCGCGACCGGCGTGGTGACCTACGGCCGGACCAGCGACTGGACCTCGGTATCGGTCGCTCCCGGCACCAGTTCCTCGACCAGGTTCACCCTCCCGCCGGGCACGCCGGCCGGCAAGAGCACCCTGGTCGTGGTGGCCAACGGAATCGCCTCACCGCCGGTGACGGTGACCATCCCCTGAGGGCGAACCCAGCGGTTGTTCCGCGCGAGCGGCACAGCTGCGGTCCAGGCCCGTCCCGAGCATTCGGGGCGGGCCTGGCCCTCGCTGGCGGCTCCGCAGACGTCAAGGTCTGCTCGGTCGCGCAATGCGGCTCTCGACCCAGCGGACCGCATCGCCGACGGCGGTCACGGACGCGGTCGCGGCGGCAGCCGGGCGGCTGACCACAACAACCGGGATGCACAGATCCCTGGCCGCGTCGAGCTTGCCCGCGGTGAGCGGGCCGCCGCTGTTCTTGGTGACCAGGACGTCGATGCCGAAGCGCTGCATCAGCGCGCGCTCCGCGTCGCGCTCGTAGGGCCCGCGGGCGAGCAGCACCTCGCAGCGCGCGGGCACCGGGCCGTCCGGCGGGTCGACGCAGCGGATCAGGAACCACAGGTCCAGCGCCGCGAACGCGGCCAGCCCCTGGCGGCCGGTGGTCAGGAACACCCGCGTGCCCAGGCCGGGCAGCATCGCCGCGGCCTCATCGAGTGACCCAGCGTCGTGCCAGTCATCGCCATCCCGCGGGGACCAGCCCGGCCGGGCCAGCCGCAGCAGCGGCAGGCCCGCCCGCGCGCACGCGTCGACCGCGTGCGCGCTGATCCGCTCGGCGAACGGGTGCGTGGCGTCGACGACCGCGCCGACGCCCTCGGTTCTGGCCCAGGTGGCCAGCCCGTCGGCCCCGCCGAAGCCGCCCACCCGGACCTCGCCCGCGGGCAGGGACGGGTTGCTGACCCGGCCGGCCAGCGAGCTGATCACCCGCAGGCCCGGCACCCCGGCGAGCTCGGCGGCCAGCGCCCTGGCCTCCGACGTCCCGCCGAGCACGAGCACGGTCAGCGCCATTACTTGCCGATGTCCTCGTTCCAGATGTCCAGGTGAGCGTCGATGAACTCGCGCATCAAGTCGGCGCAGGCTCCGGAATCGAGGTTGACTACCTCAACGCCGTGAGCCCGGAGGGTATCTTCCGCTCCCATGAACGTGCGGTTCTCGCCCAGCACTACCCGCGGGATCCCGTACAGCAGGATCGCGCCCGTGCACATGGGGCAGGGCGACAGGGTCGTGTACATCGTGGCGCTGGCGTACGCCGCCGTTCCCAGGCGGCCGGCATTCTCCAGGCAGTCGGTCTCGCCGTGCCTGATCACGCTGCCCATCTGGACCCGCCGGTTCCGGCCGGTCGCGACGATCTCGCCGCCCGTGACCAGGGCGGCTCCGACAGGAATCCCGCCCTCGGCCAGCCCGGTCCGCGCCTCGTCAATCGCTGCGGCCAGGCATTGGTGGTCGACGTCTCGCTGCATCGCCTCGGACACTTCGCCCGGGACGTCGGCTTGAGGATCTGCGTTCTCAGGCATTCCGCTCCAGATTCATGGTGTATGAGGCGGACGAACATCTATCTCGCTGAAGGCCAGGCCGCCGCGTTGGACCGGGTCGCGCAGGCCGAGGGCGCGTTCTGATCTTAGGTTGTCACGGCCGGGAGGTAGATCCGAGCCTTCCGCGCTAGGAGCTGCCGGAGGCGGCGTGCGGGGAACCGGAATCCGTGCTGGCCGGGCGCGGCGCTTGCGCAGACGTGGAGCGGGCCGGGGCTGCTGCGCGGGCGGGCCGGGGCAACCGCAGGCGCAGGACCACCAGGCCGAGCAGAGCAAAGGCGGCCGTCCAGGCCAGTGACAAAACGGCCATGCTGGCCAGCGCCTGATGATGGAAGGCTCCCGCGGCGGCGAACTGGGTCGGGCCGTAGGAGGGAAAGAACTGCAGGATCGGCTTGTTCGCCAGCGGATTGTCTACCGGGTTCTCCAGGAACGTGTCCAGGATGGAAATCATGATGATCAGGAAGAAGCCCTCGAGGTCGCCCCGGACCAGGACCCCGATCAGCAGGCCGAACGCGGCATAGGTGGCCGCTCCCAGCACGAACGCCACCGCGATGGCCCACAACCCGGCGGGACGCCAGAAGACCAGCATGACGATCGCGGCGTAAACACCGATGCCGATAGCCTGCAGCAACGCCGCGTTGGTTTTGGCGGCCATGAGCGCGCCATGCCGGTACCCGGACAGCACCAGGCGCCGGTCGAAAGGCAGCGACCGGCGGACGGCAGCGAACACGACAAACCCGGTGATGAGGGTGATCGCGTTGAGCCCGGCGGTGATCAGGGTCAGATCATGGCTATCCACCGCGACGGCGGCATCGATGGCACGCAGCTTGAACGTTGTCTGACCGTGCGTGATCGTGGCGCCGACCAGCAAATACCAGATCGGGACGAAAGCCACGAGCAGGATCCAGGCGAGCCGGTTGCGGACCTGGGCGGCCAGGGTGAGGCGGATCGCGGTCTCAAGCTGCCGGCGCATGGTCGCCTGCCTGTGAGTCGATCCGCCCGTCCTTCAGCTGGCAGATCCGGTCGAAACGGTCTTGCTCGAAGACCAGGTGGCTGATGACCACGATCGCCGTTCCCGTTGCCCTGAGCTCGCCCGCGAGGTCCCAGAACGCAAGGTAGGTCTGCCAGTCGAAGCCCTGGTAGGGCTCGTCGAGAAGCAGCACCGGCGGGTCGTGCATCAGGGCCAGCGTCAGGCTGAGTTTCTGCTTGGTGCCACCCGACAAGGTGCCGGCTCGCTGGCCGCGGCAGGCGGCATAGCCCAGCCGCTCGATCAGCTGCTCGGCCCGGGCCGTCGAGCCGATCCCGTACGCGGCCTGGAAGTAGCGCACATGCTGGTCCACGGTGAGTGCCTCATCAAGGACGACGGTCTGCGGGCAGTAGCCCGGCCTGCCCGCGATCGCGATGGTGCCCGCGTCCGGACGCAGGTCACCGGCCAGGATTCGCAGCAGCGTCGTCTTGCCGGTTCCGTTCTCGCCGACCACCGCGGCTAGCTCGCCTGGCGCGATGGCCAGATCGAGACCGGCCAGCACCTGACGGCGGCCGAACGACTTGCGGATTCCCCGCGCTGCCAGTGCGGTCATGGCGCCGGCCTCCTCGCTGCCCCATTTGCCATCTCCAGCCTGGCCCGGGCGGCTGTAGGCCACCAGGGTGGCACCTGGCTAATGCCGAGTGGGCCTGCCACCACCGCTGACCGGGACCGTGTCGTAGCGGCACGAGCACATCGGACGTGCTAGCCACCTGGCCTGCGGCTGGGCCGATCCGCCAGCCCGGCACCGAGCACGTTGATGCAGACGCGCAGGACACGGACGAGTGCGGACGTCGTCCATCTGGCGGCTGCGGCGCCCCCCTCCGGGCTTACGCCTTCGTTGATGCTTGGCAGGTGCAAGAACCCACAGCGGGTGGGCAGACCGGCGAGTTCGATCTCGTGGCGCGCGGCGTAAAAGGCGTGGTTGCAGACGAACCCGCCGGCGTCGTCGGAGATAAGGGCGGGGATGCCGTGTGCGCGGAGGCTGTAGTAGAGGGCGCGCACGTCGATGGTCGCCGAGTAGAACTCCGGGCCATCGGGCCGCAACTGATCAGCGAGCCGCACCTCGCCAGCGTTGTCAGGTGCCGGGCACGCGTCCAAGTTCCGCGCGCGTGTCTCTACCAGCACTGCTCCGGTGCCGCTCGCCATTCCCGTCATGAGGAGAAGGTCAGGCACATTGTGCTGCAGAAGCGCGCGTACGCAGTGGTCGACCAGGTGGTATGTGGTGGGAAGTACGAGGGTGTTGAGGTCGCTTGGTCCCGGCCCTCCGCCTGGGCGGGCGAGTTCCCGCACAGCGGCCTCAGATGAGTTGGTGCGAAGGCCGCCGAACGCGTCGAACGCCGTCACCGTCGTTAGCATGCCGTGTCCTGTCGTCTCGCCGCTAGTTTGGCGGCTGCAGCTGCCGCAGCCAGTTCTCGGCTTGCGATCGCTGTTTCGGTGTCAGCCCGGGATCGTGCTTCTGAAGGGCGGTTCGCGCGTCCCGTTGTGCCTCCGGTACCTGACCGAGGCGGGCGAGAACCCGCGCACGGCGCCAGTAGGTCCAGGCGTTTCCCGGAGCCTTCAGCAGCGATTGTGTGAAGCTCTCCATCGCGTCCTCGAAGCGGCTGAGGTTGGCCAGCGCGTATCCCCGGGCCGACAGCGCGTACCCGACCATGAGCTCGTCCTCGCTCATGCTGATCACGCGATCGAGGTCACTGAGCGCTCGTTCGGATTGCCCGATCTCGGTCAGTACGTGCCCTCGGTTGGCCAGGCTTTGGACGTCGTTCGGGTCTGTCTCCAGCGCCGTGGTGAAGTCGTCGGCTGCCGACCGCAGCCGGTCGTCGTACCAGAGCGCTGTGCCGCGCGCCGTGTACAGCTCCGATGCAGCGGGCCGGGGTACGTGGTCGAGCGCCCTGGTGTATACCCTGACCGCCCGCTCGTACTCGTCGGCGTCGAACAGCATCTGCCCCTCGGCCTGGAGAACTTGAGCCGTCCAGTAGTCGTCGTCGACTTGATCGAACAGGTCGGCGGACTGCTCGTAGGCCTCGACCGCCCACTTCCACGCGCCGGGATCGTCCCTGGAGCGGTGGATGTTGCCCAGCAGCAAGAAGGTGCTTGCCTCGCCCCACAGATTGTCAGCCTGTGCGAACAGCCTGCGGGCCTCCTCGCACGCCGCAAGAGCGTCATCCAGCTGGCCGACGCCGAAGAGGTGGTCAGCGTTACCCAGCACGAAGTTAGCCTGCCGGACCTGGCTCTCTGGCATGACCGATGTCTCGGGGACACGGAAGAAATCGAGGTTGGACTGCTCGATGGGCCCGAGCAGGCTGTCGTGAGTAATTTCCAGCCATCGCGCGCCGGCCCTGAACTCAGCCCGCAGCAGTTTGCCTTCAAGCAATGAGACGACCTCGTTGGGCAGCCCTTCGGTCGTGTTGGCCCCCACGTAGACGGTGCCACGGGTACCTCCATGGGTTAGCAGCCTTTGCTGCACCCACTCTCGTATCCGCCGCTCACTGACCAGGCCTAGGTCAGCGGCCTCGCGCACAGCATCGGAATAGAAACGTGCCAGCGAAGTGTCGACGTCCGCCAGTTCGCGGACGTGCGCCAAGGTGATGGTCGAGGCTTCTGTCGGCAGGGCGGTCCAGAGCGACTGGCAGACGACCTGGAGCAGGACAGGCTCGACGAACTCGCCTTCGATCTGCACAATGCGCGAGTCGCCGACGTCCACGCGGCTGGTCATCAGCCGTCGTACGAGATCGTCGACCGCGGCCGGCTCGAAGGAGCGGCCGGTGTTGCGTGCCGGGCTTGTAATGGCCAGCTCTGCGGCCGGCCGGCGTAGCGGTTCAAGGAAGTACCTGTCCTTCAACCCGGAGCGGAACGCATCGGCATAGCCCAACAGACGGGACAGGAAATCCTCCCGAAGGACGATCAGCACCCGCAGATCCGGCAGCGACTCGCTTGCTTCCGCGAGCTGTTCCAGGAACTTACGGCGCTCCTGCCAGCGGTCCGGGTGGGTAGTGAACAACTCCTCGAACTGATCGAAGACCAGCAGGCGCGGCATCGGGATGCCGGGCGGCTGGATTCTTCGCGGGCGGCTGGCGAGGAATTCACGCAGGGTAGTCTGCGCAAACTTACGGGGACCCCGAGAGTCGGCCCACGCGGAGAGTGTCGCGAACGTGTAGACGTTCGCGACTTTGGCCAGTCGGCGTGGAACACGTACCTGCAGCCGAGCGGTAGGCAGCATCTCAAGCTCGTCCTCGAGCAGCGGATGCACGCCCGCATTGACGATAGACGTCTTTCCGGCGCCTGACGCGGCACAGAGCACGAAAAGCCTATTCGCGAGCACCAGCGAACTGATCTCGTGCGCCTCCCGTTCCCGGCCGAAGAACAAGTGGCGGTCGCGCGTCTCGAACGGCCGCGGCCCGACATACGGCCCCGTCCGGACCGACGCAGCACCATTCATCGCGTCTCCCACCTCCGCCGCAGTTCGGCGCTGAACTCCCGGGCCGTCTTCCAGCAGATCGAGATGTTCTGCTGCTCGAAGTACATGTCCAGGTATTCCTCCACCCGAATCGGCCGCTCGTCCGCCGAGTCTTCGGCGATTGGCGGGAGCTGCACGCTCACATGCGAGTGGCCGGCTAGCGGCGGCCGCGCCGATAGCAGGCCTCGGAAGATCACCCGGAATGTCCAATCCTCCAAGCTGTAGCCGACGAAGAGCAGCATCTTGCTGCTCAGCGACTTTTGGATCACCGGCGGAAGGAGGTCGGGATCCGCGCTGACCCGGACGAGGAAGTCGATGTAGTCATCCTCGGTAAGAACGAGCGACTCGGGCGAGCCATGATGGCCGTGCAGATGATAGATAATCGGCCGGTTGCTGTCCGGGTTGTAGCCGGCGGCATCCCGGAACAGCGTGGTCGCCTCCTCCACCTCCGCGCGGTCCTTTGTGTACCAAGGGCAGATCGCCCGTTGGGGCGCCCGTCCGCGGTCCGCGAGCGCTTCATACATAAGATCGTCGTAGTTCGTCGTGATGTAGACCGGCAGGCGAAGGTCGGCGAGAAGGGCGTGCGGTTCGTCCGGCGCGCGAAAGTCGGGCCGTGAAACGTTCGCGAACATGTCGTCCGCCAGGCGCTGCTTGACGTACTGTCTGCTGCCCTCCCGCACTGCGGCGAACTGGGTCACGCGGGCCAGGTCGCGGTCGTCGTCGAACGGGAAACCGTACTCGTGGGCGAGGGCTGCGGCGAGGTCCCCAGCTAAGGGCAGGTGCTCTGCGCTAGCACCTGCTCCGATGAACGGAGTGCACTTGTCCCTCGCGATCAGGTAAACGGTGCGCTTCCATGCGTTGTCGTCGAAGACCCTGGTCACGCGTCTCACCCTCTAGGACTACGTCGGCCTGTCTGCGCGACGAACATGGGTGCATAAGTGCAGCTCTCATCTAGGATAGGCGGTGATGGCTAAGTTGCGCGAGGGGCGCGAGGGGCGCGTATTTGGCGAGTTAGCAGAGCGCTACCCATCTGCCATTGCCGTACGCAGCCTTCAACTTGCAATCTCGCCCATACAATATCGGTCAGATGAATTTCTTGGAGACCTTTCTTGCCGAAGGAACATGCCCTGCCCTGATGGCGGCTGGATGGTGCCGGGCGACGCCGACACGATGCTTTAGTCACCCGGGCGGCGGAGCAGGTAGGTGTCCATGATCCAGCCCTTGCGCGCCCTCGCCTCGCTCCTGGCCGCCTGGATCTGGTCACCAACGTCGCGCACGGTCCCGGACAGCAGGATCTCGTCCTTGGTCCCGAGGTAGGCGCCCCAGTAGATCTCGGTGCCGGGATCCACGCCGGTGAACGAGCAGGACGCGTCGAGCATCACCACCACGTCGTCGCAGTGCTCGGGGATGCCGTCGTCGGACAGCCGGCGGCCGGTGGTGATGTGCACCGGCTTGCCGACCTGGGTCAGGCTCACCCGGTGCCGGGCCGCGAGGGCCTGGACACTGCTGATCCCCGGGATGACCTGGTAGCTGAGCTCCATCGCGGAAATGCCGATGACCTGCTCGACGATGGCCAGGGCGCTGTCGTACAGGGCCGGGTCGCCCCAGACCAGGAGCGCGCCGCAGTCCCCGTCGGCGAGTTCATCCCGGATCACGCCGGCCCAGATCTCGGCCCGTTCGTGCCGCCACTGCTCCACCGCCTGCCGGTAGCGCGGCGCGCGGCGGTCGCGTTCCGGCTCCGGGATGCTGACCATCCGGTACGACCGGTTCTCGACGTAGCGCTCGCAGATCTCCTGCCGCGCCATCATCAGGTCCTGCTTGACCGCGCCCTTGTCGACCACGAAGAAGACGTCGGCCTGGTTGAGCGCCTTGATCGCCTGCACGGTGACCTGCTCGGGATCACCCGCGCCGATGCCGATGATCAGCAGCCGTCTCATGGCCGTCCTGCCTCCCTGCTGCCGCTGCCGTTGCCGGCGGTGCGGTCGCGCGCTGCCGAGTAGAGATGGCTGTCGGTGAAGCCGCCGTGCGCGAGGATCTTCCCGACCACGATGATCGCCGTCCGGCGGATGCCCGCCGCGGCGACCCGGTCCGCGAGCTCGCCGAGCGGGCAGCGCAGCACGATCTCATCGGGCCAGGTGGCCCGGGCCACCACCGCGGCCGGGCAGTCCGCGCCGTAGTGCGGCAGCAGCGCGCCGGCCACCTGGCCGGCGTGCTGCACGGCCAGGTGCAGCACGAGGGTGCAGCCCGTGGCGCCGAGGCTGGCCAGGTCCTCGCCGTCCGGCATCGGGGTCGCCCGCGCCGCGGTCCTGGTGAGCACCACCGTCTGACCGATCCCGGGCAGCGTGAGCTCTTGCCGCAGCGCGGCGGCCGCCGCGGCGAACGCGGGGACGCCGGGGACCACCTGCCACGGCACGCCCGCCGCGTCGAGCCGCCGCGCCTGCTCGGCGACGGCGCTGAAGATCGACGGGTCGCCGCTGTGCAGGCGCACGACGTCGTTCCCGCTGGCGTGGGCCGAGACGAGCTCACCGGTGATCGCGTCGAGGTCCAGATCGGCCGTGTTCACCAGGCGGGCATCCGGGCGGGTTCCGGCCAGGACCTCGGCCGGCACGAGGCTGCCCGCATACAGCACGACGGGAGCCGCGGCCAGCAGCCGCTGGGCGCGGACGGTCAGCAGGTCGGGCGCACCAGGCCCGGCACCGACGAACCACACGGTCATGAGCGGGTCACCGCGTCATCCCTTCGTCACCTGCCATTGGGTGACCGGCAGCGCCGGCCGCCAGGTCGTGAACCCGCCCAGCGGGGCCTGGTAGCTCACGGCGAGCTTCACCATCTGGCCGCCCGCGTCGCGGTGCCACTGGTGCAGCACGGCCTCGGATTCGAGCGTGACCGCGTGCGCGACGAGACGGCCGCCGCGCGGCAGCGCCTCCCAGCACGCCTCGAGCACGCGGTCCGCGGTCAGGCCGCCGCCGATGAAGACCGCGTCCGGCCGGGCCAGCCCGGCGAGCGCGTCAGGAGCCGCACCGCGGATTACCTTGAGGCCTGGCACGCCCAGCCGCGTGGCGTTGCGTTCAAGGCGGTCGGCTCGATCGGGACGAACCTCGACGGCGACCGCGCGGCAGCGTTGATCGGCGCGCATCCACTCGATCCCGATGCTCCCGCTGCCCGCCCCGACGTCCCAGAGCAGCTGCCCAGGGCCGGGCGCGAGCGCGGCCAGGGCTAGCGCCCTGACCTCGCGGCGGGTGAGCTGGCCGTCGGTCTCATAGGCGCCGTCAGGAAGCCCGGCGACCCGGGGCAGGACGCTGCCGGCCGCGTCCGGCTCACAGGCCAGGGCAACCACGCACAGGTCGGCGAACGGGCCGGGGTCCGGCGACCCGGCCGGGTAGGGGCCCCGGGCCCGTTCCGCCGGGCCGCCGAGGTGCTCGAGCACGGTGATCCGGGTCGCGGCCCAGCCCCGGTCGGCCAGCAGGGCGGCCAGCGTCGCCGGCGTCCCGCCGTCGCGGCACAGCACGAGCACGCGGGCGCCGGGCTGCACCGCCGGCAGGATCACCTCGGGCGGCCGGGAAACCACGGAGACGACGTCGGTCTCGTGCTCGGCCCAGCCGAGCCGGGAGCACGCCAGCGCGACGCTGGACACCGCGGGCAGCACCCGGATCCGCCCGGGGCCGAGGCGGCGCGCGAGCGTGGCGCCGATCCCGTGCAGCATCGGATCCCCGCTGGCCAGCACGCACAGGCCGGGATGGGCGGCGATGAGCTCGTCGAGCTGAGGCAACAGCGGTGACGGCAGCGGGACCCGGCGGCCCTTGAGCTCGGGCAGCAGCGCCAGCTGGCGGTGGCCTCCGGCGATCACCGGAGCGCCCCGCAGCGCGGCCCGCGCCTCGCCGGTCAGGCCCGGCCAGCCGTCATCACCGATACCGACCACGACCACGGTCGCCTCGGCGCTCTCCGTCGTGCCTACCCCGCTCACGGTCTGAGGCTATGGGCTGATGCCTCCGGTGAACGCCGCAATCCCTGGATGAGGAAGCGTCAGGCGCCGACGACCTTGCGGGCGGCCTCCACCACCTGGTCGGCGGAGATCCCCGCCGCGTTCATGAGCTCGTCGGGAGTCCCGGATCCGGGCAGGCCGCGGACCGCCAGGTGGGTGATCTGGATCGGGTGGCCCGCGTCGTTGAACGCCGCGAGCACCGCGCTGCCGAGGCCGCCCTCCGGGTAGTGGTCCTCGACGACGACCATCCGGTCCCCGGTCGCGGCCGCTGCCTCGAGGAGCGTGGGCGTGTCGATCGGCTTCACCGAGTAGAGGTCCACGACCCGGGCGCGGATGCCGTCGCGGCCGAGCCGATCCGCCGCGGCCAGGCAGTTATGCAAGGTCACGCCGGCGCCGACCAGCGTGACCTGGTCATCCGGGCCGGACCGGACGACCTTGGCGCCGCCGATCGGAAAGGCCTCATCCGGCGGGTACAGCACCGGATACGCGCCGCGGGTGGTGCGCATGTAGACGATGCCGCTGCGCTCGGCCATCTCCTGGACCAGGCAGGCAGTGCTCGTCGCATCGCTCGGGTACAGGACGGTGGACCCGTGCACGGCCTGTAGCATCGCGAGATCCTCGAGGGCCATCTGGGACGGCCCGTCGGCGCCGATCTCCACCCCGGCGTGAGAACCGCACAGCCGGATGTTCGCCTGGGAGATGGCCGACATCCTGATGAAGTCGTAGGCCCGGGTGAAGAACGCGGCGAAGGTGGCCGCGAACGGAACATACCCGCGGACCTGCAGGCCGACCGCCGCGGCGACCAGCTGCTGCTCGGCGATGAACATCTCGAAGTAGCGTTCGGGATATTGCTTGAGGAATTCCTCGGCATGCGTAGAGTTGCCGACTTCCCCGTCAAGTGCGACCACGTCCGAGCGGGCGCCGATCGCGGCCAGCGCCTGGCCGAAGGCCAGCCGGGTGGCGACCTTGGCGCCCAGTTCGTAACGGGGCAGGCTGACCTCGCCGCTGGGGCGGACCTGGGGAGACCCCGCCTCCGGCCGCAGGCCGGAGACGGTCAGGTGGCGTTCCCCGCCCAGCTCGACGATGGCCCGCTCGGCCATCTCCGCGGGCAGGGGCCGGCCGTGCCAGCCCTCGCGGTCCTCGACCTCGGAGAACCCGCGGCCCTTGCGAGTGCGGGCCAGGATCACGGTGGGCCGGTCCGCCTCGGCCGCGTGGGCGAGCGCCTTGTCGATCTCCCCGATGTCGTGCCCGTCGATGGGAATGGCGCGGCAGCCGAACCCCTCGACTCGCTTGACATAGGCGTCCAGGTCCCATTCCAGGTCGGTCGGGCCGCGCTGGCCGAGGCGGTTGACGTCGACGATCGCGGTCAGGTTGTTCAGCTTGTAGTAGGAGGCCTTGTCGAACGCCTCCCACATCGATCCCTCGGCCATCTCGCTGTCCCCGCAGAGCACCCAGATGTGGTAAGGCAGCTCGTCGAGATACTTGCCGGCCAGGGCGACGCCGACGCCGTCCGGCAGGCCCTGGCCGAGCGAGCCGGTGGCCACATCGACCCACGGCAGCACCGGGGTGGGGTGGCCCTCGAGCACCGAGCCGAATCGCCGGTATCCGTTCATCAGCTCGTCGTCCGAGACCACGCCCGCCGCCTTGAACATCGAGTACAGCAGCGGGGACGCGTGCCCCTTGGAAAAGATCAGGTGGTCGTTGGCCGGGTCGTCCGGCCGCTGCCAGTCGTAGCGGAAATGCCGGGCCATCAGCACCGCCATCACGTCGGCGGCTGACATGCTCGAGGTCGGATGGCCGGATCCGGCGGCGGTACTGCAGCGGATCGAGTCGACCCGCAGCTGCTGCGCTAGCTCACCGACGTCGGTCAAGGTCTGCTCGGTCATGGGTATCCCCTTCGCCCTTCGCTGTGCCGGGTGAATCTTTCTACCGCGTTATGGGCCGTACAGGTGTCATCTGCCCACTCCAGCCCGTCCCGGACCTTCCTGGGAGACGAAATGCGTCCCGCCCCCGCCGTCCGGCGGGAAGACGAGCGGGAGGCGGTCGATGCCGACCACGCCCGCCGGCCACGTGCACCGCGGGACTACCCCCGGTGCCAGCTCGTACTCGGGTATCCGGCGGTGCCATTCCTCGAACGCCACCCGCATCTCCATCCGGGCCAGGTGCGAACCGAGACAGCGATGCGGCCCGGCCCCGAACGCGAGATGCCGTTCCTGGCGCCTGAGGTTGATGGTATCCGGATCCGGATGCTCGGCCGGGTCGCGGCCCGCGACCGCGACCGCGACCATCGCATGCGAGCCGGCCGGGATGAGCTGGCCGGCCAGCTCGACGTCCTGGGTGGCGATGCGCGGCACGAAGACCACCGGCCCGTCGAAGCGCAGCAGCTCCTCGACCGCGCTGGGTATCACGGCCGGGTCCGCGACAATCTGCCGCCGGAGCGCGGGCCCGGCGGCCAGCGCCGCGAATGCGGTGCTCAGCGCCGAGGTCACGGTCTCCAGGCCGGCCAGCACGAACAGGAACGACAGGCCGAGCAGCTCCTCGTCGCTGAGCCGCTCGTCGCTGGCGTCCGCCAGCAACTGGCCGAGCAGGTCCCCGGTGCCGCCGCCCTGCCGCCGCTCCGCGATGTGACCGACCAGGTATTCGTAGAGTTCCGCCCCCATCCTCGCGGCCCGCTCCGACGGCGGCTCCCCGCCCGGGAAGCCGAAGTTGTTGAGCAGGGCCTCCTTCCAGGCGATCAGGCGGTCCCGGTCCTCCAGCGGAAGGCCGAACAGGGTCAGGAACACCTCCGCGGGCAGCGGCACCGCCAGCTCCGCGACCAGGTCGCACTGGCCGCGGCCGGCGAAGCCGTCGATCAGCTCCCGGGCCAGCCCGCGCACCATCGGCAGCCAGGACGCCGTGCCCCTCGGGCTGAAGAACGGCTGCAGGACCCGCCGGAAGCGCGTGTGCTCCGGCGGATCGAAGGCGATCGGCACCATGGCCAGCGGGCTCCCGACGAGGTCGAACGCCCGCTTGGACGAGAAAAGCTCGGGATGCTTCAGCGCGAACTCGGCGGCCTCACTGGAGACGATCATGTACGACCCGCGCTGGCCCCGTATGACCGGACCGGCATCGCGGACGATCGAGTAGGCCGCGGTCCGGCTTTCGGCCATGGGCAGGTCGGTGAGGCGCGGACCAGTGGCCGGCGACGGTGCCGCCGCCCCGGCCGTCGCCGGCCCGGCCGGACCGAGGCCGTGCTGCCCGCCTGGTTCCGCGCCCTGGCGAGTCATTCCAGGACACCTCCTCCAACCACCGTAAACTGCCGCTGGCCCGGCCAGCCACCGGCGGACCACTTCAGCGATACGGCTGAGCAGACCGTGACCCGCGGTGGTTAACCGCGCCGAAACATCAGGCGAAGATGATGGGCAGATGGGGACGCGCCGGATCCAGGTAGGTTGCGAGTTCACCTATCAGGCCTCCGTCGACACGCCGGTCGTCTTCCATGTGCAGCCAGCCGGGTCCCCGGAGATCGCCGTCGAGGGCCAGCGATGGCGGTCCGAGCCGCAGATGGCGATCCGACATTATGCCGACCTCTACGGCAACCCCGGCGTCCGCACGGTGCTCCCCGCGGGCCGGTCGAGCTTCGGGTACCGGGCAGTGGCCACGGTGCCCGATGCCACGGAGGACGCTGATAAGGATGCGCCGGAGTGCGCACCCGATGCCCTCCCCGACGACGCCTTGATCTACACCCTGCCGAGCCGCTACTGCCTGCCCGACGTGCTGGCCGACGAGGCATGGTCCCGCTTCGGCGGCCTGCCGACGGGCTACGGCCGCGTCCAGGCCATCTGCGACCATGTGCACCATCACCTGACGTTTCAGTACGGCAGCTCGACCCCGCTGTCGACCGCCGCGGACGTCAACCTGGCCGGCTGCGGCGTGTGCCGTGACTTCACCCATCTGGCCATCTCGTTCTGCCGGGCGCTGAACATCCCGGCCCGTTACGTCTTCGGGTACCTGCCCGACCTCGATGTTCCGCCCAACCCGGACCCGATGGACTTCGCGGCCTGGATGGAGGTATGGCTCGGCGACCGGTGGTGGACCTTCGATCCCCGCAATAACATGCGTCGCAAGGGGCGCATCGTGATCGGCCGGGGGCGCGATGCGCTGGACGTCGCGATGGCGACCACGTTCGGCGGCCCGCTGCTCGAGTCGATGGCGGTCCAGGCGGAGGAGACAGGCGGATGATGCGCGACTCGCAGGTCCTGCAGGCACCCCTGCTCGATCATCGCGAACTCGACCTCGAGGCCGCCAGCCGCGTTACCTACATCATCGAGCAGCGCTTTCGCTACGACTACGATGCGCCGGTGAAGTCCCTCCGCCAGCGGCTGGTCATGATCCCGCCGCCCCGTCACGGCGGCCAGTACCGGCGCGGGCACCTGCTGGAGGTGAGCGGGGCCCGGGCCCAGCGCAGCCTGCGCCGCGATGCCCACGGCAATGTGGTCGCCTGGGTCCGCTCCGAGAGCGTGACCCGGTCCGTCGAGTTCCGGCTGGCCGCCGTGGTCGAACGGGTGCGCGATGACGAGCCCGCGGTGCTTCCGGCCGCGGTCCTGCGCAGCCCTCGCCTGCTGCGGCCCACCCGGCTCACCGCCGCCGACGAGCGGCTCCGGGCCGTGGCCGATGATCTGGCCGGAAACGACGACACGCCGCAGGAGAGGGCCGAGCGGATATGTGACGCCGTTCACTCCGCGATCACCTACGAGTACGGCGTCACGTCTGTCCGGACCACGGCGGCCGAGGCCCTGGCCGTCGGGCGCGGGGTCTGCCAGGACTTTGCGCACGTGATGCTGGCCCTGTGCCACCTGGCCCGGCTGCCCGCCCGGTACGTCTCGGGTCATCTCCTCGGCCAGGGGGGCACGCATGCCTGGGTCGAGGTCGTTGTGCCGAAGGCGCCAGGTGGCTCTGGGCCGAAGGGGCAGGGCGCCGTGGCCGTCGCGCTCGACCCGTGCAACGGCCGCCGGGCCGGCAGCGGCTACGTCACGGTGGCGACCGGGCGCGACTACTCGGACGTGGCCCCGACATCCGGCTCCTACATCGGAACGGCGTGCGGCCGCCTGACCGCCGACCGCCGGCTGGGGATCCTCGCCGCCGCTGGCTAGCCTTAGTGCGGTTGACCAGGAAATCTGGGCTCTAGGTAACGACAGCGCAACATAGCGCGTCTACGCTTTCGTCGTGGCGGACATATTCGATAGCTATCAGCTCGCCGCCGCATGGGACGAGATGTTCGAGCGGCCCGGGCAGCCGCGGCGTGCCTACCAGGCGCTGCTCACCGCCCTGCAGCCGCTGGACCCGAGCGAGCTGCGGTACCGGGCCGATCAGATGGCCCGGGCGTTCACCGACCGCGGGGTCACCTTCGACCACGCGGGCGAGGAGCGGCCGTTCCCGCTCGACCTGATCCCCAGGATCATCGGCGCGGTCGAATGGGACCATATCTCTCTCGGGGTGCGTCAGCGGGTGCTGACGCTCGAGGCGTTTCTCGCCGACGTGTACGGGCCCGGCCAGGTCTTTGCCGACGGCGTGCTGCCGAGGCGGGTGGTGCTCACCTCCCAGCATTTCCGCCGGGAGGCCGCGGGCCTGTCGCCGCCCAACGGTGTCCGGGTGCACGTCGCAGGCATCGACCTGGTCAGGGACGAGCAGGGCCGGTTCCGGGTGCTGGAGGACAATCTCCGCACCCCGTCGGGTGTCAGCTACGTGGTGGAGAACCGGCTGGCCATGACCAGGACGTTCCCGGCGCTGTTCGCCGAGCAGCATGTCAACCCGGTCGATGAGTACCCGGCGCGGCTGCTGGCGGCGCTGCGAGCCGCCGCGCCGCCGCAGGCCGCCGATCCGGTGGTCGTCCTGCTCACTCCCGGCGTGCACAACGCGGCGTACTTCGAGCACACCCTCCTGGCCCGGCTGATGGGAGTGGAGCTGGTCGAGGGCCGGGACCTGGTCTGCACGGACAACCAGGTCTTCGTGCAGACGACGCAGGGCAGCCAGCCGGTGGACGTGATCTACCGCCGGATCGACGACAGCTTCCTTGACCCGCTCCATTTCGGGCCGGACTCGATCATCGGCTGTCCCGGCCTCCTGAACGCCGCCCGCGCGGGCAACGTCGCGATCGCGAACGCGGTCGGCAACGGCGTCGCGGACGACAAGCTGCTCTACACGTACGTGCCCGACCTGATCCGGTACTACCTGGGCGAGGCGCCGCTCCTGCCCAACGTCGAGTCCTACCGGCTCGACGATCCCGAAGTGCTGGACTGGGTGCTCGGCCGGCTCGACCAACTGGTGCTGAAGCCCGTGGATGGCGCCGGCGGCCGCGGCATCGTGATCGGCCCCCGCGCGGACGAGCCCACCTTGGCGGTGCTGCGCGCCGAGGTGGCCGCGCGGCCGAGGAGCTGGATGGCTCAGCGACCGGTGGCGCTGTCCACCTCCCCGGTGCTGATCGGCGAGAGCCTGGCGCCGCGCCATATCGACCTGCGGCCGTTCGCCGTCAACGACGGCCGCCAGGTGTGGCTGCTGCCGGGCGGCCTGACCAGGGTGGCGCTGGGGGAAGGCGACCTCGTCGTGAACTCCAGCCAGGGCGGCGGTTCCAAGGACACCTGGGTGCTCGCCGGCAACGGGCGCCCCTCGGCCGCCAGCGCCCAGCGGCAGCAGATGACGCCGGCCGCGCACGCCCCCGAGGCCGCCGTCGTGGGCCGGGAGGGCGGCCCGGCGTCCGGCGACGAGCAATGAGCAGCGACGTCACCACGCGCACCGGGCTGCTCAGCCGCATCGCCGAGACCCTGTTCTGGACCGGCCGCTACATCGAGCGCGCGGACGACACCGCCCGGATGGTCGATGTGTACGTGCATCGCATGCTGGAGGAACCCCAGGCGGACGAGGACGCGGGGTGCAGCGCGCTGCTGGCCGTGCTCGGACTCCTGCCCCCCGAGGCCACCCGGCTGGACATCGGGATCGCGCTGGATCGGCTGGCCTATGACCCGAAGAGCCCGAGCGCGATCGCCGGCGCGGTTCTGGCGGCGCGATCAGGCGCGCGCACCGTGCGCGAGGTCATCTCCGGCGAGATGTGGGAGTGCCTGAACGTAACGGCGCTCGCCCTGCCGCGTCAGCGTAAAGCGGCCGAGCGCCTGGGCCCGCATGTCTACCTGCAGTTCATCCGGGAGCGAGCGGCACTGTTCTTCGGCCTAGCCGACTCGACCATGAGCCACGACGAAGCCTGGCGGTTCCTGGTGCTCGGCCAGAGCGTGGAGCGGGTGGACATGACGGCCAGGATGCTGCTCGCCCGGATGCCGGCCGCGCCCTATGAGCTCGGATGGCAGATGCTGCTGCAGGCCTGCGGCGCCTACGAGTCGTTCGCCCGCACGCGCAACTCGACCAGTGGCGGTTCCCGGCACGTCGCGGAGTTCCTCGTCCTTGACCGCCTGTTCCCCCGATCGATCTTGCATGTGCTGGCGACGGCCGAGGAGTGCCTGGTCGCCCTGGATCCGGAACCGGCCGACGACGGCGAGAGCTCCCTGGCGCAGCTCAGGCGGATGCGGACCAGGCTGGAAGGCGCAGATCCGTTGGCGCTACCCGACCAGCTCGACGACGTACTGGGCGCACTTCAGCAGACCTGCCTGGAGGTGAGCGAGGCCATCACCGAGCGCTACTTCACGTACGCGCTGCAGGCCCCGTGGAAGAAGCAACCTTGACCAGCGGCTGGCGGGTCAGGATCGTGCACCGGACGCAGGTGCGGTACCACGGGCCGGTGCGCGCCTCGTACAACGAGGCCCGCATGACTCCCCCGGCGCTGCCCCGCCAGTCCGTGCTCGAGACCCAGGTATCGACCGACATCCCGGCTCTGATCTGGACCTACAACGACTACTGGGGCACGGTCGTCAGCTCCTTCGACATCCAGGCGCCGCACGAAGAGCTGGAGATCCTGGCCCAGGCGACCGTCGAGACCAGGCCGGCCCCGGCCGGGCCGGCCACTGTCCTGGGGCATGCTGCGGGAACGCGCGGCCGACGGGCCGCTGCTCGAGTTCCGCATGCCGACCGCGCGCACGGCGGTCAGCGCGGAACTCGCCGAGACCGCCCGGCAGCGCACCGCGGGCGCCGATCCGCTGGAGGCCGCGAATGAGATCGCCTCCTGGGTCAGCGACCGTGTCGCCTACGTGCCGGGCGCGACCGAGGTCCAGACGGGCGCGCAGGAAGCATGGGACATGAGCCAGGGCGTCTGCCAGGACATGGCGCACCTGACCGTGGCGCTGCTGCGCGCGGTCGGCCTGCCCGCCCGGTACGTCTCGGGTTACCTGCACCCCCTGGCGGCGGCCGAGCCAGGCGATGAGCGGAAGGGTGAGAGCCACGCCTGGGTCGAGTACTGGGACGGCGAGTGGCTCGCCTGTGATCCGACGAACCTGGCCCCGGTCGGCGAGCGGCACGTGGTAGTGGCCGTCGGCCGGGACTACGGCGATGTCCCGCCGCTCAAGGGCATCTACCGGGGCACCCCGACCAGCAGCCTGCAGGTCGCCGTGACCGTCACCAGGCTGGCGTAGCGCTATCAGCCGAACGTGAAGTCGTAGACCTGGACTCCCGGTGAGGCCCGCAGCAGCAGCGTCCCACTCGTGGCCGAGTCGGCCTGGTCGAGGGTGTAGAGCCGGGGAACCCCGCTGACGTCGATGGTCTGCGTGTGGTGGCCGTCGATCGAGACGTTGATCGTCCCGCTGCCGCCGAGCACCAGGTACACATCCTGGGCCAGGAAGCCGAGCTCAAGCTCGGCTCCGCTACCCGAGGTCGCCTCCTGGGCGTGCTCGGTCCAGGTCCCGGACAGTCCAAGCCCGCCGAGCGGAAGCGACGCAGGGAAGTGGTAGACCGCCGGCGCGTTCGGGACCACGTCGTTGCTGGGCACCAGGTACTGGAGCCGGTCATAGCCGACGTAGGTTTCCGGGCTCAGCTCGCCGGTCGGGGTCTTGTCCGGGATGTCCGTGGGCGGCGGGAGCAAGCGGCCGGGATGCGCCGCGGCCAGCAGCTGCCGGATCAGCTGCTCGGTCGTCGCGTAGTCGCCCTCGCCGAAGTGAACGTGGCGCACATCGCCGCGGGCGTCGATCAGGTAGTCCGCTGGCCAGTACTCGTTGTCGTAGGCGTCCCAGGTGGCGTAGTTGTCGTCGACCGCGACCGGGTAGCGCACGCCGAACGCAGCGGCCTGCGAGCGCACATTCGAGACCACGTGCTCGAACGCGAACTCCGGGGTGTGCACGCCGACCACCACGAAGCCGTACCTGGCGTACTCCTTGTACCACGCCTCGACGTGGGGCAGCGTGCGCTGGCAGTTGATGCACGAGTAGGTCCAGAAGTCGACGAGCACCACCTTGCCGCGGAGCGCACTGATCGACAGCGGCCGGCCGCCCGGCGTGTTGAGCCAGGCGGTGATGCCCTTGAAGTTCGGCGCCGGACCGCAGTTCACCAGCGTGGTCGCGGTCGAGTTGCAGCGGGTCAGGGAGATCTGCGGAACGCCGGTCAGGGAGTTCAGCTGGTGGCGGACCCTGGCCGAGCCCTGCAGCGCGGTGGAGTAGCCGGGCAGGTCACGCTGCAGGCCGGCGAACGCATTGGCGGCGATGGCCACGGCAATGACCACGAGCACCGCGCCGCCGACGCGGCGCACCGCGGGCGCGTGCCGGCGGATGGCCGCGACCCGGCTGGCGAGCTGGCCGCCGGCCACGGCGACCGCGAGCAGGGGCACGGCGGTCCCGACGGCGAACGCGGCCGTCAGGATGACCGCCGTCAGTCCCACGCGATGAGTGGCCCCGACCACCGTGAGGGCGGCGAGAACCGGCCCGGCGCAGGGGACGTACAGGACGCCGAGGGCCAGGCCGAGCACGAAGCCGCCGGCCGAGCCGCTCGGCCTGCGGGTGCCCAGGCGCGCGAAGGGGCGCTCGAGCAGCGCGCCCAGCGGCGGGATGAGGTAGCCGAGACCGACCACGATCAGCAACGCGATGCCCGCGTCGCGCAGCGAGTCCTGGGGCAGGTGGAGCAGCGAGAGGGCCTCCGACCCGGCCAGGATGAGCAGGCTGAAGCTCAGCACCAGGCCGGCGATCACGGCCAGCGGGCGCCTGAGGCCGGCCCGGGAGGCCATCGGCGCCGGATCGGCGGCCGCGGGCGTGGCGGCCGCGGGCGTGGCGACGGCGCCGGCCTCGGCCGCCTGTCCGGGCGGGATGGCCAGCTGGCCGGCCCGGGCGCCCACCGGCTGGGCGGCCCCGGCGGCTACCGGCTGGGCGGCCCGGGCGCTGGCTGGCGCGGCGGCCCGCGAGCCTCGCGGCTGGGCGGCCCCGGCGACCAGCACGACCGGCAGGACCGGGAGGATGCAGGGCGAGATGCCCGCCAGGAACCCGGCCACGATCCCGACTACGACGAGCTCGATCATGCCGCTGCCGCTCCGTTCGCTACCGTCGCCCGGGCAGGCCCCGGGTCCCGGCCGGGGTGCCGTCTCCATCCACTATTCGTCGCCGACGCGGGCCGGGTTTGGTCAGGCCTGCCGAACTCGCAGCGATGGCGCGCCAAGGCCCCGGAGCCGTGCCGGTCGGCGCGTTACTTGCTGGGCTGCGGCACGTGGCAGGAGATCTTCGGATCGACTCCGAGATAGTTCAGCGGGCCCGCGACGATCGTCACCGCGATGGTGGCCGCCTGGTTGCAGTTCGACGGCGGCGAACTGTATTCGTGGCGCTGGCCCGCGGCCACGGCGCCGATGATCAGCCATATCACGAGCAGGAGCGCCCCGATGTGCACCGCCACCTCCGACGACTGGTCGATAGCGATGATATTGCACCGGGCGGACGGGCCAGCCCGCCTTCTGACTCAGGCCTGGTCTCGCTGAGACTGGCGCAGCGGCGGTGCGTTGCGCCAGTCCGGGACGCCGAACTCGGGCGTGCCGCGGGCCTGTTCCCCTCGGGTGACCTCGGCCCAGTGCGCATGGTTCAGCTGATGCAGCGAGAAGCATGCTTGCAGGGCATTCTGGAAACCCATGTTGTCCATCGTCTGGTTGACCGACTCCTTGACCAGCAGCGCGGCGACGGTGGGCAGCTTGGCGATCCGGCGCGCAAGCTCAAGGGTGGTCTCGGCCAGACGATCCTCGGGGACCACCTTGTTCACCATGCCGATCCGGTACGCCTCGTCGGCGTCGATCGAGTCCCCGGTCAGCAGCATCTCCTTGGCCCGTCTGGGCCCGAGTTCCCAGGGGTGAGCGAAGTACTCGAGGCCGCACATCCCCAGGCGGGTCGCCACCACGTCCGCGAAGACGGTGTCGTCGGCCGCGGTGATCAGGTCGCAGCACCACATCAGCATCAGCCCGGCGGCCAGTACGGGCCCGTGCACCTGAGCGATCGTGATCTTCCGCAAGTCCCGCCACCTGCGGGTGTTGTTGAAGAAGTAGTGCCATTCCTGGAGCATGCGCGCCTCGGTGCCTGCCCGGGTCCCCCCGTTGGTCCGCGCCGAGACGTGCTGCTCGCTCCCCGGGGCGATGTCGGCCAGATGCTGCTTGGAGCCGAGGTCATGGCCCGCCGAGAACATCGGGCCGTCCCCGGACAGGATGACCACCCGGACCGCGTCGTCGGCCTCGGCGGCGGCGAAGGCATCACCCAGCTCGACCAGCAGACCGCGGCTCTGAGCGTTCCGGAACTCAGGCCGGTGCAGGGCAATGCGCACGATGGTCCCGTCGTCGACGGGTTCGTACCGGAGAAACTCGTAGCTGGGCAAGGCTGCCTCCCGCTCGAAGCCGGGCAACTTCATGATCGCGGCGGATTGGTCACCATATAGGCCGTTGTGTCAAGGGTAACGGGCCGGCGAGCAGCCGCGGCGCCCGCCGAAGGCCGCGCCGAACAGGACGTTCTGTCCGCGGCCAGCCGGCGGCCGGTTTCGTCAGCCCTAGGGCCGGTAGCCGGCGACGTCCAGCAGATGGCGCAGGTCGACGACGGTTTGCTCGCTGATGTCCTTGTGCGCCGGACGGTCGAGGAATTCGGTCTGCGCTCCCACGGTCACGGCCACCTTGCCGTCATGGTGCTCCGTGACCGAGCCGATCGACTCCAGCAGGGAGATCACGGCATGCCATTCGATGTTGTGGCTCACCGGATGCTGGAAGATCTGCCGCAGGGTGTTGCGGTGACGGTTGCTGAGGTGCTCGGGCCCTGACATCGACGACATCACCGGTCGTAGTGAGTGGGCGGGAACGGGTTGCGCTCACCCTCGATCTGCAGCTCATCCTGGTCGAACTCGCGGCGGATCTCGGCCCGCGCCTCCTGGTACTCGTCGGTCTGGGTGACGTCCCACGGCTGCGGCGGCGAGTCGGTCGCGGGGGGCACCTCGTCCGGGTCGAAGTCGTCGACGCCGGCCTCCACCCGCTCCTCCTCGGTCAGGCGGGCCAGCCGGTCGTCATCGATGCGGTCCGGGGCGCCGCCATGCTCCCGGCGGTTGCGGTGGAACTCCTCGGCTGGCTGGTCTGTCATCGCGCCTCCAGCGGGTATGCGGGAACGGCCGGACCGGGGGACATACCTTGAACGCTACGCCACGCGGCCGGTAGGCCGACCGGCAGCCCGGTCAAGCCCGCCCGCGCCCGCCACACGCTGGTCAGAGATCTTCCTGATACCGCGAAACAGCGTCTTCATCCCACTCCAGGCCGTTGCCGGGAACGTCCGGCAGGTGCAGCTCGCCGGAGCGGACCTCGAACGGCCGCTCGAGCACCGGGTTGGCCCAGTCCTGCCACTCCAGCCAGTGCTGGGTGGGGGTGACCCGCAGCAGGTGGCCGGAGACCTCCGGGTACAGGTGCGAGGACATCGGCAGGCCGGCCACGTCGGCGATGGCCGCCGCCTGCAGCCAGCCGGTCACCCCGCCGATCCGCATCAGGTCCGGCATGACCAGGTCGCAGGCTTGGGCCCGGATCGCGTGGTGCATGGCACGCGGGCCGTAGAAGTTCTCCCCCAGCATGACCGGCGTGGCGATGTCCCGGGCGACCCGGGCGTGGCCGTCCAAGTCGTCGTAGCGCAGTGGCTCCTCGATCCAAGCCAGGCCCTCGCCGTCCAGGGCGCAGCAGCGTTCCAGTGCCTCGCTCAGGGTCAGTCCCTGGTTGTAGTCGGCGACCAGGGTCACCCGGTCCCCGACCGCGTCCCTGACCTTGCGCACCGCGGCCAGGTCGTCGGCGGCGTGAGCCCGGCCCACCCGCACCTTCAGCGCGGTGAACCCGCCTTCGGCGAGCAGTTCCAGGGCCTCGTCGCCGGCCGCGGCGGGCGGGATTAGTCCGAGCCCGTTGCTGTTGTAGGCGGGCACCGGCTCCATGGTCCCGCCGAGCAGCCGGGCCAGAGGCAGCCCGGCCGCCTTGGCCAGCGCGTCCCACAGCGCGATGTCGAGCCCGGCCACGGCGGCTAGGGCCAGGCCCTGGTACCCGGCCAGGCCGAACCAGCCGCGGGCCGCGTGGAACGCGGCGGCCGGGGCGGCGGGTCGTCCCCGCATCGCGGCGCCGAGGTCCCGGATGGCCGGGACCAGTGCCGCGGCCGCCCGGTCCAGGTACGGGCCGATGTAGCCGCGGCCGGTGATGCCCTGCTCGGTGGTGACATCGATGAGCAGCATGGGCCAGCGGGGGAAGTCCCCGACCCGGGTGGCCAGCGGGCGCTGCAGCGGAACCACGACTGCGCGCACGGTCACATCTCGCACGACCAGCCCGGTATCAGCGTTCATCAGCCGAACATAGCCAGCCAACCGCGGGCAGGCAATTGGTCACGGCGCGGGCGACGGAGCGCGCCGGGGGGCGGCGATGGCCAGCGCGAGCGTGGCGGCAATCAGCCCGATGTTGAGGCCGCCGGCACCGCCCGATCACGCCGTCGGAGCAGGTTACGGCGCCTGGGCGCCGTTCTTGCGGGCTGTGTCCGTGTCACCGCCGATGTCGGCGAAACGGTCGAGCCTGTCGAAGTCCACCTGGTCGAGGTCGGTCAGCACCTTCAACTGCTCCCGGAGGACCTTGGCCCGGCCCTCGGCGTCAGCGTCGCCGCGCAGCGCCTGCGGCGCGGTCAGGTGCTGCCTGGCCAGGGCCAGCCGGAGGCTGCGGCTTTCGAGCAGCATGCGGAACACCGACTCCCGGCTGAGCGTCGTGGCCAGTCCCTTGACCGGGCGGTTGAAGAACAGCGACACCGTCTGTACTACGGAAAGGCCCAGCAGCACGGACGGGAAAACGACCGGCACGCGGCTCGGATGGAACCCCGCGATCACGGCGAGCGCGACCGTGGAACCGAGCGTGAGGATGCCGCAGAAAATGAGGAAGCTGTTGGTGAAAGTGATTACCCGCACGGTTGACCGCAGCCGGGGGGTGATCTGCTGCCGGTAGATGCGCATCTGGGTGTCCTCGTAAGACACGATGCTCTGCTTGTCACGGAAATACTGAGCGTAGTCGGCGAACGCGACCTCGCTCGCCGAGGACTCGAGTTCCTCGTCCTTCCCCGGGTCGCTGCCCAGGAACCTGGCGAGATCGCCGACCCCGTGCATGACCTCGACGCCGAGCACCTTACTGGCGAAGTCGAGCGCGCCGAGATGGCGTTCCAGGGTGGGGCTGGCCGTTAGCGAGTCAGAGACAACCAGATCCTCCAGGTTGTAGGCCACCCGGAGGCTCTGCAAGACAATCTGGATCTTAATGTCGGTGTAGACGCCGACCACAGCCACCCGTACGCGCTCACGATTCCCAGATGTGATGATCTTGCCTAGTACCTCGGCTAGCTCCGATCGGCTGAAGGCAAAGCTCTCCAGGTCGAAGAGGGTGCCCGAGTGAACGTGATGGACCACCACGGTCCCGTGCCGCTTCCCCTCCGGCTCGAATTGCGGGTCTTCTTTCCGCGTATCGCCAATCTTGCGGCGGGTGCCGTCAGGATCGAGCAGGTCGGCCAGGCCGTCAACATACTCCGCTCCCCAGGTGCCCGCCTGGCAGTGGCTTCCGTACACGCGCCGCTCGCGATCGTAAAGCTCGCCTGGGGTATGCCAGTCGCGGATATTCACCAAGTGCAGGGTCCCTTGCCCCGCTCCATCCAGGCGCTTTCCCACCGTGGCCTGCAGCAGCCGGCCGAGCGCGCCTTTCTTAAGCGTACTGGCATCGATTTCCCGCCGGCTCTTGCTCTCGCTGAATGTCTTCTCGCTCGCCGGATGGATCAGGAGCTTGCCGGCCGCGTCCGCCGGGAGGCTTAGCCGGCAGTTGAGATTAAGGAAGAAGTCATTCTGCAAGCATTGTGTAATCAGAATGTAGATTTCCTCGTCGTTTGAGGCACCCGACCCGCCGCTAGCCGTCTCTGCCGCGGTCTCCTCAGCCGGCGTTACGGCTTCTTCAATGGTCATGTATACCTCCTTGGCGAACTTTATCAGCCTCATCCGCGAATGGCCCGGCGTGCTCAAATGTCCCGGTGGACGGCGCGGCCCTCATGCCCTCGGGCCAGCAGCCCGGTGAACCGGGTCAGGCCGGCAATACGTGGCCATAAGGGGACGCCCGCGCCGGGACGTGCTAGCGAGGAGTACGGAGGACGGACTTGATCGATGTTGCCGCGATCGAGGACAACCGGATGTTCGTGGACGGCCTGCGTGCGTGGGCCGGGACTCTGCCGGACATCCGCCTGGCGGCGGTCACGTCAACGGTCGATGAGCTGCTGCGTGTCCCCGCGGATGACCACTACATCGTGCTGCTCAACCCGGTGCTGCGAACCGGCCCCGACCCGGCGGCCAGCGTCCGCCGGCTGATCGAGGCAGGTCACCGCGTCCTGATCATCGACGGATCGGCCGACCTGAACCTGGTCGCGCGGACGCTCGCCGCCGGAGCGCATGGTTATCTGACCCGGGACCACGACATGGCGGCGCTCGCCGCGACGCTGCGCGCCATCGCCGCCGGCGGCACGGCGTGGTCCCTCGGGGCGACGGCGGCCGCCGAGCCCAGCGGATCACCGGGGCGGCCGCCGCTGTCCGAACGGGAGCATGCCGTGCTCATGGCCTACGTGTCCGGGATGACCCTTGAGTCGACCGCCAGCAGCCTGGGAATCAGCCCGGAGACGGCCAAGACCTACCTCAAGCGGGTCAAGGCCAAGTACCGGGAGGCGGGCCTGCCGGCCTATACCAAGCTCGACCTGGCCGAACGGGTTCGCGCCGACTGCTCCTCGGGGACCGGTAAGCACCCGGGGCAGTAGGCCGGCGCCGCGGCCCCGCTCAGCTCCCGCTACCCGGCTACCCGGGCCGCCCGGACAGGTGACGGCTGAGAGACTGGACCGAGCAAACCCGGGAGGCTACTCATGACCAGTCCGGCCAGCGCGGCGGCAGCGGGCACCATCGAGATCGGCGGCGACCTCGTGGTGCGGCGGATGGGCTACGGCGCGATGCGGATCACCGGGGACGGCATCTGGGGCGAACCGCCGGACGCCGACCGGGCCCGGGCCGCGCTGCGGCGGGTGGTCGAGCTCGGCGTCAACTTCATCGACACCGCTGATTCCTACGGCCCCGAGGTCAGTGAGGGGCTGATCGCCGAGGCCCTGTATCCGTACCCGGATGACCTGGTCATCGCGACCAAGGGCGGCCTGGTCCGGCCGGGCCCGGGCCGCTGGGACGCCGACGGCCGGCCCGAGCACCTGCGTGCGGCTTGTGAGGGCAGCCTGCGGCGGCTGCGGCTGGACCAGATTCCGCTGTACCAGTTCCACCGGCCCGACCCCCGCGTGCCGCTGGCCGAGTCGCTGGGCATGCTGGTGCAGCTCAAGGACGAGGGCAAGATCAGGCACATCGGGATCTCGAACGTGTCCGAGGCTCAGCTCCGGTCGGCCCAGCAGGTCACCCCGATCGTCTCGGTGCAGAACCGGTACAACGCGTCCGACCGCAAGTCGGAGCCGGTGATCGACGTGTGCGAGCTTGAGCAGATCGCGTTCCTGCCGTGGGCACCGATCCAGCAGGCCGACGCCAATCCGGCGGTGGCCGAGGCGGCGAAGCGGCATGACGCCAGCCCGCGGCAGATCGTGCTGGCTTGGCTGCTGGCCAGGTCGCCGCAGATTCTGCCGATCCCGGGCAGCGGCTCGCCCGAGCACGTCGAGGCCAACGTCGCCGCCGCTTCGATCGAGCTGAGCGCCGACGAGGTCGCGGCCATCACCCGTGGCGGGTGACCCGGGCCAGGCTGCTGCGCCGGCCGCCGACTCCCTCGGTCCAGGCGGTCCGCCAGGTGGTGGCCCGCTGGCGGTTCAGCGTCGCTGGACGGCCATGATGATGAAGGGGACGGCGATGGCGGGGATGATGGCCAGCAGCATCCACGGCGTGTGGCCGTGGCCCCTCGTCAGCGTGGTCACGAGGACCACGAAGAGGACCAGGACGGCGGTGACCAGCCAGCCCTGCCAGGTCCTGGGGCTATAGCCCATCCCTAGCTGTCTCGGTCCGAACCACGGCTGCTTCTGCCGGGGGTAGTCACCAGTGTCGAATTGGTCGTTGTCTTCCATGACGTCTCGCAATTCTGGTTGCGGTTATGCCGGGCGGATGTACATGCCGGCGATCTTGCCGTCGAGGTCGAAGCTGATCCGGCCGTTCGCCTCGCCGGCCTCGAAATGCAGCGGGATATTCACGACGGTGTAGTCGCCGGCCTGGAACGCGAACGGATCCCCGATCCGCTCCAGGCCGCCGATGAGGGCGATCGTGTGGGCCCACCCGGCGGCCATGCGGGCGGCGCTGAGGTGCTCGCGCATTTTCTCGTCGAGATCCCCGAGTACGTCCTCCCAGCGACCCTCGGCGTGGGCGGCGAATATCGCGACCGCCCGGTCGGCCAGGCCGGGCGGGACCTCGCGGGTCATCGGCTCGCCCGTTCGGGGGTCGACCGGCCGCCCGAACCGCTGGAAGGCGGCCTGGCGGGTCGTGCCCAGGACGTCACCAATCCTCTTCCAGCTATGGCCGGCCGCCCGCGCCCGGTCCACGGCCGCCTGCAGGGCGGCGTCGGTGGCGGCCGACAGTTCCCGCGCCGCGGCCATGGCGGCCAGCGGCGAGCCGGCACTGGGACGGGCCAGTTCGTCGGCGAGGCGGACCGCGGTATCGCGGACGGCGCTGGCCACGGGATCCGCCGTGCCCGCCACGCCGCTCATAACGTCAAGATTTACATGACGCTCGGCGATTGTCAAAGGAGGCTTGACATAGCCCGGCCCCCGGGGCCCGGAATGGTCCCGCGCCCGGCGCGCGGCGCTCCGGCAGGTAGCATCGCAGTACCGCCTGCGTCGCCCTCTGCCCTGTTGCGGCGGTAGCTGGCGCCCGCATGCCTCGCACGCCGCCGGTCCGTCTCTGTCGGCCATGACCCCTACCCAACAACCCTATTACGTGCGCATTAAGCGCTCGCACGTAATTATAAACCGTGTCGGCTGATGGCACGGAAAAGCCAGCGGGCCGGGCGGCCGTCACGCTGGTTGCGCCGTGGTCCTGCGCAGCGGGACGCTCGCGAAGAACAGGGTCAGGCCGAGCCCGGCGAGCATGAACCCCCACCAGCCCCACGGGCTCCGCCAGCTGGACTGCGACCCGAAGGTGACCGCCGCGGCGAAGACCGAGGCGGCGAGCAGGCGCGGCCAGGTCCTGGTGGCCGGGATGAGGGCCACCGCCAGCGGGGGCCACAGATAGTAGGCGACCATCACCGGCTCGAACACGCATCGAAGCGCCAGGGCCACGGCGGCCCACCACAGCAGTTCCGTGAGCGTTTCCTGGCTCCACCGTGACGCGTGCCGCGCCGCCCGCAACCGCCGCCCGACGATGAGCGCGCACCCGCAGGCGACCAGGATGGCCAGCAGCCGGAACGGGCCGTCAGCGACCGCTCCGCCGGCCAAATGCGGGGCGAGCGGGGTCCACGGGGTGGGATGGTCGACGGTGGGCCAGTTGGGCTGGCGGGTCACCGCGTGGTAGGTGGCGTGCCAGTTGGCCGCCGCGGCGGCGCCGAGCAGGACCGCGGGCGGGGCGGCCGCCCGGGCCAGGAAGCCGGGCAGCCGCCTCGGCTCGATGACCGCGAGCAGGATGGGCAGGGCGAGCAGCACGAGCGGCTGCACCGCGATCGCCGCCCCGATCAGCCACGCGGACCGGGCGGTCCGTGCCTCGGACAGCGCCAGGATGCCGAACAGCAGCAGCCCCACCGACACGGCGTCCTCGGGATGGCCCCACTGGACCGAGACGTTCCACAGCGCAACCGCGCTCGCGACGATGAGGAAGAAGCGCTTCCACCGCGGCACCCGCAGCCGCTCGGCGAGCGCGTCGGCGGCGAACAGCGCCACCGCCGAGATGGCGATCATGTAGGGGCCCGCGACCAGCCACACGGCCGGCTGGTGATTGTGCGGGCCCGGGTGCTGCAGCGAGAGCCCCGCCGCGTCGGTGACCGCCACCACCGGGGCCAGGATCACGGCCGCGCCGGGGAACGTGACCAGGCCGGTGGGCTGGATGTACAGGCCGCCCAGGTTGAGATGCACCAGGCGCTGCGCGGCGACCAGCGTCCCCCACAGGTCGTCCGGCAGCGACCAGGCGGTCCTTCCGATCAGGTGCGGGGCGACCAGGGTGCTTCCGGTCATCCCGATGACGATGAGAGCGACGGTGGCCAGCACCGGGAACAGCCGCCTGATCAGCCACGGCGGTGGCGCGGGCGCCGGCGCGAGGGCCGCCGAAGACGTCACCGCCGGGCCGCTGGTCACGCGTCACGCAGCCGGAGCAGCAGACCGCCGATCAGCAGCGCGGCGGCAGCCCAGGCGGCCAGCACGCCGAGTCCTGCCCAGGGGGTGATGGCCAGGCTGTGCAGGCCGGTGGTGTCCTGGATGGTGAGCCCGGCGTTCATCGGCGTGTACCGCTCGAGGCGGTGCAGCCATACCGGATTGCTCACGGTGAGAGCGATGAGGATCGGCGGGAGATACAGCACGCCGAGGCTCAGGCCGATGGCCACGGCCGACTCCCGCACGGCGGCGGCGATGCCGAGGCTGAACAGCGCGATCAGGGCCAGGTACAGGACCGAGCCGCAGGCCGCCCGCAGCGTCGGCCCGTGGGCCAGGGAAAGGGCCGGAAAGCCGCTCGCCGGGGTGAACCCGTTGCCGGGCAGCATGAGCCGCCCGGCCAGCAGGGATCCGGCCACCGCGACGGTCCCGGCCACGAGCGCCATGGCGCCGGCCAGCACTCCCTTGGCGGCCAGCACGGCGGAGCGGCGCGGCATCGCGGCCAGGGTGACCCGGATCATGCCGGTGCTGTACTCGTTGCTCACCGCCAGCACCGCGAGGATCGCGACCACCGCCTGGCCGAGATAGATCCCGGTGAGGCTGAGCTTGGTGGTGTCGGCCGGGCAGGGCAGGCTGGGCGTGCACTTGGTGGCGGCGACCACCGCCGCGCTCACGGCGACGGTCAGCGTCACGACACCGACCAGCAGCCAGGCCGGGCCCGACACGGTGCGCAGCTTGGTCCATTCCGCGTGCAGCGCGTCCCGCAGGCCCGCCCACCAGCCGGGCCAGGCGCCGCGCGGGCCCGTCGGCTGCGCGTGCGGCGCCTCCCGCGCGCCCGCCCGCGCCTGGGCCGGGGCGTGGCTCATGCGTCCCTCCGGCGGAGCAGGAAGACGGCCAGGCTCAGGGCGAGCGCGGCGTACCCGCACAGTACGGCGAAGCCAGCCCACGGCGCCAGCGGGTAGTAGTCCGGGGGCAGGTAGGCGTTGGCGACCTGCGAGTACACCGGGCTGCTCTGCTGGATGGCGAAGCCGGCGGCCGGGGTGAGCCGCAGCAGCCACCCGCCGGCGCCGGACGGCAAGACCCCCGGGACGACCCCGAGGATGTACATGAACACGACCCCCACGATGACCGCGGTGACCGCGGCGGCGCTGCGCCGCAGGATCGTGCCGACGGCCAGGGCGAGGACCGCGCCGACCGCCAGGAGCGCTGCGGTGCCGACCACCACCCGCGCCGCGGTCAGCCCGGACACCGGCAGGATGTACAGGCCCTGGTCGCGGGAAAGGCGGGCGCCGACCGGCACCGCGATGGCCGCGGTGACCAGCCCCATCACGAACGTGACCAGGCCGATCACGATCGCTTTGGCGGCCAGCACCCGGCCCCGGCGCGGGCTCGCGGCGAGCGTGGTGCGGATCAGGCCGCGCCGGTACTCGGCGGTGATGAACATCACCGCGACCACGATCACCGCGATCAGCCCGGCGAACGTGCCGATCAGGTGCTCCTGGATGGTGCCCGTCCCCCCCGAGCCCGACCCCGGGCCGGTCACCAGCGGGGCGATGTCGCCGGAGCCGGTCACCGTGAACGTGCGGCCGGCCTGCTGGTAGCCCTCACCCGGACCCTGGCCGTTCGGCCCGAACCCGGCCGGGCTTCCGATGGTGGCACCGGTCCACGAGCCGCTGTGCTGGCGGCCGGAGACGCTGACGTGGTCGAAGACGCCGGTGGCCAGGGTCGGCCCGAAGTTCCCGGTCCCCCCGCCAAAGGACACGGTGAGGTGCCCGGAAATCGGAGAGGTGGCGAACAGGCCGACCTGCGCGGTCGACGGCAGCCCGGCCAGGTCAGCGGTGCCGACCTGGGTCCAGTGGGTACCGTCGGCCGAGTCATAGCCGGTGATCGTGTCGCCGGAGCGGGTGAGCCGCAGCCAGCGCGGGTGCGCCGCCGACACGCTGCCGGGCAGGCCGGCGATGTCCTGGGTGAAGTCGTACTGCATCCGCACGCCGTGGCTGCCGGTGACCGTCATCGCCGCGTACGCCGAGCCCGGCTTGGTGCTCGCCTTGATGATGATCCCGGCCTTGGACCACTGCTGCAGGCCCCCGGGGCTATCGGATACCGATCCGGGCGGCGCCTGGGGGTTCTGCACACCGGTGAACGAGGTCACCCGCGCGGTGATGCTGCCGTTACCGGTGAGCGGCTGGCGCACGAAGGAGAAGCTGTCGGTGACCGCCTCGCCGCCCGGGCCGGTCGGAAACGTCGGCACGCAGGCGGCGCCGCTCAGCGTCGGCGCGTTCGGGCCGTCACTGCAATGGGAGCCGCCCTGCACGCCGAGCACGCCGAGCGCGAGCATGAGCAGCGCGGCGACCACCATGCCGATGACCCAGCCCCGCACGGTGCGGAACTTGTCCCACTCGGCGCGGAGCAGCTGGGCGAAGCTGTCGTGCCCGGCCGGCTGGGTCGAACGGTACGGCGTGCCGGTGGCCGTGGTCATCGCGCCGCCTCCGTGCTGCCCGCGGCGCGGAACTCGACCGCGTCCCTGGTCAGCTCCATGTACGCCTCCTCCAGGGTCGCCCGGTGCGCGGACACCTCGGAGAACGGCACCGCTCCGCCGGTCAGCAGTGTCACCACGCGCTGCGCGGTGAGCCCGGACACCGTGAGCGTGTCCGGGCCGGTAGCGGCGACGGTGGCCCCCGCGTGGGTCAGCACCGTCATCGCCTCGGTCCGCGCCGTGGTGCGCAGCGTGACCCGGTCGCCGGACGCGGCCGCGATCAGCTCGGCCACACTCGTGTCCGCGATCACCCGGCCGCGCCCGGCGACCACGAGCTGATCCGCGGTGTCCTGCAGCTCGCTCATCAGGTGGCTGGACACCAGCACGGCGCGGCCCTGCGCGGCCAGCGACCGCAGGTATCCCTTCATCCACACGATGCCCTCGGGGTCCATGCCGTTGAACGGCTCGTCGAACATCAGCACCGGCGGGTCGCCCAGCATCGCCGCGGCGATGCCCAGCCGCTGCCGCATGCCCAGTGAGAAGCCCCCCGCCTTGCGCCGGACGGCCGACTGCAGTCCGGTCAGCTCGATCACCTCGTCGACCCGCCGGGCGCTGAGCCCCTGGGAGTGCGCCAGCCACAGCAAGTGGTTGCGGGCCTTCCGGCTCGGCTGCAGGGCGCCGGCGTCCAGCAGCGACCCGACGTGGCTCAGCGGGTGCCGCAGGGTCTGGTAGCGCTGCCCGCCGATCAGCGCGCTGCCCTCGTCCGCCGCGTCCAGGCCGAGGATGACCCGCATCGTGGTGGACTTCCCCGCGCCGTTCGGCCCGACAAACCCGGTGACCTGACCAGGCACGACGGTGAACGTCATCCCGTCCAGCGCCAGAGTCGGCCCGAACCGCTTGCGCAGTCCGGTCACTTCGATGGTTGCTTCCATGCCCGGCAGACTAGAAGCCAGGCCGGGCGCGGTCGTCACGCCGCGGAGCCGTCTTGGCCGCCGCTGGCGCGGGGGACACCGGCCCGCCCATCCCCCGCACGGGGGACGGGCAGATGAGCGGCCGGAGGGACGCCATCGCGCGCCAGAGCAGCGAGAATGACTGGGTGAGCCTGGTGGCAGAGCAGCACGGCGGATGGACGGGCGGGGCGCGGCGGATCGCCGCGGCCCGGTACGCGCCCGTCCTGGCCAGCGCGGCCCTGGGCGCGGCCGCGGTGGCCGAGGCGCTGGCCAGCGCGACGATCAGGTCGGCGCCGGCGAACCCGTCGCGAGCGCTCCTGCTGCTCGTCCTGGCGGCGGTCAGCCTGCTCACCACGCTGCCGCTGGGGCTGCTGTGGACGCACCCGGCGGCGGCGGCCGTGGCGGTCGCCGCGGCGAACCTGCTGTCGCTCGCCGGTTTCCGGACGCTGACCGTGCCCGGCCTGATCGCGCTGCTGGCCGCCCTGTACCGGCTGGGCCGCAGCGGAGCCCAGGTCCTGCCCGCGATCCTGGTCCTGCCCTTCCTGGTGCTGGCGCTCGCCAGCACCATGGCGCCCGTACGCGGCGTGCTGAGCGGCCGTGAGATCCGGGTGCTGATCGTCTTGGCCGCCTCCCTCGGCGCGGCCGCCGCCTGGGCCGGGGCCGCGCGCCGGTCGCGCACCGAGGCCGTGGAGCACAGCGCCACCCAGCAGGAGATCGCCGGCACGCTGCTGGAACACACCGCCCGCGGGGAGCGCGCGCGGATCTCCCGCGAGCTGCACGACGTGGTCGCCCACCACATCTCGATGATCGCCGTACAGGCCGAGACGGCCCGGCTGGCCACGCCGGGCATGCCAGCGGCGGGCGCGCAGCGGCTGTCCGCGATCGGCGACACCGCCCGGGCCGCGCTGACCGAAATGCGGCGGCTGCTCGGGGTGCTGCGCGAGGACACCGAGACCGTGACGGCCGACCGCCAGCCCCAGCCGGGGCTGCAGCAGCTCAACGAGCTGCTGGATGAGGCCAGGGATGCGGCGGGGACCGGGGCCAGGCTCATCGTCCGCGGCTCTCTGACCGTCCTGGATCCCGGGGTCGAGCTGGCCGCCTTCCGCATCGTCCAGGAGGCCCTCACCAACGCCAGGCGGCACGCGCCCGGGGCGGCCGTCGACGTCGAGCTGAACTACGCCGGCGACGAGCTCCGGCTGCGGATCAGGGACAACGGGCCAGGCCCGCCGCCCGGGCCGGGAACGCCAGGGCCCGAGCATGGCCACGGGCTGCTCGGCATGCGCGAACGCGCCGCCGCCGTCGGCGGTGAGCTGCGCACCGGCGCGGCTCCCGGAGGCGGTTTCCTGGTCGAGGCCAGGCTGCCCGCCCAGGCGGATACCGCGGCATGACCGCGCCGTCGTCTGTGATCAGGATCGTCGTCGCCGACGACCATCAGGTGGTGCGCACCGGGTTCGCGACGCTGCTCGACACCCAGCCGGATTTCGAGGTCATCGGCACCGCGGTGAACGGCAGCGAGGCGGTCAGGATCTGCCGCGAGCTGCGTCCCGACGTCGTGCTGATGGACGTGCGGATGCCGGGCACCGACGGTATCGAGGCCACCAGGCAGCTGGCCGGGCCTGGCCAGGGCGGCCCGCGCATCCTCATCCTCACCACGTTCGACCTGGACGACTACGTCTACGACGCGCTGTGCGCTGGGGCCAGCGGTTTCCTGCTCAAGGACGTCACCGCGGAGCGGCTGTTCGAGGCCGTGCGCGTGATCGCGGCCGGCGAGGCGCTGCTCGCGCCGGCCGTCACCCGCCGGCTGATCAGCGAGTTCTCCCGGATCCGGCCCCGGCAGGCCACCCCGCCCACGGCCCAGGCCGCGCTGCGCGAGCTCACCCCGCGCGAGACCGAGGTGCTCCGGCTGATCGCCGAGGGCCTGTCCAACCCGGAGATAGCGGCCCGGCTCGTGGTGACCGAGGAGACCGTCAAGACGCACGTCAGCCGGGTGCTCAGCAAGCTGGGCCTGCGCGACCGGACGCAGGCGGTCGTGACCGCCTACGAGTCGGGTCTGGTCGTGCCCCGCTCCCGCGAGCCGAGCTAGACCCGGTCCCGGGTTACGCTCCGGGTGCTCGATGTAGTTGCAGCGGCTTGGCCAGAACGACGAAGCTCAGATCCGGCCGCTTCGGAACCCCGAACCGCTCGTCCCCATAGGGAAACGGCTTTCTCTCGCCCGTCCGGCGGTAGCCCCGCCGCTCGTACCAGGCGATCAGGTCCAGGCGCTGGGCGATAACGCTCAGCACCATGATCCTCGCGCCCCAGTCGTCGCGGGCCAGGCGCTCGGCTTCAGCCAGGATCTGCCCGCCCCAGCCCTGCCCCTGGCCGTCCGGCGGCACCGAGAACATGCCGAAGTACGCCTCGGCCCCCGGGCGCCCCTCCAGCTGGCAGCAACCCGCCAGCCGCCCGCCGGCCTCGGCCAGCAGCATGGTGCTGCCGCGCGCGTGCAGCACCGCCGAGACCGCCTCGGCGTCGGTGCGCTGACCGCCGAGCAGGTGCGTCTCGGTGGTCCAGCCCGCCCGGCTGGCCTCCCCGCGGTAGGCGGACTCGATGAGACCGACGATGGCCGGCACGTCATCTGCCTCGGCGAACCGGAACATCAGCGTCACGCTGGTCATTATCGCGACCCGCTACCGCCAGCTGCGGCGGACGCGCATGACCAAACTGCAGGCCGGGAGCCGCGATGATCGCCGGTCAGGCCAGGCGGCGCTATTACAGCTTCATCAGCCCGATGCGGTTGCCCGCGGGGTCGGTGAAGTAGGCCAGCGTCGGGCCGCCGGGTACCTCCATCGGCGGCGTCAGCGTCGCGCCGCCGAGCTGGCCCGCCCGGTCCAGCGCCGCCTCCAGGTCAGGCACCGAGATATAGAAGATGACCTGGGCGGAGCCGTCCGGGCTCGGGCCCACGCCACCGGGGATGCCGCCCTCCTGAGGCGCCACCATCCCGTAGCTCATCGGATTGCTGGCGTCGATCTCCCAGCCGAACAGCTCAGCGTAGAAGCGCTGCAGCGCGCCGGCGTCCGGTCCGGTCACCTCAAACCACGCCACTGGATTTGGCATCGCCACTCCTGCGTCATGCGGATGTCCCCGGCGGTCAGAGATGACCGCGAACCCGGCCAGGTCGAGGCGGCAGGTTCCCCGGGCTGATGCCTCCGACGCTACCGGGCCCTGGCGCAGCCGTGAAGGTCATCGGCCGCGTGGCGCGGACCGGCGTCAGCCAGTTGTCCGCACTCCGGAACTGATCCGGTCCAGCGGCGCCCGCACAGAAAATGCGGCCGCGGGGCACTTACCGTCCCCGAGCGAGCGTCATGAGTGCCTGGAACGGGAATCCACTGGCCGGTGGCCTCGCCGAGGCTAGCGAGAAAACGGCGTCGTGCATGGCGGCGCGGTGACGTGGAAGGTTCCGGTGGCCGAAGTCAGGGATGCTGAGGTCACGATCGTCGGCGGCGGGGCCATCGGGTGCGCCGTGGCCTATGTCCTGGCCGGGGCGGGCTACCGGGACATCCAGGTCGTGGAGCAGGGCGAGCTCGCAGGCGCAACTTCGGGACAGGCCGCCGGACTGGTCGGGCAGGTCCGTGCGACCAGGGAGCGGTGCCTGCTGGCCATGGCCTCGGTGGCCACGTACGCCCGGATCGAACAGGAGACGGGCTACCCGGCGGACTGGCGCCCGACCGGCAGCGTGCGCATCGCGACGACCGCGGAGCGCGTCGCCGAGTTCCGGGCGCTGGCCGCCACGGCCAGGTCGGCCGGGCTAGAGGTCGAGTTCCTGAGCCCGGCCCGGCTGGCCGGGCTATGTCCCATGCTGGACACCACCCGGGTCATGGCCGCGCTGTGGTGCCCTACCGACGGTTATCTGCAGCCCAACAGCCTGGTGACGGCCTACGCTCGCGCAGCGCGCGACCGGGGAGTCACCTTTGCGACGCACACCACCGTGACCGGGCTCCGCATCACCGGCGGCGTGGTCCGAGGCGTCCGCACCGGCCGCCACGACGTCGCGACCGACCTGGTGATCAACGCGGCCGGGCCCTGGGCCGGCGCCGTGGCCCGGCTGGCCAGCCGGCCACTCCCGATCGTGCCGGTGCGCCATGAATATTTCGTCACCAAGGCGGTCGCCGGCTGGCACGCCGGCCTGCCGGTCCTGCGCATCCCGGACCTGCGCCTGTACGCCAGGGCCGAGGGGCCGGGGATCCTGTGCGGGGGCTGGGAACCGGACGGGCTGAGCCTCGACCCGCGCCAGGTGACCATCGGCCAGGTGCTGGCCGTGTCACCAGACTGGGACGTCCTCTCCGGATTCGCGGCCGACTTCGCCCGGTTCGCGCCCGCGGTCACCCAGGCCGAGGTGCGCGAGGTCTTCCGCGGGTTCCCGGCGTTCTCGCCGGACGGCCGCTTCATCGTCGGGCCCGTGCCCGGACTGCGCGGCTTCGTGATGGCCGCCGCCTGCAACGCCCATGGCGTGTCCGGGTCGGCAGGCCTCGCCGGGCACGTGCTCGAGAGCCTGCAGCCAGACCCCTCCCCGTACGTCCGGTCGCTCAGCCCGGGGCGGTACTACCCGCGCACGTGGGACTGGGAATCGGCCCGTGATCAAGCCGAGCAGGCCTACGAGAACTACTACAGTCTGCCGTCGCGGCAGGCCCATGAAGCACGGGACTAAACGTTCCGGGCAGTTTTCCCGATCATCTGAGCGACGACGGTTCCTAGTCGAAGCGGCGGGCACTGGGGTAACGCTGGCCGCCGTCGACCACGATGTTCGCGCCGGTGATCCAGGATGCGCGCGCGGACAGCAGGAAGGCGACCACGTCGGCGACCTCCTGCGGGCGGCCGAGGCGGCCGAACGGGAACTGGGTGCCTTCGAAGGCGGCGAAGTCCTCGGGGTTCTCGCGGGCGAACGTCTCCCAGGAGCCGCCCGGGAACATGACCGAGCCGGGGCTGACCGCGTTCACGCGGATGCCGGCGGGCGCCAGTTCCTGCGCGGCGGTCGCCGCGAGCTGGATCTCCGCGGCCTTGGCCGCGGCATAGGCGGTGCGCGGCGCGGGGCGCATGCCGGTGATCGACGAGATGATCACGACCGCGCCGCCGCCGGCCGTGCGCAGGTGGCTCAGGCCCGCGCGGATCAGTTCGGCGGCGTGGCCCGCGTTGAGAGCGAACGTCGCGGTGAAGTCGCCGGGGCCGGAGTTGGTGAGGTTCCCGCCGCCGGCCGTGCCGCCCGCGTTGGCCACCAGGTGGTCAAGGCCGCCGAGCGCGGCCGCGATCTCGTCGACCGCCCGGCTCAGCGCGGGAGTGTCCGTGACGTCAGCCGGCGCGGTGGCCACGGGCGTGCCCCGGCCGGCCAGGCGCTCGGCCGCGGCGGCCAGGCCGCCGGCGTCGCGGGCGATCAGCCCGACCGCAGCTCCCTCGGCGGCCAGCGCGTCCGCGACCGCGAAGCCGATGCCCCTGCTCCCCCCGGTGATCAGCGCGCGGCTGCCGTGCAGGCCAAGATCCATGAGAGGAGAGTAGTCAGTCGTGGCCTGGTGCCGCGGCGGGCCATCCGATCGCGGCAAAGACGGCCAGCGGGTCGAGGTAGTCCCGCCAGTGCGCGATCTTGCGGTCGACGATCGACAGCACCGAGACGTAGCGGTTGCGGTAGGCGGCTCCAGTCGGGATGACGCGGCCCTGCGAGGCGTATTCGAGAACGACAACCCCCGTGGCCTGGTCGTGGTGGACGGCCAGGTCATAGCAACGATCGAGGAAGAATGTGGCGCCGTACGGGCGGTACAGCTCGGCTACGGCTTGGCGCCCTTCGACGCGGCGCGGGTAGCCCGGGACCGTAATGACGTACTCGAAGACGACGTCCTCGGCCAGCAGGTCGAAGAAGTGCTCACCGTCCACCAGCCCGGCCACGCCTTCCTCGATGATCCGGAAGAACGGATCCAGGGCCCGGAAGTCCTCGAGCTTCTTAACCGCCGTCATCGCACCACCGTACGTTGGCGCCCGCCGCGGAGCGCAGCCGCCCGCACCCGCATATCATGCGGGACAGTCCTAGATCGACTACGCCGGCAGGTGGTGACGGGATTGGCCCATGACGCCCGCATCGAGCCCGGGGACCGGGTGGTCGTCACCGGGGCCACGGGGTTCATCGGGTCCGCCGTCACCCGGGCGCTGCAGGCCAGGGGCGCAGAGGTCGTCGCCCTCGTCGCGCCGGGTGTCGACGACCAGAACCTGGACGGCACCGGCGCGAAGCAGGTGGTGGCCGATATCCGCGACGCCGGCGCCGTGCTGGCCGTCTGCCAGGGCGCCCGCTTCGTGTTCCACCTGGCCGCGATCTACCGTTTCTGGGCCCGTGACCCGCGGATCTTCTACGACGTCAACGTCGGCGGCACGCTCAACGTGCTCGACGCCGTCCGGGCCGCGGGCTGCGAGCGGCTGGTGTTCACGTCCACCGTCGGCGTCCTCGGGCTGGGGGCGACCAAGCACGGCGAGCCCGCCGACGAGACGTGCTACGCCGACATCTCGCACCTGTTCGGCGACTACAAGAGATCCAAGTTCATCGCCGAGCACGAGGTGCTCAGGGCCGCGGCCCAGGGACTCGATGCCTGCCTGGTCCTGCCCACCTTTCCGCTGGGGCCCCGCGACGTCGCCCCGACTCCGACCGGAAAGGTGGTACTCGACTTCCTCAATGGCCGGATGCCGGGATTCGTAGATACCGCCCTGAACGTTACGCACGTGGATGACCTGGCGCACGGCCATCTGGCCGCACTCGAGCGGGGCCGCCGCGGCCGCAGCTACATACTGGGCGGGGAGAACCTGTCGATGCGGGCCATCCTCCGGATGCTGGCCGGCTGCTCGGGTCTGCCCATGCCGCGGGTGGCGCTCCCGCGGGGGGTGGCGCTCGCCGCCGGCGTCGCCTCGGACCTGATCGAAGGCCGGCTGCTCCGGCGCGAGCCCCGGGTGCCGCTCGAGGCGGCGCGCATGTCCGCCACGAGAATGATCTTCAGCGACGAACGGGCCCGCGCCGAGATCGGCCACACGTCCCGGCCGGCCCGCGAGGCGATCGAGGAATCGGCGCGCTGGTTCGTCGACAACGGCTACGTGTCAGCCGGCGCGCGCCGCGATCAGGTGGCAGCAAACGACCGGAGGGTGAGATCGATGAGCGAGCCGGTTACCGAGGTTGACCCGCGATTCAGCGACCCGGCCGCGGTCGCCGCGGAATGGGAGGACACCCGCCGGGTGCTCGAAACGGCCGAGCTGTTCTGGATCTCTACCGTCCGCGCTGACCGGCGCCCGCACGTCAGTCCGCTCGTCGCCGTGTGGCTCGACGGCGCCCTCCACTTCTCCACCGGCGCCGCCGAGCAGAAGGCCGTCAACCTGCGGGGCAACCCGCAGGTGATCCTGACGACCGGAAGCAACAGCTGGGACGCGGGGCTAGACGTCGTGGTCGAGGGCCGGGCCGTCCAGGTCACCGACGATGACGTGCTGCGGCGCCTGGCCGGGGCGTGGACCGCGAAGTGGGACGGGCGGTGGCAGTTCGAGGTACGCGGCGGCTGCTTCCACGACGAGCACGGCGGTGCGGCCCTCGTGTTCTCGGTAACGCCGGCCAAAGTCCTCGCGTTCGCGAAGGGCAACTTCAGCCACACCCGTCACCGGTTCTGACCCACCAGCGGTGCGGTGGCCGTGGCTGCGAGCGGCGTGCCGGCCGCCACCAGTTGCGCCGGCCGAACAGCGCGATGAGCGCCGGGGGCGGCCTGGAGGGCCAGCGGAAGGCTCGTTAGCCTGTCGGTACGGACGTTTCGGCGTCAGCGCCCAGACCACTGGAGGCAGCGCATGGGCACGATCACGACGGCCGACGGCACGGAGATCTTCTACAAGGACTGGGGCTCGGGCCAGCCGATCGTCTTCAGCCACGGCTGGCCGCTGTCGGCCGACGACTGGGACACCCAGATGCTGTTCTTCCTGCAGCACGGCTACCGGGTCGTCGCCTCTGACCGGCGCGGGCACGGACGCTCCACGCAGACCAGCGGCGGCCACGACATGGACCACTACGCCGACGACCTGGCCGCGGTGACCGCCCACCTCGATCTGCACGACGCCGTCCATGTCGGGCACTCCACCGGCGGCGGCGAAGTCGTGCGCTACATCGCCCGGCACGGTGAGAGCCGCGTGGCGAGAGCGGTGCTGATCAGTTCGGTACCGCCGCTCATGGTGCAGACCCCCGCCAACCCCGGCGGCCTGCCGAAGAGCGTCTTCGACGACCTGCAGGCCCAGCTGGCCGCCAACCGGTCCGTGTTCTACCGGGCCCTGCCGTCCGGCCCCTTCTACGGCTTCAACCGGCCCGGCGTGGAACCCTCCGAAGCGATCATCGAGAACTGGTGGCGCCAGGGCATGATGGGCGGAGCGAAGGCGCAGTACGACGGCATCGTGGCCTTCTCCCAGACCGATTTCACCGAGGACCTCAAGGGGATCACCGTGCCGGTCCTGGTGATGCACGGCGACGACGACCAGATCGTTCCCTACGCCGACTCCGGACCGCTATCGGCGAAGCTCGTGCAGAACGGGACCCTGAAGACCTACCACGGATTCCCGCACGGCATGCCGACCACCGAGGCCAAGACGATCAACGCTGACCTGCTGGCCTGGTTGCAGTCCTGACCTCGGGCCTGGCGATCAGGCGCGAGGCTTGCGGTCCGTTTGCTGGGGCCGTTACCTCAGCCGGAGTCCCGCATGCCTCCCTCCCTAGGCGGCCGTGTCCCGCCCGGCGCGGGCCGGTCCAGTACGCTAACCAGTCGCGTACTCTCGAGCCGGTCACGTTCTCTCGCTGTGCTCGGTCATAGGTGTGCGGGCGAAATCGGGAGGGTGACACATGAGCTTTGATGAACGCTCTATGAAGGCGGTGAGGCGCTGACATGACGGATGGACAGCCGCGTACCCAGGAGCAACGCAAGGTCGACACGCTGGCCAAGCTGGCCGCGCCGGCCGCGGACGTCTGGGTCGCGACCGCCGCCGCAGACGGCCGGCCCGCCAGCTCCTATCTGGTGCCGTTGTCGCTGGCCTGGATTGACGAGCGGGTGGTGCTGGCCACCGAGGCGGGCTCAGTGACGGCCAGGAACATCACCAGCCAGGGACGCGCCCGGCTTGGCCTCGGGCCGACCCGCGACGTCGTGATGATCGACGCCGAGCTGGAGCACGTCTACAGCCCGGACGAGGTTCCGGCCGGCGTGGCCCGCGGGTACGCGGCGCAGGCGGGCTGGGACCCGCGCGAGTCGGGTGAGTCGATGCGGTTCCTGGTGCTGCGGCCGCTGCGGATCCAGGCCTGGCGCGAGGTCGATGAGCTACCCGGGCGGACCCTGATGCGCGGTGGGGCATGGATTCCCTGACCCGGCCGGCGGGCCTGGCAGCTGCCGCCGGGGAGCATCGGCGGCGGCCACGGTGCCTAGCTCTAAGACACCGGGCCCGGCGCCCTTCCGCCCGCTGCCGGCCACCACGTGCAGGCCGCACCGCAGAGCCGCTTCGGGTTTCGAGGACGCTGACCAGCGCGTCGAAGCCAGTACTGCCGCTCGGGTGGGCGGCCAGGGCATGTGCGGGGACCTGGGACCTGGCTCGCTAAGGTTGCGGACGGGGCGGACCGGGGCGGCATAACCTTGCGCGAGGCGGAGAGGCCTCGCCCAGAACGCGGCGCGTGGCTGCCTGGCTGGGACCAGCGCGCTCCGGTCGAAGAGCTACAGAAAGAGGCGAGTATGAGCGTCGGCAAGCCTGAGGTCGACTTTCCCGGCGGCGAGCCGCCGACCGAGCTGGAGATCACGGACATCTGGGAAGGCGATGGCCCCGTGGCGAACCCGGGTGACGTGGTCAAGGTTCACTATGTCGGGGTCGCGTTCTCTACCGGCGAAGAATTCGACGCGAGCTGGGACCGGGGCGACCCGCTGCAGTTCGAGCTCGGCGCTGGGCGGGTCATCGCCGGCTGGGACCAGGGCGTGCAGGGCATGAAGGTCGGCGGCCGCCGCCAACTGATCATTCCTCCGGGTCTGGCCTACGGGACCCGGGGCGCCGGGCGCGTGATCGCACCGGGCGAGACCCTCATCTTTGTGTGTGACCTGGTCTCGATCTGATGGACTTCCCAGCCGGGCTGGGAAGACTTCCGTCCGGTGCGGCGCTCAGCTGGCCGCGCAGATCGCGCGGCACTGCGCGCCTCCGCGCGAGGGGTTACGCAGCAGCCGATGCTCAGGCCGGCTGGATCACCTTGCTCACGATCCAGGCGTGCTTGCCGACCTGGCGGACGCGGGTGAAGCCGTTCTGCTCGAAAAGCTCGACCGTCGCGCTGAAGAGGAAGCGGCCCTGCGCCTCGCGGCCGGCGGTCACCTCGGAGATCGCCTCGACAAGCCCGCCGCCAAGATGGGCGATCTGGTCGAGCGCGCCTTCCAGCGCCGCCCGCGCGATGCTCTGACCGCGGTGCTTCTTGTCGACGAAGAAGCAGGTGATCCGCCAGTCTGGAGGTGGCGGAGCGGCCTTGTCGTACTCGCGCTTGTGCTTGATGCCCGGAAGTTCCTCGGGGCTGCCGTACTGGCACCAGCCCTGCGCGAAGCCCTCCTCGTCGATGACGAGCGAGGCATGCGCGCGGCCTTCCTGGACCCGGCGCTCCTTTCCGGCACGATTCTGCGCCGCGTCCGTCCGGGACGCCTCGGGGTGGTAGCCCATGCACCAGCAGCCGCCGAAAATCCCGTTGTTGCGCTCGGCGAGCTCGGCGAACGCGGCCCATGTGGATGCGTCGAGCGGTCGGATCGTATATCGCATTGCCCGTCCTCCCAGGTGAGCGCGGCCCGGCCCGCTCAGGACTCTTCAGCCGCCTGTGACAACAGGCGCGCGAGATCGGCCGGCGCGCTGATCATGGGCCAGTGACCGGAATCGATGTCGAGAAACGAGACGTTCTTGCTCTTCGCCAGCTCGGGCACCTCGCCCTGGTCGATCCACTCCTTGGCCTGGGCCGGGGTGAATTCCGGACAGATCAGCACCACCGGGACGTCATAGCGACGCTCGTCGGCTAGCCTGATCACTCCGCGAGTGACCCCTTCCGGCACCGGGATCGCCGCCGATGCGAAGGCCTGCTGTGCGGCGTCGTCCAGATCGGCAGAGTCCGGCCCGTCGAATTCGCCCCAGCCCGGGAAGGGCATCGCGCCGTCCTGGACGGGAAAGGCGTCGAAGTATGTCTCGCCGCCCGGAGCGGGGAAGCCGCCGATGAGGGCGACCTTGCTGATCTTGGCGGGGCGGGCGTCGGCGGCGAGCCACGCCAGGCTGCAGGCGGCGGAATGCCCCACCACCATGGGCAGGCCGGCCGCCGCATCAACAGCCGCGACCACCGCGGCCGACTGATCCGCGAGCGTCGCCGACGTATTGCCGTCACCCTGGCCCGGCAGGGTGACCGGCACGGCGCGGAGGCCGCGGGCCTCGAGATGGGCGGCGGCGTTGTCCCAGACAGACCCGTCGAGCCATAGTCCGGCGATCAGCAGGATGTCCATCTCAGTTCTCCTTCCCCACTGCGGTCGGGGCGTGCTCGGCCTGGTCAAGGATTCTCCCAGCCCCGACGATAGATGCGGTTCCGGACGATCGGGTTCCTGATTAGCCTGCTGTCGTGAAAGCCGACCTGAGCCCCACCGGGCGGGCGCTTCGGGCCCTCGAGCTACTGCAGGCCCAGCCCGGCATCACCGGCGGCCAGCTCGCAGCGCAGCTGGACGTGACCGAACGAGCCGCGCGCCGCTACGTCGCGATTCTGCGCGAGGCCGGCATCCCCGTGGAGTCGACCCGGGGGCCCTACGGCGGCTACCGGGTCGGCCGGGGCATCCGGCTGCCGCCCCTGGTGTTCACCGCTGCCGAGGCGCTTGGCCTGGTCATGGCCGTGCTCGACGGCAGCCACGCAGCCGCGGATGCCGACGATCCGGTCGGCGCCGCCCTGGGCAAGATCATCCGAGTGCTGCCCGAGAATGTCGGCCTGGCCGCAACCATGCGGCGGCACGCTTCCGCCGCGCCCGACCGCGGCGCCGTGCGCCCGGGCACCGAGACGACGAGCGCTCTCGTTGACGCCATTGCCGCCCAGCGGCGGGTGAGCATCGGCTACCGAAGCCAGTCAGGCAGGCAGTGGGCGGAGGACGTTGATCCCTGGGCCGTCGTCGTCCGGCATGGCCGCTGGTATCTGCTGTGCCACTCGCATCGCGCCAACGCGGCGCGCGCCTATCGCATCGACCGGATTCAGTCAGTCACCGGAGGCGGCGAGCAGTTCCGCGCACCCGGGGACCTGGACTACGTAGACCTGCTGGAACAGCACCTGGGGGCTGGATGGGAGTTCGAGACCAAGGTCGTGTTCGATGCTCCCTGCGATGAGGTCGCCCGGTATGTCAGACCGCCGATGGGCCGCCTGAGCCGCACCGGCGACGGCGCCCGATGCGTGCTGACCGGCACCACCAGCAATCCTGCGATGTATGCCGGAGAGTGGCTCGCCGCAATCCCGATCACGTTCCATGTCGACGGCGGCCCCGAACTCCGCGCCGCCGTCGCAGATGTCCAGGCCCGGCTAACGGCCGCCCTGGGTCAGCTGCGCAGAACGTAGAAGACGAACAACAGAGAGACGAGCCCTCCGATCAGGATGCCGGCGGTGGCAAAGCCGGCGCCGCGCTCGCCCCGTTCCTGGATCTGACCGTGCGCGATGAGTCCAGTGAAAACGGCGAGCAGCGGTATGACGGGCATCAGCGCGATCACCAGGGAGGCGACGGCCAGCCTGTTCATCGGACGGGACGGGGGCGGCAGGTGATAGCCGGGCAGCTGGAAGACCAGGGTGCCGAGCGGGCCCGCAGGCAGGTCGGCAGTTAGCGTGGCCAGCTCGGCGTAGGTTCGTGCGCTGAAGGCCTGCCCGGCCCGCTGCTCGCATTCGTCCTGGGTCAGCCTGCCTTCGGCAAAGGCCGCCTTGAGAACGTCGATTGCGCGTTCCCGGTCCGCTGTCGAGGCTCGCATGTGGCCGTATCCGCCGGGAAGCATTCCATGGCCTGGTTCCGGCGGCATCGTTTTCCTCCCGCGCAGGGTTCCGGCAATCCCTGCGTCCAGGTTACGACGTGCTGGCCAGTTTCGCAGAGGCCCGAAATATGGGTATATCCGGATCGTCGATGGATTTCTCTTCCCGTAGGGTGCTGCGCACCGGGGCGCTGCCGGTGAGGAGGCGGGTCATGCCGGAGATCACCAGGGCCGACTGCGACGAGCGGGCCCGGCTGCTGCGCGTCGGCTCATACGACATCACCGTCGACCTGACCCGCGGCGAGCAGGCATTCCGGTCGACGTCGGTGATCGCGTTCGGCTGCGCCGAGCCGGGGAGGGCGAGCTATGCCGACCTGATCGCCGGCGAGGTGCTCGAGATCACCCTGAACGGCGTTCCCGTGGACCCGGCGCAGGCCTGCCACGATGGCCGGATCGCACTGACTGAGCTGCGGCAGACCAACGAGCTGCGGGTCGTCGCCGACTGTGGTTACAGCCGCCAGGGATCGGGCCTGCATCGCGCGGTGGACTCAGCCGACGGCAAGATTTACCTGTACACCAATCTCTACCCGGCCGACGCGCGGCTGATGTTCGCCTGTTTCGACCAGCAGGACCTGAAGGCGCCATTCGCCCTGCACGTCATCGCGCCCGCGCACTGGACTGTGCTGTCGAACCAGCCAGCTGTCAAGCCCGAGCAGCCGGCCAGCGGCTCGGGCCCAGTTGCCACCTGGCATTTCCCCGCCACTCCGCCGCTGTGCACCTGCCACGTCGCGCTGATCGCGGGCGAGTACTACCTGATCGAGCAGACGCACGTCACGCCCGCTGGCCAGCGGGTCCCGATCGGGCTCGCCTGCCGCGCGTCGCTCGCCGGATCCCTCGACCCCGATGACTTGCTCGACATCACCAGGAAAGGCCTTGACTACTATCCGGCGCTGCTGCGCACCGCCTTCCCGTTCGCTAAATACGACCAGGTATTCGTGCCCGAGCTGCCAGAGCTAGCGAACTCTTGCCCGGGCTGTATCGCTGTCTCGGAAAGGCTCCTGTTCCGGTCCAAGGTCACCGAAGCCCGGTACGAGACCAGGGCCGAGGTCGTCCTGCACGAGATGGCGCACCAGTGGTTCGGCGAGGTGGTCTCACCCGCGTGGTGGGACGACATCTGGCTGAACGAATCATTTGCCGAGGTCAGCGGGTTCCAGGCGAGCGCAGAGGCAATGCGGTTTGCCGATGCCTGGACGACAGTCTGTATTAGCAGCAAGGTCTGGGGCTACCTGCAGGACCAGCAGCCGTCGACGCATCCGGTCGCGGCCACGGCGGACACACTGACCGAGGCAGACTCGAACTTCGACGCGATCAGCTATGCCAAGGGCGCCGCAGTCGTCCGTCAGCTAGCCGCCTACCTGGGCCGGGACCAGTTCTTCGCGGGCCTCGGCAGCTACTTCGCCGCGCATCGCTGGGGCAACGCGACCCTGGCCGACCTGCTGGCCGCGCTCGAGGTTGGCTCGGGCCGCAGCCTGGCGGGCTGGTCCAAGGCGTGGCTGGAGACGTCCGGTGTCAACACCTTGCGGCCGGCCTTCGTGGTCGACGCAGGCGGAGCCTTCACCGAGTTCGCCGTGCTGCAGGAGGCACCGGCCGAGCGGCCGACGCTCCGGCCGCACCACATCGCTATCGGGCTGTACGCCTGGGCCGAGGGCGCGCTGCAGCGCACGCACCGAGTCGAAGTCGACATCGCAGGTGCACGTACCGACGTGCCCGAGCTAGCCGGGCTTGCGCAGCCCTCACCTTGGCGAATTACGGGCCAGCCGCAAAACTATGAGTGAGCTCCGGCCAGCAGGTATCCGGGTCTAGCCGTGGCCCAGCCGGCGTGCCGCCTGGGATCTGCCCCTGGCGATGGCAGTATTTTCGGGAAGGCGCCAGTGCGGGGAGGTCAGAATGCGCGCATTCGCCGTCCGGAGCTTCGGCGAGCCTCCGTCGGTCCACAACCTGCCGGTTCCCGCCGCCGATGACGCGTTGCTCATACGCGTGCGGTTCGCGGGAGTCAACCCGCTCGACAACAACCTCCTCGGACGCCTGACCGCCGCCTCGTCGTATCCGTTTGTGGTGGGCATTGACTTCGCTGGCGTAGCCGAACGCGTCCCGGCCGGAGAACACGGCCTGCAGGTCGGCGACCGTGTCTTCGGCATGGCGCGGACGCACGGCTCCTATGCCGAGTACACCGCGATCGCCCCGGCGGCCACGGCCGAGCCGCTGGCCCCGATCCCCGACAGCGTGGCCGACGACCAGGCCGCCGCATTGCCCATTCCGGCGGTCACTGCGCTGCGGACGGTCGAGCTGCTGGAGGTCGCCGCGGGCCAGCACGTCGTGGTGATGGGCGCGACCGGCGGGGTCGGCGGCTACGCGGTGCAGATGGCGCGCTCTCGCGGCGCGCACGTCATCGCCACCGTTCGCGGCGACGCTGACGAGGCTCGTCGTCTCGGGGCCGAGGAGGTGTACGACAGCCAAACCGTTGACGTTATCGATGCGCTGCGCGCCGATCACCCGGACGGCGCTGATGCCGTCCTTGATCTGGTCAGCGGTCCTGACGCCATCCGCCGTGACGCCGAGGTTATCCGGCCCGGAGGAAGCCTGGTCTCGACGACCTTCGCGGCGGACGAAGCCTGGTTTGCTGAGCGCCAGATCACCGCGCACAACCATGCTTCGAGCGCGAATCCCCTGATATCGCCCGAAGGGCTGATCACGGTCGCGCAGATGCTCGCGGACGGTACGATCACCGCGCGCATCCGTTCCACCGTTGACCTGGATGCCGCCGGGCAGGTGCTGGAACAGATCCGCCGTGGCGGCCTGCGCGGCAAGGCCGTCATCCGCCTCTCGTAGACACGGGTGATCATTGCCGCCTTGTCCACGGCTCTCTACTCGCAGTCAGCCGCCTCGATTCTGGAGCCCGCGTGACCTTCAGACGCGTACCCGGTAGTGGAGGTGAACAACACCGCTTCGAAAGCGGTGCTCGTCCAGGAGTTCGAGCTGGACGCGGACGTCCTCCGGCAGCGCGCGCTTTCCGCCGCCGACGACGATCGGGTTGAGGAACAGGTGGCATTCGTCGACCAGGCCGGCGGCCATCGCCTCGCCTGCGAGCTGCGCGCCGGCAACCGTGATGTCGCGTGCCGAGGACTCCTTGAGCTGCCTGATCGCCGCGGGATCGAAGTCGCGCTCGATCCGCGTCCGAGCGCTCGATGGCGTCTGGAGCGTCCGTGAGTACACGATCTTTTCGGCTGCTCGCCAGATCTCCCCGAATTCCTGGGATACCGCGCGTTGATCGCGGGTGGTGCGCGCGGTTTCCCAGTACACCATCGTCTCGTACATCCGGCGCCCGTAGAGGTAGGTGCCGATCGGCCGCTCCAGGTCATTGACGAGCCCGTGCACCTCTTCGTCGGGGTTTCCCCAGTCGAAATTGCCGTGCTTGTCCTCGACACAGAAGTCGAGGGATGCGATAGCGGAGTAGATCAGCTTGGCCACATCAAGCCTCCATCGTCATTGGGCGCTGTCGTTCGCCGGGCATCGTGCGGCCCCGGCTGCACATGCTAAGACCGCGAGCATGACCCGTTCTCATCGTCCCGGCACCGAACCCCGGACTGGTCAGCCGGCGGGCGGGCCGCCCAGGTCAGGCGGTCTGCCCGGGCCGGCTGGTGCCATTGCTGGTGCCGGGCATGGCCGGGTGGAATGACGGAGTGGATGATGGCCCCTCGGGCGGCCGGCGGGTAACCGCGCGGCTCCGGCTCGAGCCGATCGCCGGGCGCCACGCCGACGATCTATGGCGTCCGCATCGGGCTTTCCCGCGCGGCCGGCCTGAGACACCGCGACGCGGAGGGCAGCGCAGACGGCGGACTAGGTAGACACGCTGAGTCTCCGTGGCATGGGGTTCGGGCCGGTCACGCGGCGGGATGGTAGGGCCGCAGCGGCAGGAGGTCCTTGCCGATGGTGCTGTTGAGCAGGATCGCGGTGCCGAGATACCCGGCGGCGGCGCCGTCGGCGATCGCCACCCAGCCGCCGACCTTGGTCAGGCCGCCGGCCCATCCGGCCGCGCCGCCGAGCAGGGCGATGGCCAGCAGCACCAGCACCCCGACGGCCAGCGAGAACGGCATGAACGCGGCCACGTTGATATGCCACGCGCCGATCGCCAGGATCACCGTGAAGATCGCCCACAAGATCAGCCACACCGCGAAGGAGCGGTTGAAGCGGGCCACGCCGGCCCCGATGACGATCGGGCCGGCGAAGAACTTCAGGATCAGGCCGGTGGACAGCAGGAACCCCGCGTAGGCCACGCCGAAGGTCCCCCCGAACAGCTCGCCGCGGCGGAACTCCCACAGCCCGCCGACCAGCAGCCCGCCCGCCCCGATCCCCAGGGCCACGGCGATGAACATGGCGCTGGCCGCAGCAGGCAGGATGCCGGTGTCGACCAGCCCTAAGGTTCCGACGGCGAACGCGAACGCGAACGCCGACAGCGGGACTCCGGTCGCGGTCGCCGGGAACGCGTGACCCGGCCCGCCCGCCCACGCGGCCGCGACGACCTCGGGCTCGCTCTCTACCGGAACCGTGCTGACGGGTCTGTCATTTTGCGTGGTCATGTCGTTGTCCTCCTCGCTGGTCCGGGCGCCCGGCCTAGACGTGGGCCGGCCACGGCGCTGCCGGGCTGCCTGATGTTCGTGATCGCGCCGCGCGTCGGATGCGCCAGCGGCCCGGGGCGGAGGACCCGGGGCGGCCTGCGTCATCGGCGCGCAGCGTCAAGAAGAGGCCGGGCCCATCAGCCAGCGCGCCTGCGCTGAGCCCGGGCAGCGGAAACAACCACGGCCAGAAGACCGCCTGCGATGCGGCTCGCAGCTCACAGCGCCGTCCTAAGCAACCCTCGCCCAGAAGACGGCTGGGACCGGCCATGCGCTCATGGTAAAAGATTCACAAACGTTTGCAATACATGACGTGCTACGAGATTTCCGTGTTTCATGGCGTTGCGTAACGATCCCAGGTCACGGCAGCAGGCGGCTGGCGTGCCGGGCGTAAATGTCCTGCATGCGATCTGGATCGGGCGGGGTATCGGGCGTGAGGGCGGCGCCGATCTCGCGCATGAACGCGAGCGCGGGCTCTGGCGGCGCCCAGATCCCCAGCACCAGGGCGTCATCGGCGTAGGGATTGCTGAAGCCGTGCCGGTACCCGCGGGGCGCCACGAACATGGAGCCCGGTCCGGCCTGCTGCGGCTCATCATCACCGGCCACCAGCAGCCGCCCGCGGAGCACGTAGATGGCCTCGTCGAACTCGTCGTGCGCATGCGGAATCGGCCCCGGGAAGCGAGCCGGGATGGTGATCTCCATGGTGGCGAACCCCGGCGGCTGGCCATCCTGGCCGGCGAGGATGTTCAGCTGCTGGCCCGCGTAGCGAAACCCGGGCCCGTCCCCCCTGTGCGTCAGCAAGGTCATGGGCCGTTTCTACCATCCGTGACGCGAGCGAGTACGCGGTCGGCTACCCGGTGCGGCGAAGGGTGAGGCCGAGCGACGCGAACTGCTCGAACGGCCTGTGATAGCCGCGCTCGATGTGGTGGATGCCGCGCAGCAGCGAGGGCTGGTCGGCGACCGCGGCGGCCAGGACCGCGGAGAACCCGGCCCGCACGTCGGGCAGCGTGACATCCGCGCCGCGCAGCTTGGACACGCCCCTGATCACGGCGGAATGCACGGCGTTGGTGTCGTGGAAGCGGCACGCCGGGCCGCCCAGGCACGCCGCGAACACTTCTATCTCGCAGCCCATCTTCTGCAGTGCCGGGACGTATACCAGCCGGTTCTCGAACACGGTCTCGTGCAGCACCGACATCCCGTCGGCCTGGGTGAACAGCACCATCAGCGGCTGCTGCCAGTCGGTCACGAACCCGGGGTGGGTGTCGGTGTGCACCGCCGCCGCGCGCAGGCCGCCGGTCGCCGACGCGGTGATCCACTCGTCGGTGATGTCGAACCGGGCGCCCATCCTGGCCAGGGTCGTGATCGCCGTGACCAGCCGGTCCTGCGGGCAGCCGTGCACGCGGACCTCGCCCCCGGTGATCAGGCCGGCCACCAGGTAAGAGAAGGCCTCGAGCCGGTCGCCGGCCAGCCGGGTCGAGGCTCCGCGCAGCCGCGGCACCCCCTCGATGACGATCCGCCGGTCCGGGCTGAGCTCGATGTGGGCGCCCATCCGCTGCAGGAACAGCGCGAGTTCCACCACCTCGGGCTCGGTGGCGGCGCCGCGCAGCACGGTCTTCCCCTCGGCTCGCACGGCCGAGAGCAGCACGGTCTCCGTCGCGCCCACGCTGGGGTAGGGCAGGTCGATGCGCGCGCCGTACAGCCTGGTGGCGCGGGCCGTGATCCCGTGCGGGCCGACGTCCACCTCGGCACCGAGCGCCCGCAGCGCCGCCACGTGGAAGTCGACCGGCCGCTGTCCGATCTGATCGCCCCCGACCAGTGGCACGAACGCCTCGCCGGTCTGGTGCAGCAGCGGCCCCAGCATCAGGATCGGGATCCGGTTCAGCCCGGTGAACGCCTCCGGGACGCCGGGCTCGATCGAGTCCCCCGCCACGATCGTGATCTCGGTACCGGCGCGGACCACCTGATACCCGGTCGATTCCAGCATGGCGGCGGTGATGTCAACGTCCCCGACCTCCGGAACGTTACGGATCGTGCTCGGCGTATCGCCGAGCATCGCCGCGACCATGTGCTTGGACACCGCGTTCTTCGACCCGCGCACGCGGATATCGCCGCGTAGCGGGCCAGACGGCTCGACCTGCCAAGTTTCGGTCACGCTGATCACTGTACGGGCAAACCTCCCGGACCCGGGCCAGCTCCGCGGGGCCGGAACCCGGGCCGGCCGCGCTCTTGCGCTGGCGGCGAAACCGCTGCTGCGGTCGGCCGGGCCATGGGTACCGTGGCCCTGAGCCAGGTCCGGATGGCGGGTCGTCCGGGCCGCCAGGAAGGGGACGGCGATGCTGGATCCGACCGTGATCGGCCCGGGCGGACGCGATCAGCGGCGCAGGCCGCTGCTGCGGACGATGGTCGGCGACGTACTGCGCCGGAACCGGCGAGAGCAAGGCCGGACCCTGGCCGACGTGGCCCGGGCCGCGAAGGTCTCGATGCCGTACCTGTCCGAGGTCGAGCGCGGTCGCAAGGAAGCCTCCTCAGAGGTTCTGGCCGCCATCTGCGACTCGCTGCACATCGACCTGTCCGACCTGCTGGCCGAGGTCGGGCGCGACCTGGTTGACCGCCGGGTCAGCCAGGCTCAGGTGGTGCGGCTCGGGGCCATCCGGGACCTGGGTCACCGGGACCTGGGTCACCGGGACCTGGGCCAGCGCGGCCTGCCGCAGCGGCACGGCCCGGCCGACGCCCCCCGGTGCCTGCTGGCCGCGTGATCATCAGGCCCTGGCCGGCTCGGCCTGACTCGCATTACGGGTGGTAATGACCTGGTCCGCCAGGCCGTAGTCGACGGCCTGGCGTGCGTTGAGGGTCATGTTCCTGTCGGTGTCGCTCCGGATCTTGGCGACCGGGTGGCCGGTGTGCCGGCTGAGGATCTCGTCCATCTCGGCGCGGACCCTGGCCACCTCCTTGGCCTGGATGGCCAGGTCGGGCAGGGTTCCCCGGGCCTGACTCGACGGCTGGTGCAAGAGCACCTTGGCGTGCCCGAGGACGGATCGCTGGCCCGGCGCGCCCGCGGCGAGCAGCACCGCCGCCGCGGACGACGCCTGTCCCATGCAGATGGTGGCCACGTCAGGCTGGACGTACTGCATCGTGTCGTAGATCGCGGTCAGGGCGCTGTACGTGCCGCCCGGGGAATTGATGTAGAGGCTGATCTCGAGGTCGGGGCTGGCCGATTCGAGATGCAGCAACTGGGCCATCACCACGTTGGCGACGCCATCGTCGATCTCGGTACCAAGGAAGATGATCCGCTCAGAGAGCAGCCGGGAGTAGATGTCGAAGGCGCGCTCGCCGAGCGAGGTCCGCTCGACCACGGTGGGAATCGTGTACTGGCTCATGATCACAGCCCTGCCGTCTTGCTGACCGAAGGCCGCACGTCGTCGAGCCGTTCCACGATGTGGTCGATGATTCCGTACTCGCGGGCTTCCTCGGCGCTGAACCAGCGGTCCCGCAGGCTGTCGGTCGCGACCGTGTCCTCCGGCTGCCCGGTGTGCTTCGAGATCAGCCTGGTCATCATCCCGCCGGTCCGCTCGAGCTGCTCGGCGTAGATCTCGACATCGGCCGCGGTGCCGCCGAACCCGGCCGAGCCCTGGTGCATCAGCACCTGGGCGTGCGGCAGGCTGAACCGCTTGCCCGCGGCCCCGGCGCAGAGCAGGAACTGGCCCATGCTCCCGGCCAGGCCCATGGCCAGCGTCCTGACGTCGTTGGGGATCAGCTGCATCGTGTCGTAGATGGCCAGCCCCGCGGTGACCGAGCCGCCCGGCGAGTTGATGTAGAGGCTGATGTCGCTGCGCGGGTTCTCGGCCGACAGCAGCAGGAGCTGGGCGCAGAGGCGGTTGGCTATCTGGTCGTCGACCTCGGCCCCGAGGACGATGATGCGCTGGTACAGCAGCCGCGTGGCCAGCTGATCATCGAGCAGCCCGGCGATCGGCGTGGGTTCGGCAACGGCAGTGTGCATGATCTCCCCTGCGCTCAGTCCGGCACCGGAAGCCCGGTCTCACCAGCCACGATCGTTCGTCCGGCGGGCGCCGGCCAAGGCAATCTGCCGACAGCAGAGCAACAGCTGGCCGCGGCGCGTGGCAGGGTGATGGGCATGGCGAATAGTCCTGCTGGTTCTGCGCATCGCGACGTGACCGTCGAGCGGATCGCGAGCGGCGTGTTCGCGGCCACCAACAGCCGGGGCGGCCGGCTCACGTTCGGCACGGGCGGCGGCACCGATTTCACGCCCACCGAGCTGCTGCTGGCCGCGATCGGCGGCTGCACCGCGATCGACGTCGACATCCTGACGTCACGCCGGGCTGAACCGGAGAGCTTCCAGGTGCGGGTCGACGCGGACAAGCTCCGTGACGCGGACGGCAACCGGCTGACCGATATCGAGGTCACCTTCAAGATCGCCTTCCCGGCCGGCGAGCCGGGCGACGAGGCCCGGGCGATACTGCCGGACGTAGTCAAGAAGTCGCACGACCGGCTGTGCACGGTCGGCCGCACCGTCGAGATCGGCACGCCCATCACCGCGCGCGTCGGGTAGGAGAGCCAGTCGCCGCGGAGCTATGCCGGTGAGTTCGTCAGGGGTCAGGTCCAGGGGGGCGGGTCGTTGAGGTGGAGGCCGCGGGCACGTCGTGAGCGTCGGCGGCCGCGGCGGCCAGGCGCTCCCCCCGGCGCTTCTGGTACCGGCCGTAGCCGACCGTCCAGGCGGCCAGCACGGCGGCCACCGCGTACGGCATCACCCTGGAGGTAGCCAGCGCGGTCCCGGCCGAAGTGTTCTGCACGATGACGACCCGGGCCGCGGCCTCGGCCAGGTAAGCGGCGCCCCAGACCGCGGTGATGACCCGGAACACGTGCCGGAATCCCTGGTACTGCCACAGGTCGGTGAACTCGCGGCCTGGCCGGCTGTCCGGGCCGATGAACTCCATGGCCAGCCGGTACATCAGCGGCTTCGGCGTGGCCAGCGAGCCCAGGCAGATCAGCCCGAACACCGCGGTGGGCACTGAGCCCTCGTCCAGCACTAGCTTTGTGTTGTGGCTGACCAGCCCGACTACGGCACCGACCGCTATGCCAGCCAGGACCAGGACGCCGAGCGCGTCCACCCGGCGGTGCTGGATGATGCCGATGATCACCCCGGCGGCCGGAAACACGCCGCTCAGCACGAGCGCGGTCACCGTGCTGAACCCGGCCGAGCGGAGCAGGCCGTAGGCCACCAGCGGCCCCGCGATATCGAAGACCGCGATCATCACGACCGAGCGCAGCCGCCTGGTGTCCACGGCGCATACTCTATAGGTCGATTCGACCTAATGAAAGCGCCCGGCGGCAGGGACGCCAGCGGGACCAACATCGGAGTGCTGTGCCTATGCCACGATCCCGGCTTACCAGCTTCGAGCACGTGCTGCTCGGCATGATCTTCATCCAGCCTTCGACCGGCTACGACCTCAAGCGGCGGTTCGCGACCACCCCCCTGGGCGTATACCAGCCGAGTTCCGGCGCCCTCTACCCCGCGCTGGACCGGCTCGAGCGGCGCGGCCTGCTCCGCTCGGAAGCGCTACGGCCGGCCGGGCGGCCGGCTGCGGCGGCTCTACCACCTGGCCGAGGACGGCCGGCAGGCCCATCTCGGCTGGGTGCGCGAGCCCGTCGTACCGGAGACCGTCTCCCAGGACCTCGGCATGCACCTGCTGCGTTTCGTGATGATGGCGGACGTGCTGCCCGAGGACGCGGTGGTCGGGTTCCTGGCCAGCCTGCGCGGCGCCCTGGCCGGGTTCGTCGCCTCGCTGGAGCAGTTGACCGGCGCCCCGGGCGCGGGCGGGAACCCGTACGCGCGGCTGGCCGTCGAGCATGGCCTCGCGGTGCACCGGGCCAGCCTGGCCTGGGCCGAGCAGGCGATCACCAGCCTGGCCAGCCAGCCCTCGATACCGCCTGCGGCCGCTACCTCAACCCCACCGCCTGGACCTGAGGGCTGACGAACTTTACGGGCGAGTTCCTAAGGCCGCACTGCCCTGGGCTGGTCCGCCGCGTCCCGCTCGTCTTTTTTTCCGTGTAAGTAATCGATCCATTCAATAGCCGCCAGCGTGTCCGGGTGATCCGGACCCAGCCCCTGCCGCAGATGCGGCAGCATATCCCGGAACTCGGCCTTCGCCCCCGCGTGATCCCCGTGCGCCGCCATCTCCCGGGCAATACTGAACCAGAGGATCAGGGTAACCGCGTGATCCGGGCCTAGCCTCCGCTCCAAGCGGGAAAGCACTTCCCGGAACTCGGTTTCCGCTCCGGCATGATCGCCGCGCGCCGCCATCTCCTGGGCAATGCTGCACCGAGTCGCCAGCGTGTCCGGGTGATCCGGGCCGAGCCTTCGCCTTAGGTGAGACAGCATTCCTCGGAATTCGTCTTCCGCTCCGGCATGATCGCCGCGCGCCGCCATCTCCTGAGCAATGCAGAACCTGACGATCAGCGTGTCCGGGTGATCCGGGCCCAGCGTCCGCTGCCGTGCCGCGAACACATGCCGGAACTCGTCCTCCGCCCCGGCATGATCGCCGCCTGCCGCCATCTCCTGAGCAATGCAGAACCTGACGATCAGCGTGTCCGGGTGATCCGGGCCCAGCGTCCGCTGCCGTGCCGCGAACACATGCCGGAACTCGTCCTCCGCCCCGGCATGATCGCCGCCCGCCGCCATCTGCCGGGCAATGCTGAACCGGGTCGCCAGCGTGTCCGGGTGATCTGGGCCCAGCGTCCGCTGCCACTTGAAGACATGCCGGAACTCGTCCTCCGCCCCGGCATGATCGCCGCCCGCCGCCATCTCTCGGGCAATGCTGCACCGAGTTGCCAGCGTGTCCGGGTGATCCGGCCCCAGCGTCTGCAGCTGATCGGCCAAAGTCCGCTGGTGTAGCGCGATTGTCTCGTCCGAACGCCCGGTCTCCTCGTGAGCCGCTGCCGAGCTTGCGTGAGTAGCCAGCGTGTCCGCCTGATCCGATGCCAGCCTGTGCTGTTGATCGAACAAAGTCCGCTGGTGTAACACGATTGCCACATCAGGGTCGTATCGCTGGAGCCCGAGCGCCATACACAGCGCATCAGCGAACTCCCCGCAACTGGCATAACGACCTTCGGGAGTCTTCGCCAAGGCTCGCAACAGGACGTCATCCACTGTCGGCGGAAGGTCGGGCCGCTGCCACGTCAACCGCGGCGGCGGCGCCGATAGCTGCGCGTACAGGACCGCCATGTCCTCATCCCGGGAAAATGGCGGCTTGCCGGACAGTAACGCGAACGCCACGCACGCAAGTGCGTACTCATCCGTGCGGGCGTCGACTCGCCGACCTTGGATCTGCTCAGGCGCGCAGTAATTCAGCGTGCCCAGGAAGTGACCTGATCCGGTCAGGTCGGCCGACGACAGCGCGCCTTTCGTCAGCCCGAAATCTGACAGATACACATGATCGGGTCGGCCGGCCCGCGCATCCAGGAGCATATTGGTCGGCTTGACATCACGATGCACCAGCCCGGCGGCATGAGCGGCATCCAGAGCTGAGGCCACGCCGGAGATAATCGCAGCCGCACGCGCAACGGGTAACGGGCCCAGCCGGTCCACAAGCGACCCCACATCGCCGCCAGGCACATACCGCATAGCGATGAATAGCACCCCATCCGCATCGCCGGCCTCGAACACCGGAATGATGTGCGGATCATCCGCTGCCGCTGCAGACCGGGATTCACGAATGAACCGGTGCCGGAATGCCTCATCCGTCGCCAGCGCTGGCGAGAGGATCTTGAGCGCTACCTGCCGCTGAAGCCGCTCATCCTGGGCCCGGAATACGACCGCCATTCCTCCCCGGCCAATCTGCTTCTCCAGGCGGTACCCGGCGATCCGCGAACCGACCGAGAAGCCGCCCAAGAACCCGGCGGCCTCGGATCCCTCATCGCCCATCACACCTCCAGGACCCCATGCTGCTCAGGCAGAGTGACCAGCGGCGGTGTCTGGCCCGGCTGAGCGACCGTCGGGCCCCCGGCCCGTCCCCGATGGCCACATGACCAGTCGGCACCCGGCCACAACGGTCCCCGGCCAATAAAATGGAGGAATACCGGCAAACTTGGTCGGTCACGAACTATCCCCTCGCAGTCACCCGGCACAGGCTACCTTGGTCACACGTAGCGTTCCCTGGAACCGTGGAGACTTTGCAGGGTTGATCATGTTTTGATCTCCCGATCCTGGCACCCGGGCTGTAGCCGGGCGGGACAGGGTCTTAGCCCTTGTGGCCCACGCCGCCCCACATGGCCGAGCGGGCCCGGGCTACGGTCTCGGACCCGGGCCGCCATTGCTGGACCGGCACCAGCCCCGGCTCGATTAGTTCCCGGCCGTCGAAGAAGCGCGCGACTTTCGGTGTTTAGGTGCGCTTCCGGACAGGCGTGCGGTGTTCCCTGGGCTGCGGCTGGCCCGCCTGGGCGCATTGACGGATCGCCCCGGTTCCTTAACACTTCTCCCTAGCGGCGAACGCGGCAGCCAGGAGAGCTGCTCCCTTTCCGGCCGCTGCCACGCTCTGCGCACGGGGGATCTCATGTCCGAGAACGGCGATCCATTCAGCCCGGATGTGGTACTCGGATTCGACGCGGCATGGGGTTTTGCGCTAGCCGACCAGACCAGCCCAGCGCTGGCCGCCGCTGGCGGGGCGCTGGTTGATGCCACGATGAAGGATCAGGTGGTCACCGAGCTGCGCATTCACGGCGTGTCCGGATCGGACGGGCCGACGATGCTCGAGCATCCGGCGGCCCTACAGGTGGCCGGGGACAGCGTGACCGGCTTTTACCGGCGGTGGAGCCCGGACGGCGGGGGACGGCTTAGCGTCCCGTGGAAGCTGGAGGCATATTCGTGGGGCGGGCTGACCGAAAAGCCGCTGGCGTCGGCGTCATGGCTGCTGCTCGCCCCGTTCATGATGTACAACGTCGCTTACTTCATGCTGCCGCCCGACGACTCCGCCGCCGTGGTGGAGGAGCCGGTCCCGCACCTGCACCGTGACCGGGGTCATTCGATCGCGGGGATGCTGCTGCGGCTGCTGGCGCTGGCGGCCACGGTTCAGTTCGTGAGCGCGGTCGCGTTGGTGGCGGTGAGCACCGTCGCCTGGCAGGCGGCGGGCCGGGCGGGCATGCTGCCGAGCTGGATGGGGTGGTACGGGGACTGGACCGCCGGGTGGCGCGTTGCCCTGGCCCTCGCCGCAGTCGCCGTCATCATCGCCGCGCTGTGGTGGGTGAGCGTGACGACCGCGAGCAAGTACGAGACCAGGACCAGCACCGCACGGGCCGATCTGAACGCGCTATGGCCGTTAACCCAGCCGGGTTTCTGGAAGGGCCAGGTGCTCGTCAGCCGGCAGCGGGCCGTGCACGCAGCGGCCGCCTGCGCGTCGGCGGCGCTGATCGCCGCCCTTCCCGCCGGGCGCCCGGCCGCTGCCCGCTGGGTGGCGGTGATCTTGGCCGCGGTGGCGCTGGCCGCCGCGGCCGGTTTGATCGTCTCGCCGATGACCAGCCGCCACAAGGTCACGCTGGCTCAGGGCGGCAGGCCCGAGGGGAGTCGGGCGGACGGGTTTTGCTGGGGCGTCCTGGCCGCCGCGGTCGCCGCGCTCATCACGGCGGCCGTGGTAGGCGGGTGGACCGACCGGCGGCATGGCTCGCAGACCGGAGCGCTGCCGGGCCTGACCGGCTTCCTCGCGGCGCTGCTGGCCGTGCAGGCTGCCCTGCTGGTCATGCTGGCGATCACCGTCGTGGTGCTCGCCCGGCGTGCCCCCGCGCCCGGCGGTGAAGAACGGGTCCCGCCGTACCTGGGCGGCGGGCTCACCGCGCTGATCGCGGTGCTGGGCTTCTCGCTCGGCGGGCTGCTGTCTGCGGTCATCAGCATCGGCGTGACCCGGCTGCTCGGCACGCCGGTGCCCAGCGGGTTCCGGTTCGCTATCGCGCCGTCGGATGCACTCGCGGTGCCGTGGCCGATCTACGCCTTCGCCGGCGCGCTGGCCGGCACGCTGGTCGGCGGGGTGGCGGCGGCGATCCTGCTGTTCGGCAAGTACCGGCGCCGCTGCGCCGCGTTCCAGGCCCGGACGGGAGGTCAACCCTCGGCGGTGGCCGCCGCCTACGCTGCGTCGACCGCGGGCGCGGCCGGCAGTACGGGCGACGACGCGGCCTACGCCCAGCATCGCGCCGCGATCGCCCGGGCGTGGGCGGTGGCCTTGGTCACCGATCACGCCCCGGTGGTGGCGGCCCTGACGCTCGGCGGCAGCATCATCGTGGTGCTCGCCGCCGAGATTGCCGCCGCTGTTGCCGCCAGCCGGCCGGCCACCCTGCGCTGCTGGCCGGCTGGTGGCATGGTCTGGCCACGTTGACCGCGCTCGTCGGGGTCCTGGTGGCCGGCTGGCTGGTCACGCTGCTGCGCCAGGCGTACACGAACGCCGCCCGGCGCAAGACTATCGGCGCGCTGTGGGACGTGGCCACGTTCTGGCCGCGGGCGGTGCACCCGCTCGCGCCGCCCTGTTACGCCGAGCGGGCCGTGCCTGAGATCGTCGACCGAATCCGGCTGCTGACCGGCCACTCCGGGAGCGCGCCGGACGACGTGGCCCACCTTCATGCCCAGGCCGGACAGCCGGACCTGCCGCGCACTCGCGGGCTCACCGTGCCGCCCGGTCCCCTGCTGCTGACCGGGTACAGCCAGGGCTCGGTCATCGCGCCCGCGGTGGTCGCCCAGCTTCCTGCGGAAGTACTGCGCAGCGTCGCCCTGCTCACGCTGGCCTGCCCGGCGCGGCGGCTGTACGGGCGGGCGTTCCCCGCCTATTTCGGCTGGCGCCAGCTCGCCGCGCTGGCCGGGCTGCTCGACGCGAAAACCGCACCCGACCAGCCACTTGAAGCAGGCCAGCCGCACCGGCGGTGGAAGAACCTGCGCCGCCGGAGCGACTACATCGGGTCATGGATCTTCACCGAACCCCGGCCCCGGCTCAGCCAAGTTGACCTGCGAGACAACATCGACCAACCGTGCTGGGATCCCGTCATCCTGGTCCAAGACGCGAACCCGACCCCGCCCCCGACACACCGCCACTCCCAATGGTGGCCAGACCCACGCACGGGTGAACTCGGTGCACACCTCGTCAGGCTGCTAGCCAGCCAGAAGGCGGGCGGAGCAGGGTCTTAACCCTTGCGGCCCACGCCGCCCCACATGGCCGAGCGGGTCCTGGCCACGGTCTCGGACCCGGGCCGCCATTGCTGGACCGGCACGAGCCCCGGCTCGATTAGTTCCAGGCCGTCGAAGAAGCGCGCGACTTCGTCGTGGCTGCGGTGGCGCTGCGTCTCATGCGCGAGCCGGTTGTACCGCTTCGCCGCCTCGGCCATCCGCTCGGCCTCGATATCGGAGGCCACCTGCGACAGCACCAGGTAGCTTCCGGCCGGCACCGCGGCCATCAGCCGGCCGACGATCCCGTACGGGTCGTCGGCGTCGACGATCAGGTGCATGATCGCGATCAGCATGACAGCCACCGGCCTGGAGAAGTCCAGGGTCCGCGCCGCCTGCTGCAGGATCTCTTCCGGATCGCGGAGGTCCGCGTCGATGTAGTCGGTGACGCCCTCCGGCGTGCTCGTGAGCAGCGCCCGGGCGTGGGTGAGCACGACCGGGTCATAGTCCACGTAGACCACGCGGCAGTCCGGCGCCACGGACTGCGCCACCTCGTGGGTGTTGTTCGAGGCCGGGATGCCGGTGCCGATGTCAAGGAACTGGCGGATCCCGGCCTCCGCGGCCAGGAACCGCACCGCGCGGGCCAGGAACGCCCGGTTGGCGCGCACCGACATGACGATCCCCGGATAGGCCTCGATGACCGCGTCGCCGGCCGCGCGATCGGCCGCGAAGTTGTCCTTGCCGCCCAGCCAGTAGTCGTGCACCCGGGCGCTGTGCGCCACGCTGGTGTCTAAAGCCAGCCGGTAGCCGGCGGCCGCGTCAGCGCGCTCCGTGCCCGCCGCTGGTTCTGCTTCGCCGGACATCACTACGCCTTTCGGTGGATTGCCCGTGGCGCGAATATAGCGCGGCCGGCGGCCTACGCTGGTTCACTCGCCTGCCTCCGGCCGGTCGCTCGCGGCCATGCTGGCGCGCCGCGTGACCCGTCGCAGGTACTCGGTGCGGTCGAGGGGGTTGTTGTCCGTGCGCGGCCGGACCGGGATCGGGCCGGTCACGGGCTCGTAGCGGTCGAAGGCGCACTCCAGGACGCCTTCGCCGCGGGTCAGCGGCGGCAGCAGCTGGCGCAGCTCGTGCACCCGGGCCGCCGGGATGTCGCCGTCCAGCGTCGACGACGCGCCGCGCGTCTCCTGCGCCCGAGGGATCGCGCGCAGCCGGGCCAGGGCGGGCAGCAGCACTCCGAGGGTGTCGGCCGGCGCGTCCAGGCGGAAATGGTGGATCGGCTCGCAGACGACGGTTCTCGCTTGCCGCAGCGCGCTCATCAGGACCAGCGGTGTCAGCCCGCGGTAGTCCTCGCCCGTGCTCGACAGGCTCTTGGTGAAGCGTGCGTGCCCGACGCTGTGCTTGCCCACGTAACCGGAGTGCGTCATCACGATCGCGCAGTCGGTCACCTCCCAGCCGCAGATGCCCTGCCGCAGCGTTTCCCGCGCGGTGTCCTCGACCGCGCGGAAGAACGCCATGGGCATGGAGCCCGCCAGGTCCGCCCCGATCCGGAAGTCCACGCCCGAGCCCGCCGCGGCCGGCTCGACGCGCAGCCCGATCGTGGCCAGGAACGGGTTGTCCGGCTCGTGCATTCGCTCGACCGCCGCCCCGGTGCCGGCGGGCCGTTCGACGCAGATCGTCGTGGACTCGCGGAAGCTGACGTCCAAGGCGAAGTCGGAGGCCAGCGTGGCCCCGATGACTTCCTTCTGCACCTCGCCGTAGAGCGAGACGGAGATCTCCTGGCGGACGTCGTCCTGCCGGACGTCGATCAGCGGGTCCTGCTCGGCGAGCTGGGCGAGCGCCGCGCGGAGCGCGCCCCGGTCACCAGGACTGCGGGGGATGACCACGGTCTCCAGGGTCGGCGGCGCGAACTGGTGCGGCGCCGCCTGCCGCCGCGGCGTACCGACCGCATCGCCGACCTGGATCTCGGCCAGGCCCCGCAGCTGCCCGATCTCCCCGGCGGACACCGACTCCCGCCGGGCGGCCGGGCCGCCGGCGAAGACGCTGATCGCGGTGACCTTCCGCTCGCCGGACCGGCCGAACCGCACCCGGTCCCTGATGCGCACGGTGCCGGAGAACATCCGGACGTAGGCGATCTTCTCGCCCGCCGCACCGCGCTCGATCTTGAAGACCCGGCCGGAGACCGGGCCGCCGGAGTCCCGGCCCGCCGCCGGCAGCAGCTCGGCGATGCCGCTCATCAGCGAGTCCACGCCGGCCCCGGTCAGCGCCGAGCCGAAGAACACCGGATGCACGCTGCACCGCCTCGTCTGCGCCGCCAGTTCCCCGCGGAGCCGGCGCTGCGATATCCCCTGCTCACCGCGGACGTACGCGGCGAGGAGCGAGTCGCTGTGCTCGGCGAGCGCTTCAATCAGACGGGCCTTAACGCACGGCTCCGCCCAGTCGCACGCCGCAAAGCCGGCCGAGCGCGTGCCGGGCCCGCGCACGGAACCCATGGCGACGATCGCCGGCGTGAGCCGCTCCGAGATGGCCCGCAGCACGCTCTCGTCGCCCGCGCCGCGACGGTCGATCTTGTTGACGAACATCAGGGCCGGGACCCGCAGCCGCTGCAGCGCGCGCATCAGGATGCGCGTCTGCGGCTGCACGCCCTCGACGGCCGAGATCACCAGCACGGCACCGTCGAGCACGCCCAGGGCGCGTTCCACCTCGGCGATGAAGTCCGGGTGGCCCGGGGTGTCGATCAGGTTAACGGTGACGTCGCCGATCGCGAACGACACGACTCCGGACTTGATCGTGATCCCGCGCTGCCGCTCCAGCGCCAGCGAATCGGTCTGCGTCGTGCCGGCATCGACGCTGCCGACCTCGTCAATGACACCGGCGGCGTAGAGAAGCCGCTCGGTGAGGGTGGTCTTACCGGCGTCTACATGCGCCAGGATCCCCAAATTCAGCGTTCTGCGAGCCAAGCGTCATACCCTCCGAACGGGTCAAGAAGCCCTTTTCGATGGACATGAACGCTCCTCGCATCGTCGCTCCCGGGGTCGATCGGCGCCTGGTTACTGCTCAGGCTGAATCATAGGAGCGGCCGGCGGGCCGACCGCAAGTGAATTTATGCCGGCAGCTCGGTCGGCAGGCCGAAACGGGTGAAGTCCGAGGCCGTGAAATAGCCGTCGCCGCCAAGCTCCCTGAGCAGCTCGGCGGTGAGGAACGCGTGGATCGCCGCGATCCGCCCGCCCGGCCCGCCGTCCAGGGTCAGCACGTCGATCACCGAGGCCACGTACCGGCCCCGGCCGCGATCGAGGATGTAGCAGCCGATGGCGAGCTGGCCGTTAGCGCGGGTGGCGCGGTGCTGCCAGCTCTGCGGGGCGACATCCTCCCGGACGAACTCCCGGACCGCCGCGTGGCCCCGCAGGCACGTCGGGGGCGGCGGCATCGTGTAGGTGACATCGCGGGCCAGCATGCTGACCAGCAGGTCGGCGTCGCCTCGCTGCATCGCGTCGGCGTAGCGCCCGGCCAGGGCCCTGATCCGCTCGTCGCCGAGCGAGCGCAGCGCCGCCTGCTGGCTGCGGGCGGGCAGGCGGCCCTGCGCGCTGGCGCGGGCGCGCTGCAGCGCGCTGGTCACCGCCGGAACCGAGGTGACCAGCGCGTCGGCTATCTCGCGAGCCGAGAGCCCCACGACGTCGCGCAGGATGAGGACGGCGCGCTGCAGCGGCGGCAGGTGCTGCAGCGCGACGACGAACGCCAGCTCCAGGCTCTCGCGCTGCTCGTACCGCGCCTCCGGCGAGGCGGCCAGCCGGTCGCCGAGCGCGTGGTCGGGATAGGGCTCCAGCCAGTCCGGCTCGTCCGGCCCGAACCCGGCCGGGAACTCCCCGCGGGCGCGGCGCCTGGCCACGTCCAGGGCCGCGTTGGTGACGATCGAGTACATCCAGGAGCGCACCGAGCTGCGGCCCTCGAAGCCGGGCAGGCCCTTCCACGCTCGCAGCAGCGCGTCCTGAAGCGCGTCCTCGGCGTCGTGCACCGAGCCGAGCATGCGGTAGCAGTGGGCGTGCAGTTCGGTCCGGTACGCCTCGACCAGATCGCCGAACGCGCTCTTGTCGCCACCGCGGGCCAGCTCGAGCATGGCCTGCTCGCCGGCCGCCGAGCGGGCGCCCACGGCGTCAGTCCGTGAACGTCGGGTCGGCGCCGTGCAGCTTCATGGCCCGTCCCTGAGGCTCCTCCCAGTCTTCCGATCGGCCGAACGCGGTCAGGTCGAGCAGCGCGTAGGCCGGGATGAGCAGCTCCGCGCCCCTGGCGTAGGTCGAGTAGGTGTGGAAGATCTCGTCGCCGTCGCGCAGGAAGCAGCTGTACCCGGGCACGTCTTCGGACTCGTCGTCCTCCAGCTGGTCCGACAGGTCCTGGTAGTTGTAGTGCACCTGGCCCTTGGCCTTGTCCACGGTGACCTGGAAGTCGTAGTTGAAGTCGGTGCCCTCGGAGGAGTACCACGGCACCACCCAGCTGCGGGCGGCCTGGTAGGCCCCGAGCTTGGCCAGCGGGGCCCGGGACACCAGCACGAACGCGGTGTCGCGGGAGCGCACCTGGGCCAGCAGCCGCTCGTTGATCACGTCCACGCTGGCCGTGCAGCCCGGGCAGGCCGCGTCCCAGCCGGGTTCGAACATGACGTGCTGGACGATCAGCTGGCCTCGGCCGCCGAACAGCTCGGCCAGCGTGACCGGCCCGTCCGGTCCATCGAAGGCGTACTTCTTCTCGATCCTGACCATCGGCAGCCGACGGCGCTCGGCGTTAAGGCCCGTACGCCTGATGGTCTGCTCCTTCTCCAGCGCCAGCAGCCGCAGCCGGGCCTCGAGCCATTGCTCACGCGAAACGATCTCCGGCAAAGCCATCGCAACCTCCTCGGACGTGACGCTCTGCCGTAATAGACCGGGCGTTGCCCCCGGAGTAATCGGTTCGCGCGGGAATCTTGCCGGACGTCAGTCGCGGGCGGCCAGGGCCGTCCGCTGGTGGTCGCGCATCGTCTCCATGCCGTCCTGGCCGGGCTGGCGGCCGAATCCGCAGTACATGGCCACGCCGAAGTCGGCGAGGTGCGCCGAGGCCGTCGCCTTCCGCCGCTTCATGCCCGGGATGCCGTCCACCGGCAGGACGATGCCGAGGAAGACCCGGGCATCGCCGGGTTCGAGGCGGGCCAGGGGCCGGAAGAAGCTGTCGTCCTCGCTGCGCAGGTAGCGGGGCCCGGCCAGGTGCAGCCAGTCGACCGGACGGCCGGAGTTGGCCACGGCGTAGTTGGCCATCCGCACCAGCAGTCCCATGTCGCGGGCCTCGTACATCGGCCACTCGGGGAATGTCCCGTAGCAGAGGTGATAGCCGGCCAGGGCCTCGTCCGGGATGAGCCGGGTCAGCCGGCCAACCGGGCCGGCGAAGCGCTGCCACGCGCCGGGCGCGGTCCACGCCAGCACGCCCTCGATGTCCAGCACTTCGTAGCAGACGTCCCACTGGATCGCGAGATCCTCCGGCGGGATGGCCGCGGTCAGGCGCTGCAGCTCGCGGGCGACCAGGTCCTCGAATCCGCGCTCAGCCGTCGGGTAGTCGCCGCCGAAGTCCGCCTTGAAGCCGTTGAGCGCGCTGGACGGGAACGGGAGCCCGACCTGGAACCGCAGCCCGGCCGGGATGACGCCATCCGCGCGCAGCTTGCTGAACACCTGATAGGAGGCGATGGCGTCGTCGATGCGGGGCCAGGAGTCCCAGTGCAGCTCGGTGACGCCGGGACGGATGCGGAAGACCGGGGTCTCGTAGACGTGCCGCGGAATGCCCGTCGGCGACGGTGTTTCCGCGACGGTGTCGACGCCGGGGTTCGGGCGGACCAGCCGCTCCCGCTCGTAGCCGACCCACGCGGCCCGCGGGCCGGTCTCGCCGTCCGGCAGCGCGAATACCAGGTCACCGAAGAGCTCACCGGCCGTGCGCAGCGCCTTCTCGGTCGACTCGGCCGGCAGGCTCCCCACCAGCAGCAGGTCACTCGTGACTCGCGGCGCCATCGCCGCCTCCTCCCACGCGTCAGCGGACACAAGCGTCCCTACATGCGGCAGCAGGCCGCGGTACAGGGGCCGGGCTCACCTGCGGTATGCGGCCTTGTCGTCGAGGTACTCATCGAAGTCACCGCGATCAGCCATCTCCCCGAGCCTGGCCAAAGCGCGCCGCCGCACGAGCCGCTGGCCTAGCTCCCGTAGGGCGGCATTCACGGTTTCCTTCTTGGTGGTCGTTCCTAGAACCTCTCGCTATCTAAGATATCCGCGCGTCGCGCTGCCGGAGTGGCAGCAGGGCGATCCCGTCATCGTCAGCGTGCAGGACGTCGCCGGGATAGAACGTGACGCCGCCGAAGGTGACCGGCACATCCACGGCGCCGGCGCCGGTCTTGCCGCTCGTGCGCGGATTCGTGCCCAGTGCCTTGACGCCCAGATCGACCGCGGACAAGGCTGCGCTGTCCCGGACCGCGCCGTGCAGGACCAGGCCGGACCAGCCGTTGGCGGCCGCCGCCCCGGCGAGAACGTCGCCCACCAGTGCCGTGCGGAGGGATCCGGCACCGTCGACGACCAGTACGCAACCCGCGCCGGGCGCGCGCACAAGCTCTCGCAGCAGGCCGTTGTCCTCGTGGCAGGTGACCGTGCGGACCGGGCCCGCGAAGATGCGGCGGCCGCCGAACTGGCGGAACTGGGTATCGCACACGCGCAGCTCAGAGCCGTGCCTGTCGACCAGGTCAGCGGTGGGAACGGGGATTTCGGTCATAGCTTCTTTCTACAGGAGATCATTCCGGCTTCCGGCACACTAACCCGTGGCCGGGCCTCATGACCGCGAAGCGCCGGTGGCTAGTGCGCTGACCAGAAACGTTCGCCGCGTCTGACCCGCCATGCTCCCAGTCGCTGGGTCAGCGTAATTGGGTTGTCCGGGTTTGGCGGCCGGCGAGAGCATGGCGGCATGCCATGGACGGCACCGGATGTGATCAGGCCCGAGCGGCAGCTGATCAATGACGAGCCTGGCTCGCTAGCCGGCTTCCTGGACTTTCACCGTTCGACGCTGCTGTGGAAGTGCCGTGGACTGACCGGGCAGCAGCTGGCTGACCGGGCGATCCCGCCGTCGGGCCTTTGCCTGCTTGGCCTGGTCCGGCACATGACTGAAATGGAACGCTACTGGTTCCGGCGCAGCGTCGCAGGCCTGGCCGGGCTCGGTGATGTGTACCCCGGCGGTGCCTTCGATCAGGCCACCGCCGATCAGGCCGAGCCTGACTTCGCGATATTCGAGGCGGAGTGCGCGGCCGCGCGCGAAGCGCTCAGGGGCAGGTCTCCGGACGAGCTGTTCTCACATCCAGGCCGCGACTTTCAGCTTGACGTGCGCTTCGCCTGCACCCACATGATCGAGGAGTATGCCCGGCACAACGGGCATGCCGATCTGCTTCGGGAACGGATCGACGGCACAGTCGGTCATTAGCGCGCTGTCGGTGAATCCTGCGCCGCGCCGATCACGCGGCTTTGGGCTCGGGTCGTCCCCAGTGGTGCTGGCGTTGGCTGCGGGCGCGTTCGCGGCGCTGGGCGGCCAGGACGCCGGGGTGGCGGGCGCTGGCGTTGCGCCAGGCCAGCTCCCCAGACCGGCGAACGTTCGTGGTCAGCGTGATGCCGTGCCGCAGGTAGTCGTGCGTGCGGCGTTCGGGCATGCCCGGCATCATCGGCAGCACCGGCTGGGACCGGTCCAGCGCCTGGATCTGGCTCTTCTCATCGACGCACAGCACCAACGCGCGTTCAGGCTGTCGTGGTACAGCCCGACGACATCCACGACCTTCTCCACGAAGAACGGGTCCGTGGACAGCTTGAAGGTGTCCTGCAGGTGCGGCTTGAGGTCGAACTTGCGCCAGATCCGCCCGATGGTCGACTTCGACAGCCCTGTGTGCCTGGCCATCGAGGCCCGCGACCAGTGCGTGTCCTTGCCCGGCGCGGACTCCAGCGTGGCCACGATGACATCCTCGACCTGGTCCAGCAGGATCGACGGCGGTTGGCCCGGCCGCGGCTCATCATGCAGCCCGTCCAGCCGCCGGGCGATGAACCGGGCCCGCCAGCGCTCAACGGTCGACTCATCCGCCCCCAGATCCGCAGCGGCCTCCTTGTTCCCCGGCGCACTAGCCGGCAGCGTGGGCGCTCGCGAATTCCCAGATGGCGCTGAGGATCTGGGCCGGGGTCTCGATCTGGGGCACGTGCCCGGTCGCCGGGAGGAGGCGGAACTGGGCGCCGGGAATCGCCGCGGCGTAGGCACGACCGTAGTCCGGGTCGACGATCCGGTCACTGTCGCCCCAGAGCACGAGCGCGGGCACGCTGACCTGTCCGAGCCGGGCGCCGAGGCTGGTGTCGGTCATGGCGGTTCCGCCGTAGACGGCCAGCGCCTCGCGATTGCCGGCCATAACGCGGAGCTGCTCGGCGCTCATCGCCCCGGGGTGGATCCGGAACGGGCCGGGGTCGTGGTAGCTGAGCTCGGCCACCTGGTCCAGCGTGAGCGAGAAGAAGTCGACGACCGGGTGGCCGGGGACCTCGATCCCGGTCGCGTCGACCAGGACGACGCTGGTGATCCGCGCGGATCCGGCCAGCGCCATCTCGGCCGCGATCCAGCCGCCGATCGAGTTGCCGATGACGGTGACGTCGGTGAGGTCGAGCTCGTCGAGCAGGGCCACGTAGAGCCGGGCGAGGCCAGCGATGGAGTCCAGCCCCTCGGGGCGCGGGGTGCCCGCGAAGCCCGGGTGGACCGGCGCGATGGCCCGCGCGGGCTCCGCCTCGGTGAGCTGGTCGGCGAAGCCGGTCACGGACTGCGGCCCGGCGCCGCCGTGCAGCAGCAGGAACACGTGCCCGGCTCCGCGGTCGCTGTACGTGACCGGCACCGGGCCGATGCCGTCGGCCGTGATGGTCAGGGTCGTAGTGGTAGGCATGATCGTTCTCCTTATTAGGACTGCGGCGCGCTGGCCGGGAAGGTGGCGTAGCGGGCCATCACGCCCAGGGTGTCCTCGGCGGTCATGGGCCGCCCCGACGCGATCATGTCGCGCAGGTCGCGGAAGTACTGGACGTACAGGTCCGGGGTGAAGGTGTTGAGCAGGACGACCGGCTCGTCGGTGACGTTGGCGAAGCTGTGCGGCGCGCCCGGCGGGACCATCACCAACGTTCTGGGCGGCGCGTCGTAGGAGGCCTCGCCGACCGTGAAGCGCGCCGTGCCGGACACGACGTAGAAGCCCTCGTCGTGCTGCGCGTGCCGGTGCTCCGGCGGCCCGTCGGTGTGGGGGGCGATGGTGATCTCGCCGAGGCCCAGGCGGTGCGACGTCGTACTGCCGTCCTCCAGGATGCGCATCTGCACGGGCCCGGAGAGCGCGATCTCGCCCTCTCCCGGCCCAGTGATCACGATCTCGTCCATATCCGTCTCCGTTCGCTTCATAAGAGTGACTCTCATGAGGAGAGTAGACTCGCTCCGTCGTTTATGCAAGTATGCTCTCAGGACGAGAGAGTGCTCAGTCACTCTTGCGGAGGAGCGCGCCCGATGACCATGCACCTGCACACGGGACGGTCCAACCAGAAGGAGCGGACTCGCACGGCGATCGTGGCGGCGGCGCGCGAGGCCATCGCCACGGGGGGCGAGATGACGATGCCGGATGTCGCCAGGCGGGCGCTGGTGTCAGAAGCAACGGCGTACCGGTATTTCCCCGACCTCGCCTCGCTGCTGCGCGAGGCTCTGGCCGGGATCTGGGACAGCCCGCAGCGAGCGATGGAGCCGGTGGCCCAGTCCGACGACCCGGTCGAGCGCATCGGCTTCGCCACCGGGGTGCTGCTCCGCGAGGTACTGGCCTATCAGGGAGCCGTGCGGGCGATGATCTCGGCGTCCATCACCAAGCCGCGCACCGCCGCACTGCGGCCAGGACGCCGTCTCGGGCTGATCGACGAGGCACTGCGCCCGCTGGCCGGCACGATGGCCGTACGCCAGCCCGCGCAGTTCGAGCAGCTCAAGCGCGGCCTCGCCATCGTGGTCAGCGCCGAAGCGCTCTTCACCCTGACCGATCTCTGCGGGCTGGCCCCGGAGGCAGCCATCGCGAGCGCGATCGATACCGCCCGCTCGCTCACCGCCGCCGCGCTCGGCGCCGCGCGCTAGGAGGCGAGCACGGCTGCGCCAACGATGAGCGCGGCGAGCCAGCCGAACACGAAGACCAGGGCGAAGACGGCCGGCCGGAAGGTCCGGGGAAACGCGGGAGTGGCCGGATGCGCGGGCAGTCTCCCGAACGTGCCGACCGGCAGGTCGGCGGTCAGCGCCATCAGCTCGGCGAAGAAGCGCGAGACGAATACGTCTCCCACCCGCTGATCAAGTTCCTCCTTGGTCAGCCTGCCCTCGACAAAAGACGCCTTGAGGACCTCGATCGAGCGCTCCACGTCCGCCGTTGACGCCCGCATGTGAGCGTAGGCTCCGGCTGCCATCCCTGATCCCGGCTTGATCGTCGCGTGGTTCCCGTCAGCACACAGCGAATCACGGTCAGCCCTGACCGCAACAGAGGCGGGCCGGCGACACTATGCCGCACACCGGGCGGGCCGCTCGTGCTCAGGGGAACTGCTGGCCGCCGACGTCGGCCTGGCCGTTGGCCACGAGCCAGGCCAGTGCCTCGTGCAGGGCGTCGAGCGAGCTGTACCGCGGCGCATAGCCGAGCACTTCCCTGGCGCGGGCGATGCTCGCGGTGATGCTGCGGAAGGTGTGCTGGCGGGTCGCGTCGGCGTGCTCCGGGGCGACCCGGCGGTCGAACTCGGCCCAGTCGACGAAGTCCAGCACCGGCTGGCGGCCGAACCACACGAACGTTCACCGCGCGGCCTTGACCTTGGGACGGTGGTTTCGTTTGTGAGACCGCATGTCGTAGCCATCCGGCCGCACTGCGGGAGGTGCGTGCCAGCGTCGTCCGGCACTAGGCGGCGGACTGCGATGGCATCTGCGTGGCGCGGACGGGAATGCTCTCGAAGCCGCGCAGCACGAGCAGCGGGCGCCGGGTCGGCGGGGCGGCCAGCTCGAGCGCCGAGTACCGCCGGGTCAGCTCCTCGATGGCAATGCGGCCCTCCAGCCGGGCCAGCGAGGAGCCGAGGCAGTGATGCATGCCAAGCGAGAAGGACAGGTGCCGGCCGGGATCTGGCCGGTCAATCCGGAACTCGTCGGGCTGCTCGAAGACCCCCGGGTCACGGTTGGCGCCGCCGATGGACACGATGACGGGTCGGCCCGCCGCGATCACGCTGCCGCCGACCTCAACATCCTCGGTGGCTATCCGGGCGGTCAGCTGGACCGGGCTGTCGTAGCGGAGCATCTCCTCAATCGCCGCCGGTACCAGGGCCGGATCCTGGCGGAGCCGGTTCCAGCTGCCCGGGTCGTCCAGCAGGGCGACCGTGCCGTTCCCGATCAGGTTCACGGTGGTCTCGAACCCGGCGATCAGCAGCAGCAAAGCCGTGCTCACCACCTCGCCGGAACTCAGCCGGTCGCCCTCCTCCTCGGCCGCGATGAGCGCGGACAGGATGCTGTCGTCGGGATTGGCCCGGCGCTCGCGCACCAGGTCCTGGAGGTAGCCGGTCAGCGCCAGCTCCGCAGCGCGGGTCTGCGCCTGCGCGGCCGCCGCCGTCTGCGGGTCCAGGGTGGCGGCCACGTCATGACCCCAGACCCGGAACTGGGCCTGATCCTCAGCTGGCACGCCGAGCAGATGGCAGATGACCGCGATCGGGAGCGGGAAGGCCAGCGCGTCGATCAGGTCGAAGCCGGCTGCGCCGTCCGCAGCCGTCAGCAGCCGGACCGTGACTTCGCGGATCCACGGCTCGAGTCCGGCGATGGCCCTCGGGGTGAACGCGCCGGCCACCAGCCGACGCAGCCGGGTGTGGTCGGGCGGGTCCATCGTGAGCAGGTCCGCAGCGGGCAGCGCGGCCCGCGGGTCGCCCGGCGGATAGGACGGCGCCCGGTAGCCGGGCTGGTGCACCGGCGAGCTGCTGAACCGCCGGTCCCGCAGGATGCTCGCCACCGTCACGTGGTCGGCTGCGGCGAACAGGCCGAGCGGGCTGCGCACCAGGCCGCGCTGCCGCACCTGCGCGTATAGCGGGTACGGGTCAGCCTTCGTCGCCGGGAGCAACAGCCGGGCGACCGGATCGCCTCGCCACTGGCACAGCCGCAGCACGGCCGGCTCGACGACGCGGCTCTTGACTCGCTCTCCGAGGCCCATCCCGCACTCCTTCGCCGCGCAGCCGGGCCAGCCGCTTCTGGCCAGGCCATCATCAGTTCATGTACTAGCGATCTCTGTGTTCTGAAGGTATCTGTATGCTGTCGGTATGTCAATGTGGCAGAATGAGGGCATGGCCAGAGTGACCAGAGCGGAGTCCAAGGAGCGCACGCGGCAGCGGCTGCTGGCGGAGGCGCAGCGGCTGTTCCGCGAGCGCGGCTACGCCGCGACGTCGCTGGAGCAGATCGCGGAGGCGGCGGAGGTCACCAAGGGTGCCATCTACGGGCACTTCGCCAGCAAGGAGGACCTCATGCTCAGCGCGCTCGAAGCGGCCCCGGCCCCGGACTACTCGACCACGCTCAACGACCAGTCGCGGCCGCTGCGCGAGCGCCTGGCCGAGTTCAGCCGCGCCGTCGCCGCGGAAGAACCCGGGGACACCGAGGAGCTGGCGATGTATCTGGAGTTCTTCGCCGCGCTGCTGCGCGCCCCGGACGCGCTGCAGCGTTACAGCAGCGGACGCGAGCGTCGGCTCCAGGAGCTAGCCGACGCCGATAGTGCCGATAGTGATGAGCTCGCCGCGGGGGTCACGCCTGTCCAGGCCTGGGCCATCGGGCAGGCGATGCTGGTCGGCCTGCAGATCGAAAAGCGCCTGACCCCCGGCCTTGTCACGCCGGAGGTGTTCGAGCGCGCGTTCGGCCTGCTGGCCGACCTCTACCGGGAACAGTAAGGACGACGCGCAGCTGCCGGGTCGCGGGCTGCCGCGGCGGCATCCCGCCTCCCAGCACCCGAATCCGCCATCACAAGATCGAGTGTGGAAGCAGGCACCGCAGCCTGTCAGCCGACCCGGTGAAGGTATGTGGTCAGTGCACTAGTGTGCCGCGTCTTAAATTCCGGTGGTTAGTCTTGCTCGTTTAGCGTCTGGCTTGGCCTGAGCTTGGTGAGGTAGTCGGCGAGGGAGTTCAAGATCTCGTCGGCGGTTTTGGTCCAGGTGAACGCCCGGGGGTTGGTGTTCCAGGTGGCGATCCAGTCCCTGATGTCGTTCTCCAGGGCCTGGACGGAGGTGTGCACGCCGCGGCGGATCAGCTTGTCAGTCAGCAGCCCGAACCAGCGTTCCACCTGGTTCATCCACGACGAGCCGGTCGGGGTGAAGTGGACGTGGAAGCGCGGGCGGCGCTCCAGCCAGGTCCTGATCTCGGGGGTGTTATGGGTGGCGTAGTTGTCGCAGACCAGGTGCACGTCCAGGCCGGCCGGCACCGCCTTGTCGATGGCAGCCAGGAACTTGCGGAACTCGATGGCTCGGTGCCGGCGGTGCAGTTCGCTGATGACGGTGCCATCGGCGATGTTGAAGGCCGCGAACAAGCTGGTGATGCCGTGCCGCAGGTAGTCATGCGTGCGCCGCTCGGGCATGCCCGGCATCATCGGCAGCACCGGCTGGGACCGGTCCAGCGCCTGGATCTGGCTCTTCTCATCCACGCACAGCACCACCGCCTTCTCCGGCGGGTCGTGGTACAGCCCGACCACGTCGACGACCTTGCCCGCGAAGAACGGGCCGGCGGGCAGCTTGAAGGAGTCCTGCAGGTGCGGCTTGAGATCAAACTTCTTCCAGATCCGCCCGATGGTCGACTTGCTCAGCCCCGTACGCCTCGCCATCGAGGCACGTGACCAGTGCGTGTCCTTGCCCGGCGCGGACTCCAGCGTGGACACGATGACGTCCTCGACCTGGTCCAGCAGGATCGACGGCGGCCGGCCCGGCCGCGGCTCATCATGCAGCCCGTCCAGCCGCCGGGCGATGAACCGGGCCCGCCAGCGCTCCACGGTCGACTCATCCGCCCCCAGATCCGCGGCCGCCTCCTTATTCGTCCCGCCCTCCGCGCAGCGCAGCACGATCTTCGCCCGCAGCGCCAGGTACTGAGCGGTCTTCGCCCGCCGCGCCCACCGGATCAGCTGCGCCCGCTCCGCCTCATCCAGCACCAGCTCCGCCTTGCGCCGCCCGGCCGGCGCAGCGTCCGCAAGCCCGGCCAGCCGCTCCGCGGCGAACTGACGCCGCCACTTCGATACTGACTTGACCGCCACTCCCAGAGCCTGCGCCGCCCCGGCGTTCGACATCCCCTCGGCACAGGCCAGGATGATCCGGGCCCGGTCAGCCCGCCAGCGCCCCGGCAACCCCGCCCGGCGGACCAGCTCAGCCCGCTCATCTTCCGACAGCACGATCTCCACCGCAGAAGGACCCGAATGCGACATGCCTGCAGGCTAGCAGAAGTAACCATCAAAATTTCTGGCGCGGCACACTAGGCGGGCGCGCGAACCCACGTCGGATCTGATCTTCCGAGCACGCGGCTGGTGCCCGCGCCCGCCACGATAACGACGAAGGCGATCGTCAGCGGATAGTAGATGTGCGTGTGCAGGACGAGCGCTGCGCCGATGAGCGCGCCCGCGAGCATGGTGGCAACGGTGATCAGCCGGCGTCCGGCCCTGGACCCGGGCCCGCCCGCCAGGGCGCTGTCGGCGGCCAGCCCGGTGATAGTGAGGGTGAGGACCGTCGTGGTGAGATCGGGGAGGGCGATCTTCCGGGCGACGGCATTCTGGATTCCCATGGAGGCGGCCAGCACGACGATCAGGCCATAGCGATACGCGCCTGCCACGGGGCTGGGGCTGAGCGCGGCGAGGATCACCGAGATCGCCAGAAAGAAGGCCTGGACCACGCCGGCCGAGCTGTGCAGGCGGCCTCGATGCTCGCCATACCGGACGGTGAGCCTGCCGCCCAGTACCGCCCCGCACGCGAACGACACCAGAGCAGCCAGCGACGCGGCTATCGAGAATCCGGGTGCGCCGACCAGGGCGAAGCCGAGGAGGACGACGTTGCCGGTCATGTTCGCGACAAAGACATGGCCGAGGACCAGGTAGCTGAACGCGTCAACCAGGCCCGTGACCATCGTCATGCTGATCAGCAGCGGCGGCAGCGGGCCATGCTGGCCGTCCGGATCCGGGAGGATCGTGCTGCGGATATCGGCGAGGAAGGCGTTCATTGCCATGACTCCTGCTCAGGAATTCTGCGAATCGGGCACTTCCTTTCGGCGCGGCCAGGTAGAGCGCCGGTGGCCAGGCCGAAGACCCGGCAGGCGCCGGCGCCTAGCGGGCAGCGTGGCGGCCGAGTTCACCGGGCCTCGGGGGTGCTGGCCGCGGCCGCGGCGACGGCTTGCGCCCAGCGCAGGTCCGCCTTGCCGGACGGGCTGCGCCGGATGTCGGGGACGAACACGATGCCGCGCGGCTTCTTGTAGTCGGCCAGCCGCCCCGCGACGTGTTCGACCAGCGCGTCCGCGGTCAGCTCGCCGTCGCCGGCCGGGGCCACGACCGCGGTCACGCGCTGTCCCCAGCGCTGGTCGGGCAGGCCGACCACCAGCGCGTCGCGGACGCCGGGGTGCTCGATGATGACCTGCTCGACCTCCTCGGCGAAGACCTTCTCGCCGCCGGTGTTGATGACGCGGCTGCCGCGGCCGCGGAACGTGATCGAGCCGTCGGCCTCGAGCGAGGCGAGGTCGCCAGTGACGACCCACCGCCCGCCGTCAAGGGCGCGGAACGTCTGCGCGGTCTTCGCGTCGTCGCCGAGGTAGCCGATCTCGTCGTCGGTGGGTGCGGCGAGCATGCCGACCTGGCCCGAGCCGGGCACCACGTCGCGGCCCGCGTCGTCGATGACACGCGCGCCGGGCATCAGCGTGAAGCGCGCGGTGACGGCGTCGTCGCCGCGCCTGGTTTCGCTGACGGCGAACGGGCCGCCCTCGGAGGCGGCGACGATGTCACGGCACACGAAGTCGCCGTGCTCCAGCAGCCGGCGCTTCACGTCCGCGCTCCACGTCACGCCGACGCTCAGGATCCGCTTCAGGCTGGAGAGGTCGTACGGCCGGCCTGCGCCGCCCGGTCCAGCGCGTCGGCCAGCGGCAGGGCGAACACGTCGCCGACGATCGAGACCGTGTCCACGCGCTGCCCGGCCACGGTACGGGCGAGTTCGTCGGGGTCGTAGGAGCGCGCCGTCAGGTAGACGACCCGCCCGCTGGCCAGCAGCGCGCCCAGCGTCGTGTACATGCCGGTCGCGTGCATCAGCGGGGGCGCCGGCAGGCAGACCATCGCATCACCGCGCGCGCTCAGCCGCCGGGTCGTGGCCCGGAGCGCGTCGAGCGAGTCCGGGACCGGCTCGCCGATGAGCCGGAAGCCGTTGCCGCAGGCGACCGGGTACAGCCACGAATGGTTGACCAGCACGCCCTTGGGCTGGCCGGTGGTGCCGCCGGTGTACATGAGCCAGTGGTCCACGCCGCGCGGGGCCCGGGGCAGCGGCTCGGCCGCGTCGACGACCCGCTCATAGGAGCTCACCGGAGCTCCGGGCGTGGCTGCCCCGGGCTCGCCGCCGACCTGTACGAGGGTGTCCAGCGTCGGCGCTCCGGCGCGCGCCTCGGCCACGCGCGCGCCGAGGGACGCGTCGAAGATGATCGCGGCGACCTGGGCGTCGTCGAAGAGGTGGAGCATCTCCTGGGGCTGGTAGCGGTAGTTGACGTTGACCGGGATGGCCCGCAGCTTCAGGATCGCGAAGACGCTCTCCAGGTACTCGATGCCGTTGTAGAGGGCGATCCCGACCCTGGTCTCGGGCCCGACCCCGCGGCCCGCCAGGAACGCGGCCAGCCGGGACGCCCGCTCGTCCAGCTGCCGCCAGGTCCGGCTGCGGTCCCCGTGCGTGACTGCCGTGCGATCGGCGCGCACGTCGGCCACGGTCTCGAGCACCGTCGCAAAGTTCTCTCTCACCGTCGGCTACCTCTCCGGCCCCTCCGGCGGCCCCGCCAGCCACGCCGCCGCCGCGATCGCGTCTATAGCGGGAAGATAGCCCCACCCGCGCATGCCATCGGGCGGCGATCCGCGATTGGAACTGCGGGAACCCGCTCGCCTGCCTGTCATCGGGGGATCGTGGCCGGCCTGGTGGTGATCAGGGTAGCGGCCGCATTTGAGCTGCATGCTGGGCCGGAATCAGCCCGTGCCCTGACTGCCGCGCAGTCAGTGGCGGCTGAGCCGGATCAGCGCGCTGCCGAAATCCGCGCCGCCCGGCAGGCCGAGACCCACGTTCATCAGCGCGGCGCCGCGGTGCTCCTCGCCGGTTTCGGTGTCCCGGTAGCCGGCACCGGGATCCAGGCCGGCCAGCCGGAGCCGGAACAGCCTGGTGCCGCACTGGTCCGGACCCCACCAGCACAGCACCACCACCTCCGACCCGTCGCCGGCCACGTACTCGCTGGCGCCGACCGGGTCGCTGCGGGGCGAGGCGATCCGGTACAGGCTCCCCCGCTGGACGACCGGGCGGATCTGCTTGTAGGTGTCGATGAGCTGCGCTGCCTCGGCCAGTTCGGCCCGGTCCCAGTTGAGCAGGTCTCCGCCGATCCCGAGCGCACCGGCCATGGCCACGTGAAAGCGGAAGCTCAGCGGCAGCCGGCGTCCGGTCAGCCAGTTGGGGCTGTCGGTGACCCAGGCTTCCATGACCTGGGGCGGATAGACCTGGGTAAAGCCCTCCTGAATGCGGACACGGTCCCAGGCATCGGTGTTGTCGGAGGTCCAGACCTGGTGCACGCGCCCGAGGATGCCCAGGTCGACGCGTCCGCCGCCGCCCGAGCAGGACTCGAATTCCGTGGCCGGGTGGGCCGCGCGCAGCGCGTCCAGGATCGCGTACAGGCTGCGGACATGCTCCACCCAGATCCGCTCCGGATTGCGGCCGGCCTCGGCCGGCCAGCCCGGCTCGGAGAACGGCCGGTTCATGTCCCACTTGACGAACCGGATGTCGTGCCCCGAGAGCAGCCCGTCCAGCGTGCGGAACACCCATTCGGCCACGTCGGGCCGGGCCAGGTTGAGCACGAGCTGGTTGCGCTGCTGCGTCCTTGACCGGTTCGCGAAGTGGTACACCCAGTCCGGGTGCGCGCGGTACAGGTCGCTGTCCGGGTTGACCATCTCGGGCTCCACCCACAGGCCGAACCGCATGCCCAGCGAGCCGACCCGCTCGATCAGCGGGGTCAGGCCCCGAGGGAACTTGGCCTGGTCGGGTGTCCAGTCACCCAGGCCCGCGTGGTCATGATCGCGGCCGCGGAACCAGCCGTCGTCGACCACGAAGCACTCGATGCCGAGCTGCGCGGCGAGCTCGGCCAGGCGGGCCTGGCCACCCTCGCTCACCGCGAAGGTGGTCGCCTCCCACGAGTTGTACAGCACCGGGCGCAGCGGCGGCTCGCCGCCGCCCGGCGCCGCGCCCGGAGCCGCGCCCGGAACCGCCCCCGGAACCGCGCCCGGAGCCGCAGACGGCGCGGGCTCGGGCACCCACCTCGGCCGGGCGACTCCGGTCCGCTCCCCCCGCCCCAGGACGTGCGCCCGCTGCCACGCATGCCACTCGCGGCTGGCCGCGCCGAATCCGCCGGCGGTCTGCAGCGCGGCGAACGAGGGCAGCACCAGCTCCCCGCCCGGCGGCAGCCGGTGCGCCCAGTCGAAGTCGTTCCAGCCGCCGCAGGCGTGCACCCGGCCGGCCGGAGTCATCTCGAAGGCGATCTTCCACGAGCCGCTCCAGGCCAGCGCCCCGCTCCACACCTCGCCGTGCTCCTCGGTCGCGGAGCCCTCCGGGTCGAGGGTGAACCACGGATTCAGGTGGTGGCTCGTGGTGCCGCGCCTGCTTTCCAGGACCAGCTTCCCTGGCCCGATCGTGGCCTCGGTGAGCTGGGTTTCCGCTCCCCAGCCGCCGTGCAGGTAGCGGAGCCGCCAGCGGCGCCCGGCCGGCATCCACCAGTTCGCCGAGTGAGCCTGGCGGATCACCACGGGCGGCCCGTCGCCGCGATGACGGATCGCGGCCCACCGCTCGACCACATCGAAGCCGTCGTAGATCCGGTAGCACAGGGTGACCTCCAGGCCGTAGGCGGCGTCGGCCAGGTCCACCTCCAGGGTCGGCACGTCCCCCCGGCCGGTGACCCGCTGGGCCGAGAAGCGCCACTCGACGGCCCGGGTACCGTCCGCGAACTCGGCCTTGAGCGACGGCTCGTCGTACCGCAGGCCGCCCCACGGGACGTACTCGTCGGGGAGCTCACGCCCCCAGCTGAGCCGGCGCTCCCAGGGTTCGGGGCCGCCGCGGCCGCCCGCCGCCAGCCCGGCCACGGCTTCCCGCGGCAGGGCCGCTCCCCAGTACAGGTGCCGGACGGCGGCCCCGTCCTCCGCGAGCCCGAACGCGTAGCAGGTGGAGCGCATCTCGAGGAGCCAGACCTGCTCGTCCTCGTCGAACCAGACCCCGGTCACCAAGACCCCCGGAGGAAGCCCCGGCCTTCAGGCCGGGGAGGAATCCGGTGCCGCGCGTGACGGGGCACCGTTTTGTCGGTCCTGGCCGGCATGCTGGAACCGTGAGGATGGCGTACCGGTGCCGGGCATACCCCGATCCGGCCCAGCAAGCGGTGCTGAACCGCACCTTCGGCTGCGTCCGCGTGGTGTGGAACCAGACCCTCGCCGCCCGGCGCGCGCTGTGGCAGGCGGAGGGCAAGAGCCTGTCCTACGCCGCATCCGACGCCGCGCTGACCCAGATGAAGAAACAGCCGGGGCTGGCGTTCCTGGCCGAGGTGTCCTGTGTGCCGCTGCAGCAGGCGCTGCGCCACCAGCACCAGGCGTTCGCCGCGTTCTTCGCCCAGCGCGCCCGCTACCCGCGGTTCAAGTCCCGCCACGCCCGCCAGTGCGCGCACTACACCCGGTCGGCGTTTACCCTGCGCGGCGGGATGCTGCGCCTGGCCAAGACCAGCGGGCCGCTGCGGTTTGCGTGGTCGTGGCCCGAGGTGGACGTGACCGGCGTTGACCCCACCATGGTGGTCGTGTCCCGGGAGCCGGACGGGCGCTGGTATGTGACCTTCGCCGTCGACACCGGGCTCCCCGGGCCGCTGCCCGCGGCCGGCCGGGCGGTGGGCGTCGACCTGGGTGTCACGGATTTCGCGGTGACCAGCGGCGGGCAGAAGATCGCCAACCCGCGGCACCTGGAGCGCAAGGCCGCCAACCTGGCCCGTTACCAGCGGCGGCTGGCCCGCTGCCGCAAAGGCTCGGCGAACCGGGCCAAAGCCAGGGCCAAGGTGGCCCGCGCGCACCGCAAGGTCCGCGACGCCCGCGGCGACTTCCTGCACCGGGTCAGTACCCGCCTGGTCCGCGGCAACGACGTGATCGTGATCGAGGACCTCAACGTCTGCGGCATGGTCCGTAACCGGCACCTGGCCCGGGTGATCGCCGGCTGCGGCTGGGGCGAGTTCCGCCGCCAGCTCGACTACAAGTGTGAGCGGTACGGGCGCACCCTCGTGGTGATCGACCGCTGGTACCCCTCGTCCAAGACCTGCTCGGCGTGCGGGCACCTGCTCACCGAGCTTTCCCTCGGGACACGCCACTGGACGTGCCCGTCCTGCGGCACCCGGCACGACCGGGACATCAACGCCGCCACGAACATCCTGGCCGCTGGTCAAGCGGTGACAGCCTGCGGAGCTGATGTCAGACACTCCGGGACCTCCCGGGTGCAATCGGCGGTGAAACAGGAACCCCGGCCCGTGAGGGCCGGAATCCCCGTCCCCCAGGGCGGAGAGTAGTCAATGATGCCCTCCTCGATCCATCCATCCGGGCCTTAACGCATAGTCCGGGAGCCAGACGAGGCCAGCTCAACGGCGGCGCAAGGCCGGGCTTATCGGCCGGGCCGCTGCGCGTCGCCGCTCGGGGCCTCGCGGGCGAGCACCAGGGCATCGCGCGGGGCGAGCACGGCGCGCGGGCCCACCATAGCCCAGGTCAGCAGGTCGAGGAGCTGGGCGCCGAGCTCAAGCTCGACCGGGCGGTCCAGGTCAGCCGGGATGCCGGTCGGTCCATGCGTCGATGACATCGAGCACGGTATGGGCCGGCTCGGGCGGCACGAAGCCGAGCACTTCCTCCAGCAGCGAATGGACGACCGGATGCAGACGGTCCTCGGTGAACGCCTCGGACTGGTCCTTGGACTCCCAGACGTCGACATAGCGCAGCCCGGTGTCGGTGCGCCAGGCCAGATGAGCGATCAGCCCCTCCGGGCGCTCGGGGCCGAGGCCGTCCTTGATGCGGGCGTAGGTCTCGGCGTTGATCGGCACGTCGTAGGTGAATGCGTACGTCATCGGGCTGCCTCCCCATATTAGTCCGAACTAACTTCGGACGAATACTTGTATCATGGCCCTCATGCCAGCCCCGGTCAAGAGGCGCTACGACACCACCCGCCGCCGCCAGGGCGCCGCCCGCACCCGCGCGGCGATCCTGGACGCGGCCAGGGAACTGTTCACCGAGCGCGGATACACCGCCACCCCCATGACCGCCATCGCCGAGCGGGCCGGGGTCGCGCTCGACACCGTCTACGCCTCGGTCGGGCGCAAACCCGAACTGGCCCGGCTGCTGATCGAGACCGCGATCTCCGGCACCGACCAGGCCGTCCCCGCCGAGCAGCGCGACTACGTGCGGGCGATCCAGGCCGCCCGCGACGCCGACACCAAGATCGCGATCTACGCCGTGGCCGTCGCGGCGACCGCGCCCCGCCTGGCGATAGTGCTCTCGATCATCCAGCAGGCCGCGCACGCCGAGCCGGAACTGGCCGCGCTGTGGGAGGAGATCGCCGAGCGCCGCGCCGCCAACATGCGGCTCTTCGTCGCCGACCTGGCCACCGTCGCCCCCCTGCGGCTCGACCCCGGCGAAGCCGCCGAGGTCGTCTGGGCCACCAATGCCGCCGAGCTTTATCAGCTGCTGGTCGGCCAGCGGGGCTGGACCCCTGAGCGCTACGAGCGCTTCCTCGCCGATACCTGGCGCCGCCTGCTGCTCGCCGACTAGGGTCAGCGCCGACCCCTGGTCCTGGCTGGTGAACAAGCGCCCGGCCGAGGGCGTCCTGGACTACCTGGGCTAGGCAGGCGGTGCCTCACGACAGCTTGGCAGAGAGGGGTGCCCGAGGCCACGCCTGCCGCGTCGCCGACCGCCGCCGAGCAGTGACATGGGCAGCCGGCCTCCCGCAAAGAGCGCAGTAGCCGCATGGCATGCTGCGCTCATCTGCGGCGCCGGGAGGCTGCCGCCGCCCGGTCAGCTGGCCCGCCCGACGGCAGGCCGTCCGGTTCGCCGGTGACGCCTCCGGCGCCACCGGCCTCCGGCCTCCGCCGCGGGCAGGCCACGGCCCGCGGCGGAGCGATCGACGGGCTGCGGCCGGCCGGGCCGCCGGCTCACCCGCAACCTCTGCGGCCTGGTAACCCTCCTCGACAACCCGGAGGAGGCCGGGGTGACATTCCGGTCCCTGGCCGCCCTGGCCGGGCAGCTGACCGGCCGGAATGACTACCAGTCTGGCCCGCGAGACGCACGAGGCACCTGTTTCCAGGACGGCGGACCGCCGTCCGGAAAAGCCGACACCTCATTCAGCAGGAACGAGAGCAGCCGGGAACGCGACCATACCGCATAAGGATGTCCAACACCCATAGATCCTGAGCGTGATACTCGGTCAATACATCCAGGGCATATTGCTAATGCGGACGGAGCTTATAGCGCTAGCGCTGGCCGCGAGGCTAATGGTACCCGCGGGCTGATGGCCATTCGCATGGCCGACGCTGCCGACGGCCGACGATGCTGCCGCGTCGGCGCCGAGGCTGCCGAGCAGGAGAGCCAGAATGAGCATCCCGCGCGCCGTCCGGACCAGCGGATCGTTTCGCGGCGCTCCCGGCGTGACCTCGGCCGGAACGGTTTGCGCCTGCGTGACGACGTGCAGTATCCACCTATGATTCTTCATCGGGAAGGTCCCCTCATCGGTGACTTATATGGCAGAGTCTGCAGAGTCTCTTAAAAGTAGAAACTACACCATTATCCATCTCGGGATGTGACATTCGGATCGATCCGCAGGACTTTTTGTCTTGTGATCTTTGATATCGTCCGCATAGCGCACAGGCCGTAAATGCTCGCGCCGCTGCGAGCTGACCGCTGACGGCCGTTTCCGCAGAAGACCGAGCGATGCGCCAATGGCAGTGATTGCGCTGCGACGGCGGCCGGCGACGACCTAAGCCCGGCGGGCATCTCTTTCCCTGCGGCAACCTCACCCAGATCCCTCCAACAACGGGCACCTCACTGACCGCATCACCCCAGCCAGCCAGCGCAGCACCGTCTGTGACTCACCATTACCGGCGCACCCAAGCCACGGCGCACCCAAGCCACGGCGCACCCAAGCCACGGCGCACCCAAGCCACTAAGCGAATATCGCCCCCGGCGCGGGATTGCGGGCCGATAGGAGGGCGGCGCAATAAACTTTGCGGTGAAAATTGCGGCGCATGCACCGGCAGAGGCGTGATCATTTTATTGTTCCGCCAATTCTCTCGAGATACGCGTGGGAACCGCACACAACGGGTATTAACTCCCGCGGAATGCTTCAGCACATCTGGTTCAGGTGTCTGCTGTGGCCCGTCCGCGAGCGGTGGAAGATGCAAGGCGATCATGGAATTCCGGACACTCGGACCAATTGAGCTCTGGTCGGCCGGACGGCGCCAGGATCTTGGGCCGGCCAGGGTGCGGTGCATCCTGGCCATGCTCCTGCTGACGCCCCGCACCGTAGTGCCGGTCGAGACTCTCATTGACAGGCTGTGGGATGCGCGGCCTCCGCCGAAGGCCAGGGAGAGTCTCTCGGTCTACATCGCCAGGCTCCGGGCGTCGCTCCGGCAAGCCGTGGGCGACAGCGTGCAGCTGGCCGGGCGCGCGCGGGGCTACGTGCTCGAGGTCGATCCCGAGGCGGTTGACCTGCATCAGTTCCGTCGGCTGCGCCGGCAAGCGCATGCCCTGGCGGCAAGCGGCGACTGCGATCACGCGGCCATGCTCCTGCACGAGGCGGACGGGCTCTGGCGCGGCCAGGCGCTGGCCGGGATCCGCGGCGACTGGGTGGCGCGGATGCGGGACAGTCTCGAAGAGGAGCGCCGGGCGGCCGTCCTGGACCGTATCGGTTACGAGCTGGAGCTTGGCCGGCACGCCGACCTGGTCGGTGAGCTTCGCCACCTGCTCGCTCAGTACCCGCTTGATGAAACGCTCGTCGCCCACCAGATGACCGCCCTTTACTGGAGCGGCAGGCCCGCGGACGCGCTGAGCCTCTACCGGGAAACCCGAAGCCGCCTCGTTGATGAGCAGGGCACAGAACCGGGGCCGGTGCTGTCCGAACTCCATCAGCGCATCCTGGGCCGCGACCCTGAGCTGGCCATCGAGCCTTCCCGCCCCCCTGGCCGGGCGGCACCGCCGGACACCCTTCCGCCCGAGACGGCGGAATTCGTGGGCCGCGACGAGGAACTCGAGTTGCTCACCGGGGAGCACGGCAGCACCCCGGGAATCGCCGTAATCGCCGGCATGCCGGGGGTGGGGAAGACCGCGCTGGCGGTCCGCGCGGCCCGCCTGGTCTCCGGGCATTACCCGGACGGGACGCTCTACCTCAACCTTCGGTCCCATGATCCCGGGAGCCCTTCGCTCGACCCAGCCGAGGCGCTGCACCGCCTGCTCCAGATGCTGTCCGTGCCGGCCGCGCAGATACCGGGCACCATCGGCGAGCGCGTCGCGCTGTGGCGGGCCCACCTGAGCCGCCGTCGTGCTGTCGTGATCCTCGACGACGCGGCCGGGCATGACCAGGTGCGCCCGCTGCTGCCGGTGACGGGCCGGAGCCTGATCCTGATCACCACCCGGCGCCGGCTTCCCGATTCCCAGGACACTCGCACGCTCACCCTCGACGTGCTGCCCGTCGACGACGCCATCGCGCTGTTCCGGCGGATCGCAGGCGAGGGCAGATCCCAGGACACCGATCAGGTCGCCACGACCGTGGGACTGTGCGGGCGGCTGCCCCTCGCGATCCAGCTCACCGCGAGCCGGATCGCGCGGCACGGGCCGCTGAGCCTCGGCGGCCTGATCGAGGAACTGTCGCAGTTCCCCGCGTGGCTGGGCGGCACCAGCGCGGCCAGCCCGGAGGTGATAGCCGCCTTCGATCTGTCCTACCGTGCGCTGGAACCCGACCATCAGCGATTCTTCCGGCGGCTGGGCGTCAGTCCGTGCGCTGGTCTCAGCCTGCCGGCCGCCGCCGCCCTGGGCGGCTGCACCCTGGCCGAGGCGGAGAAGGCCCTGGTCACGCTGCTCGATTGCCACCTGCTGGCCCGGACTCCCGACGGTCAGTTCCGCTTCCACGACCTCATCCGCGGCTATGCGGCCGTGCGCGCCGCGCGTGATGACCCCGAGGCTGAGCAGAGGCAGGCCGTGGGCAGGCTCCTTGAGTACTACCTGCACACAGCCGATCAGGCCGACCGGGTCCTGCACCCATTCCGGCGCCGGACGCCCGCCCAGGTCAGCCAGCTGCAGGCCGGCGGCCCGGTCCTGCGCACGCAGGAAGACGCGGCAGTCTGGCTGGAATCCGAATGGCGCAACATCCTGCAGGCCGCGCGTCACGCGGGCAGGCACGAACGGAAGCAGAAGTGCGCCGACCTCACCCACGCGCTGGCCGACTTCGTGGAAATCAAGGCCTACTGGGACGAGGCGATCGCCGCCCATACCGTTGCCCTGCAGGCCTGCCGTGACCTCGCTGATCCGGCCCGGATCGCGCGGGCATCGCTGGCCCTCAGCGCGGTGCTCCAGCAGACCGGGCGACACGAGGCGGCGCTTCCCCTGGCTGAGGAAGCCGCGGCGATCTACCGGCTGCTGGCCGACCGGAGCGGCGAGGCCGAGTCTCTCGACCAGATTGGCCTGGCCCATCAGCGCACGGCCCGTTCCCGTGAGGCACTCGCCTATTTCGATGAAGCGAGGATCCTGTATCACGCAGCCGAGGCCACGCGCGGCGTGGCTGACACCTTGAGCCATTCCGGGATTGCCTGCTGGCACCTGGGGCGCTACCCCGAGGCAAATGCCCACCTGCATGCCGCGCTGTCGCTCTACCGTGACGTCGGCGACCAGCGCGGGGAAGCGAAGGCGCTCAACAATCTGGGCCGGATACGCCTGTGCGACGGCCGCCATAGGGAGGCGCTCGACGCCTATCAGAAGTCCCTGCGGATATTCCGTCAGATAGGCGGAGCGCAGAACGAGGCGATCCTGTACCAGAACATTGGCAACGTCCACCATTACAAGGGCAGCTACGAAGAAGGACTTGCCGCGTGCCGGCGCTCCCTCGCGATATACCGTGACATCGGCGACCTTCCGAATGAGGCCGACGTGCTCAATGACATTGGCGCCATTTACCAGAGCGCGGGATGCCACGACGAGGCGCTTATTCATCATCAGAAGGCGCGGCTGATCGCCGAGGAGATCGGGAACCTGTCCCAGCAGCTGATCGCACTGCGCAGGATTGCCGACATACATCGCGGGTCTGGCCGGTACGCAGAAGCACTTGATGACTACCACACCGCGCTCAGGCTGGCCCGGGAGATCGGCGACCCGTATGAGGAAGGCAAGATCCTCGAAGGAATCGCAGAATCGACGCTCAGCACGCAGCGGCAGCCCCATGCGGCGCGGATTGTATTCAGGCAGGCGCTGGACATCTTCGAACGGCTCGGCGTGCCAGAAGCAGAGTCGGCGCGGATTCGCATAGAGACCATGGACCCCGCCTTCGGCCTCCGCATCTCCTAGTCGGGCGGGCCGCCGCCTGGCACCGCCACCGAATACTGAGCCGACGCGTCGCATCAGCGGCCGATGCCCCGGGGGTCGGCGTGCCCTTGCGCGACATCCTGGAATGAGGATGCTTCCTTGCGCTCCCACTCCTCGATACCGCGCAGGATCCCCTCGGTGTAGGCGCGCAGGTGCGCCCGGTAGAAGTCGCTGTAGGTCCGCAGATACGCGAGCTCGGCCTGCGCGGCCTGCCGCTCGCGGTCGGTCTGCGGCGGCGCCGGGAGGTTCAGCGCGGATACCGCCGCCTCGCGGGCCCTGGCCTGGGCATCTTCCAGGATCATGTCCGAGTGCTGCTGTGCCTCGCGCATGATGTGATCGCGGCGCAGCCTGGCCTCCTCGGTTACCCGGCTGCTGTAAGCCTGGGCATCGGCCACGTACCGGTCCGCGGTCACTTGCGCCGTGGACAGTATCCGCACCGCGTGTATGTGCGCGTCCGCCTCACCGAACAGCACCGCCTGCGGATCGCCCTCGGTTTCTCCGGCGAGAATCCGCCGGCGCAGCCGCTGAACTTCCTGCCACAAAGACGCCCGCTCGTTCACCAGACGCACGAACTCGCCGTGGATCACGCGCAGGAACCGGTTGACCGGCTCCTCCTCGTAACCGCGCCGCCCCAGCCGCGACAAGGGGAACGTCACGGTCTGCAGCGCCTCGGGAGTCGGCCGGTCCTGCTCGTCGAACCACGCTATGGTCAAGGCTCGCTCCACCCGAAATCCTCGATATGTATCTGATCCTGCGCCATGCCCGCCGAAGCCAGCCGCGTGACGGCTTCCTGGACCATCTCGGTCGGGCCGGCCAGGTAGGCGTCGCGGGTCGACCAATCGCCGCACCGGGCCACGACGTCCGGAAGGCTGCCGGTCTCGCCCGCGAAATTAGAGTCGGCTGACACGGCTGGCGTGACGGTCAGCCACGAGTGCTGGGCGGCCATCTTCTCCAGGCTGTCCAGGTCATACAGCCCGTCTGCATTCCGCGCGCCGAAGAACAGGTGCACCCTCGGCGGCTCCGTAAAACCCGCCACCTGATCGAGAATGGCTTTCAGCGGGGCCAGCCCGGTACTTCCGGCCACCAGCAGCAGATCCCGGCCGGAGCGGGGCTGGCTCAGCGTCAGGGCACCGACAGGAGGTCCCAGCCTGAGTTCGGTGTCAGCGATGGCGCTGCTGGTGAGCGCCATGCTCACCGCGCCGCCGTCGATCAGCCGGATATGAAACTCGAGCAGACCGTCAGGACGCGGCGCGTTCGCCATGGAGTAGTAGCGCCACAGCCTCGGGCGGCTCGGGGACTCGATCGCGACGGACTGCCCGGGCAGGTAGTCCATTCGCGGCTCCGGCCGGACGAGCAGCACGGAGACGTCGAACGCCCTCGGCTCATGGGCTATGACCGTGCCCCGCCACCAGGCCGGCCGCGATTGCTCATCCGCCGCCGCCGCGGTGGTCATGACGGCGCCGATGAGCTCGTAGGCCGCCTTCCAGTCGGCGGCTAGTTCTGGCGTCCAGGCCGGCCCGGAGAAATGCTCCAAGGTCGCTAGCAGGCTGGCGCCCACGGCGTCATAGTGCCCGGCCACAGCGCCGAACTTGCGATGATCACGGCCTAGTCCCTGCAGGAACGCGGTCAGATCATCAACCTGGTCGACCTGGGAAACGATCTTCACCAGCGCATCGACGAGGTGCCCGCGCTGCGCCGCCATCGAGATCGGGAACAGGTCCCGCACCTCGGGATGCTTGATGAACAGGTCGGAGTAGAAGAACAGCGGCAACTCATCACCGTGCATCGCGACACGGGCGAAGCTTTCCCGCAGCCGGACGACGTCCAACAGCCCCGCCTTCCTCCGCTGTCGCCACCCAGTTGACTGATCTTGGACCTCTGGCCTCAGACCAAGGGGATCCGATCAGACTGTGGACGCTGATCGAGCCAGCAATTGCAGGACAAATACTGCTGCAAGTTGCACGCGGAGACATCGGTCAGGTGACGGATATTTGAAGCGGTGACCGCGACCATGGCGTCTCAGCTAGCCTGCGCCGGCACCCGGGCGGCGGACGTCGGCCAGTGGGCCGGCATCGGTCTCGGGCGCTGGCGCGCTCGCCGCGTCGGCGAAGCGCGGTGCCCCGTCCTCGCCCGCGACCCGGGCGCCGTTGGCCGTGAAGCTGACGGCGTGATACCGGCAGGCCGGAGATTCTCGTCGTGTATCAGCGCCGCGGGCCCGTGCTCTACGTAAGCAGCCGGTGACCGCGATCGAGGCTGGGGGCACTAGGTCGGGCCGATGCGGTCAGCGGCGCAGGGGTGGTGTCGGACCCGGGCCACGGGAGGGCCGACCAGGAGCTAGTGACGGCGAGGCGGGCGGCATGAATTCACCAGTATCAGCCGATCAGGTACCAGCGGACGACGAGTGGGCCATCTGCTGCTCGGGGGGCGGCATCCGTTCGGCTGCTTTCTGCCTCGGGGCGTTGCAGAGCCTGGACCGGCGCGGGGTGCTGGCCAAGGCCAAATGGATCCTGGGGGTATCCGGGGGAAGCTATATCGCCACCTCCCGCGCGCTGGTGGCGCACGATTTGCCCGCCGGCACGGAGCCCCGCGCCTACGCTGCGGGCACCCCGGAAGAGCGCAACCTTCGTGACAACACCCGCTACATTGCGCCCAACGGCGCGACGGTGCTCGTCGGCGTCCTCTCGCTGCTTCTCGGGGCGATGGTCACCTCTGTTCTCGTGCTCGCCCCGCTGTACGCACTGGCCCACGCGTGGGGCTGGCTGCTGCGCTGGTCGGGCGGGCTGGTCCCGTCCGGGCCGCACGCCCTGACGGCGGCGGTGACCGGTCTGGCCTGGTGGCTGCCGACGGTGATCGCGGCCGGGGTCACGCTCGGGCTGTTCGCCTACTGGTGGCTGACGCTGGAACCGCCCCGCCATCCCGGGCGCCCAGCGCGCTGGTGGGAAGTGCTGACCCCGGATGACCCAGACCGTGGGGCCAGCAGCGCGGCGCTGGTGGCCTGGGCGGCCACCTTGACCGCTGGCCTGGCCCTGGCGATGCTCGCCGTGCCCCCGGTGATCTCGTGGCTGACTCGCAGCACGGGATCCTTGGGCACGATCGCACATTTCGTTGGCTTCGGCCAGCGGCCGGCCTGGTCGTTCGCGGCGGTGACGGGCCTGATTGCCGCAGTGGCCGGCGTCGCCCGGCTCGGCCAGGCCGGGCTGGCCAAATGGAACTCGCTGGGCGGGCCTGCCCAGGGCAAGGGTGCAGCGCAGCAGCCGGGCCTGCTCACCCAGCTGGCTGGCTGGCTCCGGCAGCAGTTGCTGCCGTGGCTGGCCAGCGCGGTGATCGTGCTGGGCGGCGTTGTCCTGGCGCTGCTGTGGACAAGCGATGGCGCCCGGGCGGGATTCAGCCGCGGCCAGCTGTGGCCGGTCGTCGTTGCGCTGGGCGTGATGCTGCTCACCCGCGTCGCCGTGAACGTGAACCGCATGTCGATGCACGACTTCTACCGGTGGCGGCTGGCCGACGCCTTTGCTGTTACCCGGCTGGCCGCGGAGGAGCGGAATCCGCTGCGGGCGCGCACGCTGTTCGCCGCGGCGGCCGCCACCTGTCTGTCCGACCTGCCCGACGGTCCCGCTGCCGAGGGCGAGCCGGACCTGGTGATCTGCGGTACGGCCAACATTAATGCGGAACGGGAGGTGCCGCCCGGGCAGGGAGGCTACTGCGTCACGTTCGACCCGCAGAACGTGACCCTGTACGGGGAGGAGGGCCTGGCGGCCGGGGGCCCCGCCCAAGCACGGACGTCCGACTACGAGGCCCTCGTGGGTCCCCGCAGGTGCACCTTGTTCGATGTGTCCGCGATCAGCGGGGCGGCGATCTCGCCGCTGATGGGCGCCGCGACACGGCAGGCCTACCGGATCCTGCTCACCGCGACCAACGTCCGCCTCGGCGTGTGGCTGCCCCACCCGAGCCTGGTCCGCCAGGCCCGCGAGGGCATCGAGCAGCCCGACAAGGACGGCACCGACCAGTGGTGGGCGCGGCGGCCGCTGCTCCTGCTGCTCTGGTACCTGTTGCCGCACCTGCTCTGGGAACGCGACGCGAAAAGGAACTCCGGCCGTGAGGCCCGGCTCTGGGCCCATGTGCTCACGCGCAGGCTCCGCGGAGGATTGTCCGGCGCGCTCTGGTACCGGGCGATGCAGCCCACCCTCGGGCTGCTGTGGGCCGAGGCCGCCGGCCACCTGAGCTACCGCGGAACCTGGATGTATGTGACCGACGGAGGCCATTACGACAACCTCGGCCTGGTCGAGGCGCTGCGCCGCGGCGCCAGCCACATCGTGGTGCTGGATGCATCAGGAGACAAAGCCGACACCTGGTTCACGCTCGGCGGCGCTATCGCCTTGGCCAGGGCCGACGCGGGAGTGGACATCGACCTAGACCCGACCACGATGGTCCAGGGCGGGCGCGGTCTGGCCCCGGGCCAGGTGGTCCGCCCGTGGGCGCATGGCACATTCAGCAGGCCTCAGGAGATACCCGGGCTGCCCCGGCAGGGTGAGATCTGGGTCTGCAAGCTCGGCTGGTGGACCGGCGCGCCGTGGGACGTGCTCGCCTACGCCAGGGACCATCCCAGCTTCCCGTGTGATAGCACGCTGGAGCAGCTCTACGACGCCGCCGAGTTCGAGGCTTACCATGAACTCGGCGTGGCCACGGTCCTGGATGCCAGCGTGGCAGTGCGCGCCGCCCCTCCAGTGGATGTCCCCGCCCGTGCCTCAGGCTGCCCTGCGCTAGCGATGGCACCGATGAAAGGCTGGACGCCACGCCTCGTCCGCGAGCACGACAAACAACGGGAGTCGCAGCGGAACGGATGTCAGCGCAGCTCCGCGGCGAACGCCGCGACCGCGTCGTTAAAGGCCTCGCTCTCCTCCCAGAACGGGCAGTGGCTGGACGCCGCGAACGTCTGCAGGCGGCTGCCGGGAATGCGGTCGGCAATGTACTTACCCGCCCGCGGGCTGGTGAGCTTGTCATCCTCGCCGAACAGCACGAGCGCAGGAACGTCGATCTGCGGAAGGAACTCACGGTAGTCGCGCAGTGTCTGGTCGAGCAGGATCGTGCTGGCAATGACCGGCGGAACCCGGAGGATCTCGGCGGCCATCCACTCCAGCGTCTCCTCGTCCGGCTTGTGCAGCATGAGCCGGGTGAACTCGTCCACCACCGTGGCCTGGTCGAGCTGCAGCTGCTCGTTCGTCTCGCGCAGGGCGTCCATCGTGAAGACGCCGAACTCATAGCCCTCCCAGGCATAGTCGGACGGTGGCTGGTCGACGATCACGATCCCGGCGACGGCGTCCCGGCCGTAAGCGCGGAGGTATTCATAGGCGACCATCGCCCCCATCGACCAGCCGACCAGCACCGGCCGCTGCACTGACAGCTCACCCAGGATCGCGTGCAGGTCCGCGGCATATTGCGGCACCGTGTGACCGTGCAGGACCTTCTCCGATGTGCCGTGCCCGCGCAGGTCAGGGACGACCACCCGGAAGCCGGCGGAAGGCCGGCCAGCTGGCGCCGGAAGAACCTACCGCTCATAGTCCAGCCGTGGATGAGGACGATCGGAGTGCCGCTTCCCGCTGCCTCCACCGAGAACGTGACGTCGTTGATGCGCAACTGCTGTGTCATGGGCGATCCCTGCCGTCCGGTCACCGCGTCGGCCCGCTGACCGCCGGTGCCGGGCGCAGTCGCGGGCTGATGTGGGGCGCAACGTCATCGGCGAACCGCGTCGCCCACTTGTGCCGCATGTCGATGGGAATTCCGGGAGTGGCGAAGTGCAGGATGATGTGGTTGAAGCCAACGTCGAGGTAAGCGTGCAGTTTCCGCAGGACTGTTTCGGCCGAGCCGATCAGCTGCCACTCGCACCAGGGCACGATGCCCTCCGGGCGGGTCCGCCTTTCCATTCCCGCGAATATCCGCTGCCACGCCTCGTAGCCCGGCGTGTTCACCCAGTCGGTGGCGTGCGGCGCGTAATGGTCGATCTGCGCCTGCATGAACCGCGGCTTGTAGCGGCAGGCCTGCCGGATCGCCTCTTCGTCAGTGTCCTCGACAATACAGTCGATCATGATGGGGAAGGTGACGCCCGAGGTATCAAGGCCCGCCTCGTTGGCCGCGGCTTCCCAGGCCCGCAGGGTGCCGGCCTGCTGCTGGATATCGCCCATCGTGTTGCACAGCGGGGGCAGGCCCAGCCTGGCCATGATTGCCGCGCTGTCCGGGCTGCCGATGGCGCCATAGAAGTGCAGTTGCCCGGTCTGCGGCGCGGGCCGGATCCGGACCGGCTGGGCGACCGGTCTCAGTGGGCCCTCATAGCGGAACGGCTCGCCGGTCATCCCGAGCCGGAGGATCTCCCACGTTTCAGCGAACCGCTGCCGCGCCTCGCCCATATCCAGGCCGAACGCGTCGAACTCGAGCTTCGCGGTGCCCCGCCCCAGACCAAGGTGCAGCGGCCGGTCGGTGAGCTCGGTCAGCATCGCGATCTGGCCGGCCAGCCGCAGCGGGTGGTGCCAGGGGGTGACGATGACGCACGCGCCGAAGCTCAGCTCCGGGTACCTCCCGGCCAGGTGGGCGATGAGCACCGCCGGGTCGGGAGTCGGGAAGTAGTCGCTGAAGTGATGCTCGAGCACCCACGCCGTGTCGTAACCCAGCTGCGCGTAGAGCTCGCAGTCGGCCACCATGCCGCGGTAGAGGTCGAGGTCGCTGGCGCCAGGGGCGCCGGCCGCGGCTATCACGCACCCGAACTCGACGTCTCCGCGTGCTGCCATACCCGACCTCCCAGACAGGCCTTTGGTCTGAGTATCATACCTTTGCCCCTCGGGGGTCAAGGCTGTCTTCCTGGCCCCGGGAAATCTGCAGATGCGCCTCAGCGGCGGTGGCCGCAGGCCCGCCCGGCGATGGCGTTCAGGCCATTTCCGCGTAGCGGCGGATCTCCCACTCGGACACCTGCTGGTGTCCGCACCGGGCAGCCTCGGCGGCCGGAAGCCGCTCCGCCGGATCGTTCGCCCTCGCTACGGTGCGAGTACTCCGCACCGACCTGCGCTTCCGCTCCCGTGAACCGCACCAGCCAGGCAGCCGGGGACAAGCGTTCTGGTCTAGCCGATGTGGTTTTATCCTCCACCTCTTGACACTAATCGGTTCAGACGGATACCTATTTGGTTGAACCCTAACGCGGGCTGGTGCGGAGGTTGCTGTGGCCGAGGAGCTGATCGCCTTCGCGTCCAAGGACGAGATGCTCGCCAAGTCCAAGCAGTTCTGGAACCCGGACAAGACCCAGTTCTGGATCGACTCGGGGGTGCCGCTGGTCATCGACCGGCGGGAGGGCTACTTCATCTACGACGTCGAGGGCAAGCGGCTCATCGACGTGCACCTCAACGGCGGCACCTACAACCTCGGGCATCGCAATCCCGAGGTGACCGCGGCGGTGACCGCGGCCATGCAGCACTTCGACATCGGCAACCACCACTTCCCGTCGCTGGCCCGCACCGCCCTGGCCGAGGCGCTCGTCTCCACCGCCCCGGCCGGCCTGACCAAGGTGGTGTACGGCAGCGGCGGCGCCGAGGCGATCGACATCGCGCTGAAAACCGCCCGGCACACGACCAAGCGGCGCAAGATCGTCTCGATCGCCAAGGCCTATCACGGGCACACCGGCCTGGCCGTCGCCACCGGTGACGAGCGGTTCGCCGCGCTGTTCCTCGCCGACCAGCCAGAGGAGTTCGCGCACGTACCGTTCAATGATCTCGGCGCGATGGAGGAAGCGCTGCGCGGCAACGACGTCGCGGCGGTGATCATGGAGACGATCCCGGCCACCTACGGCTTCCCGTTGCCGGCCCCTGGCTACCTGGCCGCGGTCAAGCGGCTGTGCGAGCGGCACGGTGCGCTGTACATCGCCGACGAGGTGCAGACCGGGCTGATGCGGACCGGCGAGCTGTGGGCGATCACCAAGCACGGCGTCGCGCCGGACATGCTGGTCACCGGCAAGGGCATCTCCGGCGGGATGTACCCGATCAGCGCCGTGCTGGTGAGCGAGCAGGCGGCCGGCTGGCTGACCGAGGACGGCTTCGGCCACATGTCCACCTTCGGCGGCGCCGAGCTGGGCTGCGTGGCCGCGCTCAAGACCCTGGAGATCACCTGCCGCCCGGAGATCAGGTCGATGGTGCACTACATCGCCGACCTGATCGGCCAGGGGCTGCGCCGGATCCAGGGCCTGTACCCGGACTGGTTCACGGGCATCCGCCAGGACGGGCTCGTGATGGGGCTCGAGTTCGACCACCCGCAGGGCGCCAAGTTCGTCATGAAGCGGCTCTACGAGAACGGGGTGTGGGCGATCTTCTCGACCCTGGATCCCCGTGTCCTGCAGTTCAAGCCGGGCGTGCTGATGACTCCCTCGCTCAGCGAGGAACTGCTGGACCGGGTCGAGGTGGCGATCGGCAAGGCCGCCGCCGACGCCCGCCCGGGCGGGAGGGTGCCGTGACCGAGATCGCGGTCGACCTGATCGCCGACCCGGCGGGCGTGCCCAGGGCGCGGGCGATGCTGCAGCGGGCCGAGTGGGCCGCCCGGGCATTCGCGCGCTACGACCAGCCGGCCGTGGACCGGGTGGTGCACGCGGCGGCCCAGGCCGGCGCGGCCAAGGCGCGGGAGTACGCCGAGTGGGCGGTGCGCGAGACCGGGTTCGGCGTGGCCGAGCACAAGGTGCTCAAGAACGTCGCGTGCAGCACCGGGCTGGTCGAGACCTACGCAGGCCACGACTATGTGACGCCCCGGTTCGACCCGGTCGCGAAGATGGTCGAGGTGCCGCGGCCGGCCGGGGTGGTGCTCGCCCTCACCCCGTCGACGAACCCGGTCGCCACGGTGTTCTTCAACGCACTGCTGGCCTTGATGACCCGCAGCATCGTCATCATCAGCCCGCACCCGCTGGCCCGCGAATGCTGCGCGGACGCCGCCCGGACCCTGGCCGCCGCCGCGGTCGCCGCCGGCGCGCCGGACGGGGTCATCCAGGTGGTGGACGAGCCGTCGGTGCCGCTGATCAACGCGCTCATGACCGACGACCGCACCCAGGTCATCGTCGCCACCGGCGGCGTCCCCGTGGTGCGGGCCGCGTACACCTCGGGCACTCCGGCACTCGGCGTCGGCCCCGGCAACGTGCCGGTGCTCGTGGACGCCAGCGCGGACCTGGCCAAGGCGGCCAAGCGGATCGCGGACAGCAAGAGCTTCGACAACTCGATCCTGTGCACCAACGAGTCGGTGCTGATCGTGGAGGAAGCGGCGGCGGGCACCCTGCTGCGCCACCTCAAGCGCGAGGGCGCGTTCCTGCTGGACGCGGCGCAGGCCGCCAAGATAGCCGAGGCGCTGTTCCCTGGCGGCCGCTTCGACATCCGGTTCGTGGGCCAGGACGCCACCTGGATCGCGGGCGAGGCCGGCATCCGGGTACCGGGCACGACCCGGGTGCTGCTGGCCCCGTTCGACCTGGTGGTACCGGAAGAGCCGCTCGCGCACGAGAAGCTGTGCCCGGTGCTTGGACTGGTCCGGGTCGCCACGGCCCGGCGGGGCATCGACGCCGCCCGGGCCGTGCTGCGGATCGGCGGCCGGGGCCACTCGGCCGCCATCCACAGCAGCGACCCGCGCACGATCATGGAGTTCGGCGCGGCCGTCGAGGTGCTGCGGGTCTCGGTCAACGTCGGCAACAGCCTGGGCAGCGCCGGCCTCCAGACCAACCTCCCGCCGACGATGACGGTCGGCACCGGCTTCTTCGGCGGCTCGTCGGTGGCGGGGAACCTGCAGCCTGACCACTTCGTCCAGTGGACCCGCCTGGCCTACAACAGCGACCCGGCGGAACCGTTCGGCAACTTCTCCGGCCTCATCCCCTGGGAATCCCCGGCCGGGCCGGTGCCGCCATACCCGTACGCGTCGAACATGGCCGATGCCGAGCGCCCGGCCACTGCGTCGGGCCCGGCGCACGCACCGCTGGCGTTCGAAGCGGCTGGGGCGGGCGGGGTGGGCGGATCGGACCGCGGGCTGGCCAATGGCGACATGGCGGCGCTGCGGGAGGAGATCAGGCGGCTGGTGGTCGAGGAACTGAGCCAGCTGGTCGGAGGGTCCCGTGGCTGAGCTGCGGTCGTTCATCTTCCTCAACCGGCTGCAGCCGCAGACGATGTGCTATCTGGGCACGTGGATCCGGGGCAGCCTGCCGCGCAGCAACGTCGCGGCGCAGATCATCGAGATCGCTCCGGGGCTGGACATCGAGCCGCTCACCGACGTCGCGCTCAAGCACGCGAACGTCCGCGCCGGGGTCCTGGTCGTCGAGCGCCAGTTCGGCTACCTGGAGATCCACGGCGGCACCGACGAGGTGCGGGCGGCCAGCTCCGCGGTGCTGGAGTCCCTCGGGACGAGCGCACGGGACGCGACCCGCCCACAGGTGCTCGCGTCAAAGATCATCACCATGCTGGACCCGCAGCACGCCTTCCTGATCAACCGCAACAAGATCGGCTCGATGGCACTGGCCGGGGAATCGCTGTTCGTGCTGGAGCTGCAGCCGGCCTCATACGCGATCCTGGCCGCCAACGAGGCGGAGAAGGCCGCCCGGATCAAGGTCGTCGACTACCGGATGATCGGGGCGACCGGGCGGGTGTACCTGTCGGGTTCCGAGGCGGACGTGCGGCAGGCGGCCGATGCGGCGGAAAGCGCCCTGCGGAGCCCATCATGACCCGGGGGCCGGCATGACCGGGGCGGAGTCCGACGCCGTGCGCGCGGTCATCAGGGAAGTGCTGGCCGAGCTGCTGCCGGCCACGCTGGCCGCGGCGGGCGGCAACGGCGCCGGTACCGGGCACGCCTCCGCGCCGCCGGGCGTGGCCCAGCCGGGCATGGCCCAGCCGGGCATGGCCCAGCCGGGCATGGCCCAGCCGGGCATGGCCCAGCCGGGGCTGGCCTACCCGGTCAGCGAGGACGCCCGGTCGGTGCAGACCGTCAGCCTCCGGACGGACGCCGACCTCGGAGCGTTCGTCAGCCGCCTGCTGCACCTGTTCGAAAATCCCAAGCACCGGGATGCGCTGCGGTCAGGCCGGCTTCGGTTCCGGCTGGCCCCCGCGGCCCGGCCCGGGTCCGCGCGGCCCGCCCACCGCGTCGAGAAGGGGGCCGTGACCGAGGCCATGGTCGCCGAAGCGGCCGGGGCGGGCGCGCGGCTGGTGCTCGGCCGCCGCGCCGTGCTGACCCCGCTCGCCCGGGACCGGGCCCGGGCGGCCGGCGTTGAGATCGAGAGGGAGCGCTGATGCTGACCGCGACGGTGGTGGGAAACGTCTGGTCGACCCGCCGGCTGGCGGAGATCCCGAACGGGGCCTTCCTTGAGGTCGAGGCGGAGGGGACCGGCCAGCGGCTCGTGGCGTTCGACGTCCTCGGCAGCGGGGTCGGGGAACGGGTGCTGGTCACGCAGGGCTCCGTGGCGGCGGCCTGGTTCCCTGGCCCGCCGCCACCGGTCGACGCGCTGATTATCGGCTCGATCGACGAGCCGTCCGGCCCGCCGGGCCGGCAGGCCGCCAAGCGTAAGGCGAAGCCGGGTACCTGACCGGGCCCGGCCGAGCGTGGCCGGGCCAGCTGGCCGGAGGAAGAGGAGAAACGGCAATGGCAGACAACGCGATCGGCATGATCGAGACGAAGGGCTACGTCGCCGCGCTCGCCGCGGCCGACGCGATGGTGAAGGCGGCCAACGTGACGATCGTCGGCCGCGACCAGGTCGGCGACGGCCTGGTGGCCGTCACGATCATCGGGGATGTGGGGGCGGTGAAGGCCGCCACCGAGGCAGGCGCGGAGACCGCGACCAGCGTCGGCGAGCTCGTGTCCGTGCACGTCATCCCGCGGCCGCACACCGAGCTCGGCAAGCATTTCACTATCCGCAGCGAGTAGGCGTGGCCGGACCAGTGCCCGGTGCCCCGGAACTGCGCGTCTACCTGCTCGTCCGGGACCTGCAACGGCAGTTCGCGGCGTACCTGGGCACGCCCACCCGCGCCCGGGGCTACCCGCCATTCGAGGGGGAGCATTCGCTGATCGTCGAGGTGGCGCCGGCGCTCGCCATCGAGCGGGTCACCGACCTGGCGCTGCGCGCCGTGCCGACCGTGGAGCCCGGCATCCTGTTCGTGGAACGGCAGTTCGGCGTGCTCGAGGTGCACGGGCCCGATCTCGCGGATGTCGAGCGGGCCGGGCAGGCGATCTTGGCCGGGCTGCGCGCCGACGCATCGGACCAGCTACGGCCGGAGATCCTGTTCTCCGATGTCATCAGCGACGTCACGGACCGGCAGGCGGTGATCATCAACCGCAACCGCGGCGGATCCATGGTGATCCCCGGCGACACCCTGCTCGTATGTGAGGTGGCGCCGGCGCTGTTCGCCGCGATCGCCGCGAACGAGGCCGAGCGCGCCGCGCCCGGGGTGACGCTGGTGGATGTGTCGATGATCGGGGTGGCCGGGCGCATCTACATGAGCGGCGCCGCGCCGGACGTGCTGCGCGCCCAGCAGGAGATCGCCTCCGTGCTGGGCGCGGTCGAGGGCCGCGAGCAGCGTGCAGGATGAGTGGCATGGAGCTTCATGACCTTTCTGGCGGCGGCGATGTGCTGGACCGGGTGACCCGGTGCGCACAGCGCGCGCTGGCCGCCTACGGCAGTCAGCCCGGCACCGCTGTCCGGCTGCTCAACGTCTCGGAGAACGCCACGTACCTGGTCGAGGACCCCGGCGCCGGGCCGTCGGTGCTGCGGGTGCACCGCCTCGGCTACCACACAGAAGCGGAGATCGCGTCCGAGCTGGCCTGGATGGATGCGCTGCGGTCCGAAGCCGGGGTGCGCACGCCGCGGGTGCTGGCCGCCACGGACGGCCGCCGGGTGGTGACGGTGACCGACGAGGCGAGCGGTCAGCAGCGCAGCTGCGTGCGGTTTGAGTTCCTGCCCGGCACCGAGCCGGTCGACGACTCGGTCGAGCACTTCGCCGAGCTCGGTGAGATCACCGCCCGCATGCACCGGCACGCCAGGGAGTGGGTGCGCCCGCCCGGGTTCACCAGGTTCCACTGGGGCTACGACGCGGCGTTCGGAGGCGTGGCGCGCTGGGGGCGGTGGCAGGACGGGATCGGAGTGGGCCCGGAGGAACGGGAGGTGCTGGAGCGGCTCGATGCCACCCTGCAGGCCCGGCTGGCCGCCTTCGGCACCGGCCCTGACCGCTACGGGCTGATCCACGCTGACACCCGGCTGGCCAACCTGCTCGTGGACGAGGGCGGCCGGGTGAGCGTGATCGACTTCGACGACTCCGGGTTCAGCTGGTACCTGTACGACGCGGGCACGTCGGTGAGCTTCTTCGAGCACGAGCCGCAGGTCCCGGGGCTGATCGACGCCTGGCTGACCGGCTACCGCCGGATCCTGGACCTGCCCGCGCCGGACGAGGCGGAGATCTGGACGTTCATCCTCTTCCGGCGCCTGCTGCTGGTCGCGTGGATCGGCTCGCACAAGGCCGTGGAAATCGCGCAGCAACTCGGCGCGGGGTACACCCGGGATAGCTGCGACCTGGCCGAGCGGTACCTCAGCCGGGCCGGCTAGCGGCCGGGCCGCACAGAGAAGGGAAGGCGAGCATGTTCACATCGATCGAGGGGCGGGCCGTGGTGGTCACCGGCGCGACCCGTGGCATCGGCAAGGGAATCGCCGCGGTGTTCGCCCGTAACGGCGCCCGCGTCCTCGTCACCGGCCGGGATGAGCAGGCCGCGAAGGCGTGCGTGGCCGAGCTGTCGGCGGGCGGGGCCGAAGTCTCCTACCTGCTCGGCGACGTCAGCCGCCGGGAGGACTGCGAGCTGATCGCGCGGACGGCAGCCGGCCGCCTGGGGGGCATCGACGTGCTGTGCGCCAACGCCGGGATCTTCCCGGAAGCCAGGCTGGCCGACATGACCGACGCCGACATCGATGAGGTCCTGGGCACCAACCTGAAGGGCTGCATCCTGTCGGTGCAGGCGTGCCTGCCGGCCCTGGCCGCCTCCGGGCGGGGCCGGGTCATCCTCACCTCCTCCATCACCGGGCCGGTCACCGGGTTCCCCGGCTGGTGCCACTACGGCGCCAGCAAAGCCGGCCAGCTCGGCTTCATGCGGACCGCCGCCATCGAGCTGGCGGCCAGCGGGATCACGGTCAACGCCGTGCTGCCGGGCAACGTCATCACCGAGGGCCTGGCCGATCTCGGCGACGACTACATGGCGCAGATGACGGCGTCGATACCGCTGCGGCGGCTGGGCACGGTGGACGACATCGGCCACACGGCCCTGTTCCTGGCCAGCGACGAGGCCGGCTACATCACCGGGCAGACCATCGTCGTGGACGGCGGCCAGGTGCTGCCCGAGTCGCTCGCGGCCCTGGACGGCTGATGAGCACTGGCGAAGACGTGCGCCGTATCCTCGCCGACCAGATCTCGGCCGGGCAGCTGCGCCCGGGCCAGCGGCTCGGCGCCGAGCGAGCGCTCGCCGCCGAACTGGGGGTGAGCAGGACGACCCTGCGCCAGGCCCTTGCCGTGCTGGAGGAGAGCGGCATGGTGCGCCGGGTGCCCGGCCGCGGCGGCGGCACCTTCGTCAGCAAGGGGAAGATCGAGCGGGACCTGTCCCGGGTGGTCGGGGTGCCCGCGCTGCTGCGCAGCCAGGGGGTGGTGGCCGGCACACGGGTGCTCAGCGCCCGGCTGTCGGCGGCGGGCGAGCCGGCCGCGCAGGCGCTGCGGCTGCGCGGGGGCGACCTGGTCATCGACCTGGTACGGATCAGGCTCGCCGACGGCAGCCCCATCTCCGTCGAACAGGCCATGCTGCCCGCCGACCGTTTTCCCGGACTGCTGGAGCTCCCGCTGGGCGGATCCGTGTACGACCTGCTTGAGGAGCATTTCAGCACCCGGCCCAAGGAAGCGCTCGAACGCATCGAGGTGGTCGCCGCGTCGCCGGACGAGGCGATGGTGCTCGACATCGCGCCGGGCGCGCCCCTGCTGTCCATCACCCGCACCACCACCGATACCGACGATGAGCCGATCGAGTTCTCCCATGACCTGTTCCGCGCCGACCGCACCAGGATCGTGGTGCGCACCCCCGGTCATGGTGGCGTGGCACGTCCGTCGCGGGCCCGCGGGCGGCTGATCGAACTGCGGTCGCAGGCGGTGAACTCCTGATGGGCTCCGGCGGCGAGCGGCCGGTCGGCCGGGTCCGGTTCATGGACGCCCAGCGGGTGAACCTGGACGGCTTCGCCAGGGAGGAACCCGGGCTCGGGCTGGTCGCGCTGCGCTCCCCGGACGACCCGGAGCCGGGGCTCGTGATCGCCGGGGGGCGTGTCGTGGAGCTGGACGGCGTGCCGGAGGCCAGCTTCGACGCGATCGACGCCTACATCGCCCGGCACGGCCTCGACCTGCGGGTGGCCGGCGAGGCGATGGGCCTGTCCGATGTGGAGTTCGCCCGCCGCCTGGTCAGCCCGGATGTGCCCAGGGCCGAGATCGTGCGGCTGTCCGCTGGTGCCACCCCGGCCAAGCTCGCCCGGGTGCTCGCCCTGCTCCGGCCGGCCGAGCTCGGGCAGGCCATGACCAAGCTGCGGGCCCGGCGCACCCCCAGCAACCAGGCGCACGTTACCAACCGGCTCGACGACCCGCTGCTGCTCGCGGCGGACTGCGCCACCGCGGCCGCATTCGGGTTCCGCGAGATCGAGACCACGGTGCCGGTGCTCGCCGACGCGCCGAGCAACGCCGTGGCCTGCCTGATCGGCGCGGCGGTCGGGGCCCAGGGCGTGCTCATGCAGTGCTCGGTGGAGGAGGCGCTCGAGCTCGAGCTGGGCATGCGGGGGCTGACCTCGTACGCGGAGACCGTCTCGCTCTACGGCACCGAGCAGGTGTTCGTGGACGGAGACGACACCCCTTGGTCCAAGGCGTTCCTGACCTCGGCGTACGCGTCCCGTGGCATGAAGATGCGAGTCTCATCCGGGGCCGGCGCGGAAGTGCTCATGGCGGGTGCCGAGGGCAGGTCCATGCTGTACCTCGAGGCCCGCTGCGTGGCGCTGGCCCGCGCGATCGGCGCCCAGGGAGTCCAGAACGGGGGCATCGACGGGGCGAGCGTCGCCGCGTCGGTGCCGCGCGGGCTGCGCGAGCTTATGGCCGAGAACCTCATGGTCATGATGCGCAATCTGGAGTCCTGCTCCGGCAACGACGCGCTGATGAGCGAGTCGGACATGCGCCGCACCTCCCGGACGCTGCCGATCGTGCTGGCCGGATCGGACTTCATGTTCAGCGGCTTCGGCACCATCCAGCGCTACGACAACATGTTCGGCCCGAGCAACTTCAACGCCGAGGACATCGACGACTTCCTGGCCATGCAGCGGGACTGGGGGATCGACGGCGGGCTGCGGACCGTGCCCGCGGAGCGGATCGAGGCCCTGCGCCGGGACGCCGCGCAGGCGTGCCGGGCCGTCTACCGCCACCTCGGTCTGGCCGACTTCACCGACGAGCACCTTGAGCGGGCGGTGGACGCGGCCGGCTCGAAGGACCTGGGCGAGACCGACACGCTGGCCGTGGTCAGCGCGGGGCACGCGATCCGCGAAGGCGGCCTCACCGTGGTCGATGTGGTCGCCGCCCTCGACGAGACCGGGTACGAGGCCGAGGCGGAGCGGATCATGGCCATGACCCGTGCCCGGCTGGCCGGGGACTACCTGCAGACCTCCGCCATCTTCGACGAGGAGCTCCGCGTCCTTTCCCTGGTCACCGATCCCAATGACTACGCCGGCCCGGGCACCGGGTACGAGCCTTCGCCGCAGCGGCTGCGGGAGATCGACGCCATCCGCCAGGAGCGCGGGGTCGAGGACCTGCGGGCCCAGCAGGCCCGCTTCGCGGCGCCGCTGCTCGCGGCGGCGGGCCCGGCCGGCCCGGCCAGGACCCGCGCGACGTGGTGATCGGTGTCTCGCCCGCGGTCGGCCGCGACGTCTGGCGCTGCCTGTCCGGCATGACGGTGCCGGCCGTGCTGGCCGAGCTGCTCGCCGGGCTGGAAGAAGAAGGGTGCGCCGGCCGTCTGGTCCGCTTCAATGACACGGTCGACCTGGGCCGCATCGGCCTGGCCGCCGCCCGGCTGGCCGGATCGGGCATCGGCATCGGGCTGCAGGGCAAGGGAACCGCGCTGATCCACCGCAGGGACCTCGCCCCGCTCGCCAACCTGGAGCTCTACTCGGTGGCCCCCACCGTCACCGGCGAGCTCTACCGCCTGCTCGGCGCGAACGCCGCGCGCCATGCCCGGGGCGGCACCCCGGATCCGGCCCGCAATCCCTACAGCGACGAGGCGATCGAGGCCAGGTACCACACCACCGTGATCGCCTTGATGGCACTGGAACGCGCCTGGGTCAAGCCGGGCGCGCCCCCGGAGGAACTGTCACAGGAAGGACTGCGATGACAGACGGGCCAGCGGTGCGCCCGCTGTCCGGCCGGCCAGTGGGCGAGCTCACGCTCGAGGCGGTCCGCCGCGGCGAGCTCAGCGTCCCCGACCTGCGGATCCATCCGGAGACGCTGGAACGGCAGGCGGCGGTGGCCGCCGCGCACGCCAACCCGCAGCTGGCCGAGAACCTGCGCCGGGCCGCCGAGCTGACCAGCCTCCCCGACGACGAGGTGCTGGCGATCTACGACGCGCTCCGGCCTGGCCGCTCCACCCCGGAGCGGCTGGCCGAGCTCGCTGCCGGGCTCGCGGAGCGCGGGCTGCCGCGCTGCGCCGCGCTGCTCACCGAGGCGGCGGAGGTCTACGCCCGCCGCGGCCTTTCCGCGTGACGGGCTGAGGCGATGCCGGTCATCGCCGGGGTGGACGTCGGCAACGCCACAACCGAGGTCGCGGTGCTGGCCGGAAACCGGCTGCTCGGCGCGGACCGGCTGCCGACCAGGGGCCGCAAGGGCTCCGCGGAGTCGCTGCGCGCCGCCGCCGCCCTGGTCCGCCGGCTGGAGCGGCGCCATGGCTGGCGGGTGGACGAGGCGAGCATCGCGCCGCTGCGGCCGGTGCAGACCACCACCGTGGCCGCCGCCCCGGTCGCGCCGCGGACCGGACGGCTCCGCCTGCTCGCCGCCGGGGTGGCCACGCCGGGGGGCAGCGGCGGGTGCGTAGGGGTCCCGTTGTGGCTGGACCGGCCGTTCCCGGCAGAACCGTCAGCGGGCCCGTTCGTCGCGGTCATCCCGACCGGACTCGGCTACGCCCGGGCCGCAGAGCGGCTGCGCGGCTTGGCCGGAGCCGGGCTACCGGTCGCGGCGGTGCTGGTGGCGGGCGACGAAGGGGTGCTCATCGCCAACCGCATCGAGGCCCGGATACCCGTGATCGACCAGGTGGATGTGGCCGGGGCGGCGCCGTGCTCGCTGATCGCAGTCGAGGTCCGGGCCCCCGGGCAGCCGCTCACGCTGCTCGGCGACCCGGTGGCGCTGGCCGCGGCGTTCGCGCTCGGTGACGGCGAGGCCGGCGACGCGGTCACGCTGTCCCGGTCGCTGGTCGACTACTCCAACGCGGTGGTCGGGCTCGCTAGCGCCGCCGCGGACGCCGCGCGGCCCGGGCCGGCTTCGACCCTCGCCGAGCCCGAGCCCTGGGTGGTCGCGGGCGGGGAGCGGCTGACACTGCGGGAGGTCTGTGCGCTGCTGCCGGACTGGCCGGTCGGCGCGGTCAGCGCCGTCAGCGCCGGGGCCGCCGCTGAAGAGGTGGACGACTTGTTCGCGGTGGACCTCGCCGCCGTGGCGGACGCGGCGACCGCGCGGCGGGGCAGCCTGCGCCGGGCGGTGGTGGCCGCCGCACTGCACCGCCTGCCGGATGGCGCCGACCAGGCCGGCCAGCTCGCGGAACTGCTGGGCTGCCCGGTCCGCTGCACGTCGACCGAGCCGGCCGCGGCGCGTGCCGGGGCGCTCACCACCCCCGGCGCCAGGCCGGACGCGGTCGTGGTGGACGTGGGCGCCGGCACGATCGACGCCATCGCCCCCGATGCCGAGGTCGTGGCGGCCGGGGCCGGCGACCTGCTCACCGTGGCGGTCGCGCAGACGCTGGGGATTTCCCTGGCGGCGGCGGAGTGGGTCAAGCGGGGCCCGTGCCTGAGGGTGGACGGGGCCCAGCGGTTCGAGGCCGAGGACGGCAGCCACGGCTTCCTCGACCGGCCGGCCCCGGCGGCGGCGGCCGGCACGCTCGCCGTGCACGGCCCCGCCGGGCTGCTGTCGTTCGACCGCGGCCGCAGCCCGGCGGAATGGCGGGCGGTCCGGCTGCGGCTGAAGCAGGCGGTCTTCGCGGCGAACCTGCGCCGCGCCCTAGCCGGGCGCGCGGACAGCGCGGCGCAGATCCTGATCGTCGGCGGGCCGGCGGCGGACGAGGAGCTGACCGGGGTGCTGCTGCGTTCCGTTCCGCCCGGCGTGGCGGTCGGCCGGGGCAACGTCGGCGGCACGCTCGCCGGGCCGTCGGCCGGCCACCGCTACGCGGCGGCGCTCGGCCTGGCCATGGCCGCCGGCGGCGGATCTGCCGCCGGCCGGGCGGCTCACGAAGATTGGTGATCTCTGCGGACGCTGCCTCCCCAGCCCGGCCTGCTGCCCATCCGGACCGCTGACCGAGACCGGTTAAGCCGCCCGGGGAGCCGCGGTTGTTCAGTGGCGCCCCTGGGGCGGGCGCCGGTAGCCTCTCCCCGGTGAGCAGGATCTCAGTCGTGGGCGTTCCGAGCAGCGCGGCCAGCTACGCGGCCGGCCAGGACCTGGCGCCTGCGGCGTTGCGCTCGGCCGGCCTGATCGAACAGCTCACCGCCTCCGGGCTCGAGGTGCATGACGACGGGGACCTGCCGCACCAGGCCTGGAGCCCGGACCGGGATCACCCGCTGGCCCAGAACGCCGGCCAGGCGACGGTGTCCGTGCAGCAGCTAGCGGACCGGCTCGACCCGCTGCTGGCGCGCGGCGACCTTGCCCTGGTGCTCGGCGGGAACTGCACCATCGCGCTCGGGGTCGTGGCGGCACTGCGGCGCCTGGGCGCCGGGGCGCCGGGATTGCTGTACCTCGACCGCCATTACGACCTCAACACCCCCGAAAGCACCACCGACGGGGCTCTGGACTGGATGGGGCTAGCGCACGCGCTGGCCCTGCCGGGCTGCCTGGACACCCTGACCGGCGCGTTCGGGCGGCCGCCGCTGCTCGAGGCGGACCAGGTGGCCTGGCTCGGGGTCGAGCCCCGGCTGGCCACGCCGTGGGAGCGCGAGCAGGCCGGCCGGCTCGCCTTGCACGTCACCACCAGCCAGGCGCTCGCCGCCGGTCCGGCCGCCACCGCCCTGACCGCGCTCAGCCAGCTTCCTGCGGGGCCGCTCGCCCTGCACCTCGACGTCGACGTCCTGGACTTCATCGATGCCCCGCTGGCGGAGAACACCGACTGCCGCAACACGGGCCCTACCCTCGACCAGGTCACCGAGGCGCTCACGGCGGCGGCCCGGGATCGGCGGATGCGAGCGCTGTCGATCGGAGAGCTCAACCCGACCCGCTGCGCCGGGGACCCTGACGCGCTTCCCCGCTTCGTGACCAGCATCGCCCGCATACTCGCAGCCACGACTCACTGATCAGCAAAGCTGCGACGGCAATGACTGACCCGGAACCGGGAGGAGCTACCGGCGGGCTCGGCTCGGCCACGTCGCCACCGCCGTCGGGCCTGCCTGTGGTCATGCGGGCCACCGATGATGCTGTTCACCTCTAGGGGGCCGACGGCTCCCGGTTATGGTTGCCTGGTGGGGGGTGCGCACGGCGGGGCCACTGGACCGATGGTAGGCCGTGACCGCGAGCTGGCTCGGGTCATGCTGCTGCTGGATGATGCCCTGGCGGGTGGCGGCCGTCTGGTGCTGTGCACGGGTGAGGCTGGGATCGGGAAGACCCGGCTGGCGGAGGAGGCCGCCGCGTCCGCCGCTGCGAGGGGCGTGCCGGTCGCGTGGGCCCGGGCGGCCGACCGGGACAGCCTGCCGCCGTACGGCCTGTGGCGGCTGGTGCTGGATGAGCCCGCCGTCCGGGCCGCCGATGACGACCCTTCCGGCGTGGGCCTGTGGCCGCGCGTCTTCGGTGACGCCGAACGCCCGGCGCTAGCTGATGGCGCCGATTCCGGCAGCGCCCAGCGGTTCGCGATGTTCGCGGAGGTTCGCAGGCGGCTGGCGCAGGCGGCCAGGCCGAGCGGGTTGCTGCTGGTGCTCGATGATCTGCAGTGGGCGGACGAGGCGTCGGCGGTCTTGCTCGAAGATGTCGTGCGCCAGCTGCGAGGGACGCTCATCCTGGTGCTGGCGACCTACCGGGAGTCGGCGACCTCCGGTGGCACGAGCGCCGGGCTGCTGCCGCGTCTGTCGGCGGATGCCAACACCGAACGGGTGGACCTTCGTGGCCTGGCCGCCGGCGCGGTCGGGGATATGCTGCTCGCCGCCGGGCTGCCGGCCTCGGCCGACCAGGCCGGCCAGGTGCACTCCGAAACGGGAGGCAACCCGTTCCTGGTCCGCGAGCTGGCCCGCACGCTCGCCGAGCAGCGGCGCGGCGGGCCGGTACCGGTGCCGGTGCCGGGACGGGTGGCGGAGGCGACGGCCCACCGGCTGGCGCAGCTGTCGGATCCCGCCCGGGCTCTGGTGCAGACCGCCGCCGTGGCAGGTAACAGCTTCTCGGCCGGCGTAGTGGCCAGGATCCTGGACGTACCAGTGCTTGCCCTGCTCGGCCCGCTGGACGAGTGCCGGGCCGCCGGGTTCCTGGTGGCCGGGGACCGTCCCGGTGATCACCGGTTCTCGCACGCGCTGGTCCGCTCGGCGGTAGCCGCCCGGCTGAGCGCCGCGGAGCAACGGCGGCTGCACGCCGCCGCGGCGGACGCGATCGAGGCTCTCTACGAGGGGCAGCTGGATCTGCACCTGGCTGAGGTCGCCCGGCACCGGGTCGAGGCATCGCTGCCCGATGACCGGGCGGAGGCGGTAGCGGCGTGTGAGGCGGCCGCCGGCGTGGCGGCGCAGTCGCTGGCGTTCGAGGAGGCCGTTCGCCTGTACCGGCAGGCGCTGTCGGTCGGCGAAGGGGAGATCGGCGAGAACGACCGCTCCCGGCTTGAGCTCGCCCTGGCGGCGGCCCTGCACCGCAGCGGGGACCTGCCCGGATCGCAGGAGATGGCCGCCGGAGTCGGCCGGCGCGCCGAGCGCCGGCGTGACCGGGGGTTGCTGGCCCGCACGGCGCTGGTCATGGAGGCCACCGGCGTACCGGAATGGGACGGGGAGATCTGCCGCATCTGCGAGCAGGCCCTGGCCGGGGAAGACCTTCCTGATGGTCTGCGGGCCCGGGTCTCGTCGCGGTACGCGCAGGCGCTGGTGTACCGCGGCGAGTACGACCGGGCGGGACAGGTCAGCCGGGACGCGCTGGCCGCTGCCGGATCGGCGGGGGACCCGGTCGCGCTCGTGGACGCGCTCCATGCCCGCCAGCTGGCCTGCTGCGCCCCGGACGGAGTAGCCGAACGGGCCGTGCTGGCGGGCCGGATGCTGGAGGCCGCCGACGCCGCGGGCAGCGCCTGGCTCGAGATGTGGGGCCGGCTGTGGCGGATCGACACCCTGTTTGAGACGGGTCAGCTGAGAAGCGTCCGGCGCGAGCTCGCCGACCTCGAAGTCTGCGTGGATCGGCTCCCCGGCCCGCTCGCCCGATGGCACTTCTTGGAGACCTCGGCGACGCTCGCGCTGGCGACCGGGCGCTTCACCGAGGCGACGCAGCTGGCCTGGCACGCGTTCAAGGTGTTCAGCGACATGGGACACCCGGTCGCGTTCGGCGGCTGCTCAGTGATCCTCGGCCAGGCGGGCCTGCACATCGGGTTCGGCAGATCCGGTCTGATCGAGCTATGGGACCAGATCCCCGCGCACCTGCGGCCGGATGCCGTGGACACCACCCGCGGCGTCGGCACCGTCTTCCCCGCGCTTACCCTCGCGCTGATCCGCCTGCACCAGGGTGACCGCGCCGCCGCTGAGGCCGCCTATGCGCAGGCCTGCCGGTCCGGTCCTGGACGCCGGTACCGGCGATGCGCATGGCGGCCTGGGCGCACGGGCTTGCGGTCGCCATCCGCCTCGGCCGGATGGAGGACATCGAGTTCCTGGCGGCGCGGTTCGAGCCGTTCCGCGGCCAGCACGTCGCGAACGGCGCCGGACCCGGGGTTTACCTGGGCCCGATCGAGCTGCCGCTCGGACAGGCGGCCGCCGCGCTGGGCCATCTCGACCCGGCGGTTGAAGACCTGCAGACGGCGGCCTCGATCTGCGACGCCAACGGCGCCCGCGGCTGCGCCGTGCAAGCCCGCGTCGAACTCGCCGCCGCGCTCACCCGCCGGCAGGCGACCGGCGACCGGGACGAGGCGCTGGCCGTGCTGGCCGCCGCCGCGCGCGAGGCCGAACAGCTCGGGATGGTCCCATTCACCGAATGGATCGGACAGCTGCAAGCCCAGCTGACGACCGCGCCGGCCGGCGACTCACCCCTCAGCTCCCGCGAGCTCGAGGTGGCCCGGCTGGTCGGGCAGGGACTGACCAACAAGCAGATCGGCCAGACCCTGTACGTCTCCGAGCGGACGGCCGAGAACCACGTCCAGCACATCCTGACCAAGCTCGGGCTCCGCAACCGCAGCCAGATCGCCGCCTGGGCCGGCGGCGGGCATGACGCCAGCCGTCTATGAGTACCCAGGCCGACGGCGAATGAGTACTCCAGTGAGTGATTCCCCGGATGGCCGGACCCGGGCTTTCCCGTAGCGTCCTTCCTGCCAGCACAAACTCAGGAAAGGCAGGACGAACATGGCACACATCCACATCGCGGCGACGCCCGGGGTCACGATCGACGGCTTCCGCGCGGTCGCCGCCAAGCACAACCCGCCCCAGGACATCGACGGCCTGCTCGCCTGGGCGGCCGGCACGGACGAGAACGGGCTCCACGTCGTGACCGTGTGGCAGTCCAAGGCCCACATGGACCGGTGGTCAGCCGAGCAGCTCTTCCCCGCGTTCCAGTCGCTCGGCATGACCGATGTGGCGTCGAACATGGAGTTCACCGAGTACGACGCGGACGAACTGTACATCCGCTGAGCAGCGGACCCAGATGGCGCGTCGCACCCCGGCATCGAGCAGCGACGATCCCCTGGCCGCCGGTGCATCCGGCGGCCAGGGAATCCCTCCCGGACATCACCCCGCCTGAGGCAGGCACGCCCGGCACCAGGAGCAGGCCAATCGCCCGTCTGCCCCGGGAGTTTTCGGAGGCGGTATGCGGGCCGCCACTGGTGCGGGCCGGAGTTGGGAGACGGGCCGGCCAGTGGCCCGGCTGGGCCAAGGCCCAGCACAGAGGCATATTCTGCGTCTCATGCCTGAACGGCCGCCTAATGCTGCGTGGCTGAAGCTGGGTGCGGAGCCAGGGCTCTGCGGAGCCTGCAGGCATGCGAAGCTCAACGAGACACAGCGGGGCACCGCCTACCTCCGCTGCACACGCGCCGCATGGGACGTCGCCCTTTCCCGTTACCCGCGTCTCCCAGTCACGCAGTGCGGAGGATTTGAGCGGCGCGAGGAGAAGCCCTAGGGCCGGGTGGGTCGGACCGATACGGGGCCCATCGAGGAGATGATGGACGGCGAATCATCACTCTGAGATAACAGAGATTTATGTTATCTCAGGATTGTGTGTATGATGGTGGCATGCCGAGTGACGCTGAGATCACGTTTGCCGACCATGCCGGGCGCTTCTATGCCCGGCGCTTCGCGATGGCCCCGATGGTGGGCCGGCTGATCGGGTACCTGGCGGTGTGCGACCCGCGCGAGCAGAGCATCGGCGAGCTGGCCGACGCCCTGCTGGCGAGCCGGAGCGCGATCGCCGGCGCGGTGAACACATTGGAGAACCTCGGGCTCATCCGGCGCTCCCGGACGGCGGGCGAGCGGATGGACCGGGTACGCATCGACATGTCGTCGTCCCACGCGATGGGCTTCGACGTCTCCGAGTACCGGGAGATGGCCGACCTGGCCCGAGAGGGTCTGTGTCTGCTGGCCGAGGCGCCACCTGAGCGGAAAGCGATCTTGCTGGAGTGGGCGGCATTCTCCGACTTCCTGGCCGGGCGGCTCCCGGTCTTGGAGCAGGAGTGGATCGCGCAGCGGGAGGCGCTGCGGGCCGCGGGCGAGCTTCCCGCCGACTCGGCCACACGGCAAGGAGGGAGAAGGCCATGACAAGCGTGTCTGCCGCGCCGGGGATCGAGGCTCGGGACGTGTGCAAGTCGTTCGGCGACCATGTGGCGCTCGACAAGGTGAGCCTGGCCGTGGCGGAGGGCACGATCCTGGCGCTTCTCGGCCCCAACGGGGCCGGCAAGACCACGATGGTCCGGATCCTGTCCACCCTGATCTCGGCCGATGCCGGCTCTATGCGCATCTCCGGTCACGACGTGGTCACCGACCCCGATGGGGTGCGGGCCGTCATCGGGGTCACCGGTCAGTTTTCAGCGGTGGACAACCTGCTCACCGGCGCCGAGAACCTGCAGTTGATGGCGGACCTTCGCCACCTCGGCCGCGAGGCTGGACGGCGGCGGGTGGCCGAGTTGCTGGAGCAGTTCGACCTCACCGACGCCGCTCACAAGCTGCTTTCGGCCTACTCGGGCGGGATGCGACGACGGCTCGACTTGGCGATGACCCTCGTCGGTAAGCCCCGGGTGATTTTCCTCGACGAGCCCACCACCGGCTTGGATCCGCGCAGCCGTCGCACCATGTGGCAGATCGTCCGCGAGCTGGCCTCCGCCGGGGTCACCGTCCTGCTCACCACCCAGTACCTGGACGAGGCGGACCAGCTGGCCGACCGGATCGCGGTGCTCGACCAGGGCAGGATCGTCGCCGAAGGAACCCCGGCCGAGTTGAAGAGCCGCATTCCAGGCGGCCACGTCCGACTCCACTTCGCCGATCGCCACCTGCTGCACTCGGCGGCCGAACTCCTCGAGGCGGCTGCTCCCGACCAGGACCAGCTTGTCCTCCAGGTCCCGGCCGACGGCACCATCGACTCGCTCCGCGAGCTGCTCGACGAGCTGCACGAAGCCCGTATCTCCGTCGAACGGCTGTCGATCCATACCCCGGATCTCGACGACGTGTTCTTCGCCGTCACCGGCAGCCACGTCACCGCGCAGCTCAACGCAGACCCCGCACCACAAGGAGTACCGCTGTCATGACCACGCTCGCCTACACGCTCAGCGACTCACGGGTCATGCTGCGCCGCAACCTCAAACATCAGCTCCGCTACCCGTCCATGACCGTGATGCTCATCGGCATACCGATCGTGCTCTTGCTGCTGTTCGTCTACGTCTTCGGCGGACAACTCGGTGCCGGGCTCGGCGCCCACCAGGGGCGCGGCGCCTACCTCAACTACGTGGTGCCAGGGTTGTTGCTCATCACCGTCGCCTCAGCCATCCAGGGCACCTCGATCATGGTCGCCATGGACATGACCGGCGGCATCATCGACCGGTTCCGCACCATGGCCATCGCCCGCGCGTCCGTCCTCACCGGCCACGTACTCGGCAGCCTGATCCAAATCCTGGCCGCCATCGCCATCCTCATCGGGGTCGCCTTCGGCCTCGGATTCCGCTCTGCTGCCGGACCGCTCCACTGGCTGGCCGCGATCGGGATACTGGCCCTGTTCGCCTTCGCGCTGATCTGGCTGGCCGTCGCGCTCGGGCTGGCCGCCAAGAGTGTCGAGACGGCCAGCAATACTCCGATGATCCTGTTCTTGCTGCTGTTCCTCAGCAGCGGTTTCGTGTCCACGGCCACCATGCCGACGGGCCTGCGCCAGTTCGCCGAGTACCAGCCGTTCACCCCCGTCGCCGACACCGTACGGGGCCTGCTCGGCGGCGCCGCGGTCGGCGACCACGCCATCGCCGCCATCGCGTGGAGCATCGGCATCGCCGTCGTGGCCTACCTCTGGGCCATCCGCCTCTACAACCGGCGCCGAGCAGCCGAGCCAAAGTGAGCGGAGACAGCACAGCGCGGTGGCTGAGCACGGCGCGGCGTGTCACCCCGAGCAGCTGGATTCAGCCCCCGGAAGGGGCTTCGGAGGCCAGCGCCCGCTGAGCCGGTTCCCGCAGAGTCACGACGAACTCTTCCTCGGTATACCTGTGTCCCGCTTCCAGGAAGCTCGGGGTCGGCGCGAGAGGTACCACCAGGCGCTGCGCCCCGACCAGCCAGGCCGCCGCCACATGGAGGGCCGGCACCTTGAGAAGCCGCAGCTCGTAATCACCCGCGGCTACGTCGGGCAGCCGCTCGAGCTCGTCGATGGCAGCGGCGGTGGCGGCCACGTAGGGACCGCCGTTGATGAGCGGAGACTCACCGGCGTCCCCGGCCAGCTCGACGCTGGCTACGACACGCTCTGCGTCCCCTACCAGGTAGCGCCAGCCCGTCTGGGCCGCTCCCGCCAGGCCGCGGTCAAGAAGATCGCCCAGCCCCGCGGTGTAGATCCGGTGGGGCGCCACCAGCTCCAGCTCCTCTTGGGCCACGCCGCTCAGCGCCGGGAAGACGCCCTGTGGGGTGCCCATCTGATGGACGTACTCCGCCGCTGTCTGGCGGACTGTGAGCGGGGGTTCCGCAACCCTCAATGGCATCGCACTTGCCTCCCTGGCCAGATGAAGGGCCAGCCGATTACCCCGGTCCGGGCCCTTTTCACGGCTTCGTCCAGTAGGTGTTGGTCCAGCTCCCGCTGCCTTGGTAGCCGTTCACCAACGTGGTGTAGGCGACGTCGGATGGCCCGTACCAGGGGTCTTCGACGTGAACGTACTGGCTGGGCCGCTCCCGGAACCCGCCGATGGCCAGGAAGTGGGCGCCTCCACCTGACCAGGCGATCCGGACACCCAGCGGGCGATGGGCGCGGATCTCATGGTGAACCGTGTGAAAGCCGGCCACCGCCGCGGCCTCGTGGTCGAAGTCCTCGACGATGCTGAGGGCCTGATCCAGGTAGCCATACACGTTGCACGGTCCGCTCGCTCCGCTACCGCAGCAGTCGCTCCGTCCGAGTTCCGAATTGGCGATGGCGCACTGAGTCCAGGTCGACGAGTGGCGGTAGTAATGCGCGATGCCGTCGCTAGTGGCGGCCCAGCACCAATTGTCTTCCTGCTGCTGCGGGACATGCAGGTGCAGCCGTTCAGAGGACCACTCGCCGCTCAGCCGCTCGACGTCGATCAGCTCCGCGATACGGTACCGCGTCCTCCACAGGTCACTGTCGGACTCGATCTTCATCGCAACCTCCCGCCCGCGGGCGCCCTTTGTGTCGCATGCTATGGCCAGCCACCTGGTCATTCCGGGCCGTTGCCCGAGTTGAACCAGGGGAACGGCGCCAGTACGTTGCGACACCCATCGTGATAGCCAGAGCCGCGGCGTGAGCTCCTGATACATGCCGCGGCAGCCAACGTTCCGGATCATCAGCGCCTACGCGTCGGAGGATGCGCGGTTGAGATATCCGGCCGCCGTTGACCAACCGTTCAGGAAGAAAGTCTTGACGGGCTCATTTCTTGAGTTCCCCGAGGAGCTCCCAGTACTCGCCGAGGACGGCCGGCACCGAGCCGAACGCCGCGGCGAAGTGCTCGGCCAGCGGGATCTCGGTTTTCATCGCCGGATAACCGTGCTCGGCCAGGATTCCCCGCGCCGCCCGGGCCGAGCGCGTTCCACGGCGTACTTTCGTCAGCAGAACCCCGACCTCAACGGGGTGCGATATCGCGATCTCCGCCAGTACCTCAAAGGTGGGCCTGATGCGGTTCAGGTCCAGCCCAGTCGGCGAGACGGGTACCAGGACGACGGAGGACGCCAGGATGGCCGAGCGGATTATCCCGAGGTCCCCCGGCGGAGTGTCCACGATGACGTGCTCGTATCCGGCGCCGAGATCGGCCAGCCGTACGTGTACGTCCCTGGTGGGCATGCTGACCACTGTGAAGGGAAGCGAGTTACCCTGTTCCGCGGCGGCCTCGCTCCAGGTCATCAGGGAGCCCTGGGGGTCACAGTCCACGGCCAGCGTGCGGCCGAGCCGGTGCAGCACCATAGCGAGGCTGACCGCCGACGTAGTCTTCCCAGTGCCTCCTTTTGACGACACGAGCGCTAGCCTCATCTGACGGTTCCTTCCTGATACCTGGCCGGATCGTAGCGCAGCTGACGTCAGGTCCCCGCAAAGCAGCCCGTCCGCCGGAAATTCCTGTCATCGCGGACCTTTCCGGCGTCCGGCGCTCAGGACGCGTGCCTGGCGCCGAGCAGGGCCGGCACGGCCGACAGATCGGACAGCTCGTCATAAGGCCGGTAGAGGGAACTGCCTGGCCGCCCGGACCGGTTGATCCAGACACGGCGCCGCAGGCCGAGGTCACGGGTCGGGATGAGGTCGTACTCCCACCCCTGCGCCACGTGGGTCACCCGGGCCGGCGGGATGTCCATGACCGCGTACGCGTACTCGAAGGCCCGGCGGCTCGGCTTGTACACCCGGGCCTGCTGCGCGGTGATGACGTGATCGAAGTGCACGCCGATGCGCGCGACGTTCTGCCTGATCAGATCATCGTCGGTGTTTGAGATGATCGCGATCTCGTAGTCGAGGGACTGCAGCGCCCGCAGCGCGTCCGGCACTTCCGGGAATGGCCCGAAGGCGGCCACCGCGGCGGCGAGCGCGTCACCGTCGGACGGTGAATGGGGGATGCCGTGCAGCCGCATGGCGGTCTGCAGGCTCGACCGCAAGACCTCGCGATACCCGCGGTAGGGCTCGAGCACGGCCTGGAAGCGCATGACCCGGAAGTCGTCAAGGAACTCCTCGCTGTCAACGCCGTCCATCGGCAAGCGGCCGGCGAGAACCTGCCGTACGACATCCGACAGCCGGAAATCGATAAGAGTGCCGTAGGCGTCGAAGGTGACAACCTGCCGCAAGCTAGCTACCTCCTTCATAACTCCGGACAGCCGCAGGCTCACTCGCGGAGGCCGAGCCGGCACGCGCACGAGGCGCTGATCGGGACGTCGGCCTGGGCGGCGGCGAGATCAAGCTGCTGCCGGATGATGCGGGCCTGCTCGGTCTTGCCGAGCCGGACGAGGCACTCGTGGTAGCCGTGCAGGCTCCAGACGTTACCCGGATGCTGGTTGGCCCGCGGCAGGGTGTCGTCCAGGCCCAGGTCGGCCCGGTAGGCGGCCTCCGCCTCCGCTACCTCACCCTGCTCGAGCAGCAGGGCGCCGTAGGCGTGCCGGACGGGCTGCATCCAGCCCCACGGCTCGTCGTAGGGCAACCCGTCGTCCAGTTCGATCGCCCGGCGCAGCTGCGCGAACGCCGCGTCCACGTGGCCGGCCCGGTATTCCAGCTCCCCGTCCAGCATGGCCGAGGCGACGGCCAGGATGTCCAGGCAGGTGTTGTTGAACACGGTCCGGGAATCCGGCACTCGGGCGACCGCCGCCGCGAGCAGCCGCCGCTGGTCCTCCGCTTCGTCCAGACGCCCGGTCGCGGCGAGCGCGACCCCCTTGGCGTAGTGCGTCATCGCGGTCGTAACGCAGTACAGGCCGGCGTCGTCGGGCAGCGGCGTGTCGATGATGTCCGGCCAGCGCCCGAAGCGGATCAGCGCGTGCAGCTTCATCGCCGTGAAGCCCTCCAGCCAGTCGGCCATCGGAGGTACCTCGACCCGCAGCAGATCCTCGGGCAGGACGGCGGCGAGCTCGTCGCCCGCCTGCAGCGCCACCTCGGACTGGCCCAGGAACATCGCCCCGTAGATCTTGAAGTGGTAGTTGTGCGCCCGGTAGAGGGTGTAGAAGTTCATCGCCCCCTCCCGGGCGACGAACCTCTCGTCAGCGGCGATTGCCACCGAGTTCGACGCGACCACGCTGCGGTAGTCGCCGCACAGCACGTCGATGTGGGTCGGCATGTGCTGCAGGTGGCCGCCGTCCGGGACCAGGTTCCGCAGCCAGTCGCCTGCCCGCAGCGCCCGTTCCGGCTCCGGAGACATCTCCATCAGGTGGATGTACATGTGCAGCACGCCCGGGTGCGACCTGCCGCCGGGCCGGCCGAGCGCCCGTTCCAGCACGTCCGCCGCCTCGGCGGTGTGGGCGCCCGCCGCGGGGTCGCCGGAGCCCAGGTCCCACAGCTGCCAGGGGGTCACGTTCATCAGCGCGTCCGCGAACAGCGCCGCTATGTCCAGGTCGCCGGGATGGTCGGCGTAGACGTGGCGCATCGCGCCCGCGTAGGCCTCGTTCCACTCTCCGGCGGCCACCGGCGGGGTGGCCGACGGGATGCGGGCGGCCATCGCGTCCAGCAGGCCGACTTCGGCCGTGCTCGCCCCGTCGAGGCAGCCGAGAGCCTGCCGTATGGCCGCGTGACCACGCTCCAGGGAGGTGGACAGGTCAACCGGGTCGAACGCGTCCCACGCCTTGTTGTAGTTGGGCCCGATCGCGTAGGCGACGCCCCAGTGCGCCATCGCGCACCGCGGATCATGCTCAAGAGCCCGCTCGAAGCAGCGCACCGCCTCCTCGTGATTGAACGCATACGCCCAGGTGAGCCCGCGGTCGAACCACCTCTGTGCCTCCGGCGACGAGGTCGTGACCGGCCGGCCGTGGTTGCCGAGGTCGAAGTACTCAGCCATGTGCCGCCCCTCAGATGCGTTCGAAGTAGCGGATCCGTTCCCAGTCGGTGACGCATTCGTGCTGGAACGCCTCGAGTTCCTGCCGGCCGAAGTGGACCAGGTGCTCGTGCACGGCGTCACCGAGCGCCGCCCGGGCCAGCGAGCTGCCGGCGAACAGGTCGAGCCCGTCCCGCAGCGTGGTCGGCACGGACGCCAGGCCGCGGTCGCTGTACGCGTCTCCGTCGTACGGGTCGCCGCAGTCGAGCTGCCGCCTGATGCCGTCGAGCCCGGCCATCATCGTGGCCGCGCTGGACAGGTACGGGTTGACGTCGGCGCCCGGCATCCGGTTCTCCACCCGCAGCGACTCGCCCTCCCCCACGACCCGGTACCCGCACGTCCGGTTGTCGCGGCCCCAGGTCACCACCGTGGGCGCGAACGACGCGCTCTGGAAGCGCTTGTAGGAGTTGACGTTCGGGGCGAACAGCCACATCAGCTCCGCGGTGTGCTCGAGCAGCCCGCCGAGGAACGACCGGCCGAGGCCGGACAGCTCATGCGGGGCCGCAGGATCGGGCATCTTCGCGGTCTCGTCGGTGTCCCAGATGCTGGCGTGGATGTGACATGAAGACCCGATGTCGGAGATGGAGGGCTTGGCCATGAAGGTCGCGCTCCACTCGTTGGCCTGCGCCATCTCCTTGACGCCGTTCTTGTACAGCGCATGGCGGTCGGCCATCTCGAGCGCGTCGGCGTAGCGCAGGTTGATCTCCTGCTGCCCGAGCCCCCACTCCGACTTGGAGAACTCGACCTCGATCCCGGCCGCGTTCATGTGCCGCCGGATCGCCTCGATGAAGTGATCGTCCCGGCTCGACTGCAGGATGTGGTAGTCGGCCCGGTAGTAACTCAGCGGTTCCAGCTCGAGGTACCGGCGCGCCCACGCCTCCGCCGGGGACGTCCGGTAGAGGTAGAACTCCAGCTCGGCCGCCATCTTGAAGCGGAGGTGGTCAGCGGCGGCCCGGTCCGCCTGGCGCCGCAGGATCGACCGCGGCGCCACCTCGACCAGCCGGTCGCTGTCCTCCTGGTAGGCGTCGCAGATCACGATCGCGGTCGAGTCGAGCCACGGGACCACCCGGAACGTCGTCAGGTCGGGAACCATGCGGAAGTCGGAGAAGCCGGTGCGCCAGTTGCTCAGCTCGTAGCCGGGCCGCGGGTCCATGTCCATGTCGACGACAAAGAGGTAGAGCGAGGCGTGCAGGCCCTCGGACCGCAGCGCCGTCTTCAGAAAGCTCTCCGTGGTCACCCGCTTCCCCATCAGCCTGCCCCAGAGATCGGGCACCACGCAGAGCACGGTCTCGATCTCCTCGTCGTGCAGCCGCTTCTCAACGGCAATGCGCTGCTCGTCATCCACGTGGCTGGTACCCCACCTTCAGGACGTCTCGAAGTATCGGCGGTGCTCCCACTCGGTCACCTGCTCCGCCTCCCACTCGTGCCAGAGCCGCAGCTCCACCTCACGGGACAGCAGGTAGTGGTCGACGAACTCCCGGCCGAGCAGGGCCGGCGCGAGCGACGACCCGCGCAGCGCGGCGATCGCGTCGTCGAGCGTCGATGGCAGCCGCGGGAACCGGCCGTCGCCATACGCGTCGCCGGTCGCCGGGTCGGGCGCGTCCAGATCCCCGACGATGCCGTACCGCCCGCCCGCCAGCATCGCGGCGATGGCCAGGTACGGGTTGACGTCGGCACCGGGCCGGCGGTGCTCGAGCCGGGCGCCCTTCGGGGATCCGGTGATCGCCCGGATCGCGGCGGTCCGGTTGTCCACCCCCCACGAGGCGGTCGCCGGGGTCCAGGTTCCCGGCTGCAGCCGCCGGAACGCGTTCACCGACGGGTTGAACAGCACCGTGAGGTCGCTCATCGTCGCGAGCTGCCCGGCCAGGTAGTGGCGGGCGAGCGGCGACAGCGCGCCGTCCGGTGCCCAGAACGCGTTGGCGCCGTCTCGCCACAGGCTCTGGTGGAAGTGGCAGCCCGACGTCGGCGCGCCCGTCCGCCACTTCGGCATGAACGTGGCCACGAGATCCCGCTCGCCGCACAGCTCCTTCAGGTAGGCCTTGGCCCGGGCCGCGTGGTCGGCCGCCTCCAGCGCCGGGGCGTGGGCGATCGCGAACTCCAGCATCCCGTGGCCGAGCTCGGTGTGCACGGACTCGACGGGGATGCCCACCGCCTCCATGCGCTCGAAGAAGGCCTGCGCGAGCGGCCGCAGCTCGCGCAGCCGCAGCGAGCTGTAGGCGTTCCTGGTCCGGCCGAGCGGGACCGGCTCGTCGCCCTGGTGCACGACGCACAGTTCCCACTCGGCGGCGAACCGGGCCTCATAGCCGAGCTCGGCGCACCGCTCGGTCTCCGCCCGCAGCACGCTGCGCGGGGCCACCGGGTAGGCGGCGCCGTCGGGACCGAACAGATCGCACAGCACCGCCACCGTCGCGTCGCACCACGGCAGCGGCCGCAGCGTCGCCATGTCGGGCCGCATCACCAGGTCGGGATACCCGTTCTCGGCCGACGACGCGGGGCTCTCGTACACGTCGTCGGCCTGGGTGAGCCCGAACATGATCGTGCACATCGCGGCCCCGGCCTCAGAGAGCGCCTTGGGCACCGAGACCAGCTTGGCCCGCAGCCCCCCGTCCAGGTCCGGAACCTCGAGCTGGACCACGCGTGCGCCCTCGATCGCCGCCGTGTTCTCGGTCATGCGAGGGCCAGGGTCCATCCGCCGTCGACGACCAGGTCGGTGCCGGTGATGAAGGACGCCTCGTCCGACAGCAGGAACTGGCACGCCGACGAGACGTCCGCGACCGTGCCGAGCCGCCGCAGCGGGGTCCGGTTCGCCATCCGCTCGGCGCGCGCCGGGTCCTCGTCGTACAGCGGCTGGATCATCGGGGTCAGGATCGCGCCGGGGCAGATGGTGTTCGACCGGATCCCGGCCGGCCCGTACTGCAGCGCGATCGCCCGGGACAGCGAGATCAGGCCGGCCTTCGAGACCTGATACGCGTCCATCGGATCATCCGCGTTGCGGAGCCCGGCCACGCTGGCCAGGTGGACGAACGCTCCCCCGCCGCTGCGCCGGACGAGCGGGAGCGCGTGACGGCAGACCAGCATGGCCGCCGTGAGGTTGACGTCAAGCACCCGCTGCCACACGGCGCGGTCGATGCTGGCCACCGGGCCGTCCCGGTCGAACCAGCCGACCCCCGCGGCGTTGACGACGTAGTCGAGCCGGCCGCAGGTGGCGAACACCTCGCCCAGCGCCTCGGCGACGCGGGCTTCCTCGGTGATGTCGAACTGCCACGAGATCCAGGAACGGATAGGTCCTTCCAGATCGGGCGCGGGCGGTTCCTTCACGTCGACCGCGAACACCCGGGCGCCGGCGCTGGCGAGATCGGCGGCGATCCGGTAGCCCATGCCACCGCCGGCGCCGGTGACAAAGGCGACCCGGTCGCGGAGCGCCCACCGTGGTGTCATGCCAAGCCCGGGATCTCCGGCAGGGTCTGGCCGCCGTCGATGATCAGGCTCTGGCCGGTGACGAACGATGCGAGATCGGAGGCCAGGTAGAGCACGGCATCCCCGACGTCACGGGGGTCGCCGAGCCGGTGCAGCGGGATCAGCGCCTCCATCGAGGCGATGGCCTGCTCGCCGAGGTCGGCCAGCCCCTCGGTGCGGATGCTGCCTGGCGCCACGGCGTTGACTGTGATCCCGAACGGCGCGACCTCGATCGCCGCGGTCCGCATGAACCCGTCCATACCCGCCTTGGAGGCGCCGTAGTGGGCCAGCCCGGGATAGCCGGTGACCGGCCCGGTGATGCTGGACACGAGGACGATCCGCCCCGCCTGGCTCTGCTTCAGGAATGGCAGGCCCGCCCGGAACGCGAAGAACGTGCCTTTCAGGTTGGTGTCGTGGACGAGGTCCCAGTCGGCCTCGGTCATCTGCTCCAGCGGGACCTCGGGGTAGATGCCGGCGTTGTGGACCAGGATGTCGAGCGAGCCGAACTGCGCCCGTGCGTAGCTGGCCGCCGCCTCCAGGTCGGCCAGGCTGCGGACGTCGGCGCGGCGGAAGTGGCAGGGCGAGCCCGGCGCCGACATCTCGTCCGCGGCCTGCTGGCCGCGGACGGCGTCCCGGCCGGCAATGACAACCCGGGCGCCGGCGCCGCACAGGACCTCGGCGATTCCTCGCCCGATGCCGCGGGTGCCCCCGGTGACCAGCGCGGTCCGGCCGGTGAGCAGCGCCGGGACGTGGGACGTTGTCATCCCGTCCGCCTCATCCACCTCCCCCGCCGCGCCATGGTGGCGTCTTTGTTGGACCATAACCTAGACCTTTAGCGAGTTCGCGGCAACCGCCGGCTGACCTACTCGATCACCCGGTGGAGATCGCGCTGGGCGAGCTGGATGTGGGCGACGACCGCTCGCTCGGCCGCCTCGGGATCCTTGTCCTCGATGGCCCGCATGATCTGCGCGTGGTGGTCGTGCGCCGACGTGAAGACCTGGGAGATCACCTGATCGAGCGGCACCCAGGTCATCGCGCGCACGCTTTCGATCGCCTGGCGCATGAACCGGTTCCTGGCCGCGTCGGCGATGGCCAGGTGGAACACGTTGTCCGCGGCCCGGAACCGGGCGGTCTCCCGGCCCTGCTCGAGCTCCTGGTAGGCCTGGCGCAGCCGGGCGAGATCGCGCTTCGTCCGGCGCTGGGCGGCGAGCCGGGCGGCGGCGGCCTCGACCGCGATGCGGAACTCGAAGTTGTCGTCCAGTTCGGCCATCCGCCCCAGCAGCACCTCGCGGAGCCGCTTGGCATCCTCGCCCTGGTCGAGGACGGTGATGCCGCCCGCCGAGCCTCTCCGGCTCGAGACGTAGCCCTCGGCCCGCAGCACCCGGACCGCCTCGCGCACGGTCATCCGTGACACCCCGAGCTGCTGCGCCAGCGTCCGCTCGGGCGGCAGCTTGTCGCCGGGGAGGTAGGTGCCGATGTGAATGGCATGGCGGAGGCGCTCGGTCACGACCTGATGGGCCGTGACCAGGTCCACCGCCTCGATTGCCATCGCGCCCGTCCTGGGCTTCGTCGCGCCCACCCGCCGGTACGCCTCAGCCGGGACCAGCCGAGGATCCTTGTAAACGCTCCACGTGCAGTAGTCACGCGGCTCGGTCGTGCCCCACACCGGCGGCTCCACGACCCTGACAGGATAGCCGAGCCGGGCAATGGACGCTCGCTCCTGAAGCTGGCAGCAATGGGCGCAGTAGAGACAGACCCCCTTCGTCCGCCAGGCCCAGTCGTGCTCCTGCGTGGTGACCCGGAACCCGAACGGCGGGCCGACCCGGGCGGCGCCGTCGGCGTTGGCGTCGGCTCTCAGCGTGCGGCCGCCGGACCCGCACGGGTCGAACCGCAAGACCCACCGGTCCTGTTCCTCGTGCAGGGACACCTCTCCGGTGCGCCCTGGCCCGCTGAGGTGCCCGCGAAGCGACGCGGCCGCGTCGGCGAGCAGCAGCTCCACCGATTCCGGCCACGGCCGGAGCGCCGTGTCGTACGCGTCCCGGCTGGGGTACATGCCGCCGATCGCGTCGTCCCACATGTCACCGATGACCGGCTCGCCCAGCTCCCCGGCGGCCAGGCTGAACAGCCCGCAGGTGACGTCGCAGAAGCGGTCGTGCACCGCCATCCACGCCAAGCGGACCTCTTCGACCAGCCCGGCTGCGGCCTGGCCGTCCCCGGCCAGGCTGGCCTGCTCGGCCCGGGCGGCCAGCTCGGCCACGACCGCCCACTGGCGGTCCATGTCCAGCGCATCCTGCTCGCCGGTGGCGCCGGCCAGCGACTGGATCCGGCGCTCCTCGTCCGACACCGCGGCGGGTGCCACACCGCGGTCGAGCAGGAACCGCCGGGCGCGCTCGACGAACAGGGGGAACAGCTCGCGGCCTTCCGTCGCCTCGTCGAGCAGCTGCCGGATCCGCCGTACGGCCTCGGGCGCGTCGCCTGCTTCGATCGCCAGTTGGGCCAGCGCATAGGTCGACGCGGTCTGGGGCGGCGTCGGGGACATCGGTCGCCACCTTCCTCGCGGGTTGACTTCCAATGGCTCAATGGTCTATCAGAGAGACTATGGCTGAGAACACCCTGCCTCGTGCCGCGCACCCCGAGGTCGCCGCGCTGCTGGATGAACTGGCCGCGTCGGGCCGGCCGTCGAGCCGGACCCTGCCGCTCCCCGACGGGCGCAGGAACTTCGACGAGCTCATCGCCCCGCTGACCGACTACCCCGAGGTGGGCGCGGTGGAGGACCGGATGATCCCGGTCGACGGGCACCAGGTGCCGGTCCGCGTCTACCGTCCGGACGGCCCGGCCCGGGCGGGTGCCTCGGTGTTCCTGCACGGCGGGGGCTGGGTCTTCGGGGACCTGGAGTCCCACGACGGCATGTGCCGGTCCATCACCCGCCGGTCGGGGATCACGACGGTCGCGGTGGACTACCGGCGGGCTCCCGAGCACCCCTTCCCCGCGGCGGTGCAGGACGCTGCGGGGGTGGTCCGCTGGCTGGCCGCCCACGGCAGCGAGATCGGCGTGGCCGCGCCGCCCCTCGCCGTCGTCGGCGACAGCTCCGGCGGCAACCTCGCCGCGGCCGTGGCACTGGTCCTGCGCGACGAGGCCGCGGACTCACCGGTGGCGTTCCAGGCGCTGCTGTATCCCGCCATCGACCCGGCCATGAACACTGAGTCGTACCGGGAGAACGCCGACGACCCGTTCCTGTCCGCCGGCGAGATGGCCTGGTACTGGTCCCAGTACGGAGGCGGCCAGGCGCCGGACGACCCGCGCGCCGCGCTGAGCATGGTGACCGACCTGCGCGGTTTCCCGCCGACCTACCTGCTCGTCGCCGGGCTCGATCCGCTGCGTGACGAAGGGCTCGCGTTCGCCGATGCGCTGCGCACGTCCGGCGTGCCGGTGCACGGCCGCGAGTACCCGGACATGCCCCATGGGTTCCTGCTGTTCGCGGGCCGCCTGTTCCGTGCGGCGGAGGGACTGTCGGAGATCGCCGACGAGATCGCCGCGGGCCTGGGGAGCCCGGGCTGACGACCCGCTGACCACCCGCGCACCGTCACCACCCGCGCACCGTCACCACCCGCGCACCGTCACCACCCGCGCACCGTCACCACCCGCGCACCGTCACCACCCGCGCACCGTCACCGCCCGCGCACCGTGACCGCCCGCGCACCGTGACCGCCCGCGCACCGTGACCGCCCGCGCACCGTGACCGCCCACGCCGTTGACGGCCTATGCCCCTTAGGTCTATTGTCTAGACCTAAGAACCGATGCGATCGGAGCGCAAGCCCATGCGGGTCGCCGTGATCGGGGGCGGTTTCAGCGGGATCGCCGCCGGCGTCGCCCTGAAGCGGCAGGGCATCACGGACTTCACCATTTTCGACGGCGCCCCGGGCGTCGGCGGGACGTGGTGGCACAACCGGTACCCCGGCGCCGAGGTCGACCTCGAGTCGTACGTCTACTCGTTCTCCTACGCGCCGGCGGACTGGAGCCGCACCCACGCCGGCCGCGGCGAGCTGCAGCGCTACCTCGAGCGTGTCGTCGACACGTTCGGCCTCCGCGGTCACCTGGCGCTGAACGAGCACGTGCAGAGCGTCACCTGGGTGGACGAGTGCGGCGAGTACGAGATCACCACGTCCTCGCGCGCGCCGTACGGGCCGTTCCACGCGGTGATCAGCGCGGTCGGGTTCCTCAGCGTTCCGCGCATCCCGCTCCTGGCCCGTGAGGGGACGGGCTTCACCGGGGTGATCTGCCATACGGCCACGTGGCCTGACGGCCTCGATCTCGCCGGCCGGCGGGTGGGCGTGCTCGGCACGGGCTCCTCGGCCGTGCAGGTGGTCGCGGAGGCCGCCGCGTGCGCCGCCGAGGTCAAGGTCTTCCAGCGCGGGCCGAACTGGCTGCTGCCCAAGGGCAGCCGCGACTTCAGCCCGTCGGAGCGCCGGATGAACCGTTACCGCCTCGTGCACCGGTGGCGCCGCCTCAACCTCTACCTCCGCTACGACATCCGCCAGCTCCGGATGAGCCACGCCCGGCGAGACGGCTGGGTCAACGGCAGGCGCCGGCGCGCTTCGGAGCGGTTCCTGGCCGACTCGCTGGCCGGCCAGCCCGATCTCCGGCAGCTCCTCACGCCGGCGTTTCCTTTCGAGGGAAAGCGGACCGTCCTGAGCGACACCTACTACCAGGCGCTGCTGCAGCCGCACGTCACGCTGGTCCCGCACGGCGTGAAGGGGCTCAGCGCCACCGGGGTCATCGACGACAACGGCGACCGGCATACCCTCGACGTGGTCGTGCTGGCCACCGGCTTCGACGCCGCCAACTACCTGGCCAACCTGAGGGTCACCGGGCTGGGCGGCCGGGAGCTGCACGAGGTGTGGGCGGGCGAGCCACGGGCGTTCCTCGGGATGATGGTGCCCGGGTTCCCCAACTTCTTCATGATGTACGGGCCCAACACGAACAGCGCGCCCCTCGTCTCCTTCTATGAGGCCCAGGCCCGCTTCGCGGCCCGCGCCATCCGGCGGCTGGCGTCTCGCGGCGCGCATGACGTGCAGGTTTCGCCCGCGGTGGCCGGCCGGTACGACCGCTGGCTGCAGCGCGCGCTGAAGCGCACGGTATGGGCGGACGCCGACAGCTATTTCCGGTCGGCGACCGGGCGCATCGTGTCCCAGTGGCCGTTCAACGCCAGCCTGTACCTGGCCGCCACCAGAGCCGGGCGCCTCGCGCTGCGCTACCGCGGCGGCCAGGGCCCGGCACCGACCGAGGAGAGACGACGCTGATGGGGCAGATGGTGGTGACCGGCGGGGCGGGCTGCATCGGCCTGGCGATCTGCCGGCGGCTGCGGGATTCGGGGTCGGCGGTGGCGGCCATGGACCTGGCCCGGCAGATCGGGTCGGTGGACTGGGACGAGGCCCGCAACCGCGGCATCCGGGCGGTCGAGGGCGACGTGACCGTCCGGGCCAGCGTGGCGGCGGCCGCCGCCGGGCTGGGCGACGAGCCGCTCACCGGCCTGGTCAACTGCGCGGGGGTGCTGCGGGATACGTTCCTCGGCCGGGTTGACGACGTCGTCATGGACCTCATGTTCGAAGTGAACCTGGCCGGCCTGGCCCGGGTGACCGACATCTTCGCGCCCCGGCTGGCGGACGGGTCGGCGATCGTCAACATCGGCTCGCTCACCGGGCAGATCAGCCGGTTCGTCGGCGCCTCGGTGTACGGCGCGACCAAGGCCGGCGTCGCGGCGTACACCGCCTACCTGGCCGAGGAACTGGCCCCGCGGGGGATCCGGGTCAACTGCGTCGCCCCCGGCGTCATCCGGGCCCCGATGAGCCCGTCGATGGCCGCGGTGTCCGGCGGCGAGGAGGCCTCCGCGGCGCACGCCATGCTCGGCCGGATCGGGGAACCCGAGGAGGTCGCTGAGGTCGTCGAGTTCCTGCTGTCCCCCCGCGCCTCCTACATCACCGCCCAGACGATCCTGGTCGACGGCGGGTTCGTGGCGCGATGACCGCCCCCGCTCGCACCCGCGCTGAAGCCAACGCCGAGGCGGTCGAGCGGATGTGCGCCGCCGACCCGGTGGTCGTCGACGTGCAGCCCGCGCTGGACGTGATGCCCGGCTACTTCCGCAATCTCGTGCTGACCTCGGGCGCTCCCCTGCCGTGGCCGCAGTACACCGGCGGCCAGCGCGACGCGATCATCGGCGGCGTGCTGTTCGAGGGCCTCGCGGCGACCAGGCCGGCGGCGATCGCCGCGCTGGACGCCGGGGAGGTGCAGGTCGGGTCGTGCCACGACTACGGCGCCGTCGGGTCGCTGGCGGGCATCTACACCGCGTCCATGCCGGTGTTCGTCGTCCAGGACCGGACCCACGGCAACAGCGCGTTCTGCAATTTCTACGAGGGGAAGGATCCCCGGCGGCTGAATTACGGATGCTATGACGAGGGCGTGCACGAGCGCCTGGAGCACGTGAACAACGTCTACGCGCCCGTGGTCGGCCAGGCGATCCGCCGCATCGGCGGAGTGCCGCTGAAGCCCCTGATCGCCAAAGGCCTCCGGATGGGCGACGAGTGCCACAGCCGCAACACCGCGTCCTCGCTGCTGTTCGCCAGGGAACTCCTCGGGGCCGCGATGGACATGGCCGGGTCCGACCTCGGGCGGGTCCGCGAGACCTTCCTGCACGTCGCCGACAACGACTACTTCTTCCTCCGGCTCTCCATGGCGGCCAGCAAGGCGATCGCGGACTCGATCGGCGGGCTGCACGGCTCGAGCGTCGTCTCGGCGATGGCCTTCAGCGGCCAGGAGTTCGCCATCCGGGTCGCCGGCCTCGGCACCGAATGGTTCCGCGGACCCACGCCGACGCACGAGGGCAAGCTGTTCCCGGGGCACGACGAGTCGGAGATCACCTGGATGGGCGGCGAGAGCCCGATCACGGAAACGGTCGGGCTCGGCGGCTTCGCCCAGGCCTGCGCCTTGACCCTGCAGGAGTACCAGGGCGGGACCCCCGACACCATGATCGCCAGGAACCTGGAGATGTACCGCATCACGGCGGGCGAGAACACGACGTTCCGGATCCCGCTGTTCGGCTTCCGCGGAACGCCCACCGGCGTCGACATCTTCAAGGTGCTCGACACCGGCGTGCTGCCGGTGATGGACGTCGGCCTGGCCGGACGCGACGGGGGCCAGATCGGCGCCGGGGTCATCCGGGCCCCGCGCGAGTGCTTCGAGCGGGCCGCCGCTCGCTGGCCCCGGGGTTAATCCCAGCGAGTGACGGCCCGCCCTTCGGCCCGCTCTTAGTTGATCCCGGAGTTCACCATCCGGCCCAGGACGTCGTACTTCTCCGGGTTCCGCTTGCGCAGCACCAGCGCCAGGCCGACGCCGATGGCCAGCCAGGCCAGGCAGAGCCACGGGATGATGTTGACCCAGATGATCGAGCCGCCGATCTTGGGCAGGTTGGCCCAGAGCAGCCACAGCACCACGACCATGGCCACGATGGCCAGGACCGGGATGACCTCCGTGGTCCACAGGTTCCGCTCGGCCCGGTGCTCGGGCTTGCGGAAGTACAGGATCGTCGCCACCGAGGACAGCGTCTGGTTGACCAGCACGGAGAACGTGGCCACGATCGCGAACCAGCCGAACAGCTCGTAGTAGGGGGCGTTCTGGAAGGTCGCGAAGTTCTGCGCCGACTTGCTGGAGTACCAGACCACCAGGAACAGCACCATCAGCAATCCGACGATCAGCGTGGTCAGCGCGTTGGCCACGTGCGGGCTCTGCCACCTCTTGTGCGTCCGGCCGAGGCTGGGGTGGAAGATCCTCTCGCGGCCGATCACATACAGGTAACGCGAGGTCGTGTTGTGGAACGACAGCGCGCAGGCGAACGACGAGGTCATGATCAGCCACTCCATGACGTCGGTCACCCATACCGCGGCGAACTTGGTGGTGACTCCGTAGTAGAAGTTGCCGCCGTCGGTCGCCGCCTCGTGCACCGCGTTGTGCAGGCCCCAGCCGGTGACCGCCGCCCACGCGCACAGCATGAAGAACAGGCCGCCGCCGATGACGCAGATGAACAGCGCCTGAGCCCCGATCCTGCGCGGGTTCTTCGACTCCTCGGCGTAGTTCGGGATCGTCTCAAACCCCACCCACGACCACACCGCGAAGAAGATCCCGACCCCTGGAGCGAGGCCCTTGAACGCATTGACCGGGTTGATCGGCGCCGCCGAGATGCCGGTCGGACCGCCGCCGTGCGCGAACACCGCCACGACCATGATCGTGAGGACCACGATCTCCAGGATCAGCGCGACCCCGAGCACCGAGGAACTCAGCCGGACGTCGAAATGGCCCAGGATCAGGTTGAGGATCAGCGCCCCGAACGCCAGATACGGCCAGGGGATCCCGACGTGGAAGAACTGCTGGATCGTGATGTTGCCGAAGTACCCGAAGGCGCCGTACAGCGAGCCCTCGACGAACGCGTAGGCGAACACCGACAGCCACCCCGCACCCATGCCCAGCGGACGGCCCAGCCCGTGGCTGATGAACGAGTAGAACCCGCCCGACGACGGGACGCTCCGCATCATCTTCACGTAGCCCACCGAGAACAGGGCCAGCATGACGATCCCGATCAAGAACCCGGCCGGCGCCCCGATCCCGTTGCCGATCCCGACCGCGATCGGCACGTTGCCGAGCTGCCCGGTCAGCGGCGACATGGCGGCGAACGAGATGAACAGCACCCCGCCGAGCCCGACCGCCTTGCGGCGCAGTTTCTGGATGTCCTGGCGATCGGAGATATCCAGCGTTGCCGCGGCGGTCTGCACCTCACCGGAACCCAAAGTGTCCACCTATCCCTCCCGACTTCGCCGCCGCTAAGGGGTGGCGTCACGACAAGAATGCTGCCAACCGCTCCGGTGCGATTGTCGTGCTCCGACCCGCAAACGCAGGCTAGCTGGCCACCTCGATGTGGTCTACTCAGCGAACCATAAGACCATTAGGAACCGCATGTCAACGGCTAGTTTGTTACGTTCAGTGAACTTCGTGCGCGCCGGAAACGTTGATCGACTGGCCGCTGATCGCGGCCGGGGTTCCGCTACTCGTGGCCGTCGGGCAGGTCGGCCGCCGTGACGTACGCCGACGAGATGCCGCCATCGACCATGAACTCCGTGGCGTTGATGTAAGAGGACGCATCGCTGGCCAGGAAGCCGACCGCCTCGGCGACCTCGCTGGCCCGGGCGAACCGGCCATACGGGACGTGGACCAGCCGGCGTGCCGCCTCCTCGGAGTTGAACAGCGCCCGCAGCAGCGGCGTGTCCACCGGGCCGGGACACAGCGCGTTGACCCTCACCCCGCGGTGGGCGAACTCGATCCCCAGCTCGCGGGACAGCGACAGGACGCCTCCCTTGGAAGCGGTATAGGCGATCTGGGACGCCGCCGAACCGATCTTGGCCACGACCGATGAGGTATTGATCACCGATCCCCCGCCCCCCTCCAGCAGGTACGGGATCCCGTACTTGCAGCAGAGAAAGACGCTGGTCAGGTTGACCTCGAGCACCCGGTTCCACGTGGCCAGGTCGGTGTCGAGCACCGATCCGTCCTGCGGCAGCGCGATGCCCGCGTTGTTGAACAGGACGTCGATGCGCCCGAACCGCTCGGCCACCGCGGCGTACGTCGCCCGGACCTGATCAGCGTCGGTCAGGTCCGCGGCCAGGAAGAGCGGCGCGTCGACCTCGCCCTCACCCTTCACGTCCACGGCGGCGACGACTGCGCCTTCCCTGGCGAAGACCTTGACGGTCTCGCCGCCGATCACGCCGACGGCCCCCGTCACCACGCAGACCTTCCCGTCCAGCGTGCCCACCTGGCGCTCCTCCCCCTCCCCGCGCAGCCACTCAGCGTTCATTCCGGCCCAGTGCGCCCGGTTAGCGTTGGGGGCGGTAATTTGGGCCAGCATTCATACCATAGGACCTTAGGACTGGATGGCCGGCGTTGGCAACGCCTAGGCCGTCCGGCCGGCGCCCAGGACGAAGCCCTCGTACCCGCGCCCGGCGATCTCCTCACATTCCCGCCGGTAGTTGCCGCACCCGCCAACGTAGGGCATGAACACCCGCGCGGCGGGCGCCGCGGGTCAGCGGCGCGAGCCGGGCCGCGTCCGCGGCCGGCGGCCTAGCGCAGGCTGCGCCGGAGGTCGCGCCGCGCCGTCTCGAGGTGGTCGACGACCGCCTTCTGCGCCGCGTCCGGGTCGCGGTCGGCGATGGCGTCGAGAATCTGCTGGTGGTGCCGGTTGGCGGTATGGAAGACGCGGATGATCAGGCGGTCGATCGGCACCCACATCGCCGCCCGCGCGTCCTCGATGGCCTGGCGCATCAGGCGGTTCCTGGCCGCGTCGGCAATGGCCAGGTGGAAGGCGTTGTCCGCGGCACGGAACCGCAGGGTCTCGCGGTCCTCGGCCATGACGGCATAGGCATCCCGCAGGATGGCCAGATCCTCGTCGGTGCGCCGGTCCGCGGCCAGGCGAGCCGCGGCCCCCTCCACCGCGATGCGGTAGTCGAAGGTCTCCTCGATCTCGGGGAGCTTCTCGGCCAGCAGCGGGCGGATGCGTTCCTCGTTCTCGGCCTGGTCGAGAACGAGGATGCCGCCGCTGGCCCCGCGCCGGCTGACGACATACCCCTCGCCCTCGAGCACGCGGATCGCCTCGCGGACGGTGGTCCGGGACACGCCGAGTTGCTGGGCCAGCATCCGCTCCGGCGGCAGCTTGTCGCCGGGGAGGTAGGAGCCGATGTGGATGGCTCGCCGAATCCGCTCGGTGACCACCTCGTAAGCCGCGGCGAAGTCGATGGGTTCGATGCCGGTCACTCCGCTCGTCACCCACTTTCGACTCGCTGTCCCGCGGCCCGCTGAACCGGCCAAGGTACTTCGTTCTACGAAGCACCTTACCGGTGGCGCGCCGGGGCTCCCGTCAGCTTCCTGACGAACCAGGCGGCTTGCGCCAGCGCGCTGTCGGCCGCAGCGAGCAGGCCGGGCTGTAGCGCGAAGTCATGCCACATGCGCGGCCACCTGGTGTAGGTCACGTCGACCCCGGCGGCCGAAGCGCGGGCCGCCAGCAACTCGGCGTCTGGGGCGAGCAGCTCGTCGGTCCCGGCCTGGATCAGCAGCGGCGGCAGCCCGGCGTGCGCGGCGTGCAACGGCGAAACCGACTGGTCGGCCCACTTGGACGGGTCGGCGTACGCGCGGGCGCAGGCGTCGAGCCAGTCCGGGCTGAGCAGGATGTCCCGGCGCACCAGGCTCGGGTCGGCCCGGCGGTCGCGGCCGGGATCGAGCCACGGCGAGAGCAGGATGCAGCCGGCCAGGCAACTCCTGGCCCTCGTCGCGCAGGCCCAGGACCAGGGCGAGGGCGAGCCCCCCGCCTGCCGAGTCGCCGGACACCAGCACCGAGCCCGGCCTGGCGTCGCCGGACAGCGCTGTGGCCACCGCGCGGGCGTCCTCAAGTGCCGCCGGGAACCGATGTTCCGGGGCCAGGCGGTACTCGGGCAGGACGACCCGGCAGCCCGCCTGGGCGCTCAGGTGCGCCGCCCATGACCGGGCCGTGCGCGCCGAGCCCAGGCAATAGCCGCCGCCGTGAAAGTGGATCACCGTTCGCTGCGGGCCCGACGCCCGGGAGGACACCACCTCGGCGCGTACCCCGGCTATGACCTGCTCGGCAACCGTGGTGCCGCGCGGCAGCAGGGCGGGCCGGGTGAGCTGGTCCAGCCGCGTGCGCTGCACCGGCCAGGGCAGAGCCGGGTCGAGGCAGCGCCTGCCGAGCTGCCGCACCCCGAGACGCATCACGGCGGGCGGCAGGCGCGGCCGCCGGCGAGCGGAGCCGGCGATCATGCCGCGCTGGTGTCGGCCATGGCGGCCCGGGCCGGCATGACCCGGTACGCGGCCAGGTCAAAGCGCCGGACCCGGTACCGGTACAGGAACGTGTGGTCGGGCCAGTTGTTCGTGTTGCGCCCGGAGGGCGTCGTGTACCAGCTGTGACAGCCGCTCTCCCACACCGACGTCCGGCTGGCCGATTGCACCCAGGAGTTAAACGCGTCCTGCACGTCGGGGCGCACGTCAAGCCAGGCCAGGCGTTCAGCCTCGAGCGCCTGGACCGCGCCGAGCACGTAGCCGATCTGGCCTTCGAGCATGTAGATGATGGAATTGCCGCCGAGGTTGGTGTTCGGCCCGTAGAGCATGAAGAAGTTCGGGAACCCGGAGACCGTGATGCCGAGGTAGGCCTGCGCCCCGTCCGGCCAGGCCTCGTGCAGCCGCCGGCCGCCGAGGCCGGACACCAGCATCGGCGCGAGGAACTCCACCGCCTTATAACCGGTGCCGTAGATGATCACGTCCGCGGCGCGGGCCGCGCCGTCGGCGGTGACGACGCCGTCCGGGGCGATCCGCTCGATCTGGTCCGTGACCAGCTCGACATTCGGCCGCGCCAGGGCCGGGTACCAGTCGTTGGAGAACACCACCCGCTTGCAGCCCATCACGTAGTCGGGGACGCACTTGGCGCGGAGCTCAGGATCGGCGATCTGCGCGCGGAGCTGGCGGCGCCAGAGCTGCATCGGCCCGGCGAGCAGCTTCGGTGACAGGACGAAGCCGCTGGTGAGCAGCTCACCGTAGAGGAAGATGCGCAGCCGGTCGGCCTTGCGTACCACGGGCAGCCGGTCAAACAGGGCGTGCTCGGCATCGCGGTACGGCCGGTCGGCCTTGGGCAGCACGTACGGGGCGCTGCGCTGGTAGACGTCGACGTGGCCGGCGACCTTGGCGATCTCGGGCACGAACTGGATGGCGCTGGCCCCGGTGCCGACGACCGCCACCCGCAGGCCGGCCAGGCCGACATCGTGGTTCCAGCGGGCCGAGTGCCACGAGGGACCGGCGAACCCGTCCCGGCCGTCGATGTCCGGAAGGGCGGGACGGCCGAGCTGGCCGACGGAACAGACGACCGAGGCCGCCTGCACCGTGCCGCCGTCGTCCAGGGTGAGGTTCCAGATCGCGCGGCTCTCGTCGAACTCGGCCGCCGCGACCCCGCAGCCGAAGCGGAGGTGCGGGCTAAGGCCGCGCTCGGCCACCACGGCGTTCAGGTAAGCCAGGATCTCTTCCCGCGGCGGGAAGCGCCGGCTCCACCGCCCCGGGCGGAACGAGAACGAGTACAGGTGCGATGGCACGTCGCAGGTCAGGCCCGGATAGCTGTTATCGCGCCACGTCCCGCCGAGGCCGTCGGCGCGGTCGAGCACGACGAAGTCCTCGATGCCCGCCTGCCGGAGCGCGATCGCCATGCCGATCCCGCCGAATCCGGCACCGATGACGGCCACCCGGTAAGGCATGGGCACTCCCTCGCGCTGCGGCTAGCACGATGCCTGCCCGGGCCCGATCACCATGAGCCCGGCACCGGCAGCATAAGCGCAAGCTCACCACCACCGCACCTTGGCCGCCTGCGCCCGCGGCTGGCGGCCGTTCCGCAACAACGCGCGCCGGCGGTCATACTTTGGGCGTGGGCGGCGAGGTCGTGGGGCGAGCGGTCAATGCGGTCCTGGTGCCCCCGCAGGCGGAGCGGTTCGCGTCGGTCACCGGCGCGGACCTCGACCGGCTGGTGCTGAATGTGACCGGGTGGAACAAGCTCGTCCTGCTCGACCCTCATCGGGTGTTCCTGTTCCCGCGTTCGGCGATCGGCGTGGAGTGGTTTGAGCGGGAACTCGCCGCCTACCGGGCGCTGGCCGAGGCGCAGCTGAGCATGGTGCCGCACCTGCTGGGCTGCTGGCAGGACCCGGAGATCTACCCGTTCCCGTTCGCGGCCGTCACCCGCCTGCCCGGCCAGGTGCCGGCCGAGCCTGAGGTCCTGGTGGAGCAGCTGGGCCGGGCCATCGCCTGCTGGCATGAGCTCGAGCCGCCTCCGCTGGCCGGGGCACGCCCTCCCCGTCACCACGACGCCCCTCATCATCGCTGGCTGCGGCGGGCTCTCGACCCGGCCACCAGCGCCGAAGCAGCCGCTGAGGCGGCCGGCCGCCTGGGCCGGCCCGAACGCGCCTCGGCGTGGGCGGACCTGCTGGCCAGCGCCGCCCAGCTGGCGCCGGTCCTGGTCCACGGCGACATTCACGAAGACCAGCTGCTGGCCGATGGCGACCGGCTGACCGGCATCATCGACTGGGAGACGGCCCGGGTCGACCATCCGTTCTGGGACTTCGACCTGGGCGAGTGGGGCACCGGGCTATGGCGCCGCCGCCGCCGCGACTTCAGCGCCCTCTGGGCGCGGGGGTGGCGCGCGTACGCCCGGACGCGGGGCCTGGACAACGACTCCCGCCCGCTGGAGACCGCCTTTCGCCTCCGGCACGCGCTTCGCCTCGTGGCCGATCCCGGCGATCCCGCTGTCGTCGGCACGATCGAGGAGCACCTCGCGTGTCTATAGCAGCCGCACCGCGAGAACCTAGGGCACGACCACCAGGGGCACCGGTGAGTGGCGGGCCAGGCCAACGGCGACCGAACCGACCACCCGGTGCGCGATTTGCGACGAACTTCCCACCACGATCACTACGGTCGAGTCGGGGTCGGCGTCCTGGATGGCTTTGGCCGCCGCGAGCAGTTCCTCGGTGATCAAGCCCTGGCGCCGCTCGAAGCCCCAGCCCTCCACGCGGCCGCGCAGCTGCTCGGCCGCCGTGGTGCGAAGCTCCTGCTCGATCTCGTCGAAGTCTTCTTCCAGTTCGCCTACGGCACCGGGCGACAGGGCGGCCATGCTGGGCATATGGGCCACATACACCACTTCGATGCGGCCTGTCCGGCCCTGGAGCAGGTTGACCGCGGCGTCGAGCGCCCGGCTGGCCGGAGGAGATCCGTCATAGCCGACGACCAGGCGCAGGTCCGTGTTGGGCGGCGTGGTAGTGCTCACACCGGGGGAGGATAGCCCCTGGCCCTGACGCGGGCGCACCCGGCATCCGACCTACGGAGGTGTCGCCGGCCGACGCGACGATTAACGGGCCGGCGTGGCCGTCGATCTGGACACCGAGATGATCACCGGCGAGCAGCTGCAGAGGGCCACGGGAATCGCTTTGGGCTCTGGGTGCAGCGCGGGCTTGGGGGCGGCGGCCTCGGCTCCGCCCGCGGGGGCGGCGGCCGCGGCCCTGAGTTCCTCGAGCCGGTGGCGGGCGGGCAGCAGGACGATGGCGAGAATGAAGCCGAGGCCGAGCAGCGCGGCTGACACCGCGAAGGCGACGGTGTAGCCGTGGGTGGCCGCGATCGCCGGGGCCAGCGGGCTGGCGTGGTGAGCGATCAGGTAGCTGGCCGTCGCGGTCAGCGCGATCGTGCTGAGGGCGGACGTCCCGATCGAGCCGCCGACCTGCTGCATCGTGTTGACCAGCGCCGAGGCCACGCCGGAGTCCTCGCGCTTGACGCCGGTCGTGGCGGTGTTGATGGCCGGCGCGAAGATCATGCCGAAGCCCAGCCCCATGACCAGCAGCGCGGGCAGAACGTCGCTCGCGTAGCTGGAGGTCACGCTGAGCCGGGACAGGTACGCCATCCCGGCGGCGGCCAGCAGGTTGCCGGTCGCGATCAGGACACGGGGCCCGAGCCTGGGCAGAAGCACGATGCTGGAGAGGTTGGAGCTGATCAGGATGCAGGCGACCATCGGCAGGAACAGCAGCCCGGTGGTCAGCGGGCTTTCTGCCTTGACTACCTGCAGGTAGTAGGTGAGGAACAGGAAGGTGCCGAAGATCGCGATTCCCGATATTCCGACGGCGACATAGGCGCCGCCGCGGGTCCGGTCCAGGATCACCCGTAGCGGCAGCAGCGGGTGACTGGACCGCTGCTCGGCGACGACGAACCCGGCGAGCAGGCCCACGCCGGCGACCAGGCTGCCGATGGTCAGCGCGGCCGTCCAGCCGGCCGTCTCGGCGTGCGAGAAGCCGAAAACGATCAGGAACAGCCCGGCACAAGCCAGCACCGCCCCGGGCCAGTCCATGCGCGGCCGCGTCGCCGGGCGGCTGCTGCGAATCCAGGCCAGGGCGCCGGCCACGGCGATCGCGGCGAACACCAGGTTGACATACAGGCACCAGCGCCACGAGAGGTACTGGGTCAGCGCACCGCCCAGGATCAGGCCCACCGCGCCGCCCCCGGCCGCGACCGAGCCGAACACGCCAAAGGCCCTCCCCCGCTCCCGCGGATCCTGGAACGTGCTGACCAGCGTGCCCAGCGCGGACGGCGCCAGGACGGCCCCGAACGCGCCCTGCAGCGCCCGGGCCGCCACCAGCATCGCGAACGAGACGGCGGCTCCGCCGATCGCCGAGGCGATCGCGAAGCCGATCAGTCCCGTGATGAACACCCACTTGCGGCTGAACATGTCGCCGATCCGGCCGCCCACCAGCAGCAGGCTGCCGAACGCCAGGGCGTAGGCCGTCACCACCCACTGCCGCTCGCTGTTCGCAAATCCCAGCGATTGCTGCGCGGACGGCAGCGCGATGTTCACGATCGTGGAATCCAGGACCACCATCAACTGCGCAATGGCCACCACGACCAGGACCAGCCAGCGCCGGTCACCGGGCGCGGCCCGGGGGTCTCGCGGGCCAGAAGACGTTACAGATGACAACGGGACCACACCCCCCGTACGGCCTGTGGCGACTTCACGCGGCCGAGGCTCGCGCTTCGCGGGGACCCGGCGGACCAGCCGGCTGCGCCATGTGAACTCCCGGTGAGCGACATCATCTAAGCGCGGATCGTTGTCAGGGTCCGGAGCAGCGACTGTCCGGCGGCACTGCTGGAACGGCAGGCCGATTGCCGGGCAGCCTCGGGCCCACCATAGGCATACCCAGAACGTTACGCCCACCGAGCTCGCCGCGCGCCACGGCGGAGGCACCTCGGCGCCGGTGCGCGCTCTGATCCACCGGGACCACTCCGCCGGCGGGTTCTTCCAGCCGGGCGAGCGGGATTACGTAAGCTCCTGATGTTTCCCCTTGAGCGAAGTACTCCGTGATCACGTGAACGAGCAGGAGGCGGCTATGGCCGGGCTGGTCGCGCAGTGGTGAGTTGTCCGTGACCAGACAGGTAATCAAGCTCGGCTCAAGCTCCATCGCCAGCGGCGACGGGCTGGCGCTTGACGTCATCGCTGGCCTGGTCGCTCAGATCGCCACGGCACAGCGAGCCGGGAACGAGATCATCCTGGTGACTTCCGGAGCGGCGCGCCTGGGCCGGCGACTCCTCTCATTCGAGGGTCCGACCGCCGGAGCGGCTCCCGCGCTGCGGGCGCTCGTCGGCTCGATCAGGTCTTCGATGCGGCAGGCCGCCGACGTCGGGCCGCCGGCCCGGAAGGTGGCGGGCGGGCCCGCCAGCGCCGGCACGGTCAGTGACTACGGCCGGCTCATCGACTCCCTGCAGGGAACGCTCCAGCGGTACGAGAGCGCCGAGCGGATCCCGGAAGGAATTGATGTTGCACTGCCAGCGTCGGTGGGCCAGCCCGCGCTGATGGCGATGTACCGTCAGCTGGCCGCAGCCGTCGGGATCGAGGTATGCCAGATCCTGGTGTCCCGCAGTGACCTGGCGTCGGCCAGAGCGATGGGTGACATCGGCAGCCTGCTGAACGAGGCCGTCGGCCGCGGCCTGCTTCCTGTCGTGAACGGCAATGACGCAACCGAGCCGCTGTCCGCGCTCGACAATGACCAGGTTGCGGTCGCGATCTCAGTCGCGGCCGGGGCTTCGCGGCTGCTGTTCCTGACCGACGTGCGAGCCGCCTACCGGGACTCGACCTTCAGCGACCGGATCTCCCGGCTCACCCCAGATGAGGCGCGAGCGGTGCGTATCACGGCGGGCGGCATCGGACGAGGCGGGATGGGATCGAAGCTCAGTGCAGCGGCGCGGGCCGCCTGCTGCGGGATCGAGTGCGTCATCGGCTCGGCCCGTGAGCCTGACGTCGTGGCCAGGAGCCTCAACCCGAGAGCCAGGCTGGGGACGGTCGTCCGGGCGGTCGGCCGCCGCAGCCTGGAGCCATCGCAGCGCTGGATCGGCGGCATGGCCTACTCGGCGGGCTCCGTCTACGTCAACAAAGACGCCGAGCAGAGCCTGCGCAGCGGGAGCACGCTCTTCTTGTCGGGCGTCAAGCGCGTGGACGGAGAGTTCGCCGTCGGCTCGGTGGTGGAACTGCTGGACGTCCGTCATCCTGAACGGCTGATCGGCCGCGGCTCGGTGGCCCTGCCATCGAGCATCCTCCGGCTGCTGCGGGCCCTGTCGCCGCAGGAGGTTGCCTGTGCTATCTCGATCCTGATGCGGCTGCGGCACGCGCCGGTGCCGCCGGCCAGCGGCGGCGCCGGTGACCGCGGGGCCACCCGGTCGGCGCTGACTGACCCGGGTCAGTTCGGGGATGGCCGGCAACTGGCCGCCGGCAGCTCCACGGCGGGCAAGGAGGCGCTGGCGCAGCTGGCGGCGTCTTCTGCCGACCGGATCGGCGAGCTTGCCGACTCGTTCATGCTGGCCCAGCCGCAGCTGTGTGCCGCGATCCTGCTGGACCGAGGGTTCATGCTCGGCCACGTGCCCAGCGAGCCGGCCGCGCGGCGGAGGTTCAGGAACATCCACGCGGTGCACCGGGAATCGCTGGTCGTGTTCCCGCCGGGCCGCTGACGCCGATGCGGGCCGGCCACGGCGGCGCCGACTAGCCTGACCTGGGCACCACGGTGTACTGCCGCAGGTACAGATCCTTGAACGTCACCGGGCCGCGCGGCCCGGGAACGACGTCAATGTTGATCCCGGTCTCCGGCAGCGCAAGCAGCTTGAAGCCGTCGAGCAGGCGCGGGCTGGCGTTCCAGAACGCGCCGCTGCCCGCGTAGCCATCCAGGAACCGGTTCGCCGCATCCGCGTCGGCGGTGACAATCGATGCGGCCAGGCCGGACGTCTCGGAGTTCGCGATCTCTGCCGCATCCTGCGCGCTGGCTGCCTCGGCGACGGTGATCGTAGCTTCGCGCCCGGCATCCAGGGCCCACTCATGGCCGAGCGGGTGGTCGTGCGGCGGCAGCGAAACGCTGATGTTCAAGCGCTTAGCAAGGTCTGTGACCGGCGGGATCACGGAATCCCACCTCTCGCGATGCACGAGCAGAAGGTTCAGCCGGTTGCAGACGCCCAGCCTGTCCAGGCTGCTCTCGATCAGCGCGAGGGCGAGGTTCTCGTCCGCCGACAGGTCAATATAGAGGACGGCCCCGCCGTCGGCATGCGCCAGCGTCCTGACGCCGTGCAGCGCCGCCTCGTGCGCCAGCGCCCTGGTGCTGGCACCGCTGCCGCGCAGTATGACGAGCGGGATCAGCCGTGGCTGCCGGACCAGGGCGGACGCGGTCTCCCGGCCGGGCAGCCTGAGCAGCTGGACAGCTCGGGGATCGAGCCCGGTATCGCGCATGGCGGGACCGACGACCTCGTCGATGAGCACGCTGGCTGACCGCAGCGCAGTGGACCCCGTCCGCAGCACTCCCGCGTTGCGCGACTTGATCAGCTGGGATGCGATGTCCACCACGACGTTGGGCCGGGCCTCGAAATTGGCGCCGATCACGCCGACCGGCCTGCGCCGTTCCCGCAACTCAAGATGGCCGGGCAGATCACGGACATGAAACTGAGCAGGCTCGGCAGGCACCTGCGCGAGCGCATGAAGCTGGGCGGAGATGCCGGCTATCCGGTCACGGTCAAGCGTCAGCCGGTCGACCAAGGCGTGGGCCAGGCCCCCGGCCCGCGCGGCCGCCACGTCCCCGGCGTTGGCCTCCATGACCTCGGCCGACTGCCGTTCCAGCCGCGCCGCGATGGCGACCAGCGCTTTGTCCAGCGCATCGGCGGGCAGCTGACGGAGTACCTGGGCGCCAGCGTGCGCCGCCTCCGCCGCCGCGGTCACCGCCTGCGCCGCAGCTACCGCCTCTTCGCTATCGCCTGTCACGCGGAAACGCGCCAATCTCAGAGTGGCCTGGGCATGGCGCCGATCAGCTCGCCATGGGGACGCAAACCCAAATATAGCCAGCTGCCCGCGCCCGGCTCGACCTCCCGGATAGCTCCGACGATCACCGGCGGAACGAGTTCTGCTTATGGCGCGTCTTAGCCGCATGAAGACATCCCTGTTCGTCGCGGGGGGCGCGGCCTTGTGCTTGCTCGCTGCCGCATGCGGATCGGTCCGCGCGGACAGCGCCGGCTTAGCGCGCGCGGACAAGGGCGGATCAGCCGCCCTGACTTCAGTCCATGGTCCGGTCACCGAGGCCGGGAACAGGAAACTCGCGGTGGCCGAGGCGCGGCGGCTGCTGTCCGCGGTGCCGGTGCCAGATCACTCCGTGCCGCTCGGCTCGGCGCCGCCGCAATCGCTGTCTATTCCGGCCATGGGCACGCCGGGGGCAAGCTCGTTCGCCCACAGCATCAGGTCGTGGCGGTTGGCTATGCCGTTCACGGCCGCAGAGGAGTGGCTGGCCGCGCACCCGCCGGCCGGACTCCGACAAGACGGCGAGGACCTGTCGTACGGTCCTCCTGCGTCGGGGTACAGCTACGCCGGCCCGGCCAGCGCGGCCTGGGACTCGGCCGAGCTGGACATCGAGGTGGCCCCGGCCAATGACGGCGCCAGCGTCGTGATGCGCGCCGACGCCCTGGTGGTGTGGCTGGATCCGGTCCCAGTCCGTGACACCGCGCAGGGCAAGCGACTGCGCGTGCTGGCGGACGCCGAGTGCCCGGCCACTGACGCGGGCGTCGTCGGCGTCGTCAACTCCGGCCGCGAGCTGGCGCACGAGCTCGTGCCGGCCGGCAGGCCCCGTGGGGGGCTGCAGTGCGTGTATTACGGCATGAACGGCCGCCCCTGGCAGTTGCATCGCCAGCAGCACCTGACTGCTGCGCACGCGGGGCAGGTCGCCGCGTCGACGGCGCGGCTGCAGCTCAGCCATCCGCTCGGCGAAGTTCTGAACTGCCCTGCGGACGACGGATCGGCCGAGCTGATCGCGCTGTCCTACTCGGGCAGGCCCGACGTGGACCTGTGGGTCCTGCTGAACGGGTGCGGCGGGGTGTCGAACGGCTACATAGTCGCCGGGTAGCGCAGGCCGGCCGACGCGGCCGTTCCGGCCGCGAGCCGAGCGGCCCTATACCGACATCGGCAAGAGAGCCTGGCCCGGCACGGGTCCGCGTATGCGGGACTGCCCCTGGCTGAGACGGGGATGAGGTCGACGTGGATCTCGGCGGCTTCCGCCAGCGCGCGCAGATCGAGTGGCCGGCAACAGCGTGCGGGGCCAACGCATGACCAGGTTCCTCGCGGAAGCGCTGGGGCTCAACCTCTTTGCCTCCGCTCCTACCGCCTGATAGCAGCCGAAGACCATCGGAACATGACCGTCGCTAGGCAGTGCTGCCGGCGAGGGGGCGCCGGTCCCGGACGAGATACGCCACGATCAGCGCAGGGAAGAAAAGGAACAGGCTGAAGACGAAGAACAGCAGCCAGCTGTGGCCCTTGCGCCGGGCCACGCGCGCTGGCCAGAACGCCAGCGCCACCAGAACGATAAAGCAGAAGATCCCGAAAATTGACCAGAGCAATCCGGACATCGCCAACCTCCATCTGACCGATACCTGGCGCGGCTTGAGTGACATCTGGGGTTCGCGGTCCCGCGGGCCGTCAACCTGTATTCGCACGAACTGTTTCCCGACCGTTGCTGCGTTCTCCCTACGACCGAATCTGCACCACGCAGAAGCCGCAGGCATCATCTTTCCGGGGTGATTCCGCAGACCGGCTGGCCAGCAGCGCCGCTGCGGCTGCGGGACGTACCCTCGGCGCGCTGAACCTGCTCAGCGTCACCGATGCCCCCGATAGGCCAGGCTAAGCGCCTGGTCAGACCGCCGTAGGCTGGGCACCCAGCCGCCGGAAGCTGGCCTAACCCCTCCAAATCGTTCTCAGTCGTGCTTCAGTTAACGCTGAGCCGTTGTTGATTCAGGAACCGTCGTGCGATAGTGGCAGCTAGCCGTAAGGACGCTGCTCTAGACCCTGGCAGTGGCAGAAACTACTGCCGCGGGGGTTTTAAGTGAGTCGCGCGGATCTGCCCGCCGTCACCAGCGTCCGGTCGCCCGGCCATTCAGGTGCCGCCCCCGCTCTACACCGGCGAGCTCGAGCTCATCTGCCGCGACTGCGGCGACGACCCCGACGGGGGCTATTCCCAGATCTCGTTCCGCTTCAGCGGATCCGCGGGCCCCGCACCCTGGACGCGGGCCTTGCCGCGGTCGGGGGGCGCACCCGGACTGGCTACCTGACGGCCCCGGCCCGGCCAGCGGGGAGACGATGATGCGGTGCGATCTGGCCGCCGGGATCAGGTCCGGCGGGACAGAGGTTCGGGCGGCAGCGGCGGCCCCGCGCGCCGGGCATGATCATGCTGGCGACCGGGCCCTGATCGAGTACTGAAGACCAGGGTCTGCGTGGAGGCATCCTGATGAAGCAGCCGATGCGGCGGTCCAGGATGCTCGGCTGGGACGGCAACCCGTTGCGGCGGCGCAATGACCGGCTGGAGGCAGGCATGGTCGCCGGGCTGATCGTGGTGTTCCTGATCGCCGCGCCGATGCTAGCGGCGGTCGCGGGTCACTGGACCCGCATCGCGGGCACCCAGCAGCAGCGCGCGGAAATGACCTGGCGCCAGGTGACGGCCACCGTGCAGCGCAGCGCGTCCGGGCAGCAGGATGGTCCCGCCGGGCCCGCGGACACCGTCTGGAAGCCCGCGCGCTGGACGGCACCGGACGGGCAGCGGCGCGGCGGCTGGATTCCGGTTAGCCCGGGAGCCGCAGTCGGCAGCAGGGTGCGCGTGTGGGTCAACCGCTCGGGCTCGCTGACCGGCTGGCCGCTCGCGCGGGCGGAGCTGCAGGGACGGATTGCGATCGCCGGGGTGCTGGCCGTGGCCGTGCTGGGAGTCGTGCTTTGCCTGGCCGGCGGGGCCGGGCGATTCCTGTTCGGCCGGCGCCGCCTGGCTGACTGGGAAAGGGCATGGCAGGCCGTGGGGCCGCGGTGGACCCGGCAGCTTTGAAAACACCGTTTCAGGTGTTGCTGGCAGCAGCGGGCTTCGTTACCGGGTCGCTGGCTTCCTCGGTGCGTTCCGGCAGGAGCAGCAGCGCGCCGGCGAGGAAGCACACGGCACCGATGAAGGTGCCGAGGTTGGACCGTTCGGCGTTGTGCAGCTGTCCGGTCGCCGGGTTGATGTAGCCGGCCACTGCGGATACGCCGAAGGCGACGGACCCGATGAGGTTGGCCAGGGTGATCCACCATGACCACGACCGAGGGCGCCAGCTGGCCCAGCCATGGCAGGCCTCGAACCAGGCCAGCGCGCTAGCGACCAGAAAGCAGACCGAACCGAAGGCATCGGGCCGCCACACGTGCTGGTGCGCGGCCTGGGCGGTGAGGTCGGCGCGCACCGCGTTGCCGGTGCTGATGTTGAAGAACAGGGTCCCGGCCAGCTGCACCGCGGTCGCCTGCCAGTCGATCCGGCGGGGCTGGAACACGAAGAACCGCCGCCGGGCGGCACCTGGCGGCTGCGGGCCGGCGTCCACGGCCTCCCGATAGGTCAGGAACCCGGCCGCGGTGAAGAACAGGGAGCCGATGAAGAAGGTCACGGCGTCCCAGCGGGCTCCAGCGCCGCTGGTGTAGCCGGGGACGGCGCCGAGGGCGAACAGCAGTGATCCGACTGCGAACAGGACGGCGATCCACCATCCCCGGGCCCGGGGTGCCCACCACGTCGATCCGGCCGCCGGGGCGCCCGGCGGGTGCTTGCGGTGGCGGCGGGAGTCCCAGCGGGCGACCACACCGTCCGGGCGGACGCGCTCGACGTAGGTCACGAAGGGGACGCGGCCCCTGCGGTCCTGGTCCGGCACGGACATCGGCGCGTCCTATCTGTTCGCTTCGATCCTCCCAGGCTGATAGCAAACTGCGCTGATATTTGCGGACTCATCCGCCATGGATGAGGACGTCCTGGTCATTGTCGGCCAGCATGGTGAGCAGTGCCGCTTCCGGCCGGACAGCGGTGCCAGGCCGCGGGATCTCGAAGCGGGAGCCACGATCAAAGGAGGCGCTGAAGGTGCCGTTGCATGAACGCGACGCTGTCCGTCTGCAGGTTGATGACTGCGTGTTTGCTGACCGGGATCTGACCAGGCCGGTGCCTAAGTACCGGTTCCCTGACGACGGGACGCTGCCCCGGGATGCGTTCCAGCTGGTGTCGGATGAGCTGATGCTGGACGGGAATGCCCGCCAGAACCTGGCCACGTTCTGCCAGACGTGGGTTGAGCCTGAGGTACTTGGCCTGATGGCGCTGTCGGTCAACAAGAACATGATCGACAAAGATGAGTACCCGCAGACTGCGGAGATAGAGGCGCGGTGCGTGCACATGATGGCCGACCTGTGGAATGCCCCCGAGGCGGCCAATACCGTGGGCGCCTCGGCCATCGGCTCCTCGGAGGCCTGCATGCTGGCGGGAATGGCGGCTAAGTGGCGCTGGCGGGAATGGCGGCGGGCCGAGGGCAAGCCCACGGATCACCCGAACATGGTGTGCGGCCCGGTGCAGGTGGTGTGGCACAAGTTCGCCCGTTACTGGGACATCGAGATGCGTGAGGTGCCGATGGCCCATGGCCGTTACGCCATGGATCCGGCCTCGATGCTTGAGCGGGTGGACGAAAATACGATCATGGTCGTGCCGACCCTCGGCGTCACCTACACCGGCGCGTATGAGCCGGTGGCGGCCATGTCGGAGGCCCTCGACAAGCTGCAGGCCGATACCGGCCTGGACATCGACATTCACGTCGACGCGGCCAGCGGCGGTTTCCTCGCCCCGTTCTGCGCGCCCGAGGTCGTCTTCGACTTCCGCCTCCCCCGGGTTAAGTCGATCAGCGCGTCGGGGCACAAGTTCGGGCTGGCTCCGCTGGGTGTGGGCTGGGTCATCTGGCGGGACCGCAATGAGCTCCCCGATGAGCTCGTGTTCCACGTCAATTACCTGGGCGGCGACATGCCGGTCTTCCAGATCAACTTTTCCCGGCCGGCCGGGCAGATCGTCGCCAGTTACTACAATTTCCTGCGGCTGGGCCGCGAGGGCTACCGCCACATCCACCAGGCGTCCTACGACATCGGCCAGTACCTCGCCGCCGAGATCGTCAAGCTGGGCCCCTTCGAGCTGCTGTGTGACAGCAACCCGAACACCGGGATCCCCACGGTCACCTGGCGGATCCGCGACGGCGAGGACCCCGGCTACACGCTGTTCGACCTGGCCGACCGGCTGCGCACCCGGGGATGGCAGGTGCCTGCCTACACCCTCACCGGGACCGCGGCGGACATCGCCGTGCAGCGCATTCTGGTCCGGCTGGGGGTCAGCCGGGACATGGCCGCCCTGCTCCTCGACGATTTCGGCGACGCCATCGCCCATTTCAGCAAGCACCCGGTCACCGTGCCGATGACGAAGAAGGAGTCGGGCGGATTCAGCCACCTGTGACACAACTCCGGCCCGGCACCACACGCGGCCGGCGAAAACGGGCTGCCGCAAAGAGCCGGCGATCCGCTCCCCCATCCCCTGACCTGGATGTGCGCCGCCCGGGACCCGGGCAGTCCCATTACCGGGAGCTGAGGCCCGTCAGCCAGCGAACTGGCGCGCGGCCCGGGCCGCGGCACACGGAGCGCACAACAGCACGTCAACATCGCCCAGCACACCCGACCGGCACCGGCCCGTAATCACCGCGTCGAACACCTCGCAGATGCCGCCGTCAGCCGGATGAGCCCTCGAACACCAGCACAGGCAAGGCCGCCGCCGCAGGACCGTCTCCGCCCGATCGAGCACGGCCCGGACCTCAGCACGGTGAGCCGCCGCCGCGACCGCATCGAAGGCCGGCCGGATCCGCTCCAGCCCATCCGCCATCGCCTGCCCGACTCTGCGGCCCGCCTCGGCCAGCATCTCGGGCAGCTCGATGTCCCCGTCGTCGCCCACGATCGCATCCTCCCACCCGCGAAGACCCTGAGCCAGGGCACCTTCACGCACCCCGCGCCCAGCAGCCGCCGATGAATCCTCGGCCGGGCGGAGGCCGCGGGCCAGGTGAAGAGGCGCTCGGCTCAGGCCCGCCCCTGGCTGGCGAGCCGCCGCGCCGCTCATCGACGTCCTGCACCTGCTGGTGCAGCGCCGGGGCAGGTAGGCTCGGGGCATGCCGCGGCGAGCGGGTCAGGATTGAATGAGCCGTCACCGGTGTCATGGCGACCCAGCACGGTTTGAGGTCGTGGCGGAGTTCATAGCCGAACGCTTCTCTCGTGCGCGTTATGTCGCCGACGTGGGCGGCGGGCAGGGAATGCTGACCCGGATACTGCGCAAGCGGCTCGGACTTGATGCAGAGGTGATAGATCCGCGCGGCTGGACCCTGAAGGGCGTGCCTGCGCGCGTGGAAAACTTCGATGCCTCGATGGCGGAGTACTACGACCTCGTCGTCGGGCTTCATCCCGACGAAGCCTTGCGCAGTGTGGTGGAGTCCGCTGCGAAGTCAGCTGTTCTCGTCATCCCATGCTGCAACTTCTGGAGTCAGGAGACCAGGCTCGGACGCGACCAGCTGATCGAGCAGATTTCCGAGTTCCACAATTCGCGCGGTGGAAAGTCGGAGTGCGTGGTGCTGGACTTCAGGGGCCCGAAGAATCATGCCCTGATTCTCCTGCCGTCGACCGGCTCCGGAGCGGCGCGAGCATCGTAACGCTCAGTGACAGCTGGAGAGGCGGCGGAACTCGACCGGCGAGGAATGCCGCCCGCGCGGCTCGCGTTGATGCGCTGATGAAGAAGATTGGCTTCCTGTCGTTCGGGCACTGGTCGTCGTCACCCGGCTCGCAGACACAGTCGGCGTCGGACGCTCTGCTGCAGTCCATCGACCTAGCGGTCGCCGCCGAAGAGCTTGGCGCCGACGGTGCATACTTCCGCGTGCACCACTTCGCCGGGCAGCTGGGCTCTCCCTTCCCGCTGCTGGCCGCCATCGGTGCGCGGACCAGCCGGATCGAAATTGGCACGGCAGTCATCGACATGCGCTACGAGAACCCGCTCTACATGGCCGAGGACGCCGGCGCGGCCGACCTCATATCCGGCGGCCGCCTCCAGCTCGGGATCAGCCGCGGCTCGCCGGAGCAGGTGATCGACGGCTGGCGATACTTCGGCTACCAGCCTCAAGAAGGCCAGACGGACGCCGATATGGCCCGCGGACACGCCGAGGCGCTGCTCGAGGTGCTGCGCGGCCAGGGCTTCGCGCAGCCTAGTCCCCGGCCGATGTTCCCGAACCCGCCTGGCCTGCTGCGCGTTGAGCCTCACTCAGAAGGGCTGCGTGACCGCATCTGGTGGGGCGCCGCATCGCAGCGGACCGCGGTGTGGGCGGCCGAGCTGGGCATGAACCTGCAGAGTTCCACGCTGATCAACAACGAGTCCGACAAACCCTTTCACCTGCAGCAGGCTGAGCAGATTCAGGCATTCCGAGACGCATGGCAAAAAGCCGGCCACGAACGCGAGCCGCGGATATCGGTGAGCCGGAGCATCTTCGCCCTCGTCGACGACCGGGACCGGGCGTACTTCAGCCGCCGGAACCAGGACACCGACGAGATCGGGTTTATCGACGCGGAGACGCAGGCGATCTTCGGCCGCACGTACGCTGCCGAGCCGGACGTGCTGATCAGGCAGCTCAAAGAGGACGAGGCGATCGCGGCCGCTGACACACTGCTGCTCACCGTGCCCAACCAGCTCGGCGTCGATTACAACGCCCACGTCATCGACAGCATTCTTACCCAGGTGGCGCCCGCGCTCGGCTGGCGATAAGCGAGGGCTGTCCCGGCCCGCTGCGCTGGCGGTGAGCGATGTAAATATCCGGTTGAGCCCCCTCAGATTCCATCAGCCACCGCAACTCGGTGACCGGTCCCGCCGCCTTGCCGGCGCTAGATGCGTTGCGCCGCCAGACGGTCACGGCTGCTTGGCTGCCGACGGGTGGAAACGGCGCCGCGGATGGGGGGACGTGGCTAGCGGGGTCCCGGCCACCGCGCAGTGTCGCTGAAGAGACGGCGGGAGCCCCTTCGCCGCTGGTTTGGCGTCCCCTCCGGGCCGGCTCAGCGCGTCGTCACGGATCGTGGTCCAGGCGAGCAGCGCGGCCGCGAACGACGCCCCAGCGGCGATATTCATGGCGACCGGGAAGCCGGCTGCCAGCTTGACGGGGTCCTCGAAGTCAGTGCCGGAAAGCCCTGCGGCAAGGGGGAGAGCTGCGACCGCGATCATCTGGCCGAGGCGGGAGAGTGCGTTGTTGACGGCGGAAGCGATCCCGGAGTGGCGCGCATCGACGCTGGCCAGCACAGTCGCGGTGATGGGGGTGATCAGCGCGGCGAGACCGGTCCCGAATACGACCAGCGAGGGCAGCACTGCGGCGAAGTAGTTGTCGCCGGGGTGGATCCGTGCCATCAGCAGCAGTCCCGCGCCGGCCAGGACGGCTCCGGCGGTCAGCGGGATCCGCGGGCCGATGCGCTGGGCGATCGCTCCCGATGGGCCGGAGCCGATCAGCAGCAGCATCGTGACCGGCAGCGTCGCGGCCCCGGCCTGAAGGGCGGTGTAGCCGAGGCTGATCTGCAGGAACGCGACGAACAGGAAGATCACGCCGCCGAGCGCTGCATAGGTCACCAGCGCGAGCACAGTGGCGCTGGCGAACTGGCGGGAGCGAAACAATTCCAGCGGAAGCATCGGGTGGCCGCTGCGCCGCTCCACGACAACAAAGGCGCCGGCGGCGATCAGGCTGACCGCCGCAGCGGTAATCACGGCGGGGGTCAGGCCCCCGGAGGCCTGGATCAGCGCGAAGCACAAACCGGCGATGGCCAGCGTGGCAAGCGCAGCACCGGGCAGATCAAGGCCCCCAGCACGCGTGGGGTCCCGGGACTCTGGCAGCTTGACAACCGCGGCGACGATGACGAACGCCCCCAGCGGCAGGTTGATCAGGAAGACCGCACGCCATGACAGTGCATCGGTCAGGTAGCCGCCGACGGGTGGGCCGACGGCGGCCGCGACCGAGGTCAGGCCTGCCCACGCGCCGATCGCCCGGGTCCGGTCATCGGGATGAAATTCCGCGTCGATGATGGCCAGGCTGCCTGGGGTGAGCAGAGCCCCGCCAACACCTTGAACAAACCGGGCGGCGACGAGCAGCTGAATTGTCGGGGCGGCCGCGCACAGCGCGGAGGCGGCTACGAAAGCCCCCACTCCCAGGATGAACACGCGACGCCGGCCATAAAGGTCGCTGAGCGAACCGGCGGGCAGAACAAGCGCCGCGAGGGTGAGCACATAACCGTCCAGCGTCCACTGCAGCCCCGCGACGCCCGCGCCGAGATCACGGCCGATCGCCGGCAACGCCACGTTGACAACCGTCGCTTCCAGCAGCACCATCGCCTCGCCCAGCACCGCCACCGCGAGCACCCAGCGACCGGCGGCCGAAGCGAGCCGCACCGAGCCAGGCCCTCCGCCCTCATTCCCCACCCACTGCACCCTTCCTGGCGGCCCTCGCTAGCCTCAGTGTGTCTCCCCTCCGAGCTGATCGTCCAAGCTCGCGCGATCGCCGGCGGCTGAGCCCGTACCTGGCGCGGGTGATCTCGGTGGCCGGCACCTGAAACCCCCGGCGGCTGCGGCTCCCGGCCCGGGCCAGCTGCGCCGGTGACCCGCACAGCTGCTGACCGCTGCTTGCTGCCGCCCGCGCGATGAGGGTGCGATCGTTATCGAGCAGCCACGCCTCGTCGCCGATCCCGGGCAGCGCACGACCGAAACGCCGGCCCGCGGCACTGTTGATCGCGTTGAAAGCTCCCCGGTACGTGAGCGCCCACCCAGGACACATTCCACCCGGCCGCCGGCCAGGCCGGGGTCACCCTCGTCGGGCCACCCGCGGGCTGGACGACTAACCACCAAGTTGTTGCGGAAAGCTGGGCAGGCCCACCCAGCTAGTGTGCCGGTGGTGGCCCGGTGAGGGCTTCTAGTTCGGCAAGTAGGTCCGGGGCCTCGGCTGCGCCGATCCGCTGGAATATCTTCAGTGCCTGCCGCAGAAGGATGCCGGCCTGCGTGGCGTGTCCGGCGGCCATGGCGCACCGGCCCAGGCCGGCCAGCGCGTGCGCCTCGTCCCAGGGGCTGGCGATGGCGCGGGCCAGTTCCAGGGCCTGGCGGTGAGACTCCTCAGCCTGCGAGAGGTCACCGCTGATCCGGAGCAACGTCCCTTTCTCGTTGAGCGCCACGGCCTCACCACCCCGGTCACCGATGTCGCGGTAGATGCCCAGGGCCTGCTCCAGCGCCTGAGCCGCGGCCGGGTACTCACCCGTCAGCCGCCGCACGGCTCCCAGGAAGAGGAGGGCGCTGGCCTGGCCGAGCCGGGCGCCGATGTCGCGGGAGATGCCCAAGGCCTGCTCCAGCGCCTGAGCCGCGGCCGGGTACTCACCCGTCAGCCGCCGCACGTCTCCGAGGAAGTTGAGGACATTGACCTGGCCGACCCGGTGGCCGAGGTCGCGGAAGATGCCCAGGGCCTGCTCCAGCGCCTGAGCCGCGGCCGGGTAGTCACCCGTCGCCCGCCGCACGATCCCGAGGTCGCTGAGCGCGTTGGCCTGGCCAAGCCGGTCACCGAGGTCGCGGAAGATGCCCAGGGCCTGCTCCAGCGCCTGAGCCGCGGCCGGGTAGTCACCCGTCAGCCGCCGCACGATCCCGAGGTCCCAGAGGACGTTGGCCTGGCCAAGCCGGTCACCGAGGTCGCGGTAGATGCCCAGGGCCTGCTCCAGCGCCTGAGCCGCGGCCGGGTAGTCACCCGTCGCCCGCTGGACGACCCCGAGGGAGCTGAGGGCATTGGCCTGGCCGAGCCCGTCACCGAGGTCGCGGTAGATGCCCAGGGCCTGCTCCAGCGCCTGAGCCGCGGCCCGGAAATCATCCGCCAGCCGCCGGACGACCCCCAGGTCGGTGAGGGCGTTGGCCTGGCCAAGCTGATCACCGAGATGCCGCGCGGCCTGGATCGCGGCTGTGTGACGGGCGATGGTCTCAGCCCACGGACCGTCGCGCCGGAGCAGGCCGGCGACCGCGGCGGTGAGGGCGATGACCCGGGCGTGCTGGCCGGTGCCGGCGGCGTGGTCGAGGCAGGCGAGCAGGCTGGCGCGCTCGGCGCGAGCCCAGGCCAGCGCCTGCTCCTGGCCAGCCATGGCGGGAACCGCGGCCGGGACCTCGCCGCCCGCGGAGGCCCGGGCAGGACGGACCTGACGGGCGATGAGCGCGTCGGCGAGGGCAGCGGTGTGCTGGTAGTAATCCAGCAACCGCTCGGTCGCCTGCTCCCGGTCACGGTCCGGATCCAGGCGGCCGGCCAGAGCGCGGGCGTGCTCGCGGATCAGGTCGTGCATCCGGTACCGGCCCTGGGCCGGCTCGGTGAGCAGGTACTGGTCATACAGAGCCTCTAGGCCGCGGCGGGCGGCAGCCAGGCCTTTGCCGATCAGGGCGGCGGCGGCGTAGGCGTCGATGTCGGCACCGGGGTGCAGCCCTAGCCGGCGGAACACCTGCTGCTGATCCTCGGCCAGATCCGCATACGACAAGTCGAACGCGGCGGCCACCGACAGATTCTCCGTGGCCATCAGCTCCAACCGGTCGAGGGCAGACGCCAGCTCGGCGGCGCGCCCGGCTGCGGTCCAGGCCGGGTGGTGGTGTAGCTGGCGGGCCAGCATCCCGACCGCCAGTGGCAGGTACCCGCACAGCGCGGTGATCTCCGCCACCGCCGGGTCCTCGGGCGCCAGGCCGGGCCGGTCGGCCAGCCGGGCCAGCAGCTCAGCGGCCTCGTCGGCGGGCAGCGTGTCGAGGCTGATCGACTGCGCGTCCTCCAGCGCGGTCAGGTGGCGGCGGCTGGTAACCAGCACCAGGCTCCCCGCCGAGCCGGGCAGCAGCGGCGCCACCTGCTCGTGCCCGGCAGCGTCATCGAGGAGTAGCAGCAGCTGCTTGCCGGCCAGCCGGTCCCGCCATAGCGCCATCCGCGCCTCCAGGCCGGGCGGGATTTGCGCGGGTGAGACCCCGCCGATCAGCAGCAGGCTGGCCAGGGCGTCCTCTGGGGCCACGGGCGGATGGCCGGGGGTGTGCCCGTGCAGCGGCAAGAACACCTGCCCGTCGGGGAACCGCGGCGCCAGCTGGTGCGCCGCGTGCACCGCCAGCGCCGTCTTGCCGATCCCGGCCATCCCGCCGATCGCGTGAATGCTCACCACCCCGCCCAGGCTCCCGGCACCCGTCACCGCGCCGGTCAGCCGGCGCAGCTCAGGCTCTCGGCCGGTGAAGCTAGCGATATCCCGCGGCAGCGTCCGGGTCGCCGCCGCCACCCCGGCCGCCGCCACCGCCGGCGATGCTGCCGCTGGTGACCGGCCGCGGGCAGCCGCCTCAAAGGAGGCCCGCGCGGCCGCGTCCAGGCCCAGCGCATCGGCCAGCAGCCGGGCGGTCTCCTTGCGGGCGGTCAGCGCCACTCCCCGCTCCAGGTCGCTGACCGTTCGTCCCCCCACGCCGGCGGCTTCGGCCAGCTCTTCCTGCGTCAGCCCCGCCTCAGCCCGCAACCGGCGCAGCAAGCCCGCGAACGACACCACTGGCGGCTCGATCGCGACCACCCCCCGCCGCCCATCGGCTGCAGGTCGGCCATCGCCCAGATAAGCCGGTCCCAGCGGGCCCGCAGACGCCGTGGCAAAAGCGTAACGGCACCGGCGGGCACCCGCTATGCCCCGAGGCAACCGTCCCCGGTCCATGGGCCTGGTGCTCAGTTCTTCGGAACCGTGGGTCATCCCGTGGGTCTTCCGCATGGTGACCGCCCATTGTCCCGGCTTACGTTGCCGGTGGAATCCACCGGCCGGCGCAATCCCGAGAGCGCCCCGGGACCAGGAATGGAGCATTCAGATGTCGTACGAAACAGCCAGCGTTCACCCCGAGGAGATACCAAACATCCCGCGGATCAAAGCAGTCGAGCCGCAAACCGCACCAGCGCTGGAACCACCCGCCGACGCCCGCGGCGCCGACGCTGCTGGCACAGCGCACACGTCGCACGGATCAGCACAGCCAGCGCAACCACAGGTCGTTCCGAAGAACCCGGCGGTCGCCCTCATCGTGTCCGTTTTCCTTCCCGGCGTGGGATCGATGATCAGCGACCAGCCTGCTATCGGAACGGTGATTCTCGTCTCCTACGTCCTGGGCTGGGTGCTGACCCTTGTCCTCGTGGGATTCGTCATCGTGCCCGCCGCGTGGGTGTTCGGCCTGGTGCACGCCTACCAGTCAGCCCAGCGGTGGAACCGCGAGCATGGATTCACCAGCTGACGCCACGACCAGACACCGGCGCTTGATCGGTAGCGCCGGTATCTGGCCGCCTCACCGGACGCCGCCCCGCGGGCAGCAAGCACGCCATGGCGGACCCAGGACCGCCCCGATTACCGCACATGCATGCCGGTGAGCGAGTGTCGCGCGGGAACCGCCCACTGGTACAATAACCAGTACCACTAGTTGAGGAGGCTCCCCATGGCGATCACAGCCAGCGAAGCCCGCAAGAACCTGTTCCCGCTCATCGAGAAGGTCAACGACGACCGCACCCCGATCGAGATCACTTCCCGTCGCGGAGATGCCGTGCTGCTATCCCGAGCCGACTATGAGGCGCTGGAGGAAACGGCCCATCTGCTCCGCGTCCCGGCCAACGCCAAGCGGCTGATCGAAAGCCTGCACCAGGCCCGCTCAGGCCAGCGCGAAGAGCACGACCTGGCCCGGTGAGGCTCGTCTTCACCCCCCATGGCTGGGAGGACTACACCTATTGGCTGTCGGCCGACCGAGCCACCCTGAAGCGAATCAACCGGCTGATCGATGACGCCCTGCGCGACCCAGTCGCCGGAATCGGCAAGCCCGAACCGCTACGCCACATGCTCGCAGGCGCTTGGTCCCGGCGCATCAGCGAGGAACACCGCCTGGTCTACCTTGTGGACGGCGATGATCTAGTGATCCTGCAAGCCCGGTTCCACTACAAATAGGCACGCGATTTTGCCGCGGACGAGCGATCCGCGAGCGCCCGGTGCGTCGAAGTGTCCCGGCAGAGTGATCATTCTGCCATAACGGGTTTTGCTCGCTGTCGACGAGCAGTTGGCGAAGCTGTCACGGAGAGTAACGTGAGGCCTGTTCGCATGAGCCCCCGGAGCCGCCGTTCAGTACGCCGCGGACGGTGACTGTCCGGCTGGTTGCGGACATCCAGAACCGGCCGTTCTGGCGCGTCGGCACTGGTCGGGCTTCTGAGTGCTGCGTTGCCTCTGCGGGACGAAGCAGGCCCGCGAGAACCACCGACCTTCCGCTTTGCGAGTCCACGCAGCTGCTGCAGCGAGGCTATTCCGTGATCTTGGTTAGGAGCAGCCAGGCGCTCGTGACGCCGCCAGCAAGAGCTACGAATACCGGCCCAACCAGAACGTAGAGTCCCGCGTGCACTCCCAGGACCAGGACGATGCCTGCAGCCAGCAGCAGCAGCGAAGTGACCGTGGTAGGAGTAACAGCCTCCAGTACGGGCGCGATCGCCTGATTACTCCTCTCGCCCTTCGCGCGGCGATCCAGAATTTGGAGGCCCGTGCCCGTGATCACGGCGAGAACGACCAGCTCGGCGCCGAGCGCGCGGTACGTCTGTCCGGGAATCGCGATCAAGACCGAGATAATAAGGACTATGCCGAACAAGCTCAGCGTCTGCGCCGCCCGGTTCCGCAGTTCCTGAGACTTCGCGATGTAGGTGATCCTGATCGAGACCGCCACGAACAACAGCCCGGTCAGTGTGGCGGCGGCGCCACCACAGATCTCGGCGAACGTGTCCCACGCTTTCAAGCGAATCCCTCCGTCTGCCCAAACAAAACCATGAACGCGCGGGCTCTTGCCGGGGAGGATACGGCTCTGCCACGTTCCCAGGCGGAAGCGCACGCCCTCAGCTTGCGATTGACCATGGAGCTGGCTGCGAGCATGACGAGGATGGCCAGGAACGCGATGATCGCTGCCGGACCGAGGATGACCTGCACGCCCCGGGCGATCATCGCCACGATGAGCACGTACAGGGCGCCCATCCCCGAGCAGCGCGACGATGGCCCCCGCCGGCCCGCTGATGGCCCCGAGCTCCAGACCAACCAGCAGGTATCCCAGAACCGGGATGGCGACCGCCGCCGCCAGCATCAGCGGAAAGCGATACCGCGGCCGCAGCGCGGGCGCGAGCGCGCCGGTAGCCACGATGGTGAGGAATCCGGCGACCGGGCATCCGGCCAGGAAGAAGAACAGCGATTCGCCGCTCCGGTCTCCGGCTGGCAGCGGGCGGATGTCGAGCACGGCGAGATGGGCGCCTTGTTTGGCGGCCACGGCCTGGAACAGCGTTTCCACCGTGTTGGCCACCGCGAGCCCCGACGCGCTGCTGACGATCACGGTCGCGGCTGGTTTGGCTGGCGTTGCCGGGACGTAAGCCCCGTACAGGACAGCAAGGAAGAGACACACGGCGATCTCCGTGGAGGAGCGTCAAGTGTTCAGCGTGGCGAGGACCGTATCAAGCCAGTCGAAGACCACTTGGTGCAGCCTGGACACCGACCCCACTTGGCAGTGTTCGCCGCCTCCTTCTGCCGCGGGGAAAAGGTGGTAGGTCTTCTGGCAGCACAGAGCCTCGTAGAGCCGGGACGAGTCCGCGGGGTCATTCTCGCCGTCGAGGACGAGCGTGGGACAGGTGACCAGTGGCGCGTAGCCTTCGACGGTGTAGGGGGCGAAGGCGCGGAGGGCAGCCGCGGGGCTGTCTTCTCCGAAGACCCACATCCCCCACGGGATGGCCGGGCCGAACGTATTGGTTCTGGAGGTCATGATCTCCTTGATGAGGGCGTCCGCCTTGGTGTCGCTTGTGTCGAGGCCGTCGCCGATGAGTTCCATGATCTCGGGCCCGACCAGGCGGTGCACCATGTCGGCGAACGAGTAGAGGCCGTCGTACGCGATCAGGGCGGCCACACGATGCTCGGTGGCGGCGGCCCGTGGCGCGAGCAGGCCGCCGAGGCTCATCCCCATGAGCGCGATCCGGTCGGGGTCCACGTCCGGGCGGGCCAGGAGCCAGTCGACGGCAGGGGTGACGACGGCGTCCCAGTCCGGGCGGAACAGCAGCTTCTGGTCACGAAGCGCGCTGCCTTGCCCGGGGCCGGCAAAGGCGAGCACGTGGTAGCCGCGCCGGGCGGCGGCCGCGCCGCCGGTGAAGTACAGCTCCTCCTCGGTGCTGTCGAAGCCGCCGTGGTACAGAAGCGTGGGCCGGGCGCCGCCGGGGTCGCCGCCGCCGGGATGGGGGCTGCCGGGTTCTGCCGGGATCCACCATCCGGGCAGCGTGGTGTCCTCGTAAGGGAATCGCACCGGCTGGGGTGCGGGGTTCATCAGTTGCGCAGCGCGAGCGAAGGTGTCGACGGAGAGCTGGCCCACTTCGCGGACGAGAGGGTCATCGGCTGGGCCGGCGCGCAGGTAGAACTCGCACACCCGGTAGTAGTTGCTGGCCCGCAGGTAGGACTCGCGGGCGCTGACGGGATGCCCTTCGGTGGCGCTGCGATCGCCGTCGGCGTGAATCCGTTCGGCGAGCGCCCGCCACTGCGTGTACCAGGCGGTTTTGTCGCCGTCGGGGATCCGGCTCGCCGTGCTGGTGACCTCGCCGATATCGGCGCCACCATAGGGGGCGTAGCCGAGGGCCCGCAGCGTCTCGAAGGAGAAGGACTTGTCGTTGAAGAGAAACGTCATGGTTACCTCTCGGGGATGCGATCGACTCAGGGCCCGTGTCTGGGTATGCGAGTTTGGTTACGGGCTGTGAGTACGGTGGCGGCTGGCCGGAGTGGTGAAGTGCCCGATCCTCCACCGGTGATCACGCTCTTCTAAACGGCATTGGGGTGATACCGGCCAAGCCGAAGTAGTCCAGGACCGCGGCGACCGGCAGGTGCGAGTCCGGGGTCATCGGCGTGCCCGCCTCCAGCGCCGCGCCCTGGCCGGGAGCGTCAAATGCGACAACGTCCAGGCCGCGTCACGGAACGCGAGCAATCCAGGCAGCCATTCCTTGATGTAGCTGTCGAAGCCGCCGAAGATGACGATCGTCCCGCGCGGCTGCGCCGAGGTGAGCCGGTAAGCCGATAGGTGCGTCTGCTGGTAGGGGACCAGATGATGGTCACCGGGCATCACGCCGTTTTCCGCCAAGACGATATCCAGGAAGCGCTGACGGGCGTGCTCATGCTGCGGATCGCTGGCATTGAGGAAGAACTGCGCCATCCGGGCGTAGTAAGCGGCGGCCAGGCGCCAGTCGGCGGCCAGCGCCCTGTCGCTGAGCTCGAGGATCTCGCGTGTCCAGTCGGCGTAGCTGGCGATGCGAGGTGCCGTTGCCCGCAGCTCGTCCAGCATCTGCTCCTCACCGACCCAGTTTCAGAACCGGTTCAGCTGGAAGTTCAGCGCGATATCTCGGCGGAGCGGGTGATAGCCCACCGGAACCGGCCGGTGATCTTCTGATCGCTGACGTTCATCTGAGGCAGTCTCTCCATGAACGGTGACCCAGCGCTTAGTATCACCGGATCCGCACGCTCGCGGAGAGGCCCGGACACGCCCGCAGGCGGTTCTAGCGCGCCAGCTTGCCGGGCTCGGCTCAACCCCCGGAGCCGGTATCCCAGCGGTGCAGCGCGCCACGCAGCGCCCGCGCATCGTGATACCCCAGCTGCGCCGCCACGGCCCTTCTGCTCAGTCCGCCAGCCAGCAGCAAAGCAGCACGATCACGCCGCACCGCATCGACCGTCTCCCGCCAGCAGGTACCTTCGGATTCCAGACGCCGCTGCAGGGTCCGCGGGCTCAGCGCCAGCTGCCGCGCAGCCATTGGCAGCGACAGGCCGTCATCGGCCAGGTGCCCTGCTATGACCTTCCGGAGCTGATCCGCGCACCGTGGCACCGGGGTCAGCGCCGCGATCACTTCGGCTGCGTGCTCTTGCAGGATCGCGGCAAGCCGGGCATCGGCATTCGGCAGCGGCAGCGCCAGATCCGCTTCCGAAACGGTCATCGTGGAGCAGGCGACTCCGAAGTCGATCCCGCGCGGGCCGAAACTGTCAGCCAGCTCGCGATGGCAGGGCGGCGCGGCGCATGACAGCCCCAGGTGCACGGGCTTGATCTCGCGGCCGAGCACGTGCCGGGCAGCAAACAGCACCGACCCGAGCGCGAACTGGCTGGCTGCCGCGTCAACAGCGGGATCACCAGAGCAAACCTGCCAGGTCACTGTCGCGCGGCCAGATTCTTGCCAGGTCAGCCCGACGTCATTGGCAGCGGTGTTGAGCAAAGGCGAGAACCGCACCAGGCCAGCAATCGCATCGGCAAGTGTCGGGGCGGTGCCGAACAGGTAATCCGTCAAATGGAACCGGCCGAAGCGCCACTGGCTGGCCAGTCGTACGCCCAGGCACGGATCACCCGTCTCGGCGATGCCCAGCTGCCATAGCCTGCCCAGTTGCACTGTCGGGACACGAGCAGAGTTGTCCGCAAGCACAGATGCAGGCGGCAAGCCAGCCCGGCGGGTCAGAGCCCCGCAGTCACCACCCAGCCTCCGCAACCCGGCCAGGACGAACCGGACCACAGCCGCATGCGCCCTGGGTTCAGCCGGTCGTGCCAGCGCGTCGGCAGAACGTCGCATGCCTCAACCCTCACCGAGTAAGAAACGATAAGAATTCGCCAGTCGCTGGCCGCCCGGAAATGCTTCGCTTATGCCCTCCCTTCCAGTGACGTTCGCTGAGGATGTCATCAGCCGGCGGTGACGGAGCGTGGCTGCTTCATGACGAGGGCCCGCGCATAGAGTCGATCTGCGCGCGCAACGGCTGGGTGCCGGTCAAGGCGCTGGCCCTCCAGATCTGTGCGTTCGTGCGGCTGCGGGCCGGGCTGATCAGGACGCGCGCCGGGGCTGCCGGGGGGAGCTGATCAGTACCTGTGTCCTGGCCGTCCGCACCGCGTCTGAGAGCGTGCTGATGTCGTAGGCGCCGTGGTGGCGCTTGCCGTTGACGAAGAACGTGGGCGTGCCCGAGACGCCGCTCAGGTCGGCGGAGTCCACGTCCGCAGCGATCTTGGCCTGCCCAGCGTGGTTGCGCAGGTCGCGGGTGAACCGGTCGATGTCCAGGCCGAGCTCGCCGGCGTACCGGATCAGGTCTTTGCCCGTCAGCGCGTCCTGGTGGCCCAGTAGCTGGTCGTGCATCTGCCAGAACTTGCCCTGGCCGGCGGCGGCCTCGGCGGCCTCGGCCGCGAGCTGCGCGTGCGGGTGCACGTCGGTGAGCGGCAGATGCCGCCATACGTAGCGCAGGTCGCCGTAGCCGGCCAGGAGCTCGCGGACGGCCGGCTCGGCCCGGCCGCAGTAGGGGCACTCGAAGTCGCCGTACTCCACGAGCGTGACCGGCGCCCGGTCCGGGCCTCGCACGTGATCGCGCTCGGGGTCGACGGGCACCGCCAGGTCGATGATGGTGCCGGCGGTGCCGAGCAGCGCGCGGGCGCGCAGCCGTTTGGGCAGCATCGCGGTGAGCCGGAAGACGAGCCAGCCAAGCGCCGATGCGGACACGGCGGCGGACAGCACGCCCACCTTCGCCTCGGCCAGCTGGCTGCCGTGGAAGGCCAGCGAGGCGATCAGCAGCGACACGATGAAGCCGATGCCCGCGATGGCCCCGGCACCGGTCACCGCCGCCCAGCCGACCGGCGGGCGGATCGCACCGCGGCTGACCCGGGTCAGCAGCCAGGCCGCGCCGACGGTCCCGGCCGGTTTCCCCAGCACGTAGCCGAGCAGGATCCCGAGCGTGACCGGCGAGGTGTAGGCGCGGGCCAGGAAGCTCCCGCTGACCGTGATCCCCGCGTTGGCCAGGGCGAACAACGGCACGATCAGGTAGCTCGTCGCGGGATGGAACAGCTGCTGCAGCCGGTCGTTCGGGGAGAGCGCCAGCCGAACGCTCTCCCGCGCGTCGCGGGCCAGCTCCGGGACCGGCTGCTCGCGGAACAGCCGGAACGATTCCGAGGCCTGCTCCAGGTCGCCGCGCGCGGCGGGGTAGGCCAGCGCGAGCAGGCCCATCGCCAAGCCGACCACCACCGGATCGACGCCGGACTCGAAGAACGCAACCCAGGCCGCCACCCCCAGCAGCAGGTAGGCCGGGCCGCTGCGGACACCCCGCCAGCGCACCGCCATCACCGCGCCGAGGACGGCAACGCCGGCCGCCAGCGCGGCCAGGTTAATGTGGCCGCTGTAGGCCAGCGCGATGACCACGATCCCCGCCACGTCATCGGCGAGCGCGAACGTGAGCAGGTAGGTGCGCACCCGGTCGGGGACGCCCGGGCCGACCAGCGCCAGCGCGCCCAGCGCGAATGCGGTGTCAGTAGACATCGCCGCGCCCCAGCCGGACGCTGATGAGCGGCCGACGTTGATGGCCAGGTAGATCGCGATCGGCACGACCATCCCGCCCAGGGCGACCACCAGCGGCAGCGCCAGCCGCCGCCGCTCCCGCAGCTCGCCCAGATCGAACTCGCGGCGCGCCTCCAGGCCGGCCACCAGGAAGAAGAACGCCATCAGCCCGGAGTTCACCCAGCCCTGCCAGCTATCTGCCAGGCCCCTCGTGCCGGACCGGATCACCAGCACGGTGTGCCACGTCGCCACATACCCCAACGGGTCGATGTTGGCCCAGGCCAGCGCAGCCAGCGTGGCAGCCAGCAGGACCGCCGCGCTGCCGGTCTCGGTGCGCAGGAACTGGCGAAGCGGCGTCTCCAGTCTCCGTGCCCACACCGTGCGCGGCGAAAACTGCGAGGCGGAGGCGCCAGGTTCGGTCACCCCAGGATTCTCCCTCGCGCCGGGACCTGGCGCGCCGCAACAACGTCCCGCTGCTCGCCGCGCTGGCCTGGGTGGCCGCGGAGCACCGGCAGCTCAGGCCTCGCGACAGTGGAACAGGTAGGGGGCCGCGGGCACCTGGTACGCGGCGGCTGCGCAACTGTCGTGCGCGAGCCTCGGCGGCCTTGACCGCTACGGAAAGGGCGTGTCGCCTGCCCGTGGCAGTGCTCGCCAGGCAGGAGCGGTGCCTGTTGGCAGCCGCATCAGGCGGGTCTAGGATTCTAGCCAGGTGAGCCGGGAAGCTTGGTCGGCGCGACATTCGCAACCGACCAGCCAGGAGCGCATCGTGACCACGCAGAATGCACCGGCACCTAGTCCACCGGACACAACCACCGCCGCCCCTGCTAGCGCTCGGCCCGTGTCTGCTCCGCCGAGCTGGCTGTGGCGGCGGGGTGCGCTGATCCTGGCGGGGGCAGCACAGCTGATTACCATCTCAGCGCTCAATAGCGCCGATCCGCTGGCCATCACGTGGTCGTCGCTGCTGCTGGCCATCGCGCCCGCACCGCTCGCGGCGGTGGCTGCGTTCGCTCCGGCCCGGGTTGCGAGGCTGGCCGCCGCCGTTGTGGGGGTGGTGGTCCTGGTCGCGGGTATGGCCGGCGGTATCGGACGCATCGGCGTGTTCTTCGTCCCGGCTGCGGTGGTGCTGGCCGTCGCTGCGGTCAAGCTGTGGCGCGAGCGGCCCTGAATCCTGGCGGGAGGTGCGCCAGATGATGACCCGCTACCTGACCAGGGACCGCATCGCGATTCTGGCCGCGCTGACGGCACCGGTGGCGGCAGCGGCGGTTCTGCTGCCGTTCCGGGCGAGCTGGTCAAACACGAACGTGGCCATGCTATTGGTCGTGGTGGTCGTGGGGGTCGCTGCGATCGGGAACCGCGTCGCCGGCGGGCTGGCGGCTGTGTCGGCCGCGGCCTGGTTCGACTTTTTCTTCACCCTGCCCTACTACCGGTTCACGATCCGTAGCTCAGCGGATATCACCACCGCGGTCCTGCTGCTGGTGGTCGGCGTAGCGGTGTCGCAGCTGGCTGCCCGCGCCCGGCGCCTGCAGGTCATCGCGATCACCGACGCGGGCTACCTGGCGCAGATCCAGCAGACCGTGTCGCTGACCCAGACCGCCTGGTCGCCCGATGCCGTTGCCGATCACGTCAGGGAGCAGCTCATCGGGCTGCTGGATCTGGAGAGTTGCCGCTTTGAGTATGGTTCCCTGCTCGGCCGTCCGCCGCGCCTGGAGCCAGATGGCACCGTGATCGCCGGTCACAGCAAGTGGGACGTGGAGGAATCGGGCCTGCCCGGCGAGGAGATCGAGCTGCGGACATTCGGCAACGGCCAGTACTACGGACGGTTCATGATGAAGCCGAAGCCGGGCTCGAAGCCGTCCCTGCAGGCGCGTCTGGTTGCCGTCACGCTGGCAGATCAGGCCGGGCGGGCATTCAGCGCCGCTGCGACCACGCGGGCCGCGCGCTGACGAACCGATCTGGCACCCGCGGCCCGCCGGGCGGCGGGTGTGCGGTACAGGCGGCCTGAAAGCGAAACGCGGTCACCCCCGGTGCGCCCGCCGAATTCGCCCGCGGCACCGTGCGGGGACGTGTGGCGCGACACCCGCGAAAGAGGCTTCGTTGTGGCCCAGGCGGATGCTGCTCGGCGTAGCTGACGATTGCGCGCGGATCTAGGTCTGCGCCGCTCCACGCGCGCGTCATCGGCAGGCTGAACCGGTGCCCGGCCGGGCCGAGATGCGGAGGTCCGCCCACCAGCGGCGAAAGATGTCAGGAGTGGTGCTCATCCTCGACGCCTGCAGGACAGGCGGGCAGAGCCGGCCGACGAACCGGATCACATCCTGCTCAGATCGCTCGTCACGGCCCTGCATGTGCGTGGCCGGGCTCGTCGTCACTCTCCCGGTTGCTGGCTGCCGTCGTTGCAAACAGCTGTCGTTCCGCCCGGCGTGCGGCGCCGGGCGCTCCGGCCGCGGCCCCGGAATCTCGCGTCTGCCGTCCGATGCGGTCCGCCTGGCTGAGTCAAGTTGTAGCGACTGATAGAGTCACTGCACAATAATCGCAGTGTGCAAGCAAAGTGACGGGGGTTACCGTGGCGGAGCACCAGGTAGCCGAGGCCGCGGTGGACGCGGTGCTGACGGCGAGCCGGGCGCTGGTCGCGGTGGCGACCGTGTCGCTGGGCGCCGCGGCGGAGGACACCACGATCGCCCAGTACCGGGCGCTGGTCGTCCTGGCGTCCCGCGGCCCGCAGCGGATGGCGGCCCTGGCCGCGGCGCTGGCCGTCACGCCCTCGACGGCCGGGCGGATGTGCGACCGGCTGGTCCGCAAGGGGCTGATCCGCCGGCAGCGGGCCCGGGCGGACCGCCGGGCCGTGCAGGTCTCCATCACCGCGGCCGGCCTGCAGGTCGTCGACCAGGCGACCGCGCGCCGCCGGGAGCTCATCGCCGGCATCTTGGCCAAGCTCCCGGCCCGGCAGCAGCCCGCGATCGCCGATGCGCTGCAGGCATTCGCCCAGGCCGCCGGGGAGATCCCCGACAGCCTGTGGCCCGCCGGTTCCGCCGGTCCCGCCGGCCCAGGCCGGCGGATCCCGCTCACGCGACGGGACGAGCATGACCGGCAGCGTCCAGGCGCCCGCGCCGCGGGCTCTTGGGTGGACCGGGCGGGCAGGCGGCTGGCTGCGCGGCTCGCGTAGCGGGCTGCTGGCCGTCGCCGTGGTGGTCGGTGCCGGGTCGGGGCTGGGCGCGGTGGCGTTCCGGTACCTGATCTACTTCTTCACCTGGCTGGCGACCGGGCATGTCCAGTTCGGCCAGCAGGGCCGCGTCCCCAGCACGCACCTGCCGTGGCTCGGGCTGGCCTTCTTCGTGGTGATCCCGGTGATCGGCGGGCTGATCTACGGGCCGCTGATCTACCGGTACGCCCGCGAGGCCCGCGGCCACGGCGTGCCCGAGGTCATGATCGCCGTCGCCGGCCAAGGCGGCCGGATCCGGCCCCAGGTCGCCGCCGTGAAGTCCGTCGCCTCCGCTATCTGCATCGGTGTGGGCGGGTCGGTCGGCCGGGAGGGCCCGATCGTGCAGATCGGCTCCGCGCTGGCCTCCAGCCTCGGCCAGTGGGTGCGGATGCCGGAGAGCCGGCTGCGGATCCTGGTCGCCTGCGGCGCCGCCGGCGGGATCGCGGCGACGTTCAACGCGCCGATCACCGGGGTGTTCTTCGGCGTGGAGATCATCTTGCGGGAGCTGTCGGTCGAGGCGGTCTTCACGGTGATGCTGTCGGCGATGGTCGCCGACCTTCTCAGCCGCCAGTTCCTCGGCGCTGCGCCGTTCCTGTCCGGGCTGCCGTCCGGGATCGAACTGCATCACCTGACCAGCTACCTGTTGATAACGGGCCTCGCGGTCGTCGCGGCGCTGATCGGGCTGGCGTTCGCGAAGATCCTCTACGCGACCGAGGACCTGTGCGACCGGGTCTGGGGCAGCCGCCCGGAGTGGGCCCGGCCCGCGGCCGGCGGCATCTTGCTCGGGCTGCTGCTGCTCGCGCTCCCGCAGATGTACGGGGTCGGCTACCCCGTCCTGTACCAGGCCGTCGGCGGCAGCTACGCGCTGTGGTTCCTGATCATCCTGGCCGCCGGGAAGATCATCGCCTGCAGCCTGACCATCGGCATCGGCGGATCGGGCGGGGTGTTCGCGCCGTCGCTGTTCATCGGCGCCACCTCCGGCATGGCCTTCGGCGAGATCGCCCGCCATGTCATCGGCCCGGCGGCCGGGCAGCCCGCCCTGTACGCGGTCGTCGCGATGGGCGCCGTGTTCGCCGCCGCCGCCCGCGCGCCGCTGACATCGGTCGCCAGCGTGGTAGAGATGACCGGTGATTTCACCCTCACCCTGCCGGTCATGCTCGCCGTCGCCATCGCCACCGCCACCTCCCGCGGCCTGAGCTACGGCACCATCTACACCACCAAGCTGCTGCGCCGCGGCACCGACATCGACCGGGTCCCGTCCGCTGACCCGTTCGAGGACCTGACCGCCGCCGATGCGATGCGCCGCTTCCCGGCGCCGTTCGCCGCGGCGAACGGGCCGTCCGGCCCGCCCGGCGTGCCAGCCGCTGGCCACCCGGCTCTGCCCGGACCGGTCACCCGCCAGCGCTCCCCGCAGGCGCTGTTCGCCACCGAATCCCTCACCCAGGCCGTGCGCCAGCTGGAGCTCTACGGCCGCGACGGCCTGCCGGTCATCTCCGACGACGGCCAGCACCTGCAAGGCTGGCTCACCAGCCAGAACGTGCTGCAGGCCATCGCCCGCCACATCAGCGCCGCCCAGGCCGGCACCGCGCAGCCGCAGCCCGCCGCCGGACCCGGCGGGCCCGGCCGGCAAGATGATCTCCGGGCGCCTACTCCGCTGGGCGGCTTCAAGGTCCTGGAGATCACCATCACCGCCGGCTCGCCCGCCGCCGGCCGCAAACTCGGCGACATCACCTGGCCGCCGGGCTGCGTCCCGGTCTCAGTGCAGAACGCCCGCACCCAGCGCGACCCCGACCCCGGCATCACCCTGGCCCCCGGCGACCGCGTCAGCCTGCTCGCCCGCACCCAGTAGAGCACGCAGCCATCACCTCACCACGCCGAGCCGGGCAGCCGGCCAGGCGACCAGCCCAACGATGCCCGGCCCGCCGCACAGGCACCGGGGCCCGGGGATAACGACCAGCGAGCACCGCCATCGCAGTGATACCGGACACGGCCCCGCATGCGCCTTGCCAAACTAATCTCGTGACATTGCCGCCGGGAAATGCCGGACCTGAGCCGGAGGCCCGCCGCAGCCATCCACGGCTGACTCCGCGGCGGACCTCACGGCATCCAGAACGGATTGTCCTGTGCGAGAGCGACGCCTTAGCGCTCTCAGCACGGCCGAGTACGGAATCGGCAGGGAGCATCGATCCGGCGCTGCCGATTGGTGTTGGCACCTCCGGACGGTCTGACTCAGCGTGTTGACCATGGATTGGTGGTCGACGCTCTGCAAATGGGCTAACGCCTGGGCGTAGGCGGCGTCCCAGTGCGCCGCTGCCTCTGCCTGGCCCGCCATCTTCTTATCCTGCGCACTGGACGTGCCGGTCAGCTAGCGGAGGCCATCGTGACCGGGAAGAACTCTGATGCGGGCATCAGCCTGCCTTGCAGGCATTCCCCTGGTCTTGGCGTCTTAGCCCGCTTCCATCCTCTGCTTGAGCGCAGCCATGTTGTCTGGCATCTCTTTGCGTGCTTCCCGGCGGACCATGAGCGGTACCAGGATCTTGCCGATGCCGTGGCCGGTGAAGTCGACGCTGATGGTCAGCCGGGAGCGGGACCCGGTCACTGGCTCGACCCGAACGTCGACAGCCGCCCGGATCGGGCCGTCTATGCCCCGCACGCCCCAGGTCTTGGGCGGGTCGATATGCACGAGCTCGGCGGTGCCCGGGCGGCTGGCGCCGCCGATGCGCCGCGTCGTCACGCACTTCGTGCCCACGGCCGGCGGTTGGGTGTAGTCGGCCGGGTCGTCCATGTACCCGTCGACTACGCCTTTCTGCCACTCGCTGAACCGGGCCGGGTCGGTGGCGTAGGCGAAGACCTCGCCGGCCGGGCGCTCGATTTCGGCGCTGGTGACGATCGGCGGCATGTCAGCGGCCTTCCTTCAGCAGCGCCGCGTAGCGGTCCAGGTACAAAGGCCAGCCCTCCGGCCCGTCTACGCCGTCCGTGATTGCTTCCCATCCGGGCCCGTGCCGGTCGATGTGCCGGTGCTCCAGTTCGACCCGCGTGCGGGTCGGCGACTCGGCGTAGAACCGCACCTCGACCTCACTGGTCTGAGCCTGGTCGGTCTCGATGGTCCACCGCGGGCTGATGTCCCAGCTGAACACCACCCGGTCTGGCGGGTCGAAGGCCAGGATCCGCGCCCACCGGCACTCGCTGCCGTCCGCTGCCCGGTCCACGATATTGCCGCCGACCCTCGGCTCGAACACCGTCTCGGCGATCGGCGCCCCGAGCATGTTGTGCTCCGGCGGCTTGAAGTCCCCGAACCGGTCGGTGAACACCGTGAAAGCACGCTCGATCGGCGCGTCAACCACGACTTGCTTGCGGACCGTCGCTGCCTCGGTCTGGGCCATCAAGCCTCCTCGATCGGCGCTTCCGCGGCATCGGCGTACCCGGCCAGCGCCCGCTGCCAATATGTGTCGAGCTGATCTCGCAACGCTGCCAGCGCGACCGGGTTGAGCCGGTAAATCCGGCGCGTTCCCGCAACCACGTCCTCCACCAGGCCAGCGTCCTTGAGGATCTTCAGATGCTGAGACACCGCCGACCGGCTCACCGGCAGCCCGGCCGCCAGTTGCCCGACAGCCTGGGGTCCGTCGGCCAGGCACGCCACGATGGCCCGGCGCGTCCCGTCGGCCAGCGCCCCCCACCGGTCAGCATCTCGGTCAGCATCCACTAACCGTTAGTATTCTCTAACCAATGCGCCAGGTCAAGGCGCTGGGTGCTCCGCGGCGACGGTGACAGCAACAGCGGCAACCATCCGGCGACGTATTGCCCGGCCTGAAAGGCGGACGGTCGTGGATCAGTCCCAGGGTGCCGTGACTGTTGCCAGCACTGTTGCCAAGCCGCTGGACAAGGCGCGTCCCGTGCGGGCATCTGCGGGATGTCCGTCCAGCGCACAGACCGCAACGGACGGTCTCGAACGACTTGCCTACTCCTACGGATCTGGGGGTTCGTCCTTGGCCGCTGCGTGCCCGATCGGAAGGTGATCGACGGTGAATCGCGGTCACTCACAGATACGCCTTTATGGTCCTCACCTGCAACGTGCCAGCTCAACTGACCGCCCCTACGACCCTTTGCAAGCAAGGGGTCGCGGCAGAGCGTGAAACCGCAGCGCGAGCAGCAACCCCCTGAACGAGCACGGACAGCGACACCAGCCTGAGCACAAACGTCCAGCTAGCGCCCACCGGACGGACTGCCCCGGTTCCGGGGCGGCCACGTTCGCGGGCGGCAAGTTGGTACGTTTCTGGCGTATGGCTGATTCGCGGTGGTGGAAGGACTTCGACGCTGTCCTCGCGGCGGCGGTCCCTGCGGGTTCGCGCATCCTCGACGTCGGATGTGGCGACGGCGGACTGGTTGAGCGCCTGGCCGAGCTTGGCTTCGACGTGTTCGGAGTGGATCCGGCCGCACCTCCTCACCGGCGCCTGGCCCCAGTGCGGGTCGAGGACGCGCGACTGCTTGGTGGGTTTGACGCAGTTGCCGCCGTCATGGCGCTGCACCATGCTGACCTTGACGCTGTGGTCAGGGCGCTCGCCAACCTTCTCCGCCCGCGCGGGCCGGTTTTTATTTACGAGTTCTCTTGGGATGCTTACGATGGCCGGGCCGCCGCCTGGCTCGCAAAGCACGATCGGTCTCCCGCCGACAATTCGGAAGCCGGCTGGCGGCGTGAACATAGCGAGCTTCACACAACCGCGACGATCAAAAAGGCGCTCTACGCTCGTTTCGAGCCGGTCGTTGAGGTCCGCAGGCCCTATCTGGCGCGGATGCTCGGGCGGGCGGACCTAGAGGCGACCGAGCACGCTCTGATCGACGCTCAGATGCTCCCAGCGCTCGGTCTTTGGATCATAGCCAGACGGGCAGAGGCGTGAAGGCCCCCTCTCTGCCAAGCTGTCGTGAGGCACCCGCCCCTCAGTAACCACTGACTCCCCGAGGGCGGGGATGGAGACCGTTTCCGAGATGACTGTGACCGTGCTCGACCGCTCCCTGGTGGCCGGCGATGCTGGACGGGTGGCCGGCGAGGGGCAGGAACTCCCGGATCCGGAGGTGCCCGAGAAGGCCCGCCGGCGGAGTTTCACCGCGCAGTACAAGCTGGTTGTGGTGGCCGAGTATGACGCGGCGCCGGCCGGTGAGAAGGGCGTGGTGCTGCGCCGGGAGGGCCTGTACTCCAGCCACGTGATCGAGTGGCGGCGGGCCCGGGACGCTGGCGTGCTGGCGGGCCCGGCCCGGCCGCGGGGTCGTCCGGCGGCTGATCTGCGGGATGCGCAGATCGGGCGGCTGCGCAAGGAGAAGGCCAAGCTGGAGCAGGAGCTGGCTAAGGCCCGCTTCGTGGTGGACGTCCAGGGCAAAACCGGAGGCGCTCTTGACTTGAGATTTAACCAGTACAAGATCAACTTCGGGTCGGCTCTGTAGTTCTCCGGACAGCCGGGCGGCCTTCGCGCCCGCCGCCAGCATCCCCGGCCGGAACACGCCATCGGCCACCAAGCCAGCGCCACGCCACCGGAGTGTCAGACCCAAATGTGAACATGGAACCTGGCGAAGTGTGAATACCTCAACGTGGAGCTATGGGGATTCGAACCCCAGACCTCTTGCATGCCATGCAAGCGCTCTACCAACTGAGCTATAGCCCCTCAGCGACCGGGACACGTACCGGTCCCAGCGCCACGCCAGTGTATAGGAAACCGATCAGCCGCCGCGTCCGGCTGCCGACCCCGGCAACCCCGCCGCGGCCGTCTCTTTTTCCGGGCCTGCGGCGAGCACCGGCACCGGCTCGGGGTCCAGGTCGGGCAGCCTGCCGACGTTGTGCTCGAGCAGCCGCCAGTTACCCGCCCGCCTGCCCAGGATCGACCAGGAGCAGTTACCGAGCGGACCGAGGAGACGGTTGCGTTCGGGGATGCCGAGCAGGCGGGACATGCCGAGGTTGATCGCTGCCCCGTGGCTGACGAGCACGGCCAGCGATCTGTCCAGGCCGTCCAGCCCGTCGGCGGCCCGCAGAAGGGCAGCGGCCGCCCGGTCAGCGACCAAGCTGACCGGCTCCCCGTCGGGGGGAAGCCACGCCGCGGCCTCCGCCGGGTAGCGCTCCCGGATCTCCCGGTCGGTCAGCCCCTCCCAGGCACCGCCGCCACGCTCCCGCAGATCCTTGTCGAGCCGCACGGGCAGTCCGGTGAGCTCGCCCAGGTACGAAGCGGTCTCGGCGGCGCGGGCGAGGTCGGAGGAGAAAATCGCGGCCGGGCGCATGGCGGCGAGGTAGCGGGCGGCCTCGCCCGCCTGCTCGTGCCCGGTGTCGTCCAGCGGGACGTCGCTGTGGCCCTGGAACCGCCGTTCGGCGTTCCAGGCTGTCCGCCCGTGCCGCCAGAGCACCAGCTTCACCAGACCGTCCACGGCCCTGTCCGGCCCGACGCCCGCGGCGCCAGGCTCACGGCCTGCCACGATCAGCGCGGCCCGCGGCCGGGGGAGCCAGGCGAACCCGGCCGGCGCGCCCCGCCGGCGATGGCGGGTTCGGGCAGCGGTATCTGCGGGCAGTCCTTCCAGAGTCGCTCGAGGGCGTAGAACAGGCGCTCGTCGGCGTGCTGCACATGGATGACCACGTCGATGTAGTCGAGGAGCACCCAGCGCCCCTCCCGCTCGCCCTCGCGGCGCACTGGCTTGGCGTCCGCCCGGCGCAGCTTGTCCTCGATCTCATCAACGATGGCCTTGACCTGGCGGTCGTTCGATGCCGAGCAGAGCAGGAACGCGTCCGTGATGACGAGTTGGTCGCTGACGTCGTAGGCGATGATGTCTGTAGCGAGCTTGTCCGCCGCTGCCGCGGCGGCAATCCGCACGAGCTCGACGGCCCTTTCTGTGGCTGTCACGTGTGCTGCTTGTCCTCCTCAGACTCGAGGTCTGCCTTCTACGATCGCACATCAGCGCGCGACGTGGCACGGCGCAGTTCAGGGTATCCCGCAATGTCTGATAATCCGACTCAGCCGCGCCCGGCGGCGGCGTCCGGTTTCCGGTAAAGCGCCCGTTTGGAGATGTACTGCACGATTCCGTCCGGTACCAGGTACCAGATGGGCTCTCCGTCCTCGACCCGCAGCCGGCACGTGGTCGAGGAGATCGCCAGCGCCGGGATCTCGATCAGGCTGACCCGGTCATCGGGCAGGTCTGCCCCGCTCAGGTGGTGCCCGGGCCGGGTGCACCCGACGAAATGGGCGAGCTTGAACAGTTCGTCGGCATCCTGCCAGGTCATGATCTGCTCCAGCGCGTCGGCGCCGGTGATGAAGAAGAACTGCGCCTCCGGCCCGCGCGCCGCGCGCAGGTCGCGGAGCGTGTCGATGGTGTACGTCGGCCCGGGCCGGTCGATGTCCACCCGGCTGACCGAGAACCGCGGGTTCGACGCGGTCGCGATCACCGTCATCAGGTACCGGTCCTCCGACGCCGAGACCCGGCGGCCCTCCTTCTGCCAGGGCTGCCCGGTCGGCACGAAGATCACCTCATCCAGCGAGAAGAAGTGGCCGACCTCGCTCGCCGCGACCAGGTGCCCATGATGGATCGGGTCGAACGTGCCGCCCATCACGCCTATCCGCGCGCTCATGCATGTGACCTTAGAGCCCGCATCAACGTCTGGTGACCGCGGATCGTCGTATTCGGAGCCCGGAACGCAACGCCACCGCCCCCCTGGCTACCCGATCCGGATCGTGAGAACGGTCCACGCCCCGACGCCGATGCGATCCCCGTCCCGCAGCGGCACCCGCCTGCCGGTGAGTATCTCGCCCCCGTTGACCTGCGTGCCGTTCGCCGATCCCGGGTCGAGGATGGCCCAGCCGCCATCGGGCTCCGCGACCAGGACGGCGTGCATGTGGGAGATGCCCGGATCGGTCGGCGGGCCGGTCAGGTCGATCTCCGGCTCGAGGGCCCGCGAGGCGCTGCGGCGGCCGATCCGCATCACCTGCCCCGAGAGCCGGAACACCCGCTCCTGGCCGTGACCGGGGAACCGGACAGCCGCCGCGTCCGGGCCCCCGGAGGCTCGCACGCTGTCGAAATACCCGCGATCGGGATTAGCCACCGCAATCCAGCCCGCCGGGCCGGCGTTGCCCGACGGCGCGACGACCTGGCCCGGCGATGCGGCCGCCCTGAGCGCCGGCGGGGACTGGACCGTTCCCCGCATGTGGCCAGACGCGTAATCGAACCCGCACGCCTCGCAGAACTTCCCGGTCCGGCCGGCTCCGCACTGCGGGCAGGTCTCGGCCGGCGGGCCGACGGCGGCGGCCGCGGGCATCGCCGGGGTCTGCGATGTCGCGCCGATCCGCATCCCGCATACGTCACAGAAGTCGTCGGCCGCCGAGTCGTGGCCGGCTGGGCAGGTCGGCATCTTACTTCCTGGTTCGGACGGTGACTGTTGACCTGGTGTCAAGCGCCATCTCGTCGATGTCCTCGACCTTCTTCTTGAGACGCACGGTTCCCGTGGGCGCGTCGACCACGTCGACCACCTTGGCCAGCAGCGCGGCGGTGCCGGCGTTGCCTGAGCGGTCGGCCAGGGCCACGGCCCGGCCGAGTTTCGCCGCCGCGACGCCGTCATCGCCCTGCTTGCGTGCTTCCAGCCCTTCCTGGATCGCCTGGGCCAGTTCGGCCTGGCCGGTGTAGTGGGCGACGTGCGCGTTGATCCGCGTCGACAGCGCCTCGTCGCCGGTCCAGATCGCGCGCACCAGCCCCTGCCCGAGCACCTCAGGGCCCGACGGCGACTCGGCCACCAGGCTCACGCGGGCGGCCAGCATCTCCTGCCCGACCCCGGCCGGGGTGACCCGCACGCACAGGTGGTAGTCGCGGCTCTCGCTGGCGCCCCACGCACCGGTCGGGTAGTCGCCGGCTTGCGGGCCTGACTGGGCGCGCCGGCCGGTCAGGTCGGCGACGGTCGGCGCGACCTGCTTGACGAACCGGATCGATGCGTGCTGCGGCGTCCAGATGCGCAGCGCCACGCCCGCGACCTGCTTGCCCATCGCGTTCTGCATCATCGCGGCGAAGTCGGCGGTGAGCCCCGACGGATCGGGCACGATGTCGACGCTGCCGAGCAGGGCGGTGGAGATCCGACGGATCTCCCCGACCTCCCAGTCGGCGCCGACACCCCGGCAGTCACAGCTGAACGCTCCCTCGCACTGGCCGATGGCGGCGTCAAGCGCCGCGGGCTGCTCGTGCTGATTCTTGCCGTCGGTGAGCAGGATCGCGTGCCGCAACGCGGCAGGATGCGAGCCGAACATCCGCTGCGCGAGGCGCAGCCACTGGCCGATGGCGGTCCCGCCGTCGGGACGCAGGCCCGTCACGGCCTGCTTCGCCATCTGCCTGGTCTGCGGGCTGGCGACGGCCAGGGTGCCGTCCGGGGGAAAGACCGGCCGCGCCGCGCTGTTGCCCGCGATGACGGCGAACGCCACGCCGTCACGGATCACGTCCACGGCGGCCGACGTGGCCGCGCGCGCCTCGGCAATCTTGGTCCACGGGTCACCCATCGATCCGGAGCAGTCGATGATGATGATCTCGGCGCTGCCCGGGTCCCCGGCCGACGCCGGGGACGCGGTGTCCGGGGATGTCACCGTCACGATCGCGTTGACATCCTGGCCGCCTTCCTGCAGGTACTCGTTCTGGTAGATGTCCACGGTGAAGTCGGGCTGGCTCATGAGTGAGTTCTCCTCGTAATCGCCTCAAGTGGAAACGCCGCGGGCGGCTCGCCGGGTTCGGCCGCGGGCCGGTCGCCGGTCTCGGCCGCGGGCCGGTCGCGGGGTTCGGCCGCGGGCCGGTCGCGGGGTTCGGCCCCGGACCGGAAGCCGGGCTCGGCAACGGCCGGCCGCGAGAGCGGCAACGGGGCCAGCACGGCGGTCACGTTGTCCATGCCGCCCGCGTCGATCGCGAACCGGACCAGCGTGCCCGCCGCGCCGAGCGGGTCTGTCAGCGCCGCGGGCAGCACCAGCCGGGCCAGATCCCCGGCGTCGGGCTGGTAGTTCCACAGCCCGTCCGTGCACAGCAGCAGGACGCCGGGGCCGGGTGGGTCGAACCGTCTGACGTGCGGCGGACCCTCTTGCCAGTCGGCGCCAATCCACCGGGTCACCACGTGCGCCTCCGGCAGCAGGAGCGCCTCTGCCTCGGACACGCCCCCGGCCGCGACCAGCTCCGCGGCCACCGAGTCGTCTCTGGTCAGCCGCTCCGCGACGGAGCCAGGACCGGCGCCCAGCCAGTAGGCGCGGCTGTCGCCCAGCCAGCACAGCGTGACGGCCTGGCCAGTCATCGTCGCGCCGACGAAGGTGGCGGCCGGCGTGTCGGCGTCCGACGCGCCCCCCGCCGACGCGTCCGCCGCCGGCCTGTCCCCCGCCGACGCGTCCGCCGCCGTCACGTCCCCCACCGATGCGCCCTCCGCCGGCCTGTCCCCCGCCGGCGCAGCGGCCGCCGGCCTGTTCGCCGCCGGACGGACCAGGCCGGCCACTGCTTCGCGCGCCCGCGCCACGGCCTCGTCGCATGCGGCGGCCGGGTCGTCGCCGCGGCGTAGCCCGGCGAGCAGCGCATCGACGGCGGCCCATGCGGCGGCCCGCGCCGCCTCGTCCGCGCGGGGGGAGCCGGAGACCCCGTCGCACACCACCGCCGCCGCGACCGGGCCGCCCGCCAGCTCGGCGGTGGCGAGCGCCATCGCGTCCTCGTTCCCGTGATGCCGCAGGCCGCGATCGGTCACGCCCGCCAGCACGCCGAGGTCCAGCTCGGCGTGGTCACGGTTCGACGGCGCCTTGCGGCCGCACGAATCGCAGTAGCCGTCCGAGCTGACCTGCGAAACCTGGCAGGACGAGCATCTGGTGGCATGCCCGGGTCGACCGCCGCTCACGGCGACCTGGCGCAGCTCGGCCCGGCAGGCCTCGCAGAAGTTGTCGTCCGGCCTGGTCGGCCAGCCGCAGGAGGGGCACGCGTCAGCTGGCGGGGATGCCGGTCCGGCCGTCACGACCAGGTCCTCGGACGGACGTCGTTGGCCAGGTCGACCAGCTCGATCCGGTGCCGTCCGTCCGGCGCGAGCCGGGCCTGAGCCCGGTAGGCCTTCTCCAGGCCGAAGCGCAGCGAGCGCTCGGTGAGGTCGCAGCCGAGCAGCTGGCCGCCGCCCATGGGCTGCCCGGCCACCGCGACGTCCAGCGCGGCCCGCAGGACCTCCGTCGTGAGGTGCAGCTGCCGGGCGGCATCGATCGTCAGCCGGCCCAGCCGCTGGCCGGCCTGCCGCAGGTCGTCGGCAGACACCAGGGCCTGGCCGGAGCCGGGCGACGCCTGGATCCGGACCGCGGCGATCTGCGCCGCCACGTGATGGCTTGAGGTATCGGGGACCGCGGCGAGCGCCGCTATCGCGCCCGGCCGGTCGCCGGCCGCCAGCCTGGTCCTGGCCAGGCCGAAGGCGGCGCTGACGTAGGAGCGGTCCACCGTCCACACGAGCCGGAACCAGCGCACGGCCGATGCCCGGTCGCGGCTGGCCTCGGCGGCGAAGCCGAGCGCGAGCTTTGGGGCCAGCTCACCGGGCACCGCGTCGTACACGGTGTCGAACGCGGCCAGGGCCTCGCCGGGCCGGTCGGCGGCCAGCTCGCGCAGGCCCCGGTACCAGGCGGTCCGCCAGTCCGCGGGATCGCTCGCGGCCAGGTCAGCGAGAACGGCCCCGGCGCGAGCCAGGTCACCGGTGACGATGCAGGCCCGGGCCAGCGCCAGCCGGGTCTCGACCGACCCGGCCACCTCCGCCGGTGTCCCCTGCTCTCCGGCGACGGCCGCCGCCAGCGCCGCGGTCAGCCGCGCCGGATCCAGCGTGCTCAGCGTGGCCAGGTAACCGACCGCGGGGTCGGCACCGTCCACCTGGGGGACCGGCAGCCCGGCCACAATCTCCCCGGGCCGCGGGGCAAGCCCCGCGCTGTCGGCCAGCGTGGACGCCGCCCCGATCGCGTGCAGCTCGGGGCTGAACAGCGAGGAGAACGCCGGCCGGGGCTGCTGGTCGGCGACGGCCAGTACCTCGCGCAGCACCCCGGTGAGCTGCTCGGCCATCTCGCTGGCCGAGCTGAAGCGGCGATCGGGGTCCGGGTCGGTGGACCGCCGCAGGGCACGGAAGAACGACTCCTGCTCGGCGAGCAGCGGCACCGTCGCCGGGTCAGGCAGGTGGTTTGCGTACTCGTCGCTCTGGAAGCCGTTGAACTTGAAGGTGAGCACGGCCAGGGCGCGGCCGACGGTGTACAGGTCGGAGGACGGCGACGGGCCTATGCTCGCGATCTCCGGCGCCTGGTAGCCGACCGTGCCGTAGATCGGGCTGTCGTCGTCATCGATCCGGCGCACACCGCCCATGTCGATGAGCTTGAGCTGTTCCTCGGTCTGGATGGCGTTGTCCGGCTTGAAGTCGCAGTACACCAGCTCCCGGCCGTGCAGGTAGCCGAGCGCGGGCAGCAGCTCGATCGCGTAGGCGAGCGCCGCGGGCAGCGGCAGCGACTCGTCGGCCTGACGCCGCTCGAGCAGGATCTGCTTGAGCGACTTCCCGCCCACGTACTCCATGACGATGTATTCGGCCGGCTGACCGGTCCGGCGGTCGGTGTGCTCCACGAAGTTGTAGACGCCGACGATGTTGGGATGCTCGACCTCGGCGAGGAACCGCCGCTCCGCGAGCGCCGCTGCCTGCGCCGCGGCGTCCCCCGAGTTGAGCAGGCCCTTCAGCACGACCCACCGGTTGCCGAGGTGGTGGTCGGTGGCCAGGTAGATCCAGCCGAGCCCGCCGTGGGCCAGGCAGCCGATCACCTCGTACTGGCCGCCGACCAGCTCGCCGGGCTGCAGCTTCGGCGCGAACGAGAACGGGCTGCCGCAGTGCGCGCAGAATCCCTCGGCGAGCCCGGGCACCCCGTCCCGCCCGCGGCCGACCGGGTGGTCGCACGCGCCGCAGTACCGCTTGCGCTCCGGCACCTGTGGGTCGGCGAGTACCGCGCTGGCCGGGTCGTGCGCCGGGACCGGCGGGATCTCGACCAGGCCCGCGCCCAGGCGACCGCGCGACGACCGGCTGCTGCCCGGTCCGCGGCGCCCGCTGCGCGTGGATCCGGCCGACGGCGCGGAGCCCGGCGAGGACGACACGGGCGGCGCGGATGACACGAGCGGCGCGGACGACACGGACGGCGCGGACGACGCCGACGACGCGAGCGGCGCGGACGACACGGACGACGCGGGCGGCGCGGACGACGCGGGCGGCGCGGACGACGCGAGCGGCGCGGACGACGCCGACGACGGCGATGCCGCGGCCAGCCCGCAGACGTTGCAGTACCCGTCCTCGATGGTTCCGGCGCAGCCGGGCCGGCTGCACGCGGTCGTGGTTGTCGTCACGGCTCCCGTCCCTTGCCACCGAGCGCCAGGACCGCGTGCTGGTAACGGGTCACCGCGCTTCCCGCCGCCGACAGGTCGCACGGCGCCGTCCACAGCAGGTCGCGGGCGATGTCGTACCGCGCCTGGAGATCGATATCCTCGGCCGCCCCGAGCCGCATGGCCCGGGCCCGGTACCCGTCCAGCAGGCCGCGCAGCTCGTCCCGCCGGTCCAGCAGGGCCACGGCTTCCCGCTCCGCCTCGCGGCATCGCTGGGCCACGGCCGTCGCGCGCTTCTCGATCGCGTCAAGCTCCGAGGCCAGCCGGGTCCAGCGGCCCGCCGCCTTGAGCTCGTCCAGCGCGACCAGCCGTTCGGCCAGGCCGGTGACCTGGGGCATCAGGGGCAGCGCGGAAGCTGCGATCTTGGCCGCGGCCCGCCCGCACGCGGCCACGGCGTCCTGCCGGGCGCCCCGCGCGGCCGCGACGGCCGCCGTGGCCGCGGCGATCCGCCGGTCCGCGTCCTCGCGCAGCCGCGCCAGCTCGCCGGCCCGCGACAGCGCCTGGGCCGCGCGGTCCCGCAGCCGGTCAAGTCCGGCCACGCCGGCCTGGCCCAGCGGCCAGAACGCCAGCGGATCGGAGTTCAGCACGTCGCGCAGCCGGACGAGATCGGCCTCGGCCGCCGCCAGCGCCCCGGTCAGCGAGTCATCGGCCACGCCGTCGGCTCGCCGCCTGGCCTCGGCCAGGTCCGCGCTGACGTGCTGCAGGATGTCGGACACCTCGTTCCAGGCGCTCTCGGCCGAGTTCACCACGTCGGCGACGTCGGCGAAGGCGCGCCTCATCTCCTGCACCGCCGAGGCCAGCGAGAGAGCGACGTCGCCGGTGCCGGTCAGATCCCGCCGGGCCAGCGGCGACGAGCCGCCGGACAGCCGGACCGACGGGCCGGCCAGCAGGTCCGTGATCTCGGCCAGCTCCGGACCCGACCTGCGGGCCCGGGCCAGCCTCTCGGCCGCGCCGTCCACGACCGCCGAGTACGCGTTGAAGAGCTGCCACAAACCGGTCAGGCTGGCGGCGGCAGCGTCCCAGCGTTTCCTCGTCTCGCCGGCCAGGCTCGCGCCGTCCAGCAGCCGCTTGCCGAAGCTGCGATCCAGGTCGAGCAAGTTCGCCCGGATGGTGTCCCGCTCGGCCGTGGCGGCTCCGATGGCCGCCTCCGCCTGGTCGCGGCTCAGCGCCGTCGCCACCGGCTCGGTCCTGATCCGCTCACCGGTACTCCGCCAGGCGGCGGCTGAGGCCCCAGGCGCATCCCGCCGCCATGATCAGGGACGCGACGATGACCCCCGCCTCCAGGCCGCCGAACGCACCCACCCCGGCGCTCGCGCCGGACCGGAAGATGACCTGGTCGGCGGCCATGGCCTGGCTGAGGTCGGCCTCGAGCTGGCCGAACCCGGCCGCGGAACTGCCCGCCCCGGTCCCGATGACCAGCCGGGTCTCCGCCGCGTAGTTGGCCGCGACGTCGAGCCGGTAGACCTGGTCGTTAACCGCGTACCAGGCCTGCGCGTCCCGCCCGGCGGCAGCGACGGGCCGCGCGCCTGCCGCACCCTGAGACGAGGCGGCCGCGCTGGTCAGCAGCGTGCCCGGCCCGGGGCCGAGTTCGCCGCGCACCACGAGGAAGTTCTGCTCGAACGAGGTGTCCCCGCTGCGCGAGATGAGGTTGAGAACCTCGTCCCCGCGAGCCTGCTGCACGTCGATGCCCGCCTGGGCCAGGGTCTCCGCCGGGGCCGCGCCGTGCCCGACGCCCCGCTGCAGATCCGACCGGGCGACCGCGAACGCGACGATCAGCCACAGCACGGCGACGGCGAGCGCCGCCGACGCGATCAGCAGGCCGTAGTTGACCGCGCGGTGAGTGCGCCGCCACAGCCACCGCTGCCCGCGGTACAGGACGTAGCCGGTCACGGCGGCCAGCGCCACCACGACGACCATCCAGGGCAGCCCGGTCGCGGCCGCGCTGGCCCCGGTCAGCTCGGCATTTTCCTGCTGGTAGCTGCTCCGGGCCGCGGGCAGCAGCGTCAGGTGCATCTCCTCCGACGCCACCTGGATGAAGGAGCCGCCGGTCAGCGGGAACCCGGTGGCGTACTCGGTCTTGGCCTCGGCGACGTCGGCGGCGTACACGGGCAGGCCGGCCGAGATCGCGGCCAGGCTGGCCGCGAGTTGCCGGTTCCCGCCCGCGGCGTTCCGCAGGTCGGCCACGTCGGCGGCGGCCTGCGCGATGTCGGCGTCGTAGCGCTCGCGCGCCGCGAGCGGCTCGCCGGGACCGGCCAGGAACGCCGTCGTGGCGGTGACGTCCGCGTCGGACAGCGACCGGTACATCTGCTGCGCGTCCAGGCTGAGCGGCTCGCTGGTCGAGAGCACGTTCCTGGCCGCTGACGCGTGCTGGCTGACGGCCCACGCGCCCACGGCGCCCCAGGCCAGGCACAGTGCGGCGAGGCCGGCCATGAGCAGCCGCAGGCTGGCCGGTGTCGTCGTCGGCGCCAGCCGCCCGGCTCGTCCCCGGCGCGCCGGGGGCAGCGATGTCGTGGCCACGGCTAACCGATCCTGGCGATCTGCGCGTCGCAGAGCGAGACCACCGCGCCGGGCAGCGGCTGGAACCGGACCTGGTCCAGGTAGCCGGCGGTGTTTCCCGTGGTGATGACCCAGTGCAGGAAGGCCTTGATGTCGCGGGCCCGGGCCGGGCTCGGCTGCCGGGCGGCCACGACGGCGTACTCGTAGTTGACGATGGGATAGCCACCGGGCGCCGGGCCGTTGACCATCGAGATCGTCTCGTTCGCGGGGGTCAGCGAGACGAAACTGGCCACGGCCGCGCTGATCGCCTCGCCGGTCGGCAGCACGTACTGACCCGACGCGTTCGCGAGCCGTGCCTCGCCGAGCCCCGCGGCCAGCGCCTTGGACAGGTAGCTGATGCCGATGTAGGCCACGCAGCCCGCAGTCGCCCGGCAGCCCGCGACCATGCCGCTGTTCCCGGCCTTGGCTAAGCCGCCGCCCACCGCCGGCCAGGCCACGGTGGTGCCATAGCCGATCGCGCTGTTCCAGGCCGGGTCGTGCGTAGACAGGTAGCTGGTGAACAGGAACGTGTCACCGGAACTGTCCGACCGGTGCAACGGCACCACGCTCGTGCCCGGGAGCGCCACGCCCGGGTTGAGCGCGGCGATGGCCGGGCTGTTCCACGTCGTGATCAGCCCCTGGTACATCTGCGCGAGGACCGCGCCGTTGAGGTTGAGATGAACGCCCGCGCCCAGCCCGGGCAGGTTGTAGTCAACCTGCTGGGCCGAGATGGCCAGCGGGATGTTGAGCAGGCTCGGGTTCTTGACCAGGTCGCCGCTGGACAGGTACGCGTCGGACGCGCCGATGTCCACGGTCCGTGCGGACGCGTCGGCTATCCCCCGGCCTGAGCCGGTCGCCGCCGTCGTGATGGTCACCTGCGGGTACTGCCGGTGGTACCCGGCCGCCCAGGTGTGCAGCAGCTGGTAAAGCAGGGTGCTGCCGGTCTCGGACAGGGACTCCGGGGCCGGCCCGGGCGCCGATGGGATCCGGGCCGGGGCACCGGCCGCGACCGGGGCCGCGGGAGGACCGCCGGAACCGGGGGTCCCGCTACCGCTGCACGCGGTGGCCAGCATGAGCGGGACGGCCGTGGCCACGGCTAGCAGCAGCCGGGTTTTAGGCGGCACTAAGCGTTGCTTCATCGCCACGCCTCACCCATTCGCGAGCATTTGGTTCGCACCGAAGAGCGCGCAGGCTCTTCCGAGCGGTGGCCCCCGCTTTCCCCGGTCCCTGCTCCCCCGGCGGATCCGGCCGTGGCCCGATGCCTCCGCAGGTCCCTGGGGCGTCCATTTAGTCCACTTAGGTATACGCACCGAAAATGAACGAGGCTCAATGTGCCAGGGAACTTCGGGTTATTGACGGGTAATCAGGGATCGAATGGTTGCCCGACCGGCCCGGACGGCCGGCCAGCCGGACGGCACGGCTCAGGCGAGCCCGGGCAGCGGCGGCTCGCCTCCGGTCCACCGCCGGATCCGCACGGCCTTGCCGACCTCGGTGCGCGGCACGGTACCCGGCTCGAGCAGCCGGACCGTGACGCCGACGCCGAGCTCCTCCCGCAGCCGCGACTCGAGTTCGCCGGCGGTCGGCACTGGGCCGGGACTATGCGTAACGGGCTCAATGCAGGCGAGCAGCCGCGACGGGATCTCGCGCTCATCGACGACCAGGAGGTAATCGGAGGCAATGGCGGGGTCGGTGAGCAGCACCCGCTCCACCTCGCTCGGGTAGACGTTCACGCCCCTGATCACCAGCATGTCGTCCCGGCGCCCGGTGATCTTGCTCATCTTGACCAGGGTCCGGCCGCACGCGCAGGTGCCGTGGCGCAGTGCGGCGATGTCGCCGGTGCGGTACCGCAGCAGCGGCAGCGCCTGCTTGGTGACCGTGCTGAACACCAGCTCTCCCGGCGTCCCTTCCGGCACCGGCTGCGCGGTCAGCGGGTCGATCGCCTCGACCACGAAATGGTCCTCGTTGACGTGCAGCCCGTCGGCCGCGACCACGCACTCGGCGGCGACGCCGGGGCCGATGACCTCGGACAGCCCGTAGATGTCCAGCGCGCGCAGCCCGAGCAGCGCTTCGATCCGGGCCCGCATGGCGTCGGTCCACGGCTCGGCGCCGAACAGGCCGGCCGACAGCCGCAGTTCGGAACCCGGCCCCGGCCCCAGGCCGGCCTCGGCCAGCGCCTCGCCCAGCCGGATCGCGTACGACGGGGTGCAGGTCAGGATGTCCGGCCGCAGGTCACGCAGCAGGATCACCTGCCGCGCGGTCATCCCGCCGGAGACCGGGAGGACCGTGGCGCCGAGCTCGATGGCCCCCTGGTGGATGCCGAGCCCGCCGGTGAACAGGCCGTAACCGTAGGCGTTGTGCACGATACTGGCCGGCCCGGCGCCCGCCGCGGCCAGCGCCCGCGCGCACATCTGCGCCCACAGCCGCAGGTCGGCGCGGGTATACCCGACCAGCGTGGGGCGCCCGCCGGTGCCGCTGGAACCGTGCAGCGCGACGACGTCCTCGGTCCGGACCGCGAACATCCCGAACGGGTAGCCCCGCCACAGGTCGTCCTTGCCCGTCATCGGCAGCCGGGGCAGGTCGGCCAGCGCGACGTCGGCCCCGCTGGCGACGCCCGCGTCCTTCGCCGGCCCGCCTGAACCCCGCCCGCGGCGAGCAGCCGGTTGATCAGGCTGCGCAGCCTGTCCTCCTGCAGCTCGGCGAGCTGCTCCCGCGGCATCGACTCGGCATCGGGCTCGAACATGGGCACCGCCGGCTTGTCAGTCATGCTGCCTTCCCTCCGCCACCGCTGGGCCGCCGCGCGCCTGCCCCCCGCCTCCGGCGCGAACTGGCCGCGCCGGGCAGGCACCGGACTCGAGATATTGCGCGTTTGGCGTACCATAACTCCATGACCACTGTGCCCGATCGCTCCCGGGTGCGTCTCCCCGGCATCAGCTCCCGCGCCTACGAACATCCAGCCGACCGCTCCGCCCTGGTGGCGCTGCGCAAGCTCTCCGGTTTTGACACGCTGCTGCGCCGCCTGGCCTCGCTGTTCAACGACCGCAGCCTGCGGCTGATGTTCCTGGCCAGCTCGGTCCGGGCGTCCGAGCAGCAGTTCCCCCAGCTCTATCAGGCGATGCTGGACGGCTGCTACATCCTGGACCTGCCGACCGTCCCCGAGCTCTTCATCACCCAGAACCCGCTCGTCAACGCGATGACCCTGGGAACCGACAAGCCCTTCATGGTGATCAACACCGGCCTGGTTGACCTGATGGACGCCGAGGAGCTCCGGTTCGTGATCGGGCACGAGCTCGGGCACGTCCTGTCCGGGCACGCGGTGTACCGGACGATGCTGTACCACCTGCTCAACCTGGTCACGCGGATCGCGTGGCTGCCCATCATTCTCCCGGCCCGGGGCATCATCTGGGCCCTCGAAGAGTGGTACCGCAAGTCCGAGCTGTCCTGCGACCGGGCTGGGCTGCTGGCCGGCCAGGACGTGGAGGCGGCGCGGCGCGCGCTGATGAAGACGGCCGGCGGCCACCGCCTGGTCGAGTTCAACTCCGACGCGTTCCACCAGCAGGCACGCGAGTACGACGCCGTTCCCGACCTCAGGGACGGCCTGCTCAAGCTGCTGCAGCTGCAGGGCAACACGCACCCGTTCGCGGTGATCCGGTTCGCCGAACTGGACCGCTGGGCCGCCGACGGCGACTACAGCCAGATCCTGGCCGGCACCTACCCGCGCCGGGAGGACGACCCTTCCGCATCGGTCGGCGACGAGTTCAAGGCGGCTGCCAAGTCCTACCAGGACTCGTGGAACCGGTCGGCGGATCCGCTCATCGGCGCGGTCCGCGGGGTGGCCGAGACCGCGGCCGGTGCCGGGCAGCGGCTGTTCGGTGGTCGTCCCGGCGGCGGCCGCCGGGACGACAACAACGAGAACTGACCCCCTCGCCCCGGCTCGGGACGGGCCCCGGCTCGGGACGGGCCCCGGCTCGGGACGGGCCCCGGCTCGGGACGGGCCCCGGCTCGGGACGGGCCCCGGCTCGGGTCGGGCCCGGCTCGGGCCGAATTCCACGGCCTGTGGACGAAGCTGTGGATAGCACGGTGGAAATGCGGCGGAGCGCAGGGGATAACTTAAGGCGTCCTGTGGATGGCCAAAGAATCTTGAAATTGCTCAGGGAAAACCCTTGTGCCAGGTCAGGCTGACGCTGTAGAAATTCACTCACCACCAAGGACGGGTACCGATCCCGGGGGCGACTCCGAGAACGGCTGGGGAGCCGGGCGACCGGCGCTTCGGGCGGGTGCCCGGTGGCGGTGGTCGGCCAGGCGGCGCAGGGCAGCCGAGCAATCGGTTCGCTAGGTGTGGCAGGGCCGGGCGAGGCCCCTGCATCTCATACATGTAGGGGCCTCGTCTCATTGGCCTGGCCAGCGGGGAACTTGGCCTGGCCAGCCGGGAGCCTTTTCAGCGGATAGGCCTGAAAAAGCTCCCCGCTATCGTGATCTTGCCCGGCCAAGCGGGCTCACGGCGACGGGCGCGCGGGCGCGCCCGCGCGACGGCTAGGCCGAGGGCCGGGAGACAAGCGCGAGGTCGCCGACCGGCTGCAGGCCGGCCAGGACCTTTGGCAGCTCGCCGGAGTACACGACACCGAGCCGCTGCGTGGCCCGGGTCAGCGCGACATACAGGTCGTTGAGCCCGCGCGGCGACTCGGCCAGGAGTCCGGCCGGGTCGCCGATCAGCACCGAGTCGAATTCCAGGCCCTTGGCCTGGTTCACGGTCAGCACCACCACCGGGCGCTCGAGATCTGAGTTCTCCCCGACGACCGCAGCGGGCACGGCGGCACTGATCGCCTGCCCGAACTCGTCCAGCCGGGACGCGGGCACGATCACGGCCAGCCGGCCGTCACCGGTCCAGGCGACCGCCCGTTTCGTGGCCTTGGCCAGGCAGCCTGCGAGCTCGTCGGGCTGGGCGGCCAGCCGCCAGGGCACGTTCCCGGTATCGCGGACCGAACGCGGTAGTTCCAGGGCCGGGTCGATGGCGGCCAGCACGTCCGCGGCGACGGCCATGATCTCGGCCGGGGTCCGGTAGTTGACCGTCAGCCCGGCCAGCCGCCACCGCTCACCCTGGTAGCGCTCGAGCACGCTCTCCCAGGACGAGGCGCCGGCCAGGCTCCCGGTCTGCGCGACATCCCCGACGATGGTCATCGACCGGGTCGGGCACCGCCGCATCAGCATCCGCCAGGCCATCTCCGAGAGTTCCTGGGCCTCGTCGACGATGACGTGGCCGAACGCCCACGTCCGGTCGCCGGCCGCCCGCTCAGCGGCGGTCAGGCTCTCCTCGTCCTCCTGGCGCCGGGCCAGCTGGCTGGCACTCAGCAGGTCGGCGCCCATCAGGATCTCGGGATCGTCGTCCAGGTCGCGGCCGAGCATGTCAAGCACGCCGCCGGCGTATTCGACCTGCGCCCGGCGGCGCCGCTCGGCCGCCGCCCTCGCCGCCCGGTCGTCCTCCCCGAGCAGTTCGGCCGCCTCGTCAAGCAGCGGCACGTCCGCCGGGGTCCAGTCGCTGCCCGGTTCGCGCAGCAGGGCCGCCCGCTCGGCCTCGGTGAGCCGCGGCGCGGCGGCGGCCAGCCGTCCGGCGGACGAGAGCAGGCCGTTGACCAGCCGCTCCGGGGTGAGGACCGGCCACAGTCGCTCGACGAGGGCCCGCACCCCTGGATCACGGCGTACCTCGTGCCGGAGGTCCGCCACGTCGGCCTGGCCGAGCAGGTTCTCCTCGCCGAGAACGTTGGCGCCGATCCGGGCGGCCAGCTGCTTGGTGAGCGCATCGACCAGCTCGCGGGCGAAGACCTGCCGCGCCTGGTTGTGCGGTCTGCGCGAGCGCCGGGCCCGCTCCCTGGCCCGGGTGCAGGCGGCCGGGCTCAGGCGCAGCATCTCCCCGTCGATCTGGACCTCGACCGGGCTGTCGGGCACCCGCTGCCGGTCGCGTACCGCCGCCGCGACCACGCCGGTCATGGCCAGCCGGCCCTTGATCACGGCCGTTTCCGCCGGCTCGCTTCCGGTCGCGCTGATGCCGGGGTAAAGGTCGGCGATGGTCGACAGCAGCACGCTGGTCTCGCCGAGCGACGGCAGCACCTGGCCGATGTACCGCAGGAAGGTGGCGTTGGGGCCGACGACCAGCACGCCGCGCTTCAGGAGCTGCCGCCGGTAGGTGTAGAGCAGGAACGCGGCCCGGTGCAGGGCCACGGCGGTCTTACCGGTGCCGGGCCCGCCCTGCACCACCATCACCCCGGCCAGCTCGGAGCGGATGATCCAGTCCTGCTCGGCCTGGATCGTCTCAACGATGTCCTTCATCTGGCCGGTCCGGCTGGCGCCGAGCGCGGCCAGCAGCGCCGACTCGCCGGTCAGCCCCTCGTGCTTCGCCGGATCGGCGGCCGCCAGGTCCAGGACCTCATCGTCCACGCCCACGACCGTCCGGCTCCGGGTCTTGATGTGACGGCGCCGCCGGACGCCGCCGGGCGAGGCGGCGGTGGCCAGGTAGAAGGGCCGCGCGGCCTCGGCGCGCCAGTCCATGAGCAGCTGCTCGTAGTCGCCGGCATCGTCGTGAATGCCGATCCGGCCGATGTACCGGCGCTGGCCGTGATGGAAATCGAGTCGGCCGAAGCACAGGCCGTTCTCGGCGGCGTCGAACTGGGAGATCTGCTGGAGGTACATCGCGCTGAAGGCCTCGCGCTCGGACCGGGCCTGATGCGTCCCGCCCGTCTCCCGCAGCACCTGCGCCAGCCGGTCCGAGGCGCGGGTCCTCATGTCATCGAGCCGACCGTAGAGCATTGAGACGTAATCCTGCTCGCCCCCGATTTCATCGGTTGACAATCATGCTCCTTTTCCGGTAAAGTGCCCGTGTTATATAACTCAAGGCGAATTTTGCTCAGAAGGCGTGCTACAAATGCTAGCGCGCTTTTTTTAATGCTCGTGCCCGGGCGAGCCGCGGCTATCTCTCCAGCCTCGGATCGGTGCCGCGCGGGCCGAACCCGGCCCCGGTAGGCACGTTCGGATCCCAGTCGAACACGACAGCGTTGTCCTGCTCGCCGATCAGCACCTCGGCGCCCGGTAGCGCGCCCGCCTTGGCCAGCGCGTCCTCGATGCCGAGCCGCGCCAGGCGGTCGGCCAGGTAGCCCACGGCCTCGTCGTTGCTGAAGTCGGTCTGCTGGATCCACCGGCGGGGCTTCTCGCCGCGGATGATGAACCTGTTATCCCCGGACCTGACGACCTCGAATTCCTGCCCGGCGACGGGCGCAGGCCGGATCACCAGGCGGGTCGGTTCGGGCGGCGGCAGCGCCTGCCGGGCCTCGGTAATCACCGCGGCCATCGTGAACGCGAGCTCGCGCAGGCCCTCGTGCGTCGCGGCGGAGACCTGGCTGACGGGGTAGCCACGCGCTTCAAGCTCCGGAGCAACCCGGGCGGCCAGCTCACGCGCCGCCGGCACGTCGACTTTATTCAACGCCACGATCCGCGGCCGGTCCCGCAGGCCCGCGCCGGTCGCCGCCTCGTAGGCGGCGAGCTCCGCCTCGATCACGTCCAGGTCAGCCACCGGGCTTCGGCCGGGCTCCTCGGTCGCGCAGTCGAGCACGTGCACGAGCACCGAGCAGCGCTCGACGTGCCTGAGGAAGTCGAGCCCGAGGCCCTTGCCGTGGCTGGCCCCCGGAATCAGCCCGGGCACGTCGGCCACCACGAACTGCGCGTCCCCCGCCTCGACGACGCCGAGGTGGGGCGTCAGCGTGGTGAACGGGTAATTCGCGATCTTGGGGCGGGCCGCCGACATGGCCGCGATCAGCGACGACTTCCCGGCGTTCGGGAATCCCACCAGGCCCGCGTCGGCGACCGTCTTCAGCTCGAGGACCAGGCGCCGCTCGACGCCGGGCTCCCCCCGCAACGCGAAGCCGGGCGCCTTGCGCCTGGTCGACGCGAGCGCGGCGTTCCCGAGCCCGCCATGCCCGCCCTGAGCGGCCACGAACCTGGTTCCCGCCCCGATCAGGTCGGCCAGCACCTCGCCATCGCTGGTCTTGACCACGGTCCCGTCGGGCACGCGCAGCACAAGATCGGCACCGTGGGCACCGCTGCGGTTGGAGCCCTCGCCCTGCTTGCCGCTGCCGGCCCGGCGAACCGGGCGCCGGTGGAAGTCGAGCAGCGTGGCAGCGCCCGGGTCGACTTCAATGATCACGTCACCGCCCCGGCCGCCATTGCCGCCGTCCGGACCGCCGAGCGGCTTGAACTTCTCCCGGCGGATCGAGGCGCAGCCGTGCCCGCCGTCGCCCGCGTGCACGCGCAACTCGGCCTGGTCAGCGAATTCAGCCACCTCTGCGCCCCGGTCCTGGCAGCGCTCCGCGGCCTAGCTGGCCCCGGCTGACGCGCCTGCCTCCGAGTCCGCGGGAATCACGCTCACGGCGCGGCGGCCGCGCCGGGTACCGAACTCGACCTTCCCGCTGACCAGGGCAAACAGGGTGTCATCACCGCCGCGGCCAACGCCGATACCGGGGTGGAAGTGCGTTCCGTGCTGTCGCACGATGATCTCGCCAGCGCCGACCAGCTGGCCGCCGAAACGCTTCACCCCGAGTCGCTGGGCGTTGGAGTCGCGCCCGTTCCGGCTGGATGACGCGCCTTTCTTGTGTGCCATCTCAGTCCTTCTTCCCCGAGGTGGTGCGGGCCGACGACGTGGTACCGGCCGGCGACTTGGCCCGGGCCGACGAGGTAGTGCCGCCCGACGACGTGGTACCGGCCGACGACTTGGCCCGGGTCGACGAGGTGCTGCCGCCCGACGACGTGGTACCGGCCGACGCGGCGCGTGCCTTGCCGCTGCTGGCCTTGCCGCTGCTGGCCTTCTCGGCCTTGGCCTTGGTGCCGCCGGCCTTGGCGGTGCTGATGCCGGTGATCTTCACCTGCGTGTACTTCTGCCGGTGACCCAGGCGCCGGCGGTAGCCGGTCTTGTTCTTGTAGTGGATCATGTTGATCTTGGGACCGCTCGCCGCTCCCAGGATCTCGGCGGTGACCTGGTAGCCGCCGACCTCCGCAGGGTCGCTGATGACGTTGCCGTCGTCTATCACGAGCACGGCGGGCAGCGTCACGCTGGAGCCGACCTCACCGGCGAGCTTGTCAACGGTCAGGACATCGTCGACCGATGCCTTCTCCTGCCTGCCACCGCAGCGCACGATCGCGTACACCGAGAACTCTCTCTCCCTTATGCGGGCCCGCCGCGAGATCCGCGGCATCGTCCGGCATCGATGCGAACTGGCCCGCCTGCGTAGCGCACGGCCCCAAAATCCGAGCGTGCTGCCGCCGACTTGTCCGACGCGCCGAGCACACAGAATATCAGACGCTGAAGGCTCAGCCGGCTGCTGCCTGAGCCTCCTGCGCCCCGTCCGGCCCCGCGCCGTCCTGGCCCGTGCCGTCCTGGCCCGTACCGTCCTGGCCCGTACCGTCCTGGCCCACGCCCTCCTGGGCGGTGCCGTCCGCCGGCGCACCGTTCTGCCCCGGTCCGTCGCCTTGCGGCTGCGGCCGGGCGTCAGCCGCCGGAGCGTCGGCGCCGGGACCAGCAGGTTCCCCCTGGACCTCGCCAGCCGCATGGATCTCGCCAGCCGCATGGGCATCGCCAGCCGCATGGGCATCGCCAGCATCGCTAGCGGCGTGGGCACTGGCCTCCTGCCCATCAGCGGCGGCCGGCGCGGCCGTGGCAGTCTGCTCGGCACTGGCAGTCTGCGCGGCCGTGGCCGCCGCGGGGTCCTGTGGCTCAGCCGCGGTCGGCCCGTCGGCGGAACTGCGCGAGTCAGCGGTGTCCTGCCCGTCGGCGGCGGCCGGCCCGTCAGCGGCGGTCGGCCCATCAGCGGCGCCCTGGCCGTCAGCGGCGGCCGGCCCGTCGGGGCGCTGGGCAGCGGCCTCACTCTGAGCACTGGCCTGGGCGCCGGATGACCTGCGCCTGCGGCGGCCGCCCGACGACTGGCGCGAGCCGGCCGCGTCACCGTCAGCCGCGCGGCTGGCCGGACCGCCACCCGGCAGGTCACCGTCGGCCGGAGCATCGGCCACGGCGGCATCGGCCGGCCCGGACTGATCTGTCTGCGGGCCGGCCGCGGCCACGTCGCTGGACTGCGCACCCGATGAGCCGCGGCCCTTCGATGAGCCTCCCCTGGCTGAGCCGCCACCCCGGGTTGCGCCGCCCTTGCCGGGGCTGCCAGAGCTCTGGCGGTCACCGGCCGGCACGTGGTCGACGGGCTCAAGCGAGACGATCACGCCGCGGCCGTTGCAGTGCTCGCACGGCACGGAGAACGCCTCGAGCAGGCCCGACCCGACCCGCTTGCGGGTCATCTGCACCAGGCCGAGCGAGGTGACCTCGGCTACCTGATGCTTGGTCCGGTCCCGGGCCAGGCACTCGAGCAGGCGCCTGAGTACCAGGTCGCGGTTGCTCTCCAGGACCATGTCGATGAAGTCGATCACGATGATCCCGCCGACGTCCCGCACCCGCAGCTGCCTGACGATCTCCTCGGCGGCCTCGAGGTTGTTGCGGGTGACCGTCTGCTCGAGGTTGCCGCCCTGGCCGGTGAACTTCCCGGTGTTGACGTCGATGACCGTCATGGCCTCGGTGGCGTCGATCACCAGCGAACCGCCGCTGGGCAGCCACACCTTGCGCTCCAGCGCCTTGGCGATCTGCTCGTCGATCCGGTACGCGGCGAACACGTCGTCCTGGTCGTCGGTCCAGCGCTCCAGCCGCTCGGCCAGGTTGGGCGCCACGTAGCGGATGTACTCGTCCACCATGTCCCAGTCGCCGTCACTGGCGATGACCAGCTTGGTGAAGTCCTCATTGAAGATGTCCCTGACCACGCGGATGGTCAGGTCGGGTTCGCTGTAGAGCAGCTCGGGCGCGGTGGCCGACTTGGCCTTGCGCTCGATCGCCTCCCACTGCGCGGCGAGCCTCGCGACGTCGTGGGAGAGTTCCTCCTCGGTCGCCCCCTCGGCCGCGGTCCGGACGATCACGCCCGCGTCCTCCGGCATCACCTGCTTGAGGATCTGCTTGAGCCGGGTCCGCTCGGTGTCGGGCAGCTTGCGGCTGATCCCGGTCATGGACGCGCCGGGCACGTAGACGAGGTAGCGCCCGGGCAGGCTCACCTGGCTGGTCAGCCGGGCGCCCTTGTGCCCGATCGGGTCTTTGGTCGCCTGAACAAGGATCGACTGGCCAGACTTGAGCGCGGACTCGATCCGCTTGGACTCGCCCTCCAGCCCGCTGGCATCGAAGTTGACCTCTCCTGCGTACAGGACGGCGTTGCGGCCCTTGCCGATGTCGACGAACGCGGCCTCCATGGACGGAAGCACGTTCTGCACCCGGCCGAGATAGACGTTACCCACGTAGGACTGGTGGCTAGCCTTGTCCACGTAGTGCTCGACCAGGATCCCGTCCTCGAGCACGGCGATCTGGGTCCTGTCCCCGCGCTGCCTGACCACCATGACCCGCTCAACGGCCTCGCGCCGGGCCAGGAACTCCGACTCGGTGATGATCGGCGGCCTCCGCCGGCCCGATTCGCGGCCTTCGCGCCGCCGCTGCCGCTTGGCCTCCAGCCGCGTGGAGCCCTTGACGCCCTTGACGTCGGGGCCGTCCTCGGCCGACGCGCTGCGAGGCGCCCGCACGTGCACGACCGTGTTCGGCGGGTCGTCGGAGGACGGGGCATCGGCGTCCGATGAGTGACTGCTGCGGCGCCTGCGCCTGCGGCGCCTGGCCGGGGTGTCCGGCCCCTCGCCGTCGTCCTCGCCGCCGTCAGCCGCGGCACTCCCGCTCCCGGCGTCACCTTCCGCCGTGCGCGTGCCCGGCTTGGCCGGGTCATCCGCGCTGTCGGCCGATGCGTCCGCGCCCTGCTCGGCCGCCTCGTCGCCGCCGCGGCCCTTGCCGCGGCCGCCGCGGCGCCTGCGTCTGGCCGCCCCGCCGCCGGCCGAGCCGTCGTCCTCCTGCTCGCCCGCGCCGGAGGGCCGACCGTCCGGCGGAGCGTCCGCCTCACCGGACGACGCTCCGGCAGCCGGCCTGCGGCCGCCGCCCGAGGAAATGTCCGGTGGCTGGAAGATGACCAGCGGCGGCTGGAACGCTGCCTGGGGCGCCTGAGAGGGCTGAGGCGCTTCGGGTGCCTGAGGCATCTGGGTCGTCTGAGGTGCTTGAGGTACCTGAGGCACCTGGGTCGCCTGCGGCACTTGAGGTGCCTGCGCTTTCCGCGAGCCTGCTGACCGGGTGGCCGGCGGATCCGCGGTGGCCGCGTCGCCCGGGCGCCCAGACCCGCTGGCCTGGGGTCCGGCCGCGCTGGCGGCCTGGTCCGATCCGCTGCCCTGGTCGTCGGCTGGCGGCCCGGCCGGCCTGGTCGCCGTTCGGCGGCCGCGCCGGAAGAGCCCGCGGCCTCGCGCCGCGGTTTCCCGGCTACCGGGGTCTGCCGCGTCTCCTCCGGGCCCGGCCTCGGCCGGGTCCCGAGTTACCTCAGCGGGTTGGCCAGCGCGGGGCGGCCTGTCGTCGTTATCTGATTCTCTATCGAATCGCTCGGTTTCGAGCATCCGGGCAATCTCCCGTCGTACTCCCGGGCGCGCGGGCCGGAGTCCGGCCCTGCCGCGCCGCGCGGGAGCTGTTCGTACGCGCTGGCTAGCGCGGTAGCAGCCGCTGCGTTGTCTGCCGCTGCGGTGCCCGCGTCTCCCAGGCGTGTTTGTTTTTCCTGTCCTTTAGCCGCAGCCCAGCCAGGCGACAGGGGCGTCGGTCCGGCCGGTGTCGGCGCTGCGGACCCCGCCGCCGTCAGCCCTGAGGGCCGCGGCAATACGAGCTCGCCCGTGCCGGCAGCAGCGCCGGTGCGAGTGCCCCCGATAACGGCTTCCATGCTGAGCGCCCCCTGCGCCAGCCGGGTCACCACAGGTGGTGACGACGGCGTCAGGGCTGCCCATGTGCTGAGCGCAGCCAGGATGTCATCGGGTCGTACGGCCGGTGTCAAGTGCCGAACAACCATTCGAAGTATCACACATCCGGCGTCCGCGTCCTGCGCGGCACGCCGGTCAAGCTCCAGCGTGACCACGGCGGCGCGGGCGTCGAGCCGCCGGGTTCCCTTGCTGGTGTGGCGTTCCACCACGACGCTCTCCGCGGCCAGGAAAGCGTGCACGGCCCGGGCCGCCTCACCCGGGGCGACGCCCGGCAGGATCACCTGCCACTGCGACCCCTCGAGCCGCAGGGCGGCGATGCCGCCTGGCGCTCCGGCCAGCTCCAGAACCTCGATCACGTCAATCCCGTCCGGCAGGGCTACGTCAAGCCGGTCCCGCACGTCCGATGCGAGACATACGCCAGTGAGCGCGATCTCCAGGTACTCGGCCTCGCTCGCGGTTCCGGTCGGCGCTGCCCCCGCGTACGAGATTTTCGGATGCGGCGAGAATCCCGCGGAGTACGCGATCGGCAAGCCTGCCTTCCGCACTCCCCGCTCGACCGCACGCGCGATGTCCCTGTGGCTCGCGAAACGCATCCTGCCCTTCTTAGCGTACCTGATCACCAGGCGCTGAGTCACGGGCGCGGGCGGCGGGCCGGCGGGCACGGGCCTTGGCATCTAGGCCCCGCCTCCTGTCGCCTTGCTTACAGTGTAAACATCAGGCGCGCCCCCGCTATGCCCGCGGCCGCCGGGGGCGGCGCCGACGGAGGTCGCGGCGGCCGAGCCGGCCACCGTGAGCGGCAGCAGCTTGGTTCCGCTGGGTCCGGCCTGGATCTCGGTGTCCATCGCCGGGCAGACGCCGCACTCGAAGCACGGCGTCCAGCGGCAGTCATCCACCTCGGCGGCGCCAGCCGGGTCGATCGCGGCCAGCCAGTCCTGCCAGAGCCAGTCCCGGTCGAGCCCGGCGTCGAGGTGATCCCAGGGCAGCACCTCGGCGTAGCCGCGCTCCCTGGTCGTGTACCAGGCCAGGTCGACACCGTCGCCGGCCAGGGCCTGCGCCGCGCAGCGTTCCCAGCGGTCATACGAGAAATGCTCACTCCAGCCGTCGAAGCGGGCCCCGTCGGCCCAGGCCGCCCTGATCACCTTCGCGACCCTGCGATCCCCGCGGGAGAGCAGGCCCTCGACGATCGACGGCCTGCCGTCGTGGTAACGGAACCCGATCGACTTGCCGTAGGCCCGGTCGGCGCGCAGCGCGCCGCCGAGCGCGCGCAGCCGGGCGTCCACCGTCTCGTGATCGCACTGGGCCGCCCACTGGAACGGGGTGTGCGGCTTGGGCACGAATCCGCCGATTGACACCGTGCAGCGGATGTCCCGCCGCCCGGTGGCCGCGCGGCCCGCCTCGATCACCCGCCGGGCCACCCGGGCGATCGCGACCACGTCCGCGTCGGTCTCGGTCGGCAGCCCGCACATGAAGTAGAGCTTCACCTGACGCCACCCGCCGGCGTACGCCGTGGTGACGGTCTTGATCAGGTCTTCCTCGGTGACCATCTTGTTGATCACCTTGCGGATCCGGTCGGTGCCGCCCTCGGGCGCGAACGTGAGGCCGGAGCGGCGGCCGCCCCGGCTCAACTCGTCCGCCAGCGTCACGTTGAACGCGTCGACCCTGGTGGACGGCAGCGACAGGCCGGTGTTCGTTCCCTCGTAACGATCGGCGAGGCCGGTAGCGATCTCGTTGATCTCGCTGTGGTCGGCGCTGGACAGCGACAGCAGCCCCACCTCGTTGAAGCCGCTGGCCTGCAGGCCCGCGTCCACCATGTCGCCGATGGTGGCGACGGTGCGCTCCCGGACCGGCCGGGTGATCATCCCGGCCTGGCAGAACCGGCAGCCCCGGGTGCAGCCCCGGAAGATCTCCACGCTGAGCCGCTCGTGCACGGCCTCGTGGACCGGCACCAGCGGCTTGCGCGGGTACGGCCAGGAATCCAGGTCCATGAGCGTGTGCTTGGCCACGGTGCGCGGCACCCCGGCCCGGTTCGGTGCCACCCGGCCGATGGTGCCGTCGGGCCGGTAGTCGACGTCGTAGAAGCGCGGCACGTACACGCCGCCCGCCGTGGCCAGGCGCAGCAGCAGCCCGTCCCGGCCGCCCGGCCGCCCGGCCTGCTTCCAGTCCCTGATCAGCCCGGTGATCGCCAGCACGGCCTGCTCGCCATCGCCGAGCACCGCGCCGTCGATGAACTCGGCGATCGGCTCCGGGTTGAAGGCCGAGTGCCCGCCCGCGAGCACCAGCGGGTCGTCGGGACCCCGGTCCGCGGCGGCCAGCGGTATCCCGGCCAGGTCAAGCGCGGTCAGCAGGTTCGTGTAGCCAAGCTCGGTGGCAAAGCTCACGCCGAGCACGTCGAAGGCGCGCACCGGCCGGTGTGACTCGACCGTGAACTGCGGTACCCGATGCTCGCGCATCAGGTGTTCCAGGTCCGGCCAGACGCTGTAGGTACGCTCGGCCAGCACGCGGGGGTCAGCGTTCAGGATCTCGTACAGGATCTGGATGCCCTGGTTGGGCAGCCCCACCTCGTAGGCATCCGGATACATCAGGGCCCACCGGACATCCGTGGCGTCCCAGTCCTTGGCCACGGAGTTCAGCTCCCCGCCGACATACTGGATGGGCTTGCTCACCAGGGGGAGCAGCGGCTCCAGCAGCGGGTACACCGACGTCACGGGCATCGTCACAGCCTACCGATGCCGCCTGAAGGCCCGACCAGGGCGCCGGCCGGAACGCGCCCGGCGGGATGGCGGTAATTCCTACGATTCAGATGATGCATGCCCGGGTAGCGGGCAAAACCCGCGGAAGCCCTGGCCGTCGCCGCGGCGCGGTTCGCCCGCTCGGCCGGCTAGCCCGGGTGGCCCGGTTCGGCCGTCGGCTAGCCCGCTTGGGGCGGCTAGCCCGGGTGGCCTGGGTGGCCCGGGTGGCCCGGTTCGGCCGTCGGCTAGCCCGCTTGGGGCGGCTAGCCCGGTTCGGCCCGGGTAGCCCGGTTCGGCCCCGGCTAAACCGGCTTGCGGGTAGCCTCGTCCGCCGTGACCCAAAGGAGCCGGAACGCCAGTAGCATGGCGTCGGCGATCGGCCAGGGGCAGTCCCGGCCACGGGGCGTGGCCGTGTCGCTGCCGCCGGGTGCCCAACCGGACATGCTAGAACTGCGTCATAGGGCTTAGATGACCGCGGCCGTGCCGGGGGGGCGAGTGCGGGCCATTTAAAGTGATGACGCTCGCTTCCTCCGGACAGGGACACGCTACGCCGCGTCGATGAGAGGGTGGGATGCAGATCACGTGCCTGGGCCATGCTGGCCTGCATATCGAAACCCGCTGCGGAACGATCCTGTGTGACCCGTGGATGAACCCCGCGTACTTCGACTCGTGGTTCGTGTTCCCTGACAACAGCGACCTGGACTGGGATCACTACGGCCAGGCCGACTACCTGTACGTGTCCCACCTGCACAAGGACCACTTCGACCCGGAGCTGCTGAGCAAGCATGTGTCACGCGACGTGACCGTGCTGCTGCCCGATTTCCCCGTGCCCGACCTGCGGAACGAGCTGGAGAAGATCGGGTTCACCCAGTTCATCGTGATGCCGAACGCGAAGGTGGTCGAGGTCGGCGACGGGCTGCGGCTGATGGTGCAGGCCCTGCAGTCCCCGGCCGACGGGCCGCTCGGCGACTCGGCGCTGGCGGTCGATGACCAGACGGCCAGGATCCTCAACCAGAACGACGCCCGGCCGGTCGAACTGGACGCGGTGCAGTCGTTCGGCCCCTACGACGCGCACTTCCTGCAGTTCTCCGGAGCGATCTGGTGGCCGTGGGCCTATGACCTGCCCGAGGCCGCGCAGCGCTCGTTCGGCGCGGCCAAGCGGGCCAACGGCCTGGACCGCGCGGCCCGCTACGTCAAGGCGATCGGGGCCCGGCACGTCATACCCTCGGCCGGCCCGCCGTGCTTTCTCGATGAGGACCTGTTCGCCTTCAACGACCTGACCGGAGACCCGGCGAACACCTTTCCTGACCAGATGGTGTTCCTCGACTACCTCCGCGATCTGGGCATCGAGGGAGGCCGCTCGCTGACTCCTGGCGCGGTCCTCGAGATCGGCCACGATCGCTGCGAGGTGCGCTGGCCGGCGAGCGCCGAGCAGGCCATGGAGCCGTTCACGAACAAGGAACGTTACCTGCGCGACTATGCCGCGAGGATGCAGGGCCGGATCGCGGCCGACAAGCGCAGCTGGCCGGTCGCCGGGGTGGACGTGCTGTCCGAGCTCAAGGCGTGGTTCGAGCCACTGCTTGAACTCGCCGATCACATCAAGGCGGGCGTGGGCGGGCCGGTGCTGCTCCGGCTGGGTGACGGGCGGCCGATCGTGATCGACTTCCCGGCCGGCGAGGTCCGCGCCTACGCCGGGGAGACCTGCCGTTACCAGTTCACCATCAGCCGCCCGCTGGTCGAGCGCCTGATCGCCGACCACCAGACCGACTGGGTCAACAGCCTCTTCCTCAGCATGCGGTTCCGCGCCCGCCGGATCGGCCCGTACAACGAGTACCTGTACACGTTCTTCAAGTGCCTGGCGCCCGACCGGCTGATGTACGCCGAAGGCTGGTACGCGGACAAGAACAACGACGAAGTGGACATCCAGCTGGGCGACTGGATCATCCAGCACCGGTGCCCGCATCTGCGCGGGGACCTCAGCCGCTTCGGCGAGATCTCGGGCACGACCCTGACCTGCACCGTGCACGGCTGGCAGTTCGACCTGAAGACCGGTCATTGCCTGTCCAGCGACGATGACGAGAGCTACCGGCTTCGCTGCCGCCCGGCCGACGCGCTGACGCGTCAGGGCGGCTAGCCGAAGACAGAACGGTGGCGGTGCACGGCCTGCAGCGCGCCTATCGCGATCATGTCGGCGAACATGGCCGAGCCGCCGTAGGACACGAACGGCAGCGGCAGCCCGGTCACCGGCATGATTCCCACCGTCATCCCGATGTTGATGAAGGCCTGCACGGCGAACCAGATGGCGATCCCCGAGGCCACGAGCATGCCGAACTGGTCGTCCGCGCGCGCCGCGATCCGCAGGGCCCGGAGCAGCAGCACGGCGAGCAGCCCGATGATCGCCGCGGCACCGACGAATCCGAGTTCCTCCCCGGCGACGGCGAAGATGAAGTCGGTGTGCTGCTCGGGAACGAAGTTCCCGCTGATCAGCTGGCCGTGGAACAGGCCCTGGCCGAACAGGCCGCCGGAGCCGATGGCGATCTTGGCCTGCGCGGCGCTGTACCCGGTGCCCTGCGGGTCCGCCGACGGGTGGGCGAACGAGGTCAGCCGCCCCAGCTGGTAGGCCTTGAGCAGGTGCAGTTTCAGCACGGCCACCACGCAGAACGCGGCGGCCAGGGTGCCGGCCGCCAGCCAGCGCAGCTTGATCCCGGACAGCGCGATCAGCCCTACCACCACGAGCAGCATCAGGATCGTCACGCCGAGATCGGGCTCTTTGACCACGAGCACGATCGGCACGATCGCCGTGCCGACCGTCATGGCCACCGCGCGCAGGCTGGGCCTGCCGTTGGCCTGGCGCATTTCGCTGAGGAACATCGCCGCCATCAGGATGATGGCCAGCTTGCCGAACTCGGACGGCTCGATCTGGTTCCCGCCCGGCAGCGTGATCCAGGACTTGGAACCGTTGACCGGCGTGCCGAGCGGGGTGAGCACGGCGATCAGGCCGAGCAAGGACACGCCGTAGAGCACGGGCGCGTACAGCCGCAGCTGCCGGTAGTCCAGCATGGTCACGGCGAACAGCAGGGCGAGGCCGATCACGATGTTGATCAGCTGCTTGAACAGGTACGTGCGCGGGTCGGAACCCAGCTCCTGCAGCGTGGCCCGGGTCGCGGACCAGACGAGCAGGGTGCCGATCAGGCTCAGCGCCAGGACCGTGGCGAGCAGCACCCAGTCCATGCGGCGCAGCGGCGAGCTCCTGGCGAAGGCGCGCTGCAGCAGCGACTTCGGCAGTGCCGCGCCGCTGTTAAAGCGACCCCCCGGCCGCACCGGCGCCAGCCTGCCGTAGGAGCCACCGGGCCCGCCCGGCCGCTCTCCGCCCAGGCCCGTGGAACTGCGAGCCGAACTCATCGCTTCCGCCTTCCGGGTGGTGCCGACTGAACGATCTGGCCGGCCTGGTTGATGTGCGGCAGCCCGGGGAGCTGGCCGCTGGGGAGCGCCGCCTGGCGACCCTGGAGCCCGTAGATCCCGTCCCAGATCTGCTTGACGGCCGGAGCTGAGACGTCGGCGCCGTACCCGGAGTTGGGGATCATCATCACCACGACGTACTTGGGGTTGTTGCACGGGGCGAACGAGGCGAACACCGAGGTGGCCAGCTTGCCGTACGCCTGGGCGGTACCCGTCTTGCCGGCCACGCACACCGTGTTGAGCGGGAAGCCGGCGAACGTGCTCGCCGCCGTTCCCGATGTCACCACGCCCTGCAGCGCGGTCCTGATGTAGGCCAGCGTGGACTTCGCGACCGGCAGGTGACCGAGCACCGGCGGGGTGATCTTCTGCACCACCTTGCCGTCCGGGCTGAGCAGCGCCTCGGCCACGCGCGGGCTGTACAGCGTGCCGCCGTTGGCGAGCGCGGCATAGGCGTTGGCCAGCTGCAGCGGGGTGACCTCCACGTAGCCCTGGCCGATGGCGGCGATCACCGACTGGCCGGGTGTCCACACGTTGCCTGACTGGCAGTCGTCGTACGCGATCTGCTGGAGGTACGTACCGTTCGCCCGGCCGTATTTACACCAGTCCGCTCCGGTGTGGGCGTTGTCCTTCCAGAAGTAGTACAGCCACTCCCGCGTCGGCACGGTGCCGTTGTACTCGCCCGGCAGGTCGACGCCGGTGTCCTTGCCGAAACCCCAGGCCAGCTCCATCTTCTGCATTTCCTGGATCGGGGTGCTGGGGCTGATCACGTCGTTGGCCGAACGGTGGTCTCGCAGCCAGATGTCGAAGGCCAGTTCGTAGTACACCGTGTCGCAGGACTGAACGAGCGCCTGGTCGAAGCTCATGTAGCCCTCGTTCGGGTTGCCGTCGTTGCTGTAGGTGCGGCCGCCAATGGATATCGAGGCCGGACAGTCGTACTGGCCGTACAGCGAGTAGCCGGCCGCGACCGCGGCCGCGGTGGACGTCACCTTCCACGTCGATCCGGGAGAGTACGTTCCCTGGGTGGCGCGGTCCAGGATCGGCTCGGACTCGGCGCTGCCAAACAGAGCGTTGAATTCCTTCGCGGAGATGCCGTTGCTCCACACGCTCGGGTTGTAGGTCGGGTAGCTGGCCATCGCCACGATCCGGCCGGTCGTGGTCATCACCACCGCCGCGCCGCTGGTCGCGTCGGTGTTGCCCTCGGCCCGGGTCTGGTGGATCGCGTTCGCGAGGGCGTTATAGGCGTCCTGCTGGATGTTGCTGTTGATGCTCGTCACCAGGTCGTCGCCGGGCTGGGCCTGAATCTGGCTGACCGTCCCTGTGACCTGGCCGGCGGCGTTGACCGACACCGTCTTGTCACCGGTGGTGCCCCGCAGCTCCTGGTCGTACGTGGCCTCCAGGCCGGACTGGCCGACCAGGTCCACCCCGGAGAAGCCGGTCTCCGGCAGGCCGCGCTGCTTCATCTCCTGAGCCGTGATCGGCTGCAGGTACCCGAGCACCTGCGCGGCGTCGGTGCTGATCGGCTGGACGTAGTTGATGACCGGCTGCACTTCAGCGGTCACCCCGGGAAACTCTCTCGGGGTCTCCAGAACCTGCAGCGCCGCCTGGTCCGAGACGTGCTCGTCCACCGGGATGGGCTGGTATGGCGAGCCTGGCCAGCACGGCTGGTGCACCTTCGCCGTGCAGATCCGCACCTCGTCGCTCAGCAGCTGGTACTTCATGCCGAGCAACGTCGCGAGCCGGTGCATCTCGGCCACCCCGCCGTCGCTCTGCTGCTGCAGGTCGGCCATGTTGACCGAGACGACGAGCGCGGACTGGTTGTCCACCATCGGCCTGCCCGTGTCGTCCAGGATCTCGCCGCGCACCGAGGGCACGATCACGTTCTCGGTCTGTTCCTGCTTGGCCTGGCTGGCATAGGCGGTGCCCGACATCACCTGGACGAACCAGAGCCGTGCGCCGAGTCCGATCAGCAGTGACGCCACGACCAGGTGCAGTACGGCGAGGCGCCGTCGTGACGCCGGCATCATCTGAACCCTCCTGTCCGCTTGCTCCCGATCCGCCAGACGGTCGACCTTCCGCCCAGCCTGCCGCCGGTCCAGATGGCCAGGAACGACGACCGGCCCGCGGTGAACCTGGCCCGTCTCCCGGTCCGGAGCGGGGATCGCTTGCCGAGTACCGAGTGCCCCCCGATCGCCGGAACGGACCGGAATCGCGGCACCGCGCGCCGCGATGGGCTAAGCCTCGGCCGCGACCATGATCCGCGGTGGCCAGACAGGCCGTTCAGCGCGCCGTCGCCGCGCCTGCCGGAACCCAGCCGGAGGCTGACCGGGCGCGCCCCGAGGCCCCGGTGCGCTTTGCCGCCGAGCGCACCGCCGCGCAGCGCACCACCGCGCAGGCCACCTCCGCGCAGCGCACCTCCGCGCAGACCACCTCCGCGCAGACCACCTCCGCGCAGACCACCACCGCGCAGCGCACCACCGCGCAGCGCACTGCCGCCGAGCACGCCGTCGTGACGTCGCGCGCTCCCGAGCCGCAAGCTCACCCGCCGGGCCGGCGCCATCCGCGGCATGCTCCCGCCGCTGCGCAGTGCCGCGCCGCTGGACGAGCCGCCGGGCAGCCGTGGCTCAGCACGGAACTTGGGGCTGCGCGACGACGGCCTGCGGCTCAGCGCGCCGGACGTGGCCGTGACCGCCAGGCCCGCGCCGGGCCGCCGGCCGCGGAACGCCGAGCCGGGCGGGCCGGACCCGCCGCGTCCGCGCAGCGCCGAGCCGGCCAGGCCCGCAGAGCCGGTGCCGGCGCCGAGCGCGCGGCCGAGGCTGCCGTCACGGCGGCGGCCGGCGCCGATCCGCAGGTTCGCCGTGGAGCGTGGCAGTGCACGCGGCGGCCGGGCGAGCGCCGAGCCCGGGGACCCGGCACCCGGCCGCAGCCGGGGCGGCCGGCCCGGGCGGCCGGGGATAGCGGTGCGCCCGGCCCTGAGGCCGGCCGACGCCGACAGCCCAGGCCGGGGGGCGCCGCCGACCCATCCGTCGCCGGCCCGGGCCGCGGCCTGACGCAGCCGGGGCGTGCGCGGCGTGTGCACCCGGGCACTCCCGCGGAAACCGCGCGGGAGGCGGGAACCACGAGATCCGACCGGCCCGGCCAGCCAGCCGGCCCCGCCCAGCAGTCCGGCCCCGCCGAGCACGGTCGCTCCGGCCATCGCGGCACCGGGCAGCGCGCTGCCCGCGGCCGGAGACCGGGCGAGCAGCGCCGAGCCGTCGGCCGGCTGGCCGCCGGCGACGCCGTCCCGGCCGAGGGCATCGGCCCAGCGCGCGGCGCGCATCACGACATACAGCAGGAACGGGCTGAGCACCACGTCGTAGACGATCGAGGTCGGCAGCACCTGCTGCACCGCCGCCCAGCTCACCTGCGGGTCGCTGACCCCCAGGCCGATCAGCGCGACCAGGGCCTCGCCCGCGGCGGCCGCCGCCATCGCGGCCGCTATGGTCAGCAGCGCCGAATGATTCAGCGAGCCGCGCACCCGCCCGCAGAAGTAGCCGACCAGGCAGAACACCAGCGCGTACTCGCCGATCAGGTAGCTGCCGGGCGGCGCGATGTCCAGGCACAGCCCGGCGCAGAAGCCGGTCACCGCGCCAGCGGCCGGACGGGCACACAGCCCGAGGGCCACCACCGCGAGCAGCACCAGGTCGGGCGCGCCGGCCCAGGCAGCGGAAGCCTGTTCACGACGGTGAGCTGCAGCATGAGGGCGGCGGCCAGCACGATCGCGGACAGGACGGCGCGCCTCACCTCAGCCGCCCCCGGACGGGCTCGGGCTGGCGGACGGCGTCGGAGTCACCGTGACGGTCACCGTCGGCACCGGCTTGGCCCGGGGCGCCGGCGGCAGCACCGAGAACCTGGGATTGTGGCTGGGCGGCGCCACCACGATGCCGACCACGCCCAGCGAGCTGAAGTCCACGTACGGCCGCACCAGCGCGAGGGCGGTCAGCGAGCCGGCCCGGTTCTCCACCTTGCTGATCACGCCGACCGGGACGCCGGGCACGTACGGCCGGTCGTGCATCGAGGCCGACGTCACCAGTTGCTCACCAGCGGACAGGACCGCGTTCTCGTCCAGCACCTGCAGCCGCAGCAGCCCCGAGCCTGAGCTGGTCTTGCCCGGCCCGGTCACCCAGCCGATCTGGCCGCTGCCCGCCAGCGTCACGCCCACCACGGAGGTTGCATCGGTGGCCAGCAGCACCGTGCAGGTCTGCGCGCTCACCGCCGTGACGGTCCCGACCAGCCCTTGCCCGTTGAGCACGGTGTCCCCGGTCTTGACGCCGTCACCCGCGCCGGCATCGAGCGTCACCGCCTGCCCGTACCCCTGCCCGATCGCGATCACGGTCGCGGCGACGATCCGGTAGCCGCCCCGGCCGGACAGTTGCAGTAGCTCGCTGAGCTGCCGATACTCCGCCTTGCTGAGCTGCTCCTGGCTGAGCTCGGTTCGCAGCTGGAGGTTCTGCCGCTGCAGCGCCGCGACCTGGCTGCTACCGCTGCCCGACCCGGTGCCGTGATTGAAAAAATCGACAAATGGCCCGGTCACGGCGCTGATCGCGCGCTCCGCCGTGCCGAAGACCGAGCCGCCGGCCTGGCGCAGGCCGCGCACCGGTCCCGATGAGCCGTCGCGGTAGTCGAAGGTGATCAGGGCCAGCGCGAGCACCAGCAGCACAACGAGAACCACCCGGGTCCGTCGGGTGTCGTGCAACTCCGATCACCTCGTCCGTGCCGCCTGGCGGCGGCTTATGGTCCGGCGGCCAGCCGGTCCGCGTGCGCGGTACCGGCGCATCGAATCGCTGGCTGCTCGGTGCTGGCTGGTCGGTACTGGCCGGCCCGGGTAGCTGGCCGCTCAGCGCCTGGACTCGGGCACCAGTACCTGGCGCAGTGTGTCGAAGTCCTCGACGCACTTGCCGGTGCCCAGGGCCACGGAATCGAGCGGGTTGTCGGCCATGTGGATCGGCATGCCCGTCTCTTCCCTGAGCCGCTCGTCCAGGCCGCGCAGCAGCGCGCCGCCGCCGGTCAGTGCGATGCCGCGGTCCATGACGTCACCGGCCAGCTCGGGCGGGCACTTGTCCAGCGTGGTCTTCACGGCATCGACGATCACGGCGAGCGGCTCTTCGATCGCCCGCCGGATCTCCTCGGCGGAGATCACGATCGTCTTCGGCAGCCCGCTCACCAGGTCGCGGCCGCGGATCTCAGCGTTCGGCTCGTCGGCGGCCGGGAACGCGGACCCGAGGGCCATCTTGATCTCCTCGGCGGTTCGCTCACCCAGCATGAGCGAGTACTCCTTCTTGCCGAAGGTGATGATCGCCTGGTCCATCTCGTCGCCGCCGACCCGGATCGACTGCGAGGTCACGATGCCGCCCAGGGATATCACCGCCACCTCGGTGGTACCGCCGCCGATGTCGACCACCATGTTGCCGGTCGGCTCGTTGACCGGCAGCCCCGCGCCGATCGCCGCGGCCATCGGCTCCTCGATGATGTACACGCGGCGAGCGCCGGCCTGGTGCCCGGCCTCTTTGACCGCGCTCTGCTCGACGCCGGTGATGCCGCTTGGCACCGCGACAACGATCCGCGGCTTAGCCAGATGGCTGCGTTTGTGGACCTTCTGGATGAAATATCTGAGCATTCGCTCGGTCACGTCGAAATCCGCGATCACGCCGTCTTTCAGCGGCCTGACCGCAATGATGTTGCCGGGCGTTCTGCCGATCATGCGTTTGGCTTCTACCCCGACGGCCACGATCTGCCCCGTGTTCGTGTTCAGCGCCACCACTGATGGCTCATTGAGCACGATCCCGCGGCCTCGCACGTAGACCAGCGTGTTCGCAGTGCCCAAGTCGACCGCCATATCGCGGCCCAGGAACGCCAGCGCGTTGCTCATGTGGAACGAAAACCTTCCAGAAGGGTCTTGCCGGATGCTCTGAATACTGCGCCAGGACCCGCGCGCCGACACCTCGGACGCGGCCCTTCTTCCTTCATCTACCAGGGCTGGGCTGCCTAAACGTGCAACGCGTGTTCGGCGCGGATCGTGCCCGCGACTCCCGGCGACACGCTCAGGCGACGGATCCGCCCGCGACCAACAGCGACCGCTTGCTAGCCCGCTGTCACGGCGCGCGCGGAGGCTGGTCCCGTCGCGGAAAGCCTACAGGCCGGCTTGGCGGGCTGCCCGGCTGGCACGCCGCGCCGCGGTCATGCCTGCTAGCGCCCCGGACGCTGGGTTAGGAGGCCACATCCAGGCGGTGCCCGAGCCGCAGGCCGATAATCCAGAATGCCGCGAAAATGGCGCCCAGGAAGTACATGACCGGGACAATCACGCCCGCCGCAATGACCGCGGCCTGCAGCACGCTGCCCCCGACGATGGTCCAGCGCAGCCGGCGCCGCGCCAGCACGGCGAGCACGACCGCGGCCACGGCCAGGGCCACGCCGGCGACGCCGGCCCGCCCCGCCGACGCATGGTCCACGGCCAGGGCAACCGGGATCGCGAGCCAGATCACGACCGTCTCCATGATCAGCACGGTGGAGCAGAGCCGCCTCGTCGCGGCCGCGTCACCCGGGCCGCGCCGGCCGGGGCCGGGCTCGCCGCCCGTCGCGGGCGTCATGCCTCGTCGCTGGCGTCACGGCGGGCCGTGCTGGCGGGCCCGGGGGCCGGCTCGCCCGGGGCGGCGCGGGTGAGCAGCTGCCTGGCGTCTCCTGCGGTGATCACCGATCCGGTGATGAGCACGAGCGCGGTGCCGGGCCGCCCCCCGCTTTCCGCCGACCGCGCGTCGGCCTCGTCGGCCAGCGTGACGCCGAGCTCGATCGCATCGTCCAGCCGGGCGACCGCCCTGACCCGGTCCGGGCCGAACACCGCGCCGGCCAGCTCGGCGAGCTTGCCGGGATCGGCGGACCGCGGCGAGGAGTTGGCCGTCACCACGAGCTGGGACGCCACCGGCTCGAGTTCGTCGAGTATGGCCGGCACGTCCTTGTCCTCGCTGACCGCGAGGATGGCCACGAGATCGGTCAGCGCGAACGACTCCGCCAGCGCCGCGACGGTGGCCGCCATCCCGGCCGGGTTGTGCGCGGCATCCACGATCGTGACCGGACTGCGGCGGACCACCTCGAGCCGCCCTGGTGAGGACATCATCCGGAACGCCACGCGCACGAGCTCGTCATCGAGCGCCACGGGCTCATCCCCGGGGCTGCGCCGGCACCCCCGACGCTGACGCTCCGGCGAAGGCCTCCACCGCGGCGAGGGCACAGGCGGCATTGCCGGCCTGATGAGCGCCGAACAGGGGCAGGAACAGGTCCTCGTAGCTGCCGAGCAGGCCGCGGACGCTGAGCAGCTGTCCGCCGACCGCGAGCTCCCGGCTGGTCACCCCGAACTCGAGGCCCTCCCTGGCCACGGTCGCGCCGACCTCGGCGACGCGCCGCAGCAGCACCTCCGCGGCGTCGACCGGCTGCTGGGCCAGGACCGCGACCGCACCGGGCTTGATGATGCCCGCCTTGTCCCCGGCGATGGCCGTCACCGTGTTGCCCAGGTAGCGGACGTGATCGATCGATATGGGGGTGATGACGGCCACCGTGCCGTCGGCGACGTTGGTGCAGTCCCAGGTCCCGCCGACGCCGACCTCGATCACCGCCACGTCGACCGGGGCATCGGCGAAGACCGCGAACGCCATCGCGGTGAGCACCTCGAAGAAGGACAGCGGGGCGGGCTGGCTCTCGTCCACCAGCGCCAGGTACGGCAGTACCTCCGCGTAGGCGTCGACGAATCGCTCGGCGCTGAGCGGCTCGCCGTCTACGCAGATCCGCTCCCTGATCGATGACAGGTGCGGGCTGGTGAACAGGCCCGTCCGCAGCCCGCGGGCGCGCAGCAGCGTCTCGATCATGCGGGCGGTCGAGGTCTTGCCGTTGGTCCCGGTGATGTGAACGACCGGGTAGGCCCGCTGCGGGTCACCGAGCAGCGCGGTCAGCGCGCTGATCCGGTCCAGGGTCGGCTCGATCGAATGCTCGGGCCGCCGGGCGAAGATCTCCCGCTCGGCCTCCCGCAGCCGGGATTCGTAGTCGGTCACGGCAGCTCAAGGTTGGTAACTGTCACTCTCGCAGCCTACTGTCGCCGGACCGGCGGGCTGGCCGGCCCTGGAGCCGGCCAGCCCGCGGACAGCCTCCGCGTTACTTCGTGTAGTACCAGTTCTCCGGGTTGATGCTGAGCGTCGGGCTCAGCGGGTTGACGCCCTGGAGGTTGTTGACGACCTCATTGAGCTGGTAGTCGCCCTCGGGCTGCCAGATCACCGGCAGCTGGGTCGAGAGGTAGTCCTGCCAGCTGTACATGTACTGCACGTTGCTGTTGGTCAGCGTCTTGTTGATCATCGAGTCGTTGGCCGGGTCGGTGTACCCGCCGGAGTTCGCGATCACGCCGCTCAGGAACAGCTGCTCGCCGGTGGGCTGGTAGTCCGGGGAGAACGACCAGCCGCCGCCCCAGTTGGCCATGTCCCAGTCGCACGGGATCTTCGCGACCACGCAGTTGCCCGCGGCCAGCGCGGTCACCTGGGCGAACGGCTTGGGCTCGAGGTTCAGCTTGATCCCGATCGACGCCGCGTTGGACTGCAGCTGCGTCATCTCCGACGTGATCCAGGAGATCCCGGTCGCGTACGGCAGGTTGAAGCTCAGCGCCTGGCCCTTCTTGATCCCCGGCCCGCACAGGCTCGGGTTCGTGCAGGTGCTGACCCCGTTCGGGACCACGGTCCAGCCGTGGCTGGTCAGCAGGCTCTTCGCCTTGCCCGGGTTGTACGGGAACGGGTCGCCGGACTTGCCCTGCGGGGACAGCCACTGGGTCACCGGCGTGGTGCCCACCGGCCCGACCGTCGGCGTGCCGTAGCCGCGCAGCGGACCGCTGATCACCGCGGCCTGGTTCATCTCGTACTCCAGCGCCTGGCGGAAGTACAGCTGCTTGATGACCGGGGCGTTGCCCGTGGAGGACTGGTAGTTCACCACGAAGTAGTTGATCCCCCAGATGGGCCACGGGGTCAGCGTGTAGCCGGGCACCGGGTTGGAGCCCACCGTCGCGTTGGCCGGCTTGGCCGGGGCGTTCTGCTCCGGCAGGTAGCCGACGTCGATCTTGGTGCTGGAACTCGGCGACCGCAGCACGTCGTACTCGGCCGCGTCGGTGGTGAACGGCACCTCAGAGAACACGGCCAGCTTCGGCTTCACCGGCCCGGAGTAGGACTTGTTCGGGACGAAGCTGACGTGGCCGTCGGCGTTGAACGCGCTCAGCTTCCACGGCCCGTCCACGATCGACCACAGCGGCGAGCCCACGTAGCCGGTCAGGTTCTTGGCCTGGTCGTTGAGGTAGTTGTAGACCGCCGCGCAGTCGCTGACCGTGGTGGCGCAGCTGCTCGTGCCGGACGCGGTCCGGTCCCAGGCGGCCGGCATCGGGGTGACCTGGCTGAGCTGGTTGTACAGGAACCAGGTCGGCGAGTACGCCTTGTCCATGGTCATCTGCAGCTCGGTCGGGCTGACCACCTTGATGTTCGACACGTCGGCCGGGAAGTTAGTGTAAGCACCGTAGTCGGCGGGCTCGGCCAGCTCCATGTTCAGCCAGAACATCACGTCCTGCGCGGTCACCGGCGTGCCGTTGGACCACATGTAGTGCTTCAGCGTGATCGTCACGGTCCTGCCGTTGAACGTCGGCGCGTTGGCCAGGCTCAGCGAGTAGTTCACGGTCGGCTGGGCGCCGTTGCCGAACCAGTACAGCGGCCGGTACATCAGGTACTGGAAGTCGAATATGTTGACGTCGCTGATCACGGAGCTGCTCATGTACGGGAAAATGTACGTCGGCGGGGTCGCTGGCGGCTCGGCGAACACCGCCGTCCCGCCCGAGACCGGGGTGGTCCCGGTCGCCGACGACCCGCTGCTCGAGCAGCCCGCCGCGACGAGGGCGCACGCGATCGCGGCCACGCCCACCGCCAGGATCTTGGTGCGAAGCCTGGACCTGAACTTGCCTTGCTGCTGTGGGGATCTCCCCATGATTGCGGCTCCTTGGCACAGGGAGCCCGCTAGAGCCGACGTCATCGTCTCCCCCGGCGTGCTCCGGCAAAAAACACTTCTTGCTTGCGCCCGCGCGCCGCCACCACCCGGGGCGGCACCTTGCTTTCTTGGCGCTCTCTTGGCGCGCTTTCTTGGCGCTTGTTCGCCGCGGCGTTGTCCTGCTGCGCCGCCGCCCTTGCGGATCACGAGGTCCGCCGCACGGCCTACCGCTGAGTGCGTGCTCAGTTCAAACCTATGAACCGCGTTCCCCGGCTGCCGGACCGGGCGGCAGCATTTTCGGAATCGTGACGGATCAGTTACCGACCTGGCGCCACACGGTTACCGGCCGCGGATGCCGTGACCGTTATTTGACGAAGTACCAGTTCTCCGGGTTGATGCTGAGTGTCGGGCTCTGCGGCGTGACGCCCTTGAGGTTGTCGGCCACCTCGGTCAGCTGGTAGTCCGCGTTCGGCTGCCACAGCACCGGGAGCTGGGTGGCCAGGTAGTCCTCCCAGTCGTACATGTAGATCAGGTTGCTGCTGGTCAGCGTCTTGCTGATCATCGAGTCATTGGCCGGGTCGCAGAAGCCGCCCGAGTTCGCGACCGCGCCGCACTCGAACAGCTCCTCGCCGGTCGGCAGGTAGTCGGGCGCGAACGACCAGCCGCCCGCCCAGTTGGCCAGGTCCCAGTCGCATGGGGACCTGGTGACCACGCAGTTGCCGCCGGCCAGCGCCGTCACCTGGTTGAACGGCCGCGGCTCCAGGTTCAGCTCGATCCCGACCGACGCCGCGTTGGACTGCAGCTGGGTCATCTCCGAGGTGACCCAGGAGAATCCGGCCGCGTAGGGGAAGTTGAAGCTCAGCCCCTGGCCCTGCTTGATCCCCGGGCCGCACAGGCCCGGGTTCGCGCAGGTGCTGACCCCGTTCGGGACCACGGTCCAGCCGTGGCTGGCCAGCAGGCTCTTCGCCCGGGCCGGGTCGTAGGGAAACGGGTCGCCCTGCTTGCCCTTGGGCGACAGGAACAAGGTCACCGGCGTGTCCGCGACGGGTCCGACGGTGGCCGTGCCATAGCCGCGCAGCGGCCCGCTGATCACCGCGGCCTGGTTCATCAGGTTCGCGAGCGCCTCCCGGAAATACAGCTGCTTGATGATCGGGGCGTTACCGGTCGTGGACTGGTAGTTCACCACGTAGTAGTTGATCCCCCAGATCTCCCACGGCTGCAGGGTGTAGCCCTTGGCGGCCAGCGGGTTGGTCCCGGCGATCTGGCCGGCCTTGGCCGGGGCGTCCTCGGTGGGCAGGTAGCCGACGTCGATCTTGGTGCTGGAGTTCGGCGCCTGCAGCACGTCGTACTCGGTGGAGTCGGTGGTGAACGGCACCTCCTCGAACGCCGCCAGCTTCGGCTTCACCGGCCCGGAGTAGGACTTGTTGGCCGTGAACGCGACGTGGCCGTCGGCGTTGAACGCGCTCAGCTTCCACGGCCCGTCCACCACGCCCCAGATCGGCGAGCTCGCGTACGTGCTGAGATCCTTGGACTGGCCGTTCAGGTAGTCAAAGACCGCGGCGCAGGCGCTGACCGTGGTGGCGCAGCTGGCCGGCCCGGACGCGGTCAGGTCCCAGGCGGCCGGCATCGGGGTGATCTGGGAGAGATCGTTGTACAGGAACCAGGTCGGCGAGTACCCCTGGTCCATCACCATGGTCAGCTCCGTCGGGCTGACCACCGTGATGTCCTTCACGTTGGCCGGGAAACCGGTATAGCCGCCGAAGTTGGCCGGCTCGGCCAGTTCCATGTTCAGCCAGAACACCACGTCCTGCGCGGTCACCTGGGTGCCGTCGGACCACATGTAGTGCTTCAGCGTGATCGTGACCTTGTCGCCGTTGAACGTCGGCGGGTCGGCCAGGCTCAGCGAGTAGTTCACTTCCGGCTGGCCGCGCTGGCCGAACCAGTACAGCGGCCGGTACAGCAGGTACTGCAGGTCATCGGTGTTGATATCGGTGAAGTAGGCGCTGGGCGAGTACGGCCAGATGTAGTTCGGCGTCGTCGACGGCGGCTCGGCCAGGACCGCGGTCCCCCCGGTGACCGGCGTGCCGCCCGACGGCGTGCTGCTGGTGCCGCCGGTCGCGCAGCCTGCCGCGAGGGCGAGCGCCGCCGCCGCGCACAGGCGAAGCATTCCGCCGCGGAGCCTGAATCCGTAACGGCCATGCATTTAACTGACGGTACAGTCCGCTTACCGCGCTTAATCTCATTGGTCGGAAGGGTCGCTAAAACGTGACAGACCGGTTATCGCGCACGGGCAAGCGCGGGCGCGCCTCAGCCGGACTGAGGCAGGGCCGCCAGCCGCTGCTCCAGCCGGTCTATCTCCGCCTGGGCGGCGGCCAGCCGGTCGCGGCTGCGGTTCACCACCGCCTCGGGTGCGCGTTCGACGAATGACGCAGTGGCCAGCTTGCGCTCCGTCGCGGTCGCGTCAGCCCGGGCGGCGGAGAGATCCTTCTCCAGCCTCCGCCGCTCGGCGCCGACGTCTATCGCCGCCGCCGTGTCCAGCTGCACGGTGACCCCCTCGGCCTGCACCGACGCCGTGGGCGCGAACTTCTCGCCGGGCGCGGCCAGCCGCAGCAGCGAGCGGATCGGCGTCTCGTGACCGGCCAGCGGCGTGGCCTCGATGCCGGCCAGCACCGCCGGCACCGGCTGGGACGGCCGCAGCCCCTGGTCCGAGCGGAACCTGCGCACCTGCGTGACCAGCCGCATCAGCGCCTCGATCTCCGCCTCGGCGGCCGGATCGCGCTCCGGGCGGCGGGTGCCCGCCGGAGCGCCGCCCGGCCCGCCCTGGGCCCGACCGCCCGCTGCGAGAGCACCCGGCCACGGGGCCACCATCACCGAGTCGCCGCCGGTCAGATGGGTCCACAGCTCGTCGGTGACGAACGGCATCACCGGGTGGATCAGCCGCAGCAGCCGGTCGAGCACGTGCCCGAGCACCGCCCTGGTCGTCGCGGCGGCCTCCGGGTCACCGCCCGAGAGCGGTGCCTTGGCCAGCTCCAGGTACCAGTCGCAGAACTCGTCCCAGGCGAAGTGATACAGCGCGTCGCAGGCCTTGCCCAGCTCGAACTGCTCGAACAGCACATCCACCTCGGCGGTGACCGCGGCGAGCCGGGACAGGATCCAGCGATCCGGTACCGCCAGGGCGGACGGCCCGGGCAGATCCGCGCCGGCGTCCGCGCCGTTCAGCAGCGCGAACCGGGCGGCGTTCCACAGCTTGTTGCAGAAGTTCCGCGCGCCGGCCGCCCACTCCTCGCTGACGGCCACGTCGCTGCCGGGGCTGGTCCCGCGGGCCAGGGTGAACCGGGTGGCGTCGGCACCGAAGCGGTCGATCCAGTCCAGCGGGTCCACGGTGTTCCCGCGCGACTTGGACATCTTCTTGCCGTAGGCGTCGCGGACCAGGCCGTGCAGGGCCACCGTGCGGAACGGCACCGCGCGGTCGGGATCGGCGCCGGCCATCGCGTACAGCCCGAACATCATCATCCGGGCGACCCAGAAGAACAGGATGTCGTACCCGGTGACCAGCACGCTCGTCGGGTAGAACGCGCGCAGGTCCGCGGTATCGTCCGGCCAGCCGAGGGTGGAGAACGGCCACAGCGCCGAGGAGAACCACGTGTCAAGAACGTCGGGATCCTGCCGCCAGCCTTCGCCGGCCGGCGATCCTCGTCCGGCCCGACGCAGATGACCTCGCCGTCCGGGGAGTACCAGACCGGGATCCGGTGGCCCCACCACAGCTGGCGGCTGATGCACCAGTCGTGCATGTCGTCCACCCAGTCGAAGTAGCGCGCCGCCAGCTGCGGCGGGCGGATCCGCACCCGGCCATCGCGGACCGCGTCTCCGGCCGCCTTGGCCAGCGGGCCGACCTTGACGAACCATTGCAGCGACAGCCGCGGCTCGACCGTGGTGCTGCAGCGCTGGCAGTGACCCACCGCGTGCAGGTACGGCCGCTGCTCGGCGACGACCCGGCCCTGCTCGCGCAGCGCGCGCAGCACGGCCGGCCGCGCCTCGAACCGGTCCAGGCCCTGGAACGGGCCGTGAGCGGTGATCACGCCGCGCTCATCCATGATCGTGACGGCGGGCAGGTCGTGACGGCGGCCGATCTCGAAGTCGTCGGGGTCGTGCGCGGGCGTCACCTTGACCGCCCCGGTGCCGAACGCCGGGTCGACGTGCGGGTCGGCCACCACCGGGATGCGCCGCCCGGTGAGCGGAAGCTCCACCTCGGCGCCCACCAGCCGGCTGTAGCGGGGATCGTCGGGGTGCACGGCGACCGCGGTGTCGCCGAGCATGGTCTCCACCCGCGTGGTGGCGACCACGACCGAGTCCGGCCCGTCGCCGTACCGGATCGAGACCAGCTCGCCCTCGTCGTCGAAGTGATCCACCTCGATGTCGGACAGCGCGGTCAGGCAGCGCGGGCACCAGTTGATGATCCGCTGCGCCCGGTAGATGAGCCCGTCGTCGAAGAGCCGCTTGAAGATCGTCTGGACCGCGCGGGACAGGCCCGCGTCCATCGTGAACCGCTCCCTGGACCAGTCCACGCTGTCGCCGAGCCGCCGCATCTGGCCCAGGATCGCGCCGCCCGACTCGGCCTTCCACTGCCAGACCCGCTCGACGAAGGCGTCCCGGCCCAGGTCGTGCCAGGCTCAGCCCGTCCTTGGCCAGCTCGCGCTCGACCACGTTCTGGGTGGCGATGCCCGCATGGTCCATGCCGGGCAGCCACAGCGTGTTGTAGCCCTGCATCCGGCGCCGCCGGACCAGAGCGTCGATCAGCGTGTGATCCAGCGCGTGGCCGATGTGCAGCGAGCCGGTCACGTTCGGCGGCGGGATGACGATCGAGAACGCGGGCGCGGCGGATGACGCGTCGGCGGTGAACAGGCCGCGCTCCTCCCAGAGCCGGTACCGGCGGCCTTCGACGTCGGCGGGCGCGTACTGAGGGGGAAGCTCGGCGTGCTGCGGTGCGGTCACGTCACGTGAGTCTAATGGGGTGCCGGGACCATTACCGGGGACGATTGTCAGTTACTATGGCGCGAATCGCCCCCGGATCGTCGGATAGCTCCCGGTTACGGTCGGGCGCGCAATTCGGTTTACTCCTGGTCTCGGCCGTGGATCTTTGCCGCCGGGCCGTGTCAGGGTGATCTGGAGGTGGCGACGGAAGGGGAGTGACCAGGGGCCGTGCCAAGAGCGCCCGCCATCGTCCGGCGCCTCCTGCCGCATCGGCTCGCGCTGGCCGCCGCGGCGGCGACCGTCATGATCGCCGCGACCCTGCTCGCCGCGCTCGCTTCGTTCTCCGCCACGATCAGCAGCCACGCGGTCCACACGTCGCTGGCCGGCCACGACGGCACCACGGTTTCCGTCACCGCGACGGCGAATTCGGCCGCCGCGGTGCCGCGCGCCGCCGGCCGCATCCGGGCATCGCTGGTGCGCGCGCTGGGCGGCGTGCCGGTCACGGTCTGGGACGCGGCGAGCTCCGACTACCTGGATTTCCCTCGCGGCATCGGCCTGCCGAACGCGCAGACCCACCTGATCTCGCTGACCGGCCTGAACGCCCACGCGACCCTGCTCACCGGCGCCTGGCCCGGCGTGCTGCGCGGGTCGCCGGCGGTGCCGGCCGCGGTGCCGCTGGGCCTGGCCAGAAGCCTGCACCTGGTCGTCGGCCAGACGGTCCGGCTGCGCGAGAGCGTCAGCGGCGCCGAGGTCGGCGTCAGGATCACCGGGATCTTCCGCCCGCGCCAGCCGGGCAGCCCGTACTGGCTGCTCGGCTCGGCCTCGGCGGGCGTGCAGCAATCAGGCGGGTTCGCGGACTACGGGCCGCTGGTGACCAGCCCGGCGGCGATGGCAGCCGGCCGCGTCCCGGTCCTCTCCGGGGCCTGGGCGGCCGTGCCCGACGTGGCCAGGCTCGGCGCTGGCCGTCTGCAGGTCCTGGCGGGCAGGCTGCAGTCCGCCCTGAACGGGCTGGGCGGGCTGCCCGGGCTGCAGAACGAGACGGTGTCATCCGGACTGCCCGGGCTGCTGTCCGGCCTGGGCACCGCGCTGGTCGTGGCCCGGTCTCAGCTGGCCATCGGCGCGGCGATACTCCTCGTCATCGCCGGGGCGACGCTCGCGCTGGCCACGGTCATGCTGAGCGGCCAGCGCCAGGCCGAGGCCGCGCTGCTGCGGTCGCGGGGAGCGTCCAGGTGGCAGCTGGCCAGCTCCGGGCTCGCCGAGGCCGTGCTGCTGGTCCTGCCCGCGGTCGTCGCCGGCCCGCTGCTGGCCGGCCTGCTGCTGCCGACGCTGGCCCGCCGCGGCCCGCTCGCGGGCAGCGGGCTGCGGCTGCCGGTCGCGTTCCCGGCCACCGCATGGGTGGCGGCGGCCGCCGTGGCCGCCGGCTGCGTGGTCGTCATCGCCCTGCCCTGGCTGCGCCCGGCGGGCTCGCCCACGGCGGAGCGGGCCCAGCGGGGGCGCCGCCGCGCGCTGGCCGCGGCCAGCCGGGCCGGGGCCGATCTCGGCCTGCTCGTCCTCGCGGCACTGGCCGGCTGGCAGCTCGTGCACTACGCCGCCCCGGTCTCGGCCGGCCTGAGCGGATCGATCGGCATCGATCCGGTCCTGGTCAGCGCGCCGGTGCTGGCCCTGGCCGCCGGGGCCGTGCTCCTGCTCCGGATGCTGCCGCTCGTGGTCAGGCTCGGTGACCGCGCGGCCACCCGGGGCCGCGACATGACCGCCGCGGTGGCGGCGTGGCAGATCAGCCGCAGGCCGCTGCGCCAGGCCGGGCCGGTCTTGCTCGCCGTGCTTGCGGTGGCCACCAGCGTGCTCGCGGTGGCCGAGTGGAGCAGCTGGCAGCGCTCGGCGCAGGACCGGGCCAGCTTCGCGACCGGCGCCGACGCGCGGATCGACCTGCCGCCGCTGGCGCCGCTGGCGCTCGGCCAGGTGGCCGCGCTGACCCACGCGCGCGGGGTGACCGGCAGCACGCCGGTCATCCGGTCGTCGATCGTGCTGCCCAGCTCGGCCGAGGCCACACTGCTGGCGCTGGACGCCAGGTCGGCCATATCGGTCGCGGCGATCCGGCCCGACCTGGTGGGCGGGTCGCCCAGATCGCTGCTTGACCGGCTGTCGCCGCCCGCGCCGCTGCCGGGCGCGCCGGTTCCCGGCCGCCCGGCCCGGCTGGAGATCACCGCCCGGCTGGCCGCCCGCTCGGTCGGCCAGCCGGTCCTGTTCGTCGGGGTCAGGGATGCGTTCGGGATCTCTTACCAGCTGCAGGCCGGCCGCTGCCGGCCAACGGCGCGGCCGCCACGCTAATTGTGCCGATCGCCCCGGACCACGAGGCCGCCTACCCGCTGCGGATCACCGGTTTCAGCCTGCAGTACACCATGCCGACGACGCCGGCCAGCGGGGCGGTGCTGTCCGTCGAGTCGGTCCGCGGAGCGGCCGGCCTGACCGGTGGCTTCGGCGCGCCGTTCGCCCCGGCCCCGGCGGGCCGCCGGATGACCTCTTCCTCCACGGCGGGCGCCGGCCAGGTCGCCGCCCCGCCGGCGGTGACCAGCGCCACCGCGCACGGCACCAGCCTGACGATGGTGTTCCAGCCCGGCTCCGGCATCGTCCCCGCGCAGTTCGGGTCGCCGGCCAGCGCGCTGCCCGGGTCGGTCACGGTCAGCGCCCCGGCCCCGGTGGGCCCGCTGCCCGCGGCGGCCACCAGCGCGTTCGCCGCCGCCACCGGGCAGGGGCGGGGCACCATCTTCCCGGTGCAGGTGGGCAACACGAACGTGCGGGTGATCATCGTCGCCGTGATTCCCGGGTTCCCCACCATCGGCGCCGGAGGCGGGCTCGTGGTCGATCAGGAGCGACTGCAGCAGGTGCTGGCGGCCGCGGGGACGCAGCCGCAGCCGGTGACCGAGTGGTGGCTGCGCACCGCGGGCGCGGCGCCGGCTCGGCTGCCCAGCGGCGCCACGGCCACCGACCGCGCGTCACTGGCCAGCGCCCTGCTGGCCAACCCGCTGGCGGCGGCCCCGCAACTCGCGATGCTCGCGATCGCCGCGGCCGCCGTCCTCCTGGCCGCCGCCGGCTTCGGCGTCGCCGCGGCCACCGCCGGGGAACGGGCCCGCGATCTCGCGCTGCTCGCGACGCTCGGCGCCACGCGCCGGCAGCTCACCCGCCTGCTCTGCCTGGAGCAAGCCGCGCTCGGCCTTCCCGCCGTCGCCGCGGGGCTCGTCCTCGGCGGCTTGCTGGCCAGGCTGGTCGTCCCGGCGGTGACCCTCACCGCCACCGGGGCGCATCCGCAGCCCGCCGTCCTGGTGCAGGTTCCGCTGGCCCTGCCCCTCGCCGTGGCCCTGGTCACCGCGGCCGTGCCGGTCCTCATCGCGGCACTCGGCCCGGCCCGGCGGGCCGGGCTGGCCGCGCGCATGAGGCTGGAGGCGGAGACGTGACCGCCGGCCACACCGGGGCGAGCAGCGCGGCCGGACGGCGGCCATCTCGCTGCTGGCGACTCCTGGCCGGCGAGGCCGGGCCTGGCCCGGCCCTGGCCCTGGCCGTCATAGCCCTCCTGAGCGCGTTCGTCGCCACCGCCGGGCCGCGGGAGATTACCTCGCTGCAGAACAGCGCGCTGCGGCAGACCCTGGCCTCGGCCGGCGCGTTCGGCATCTCCGCCACCGCCGACTGGCACCTCACCAGCACCGGGCCGCCGCTGACCGCCGCCCAGATCCAGGTCATGGCCGGAGCGATGGGCGGCTACCTCCGGCCGCCGCTCGTCTCTCCGGCCGCGCAGCGCTGGGCCGGGCTGACCATGCCGTTCCTGGCCGTGCTCAACCCGGCGCCGCGGGCGGTCCTGGGCGGGCCGCCGATCCTCGAGGTCGCCTACCGGAGCGCCCTGGCCAGCCACGCTCGGCTGATCTCCGGTTCGCTGCCGCAGGCCGCCACCTCGGCCCGCCCGGCCGGCCGCCGCACCGTCATCGTGCCGGCCGCCGTCACCGCGGCGACCGCCGCCCGGCTCGGGCTGCGGCCGGGATCTCAGCTCCGCCTCGGCCGGATGCCGTCCATGTCGGCCAGCGACCCGTCGCTCGTGCTGAGCGTGACCGGGGTGCTCCGCCCGGCCGGCCCGTCGTCGTCGTTCTGGACCGGCGACCCGGCGCTGGCCGCGCCCGCCGTGTTCTCGAACGGCGGCGCGGCCATCTGGGCCGCCGGGGTATTCGTCGGGCCGGGCGAGCTCGCTGCGGTGCAGACCGCCTACACCGGGGCGCTCGGCACGATCTCGTGGGACTTCCCGCTCGAAACCAGCGGCCTGGCCGCGTCGCAAGCGCCCCGGATGCTGGCCGCGATGACGAGCCTGACCAGCGGCAATGCCGGGGAGGCGGCACTGCAGGCGGCCGGGCCGCCGCTGGAGAACCCGCCGACGCTCTCGGCCGACGGGGCCGGAACCCTGGCCGCTTTCCTCGCCTCGCAGGCGGCCGTCGGCACCACCGACGCGCTGCTGCTGGCCAGCGTGGCCGCCGCTACGGCGATCCTGCTGCTCGTCGGGGCCGTCGTGCTGGCCGAGGCCCGTCGCACCGAGCTTGCGCTGGTCCGGGCGCGCGGCGGCAGCACCGGCCAGGTGGCCACGAGGATGCTGGGCGCGACGGCCGGGGTCGCCTGCCCCGCGCTGGCGGCCGGCATCGCGGCCGGGGTGGTCGCCGTGCCGGACGGCGGCAACACGGCCAGCTGGGCTCTCGCGGCGCTCGTGGCGGCGACCGCGCTGGCCGCCCCGGCCCTGCTCTCCGCCTGGGAGGTTCGCGGCGGGGGCCACCACGGGCGGCGGTCGCCCGTGGCCGCCGGCCGGGACGACCTGGTCCTCCCGCGCCGCTCGGCGCGCAGGCTGGTGGCCGAGACCACCGCGCTGGTCATCATCGTGGGCGCCGTGGTCGCGCTGCGGGTGCGCGGCCTCGCTCCCGGAGCGGGCATCGACCCGTATCTCGTCTCGGCTCCGGTCCTGATCGCCGTGGCCGCCGGGATGATCGCCGCGCGGGTCTACCCGGTGCCGCTGCGGGCGCTGCTCCGGTTCACCGCGGCGCGCCGCGGCAGCGTCGCGTACCTCGGGATCGCCCGCTCAGCGCGGTCCAGGTCGGTCCCGCTGCTGCCCGCGCTGGCGCTGGTCGTCGCCATGGCCGTGATCGCACTCGGCGGAATGGTCCGCTCCGCGGTCAGCAGCGGCCAGGTGGCCGCGTCGTGGCAGCAGGTCGGCGCGGACGCCGTGGTCAGCGCGGCCGGGGCGCGGCCGTCCATCAGCCCGGCGGCGCAGGCGGCGATCGCTCACGTGCCCGGCGTGCGGCACACGGCCGCCGTGTACGTGATCACCTCGGGCTCGGCGCAGGCCGGCAATCTCCTGGTCGGGCCGACCGGAGCGGTGCCGGCCGGCGTGGTAATCGCCGACCCGGCGCAGTACGCGGCGCTGGTGGCCGGCACGCCGTGGCCGGCCTTCCCGGCCCGGCGGCTGGCTCCTCCCCCGGCCGGGCCGGGCCCGCGGGGCGGTCCGGTCCCGGTGATCGCGTCACCGAGCGTGGCGGCCCGCATCCGAGCCGGATCGAGGCAGCTCGCGTTCGCCAGCAGCCAGCTGAACATCCGGGTGGCCGCGATCGCGGCCAGCACTCCGGCACTGCCCGGCGGCGGATCGTTCGTGATCATCCCGTCGTGGGCCAGCTCGCGGCTGGCCGCCAGCACCACGCCGAACACGATGCTGCTCACCGGCGCGGCCATCAACGTCCGCGACCTGCAGGCCGTGGTGGCGCGCGCCCTGCCCGGCGGTCAGGTGGTCTCCAGGGCCGCGGTGCTGCGCGCGGCGGCCGGCTCGCCCGCTGTGCACGGGTCCGACCTGGCGTTCGACCTCTCGGTGGCCGCCGCCTTCGCATGCGCGGTCGCCGCGGTGCTGCTCGGCGTGCTGCTCTCCGGCCGGGACAGGACCCGGCTCGGCGTATGGCTCACCGCGATGGGCATGACCGGCAGCCAGGCCCGGCGCCTGGCCCTGCTGGACGCGCTGCCGCTGCTGCTCATCGCGATACTGGGCGGTGAGCTGGCCGGCCTGGTCCTCGGCCCGCTGATCGGGCCCGGGCTCGACCTGTCCGCCTTCACCGGGTCGAGTGCCCCGGTGGCGGTGCGGCCGGACGCGGTGGCGCTGATCACGCCGGCGGTCGGCGCCGTCATCCTGATCGCGGCGGCGGCGGTCGGCCAGAACGCCCTGATCCGCAGCAGGTCGGCTACGGTTCTGCGGCTGGACGAAGGCGGGTAGGGGCGGACGAGGTGGGTTGGGGAGGACGAGGGTGGGTGGAGGAATGGAACGAACGTCGATCGAGCAGCTGACCGGCGGCGCCCGGCCGGCCCAGGATCGCCGGGGCACCGCGGCGGCGCCCGGATCCGGTGGCGACGAGGTCATCGCGTGCGACCGGCTGGTCCGCATCTACTCGACCGCCGGCATCGAGGTCCAGGCGCTGCAGGGGCTGGACCTGCTGGTCGGCGCCGGAGAGCTGACCGCGCTGGTCGGCGCCTCCGGCAGCGGGAAGTCCACGCTGCTGAACATCCTGGCCGGCCTGGACTCGCCCACGGCGGGCCAGGCCCGGGTGGCCGGCCACGATCTGCTCGCGATGGGCGCCAGGGACCGGGTGGCCTACCGGCGCTCGGTGGTGGGCTTCCTGTGGCAGCAGACCAGCAGAAATCTGTTCTCGCACCTGACCGCCGCGGAGAACGTCGCGCTGCCGATGCGGCTGGCCGGGCTGCGCCGGGCCAGGCGGCGTCCCCGCGCGGCGGAACTGCTGGACATGGTGGGCGTCGGCTACTGCGCCGACCGGATGCCGGGCCAGATGTCCGGCGGAGAGCAGCAGCGGGTCGCGATCGGCATCGCGCTGGCCAACCAGCCCGCAGTGCTGCTGGCCGACGAGCCGACCGGCGAGCTGGACAGCGAGAGCGCCGACGAGGTGTTCGGCGCGCTGCGCACGGCCAACATGGCGCTCGGCGTGACGATCCTGGTGGTCACCCACGATCAGCAGGTCTCGGATCAGGTCCACCGGACGATCGCGATCAGGGACGGCCAGATCAGCACCGAGGTGCTGCGCCGGACGACGATCGACGCCGGCGGCCGGGAGGCCGACGTCGCGCAGGAGTACTCGGTGCTCGACCGGGCCGGGCGGCTGCAGATACCGCGCGACTTCATCGACTCGCTCGGCATGCGGGACCGGGTGCGGCTGGCGCTCGAGCCAGATCACGTCGGCGTATGGCCAGATACGGCGAGCCCGGCCGGCCGCCAGGCCACGGACACGCCGCGCCAGCCAGCCGCCGGCCAGCCAGGGCGGCACGGCGGGCCAGACGGGCGGCGGGGCTAGCGTTCCGGGCCCGGGCGGGGAGGAGGCATGACGACGGCCGGGTCCGACGACGGGCCGGATCCGGTGATCGCCCGCACCGAGTCGGTGACCCGCACCTTCGGCAGCGGGCGGACCGAGGTGCGCGCGCTGCGCGGGGTGTCGCTGTCGGTCGCCCGGGGTGAGCTGGTCGCCCTCCGCGGCCGGTCGGGCTCGGGCAAGACCACCCTGCTCAGCATCATCGGGGGCCTGGACAGGCCGAGCAGCGGCCGGGTCGAGGTGGCCGGCCGGGACGTCACCGCGATGGACGGCGACGAGCGGGCCCGGATGCTGCGCGAGACCGTCGCGTTCATCTTCCAGGCGTTCGGCCTGATCCCGATCCTGTCCGCGGCCGAGAACGTCGGCCTGCCCATGCGGCTGGCCAGGACCGACCCGGCCACCAGGGAACGGCGGGCGGCCGTGCTGCTCGACCTGGTCGGCCTCGACGGCCGGGCCGGGCTGCGCCCCTACGAGCTGTCCGGCGGGGAGCAGCAGCGCGTGGCCATCGCCCGGGCGCTGGCCAACGACCCTCAGCTGCTGCTGGCCGACGAGCCGACCGGCCAGCTGGACTCTGACACCGGCGGGCAGATCATGCGGCTGCTGCGCAGCATCGTGCACGACGAGGGCATTACCGCGATTGTTGCCACGCACGACCCCGTGCTGATCGGGCTCGCCGACCGCGTCCTGAACCTGAAAGACGGAATATTGGTCAGCTGATCTTGCCAGGGTAAATGTGTGGGGCGGCGCCAGCCGGGACAACCGCGACGGCCGACCGGAGGTCGGCCCGAGCGGGTGTCACGCGAGGGGGTCTGGGGGGGTCGTCCCCCCGGGGAAACACAGGGTCGTCCCCCCGAGGCAGCTAGGCGGACTTCTCCCGCGGCGTGCGCCGCGCCACGTCGCGCGGGACGAGGGTCGGGTTCACGTTCTCCAGCACCGACTCGCTGGTGATGACGACGCCTTCCACGTCCTTGCGGCTCGGCACCTCGTACATGACCGACATGAGCACTTCTTCCAGGATGGCCCGCAGTCCCCGGGCCCCGGTCCCGCGCAGGATCGCCTGGTCGGCGACGGCCTCGAGCGCGTCGTCGGTGAACTCCAGGTCGACCCCGTCCAGCTCGAACAGCCGCCGGTACTGGCGGACGAGCGCGTTGCGCGGCTCAGTCAGGATCTTGATCAGCGCCTCGCGGTCGAGGTTGTGCACGCTGGTGATGACCGGCAGCCGGCCGACGAACTCGGGGATCATGCCGAACTTGAGCAGGTCCTCCGGCATGACGTCGGCGAACGGGTCGGACGTGGTGCGGTCGGTCCGCACCCGGAGCACGGCGCCGAAGCCCATGCCGCTGCGGCCGATCCGGTGCTCGATGATCTTCTCCAGGCCGGCGAACGCGCCGCCGCAGATGAACAGCACGTTGGTGGTGTCGATCTGGATGAATTCCTGGTGCGGGTGCTTGCGGCCGCCTTGCGGCGGCACCGAGGCGGTGGTGCCCTCCAGGATCTTCAGCAGCGCCTGCTGGACGCCCTCGCCGGACACGTCGCGCGTGATCGAGGGGTTCTCGCTCTTGCGGGCGATCTTGTCGATCTCATCGATGTAGATGATCCCGGTTTCGGCCTTCTTGACGTCATAGTCGGCGGCCTGGATGAGCTTGAGCAGGATGTTCTCGACGTCCTCGCCGACATACCCGGCCTCGGTCAGCGCGGTGGCGTCAGCGATCGCGAACGGGACGTTGAGCAGCCGCGCGAGGGTCTGCGCGAGCAGGGTCTTGCCCGACCCGGTCGGCCCGAGCAGCAGGATGTTCGACTTGGCTAGCTCGACCCCGTCCTCGCCGGAGCGCTCGCCGCCGGACTGGATCCGCTTGTAATGGTTGTAGACCGCAACCGAGAGGCCCTTCTTGGCCTTCTCCTGGCCGATCACGTAGGAGTCGAGGAACTCGTAGATCTCGCGGGGCTTCGGCAGGCTGTCCCACTTGAGCTCGGCGGGCTCGGCCAGTTCTTCCTCGATGATCTCGTTGCAGAGATCGATGCACTCATCGCAGATGTACACGCCTGGGCCGGCTATCAGCTTCTTGACTTGCTTCTGGCTCTTACCGCAGAACGAGCACTTCAGCAGATCACCGCCGTCGCCCATGCGTGCCACCCAGCTACTCCTTCTGCCCGGGGCCGCCGCCAGCGGCCGCTGCGCCGGTCCGCGGCGGGCGTCCTGCCCGGCTGCCCTGTTGCCGTAGACCTAGACGGTACCGCCTCGGCGCCTGTCGTTGTCGCTTATGGACCGCTGCCGCCCCGCGTGCCGCGGGCGACTTAAGTTCATCCGGTTAGGACGACCCTACCTCGGTCTTGCGCTTGAGGGTCGTCAGAACCTCATCTACCAGCCCGTACTCCTTGGCTTCTTCGGCGGTGAAGAACTTGTCGCGCTCGACGTCGCGGCGGACCTGATCCTCTTCCTTGCCCGTGTGCAGGGCGATGACCCGCTCCATCGCGGTGCGCATCCGGAGGATCTCCCGGGCCTGAATCTCCAGGTCACTGGACTGGCCGTAGCCACTTTCCACGGCCGGCTGGTGGATCAGGATCCGCGAGTTGGGCAGCGCCATCCGCTTGCCCTTGGTGCCCGCGGCCAGCAGCACGGCCGCCGCGGACGCCGCCTGACCCAGGCAGAATGTCTGGATCTCCGGCTGTATGTACTGCATGGTGTCGTAGATCGCCATCATCGATGTCATCGATCCGCCGGGCGAGTTGATGTACATCAGGACGTCGCGATCGGGATCGATCGACTCCAGCGTGATCAGCTGGGCCATCACGTCGTTGGCCGATGCGTCGTCGATCTGCACCCCGAGGAAGATGATCCGCTCCTCGAAGAGCTTGTTGTACGGGTTCATCTCCTTGATCCCGTACGACGTGCGCTCCACGAAAGACGGCAGCACGTACCTGGACTCCGCTGGCTGCCACAGCCCGGTCGGGCCGCCCTGCCGGTTGCCTGCGTTCACTGTCAACTCCTCCGCTCCCGGTCGCAAGTTCAAGAGACCGGGCCTTCCGACGGGACCTCGAGGGCGCTGCGGATCACCCGGTCGACGAGCCCGTAGGCCTTGGCTTCATCCGCGGTGAACCAGCGGTCGCGATCGGAGTCGATCTCGATCTGCTCGACGGTCTGGCCCGTGTGCGTGGCGATGCGCTCGGCCAGCGTGCGCTTCAGGTACAGGATCTGCTCGGCCTGGATCCTGATGTCGGTGGCGGTGCCGCCGATCCCGCCGTGCGGCTGGTGCATCAGGATCGACGCGTGCGGCATCGCGTAGCGCTTGCCGGGGGCGCCCGCGCAGAGCAGGAACTGGCCCATGGAGGCGGCCATGCCCATCGCGTACGTGGCGACGTCATTCGGCACGTACTGCATGACGTCGTAGATGGCCATGCCCGCGGTGACCGAGCCTCCGGGCGAGTTGATATAGAGGCTGATGTCCCGCTTGCCGTCCTCCGCCGCGAGCAGGATGAGCTCGGCGCAGATGCGGTTGGCCAGGTCGTCGTCGACCTGCTGGCCGAGGAAGACGATCCGGTGTCGCAGCAGCCGCTGGAACAGCTGGTCGCCCAGAGGCAGGACCGGAGCCTCCGCGACTCGCGCCACCAGGGGCGCTAGCGGGTCGTCATGGGCGGGCGTGGTCACAGTGCCCTCCTCGCTCTCTTGCTCTCTCGTGCGCTCTGAACTGTCTGCGCCAATGTCGTTGTCAGTGACCATAACCCGCGGCCGGCGCCGGGAAGTCCGCTGCTGGCGCCTGTTCGCTGTAGGCGCAGGCTTCCAGCGCGTCACCACCGCCGGATGACGGGCCGGCCGGTTACTCCGCTTCGGCTGCCGCGTCAGCGCCGGGCTCGCTTTCCGGCTCGGCGTCGCCCTCGCCGCCGTCTTCCGCGCCGCCGTCCGCGGCGTCCGCGGCGTCCCCGGCCTCCCGGACGGCGGCCGTGATGTCAACCTCGTGGCCCGACTCGTCGGTGATCGAAGCCCGCTCGGCGATCAGCGTGAGCGCCTTGCCCCGCAGCACGTCGGCGGCGAGCGAGGGGAGCTGGCCCCGCTCGGACAGCTCCTTGGCCAGGCGGTCGGGCGGGACGCCCATCCGGTAGGCCTGCTCGGTCAGGTACGCGGCCAGCTCCTCCTGGTCCACGCCGAGCTCTTCCTGGGCGGCCAGCTTGTCCAGGATGAACCCGGCCTTGACGCTGCGGCGGGCGTCCTGGGCGAGCTGCTCGTCGAGTTGCCCGGCCGACTGGTTCGTGGCCTCGAGGTACTCGTCCATGGTGTTGCCGGACCGTTCCAGCCGTTCGGCCAGCGACTGCCTGCGGCTGGCGATCTCGCGGTCGACCAGGTCCTCCGGCAGGGGGATGTCGATCCTGGCCGCCAGCGCCTCGAGCGCCCGCTCCCGGGCCTGCCCGGCCTGGCCGGCCCGGCGCATGTTCTCGAGCTGCGCCCTGGTGCCGGCCCGCAGCTCGCCGAGGGTGTCGAACTCGCTGGCCGACTGGGCGAACTCGTCGTCCAGCTCGGGCAGTTCCTTGACCTTGACGCTTTCGACCTTCACCGTCACGTCGGCCTGGGTGCCCTCCATCTCACCGCCCGCCAGCTCGGCCGGGAAGGTCTTCGATTCGCCGACGGCCATCCCGGTCAGCGCATCGTCGAGCCCGTCGAGCATTCCTCCGCTGCCGACCTGGTACGAGTAGCCGTTGACCTGGGCGTCCTCCACCGGCTTCCCGTCGACCTCGGCCGACAGGTCGATCGAGACGAAGTCGCCATCGGCCGCTGGCCGGTCCGTGCCCTTGAGCGAGGCGAACCTCTCGCGCAGCGCGCCGATGTACTCCTCGACCTGGTCCGGGGTGACATCGGCGTCGTCCACCGTGACCGGCATCCCGTCGATGTCAGGAATGTCAAACTTCGGGCGGATATCGACCTCCGCGGTGAACGCGAGTTCCTTGCCGTCATCGAGCTTGGTGATCTCCACCGCGGGCTGGCCGAGCGCGAACACGTCGTGCTCCTCGAGCGCCTTCCCGTAGAGCTGCGGTACGGCGTCCTGCACCGCCTGCTCGAGCACCGCGCCGCGCCCGATCCGCTGGTCGATGACGCGCGGCGGGACCCGCCCCGGCCGGAAGCCGGGGACCCTGACCTGGCGGGCGACCTCGCGGTAGGCACGGTCGACGTTCGGCTTCAGCTCGTCGAACGGCACCTCAATGGTGAGCCGGACTCGGGTCGGGCTCAGCTCTTCGACGTCGGTCTTCACGACGGGGTCACTCCTCGGCTCCCGGCCCAGGACGGCACGCGCCGGATCCCGGGCCCAGGTGATCACGCACCGCTACGAGTCACGCACGGCTACGGGCGCCAAGTCTAGGGCAGGCCCGGGGTTGTTCACCCGGCGCGGGTGGTGATCAAACGCGCGCCGGGTTCGCCGGCCGGGGTGGCCAGGCGGGGCGGCCAGCCCGGGCGCCGGGCGGGGCGCCGGGCGGGGCGCCGGGCGGTCAGAGCAGGTCCAGGCGGCGGGCCCTGGCTATGGCGGCGCGGCGCGAGGCCACGCCGAGCTTGCGGTAGGCCGAGCGAAGGTGCGTCTTGACCGTGTTGATCGACAGGAACAGCGCCTCGGCGATCTCCTGGTTGGTCAGGTGCGACGGCAGGAACCGCAGCACCGCGAGCTCGCTGTCGGTCAGCAGCACCTCGGCCTGCTCAGGGCCTGAATCGGGATGGGGCAGCTGGGTGTCGAATCGCTCCAGGATCCGGCCGGCGAAACCGGCGCAGCGGCTGGTCGGCGGGACCAGCACGGTGATCGCTGACCGAACCGGCTGCCCGGCGTCCAGGAACACCCGGCACGCGTCATCGGGCTCGGCCAGGGCGAGCGCTTGCTCCAGCAGTTCGGCAGCCGTCCCGGTGAGCCCGAGGCGCCGGTTCGCTACCGCGGCCGCCAGCAGCGCCGCGAGCTTGACCTGCAGCGTTACCTCTTCGGCCGTGCCGTCGAGCACCGGCCCCGCGGCCTCGAGCGTACCCTTGAAGTCTCCTTCTGACCACCGCAGCCTGGCCAGCATGACCAGGCTCTCGGCCCGGCCATGGTGCGGCCCGTCGGCCTCGGCCGCCATCGTCGCCGCGGCCCGCTCGGTGTCGCCGGCGCGCACGGCGATCTCGCAGTCCAGCATGGTCAGCACCCAGTCCAGCGGCGGGTCACCGGGCGCGCAGGTGTCGCGCAGCCGCAGCACCAGGGCGCGGGCGCCCGCGGCATCCCCGTCGGCGAGCGCGGCGCGGGTCCTGATCAGGCCGGCCACCACGCTGAATTGCGGCTCACCCGGAAGCTGGTGCCTGCCCGCCGTGTACTCGTCCGCGTCGTCCAGCAGCTTGCTGACGCCCGCCAGGTCATCGCGCAGCAGGCTCACCTGTGCCGCGGCGAGCCCGGCCAGGCAGGCGGAACCGGCGTCGCGGCCCAGGTCGCCGACGGCCGGATCGCCGAGTACCTTCTCCGCAGCGGTCAGGTCACCGTGCCAGGCCTCGGCCAGCGCCTGCCAGCCACGGGCCCGGGCGCACAGTTCGCCGAGGCCGCCCGCGGTGAGCTGGCGGCCCGCGTGATTCAGCGCGTACCGGGCGTCGAGGATCTCCCAGCGGCGCAGCCGGGCGGTGCCGAGCGCGAACCACAGCAGCCCCAGGGCACGGTGCTCGGGCTGCGTGCCCGCGGTGGCCTGAGCCTGCTCGGCCAGGGTCCAGCCCTGCGCCAGCAGGCCAGGATCGGCGGCGGCCTGGCTGGCCGCCCGCATGACCCGCAGCGCCGCCAGCCAGGGCTCGATGATCCGGCGCTCCGCCTGGGCGCAGCGCCCGACCGCCCGCTGGGCGGCGTCGAGGTGCAGGCCCGCCCCGTCCGGGTCGCCGGCCCACAGCCGGGCCGCGGCCAGGGCGGCCGCCACGGCCGGATCGTCGGCGCGGCGATCGGCCGGGAACAGCGCGAGGACCTGCTCCAGCGTCGTAGCCCCGCTGCGGACCAGCGCCGCGGTCCCCGCCTCGGCCAGCATGTGCGCCGCGTAATCCCAGTCTCCCGCCTCGGCCGCGCTGCGCAGCGCGTCGATGGCCTGGTCATGTGCGGCGTGCCAGCGCGCGGCGCGGCGCAGCAGGATCGGGACCTCGTGCGGGATCTCCCTGGCCCGCTCGGCGGCCAGCACGTCGCGGAGCAGGGGATGGTAGCGGTACCCGGCATGATCGTCGCTGAGCGCCTCGACAAAGCTGTTTTCCCTGCTGAGCCGCTCCAGCGTGCGGGCGCCGCCGGGCTCGCCGGTCAGCGCGTCGGCCAGTTCCCCCGACATCCGCTCGGTGACGCTGGTCCGCAGCATGAACACCCGGGTCTCCGGCGGCTGCCTGCCGAGTACCTCGTCCCAGAGGTAGTCGGTGACGAGCGGCCCGTCCCCGGCCAAGTCGGTGATCCGGCCGCCCTCCTGCACCTGGCTGCGGGCGCTCATCGCCGCCAGCCTGAGCCCGGCCATCCAGCCCTCGGTGCGCCTGAGCAGTTCGTCCCGCGCGAACGAGTCGACGTCGAGGCCGAGCATCTCGAAGTAAGCGTCGGCCTCTTCGGCCGTGCAGGCCAGGTCCGACGTGGTCACATCGGCCAGGTCGCCGGAGACGCGCAGCCTGGCCAGCTGGAGCCGGGGCGGGCAGCGCCCGCTCAGGATCAGCCGCAGGGCGGGCGGCGCATGCCGGATCAGCAGGTCGAGGCCGGCCAGCACCGGGCCGTCCGCGAGCTCGTGAACGTCGTCGAGGACCAGCGTCACCGGTTCGGTCAGCAGCTGGGCCGCTTCGACCACGCGCAGCGGGAAGGCGTCGGCCGCCGTGTCCTGCAGCATCCGGACGGCCTCGGCGGGCACGGTGCCCGCGCGGCTCAGAGCGGCCCGGAGATAGGCCCAGAACCTGGCCGGATCGCGGTCGTCGGCGTCGAGGGTCAGCCAGGCGACCCGGCGCGATGCCGGGGTTGCCGAGGCCCAGGAGCCGCACGCGACGGTCTTCCCCGCGCCGGCGGGCCCGGACACCACGGTCACCCGGTGGCTCGCCGCCTGCTCGATCAGGTCGATCAGGCGGCCGCGGCGCAAGATGGCCAGGCTCAGCCGCGGTATGCGCAGCTTGTCAGCGAGAAGCTCCGGCGCGTCGGCCGCCGCCGTCCTCGCCCGGCGCGCAGCAACGGGCCCGTTGGTCGTGCTCGACATGCCCCCCCCGTCGGGCAACCGGCCTGCGGTAATGATGCAGAAGGCCGAAAACGCAGCCGGCAAGACGAATGTGCGACTCGCAAGCCTCTGACCTGCGTACCCGCCCTTGGCCGTGGCCAACCGCCGTGGGCCACCGAGCGTCACCCGGCCGGGGTGACGCCAGCCAGGATGTCTCTGGCGTGGCCGGCGTGATCCGGGCCGCCCGCGCGATGACGGGCCCGGGGGCGATGACCGGGCCGCCCGCCGCGATGGCCTGCTGGCGCCCCGGCGATCATGATCACCCCGTCCGGATGATGCAGGCGCCCGGCGCTGTCCGTAGCGTCGCCCGGAGTACGGCACGGTCACGCACCGGACAGCAGGCAACCCGCACGCCGCCGGGAGAACGGCAAGCGCTCGCGGGGCCGCAGCCGCGAGCGCATGACTCGCGGTCGGCGAGAGAGGGGGCTGCTCATGAGCAGTGCACAGGAGCGACCAACCGGGACAGCCGACACCGGAACGGCCGGCTCGGCCGAACCGACCGGTACCGGCGTGCCTGACCAGCGCGGCGCGCACCGGAGCACGGGCTACCAGGAGGGATACCGGGAGCCGGACGACTACGGAGCCGACGGCCGCAGCGTCGCAGCGATGGGCGGCTTCGCCCTGGCCGCGGTGCTGATGATCTTCTCCGGCCTGGTGACCTTCTTCGTCGGGATCACCGGGATCCTCAAGGGAAGCTTCTTCACCACCGTGCCGAATTACACCTTCTACGAGAGCGTGCGCGGGCGGGGCTGGACGGACCTGGTCATCGGCGCCGTCATCTTCGCCGCTGGCGTCTGCCTGCTCCTCGGCATGATGTGGGCCAGGGTCGTGGGCGTGGTGCTCGCCGTGATCAGCGGCATCGCGAACTTCCTGTTCCTGCCCTACTACCCGCTCTGGTCGATCATCGTGATCGCCGTAGACGTCTTCATCATCTGGGCGCTGGTGAGCGGCGGCAGGCGCCATACCGCCTGACGGCGGCGGCGTCACCCGCGAGGCCCCGGCCCCCAGCGGCCGGGGCCTCGCCGTGCCCGGGCCGCTCAGGGAACCGCCCAGCCGGGCGGGGCCCCCAGCGCGTCAAGCGCCGCAGCGGTCTCGGCCAGCGCGACGTGGCTGGCGGTCAGCGGGTAATTGCCGGCCAGCCGCCTGCGCAGCGGGTCGTACTCCTCCGACAGCAGGCCCACGTCGTTGCGCAGATCGAGCAGCCGGGTGAACACCTCGCGCGCCTCGGCGCCGCGCCCCATCGCCGCGGCGCACTGCGCCAGCCAGAACGTGGCCGGCAGGTAGCCGCCATCCCCGGGCGGCATCCCGTCCATGCTGTCCCCCGGATCCTGCTCATAGCGCAGCAGCACCCCGCCGCGGTCAAGCTTGTGCGCAAGGCCGGAGGCCGTGTTCCGCAGCCGCTCGTCGCCAGGCGGCAGGAACCCGAGCAGGCCAAGGCGGAGCAAGCTAGCGTCCGCACCCGGTGTTTCATAGGCCTGAACGAAAGTCGCGGCGCCGGTGTCGTAACCACGGTCAAGCACGTCGGCCTTGACCTCCGCGCGCAGGCCGCGCCAGCGGTCGGCGGAACCGGGGTCGCCGAACCGCTCGATCATCTTGACCGCGGCGTCCGCGGCGGCCCAGACCATGGCCTTGGAGTGCACGAACTGGCGCGCCGGGCCGCGGACCTCCCAGATCCCGGCGTCCGGCTGGCGCCACATCGACTCGAGGTGGCCGAGCACCTCGTCGGCGTCCCAGGGGTCATGCGACCCGTTCAGGCCGGCCATCCGGACCGCGAGCCGGGCGGTCAGCACCTCGCCGAAGGCGTCGAGCGAGGGCGCGGCGGTCGCCGCGTTGCCGATCCGCACCGGCCGGGCCCCCTCGTAGCCGGGCAGCCAGCCGAGCTCGATCTCCGGCAGCCGCCGCTCCCCGGCCACCCCGTACAGCTCCTGCACCCCACGCGGCGGGCCCGCCGCCGCGTGGCTCATCCAGTCCAGCAGCCCGACCGCCTCGCCGAGCGCTCCGCTGCGCAGCAGCACGCGGATCGTGGCCGCGGCGTCCCGCAGCCAGCAGTACCGGTAGTCCCAGTTCCTGGCGCCCGACGCCTGCTGCGGCAGCGACGTGGTGGGCGCCGCGACCACTCCCCCGGTCGGCGCGTAGGTCAGGGCCTTGACCGTGATCAGGGACCGGACCACGGCCTCGCGCCACTCGCCCTCGTAGGTCAGGCCGGCGGCCCAGCTTCGCCACCAGCGCTCGGTGTGGTCGATCAGCGCGGGCACCAGCGGCGGATCGGGCGGGTCATCTCGGGAGCTCCGCCACACCACGGCGAACGGCACCTTGTCGCCCTGGCTGACCGTGAGCTCGGCGGCCGCGAGGCCCCGCACCCGGCGCACATGGGCCGGGCCGAACAGCCACAGCGTCTCCGAGCCCGCGACGATGCGGTGGGCGCCCGCGTGCCGGTGCACCCGCGGCTCGGCCGACCCGTACTCGAAGGACGCGCCGAGCGTCATTCGCAGGTCCACGGTGCCGCTGATGCCCTCGATCATCCGGACCAGCACCGGGTCGCCGTCCCTGGGCGGCATGCAGTCGATCAGGCGGGCCCGGCCCGAGTCCACGGTGAACTCGGTCTCGAGCACCAGGGTGTCCGGCCGGTAACGGCGCCGTATCCGGCTGTTGCCGTCGGCGGGCGCGATCCGCCAGTGGCCGTGCCGGTCATCGCCGAGCAGCCCGGCGAAACAGGCCTCGGAGTCGAACCGCGGCAGGCAGAGCCAGTCGATCGATCCGTCCCGGCCCACCAGCGCTGCCGTATGCAGGTCGCCGATCAGCCCGTAGTCCTGGATCGGTAGCGACATCGGCAAGCCCCCCGCTGGCAGCCACGCCCCGGGATGGGGCCCAGCGCACCCGCCCGGTCAGCCGGCTACTGCTGCCATCGCGGCAGTCTGCTGCGCGCGGGGTTCCGTGTCGTCATCCCTGGCAGGTGAGGGAGGCCGAGGCAGTCTTTGACCGGGACCGGGACCGGGACCGGGACCGGGACCGGGCCGCCGCCAGCCGGCGCCGTCTGGCGCGAGAGTGTGGCGCGAGAATAGAGCCGTGACGGCGTCCCCGGCGATCCAGATGGTGGCCACCGACCTGGACGGCACGCTGCTGCGGCGCGACGGGAGCCTGTCACCCAGGAGCGTCGCGGCCGTGCGGGCCGCGGCGGCCGCGGGGATCGTCGTAGTCGTGGTCACGGCCAGGCCACCCCGGTGGGTTGACGACATCGTCGCCGCGCTGGGCTGCCATCCGGTGGCCGTGTGCTCCAACGGCGCCCTGGTCTACGACGCCGCCGCCCGCCGGCTGGTCGCGCAGTACCTGATCGAGCCCCAGGTGGCCGCCGAGGTGATGCGTCGGCTGAACGCCGAGCTGGACGGCGTGGTGCTGGCCGTGGAGGCCGGGATGCGATACGGGCAGGAGCCGCGCTACCCGGCGCAGTGGCCGATTCCGGCGGGCGCGTTGCTCGCGGAGGCGGAGCGCCTGATCGCCGAACCGGTCGCCAAGCTGATCGTGCGGCACTCCGAGGCTGGCGATCACTGGGAACTCGTCGAGCGGGCCAGGCGGGCGGTCGGCGATCTCGCCGAGGTCACCAGCTCGGGGACGGATGCGCCGATTGAGTTCGCGGCCCCGGGGGTGAGCAAGGCGTTCGCGCTTGAGTTCCTGGCCGGCCTGCGGGATCGGCCGCCAGCGCGTGCTTGCCCTCGGCGACATGCCCAATGACCTGCCCATGCTCGCGTGGGCCGGCTGGTCGGTGGCACCGGCCAATGCTCATCGCGATGTGCTGGCCATGGTGGACCAGGTCACCAAGGACTGCGACGCCGACGGAGCCGCGATCGTCATCGAGGACCTAGTCGGCCGGTAACCGGCCGGCGGCCGCGCCATGCCCGGGCCTTTGCCGAGGTCAGAGCGGCGATTCACCCGGGCAGGGTGAGACGGCCCGGCCGGCACCCGGCGACGGTAAGCGCATACGGACCATCAGCGACCCGCGCAGGCGGCCGGCCTGGCCCCGCTGGCGGCGCGGCCTGATCGCGGGCCCGTGAACCCGCCCGCCGACCACCCGCTGCGGGTGACGCACCGTAGTCGCGACGGCGCGACGGTTACCGTACGTGATTCCGAGCCGACCCGCAGCGACGGAAAGGAGCACGGAGATGACCGTGCCCGCCCAGGCCGATGGGCAGGCGGGCCAAGGGCGATGGCCGCCGTACCCGGGCTCATGGCGGCTCTCGGGCTCGAATTGCCGACCGGGGCGTAACCCGAGCCGATGACCGCAACGTCAGCCTGAGGAGGAAGTCATGTTCATGCGGCGACGCCCGTTGCTGCGCGCGGCCGTGATCGGCGGTGGCGCATACGTCGCGGGTAAGAAGTCTGCTCAGCGGTCGGCCGAGCAGACACAGCAAGAGCAGCAGGCACACCAGCAAGAAGACGAGCAGAACGAGCGCATCGCCAGCCTCGAGCAGCAGGAGCAGACGCAGCCCGCGACGGGCGAGCGGGGACCAGCCCCGGCCGGGCCGGCCCGGCCGCGGCCGCACGGGCGCCGGCCCCGGCCGCAGCGCCGAAGCCGTCGATGCTCGACCAGCTGAACCAGCTCAACACCCTGCATCGGCAGGGCGCCCTGACCGATCCCGAGTTCACCGCGGCCAAGGCGAAGCTGCTCAGCGGCTGATCACGACCGGCCTGACGATGGTCGGCCGGGTCCGGCGGGCACCCGGTGTCACCGGGTTCCAGGCCGGGTTTCTGACCTGATTTCACTGCCCGCCGGACCACCTCATCGCACGATTACCTGCGGCGATGGGAGACGCACCGCACGGTGCGGCCGCTTTCGCTGACCGGATCAGGACCTGTTCTCCTGGATGATCCGGCCGGGGCAGACGTGACGCGTCGCCCGGCCTGGGTGGTCGCCGGCGGTCACCCGCGACGGATGACGGAAGTCGGCCGGGACCGGCGTTCACTGGGCACGCGGACCGGGGCTGACCAGGCGTGTCCGCGGAAGGGACGCCGATGGCCGAGCGAACGATGGGCCGGGACGAGCTGCAGATCGCCAGCCCGCTGAAGACGCCGCGCGCCGCCGCGCTGGCCGGAATCGTCTTCTCCGTGCTGCTCATCGCGTCGCTGGTGCTGCTCAGGCTCGCGACCCCGGCCGATCCCGGCCAGCCAGGCGCCTGGCTGACCGACTCCGCGCGGAGGGCGGCCGTGGCGGTCGCGCTGAACCTCATCCCGTTCGCCGGAATCGCCTTCCTGTGGTTCATCGGCGTGATCAGGGACCGGATCGGCCTGCATGAGGACCGCTTCTTCGCCACGGTCTTCCTGGGCAGCGGCCTGCTGTTCGTCGGCATGCTCTTCGTCGCGGCGGCGGTGGCCGGCGGGATCATCGCGGGAGCGGGCTCCGGGCACGTCGGCTCCGCGGGAGCGAACTCGCTGGCTCTCGGCCGCAACGTCACCTCGATCCTGGTCGACGTCTACGCGATCCGGATGGCGGCCGTGTTCACGCTCACCGCGGTGACGATCGCCCGGCGCACCAAGATCGTCTCCCGATGGCTCAGCTTCGCCGGGATCGTCGTCGCGCTGGTGCTACTCGTCGGCACCGGCATCTCGGCCTGGGTGGAGTTGCTGTTCCCGGCCTGGATCCTGGCCCTGAGCATCGACGTCCTCCTTGCAGACCGTCGCCAGGCGATCACCCCGCGTGGGTGACGCGACCGGCGGGACAGCCGGGCATCGTGACTGGCGCGGATGACCGCCGCCGCGACGTTGCCGCGGCACCGGTCGGCCGCGCTTAGGCGCGGGTGCCCGGCTGAGGCCCGGGCAGCGGCCAGAGAGGAGCCGAGAATGAGCGTGACGACGGCAGCGAGGCCGGCCCGGCCCGTGCAGCGGTACCAGCTTGATACGGCCCTGGGGCACCTGACCCCGGCCGAGCGCGCCGTGCGGGGCAAGGCGGCGCGGGCCGAGGTACCGCTCGAGAGCCATGCGGTGTTCGAGCCGCCGCCGGGCCGGCCCGATCCGATCGCCCTGCTCGAGGAGCAGGCGAAATCGCGGGTGCCGGCGCTGGTCCCGGTCAGGTACGGCCGGATGATGGTCTCGCCGTTCACGTACTACCGCGGGGCGGCCCTGCCGATGGCCAGCGACCTGGCCACCACTCCCGTGTCCGGGCTTGCGGTGCAGGCCTGCGGCGACGCCCACCTGTCTAACTTCGGCATCTTCGGCTCGGCCGAGCGCCGCCTGGTCTTCGACGTCAACGACTTCGACGAGACCCTGCCCGGCCCGTGGGAGTGGGACGTCAAGCGGCTGGCCGCCAGCCTGGAAGTCGCCGCCCGCGGCAACGGCTTCCCCGGCAAGAAGCGCCGCGCGATCGTCGCGGCCGTGGCGGCGCGGTACCGGCAGGCGATGCGGGACTTCGCCGGGATGACCAACCTGGACATCTGGTACGCCAGTGCCGACATGGACCTGCTGCGGCAGCAGGCCATGTCGCAGCTGAAGACGCGCGGGCGCGAGCAGTTCGACAAGGGCCTCGTCAAGGCGAGGACCAGGGACAGCATGCAGGAAGTGGGCAAGCTGACCCGGATCGTGGACGGCCGGCCGCGGATCATCTCCGACCCGCCGCTGATCGTCCCGGTCGACCAGCTGATCCCGGACGAGATGAACAGGAAGGCCTTCGAAGCGCTGCTGGCCGACCTGGTGGCCAGGTACCGGCGCACGCTGGAGACCGACCGCCGGTACCTGCTCGAGCAGTACGAGTTCGCCGACATGGCCCACAAGGTCGTCGGCGTGGGCAGCGTCGGAACCCGCTGCTGGATCGTCCTGCTGCTCGGCCGGGACGAGTCGGATCCGCTGTTCCTGCAGGTGAAGGAAGCCGAGGAGTCGGTGCTCTGCCGGTTCGTGGGGGCCAGCAAGTACGCCAACCAGGGCCAGCGAGTGGTGGCGGGCCAGCGGCTGATGCAGGCGTCCAGCGACATCTTCCTCGGCTGGCAGCGCACCGAGTCCCCGGTGGACAGCCAGACCCGTGACTTCTACGTCCGTCAGCTGCGGGACTGGAAGTTCTCCGTCGACATCGAGTCCATGGTGCCGCGCGGCATGCGGCTGTACGGCGAGCTGTGCGGCTGGACCCTGGCCCGGGCGCACGCCCGTTCCGGGGACCGCATCGCGATCGCCGCCTACCTCGGCGGCTCGGACGTCTTCGACCAGGCCATCACCCAGTTCGCCACGGCCTACGCCGACCAGAACGAGAAAGACCACGAGGCTCTCGTCGCGGCCGTGGCGTCCGGCCGGATCACCGCGGAAAGCGACCTTTGACCACCGGGAGGAACGGGTCGCGGCTGCCGAGGTGACCAGCCCGTCCGATCCGTTGGCGCCCCTGCGATCCCGGGGCTACGTGGGGCTGCTGGTCCTCGCCGCGATCATCGGCGTGCCCATCTCTGCGGTGGCCTACGGATTCCTCGCGCTGGTCGGCAAGATGCAGGGCTGGATCTTCACGAGCCTGCCCAGCGGGCTTGGCTTCCACGCGGAGCCGCTGTGGTGGCCCATCCCGCCGCTGGTCGTGGCCGGGGTCCTGGTCGCGCTGGCCATCCGGTACCTGCCCGGCACCGGCGGATGCTCGCCCGCGGACGGGTTCTCCGCGGGCGAGGGCGCGCCCTCGCCGATCGAGCTCCCCGGTGTCGTGCTCGCGGCCTTGGCCACCCTCTGCCTGGGCGTGGTGCTGGGGCCCGAGGCGCCGCTGGTCGCCCTCGGCGGCGGCCTGGGTGTCTGCGCCATCCGGCTCGCCAAGCGGGACGCGCCCGCGAGAACCAGCACCGTGGTCGCCGCGGCGGGCAGCTTCGCCGCGATCAGCGCGCTGCTCGGCTCGCCGCTGATCGGGGCGTTCCTTCTGATGGAGGCGTCGGGGATGGGCGGCGCAACGCTTGAGCTGGTGCTGCTGCCCGGGCTGCTGGCCGCGGGTATCGGCTCACTGGTCTTCATCGGCCTCGGCCGCTGGACCGGGCTGGGCCCATTCTCGCTGGCGCTGCCCAACCTGCCCCATTTCGGGACGCCCGACCTGGCCGAGTTCGGCTGGGCCCTGGTGATCGGGGTGGCCGCCGCACTGCTCGGCTCGGGAATCCGCCGGCTCGCGCTGCTGCTGCGGTCCCGGGTCGAGCCGCGGATGGTGCTGGCCACGCCGGTGGCCGGCCTGGCCGTCGCCGGGCTGGCGATCGCCTTTGCCGCGGGCACGGGAAAAGGCACCTCGGAGGTGCTGTTCTCCGGGCAGGCCGCGCTCGGCCCGCTGATCCAGCACAGCGCCAGCTACACCGTGGGCGCGCTGCTGCTGCTGCTGACCTGCAAGGGCCTGGCCTACTCGGCCTCGCTGAGCAGCTTCCGCGGCGGGCCTATCTTCCCGGCCATGTTCCTCGGGGCGGCCGGCGGTATAGCGCTCTCGCACCTGCCGGGCCTGCCGCTGGTTCCCGGCGTGGCCATGGGCATCGGCGCTATGAGCGCGGTCATGCTCAGGCTGCCGCTGACCTCCGTCCTGCTGGCCACCCTGCTGCTTTCCTCCGACGGCCTGGCCGTCACGCCCCTGGCCATCGTGGCCGTGATCGTGGCGTACGTGGTCTCCGCCAGGCTCACGCCGGCCCCGGCGAAGGCCCCCGGCCAGGCGCCAGGCGCCGCGGCTGGAGACGGCCATGCCCTGGCCCCTTCCGCGCCGGCCGTCCGGCCTGGACCGGGCAGCTGACCCAGATTGATCACCCGTGCCGAGCGATGCGCCCGATCGGCCCAGCTAAGATGATCAATCCCGTGCCTAACGTTCTGTATCTGGTCTGGGACGACGCAGGCATCGCCACCTGGAATGCCTTCGGCGGCCTGATCGACACCCCGAGCATGAGATGGCTCGCCGGCCGCGGGCTGCGCTATTCACAATGGCACACCACGGCCCTGTCCTCTCCGACCCGCTGCAGCCTGCTGACGGGCCGCAACTCCCATGTCACCGGTGCGGCCGGGAGCGGGATGCACGACCCCGGACTACGCGACCGGAGCATGATCATCCCGCCGGAGGCGGCCACGCTGGCGGAGATCCTGCGCGGCAGCGGTTACCGCACCTACTGCGTCGGCAAGTGGCACCTCAGCCCGGCCGAGCCGGGCACGATGACGAAGTCGCGCGGGACCTGGCCGCTCGGGCGCGGCTTTGACCGCTATTACGGGTTCCTGGGCAGCCGGACCAGCGAGTGGTACCCCGACCTGGTCTTCGACAACCAGAACGTCGACCCGCCGTATCCCCCGGCGGAGGGCTACCACCTGAACATGGATCTGGCCGACATGGCCATGGAGCTCATCCGCGACGGCGAACGGGCCGCGCCGGGGCAGCCATGGCTCTGCTACCTGTCGTTCGGAGCCAACGACGTCCCGCACGTCGCGCCGCGGGAGTGGGCCGAGGCCTGGCGCGGCCGGTTCGAGATGGGCTACGACCGCTACCGCGAGATCGTGCTCGGCAACATGAAGCGGCTCGGCGTGGTGCCCGAGGACACCGGGCTGGCGCCGGCCGACGGGCATCCCTCGCGCGGCGAGGTTCCCGACGGGCACCTGGCGCGCCCGTGGCATTCGCTGAGCGAGCAGCAGAAGCGGCTCAGCAGCCGCGTCGCCGAGTCGTACGCGGGCCTCTGCTCCTATACCGACCACCAGATCGGGCGGCTGCTCACCTACCTGGAGGAGTCGGGCCAGCTCGGGGACACGATCGTGGTGGCGTGTTCCGCCAACGCGCTGGCCGCCGGCGACCCGGGCGGCGGAGCGGACGAGGACGCCTTGCTGGCCGGGTGGCCAGGCATCGCCGGAGGCGGCCTGGCCGACTGCGACCACGTGTCGGCCGGGTGGGCCTGGGCCTTCGGGACGCCGTACAACGTGCCCAGGCAATACTCGCTCGGCGGCAGCGCCGCCAGCCCGCTGATCATTAGCTGGCCGCAGGAGATGGCGGACGTGGCCGGCGGCCTGCGCGACCAGTATCACCACGCGGTCGATGTCGTGCCCACCATCCTCGACTGCGCGGGCATCGAGCCGCCGCAGCTCGTCCGCGGGCACCTGCGAGCACCGCTGGACGGCGTGAGCATGCGGTACACGTTCAAGGCGCCGGACGCGCCGAGCGCGAGGCGGACCCAGCTGTACCAGGCGCCGGGCGCGCGGGCGATCTACCACGACGGCTGGAAGGCCGCGACGGGAGCCAGGCGGTGGGAGCTCTACCACGTGAGCAGCGACCGGGCCGAGATTCACAACGTCGCGGCCCGGTATCCAGAGAAGCTGGCCGAGCTAGCGGCGCTGTGGCAGGCGGCAGGCAGCGACCTCCAGCGACAGCGTGAGCTCACGGCCGTCCGGGTCCGGCCAGCACAGCACGCCGGCCGGTCACGGGTCGCGGGCTGAGTGCGGTGCGCGGGGCGGCGTCTTCTCGCCGCTCCTCGGTGGTTTCCGGTGGTACGACATGCGGGAGCCGTGTGCCGCGGACCCCGGCGGCCGGCGTCGCCTGGCGACCGGCCGGGCCGGCCCGGCCGACGACCGGAACGCGGTGACCAGGCGGGCCACCAGCGTGGTCAGGAACACCTGGCCGGTCAGCGCCTCGATGACGGCGAGGGCCCGGCCGCCGTTGCCGGCCGCGGTGAAATCCCCGTAGCCGAGGGTGGTCAGCGTGGTGAAGCTGAAGTACTGGAATGTCTGCGTATTGGCGGGCTGATGATGAGCGAAGAATGGCGCCGTGCCCAGGCGCTGGATCGCCGCGTAAAAGGCGGCGTACATCAGCCCGATGATCAGGTAGGCGCTGAGGGCACCGTAGATGCTCTGCACGGTGACCGTGGGCCGGGCCAGCACGCGGCGCACGATGAGCACCGCGGTGAGGAGCAGGATCAGCCCCTTCCAGATGTCCGCCGCGCCGTCGCCGCCCCTGGTGTGGCTGAGCGCGGCCACGGTGGCAGCAACGGAGCCGATCAGGGCCACGATGCCGGTCAGCATGGCGGCCCGGCGGCTGGCCTGCTCCGTGCGGAGCACGAGCAGCATGACGCCGAGGAACGCCACGGTCTGCAGCTCCCCGGCCAGCGTGCTGAGCCCGGACGCGGAGAGCAGGTAGGTGAGGATCAGCAACAGCAGCAGCAGGCCGTACCGGCCTGCGGGTTCTCCGCCCGCGCCGGCCCCCGGTGAGGCGGTACGGTCACCGCTCCGGGCCGCCCGCAGGCCCCGCGGTGCCCGCATCATGACCTTCCCTCTGGTCACGCTCCGGGCGAAGCGGCGGGCCGGTGGTGACAGCTGACGGCCGGCGCGTTATGCCGCGGCGCGGCCGTGCAGCGCGTCCTGCAGTTCCTGCTCGCCTTCCTTGGACAGGGAGGTCTTCAGCACGGTGCCGCCGTACTTGCTCAGCCCCTCGACGGCCTTGTCCGGGGTCACCTTTTCCACCATGAGGAACAGCGCCGAGGTGCCCGGCTTCAGCATGCCGCGGACCTGGTCCTGGAACTGCGCGTCGATGCCCGACTTGGTGACCTTGCCCATCAGCGCGCCCAGCCCGGCCCCGATGGCTATCCCGAAGACCGGGACGAAGAACAGCACGCCGAACAGCAGGCCCCAGAACATGCCCCAGGTCGCCCCGCGGCCGACCAGGTGGTGATGGGTGTGCACGTGGTAGTCGCCCTTGGCGTCCCGCACGATCACCGCGATCGCATCGGGCTCGATGATGAGGTCCCTGGCGAGCTGCCGGGCCTCATCGGCGGCGGCCTCCGCGGTGGTCTCGTCGGGATATCCGATCGCGATCAGATCAGCCATGGTGTCCTCTTTCTTCCAGAGGTGATCGGTCCGGGCCAGTCCATCAGGGCTGCTGCAAGCCGCGCCCCACCCTCGCCGGGTGAAACGGCGCCGGCCTGCCGATGGATCCGCCGCTGGTGTTCGAGTCGCTGCCGGGCGCGCTCCGGGTTCGGCTGCCCCGCCGCGCGGTGCGCACATCCCGGACGGCACGGACGGTGCGGCTGCTGTCGGGATCGACGATCAGCGAGCTGGGCCAGGTGGCCGCGGGCCGCTGACGGCCTGCCCGGACCTGGCGGCCTGCCCGGGCTTGCCGGCCTGCCCGGGCCTGGCGGCCTGCCCAGGCTGGCCGGCCTGCCCGGGCTGGGCGGCCTCCCCGGCCTCCCCGGGCATCGGAGGGGCCAGCGGATGGGTGTAGGCGTCGCGGAAGGTCTTCACCTCCTGGACGGTGAAGGCTCGCTCGCGGCGGCTGTCCTTGGTGAAGGCCAGCCACCAGGTGAGCACCGCCCCGACCCGGTTCCGGTACCCGGTCAGGAACGCGATGTGGATGAACAGCCAGATCCACCAGCCGATGAACCCGCCGGTCTGCAGCGGCCCGGCCGTGACCACGGCCCGGCCGCGGGAGATGTAGGCCGCCGAGCCGAGATCCCGGTAGCGGAACGGCTTCTCCGGGCTCCCCTCCGCGCGTCCCGACGCCCGCCGCCGGATGCGGTACCCGGCGTAGAGCCCGGCCTGCATGGCCACCTCGGCCACCCCGGGCAGGTGGTCCAGGCTCATGATGTCGCCGACTACGAAGATCTCGGGATGTCCGGGGATCGTGAGGTCCTTCTCGACCAGGATGCGCCCGGACTTGTCCCGCTTGGCGCCGGTGGCGCGGTACAGGGCCTCGGCCACCGGCGGCGCCTCCACGCCCGCCGTCCACAGCACGGTGCTGGCGTCGTAGCGGGTCTGCTGGCCGGCCGGGTCGCGCACCTCCAGCCAGCCCCGGTCGACACGGGTGACTATCGTGCCCATGTGCTGCTCGACCCCGAGCGTCCGCAGGATCTCGGCCGCCCGCTGCGACAGCTTCGGCCCGAAGCTGGCCAGCGGCGCGCTGCCGCCGTCGAACAGCAGCACCCGGGCATCCTCTGGCTTGATGTTGCGGTACTCGGCGCGGAGAGTCTTGGTGGCGAGCTCCCGGATCTGCCCGGCCAGTTCCACGCCGGTCGGGCCGGCGCCAACCAGCGCGAACGTCAGCCAGCTGCGGCGTTCGGCCGGGTCGGTGGCGGTATCGGCCATCTCGAACGCGCCGTATACCCGGCGCCGGATGGCCAGCGCGTCCTCGAGCGTCTTCATGCCCGGGGCCCAGCCGGCGTACTCGGGGTGCCCGAAATAGGACTGCTGGACCCCGGCGGCCACGATCAGGTCGTCGTAGCCGTATTCCAGGCGGCCGCCGCCGACCCGCTGCGCGATCACTCGCTGGCCCGCGGCATCAAAGTCGACGACCTCGGCCATCACACAGTCGACGTTCTTGTGCTTCTTCAGGACGTCGCGCAGCGGGGTGGCGATCTCTCCCTCGGACAGGATCCCGGTGGCGCACTGGTAGAGCAGCGGCTGGAACAGGTGGTGCTGCGCCCGGTCGATCAGCGTCACCGAGACGCTGGCCCGCCGCAGCGCGCGAGCCGCGAACAGGCCGCCGAAGCCGCCACCGATGATCACAACGCGGCGGCGGCTGTTGCCGCCGGTGCTCTGGTCCATCGCTCAGCCGTCCGGGTCGTGCCAGGTGTCCCGGCCGCGCAGCAGCCGGTCGGCTTCCTTCGGGCCCCAGGCGCCCCGGGCGTAGGGGTGCACCGGCGTGACGTCGCCGAGCACCGGGTCGACGACCTCCCAGGCCGCCTCCACGGTGTCCTGCCGGGCGAACAGCCACCGGTCCCCGTCCAGCGCCGCGCCGATCAGCCGGTCATACGGGCGCATGTCCGACCCCGGCTGGCCCGAGAACTGTAGTTCCTCGGGCTGCGGCTCCAGCCCCGCGCCGGGCTTCTTCCCGGCCAGTTCTATGCCGACGGCGGTTTCCGGCCAGACCCGGAACCGCAGCGAGTTCGACACCGCGAACGGCTCGATCCCGAACACGTCATGCGGCGGCCGCCGGAACTTGATGTCGACCTCGGTCGCCGTCACCGGCAGGCACTTACCCGCCCGGATCAAGATCGGCACATCCGCCCACCGCCAGGTATCCGCGGCCAGCCGCACCGCGACGTAACTCTCCGTCGTCGACTTCGGATCCACCCCCGCCACCTGCAGGTACCCCTCGTACTGGCCGCGGACCGTGTCCCCCGCGGTCAGCGGCCGCAGCGCCGAGATCACCCGCGTCTTGGCATCCGGCCACGACGACAGGCCCGCCCCGTCCGGCGGGTCGGCCAGCACCGTGGCCAGCACCTGCAGCATGTGGTTCTGCACCACATCCCGGATCGCGCCGGTCCGGTCATAAAACGCGCCCCGGTCCGACACATCGAACGCCTCGGCCATCGTGATCTGGATCCGCTCCACATACGTCCGGTTCAGCAGCGGCTCCAGCACCGAGTTCGCGAACCGGACGAACAGCACGTTCTCCACCGGGTCAAACGCCAGCCAGTCATCCACCCGGAAAATCGCATCCTCCGGGAAATACCGGTGCATCGTCGCGTTCAGCTGCCGGGAGCTGGCCAGGTCGTTCCCGAACGGCTTCTCCACCATCACCCGGGCGTCCTTCGCGCGCCCGGCTGAGGCGATCCCCTCGGCGATCCGCCCGAACAGCGGCGGCGGCACCTCCAGGTAAAACAAGATCCGCCCGTCACCCGCCGCGTCCGACATCGCCTTATACGTCGCGTCATCACCCAGATCGCCGTCCACATACCGCAGCAGCCCCAGCATCTTGCGCGCCGCCGGGGCATCCGGGTCCATGTGGTTCAGCTTGAGCGAGGCCACCGCGTAGTCGCGGAACTGCTCCAGCCCCCACCCGCTCTTGGCCACCCCGACCACCGGCACGTCCAGCACCCCGCGCTGGACCAGGCCGACCAGCGCCGGGAACGTCTCCAGCTTGGCCAGATCCCCCGTCGCACCGAAGATCACCAGCGCGTCAACTTGATCAGTCGCCATCTCAGCTCCTTGTCGGTGATCGCGCAATACCCATCCGATCCTGCCCGCGTGCTGCTGGCATCATTCCAAGCGGGTGATGGCAGTATGCGGTCCATGGCCACACCTGGATCGCCCCTGATGGACGCCGTAAGTTTCGAAGCGCTGTACCGGCGATTGCGGGACAATTCGCCCTGGGGCCCCGATGACCGGCGCGGCGCTCTGAACTACATCACGCAGGCCCAGGTGCTGGCCGGAGCGGGCGAGGTCAGGCTCGGGAAGACGGTGACGCTCGAAGCTCCGATCGAGAGCGGCGTGGCCGCGGACAACCCCGAGCCCGCCGTCCACGAGATGACCAGCCCCGCCGGGGACCAGGCCGATCCGGCCGGGCTGTCCTTCGCCACGGACCGGCTGTCCATCAACGTGCACGGCAACGCCGACAGCCACATCGACGCCCTCTGCCACCTCATGTACCACGCCCGGCTCTACAACGACGTGCCCGCGGACACGGTCAGCGCGCGGGGGCCCTCGGAGTTGTCCATCGAGGTGGCCAGCAACGGGATCGTGGGGCGCGGCGTCCTGCTCGATATTCCGCGGCTGCACGGGGTCTCCTGGCTGGAGCCCGGTGATCACGTGACCGCCGACGACCTGGTCAGGGCCGAGGAGGCACAGCAGGTACGGGTCGGCCAGGGCGACCTGCTGTTCGTCCGGGTCGGGCACCGCCAGCGCCGGACCGCACTCGGCCCGTGGGACGCCGCCCGCACCCGTGCCGGGCTGCATCCGGCGGCGATGGAGTTCGTCGCCGAGCGACGGGTCGCGGCCCTGGGCAGCGACAGCAACAACGACACCTCGCCCAGCGCGGCCGAGGGGGTCGACTTCCCCGTGCACGTGCTGGCCATCCAGGCGATGGGCCTGCACCTTCTCGACTACCTGCAGTTTGACGATCTTGCCCCGCTTTGCGAGGAAGCCGGCCGCTGGTCGTTCTTCTGCGTGATCGCGCCGCTGCGGCTGGTGCGGGGAACCGGCTCCCCGGTCAACCCGATCGCGATCTTGTAGCGCCCCGCTCGGGCGGCCCGGACTGCTTCGGCGCCGCCTGCCCCGGCTGCGTAGCCTGCTCGGACGGCGGCAGGAACTCCTGCTGGCTGACGCGCCGGCGGAACACGTAGTAGGTCCAGGTCTGGTAGGCGAGCACGAACGGCAGGAAGATCACGACGACCACGGTCATCACGGTGAGCGAGTACCGCCCGGACGCGGTGTTGTGGACGGTCAGGTCGAACGCGGGATTGGTGCTGGACACCATGACCCTGGGATACAGGTCAACGAAGATCGCCAGCACGCAGGCCGCCATCGTGACCGTGGTCGCTGCGAACGCCCAGCCTTCGCTGCGGGTGTAGACGAGCCAGACGGCGGCGATCGCGGCGAGCACGGCGGCGAACTCGACCGGGTTGAGCAGGGTTCCCTGGCCGGCACTCGCGTGCGTCCAGGACACGAAGGCCAGCACGAGGATCCCGGTCACCGGGGCCGCCCGGCGGGCCAGCCGCCCGGCCCGCTCGCGAAGATCGCCGGTGGTCTTCAGGGACAGGAACGTCGCGCCGTGCAGCACGCAGATCGCGACGAACGTGATCCCGGTAAACACCCCGTACGGCTGCAGCAGATTCCAGAACGACCCGGTGTACTGCTGGCTGGCGTTGATCGGCAGCCCGTGCAGCAGGTCGCCGAGCACCACGCCGATCAGCAGCGGGGCCAGCAGGCTGCCGGCGGTCAGCAGGACATCCCAGGTGCGGCGCCAGCGCACCGCGTCGCGCTTGCCCCGGTACTCGAACGACACGCCGCGGACGATCAGCGCCGCCAGCAGCAGCACCACGGCGAGGTAGAAGCCCGAGAACATCGTGGCGTACCAGCCGGGGAACGCGGCGAAGATCGCGGCCCCGGCCACGACCAGCCAGACCTCGTTGCCGTCCCACAGCGGGCCGATCGTGTTGATCGCCGCCCTTCGCCCGGCCTCATCCCGGCCGACCACGGCGTGCAGCATGCCGACGCCGAAGTCGAAGCCCTCCAGGACGAAGAACCCGATCCACAAGACCGTGATGACGATGAACCAGAACGGGACCATCGTGACCTCAGTACTGGACGGCCGGAACGGGCGTGCCCGCCTCGGTCTCGGCTCGCGCGGGCGGGAGTTGCTCACGGGAGTACTTGAGCATCAGCAGCAGGTCGACCGTGGCGAGCACCCCGTACAGCAGCACGAACGCCGCCAGGCTGATCGCGATGTCGGTGGTGCTGACCGTCGGCGAGATCCCGTTTTTGGTCAGCATGATGCCCTGCACGATCCACGGCTGCCGGCCGCTCTCGGTCAGCAGCCAGCCCGCGGTGTTCATCAGGAACGGCAGCACCGCGGCCCAGACCGCCACCCACAGGAACCGTCGCGACGTCGCCAGCTTCTGGCGCCGGATCAGCCACAGCCCCCACAAGCCCACCAGCAGGATCAGCACCCCGATGTAGGCCATCACCCGCATCGACCAGTACTGAATGAACACGTTCGGCACGTAATAGCCGGACCCGAACTGCTTGCTGTACTGCGCCTGTAGCGGGTTGAGGCCGATCACCTTGCCGTTCCAGTGGTTGGTGGCCAGCAGCGACAAAAGGTGCGGGATCTCCAGGATCTGGGTCGGCGTCTGGTCCTGGTTGCCGCCGCCGATCTGGAACAGCGAGAACGAGCACGGCTGGCAGGTGGTCCACTGCGCCTCGGCCGCGGCGATCTTCATCGGCTGGTACTTCGCCTCGATCACCCCCAGCTCGTCGCCCACCAGCATGGTGAACAAGACCGCCGGGACCAGCACCACCAGCGCGAGCCGCGCCGACCGGGTGAACACCCCCCGGTCCCCACCGTGCCGCAGCTGCCAGGCCGACACGGCCAGCATCACCGCCGCGCCGGTGACCAGCGACGCCAGCACCACCTTGGCGTAGCCCCAGACGAACACCGGGTTGGTGAACAGCGCCCAGATGTCGTTGAGCTGCGGCTGGTGGGACTTGTTCAGCACGTACCCCACCGGATGCTGCATCCACGAGTTGGCCGCCATGATGAACGCGGCCGACAGCACGCTGCCGAACGCGACCGCCCAGATCGTCAGCAGGTGCACCCGCCTCGGCAGCTTGTCCCAGCCGAACAGCCACAACCCCAGGAACGTCGATTCCAGGAAGAACGCCCCCAGGCCCTCCATGGCCAGCGGGGCGCCGAAGATGTTGCCGACCAGCCGGGAGTACGCCCCCCAGTTCATCCCGAACTGGAACTCCTGGACCAGCCCGGTGACCACGCCGATCGCCACGTTGATGACCAGCAGCGTGCCGAAGAACCGGGTCAGCCGCAGGTACTCATCGCGCTTGCTGCGGTACCACGCGGTCTGCAGCAACGCGGTCAGGACGGCCAGCCCGATCGTGACCGGGACGAACAGGAAGTGGTTGATCGACGTGAACGCGAACTGCCACCGTGCGAGATCGACGTTCGTCATCTACTCATTCCGGTCCTGAGCCCTTCACAAGTGGCTGACCTGCCGCGATGCTCTAGCCGAGGACCTGGGTCACGACGTGCGCGCGCCAGCGGCCGGAGGCCCGTTCTGCCAGGCACCGGCACCGGCGGAAGCCGCCGCCTTGGCCTGCGCCAGCTTGAGCTTCGCGAGCTCGCTGGGCGGGATCTCCATCTCCTTGATCCACTGCCGGGCGGCGGAGAGCAGGTGCACGCCGCCGACGACCAGGCCCGCCAGCGCGAGCACGCCGCCGGCCGCGATGAGCGCTCCCCCGGTCACCAGCGGCGCCGACCGCACCTGCGGCCCGGAACTGCCTTTAACGCTGTTAGCCATGGCTCCATCCCTGAACGTCGGTCAGTAATCGTCGATGGTCACTGTTGCCGCGCGCATCCCGCCGGGCATCATCCTGGCCGGGTGATTGCCGCGCGGCTGGGCCAGGGCAGTCCCGCCGGGCCGGCATGCTGCCCGCCGGGCCCATGGCTGACCTGGCGCTTCCCCGGTGCGGGCACCTCCGGCACGGTCACCCCGAAGGAGTGATGCACGCCGCGGCGGCGCCAGCCAGGGTAGGCGCGTGACCGATCATTATGACGTCATCATCGCAGGCAGTGGCGCTGGCGGGGGCACCCTGGCACACACGCTGGCCCCCTCGGGGAAGCGGATCCTGCTGCTCGAGCGGGGCGACTTCCTGCCCAGGGAGAAGGAGAACTGGGATCCCGGGCCGGTGTTCGTCGACGGCCGGTACATCTCCAAGGACACCTGGTACGACGCTGACGGCCAGCCGTTCCAGCCCCAGGTGCACTACTTCGTCGGCGGGGCCACCAAGATGTACGGCGCCGCGCTGTACCGGCTGCGTCCCGAGGACTTCGGCGAGATGAAGCACGCCGACGGCGCGTCGCCGGCCTGGCCGCTGAGCTATGACGACTTCGAGCCCTGGTACACCCGCGCCGAATGGCTGTACCAGGTCCGCGGCGTCCATGGCGAGGACCCGACCGAAGGGCACTGGTCGAAGCAGTACCCGTGGCCGGCGGTCTCGCACGAGCCGCGGGTCGAGCAGATCTCCGACGCGCTGCTTGACGGCGGCTATCACCCGTTCCACGCGCCGTGCGGGATCTTGCTGGATGAGGCCGACCGGCCCAGGAGCCTGTGCATCCGCTGCAACACGTGCGACGGCTACCCCTGCCTGGTGCACGCCAAGGCCGACGCCGACGTGATCGCGGTCCGTCCGCTGCTGGACCAGCCGAACGTGACCCTGCTGGTCAACGCGGAGGTGGAGCGCCTGGAGACCGACCCGGGCGGCGGGGCGGTGACCGGCGTGGTAGTGTCCCGCGGCGGCCGGCGCGAGATCTACACCGCGGACATCGTCGCGGTCTGCGCCGGGGCCGCGAACAGCGCTAGGATCCTGCTCCGCTCAGCCTCCGACCTGCATTCCGGCGGCCTGGCGAACAGCTCCGGCCAGGTAGGCCGCAACTACATGTTCCACAACAGCAAGGCCATCGTGGCGCTGGACAAGGAGCGCAACGACACGGTCTTCCAGAAGACCCTCGCCCTCAACGACTTCTACCTGGCCGGCAATGGCCGCCCGTGGCCGCTGGGCAACATCCAGATGCTCGGCAAGTCCAACGCGATGGCGATGAAGGGCGAGGAGCCCAAGCTGACCAAGCTGGCCCCCCGCTGGAGCCTGGACGACGTCGCCCGGCACGCCGTGGACTTCTGGCTGACCACCGAGGACATCCCGCAGCCAGGCAACCGGGTGACCGTCGACCGTGACGGCAACGTGCACCTCGCTTACCAGACATCCAACGACGAGGAAGCGGACGGGCTGTACCACGAGCTCAGGAAGATCCTCAACCACGTCGGCATGGCCGCCCACCACGTGCTGGACAAGAACTTCTACGCCAGCATGGACGTCCCCGTCGCCGGCGTCGCCCACCAGGCCGGCACCTGCCGGTTCGGCACCGACCCGGCCACCTCGGTGCTCGACGTCGACTGCAAGGCCCACGAACTGGACAACCTGTACGTCGTGGACACCAGCTTCTTCCCGAGCATCGGCGCGGTGAACCCGGCCCTCACCGCCATGGCCAACGCGATCCGCGTCGGCGAGCACCTGCTCGGCCGGCTGAACGGCTGACTGAACCACTAGCAACCATGAGGTGAGGATCTTGGACCGCTACCCCAACATCGCCGACCACGGGCTGATCGGCGACCTGCAGACGGCGGCGCTGGTGACCACCGACGGGACCGTCGACTGGTTCTGCTGCCCCCGGTTCGACTCACCCAGCGTGTTCGCGTCGCTGCTCGACGCCGACAAGGGCGGTTTGTGCCGGATCGCCCCGGACCGGGACGATTACGTCAGCAAGCAGCTCTACCTGCCCGACACCGCAATCCTCGTCACCCGGTTCATGACCCCGGACGGGGTCGGCGAGGTACACGACTTCATGCCCATCGCCGGCGCGGTGGCGACCGACCGGCATCGGCTGGTGCGCAACATCCAGGTCGTGCGCGGGACCATGAAGTTCAAGATCGAGATCGAGCCGCGCTTCAACTACGGCAGGACCTCGCACAAGCTCGACTACGCCGAGCACGGAGCGCTGTTCCACACCGACGACATGAAACTGTCGGTGCAGGGCATCGCGCCGCTCGGAACGTCGCTGCGGGACCTGGACCTCGCGATCGAGCAGGACGGCCGGGGCCTGCGGTGGACCCGCACGCTGCGGGAAGGCGAGATCGGCGGCGTGGTGCTCGAGTCGATGGGCGACCTGCCGCAGCGGCCGATGCCGCCCGAGGAGGCGCAGCGTCTCGCCGACGACACCGCGCGGTTCTGGCGCGACTGGCTGGGCCGGTCGACCTACACCGGCCGGTGGCGCGAGATGGTCGCCCGCTCGACCATGACGCTCAAGCTGATGACCTACGCGCCGACCGGCGCGCCGGTTGCCGCGCCGACCGCCGGGCTGCCCGAGCAGGAAGGCGGCGAGCGCAACTGGGATTACCGCTACACCTGGATCCGGGATGCCTCGTTCTCCGTCTACGCGCTGCTGGGCCTGGGCTACGTGGAGGAAGCCGCGGCGTTCGGTACCTGGCTCCGGGATCGCGGTACTGACCGTGCCGGAAACGGCGACCGCCCGCTGAAGATCATGTACCGGGTCGACGGCACCTCCGATCTCACCGAGGAGACCCTCGACCACTTCGAGGGCTGGCGCGGCTCCCGGCCGGTGCGCATCGGCAACGGTGCCGCCGACCAGCTGCAGCTCGACATCTACGGCGAGGCGATGGATGCCATCGCGCTCGGCGACGCCCACGGCGTCCAGATGGCTCATCAGGGCTGGGAGTCGGTCGCGAAGCTCACCGACTGGCTGTGCAAGCACTGGGACCAGCCCGACGAGGGCATCTGGGAGACCCGGGGCGGTCGGAAGAACTTCACCTACGGGAGGTTCCAGTCCTGGGTCGCCCTGGACCGCGCGATCCGGCTCGCCGAGCACCGCGGCCGCCCGGCCAATCTGGCCATGTGGACCGCCGAACGCGACAAGGTCTACAACCAGATCATGGACAAGGGCTGGAACGCCAAGATCGGCGCGTTCACCCAGCACTACGACACCGAGGTGCTGGACTCCTCGCTGCTGATGATGCCGCTGATGGGCTTCGTCTCGCCGCGCGACCCGATGTGGCTGTCGACGCTGCAGGCGATGGACCGCGAGCTGGTCTCGGACAGCCTGGTCTACCGCTACAACCCCGGCGCCTCGCCGGACGGGCTGGCCGGCGACGAGGGCACGTTCTCGCTGTGCACGTTCTGGTACGTGGAGGCCCTCGCCCGCGCCGGACGGCTCGACGACGCCCGGCTGACCTTCGAGAAGATGCACACCTACGCCAACCATCTCGGCCTGTACTCCGAGGAGATCGGCAGTACCGGCGAGCAGCTGGGCAACTTCCCGCAGGCGTTCAGCCACCTGTCCCTGATCAACGCGGCCATCAACCTCGACTTCCAGATCGATCACGGCTTCGGCTCGGTCGAGGAGGCACTCTCCACGTCCTGAGCTGCGCGGTGACCTTTCACCTGCGCATCGCCGGTCCCCATGACTGGACCGAACGCGTCGTCGCCCTCTTGGCCGCCGAGCCAGGCGTCTCGAACCTGGTGGTACTGAACGGCGCCGCCCGGCGGCCGGAGGGCGACGCCGTGCAGTGCGACGTCCTGTCCTCCGCCGCCAACTCCGTGCTCGGGCAGCTCAAGGCGCTGCGCGACGACCGCGCCGGCCCGGTCGCGATCGAGGTCGTGGACGCGGTCATCGGCGAGCGGCCGGACCCGGCGGCGAAGTTCGGCGTCATGCAGCGGGACATCGCGCCCGTCTGGGACGTGGTCGACGCCAGGATCCGCTCCGAGGCCGTCTATGCTCCCAGCTTCTACATCCTGCTGGCCATCGCCGGGCTGATCGGCGCGATCGGGATCCTGGTCAACTCGGAGATCCTGCTCGTCGGCGCCATGGTCGTCGGGCCGGAGTACAGCGCCATCATGGGCGTTGCGCTGGGCCTCGACCGGCGCGACGGGCAGCAGGCGCTCCGGGGCACCCTCGCGCTGGTCGTGGGCTTCCTGGCCGCGATCATCCTGACCCTGGCCTTCGGCCTGGTGATCCGCTGGTCCGGCGAGACGCCCGGCGCGTTCTCCCGGGGCGTGCGCCCGGTCGCGGACCTGATCAGCAGCCCCGACCTGTTCTCCGTCGTGGTCGCCGTCCTGGCCGGCATCGTCGGCGTGGTGTCGCTGACCGAGTCGCGGGCGGGCGCCCTGATCGGCGTCTTCATCTCGGTCACGACCCTCCCGGCGGCCGCGAACATCGGCTTGTCGATCGCGTACGCCGACTGGACCCGGGCCCGGGGCTCGACGCTTCAGCTGCTGCTGAACGTGGTCGTGCTGGTCGTGGTGGGCGCGCTGGTCATGCGCCTGCAGCGGGCCATCTGGCGGCCCCGCTCACTGGCCGGCGGCTAGCCGCCGGCTAGCCGCCGGCCTCACCCCATCCGCTGCAGCAGGTGCTCTCTCACCGGATCGCGCTGGCCATCACGGTCAGCGCCGGGGGTTCACCGCGCCGATGCTCGGGCCCGATGGGGCCGACGGGGGCTGGTGCGTTGGGTATCCGCGGGGTGTGCGCCAGCGGTGGGACAGGACGGCACGGTATCTGCGGGCTATGCGGGGTTGGCCGGTTGCCTGGTGGTGGCTGCGGTAATGCGGCAGGATCGGGTCTGTGAGGGGGGATCTTGCCGCTGGTTATCTGGGCGGGTTGCCGGCTGCGCAGGCGGAGGAACTGGACCGGGTCAATGGCCCGGGGCTGGCGGCGCTAGACGGGTACCTGGCCTCGGGCCAGGCGGTGGCGTTTTTAGGAGCGGGGGTGTCGGCGCCGCTGTACCCGCTGTGGAACGACCTGATCGGCGAGCTGGTCGACGCGGCGGCCGGGCGGCTCTCGGAGAAGCAGGCCGCGGCCTGCCGGGCGCTGGCCTCGTCCAGCCCGGAATCGGCCGTCGAGATCGTGCGCCGCGACCTGGGCACCGGCGGGTACCTGGCGGCGCTGCGGGGCGTGCTGCGGGTCCGGACCGACCCGGAGTCGGGGCGGTCCTGGACGCCGGTGCAGGAACTGGTGTGCCGGTGCGCGTTCAAGGCCGTGGTGACGACGAATTATGACCCGGGAATCGTGGACGCCCGGATGCGGGTGCGGCCGCGGGCATCGGCGACCGGGTTCACGACCTGGGAGGATGAGCTGGGGCTGGACCGGTGGCGGACCGGGGATGTGTTCGGCGAGGCCGAGCTGCCGGTGCTGTTCGCCCACGGCCAGCACAACCGGCCCGACAGCGTGGTCCTGGCCACGACGGAGTACCGGCGCGCCTACGCGGGAAGGCTGCCCGAGGTGCTGGCCCGGCTGATGGACGGGCACCTGGTGTGGATCGGGTTCAGCTTCGCCGACCAGCGGATCACGGCGATCTTGCGGGAGATCGCCGACCGGACCGGGACCCGGGCCGACCCGGGCGGTGAGCCGCGGCATGTCGCGGTGATGGCCTGGGATCCTCAGGCGGACGGCAACGACCCGCCAACCCTGGCCCTGCGGGCCGAGATCGAGTACGGGGCGCAGGTCGTGCTGTACCCCGCGCCCGGTGGTGATCATTCCGCGCTGGGCCTGCTGCTGGCGGCCCTGACCGATGATCGATTCCCGCCGGCCGGTGACCTGCCCGCCCGCACCGCCCCGACAGGGAAGGCGCCAAGGCCGGACGCTGCCGGAGGCGGTCCTGGCATCCCGGTGGAATGGGTGCCGCCGTCGGAGCGGGTGGCGCATTTCACCGGCCGGGGCGAGGAGCTGGCGCGGCTGGACCGGTGGGCCGGCGACCCGCAGGTCGCCCTGGTGGGGGTGAGCGCGTGGGGGGGTGCGGGCAAGACCGCGCTGGTCACCCACTGGATCCAGGACGCGGGCGGGCTGGCCGCGCGGCCGGGGGTGGCGGGGGTGTTCGGGTGGAGTTTTTACGCCGACCCGTCGGCCGAGCACTGGGCCGAAGGGCTGCTGGAGTGGGCGCGCCAGGACCTGGGGATGCCGGTTGCGGGTACTGGCCGGGTGGCGGCGGCGGTGCTGGGGTTGTTGTGGGGGGTGCCGTTGCTGCTGGTGCTGGACGGGCTGGAGGTGGCGCAGGAGGGCCCGGCCGGGGACGGGTTCGGGCGGTTGCTGGATGGCACGCTGCGGGAGGTACTGGCCGGCGCCTGCCAGCAGCCGCATGGCGGGCTGGTGGTGCTGACCAGCCGGTTCCCGTTCGCTGACCTGGAAGGCTTCGACGGCGGCCGCGCCCGGATGCTGGAAGTACCCCCGTTCACGGTGGCCGAGGGGTCGGCGCTGCTGGCCGCCGCCGGCGGCGGCTGGCTGGATGACGGACAGCGGCGGGAGCTGGTGGCGGCGGTGGACGGGCACGCCCTGGCCACCGGGGCGCTGGCCGGGCTGCTGGCCGACCGCCCCCCCGCCAGCGACCTCGCCGCCCTGCACGCCAGCCTGGCCGCGGCGGCGCGCACCGATGCCCGGGTGAGCAAGGTGCTGGAGTTCTACGCCGCGCAGCTGGCTGAGCCGGACCGGTACCTGCTGGCCGCGGTGTCGCTGTTCGCCCGCCCGGTCGACGCCGCGGCGGTCCTGGCGGTGGCCGCCCATGAGGTGTTCGGTTCCCAGCTGGCCGGGTGGACCCCGGACATAGTCCAGGCCGCGGTGCGCGCTCGGCTGGCCGGCCTGGCGTCCTGGCACCCCGACGGGACTATCTCCGCCCACCCGCTGGTCCGCGACACCTTCCGGGCGCTGGTCATGGACGCCGCTGGGACAGCCGCCGAGACCGCCCTGGCCGGCATGCCGGCCGGGATTGTGACCAGCCGGGCAGACGCGCTGCGGGTGGTCGAGGTCATCGAACTGCTCCTCGACGCCGGCCAATGGCAGCCCGCCAACGACATGTACGCGAACCGCTGCGGCAGCGGCGTGTGGATGGACCTGCCGGCGGTCCGGCTCGGGCAGCGCGCTGCCACCGCGTTCGTGGCCACACCCGCCCGCCGAGATGCCTGCGCCACCCACCTCACCCCCGACCGTCTCGGCTGGTACCTGAACGAGGTCGGCCTGTTCGCGATGCTAGCGGGTGACCTGACCACGGCACGCGAATACCTGCCCCAGGGCGTCCGCCAGGGCCGTGATACCGGGAACATGAACGAGCTAGCGATCCGCTTGACGAATCTGACCGAATGCTACGGCCATCTCGGGCAGATCGGCCCGGCCCGGGACGCTGCGGCCGAGGCACTCACCTGCACCGAAATCACCGAGGACCGACAGCAAACTGGCTACTTGCATGCGTTCCTGGGGTGGCTGGCTGACCTGGCCGGTGACGCCGCAGTGGCCGAGCAGCAGTTCACCGCCGCCGACCAGATTCAGGTCGCCGACGAACCGGACAGGGATCACCTGTACTCGCTTCCCGGGACCTATTGGATGGAATGGCTGGCCCGCACCGGGCGGACCGGCCCCGCCCAGGCACTGACCCGCCACAACGCCGGAATCTGCCGCAGGAACGGCTGGAACGCTGATTTGGCGCGGTGCGACCGGATGCTGGGCCGCCTCGCCCTAGCCGCCGGGGACACCGCCGCGGCCGGAAAGCACCTGGCCGCGGCGGCCGGGGGTTTCCGGGACGGCGACTACCTGATCGAGCTGGCCACGACCCTGACCGACCTCGCCGACCACGCCCGGGCCAGCGGAGACCTTGAGGCCGCCGACCGCCACGCGGCCGAAGCGATCACCATCACCGGCCCCCGCGGCCTGGTGCCCGCCCACTGCGCCGCCCTGGCCGCCCGCGCCCGCATCCGCGCCGCCCAGGCCACCGCCACCGCCCGCCCAGGCCTGATCTACCAGGGTCGCGACGCCGCCGACGCCGCGCTGCGACTCGCGGTGCGTCACAACCTGGCCTGGCACGAACTCGACGCCCTGCGCGCCCACGCCACCCTCGACCACGCCGAAGGAATCGACCGAGGATGGGCCGCCCAGGCCGGTGCCCGGCACGCCCGGCTGGTCCCGGCGGGTCTGGACCCCGACCCGCTGGCCACCGTCGAACGGCTCGTCGCCGCGCAGAAAGCCGCAGAGCAGGCGGCCGCCGGCCCGGATGACGGTGATGACTGATGGCTTCGTCGTGGACCAGCCTGCAGATCGCCACCCTGGCCGTGGCGGCGCTCACCCCGGTCACCGTCGCCGGGCTCGGCGTCCTGTTCGCCCGCACCAGCCGCCGGATCGAGCAGGTCCAGTGGGCCAACCAGACCGTCGTCACCCGCCGCCTGGACATCTTCGCCCAGCTCGCCCCGGGCCTGAACCAGCTGCTGTGCTTCGCCACCTTCGTCGGCGGCTGGAAAGACATCCAGCCCCGGCAGGCCATCACCATCAAACGCCAGCTGGACGAGACCATGTACGCCAACCGGGTGCTGTTCTCCGGCCCGCTCTTCACCGCCTACCACCAGTTCATGACCACCCTGTTCGCCATGTACGCCACAACCGACGCCGACGCCCACCTGCGCGCCCCGATCGAATCCCGATGGGGTAACCGCCGCAACATGCCCTGGTGGGAGGAAGACGCCATGGCCGACCTGTTCAGCGCCGGCAACCCCGCCAGCATCGACGACATCCAGGCCGCCTACGACCAGCTGGCCCAGCGGTTCCGCGCCGACCTGTACGTCACCCGCCAGGCACAACCGCTCCTGCCCACCCAGCCCTGACCAGGCGCCTCCCCCAACGCGCAAACGGCGCCGATCTCTGCCCGGCAAACCTCCGTCGCCCGCACGATCCCTGATGCTCCGCCATCGTCGGCAGGATGCGGCGCTTCGCCCGGCCAGCCGCGCGCGGGTACCCCGCGCCGGTCGCTCTTCCGGATCTAGCTGGATGGCTGCTTGACGTACGTCCCCCGGCCGCGCAGGATCACGAGCCGTTCCTCGCTGACCAGCTCGGCTATCGCCCGCCGTACGGTCAGGCGGGCGACGCCGTACTGCGCTGCCAGCTCAAGCTCGCCAGGCAGCTTGGCGCCTGGCGCCAGCCGCCCGGTGGTGATATCGGCGCGGATGTCGGCGGCGACCTGTGCCCAGATGTGCTCGGGCTTTGTGCGGTCGATCCGGCCGCTCCGGTCATCCAGCGTCATGTGACCACGCTTACCGCGCTGCTGACGTGCGTAAACAGATATCTACCTCTGCAGTGCGCTGCAGAGGTCTTATGAGGTATATATAGTGAACGCGCTGAGCCGGGTGGCCGCAGCGGGCCTCTCCTTGTCCGGCTAGCGGCAGCAGTTCCCCCGACCGGAGCAGCGGTACCGCCATGACTGACCAGCCCGACCAGCCGGAGACCGCGCCCGTAGCGAAACTGGATGCGCTGATAGACCGCTTCGGCGGGTGGGAGATCACCCGCCAGACGGCGCCTAGCGCGTGGGCAGCGACCAGAAGGCCGACACCGACGCATCTGGAACTGCACTGCGCGTTCACGCTGAACGAACTGGCGGCGAAGCTGGAACGCGCGGAAGGTCGATGTCCATGAGTCTCGCCCAGACGGCGTTGTCGAGACATGCGCCTGCAGCGCGGCCATCTGGCGGCCCCGCTCACTGGCCGGCGGCTAGCTAGCCACCGGCGTCACGCGCCTCGCCGCTGAGCTTCAAGCACAAACAGACGGACGAGAGAGGCCGTACGGATCAGGTCATTCTGTGTCCATTTCCGTTCGGGTGGCCGCGGAATAGGCGACCCGCGGCATCTCCCGATCGGCCGGCGCGGCTGGCGCCTTGGGTATCCGCGGGGTTGCACCAGCCCTGAACCGGACGGCGATTCACGGTATCTGCGGCTATGCGGGGTTGGCCGGTTGCCTGGTGGTGGCTGCGGCAATGCGGGAGGATCAGGCCCGTGAGTGGGGATTTCGCGGCTGGTTATCTGGGCGGGTTGCCGGCTGCGCAGGCGGCGGAGCTGGCCCGGGTCAATGGGCCTGGCCTGGCGGCGCTGGACGGGTACCTGGCGTCGGGCCAGGCGGTGGCGTTTTTAGGGGCGGGGGTGTCGGCGCCGCTGTACCCGCTGTGGAACGACCTGATCGGAGAGCTCGTCGACGCGGCGTCGGGGCGGCTGACCGAGAAGGAGGCCGCGACCTGCCGGGCGCTGGCCTCCTCCAGCCCGGAATCGGCCGTCGAGATCGTGCGCCGCAGCCTGGGCGGCGGGTACCTGGCGGTGCTGCGCCAGGTGCTGCGGGTCCGGACCGACCCGGTGTCGGGGCGGTCCTGGACGCCGGTGCAGGAACTGGTGTGCCGGTGCGCGTTCAAGGCCGTGGTGACGACGAATTATGACCCGGGGATCGTGGACGCCCGGATGCGGGTGCGGCCGCGGGCCTCGGCGACCGGGTTCACCACCTGGGACGATGAGGTCGGCCTGGACCGGTGGCGGACCGGGGACGTGTTCGGCGAGGCCGAGCTGCCGGTGCTGTTCGCCCACGGCCAGCACAACCGGCCCGACAGCATCGTGCTCGCGGCCACCGAGTACCGGCGCGCTTATGCGGGGAAGCTGCCCGAGGTGCTGGCCCGGCTGATGGACGGGCACCTGGTGTGGGTCGGGTTCAGCTTCGCCGACCAGCGGATCACCGCGGTCTTGCGGGAGATCGCCGACCGGACCGGCATCCGGGCCGAGCCGGGCGGTGAGCCGCGTCATGTCGCGGTGATGGCCTGGGATCCCGACGCGGACGGCAACGACCCGCACACCCTGGCCCTGCGGGCCGAGATCGAGTACGGCGCGCAGCTCGTGCTGTACCCCGCACCCGGTGGTGATCATTCCGCGCTGGGCGTGCTGCTGGCGGCCCAGGCGGATGGCCGGTTCGGGCCGGCTGGTGACCTGCCCGCCCGCACCGCCACGCCGCCGAAGGCCCCCGGGTCGGACGCTGCCGCGGGCGGCCCGGGCATCCCGGTGGAATGGGTGCCGCCGGCGGAGCGGGTGGCGCATTTCACCGGCCGGGGCGAGGAGCTGGCGCGGCTGGACCGGTGGGCCGGCGACCCGCAGGTCGCCCTGGTGGGGGTGAGCGCGTGGGGGGGTGCGGGCAAGACCGCGCTGGTCACCCACTGGATCCAGGACGGCGGGCGGGCTGGCGCGCGCGGCCGGGGGTGGCGGGGGTGTTCGGGTGGAGTTTTTACGCCGACCCGTCGGCCGAGCACTGGGCCGACGCGCTGCTGGAGTGGGCGCGGCGGGATCTCGGGATCGTGGTGACCGGTGCCGACCGGGTGGCGGCGGCGGTGCTGGGGTTGTTGCGGGCGGTGCCGCTGCTGCTGGTGCTGGACGGGCTGGAGGTTGTACAGGAGGGCCCGGCCGGGGACGGGTTCGGGCGGCTGCTGGACGGCACGCTGCGGGAGGTACTGGCCGGCGCCTGCCAGCAGCCCCACGGCGGGCTGGTCGTGCTGACCAGCCGGTTCCCGTTCGCCGACCTGGAAGGCTTCGACGGCGGCCGCGCCCGGATGCTCGAGGTACCCCCGTTCACCCCCGCCGAGGGGTCGGCGCTGCTGGCCGCCGCCGGCGGCGGCTGGCTGGCCGACGATCAGCGGCGGGACCTGGTGGCGGCGGTGGACGGGCACGCCCTGGCGACCGGGGTGCTGGCCGGGCTGCTGGCCGACCGCCCCCCTGAGGGTGACCTGGCCGCCCTGCGCGCCGACCTGGCCACAGCGGCGCGCACCGATGCCCGGGTGAGCCGGGTGCTGGAGTTTTACGCCGCCCGGCTGGCCGAGCCGGACCGGTACCTGCTGGCCGCGGTGTCGCTGTTCGCCCGGCCGGTCGACGCCGGGGCGGTGCTGGCCGTGGCCGCTCATGAGGTGTTCGGTGCCCGGCTGGCCGGGTGGACCCCGGAGATGGTGCAGGCCGCGGTGCGGGCCCGGCTGGGCGGGCTGGCGTCCTGGCACCCCGACGGGACGATCTCCGCCCACCCGCTGGTCCGCGACACCTTCCGGGCGCTGGTCATGGACGCCGCCGGGACCGCCGCCGAGACCGTCCTGGCCGGCCTGCCGGCCGGGACGGTGGCCAGCCGGGCGGACGCGCTGCGGGTGGTCGAGGTCATCGAACTGCTGCTGGATGCCGGCCAATGGCAGCCCGCCAACGACATGCACACGAACCGCTGCGACGCCGGCCAGGTGTGGATGAACCTGCCGGCGGCCCGGCTCGGGCAGCGCGCCGCCACCGCGTTCGTGGCCACCCCCGACCGCCGCGCCGCCTGCACAACCCACCTCACCCCCAACGATCTTGGCTTCTACCTGAACGAGGTCGGCCTGTTCGCGTTGTACGCGGGTGACCTGGCCACCGCACGCGAATACCTGTCCCAGGCCGTCCGCCACGACCGTGACGCCGGGGACATGAGTAGCCTGGCGTTCGACTTGCGGAACCTGGCCGATTGCTTCGGCGAGCTCGGGCAGGTCGGCCCGGCCCGGGACGCCGCGGCCGAATCGCTCACCTGCGCCGAATCCGCCGGCGCCCGGGAAAGCATCCGCGACTCGCGCGCGTACGTGGGGTGGCTGGCGGGCCTGGCCGGTGACGCGGCGCAGGCCGAGCAGCAGTTCACCGCCGCCGACCAGATCGAGGTCGCCGACCATCCTGAAGGTGCCCACCTGCACTCACTTCGCGGGACCCAGTGGGCGGAATGGCTGGCCCGCACCGGGCGGACCGGCCCGGCACAGGCACTGACCAGCCGCAACGCTTACATCAGCCGGCACAACGGCTGGAACGACGATTTGGCCCGGTGCGACCGGATGCTGGGCCGCCTCGCCCTGGCCGCCGGGGACACCGCCGCGGCCGGAGAGCACCTGGCCGCGGCGGCCGCGGGCTTCCGCGACGGCGACTTGCTGACTGAGCTTGCCGTCACCCTGGCCGACCTCGCCGACCACGCCCGGGCGGTGGGGGACCTGGAGGCCGCCGGACGCCACGCGGCCGAGGCGATCACCATCGCCGCCCCGCGCGGTCTGGTGCCCGCCCAGTGCGCCGCCCTGGTCGCCCGCGCCCGCATCCGCGCCGCCCAGGCCACCGCCACCGCCAGCCCGGACCTGATCTACCAGGGCCGCGACGCCGCCGACTCTACGCTGCGGCTCGCGGTCCGCCACAACCTGGCCTGGCACGAACTCGACGCCCTGCGCGCCCACGCCGCCCTCGACCACGCCGAGGGCATCGACCGGGGATGGGCCGCCCAGGCCAGCGCCCGGCACGCCCGGCTGGTCCCGGCGGGCCTGGATCCCGACCCGCTGGCCACCGTCGAGCGCCTCGTCGCCGCGCAGAAAGCCGCGGAGCAGGCAGCCGCCGGCCCGGATGACGGTGATCACTGATGACTTCGTCGTGGACTGGTCAGGCGCTGGTGGGATCGGCTGCTCTGGCCGCCTGCTCGATCTTCGCGCAGTGGTTCTCCCAGTAAGCCGCGTCCCATTCGGGCAAGGGCGTGCTCTGCGCGTCGGTCCCGACCGCGCCGTCGAGCTGTTCGCGCAGGATGTCGGCATGTCCGGCGTGCCGGCTGGTCTCGGCGAGAATGTGAACCAGGACATTGAACAGCTTCACGTCGGGGCGCGGCCACCACGGCACGCGGCCGGGCGCGTCGATGGCGAGCGTGTCGATGGTCGCGTCCGCGTGTTCCCACGCGCGCCGGTAGAAGCCAATGATCTGTTCGCGGGTCTCGTCCTCGGTCACCCACAGGTCGGTGCCGCTTGCGGCCTCGTCGTCCCACCGGGGCTGCGGTTCCGGGAATGGGCGGCCGAAGACCTCGCCGAAGTACCTGGCCTCCCAGGTCGCCGAGTGCTTGACCAGGCCGAGGAGGTTGGTTCCGGTGGAAGTCAGGGGGCGGCGGATGTCGTATTCGGAGAGCCCGTCGAGCTTCCAGACCAGCACCTCGCGTATCCGGCGCAGATCGTCGTGCAAGTACTCTTTCGCGAATTCATCGATCATGCGGCATGAGCCTGCCATGCGTCGTTCGTGGGCTCAACCCGCGACCGCCCGGGGGTGACGGGCGGGGGTGCAAGGTGCGCGGCGAGGGCCGGCCGTGGGCGACGGCGAACGACAGCAGGCCCATGCCGGCCGCCACCACGGCGCTGGCACCGAAAATCGCCGGGAGCCGCACGCCCGCATCGGTCAGCGCGCCCACGCCGAACGCGGCGATGCCGTAGCCGGCCTGGTAACAAGCGATCACCCCGCCGGCCACGGCGGCCTGGTGGTTCGCGAGCTTCTCCTGCCCGATGCTGATCATCAGCGGGAGCAGCGCCGAGCAGCCCAGACCGGCCAGGGCGAAGACCGCCACCGACGCCGAGGGCGCGTCCCTGGGCAGCGCCGCGATCAGCACGAACGCGCCGGCCAGCAGGAACGGCAGGCCGTGGAAGGTCACCCGGGTGGGCAGCCAGCGCTGGATCGCGGCGAACAGCACCCGGCCCGCCGTCACCATCACCCAGAACGCGGTCAGCGCCACCGCGGCGGTTGACGACGTCACGCCGAGCGAGGTGATGTCGAGCTGGGACCAGTTGCCGTTCATCGTCTCGCAGAAGCCGTACAGCACGGCGAACGCGCCGAAGAGCCAGAGGCCGGCCGGAATCCGGCTGGCCGCCCCGGGTGACCCGGTGCCGGCCTCTGGCGGGGAGACGTCCGGCTGCGGCGCCGGGCGGAGCGGCAGGCGCAGGCTGACCAGGAACAGGCCCAGGAGCAGGACGGCGGCGAGGATGGGCAGGCCGGTCCAGAAGCCGAGGCCGACGAACACCGCGACGAACACCGGCGCGAGCGCGGTGCCGAGCCCGAGGAGGGCGTTGAGCGTCAGCACGGCCCGGTCGACGGCCTGCGGGTGGAACGCGGCGGCCAGGGTGTTGAGCGCCGGAACGGCCAGGCCGAAACCGGCTCCCAGGCAGGCGGTCGCGGCCAGCAGCAGCCCGTAGGCCGCCGCGTGCTGGTGCACCACCATCCAGCTCACGATCAGCAGCAGCATGGCGGCCAGGTCGGCCAGCAGGCCGGCCAGGTAGATGGTCCGCTCGCCGAGGCGGGCGGCCAGGCCGGGCCCGATCAGGCCGGCCCGAGCAGGGCGGCGGTCACCGCCGTGATGACCTGCGGGACGAACATCAGCCCGTACTGGCTGCTGGACAGGTCGTAGGAACCCTTGGCGGTGAAGATCGTGCTGGCCGCGGGGAAGGTGACCAGGGCGATGCCCTGGACCAGGCCGGCCGCGTTGACGGTCGCGGTCTCCGCCCGGCTTCCAGTCACTGGCCGCGATCGCATGGGTTCACCACTACCACGCCGGTCACGGGGGGCCCGGCCGCCACGCCAGCGGGCTAGGTCGCAGCGCCCGGGAGCTGCTCCTCGGGTACGGCCACGAGGTCAGGCGGAGGGGACGGCGGACAGGCCGGCCTGGGCCACCTGCATGTCCTGGCTGTAATGGCCGCCGCTGACCCCGATGCCGCCGACCACGGCATCCCCGATCTTGATCGGGTACCCGCCGCCGAAGACGACCAGGCGGTCGATGCCGGGAGCCGCGCCCATGGCCAGCGGCGGGTCGTCCTTGACGAAGTCGTGCCACGCGTCGGTAGCCATGCCGAAGCCGACCGCGGTGTAGGCCTTGTCCTGGGCAACCTGGACCGAGAGCAGGGCCGCGCCGTCCATGCGGCTGAACGCCTTCAGCACCCCGCTATCGTCCACGACGGCGATCACGAAGGGGTGGCCCATCTCGGCCGCCTTCCGCTCGGCCGCATCGATCATCGTCCGGGCCAGTTCCGCGGTCACGCTGGGCCGCTCGAACGTCGCTGACATCCTTAACCTCCAAGTTCCGAGTCCTTCGCGATGTACCGCTGCTCGATGTCACGTACCTGGGGCAGCCCGATGAAATCCAGGAACTCGCCGAACGCCGGCAGCTCGCCCATGGCCGCGGCGGGCGTTCCGGCCTGCGAGATCTCCCGCAGGATCCGGCGCATGGCGGCCGTGGCCGCCAGCAACGTGCTGATCGGGAAGATGACGATCCGGTATCCGAGCTCGGTGAGCCGGTCCATGCCGATCGGCGGGGTCTTGCCGCCCTCCGCCCAGTTGAACAGCAGCGGCACGTCGGGGAAGGCGCGCGCGACTTCCTCGGCTTCCGCCTCGGACACCACCGCCTCGATGAACAGGACGTCGGCCCCGGCGTCGCGGTACCGGCGGCCGCGTTGGATGGCGCGCTCCAGGCCCTCGACGGCCCGCGCGTCGGTCCTGGCGATGATCACGAACTCGGGCTGCGAGCGTGCCTCGACCGCGGCCCGGACCTTCTCGGCCATCTCCTCGGCCGGGATGACCAGCTTCCCCTCCATATGGCCGCACTTCTTCGGCGCCACCTGGTCCTCGATGTGAATCCCGGCCACTCCGGCGGCCTCGTAGGCGCCGACCGTGCGGATCACGTTCAGCGGGTTGCCGTAGCCGGTGTCGGCGTCGGCGATCAGCGGGATGTCCACGCACGCGGCGATCCGGCCGGCGTTGCCGGCCATCTCGGTCATGGTCAGCAGGCCGACGTCGGGCCGCCCGATGAGCGCGGCCGACGTACCGAACCCGGTCATGTACACCGCCGGGAACCCGGCTTCCTCGACCAGCCGCGCGGCCAGCGGGTCGAACGCCCCCGGCGCCACGATGGTCTGGCCGGACTCGAGCAGCCCGCGCAGCCGGGCCGCCGCACCGGGACGGCGGGTCAGCCGGGCGGTCACCGGACGCGCATCAGCGTCATTGCGGACGCGGGCGGAGACAGCGGGTCAGCCCGCGGCCGCGCGGCGGCGCGCCTCGACCTCGTCGGCCCGGGCCCGTGAGGCCGGGACCCCGCCGATGCCCCAGTTTTCGGCCGGGATCTCGGTGATGTAGGTCCTGACCCGGTCCAGGGGCGAGTCGATGATCTCCGCCACCAGGCTGGCCACCCGGGTGTGCAGCTCCTCGATCACCTCGGGTGAACGGCCTTCCAGGATGTCGATACGCACAAGCGGCACTGCGGCCTCCTTCACGCCAGACCGGCTCAGGACCAGTCTGGCACCTCATCCGACGGCGGGATGTGCACCTCGGTTACTCGGTTGCGGTAGGACACCAGAGCGGTCCCGCCGCCCTTCCGGATCTTGACCCGGATCTCCTCGGTGTTCAGCGGCTCGCCCGGGTCATACCCGTGCGCCCAGGTGGCGAACGCGCGCATCGGCCCGGAGTGCGTCGCGGCCAGGATCCGCGTTCCCTGTGACTCCGCCACCAGCCGGCTGATCCCGCGCCAGAACCGGCGCACGCACGCCTGGGGCGGCTCGAAGTACATCATCGGGACCTGCAGCCACGCCTGGATCGGGTCAGCGCCGCCGAACTGGATCCGGTAGAAGCGGTCGATCTCCACCATCCACCTCGGCCGCTCGCCGACCGCCATCCGCTCGAAGCGTTCCATCAGCGCGTGGTACTGGCGGAACGCCGAGGTGATGTCGCGCACGCCATCCGGGGTCCAGACGCCGAAGTTGCGCAGCTCCGGGATGGGTTCCGGGTCGGACACCTCGGCGGTGATGCCGAACATCACCAGCCCGTCGGTGATCCCGCGGTACAGCTGGCCGGCGGTCTGCCGGGCGCGGTTCGTCTCCGCGCAGACGATCCGCACCCGCTCGCCGTTGTTCACCCGCCGGGCCAGCTCGTGGCCGCGGCGGTGCGCCTGCCAGGCTCCCATCCCGGTCAGCCCGGCATCGGCGGAGTAGCCCTGGGTGATGCCGTGCCTGATGATGCTGATGTCGGCGACGATCTGCTCGCTCGCCCGGCGCTCCAGCGGGGCGGCGATCTCCTTGCCGCGGGTCACCTCGGCGAGCGCGGGCGTGAAGCTCTCCCCGCCCGCCGTGATCAGGTCGGGCAGGCCGGGATCCGCGGCCGACCCGGGCGCGCCGGGCTGCTGCCCGGCAGTGCGCTCGCGGAACCGGCGCAGGTACAGCGGCGTGCCGTCGTCCGGGCCCGGCGCGGCGCCCGCCGGGGTGGCCTGGTCCGGCGGCGTCTCGTCCGGCTCGGGGCTGGCCGCCTGCGCGGCGCGCCGCTGCTGGTAGCGCGCCAGGTAGGCGGGCGCCTCGTATCGATCGGTCGTCATCAGGAGTGAACCGTGAAGAATCGCTCGTTGACCTCGCGGGAGTAGTAGAACATCGCCCGCCCCATCTCCTCCTCGGTCCAGGTCACCGGCTCGAAGTCCGGGTCGACCCAGTAGCCGCCGGTGAACAGCTCGTTCCGGTTCCCCACCGGGTCGAAGAAGTACGTGGTGTAGCCGCGGGTGACGCCGTGCCGGGTCGGCGCGACGTCGATGTCCACGCCGTAGTAGGCCAGCGTGTCCGCCGCCTCCCGTACCGCGTTCCAGTCGTCCAGCCAGAACGCGAAGTGGTGCAGTCCCCGGTTGGGCCCGGTCACCATCGCGATGTCGTGCGGGCTGTGCGACCGCTCCAGCCAGGTGGCGAGCTGGTGCCCGTCGTTCGCGACGATCTGCTCGGTGAGCCGGAAGTCCAGCACCTCCCGGAAGAACCTCGTGGTCTCATCGACGTCCTCGGCGGTGATGAAGATGTGGTCAAGGCGCGGCGGCGCGATGCCGACCATGTTCTGCGGCCGCGGCGGCGGGTTGGTCAGCGGCAGCATGTTGCCGACCTTCTGCATGCCGTGCACCAGCTCGACCAGGTGCCCGGACGGCGCGTCGAACCGGATCGCCTCGCCCCACCCGGGACCGAGCTCGCGCGCGGCGTACCGCTTGACCGCCGTGCCCGCCGACTCCAGCCGGTCGGTGTAGAAGTCCAGGTCGCCGAGCTCGGCGACCTTGAACGACATGTGGTCGAGCCCGTAGCTGGGGGCCTGGCGCAGCACGACCGAGTGATGCTCCTGCTCGTCCCAGCACTTCAGGAAGATCCGGTCGCCATCCCGCGCGGTCTCGAACAGCCCGAGCACCTCGGTGTAGTAGGCGGCGCACAGCTCCAGGTCCGGCGTGCGGACCTCGACGTGCTGCAGCCGCAGGATCCGGTCACTCATCGGCTTGCCTCCCTCCCGCGTGCGTCATCACGTGTGCAGTGTCAGGAACCGCTGGCTGAGCACGTTCTCGTAATAGAACAGGCCCTTGCCGAAGTTGTCCTCGGTCCAGGTGATCGCGTCGAAGTCCGGGTCCGGCTTGTACCCGCCGGTGAACACCTCGTTGCGGATGCCCAGCGGGTCGAAAAAGTAGATGGTGTTGCCGCGGGTGACGCCGTGCCGGGTCGGGCCCTGGTCGATCTGCACCCCGTTGAACGCCAGGATGTCGGCCGCCTTGCGGATCTGGTCCCAGTCGTCCAGCCAGTACGCCCAGTGGTGCAGCGCCCCGTTCGGGCCGTTGACGACCGCGATGTCGTGCACCCGGCCCGAGCGCTGCATCCAGATGCCCAGCTGGTGCCCGTTGCCGTCCAGCACCTGCTCGGTGAGCCGGAACCCGAGCACCTCGCGGAAGAACGCCCCGGTCTCGGCGACCTCCTCGGCGTGGATCAGCATGTGGTCGAGCCGCGGCGGCGCGATGCCGGGCAGGCCGGGCGGCGGCACCGGGGCCGGGCTGCGCTTGCCGAGCAGGTTGCCGACCCGCTCGATGTCCCACACCAGCTCCATGGTCTGGCCGGACGGGATCTCGAACCTGAGCGACTCGCCCTGGCCGACCGACTCGCCCCGGCTGACCCGGGTGACCTGGCATCCGTACCGCTCGACCGCCTTCTCCAGCTCGCCGAGGTCGTCCTCGGCCTCGACCCGGAAGCTGAACAGGTCGAGCCCGGTGCGCGGGTTGTAGCGGAGCCGCAGGCTGTGATGATCTTCCTCATCCCAGCACTTGAAGTACACCGCGTCGTCGGTCCGCTCGGTCACCGACAAGCCCATGACCTCGGTGTAGTAGGCGGTCGACAGGTCCAGATCCGGGGTACGGACGTCGACGTGGGCCAGGCGCAGGACGCCCATGGCGCCTCCTTCGAAGTCTTGACGCTTCGACGCTACCCGGACTAGCGTTCCGTATAAAGGGCTCTCGTTCCGGAAATAGGAACGGACGACATCCAGAACGGAACGATTCTTGGCCGGTCCCGAGGACATGCGGCGGGCCGTGGCGGGGTACATCGCCGCGATCCACCGTAGCTACCTGGCCCAGGCCGAGATGTTCCCGCCCGCGGTGCGCGGGGCCATGCCGCTGCTGGCCGCCGGCCGCTTCTCGGTGGCCGCGGCCGCCGCCCGCAACCTGCACCTGATCGCCACCGCCGAGCCGCTCGGCCCGCCCCGCGGCCAGGAGGTCGAGCTGGCCGCGAGCGACGACGGGCTGCGCTGGACGGTGCGGTTCTTCGACCCGGTCGTGCTGCCCGCGCTCGGGCTGGTCGCCGAGACCACCGAGGCCCCGGCCTTCGCCGAGGTCCGGCACCTGCTCGGGGTGGGCACGGTGCTGTACCACCTGACCGCGTCGCCGGGGTCCACGTTCAGCCCGCACAACGCCTCGCACGTCGGAACCGGGCTGGCCAGCGGGCATACCGCGGCGGCGCGCGACTTCGAGGCGATCAGGCAGCGGGCCCGCGGCCGGGAGGACCTGGTGGACGAGCTGGCCGGCGCGGCGGCGGCCGGGCTGCGCCGGGCCCAGGCGCTGCTGGCCGCCGCGATCGCCCCGCGCGACGCGGTGCTGCGGGAACTGGCCGCGGCGGACCCGGCGCCGGAGCCCGACGAGGTCCGGGGCGCGCTGCTGGCCAGCATGGGCGGGCGCGCCCAGTGGACGCCGGCCCCGGCGGAGCCGGACCAGTGAGCGACGCCGCCCTGAGCACCGTGCAGAACGCGGCCCGCCTGCTCAAGGCGTTCCTGTCCCGGGACGAGCTGCTCGGCCCCTCCGAGCTGGGGCGGCGGCTTGGCCTGGGCAAGAGCACCGTGCACCGGCTGCTGTCCACCCTGGCCGCCGAGGGCCTGCTCGAGCACGACCGGCGCACCGGCGGCTACCGGCTCGGCATCGTGATGTTCGAGCTGGGCGAGACGGTGCGGGTGCACATGGACCTGCATGCCGCCGCAGCGCCGGTGCTGGCCATGCTGCGCGAGGAGACCCGCGAGACGGCCCAGGTCGGAGTCCTGGACAAGGGCGAGGTCGTGTACGTAGACCGGCTGGAGAGCTCGTACACGCTGCGCCTGTTCACCGAGACCGGCCGCCGGGTGCCGGCCCACTGCACCAGCTCAGGCAAGGTGCTGCTGGCGTTCCTGCCCGAACAGACCCGGTCGGCGCTGCTGCGCGGCCGGACCCTGGCCGCCCTCACCCCGGACACGATCACCGATCCGGACGTGCTGAGCGCCGAACTGGCCCGGGTGCGGACCCGGGGCTGGGCGGAGGCGGTCAACGAGCGCGAGACCGGGGTGGCCTCGATCGCCGCGCCGGTCCGTGACTTCCGCGGTGAGGTGGTGGCCGCCATCAGCATCGGCGCCCCTATCATTCGGCTGGGCGCCGCGCAGCGGCGCCGGCTCGCCCGGCCGGTCATGGAGGCGGGAGACGCCGTGTCCCGCCGGCTCGGCTGGTCACCGGCTGACACACCGGGCGCTCCGGCCCGGGCGGCCGTTCACCCGGCCACGACGACAGGAGGAGTCGCTCATGCCGATCGCTGACCCGGCCGCGGCCGCGTCGATCCTGTACGAGGCGCGGCGCACCGGCATCCCGGTCGAGCCGTTTACCGACAACGACCCGAGCCTGGGCATGGCCGACGGCTACGCGGTGCAGGAGCACCTGGTCCGGATGCTGCTCGAGGACGGCGAGCGGATCGCGGGCTACAAGGTCGGGCTGACGTCCAGGCCGATGCAGCAGATGGTCGGCGTCGACTCGCCGGACTACGGCCCGGTGCTGGCGTCCACGGTGTACGCCAGCGGCGCCGAGGTGCCGCTGGCCCGGTTCATCCAGCCGAGAATCGAGGCCGAGATCGTGTTCGTGCTCGGCCAGCGGCTGGCCGGCCCGGGCGTCAGCGTCGCCGATGCCAGCCGGGCCACGGCCGGGGTGGCCGCGGCGATGGAGATCATCGACTCGCGGATCGCGGGCTGGCGGATCAAACTGGCCGACACCGTGGCCGACCTGGCGTCCAACGGCGCGGTCGCGATCTCGAGCCGGATCGTCCCGCTGGCCGGCCTGGACACGCGGCTGATCGGGATGATGCTCACCCGCAACGGCGTACTGGTCGACACCGGCGCCGGTGCCGCGGCGCTCGGCGACCCGCTGACCGTGGTCGCCTGGCTGGCCAACACGCTGGGCGAGCACGGGATCGCGCTCGAGCCCGGGCACCTGGTGATGACCGGGTCGATGCACGCGGCGGTGCCGATGGCCGCCGGCGACGTGTTCCGTGCGGAGTTCGACCGGCTCGGCCCGGTCACGGTGCGCGTGACGGAGGGACAATGACCCAGGACATCAGCGAGCTGGCCGCCCGGCTGGCCAAGGCGGTTACCGACCGCACGGCGATCGCCCCGCTCTCGGACGACGAGCCGGGTCTCGACGCGGACGCCGGCTACGCGATCCAGGAGCTGGCCCGCGAGCAGGCGGGCCCGCTGGCCGGCTGGAAGCTCGGGGTGACCTCGCGGGCCAAGCAGGCCCAGGTCGGGATACACGAACCGGTGCGCGGCTTCCTGGCCAGCGCGAACGCGCTCGACCTCGGCGAGCCGCTGGCCAGTGGCGAGCTGATCCAGCCGCGGGCCGAGCCCGAGATCGTGTTCGTGATGGGCCGGGACCTGTCCGGCCCGGCCGTGACCGCGGCCGACGTGCTGGCCGCGACGGCCAGCGTCGCGACCGGGATCGAGATCCTGGACTCGCGCTTCCTCGACTACCGGTTCACCATGCCGGACGTGATCGCCGACAACACCTCGGCCGGCCGGTTCGTGGTCGGGGCGCCGGTCCCGCCGGACGGCATCGACCTGCGGCTGGCCGGGGTGGTGCTGGAGCATAACGGCGCGGTCGCGGCGACCGCGGCGGGCGCGGCCGCGCTGGGTCACCCGGCCGCCGCCGTGGCCTGGCTGGTCCGGTCGCTGGCCGCGGCGGGTGAGGGCCTGGAGGCCGGCCAGGTCGTGCTGTCCGGCGGCCTGACCGCCGCGGTCCCGCTCCGGCCCGGCGACGTGGTCGTGGCCAGCATCGACCGGCTGGGGTCGGTTGAGCTGGCGGTGGCGTAGCGTTCAGGCCTATGTCCTGGGTTGCGCTCGGCCAGGCGGGCGGCCGCAGTTCGTGGACTATCCAGCATGGCGGCCGCGGTTTCGCCGTGTTCCTGGTCGGCGAGCGCTGCTACGTGACCGACGCGCGGTGCCCGCACAACGGCGGGCCGCTGCAGCAGGGCTGGATCCGGCGCGGGCCGGTGCTGGTCTGCCCGTGGCACTGGTACGCCTACGACCTGGAGAGCGGGCAGTGCCGCACCGCGGCCGGCTACCGGCTCGGCTGCTACCCGGTGGCCGAGCGCGACGGGGCGCTGTACGCGGACCTGCCCGAGCCCCAGCCGGCGCGCAGCTGGTCCGAGCGCCTGCGCGCCCACGCCCGCAGCCGGCCGACGCCGCCGACCACGGCATCGCCGACCGCCGACCCCACCCCACCCCACCCGCCTAGCTGAGCGTCCCGCCCAAGGAGGCGGGGCGTTGGGTTAGCCGCGGTAGCCGAGGCGGCGGGAGATCGAGTTCGCGGCCTCGACCACCGGGCCGCAGAAGCGGCGCAGCGAGGCACCTTTTACGCGGGTGATCGGTCCGGCCACGCTGATCGCGGCGGTGACGCTGCCGTCCATGCCGCGGATCGGCGCGCCCACGGACGCCACGCCAAGCTCGCCCTCCTCGACGTTCTCCGCCCAGCCCCGCTTGGCGATCATGCCGAGCTCAGCGCGCAGCGCATGCTCGTCGGTGATCGAGTGCGGGGTCATCGCCACCGGCTGCCACTGGGCCAGGCGGCCGTCGAGGGTCTGCGGCGGCAGGCCGGCCAGCAGCACCTTTCCGCTGCTGGTGCAGTGGGCCGGCAGCCGGTGCCCCACCCGGCTGAAGATGCGCAGCGTGTGCGGGCTGTCCAGCCGCTCCACGTACACCACCTCGAGCCCGTCGAGCACCGCGACCTGCACCGTCTCCCCGGTCCGCTGGCGCAGGCTGACCAGGGCGGGCATCGCCGCCTCGTGCAGGTCAACGTGCGCGGCCACGACCGCGCCCAGCTCGTAGAGGCCGAGCCCGAGCCGGTACCGTCCTGAGGCCGCGTCCCGCTCGAGCAGGCGTTCTTCTGTGAGCGTCGCGAGCAGCCGGTGCACGGTGCTCTTGCCGAGGTCGAGCCGGCCGGAGAGCTCGGTGACGCCGAGTTCCCTGTCCACTCCGGAGAACTCCTTGAGCAGCCGGGCCGCGTTCCGCACCGACGAGAGGCGCCCGGGATCGGACCTTGCGTTCTTCTCCGCGGAAACCCGGTCTGGCATGCGGAACAGTATGTTTCCGCCGGGCGCGGAGGGTCAAACGGCCAGGGCGGGCGGCGCGGAGGGTCAAACGGCCGGGGCGGGCGGCCCGCTGCGGCACGCCGCCGCTTTGTGTTCCTTTCCGCGGAAAGCCGGTCTTGCATGCGGAACAGGATGTTTCTACCGTGTGACGCAGGTCAAACCGCCCGCCAGGGCGCACCAGGTCAGGAGGCCCCGTGGGCCACATCGTCTGGTTCGAGCACTACACCAGTGCACACCGCCATGCGGTGGGCGGCAAGAACGCCAGCCTCGGCGAGCTGACCTGCGCCGGGCTGCCCGTCCCCCCCGGCTTCGCCGTGTCCGCGGCCGCTTACGCTCAGGCCAGGGATGCCGCCGGCCTGACCGACGAGCTGGCCAGCCTGGTGACCGCCGCCGATCCCGGCCGGACGGAGGCCGTGGCCGAGATCGGCCGTAAGGCACGCGAGCTGGTGGCGTCGATGCCGCTGCCCGGACGCCTCCGCGCCGAGCTCTGGGAGGCGTACGCGGCACTGTGCGACCGGTGCTCGGCCAGCGACGTGCCGGTCGCCGTGCGCTCGTCGGCCACCTGCGAGGACCTGCCGGAGGCCAGCTTCGCGGGCGAGCACGACACCTACCTGTGGGTGCGCGGAGCCGACGAGGTGCTCAGGCACCTGCGGCGGTGCTGGGCGAGCCTGTTCACCGACCGGGCCATCTGCTACCGGCGCCAGATGGGCTACCCGGAGACCGGGCTGGCGATGAGCGTCGTGGTGCAGAAGATGGTGCAGCCGCGCGCGGCCGGGGTCGCATTCACCCTGAACCCGCGCGACGGCGACCGCTCCCAGGTCGCCATCGACGCGAGCTGGGGGTTCGGGGAGGCGGTCGTGTCCGGCGAGGTGAACCCGGACAACTTCCTGGTCGACAAGGTGATCGGCGAGGTCGGCCAGCGGGTCGTCTCGCGCAAGGAGATCGAGTACCGGCTGACCGGCGGTGACCGGGTGGAGATGGTGCCGGTCGACCGGGCCCGCCAGGACGTCCCGTCGCTGACCGATGAGGAGATCAGGGCCGTGGCGGTGCTGGCCCGCCAGGCCGAGAAGCACTACGGATGCCCGCAGGACGTCGAGTGGGCGCTGGAGGACAGCCCGTCCGGCGCGGACGGCGATGGCCCGGACAGCCGGGCCCGTGCCATCGTGCTGCTGCTGCAGAGCCGGCCGGAGACCGTGTGGAGCCGCAAGCCCCCGCGCCCGGCCGCGGCGGCAGGCGGCAGCTATATGAACAGCATCGTGAACACCCTGGTCGCGCCGCTGCACGCCGCGCGGCCCGCGGGTGACAACCACTGAGAAAGGACCAGGCCAATGGCGGACAGGTTCCCGAGCCCGTTTGACATCCCGACCCCTGCCGGCGCAGAGGGCTGGCAGGACCTCTACAGCTACTCGTCGGTGTTCTCCGAGGACCGGCGCGAGTACGAGGAGTCGACGTTCTGGTTCATGGACGGCGTGCACACGCCCGAGGCCATCCCGCCGTGGGACGCCACCGTCCTGGAGTTCGCGATCATCGTGCTGTCCCAGTACAACACCCGGCACTACCTGGTGCCGCCCGCGCTCGGCGTGGACCTCCGCTTCCTCAACGGCTACATGTACCTGTCGCCGGTCGGGGTCACCGACCCGGCCGAGATCGAGGCCCGGGTGCCGCAGTTCATGCAGCGCGCCGGCTACTACTTCGAGCACTGGGATGAGCTCTACGCGTCCTGGCTGGTCAAGGTGCGGGCGCTGATCGACGAGCTGGAGGAGGTCAAGTTCCAGCCGCTGCCCGAGGCGGAGGACCTCGAGGTTATCACCGGCGGACTGGGCACCGGCAGCGGGCTCGAGCTGCTGGCCCAGTACGACCGGCTGGTCGAGCTGACCCTCAAGCTCTGGAACTACCACTTCGAGTTCCTCAACCTCGGCTACGTGGCCTACCTCGATTTCTTCGGTTTCTGCAAGCAGGTGTTCCCGTCGATCCCGGACCAGGCGATCGCGAAGATGGTGGCCGGAATCGACGTGGACCTGTTCCGGCCGGACGAGGAGCTCAAGAAGCTCGCGGCCCTGGCCGTCGAGCTCGGCCTGGATGACGTGTTCGACGGCCCCGCGGCCGAGGTGCTCTCGGCGCTGCAGGACCGCCCGGGCGGGGCCCAGTGGCTGGAGGCCTGGACGCAAGCGCAGCAGCCGTGGTTCAACTTCTCCGCGGGAAGCGGCTTCTACCACAGCGACAAGGTGTGGGCGGAACACCTCGACATCCCGCTCGGCTTCATCACCAGCTACATCGCCAAGGTCCGCAAGGGCGAGCAGCTGGAGCGCCCGGCCGAGGCCGTCGCGGCCGAGCGTGACCGCATCGTCGGCGAGTACGCCGAGCTGCTCAGCACCGACGAGGACCGGGCGGCCTTCCAGGCCAAGCTGGGCCTGGCCCGGACGGTGTTCCCGTACGTGGAGAACCACAACTTCTACGTCGAGCACTGGGGCCACTCGATCATCTGGCGCAAGATGCGCGAGCTCGGCGGCATCTTCGTCAAGGAGGGCTTCTTCGCCGACCCGGACGACGTGTTCCTGCTGGGCCGGAACGAGGTTCCCGTGGCCCTGTTCGACATGTACCACGGCTGGGCCGTGGGCGTCCCGTCCCGGGGCCCGAAGTACTGGCCGCGGGAGATCGACCGCCGTAAGGGCATCATGAACGCGCTGCGCGCCTGGTCGCCGCCGCCCGCCCTGGGCGTGCCGCCCGAGGTCGTCACGGAGCCGTTCACCGTCATGCTGTGGGGCATCACCACCGACAGCGTGCAGCAGTGGCTCGGCGGCGCGGACACCGACGGCGGGCTAACCGGTTTCGCCGCCTCCCCCGGCGTCGCCGAGGGGCCGGCCCGGGTGATCCTGTCCGCCGACGGGATCGCCGAGCTGCGCGAGGGCGAGATCCTCGTCGCGCCGCTGACCGCGCCGAGCTGGGCGCCGGTCTTCGGCAAGATCGCCGCGACCGTCACCGACGTCGGCGGGATCATGAGCCACGCCGCCATCGTCTGCCGCGAGTACGGCCTGCCGGCGATCACCGGCACCGCCTTCGGCACCAAGACCATCAAGACCGGGCAGCGGATCCGGGTCGACGGAAACACCGGCAAGGTCACCATCATCGGCTGACCGCCGGCCGGAACAACGGGCAGAGGAGAACGGGCCGCAATGCTGACGGCGGAGATGAACCAGCAGCTCACGCAGATCGGGCACGGCACGCCGATGGGCGCCCTGCTGCGCCGGTACTGGTATCCGGTGGCGTTCACCCGGGAACTCGAGGAGTTCCCGGTCAAGCGGACCCGGCTGCTGGGCGAGGACTTTGCCCTGTTCAAGACGCCCAACGGGCGCTACGGGATCCTCCCGGAGGCGTGCCCGCACCGCAAGGCATCGCTCGCGTACGGGGTCGTGGAGAGCGAAGGCCTGCGCTGCTCCTACCACGGGTGGATGTTCGACCACGCCGGGCGCTGCGTCGACCAGCCCGCCGAGCGGGACGACACCAACTTCGCCGAACGGGTGCGCGTCGAGGCCGGCCAGGCGCAGGAGATGGGCGGTCTGGTCTGGGCCTACGTCGGCCCCTCCCCCGTTCCTGAGCTGCCGCGGTTCGACGTCTTCGTCATGGACGGCGTCCGTGACATCGGCTGGTGCGAGCTGCCGTGCAGCTGGCTGCAGATCATGGAGAACGCCGTCGACCCGCACCACGTCGAGTGGCTGCACGGCCGGTACTTCAACTTCATCGGGCGGCACGAGGGCTTCGAGTCGCCGCCGTCGTTCGCGAAGAAGCACCAGAAGATCGGCTTCACCGAGTTCGAGTGGGGCATCATCAAGCGCCGCGTGCTGGAGGGCGCCTCCGAGGAAAACGACGACTGGAAGATCGGCCACCCGCTGGTCTTCCCCTACAACATGCGGGTCGGCGGGGCCGGCATCGAGCAGATGCAGATCCGGGTGCCGATCGACGACACTCATACCCGGTTCATGCTGTACACCACGCACGCGCCGGCCGGCGGGCAGTACTGGGACCAGGCCCTGGTGCCCGACTACCAGATCCCGTGGATGGACGAAAACGGCCGACACATCGTGAACTACGTCGAGGGCCAGGACATCATGACCTGGGTCACCCAGGGCGCCATCCCGGACCGCACCACCGAGCACCTGGGCCGGTCGGACATTGGCGTGACCATGCTGCGCCGGATGTTCCGGGAGCAAATGGAAATCGCCGCGGCCGGCGGCGACCCGCTGGGCGTGATCCGCGAGCCGCACGACCGGATCGACCTGCCCTGCGAGCGGGACAAGTTCCACGCTGGCGCGGCGTTTGCCCTGGATTTCCTGGCCATGGGCTCGAGCCGGTTCAGCCCGCAGCTTGACGCGCTGCGCAAGCTGCACATCAACGCCGCCGCCCGGGTGCAGCCCGCAGCCTCGTGAGCGCCCCAGCCGCCCAGCACGACTTCGCCGACGACGCCGAGCGGCACCGCCGGGATGCACCGCGGCACTGCCCGCGCTGCGGCGCGTCCCTGCTCGGCGGGGCCGGCATCTCGGTGGAGTTCTGGCAGGGCGCCGACCGGATCTTCCACACCTGGTGTGCCGGCTGCCGGTGGACCGGCGACATCACCCCCACCACCGAGATGATCGGCCACGAGCCCGAGCACGAATAGCGCGCGCCCGCCGCTGCGCGGCTGGGGCGAAGCCCGGTTAGGAATAGGGTTCTGGTGTGCAGAAACCCAGCGCCGGCGGGCGGGCGGCTGAGCCGGGGCAGCGGCCCGCGTACCCGATCGCGTCGGTGGACAACGCACTGCGGCTGCTGATGCTCTTCCGCGGCCAGCCGCGGGTCCGGCTGTCAGAGGCCAGCGAGCATCTCGGCGTCGCGCTCTCTACCGCGCACCGGCTGATGGCCATGCTGGCCTACCACGGTTTCGTCCGGCACGACCGGGACTCGCGCGCCTATATGGCCGGCCCGGCACTGGTCGAGATCGGCCTCGCGGCGGTGCGCCAGATGGACATCCGGATGCACGCCCGGCCGGTCCTGGAAAGCCTGGCCGCCACGCTGGGCGAGACCGTGCACCTGGCCGTGCTGGAGGGCGGCAACGTCCGCTACCTCGACGCGGTGGAGAGCTCCCGCGCGCTGCGGGTCGCCGCCCGGACCGGATCGGCGCTGGCGGCGAACTGCACGGCGTCGGGAAAAGCACTGCTCGCCGAGCTGCCGGACGCCGAGGTGTCGGCCCGGTTCGCTGACGGGTCGGCCCTCCCGGCGCTCACCGCCCGGTCCGTCACCGACTGCTCCAGGCTGCTGTCCGAGCTGCAGGACGTGCGCGAGCGGGGGTTCGCGGTCAACCGGGAGGAGAGCGAGGAAGGCGTCGCCTCGGTCGCGGTCCCCGTACCGGGCCCGCGGCACGCGCCGGTCGCCGCGCTGGTGGTATCGGCGCCGGTGTCGCGGATGACCGACGAGACGGCCAGCGCGATCGGGGCACGGCTGCGCGACGAGGCCGCCCGGCTGGCTGGCCAGCTGCTGCGCGCTACCTGACCCAATTTCCCCGTTCCGGGAGTCTGTCTTACAGAAGTCGTTTCTGCAACGATACGACCTGCGAACGAAAGGGACGCGGGCGATGCAGAGCTGGATTCACGTCATCGAGTGGCGCGCCACGGTGCGGCCCGACATGACCGCGCTCATCGATGACCGGGGCGCGGAATTCAGTTACGCCGGACTGCGTGCCGAGCTGGAGCGCCGGTCCGGCGGCTGGGCCGGGCTCGGGATCGGCCCGGGTGACATCGTCGCGATCGTGGCCAAGAACAGCGCGGATTTCCTGGTCCATGCCTTCGCGCTGATGCGGGCCGGCGCCACGCCCGCGTTCGTGAACTGGCGGCTGTCGCCGCGGGAGCTGGCCGAGGTGCTGGCGCTGGTCGAGCCCGCGGGCGTCGCCGCCGACGCCGAGTTCGCCGGCCTGGTCGACTCGGCGGCGACCGGGCTCGCGCCGCGGGTGACGATCGGCGGCGGGCCGGTGCCGGCCTGGCTGGACGGCGGGACCCTGACGGGGGCGGTCCCGCCGCGGCCGGACCTGTCCGGCGACACGGTGCTGGCGCTCGTGCACACCAGCGGCACCACGGGCCGGGCCAAGGCGATCCCGCTCCGGCACGGCGCGCTGATGATGAGCGTCGCGGACTTCGCCATCGAGATCGGCGATCAGGTCGCCGGGTCGCATCATCTGCAGATCCTTCCGCTGTTCCACCTCGGCGGCTTCGGCCAGTGCCTGCAGGCGCTGCTGACCGCGGGCACGGTCTACATCCACACGGCCTTCAGCCCGGACGCGGTCATCGATGCCATCGAGCGCGACCGGATCGAGTTCTTCACCGCCGGGCCTTCGCTCATTGACCTGCTCGTGGCCGAGATCCGCCGTCGCGGCGGCAGCGACCGCGGCGGCGCTGACCTCAGCAGCCTCCGCGAGATCGCCTACGGCACGGCGCCGATCACCCCGTCATCGCTCACCGCCGCGCTGACGGCGTTCGGCTGCCGGTTCCGGCAGATCTACGGCAACACCGAGAGCCAGAGCATGATCAGCCTGCTCGCACCGGAAGATCACCAGCCCGATCATCCGCGGCTGGCCAGCGCCGGCCGGATCAGTTTCGGCTGGGAGGTGCGGATCACCGATCCCGACGGCCGTGACCTGGCCGCGGACACGCCCGGCGAGCTCCTCATCCGCGGCGAGTGCCTGTTCTCCGGATACTGGCGCGACCCGGACGCCACCGCGGCCGCGTTCGCCGAGGACGGCTGGTACCGGACCGGGGACATCGCCAGCCTGAGCCCGGACGGCTACCTGTACCTCCGCGACCGGGCCAAGGACATGATCATCAGCGGCGGCGAGAACATCTACCCGGCCGAGGTCGAGGCGGTGCTCGCCCGGCACCCGGCCGTGGCCGAGGCCGCCGTCGTGGGACGGCCGGATCCCGCCTGGGGCGAGGCCGTGCACGCCGTGATCATCCCGGTGGCTGGCTCCGGCGCCTCGCCCGAGGACATCGTGGCCTGGTGCCGGGACCAGCTGGCCCACTTCAAATGCCCCAAGACCGCGGAGTTCACCGGTTCGCTGCCGCGCACGACCACGGGCAAGGTGCTCAAGCGGGAGCTGCGGGCGCAGCTCGCCGCCCGCGCCGGTGAATGTACCGCTGGGCGTGCTCAAGGCCGCCCGGAGGTACATTCATGAGCGGCCGGGCGCCCGCGGCAGGCCCAGGTTCCGCGCTCGGACTGTCCATCGCCTCGCACAGCGGGCTCCCGCCGGCCAGCATCGGCGCCCTGGCCGCGGCCGCCGAGCAGGCCGGGTTCGCCGCGGTCTTCGTGGCCGAGGGGCACGGCGACGCGCTCTCGCTGTGCCATCCCGTGGCCGCCGCGACCGGCCAGGTCCGGGTGGGGACCGCGGTCACGAACGCGGCGCTGCGGCCGCCGGTGCTGGCCGCCAAGACGGCGGCGCAGCTGGACCAGGCGGCGGGCGGGCGGTTCATTCTCGGCCTCGGCGTCGGGAACCCGGTGATGAACGGCAGATTCGGGATCCAGCCGTTCCCGCCGCTGGCGATGATCGAGGAATACGTGGCCGTCATCCGCGGCGTCCTGGCCGGAGAAGCGGCCGGGCACGCCGGCCGCCTGTTCCGCACCGGCATGGTGCCGCTGGACAGCCCGCCTGTCCGGCCGGACCTGCCCATCTACCTGGGCGCGCTCGGGCCACGGATGCTCGAGCTGGCCGGCCGGATCGCCGATGGCGTCATCCTGAACCTGATCTCGCCCGCCCAGGCCAGCCAGGCGGCCGGCCTGGTACGCGCCGCCGCCGCGGCGGCCGGACGGGATCCGGCCTCGGTCGAGATCGTGTGCGTGGTGCACTGTTGCCTGTCCGCCGACGCCGGCGCGGCCGCGGCGGCGGCCCGCGAGGTAGTTCCGCGGTATGTGCTGCATCCGGCGGCGCCCCGGCTGTTCGGCCAGGACCACGGCGGCGGCGACCTGCGGGCCGTGCGCGAGCGGCTGCGGGCCGGAGACCGGGCCGGCGCGGCGGCCCAGGTGCCGCAGCAGGTGGCCGACGCCTTCGTCGCGCACGGGGACGCCGGCGCGTGCCTGAGCAGGCTGGCGGAATACCGTGCCGCGGGCGTGGACCTGCCGGTCCTGTTCCCGATGCCGGTCGGCGGTGAGTGGGGCTACGAGGCGGCCATCGCCGCGGCCGCAGTCGCGGCCACAGACAAGGAGGCACTGCCATCAGCGAAGAACTCGTGATCCGCTTCTTTGCCGCGCTGGAGGCGGGCGACATCGAGACGCTGCGCGAGATCTATGCTCCCGACGCGGTCATCTGGCACAACGATGACCTGATCGAGCAGCCGGTCGAGGACAACCTCAAGGTTCTGCAGGGACTGCACCGGGCGGTGTCCGGACTGCGCTATGACATCGTCCGGCGGGTGCCCGCCGCCGACGGCGTGCTGCAGCAGCACGTCCTGCGCGGCGCGCTGCCGGACGGGACGGCCGTTGAGCTGCACGCCGCGATGTACCTGCAGGTGCGGGACGGGCACATCACCAGGATCGAGGAGTACCTCGACTCAGGGAAACGCTCCTCGATCCGGGCCGCCCGGGAGGCCCTGTCCGGCTAGCGCTCTGAGCTGCCGCGCGGCGCTGAGCCGTGCCACCGAGGCCGCTACAGGATCCGGCCCTTCACGTTGCCGAAGTCGATGCTCATGGGGCGCACCGCCAGACGCTGGCTGGGCGCCACCTGCTTCGGCTCCTCGCCCTCGGGAACCACCGTCCACGTCTGGTCGGTGACGTTCCGCAGGACCACCCGGCCGGGCCGGCCGGGATGCGGCTCGACCGACGCGCACGCGGTGCGATGATCACGGTCCCGGTGGAGGTGATGGCTGGTCACGGTGGCGCCTTCGGCCAGGACAAGTGCGCCTCCGGGGACCTTGAGCGTAGGCGGAGGCGGGAGGGTCGCGCCACATGCCCAGCAGCGCTGTCCGGATTGCTCCAGGTCGTAATACACCGGCGCGGCGCAGCCCGGACAGGCCGACACGCAGTCATGCAGGCCGAGCAGCACCCGCCGCCAGGTTCCCTCGATGACCCGGCCGTAGAGGGACGCATCGTGCAGCCCCTTGGTGAAGGCCTGCGTGAATACCTCGCGGCACTGCTCCGGGTAGATGGCCCACCAGGCCGCCACGCTGTCCCCGGGCAGAGGCGCGTTCGAGCGGTCGTCGGGATCAAAGATGAACAGCGGAGCCACGCCGAAGTTGCGGACCAGCACCTCCGTTTCCGACACATGGCCGCCGCGTTCCCAGGTGTAGGAGGCGTCCGCTCGCACGCCGAGCAGCGGATGACCGTGCATCAGCAGGTAAAACAGCAGCACAGCCAGGGAATGCAGATCGGTGGCGGTCGAAGGGAGCGCCTCATCCCGCAAGATCTCCGGTGCCATGAATGACCCGGTCCCCTTGACCTGCGCAGGTCCCCCGTCGATACCCACGTTGTCGACGTCGATGATCGCCACCTCGCACGCTTCCTGGTCGACCCGCAGATTGCCGAAACTGATGTCCCGGTAGCACAGGCCGGCCGAGTGCAGTGCGGCGAACGCGTCGACGAGCTCGCGGCCGATGGTGGCGACCACCCGGAACGAGGGTTCCGTCTCCAGGTTCAGCATCGGAGCCAGGGATGTGAAACGCGGCCCGAGCAACGGCATGACGTAGCCGAATCCCGGCATCTGATCCGAGCTGACCAGGTCGATAGGCCACACAAAGGCCCGGTGGGGCGGCCGGCCGCGCCGGACGAGCTCGGTGATCGCCTTGCGCCTTTCGCCGGTATCCGGGCCCTGCCGGAACCACTTCACGGCGAACGGCGCGCCGCCGAGCCGGGCCTGGTGGACCACTCCCTCGCCGCCCTGACCAATCCGGTTCTCCACCACGACCACGGCATCGCCCCGTTCCATCCGGAGCGTCTGTCCCGGCTGAATCAGCCCGTCCATCAGATGATCGTGTCCTGATTGAATATCCTCGCCGACACGCCCTCTGGCGTGCCGAGCAGCCGGCGCGCGACCGCGGTGCGGTCGGCGCCGGTCTCGGACATCCTCGATACGGCCAGCGACGCGGCCACGAGGCGGTCGGCGATTTCCTCGGTGCTGGCGGCCACCAGCACCGGGACGTCGGGATCGCCGATGAACCGGTTGAGCGCATCGGACTGGGCGTCACGGCCAATGGCTATGGACAGCCGCAACGCGGCCCGGCCCGCAGGCTGGCTCATCAGGGTGGCCAGGCCGGCCTCGAACCCGCCGGGCGGGTCGGTGGCCAGCCCGTCGGTAACCAGCAGCAGAGCCGGACGCAGCGCGCGGCGCTCGATCCGGCCCGGCGCCAGTGCCTCGGCGACCATCGCGAACGCGGGCCCCATGTTGGTCAGCCCCTTGGTGACCGGCTGGAGCGGCTTCCAGCGGATGCTGGAGACCGGGACCGGATCCGCGATGTGCCAGCGCGGCTCGGTGGCGAACGCCACCGCCCGGACGAACACCTGAGCCTGTTCCTGGTCTCGTTCCCAGTCGGCCAGATGCGGCATCATGTCGGCGATCGCGTAGTTCAGCGCCTGGATCTTCTCGCCCTTCATCCCGCCGGAACAGTCGGCCAGGATGATGAAGTGCAGCGGCCGCCTGGAGATGCCACCTCCGGGCATGCGGGTCGCCGACGGCGGCGTGATCATCGGCGGCCGGCCGACGTCGCCGCGCCTCGGTTGGCGCGGCCGGGTCGTGCCGCGGCGATCATGGCACCGCAGGCGTCGGGGCCGCCAGCGGCTCAGCGTTATCCGTCCACCAGCTATCGAGGGCAGAGAACGCGGAGTTGGGCGCGCCCTGGGCGACGATGAACGCGTCCTCGGTCGGATACGTCCACGTGTAGGAGGGCTCGTTGAGCGTGCTGCCCGAGCCGACCCACTCACACTCCAGCACCTGGCCTTGCTGCGCCGGGTAGAGCTTGTCGTTCCAGCCGGTGGTCCCTTCCGCTTGCGTGTTGGTGCTAGCCGGCGGGCAGGCCGATCCCGGAGTGTCGTTGTCGAAGCCCCACCACTTGTTGTAGGCCGCCCAGGCCGCCGTGTAGCTGGCGGAACTGTTCACCTGATAGGCGTTGATCAGGCCGCCCGGCAAGCCCGGGTCAACGCAGGACAGGGCCTGGGTCAGGCCGGGCACGGTGAACGACGGCGTGAACGGATGGCACTGAGTCGCGGGATCGTCCAGATCGGCCGGCAGCAACTGCACCAGGGGAGCGACGCCAGCCGCCAGCGACGAGGCCGGAGCCGGACTCGTACTCGGAGTCGGAGTCGGCACGTGAGATCGGACCGGGGCCGGGGTCGGAGTCGGCTTGGGCGACGCCTTCGGGAACGGGGCAATGTGCGCGACAGCGGCCACGGCCAGGTAGAGGACGATGACCGCGCCGATGGCGACGGCGGAAATGAGGGGCCCACGACCGGACCGCTTGGGCGGAGACGGGACGCCGGACCCGGTTCCGCCCGCTTGCTGCCAGGGCGGCGGGGCCACGGGAGGTACTCCTGCGGGCGGATACGTTGCCTGTCCTGGTCCCGAGACGGCCGTCATGGTGGGCGGCGTCACGGGGACTACCGGGGGTGGCGCCCCGACCGGTGGCGTGACCAGCGGCGGCCCGGCCGGAGGGCCGGGCGGCGGGCCTGGCTGACCGCCTGACTGGACCGGATAGCCCAGGACCTGGGCGTACTCGGTGGCGACCCACATACTGGCTGCGGGGTCGATCGACCTGCGGTCGGACAGCGAGCTAGCCACCAGGCGAACGGCGGTATCCGGATCGAGGTGCTGCTCCTCGACATGCTGCCTCAACTCACCCGCAACATCGGCCTCGGCCGCGGCCACCAGCAGGTGCCGCTCCCGCGGCTGATCGGGAAGAAGATCGGTAACGAGGTTGCCGAGGATATGCGGGTCGCTCAGCACGCGCTGGCCGTAGCTATCGACGGCCGTACTCAGGGCGTCGTGAGCCTCGCCCTGTGCGTCCAGTTGCTGTTCAGTCATTTATCTTGTCCCCTCCCGGACTTAATAGTCGCGTCTCTTGTCGGCTCAGGTAAAGAGGTCGCCATGACACAGTCACGTGTTAGGTGTGGCCGCCGTCGGGGAACCGACGGCCAGATTGGACGGCGCGCTCAGCGGGGTCAGGTCGGGGCCCCCGAGCAGCTGGACCTGGTAGCTGCCGGCGGGCAAGGTCGCCAGCCCGAGCTGCGCGGCGGTGAGATCGTAGGTGAAGCAGCCGCTGCTCTGCGTCGCGGTCGATTGCGGCAGGCCGCCCGAGGGCACGGTGACGGCCGTGCCGCCCGGCACGCTGATCAGCACCGCGATGTCGAGGCCGACCGGAAACCGGGCGTAGTCAACTCCGAATACCGCCGACGCGGCGGCCAGGACCGACCGGTTGCCTGAGCATGCCGTCTGCGGCGACGCGCCCACTCCGGCCGCCGTCACCTGCTCCTTCCCGGTCAGCTGGACCAGGATCTTGTTGTGGTAAGCGGTATGGTCGCGGGCCGCGGTAATCAAGGGCATGGCCTCCGCGACCGAGCGCAGCCGCCAGGAGACATCGTCGCCTTCCCCGGTGATGGCCAGGCTCGGCACGCCGATCAGCTGGCCCGCGTTGTTGATCGCGGCACCGCCTGAGTTTCCGTGCGCGACCCGGGCCGTGGTTTCCAGTTCGAAACGGGGGTTGCGGACGTGCCCGAGCGGGTCGGGCACGAACGTGGATATGACCCCGCTGGTGACGGTGATGGAGTCGGAGTCGGCCACGCCGGGGAAACCCAGCACGGTGACCGTCTGGTCCAGCTGGACTGCGGCGACGTTGCCGAGGGTGAGGTACGGCAGGTGCAGTGATTGCGGGCTGACTGGCCGCCCGGCCGCCGTGGCGTAGATCTGGACGACCGCAAAGTCGAGGTATCCATCGACGGCCACTGGCCTGGCCCGGTAGCGGGCGACCACCGACATGGACGGGCCCGTGGTCAGCTCCACGGTCAGGAAAGACGGATCAGCGTTGAGCTGGGAGGCCGGGATTCCCTCCGCCACCGCGGCTCCCGGCGCCTGCGGTTCCGCAACGTGCGCGTTGGTGAGGATGAGCCCGGTAGGGCTGATGATCGTTCCGGATCCCCAGCCGGTGTAGTTGGACGGCGAGCCGATCAGCAGCCGGACGGTCGCTGCCTCGGCGTGGCTGAGGACGGCATCCGGCAGGCCGCCGCTCAGCGAGCTGGCCGCCGGGACAGGATTGTGGGTCGTGGCGATCACCGCGCCGATCGCCCCGCCGATGACCACGATCGCCGCGGCCGCCACGGCCGCCACGCGCACCCGGCCGCTCAGGACCCGTTTCCCCCGGTTCTGCGCCAGGCGGGTGCTGCTGAGCGGAGGCGTGATGCCCAGCTCTTCGCCGGTAGCCGGATCACCCAGGCGGAGCAGCACCGACTCGGTGATCCGCAGCGGTCCGCGCAGCGGTTTGCCGTCCAGGAACGTGCCGCGCCGGGACTGGTCGGTGTAGGTAGCGCCCTGCTCATCCGAGGTGATAACGCCATGACACTGCCTCGAGACCAGCGGATTCACCGATACGAGCTCCAGGTTCGGGTCACGGCCGACCCGGACCTTCATGCCCAGCGGAAAGATGCGCTGCTCGCGGCCGATCCTGGTCACCAGCACCGGGGTCGGCTGCCCCGGCTGCCCTGCCTGCCCCGCCTGTCCCGGCTGCCCCGCCTGTCCCGGCTGGCCCGACTGTCCCGGCTGGCCCGCCTGTCCCGGCTGGCCGGACAGGTCGAGGCGCTCGGTCGTGGCCCACGCGAGGCGCTGAGCCGGATGGCCCGTGACGATCGTGCCCGTGACGATCGCGCTAGGTTCGCTGATCGGTTCCAGGCGGACCTCCGCGGCGCCATGGCTGTTGCCCAGCAGCGTGGTGACCGGGCCGGTCACGCGCAGCGAGCTCACCCAGCTGTCGGCCACCCAGATGCCCCGGGTGACCTCATCATCCAGCAGGCGCCACGCGTCGCCGTCCGGGACCAGCCGAGCATGGTGAAAGCCAACCGTGGGCGCGTTCAGGACGACGTCAGCGTCCGGCGCGCTGCCGATGCGGATCGCCGCATCCGGCGGAAAAACGTAACTGCGACCCGGCACGCTTACGCGTATCGATGTCACTGGGGCACCGGGTCGGCGATGGTGCTCCAATGGTCAAGACAAGACATGCCCCCCTACCCCCCCACTCCCCTCTCAGGGTAGCCCGCTGATCATGCTGGCGTCCTGATTAGCACCGGTGCTGGACAAACAGACCGAGCAGGCGATTTGTGACCTGAGTCGGGGGATAACACTTTTTCCCACGGCATTGTACTTCCGTGACCTAGAGCAGTAAATAGCGAAACGTTCCGGACGGTCGGTTCGCAGCCTGCCCCGCAGAACGAGCCTGTAACGAGCCTGTACTGGGTATTTCCGGCCCTCTGGGGTCACGCGGGGTCGTCGCCCCGGCCACGCAGGCTCTTAGCGGGCCAAGAGCGCCAGGGGCGCGCCGCGTCACAACGGCCAGCTCTCCTTGCGGTAGCCCATGTCCCAGAACATCCACTCGTAGCGGCTGGTGGCGCGGAAGTGCCGGTGGACGAGCGCGCGCTCGGACGGCGCGAGGCCAGGCCCCAGCGCGTCGGCGACGGTGATGACCTCGCGGACCACGTCGCCGAATTCCTCGCCGCCGTAGGTGTCGATCCATTGCTGGTAGCGCGGGTTGGGCGAGCCGCGCTGCCGGAGCTCCCGGCCGACCTCCCAGTAGATCCAGTAGCACGGCAGGACGGCACCGACCCCTTCCGCGTAGGACCCGCCGCGGGCGGTCGCGAGCAGGTAGCTGGTGTAGGCGAGCGTGGTCGGCGCGGGCTCGGCCGCACCGGCCGAGGCCGGATCGATGTCCAGGTCGGCCAGGAGCGAGTCGTGCAGTTGCCGTTCTTCGGCGATCACGGCCGCGGCGTGGCCGGCGAACATCTCTATCCCCGCGGCATCCGGCGCGCGGCTGGATACCTCCGCGAGCGCCTGGGCGTAGCCCAGCAGGTACAGCGCATCCTGCACCACGTAAAACGCGAAGGCGTCCTGCGGCAGGCTGCCGTCGGTCAGCCCGGCGAGGAAGGGATGCGCGAGGATGGCACCGTAAATGTCGGTGACACCCTGCCACAACTCGCCGGTGAGGCGATCGGTCATCGGCTGCTTTCCGCGTTCCTAGGCGGCGCTCTCCCGCTGGACCTGGAAGAACGGCGATCGCAGGACGAAACGCGCCACGAACATTAGCACTATGCCCAGGACGACCACGCCGGCCACGGACCACAGCTGCGAGGCGGGCGCCGCGAGCAGCGACTTGACGACCAGCCAGACCAGGAACGCGGCGGCCGCGAGCGGGAGGATGCCGACCAGCGCCAGGTCCGCGGCGTTGCTGAGGATGCGGCGCCGGAAGTAGACCATGGCGGCGATCGCGGTGAGCACGTAGAACGAGGCGTACAGCAGCCCGGTCACGTCGATCAGGTCGGTGAACGCGTTCGCGATCGAGCTGGACAGCAGGTACACCCAGGTGGCCGCGACCAGGATCCCCCCGATGATCAGGGTGGCCACCGCCGGGGTGGAGAACCGGGAACTGATCGCGGCCAGGAACGGCGGCAGCACCCGGCGCCGGGCCATCCCGTAGGTCATCCGGCCCAGCACCACGATCCCGGTGCCGGTGGAGGCGATCACCGACAGCGCCAGGGACAGCGCCATCACCTTCGCCCACCCGCCGCCGCCCATCGCCTGCGCCACATAGACCAGGGCCGACGACGAGTTCGCCTGCAGCCTGGCCGGCGACACCACGCCCTGCAGGCCGACCTCGGAGATCGTGAAGATGATGGCCAGGAACAGGACGGCCAGGATCGCGGCCCGGCCCGGGTTGATGCTCCGCTGCTTGGTCTCCTCGTTGACGTACACCGTGGCGTCCCAGCCGGTGTACATGAACACCGCGATCAGGAACCCGGCCGCGAGGCTGCCCTTCCCCCCGATCCCGCTGACCTTGAACCAGCCGGCGGTGATCGGGAACGTGCCGTGATGGTGGCTGAGCACCAGCACCAGGCCGGTGATCGCGAAGCCGACCAGGATCACGTACTCGATCAGCCCCATGCCGACCTGGGTCCGCGCGGTAATGCGGATGCCGACGATCGCGATCAGCATCATGACCAGGATGACGGCGGTGCTGATCAGGATGTTCGGCCAGGTGCTGGTCGAGTTGGAGCCGAAGACGGCCAGCACCGAAGGGGCCAGCACCACGACGCCAGAGGTCGCCCCGACCAGCGTTCCGGCGATCATCAGCCAGCCGGTGAAGAAGCCCAGGTACGGGTTGATGGCGCGGCCCACCCACTCGAAGGAGGCCCCGCACTGGGCCTTCCACAGATTGAGCCTGCGGTAGGCGTTGGCGATGATCAGCATGGGAATCGCGGTCAGGACGATGATCGGCCCGACGGCGTAGGCCGTGGCCGCGGCGAGCGCGGCCAGGGTCAGCCCGACCGACACCGCCGGGGCGGCGTTGGCCATGCCGATGACCGTGTCCTGGGTGGCCCCGATCGCATCCGGCTCGAGCCCGGCCGAGGGGACCTCGGTAGTTCCCGGGGCGGCGGTTGCGGGGGGATCAGTCATCTTTTTCTCCTATATGTCGGCCCGCCACAGCATTGCCGAGCCCGCCAAGAAAATCAATGCCAACGTGGATTGGCATACTGACTGCCGTGCCGCCGATCCGTGTCCTGCTGTTTGACGTCTTCGGAACGCTGGTGGACTGGCGATCCAGCCTGATCGACATCGCGCTGGCCACCGGGGCCGGCAATGGCCCGCACGCCGAATGGGCCGCCATCGTCGACGAATGGCGCCACGCCTATCAGCCGGCGCTTGACCGGGCCCGGCAGGGCGCCAGCTGGCGCGACCTCGATGCTCTCCAGCGCGAGACCTTGGATGACGTTCTTGAACGCCATAGCGTCGCACTCCCCGCGGCCGGCCGGGAGACGCTGGTTCGGGGCTGGCGGCAGCTGCGGCCGTGGCCGGATAGCCGCGCAGGCCTGGACCGCCTGCGCCGCAGGTACGTCACCGCCACGCTGTCGAACGGGCACGTCGCGCTGCTCGCCGACCTGCTCAAGTTCGGCGACCTCCGCGTGGACGCCGTACTGTCCGCGCAGCTCGCCGCGAGCTACAAGCCGGACGCTGCGGTGTACCTGACCGCGCTCCGCCTGCTCGACTGCCAGCCCGGGGAGGCCGGGATGGTCGCCGCGCACCCGTCAGACCTGCGGGCCGCCGCCGCGCTGGGCCTTCGCCCCATGTTCGTCCGCCGTCCCCTCGAGTGGGGATCCGGCGGCCCCCAGGAAGACCCGCCCGCCCTGGACGGCCTGATCGACGCCCAAGGGCTGATTCACCTGGCCGACGCGCTGGGCTGCTGACGGCACCGCCAGCAGTTCACCGCCCCGGGCTCAGGGCTATCCGCGCGCTGGTGACAGGCTGATCATCAACCGTGAGGGGAGCGCCATTGGCGGACGGGCACCCGGCCGTTACCGTGCTGGCGGCCGAGACGATCCGGCCTGAGTACCGGTCCGGGGAGTCCTTCAGGTTCATGGTCATTGCGGACGGTAAAGTGACCGCCCTGGCCGATACGGCCGCGCAAGCGGCCCGGGCGGCCGGCTCGCCATCCTCCTGGGTCGATCTGGGCTCCGCCTGCGTGGGGCCGGGCTTCATCGATACCCACATCCATGCGGTGCAGGCGGCGGCCGACGTCCGCCTGGTCAGCCTGCGCGAGGCGAGCACCATGGACGGCCTGCTGTCCGCGGTGCGCGAGGCCGGGCTGGGCCGCCCGGCCGGGGAGTGGACCGTTTCCGGGCGCAACTGGCATGAGGCGGGCCTGCGCGAGGGCCGGCTGCCGACCAGGGCCGAGCTCGACGCCCTGGGCATCCCCGGCCCCGTCCTGCTGCGCCGGGGAAGTCACCTCGCGGTGGCGAACTCGGAGGCGATCGCGTGGCTCGGGGCGGGGTCGCTGCCGGGCGGCGCCGCGGAGACCGGGCACATCCACGAGGACGCTGCGATAGCCCGGGCTCTCGAGCTGGCCGGGCGGCCGGGCCGGGCCGAGCGCTGCGACGACCTCGCGACGGTCATGGCGCGTTTCAGCGCCCGCGGCATGACCACGATCCGGGAAGCCGGGGTCGACGGCGCGGAACTTGAGCTGTTCCAGGTCCTGCGTGACCACGGCCGGCTGTCGCTCCGGTGTGACCTGCTGTGGCGCATTCCCGAAGGCAGCGACCGTGGCTCGGCGCTCGGGCGGATCGCCGAGATGCCGGCGGCCGGCCGGGCGGACGACCCGTACCTGCGCCTGACCGGAGTCAAGGCGTTCGTGGATGGGCGGATCGCTGACGCCGCGGTGGGCGGGAATCGAGCCGCGTTCCGGATGACCCCGGCCGACCTGTGGGCGATCGTCCAAGAATCGCTGCGCCGGTCGGCAGGAGTCGGCTGTCACGCGGTCGGCGACGGGGCGGTGCGGATGGTTCTCGATGCCTACGAGCGAGCGCTGTCCGCCGGGCTGGCGGCCGAACCACGGCGGCTGGTCATCGAGCACGCGCTGAACTGCGCCCCGGAGACCATCCAGCGCCTGGCCAGGTCGGGGGTGGGCGTATCGGCTCATCCGAGCATCGTCTACGAGTTCGCCGACGAGATACGGCAGCACTGGGGCGCCCAGAATGCGGCGAGCGCCGCCCCGGTGCGCGACCTGGTTGCGGCCGGCGTCCAGGTGGCGGCGGGCAGCGACGGGGACGTGCCGCCGTTCGATCCGCTGCGGGGGGTCTGGTTCATGGTGACCCGGGCGGGCCGGTCCGGCGGGCCGATCGGCGCGGGCCAGGCCGTGGCCAGGAACGTCGCGCTTGATCTCTACACTCGCTGTGGCGCGGTCCTGCTCGGGGTCGGGGAGCGGCGGGGAGAGCTGCGGCCGGGCATGGATGCCGACCTGGCGGCGTTCTCGGCCGACCCGCTGACCTGCCCGGCCGAGGAACTGCTGGATATCGACGTCCTGCTGACCTTGCTCGGCGGGAAACCAGTCCATGATCCGGACCGACTGATGGAGCACAGCGGCCATGCCTGACACGAAGATCCTCATCAACTGCAACGTCTTCGATGGCCGCGCTGGCGTGCAACGAGACCGGTTCATCCTGATCCGGGACGGCGAGATCGCCGACATAGGGCCTTCGGGCTCGGCGGCGGCGCCCGCGGGCGCGGTGGCTGTCGACCTCCAGGGGTCGTATGTCATGGCCGGCCTGTTCAACATGCACACGCACTTCTCGCTCGCGCTGCCCGGCCCGCTCGCCGATTCGGTCCAGGCCATGTCACCGCACGAGATGGCGCTCTACGTCGCGGACGGCGCGCGGCGGACCCTGCTGTCCGGGGTGACCACGGTCCGGTGCGTGGGCGAGAGCGACCACGCGGAGTTCGCGCTGCGCTCGGCCATCGCCGCCGGGCGGGCCGAGGGACCGCGCATCCTCACCGCCGGGCGGGCGCTGGTGTGCACCGGCGGGCACGGGCACGAGCACTCGAGCACGCTGGAGTGTGACGGCCCCGACGCGTTCGCGCGCGGCACCAGAGCGCAGATCAAGGCCGGCGCGGACCTGATCAAGGTCATGATCTCCGGCGGCATCGCCGGGCGGCACGAGACCATGGACACGGTGCCGCTCACCCCGGACGAGCTGTCGGCGGTGATCTTCACCGCGCATGCCTGGGGCCGCAAGGTGACCGCGCACGCCGGCCCGGCCCGGATCATCGGCCAGGCGGTGGAACAGGGCCTCGACTGCGTCGAGCACGGGTATCAGCTCACCGAGGCGGTGGTGCAGCAGATGCACGACCGCGGCGTCACGCTGGTGCCGACGCTGTCGGTCACCAGGTGCGGCGACTTCTTCGACTCGCTGGGCGTGCCCGCATGGATGCAGGAACGCTCCCTCAGCGCGGCACCCGAGCACGAGCAGTCGTACCGGCTGGCCCTGGCGGCCGGGGTTTCGGTGATGCTCGGCAGCGACGTTCCGCCGTTCTGGCCGCTCGACGGAACGTCGGCCACCGTGCGGGAACTGGAGCACATGGAGGCGTTCGGCCTGCCGCCGCACGAAGCGCTGCTGGCCGCCACCCGGGTCCCGGCCGCGTGGCTCGGCATCGACGAGCAAGTAGGTTCGGTGGAACCGGGGAAGCGGGCGGACCTGATCGCGATGCGGGACGACCCGACGGCGACCGTGGCCGCGCTGCGGACGATGCACTGGGTGATGAAGGACGGGCGGGTGTACCGGGATGACGCATGGGTGAGATGACCGGCGCGGGGGACTCGGCCACGCTCTATGACCTGCGGGTGGTCGTGGAGCGCATCGAGGGACGTTCGGTGTGCGGCATGCGGGCCGGTGACTGGTTCGAGCTCACCCAGAGCAGCCACCTGCGCACCTGCCCGGGCCGCTTCTTCTGCGTGTACGCGCTCGCTGCCGTGCTGCCGCTGCTGGCCGCGAAGCAGCGCGAGCTCCGCCCCGGGGACTGGCTGGAGAGCGACAGCCTGGTCGCCTGCCCGGACCCGGACGAGCGGCTGATCATGCGGATCGAGCGCACCGGCCAGAGCACCGTGTCGCTCGGCGACGTCACGTGACCCGCGAGCTCAGCATCGCGCTGCAATCGGACGAGGATCTGGCCACGTATGCCAGCCTGGCGCCGCTCATCGAGGACCTGGGCTTCGCGGCGATCTCCGTGTACGGCGACCTGGGCTACCCCTCGCCGCTGCTGCCGCTGATCACCGCCGCCCAGGCCACCCGCCGGATCCGGCTCGGCCCGGCCTGCCTGAACCCGTACCTGCTGCACCCGGTGGAGATAGCGAACCAGCTGCACATGCTGGACAGCGTCTCGGGCGGCCGCGCCTACCTGGGACTGGCCCGCGGGGCGTGGCTGGGCGCCGTCGGGATCCGCCAGGACCGGCCGGTGCGCCGGCTGCGCGAGGCCGTTGACGTGGTCCGCCGCCTGTTCTCCGGCGACGACGGCGGCTACCAGGGCGAGATCTTCCAGGTGGAGCCCGGGGTCAGGCTGGCCTACCGGCCGGTGCGACCGGACGTCGATCTGCTGCTGGGGGCATGGGGGCCGCTCGGGCTCGCCCTGGCGGGCGAGCTCGCCGGCGAGGTGAAAATCGGCGGCACCGCGAACCCGGCGCTGCTCCCCCGGGCCAGCCAGGCGCTGGCCCGCGGCGCGGCGCGGGCGGGACGCCCGCCCGGCGAGGTCGGCCTGGTGTGCGGCGCGGTCACGGTCGTCGACGAGGACGGGGCGAGCGCCCGGCGGCTGGCCCGGGCCGAGGTGGCCACCTACCTCCCGGTCGTGGCCGCGCTTGACCCGCCGGACGGCCTGGATGAGGCCGCGCTGGACGAGATGCAGCGGCTGGTCCGCGCGGGCGAGCACGAGGCGGCCGGACGGCTCGTCCCGGACGCGGTCCTGGACCGGTTCGCGTTCTCCGGGACGCCGGGCCAGGTCGCGGCGCAGGTGGAGGCGCTGTTCGAGGCGGGCGCGACGCGCGTGGAGTTCGGGACGCCGCATGGCATCACGGCGGCCGGCGGCATCGAGCTCCTCGGCCGGCGCGTGCGGCCCGCGGTTCCGGCCGGGTAGCCACGGCGGGCGGCGGGGAGCGTTCCGGGAAGCAGAACGAGTGGTTTGGCGGCGGGAGGTGCCGCCCCATAGCGTCATCGGTGCTGCTTTACACCCAGGGAGCCGACCATGCCCAGCCAGGAGCACGACGGCCGCGGGCTGCTGCTGGACATCGGCGGCGTCGTGGTGGAGACCGGCCTGCGCCTGGTCCCCCGCCTGGCCGAGCGCGAGCCCGCGATCCGGCCGCTGCTCGACCGGATCGGCGGGCTGGGCAGCGCCGGCGACGAGCTGTGGCAGCGGATGATGCGCCGCGAGGTGACCGAGCGCGCCTACTGGGCACAGCGGGCCGCCGAGGTCGGCGCGGCGCTGGGCGAGACCTGGGACACCCGCGCGATGATGGACCGGCTGCACAGCCTGCCGCGCGACGAATGGCTGCACGCCGACGTGGTGCGGCTGATGGCCGACGCCAGCGCGGCGGGGGTGCCGCTCGGCGCGCTCACCAACGACATGGGCGCCTTCCACAGCCCGGCGTGGGCGCAGCAGCAGGAGTTCCTCAAGCTGTTCGACGTGATCATCGACGCCTCGGTCACCGGCGTCATGAAACCCGACCCGCAGGCCTTCCTGACCGCCGCCCAGGCGCTCGGGCGGCCGCCCGGCCAGGTCGTGTTCCTGGACGACATGCCGTGGAACGTGGCCGGGGCCCGGGCGGTGGGCATGATCGCCGTCCGGGTTCCGTGGGACGACCCCGGCCAGGCCGCCGACGCCGCCCGGGATCTCCTCGGGCTGCCCGCGCGGATGCCCTGAGGCCGCTCCGCGGAGCCGGGCCTGCGCCGGCTACGCAGCGTGAGGACGACCGGGCCCTTCCAGCGGGCGTTCGCCAAATATGCGGTGTTCTCTCCATATGCGTGGAGCCGGTACAGATTGGCCGTGATCTGGGGTGGCGTCGTCGCGCCCGGGTTCGGCCGGCCGCACCGGGGAACGTCTTCCCATCGATGACAAGTTGTGACAATATTCGCCGCAGATCGGCACATGACCATCTATATGCTCGCGTCAAGGCCCCAACCAGCCAAGATCTATGGCCGGCGGGCGGTACGGACGGGACGATTGCGAGGCAAGCCGGTGACCATTTCGCGTCGGCCAAGAACGCTCGCGGTGTGCGGCTTCGCCGCGGCCACAGCGGCGGCCATGAGCCTGGCGGCCTGCTCAACGGGCAGCTCCGGCGGATCGATTACCTCGACGACCGGCGCGTTCGGCTCGGTGCCCGCGGCCAGCGGCACGCCGACGGCCGGCACGATCACCTGGGCGGAGCCGCCCGGCTCGGCACCGACCTGGATCCTCCCGGTCGTCCCGGGGGCCGACTTCACCGTCTACAGCACCAGCGACTTCTCGTACGAGTCGTGGCGGCCGCTGTACTGGACCCAGAACGGGGTCAGCCCGTCGATAAATCAGGCCCTGAGCCTGGCGTACACGCCGACATACTCCAACGGCGACAAGACGGTCACGATCCGGCTGAAGACCAACTACAAGTGGTCCGACGGCCAGCCGCTGACCTCGAAGGACGTGCTGTTCTTCATCGACGAGGTGCGGGCCGCCGTCCGCGAGAGCGGCGCTAACTGGGGAAGTTACTCCCCGGGCCTCGGGATACCCGACCAGGTGGTAGGGGCCAGCACGCCGAACGCGACCACGCTCGTGCTGAACCTAAACAAGGCGGTCAACCCGCTGTGGTTCACGGACAACAACCTCGCGCTGATCCAGCCCATGCCGGTCCATGCCTGGGCCAAGGCCTCGGCCAGCGGCCCGGTCCTGGACTTCACTAACCCGGCGGACGCAAAGGCGATCTACGACTTCCTGGCCAAGGAGTCGGGCTCCACGGGCACCTACGCGACGAACCCGCTCTGGCAGGTGGTGGACGGACCGTACCGGCTGACCGCGTTCAACAACACCACCGGCGCGTACACCATGGCCCCGAACCCCAGCTACGGCGGCCCGAAGTCGAAGATCGTCCCGACCCTGCAGGCGATCCCGTACACGTCCGACACCGCCGAGTTCAACGCGGTGCTGTCGCACAGCATCGACATCGGCTACATGCCGCAGACCGACGTGCCGCAGCTCGCCCGGGTCAAGTCGGCCGGGTACCACGTCTTCGGCTATCCCGACTGGGGCTTCACCTACGTGAACTACAACTTCGCCGACAAAACCGGCGACTTCAACAACATCATCAATCAGCTCTACGTCCGGCAGGCGCTCGCGCACCTGGAGGACGAGGAGGGCTACGTCAAGGCGTTCTTCCACGGAGCGGGCGGGCTAGCGTACGGGCCGGTGCCCGCGGTCCCGGTGTCGCCGTACAGCCCGACGAACGCGCTGACGAACCCCTACCCGTTCAGCATCAGCGCGGCGGGCAACCTGCTCAAGTCGCACGGCTGGAACGTGGTGCCCGGCGGTACCAGCACCTGCGCCAAGCCGGGCACCGGGCCGGGTGAGTGCGGCAGCGGGATCCCGGCCGGCACCAAGCTCGCGTTCAACGTGCTTTACATCAACGACCCGGCCATCTTCGGAGAGCAGCTGACCGACTGGGCGTCGGACGCGAAGAAGGTCGGCATCGCGATCGCGCTGCAGGCCGGTACCTTCAACCACGTTGTCGACGTGGCCGACGATCCCGGCTCGCCGAAGACCATCAACCAGTGGGCAATGTCGGACTACGGCGGCTTCACCAACGATCCGTACCCGACCACATTCGGTATCTTCAACACCGCCGGCACGGACAACGGCGGGTTCTACGACAACGCGGAGGCGAACAAGCTGATCAACGCGTCGGTGACCGGCGGCAACCCGAACGCCGTCAAGGCCGAGGCGTCCTACCTCACGCAGCAGCAGCCGAGCCTGTTCCAGCCCAACCCCGACAACATCATCGTGTGGAAGGACAACGTCTCCGGTCAGCCGGCCGCGATCCAGGCCATGACTCAGTACTACCTCAACACGGAGCTGATGTACCTGACGAAATAACGGGACCGGGCGTGGGACATCAGCTAAGAGGCGTGGGCCGTGACGGCTTACCTGATCCGCCGGGCGGCAACGGCGATCGTGGTGGTGTTCGGTGTCTCGATCTTCATCTTCCTGATGCTGCACGTGATCTACCCCACGCCCGCCATCGATGTGCTCGGCCCGCACGCCAACAAGCTGTCCATCGCGGAGTGGAACGCCCAGCACGGCTTCGATGAGCCGTGGATCGAGCAGTACCTGCGCTACATCAACCAGTTGCTGCACGGGAACCTCGGCTACTCCTACAAGCTGAATCAGAGCGTGGCCTCGCTGTTCCGCGAGCGCTGGCTGCGCAGCGCCTACCTGTCCGGCGTCACGCTGGTCCTGTCGGTCGTGATCGCGGTCCCGCTCGGCATCTACCAGGCGATCCGGAGGAACACGGTCGGCGACGCCGTCGTAACCACCGGCGCGTTCGTGACCTACGCGATGCCGGACTTCTTCCTGTACCTGATCGCGATCCAGGCGTTCGCGATCGCCATCCCGATCTTCAGCTACGAGGGCCCGCAGACCACCTCGATGGTGTCGATCATCTTCGACTGGCGGGCAATGACGCTGCCGATCGTCTGCCTGACCCTGCTGAACCTGGCCGGGTACTCCCGGTACATGCGGTCGGCCGCGATCGACACGGTGGCCCAGGACTACATCAAGGCGGCCCGGGCCAAGGGCCTGCCAGAGCGGCTGGTGCTGCTGCGGCACCTGGTCCGCAACGCGTTCCTGCCGATGATCACCCTGATCGGGTTGTCGATCCCGGACCTGCTGGCCGGCAACCTGATCTGCGAGGCGGTCTTCAACTTCCCCGGCCTCGGGCTGCTGTTCTACGACAGCCTGGGCACCGCCGACTACCCGGTCCTGCTCGCCTACACGCTGGTCGGCGCCGTGCTGACCGTCGCCGGTAATTTCGTCGCTGACATCGCCCTGACCGTCGCCGACCCGAGGATCCGGCTTGTCTGACCGCCATCTGCACCCGGGAGCGCGCCGATGACCAACCTCGGCACATCGCCGATACCGCCCGAGCTGGCCCGGGCGCCCGAGGGCGGCGCGATCGGGCCGATCCAGAGCGGCTGGCGGCTCGGGGTTCGGGAGTTCGCCCGGAACAAGCTGGCCGTGGCCGGCCTGGCCGTGCTCATCTTCTTCGTGCTGTTCTGTTACCTCGGGCCGCTGGTCTACCACGGCCCGCTGAGCTCGAACCTCACGGCCACGAACCTGCCGCCGGGTGGCGGGCATCCGCTCGGCACCGACAACCAGGGCTTCGACGTGGTCGAGGAGCTGATGATCGGCGGCCGGGCCGCGCTCGAGATCGGCTTCCTCTCCGCGTTCATCGGGATGATCTGGGGCGCGATCTGGGGCGCGATATCCGGGCTGGCCGGCGGGCTGCTCGACGGGTTCCTGATGCGGATCGTGGACGTCCTGCTGTCGATCCCGTTCCTGTTCGTCGTGCTGATCGTCGCAGTCAGGTACGGCGCGACCGTGCTCGGGCTCAGCGTGATCATCGGGATCTTCACCTGGCAGGTCCCGGCCCGGCTGGTCCGCGGCGAGGTGCTGACGCTGCGGGTGCGAGACTTCGTCTCCGCGGCCCGCGCCGCCGGGCCGGCTGGTTCCGGCTGATGAACCGGCACCTGCTGCCCAACTCGCTCGGGGTCATCATCGTGACCGCGACGTTCAGCGTAGCCGACGCGATCCTGGCCGTCGCCACCCTCGGGTTCCTCGGCTTCGGGCTGCAGTACCCGACCTTTGACTGGGGGGACATGCTCAACAACGGGATCACGTACCTGCAGGACGGCTACTGGTGGCAGGTCTACCCGGTCGGGATCTGCATCGTCGTGGTCGTGATGGCCTGCAACCTGCTCGGCGACGCGCTGCGCGACGCGCTCGATGTGAGGCTGCGCCGCCGATGACGCCGGTGCTGGAGATCACCAACCTGTCGACGCACATCGAGCTGACCAAGTCGGCGGTGCAGGCGGTCGGGAACGTCGACCTGAGCATCGAGGCGGGCGAGACTCTCGGCCTGGTGGGCGAGTCGGGCTGCGGGAAGTCGATGACCGGCCTGTCCATCATGGGCCTGCTGCCAGCGGGCGGCGCGATCGTCGGCGGCTCGGTCAAGCTCGAGGGCCGGGAACTCGTCGGCCTCCCCGACACCGAGCTGCGCCAGATCCGCGGCAACGACATCGCGATGATCTTCCAGGACCCGCTCACCTCGCTGGATCCCACCAAGACGATCGGCTACCAGGTCGCCGAGCCGGTCCGGCTGCACAGGGGCGTGAGCAAGTCCGCGGCCATGGACCGGGCCAAGGAGGTGCTCGGGCTGGTCGGCCTGCCCCGGCCGTCGGAACGGCTCGGTGACTACCCGCACCAGCTCTCCGGCGGGCTGCGCCAGCGCGTGATGATCGCCATGGCGCTGACCTGCGAGCCGAAGCTGCTGATCGCCGACGAGCCGACCACCGCCCTGGATGTGACCATCCAGGCGCAGATCCTCACCCTGCTGCACGACCTGAAGGACCGCCTCGGCATGGCGATGCTGCTGATCACGCACGACATGGGCGTGATCGCCGGGCACGCGGACCGGGTCCAGGTGATGTACGCGGGCCGGATGGTCGAGGCGACCGACACCGGTACCCTGTTCCGGCACATGCGCCACCCGTACACGCACGCGCTGCTCGCATCGATCCCGCGGCTGAACCAGGACAGCAGGCAGCGGCTGCTGAGCATCGGCGGCCTGCCGCCGGATCTGGCCGACCCTCCGCCCGGCTGCCGGTTCGCGCCGCGGTGCGGCCGGGCCACCGACCGGTGCCGAACCGACGAGCCGCCGCTCATCGGGGAGACCCAGGCGCACTTGTTCTCCTGCTGGCATCCGGTCGATGGCCCGGCCGGCGCCGGGGCCGCAGACGGCGCGGTGGCCCGCGCGCAGGCCGTCGCCGACCGGCCAGCCGAGCCCGATGGCCAGGACGGGGCGGTGCCGCCGGGAACGGCCCTGCTCGAGGTGCGTGACCTGGTCAAGGAATTCCCGGTCACGGCCGGGGCCATCCTGCAGCGCAAGGTCGCGAGCGTGCACGCCGTGTCCAACGTCTCGTTCACCGTGGCCGCGGGAGAGACGTTCGGCCTGGTGGGCGAGTCGGGATGCGGCAAGACCACCATCGGGCGGGTCGTGGTGGCGCTGGAACGCCCGAACTCGGGTGCCGTGCTGCTGGCCGGCCAGGACATCTCCGCCCTGAGCCGGGGCGAGCTGCGCAGGCAGCGCCGCGACCTGCAGCTGATGTTCCAGGACCCGTACTCGTCGCTCGACCCGAGGATGCGAGTCGGCTCGATCATCCGCGAGCCGCTCACCATCCAGCATGTCGGCAGCCACCGGCAGCAGCAACAGCGCGTGTTCGAACTGCTCGACGAGGTCGGCCTGCCGCGCAACGCGGTCGAGCGCTATCCGCACGAGTTCTCCGGCGGGCAGCGGCAGCGGATCGGGCTGGCCCGCGCGCTCACCCTGAGCCCGAAGGTCATCGTCGCGGACGAGCCGGTGAGCGCGCTTGACGTGTCCATCAGGGCCCAGGTGCTCAACCTGATGAAGCGGCTGCAGGCTGACCACGGCCTGACCTACATCGTCATCTCCCACGACCTCGCGGTCGTCAAGTACATGGCCGACCGGATCGGCGTCATGTACCTCGGCAAGATGGTCGAGATGGGCTCGGCCGACGACATCTACCTGCGTGCGGCGCATCCGTACACGGCCGGGCTGATCGCCACGATCCCGGTGCCGGATCCCGAGGAGGCGAAAGCGGGGAAGGGAGCGGGGATCAAGGGAGAGCTGCCCAGCCCGGTCACCCCGCCGTCGGGCTGCCGGTTCCGCACCCGCTGCCCGCACGCGCAGGATCTCTGCGCCGCGGAAGAGCCGCCGCTGCGCCCGTTCGGGCCCGGGCACGTGGCCGCCTGTCACTTCCCGCTGCAGACCGCGGAATTAAGGCTCACTCCAGCGAGTGCCTGAACGCCGAACGCAGCCTCGCCCAGGGCCGTGACACCACCCGCTACCCGGCTACGCTGGCCTACCCCTGGCGGGCACTGCCCGAGACCCCGGATGGCCCCGCGCCTGTCCATGTTGCCAAGACGCCTGGATCCGGTCCGGCCCGGACTAGCTGGAGTGATCGATGTCCACGGGCGGCAGGTTCTCCACCTGCTGCTTGGTGATGTTGAGCCGGATTCCGTCCTGGACTCCGGTCACGGCACTGATCGGGATGGCGACTTCCTTGCGCCCCCAAAGATGCCCCTCCTGGAGCAGCACATCGGTCACCCGGTCATCGCCTGGATCGGCGAGCAAGCCCCGGACCCGCCCGATCTCACCATCCACGGCATGAACACGGTCACCGGGCCGCACCTGAATCTCACCCTGCGGAACAACGTCTTGAATGATCACTCTGCGGTGTACCGGCTGGGGGCCGACGTCGATGAGCCCGCCGCCGACGGGCGCGTATGCCTCGCTGCCGCCGTCGTATACCAAGCCGTCGCCGACGAGCCCGCCGCTGCCGATGCCTTCCGCCACGCCGCTTTCCTCGGCGCGGTCAAGCTGGTCGAACTCCGCGCGCGTGCAGCGCAGCCTGATTTCGCCGGCCGTAGTCTCGACCAGGTCCAGGGGAACGAGCCGCCCGGCCTCCCGCCGGTGCCCCGGCTGGATGACAAGGTGGGTGACCGTATCAGCGGCTGGGTCGATGACCAAACGGCGCACCTCGCCGCACGAACCATCCGAGCAGCTGGCCTTGGCCCCGATCGCGAACTGTGTCTCCTTTGCCACTGCTGCCCTGCCTTTCCGGGCTACGCGGCGCCGGGTTCGTGCGGACAGCGGGGACGAAGCGGCCGGACTCGCGGGTACCTCGCGGTCAGCTGGCGCCTGCTCATGCCTACTCCGAGTGTAATCTCGCCGGCGGCCGGCCGGCGACCGCTAGCCGCGCGCGGCCCCCTCTAGCGTGGCCACGACCAGCCGGCCGAGCGACGCGAGGTCATACCCGCCTTCCTGAATCAGGACCGCCGGGCCCAGGGCGGCAATCCGGTGGCCCGCCTCGCGGTAGCCCTCCTCGGTGACCTGCAGCGGGCTCTCCGGGTCCTCGGCCGCGGCGTCTACGCCCAGCGAGATCACCAGGGCGTCGGAGCCCCGGGCCCGCACCTCGCCGCACAGCACGTCCAGGGCGGCCAGCCAGCCGTCGTCCCCGGTCCCCGGAGCCAGCGGCAGGTTGCGGTTACCGCCCTCTCCCGGCCCCCTCCCCCGCTCCTCCGGGTAGCCGGCGTAGTGCGGGAACCAGCCCGCCCCCGGATCGACGTGCAGCGAGCCGTACCAGACATCGGCCCGGTCGTAGAAGATCATCTGCGTGCCGTTGCCGTGATGCGCGTCGATGTCCAGCACCGCCACCCGCTCCGCCCCGGCGACCCGGAGCGCCTGCGCGGCGACCGCGGCATTGTTCAGATAGCAGGATCCCCCGTACGCGCTCCGGGTCGCGTGATGACCCGGAGGCCGGCACAGCGCGTACGCCAGCCGCTCGCCTGAGCTGACCAGGTCGGCCGCGGTCAGCGCGGCATCCACCGCCCCCCGGATGGCAGCCCAGCTACCCGGCCCGACCAGCGTCATCGTGTCGTAGCAGAACAACCCGGCCCGCGCGTGGACGGCGGCCGGCGAGCGCAGCGGCAGGCCGTCCAGCAGCCCGGAGGTCGGGAACACGTAGGGCACGACGCGGTCGCGGCCGTACTCGGCGGGCAGCCCGGCGTCGGACCAGTCCCGCCAGATCCCGGCCAGGTGATCAACCAGCCGCGGATCGTGCACCGCGAGCAGGATCGCGTCATCGTGCTCCCGGGCGGCCAGCACCGGCGCGCCCGCCGCTGACAGCGCGTCGCGCAGCGCCAGCGCCCTGGCCGGCACCTCCGTCCCCGGGTCCCGGACGCCGAGCCACACCTCGCCCGCTGGCTCGTGACGCACGCAGTCCTCGCTCCAGACCACCGGGACCGGCAGGCTCACTCGCTCACCTCCGCGCGGCGCCGACCGGCGTTACCATCACGGAATGCCGCGCGTCACCGATCTTGGCATCACGATCGGACTCCTGCCACCTGGCCCGACCGGGTCGGTGCTCGACGTTCCCGGCGTGGGCCTGGGCCACGCCACGGTGTGGCGGGACGAGGCGCCCCCGCCGGCCGGCCGCGGGATCGCCCGGACCGGGGTCACCGTGCTCGACCCGGGCGGCGACCTGTTCACCTCCCCGGTCCCCGCCGGGGCCGCGGTGCTCAACGGGGCCGGTGAGTGCACGGGCCTGCTGACCGCGCTGGAATGGGGGCTGGCCGAGACCCCGGTATTCCTTACCTCGACCATGCAGCTGGGGCGGGTCTACGACGCCGCGTGCGAACTGCTCATCGAGGAGCAGCCCGCGATCGGGAACGACGATGTCATCATCCCCATCGTCGCGGAATGCGACGACAGCTTCCTCAATGACACCCGGCGCATGCAAGTGGACCGCGGGGACGTGCGGGACGCCATGGCCGCCGCCCGCGCGTCGGCCGGCGCGGCGGCCGCCGCCGAGGGCGCGGTCGGCGCCGGCACGGGGATGAGCTGCCTCGGTTACAAGGGCGGCATCGGCACCGCGTCGCGAGTCCTGCCCAGCGGGGCCACCGTAGGTGTCCTCACCCTGACGAACTTCGGCGACCGGCGCCGGCTCACCGTGGCCGGGGTGCCCGTCGGCCAGCTGCTGCCTGATCCAGGCCACTCCCGGCCGCGGCCGGCCGGATCGTGCATCGTCGTCGTGGTCACCGACGGCCCGCTGGACGCGGCCGCCTGCCAGCGGGCGGCCCGTCGGCCGGCCTGGGACTGGCCCGGGCGGGCAGCACCGCCCACCACGGCAGCGGCGAGATCTTCCTGGCGCTGGCCACCGGGCTGCGCGCGCCGCGCGGCACCGCGCCATCGCGGGCCCCGGTCGCGGGCGGCGCGCTCGACGACTACTTCGCCGCCGTGGCCGAGGCCACCGAGGAAGCCGTCATCAACAGCCTGCTGCAGTCGGAGACCGTCACCGGCCGGGACGGGAACACCTCCGGCCAGATCCCCGCCGACGCGGTGCGCCGGCTGGTTACCGAGTACCCGGCGAGGAGCCGATCGTTATGCATGAAGCACGCCCGGGGTCAGAGCCGCCCGTCGCGCCGGTCGCGGCGGATCTGCAGGTGCCGGGCGGTCCGCCCGCGCCGGACGGGGCGCCGCCGGGCCCCTACGCGTGGATGCGCGATCATGACCTGCCCGCCATGCGCGACTACCTGGCCGCCGAGCGCGCGTACTACGACCGGGCGATGGAGCCGACCCGCAGCCTGCAGGACCGGCTGCTGAGCGAGATGACCGGCCGCGTGGCCGCCGCCGAGGACTCGGTGAGCTGGCGCCGCGGCGAGTTCTCCTACTTCACCCGGGTGGTCGCGGGGCAGGAACTCGAGCAGTTCTGCCGGGTGGCCGCACCCGGGCCGCCCGCGCCGCCCGCGCTGCCAGCGCCGCCCGCCGAGGCCGAGGTGCTCCTCGACCTGAACCTGCTGCTCGGCGATCCGGCCGGCGCCGGTAGCTACGCCGACCTGGGGGTCCGCGAGGTCAGCCCGGACGGGCGGCTGCTGGCGTACTCCGTCGACTTCGCCGGCGACGAGATGTTCCAGCTCCGCATCCGTGACCTGGCCACCGGCCAGGACCTGCCGGACCGCATCGAGCGGACCTACTACGGGCTGGGCTGGGCCGCGGACTCCCGGTCGCTGTTCTACGTGCTCACCGACCAGCTGTACCGCCCGCATGAGGTCTGGCGGCACGAGATCGGGACCGGCCCGGACGGGGATGTCCTGGTCTTCCGCGAGGACGACGAGCGTTTCGCGCTGATCGTCCGGGCGACCCGCAGCGGCAGGTACGTGCTGATCGAGACCGAGTCGATTGAGACCACGGAGACCCTGATCATCCCCGCGGCTGCGCCGCAGACGCCGCCAGCCGTCCTGGAGCCGAGGAGGCCGGGGACCCAATACCGCGCCGATCATGCGGACGGACCGGACGGGGGCGAGTTCTACCTCGTCACCAACGACAGCGCGGAGGAGTTCCGGCTGGTCCGTGCCCCCGCACGGGCGCCGGGCCGGGCCGGCTGGACCGAGGTCATCGCGGGATCGCCGGACACCCGCCTGGTGTCGTGCCACGTGTTCGGGCCGTTCCTGGTCGTGGAGCAGCGGCACGCGGCCGCGCCGCAGCTGCGCGTCCTGCACCGCGAGTCGGGCGAGCAGCGGCTCATCGAGGCCGACGGGCCGCACTGCTCGCTCGCCCTGGGAATCAACGAGGAGTACGCAGCCACCGCGGTCACCGTGCGCACCGAGTCGCTCGTCGACCCGCCGTCCTGGCACGACGTGGACCTGGCCAGCGGTCGCTGGGAGCTGCGCAAGCGCAAGGACGTGCCGGGGTACGACCCGGCCGGGTACGTCACCGAGCGGATCGCCGCGCCCGCCGCCGACGGCGCGCTGATACCGGTGACCATCGCCTACCGGCGCGGGCAGCGCGCCGACGGCTCCGCGCCCGTCCTGCTGGACGGCTACGGCGCGTATGAGGACTGCAGCTGGCCGGAGTTCAGCGTGGCCACGCCGAGCCTGCTCGACCGCGGCGCCACCTGCGCGGTGGCCCACATACGCGGTGGCGGCGAGGGAGGCAGGCGGTGGTGGCTGCAGGGCCGGCTGGACCGCAAGCGCACCACCTTCACCGACTTCATCGCCGCGGCCGACGCGCTGGTCGCCCAGGGCTGGGCCGCCGGCGACCGGATCGTCTCCCGCGGCCGGTCGGCCGGCGGCCTGCTGCAGGGAGCGGTGTTCGCCATGGCCCCGGAGCGATGGCGGGCGGTCGTCGCCGAGGTCCCGTTCGTCGACTGCGTCACGACCATGTCCGACCCGGCCATCCCGCTCACGATCAACGAGTGGGATGAGTGGGGCGATCCCCGGGATGATCCGGCCATGCTGGCCTACCTGCGCTCCTACAGCCCGTATGACAACATGCCGCGCGCCCCCTGGCCCGACCTGCTGGTCACCGGGAGCGTGCACGACCCACGGGTGCTGATCCACGAGCCGGCGAAGTGGGTGGCCAGGCTCCGGGCCACCGCAGCGGAACGCGCCGCGGCAGGCGAGGCCGGCCAGGGCAGCCGGCTGCTCTTCCGCGCTGAGCTGGGCGCCGGGGCCCACATGGGACCGGCCGGGCGGTACGACAAGCTGCGCTACGAGGCCGAGGTCCTCGCGTTCATCGTGACCGCAGCCGGCCTGCCGGAAGCCCCGGACTACTGACTCAGCCAGTCCCGGGAGCACGTCCCGGCACGTGGCCGGTGTCTGCCGCCAGCCGCTCCAGCCGATCGGCGGTTCCCTGGCGGCGAGCCTGCCACATCCCGTACTTCGCGAAGAGCCCGTTGGACACCAGCAGCAGCTTCTTGCGGGGCGGTGCCATAAAGCCTTTGGACGTATGGGGCGCGTAGACCGCGGTGCCGTCGCGGGCGACGTCCAGCCAGCCGGTGAAGATCCGGGTGCTGAGCCCGACCAGCTGCGGCCGGTATGCATGGGCGAGCATGCCTGCGCGGCGACCGCCCGGCGGAAGCAGGCCGCCCGGCACCACCAGCCGCAGGCCCGCAGCATCATGCCCGGCGACCTCCACGGGGACGACCACCGGGAACCCGTCGGCGCCCCGGTAGGCCAGCACGCGGTGCGGGAGCATGGCGATCCGCCCGGCGGCCCGGTCCACATCCACCCGCGGGCCGGTCCCGTTCTTCGGCAGCGGCTGCGGGGCAGCACTACCGGGCCAGGGCGCTCCGGTCACCTCCATCGCGCCCGCGGCGCCCAGGTCTGGCCAGGCGACCATCCGCTCGACGGTGACATCCACGAAAACCCGCTCGAAGTAATACTCACGGAGCAGCCGGTCCCACACCGGGCCGCGCACGACTGTGCCAAAGTAACGCTCCGCCTGCGGGATCATCGCCTCCAGCCGCTCGCGCGAGGGCCTGATATCCACCGATGCCCGGCCCTGAGCCAGCACGAACGCCGGGTTCGCCGAGAACCCGTGCTCACGCGCGTGAAAAGCCAGCGCCACGTGCGGGTTACCAATGATCCGCTCAAGCTTGCGCGGGAAACCAAGCGAGGTAGTGAAACCAATCCCGCCAGCATCACGCCGGTCGATGCCCACCGGAGCGACTGCGGTGACCACCGCTCCCCCGGCCGGAGTGAGGTACGCGACCGCCGCCGTCAGATCGCCCCTGATCACCTCATCAACCTCATCAGACCAGCGGACAGGCTCGCCGATCATGCCGTTGCTCCTTCCGGGTTAGCTCCGTCCAGCATCACAGCTCATGAGGGCTCGAACCTTATTCGGCTCGCAGCAGGCTGGCCGGGCGGGTTCGCCCGGCGGCCACCGCCGGGCCGACGGCCAGCACATTCGCGATCAGGACGGCCGCCAGCACGACCGCCACGATGGACCAGGCGGTCACGACCGGCACCGGGACGACGCCGAAGCTGCTGGCGAAGGCCCGCCAGATCAGCCGGCCGACGGCGACACCGGCTGGCACGCCGACGATGATCCCGATGAGGGCGATGGTCGTAGCCTGCCATGACACGGCGAAGGCTATCTGCCGGCCGACGAACCCGAGGGCCTTGAGCAGGCCCGCCTCCCGCCGGCGCCTGGTCACGCCCACCACCAGCACGTGCACCAGGGTCGCCACGGCGAACAGCACGAGGAGCCCTCCGAACAGGAGCGGGAAGTTCACCGCCTCCCCGAAGTTGACCAGGTTGGTCGGGGGCACGGGGAACGTCACCTCCGACGGATAGGCCCGGGCTAGCCGGGCGAGGGCAGCTTGCCCGCGCGGGCCGGGCACGACGCGCACCAGCACGTCACCGTCGGCGCTGAGAATGGCCCGAAGCTGGCAGGCATTAAGCGCTGGGCCGGGTGCGCACGGGGCACCCAGCATGCTGAGGGGGAATATGGCCCCCGTGCCCAGCCCTCCGCTGCCGGATTCGGGCGGGAAAACGGCGGTCCCGGTCACCCGGTACCAGGCGGTGCGTGTCCCGCCGGCTAGGGATGGCGCGGTTACCCGCACGAGTGACCCAACGTGCTCTCCGACCTGGCGCAAGGTGGTTGCGCCCAGCGCTACCTGATCGCCTGCGCGCGGGGGCTGGCCGTTGATCATGGTGACCAGCAGCGGGCCGCGGATGCTCTGGCCGGCCTGCGCGGCGACGATCCTGCCGTTGATGCTCACGTCGCCTTCGGCCCCGGCGCTGATGTCGGAGACGGCGCGGTCGCGCTCCAGGGTGGCTACCATCTGCCCGAACTGCGCAGCGTTCCCGGGGCCGCCGCTGGAGAACTGCAGGTCGAAGGGCTGCCCGTAGAGGGCCGGTGTGCTGGTCAGGTGGGTCAGGCTGGCGCCGAAGACCACGGTTGCGCACAGAGCCGCGACCGCCAGGACCGATCCGAGCAGGGCCGGGCCTGGCACGGCGGCGCGGGCGCGGCCCCGTTCCAGCACGTGGCGGACCCCGATCAGCACGCTGGGCGGGGCGCCGGCTGCGGCCAGCCACGCCGCGACCCGCGATGGACGCACCGCTCTGGTCCGCGCCGGCCGGCGGGTTCGCGCGGTCCGGATGGCCGGCCACAAGCCCAGGGCGAGCATGACGATGACCGCGACCGCCGCGCCGGGCAGCAGGACGGAGCCGGCGAACGCGAACCCGGTTGAGGGATCGGCCACCCTCGCCTCGCCCACCGGAGTCAGCGGCGAGAGCAGGAACGCCAGGGCCACCCCGCCGGTCACTCCCGCGACCGCGATGACCAGGGTCGCCGTCATGCCCGCCGCCACCAGCTGGCGCTGCGATGCGCCCAGAGCGCTCAGCGTGCCGTTCGGTTCGGCCTCAATGGCATCCTGGCGGGCCAGCGCCTGCGCCACGACGACGATCGCGGCCAGCGCGGCCAGGCCAGCGAGGATCCACCATCCCACCACCTGGGGCTGGATCGAGGAGCCGATCGCGCTGGCCGCGGTGTCCATGTCCGCGGCCGCCTCCACCCCTAGTGCACGCGCCTGGATCTGGAACCGGGGCAGACCAGCCGGGCCGTGGCGAAGCCGGACCAGGTAGGAGGCCGACAGAACCGCCTTCGCGCTGACCATCCGGGCGAAGGCCCGGGTGGCGTACAGGTCGTATCCGGGGGCGTTGGCGAAAGGAAATTCCGGCTCGGCGGCTTCGATGCCCACCACGCGCAAGGCGACCGCCGGGCCGGCTGGCCTGACGCTGGCGCCGGCCAGCACCGCGTTCCGCTGTGACGCCGAGTACAAGGGCACCCGGATGACCGTGCCGACATGCACCCCGGCGTCCTGCGCCAGGGTGAACGACGCCAGCACCTGGTACGGGTCGGACTGGTCTGGCATCCGGCCCGCCACCAGCTTGACCAGGCGGGACAGGTCCCTCGGCGCGACCTCGAACACGTTGAAGTAGCTGCTATTGATCGGGCGGGAACACGCGCACGTCGGCGGGCCGGCCGATACGGCCTGCAACAGGGTGGCCGAGACGACTCCGGGCAGGGCGGCGATCTTGGGTATCGGCGCTTCGGCCAGCACCAAGGCGTCGTAGCCGTGGGCGGCCTCGAACTCCGGGAAGGCGGCAGCGGTACGGCGCGCGGATGCCGCCGCGGCCAGGACCAGCCCGCTCGCCAGCGCTACCAGCAGGCTAAGCGACAGCCACGACCGCCACCGCTGGCGGAACCGGGCACGAAGCAGCAATCCGAGAAGGGCCACACAACCTCCCATCAGAGCGTGCTCCGTGCCCACTGATTCGGCCAGGAGGCCAGCTAGCCAGCCATCCGTCGTGGTAGCACCAAGCCAGCGGCACGACAGAGACGGCGGACGTTCGGTCAGTCAGGAATGAAGATCGCTACTGGTAGAGCTCCCCGACCCGCCTGATCTTGGTGACGGAGCGGTTGACCGGCACGTCGTGTTCCTGGAGCAGGGTAAGGATCTCCAGGCTGCGGTCGGTGAGGAAGGCGATCGCGTTAGGTTCTCCGCGCAGCCGCAGCCAGACCGCGACCCTGCTGGCCGGGAGGGCGACGCGTTCGGCCATCGCCAGCTGGTCGTACCTGGCTTCCCAGGTCGGGACGAGCCAGCGGCTGATCACGGTCCCGCGTAGCCGCACGCCCCAGTCGAAGAGTTCCAGCCGGGCCAGCAAGCCGCCGCTGGTGATGAGGTACCGGCACAGGACGCCGCCCCGGAAGAGCTGGTCGGGCTCGCCCGCGGGCGCGTCGATGGTTCGCGCGTTGGAGGCCGCCAGCCTGGTCCACACGCCGATGCCGGCGGCGCACAGGAGAGCGAGCACCGCGACAAGAACGATCTTGAGTAGCACATGTTCTCCGATGGGGGCGAGCAGCCGCATACCGGCCTTCAGCCGCAGTGTTCTCCTGGGCGGCGCGGTTTGGCAACCGTGGAGCAACCGGCTGACCCGCTCAGCCGGCGTCCCGGCTCCTGATCGCCATCACCACCGCCTTGGGCTCGGTGAAGAACTCCCGGCTGAAGTTGCCGCCCTCGCGGCCGACGCCGGAGTCTCCGACGCCGCCGAACGGCGCGCGCAGGTCACGGATGAAGAAGCAGTTCACCCAGACCGTGCCGGCCCGCAGCGCGGCGGACACCCGGTGGGCGCGGGACAGGTTCTCGGTGAAGACCATGGCGTTCAGGCCGTAGGGCGTGTCGTTGGCCGCGGCCACCGCCTGGTCCTCGGTGTCGAACGCGTGCACCACGACCACCGGGCCGAAGATCTCCTCGGTGCTGATCGGCGCGTCCGCGGGCGCGTCGACCACCACGGTCGGCCGCACCACCCAGCCGTGATCGCCGAGCCCGCCGGTGCGGATCTTGCCGCCCTGAGCCTCGACCGCCTCCACGTAGGAGCGGACCTTGCCGTAGTGCTCTTCGGACGCCAGCGGACCGAACTGGGTGTCGGGGACCTTCGGGTCGCCGATCCTGAGCGCCTCGGCCGCCGCGCAGAACCGGTCGAGGAACTCGCCGTACACCGGGCGCTGCACGTACAGCCGCGACCCGGCCAGGCACACCTGCCCGGCGTTGCTGAAGATGGCCCGGATCGACCAGTCCACCGCGGTCCCCAGGTCGGCGTCGGCGAAGACCAGGTTGGCGCCCTTGCCGCCGAGTTCCAGGCTCACCGGGGTCAGGTTGGCCGCCGCGGCCGCGGAGATGACCCGGCCGGTGCCGGACTCCCCGGTGAACGTGATCCGGTCCACCCGCGGATCCGAGGTCAGCGCCGCCCCGGCCGAGCCCGGGCCATAGCCCTGGACCACGTTCAGCACGCCCGGCGGGACACCGGCCTGCAGCGCGAGGGTGGCCAGCCGGGTCGCGGACGCCGGGGTGTCCTCGGCCGGCTTGAGCACGACGGTATTGCCCCAGGCCAGCGCCGGGGCCACCTTCCACGTCTCCAGCATCAGCGGGAAGTTCCACGGCGCGATCGCCGCTACCACCCCGGCCGGCCCGAACTGCGTGTAGGCATGGTGCCCGGAGTCCATGGGCAGCGCGTCGGCGGTCGCGAGCCGGGCGTGATCGGCGAAGAACCGGAAGTTCAGCGCGGACCGGGGCACGTCGTTGTTCCGCGAGTCACTGATCGGCTTGCCCATGTCGGTGGTGTCCGCCATGGCCAGTTCGCCGGCGTTCGCCATGATCAGGTCGGCCAGCCCCTGCAGCAGCGCGCCGCGCTCGGCGAACCCCATCCGCGGCCACGGGCCCTCGTCGAAGGCCAGCCGGGCGGCAGCCACCGCCCGGCCCGCGTCCTCCGCCGCGCCCAGCGCGACCTGCGCCCAGGGCTGCCTGGTCCAGGGATCAACCGTGTCGAACCTGGCCCCGCTGACCGATTCGGCCGGCTCGCCGTTGATCACGTGCGGGATGAACTCAGTCATCCGACCCTCCCTCCCGGCCCGCAGCGATCACACGGCCGCGGCGGCCGCCTCTCGCTCGCGGACCAGCTGCAGCGCCACATCGATCAGCATGTCCTCCTGGCCGCCCACGTAACCGTGCTGAGCCACGCGCTCGAGGATGGCATGAACAGGGACCCCGTAACGCTTCGCCGCGTGCTCAGCGTGGAGCAGGAAACTGGAGTACACGCCCGCGTAGCCCTGCACGATCGACGCGCGGTCGGTCCACGGCAGCCGGGGCAGGAACGGCTTGACGATCTCATCCGCGGCGGCCAGCGTGCCCTGCACGTCAACTCCGGTCTTGATGCCCAGCCGGTCGAAGGTGGCGGCCAGCACCTCGGTGGGGGAATTGCCGGCCCCGGCGCCGAGCCCGCACAGCGAGCCGTCGATCTGCAGCGCCCCGTTCTGGAAGGCGAGCACCGAGTTGGCCACGCCCAGGGCGAGGTTCTGGTGGCCGTGGAAGCCGACCTGTGCCTCGCCCCCGATCTCTGCCATCAGGGCCAGGATGCGCTCCTGCGCGTCGCCGAGCAGCAGCGCCCCGGCCGAGTCGACGCAGTACACGCACTGGGCCCCGGCGTCGACCATGATCCGCGCCTGCCTGGCCAGCTCGGCGGCGCTGGTGCGGTGCGCCATCATCAGGAACCCGACCGTCTCCATGCCCAGGTCCCGGGCGATGCCGAAGTGCTGGATGGACACGTCGGCCTCGGTGCAGTGGGTCGCGATGCGCGCGACCGAGGCGCCGGCTTCCCGCGAGCGCTGCAGGTCAGCCATGGTGCCGATGCCGGGCACCAGGAGTATCGCGATCTTGGCCTGCGCGGCCTCCTGCGCGGCGGCGGTGATCAGCGCGATGTCATCGGTCAGCGAGAAGCCGTAGTTGAACGATGATCCGCCCAGGCCGTCGCCGTGCGTGACCTCGATCACCTCGACCCCGGCCGCGTCCAGCGCGTGCACCGTGGCCCGCACCTGCTCCTCGGTGAACTGGTGGGACATCGCGTGGCTGCCGTCCCGCAGCGTGGTGTCGGTGATCCTGATCTGGCGGCTGGTTCCGCCGGCGCCGGTCACGCTCCCACCGCCGTGGCCCTGGCCACGAGCTGGCCCACGCGCGCGGCGGCCGCGGTCATGATGTCCAGGTTGCCCGCGTACTCGGGCAGGTAGTCCCCGTTGCCGCGGACCTCGAGGAACACGGCCACCCGGGCGTTGCCCGACCAGGACGCCTCCGGCGGGTCGAACTGCGGATCGGCCCGCAGCGTGTAGCCGGGCACGTACTGCTGCACCTCCTCGACCATGGCGTGCACCGACGCGGCGATCGCGTCCGGGTCGGCGTCGGGCGGTATCGCGCAGAACACCGTGTCCCGCATGATCATCGGCGGCTCGACCGGATTGAGGATGATGATCGCCTTGCCCCGTGCGGCTCCGCCCACCGAGGCCACCGCCCCGGCGGTGGTGTGGGTGAACTCGTCGATGTTGGCCCGCGTCCCCGGACCCGCCGACCGGGACGCGACCGACGCCACGATCTCGGCGTAAGGGACCTCCGTGACCCGGGACACCGCGTGCACGATCGGGATGGTGGCCTGGCCGCCGCAGGTGATCATGCTGACGTTCGGCGCGTCCAGGTGCTCAGGCAGGTTGACCGGCGGGCAGACCATCGGCCCGATATGGGCGGGGGTCAGGTCGATGGCCCGGATCCCGGCCTCGGCGTAGCGGGGCGCGTTGGCCAGGTGGGCTCGCGCCGAGGTCGCCTCGAACACGATCTCCGGAAGCGGGTCCTGGCGCAGCAGCCAGTCGACGCCGCCGGCCGACGCGGCCACGCCGAGCTTCCTGGCCCGGGCCAGGCCCTCGGACTCCACCACGCCCACCATGTAGGCCACGTCGAGCCCGTCCAGCCGCCGCAGCTTGGCCAGCAGGTCGGTGCCGATGTTCCCAGGGCCGACGATCGCGGCCACGGTTCCGGTCACCGTGGCGTTCCGGCCGTCAGATCGATCATGTCTGCCTCCCGCAGTTTCTCTTGCACCGTGCCGTGCGGCCGGGCCTGGCAAGAGCCGCGTTCCGATGATCGGAACACGCCGTGGACGGGCCACGGTCCCGGCGACCATCATCGACTCATGTGCCCAGCCCACGGCGCCCACGGCGCGACCACGGCCGCTGGCCGGATCACGTCGGTCCTCGACGCGTTCCGGGATGACCGCGAGGCGATGACCGTCTCCGAACTGGCCAGGCGGGCGTCGCTGCCGAAGACCACCACGCACCGGCTGACCGGCGAGCTGATCCGCTGCGGGCTGCTCGAGCGCGCGGACGGCGAACTCCGTCTCGGGCTCAAGCTGTTCGAGCTCGGCCAGCTGGTACCGCAGCAGCGCAGCCTCCGCGACGCCGCCCGGCCGGTCATGGCCGACCTGCGGGAGGCCACCAGGCACTCGGTCAACCTCGGCATCCTGGAAGGCGCCGACGTCGTCTACGTCGACATCCTGGCCGGCCCGGACTCGCCCCGGCTGCCGACCCGGGTCGGCGGCCGCTGGCCCGCCCACGCGACCGCGATCGGCAAGGCGATCCTGGCGTTCTCCGACGCCGCCACCGTCCAGGCCGTGCTCGACGCGGGGCTGACCCGGGTCAGCGAGCGGACGATCACCTCGCCGGAACTGCTGCGCCAGGAACTCGACCGGGTCAGCGAGTCCGGCCTCGCCTACGACTTCGAGGAATCGCGGCCGGGCCTGGTCTGCGTGGCCAGCCCGGTACACGGCCCGGGCGGAGCCGCGGCCGGGGCGCTGTCGGTCTCCGGCTGGTCGGCGCGGCTGAAGCCGGACCGGGCCGGGCCGGCCGTGCGCACCGCCGCGCTGACCATCTCCCGGGCCCTCGGCGCGCGGGTCGTCCCGGCCGCCCAGCCGCCCGGCCGGGAGCCCCGGTGACCGCCGCCGCGGAGACCGACGCTCCCGGGCCGGCCGGCACCGCGGTGATTGTCGGCGCGACCGGCAGCGTCGGCTCGGCCATCGCCCGCCGGCTCACCGCCCGGGGCATGCCGGTGCTCGCCGTGGCCCGCGGCCAGGATGCCCTGAAGGAACTGGCCGCGGACGACGAGCTGATCACGCCGTGCGCAGCGGACATCGGCCAGAACGCGGCCATCGAGGCCATCTCCTCCGGCCTGCCCGGCCCGGTATCGATCGCGGTCATGGCGGCCGGCCTGCCGGTGCGCGGATCGGCCGACACCATCGATCCCGACCTGCTCGCCGTCGGCGCGGACATCAAGCTCGGCGGGACCGTGCGGCTGCTGCACGCGGTGCGCGACCGGCTGGGCCAGGGCTCCCGGTTCGTCGCGTTCGCGGGCACGCTCGGGATCGAGCCGCGGGCTCACGAGGCCGGCCCCGGCGCCATCAACGCCGGGGTGCTCAACCTGATGCGCCAGATCAGCCTGCTCTACGGGCCGCGCGGTGTCACCGTGCACACCGTCTGCCCCGGGCCGGCCGACACGCCGCGGCTGCGGCGGATCGCGGCGGCCGTCGCGGCCGAGCGCGACGTCCCGTTCGAGGCGGTCTGGACCGAGTACTCGCAGCGCAATTCGCTCGGCCGTCTGCCGACCGCGGACGAGATCGCCTGGGCGGTGACCATGCTGCTCGATCCCGAAGCCGCGGTGATGCACGGAGGCGTGCTGCACCTCGACGGCGGCGGGCTGAGCGGCATCAGCTGAGTCAGGAGGACGGATGACCTACGCGAGCCTGGACCACGACGCGAAGCGCGCCCACATGAGGGAACTGATCACCCGGTACTTCGGTGCCTGCAACGCCGCCGACGCCGACGGCGTCGCCCGCTGCTTCATCCCCGGCGGCACGCACTACTTCCCGCCCGGCATGTACGGCGGCGCGTGGCGGGGCGGCCGCCTGATCGGCGAGCGCTGGGCGGACTCGGTCGCGACCAGGGGCTCAGCCTGGACCGTGGACCGGATCGTGTGCGAGCCCGATTCCGACCAGGCCGTCATCGAGTGGACGCATTTCAAGACGAAGGACGGGACCGTGCTGCGCGGCGACGAGTGGTACCAGTTCGACCCGGAGACCGGGCTGATCGCCGAGATCCGCGCGTACTACGCGTCCCCCCAGGACCGGTCGCTGCAACGGCTGGAACTCGACGGCTTCGATTACGCCGGCCGCGGCTACCACCTGGAATCCCCGGTACCGCGCTGACCGACCGGGTCAGACTCGTCGCAATACGGCCACCACTTTGCCGCGGATTTCCGCTTTATCGCCGAGAATCGGCGTGTAGACCGGGTTTTGCGGCATCAGCCAGCGATGGCCGTCCACCAGCTTAAGCGTCTTCACCGTGCCCTCAACCTCGGTCCCGTTGATCAGCGCGGCCACGATTTCACCGTTCTCGGCCTGGCGTTGCTCGCGAACCACCACCCAGTCGCCGTCGACGATGCCAGCCCCGATCATTGAATCGCCGACCACCCTGAGCATGAAGAGCGTCCCGCCGCCGACGACCTCCCTGGGCAGCGGGAAGCGAGTATTAACCGGCTCCAGTGGCGGGATCGGCTCGCCCGCTGCGACCCGCCCCTCAACCGGGACCCAGACAACTCCCGGCCCGACGTCTTGAAGAGCCTGGCCGGCCTGCGGCGCGGCGACCATCGGTACCTGTCTGGGCTGGCCAGCCCGTACGGGCTCGCCTGCCTCCGCCGGAAAGGCTGACTCGCCGGGTAGCCGCGCCTCGACCGTGCGCGGTCGCCCCGCCTCACGGCGCAAGTATCCCTTCGCCTCCAAGAGGCCGTACTCGTAGGACAAAGCACCCACGCTGCTGAGTTTGACGTGCGGCAGTAGTTCGCGCATGGAAGGAGGCCGCCGGCGGAGCCGCGAGAGCCTCTGGATGGTCTCGAGAATCTCGCGCTGCACCGACGTAAGGTCGTCGGGCGGCTCCGCACTGTTCTTCATCAGGCCTCCGCCGAGCACGGATGCCTTCGAACGAATCCGCTCATAGGCAGAGTGTGACATCGACCCCGCGCGCTGCGTCAGAGGAAGCGCGCCGGGTCCATGAAGTCCGTCGCGCAGTACCCGCGCTCACCGGTGACGATCTGCGCCAGCAACTCGCCGATGCCGGCGGCGTGCTTGAAGCCGTGCCCGCTGTCCCCGCCCGCCACGACCACGCTTGGCTCGCTGGCCAGCCGGCCGACGAGGAACTGCTCGTCGGGCGAGTCGGTGACCATGCACGGGATGACCTTCGCGGGCCGCGGATCGAGGCCGGGAAAGGCTCGCGCCACGCACGAGGTCAGCTCGTCGATATCGGTGTCCAGGTGGATGTAGCGGTCCATCTGCTCCGGGTCGATGGCCGTCTCGGCTGATGCCCGCGCGGGGTCCAGGCCGATCTTGATCTCGTAATCCTCTGCGGAGCCGTGTCCCCACAAGATCTCGCCGTCGCGGCGTTCCCAGATGAAGGCGGGAAACTTATCCAGGGTGAACTCTTCCGACCGGGGATCCCGGGGCCGGAACCAGTACAGCGGCGTCCTGCGCGGGGCCAGCGGCAGGCCGGGCAGGAGCGTGCCAAGCCACGCGCCGGCCGCGACGACCACCTGGGCCGCCCGCCATTCGGCGGTCGGGGAGCGCACGGTGACACCGTCGCCGTCAGCTTCTATGCCGGTGACCATCGTGTGCGGGTAGACATCGGCACCGAGCCGCTGGGCGGCTTCTACCTGCGCCCGCACGTTGCGCTCCGGATAGCAGATCCCGGCGCCCGGGTCCCATACCGCGACGTCCTCCGGCACCAGCCCCGCGTACTGCGGCTGCCGCGCGGCCAGTTCCTCGTGGCTCAGCTCGTCGACCGGTACCCCGGCTGCGGCGGCGGCCGCGACCGCGCCGCGCACCGGGCGGCTGTCCGGCGATCCCGTGCTCAGGCAGCCGCTCTGGCGGACAAGCTGCTGGCCGGCCTGCTCCCCCAGCCGGGTCCACAGCTCGAGCGATTTCAGCGCGATCGGGGCCAGCCCGGGATGCTCCTGGCAGGCAATCCGGAACAGCCGGGTCGCACCGTGCGAGGAGCCGAGGTGATGCCCGATGCCGTGACGTTCGATCCCGGCGGCGTCAACCCCTCGCTGGGCGAGCCTCCACAGCGCCGCGGAGCCGAACCCGCCCAGGCCGATCACGACGACGTCTTTGCGGATGGTCTCCATCGCCGCTGACCCTACCGGCCGCCGTTCCTGACCACGCGGGCGGGCTGGGCCGCCGGGGCTAGAATTGCCGGGCTAGAATTCCCGGGGCAGGCGAGACGGAAAGCCAGAATGAGGAACCTCGATGCTTAAGATTGGTTTCATTATTGGCGGCGTGCTCATAGCCATCTTTGGGGGGATTTCAGCGACGATCGGCTACGACATCGTTACCGCCTCGACCTGCACAAGGTATGGCCCGTACCCCAACGACACGCTAGGCAACTGCAAGGCCAGCATCACCGGCATACCACTCGGCTGGATCAACGACGTTCAGCACAACCTGGTCATGACCATTTTTGGCTGGATTGTCACCGTCGCGGGCGCCGCAGGCGTGCTCTTCATCATCGTTGGCGGCGTGGTTATGTTCATACGAGACCGCGCGAAACAAGCGCGCTCGTAGGTGCATGCGCGCGATGTTTGAGCATCCGGTCGATGTCAGGTGGCGTGACGTAGACGCTCTTGGCCACGTCAATCACGCGGTGTTCCTGACTTACCTCGAGGAGGGCCGGGATGCCTTCTACTCGCAGACCCTGGGCCGTGATCCGATCTACGTGGTGGTCCGGCTCGAAGTCGATCTGCGCGCCGAGGTTCGCTACCCGGACCGCCGGGTGACGGTGCGCATCGAGGTGGAGCGCCTGGGTACGACCAGCCTTACGACCCGCGAAACGATCCTGAAGACGTCAGGGGAAGTGGCGGCCGAGGCGCGCGTCGTCACGGTTCGCTGGGATGCCGGCCACCGGCAGCCGATGCCGTTCAGCGAGGCTGAGCGCGCGCGGTTGGCGGCAGCCTGAGCAGCGAATACCGCCGTGGCGCCGGGCCACGGTTGGCGTCGGCCCGGCATGGTCAATGCCGCGACTGGTGCGCCCAGCGGCCGTAACGGTGTCGGTACAGGAGGTAGGCCGGCAGTCCGGCGCACAGCGGAAGCCAGTAGGAGGCGAGCCGGTAGGCCAGCGTGGCCAAGAGCGCGTCACCGCCGTGGACGCCGGCCAGGACCAGCAGGCCGGTCAGGCTGGCCTCGACCAGGCCGAGCCCGCCCGGGGTGACCGGCACGAGCTCGATGATGTTGGCGGCCGCGTAGGCCAGCAGTACCAGCGCGTGCCGGGGGTGGGTGCCGGTGGCGCGCAGGGCGGCTAGCAGGCAGCCGAAGTCGAACCCGAGCCGGCCGGCGGTCAGCAGGAGCGCCTGCCACCAGTTGTGGCCCAGGACCGACCTGATGGTGTCGCGTTCGGAGAGCAGCGTCGTGTCCAGGCCGGTCAGCGGCGGGCGGCGGCCGCGGGTGATCCGGTTTCGCAGCGCCTGAACGGCGCGGCCGACAGCGGCCAGCGGCCGGTCGGTTTTCAGCAGCACGGCGCCGACGATGGCCAGCAGGCAGAACATCCCGAGTCCCAGCAGCGCGGTATGCACGAGTCCGGGGCTGACGGCCGTGCCGGCCAGCACGGCGGGCAGCGCGACCACGGGCAGCGCCAGCAGCGCGCCCACCTCCAGCAGCGAGAAGGCGGTCAGGGCGGCGGCCGCGGCGCCGGTGTCGAACCCGGCGTTCGAGAGCATCTCGAACTGGAGCCCGGCCCCGGCCGCGGCGCCGCCGGGCAGGATGCCGGACACTGCGTTGCCGGCCAACCCGGCAGTGACTACGGAAAACCATTCGCGCGTCTGCAGGGCCAGCCGCTGCAGGGCGAAGGTGCAGGTAAAGGAGGCCAGCTCGGCGGCCAGTGCGACAGCCAGCCAGACGCCGTCCAGCGTGAGCAGGCGGGGCCAGGACGCCAGCACCCGGGTCAGCGTCGGCAGCAGCAGGTAGATGGCCAGGCCAGCTGCCGCAAGGGCCACTGCCCGGGTGACAATGGTCTTCCGAGACACCGGCCACGACCGCGCCGGCTGGCCGGATGCGTCCCCCGCAGCAGGCGAATGCTGGGCTGGGCGTGGCTCCCCAGCGCCAGCATCTTTGCGCTTCGTGCGCGCCTGTGCGCCCGGTTCGGTGCCCGTCGGCTGTGACTCACCATGCGGCCGCGCCCGGTCGGGATGCGGATCGTGGCTGGTCACGGCTGCCCTGCGAACTCACCGCCGAAGACCGCGCCAACGGCCCGGGGCAGTGATCTCTGTTGGTATGCAGATCGTCGGTACAGTGATCTTACTGCTTGCTCCCTGGGCCTCTCGTTCTACGTGGCCAAGTTCGGCTCCTACAGCAAGGCCTGCGGCGCCGGCCGGCTGCCTAGGACCACTTCTTCCCGTTCCATCGCGCGGCCAGCGCGGTATAGGGACCGGTCGTCTGGTTGACACTGACCCCGGCCGCGAAGGCGCTTCTGGGCGAGACCGTGCTCACGCCGAGCAGGTAGTTGAATGTCGCGCTGGCGTCAGGGTTCGGGCTCGCGACCTGGGCCCATTTCTTGCCGTTCCAGTGCAGGATCAGAGTGCTCCCGGTAATGGCCCGGCCGCTGGTGTACTGCCCCACGGCCCAGGCGTCCGTGGACGAGATCGCGCTCACCCCGCTGAGCTGATTGACGGCGGTGCCAGGGTCCGGGCTGGCGACCCGGGCCCACTTCTTGCCGTTCCAGTGCAGGATCAGGCTGAGAGGAAGGCCGATGCTGTCGTAGTAGCCGACCGCCCAGGCGTCCGTCGGCGCGACGGTGCTCACGCCGAACAGTTCATTGCTGTCAATTCCCGGGTTAGGGCTGGGAACCCGGGTCCATTTCCTGCCGTTCCAGTGCACCGTCAGCGTGCTGATCGGGCTGCTCGGGCCCGGGGGGCGGTACTCCCCGGCCGCCCAGGCATCCGCGGCCGAAGCCGCGCTAACGCCGAGGAGGCCGGCACCGTCCGGGTTGGGGCTCGCGACCCGGGTCCACTTCCTGCCGTTCCAGTGCAGGATCAGCGTATGCCCGCTGCCGGGAAAGTAACTCCCGGTGATCCACGCGTCAGTGGCCGATATCGCAGTAACGCCCGTGAGCGTCTCAGTGCCGGCGGCCGGGTTGGGACTCCGGAACCGGGTCCACTTCCTGCCGTTCCAGTGCAGGATCAGCGTGTCGCCGACCGGGGACCCGAACCCCTGGCGGTCCTCGGACCCGACCGCCCAGGCGTCGGTGGCCGATACGGCGCTCACGCCGGTGAGCTCGTCACCGAAGGGGCCAGGATTAGGGTCCGGGCTGGGGACCGTCGACCATCTCCTGCCGTTCCAGTGCTCGATCAGCGTGCTGAAGGGCAGGTCGGGCGGCGAGCAACTCGTGGTGCTGCACTTGTACCCGACGGCCCAGGCGTTGGTGGCCGATGTCGCGCTCACGGCCAGCAGGTTCGGTCCCACCGGCGCGGCGCTGGCCTGTGGCAGGTCGCGGGCGCTGGCCAGCACCGAGCCATGCTCGGGCGAGGCCAGCGCGGGCGGTCCGATCGCGGCCGCTGACGCAATGCCCAGCGGTACGGACATGGCCAGGATGAAGACCGCACGACCCCAGGAACGAACCATCGCCAACCCCTAATGAGTGCTATCCGGCTCTTACTCGGGCGTTCCTCAGCCGGGCATGAGCGGGCCAAGGAACGCGGCCGGCCACGCGGGGAATGGCCGTATGGCCAAGAAACTACACCAATCATGCCAACTGCCGCGATGTCATACCACGAAGTCGGGCCGCATTCTGCCGGCCGCCGAACTGCAGCACCGCTATTCCGTGATCTTGGTTAGGAGCAGCCAGGCGCTCGTGAGGCCACCAGCAAAGGCTACGAATAGGCTGGTGGTATCGGCCCGCCGGGCAGTGGCAGGGTGTCTGCGGGCGACAGTGCTCGCCGGGTTTCAGGCAGCGGAGGCGTTGTGAGTGAGTTGTATGTGACCGGGCTGGAGGCAAATGCGGCGAACTACGCGCCGCTGACGCCGCTGACGTTCCTGGACTGGAGCGCCGATGTCTATCCCGGCCGGCCGGCCGTGGTGCACGGTGCACGGCGGTTCACCTGGGCGCAGACCCGCGAGCGGTGCCGGCGGCTGGCCTCGGCCCTGGCGGCGCGGGGTGTCGGCCGGGGTGACACGGTGTCGGTGGTCGCAGCGAACACCCCGGAGATGATCGAGGCGCACTTCGGGGTCCCGATGACCGGCGCGGTGCTGAACACGATCAATACCCGGCTTGATTCCGCGACGATCGCGTTCATCCTGGATCACGCGCAGGCCCGGGTGCTGATCACCGACCGGGAGTTCTCCCCCGCGGTGGCCGGGGCGCTGCGGCAGTGCGCGGCGGACCCGCTGGTGATCGACATCGACGACCCGGAGTACGACGGGCCAGGGGACCGGCTGGGAGAGGTGAGCTATGAGGCCCTGCTGGCCGGCGCCGCGCCGGAGTATGAGCGGGCCGAGCCGGCCGATGAGTGGCAGGCGATCTCGCTGAACTACACCTCGGGGACGACGGGCCAGCCCAAGGGGGTGGTCTACCATCACCGCGGCGCGCACCTGAACGCCGTCGGGAACATCCTGACCTGGGGGATGCCCCGGCACAGCGTCTATCTGTGGACGCTGCCGATGTTCCACTGCAACGGCTGGTGCTTCCCGTGGACGGTCGCGGCTAACACGGGTACGAACGTGTGCCTGCGCCGGGTGGACGCCGCGGCCATCTTCGCGTTGATGCGGGCTGAAGGTGTCACGCACTACTGCGGGGCCCCGGTGGTGCACAGCTTGCTGATCAACGCGCCCCGGGAGCTGCGCGAGGGCGTCGGCCGGGTGCGTGCCATGGTGGCCGGCGCGGCGCCGCCGGCCGCGATGATCGAGGGGATGGAGCGGCTCGGTTTCGACCTGACCCACGTCTACGGGCTGACCGAGACCTACGGGCCCGCTGCCGTGTGCGCCAGGCACGAGGAGTGGGACGACCTGGACGCCGCGGCGCGGGCGCAGCGCAACGGCCGGCAGGGCGTCCGGTACCAGCTGCAGGACGCGATGACGGTGATCGACCAGCAGGCCGGCGCGTGCCCGCCGACGGCCAGACCATCGGCGAGATCGTCTTCCGCGGCAACATCACCATGAAGGGGTACCTGAAGGACCCGGCCGCGACGGAGGAGGCCTTCTCCGGCGGATGGTTCCACTCCGGCGACCTGGCGGTGGTCGAGCCCGACGGCTACGTGAAGATCAAGGACCGCGCCAAGGACGTGATCATCTCCGGCGGGGAGAACATCTCCTCGATCGAGATCGAGGACGTGCTCTACCGCCACCCCGCTGTCGCCATGGCCGGCGTTGTCGCCCAGCCCGACCCCAAGTGGGGGGAGACCCCGCTGGCTTACGTGGAACTCAAACCCGGCGCGCAGGCCACCGAGGCGGAGCTGATCGAGCACTGCCGGGCGAACCTGGCCCGCTTCAAGGCACCCAAGAACGTGGTGTTCGGGCCGCTGCCGCAGACCTCCACCGGCAAGATCCAGAAACAGGTCCTGCGCGCCCAGGCCCGATCCGGCTCAGCGATCGACTAGCCGCGACCGGCAGCACACGAGCACCGGGCGGCCGGGTGGCTGATCAGGAAGGCCGCCGGTGCCGGGCTACCGCTCCTGCTCGGTCGGGCGGATCAGCATCTCATTGACCGCCACATGCCGCGGGCGAGTCACGATATAGGCGATCGCGTCGGCGATGTCCCCGGCCTCCATCCGCTGCCCGAACTGGCTTCGTATGCTCTCGAGCACCGCGGGCCGGTTGTGGCTGGCCAGTTCCGTCGCCGTCGCTCCCGGCTCGACCAGCGAGACGCGCACGTACCGCTTGGTCACCTCCTGGCGCAGGGACTCGCTGAACGCGCCGACCCCGTGCTTGGTCAGCGCGTAGACGCCGTTGCCGTTCCGGGCGGCACGGCCCGCCACCGAGCTGATGTTCACCATGTCGGCCACCTGACGAGGCCCGTCCTTGGCGGCGCGCAGCAGATGGGGCAGCGCCGCGTGCGCGCAATAGAGCACGCCGAGCACGTTGAGCTCGACCATCCGCTGCCACTCGGACACGGGTGCATCGACCACCGGGCCGAGCAGCATCGCCCCCGCGTTGTTGATGAGCGTGTCGAGACGGCCCAGTTCGGCCACCGTGTGCTCAACGGCGCCGGCCGCCTGCGCCTGGTCAGTGACGTCGCACTCCAGCACGAGCGCCGAGCCGCCCTGGTCCCTGATGCCGGCGGCGAGCGTGTCCAGCCGGTCCACCCGCCGCGCCGCCAGCGCGACCGCCGCGCCGCGGGCGGCCAGCGCGGCCGCGGTAGCCGCTCCGATGCCGCTCGAAGCCCCGGTCACCAGCGCGACGGTGCCATCCAGTTCGGGCTTCACCCGATCCTCACCTCTCCCGTTCGTAGCGACCACGACTCATTCGGTACCCGGAAGGTACCGGCCTCATCGCCGGCTGAGCCGTTCCAGGGCGCGGCTCATGTCAGCCGGGGACACGATCCCGGCCAGGTGGCCGTCGGCGAACACCAGGGCCCGGCCCTCCGAGCAGCCGTTGAGCCGGGGCAGCACGTCGGCGACCGATTCGTCCGGGGTAGCGCGGGCGACGTCAGACAGCGGGCAGGCGGCATCGCCCAGCGTGGTCCGGTCGCGCTCGCCCGCCGGCACCTGGTTGACCCGGTGCACGGTCACCAGGCCCACCGTCTGGCCGTCGGCCACCACGGGGAAGGCGGAGTGCCGGTGCCAGGGGAGATAGTCATTGAGGAACTGGGCGACCGTCGCCGACGCCGGCACGGTCACCGGGTTGGCCGTCATGATCTGGCGCACAGCCACCGTGCGCAGCCGGGACTGGAGCACCGCCTGCTGATTTTCCGCAGTGGCCGCGCTGATCAGGAACCAGCCGAGAAGAGCGAACCAGATCCAGTTGTACTCGCGTCGCGCCAGGACGAGATAGGCCGCCACCACGACCAGGGCCCACCCGAACACCTGCCCGGCCCGGGCGGACCAGGCCTCGGACTTGAACCGGTCCTTGGTGATCTGCCACAGGACCGCCCGCAGCAGCCGCCCGCCGTCCAGCGGCGCGGCCGGGATCACGTTGAACACCGCGAGCAGGACGTTGATGGCGCCGAGCCAGGCCAGCGCCGCCACGACCACGCCCTGCACGCCCGACGCATGCACCAGCCAGGCCAGGAGCAAGAACGCGCCGCCCAGGACCAGGCTGACCAGCGGCCCGACCCCGGCGACGCGGACCTCGGCTCCCGGATCCGGGATCTCGCCCTGCAGCCGGGACACCCCGCCCAGCAACCACAGCGTGATGCCCTCGACCTGAAGCCCGTTACGCCGCGCCACCAGCGAATGGGCCAGCTCGTGTGCGAGCAGCGATCCGATGTAGGCCACCGCGGTCACGACGGCGGCCGCGACGTACTCCGCGACCGGGCGTCTCGGGGCGGCGGCGGGAAACTGGCCGACGGCCAGCCCGTACGCCAGCAGCACCAGAATGACCAGCACGCTCCAGTTCACGCCGATCCGGATGCCGCTGATCCGGCCCAGGCTGAAGGTCTGTCCCATAACGCCTCTCCCGGTGCATGTGCGCTCGTTCTCCTACCCACCCTGCTATCGCGGCCACAGGACAGGAGGGCCCGGCGCAGGCGCGGCCGCCGTTCCGAGCAGCACCAATTCGGTTGGCATCCGCACCTCTTCGGTCGTGATCCCGTTTGTGCCATCGCTGCAATGATCGCCGGGCCGCGGCGGTACGTCACGCGAAGGGCGGGGCGGGCGGGTCTCCGGCGAGGATCTCATGGCCGCGGCGGCGGATCGCGTCGTTCCGGTTGCTTGAGGTCAGGATGTAGAAGCGGTGGCCGCGGATGGCCTCGACCACCAGGCCGGCCACCTCGGCCGGTTCCAGGCCCGCGACCGCCAGCTGCTGGAAGCGCTCCGCGCTGGCGCGCGCGGCAACGCCAGGGGTCAGCGAGGGCCCGGCCGAGGCCGGCCGGTTGCGCCCCGAGGTCCCGAAGTTCGTCCGCACCGCGCCGGGACACAGCACCGACACGCCCACGTTGGCGCCCAGGGCGCGGAGCTGGAAATGCAGGGTTTCGGACAGCGCGACAACGGCGTGCTTGGAAATGCCGTACGGGCCGAGCGCCCCGGCGAAGACCCCGAAGACCGATGCGGTGTTCACGACGTGCGCGGCGTCCTGCTCGAGCAGCAGCCGGACGAACGCCCGGACGCCGTTGATCACGCCGCCCAGGTTCACCCCGAGCACCCAGTCCCAGTCACCGCGGGGGACCAGCCACAACGGGTCGTGCGGCCCGCCCACGCCCGCGTTGTTACACAGCACGTGAACCGCGCCGAAGGCCCGGACCGCCTCGTCGCGAAGCGCCTCGACCTGGTCAGCGCTGGACACGTCGGTGATCACCGGCCGCACCGCGGCCCCCTGGCCGGAGAGGCCTGGCCGCCTCGCGCAGCGCCGGTGCCTCAACGTCGGCCATGACCACCCGCATGCCCTCGGCGGCGAAACGCTCGCACAGGCCGAGACCGATCCCGCTCGCCGCGCCGGTCACGACGGCGACCCGCCCGGGGGCGACCACGCCGGAGGGCTCGCTCATCGTTCTGGCTCCTTTCCGGAGAGCCGGCCGGGTCGCCCTACCCTCCGGCCGGATTGGTCCCTCCGTCAAGCAGCCTTCCGCCGAGCAGGATGCTTCTTCCGCCGCCCGGCGAGCCGGGGTTACGCTCGGGTTTTCCCGGCCGGGAGGTGGGACGAGATGACCGTGACGTTCCCCGATGAGCCCGGCTTCGCCGGCCGGTACGCGCCGATGCGGCTGGAAGGCGAGATCTGCGGCCTGGAGGTGATCCAGGGCGCGGTGCCGGACACGCTGCGCGGCACCTACTACCGCGTCGGCGCCGATCCGGCGTGGCCCCCGGCGGTGCCGAACGACTTCTTCTTCAACGCCGACGGCATGGTGTCGATGTTCCGGTTCGAGAATGGCTACGTCGACTTCCGCAGCCGCTATGTGCGCACGCCCCGGTTTCTCGCCGAGCGGGCCGCGCGGCGGTCGCTGTTCGGCGCCTATCGCAATCCCTACACCGACGACCCGGCCGCCGCCGGGATCAGCCGCGGCCTGGCCAACACCAATGTCTACTGGCACGGCGGACGGCTGCTGGCGTCCAAGGAAGACAGCCCGCCGGTTCAGATCGACCCGGACACCCTGGAGACCGTCGGCGAGTGGACGTGGGAAGGCGATCTGGCCAGCCAGACCGCCACGGCGCATCCGAAGATCGATCCGCGGACCGGCGAGCTGGTGTTCTTCGGGTTCGCCGCGAAGGGCGAGACCACCCCGGACATTGCCTACTACGAGGCCGACCGCGGCGGGCGGATCATCCACGAGGCCTGGTTCGAGGCGCCCTATTCCAGCATGGTCCACGACTGGGCCGTCACCGAGCACTTCGTCGTCTTCCCGATCATTCCGCTGACCAGCGACCTGGACCGGCTGAAGGCCGGCGGCCCGCACTACGTGTGGGACGGCGCGCAGGACGTCTATCTCGGCGTGGTCCCGCGCCGCGGCGGGTCCGGGCAGGTCCGCTGGTACCGCGGCACCAACCGGTTCGCCAGCCACATCATGAACGCCTTCGACGACGGGCGGTACATCCACATCGATACCCCGGTCGGCGAGAAGTCCGCGTTCCCGTGGTTTCCCGACATCGCTGGCGCGCCGTTTGATCCCGAGAAGGCCAGGGGCTACCTCTCCCGCTGGACCATCGACACGATGGGCGAGACCGACGGGTTCAGCGAGGCACGGCTCACCGACTGCTCCGGGGAGTTCCCGCGCACCGACGACCGGCGCGCGACCCGCGGGTACCGTTTCGGCCTCATCAACCTCACCGAGGTGCCGGGCCGGCCGCCGCCTCCCGACGGCCTTCCCGGGTTCCGCTGGCTGGCGGCCATCGATCCCGAGACGCGGGCGATGACCATGCGCTACGCGGGGAACGACAGCACCGTTCAGGAGGCGATCTTCGTGCCCCCGGCCGCGGACGCCCCGCACGGCGACGGGTATGTCATGCAGCTCGTCGACCGGCACGCCGAGGCCCGCTGCGACCTGCTGATCCTCGACTCACGGCACGTCGACGCCGAACCCGTGGCCACCATCAAGCTGCCGATCAGGATGCCGGGCGGCCTGCACGGAAACTGGGTGACACCCGGGCAGCTCGCGAACCGGGCTGGCTGACGCGCACGATTCAACAGGGAGATCTCATGACGGACGCCGGCCGGCTGGCGGACCTCGAGCACCGGCTCGGGGTGGTCGAGGACGTGCTCGCCATCCGCAACCTGCAGCATGCCTACGGCTACTACCTCGACAAGTGCCTGTATGACGAGGTCGTCGACCTGTTCGCGGACGACGGCCAGGTCATCTTCATCGGCGGGGTCTACCAGCGGAAGGCGGGCATCGCCCGCCTGTACACGGGCCGGTTCCGTAACGCGTTCGCGGGCGGCGTCAACGGACCCGCCCGCGGCCGCCTGCTCGACCACCCGCAGCTGCAGGACATCGTCCACGTCAGCCCGGACCGGCAGACCGGGTACGCCAGGTTCCGGACGCTGATGCAGGCGGGGACGCACGAGAGCGCCGGCCAGCCGCGGCAGTGGTGGGAAGGCGGGCTGTACGAGAACACGTACACCGCAGAAGACGGCATCTGGAAGATCAAGGTCCTGTTCTACCGGCCGTTCTGGCACGGGACGTTCGAGCAAGGGTGGGCCCATACGCCGCCGGATTACGTGCCCAACGCGTCCGTCACCTACCCCGAGGACCCGAACGGGCCGGACGAGCTGCTGGCCGACCCGCCGCGGCTGTGGCCGGACACGACCACGTTCCCGTTCCACTACCGCCACCCGGTGACCGGCAAGCAGGTGTAGCCGCGGTCGCCCTTCACGCCAGCCTGGTGTGGCCCGGCCCGTGGTCCCGGCCGGCCGAGTCAAGGCCCAGCGACATGGCGATCTCGTCGACCGCCCAGGCGCAGGCCACCGACCGGAAGCCGCAGTGCGCTTTGAAGGATCTCGCGACCAGCTCGCGGGCGGTACCCAGGTCCGTGCCGCGCGACACGTAGTCAGTGAGGGCCTCGGCCACCCCGGCCTCGGCCGCGGCGACGAGCACCATCGCCTCTCGCTGCCGGCCGGGCAGCAGGTCCTTCAGCAACGTGGACATCGTCTGCGAACGGGACAAGGCGGCGGCGCCGAAGCGGGAGTCTGACACGATCGTGCGCAGCGCTCTGCGGGCCTGGCCGCGAGGATCACCGTCCCACAGCGGGGCGTCCGACTTCACTCCAGGTTCGCCGGATCCGCGGTCCGCGGTGCCCGCGGGGGCGGGCGGAAGGGCGTCGGCACCCGCCCGGCCGACGGCCGGAGGCCGGGCCGTCGCCGGAGCCTGGGCGGTCGCGCCGGAGCCGGCCGTCGCGCCGGAGCCGGCCGTCGCGGCCAGGATGGCCGCGGCCAGCTCGCCCGCGGTGTCATACCGGTCGGCGGGATCCTTGGCCAGGCCGCGAGCCACGATCGCGTCCACGGCGGCCGGGAGGCCCGGCCGGGCCGCGGTGGGCGCGGGCGGGACCGCGTTCAGCTGCGCCCACATGACGGCCACCATCTCGCCGGTGAAGGGCTGGTGGCCGGTCAGGCATTCATGCAGCACGCAGGCCAGCGAGTACACGTCCGCGCGGCGGTCACCCGGCGCGCCGCCGATCCGCTCCGGTGACATGTAGGCCAGGGTGCCCATGGTGCCGGTGCTGGCCGACAGGCTGGCGCTTTCCACGGCCCGGGCGATGCCGAAGTCGATCAGGTAGGCAAACGGCATGTTCTGGCCCTCGCCGCAGACCAGGACGTTCGATGGCTTGATGTCACGGTGGATCAGTCCCTCGGCGTGCGCGGCGTCCAGCGCCGATGCGACCTGCGCGGTGATCCATGCTGCTGCGGTCGGCGTCAGCGGGCCGTCCCGCTCCAGCAAGGCGGCCAGGTCGGTGCCTTCCACCAGCCGCATGTCGATGAACAGCCGCCCGTCGATCTGGCCGTAGTCGTGGATGGGAATGATGTGCGGCTCGCTGAGCCGGGCGGCGCGCCTGGACTCGCGGCGGAACCGATCCCGGAACAGCCGGTCCGCGGCCAGATCGGGGCTCAGCACCTTCAGGGCGACCGTGCGGCCCTTGACGGTGTCATAGGCCCGGTAGACCACGCCCATTCCGCCGCGGCCGAGCTCCGCGGTCAGGATGTAGTGCCCGAACCGCGGTCCGGCCGGCTCGCTCCTCGCCTCTGATCCCATCGCCATGTTCATCCCGGGCCTGCGGTCGGCCCCGGGGGGCGGGCGCTCCTTATCTGCGCTCACCGGAGACCGGAGCCGCGGCGAGTTCCTCGATCCGTTCGGCGAGCTCCAGCGCGGTCGCCGGCCGCGTGGCAGGATCGTCGGCGATCGCCCAGGCGATGACCTCCCGGGCCTCCGGGTCCAGTCCGGCGGCGATGACCGGCGGGCGGGACACGACACGGCGCATGGCCAAGAGCGGGTCATCCTCGGGCAGCGCCCCGTAGAGTCCCTCGCCGACCAGGGCATAATGCAGGGTCGCGCCCAGCGAGAACACGTCGCTGGCCCGCGACGGGCGATCGCCGCGGATCAGGCACGGGTCGAGGTACCCGATATCTCCCGCTGGCCCCATCCTGGTGATGGTAATACCCGGTGAGAGCACGTGGGCGAGGCCCAGGTCAGCCAGCTTGGCCCCGCCGGAGTGCAGCAGGACGTTCCCGGGCTTGATGTCGCGGTGGGCAATGCCCGCTTCGTGCAGTGCGTGCGTCGCGCGAGCCGCCTGGGCCATCGCGTTCAGGGCCGTGACCCGGTCGGTCGGCTCCGCGGGCATGGCCAGCGAGCCGCCCGGCAGGTACTCCATCGAGTAGTACATCTGCTCGCCTTGCTGACCGGCGTCATACAGGCTGACCAGGTACGGCGAGCTGACCGCGGCGAAAGCCCCGAGCTCGCGAGCCGCCCACCGGAACACGTCCTGACTGCTGCCTCCCGACAGGACCTTCACCGCCACGAACTCATCCGCGACCGGCAGCCGCTCCGGCCGGCGCGCGAGGTAGAACACTCCGTGGCTGCCCGACCCCAGCCGCCGGATGAACTCATAGTCGGCGATGCCGTCTTGTTCGTCAGTCATGGTCATTGCTGCCTTCCTGGCTCCAGCGCGGAGACCGGGACGCCGATCTCGGGGCGGTCATCGATGTCCTCGCTGCTGCCGGCCCGCGTCGTCAGGTGCACACCGGCGGCGATGGCCGGGGCATCATCCTCGCTTGCGACCAGCAAGGAGCCCTCCGGCGGGCGGCCGCTGCTGGCCGGGATGCCCTTGCGGTTCAGCTCCGCGGCAGCGGCTCGGGCGCGCCGGCTCTCGCCTCTGACCAGCACGAGTGGCAGCCGCCCGGCCACCGCGAGGTGCGCGGCGACGTCCAGGGCCGCGGCGGCATGCGGGCCGGGCCCGCAGTAGACGGCGACAGCGCCGGGCTCGCCTGCCGCGAGAGTGCGGGCGGTGACCAGACGGGGCGCGGCGTCGGCGTGCACGGCCTCGTACGCGTCGCTGCCGAGGCCGAGAACAATCGTGTCGGGCTCCGCGGCAGCGACATAGCCCGGCAGCTCACCGGGGACGTCGTCGCTGAAGCGCGAGAGCGCCAGCGCCCGGGCACCGCGCGCCGCCGCCCGCTCGGTGAGCCGGTGCAGCTCGCCCATCACGGCGGTCATCTGCACCAGCTCGCCGCCGAGGCCCGTGCCGACCTCCAGCCGCCCCCCGGAGCGGAGCGAGACGAGGTGGGCCAGCACCAGCTCGCTGCCCGGCCGCGTCGCGGCGAGGTCGGCTCCGATGTCCACGAGAGGCTCGGCGGTCTCCAGCCGGTCGATCAGGACGAGGATCCGGTGTACCGGACCGCCGCTGAGCTGCGCCCGGTCCGCGGCGGCCAGGTCCCGCTCCATCACCCGGTCCGGGTAGATCGCCTTCAGCAGCGGCCCGCTCATCGCGGTCGTGACCAGTGCCATGACGACCATCAGCGAATAGATCGGCTTGGTGAGGATGTGCAGCTGGAGTCCGACGCCCAGGATAACGATCTCGGTGAGGCCCCGGGTATTCATGAGCGTGGCGATCACGCCGGCGTTGCGGCCGCGGATTCCGCCCGCCCGGGCGCCGGCATAGGAGCCGACTAGCTTCCCGCCGATGGCGACGACCAGGATCGCACCGAGATCCTCGAGCCCGGAACGCCCGATGGTCGACAGGTTGATGCTCAGCCCGGACACGACGAAATACAGCGGAAGCAGCACCAGGACGCTGATCTGCTCAAGGCGCTCGAGGATTTCCTCACGCATGGCCAGGACGGCCTCGCGGGGCATGACGATGCCGAACAGGAACGCGCCGAAGATGAAGTGCAGGCCCATCCAGTTGGTGGCATAACAGGACAGCAGCAGCCCGGCCAGCACGGCGGCCAGGACGTTGGGCGTAAGCCTGCCGGCCCGCCGGTAGGCGCGGGAAAGCCGGCGCAGCCCGGGCCGGACCAGCAGGAACATCGCCGCCGCATAGGGGATGGCCAGCAGGACCCGCCACTCCTGGCTGCTCCCGGCCAAGGCCACCACCACGGCCAGCAGCGACCACGCGAGCACGTCCGCTATCGCGGCGCTGGCCAGCGCGATCCCGCCGATGCGTACGCGATGCAGGCCCCGGTCGGTGAGGATGCGCGCGAGAACCGGGAAGGCGGTGGCCGCCATCGCGGTGCCGATGAACAGCGCGAAGGTCCCGACGTGCTGCACGTGGCTGCGGTGGGCCAGCCACACCCCCAGTCCGGCGCCGAGTATCAACGGTACGGCGACCGAGCCGGTGGACACGCTGACGGCCACGCGCTCGCGCCCCCGGATGAGATGCAAGTCGAGTTCGTAGCCCACGACGAACATGAACAGGACCAGGCCAATGTCGGCCAGCGCGGTCAGCGGGGGGATCAGGGCGGGCGGGAACAGCGTCGCGGTGATTCTGCCGTGCAGGAACGTGGGTCCCAGCAAGATCCCGACGAAGATCTCGCCCAGCACCGGTGGCTGCCCGATGCGCCGCGCCGCGGCCCCCAGCAGCCTGGCCAGGATGATCACTATCGCCAGGTCGGCGAAGAGCAGCTGGACGTCGTTGAGGCTCATCGTGCCCCGCCCCCCTTAACCGCGCATTCTCATCGGTGACGGTGTGAGTCGTACCGGAACCCGTAATCGCCGCCCAGGCGGACCTGGGCGCCTACGGTGAGAGGGGCCCGGACTCCGGGCGCCAGCCGCCTGCTGTTCTCCTCTCCGGGCAGGCGGATATGGGTGCCGTTCGCCGAGTTGAGGTCGGAGATGAGGACCTGCCAGCCGTCCAGTTCCACCCGGGCGTGGATCCGGGACACCAGCCCGGAGGCGTCGGCGAGCCGCAGCGGCCTGGCGCTGCCGTCGGCCACCGAGCTGTCCAGCGAGGGCTCTCGGCCGATGACGTAGTCCGCATCAAGCTGGAACACGGAGCCGTCGTCGAGGACCAGCACGCCCAGCGGCGGCCGTGTTCCTGGCTGCGGCACCTTGGTCAGCTGGGCCATCCCTATGCCGCACACGGCGCAGTAGCGCGCCTCCGGGTCGTTGAAGTGCCCGTTCTTGCAGTGCACGCCTATCACGACCGGGGGCGGCCGTTCCGCGCCGCCCAGGTCCTGCTCGTCCGGCGGTTCCGAGCCGAGCGGCAGAGCGTTGCGCTGAGGTACCTCACGGCCTGCCTGGTCGCCGGACAGTGACACCGAAATGAAGTCCGGCCGGGAGGGATGATCCGGCGGGCGCCCGCCGGTGCCGGAAGCCGCCTGCTCACCCCGGCCGGGCTCCTCCGCCACGATGGCGCTCTCGGCAACCGCCTCCCCGGCCTGTTCGGCCTGTTCGGCCTGTTCGGGCTGCTCGGGTTGTTCGGGCTCGTCGGCCTCATCGGCGACGATCGCGCTCTCGGCAACGGCTTCGTCACCCCGGCCGGGCTCGTCCGCGACGATCGCGCTGTCGGCTATGACCTCCTGATCCCGGCCGGGCTCGTCCGCCACGACGGCGCTCTCGGCAACCGCCTGCCCGCCCGGCTCAGGCTCATCCGCCACGACGGCCCGGTCGGGCTGCTCCGCGACGGCAGCGCTCGCCGCGACGGCCTGCGCACCCTCGCGGACCGCCTCCGCCCCGACCGCGATCTCGGGAGCGTAGACCAGGGCGACCGCCCGGACGATGCCGTCGGCCAGGCGCAGGTAGCGGTCGGTGCCCGCGTTGCCCTCGCCCGGGCGCACACCCGCCCGAACCTTGGTCGCCTGGGACGGCAGGACGCATCGCAGCCGGCCGTAGGGCTGCCCGGCCGTCAGCAGCTGTATGCCTTGGGCGGTCGTGACTTCCGCCCACGCGGTGCCGTAGACGGCGACCGCCGTTCCGCCGTCGTCCGGCCCGAACGCGACGGCCGCGGGACCAGGCTCGCCGCTTGCGGCCTTCCCCGCCGCAGCCGCGTCAGAGTCGAACGCCGCGAAGACCCGCTCAGCGAAACAGCGCCCGTCCTCGCCCGCCCGGGCCGAGTCAGCCAGCAGGTCCAGCAGCTGATCGGCAAAGGTCCCGCCGGCGGGATGGATCAGCACGACCAGATCCCCCTGCCTGGCCAGGACTCCGTCACCCTGGATCGGCCACAGGCCCGGCGGGGTGCCTTGCTCGTTCAAAGCAGCCTCCCGCCATGAAAGCGCCACCGGATGAACGGGACCCGCATCGGCCCGTTGGCCACCAGCCACACGGCCAGCCAGATCGCGAGAAACTGGATTGCGAACGCGGCCCCGCTGACGGTGCCCACGATGCCCGGTATTGCGTTGGCGCTCAGCAGGAGCCAGACCAGCAGACCCTCCGGCACCAATGTCACCAGGCCGAACAACGTCGGCCAGTCCTTCTCCCAGCGCCATTGCATCAGGAAATGGTAGAGACACTCCCACAGCACGCCGAGCACGGCTACGGCGGCCAGGACCAGGAAGCCGTCCCGGTATTTATCGCCGAGCGGTGCGCTGCCCGGCAGCACGGGGACGATCACCAGCGTGACCAGGCCGCCGATGACGGCCAGCAGCACGAGCCGGGTCTGTATTCGGCCATTCAATGTGGGAACCATGCCTGCAGCTGTTCCTATCGGAGTACGGGCCTCGGGGTAAACGGGTTACGGCTGCCGGCCTCGGGCCCAGCGCAGCCACTGCGATACGGAGCGGCCGGGTCCGATCTTCCGGCAGAATCCGCGACGGGCCAGATCGTCGGTGATCTCCTGCGCGGCTATCTGCAAACCGAGGAAGGTGTCCACGCCGGGGAAATAGCCGCCCAGCGTGCTGGTCCCGGATGCGTAGATCGTTCCGGGCGGGCTGCCCGTACCGCGCAACTCGAAGGTGCGCTCGACGTCGAGTCGTCCGACGGGGTTGCGCCCCGCACCGGAATGCTCGAGGAGGTCGGCCAGCACCCGGTGTTCGGCAATGTCGGCTTCCAGGCCGGTGCAGTCGATGACAAAATCCGCCGCGATCTCGACCGGGCCCTGCTCGGTCTTGACCTGGCTGACGACCATCCCGTCCTCGCGCACTTTCATCTGCTCCACCGTGCCGGCCAGCGTGTGGTACCAGCCGGCCGCCCGGCCTTCGTTCATCTGCTGCTGCCAGCGCCGCCGCCACGGCGTGTTGGTGCCGCCCATCAGCTTGTACTCGGTGGCGCGCTGCTCGCCCTCAAGGCGGCGCATCTTCGCTTTCAGCTGCCCGCCCCATACCGACTTCGGGTAGTTGAATCCCTGATAGGCGAATCCATTGCCGCCCTTGCGGCGCATCCACGGGCCCGGTCCGTGCGGACCGGTCACGTAGGTGCGGAACAGGTGCACGATCTCGGTGGACAGCTGGTATTTGGCCCGATCGTCCATCAAGCGCTGCAGCACTCGCGAGGCAACGATCCCGCCGCCCCGGATCAGCACCACCGAGTGCTTGACGCGGAGCCGGTCGTAGACATGCTCATGATCTTCGTAGGCGCTCACCACGTGGTAGAAATCCTGGTTCTCGGTGCGGAAGCGCTGCAGGTCAGGGAGGAACTTCAGCCCCGGATACCCGACGGCGAGGTGCACGAACTGGGACCGGTAGGCGACGCGCCGGGCGGGCACCCGGTCCGGAGGCGTCAGTATCGTGAAATAGCCGCCACCGTGTCGGCGGCGCACCATCCGGACCTGGCCCTTAACCAGCATGTCCAGGTAGCTGATCCGCTTGACCTCGCGTTCCAGGCTCGTGAATACCTGGCCGGCGCGCGGGGTGTAGTAATCCGCCCAGATCGGCTCGACCAGTACCTGCCGCAGCGACTTCAGGCTCCGGTCGTGGATTGCTTCCGCCAGCGCATAAGAGGGAAAGCCCCAGATATTGTCGGGCCGGGATGCGGAGTCGGAGCGGATGCGTTCCGGGCGGGGGATCTGCGAGACGCGAGTCAGGTACTCGTACGTCGTCCACGGCAGGTCTATGTCGGACAGAACCCGGATCCGGTCGGTCGGAACCCCGGCGATCCGCAGATAGTCGACGGTGACGAAGCTCCCCATTCCGCCGCCCACCGTGACCAGGGGGACGTCAACCAGGGGAATCCCCGCCGCCTCGACCATGGCGTCGGACCACCAGTCAGACGCCAGGAGCTGCTCGGTTAGGTCACCGCCGCCGGTCCGCCGGGCCGGATTCTGGCCCACAACCGTCGCCGCCTCGTGCCCCTCGCCAGCAGCGGCATTTATCGTCATAGCCCGCTCGCCCCCCTGCGCCCCACCCAGCTTTCACCTCTGCCTGTGAGCCCGCCACAGGCCACCGTGACAACCCAGATCGTAGCGGTATAAGCGCGGTCCGGAAAGGCGTACCGCGCGGTGAAAAGCGGACGGATGCGATAGAAAGCACCGCTGCGTCGGGAACTGGCCTAACTCCGGAAATCGCCCAAGAACGATGCCCCTCGGACAGCTGTGTGATACTTCAGCAAACTCCCGGCCGTACCACCCGCGGCTCTGCTGCCGTCACATAACATCAGTCACGGTCACCATACCGGGCCGACCGGGCGGCCGGGCGCGCGCCAGTCACGTCCCGCTGGTGGTCGAATGCGTCGCTCCTATGATGATGAGCAAGATGAAGCCCGCCAGGCCGAGGGCACTGAGCACAATGCCGGCGATCGCGATCCCCCGGCCGCGCTCGTTGCGAGCCTTGATCTGCTTGAGCGCCACCAGGCCGAGAATCAGCCCGGCCAGCGATCCGAGCCAGAAGATCCACAGCAATCCGAGCACCAGCGACGCGATGGCCGGCCCGTTCGTCCTGGCGGTTGGCGTGTAGCCCGGCTGCTGCTGCGGCCAGTACCCGGGGCCGGGCGGAGGCTGGTAGGCGCCGGGGACATTGCCCTGCTGCGGGGAGCCAGCCGGATACCCGGCCGGCGGCGGGGCCTGACCTGTGGGTGAGTAGCCCCCCTGCGGGTAGCCGCCCTGCCGGTAATCGCCCTGCTGATAACCGCCCTGCTGAAAGGCCGCCTGCCGGTAATCGCCCGGCTGGTAGCCGCCCTGCGGAGACGTGCTCGGCGCATAGCCGCCCTGCGGAGCGGCCCCCGGCGGCGCATAGCCCCCCTGCGGAGACTCGCCCGCCTGCGGAGAGGCCCCCGGCGGCGCATAGCCGCCCTGCGGAGAGGCCCCCGGCGGCGCATAGCCGCCCTGCGGAGACGCGCCCGCCTGCGGAGAGGCGCCCGGCGGTGCATGGCCGCCCTGCGGAGACGCGCCCGCCTGCGGAGCGGCCCCCGGCGGTGCATAGCCTCCCTGGGGAGCGGCCCCGGGCTGGTAGCCGCCGGGCTGAAAGGCCCCCGGCGCCGGCTGCGGCTTGGCCGTTACCGCATCCGCCGCGTCGCCGGGCCGCGAGGTTCCCTGCGGGGCGCTCTGGCCGCTGGAATCGAGGCCGAGCGCCACCGCCATCTCGCTGACCGCCCAGGTGCACGCCTCCGGCTTGAAAGGAGTGCGAGCCGCGAACGCCCCGGCCACCACCGCCGATGCGGTGCCCACATCCATGCCCTGCGAAATGCGATCCTGCAGGTTCGTGGCCACGTCGGCCTCTGCCGCAGCGACCAGAATGCTCACCTCGCGCGGCGCATCAGGGAGCAGGTCCTTCAAAAGATTCGCCATCGTCTGCGAACTTGACAAGGCCGGGACGCCATACACGGGGTCAGAAACGATTGTCTGCAGCGCCTTCCGCGCCTCGTTCTGCTCTTCCGACGATGGATTGGTCACCTTGGCTCCCCCTCACGACACCGCCCGCAACGCAGCCGGCCGCTTCTGCGATCCTCGTCCGCGTCCGCGAGACTACACAGCCTTCATGCAAAGAACCAGCGCAGGTACGAAACGGAAACATTTGACTGCCCCGAACGTTATGCTCCGCCCCGTCCAGCGCCGCCGCCCGGCGGCCTGACCAGGGCATGATCCACAAGCCCGGTCGCCTGAGCCCGATCGCCGGCGCGCCGGGTGGCGGCCAGCCGCCCAGGGAGCCGCCCCGGGTACCCGGTCTCACCCGGTCAGGAGCCGCCCGCTTCTTCCGGCTCAGAGACCGCGTCCATGAGTATGGAGTCGCCTCTGAACAGGGGCGTCCGCCGGACCTGGCGCTCAATCGAGGTCGCCGACATCGTGTAGCCGATGAAGAGCAGCAGCGAAACGGCCTGAATGACGATCCACGGCCAGTATGAGTTGAAGGTGCTGAGGCTCCAGTCATTGAGCGCGTGCAGTACCGCCGCGATGGAGACGCCGAACAGGACGAGCTGCCAGCGCCGCCTCGGGTAGTTGACCGCCATCCCGATGAAGAACGCGGAGACTCCTGCCCATACGGCGTGCTGGAATCCGTCGACGAAGACGCGGAAGGCGAAGTCGAGCACACCCGCGTCAGCCTGGGAAACTGCGTGCGCCGTCGCCACCTGCGCGATCGCGACCTCAGTGTAGGATCTCGCCTCCAGTACACCGAAGGTGAGACCCGATATAGTGCCGAGGAACATCCACATCCGGACGCCCAGCTTGATGGACCGGAATTTCAGGAGAATAAGCGCGGCCAGCAGGATCGGGAGCGCTTTCGTTATCTCCTCGTTGTAGCCGACGGCCAGGGCGGCGAGGAAGTTCCCATTGTGAACGCCGTTCACCAGCTGGTCGTTAATGTTGACGGTGATGATATTCAGCCATATCGTCACCCAGATGATGATCCCGACCCCGATCTCGATCTCGAGGGCGGCGATCCGGCCGGGCCGCAGCAGGAGCCAGAATGCGATCGCCCACAGCGGCGCGATGTAGAGGCTGTACGCCAGGCCCGGCGTGCTCAGGCTCCCCGACGATGAGAACAGCGCGAGGAACAGCAGCGGAAGCAGCGCGTACACGATGACCAGCAACCGCAGGCCCTGGTGCCAGCCGGCGTCTTTCAGCCAGCTCTTGACCGGCACCAGGATTTCGAAGGCCATCGCGAGTTCAACGGGCCCGGCCGCGGCATGGTCGGCTCTCGGCGGGGCACCGCCGGGATAGCCGGGGTGGCCGGGATAGCCGGGGTAGCCGGGGTAGCCGGAGCCATCGGGTGGCGGCGCTGCCTGCGGGCCACCCAGCCGGGTGGCCTGCGGGTCACCCGGCCAGGCCGCCTGGAGGCCGGCCGCGAACGTCGCCTGCGGTGCCGCCGCCGCCGCCGGCGGCTGGATCAGCAGGACCGGTCCCTGCGGCGAGGCCAGCGAGAGCTCCATGGGCTGGTTTACTACGACCTGCGTGACGTCCTGCCCGTACTGGAAAGTGCGCGCCCGGCCCAGGTTCTCGAAGACCCAGCCAGCGGGCCCGCAGGTTAGCTGGGCGTGCTGACGCGAGACCGTCGGGTCGGCTAGGACGATGTCGTTGTCGGTGCTCCGCCCGATCCGGACGGTCTGTCCCGGCTGGAAGGTATAGCTCCGGCCGCCGCAGGTTACCTGCAGTTCGTTCATTCTTGCCCCCTGGTCCAGCGGCCACGCTGCCTAATCGATGCGGATTCGGCCCTGAACGGAGCCGAAGTCGATGGACATGCTGCGGACGCCCAGCCGTCTTCTCGGCGGCACCGTGACGGCCGGCTGGCCGTCAGGCGTGATCGTCCAGTCGTCCGGTCCGACGTTCCGCAGCACCACTTCTCCTGGCTTGGCGGGGTGCGGTTCGACGATGGCGATGACGGTGTCGTGGTTACGGTCTCGGTGTAGGTGATGCGAGGTGATGCTGCCGCCTTCGGACAGCGCCACCGTGCCTCCGGGCAGCTGGAGCAGCGGCGGCCGGGGCGGAATCTCGCCGCAGTTCCAGCAGCGTAGCCCGGGATCGTCGGGGTCGTAGAACACCGATGCCTTGCAGGTACAGATCGACACGCAGTCACCGAGCCGGATCAGTGCGCGTCGCCAGACCCCCTCGGCGACGCGGCCAGAAACCGGGTTGGACAGCCCGGTCGTGAAGGCCTGCTCGAACAGCGCCCGGAAGAATCGCGGGTAGATCCGCCACCAGATGAGCATGGGATCACCCGGCGGCGGCGGGTTCGAGCGGTCGACGGGGTCAAAGACGAAAAGCGGCTCCAGGCCGAACGTCCGGACGGCGATCTGGCTCTCCGACTCCCCTGACGTCGCCCATGAATAGGATGACTCGGTCTTAATACCCTCAAGCGGATGTCCGTGCACGAAAAGGTAATAGAGGAAGACGGCCAGTGAATGCAGGTCGGTCAGGCCGGAAGGAAACACCTCGCGCCGGACGACCTCGGGAGCCATGAAGCGGAGGGTTCCCCAGACGAACACGTCGCCGTCATCGATTCCGACGTTGTCGTTGTCGATAATCGCGACCGCGACCGCGCTCTCCTGCGGGTCCACCCACAGGTTCCCGAAATTGATGTCCCGGTAGCACAGTCCCGATCCATGCAGCGCCTGGAATGCGCTGACGAGATACCGGCCAATGGTGATCATGACGCGGAACGGCGGCTGCTCGGTTCGCCTCAGCAGCTGCGCGAACGACTCGAACGCTGGCTCAAGGCGCGGCATGACGTAGCCGAATCCTGGCATCTCGTCGCTGACCACCAGATCGATCGGCCAGATGAAGGCCGGATGCGGACGCCCGCGGTCTATCAGCGCCACAATGGCGTTGCGGAGCTCATTAGGCCTCGGGACCGCCCGGTACCACTTGACGGCGCACGAAGCCCCGCCGACGAGCGCCGCATGCACCACCCCCTGGCCGCCTTCGCCGAGCATCTCGCCGACCGACACTGGCGTGCCGGCCCGGACCATGCGGAGCGTCCTGCCCTGCAGGGACTGCTGACCCTCGGTCATCAGCTAGCCCCGGCCGCGCAGACGTTGACGGCGACCTGCTGCTGCGGCCCTAGGGCGACCGGGGACTTCGCGGGGACGGTCACCTCGGTCCAGGACGCGGTTGACTTGGTGCCCGCCCCGGTTGTCGGGGCCTGGGCCACGACGACGACCGATGGGCCGGAAAGGCACATCGCCTGCTGGCCGCCGGCGGGGACCGGTCCAAGGTCAGTCCACTTGGCGTTTCCGGCGACCGGCCTCCACAGCAGCCTGTTGTCGGCCACCACGAAGACCAGGTCTCCGGCCTGCAGCGCGATGCGCTTGCCGTTAGGCACACCGCTCATGGAGATCTGCACCTTACGGCCGGTCTCGGTATCGCACATGGTCAGGGACCCGCCCGCAACCGGTTTCCCGATCACAGACGACGGATGACACGGCGCGGCCACGGAGGCAGCCGGAGAGCGCATGTGAATCACCACCAGCACCACCGCCGCGGCGATCACGACGAGCACCGAGACGATCACCACCAACCGGCGTGGCCGGCCGACCGGGCCGGCCGGGGCGCCCCGTGATCCGCAGCGGGCCCCGGAGACCCGTCATCCCGAGCCGGCCGAGCCGCCCTGTGATCCGGAGCCGGCCGGGGAGCCCTGTGATCCGGCGCCGGCCCCCGAGGCCCGTGATCCGGCGCCGGCCCCGGAGGCCCATGATCCGGCGCCGGCCCCGGAGGCCCATGATCCGGCGCCTGCCCAGGAAGCCCAAGATCCGGAGCCGACCGGGATTCCCCAGGATCTGGCCCAGGCCGGGCCGCATTGACATCCGGGGCTAGCTGAGCCGCATTGACATCCGGGGCCAGCTGAGCCGCATTGACATCAGGTGCTCGCCGGGTCGCCTCGTGATCCGGCGCAGGCCGGGCCGCCTCGAGATCCGGCGCGGGCCGAGCCGCCTCGAGATCCGGCGCGGGCCGGGCCGCCTCAAGATCGCCGCCCGGTCCAGCCGGGGCCTCGACGCGGGCGGCCGCCGCCGTCTTCGCCAGTCGCTGTTCTCGCGCGGCGGGTGTCTCGAGGATCACCGGCAGCGTTGCCTCCACCGTCCTCGGCGCGGTCACGGCCGGCAGCTCGCCGGCCGGGGGCACCGTCGGCTCCTCCTGCCGCAAGACCTCCTGCCGCCGCAGCGCCGCCGCCGACGGCGCGATCAGGAGCGCGATGGTGGTGTCGTCAGCGCTGCCGTCCGCCGATGCGCACCGGCTCGCCCACAACGGCAATTGCTGGGCCAGCCACTCTGGCTGGCGGTCACCGATCAGTGCGGCCAGGTCGGCGCTGACCGCATCGGGCCACGGGTCGGCCACCTGGGCATTGCCGTACCCGTCGGTAGCAAGGAGAACCCCGAGCAGCGGCGTAAGCGCGGTGTTGACGACCCCGGCGCGGAATTCCGCGTCCGCGCGCGGCCCGCACAGGCTTGTTGTCTGGCGGCCGTCCAGGGAAGGGTCGCCGGGCACCGGAAGCAGCGCCCGTCCGTCGGGCCGGATGCACACGACGTCACCGTCGCCGATCTGGGTCAGGACGAGCCATTTCCGCCATGCGATCGCCAGCAGGAGCGTGGCGCCATAGGCGATCAGGGCGTCGTCGCCCGGGGCGCGCGCCGCCTCTTCCTCGGTGGTGAACGGGTCTGCGGCAAGATCGTCGCGCACGGCCGCGCGCCATCGGCTGGTGATGGCCGGCACGAGCGTGCCGAGCACCTCGGATTCGATCTGCTCGGCCGTCTCGAAATCGTCCAGGCGGGCAGCCAGTTCCTCAGCGGCCTGGCAGGCGACTCCCGCCGCAAGCTCCGATCCGCGGGCGCTTCGGAAATGACGGTAGTGACCATGGCCGTCGGAGACGGCCGCGACCAGTCCGTCCTGGATCTGGTGGGCCGCGACCGCGTCCTGGTTGGGCAGGCCGCTCGCCTGGTGTGCGGCGCCGAGCTGCGTGGCGGTCAGGGCAAGCCAGCGGCCCGGGGTCTCGGACGTTGGCGTCTGGGGGGCATCTTCGGACATGGGCATCACAGGATCGAGTCGTCGGCCAGGCCGGACCCTGGTCGCGCGTCCGGCTTCAAGAGCTGCTGCGCCAGGGCACCTCGATCGGCCCCGACCTCAGACATCCGGGAGACCGCGATCGACGCTGCCACCAGCCGGTCTACGATCACGTCGACCGTATCCGCCACCAGCACCGGCACGTCGCGGCTGCGAAACCGGTCGAGCGGCTCGGAGTTCGCGTCCCGCCCGATGGCGACCGCCAGGCGCAGTGCCGAGCGACCCGCGGCGAGGCGGTCCAGCGTGGCCAGTCCGCGCTCGAAGCCGCCTTGGGGGTCGGTCGGCAATCCGTCGGTGACCAGCAAGATGGCCGGGCGCAGCGCGCGCCGTTCCAGCTTGTCCGGCCCGAGCACCGAGGCGACGGCCTCGAACGCCGGTCCCATGTTCGTTCGTCCCTGGTAGACGTATTGCAGGTCCCGCCAGCGCTGGTTCAGCTCGGCCACCGGCATCGGGTCGGCCACATGCCAGCGCGGCGTTGTGGCAAAGGCCAGGATCCGCATGAACAACTGCGCCTGGAGCTGGTCACGCTCCCAGGCGACAAGATGAGGCAGCATGGCGCGCAGCGCGTAATTCAGCGCCTGCATCTTTTCGCCCTTCATCGAGCCGGAGCAGTCGCCCATCACGATGAAGTGCAGCGGCCGTCTGGCGACGCCGCCCCCTGGCATCAGCGTCTCGGTCACCGCTCCGCGGCTCCCTCTACGAACTGACCAGCATCAGCCACCGTTTGTCACCACGCCTGTAGATCATTGAAGAGCACGGCGCCGCCTGCTCTAAGGATGCGGTGTAGCCGCAGTGGGCGCCGTTCGGCCGACAGCGCCAAGCACGCCCGCACCAAGCAACAGTAGTGCTCCGAGTAGGCCCACGACTCCCCCAGCGCCTGAATAGTCCGGGCTCCGAACTGAGAAGTGGTAACCGGGCAACAAGTCCTTAAGCAGATTGGTCATCGTCTGCGAACTCGACAAGGCCGCAGATCCATACTCCGGATCGGCCACAATGGTGCGCAGTGCCACCTGCGCCTCGCCTCGAGGATCCCACGACGTACTGGCCACCTGACCCCCCTCCCCAGACAGCCCGCGCGTGCCGCTCCTCGAAAGCATGTACGCCGCTACCAACAGGCGGCTGCCTGGACTAGCGGGCGACCGGCGCGAATCGGTGGTGGAAGCATTTAAACAGACCCGCAAGACGTTGTCACACTTAAGCCGGACCTCCAAGCGATAGCTCGAAGTCGTCGGCCTTGGGCGGTTCTGGACTGCCGCGGGCTACGCCATGACCTGGGGCGCCGAGCACTTGGCTCTCAGGCTGGCAGTTATTAAGAGTGATATATACCGAACTAGTAGGGATGCCAGGATTTGAGCCCGGGACCTCCTGCTCCCGAATCAGCTCCCCAATCGCCTGATGTAGCTCGCCGGCGTCGAGCCGGCCGTTCGTGGGTGTGGTGCAGGCCTGGCGCCGGCCCGCTATGAGGCGAGCATGGTCAGGATGCGGGACCAGGCATCGTCGCGGGCTTGCTGGCTGAATGCTGGTGTGTCCGGCCAGAAGAATGCGTGTTCGGCGCCGGGGTAGGTGACCAGTTCGTGGGCGATACCAGCTTCGCGCAGGGCGGCGCGGATCTGGCTGCGCTGCTCGGCGTTGATGAGGGCGTCCTGTTCGCCGACCAGGTAGAGGATCTGGCCGCTGATTCCTGGGGTCAGGTCCAGCGTTGGTGTTGGCTGGCTCATCGGGATGTCGGTGGTGGGCAGCCAGCCGCCGTAAAGCGGCCGCTTCAGCCTGGCCTCAGGCGGCACTGGTAACCAGAGCGGCTTGTTACTGGTATCAGCGTTAGTACCCTGGATCCATGGCCGTAGCCGGAGATCCTCAGGCCCTGGGCCAGCTGCTCAGGTCGCGCCGCGAGCGCCTGCTCCCAGATGACGTTGGCTTGCCCCCCCAAGGCTCGGACCGACTGACTACTCACACGTCGTACTCCAGGTCGCCGACAATCCGGACCAGACGCTCGTCACCTACTCCGCCGCTAGCCAACCCCGGTAGCGGCACGCCAGCGCGGCAGTGGCCGGTACGTTGCGCGGCTCGAGCGGCATCACGCCCGTTGGCAGCGCAGGTTCTCCAGTAGTCTCGGTCGGCGTGACGACGCCACAACATCGGGCGGACATGTTCCTCGATCCCGGCTCCGACCCGCGCGAAGACGGCCCGCGGCTGGGGGACGAACGGACGACGCTGGACGAGTTTCTGCGCGGCCAGCGGCTGACGCTGCAGCTGAAGTGCGACGGGCTCGACGCCGGGCAACTGGCCCGCCGTGCCGTGGAACCGTCCACGATGTCACTGCTCGGCCTGGTCCGGCATATGGCCGAGGTGGAACGCGGCTGGTTCCGCCGGTTCGCCGGGCTGGACCGGCCGAAGCGCTACCAGACCGAGGCCGACCCCGACGCCGACTTCAACGGGGCGGTCGCTGACCCGGCGGTGGTCGAGGAGGCGTGGGCGGCGTGGCGCGAGGAGATCGCCTTTGCTGAGCGGTTCACGCGCGAGCATGACCTCGGCTTCGCCGGCCGTGACTCCCAGGGTGAGCCGGTCTCGCTGCGCGAGCTGCTCGTGCACATGATCGAGGAGTACGCCCGCCATAACGGGCACGCCGACCTGCTCCGCGAGCGCATCGACGGGCGCGTCGGCGAGTAGCAGCCGGTGAGCGCCGGTGGATGAAGCCCTGCCCCAGCTCACGCCGCGTGATCGCCTGGAACTCAAAGCCGTGGATGCGATTCCCGGCACACAGGTCGGGCAAGCACGCAACGTTACAGAAGCTGCCTGACCAAGGATTCGAGCTGACTCAGCGATGCCGGAGTGGCGGTGGCGACGATATCCACGAGAGTCGATCCCTGCGTCGCCACGACGCCCTCGTTGTCCTTCGTGCCGCCGAGAGAGACCGAAAAGGAACGAGCCTGGTCTCCCACCCCGGGCACGCTAGTGAACGTGACCGGGAACTTGGTGCTGAATTGCGCGATGTAAGACGGGCTGATGTTCCTGATCAGCTCGATGATCACGTTCAAAGACTGACCCCGGTACTCGCACGCCACGCCCGTCGCACCGGCCGGAAGCTGCGTTCCTCCTCCGCCATGGACAACCGCGGGCGGCGGGAGGGTGATCCCCAAAGCGGATCCGACCGTGGCGGCAGTGGGGCACCCGAGCGTCCCCGGGGCCGCCGCGGAGGTCGAGACTGGCGCGGCGGTGGCCGATGGGGTGGTGGCGACTGCCGCCGGTGAGCTGGTGCTCGAGGCTCCGCAGGCGGCCAGCGCCGTCACGGCGAAAAACGCCGCCAGCGCCCAGCGGAGCGATCTGCCGCGTGACTGGCGAGATGCTTCACGCGCGAGCACGTTCGATGCGGTATCGCGCTGCATCGGCTGCCCCCCGGACACTGCACCGGACGATATACGTTGTGAGTTGTTCGATCATGGCACGCCTTCGCCGTGGGACTGGCACTGACAGCGAGATTGCCCGCGCAAAATGACAGTCCAGGCCGTGTCGCTGCGGGCAGGCGCGCAGGAGCGTCGGGTTCGAACTGGTCGGCCAGGTATTTCGGGGCCGCTGTCTACTACCTGAGCCTCACCGCCGGAGTCAGCTGCCCGGGGGGCGCTAGGCGTTACCTGCTACGTGAGGGCGCGCCGCGGGGAGTCGCTCGCCTCACGGCGAGGACCCGGTAAGCACCCGACGAACGGAGACGCGCACTTAGCCCAAGGTAAAGGGATCGCGCGTGCCGCCGCTGAGCTCTATCCACACTGATTTGTTTTCAAGGTATTCGTCGACCGCGGCAGTGCCGTTTTCCCGGCCAAGCCCTGAGTCCCCGTAGCCGCCGAAGGGCACGCTCGGGGCGACGACCCGGTAGGCGTTGATCCACACCGTGCCAGCCCGCAGCTTGGCCGCGACCCGGTGGGCGCGGTGAATGTCTTTGGTCCACACCGCGGCTGCCAGCCCGTAGGGAGTGTCGTTGGCCAGTTTCACCGCTTCGTCCTCGCCCGTGAACGTGTAGGCGGACAGGACCGGGCCGAAGATCTCCTCGCGCACGACAGTGGACTCCGGGCCCACCTCGGTAAGCACTGTGGGCTTGATGAACAAACCACCAAGCTCCTGGTCGGGCGCTCCGCCGCAGGCCACTGTCGCGCCCTCTTCGTGGGCGGTCCTCAGGTACCCGAGCACCTTTTCGTACTGTGGCCTGTTGGCGACCGGTCCCATTTCGGTTTCCGGGTCGTTCGGGTCGCCGAGCTTGATCGTCGCGGCCCGCTCGGCGACGAGCCGGATCAGTTCATCGTGCACACTCTCGTCGACGATGAGCCGCGAGCCGGCCATGCAGGTCTGCCCGGTCGCCGCGAACACGCCAGCCACCAAGCCGTTCGCCGCGGCCTGCAGGTCGGCGTCGGGGAAGACGATCTGGGGGGATTTGCCGCCCAGCTCAAGGGTCACCTTGTTGAGGTTCTCAGCCGCGGCGTGCGCGACCGCGCGGCCGGTCGCAGTCGAACCAGTAAAGGCCACCTTGTCGATGCCGGGATGGCCGGCCAGCGCAGCGCCGACCTCGCGCGAGAGCCCTGTGACGACGTTGACCACTCCGGGCGGGAAGCCGGCCAGCTCGAACAGCTGGGCGAAGCCCAGCGTGGAGACCGGGGAGTGCTCCGACGGCTTCACCACCACGGTGCAGCCCGCGGCGAGCGCGGGAGCGACCTTCCAAGTCATCAACAGCAGCGGCGAGTTCCACGGGGTGATGGCCGCCACGACACCGACCGGCTCACGCCGGGTGTAGACGAGATAGTCCGGGTTGGGCGCCGGGATCTGCCGCCCCTCGAGCTTGTCGGCCAGCCCGGCGTAGTACTGGTACCAGATCCCGAGCCCGTTCATCTGCCCGATCATCTCGCGGTACAGCTTGCCCGAGTCGCTGACTTCCAGCCGGGCCAGCCGCTGCGCATGATCTGAGATCAGGTCCCCGAGGCGGCGAAGCAGCGCCGCCCGGCCGAACCCCGTCAACTGTCCCCATTCGCCGTCCAGCGCCGACCGAGCGGCCGCTACCGCGGCGTCAACGTCCTCAGGACCGCCGTCGGGCACGACGGCCCAGCTCCGGCCAGTGTATGGATTTTGAGACTCGAACGTTCTCCCGGAGACCGCATCGACCGCCTTACCGCCGATCAGCATCCCAAAGCGCGCCAGATCCGCCGCCATCAGGCTGCCCGCCTTCCCCGGCGCCGCTTGCCGTCGGCCACTTCGCCACCGCGCCGGCACCACAGCGATTCATACCGATGACGAATACTACGAGCCCCGGGCGCCCTGGGCTGTCTCGTGTTGAGCCAGGGGCTTAGCGAGAGCTCCGCGTCGACCCCGCTGCCAGGCGCTGGCAGCGCATTCAGGGAGCGGCCGTGGCGAGCGCTTTGTCGACCCAGGCCCGCAGGGCAGGCAGGGGGACAGCGCCTGTCTGCCGGGCAGCCACCCGTCCGCCGCGCAGCACCAGCAGGGTCGGGATGGCCTGGGCCTCGAACCGCTGCGAGATCTGCGGCGAGACGTCGACGTTCACTTTGACCAGCTTCACCTGGCCTGCCAGGTCGCGGGCAAGCTGCTCAAGCGCGGGGCTGACCATGCGGCAGGGCCCGCACCAGGGTGCCCACAAGTCGACGATGACGGGAATCTTGGCGGCCTCCGCGATCTCATGGAAAGTTGTGTCGTCGGCGTCGGCGATCCACGGCAGCGGCTGATGGCACTTGCCGCAGCGGGGCGTCCCCGCCGCCGCGGCCGGCACCCGGTTCGCCTGGCCGCAGTGCCCGCACCGGATTAGCCCGCTTGTCATGGCCTCATTATCCCGCGCCGACACGTCACGACGATTCGGGCAGGGCTGGCAGCAGGCCGCCGGGCGGGCCGACCGCGTGGGGCCAGTACGCCCTGACCTGCGGCAGTATGTCGTTATGGCCGATCGCTACCGCGCGCCTGGCGGCTGGACCGTCGATGTGATCCACCTGAGCAGCACGCCGGATCACCGCGATGGCGAATGGCTGCGCGTCGGCCTCCACGGCGTCCACGTCGCCGACGTCCGGACCGTGGCCGAGCTCGAGCAGTGGTTCCCGCTCGCCGAGCTCGAGCCGGACAGCCCGTTAGTCCTGGCGGCCTAGCGCGACGTCGCCGACGCGCTTGCCGCGGAAGCCAGCGCGGTAGAGCGCAATGCGGACCGCCTCTTTCCAGAGCCGCGCATGCCGCTTCGGGCAGCGAAGTCGTACCCAGGTGTGGCGGGTTCAGGCGATAAGCAGGCGAAGGCCAAGCTCTGCCGCGTCGAGATCGACGAGGCCGCGGTTGCGTTCGGCCCACCGACCTGAGGCGAGGTCGTTACGGAGGCTGTGCACTGCGCTCTGCTCGGCGTCCGGCCCGACTCTGGCCCAGACCGATACTCCGCGACGGACATTCTCGTCCAGGTATGCCTCGGGCCGGCGCCAGTAGGCCTCGAAGAAGCCGTCAGCGCAGTCCCACGGGATGAGCACCGGTTCCATCCGGGCTTCGATCGCACGGGCCTGCTCGGTCAGGGAAGGACGGCCGACATGGAGGTCGGCGAACTCGGGCAGGTAGTCACGAGTCAGCCAGAACTGGCTAGGGTCACTGGTGTCGCCCTGGAACACCACCACACGGCGAGCAACGCGCCGCATCTCGCGCAGGCCGGCGATCGGGTTCTGCCAGTGATGAACGGAGGAAACAGCCATCGCGGCGTCGAAGGACTGGTCATCGAACGGCAGGTTCTCGGCAGATCCAGCCAGGCACGGCGCCGCGTCCGGGAGGCGCTGCGAACGCATGAGCGCCGACGGTTCCACCGCGGTTACGTCACGGTCGGGGGGCTCGTAGGAGCCGGTGCCAGCCCCGACATTCAATACCGTCCGCGCATCGCCGAGCGCAGCCCAGATCCTGGCGGCGATCCGCGGCTCGGTGCGCCGCGTCACGGTGTAGGTGGCTCCGATGGTGTCGTACAACTGCGCGCCGGACATGTCGCGCCTCCCTGGCTGTCAGCATCTCCACGCCGCGCACGTGGCCTGGCGTCGCTGCCCTGGCTACTTGGTCACTTACGCAGCATTTCGCCATATTCGCCGACCCTGCGTTCCGGAGCTCGGTCAATGACCTCCGATGCCCAAGACACAATCAGCTTGCCCGGCCCCATGGGCTGCGCTGGCTTTCGTCCGGGTAGGTCCACCACCATGGCCGGCGCACGCCCATCGCACGATTAGAACACACGAGCGGTTTTAACGTTACCCGCGAACTGGCGGAGGCAAGCCCGGCTTCCCGCGTCTCGTGCGGGCCGCGGGCCACCCCGCAGAGCATGGCCAGCTGGTCTCGTGGGGGCCAGATATCAGCGGCGCGCTGGCCCGAATAGCGCGAGTCGAAGCCGCACTCCGCGGACCGCAGGCCCGGCCGGCTGCCCTCTGCCCGCGGCACCATACTCGTGGCCGCACCGGCCTGACCGGGGCATTACCGTCCGTTTACCATCCGTCCTGCTGTGACCCACAGTAGCCTGAAAAGCCGTCGTCGGCGGTCCCGGGCACGATAGGACGGAATCGCAGCACGACCGGGTTACTAACAGGGAGGCGAGCCATGGCCATCTTTAGTCCTGGCCTGCGGCCAGTGGAGGAGCCCAGGGACAAGGGTCTCAAGACCGGCGCTCTTGGCCTGGTGTCCAGCGTGGTCATGGGCGTGGCCTCGACCGCCCCGGCCTATAGCCTGGCCGCGACGCTGTTCTTCGTGGTGGGCGCCGTCGCGCTGAAGTCCCCGCTGGTCGCCGTGCTGGCGTTCGTGCCGATGCTGCTGTGCTCGATCGGCTTCAGCGAGCTGAACAAGTCCGATCCCGACTGCGGGACCACGTTCATCTGGGGGGCCCGGGCGTTCGGGCCGAAAACCGGCTGGGCCGGCGGCTGGGGCGTCGTGGCGGCCGACGTCCTGGTCATGGCCAGCCTGGCCCAGGTGGCCGGGCAGTACGTGTTCTTCCTCATCCAGGGACCGAACAGCTCGATCGGCGGCGACGCCTCCGGCGGCTGGGTGCTGCTGGTCGGCGTTTTGTGGATCGTCGCGATGACGTACATCTGCTACCGGGGCATCGAGGTCTCGGCCAACTTCCAGAAGGCGCTGCTGTCCATCGAGCTCGTCATGCTGCTGGTCCTGTCGGTCACGGCGCTGGTCCGGGTGTTCGGCAGTCATCCGCCGCCCGGGTCGCTGCACCCGAGCCTCAGCTGGTTCTCGCCGTCGCACCTGCCCGTCTCGGCCTTTGTGTCCGGGATCATCCTGATGCTGTTCATCTACTGGGGCTGGGACACCGCCTTGTCGGTGAATGAGGAGACCGCGGACAAGTCCCGGACGCCGGGCCAAGCGGGGATCATCTCGACGGTCCTGCTGCTCGTCACCTACGTGATCGTGATCGTCGCCGTGCAGGCGTTCGCCGGCATCGGCACCAAGGGCGTCGGACTCATGAATCCGGCACACCAGTTCGACGTGCTGTCGGTCGCCGGGGGCGCGATCTTCGGCACCTCCGGGCTCGGCACGGTCTTGTCCCGGCTTCTGATCCTCATGGTGCTCAGCTCGGCCGCCGCCTCGACCCAAACAACGATCTTGCCGACCGCACGCACGACGCTATCGATGGCCGCCTACGGGGCGCTACCCGAGTCGTTCGCCAAGATCAACCCCAGGTACCTGACCCCAACAGTGTCCACTGTCGTGATGGGCGCGATCTCGATCCTCCTGTACATCCCGCTGAACTACATCTCCGGCGGCAACCCGATCGCTGACGCGGTCACCGCGATTGGCCTGTACATCGCGTTCTACTATGGGCTGACTGCGTTCTCCTGTGTCTGGTACTACCGGGCCACGCTGACCAGCAGCGGCCGGAATCTGTGGATGCGCGGCATCCTGCCCGGGCTAGGCGGACTGATCATGTACGCGGCTGGCTTCTACAGCCTGCAGTACGACTGGGTCGCGTCCAACAGCTACACCACGTGGACGGTGCCGGTCCTGCACTGGCAGATCGGCGGTATCTTCATCATCGCCGCGCTGGCCGCGGTGGCCGGAGTGATCGGCTTTACCTTCATGCGCGTCACCGCCCCCGCCTTCTTCCGCAACGAAACACTCACCAGGACCAGTCCCGCGCTGGTCTTTAGCCAGGAGCTGTGAGCCCGGCGCTGGGTCAGTCGCCGCTGGACACCGAGCCAGGGCCTGACGAGCCGGCGGCTGGCCCGGGAATGTCGGGCCCGCTGTTCGAGCCTTCCCGGATCGGCCGCGTCTTCCCGGGGCGGGCCGCATCCGGATGCCGCCCGCCCCGGGAAACGGCCTGGTCAGTGGAGGGATTGTCTATTTGCGCTGATACTTGGCAGGCTAGGGAATTGATGGTGCAGTCGAGCCGCTAGCCGGTTTCGCCGGCGAACGCGGACTCGGCCGGGGGGACAGCGGGGGAGGAAAAGGGTATGGCCTCTTCAGCTCGGCCAGCCGACGTCGGTGCGGCCAGTGAGCCGGATTTGGCTCCGCGCGCCGACCGGCCTAGGGCCTGCCACGCCACGGATGTACGGACGGTGCACCCTGATATGACCTGCTCAGCCAGCCGAACCGGCGGCCCTGGCCGCGCTGCCCGCGTACGGCCGGCCATGGGCGGCGCGCCATGAGCGCAGTGTCGCCCGCGGTCCCGGCAGGCGCGGCCCCCGGGCGGCCGTCCTGGCCTATCCGGTCCGGGACGGTGCCGATGCTGGCCGACGGTTTTGGTGCCAGGCCGGAGACGGCCCCCGGCCTGGCGGCTGTGCTGCCGACCGGGGCCGCGGTCGCGCTCGTCCCCGATCGGGCGGCGGCCCCGGTTGCCTTCTCCGGCCCGGGGACGGCTCCCGATGTGCGGGACTGGCTGAGGTCGTCGGGCAAGACTCAGCTCGCCGCAGCTTTCGCCGAATCGCTGTGGCAATCAGGCGGTGTAGAGCTGCTGCTCTGGATCGAGGCCACGAGCCGGGCCTCGGTGCTGTCCGGCTACGCCGCGGCCACGGCCGCCGTGACCGGCCGGAACCAGGCGAGCAGCGGTGAGTCAGTCGCCGCCCAGTTCCTCAGCTGGCTGGGCGAGACCAGTCGTCCTTGGCTGGTGGTATTCGATGACCTAGCCGACCCGGCGAACCTGGATGGTCTGTGGCCGGCCCGGCCGGCCGGGTGCTGGTGACCTCCGCCGACGCTGCGGCCGTCCCCGACGGCACGCGGGTTGTGCCGGTCGGGCCGTTCAGCCTGCGCGAGGCCATTAACTATCTGAACGGGCGCCTGTCAGCCGACCCGGACAAGCGGCTCGGTGCGATCGAACTGGCTCAGGACCTGGACTTGGAGCCGGTCGCGCTGGCCCAGGCCGGCGCGGTGATCGCCAACTCCCCGCTGTCGTGCCGTGAGTACCGGGCTCATTTCGTGCGCAGGCGGGAGCAGTTGGCGGAGTCGTCCAGCGCACGGCCCCCGGCAGCCGCGGTGACGTGGACGGTCTCGTTCGGACGGGCGGACCAGCTGGCGCCGGACGGATCGGCCCAGTTGCTGCTGGCCATGACCGCGCTGCTGGACGGGCACGGCATTCCCCAAACCGTCCTCACCGCTCCTGCGGCAGTCGATTTCCTCGCGAGCGGCGGCGACGTCCCGGCCAGCAGCGAGCGCGCCCGCGCGGCGCTGGCTGCGCTGGAACAGGTCGGCCTGCTGACCGTCGAACCGGTGACGGCACCGCCGACGGTCCGGATCAGCCCAGTGCTGCAGGCAGCGTTGCGGGCCGCCATGTCCAAAGGCATGCCGGACCAGGCGGCGAGTTCAGTCGCGGACGCGCTGCTCCAGGGCTGGCCGGAAGGAGAGCTGCCCGGCTGGCCTGCTTCCGGCCTGCGATCCTGCGCGGCGACCCTCCGGCGGATCACTGGAGACCTGCTATGGGACGGCGGCTGCCATCCGCTGCTGGTGCGGGCGGGGGACAGCCTGGACCGCGCCCGCCTGACCGAGCCCGCCGTGGAACATTGGCGCGACCTGGCCACGACCGGCGCCCGCCTGCTCGGCGGCGATCACCCGGACACGATGCTGGCCAGCCAGCGGCTGGCCGAAGCCTACCTTGCGGCCGGGCGCGCGGACGACGCCATTCCGTGGTTCCAGTGGGTACTCGACAGCCTGACCCACAAGCTCGGGCCGGATCATCGTGACGTGATCGAGGCGCGGCGCCGCCTGGGCCACGCCCTCGTGGCGGCGCTCCAGCTACCGGCTGCGATCACCGTCCTTGAACGCGCGGTTCCCCAATTCGAGCACGTCTATGGGCCCGGGCATACCAACACGCTCGGCGCGCGGGACGAGCTCGCCGCCGCCCACCTGGCCGCGGGCCAGTACTCCGACGCCATCACCCTCTACCGGCGCACGCTGGCCGACCGGGAGCGCGCCCAGGGATCCCGGCACCCGCAGACGATGACTACGCGTCACGGCCTGGCCGACTCCTACCTGGCCAGCGGCCGGGCAAGAGAGGCAGTCGCGGCCTACAAACGGGTGGTGGCCGACCGGGAGCGCGTCCTTGGGCCCGATCACCTGGACACGCTTACAGCGCGGAACAACCTCGGCGCCGCCTACCAGAGGACGGGCAAGACGGCGGCGGCGGAGCTGGCCTGCGAGCAGGCCTGGGCCGGGTTCGAGCGGGTGCTCGGCCCCCGTCACCCTGACACGCTGCGGAGCCGTGCGGGGCTGGCCCAGGCGTACCGCCGGCTGGGGCGCTATGGCGACGCCCGCGCGCTGATGCGCGACACGGTCGACCGCCTGGAGCGCGCCTTGCCCGATGGCGATCCGCTGATCACCGAACTGCGCCAGAGCCTCGCCGACATCGGCGAGGAGTAACTCGGGAGCGTCAGGCCAGCCGGAACAGGGCCTTCGCGTTGCCGGAAGCGATCTTAGAGCGGTCTGAGGGGTCGGGGATGGCGTCGAAGAAGTGCTCGACCGCCGCCGCGCCGGGCCGGTGGAAGGGGTAGTCGGTGGAGAACAGCACCCGGTCGGCGCCGGTGAAGTCGAGGGCATGGCGCAGCAGGCGCTCCTGTAGCATCCCGCTGCTGGTGATGTGGATGTTGGCCGTTATGTAGTCCGACACCCGGCGTTCGAGGTGCTTCGCGATCCCGGAGAGGCTGTCGGCCCGGTCCATCCAGAACAACAGCATCTCGCCCCAGTGACCGAGCACGAGCTGAAGATCGGGATAGCGGTCGAACCGACGCTTTCGTCTCGCGCCCCGCCCTTCAGGCGGTCGAGCGCGTCGCGGATATTGACGCTGTTCCAGTGCTCTTCGATCGCGATGATCTTCACGTTGATGTCTCCAGGCCATCAGTGGCGGACGGCACGCGCTACCAGCGGACGGTCTGACCCTGGTAGTCCAGATATTGCAGCCTGCCCTTGGCGGCCTGGGCCTCGATCGTGTCGACCACGCCAGGGATGCTCTGGCCGATCGTCAGGCGCGCGCCGGGGCCGCCCAGGTCGGTCTGCACCCAGCCGGGCGCCATCAGCAGCAGCGTGTGCGGGTCGCCGGCGTGGCGTGCGGCGAAGCTGCGCATCAACTGGTTCAACGCGGATTTGCTCGCCCGGTAGACCTCGAAGCCGCCCTTGTCATTGTTGGTGACGCTCCCCTGGCCTGAGGACATCACTGCGATCGTGCCGTTCGGGGTGACGAGATCCTGCAGTGTCTCCACGACGCGCATCGGGCTCAGCGCCAGGTACTCGGCGGCCAGCGCGTAGCCCAGCCCACGTGACGCGCCGATGATCAGAGCGGTCTTGCCGGCTGGTGCTGTCATGGCTGCTCCTGCCTCCGGAGGGCGGACCGCTCCGGTCACGACCTCACTCATCGCTTGTTGAGCCAACCGTACACCCTTCGCTCAACAACGGTAGAGTGAACGGTGTGAGCGAGCCGAGGAGCAACGGTGTGAGTGAGCCGAGGAGCAGAGCCGCGAAGCGTGCCGCCACCGCACAGCGCATCCTTGACGCAGCGCGGGCGGAGTTCGGGGAGCGCGGCCTGGAGGCAACCACCATCCGCCGCATCGCCCAGCGCGCGAACGTGGACCCGTCCCTGGTCATGCAGCACTACGGATCGAAGGCCGCCCTCTTCGCCATCGCCATCCAGCTGGGAGACGCCGCTCCGGACGAGATTGCGGCCCATCTGCACGACGTCCTGGACGTCCGGCTCGGAGCCCTGCCCCCGGAGACCAAGGCACTCGTGCGGTCCATGCTCACCGCACCCGAAGCAGCAGCCTCGATGAGCGCGTTCCTGAACGAGCGGGTCGCCAACCTAAGTCGCGCCATGGGCGGCGACGATGCCGGCCTGCGCGCAGCGCTGATCGTCAGCAGCATCCTCGGGCTCACCATCGCCCGGCACTTCTTGAAGCTCGACGCGTTCACCCGCGCCTCCGACGCCGACATCGCCCGCGTCGCCCGGCCATGGGTCACCACCGGAGTCGACCCCGCCTCCGGGTAACATCCCCGAACATCCACCAAGGCCAGCTGAGCTGGGTCTCATGGGCGGACTCCGGTGATCATCTCGCCGCTCGTGCTCACCGAGGTCGATCACCTGGCCAAGGCCCGCTTCCGTGACAGTCACGGGTCAGCTCCTTGTGTTCCGGCTGAGCCCTGGCCCGGCCGGGATGCATCAATTTCGCGGGGTGCCGCAGCGCTCACCGGGCAGGGATCGCTCGCATGCGGTTGTTGCGAGGGTCGTGGGTGACCTCGGCGAAGCCGAGTGCTTCCAGCAGCGGCGGCAGGTACATTCCGAACCGGCCGCGGTAGCCGTTGCGCAGGCCATACCAGCCGCCGACGGGGTTGTCCGGTGACCGTCCCCATGCCTCGACGGTGCCCGGCGCGGCGGGTTTCTTCTCGTCGGCTGCGCCGAGTGGGACCCAGCCGCCCTGTCCGGCCAGCCAGGCGTGCAGGTCGTCGATGGCCCGGAGGTGGTATTTCAGGGTGGTGGATCCCACCTGGCAGACCAGGACCGGCGGGTCGGCGTGCTCGTCTTTGTGCATGGTGTAGTCCGAGGTGCCCGGCGGGGTCTTGAGCATCCACGGGTCCTGCTTGGTGCCGGTGCCAGTGGTCATCCGGTGCCTCCTTTCGTTGCTGCGGCCACGAAGTGCGGCAACAGCGTCTGCCAGCCTGCCCGGTTCCGGTCGCGCCACTCGTTCCCGGAGGCCCCGAGCCGCTCCCAGCCGCGGTGCTCGATCTCGATCCGGGTAGCGGCGGCGCCCTGAGCGACGAAACGCACCGCCACCTCGGTGGCGTCGGCGCGGTCCCGCCGGAGGTGCCACAAGTAGGCCAGCTGGGTGGGAGGTTCCCAGATCGTGACCTCGCCCCAGTCGTGCTCGACGCCATCAGGCGTGCGTTCGTAGATCCGCCCGCCGACGCCGCCCTGCAAGACGATGATGAGGCCGGCCTCCCCAGTCGCGGTGTGGTCGGGCGGCCACCACGTGCCGATTCCGGAGGTCCATACGGTGAACGCATGCTCGGCTGAGCAGGCGACGTCGAAGGACATCCTGAGCGGGGCACTCACCGCCCGGGGGTCCTGTCGGTGTTCTCGGCCAGCAGCCGGAACCGGGCAGCGGCCTCGCCCCAGATGCCTTCCAGATAGGCCTGGACGGCATGCATCCCCTGTTCCCGCAGATGGTAAATCCGGCGAGTGCCCTGGGCCTGCTCGGCGACCATCCCGGCGTCCTTCAGCAGCCGCAGATGGCGCGAGACGGCAGGCCGGCTGATGGGCATCGCGGCGGCGATCTCCTGAACCGGCTTGTCACCGCCGCTGAGCAGGCGCAGGATCTCGCGCCTGTTCGGGTCACCCAGGGCCTCGAACGGGTCACCGGTGGCATGCGCCCGGGTCATCCGCTCAGCCGCCCCTGAGCTGGCGGCAGCCACCGGAGTCGCTTCGCCATACCACATCCGACGACACGGCCACTCCTCAGCATTGGTAACGTTAAGGCTACCGTAACGATCAGGCTACCGTAACGTGCGGGCTACCATTGCGCAATGTGCCGTCCGCCACCCTGCCGCACGGCCATCAGGCTTATCTGCGCGCTTTGTGCCTGGCCTCACGGGCCGCGTTGAGTACAGGACCTGGACCGGGTGCGCGATCCCGGTCCAGGTGGCGCACCAGGGCAGGATCGCCCTGGTGCGTTGCGGTCAGGGATGGACCGGGCCGCTGGGGCCGCGGTCGAGGCGAACCGACTGCATGATCGCGAACGTCGTGGTCCTGGTGAAGATCTCGATGTCGGCACCGCCCAGCACGCCGGTGTATTTCGCGATGACGGGGGCGGCCGCGTGCTCGGTGACGGCGTCGAGGTGGGCGGCGACCGCGGCCCACACGTTCTCTCCGTAGTGCTTGAAAATCGGTCCCGGGTTGACCGAGGCCAGCGCCTCGCGTGAGCTGGCTTCGATGTCGGCGATGTACTGCTGGTGCATCGCGACGTCCTCGCGGGTTGCCACCCGGCCCAGGTGCCCGCTGATGAGGTGCGTCCACGGGTAGTCCAGCGCGATGGCCGGGGCGCCGGTGTACCCGATGACGTCGTCGCTGAGGTTGAGGTTGTAGATGGGTATCCAGCCGGCGTTGACCACGTCGATGAACATCAAGGTGTCGTGGTCGGGGAAGTGGATGTAGATGTTGTCCGGCGAGTGGTTGGGCCCGTGCCAGGCCAGTTCGACCCGCTCGCCGCCGACTTCCAGGGTGTAGCTGTCGGAGAAGGTCACGTCCGGGACGGGACGGGCGGGGTCATCGTCGCGCAGCAGCAGTCGCCGGGTCTCCTCGTGGCCGATGCGGACGATGTCCCCGCCGAACAGCGAGGACGCTCCCTGGTGGTCGGCGTGGTGGTGCGAGTAGACCATGTGGGTGACCTGGTTGGTCAGGCCGGTGGCGGCGGTGATCTCGTCCACGGCACGCCGGATGTTGTGGCCGATGTTCGGGGGCGCGTCGAAAATCACGACGCCGTCGGGGGTGGTCAGGAAGGCCGACATGTAGACGTTGTCAGTGACCGCGTAGAGGTTCCGCTCGACCGGCCAGACGTGGTACCCGTGCTCGTTCAGGGCCGCCCCCTTCGCGATCGCCGGGACGGGGGCGTACTCGGGCAGGTCTGGGGCGCCGGTAGCGTCCGTGGCTGGTGATGTCACTGTTTCTCCCTGGATTCTCGGGCACGTCCCTGTCGGCCGTGCGCGTCCGCAAGCTCGCGACCACGCCAAGGATCGCCGCGGGGAGGAGAGAAGGTCATCACTGGATTTTGGTGATTCGCCCTGCTGGCGTCGGCCATGCCCGGTGCGCCCTGAACATGCCGCCCCCGGGGACGGCCAGCTGACGCGCCGTGAGCGCGCCCGAAGACGCGGCCCTGTTACGAAGCAGGTACCTGAGTCCCGGCGCCCAGATGAAGTCGTCTCGCCGACCGCGCCGCCGGCGCGCTGGGACGGCTAGGGAAGATGAATGGTCATGCAGTGCGTCGCGGGGCGCCTCAGTTGATGCCGGATTGCGTAATGATCCGGGATGGCATTCCGGCAGCCGGAATCCGGCAGATCCTCGGGCCCAGGTCACGTGCTGCTGGCTGCGCCCGCCCAGCCGGGGCGCGGGGTTATGCCGGGTAAGCAGGTGTCCGGAGTGCGGGTCGCGGATGAGGCCCTGGTAACGGCGCCTGCGCCTGCCCGCGCAGTGACGGGGAGCGGTGTCACCGGCGGTCATCAGGGTGAGTGGGTGTCCCCGGACTCCAGTGATTTTCGTGCGGCTCCATCTGGCGGACCTCAAGCAGGACCAGGCCGAGAGCCTCCATCTCAGCGAGCACGCCGTACAGTGCTGACTGGTCCAGCCAGCCGCTGAGCACCGTGTGTGTGCCCTTCTGCTGTGGCGCCATCCCCGGAAAGGCGGACAGCGCCATGGCGCCGAGATGCCCGTCGACCCGGATCACATACAGGGCGGGTGCCCAGTCCATGACCACATGGTCGCGGGCGGGCAGGTGAAACCGCATCACGTGAATCCGGTGAGCGCGGGCCGGCATGCGCGGCATGCCAGCTGCGATCCCTGGTGTGCCGTGCCAGCTACCGCCGCGCTGTGGGCCCAGGTCCGGTGATCGGGGTTCTGCGGCTGTGGTGGCCGGGTCCGTCAGGGCGTGACCACGAGTTTGCGTGATCCTCCGGTCTTGAGGTGCTCCCAGGTCCCGCTGATGTCTTCCAGCCGGGTCTGCTCCAGGTCCACGGTGAGCTTGCCGTCGATCGCGTGGCCGGTCAGTTGCGCGTAGGCGGAACGGCGCACCTCGGCGGGCGTGGCGAACAGGCTGTGACCCACGAGCGTCAGCAGCTTGTTGCGCAGGACGAGGCCGGTGATCGTGGACGCGGCCCCCGCGGAGCTTCCGACCTGGATGTACCGGGCACCGGGTTTGGCGAGGTTCATCGCGTCAGGGGCGACCCCGCCCCACAGAAAGTCAATGATCACGTCGTAGCCGCCGGGCGCTGCGGCGGCCAGCCCGGCGTCGATGGCCTGCTCATCTGCGAGGTCGACAACCGCGTCGGCCGAGGTCAGCGGCTTGCGGGAAATCCTTTCCCCGGGCGGCCCCGACGACCAGGCCGGCGCCGAGGACACGAGCCGATTGCATGGCCAGCTGGCCCGCCGAGCCGCCTGCCCCGAGCACCAGGACCGTCTCACCGGGCTGGAGGTGAGCACGGTAGTCAAGCGCCAGCCATCCGGCCATGTCGGCTACCCCGAGGGCGGCGGCCAGAGCGGGGTCAAGGCCGGCCGGAACCGGGAAGCCGTCCGAATCCGGGACGGGTACCAGCTCAGCTAGGGTTCCGTACGGAGATGGCGGGGCCGTCACGTACCAGCGGGTGCCATCGGCGAGCTGCACGACTGCCTCGTAGCCGGCGATGCAGGGGGCTGCAGCCGGCGAAGCGGGAACTGGTCGTTCACGAATGCCACGTCCAGCGGATTCAGGGCCGCCGCGACGAGGGTACCGACTGAGACGCCGGGACCGGGCTGCGGATCGGTGAACTGTTCAAGGACTGGAGTGGCGCCGGGCTGGCGGACTACTGCCGCTCGCATGTGTTCCTCCGCTCGATGATCGGGCACGTTGCTTACTCAAGCCGCCGCACGAGGAATCGCCTGGCCGGGGCGAGCCAGCACCAGGACGATACCGGCGCGACGTCGCGGGGACTATGCGTCACGCGGGTTGCGCTGGCGAGGTGCGCAGCAGCCGCCGCTGCTCGCTGACGCTGCTGCCGACGGGGATGAGTGACCGCCGCAGGGCCGCGTCGAGATTCTCCCGCTGTTCGGTACTCAACAGAGGATCTCCCTTCGGTCGTAGCTGGTCAGGAAGCGCACCAGGTGGTCCGCCAGGTCAGCTCCTGTACCTTCTGCTGGGCACGCGCCTCTACCAGGGTTGCCGCCGGCGGGGTGAGCAGGCGTCACTTGATCACGGTGATTCACGTGGCGTGAGCACACCGATCCGCTCCGCCCCGGCAGGCGGCTGTGAGGTGCCGGGCCTGGCGCGACGCCGTGTCCCCGGTCCGCCCGCCGGGCTGGTGAAGGTGACGATCACCGGAAGGCGCCCGTGCCGTGACCGCCGGGCGTTCAGGTGCGGCCGACGGACAGCAGCCGCAGTTCGCGGCCTCGCTCCACCGCCGCGGTCCGGTCGGTGGCGCCGAGCTTGGCATAGATCCGGCGGATGTGGGTGTCAACGGTGTTCAGCGAGACCGACAGCTCGCCGGCGATCTCGCGGCGGGTGAGATTCGTCGGCAGGTAGCGCAGCACGCGCAGCTCACTTCTGCTGAGTTCCTCGACCAGCATCATGGCCGGCTGGCTCAGCCCCGCCTGCGCACCGCTGCGGATGGCGTCGAGGATGTCGGTGACCAGCGCCGCGTGCGATGTGCGGTGCGGCGGCAGCGCTTCGAGGAGCTGCCATGCGCCGGTCATCGCGAATGGCAGGATCAGCCGGTCCGGCTCGGCGAGGTTCAGCGCCTGCTCGGCTGCCTCTTGGGAGGCGCGCTCATCACCCAGGTCGCGGCAGGCGAGCGCGTCCAGGAGGTGCGCCTCGACCCGGGTGAGGTAGGAAAGAACCGGGACGTCGCCGTCGAGGACGACGCGGAGTTCGCGGTGGGCGGCGGCGGGGTCCTGCTCCGCGAGCAGGATCACCGCGGCCGCATTGCGGATCTCGCCGGCGCTGGCCTGCCGGCCGTCGAGCGCGGCCAGAGCAGTCCGCGCCTGCGCGGCCATCCCGAGCCGGGCCTGGGTGGCGATCGTCCATGCATTGACGCGGGTAGTCAGCCCGTGCTCGCCGACCATGAGCGCCTGCATCTGCCGGGCGGCGACGAACTCCTCCAGCGCCCGGTGGCAGTGGCCGCGCGCAGCCTGCAGAATTGCGGAGGTAAGGCACACCAGCAGCCGGATGCCTGGCTCGCCGTCAGCGTGCGTGGCGCGCCTGGCGCGGTCCAGCCAGTGTTCGGCGAGATCGAACTGGCCCGTCCAGATCAGCGCGTTGGCGAGCGCCGCCAGCGCTGGGGCGGTCACCGCCTCGCCGTCCCAGCCGTGCCCCGCCGCCACCATTATGGCTTCCTCGCAGCGCCGCCGGGCCATGGCGAAGGAGCGGCTCGTGGAGGCGAACCCCAGGTGGGCGAGGCAGGCCACCTCCAGGTAGGGCCGGCCGATGCGACGAGCGAGGGCGGCGCCTTCTACGAGGTGCCGTTCGCTCTCGGCCAGCCGCAGCGACCATGCCTCGGTGACGCCCAGGTTCAGGAGCGCGACGGCTTTCAGGTCGCTGCTGAGCGCGGCGTCGGCGCTCGTCTGGCCGTCGCCCGGGCACAGAAGAGCCCCTGCCTGCTCGAAGATGCTGTCGAAGTGCCCGCGTAGCCGCGCTGACAGCAGGTCAACGGAGACGATGGCCATCTGCAACCGGCGCCGGCGGGCCGGCGGCGTGGTGGCTGCGTACGCCCTGACCTCGCGCAGGTGCGCATCGGTCTGGTCGAGGCGGAGCTGGTACTGGTCGGCGATGGCCCGGACCAGGCTCAGGTCGGGGGAGTCCTCACCGGTCCGGGCCGGGAAGGAGCTCAGCAGCACCGCCACGGTGCCCGCTTGCCCGTCGAGGGTGAGGCTGAGGGCGTGGTCGGTGAGCATGCGGGCCGCCTCGTTCCAGTCGCCGGCCGCCTGCAGGTGGCCGATGGCGTCGGCGGCCTGGCCGTGCTCGGCAAGCCAGCGCGCGGCGAGCTGGTGCAGTCCGGCGATGTCCGCGGGCATTGTGCGGCGCAGTTCCAGCCGGAGCAGGCTGCCGAACATGTGGTGGTATCGGAACCAGGTACGGCCGGGGTCGAGGGACACGACGAACGCGTTGGCGTCCTCTAGGTCCAGCAGGATCCGTTCCGAGCCTGTGGCTCCGGTAAGCAGGTCGGCGAGCTCGCCGTTGACCCGGTCCAGCACGGAGGTGCGCAGCAGCAGGCCCTGGACCTCCGGCGGCTGCCGCTCCAGCATCTCGGCCATCAGGTACTCGGCGACCGTGCGGTCGCTGCCGGAGAACTCGGCGACGAACCGTTCGGGATCGGGGTGCCCGGCGAGGGAAAGTACGGCGAGCCGCAGCCCGGCCGCCCAGCCCTCGGTCCGCTGATGCAGCATCGCGGCCATGTGCTCGGGCAGCGCGATTCCGGCAGCGCTGAGGAGCTGGCGGGTCTCGTGCTCAGTGAAGCGTAGTTGCGCGGCGCGGATCTCGGCCAGGTCACCGGCCAGCCGCAGCTTGTGCAGGCGCAGCGGCAGGTCGCGGCGGGTGGCCACGATCGCGCGGACTCCCGGAGGCAGGCGCATCAGTAGCGCTGTGAGCTGCCCGGCGGCCTCGGGTGAGCTGAGCTCGTGCAGGTCGTCGATGACCAGGACGAAGCGATCGCAGGACTCCGCGAGCTCGGACAGCACCTTGTCCACCATGGCGCTACCGTTTGAGCCGGGTGTCACCGACGGCAGCTGCGCACCGCCTTCACCGATGCCTGCCGCAGTCCGGACCGTGCCCAGCATGGTGAGCCAGAAGAGCTGCATATCGTGCTGGCCCGGCCGTACGGTCATGAAGGCGATACGGCAATCCTGCCCCGGCTGGTCCGCCCACGCGCGCAACAGCGACGTCTTCCCGGTGCCGGCAGGCGCCGAGATAATCGTGACCCGCTTCTTGGCTGCCCGGTTCAAGGCGGCCACCAGATCATGCCGGAGGATCAGCCCAGGCTCCGCCCTGCCCGGCGCGCCGCCCGAGCCCGCCGCGGCGGGCGAGTCGGTCATCGCGCCCTCTCCTCATAGTCAGTCCGGCTGATCGAGCCGCGGTCGAGAGAGAAGTTCAGGTTCCAGACTACCGGCCTGCGGAACACTATCCAGGTCACTGGCGCTCAAGCGCTTATCGGCATCCTTATGCGCCGCAGTCGACGTGCTACTTTCGGCATGACCGAGCTTCCACGCACCGCAGGTTGACCTGATCGGCACAGCTCAACCTGCCGGACCTCAGATGGCAAGGAGGCTGGCCGACTGGTGGTAAGGGTCATCGGGCCAGTCGTCCCGAGAGACTTTGAGAAGCGCCAGAAAGTAGATCCGGCCTGGCCGCCACCCCACGGTCCACTTCGCGGCTAGAGTACGCCGGGTCGCGGCAACTGGTGCTTGCCGCGACCTGGCGTTGAACCGCGGTGGCGGGGGCTAAGCAGGGGATACGCGATGGTCGGCGTTCGCTGCCCAGCAGCCAGTGCTCGCCGCCATGGCGTGTGATCAGGGTGATGGGCAGGATAGGTCAATGGCGGATTCCGACGATGTGGCTGAGCGGGCACGCCAGCGTGACCTCGTCCGCCGCGGTTACGACACCATCTCGCTGGCATACCGCAGCGACGACGGTGCCGCGGACGCTTCCTCCGCCGAGGACGTCAGCCGTTATGCGGGCTGGACGGCGGAACTGGCTGGCCGACTGCCATCCGGTGCCCGGGTCGTGGATCTGGGCTGCGGAGCGGGGATACCGGCCACCCGTGAGCTGGCTGGCCACGGGCTGCAGGTGCTCGGCGTGGACTTCTCGGCCGTCCAGCTTCGCCGCGCGCACGCGCTCGTCCCCGCGGCCCGGTTCGTACAGGCTGACATGACAGCGTTCAGCCTGCGGCCAGCCAGCGTCGACGCCGTGGTTTCCTTCTACGCCCTGATCCATGTACCGCTCGCCGACCAGCAAGCACTATTCCCCCGCGTACGCGAGTGGATCCGCCCGGGCGGCTATTTCCTGGCTATTGTCGGGGCCGGCAAATGGACCGGAACCGAGCAGTATCTCGGCACCGACATGTTCTGGGATCACGCCGACACCGACACCTACCTGCGCTGGCTGCCAGCAGCTCAGCTCACACCCATCTGGCACCGCTACGTCCCCGAAGGCAACAACGGGCACAGCCTCATCCTGGCCCAGGCAAGCTAAAACCCCGACTCAGGACTCGCGCCCGCACCACGTGCGCAATTTCAAGGCCGGTTACCGCGATGATGACATCGGCGGTCCTGTGGCGCATCAGCGCCGCAGATCAGGCAGCTGGATAGGAGAGCAGGATGGGCCAGCAGTCCGGTCCGCTCGGTGCCGACGTCGCGGTCACGCACATTCTCGTGGTCGCTGACCCGGCGGGCTCTCGTGATTTCTGGGTAGATGTCCTGGGCGCGGAACTGTACCGGGAGTACGGCGGCACGAGCGTCGTCCTCAAGTTCGCTGGGACCTGGCTTTTGCTGGTGAGCGCAGGAGGGCCGACCGCCGACAAGCCCGGGGTCACCTTCGCGCCGCCGGGTGACCCGGATCAGGTCAGTCACGCCATGACACTGCGGGTCGCTGACTGCCGCGCAGCCTACGCAGCGTTGACGGCCCGGGGCGCGACCTTTCTCACCCCGCCACATGATTGGGGCGGCGAAATCCGCTGCTTCCTTCGAGATCCCGACGGCCACCTCGTGGAGATCAGCGAGTCAGCACCCACCTAAGCGCGGGTCAGATGAGTGCACGCTGGTGTGCGATGTCGGGGGCCACCGGGTCCAGCCGTACGTGAGGACCGGCCGGCGCGGATCGATGAGCCTTAGGCTCGTCGCATGGCCAGGTACTTCGACATCCATCCGGCCAGCCCGCAACGGCGCGCGATCGTCCAGATCGCCGATATCGTCCGCGCAGGCGGCGTGATTGCTTACCCGACGGACTCCTGCTACGCGCTCGGCTGCCAGCTCGGCAACAGGGACGGCATCATGCGGATCAGATCGATCCGCCACCTCGATGACCGGCACCACCTCACGCTGGTGTGCCAGGACTTCGCCCAGCTCGGCCAGTTCGTGCACGTCGACAACCGGGTATTCCGGGCCGTCAAGGCAGCAACCCCGGGCCGTTACACCTTCATCCTGCCCGCGACCAAGGAGGTACCGCGCAGGTTGCAGCACCGGGGAAAGAAGACCGTCGGGGTGCGGATCCCCCGGCACGTGGTGACCCAGGCGCTGCTCGCCGAACTCGGTGAGCCGCTCGTCTCGAGCACCCTGCTGCTGCCGGGCCAGGACGAGCCCATGACCCAGGGGTGGCAGATCGCCGACCAGCTCGGCCACGCCGTGGATGCGGTGATCGACTCCGGCGACTGCGGCACCGAGCCGACAACGGTCATCGACTACTCCCAGGACAAGCCCGAGATCTTGCGGCACGGGGCAGGCGCCACGGCCGGGTTTGAGTGAACCACGGCCCACGAGGCTGCCTTTCCTGCCGGGCCACCGGGCGCGGCAACAAACCACTCGCGGCATGTGAGTGCGTCCTTGGGCTGCTGATTGCCGCCTGAAGCCAGCGGGGTGGCTGGGGAATCAGCTGATCGCCCGCTGGAGATGGGTGCGGTGGGTGAGCATCCATGATGCGCTGCGGGCGCGCCAGGTGATCGCCCACACGAACGGGTATCCGGTGCTGCTGACCCCGGTTGTGGTCTGCGGTGTCACCGCGAACTCCACGGCCTCAGCGCGGGCGCTGTGCACCGCGAAGGTGATCATCTTGTCGACGAAGCCGGCCCGCTGGCGGGCTGGCACGCCATATCCGTCGAGGATCAGCCGCAGCTGGCGGGCGCGGCCCGCGAGATCAGGGAGCCCAAGCCGGTCCGCCACGTCGTCGTCGTGCAGTTGCGCGTTCAGCCAGGCCGCCTGCGCGAGTTCCCATGTCGCGTCGACCGGGCCGGCGAATTCGAAGTCGACCAATGCGACGGGACGGCCGTCGCGGGCAATGATGTTCCATGGCCCGGTGTCACCGTGACCGATCACCGGCTGCGACCCGGGCAGCTCCCGGCCGAACCATGTCTTCCAGACTGCTCCGGGCGGCGGGATGAACGTCGCGGCCGCGTCATGCAGCTGCCGCAGCAGCGTCCCGACCCCCGCGACCGCATCCTCGCTCCACGCGTAGGGCTGCGGGCTGGCTCCGGGAATGTAGCTGACCATCTCCCGGCCATCGGCGGCGAACCCGCTGCCCACCACCCGGGGCGCACCCGCGAAGCCCGCATTCTCCAGGTGCCGCAGCAACGCCAGCACGGCACCGCTCCATGGCCCTGGCTCGCGGTAGACAACACCCGCCCGCCGCCGGGCCTTGGACGGCTGCGCGCCGCTGCCCCACACCTCCAGCGGGACCTCGGCATCAAGGTCACCCAAGTCGCCCATCAGGCCAACTGTGCCAGCCCAGCCGCCGGGCAGCACACGATTATCTGCCCCCGCCTGCTCGCGGCGCGGCAGAACGGGCGCTTGGTTCCTCGATGGCCTTCCGCAACGATCCGGGCACTTCGCCGGCGTGCCTTCGTGACCCGCGCTGCTAGCGTGACGTCATGACGACGTCGCTGCCCGACAGCGCCAGAGCCGTACTCGACTCCCCGGCCTTGGCTCACCTGGTCACCTTGAACCCCGACGGCAGCCCCCAGGTGACCGTGGTGTGGGCCGGTCTTGACGGCGACGAGATCGTGGCCGCCCATCTGCCCGAGCACCGCAAGGTGCGCAATATGCGCAACGACAGCCGCGTCGCCCTCTCGATCGAAACCGATACGCGTAACGCCATCGGCCTCAACGAGTACCTCGTCGTCTATGGCACGGCGCGCATAACCGAGGGAGGAGCTGCCGAGCTCCTCCAGCAACTCGCTCACACCTACCTCGGTCCTGAGGTCCGCTTCCCGCCGATGGATAACCCCCCACCCGGATACATCACCCACATCTCGGTGGACCGCGTGGCTGGCGTCGGACCGTGGGCCGGCCAGCACTGACCGGATGCGCGTTGAGCCTGTGCGAACTCTGCAGAGCATTGGTCGCCAAGATCGCTACGATGTCACTGCCACAACCGCTACGCGGCTACGCGCGTTCCTGAGGGTCAAGCCCGCTGTGCTCGGCTCGCAGCCCGGCGGCTTGGCGGACTTGAGCACATCTGTCGCCCAGGGCTGGTGTCGGCGGGCTCGGGCCCGGGGATGATCGCGATCGTGCGTTTCTTCTCCGCGCGTAAAGTTCCTTAATTTCGCGCCAATAGGAAAGGGGCTTCGAATGACGGCAAAAGCGGCCTTCTCACCCGAGGAATGGAAGGTGGTGCTCGAGGGCCCACCGAGCGCCGGCATGATCGTGGTCACGGCGGCGCGCGGGGGAATGATCCGCGAGTCAATCGCGATGTCGAAGGCTTACCTCGAAGCGCGCGCGCAGCACGGCGAGAGCGAGCTCCTCGACGAGATCGTCGCAGCGAAGCCCGAGACGGACCACACAAGGTATCACTCTGCCGCAGAACTCAGGGATAACGGACTGAAGCACCTCCGTGACGCGGTGGCACTGCTCGAGAGCAAGGCAACGACCGCGGAACTCGACGATTACCGGCGCTTCGTCCTCGCCCTCGCGAGCAAGGTCGCGGCAGCGCACAAGGAGGAAGGGCAGAGCGTGAGCCCTGCCGAAGCCGAGGCCATCCAGGAGATCACAGTGGCGCTCGGAACCAGTAGTTCTTGAACAGGCCGCAGCCATCCGACGCGCACCGCAACAGCTCATCCGGCGCGGCGCAGGCTAACTGCGCGAGCCGATTCGCTTAGCGCCGCGCTTCGGGCAGCCGGCGCCGGTCAGGCTACCTTCCAGGTCCGGTCTCCAAGCCGGGCCACGACGTCGATGCTTCCGCCGAGCGCGGCGACGTAAGCGCGCACGACATCGATGCCGGAGATCTAGCCCGTGCTCGATCTTGGAGCTGCGGGCCTGGGACACACCGACCGCATCGGCCAGCGCCTCGCTTGAGCATGTCCGGCCGGGGTGGTGGATGGTCGTCTACTTCAGCGACTGGCGGAGCGCGATCACCCGGTTGACGCTGGCTAGGAACGCCGGACCGTTGAGAGTTCCGTTGCTGTAGGCGGCCGCCAGCTCGCCGGCGGCCTGCTGCCCTTGGGTGACGTTTTGCGCCGCGCAGAGTATCAAGTCCATGCCGGCCAGCGCTGCGAGCAGCGTGCGGTGCTGGGTTGAGCCGAAGGCTTTGAGCGCTCCGGCCTCCAGGGCGTCGGTGATCGTGACTCCGGTGAAGTGGAGCCGGTCCCGCAGCTCGCCTTGCACGACATTGGGTGACAGCCCGGCGGGCCGGGCCCCGAGCGCCGGGTAGACCGCCCAGGACACCATGACCAGCTTGACCCCGGCCGCGATCGCGGCCTGGAACGGGACCTCGTCGATGCTGCGGATGGTGGCCAGCGGCAGATTGAGGGTGACCGGCCCTTCGTCAGTGTTCTGATCCGCTGCGGCGGCCCCGAGGCCGGGGAAGTGCTTGGCGGTGGCCGCCACCCCGCCGCCCTGCTGCCCTTTGATCATGTTGCTGCCCAGGACCGACACGACATCCGGGTCCATGCTGTAGGAGCGGCCGTATTGGTCATCGAAGTCTCCGGCCTGCCGGTACACGTCCAGCACCGGGGCCAGGTTGAGGTTCATCCCCACTCCGCGCAGGTTGGCCGCGGCACCTTGGCCCGCTTCGGTGGCCAGGGTTTCCGCCTGCGGCAGCGGATTGGCGCCGATCTGCTTCTCCGACAGGTAGGGACGGCCCGGCAGGCGGCGGACCTGCCCGCCCTCCTGGTCCGTCATCAGCAGCAGCGGCGCCTGGACCGGGTTGAGCGGGCTGGCGTCAGCCTGGTCAAGCTGCTTGATGACGCCCGCGATCTGCGCCTCGCTGGAGATGTTCTGCCCGAAGAAGATCACCCCGGCCGCTTCACCGTGCTCGATCAGCGAGATAAGGCTGACCGGCGGAACCAAGCCCGGGTAGCTGTAGATCACCCGCTGCCCGGCCAGCTGCTGCGGCGACAGGCCCGCCAGCGCGGCAGAACCGATGGCAGTCACCCGGACCGCCGCGTGGCCGCCGGCAGCAGCCGCCCGGCGGGTGCCATCGCCATCGCCGGCACCGCAGTGGCAACCGCCAGGGCCAGGCCGCCAGCCACCAGCCAGTTGTGTTGGGTTCGCATGGGGAGCCACCTTTGCCCGAAGGAGCCATGCAACGCATGCTCTGCCGTCCAGCAAACACCGCCGGCCGCAGTCCCACCATGGGCATCTGGATACATCCTTCGCCCAGCGTGCTTCAGTAGCCGACGAGACGGTGCAGCCGCAGGAAGGATTCTGCGAAGCCGAGCCTGGGCCAGGTGCGGGAGGAGAACAGGTTGGTGACCCGCCAGTCGGTGGCCACGCAGTCGTAGCCGGCCTGCGCGGTCCACGCGATGACGGCTTCGCCGAGGGCCCGGCCAGCGCCGAGGCCGCGCGCGTGCGGGAAGACGGCGGCAAAGGCGAGGAAGCCTGCGTGGTCGGGCCGGGTGAGGGGTGGATGGCTGCTCGACAACTCCAGCGAACAGCCGATGCTCGAGCCGATGACGACGCCGTCGAACTCGGCCACGAAGGTGGTGTAGCCGGGGTCGTCGAAGTCTTCTTCCCATCCGGCCAGGCAGTCCTCATAGCCCGGGACCGGGGCGGCCGAGAAGGTAGGAGCGAGGCTGTGCTGTCGTGGCAACTCGACCTCGAGCCTGGCGAGCGCGGGCAGGTCGCTGCGCCGTGCGCGCCGCACCACAGCCTTGGGCGGCGCGACCGGCGCTGCGTCCGGCAGCGGGCGTAGGGCGTGTGCCTGTTGCTGGCCGAACCCCAGCCGGTACCACGCGCGCAGCAAGTCCTTGTCGCTCGCTGGCACCAGCACGTACTGGGCGGTGCGTGATTCCTGAACCCATCGGGCTGCGGCCAGCCCGTACATGTCGCGTACCAGCTCCGGCTCGGTGACCGCCTGTCCGGCCGCGTCGACCCAGACATTCGAACCCCACACCGGGCTGGCTTTGGGGGCGCCCAGCAGAAAACCGGCGATGTTCTCGCCCTGCATGGCCACCGCTCCGGACGCCCCTGGCAGCGCGAACGCCGCCGCGACCTGCGCGGTAGCCGCCGGCTCGTGCTCGTAGCGCGGCGACAACAGCCGGCAGCTCAGGCGATGGGTCCGATGCCTTGCCGCCAGAAGCGCCCCGGCGGCGGGGATATCGCCCGCGTGGAACGGGCGCACGTACGCACCTGACATGGCCAGAACGTACGCCATCCGGCCGGGCCGGGGCATCCCGGTTATCTGCGGGCAGGACGCGGCAGATGAGCCGGAACCCGAAACCGGGACTTTTGCTCGTTGGAGAACCTCACGAGCACCGCTGCGGGCGGCCTGCCTCCTGGCATTGACGCAACCAAAGCCGACGCCGCCTTGAGGACGCCGTCGCGCCGCCGCTGCCGCACTTCCGGCCACGGCTTGCGGCGGCCGGCGGACTCATCATCGGTCACGCCGGGCCGGGTCCCGGCATCAACCTCAGCCTGGCGATACCGCTCGCGCAACGTCTCCGCTGATCCGTCCCCTGCCTCGACTCGGCTCCGGCAGCTCTTGGTCCTTACAGCCATGGTGGATGGCCGTTAGCTTGCGGGCGGACCGAAGGGGACGCTCGCACCACAATCGGCGGACGCTACTTCGAGGACGTTAACGAAGCTGACACACGGACGGAAAGCCCTGGCATGTTCGGGACCGGCGTCGCCGACTATGCCCTCGAGCCCCGGTATGCCGAACTGCTCTGGGAGGTGTCCGCAGAGATGACTGCGGCCGAGAAGTACTCACGGGCAAACGTTTGACGGACCCTAGGAGCCCCATGCCTTCGCCTGACACCGCCACTGGCGACCCGATCCGACGACAGGCTCGACGTAAGGAGCACCTACCATGACCCGGAGCGACCCTGTTCCCGCAATACATCGGCGACGTCTTCATCGCCTTCACCAGCGTCTCGTGCAAATTCCTCGGCGAAGTCCACGCCGGTGACACGCTCTACCCGCAACTGGAGATCATCGATCTGGCCCCGCACGGTGACGCCGGTCAGGTGACGACCCGGGCGACGATCCACAACCAGGACGGCCAGCTGCTGCTCGACGGCGAGCACACCTACCTGCTGAAGACAGCGCAGCAGAGCACATCGGAGGCCACGTCATGAGCTTCACGAGAGTCGATGACCTCCTCGGCGCCTGACCTATCCAGTTACCATTGTTCAAGTCGCGGCGCATGCGACACTGCCGCGCCATGGTGAGACAGTCGGTGCGGCCGGTGCCGAGGTTAGAGCGGGAGCCGATGCGATGACAGCGGCGGTTGTTGCACTTCGAGGTGGCCTGGCCGGCAAGCGATTTGCGGTCGGGAGCGAGCCGATCACGTTCGGTCGCGGGAATGAGAACGACATTGTCCTAACCACGCCGTTGGCTTCGCGCGTCCATGCCGAGCTTCGCCGCGAGGCTGGCGGCTACGTCGTCTGCGATCGGGACAGCACTAACGGCACGTGGGTTAACGGTGACTCGGTGACTGTCCGCCGGCTCCAGCCCGGCGATCAGATCATGATCGGAGACGAGATCTTCCGCTTCGAGATGCCGGATAACCGGACCATCGTTGTGCCCACCCCGGCCTCGGCCAGCGAGCGGCAGGCGCCTCAAGCGCCGCGGTCCGCCTTGCGCGTCACCGTGACCGGCGGCGGGCCGGTCGGCCTCAGCTTTGCCCTGCTCCTGGAACACCTGATGGGGCCGCGGACGGCGGTCAGGGTCTATGACGGCCGCTGGATGCGGGACGGCGACCGGATCGTGTGGAAAGGCCCTGACCAGGGCAATGTTCGGCGCCAGCAGGTCGTGACCATCCAGAGCCGCCAGTATTTGAAGCTCCCGCCCGATGTTCAGGAGTGCCTGTTCAGCCACGGCGGCTGGACCGAGATGTGGCCCAAAGGCCCGGACTCGATCGAGGATCTCGGACCGCGTAATATCCGGATCGCCTATGTCGAAGACCAGTTGCTCGCCGTCGCGAACGAAAAGCCGGACCGCATCGAGCTCATTCCCCAGGCGTTCGACCCGTCTTCGGCCGAGGGCCACCTCACCGAACAGCATGTGCTCGCGATCTGCGAAGGAGGACGCTCGCGCACGCTGGAATACTTCGCGGCCAAGTTCGGCGCTGCGGATTCATCAATGTATTCGCTGGATGGCAAGCAGCTGGAAGACATGGTTCTCGGATTGCGGGTTAAATCCGAGCTCGCCGATTCGATGGCCGTCCTGTTGACCGTGACCCAGAACCGCTTCCTGCTGAACTCGCTGCACGGCGAAGGCTTCCTGAATATGCGGCTGACGGATCAGGAGGCGAAAGAGGCGGTCGGGATCGACCCCGTCCGGCAGCTGTTCACAGAATGCATTCAGGCGCAGCCATGCCTGATGGAAGGCAGATCAGGCAGCGATTTTTTTTGCGCTATGCATCATGCTCTCTTTCTGCCGGCCTTGCTGAAAGGATCAGCCTTCTGGGGGCGGGTGGCGGAAGGATTGCAACTGTTCGGCATTCCTCCGGAAAACCTAACTGCGGTGACCGGTTTCCGTCTGGATATGGTGCAGCGGCCCCGTTTCACGGCGCAGCTGTGCCCGAGGACCGCGACTGCTCCTGGGACGTTCGGGTTCCTGCTCGGCGACGCAGCCAACGCGATCCACTTCTGGCCAGGACGCGGGCTCAATAGCGGCCTAGCCTCGGCTATCTCGCTGGCGCGTTGCCTGGCGGTGCCCCGCCGCGGGACCGTGCTGCGGGATGCGGATTTCCTGCGCCACGAAGCAATGATGGCAATGCTGCAGTATCGCCATAAGGGCCGGGCGTGGCGGCAAATGGTGACCACCGACGCGGCGGGAGATACGCGGGCGATCAAAGACCTGATCGCACAGGGAATCACCGAAGGCGATCAGGGGACGTTCGACAGGGAAGCGGATCTCGGCGCACTGATGCAGCGGCTGATTCAGACCCGCAGCCGCCTGGAGTCCCGGATCGACGGCCTGCCGGATGACGCGACGCTGCGAGCCCACCTCGAGCGCCTGAGCGGGGAACTGCTGCACACGCTGGTAGTAAGCGGAGCCTGGGATAGTGGAAATGTTGGCGGCGAGGAGGTCGACATCGAATGGCTGCTGGCAACGCCAGCGCCCTCGAGTCGTGAACGGCAGCGGGCGGTTGATCAGGTCGCATCCGCGCCGGCCGGGTTCGGTCCCGCGCCCGAAACCATCATCAGTTAACCACCAGTCCGGTCTCCGGACTCGCCAGGACGGTTCAATGCTGGATTGAGCGCAGCTTGACTCCAGAAAGGATCCCAGTGATGGCCAAGCTCGATTACGACCTGGTGATCATTGGCGCGGGAGCGGGAACATGCTGCCCGCCGGGCAGTTCGATGGCTGGCGGATCGCGATCGACACCGTCCGCGGACGTGGTGACGTCATCCCGCGGTTCATCCCGCGGATGCAGCGGAGCGTGGTAGTCGCGAGGTAGTCGTCACCTCGCCTTGAGGGCTCCCCACGCCCTCGCCGTCCACAGGCCGGCCGTGAGGTGCGGACTGACGGGCCGATAGGAAGACCACCCCTCCCTGAACTGTCTGGTCACAGGCTCGTCGCGCAGGCCCAAAGATCGCGAGCCAATCCGCTGACCCTCGCGGTACTAGGGGGTAAACAGCCTCCAGTGCCCCTCGGAGACGACTTCGACGTTGCCGTCGGTCACCTTGATGGCGGTCTGGTCGTCGATCGCGTACGTCGGCGCCGGTATCCTCGCGGCCCATTGTTCTGCGATGGCCATGTCTTGGTGATCCGCGTTGTCCACGTGCGGAATAATCGCAAAATCCACCAGTCCGACTCCCTGAGCCTTGACCAGGATCATGCGGAGTTCGCCACCGGGTGTATCGAACACGATGTCTTCCGTCGAGAGCGCTTCACCGCTGCCGCGACGCGGTTCACGGTAGGTCTCGGCAAAGGTGGAGGTTGCTGCGATGCTCCCGGCGCTCACCCCCACGTAGACCGTCTCGCTAGGCACCGACTGCAGGACGTCTGCAAGCCCGGACTGCCGCATCCAGTACGACAAGAACACTGGATCCCCGCCCCAAACCAGCAGGGCGTCGGTCTCCTGGACCGCCGGGACCCAGCATTCTTCGTCGATGCTGGGCAGCACCGAGAGCTCCAGCACTCCCAAAGACTTCCAGCCCAATCCGGCGAAGGGACTCTTGGTCCTTCCACAGATTGCCTCCCACGCGTGGCCAGCACCGCCGGGGAAGGGGTATATGGCGGTCGGAATGACGAGGGCGCTGGACTCCTCAACCGGCTTGCCCAGCAGGCCGAGAAGCGCGTCATGGATGCTCGTGTTCGCGATGCCAGAAGACGTCAGCAGAAGTTCCACGGCGTTCCCTCGTTATCGAGCAGTGACATCAGGTAATTCTCCAGGGTGGCGTCCGGATTCCGGTGAGGCAGGCGCGGTTCCCGGTTGCTTGATCAGGTTATGCGGTGGCTCTGACGTTCTCGGCGGCGCTGTCGGTGGCCGGGGTGCGGAGGCGGATCTGGGGTGGTGGTTCGAGCAGGCAGCGGCGCAGGTCGTGCAGCAGGCGGAGCCCGTCGGGTGTGGTGTTCACGCCGCGCCAGCCGCGGGAGGCGCGGTCCGGCACGGCCCATAACAGGGTGAGCCAGCTGGTCTCCCCGGGCAGGCGGCCGATGACTTTGGTGCGGCGGCGGGTTTCACCGAAGGTGCGCTTGATGAAGTTGGAGTGGCGGATACGCTTGTGGTGCTCGGCGGGGCAGCGCAAGTAAGCGGTCAGGGCGGGCTGGCCGGCCCTTGCCCGAGCAGTACTGGCAGGGTCCACCAGCCTGGTTCCTCGAGCGAGGCCCCTCCCGTAAGAGGTCGCCTCACCGGGGCGATCAGGCCGGTGTGTTCTGGTCTACGTCGCTCGCCTGTTGGCAGCGGCCTTGGCGCCGGGCATGATGGCGAGGTGACCGGGGACACAGGCGCGGACTGGGCCGGCTATTACGCGTGGTCGTCGGGCCGCGAGCCGCGGCCCATGCTGCTGGCGGCGTGCCAGCAACTCGGCGCCGGCGCCGGCCGCCTGGCGGTCGATCTGGGCTGCGGCGAGGGCACCGACGCGCTAGCGCTGCTGGACCGCGGCTGGTCCGTCCTGGCCGTCGACACCGAGCCTGCCGGGCTCGCCTCGCTCAGGGCGCGGATTCCGCCGGCCTCCACCGGGCGGATCCGCCTCGTTTGCGCTTCGTTCGCCGGTGTCGGCCTGCCGCCCGCGCACCTCATCCATGCCGGATTCAGCCTGCCTTTCTGCCAGCCGCGCGAGTTCCCGGCCGTGTGGAAGCAGGTACGCGGAGCGCTGGTGCCCAGCGCGATCTTCGCCGGACAGCTGTTCGGCACCCATGACAGCTGGGCCAGCGATTCCAGCATGACCTTCCAGGACCGTTCGGAGGTCAACGGCCTGCTTGACGGCCTAGAGATCCTCGAGCTACACGAAACCGAGCGAGACGGCGAGGCCTACAGCGGCCCCAAGCACTGGCATACCTACGACATCCTGGCGCGCGAACCAGCCCAGCACACTCATTCCGCCAGGTAGCACATAACGCCAGCGAACACCCCCAGCGGCATGACCGGATGTGCGCGGAGCGGCAGAAGCACCGTTTGCCGACCTGCCAGTACGCATGGTTATGCGCGCTCGCAAGGGTGACGTTGAGCTTGGCGTGCCTGGCTCAGCACCTGACGGTTATGCCAGGGCTGCACCGGGCGCGCGGAGTGGTCCGGAAACGGCTGGCCGCCTGCGCGTGACCGCCGGCGCCGGGCGCGCTGGTGTATCCAGGAGGGATGGACCCGGAAGGGGCGTTGCGGCGGATCGCCTTCGAGCTGGAGCGTGCTGGCGCACCGACGTACCGGGTGCAGGCGTTTCGCCGGGCCGCTGCGGTGCTGGCGGCGATGCCCGCCGCCGAGCTGGCCCGGCGGATCGCCGACGGCACGCTGCAGGACCTGCGCGGCATCGGGCCAGCGACCGCCGGTGCGATCGCTCAGGCCGCGGCGGGCGGGCGGCCGGATTACCTGGTCCGGCTGGAGGCCACCTGCGAGCCGCCGCCGCGGACCGCGATGCGGGCAGCGCTGCGCGGCGACTGTCATACGCACTCGGACTGGTCCGACGGCGGCAGCCCGCCGCGGGACATGGCGGAGGCCGCCCAGGCGCTCGGCCATGAGTGGATCGCGCTGACCGATCACTCGCCCCGCCTGACGGTGGCTAACGGGCTGTCGGCCGAGCGACTGGCGGCGCAGCTCGCGCTGATCGAGAAGCTGAACGCCGATCTGGCGCCGTTCCGTCTTCTCAGCGGGATCGAGGTCGACATCCTCGAAGACGGCGGCCTCGATCAGCGCGAGGACCTGCTCGCGCGGCTTGACGTCGTCGTGGCCAGCGTGCACTCCAAGCTCCGGATGCCGGCCGGGCCGATGACCGAGCGCCTGCTCGCGGCCGTCGCCAGCCCGCACGTCGACGTGCTCGGGCACTGCACCGGCCGGATGACGATGAAAGGCCGCAGACGGCCGGAGTCCCAGTTCGACGCCCACTCGGTGTTCGCTGCCTGCCGAGAGCACGGCGTCGCGGTGGAGATCAACTGCCGCCCGGAGCGCCAGGATCCGCCCGATGACCTGCTCCGGCAAGCGGCCGACGCGGGCTGCCTGTTCGCCATCGACACCGACGCGCACGCGCCCGGCCAGCTCGACTGGCTCGACAACGGCTGCGAACGAGCCGAGCGCGCGGGCATCACGCCCGGCAGAGTGCTGAACACCCGCGCTGCGGCCGGCATCACCGGCGGATAACCCGGCCACGGCAGCGCGGCCCGGTACGCGCGCGCGCACGGCTCCGACCGGCAAGCAGTTGTCATCGGCAGGATCCTCGACCTGCACGCCGCCCCAGGAGCGGCAGAACCGGATGTGGCGTGCACGGGAAGCTAAGACCTCAGATGCCGTTCACCCGTGTTGCTGAACTGCCAGGCGGGCTGCTTACCCCGCCAGCTGCCCGGGCAGCAACGGCCGCATGAAGGTCCGTTCGTAACGGAGCACGCAGCCGCTCTCATCCCTGATGCGGTTCGCATCGATGAAGTCCGGGTCGGCGCCGAACCGGGCACGGTATTGCTCATAGGCAGCGAGGCTGGGGAAGCTGAACAACGCCAGGGCCTTATCGCTGGCCCCCTCGCCCGGCAGGAAGTAGCCGTGATGCATGCCGCCGTGGGAGTCGACGAGCTCGATCCACCGGCGGGCGAAGCGTTCGAAGGCGTCGATCTTCGCAGGAACGATTACGTACTCAACCACGCAAGTGATCATGCCCCAGGCTAACGGCGCCCGCTCCCGGCAGAGCCGCGACCCCGGCGGCATAGCGAGCGTTTCCGCGGCGAAACTTGCACGAGCGCCTGGCACCGCGCGGCGTTACCCTAAGGCGCGGCCTGCCACGATGCGGCCTGCCGGCGGCATGAGCTCCTATTCCGGAACATCCGGAGGCTGCATCATGATGGTAGGCGTGACAGGAGATCAGGCGGCTGCCCAGCGGCTGGCCGAGGCCTACCTCGGGGCGCTGGGCAGGGCGGACCTCACGGCGATCATCAGCCTGTTCAGCGAAGGCGCGCTGGTGCACTCGCCGTTGTACGGGCCCATGGCCGCGACCGATTTCTTCGTTGCGCTGTTCAGCGAGACGGCAGAATCGCGGCTGACGCTCCGCGGAGTGACGCATGGCATCAAGGCTGACGGCACTGCGCTGGTCAGCATCTGGTTTCACTTCGACTGGCGGCTGCCCAGCGGACGGAAGGCCCGCTTCGACGTGATTGACATGCTGGAACTCACTGACGATGGACGCATCGCCAGCCTGCACATCGTCTATGACACTGCTCAGATCCGGCCTGCTTTCGAACAGGAAACGGGCAGGCAATCCTGGTATACCAACCTCTGAGTCAGCGACGTACACCCTCTATACGCGGCAATAGGAGGACGTTCGCCCCAGGCGCAGCGATGAATAAACACGGTCCCCCTACCGGACTTCCATGCAGCTGACCACGCGAAGAGCGCGCTTGATAACTGTGCACAACTATCCGCCGTTAGGTACGGCGCTTCGCTCGCTGGCTATGCCGGGCGGTGCCCCACCGAACTGGGCGTTCCGGGCGGTTGCTGGCGGGTGGGTGAGGGCGATCGGCTGCTGCAGCGCCGGGATCGTCATCGTGGTGCTTGTGTTTGCTGCTCCTTTACTGCGCCGGCTGGGGGTGTCACCCTGGACCGGTGAGGCCGAGGATCATGTACTGCAGCACGCCTGCGGGGCGCGTCGCGTACTCGACGTCGGGCGCTGGGCCGCCGCTGTTGTTCGACTCGGGCTGGGTTTCCCATCTGTGCGGGCAACTGGAGCTGTACTCCTTCGGCGACTTTGTCGGCCGGCTGGCCGAGCGGTTCACCGTGATCCGCTACGACAAGCCCGGGTGCGGCCTGTCCGACGGGGACGGGATAGATCTGTCGTTCGACGGGCAGGTGGCTGCGGCGCTGGCGGTGGCCGACGCGGCGGGTGCTGGGCGTTTCGGTATGTTCGGGGCCTCGCAGGGCGGTCAGCTGGCCGCCGCGATCGCGGCGCGGTACCCGGACCGGGTCGACGCGCTGGTGCTCTATGGCATGTGCGCCAGCGGCAGCGATCTGGCTCCTGCCGAGGTCCGGGACTCGGTCGTGGCGCTGGTGCGGGCCCACTGGGGCCTGGGCCTGAAGGCGCTAGCCGGGGCCTTTGTCACCGACCCCACCGCCGAGGAACTGGAGGCATTCACCCGGTTCCAGCGGGCCAGCGCCTCGGCCGCCGTGGCGGCTGAGATGCTCGAGGTCTACTACCACACCGACATCAGGGCCCTGCTCCCGGCGATCCGGGCGCACACGGCGGTGCTGCACCGCGAGGCGGACAAGGGCACCAGGTTCCAACTGGGGCGGGAGGTCGCCGCGCTGATCCCGGGGGCGACGCTGATCCCGCTGCCGGGTTCGAGTCACCTGTTCTACCACGGCGACTGGCCGGTGGTCCTGGATGCGCTGCTCGGCTTCTTGTGCGAGCCCGTGAGCACGGGGCCGCGGCTGACCGGCCGTGAGCTCGAGGTGGCCGGGCTGGTCGCCGAGGGGCTGACTAACCAGGCCATCGCCCGGCGGCTGTCGGTCGCGCCGCGGACCGCCGAGGCGCACGTGGAGAACATCCGGCGCAAGCTGCAGGTGCGCTCGCGGGCCCAGATCGCGGCGTGGGTGACCGAGCACCGGCTCCGCACCTGAGCGGCTCGGTAGTTCACCCGACGCATTTACGGGGGACGGCCGCCCCGGCCGGGGGGAACGGGAGAATTGCCGGTAGTTCACCCGATGGCCGCCGCAGGCCGGACGGTCTTAGCGTCGGGGTATGACACACGCCACCAGGCCCGCCCGCCCTCTGGCGGCCGCCGAGCGCCCGCAGCCGGCCATGATGCCCGCGCTGACTATCCCGTCCCGCTTCTGCGGCCCCCCGGGCAGCGGCAACGGCGGCTACGTCTGCGGGCGCATCGCCGCGTACCTCGATGGCCAGGTGACAGTCACGCTGCGCCGGCCAGCTCCGCTGGCCACGCCCCTGGCCGTGGAACGGGACGGCGACAGCTCGGTCCGCATCCACCACGGCTGCACCCTGATAGCCGAGGCAGCCTCCTCGCCGGGCAGCCCGGCGCTGGAGATACCGGGCCCGGTCTCAATGGCGGAAGCCCGCACGGCGGCCGGCCGCGCGCGCTACTACTCCGATCCGTTCTTCCCTGCCTGCTTTGTCTGCGGGACGGGTCGCCAGCTAGGGGACGGGCTGCGGATCTTCCCCGGACCTGTGGCCGGCAGGCCGTTGTGGGCGGCGCCGTGGACACCGGATCCCTCGGTCACCGACGCCAGCGGAAGGGTCCGGCCGGAGGTGGTCTGGGCGGCGCTGGATTGTCCCGGCGGGATCGCCGCCGCAGAGGCCGCCGACCTGGCCCAGGACACTGCCATCCTGCTCGGCCGGATGACGGCCGGCCTGGCGGTACTGCCGCTGGCCGGCGACCAGTACCGGGTGATCGCCTGGCCGGGCGAGCGTGACGGCCGCAAGCTCACCGCCGGGTCGGCGCTGCTCGGGCCCGGCGGCCAGGTCCTCGCCGCGGCCAGGACCGTGTGGCTGACCGTGCCGCGCCCGGTTCTGGCGCCGGCCGCTGAGGGAGCGTCGTGACCTCGCGACGGCGCGGCGTCGGGCTCACGCCGATGGAGACCCGGCGGGATGTCATCGTCCGGACCGCGGTGCTCGCCGACGAGCTGGGGTATGAGATCTTCGCGGTGCCCGAGGGCTGGGGACTGGACTCGACCCCGCTGCTGACCGAGATCGCGCTGCGCACGGCCAGGATCCGCCTCGCCTCTAGCGTCCTGTCGGTCTGGGGGCGTACCCCGGCCACGCTGGCGATGACCGCCGCCACCCTCGACCAGGTCTGCGGCGGGCGGTACGTGCTGGGCCTGGGCGCCAGCACCAAGGCGCTGGCGGAGGGGTTCCACGACACCGCATTCGAGCACCCCGCCGCCAAGCTGCGCGACGTGGTGACCAAGGTCCGTGCGCTGCTGGCCGGCCAGCCCGCCCAGCTTGGCCACGTCCCAGCCGCGCGCCCGCTGCGCCTGGGCCAGCCGCCCGCCCCCGATCTGCCCATCTGGGTCGCCGCGCTGGGCCATCACACCACCGGGGTCGCCGCCGAGCTCGGCGACGGCTGGATCCCCGCGCTGGTGGCCCGGGACCGCCTCCCCGGCTGGACGGCCCAGCTCACACAGCTGCGCGACGGCGCCGCCCCGCACGCCCGACCCCTCACGGTGGCGGCTGGGCCTATCACCGCCGCTGACCAGAACGCCGGCGCGGCCCGCGACATCGCCGCAGCCTGTATCGCCTGGTACCTGGGCGCCATGGGCGAGGTCTACGCCCGGTCCCTGTCCGGCCAGGGCTATGCCGCCGAGGTCCAGGCGATCATCGCCGCGAACCCGCGTCCCAACCCGCGACGCGGGACCATCCCACCCAGCGCCGAGGTCATCCTCGACCAGCTCGCCGCCTACGGAACCTGCGATCAGGTCCGCGAGCAACTCCAGCCCTGGGACCGCGCCGCCGACATCGTCACCATCCTGCTGCCACCAGGCATGCCCTGGCCCAACATCGAAGCGACCCTCCTGGCCGCAGCACCAAGCACCCGGCCGGTGCGCCCCAGGAACCTGTCCGCCCCCTCACCCGGCCAGGCCACTCCCAAGGTGCCGGCCGAACATCTTTAGGTAGCACGGCGCGCAGGGCAATACGCAGTAACAAAAGATCTGCGCCCTCTTCTCCGTCCGGCCCCATACACGCTGTCCGACCTACCGAATCGGCGATCTGATGTCCGGATCTGGGCTGTTTTGCTCCCCTGGGCCTCAGCGGATACGCGCCGGCGGGTTCTATCGCGGGAGGCGGGTTGCCTGCGGTTACCACAGGCGTCTGCCGCCATTGATTCTGGCCTTAAACCGGGATCGCTTTGCCCGGTTCGCGATGAGGGCTTGCCGGGCGGCGGCCGTCGCAGCCCTGGTGCCCGCAGGGGCGAGTGACCACACCCATGGGACGCGGCCCCGGCTCCGGTATGGGGCCTCGCTGGGTACGCGGATGATGAGCCCTTCGGCGCGCAGTGATTCAAGGGCGCGGCGGATGGAGGCCGTGAGGCTGTAGCGGCGGCCTTCGCCGGCGTCGGAGCCGCTGTGCCAGTAGATCGCGTGGAAGAGCTCCCGGGCAGTCCATTCGCCGGGCAGGCGGTTGCCGTTGACCGGTGGGGCGCCTTCGGGGTGCTTCTCGAGGAGTTCGAGGATCTGGCGCTGGAGGGCTCCGTGTCCGCGGCTCATGCCTCAAGTCTAAGTGTTACGTAATGTTTAGACTGCTTCACATGCTCGGGGCACTACGGGCCTTCTGCCTGAGCCACGCGCCGGCTACGACCGCATCACCAACAGGTCCGCACTTCACCCGGAGGAGACGGGCATCAAGCTCTGCTCTGACCCAGCGTTCTCTTGACCCCGCGGTCTCATCCGCAGCGCTGGGTACCCGAGGGCGCCTCTTCTCGCCGGCTCAGCCGCACGCAGCGGATGCCTGCTCTTTGGCAATCGAGGCCCTTGGCGTCCGGCGCTGTGCATTCTGACGTGCCTCTGCGCGGCAAATGAGGACAGCTCTGCCGGGCACTGGATCTGTGATCAACGCGCCTCAGTCGCGACGGAGAGACCGTGCATGGTTAGGCGTGCAGGCGGGTTGGCGTGATTATCAGAGCTTCTGAGAACAACTCGGCGAACTGGCGAGGTGTGCCAAACATCGCCCCGATGCGCTCGGCGTACTTCACTGCATATTGCGGCTGCCGGTCGGCCGAGGGTACGTCGCCAACGTGCTCTGCGGTGCCGTCAATGCGGATGATGTCCCTGCCTATGTCGGTCACGTCGAGCCCCAGGGTCACCTTAGGGTTCTCCCCGATATTGCGCAGTTTGATCTTTTTCGGCTGGCTGTAGACGAGGATCGTCTCGTCGTCGCGCACCAGGAACCAGACCGGCACACTGTCCGGCTGGCCGTCCGGGCGAACTGTCGTCAGCCACGCCATCAGGTTGCTGTGCAGGCGAGCCTCGACGTGCTCGCGCCGTTCGGCAGGCAGATGTCTGGTCAGGTTCACGGGCGTCATAACCAGCGGCCTGGCCGGAGTAGTCCCACAGGTGCCATCACGGGCCTTCCGGCGACCATGGGCGGAATCCCGCGGATGGATCGCGGCTTGGTAGCGACGGTGCGGGACACCCCTCACCCGAGCACAGAACATTCTCGTCTATGCCTGATCAAGCGGCCGACCTGCTAGCTGCGCAGCCGACCGTCGCGGCGGATCCGGATCGCCGCTGCGCACCGCAGCTTCATCACGCTCCGCGGCCAACTCAGACGCTCGGTCCGCGGCATTATGTGGGTGACAAAGCCGTGCTCGCGGGCCACGGCCAGCTGAGCGGCCGACAGTGTCACGCGGTCCGAAGCCGCACGAAGGCGGGCGAGGGCAGCGGGTTCGCCGTGGGCTGCGGCACGCAGCAGTTCTCCCGCCTGACGGCGAAGCTGATCGAGGTCGGGTGGGAAGGGAAGCTCGGGCATGACGTCTCCATCGCAGCCCGTGGTCCGCGTCCGGGCGCGAGAAAAGACAGCCGTGCCAAACGTACAACGTGGTAAGCACCGTGGAGGTGGACTCGGTCCTGCCCGCGACCCGGCGGCGCCCCTGGCGCCGTTAGCCGCCAGCTTTACCGGCGGGCTGGCGCTCACTCGGCCAGCGTGAGGAGCGGCTTGCCTTTCTCGACGACGTCGGTGGCGAGGACCGACGCGTTGCCGCTGCTGACGTTTCTCACCGCGTGAACCGCTCCAGCCGGGACGGTCAAGGCGCCACCGGCGTGAAACGTCCTCGTCGGCTGGCCTTCAACCTGATACTCCAGCGACCCTTCAAGGACATAGATGATCTCTTCACCCGGATGTGTGTGCATGACCAGTGGCGCCTCCGGGTCGATGTCGACACGCGACTGAACGACCTCACGCCCGGGGATGCTCAGATCCTGCCGCTGCAGATCGGTACGCCACAGTCCCGGCGCGAACTGCACCCTCTTGGTCGCGGCGCTGTGGTCGTCGCCCGTGCTCATGGTGACCTCCCCGGGGTTGTTTCCCCATGACGGTAACCCGCGGACCAATTTCTTGGCATCACCCCGTTCGCGCTGCCCGCAGGCCCGGCAAGGCTGTGCTCGTCGCGAGCGGACCGGTCGCCGGACTGGAGCGCCTTGGCCACGTCGCGCGGAACCGTGCCGTGAAAGTTGACGTGATCTCGACGCCAGGGTGCTCGCGCAGCCAGGCCCCGAGGGCGTCGGCAGTGCGCGCTCGGGCAGCACATCAACACGTCTGCGCGTCTCGGCGTCGATCAGGATCGTGGCGTTAGCAGTGACGCCGCCGAGGGCGAAGTCGTCGACCCCGAGTACCCGCGGTACCCGCAGCGCGGGCAACGGCAGGCGCAGCAGCACGCGCACGGCGGTGTGCCGGGAGACCTCCATGGCCAGCACTGCGAGCACCCGCGCACGACGGCGCCGATCTGCCCGGCCAGCCGGGGCGTGTGCCGCTGATAGCGTTCGAGCACGCCGGGAAGCTGTCCACCGAAGGTCTGCCGGACGCAGTCCACGGCCGCGCACCTCAGGCGCCGGATACCTACAACGATCCGTACACGCCGGCCATCGAGCGGGATGTCGGCCACGATCCGCTCATCGTACGCGTGCACCCGGCTCGTTTCGATGCCGCAGACCGGACAGGGCACGGCCCCGCCCGGAGTCCTCGCCCGGACCCGGATCCACCCGCCCCCGGTCTGTCACCTCCTCGATGACCAGCGGCGACAGCCCAGAAAACACCGTCTTCACAAGCTGATCGACATCACGCACAGCTCAGCGTGAGGCATCCCGACACGCCGTAACCACCGAAAGTGCGACAGAGCCAATTCAGGCCCCGAGAAGATGGGTAAACATGGATATGGGTAGCGCCGTCTGGATCACGAGCCCCTGGGTTCCATGAAGCTTTACGGCTTTTGCCCCGACACCGGCCACAACCGAGGAGCGATCATGGAGAAGCGCTCAGGCATCGACGCGGTTCACAACTTCTGGGAGCAGGTGTGGCAGTCGCCCCAGAACTTCGACGCCATCGACGACCTCGTCGTCGAGGACTTCGTCATCATTTCCGGGGGCCGCAGGATCGAAGGTCGCGAGGCATTCAAGAAGTGGGCCGAGGACTTCAGCGCGGCCATCGGGAACTTTGACTCCGAGATAGTCGACTCTTTCGAGAACCGTGACGGGTCCCGGGTCGCCGCGACGTTCCGGATCAGCGGCACAAACAACGGAGCTTTCGGCACAGAGCCTGACGGCAGCCCCATCGAGATGACCGGCATCGTAATCTCGGCCGTGCGCGACGACGGAATGCTGCTGTCCAATCAGGTCGAGCGCAGCGCCTTTGAGATGTACAAGCGGTTGACAGCCCGTTGAACGGACGGGCGAGGAGGGCCCGGGCGCCTGGGCGCGGGCCGAGCATCACCGGCGGCCGAGAGTCCTCCCGCGGAGGGTGTCCGGCGTGAAAGGCTCGACACGAGCCGGTGGACGATGTCCTGCGTGAGCGCGGCACGTGTGGCCTGCCGCGCGATGAGCTGTGTCGGCAGTTGCTCAACCCGCAGCTCCCCCGGTATCTCGTCCTGACTCAGCATCAGGCAAGATCACACAGAGCCGTGGGTCCCCGTTTTCAGCAAAGCCTTGATTCACTCAGGCGGGCACGGGAACCGCCAGGCACGACCAACCTCGAAGAGCCGGTTTGGCGCCGGATTCCCCGGCGAGGGCGTGGATGTCGCCGGGGTCGCAGGTCCAGATGATGACCAGCGCGGATGGACTTCTCGGCACGCCCGGTCCGATCCAGGATTCACGAGGCCAACGCGGATCAATCGATGATGGGATCGGCGTGCGGTGCGCCGAAATAGGGGAACTCATCGAGGATGTTGGTCCTGGCGACAGCCGCGCCCTGGTCGATAGGGGTGTTGGTCTGCAGCGAGAGCATCACGTTCTCCACGTTGTCCGTCATAGCGCGGCCGTTGAAGCCTGCGAAACCGAACGAGGCCGCCGAATCGAGGACATAAGGCAAAGTGGCCGGGAACAGGCGCTGCACCACGCGCTGTGCGTAGGCGGCCGGGTCGTCGGTCGAGCCCGCCAACTGGGTGACGCGCGCGAGGGCGTCCGCGACGATCTGGGAGAAACGCGGCACGTCCGCAGAGGGAAGGGACCGGTTGTAGTCGTCCTTCGCTGCGGGGTCCGTGATGAAGATGTGTGTCATCAGCGGCAGGCCCCACCGGGACACTTGCACCTCGGGCGCGTGTCCGCACAGCGACACCGTGACCCACGCGCGCACCGTCGCGGCGGGGTCACCGATCGACTGCGTGGGCACCTCCATCACGATGGCCGTGACGTTGCGGTTCTGGAAGTAGTTCGCGCCGTCGTGAAACAAGTCCGGTGCGAATTTCCCCGCGGCAAGCGCGGCGCGGAACGCGACGTTACCTGTCAGGTTCGCAGCGAACAGATCCGGGGCCAGGCCAGCGAAGATCCGCACACCCGCGTCGCCCGCGACGATCTGGCCGGTAGTGCCCGAAGCGATGACCTCGCCCTGCGTGCCTTCTGCGGCATCGGTCCCGGTGGCCCGGCGCACCTCGAGAGTTTGTACGTGCCGGCCTTCGGGCCCCTCGCCTTCGGCATGCCCAACCTCACCGAAGCGAACCTTGAACGTCACTTCCTCGTGAGCGTCATCGTTCACATCGAAACGGAACGCGTGCAGACCCTCCTCGTGAAAGGTGTCCGGCGCCTTGGTTCCTGCGTTCGGGTTTACCGTCATCGCCATGACCGTGGCACCCGGCCGGCCGCGGAAAAGATAGAAGTCACCGATGTTGAGCCGCGGGTCTTCCCTGGCGATGGCGGTGTCGAAATGATGAGACATTAGTTAAGGCCCTTTCATGTATTTTGCCTCGGGCGTGTTGCGCCCGTAGTCCACGACAGAATTCTGGCAAGCCTGCGGACTATCGGCACGCCGGCCCGTCGGACTGGCACCCTCACTCGCAAGAGGGGATACCGATCCCCTGTCAAGTTGAAAAGTCCGTCATGATGGCGCGAGGCGCGCGGCCCGGCTGCAGTCCGAACGCGGTGCCGAGCGCTGCCTACTGGCGGGCCTTGTTGATGGCGTTGTGGAACTTGTTGAACCCCGCCCATCCCCAGTAGACGCGGTGGTGGGTGATCAGCCCGTTCTCGAGATCCATGGACTCGACTATGTCCGTCTGGTCGCCCTTCGGGGTTTCGCGCGGATACTCCCAGATCAACAACCGGCCGTCGGAGAAGTACCGGCCGCTGCGGAATCAGTCCTCGAAGACCCCTTCGCCGCTGCGGGCCTGGAAGCTTTGCGCGAAGAACTGCCCGATGGCGTCTCCGCCGTGCACAACGGCGTCCTCGCGCTCGGGCCACAGGGCCAGCACCGCCGGGGTCTCGAGCACCCCGTCGTGCGCGTAGAGGGCGGCCATGCCCTCGGCGTCCTGGTCCTTGACGGCCCGGTGCCATTCGTCGAAGACGTGGCGGATCTGCTCGTCGGTGTTGTTCGGCGTCATTTCTGTGCTCTCCTCGTGTTCGTCTATCGCCGGGTCGCGTTCGGCGCCGGCCTGGGCCCGGGGGCGCCGGTGCCTGGTGTCTGCGTCAGCGTCCCGCCACGCGCCTCGGAATCGTTCTGCACCGTCATGAGATGCTCTCCTTCACGGCCCGGTACTCCCGAGGCTACGGCCAGCCACAAGTGGCCTACCAGCAGCAGGTGAGACGTCAGAACGGAAGACGCCGCCCGCCCGCAGCCATGGGGCGATGTACCGGATAACGTGCGCGCAACGCGCGCTGCGGTCACGAGCCGCGGCGCAGGTCATGCGGCCTGACAGGGCGCCATGTGCATATCAGTGGGCGACCTTACTTGCGCTCTGAATGCCTACCCACGTCGAAGTTCGAACATCCGCTATGCCGCGATGACGATCGTGCTGGTGCAAGCAGAACTGGCGGATCTGCATCTGGTCGGCATGCGGGCAGTGCCGTGCCTGGAGCGCACCAAATCAGCGATCTGGTAGCGCTGATAACTTTCCAGCTGACTTTCAAAGCGAAGTGTCCTGGCTCCAGATTCGGCGGCCGAACGAGGTGGCCATGCAGGCCTATGCGCTTATCGGCATCCTTATGCGCTGCAGGAGACGCACTACTTTCGGCATGACCTAGCTTCCACGCACCGCAGGTTGACCTGATCGGCACAGCTCAACGATGATTGAGGATTCGTCTGCCCCAGAGCAGACGAATCGCGCTGTCCCTCCACAAGCGTATTGTTCACGATCACTCAGACACAAATTCGATAACCAGCCGGGGCGTTAACGCGGCGGACAGGTGGGAGCCAACGTGCGCTGACGCCGAGCCACGCTGACCGGCGTGACGCGGCAGCCGTTGGCTACCGCTATGGCTCCCACTTGTCGAGAGCAAATTCGAAAAAGAGTCGAGATGGCGCCCCCGCTGTGGACGGCAAGGCCACGGCCGCCGCCTTGGCCGCGGTCGCCGCGGCATTGGCCGTCCGGCCACACGCGGTCACCCTGGTGGCCGGAGCCGCGAGCCGGAGGAAGATCATCGACTTGGCCGGAGCGGACCGGGCCGCTCTGGACCGGCCGGTGGCCCTCTGACGGCCGTCGGCACGGCCTTCGCCGCCGCCCGGCCAGCGGCCGGGAACGCTGACAGCGTGATAAGCGTGCTCAATAGGCGCGCGCCGACCCGCCGATATGTACTCTCAGAGCCAGTGATCGATTGGGGGGGTGCGCCGTACAGATCAGGTGATTCTGCGCTGATCTCAGGCGCTGGGGACCCGCCCGATGATCCAGCCGAACTCGGAGACGATCCGGACGCCGAGGCCTTCGGTGCACAGCGGGCGGATGGCCTGGCGGATCGCTTCGGCGAACCGGTCGTAGCCAGCCGCCTGCAGGGCCGGCCAGGACGGCCCGGCAGAAGCGAGCGCCCGGGCCGCCAGGTCGAGGTCGGGCCACTCGTTGACGACCTGCGCGGTCCCCCGGTCCACGAACTCCAGGCCGGCGTCGGCGAGCATCTGCTCGGCCACGCCAGGCCGCCCGGTGTCGCCCTGATTGAGGGTGGCATCGACGTGGCCGGGCGGCGACAGCTCCAGCAGGGTGGCGAAGAACGGCAGCAGGCCAAGCCGCTTGGGAGATCCCCAGAAGCTGAACCCGGCCAGCCCGCCCGGCCGCACCACCCGGCGGGCCTCGGCCAGCGCGTCCTCGCATCCCTTCCAGATCCCGTTGAAACTCGTCGCCACATCGAAGCAGTCATCGTCGAACGGCAGCGCGAACATGTCGCCGACCCGGAAATCCCCGCCCGGCGTGCGCGCCCGCGCGATCGCGATCAGTGCCCCGGAGGCATCCAGCCCGGCCACCTCGGCCCCGCGGCCTGCCGCAACGCTGGCCGCGTATCCGGAGCCGCAGGCAATGTCGAGCAGCCTGGTTCCCGCGCCCACGCCAGCCCGGTCGAACAGCGCGTCATTGGCACGCCGCGCATACGGCTCCATCAGGTACGCCCAGTCCGTGGCCCGCTCACCCCAGGCCCGGCCCGATTCGGCCCACCCCATCGGCCTCGCCTCCGCTGCCCGGTCCCGCACTGTCAGCCACCCGGCTCCCCGAAGTGTGCCGCAGTTCCCCCCTGGGTGCCAGTCAGGCGGCCAGCGACCGCGGGAGTGCCCAGCCGGCAGCACGGGACAACTGCAACTGCGCGCCTGGAGCCGATGCGGCCCGCATCGCGATACGCCGCCGGATTGCCGTACCGCGTCCGAGCTTCCTCACCCACCCGACACGCCCCGAAACTGTGCCTGGCCAGCCGCACGCAGCCGAAGTCACGCTCCGTGCCGTCACCGACGCCGAGCAGACGAGCCATACCCGCCGATCGGCGCTCATCCTCTGGCCTTCATGATGCCCTCGCGGAGTGTTCGAGATCGGACATTATGGGCGGGTGCTGCGCTACGTACTGTTGCGCGACGCCCTTCGGAACCTCAGTCTTGAGCCCTCGGCAGGATGTCGTGCGGTGAATCATCTGGGCCTCACGGGATCGGATCCGCTGCAAAGGATGACGGCCGTGCGCCGCTACGAGGCGAGTATGTACGACAGCAACCGCTGGGACGGCTTCGAGCTCCGCCCCGGCGACATCATCATCAGCACCCCGCCAAAGTGCGGGACGACGTGGACGCAGATGATCTGCGCCCTGCTCATACTGCAGGAACCGGAGCTCCCGCTCCCGTTGGACACGCTCTCGCCGTGGATCGACATGGTGACTCGCGCCCGCACAGACGTGTTCGCGGACCTGGAAGCCCAGACGCACCGCCGGTTCATCAAGACCCACACGCCGCTCGACGGGATACCCAACGATCCGGCGGTCACGTACATCTGCGTCGGGCGGGACCCGCGCGACGTGGGGCTGTCGATGGACCACCATATCGACAACACCGACATCGGCGCGTTCCTCAGCCAACGCGAACGGGCGGCCGCGATCGACGGTATCGAGCTCGGACCATTGCGGCCACCGCGGCCGCGCCCCGACGGCGAGCGGGACCGCTTCTGGCAGTGGGTCGACGACGAGACGCCGTCGACGCAGGTCGGGTCGTCGCTGCGGCGCACTGTAGAGCACCTGCAGACGTTCCGGGACGCCGCCGGCGATCTCGACGTCGTGTATTGGCACTACGACGACCTGAAGGCCGACCTGGAGGGGCAGATGCGGCAGATGGCCGCGCGCCTCGGCATCGACGTCGACGAGCACCGATGGCCCCGCCTGGTCCAGGCGGCGACGTTCGAGTCGATGCGCAGCAGGGCCGGCACGACCGTCCCCGGCGGCGGTCCGGAGCACTGGATCGATCCCGCCGCGTTCTTCAGCCGCGGCACGAGCGGCCAGTGGCACGACCTCCTCGACGACGCCGGCCTCGCCCGGTACGCCGCGCGCGTGCGGGCGCTCGCGTCCGACAACCTCGTCGAGTGGGTGCATCGCGAGCCGATCGACTGAGATCCCCGTCCGGCGGTATACCCGCACTACCCAAAGCTGATCGTCAGCGCCGACCGCCGCCCATAACAGACAATCTGAACGGCTGGCGTTCCGGGCCATAGTGGGGAGTCTCGGGGTGGCGGCGGGAGTCTTATCGCGTGCCCGGCCGGGGCGGGCGGTCGTCTGGGTTCTGGTCCTGTTCGATGTGGTGCAGGTGGTCGGGCTGGGTGTGCCAGCCGGGCGGAAGGTCGGCCGTCAGGGCAAAGCGAACAAATCGCGCTACGGCCTGGGTGTGCGTGCGGCTGGGGTTCCACTGCAGGGTGAACGGCACGAGCTGGCGGGGCGCTACCGGGCGGATCACGGTCTGGGTGTGGGCAGCGGCCAGGGACGGGATTAGCAGGATCCAGTCGATGCCGGGCTGCTCGGCCCAGCGGATGGCGGCCAGGTCAGTGTCGGCGAGCTCGATGGCCGGCGGCGCGATGCCGGCGGTGGCGAGGGCTTGGCGCTGGGCCAGGGCCCAGGCGGGGAACAGGGTCTCCGGAGCGGTGCCGAGGACCTCGTGGGCGAGCTCCGATAGCGCGATCGTGTCGCGGCCGGCCAGGCGGTGCCCTGCCCGCAGGCCGACCACCAGCGGCTCGGCGCAGAACACCTCGGTGGCGATCCCGGCCGGTTCCGGGAGCGGGCCGCAGGTGAGGGCCACGTCGATGCCGCCAGTAGCGACAGCGTCCAGGAGCTTGGGCAGCCACATCCGTTGCAGGTCGACGGTCACGTGGGGGGCCTGGGATGCGAACAGGTTGATCAGGTGCGGGGCGAGCACCGGCGCGGCGGGCGGCGTGACGCCCAGCCGCACGGTGCCCGCCTCCCCCCCGGCGACGCGGTGCACGGCGGCCTGCGCCGCGGCGACTTCGTCGAGAATGACCTTCGAGCGGCTGAGCAGTTCGGCGCCGGCGCTGGTGAGGGCGACCCGGCGGGTAGTGCGGGTAAGCAGCGGCGTGCCTAGCTCACGCTCGAGGCGCCGGATCAGTTCACTGAGCGTCGGTGCGGCGATGTGCAGCTGGTCGGCGGCCCGCCCGAAATGCAGTTCGGTGGCGACGGCCACGAACGCTTCGAGCTGACGCAGCTCCACAAGGTGAAGGTACCCGCACCGGCTTTCATCTTCTCCGCGATGGCCCGCGTGTCCCGGGAACGGAGATCGCCGGTGGAACGCTCATTGTTCGGCCGGGCCGAAGAGTGCGTTCATAAGCTGCGTCTTTTTCCGCCGCGGATACGGTGTCATGCTCGCAGCACGGTGACCGCACACGTCTGCCGTTAAACCGGGAGGGATCATGTCCGTGCCTTCTGACCACCGTTTCCTCGAGGGGGCGTTCGCCCCGGTGACGGAGGAGATCACCGCGTTCGACCTGCCGGTCACCGGGCAGATACCCGCCGGGCTGTCCGGCCGCTACCTGCGCAACGGACCGAACCCGCTGGGCCTGGACGACCCCGACTATCACTGGTTCCTGGGCGCGGGCATGGTGCACGGCGTGCGGCTGAGCGGCGGCAAGGCCGAGTGGTACCGCAACCGGTGGGTCCGCTCCAAGGCCGTCGCCGCGCAGCACCACGAAGAGTGGCCGGCCGGGCCGATCCACGAGAACATGGACTTCGCCGCCAACACCTGCATCATCGCCCACGCCGGCCGGACCCTGGCCACCGTCGAGGCCGGGCCGCTGCCGTACGAGATGTCCGATGAGCTGGACACCGTCGGGCCGTGCAACTTCGGCGGGACCCTGCCCGGCGGGTTCGCCGCGCACACCAAGCTCGACCGCGCCACCGGCGAGCTGCACGCGATCGCGTACTTCTGGGCCTGGGACCACGTCCAGCACGTGATCGTCGACCCGGCGGGAAAGGTCTCCGCCACCACCAACATCCCGGTCGCCGACGGGCCGATGATGCACGACTTCGCGCTGACCGGCCGTTACGTGGTGCTGCTGGACCTGCCGGTCACGTTCAGCCTGAACGCGGCCACGTCGGGCAAGGAACTGCCGTACGTGTGGAACGACGCCCACCCGGCCCGGGTCGGCCTGCTGCCCCGCGACGGCAGCTCGCCCGTCCGCTGGATCGGCATCGAGCCGTGCTGGGTGTTCCACTGCCTGAACGCCTACGACGACGACCAGGGCAAGGTCGTGGTCGACCTGTGCCAGTACAGCCGGGGCTTCGACGTCTCCACGCTGTGGTCCACCCACGGGCCGGTGACCCTGGACCGGTGGACCATCGACCCGGCGGCCGGGAAGATCACCCAGCAGCGCCTCGACGACCGCGGGCAGGAGTTTCCCCGGGTCGACGACCGGATCATCTCCCGGCCGCACCGTTTTGGCTATAGCGCGGTCATCGGCGATGTCACCCGGGCGATCACGGCCACCGGCGACTTCGGCGACGACGCGTTCACCAACGCGGTACTCAAGCACGACATGACGGCCGGCACCGTGCAGGTGCACGAGTTCGGCAAGGACGCCACCGCGGGCGAGGCCGTGTTCGCGCCGGCTTCGGCGGACTCCGGCGAGGACGACGGCTACGTCATGGCCTTCGTGCACAACCCCGACCGCGGCGCGGCGGACCTGGTCATCCTGGCCGCCCAGGACTTCACCGCCGAGCCGGTCGCGCGCGTTCACGTGCCGGCCCGGATCCCGCTGGGCTTCCACGGCAGCTGGCTCCCCGACCGCTGAGCACGATAAACCCGGGCCTGGCCTGGCTGGCCAAGGCCTGTCGTAAGGAGTGCACGTTGCGAGCTGATGTCCTGGTGTTGGCGCTAATCAGCGTGGTCGGGAGCCTGGTCTACGTCGGCGTGGTGCTGGCGCTGCACTTCCTGCCCACCGGCTACGACCTCGTCCATAACGCGGTCAGCGACTACGGCGTCGGCCGGTACGCGCCGTTGTTCCGGGTCAGCCTCTGGGCGGGCTCGATCGCCGTACTGGCCCTGGCCATCGGCCTGACGCTGGAACCCGGCGCCCCGCCGCTGCTGACCCGGGGCCTGGTGTTCCTGGGCCTGGTGTCCGCCTGCCGCATCGGGGAGTCACTGTTCCCCACCACCGTCGAAGGGGAGAAGCTGACCCGGACCGGGGCGATGCACTACCTGTTCGCGATCCTGACGTTCGGGTTCACCTACGCGGCGATCTCGGACCTGACCCCCGACCTGGTGAAGCTCTATCCGTGGCACTCGCACAGGGGGGCACTCGACTGGCTGTCCGGCGCGATACTCGTCGGGCTGATCCTGGTACTCGCCGCGCTGCTGCCGCGGCTGCGGCATGTCTTTGGGCTGCCCGAGCGGTTCTTCCTGGGCGTCACCTACATATGGCTGGTGGTGGTGGCCTGGCTGCTCGCCGTGAAAGCGCACTAGCGTACGCCGGAGGCCTTGTGCTGCAGCAATGCCGGCTCGGCAAAGCCGGGCTGTGAGGCGCGAACCGATGGCGGCAGCGCCGGGGCTGGACCCGCAAGCGGTCAATCGAGATCAGGCGCCGCCCTGTCGGTATGCGGCGCGTCAGCCAAGAGGAGAACCATGAGGATTGACGGATCGGTGGCCCTGGTCACTGGCGCGAACCGCGGGCTCGGGCGGGCGTTCGCCCGGGAGCTGGTCGCCCGGGGCGCGGCCAAGGTCTACGGAGCCGCGCGCCACCCGGACACGGTCACCGAGCCCGGCGTGACGCCCATCGCCCTCGACATCACCGATGCGCCGCGCATCGCGCAGGTTGCGCGGCAGTGCGCGGACGTCAGCCTGCTGGTGAACAACGCCGGGATACTGAAGTACAAGCACGTTCCTCAACGCGCCGAACCTGGACGCGGCGCGGGCCGAGATGGAGACCAACTACTTCGGCACGCTGAGCATGTGCCGCGCGTTCTCCCCGGTGCTCGCGGCCCACGGCGGCGGCGCGATCGTCAACATGCTCTCGCTCTCCAGCTTCCGCACCAGTCCCTTCGACGCCTCCTACGGCGCCTCCAAGGCCGCGGAATGGTCGCTGACCAACGGCGTCCGCCTCGAGCTGCACCACCAGGGCACCCTGGTGGTCGGCGTGCATGCCAGCTTCATCGACACCGACATGTCCGCGCTGACCAGCCAGCCCAAGGACAGCCCGGAGTCGGTCACCCGGCAGGCCTTCGACGCGGTCGAGGCCGGCCAGGTCGAGGTGCTCGCCGACGAGCAGACCCGGACCGTCAAGGCCGAGCTGTCCCGCGATCAGGAGCTGATCTACCCGCCACTCCAGCAATTCTGGGATGACGCCGTGAGGGGCACCCCATGAACGCCCGGCCGGTAAGGATCGGCCGCGCGCCTGTCCGAGGGCGGCCTAGGCGTGGACGCACTCGCCGCGCATGCAGTACCCAAGACACCTGAGGAATGGAGACTCACATTGATCGAGGATCAGGCCGACGTCGTGACCAAGCTCAGCCGCGAATCGGTAGCCGGTACCGTGGCCAGGCTTACCGACATGATCACCGCGAAAGGGATGAGGCTGTTCGCGGTCATCGACCAGGCAGCCGAGGCCCGCCGGGTCGGGCTCACGTTGCGCGAGACCACGCTGGTCATCTTCGGCAGCCCGCAGGCGGGCACGCCGGTAATGGCCGCCGCGCCGCTGTCCGCGCTCGACCTGCCGCTTAAAGTGCTGGCATGGGCCGACGGGGACCAGGTCAAGGTCTCTTACTACCGACCGGCCGCGCTGGCCGCCAGGTACCGCCTGCCCGCGGACCTGGCCGCCAGCCTGGCTGGCATCGACGCTCTCACCGACGCGCTAGTGGCTTCCTAGGCCCTGTGTATCGATTCTCATCCAGGAGAACATGATTCACGCCATCAGCGCCGCCGGAACCGGCGTCCGTCGAAGAGCCCGGTCCTGACTGCGATGAACTTCGCGGTGGCGATGGCCTCACCGACTAGACCATCGTCGCGATCGCCGGCGAGATCGCGCACCTGGTCACGGCCGGTCCCGGCCACCGGGCGATGGCATTCATCGACGTGTTCGGCGAACTCGGCCTGCTCCGGACTCAACCGCGATCGACGTCGCGCAGATGGCAACCTCCGTCACCGGATCAGCGCGAGCAGCGCGGACAACGCGCCCGGTCCTCGGCACCGCAGTGGGCGGCGTCATATCCGCGGCCGTCGCGCTGACCGATCCGGCAGTCGTCATCATCGGCGGCACGTGGGCGATGTTGGCTGGATGTCCGTTCTCACGCGATTTTGCCTGGCAGTCCCGACTGACCTGCGGCGGTCAAGATTGATTGAGACAGCCCTCCTGGGCGCGACCCGTAGGATCGCCTGGCCGTCATCCCGGCGCCTCGATCGCGGAGGCACAGCGAACGATTCTGAGCTGGTGATTCTCAGTCGATCTTGCCGATATAGGGCTGTACGGTCACGATTGCATGAGACGTAGGAAGGATGACTTGAGACCGGACACTGGACGTCGCTCAACGTCGCCTGATGGCTGTGCACGTTGGCTCCCACTTTGGCTCCCACCCAGCGCCACCCAGAACCCGGCTCCAGCCTCTTGAACAGAACTTCGACTTTCGCAAGCGAGATCAAGGTACTCCGGCTCCCCGGCGGCCGGGCTGGTGAAGATCGCTAACGCTCTCGGCCTCGCTGTGTGGCCTGCCGTGCGGCCCATTAGTTGCAGTCGCGGCACGACGTGGACCGCAGTGGATGCCGGTAGATATCAGAACGTGATCTGAATATGCTTAGGGCATGAGCGCTGAGCCTGCCGATGCCGTGACGTTCTCCGACTTGTCCCGCAACCCGCGGGCTGTCGCCGAGCGCGCTCGCCGGCTGGCCGGCTGCGGGTAACCCATCGCGATGCGCCGGATTTCTACCTGACGGCGGCGGACCGGGAGGAGGAGCGGGACGAGAACCTGGTGACCGCGTCCCGGATGTTCGCGGCGCTGGCCCGCAGCGAGTCCGGCGCGCGGGCGGTGGAATCCGCGCTGGCGGAGGTGTTCCCGTGGGCCCGTCACCTGTCGGCCGCCGAGCGCACTGAGTTCGCGGCCGAGCTGATCGCCGCGCTGTCTGATGCTGCTGAACTGACTATCGACCAGAACGCGCACGAGGTGATCGCCGGATGGCGCGCGACCGCGCGGATCAAGGCGGACAAGAGGCAATACGCGCAGGCGCTCGCACCGACTGAGGGGGACTTCGGCCCGGTCGAGGTTATCGCGTGAACCCCGGCGCGGTGACCGGGTCACCGTCCCGCCGCCGGACGACCAGTGGGATGTCCGGTTCGGCACCAGCGATGCGGCGGCCGGCTGGGAGGAGCTGTGCGGCCACGCGCTGGCGACCACCCGTCGCTGCCTGGAGATCTTGCGCTCCGACCCGCGGTCCGGGACGAACCACGACCGCCAGCACCGCCTCCGCGGCGACTTGGCCCGCCACCGGCACAACGGCCGTGATATGGAACAGTGGGAGTACGAGGTAACCAGCGGCGGCCGAGTCCGCTACGTCATCGATGACGACAAACGCACCGTCTGGCTGATCTACGCCTCGCCACGACATCCCAAGGACACCGACCGCTGACCACCGGACCCACCAGGCCAGTGGCCTCCTCCGGCCAGGTCTGCGTGGCGGATCACGTAGAGGTGACCGCCACGACGGAAAGAATGGTCGGACCGGCGGACTTTGCCCGACCTGCAACCAGACGATGCCCTTGGCTGGGATATGTGATAACTGTTCCTGTTGATCCGTTAAGCACCGAAAACAGTTACGACGTCGCCCCGCACACTGGAACTGTCCGCAGCATGACCGAGCGTTACGGGTGCAAGCTGCGCCCGTATATTTATGTAGCCGACGTGCCGAATCACTCTGTCGATGCCGACGCGTATGGCATCTTTCAGCCGCGCGCGTAGCCGCCGTTCTGGCACCGGCTTGGGTCAGCCGTTTTGGCCGTCTGGCAGCACCCGAATGATCGTTATGGCTGGCTCGCAAGGATCAAGCTCGACATCATGTCGTGACCGGAACGATCTGTCAGGCGGACCGGGCCGTTCCGAGGTCGAGGGCTTGGTCGAGGCCGAGCGCCTGGCCCCGGGTGTAGGCACGCTGGAACTGCTTCTCGCCGAGGGCGGAGCGTAGCTTGTTGAGGCTGTCGTGGCGGTAGCCCGTTTCGGGCTCTTGCCAGCTTTCTCCGGTGTGGTCCAGGCAGGCCTGGGCGATACCGTGCAGCTGCCCGGCCCGGTACCAGTCGCCCGCGTCGGCGGTGAGGCACGCCAGGCCGAGGCTGGCGTAGGCCAGACCTGAACGGTCCCCGTTGCGGCGGCTGATCTGCAGGCCTTCTTCGAACCTGGACCGCGCACCGGGCAGGTCACCCTCCTGGCGCAGCACCCAGGCCAGGTTGGTCGACACGAAATGGCTTGTGAGCCCGATCTCCTGCCTGGCCTGTGCCGCTTGCTCCAGGTGGGCCCGGGCGGCAGGGATATCGCCGGCTTGCAGGGCGTGGCTGCCTGCGTTGTTGTGCAGCAGGCAGGCCGCGAACCGGTCGCCGGATCGTTCGGTGCAGGCGATGGCCTCGGCGAACAGCTGCCCGCAGCGGGCCGGGCCGATGCGATCGGCGAACACCAGATACACCATGAGGCTCGCGCCGAGCAAGGCATCGTCACCGAGTCGCCGGGCGTGCTGCACGGACTCCTCCGCGAGGGGAAATCCCCGCTGAGGCTCACCGGCGTAGTAGTACGTCGAGCTCAGTACCAGCAGGGAATCGCTCAGCAGCTGGTCGTCGCGCTTCTGGCGGGCGAACTCCACCGCCTGCTCGCCAAGCTGCCGGGCCGCTGCCATGTCATGAAACTGCGCAAGTGTCGCGGCCGTGACCAGTGCCTTGCCGAATAGCCCAGGCTCGGTGCGGGCGTCGGGCCGCTCCAGCGCCGGCGTGAGCAGGCTGAGGGCTTCCTCATTGCGAGAGCGCGTCATCCAGTACACCCGGAGCGCGGCACCAAAGCGCAGCACCTGTGTGGTCCCGTCTGGCCGGCCGGCCGCATGGTCCGCGGCGCGCCGCAGGTTGGCCTGCTCGGCATCCAGCCGCGCGAACCACTCGCCCTGGTCCGGCCCGTTCAGATGAGGTGCCGCCGTCTCGGCGGCCGCCAGGAAGTATTCGCTGTGTGCCGCCGCCACGGCGGCGGCTTCGTCCGCGCCTGCCTCGGCGAGCCGTTCGGCGGCGAACTGGCGGATGGTCTCCAGCAGCCGGTAACGCAGGGCTCCCCCCGTGCGCTCCGCCCCGACCAGGCTCTTGTCCACTAGCGAGCCGAGCAGGCCGGTGACCTCGAGCGCCTCGAGGTCACCGAAGCCGCACACCGCCTCGGCGGCCTCGAGGTCGAAGCCTTCGGCGAACACCGACAGCCGCCGAAGCAGCAACTGTTCGGCCCCGTAGAGCAGCGAATAGGACCAGTCGACGGTCGCCTCCAGGGTCTGCTGCCGCCCCAGGGCGGTGCGGCTCCCCCCGATCAGGAGACGGAACCGCTGGTCGAGACGGTCGTGCAGGGCACCAAGCGACAGCGAGCGCAACCGGGCCGCAGCGAGCTCGATGGCCAGCGGCATCCCGTCCAGCCGCGCGCAGACCGACACCACCAGTCGGCCGGTTTCCTCATCGAGGAGCAGGCCGGCGCCCTGCTCTTTAGCCCGCTCGACGAACAGCGCGACAGCATCCGAGGACCCGGGCGCCGGGAAGCCGCCGTCGCCGGGTCCGGGCAGCGACAACGGCGGCACCCGGTAAATCATCTCGCCGCCGATGCCCAGCGGCTCGCGGCTGGTGGCCACCAGGTGGACCCTTGGGCAGCGCCGCAAGATGGCATCAGCGGTCTTGGCGCAGGCGCCGATCAGATGCTCGCAGTTGTCGAGCACGATCAGCACGTCCTGGAGGGCCAGGGCGTCCAGCAGAGTCTCCGGGACGGCCCGGCCCGGCTGGGTGGCTATCCCCAGCGCCCGGCAGATGGCCGGCGCCACCGCGTCCTCGTCTGCGACGGCAGCCAGCTCCACCAGCCAGACCCCGTCACCGGACCCATCCAGGAGCTCGGCGGCCACCTGCAGGCCCAGCCTGGTCTTGCCCGACCCGCCCGCCCCGGTCAGGGTGACCAGGCGAGAGGATCCGACCAAGCCCCGCAGGTCGGAAAGTTCCCGCTCGCGGCCGATGAACGTCGCCAGCTGGGCCGGGAGATTGTTCGGCAGCGCCGGATTGCCCAGCGAGCGCAGCGGCGCGAACTCGGCCTGCAGGCCCGCCACGTCCAGCTGGAAGATCTGCTCCGGGCGTCCCAGGTCCTTCAGCCGGTGGGCACCCAGGTCCCGGAGCGCCGTGCCGGGCGGGAGCGAATCGCGGACCAGGGCCGCCGCGGTCTCCGATAGCAGTACCTGGCCCCCGTACGCGACCGCCGCCACCCGGGCGGCGCGGTGGACATCCAAGCCCACCAGACCGGTAACGGTCTGCGCGGCCTCACCGGTGTGCACACCCATCCGCACCCGGACGTGCTCGCCCCCAGGCCATCGGCGTGCCTCCAGGGCCTGCTGCATCTCCGCCACTGCCGTTACGCAGGCCCTCGGCGAGGAGAACACGGCGAAGAACGCATCTCCCTGGGTACCCACTTCCGCACCCTCGTGAGCGGCCAGGCCCGACCGGATGAGCGAATGGTGGTCGGCCAGTACCTGCGCGTAGACGTCTTCCCCCAGCCGCCGCAGCAGCACCGTCGAGCCCTCAATGTCGGTGAACAGGAACGTGAGAGTCTCCACGGGCACAGCGTAAAAGGCCCGGCCAAGCCACTGCAGCCAGCACCTGGCGCCGCCGGGCAACACCCCCTCACACAGCCCGGCCAGCCCCGGCGCCCGGCCGGCCCATAAATCACCCGCACAGGCATGTGCCAGGGCTCCCGCTGCACAGCGCAGAACGGGGAATCCGGACCGGATTTGTGATCAAGTGAACGAAGTCAGGCGCCGCGCCCGAATCGGCTCGCCTGATAACGAAATGAAGCAGTCGAGTCAGCGATCATCGCAGCCATCAAATGTCGATTGAATATGTTAAGCGATGCATGAACATGCGTTCAGGCAACGCCCGCTATTCGGCATGAGCGAGCGGTCACGCTGCCCCAGGCCGACCTGATCTGAGCGCCTCTGCTGGTGATCACCCTGGTGCCTGCCGAAAGAAGCGGCGGATCGCGCCGCCTCGCACTGGCAGGCCGTTGGCAGTCAGTCGAACTCGGGTTCGACCGACAGGATGGCGGGTCGATCCGGCGGGCAGGTGGGAGCCAACGTGCGCAGACGCTGAGCCACGCCGGCCGACATGGAGCGACAGATACTGGCTACCCGAATGGCTCCCAGCAATAGATAGCATATTCGAAAAATAGTCGGGATGGCGGGATTCGAACCCGCGGCCTCCTGCTCCCAAATCAGCTCCGCCCAGTCGCCTGACGTAGCCCTGTGTCGCCTGATGTGGCGTTTGCCGGGGGCGATGGTGGCTGGATGTCCTGTCTCTGGGGAAAGTGCCGGCTGTGAGGGATTGACCTGCGTGGGCAATCTTGTTTGAGACGCATGCTCGCCGGTTTAGTCTGACGGACTGGTTGATGACGGCATTGCTGCGGGTGTTGTCTCAGTTGATCTTGCCTGGGTTCTGCGACGGCCTCTGGCGTGCGGGTGCCCTGGGCTTTCTGGCCTGAGACGGACGACGTAGTGGTGGACGCGGTCGTAGGAGATGTCGGCGTCGTGGTCGTCGAAGAGCCTTTCCCAGATCTGCCGGACGGTCAGATCCGGCTCGGTGGTGAGCATGGTGGTGATTGGCCCGCGGAGCCGGTCGAGGACGGGAGTGGCCCGCTGGGGCGGCTGCTTGCGGGGCGGCGGGGCGGGATTGGCCAGGGCCTGGCGGATCATGCGGCGGTGCACCCGGTAACGGGTGGCGAGGATGCGGATCGGGTACCCGTCCTGTGCGTCACGGCGGATCGCAGCGAACAGGGCTGGTTTGTCAGCGGCCCGTGTGTGACGGCGCGGCGCCGCTGGCGGCCCTGCCTGGGCGATGGGCCGGGCGTGCCGGCCCAGGCCGGCGAGGGTGCGTTCCAGGACGGCGACGGTCCGCCCGGACAAGACGGCGAGCCGCCCGGGCTGGATGGGCCCGAGGTAACGCGGCGGCCCGGCGAGGTAGCCGCGCAGGTAGCTGGGCCGCAGGTGGTTGGCGAGGGCGAGCCGCCGGATGTAGGCGTCGGCTGGCTCGCCGGCAGCCAGCCGGGGCGGATCGGGAGCGGGCAGAGCCGGCCTGTGGCATCGCCGCTGCTCACGGGGTACTTCTGGGGCGCGGGCGGGCAGCCTGCGAGGCGATGTCGACCCGGATCGCGTCCAGGTCTTTGCGGGTGATCTTCTCGGTGCCGTCGATGACGGCCTGGATCGCGGCGCTGCGGATCAGCCAGAGCAGGCTGCCGATCATCCCGTGGGTCCGCTGGTGCAGGTAGCCGCCTAGCTGCGAGAGCGTGCCGGGCCGGTGCCGGTGCAGCCGGAGGCTGCCCTCCAGGGCGGCGATCAAGGTGATCCACTGCTGGCCCTGGCTGAACGAGCCGGTGCGGACCATGGTGAACCGGCCGGCGATCTGCTCGCCGCGGGCGCCGGACAGCAGCCCAGCGCGTTCGACGTTGATCCCGGCATAGACGAAGGTAGCGGGGATCCGCTCGGAGAAGTACTTGAGGGTGTCGGATGCTTCTGCCCCGGCGCGGGTGGCGATGTTGAGGTTGTGGATCTCGTCCACGCAGACCAGGCTGGTCCTGGTGTCGGCGCATACCCCGCAGACCGCTTCGGTGATGTCGGTGATGTTGGACCGGCGTGAGAGAGGCAGGCCGAGGAACCGGGCGAACTCCGCCGAGATCATCTTCGGGGTGGCAGCCGGCGGCACGGTGATGTAGACGACGGGGATATCGCCGCCCGAGCGGGGATGCCGCCGCCGGTGGATGACCTCGATGGTCTTGCCCAGCTGCGTGATCGCGGTGGTCTTCCCGGTCCGGGCCGGGCCGGAGACGATCAGGCCGCACCGGCCGTAATGCGCCGCCTTGTTCAGGTGGGCCAGCCGCCGCCCAGTGGTGATGACGTCCCGGATCGCGGGGGTCTGCACGATCAGCAGCCGGGAATGGTGCACGATGCGGTCCTCGTCGTAGGCCAGGCGCTTTTCTTCGTCCAGGCCCTGCCAGACCTGCCCGTCCAGCAGTTGCGGCACGGCCGGCATCCCGGCCGCGAACTGCCGCCATCCGGCCAGCGTGGTGAGCGCCTGGAGCTGAGGGTCGCCATCTTGGCCAGGCGCGGAGGTCACCACGGCTTGTCGGCCTCGGCGAACGGATCGAAGATCGGCATCGGGATCACACCGGCGAGCGGGCCGCCGCCGTCATCTGGTGAGCCGGCCGCGGCCGTCATGTCGCCGGCTTCGTCTTTTGACGCAGCCTCAGGGATGGGCACCGGGCGGGCGGCCTTGGTGCGGGCGGCGACCCTGCGGTCGCGGCGGCTCAGCTTGGCCTGGCTTGCTTCCCGGGCGGGGTCGCCGGGTCCCCGGCCGGCCCGCTGGAGCAGGCCGGCGACCGCGTCAGCGAGCTCTTCCTCGCTGGCGCCGGGCTGCCCGCTGCGGGCGTGGTCCCAGGCCAGCTCGCCAAAGGGCGCGGCCACCCGGTGCAGCTGGGTCCAGAACACGGTGATCCAGCCGCCGTTCCAGTGGTCGCGGACCCAGATCCGGGACACGTCGCAGGGGTCGTAGTGGATCTCCCACCGGTTCTTGTGCTCCCTGGCCCCGGACAGCTGCTGGCGAAACGGGTTCAGCTCCTGGCCGTCGTAGGTCCGGCGGCTGACCTTGATCCCGTAGGCGTTGATGGCCTGCCAGCGGGCCGGCAGCAGCTCGACGTAGTCATCAGCCGACAGCGAGACCGGAACATAGCCCGCGGCCTCGACCATCGCGGCGTACTTCTCGTTCGGGGTGAACGCCCGCCCCGGATGAGCCGGGTCCCGGAGCCCGTCGTGCGGCCGGTTCTGCCAGCAGGCGATGATCCACTCATCCAGCAGCTCCTGCACTTCCAGCAAGGACCACACCGCCTGCTGCCCGGCACCGCGCCCGCGGTATTCAGGGCTGCGGCCCGTATAGCCGGCGACGAACTGGGCGAACAGCGAGGCCACTGAGCCCAGCGTCCGCTCGATGTGCGGCTTGTCAGTACCGGTTGCCCTTGCGCGCCGGCTGCAGGCTGATACCCAGGTAGGCGCAGGACGCCCGGAAGTTCCGGGAGACGAACACCTTCCCGCGGCCGATCACGATCGTGTCGGGGATGATCACCGGCCGGGCGGCTGCAGCATCCAGCCGGGCGTCGATGTCGCTGAGCCGACGGTGCGGCAGCGCGGAGGCGGACATGGCCAGCGCCTTCGCCCAGCCGGGCCGCATAGGCTCCGGGGTGACAGCGCGGGCCAGCAGCACGCTCGCGTCTACCGACTTGGCAGCCGGCTGGAGCACCGCGGCGGTAACGGTCCGGGTGGCGACATCCACCATCCCGGTCAGCTCCACGCGCCCTTCAACCCCATCGTCCAGGCGGACCATGACGTCCAGCGGAGTCGAGTCGATCTCCATCACCTCGCCGGGCGCGCTCACCTGCAGCTGGCTGAACGGGCCGTCCGGACGCGCGGCCAGCGACCGGCGGGTGCTCGCCGACCCGGTCGTGTGCCGCCCGGCCGACAGGGCCGAGAACAGCCGGTAAAGGCTCGCCCGCGACGGCAGCTCCACCGTCCCGGCCCCGTGCCCGGCGTCCAAGATCTGCCCGGCCCGCCAGAAGATACAGGACGCGGTCCGCGTCGAGGCACCGGTGGCCTCCCCGATCGCCTGCCGCATCGCCTCGATCACACGCTGATCGGCGCGGCCATACGGCGGCATGCGCCTGGCGACCCGGTGATCGGCCATCGCGGCCAGGCCCCCGGCCTGGTAGCGGCGCCGGCGCTGCTTGACCGCACTGGCGGTCACCGGCCGGCCCGCAGCTGCCAGCTCCGCTGCCTTGGCCTGCTCCCGCCGGGTCAGCGACACCAGCCGGGGATCATACTCAGGCTTGGGGAGCGCGCCCGGCGGCGCGTCCGGCGGTATCCCGCGCAGCACCTCCACGATGTGCCGCTCCCACCACAGCGCCTCCGCTACCGCCTCTTCCGGCAGCCCGTCCAGCGGGGTCGCCGACGGCACCGGGCCGGGCGGCGGCACGCCGACGCGCTCGAAGTCCCCGGTGTTCACCAGCTCTGCCAGCGTCACCTCCGTCAGCGTCCCGCCAGGATCGGCCAGCCGCACCACCGTCCCGGACAGCCCGATCACGGTGCGGACCGTCCCGCTAAACCGGACCCGGTCACCGATCCTCAGCCGGGCCGCCTGAACCGGGGAGCTCACCGGGCACCCGCTTCCAGCCAGACCAGGCTCGACGAGCCCAGCGGTCCCGACCCCAGGTCAGCTGCCAGCACCCGGCGCCACATCAGGTGGAACAGCACCGGCAGCACCGACAAGTTGTCCCCGGCCTCGGCCGCCCCGGCCGACAGGCACGCCGGGGCGGCGAACGCCCGCAGCAGCGCATCCGCGACCTCGGGCCGCCCGGCGCACCGCGGATGCCGGTAGCGCGACAGCCAGCGCACGTTCGCCGCGAGCACCGGATCGATCACGCCCACACGGCGGAACTGCCAGCCCGCGGCCGCGCAAACCCGCGCCGTGACCTCGAACGCCTCCGCGTCCTCCGGCTCGATCCGGTCATCAGCACGGACGTCGATCACTACGCCCGTCCCGCCGGCCAGCCGGGCAAAGAAATCCGGGGCATGCCGACGGCTGCGTCGTCCGCCCGTCCAGTGCAGCCAGAACGGCTGCGAACCCACAGCCGTCACCGCCGGATCAAAGTCCAGCAGCATCAGGTGATCACGCTCCAGCCAGGACTCATAACCCACATGGCGCCCGGTCGTGGCCAGCCACCACCAGCCCGGGAAATGCTGCTGGCCCCTCGACCAGCGGAACGAGCGAACCGGCGCGGCGTCCTCGAACAGCACCCCGCCGCAGGACTCCAGCGGAAGGCGGCGGCGACCGCCGGCATCAGCGAATCCCAGCTCAACGCCGTAGTTCCCGGCTTCACCAGACGCGGCAGCGGCCGACCCCACCAGTCCCGTCCCAAGGCCCGATGATCACTTACCGGGCAGACTGTAGTGAGACCAAAGCCCTTGACGGGCAAGATTCCCTGAGATCCGGCACCAGTTCCTGAGACCGGACACTGGACGTCGCTCAACGTCGCCTGATGGCTGTGCACGTTGGCTCCCACTTTGGCTCCCACCCAGCGCCACCCAGAACCCGGCTCCAGCCTCTTGAACAGAACTTCGACTTTCGCAAGCGAGATCAAGGTACTCCGGCTCCCCGGCGGCCGGGCTGGTGAAGATCGCTAACGCTCTCGGCCTCGCTGTGTGGCCTGCCGTGCGGCCCATTAGTTGCAGTCGCGGCACGACGTGGACCGCAGTGGATGCCGGTAGATATCAGAACGTGATCTGAATATGCTTAGGGCATGAGCGCTGAGCCTGCCGATGCCGTGACGTTCTCCGACTTGTCCCGCAACCCGCGGGCTGTCGCCGAGCGCGCTCGCCGGCTGGGCCGGCTGCGGGTAACCCATCGCGATGCGCCGGATTTCTACCTGACGGCGGCGGACCGGGAGGAGGAGCGGGACGAGAACCTGGTGACCGCGTCCCGGATGTTCGCGGCGCTGGCCCGCAGCGAGTCCGGCGCGCGGGCGGTGGAATCCGCGCTGGCGGAGGTGTTCCCGTGGGCCCGTCACCTGTCGGCCGCCGAGCGCACTGAGTTCGCGGCCGAGCTGATCGCCGCGCTGTCTGATGCTGCTGAACTGACTATCGACCAGAACGCGCACGAGGTGATCGCCGGATGGCGCGCGACCGCGCGGATCAAGGCGGACAAGAGGCAATACGCGCAGGCGCTCGCACCGACTGAGGGGGACTTCGGCCCGGTCGAGGTTATCGCGTGAACCCCGGCGCGGTGACCGGGTCACCGTCCCGCCGCCGGACGACCAGTGGGATGTCCGGTTCGGCACCAGCGATGCGGCGGCCGGCTGGGAGGAGCTGTGCGGCCACGCGCTGGCGACCACCCGTCGCTGCCTGGAGATCTTGCGCTCCGACCCGCGGTCCGGGACGAACCACGACCGCCAGCACCGCCTCCGCGGCGACTTGGCCCGCCACCGGCACAACGGCCGTGATATGGAACAGTGGGAGTACGAGGTAACCAGCGGCGGCCGAGTCCGCTACGTCATCGATGACGACAAACGCACCGTCTGGCTGATCTACGCCTCGCCACGACATCCCAAGGACACCGACCGCTGACCACCGGACCCACCAGGCCAGTGGCCTCCTCCGGCCAGGTCTGCGTGGCGGATCACGTAGAGGTGACCGCCACGACGGAAAGAATGGTCGGACCGGCGGACTTTGCCCGACCTGCAACCAGACGATGCCCTTGGCTGGGATATGTGATAACTGTTCCTGTTGATCCGTTAAGCACCGAAAACAGTTACGACGTCGCCCCGCACACTGGAACTGTCCGCGGCAGATGAGGTCGTGTCCGGCAATCTGCGCCTGGGTAGTTATGCGCACTAAGCCAACCGATCGACGCCGGTGAGGTTCCAGCTATCGGACCCCATAGCGTCGTACTGTTCTTGTAAATCACATTCTCGGGTCCAAGAAGGTTCGTCAGTTTACTTGGATATACACGGCGGTCGCATCATCGTGCTGCTTGCCGTACCCGTATGTGGGTGGAGGAGAGTTGCGCTCTGCTTCCCGGACGCGCCGGATAAGTTCGAACGGGCCCTCGCTGCTGAGTAGCTCAAATATGTCCGCCCAGCTGTAACCATAAGGTTCAACCAGCCTGGTAACGCCATCCGTCAGTAATGCCACATGCTTAACGTCCTCGATGGTGCCCGATATCGCCTCGTGCGCCGCGTGGGGGTCCGTGCTCGCCACCCAGAATCCGCCAGGCGCATTGCGCTTGGAACGGACCAGGGCGCGTGTGTAAGGACGGCCACCGGGCTGGAGGTGATCAACCCGGTCGTCGACCACGGGGGTGATGCCATCGCTGGTTTTGAGGATGACGGGCGAGTCGCCCAGGACGAGGTACTCAATAGCGGTCCCAGTGGACCGGACCAGCGCAACCGTTGACGAGGGGCTGTCGGGGTTGGCCAGGTCACAGGTATCGGCGTGAGCTGAACAGGTGGCATCGATCGCGCCGGCCAGGATTTCCGGCAGCTTCGCTGGGCCGAGGATCAGCCGTTCGGCCAGAGCCGAGGCCAGATGGCCGACAAGCCAGGGCACGTCGTGGACGCAACCGGTATCAACGCCGTCGAAATGAGTAGCGCCGTCCAATACGACTGCCCAATCAGGTCCTGCGGCTGCGTAGTCCTCGTTCGGCCGAGCTGCCTGGCCCGCGATCGTGGCGAGTTCGCTGTGCTTGAACGCATTGGCCAACGCCATGCGAGCAGGCTACCTGCCGACGCTCTTGGCGCGGATCGTGCAACGGCAGCGCTTGCACCTCAGCTGGCGGCGTCGGTGAAGTAATGGATCGGATTCTGGCTGGCAGGACTCATAGGTCGGCCGACGTACCGGTCGTGAACGCGGTGGCCGGGCTGCAAGATGATCCCCTCGAACGCATGCCGCCCCGACTCAGGATGGGTTTCCCAGCAGGTGATCTCAATGGCCATCCGGCACTCGCCCTCCGCCTCCACCATGGCGTACCGCTCACGTCCAGCGCGGACCCGGCTGAGCCGCCACCAGCCGCGGGCCGAGGTGTACACCTGCTCAGCTGCCATACCGCGGGTCCAGCCGTTGAAGTCACGCGGCAAAACGCACCGTCTCGGTCACGTACCGCCACGCGGTCGCGGTGCCGATCCCGAACCCGGCCGCCAGGTCTGCGAACGTTTCTCCTTTGCGCAGGTAGGCCAGCACCAGCAGTGCCTGCTCTGTGGGGTTCAGCTTGCGCCACGGCGACCCGATCCTCACCCGGTGACGGCGGATGACTCCTGCGGTGAAGACGACGGTCCGGGACGGCAACGGCAGCGCGGCAGGGTAGAACAGCGTGGAAGCCCCTTGGCGGATGGTCTTGATTGTGGTGATCGATCCATATACCAGAGGTTTCTCTACGTCTCAAGCCGCCACGCCGCCCTGATCAGGGCCGTACGCCACCCAACCCAGGATCAGGACGAAAACGCTCAATGTGGCCCCTGTCGTTACCGGCAGGTTCCCTGCTTGTTCGCCGGGAGGCTCCCGGGGCGGCCTGGGTTGAGATGCTCTGCGGCCGGTATCAGTCGGCCGTTGCCTCGGCTGGGCCGGCTGGGCCGCTCGGGTTGACCGCGTCCTGTGCCAGGTCGGAGCGGAAAGCGTCGTAGTAGGCCTCGTATATCAGGTCGGATTCGCGAGCTCGCTGGTGCCGCAGTCCGGTCAGTACCCATGTCAGCCGCTGCCGGATGTCGGTGAAGTCCGCCTTGTGGCCCGCCTCGCTGTCAAGTTCTTTCCGCAACGCGGCTATCGCGTCGCGGATCTGGCCATAGTGAACGCGCAGGCCGCGGGCGCGGTTGCGCAGCCAGGGCTGGGTGCGCGCGATGTCGGATAGCAGGCTGTCGGGCTGAGCGGCGTTGTCCGCCTCGTCCCGGGCCGCCTCGCTGAGCACCCCAAGGGTGCGGCGCACCTCGGTGAGCCAGGCCTCCTCGCGGTGCGGAGCGGCTGACCCGAGCGCGGCTTCCAGTTGCTGCATTGCCAGCAGTGTGCGGTCCTGGTCGGCATGCCGCTGCTCCTCCCGGTGACGTCGTGCATCGGCGAGCCCGTGGCCCGGATCCTGCTCTGCGGAAGTCACTTTCGCCTCCTTCTGGCACCACTGTGCGGTCAGCACCAGGACGCACAGCGCTCTGGGCGCGGCCGGTGCGGCACGGAAGCATGCCCGCGGACGGAAGCTGCACTGGCGAGCCCTTGCGGCCGGTTCCGGCGAGCACCCGGCCAGGGCCGGGAGCGCCGCGGGCCGGCGGCCCCGCAGCGCTCCCGGCGCGTGCCCGCTAGGCGGAGACCTGCTTGTGGTCCTCGTGCCCAGTGACGGCGATGGTGCGGGGCTTGGCCTGCTCGTGCACCGGGATCGTGAGGGTGAGGATGCCAGCGCTGTAGTCGGCGGCAATGCTGCCGGCGTCCAGGGTGTCACCCAGGAACACCTGCCGGGTGAATACCCCGGCCGGGCGCTCGGCGACCAGCATCTCGGCGCCCTCTACCTGTTCGGGCCGCCGTTGGGCCCGGACGGTCAAGACATTCTGCTCCACTGTCAGCTCGATCGAGTCGGCGCTGACGCCGGGCAGGTCGAAGTGAATATAGAAGGTGTCGCCCTTGCGGTAGGCATCCATCGGCATCGCCGCCGGGCGGGCAGCGGTGCCAAGTACCTGCTGGGTGAGCCGGTCGAGTTCGCGGAACGGGTCGGTACGCACAAGCATTGCTGCAAGCCTCCTCGCCAGCGGTGATGGTCGTCTGTCTTGGGCACGGTGCCCGCTCATGTATATAACACGCCATCCCCTTATCTGACAAGACTCGACTTAGATTTAATAACCATGCATACTGAGGTAAGCGCACAGTGCGTGCCCACAGGAAACCCAGGGAGGCGGCCATGCGCGGCGAACGCGACCCCTACCAGGCACTGGGTCTCGGCGCTGACGCCAGCACCGCAGACATCTCCCGCGCCTACCGGCGGCTCGCGCGCGCCCTTCACCCCGACTCACAACCTGGCGATGCCGCCGCGGCAGACCAGTTCCGGGCCGTCTCGGATGCCTACGAGCTGCTATCCGACCCTGCCCGGCGGACCGACTGGGACCGCCGCCACCTCCGCCAGGCCAGCAGCCCGCAGCGGGCGCCGGGCCGCTCAGCTCCCTCCCAGCGGTCCGCCGGGCCGCAGATCTGGCCCCTGTCCCCAGCTGCGGCGAATCCCACGCCCCCGCACCCCGCCCTGTGGGCCGGCCCGGTGTACGTCGAACCCGCACCCGGCGCAGCGGGCACCGCCGGGCCGGCACGCCCCCAGCCGGGCTACGGTGACCTCGCCTGGATCCTGGAACGGCTGCTGGCAGGCCCCTGGGATCTGCGATGGTAAGCCCCCGCTGGGAAGCCGACCCGGCCCAGGGCCTGTACAGCATCTCGATCGCCGCCGGGCTTGCCGGCCTGCACCCGCAGACCCTGCGGATCTACGAGCGCGAAGGCCTGATCGACCCCGGACGCAGCGCCGGCGGCACCCGCCGCTACAGCCAAAACGACATCACCCGCCTACTGGAGATCACCGCCCTCACCGGCGACGGACTCAACCTCGCCGGCATCCGCCGCGTCCTGGCCCTGCAAGAAGAAACCCGCCAGCTCCACGCCGAGATCGTCCGGCTCAAAGCCGCCCACCGCCGCACCACAGGCCCTCCCTCCAGCGCTCCGGACCGCCCTTAACACCACGCCCCAGTTCCGGGGCGAACACGAAAACATCCGTGCGGGCCTGCGCCCAGGATCAGGATGAAAAAGGCTCACTCTGCACGGGTACTGGAGTTGACGATAAGTGCTTAAGGCCGCCGAAGGGACGCACCTGGGGACGGCGCGGCACCACCCCAGTGATGACAGTGACCGGCAGCAGCAACAAGCGCGTCTCGCTCGCCGCGCTCATCGCCATCAAGCCTGGGCACAGGCCCCGGCTGATCTACCGCGTGCACAAGAACCGCCGCCGCCGCGGCCCAGACCAGCGCAAAGGGTTCACCGAAACCGACTACGCCCAGCTGCTCGACGCTGCCCACCAGCAGCTGGCCGGCCCGATCGTAGTCGTGTGGGACAGCCTCAATGCCCACATCAGCGCCGCGATGACCGAGCTGATCGAAGCCCGGGACTGGCTGACCGTCTGCCGGCTGCCACCGTATGCGCACGTGCTGAACCCGGTCGAGCCGCTCTGGTCGCATCTGAAAAGATCCCTGGCGAACCTGGCCAAGCGCAACCTCGCCCAGCTGACCGCCCTGGTGAAGACCCGGCTGAAACGGATGCAATACCGGCCCGCCCTCCTCGAAGGCTTCCTCGCCAGCACCCGCTTGGACCTCACACCCTTCCTGGTAAACCCCACCATTAGAGACTGTAACTTCAACGGTGTAACTCCTGACCAAGCAGGGAGACACCAGTGACAGACGTGACGAACGGTGAGAGCCAGGATGCGGTGGCTGTTGTCGGCGGCCGATGAGCAGCTGCTGCGCGAGCTCACGGAGCGGGCCCGCACTGGCGGGCTGAAGCTGACCGGCGAGGGCGGGCTGCTGGGCAAGCTCACGAAAATGGTGGTCGAGGGCGCCCTGGAGGGCGAGCTGGACGACCACCTGGGTTATGAGAAGAGTGACCCGGCCGGGACGTAATGGCGGGAATTCCCGTAACGGTCACCGCGCGAAAACGGTACTCACCGGGGCGGGGCCGGTGGAGACTCAGCGTGCCGCGGGACCGGGATTCCAGCTTCGAGCCGAAAATCGTCGCCAAAAGGCAGCGGCGGCTGACCGGGGTCGACGAGCTGGTGATTTCCCTGTCGGCGAAAGGGCTGACGCACGGGGAGATCGCCGCGCACCTGGCGGAGGTCTACGGCGCCGAGGTGTCGAAGCAGACGATCACCACGATCACCGACCGGGTCATGGAAGGAATGGCCGAATGGCAGAACCGGATTCTCGACCCGGTATACGCGGTAATTTTCATCGACGCCATTAATGTGAAGATCCGCGAGGGCCAGGTCGCCAACCGTCCTGTCTACCTGGCCCTGGGTGTCACCGTGGACGGCGAGCGTGACGTCCTGGGGCTGTGGGCCGGGGAGCACGGCGACGGGGAGGGAGCGAAGTACTGGCTGCGGGTCTTGTCAGAAATCAAGAACCGCGGTGTGCGGGATGTCTGCATGCTGGTCTGCGACGGGCTCAAGGGCCTGCCCGACGCGGTCAGCGCCGTCTGGGAGAAGACCATCGTGCAAACCTGCATTGTCCATCTCCTGCGCAATTCATTCAAGTACGCGTCGAAAAGGTAACTGGGCGCAGATCGCGAAAGACCTCAAGCCCGTCTACACCGCGGCATCCGAGGCCGACGCGCTGGACCGGTTCGCCGACTTCTCCGGAAAATGGGAGAAACGCTACCCGGCCATCATACGGCTGTGGGAGAACGCGTGGGCGGAATTCGTGCCGTTCCTTCAGTTTAGACCGGGAAATAAGGACGGTGATCTGCACGACCAACGCGATCGAGTCAATAAACGCACGGCTGCGCAGGGCGGTGAACGCCCGCGGTCACTTTCCCGACGGAGCAGGCAGCCCTCAAGTGCCTGTACCTGGCGATCATGAGCCTCGACCCCACCGGGAGGGGTCGCAAACGGTGGACCAACCGGTGGAAGGCCGCCCTCAACGCCTTTCGTTAGTCGTTCTGTGGGGTCTGTCTCGTTATAAAATTACAGTCCCGAAAAAGATCTTACACACCTGAGGTTACAAGCTCGAAATTCGGGCGCAATGAGCGAAGTCCAGGTGTTTTTCCGGCCTTCGGGCAATGCCGGGGAGTTAAGGTGCGGGGGCTGGTGCCCAGGACCGTGGGCGGCGTGTCTTTTTCTCGTGGTGGTAGGGGGTGATTTCGGTGGTGAGGCTGGTGATGCGCTGGGTGGTGCGGGGTTTGCCTGGGGGGTGGGCTTTCCAGCGGCTGGAGGGTGATTTGACTTTGCGGGCGCTGACGCGGGGACGGCGCGGGGGGTGCAGGCTGGCCAGGACGGCGCGGCCGATGTCGCCGGCCAGGTCGCTGTTGTCGGCGGTGACGCCTTTGGCGCTGGTCAGCAGGGCCTGGGCGGTCTGGACGGCGGTTTTCCAGCTGGCCCGGTCGGGGTCGGTGCCCGGGACGGTGGCGATGGCGTCGGTGACGGCGATGCGCAGCGCCTGGTAGAGGGCCAGCAGGGCCCGCAGTTCCTGCTCCACGCCGGCCGGGTCGCGTGAGCGCAGGACCCGGCCCTCCAGCAGGGTGTGGCGCAGGGCGAGGTAGGCGATCTCGTGTTCCCACCGCTCGTGATACAAGGCGATCAGCGCCTGGGCGGGATAGCGCAGGTGGTCGGTCAGCGTGGTGGCCAGCCGGTAGCTGTCGCCGTAGCGGGTGCCGTCTTGGCAGGTGACGGTCACGGTCGCGGTGATGATCCGGACCTTGACGCCGCCGATGACCGACAGCACCGACCCGTCGGGCAGGCGGCGCAGCACCGGCGGGTCCCGCAGCGACTTGAGCCGGATCAGGAACTGGGCTCTGGTGGCGGCGACCTGGGCCATGATGCCCGCGGCGTCGAAGCCCCGGTCGGCCAGCACCAGCATCGAGGCGTCCAGCAGGTGCACCAGCTTGCCGGCCCAGCCGAGCTCGCCGTCCTCGCGGGGCCCGAACACCGCGCCGAGCAGCGCCCGCGTGCCGGTCTCGGCCAGGGTCATCAGCCAGATCCCCGGGTAGGCGGCCTCCTGGCTGCCCGGAGCAGCCGGCTTGCCCAGCCAGCCGCGGTTGCGCGGGGTGTCCGGGACCTTGACCGACTGGCAGCCATCGAAGGCGACGGTGCGGTACGGGCCGAACATCACCCCCGGCACCCGCGGCCAGGCCGCCGGCCCGGCCAGCACCTCGAACAGGGCCCGCACCGGCGCGGCGCCGATCCGCCGCCGCAGATCCCGCAGCGCCCGCGCCGAGGGCACGGCCAGGCCCAGCCCGTCCATCGCCGCGGTCAGCTCCGCCCATACACCCAGATACCCCCGCGCCGGGAACAAGCACATCGCCAGCACGAAGTAGACGCCCACCCGCGAGGGCAGCAGCCGCAGCCGCCGCTGCGCGGCGCCGGCATCTGCCAGCACCCCATCCACAAGCTCGAACGGCACGATCTGGGTCAGCTCCCCCAGGTGCCCGGGCGCGAACACCCCCGCCGCCACTGTGATCGTCCTGGTGATGGTTGTGACAGCAGCACTGATGGCAGACTGGGCGCGCAACGGAGGTCCTCACGACGGGTTGATCTTGGCGGATTCCCGTCCTACCGGACCTCCGTTGCCATGCCGACCCCGACACGCCGAAACAGGTACTTGACCGCCGCGCCCAGCCCTTAACCCCCCGGCATTGGGCCTTCGGGTAAACGCTGTGGCATGGCCCGGCTCGGACGGGCCGCCAGCCTGACTGGGCATGCCTGATTAGCTACGCCGAGCAGATCGCGTAGACGCTGACCCCGGTATTGGGGGAGCTTGCCGCGATCCAGCCGTAGATGTTCCCGGCAGTTTCAGCACCGGAGAACGTGCTAATGCTGCCGTCCGGGAAGCCATCATAGGTGCCTTGCACGATCGGATAGCTCTGGGATACGTAGGTGAGGGCCGCCGTCGCCCCGCCGCCCAGGACGTAAGGCTCCGCCGCTGGGCACCAGACTGCGTCCGTGCCGCCTTGCGTGGTGGCAAACTCCACAGTCACGCTGAGACCGGACGGCCCTGCGGTTGACACTCCTGTGCCAGCGGGGCCTGCTGGCCCTGCCGGTCCCTGGGGACCTTGTGGGCCAGCAGGGCCTGTTGCGCCCGTGGCGCCTGTGCATGCGTAGGCGGTGTTCCCGCTGCCGTCTGTGACCTGCGCCCCGCCGTTCAGGCAGTTGGTATCGCCTGATGGCAGAGATGTCACCGTCGCGCCTGTGCCGGGGGTTCCGTTGCAGGCATAGCCAGTAGTGGGCGTGCTGCCGCCGCTGGTGATCTGCGCTCCGCCGATCGGGCAGTTGGAGTTGCCAGTCGGCAGCGACGTTATGGTGTCGGCCGGGCCGGGCGGGCCGGTGTTGCCGATCGGCCCCGCCGGTCCCGCTGGCCCGGTTGGGCCTGGTGCTCCTACGGCTCCGGTAGCGCCTGTCGGCCCTATCGGTCCTGCAGGACCTGCTGGCCCGGTGGGTCCTGCCGGGCCAGCAGGCCCTGCTGGCCCGGCGATCCCCTGCTCGTTCCAGGACACCGCCGTGGTGCCCTTCGGGCAGGTCGTACCTGCATCCTGGAGGACAACTACGTGGCTGCCGTTGACCTCCGCGTTCGTGTAGCAGGCCGTGACCACGCCCGTGGAACTGACCGGCCCTGAGCTGGCCACCGCCCCGTACGCGGCGTTACCACCCATCGCGAGAGCACCGGCCAGGGCTATCCCGCCGACCGCTGCTACCGGCTTATGCTCGGCAATCAGCCCGAGTATTCGTGTGTGCATTTCTGTCGCCTTTCCGCCCCGCACCTGTGCAATCGTGCACATTGGTGCTCCTGCCACCGCAGTGTCCTCTGTCTGCGGCGCCGGTCAAGGCGGAATTTCGAGCTTCTCAAAGAGCACTGTGTCTACGGTGCCGACACCTAAGCTGGTGGCGAGTCGCCCGGCCAATTTCCGCAGGCCAGCAAGGCACTGTTACGATGCGTAACCAGAATCCGGCCGCGTGTACTGACCTTCATTTGACCACGACTCACGCTAACGGTACCGGGAGTCACTCTGCGCTATCAAAGGCGGCCACGAGGCCCAGGCGGCGAGCCACGCAGCCGAGCCCCCATAAGGCCGAAACTAGGGGCCATATCGCGCCCTGCACGGCATCCAGGGAGGGCCGTCGAGGTGCCTGGAAATCCTTCGCCTGCGGGGGTGGTCGACGATAAATCCTATCGTGGCTTTATTACTGGCCGTAGCCGAGCGTAAATTCCGCGTTAATGCGAACCGCCAATTCAATAGGCAGCAAGTGGGGCACTGGGGCTACTGCGCGCTCGCGCGGAGCGCGCGATCTGCGAGTGCGGCCAGGACGAGGGTAGTCACGGAAAATACTGGGCAACTCGGTATTTGGGGACGATAGCACGCCGGGATCAGTTGTTAATACAAAGCTCGCGCTGTGCAACCAGCCAGCAGACCTCCATGCAGTACGTCTATATCTATGGGGCGTTGGCAGGGATCTCCATCTCTGGCCCCGAAAATCGGGATGTGGTCGACATGAGATCCGGCTATGTTCATCGCGGGGCTCTCCAGTCCTGGCCCGCGATTTCGGGATGTGCTCGACTGAGCATCGTCATTCGTCCGCCACCTGACACTTGTCGGGATTGTTCAACTCGACGCGGGCGAGCAGCCGTCTCCGGCGATCAGGCCCCTGACCTGCACTTCCTGGCAGCAGGGGTGGTGCCCAGCGTGGCGCCATTCACCTCGGCTGACCCGTCGACTGAATGCTCAGCGCCTCCCGGCCAACCGCGAAGCCGTTCGTGTCTCAGCCAGCTGGGCCCGCAAGCTCAGGGGCCACCCGCCCGAGCTAGCTCACAACGGCTCGGCCCACACTTGGCGGGGCGCCGCGATGATCACACCAGCCTCGGCTCCGTCCTCGCCACCGCGCTCATCCCGGGCCGGGCTCCATGACGACCTGAGCGAGAGCCAGGAATCTGTTCAACACGAGCCACGCCCGCATCCGCTAGCCCTGTCCTTTAGGTCCAGTCCGTGATAGTCGCTGCCGCCGGTTGGCGTTCAACTCCACGGTCAGATGGCGGTCAAACGATCTTAGGCGCGATGCCGACGGTCGACAGCAAGCCCTATGACCTGCACCTTTGGTCGGGATGGCGGGATTCGAACCCGCGGCCTCCTGCTCCCAAAGCAGGCGCGCTAACCAAGCTGCGCTACATCCCGGTTGGCCAGCCGTAGCCTACCTTCTGCTGGCCGCGAGCCCTTTAGCGAATGCTCCGAACTCTGATCATGCAACCGTGGCCGACGAGCGGCGTCCTACACACGAACGCCTCAGTCCCTACGGTTCGATGACCAGGCTAGCGTCGGGAGACGGTACGCTACCGGCGTAGCGGCCTCGGTCGGCGAAAGCCAACGCGACCACCCTGCGGGCGTAGCTCAATGGTAGAGCCCCAGCCTTCCAAGCTGGTCATGAGGGTTCGATTCCCTTCGCCCGCTCCAAACAAGAAAGCCCTGGTAACCGGGCCAGAGTAGGACACCCTGCCTGATCGCTCACCGCTCGCCTGAGCAGCGCCGGGCCACACACCGGCCACAGCGCGCAGGCGCGCCGCGCTCTGGCTTGAGGCCCCAGGGCCCAGACGCCTCGCTCACCTGGCACCCCCAAGTGCCCGTCCGCTCCCGGGCGCCCATGGATCGGGCCGCCTGTTTTCCGGGACGTTGGTTGGGGAGTCTCGATGAAGATCTCGGCTGCCCTCATCCAGCTCTGATCACAGAACACGCAGCCTTCGCTTATGGAGTGCCTCCACATGTCGGAGCGTGGACAGATTCTCGTCCTCACGCCACTGCAACTTGCCACGCCTCAAGCTGGTCGTTTTAAACGGAATTGTAAACGGCACGACCGGCGACGCATCCAAACGTCTGAGACGCTCGACGACATGGCGGATCGTCACGACCTCATCGAGCGAGGTCAACAGCCACGAGGCAGAGCGGGCGAAAGACGGACAGGACTAGGACAGAGACTGTCTCCAAACTCGGCTACCGCAGCTCGCCAGGCAGCAGGCTATAGATCACGCTGTCGCGGCGGGCTCCCTTGAAAGGCACGTGGGAACGAAGAAGGCCCTCACGAGAAAACCCGCAACGCTCGGCGACATGCTGCGACGCCTCATTGTCGGGACCGCAAGTCAGCTCCAGCCGGGCCAATCCCAGCTCAGCGAATGCCCACCGGGCGAGCAGGCGGACCGCATGTGTTGCGGCACCCCGGCCGCGGGCCTCGGGGGCGAGCCAATACCCAATCGCCGCGCAGCCCTGATCCAGGCGAACCTCATGCAACGAGACGGCGCCGAGCACCACGTCGTGGTCCCGCGGTTCGACCAGCGCGAAGTTCAGCTCCTCACCACGCAAGCGGGCCTCTTCCTGCTCAGCGAAGGAGTCGCGCGCATCAGTCTCGGTGTACGGAGTAGTACGCCATGAGAACCGCTGCATCACCGGATCACTGAACGCCAGCACCATGCCCGGCACGTCGGCCTCGCGCCAGGGGCGCAGCAGCACCACATCACCAGCCAGGGGCGGTACCGGGAACCAAAGCTCGGCCATGTCGAGATGATCTCCCCTTAAAACTTTTGACAGGCGATATGTCAAGAACGACGGCCGCATAGGCAGACTGGGCCAGGTAGAGAAGACTCACCGCAAGGACCTGTCCGGCTCAAGACCAATGAAGGCGACGACGTGACCGTGCCCGCCAGCGGCGGCCCAGGCCAGGCGGCCGCCGCTGGGGCGCCGGTGCTCGTGCCCCGCGTCCAGGCCGTGGGGTCACCCGGGCTGGTCATCGCCGGGCGGTGGCGGGCTGGTTCCGGTGCGGCTGGCGGCAGGTGGCCGCCCGCGGGGGCGCATCGGCCGCGCGCGGCCGGGCAGCCGCCCGGCGTCGGCGAGCGCGCGGCGGAGCAGGAACTCGATCTGGGCGTTGGTGCTGCGCAGCTCGTCGCTGGCCCACCTGGCCAGGGCGTCATGGACGGCGGGGTCCAGCCGCAGCAGGACGCTCTTGCGCTCGGTCACCGCTATACCCGAACCTGCCGTCACTGGTACAGGGTGCCGGTGTTGACCACTGGCTGGGTGGCCTGCTCGCTGCACAAGACGACGAGCAGGTTGGAGACCATCGAGGCCTTGCGCTCTTCATCCAGCTCGACGACGTCCTCGTCCTGCAGCCGCTGCAGCGCCAGCTGGACCATGCCGACCGCGCCTTCCACGATCGTCCGCCGGGCGCCGACCACGGCGCTGGCCTGCTGCTGGCGCAGCATGGCCTGGGCGATCTCCGGGGCATACGACAGCCGGGTCAGCCGCGACTCGATGATGTGTACCCCGGCCGATGCGACCCGCGCGCCGATCTCGGCGGAGAGCTTGCTGGTGATCTCCTCGGCGTTGCCGCGCAGCGACAGCTCGCCTTCGCGGCGGCTGGTGTAGGCGTAGCTGGAGGCGATGTGCCGGACCGCGGTCTCGGTCTGGATGGTGACGAACTGCGTGTAGTCGTCGACGGAGTAGATGGCGCGGGCGGTGTCGGCGACCTGCCAGACGACCACGGCGGCGATCTCGATCGGGTTGCCGTCGGCGTCGTTGACCTTGGCCTGCGCCGATTCCTGGTTGCGGATCCGGGTGGACACCGAGATCCGCCGGGTGAACGGGTTCACCCACTGCAAGCCCGAGTCGCGGATCGTGCCGCGGTAGCGGCCGAACAGCTGCACGACGCGGGCCTGCCCGGGGACAACCGGGGTCAGGCCCGCCAGCACCAGGGCGCTGGCGAGAAAGCTCAGGACGCAGAGCACAACCAGCGCCACAGCGGCGCCGTGACTCTGGTGGCTTGCCACCACGGCCAGCACCACCCCGGCCAGCAGCCCGGCGATGCCCAGCGCCAGCATGCGCAGGCCGGTCAAGAACCGGGCTTCGTGCTCGGTTACCTGCTGGTCAGGCTGTTGCGGGCCTGCGGCGGCGGCAGTCTCGGTAGCCATCTGGCGCTCCTCTAATTGGCAGGATTGATATCACATCCCCATCTTACTGATATCGATTTTCCCAGGCAAGACGACGGGGTTCAGGGCGGAAGCTTCATAGCCCGGCGCTCTGGCGCTGTTGCGCGACGTCAGCGACTGATCTGGGGTCAGTCGGCGGCCAGGTCACGCTCATACCAGGTGCCTGGCCGGCCGCCCGGCTCGGCCGGGCCAGCCGGGACGAACCCGGCTTTGGCCAGCACCTTCTGGGACGCGACGTTGTCATAGGTGGTCGCTGCTCTGAGCGTGCGCAGCCCGTACTGCGCAGCCGCGAGCCGACACAGTTCTTGCACGGTGGCGGTCGCCACGCCGCGACCCGCGACTTGCTCCGCGACCCGGTATCCGAGCTCGGCGGTGCCGTCCTCAAGATCGACCAGGTTGAACCGGCCGAGCACCGTGCCATCGTCGCCGACGAGCACGTGGAAGACGCAGGTGCCAGCCTCCTGCTCGGCCAGCAGCGCGTTGTGCCGCTCGGTGAAGTGGTCGAAGAACTCATCGCCGCGGTCGGAGATAAAGGTGGCAAAGTAGGCGCGGTTCGCCAGTTCGAAGGCCAAGACCGCCGGGGCGTGGTCGGCGCGCAGGCGCTGCAACTGGGGCACAGGGCAACCCTACTCAGATGGTGCACGGCGGCCGCCTGAGTTTCCGGCCTGAGCCGCCGGAGGGCGACTCCCCCGTAAAACCGCTCCCTGACACGCGACGGCTCCGTGCAGACCAAGGCCAGCTAGTCGCAGGCCGGGCCACGCATGGGGGCCGCGAGTCGCAACGAAATGGCCATTTGGTGTCCCTGCCCACGGCCCGGCAACCGGTTGTGGCAATTCCTGTTGCTGCACGGTTTCGCGCCGCGGTTTTCTCTTGGAAACCACCGGTGCCCGGCGCTACGCGCTCGTCGGGAACGGCCTGACCGCGCAAGCCTGCCGGCTCCTAGGGCAGGGAACTACTCGATGTCATCGAGGAAGCTGAGCACGCGCTCTTTGAGCAGCCTCGCGGCACCCTCATCGTAGGCGGGCAGGCTGCTGTCAGCGAACAGGTGCTGATCGCCGGGATACAGGAACAACTCTGCGCCTTCGACCGTCTTGACCAGATCGCGGGCGGCGTCGAGATCGCCCTCGGTGACGAAGAGCTCGTCGGATTCCATCCCATGGATCTGGACCGGGACGCCCTGCGGCCACGGCCTCCCGAACTCGGAAGGCGGGACGCAGGAATGAAACAGCAAGGCTCCCTTCGCCCCCGGCCGCGTCTGAGCCAGCATCTGCGCGGGCAGCACCCCAAGCGAGAACCCGGCGTAGACGGCCTCGTTCGGCAGGCCCTCGGCGGCGAGCCGACCGCGCTCGATGATCGTGTCGAAGCCGACCTCCTCGGCATGGCTGATGCCTTCGTCGAGGGTGTCAAACGTCGCGCCGTCATAGAGATCGGGCACGGTGACATGATGCCCGGCGGCACGCAGCTGGTCGGCAAACTCGCGGACGCCGTCGGTGAGGCCCTGCGCGTGATGGAACAAGATGAGGTCGGTCATGGGCGCTCCTCGGTGTGCGAGTTCCGGAGGACGGGTCTGATGGAACGCACTGTAGCCACGGAGTCCGACAGCACCGCGGGCTGAACGGCCGGAGCCGCCCGGCCGGATCCGGGCGCCTCCGGGTGGCGCAGCCTGGGTGCGGTCATTAGGCTCCCCGGGGTGGTGACAGAGACCGACTTCGAGTTCAGCGACGGCCGCACGCTGCATTTGTACGACACCGGCGTGAATGAAGACGGCACCCGCCTCGCTGTCTTCTGGCACCATGGCACGCCGAACACCGGCGCGCCCCCCGAGCCGCTCTTCCCGGCCGCCGCGCGGCTCGGCATCCGTTGGGTGTCCTATGACCGGCCTGCTTACGGCCGGTCGACTCCGCGGCCAGGCCGGGACGTGGCCTCGGCGGCGGATGACGTCTCCCGCATCGCCGACGCGCTTGGCATCGGCGAGTTCGCGGTCATGGGCCATTCCGGCGGCGGAACGCACGCCCTGGCCTGCGGCGCGCTCCTGCCCGGGCGCGTCCGGGCCGTGGTCAGCGTGTCCGGGCTGGCCCCGTTGGGCGCCGAGGGACTGGACTGGTTTGCGGGCATGGCGCCATCCGGGGAAGCTGATCTGCGTGCCGCCGCGGCGGGGCGCGCGGCACTGGAGGACCACCTGGCGTCCGCCGAGTTTGACCCGGGGATGTTCACCCCGGCCGATGAGGCCGCGCTCTCCGGCCCATGGTCCTGGCTGGCCTCCGTGGCCGGGCGGGCCATCGAGGGCGGCCCGGACGGGCAGGTCGACGACGACCTAGCCTACGTCGCCCCGTGGGGATTCGACCCTGCGCGGATAACGTCTCCGGTCCTGCTGCTGCATGGCGGCCAGGACCGGATCGCGCCCAGCTCGCACGCCGATTGGCTCGCGCGCCACTGCCCCTCGGCACAGCTACGGCTGTGCCCGGACGACGGGCACATCTCGGTCCTGAATTCGGCGCCGGCTGCCTTGGACTGGCTCAGCGGGCACGCGGGCCGGAGCTGAGCCGCGGTCAGGCTTTCCGCGAAGAGCCCGGCTCGCCGCTAGCGCCCGGCAGCCACGCTGACCGTCTCGCCGTCCGGACGCCCGCGAACGGCGGCCAGAACTAGCAGCGCCACGCCCACGGTGACCGCCGAGTCCGCGATGTTGAACGTCTCAGGAAAATACGGCAGCTTGATCCAGTCGATCACGAAGCCACGCATCGGACCGGGTGAGCGGAAGAGCCGGTCCACCAGGTTGCCAGCCGCGCCGCCAAGAAGCAGGCCCAGGGCGACGGTCCACGGCCAGCTGCGCAATCTTCCGGAGGCACGGAGGATCGCGACGAGCACTCCCGCCGCGATCAGCGCGTATATCGCCGTGAACGAAGGCCCGAAGCCAAAGGCAGCACCCGCATTGCGGTACAGCTGCAGCGTGATCAACCCGCCGAGCATCGTCACCGGCGGGCGGCCGGACAGCGAGGCCACGGCCAGGATCTTAGAGGCCACGTCGAGCGCGCACACGGCGAAGCCGAGCACCAACGCCACTATCGCGTACCGCTTGGACCTGATCACGCGAGCCTCCCTCGCCGGCCACGTGTCGTGATAGTAGCTGGCTTCGCCGGGTCCGCAGATAGCTGTCGGGAGCCCGTCGCCGACGGCACCGGCGGTTGCGGCTGAGCCACCGCACGTCGGCCGCATCCGGAGCTGATGGCCTGCGCGGTCGCCCGAATGCGGGCAGAATGGATTATCGTGACTGATGCCCCGGATCGCTGGCACCGGTGGCTGATCGATGTGCGGTTCGGCGGCGACGCCGCCGCCCGGCAGCAGGATCTCACGAAGTTCCTGTATCCGGTCCGTGACGTGGTGCTCGACAAGGCCAAGCTGCGGCCCGACGACACGCTCCTCGACGTCGGCGCTGGCGACGGGCTCATTGCCCTCGGCGCGCTGGAGCGGCTCGGCCCGGCAGGCCAGGTGGTCTTCTCTGACATCTCGCAGGACCTGCTCGATCACTGCCGCAAGGCCACCGCAGCCGAAGGGCTGCTTGATCGGTGCCGGTTCGTCCACGCCCCGGCCGACTCGCTGAACGGCGTGCCCGATGCCTCGGTCGACGTGGTCACCACGAGGTCGGTGCTGATCTATGTGAAGGACAAGGCGGCCGCCCTTCGGGAGTTCTACCGGGTGCTCAGGCCCGGCGGCCGGGTCAGCCTGTCCGAGCCGATCAACGTGCTGATGTCCCCCTGCGACCCTGAACAGTTCTTCGGCTATGACGTGAGCCCGGTCAAGGCCACGGCGGCGAAGGTGGTTGCTCTGTACGAGTCCATTCAGCCGCCCGGCGTTGATCCCATGCTCGATTTCGACGACCGTGACCTGGTAAGCCACGCCGTAGATGCGGGGTTCCCGGCGGTCGACCTGGAATTGCGCGTCAGCGTCAACGCGGCGAAGCAGCCCGTCCCCTGGGAACGGTTCCTGCGCATGTCCGGCAACCCGCTCATGCCACCCCTGGCGGAAGCCATGGGCCAGGTGCTCAGCCCGGACGAGTTCACCGAGTTCACCGAGTATCTCAGGCCGCTCGTCGAGGCTGGCGCCGGACGCGAGCGCTTGGCCATCGCCTACCTGACCGCGGTCAAGGCGTAGCCAGGGCGCTCGGGTCGTGGACCGGGCGCTCAGGCCGGCGCCAGCTTGGCACGAGCGTCCACATCATCACGTTCCTGCTGTTCTCGCTGATCGTGTTTCAGCCGCGCCGCCTCCGCTCGGCAACCGCGCGGCTAGGGCGTGTTTTACACCCCTATCCGGCGTACGTCGCGCCGGTAAATACGACCAGCCGCTTTCCCCAGCGCCGCCGCAGGCGGTGCAGCGGGTCCAGGTGCAGCACCTGGGCCAGGGCCGCGGACTCCTGCCGGCCGGTGGCCAGGATCACCTCGTCATAGTCGTGCCCGCGGGTCTCGGACCGCACCGCCTTCATGAGGTCCTCGTCGCTGATGACACCGCTCGCCTGGCAGCCGATCGCCGTCAGGTGCTGCACGGCCAGGTTCATCCGGTGCTCGGCCTCGGAACTCACGTCGTGGTCCGGGGTGGGCGCCACGGGGAACTTTCCGACCTGGGCACCGAGGAGGAGTTCCATGGCCGGCAGCTTGGCCTGGCGCGTACTGACCAGGGACAGCACCACCACCTCGCACGGTTCCCGCTCCCGGCGGGCGACGAGGTAGTTGATCGGCTCCTGGTCAAGCGCCTCGTCGAGGGCGAGCAAGTCCATGTCCAGTACGAGCAGATAGCGCCGCATGCCGATCACTTCCCTCGGAGCCAAACTCAGCCTATGTCTCACTATCCGGCGTGGCCGCCAGAAGCCTATGCGGCGGTCCGGCGTGGCCAGGCCCGAGGCGACGGGCCCGGCCGGCAGCGCCGGGGCATGGGCGTGGTGACGGTGGCGACCTGCCCGTTCCCGGACGAACCCTGGTCAGCGATCCGCGCTCGGACGACCGGACCGGACCGGACGGTCAGCCGACGATCAGGGAGTCCGAGTTCGGCCCCGGCCTGATCGCCGCGACGGCCAGCCGGGTCGCGCCGGGGCGCCACGACGTCACCTGGACCTTGGTCGTGAAGCTCAGCTCCGCGATCAGGCTGTCGCCGCCGGCGGGCCACCCGAAGCCGACCAGGGCATCGCTGCTGGCCCAGGTCCCAGGCACGACGGTCAGGCGGCCGCTGGCCACCGACGCCACCTGGAGCTGCATGGCCAGTGCCCCGTCATCTCCGCCGTTGTAGAAGCTCACCTCGAGGGCGAGGTAGTCCCCGTCGGGACTGAACGCGGCGTTGGCGGCCGAGCTCGCCCCGGGCAGCTCGACCGTGGTGTGCCGGCCCGTCGCCAGGTCCAGCACCTGGACGCGGCAGACCGGGTCGCATTCCGGTGCCCAGGCGATCTCGCTCGCGCTCGCCGCGATCACTCCATCGAAGGTACGTCCGGGCTCCGAGTCGGCCGGATCCCACAGCGTGTACCCCGCCGCTCCCGGCCGCGGGAGAACGGGGGCCAGCAGCAGGCCCTGGCCGGTCGCCTGGTCGATCGCGTACCCGGCGGGCAGCTTGAGCTGCGGCCCGAGCGGCGCACCGGTGACGCTGACCTCCCGCGCCAGGGCGGCCGCGGCGGACGTCTGTGCGTCCGGCGGGTAGCTGGTCAGCCACACGGTGCCGGGAGTCGCGCCCGGGGCGACCGCGTCAGCCAGTCCGACCTCGGTCACGGACTGCGCGCGGTAGCCGAGGAAGTAGACCGGCCGCGGCACCCCGGCGCAGCCGCCGCAGCCCGGCTGGGCACCGGAACCGGCCTGGACCGCCCAGCCCCCGGCCATGGCCGTGAACTGGTAGCCGGAGCTGTCACGCGGCAGGCCGCCGATCGGCTTCACGCGGCCCGTGGCCGGCCAGAACCAGGCGGGCTGCTCCCCCGCGACTGGCAGCCGGAGACCGCTCACCCAGGGCAAGATCGGCCCGCCGACCCCGTCGGCCTCGGCCGGCTGGCCGGCCGCGGACCCGGCCGGGCCTGGGCTCGCCGGACTCGTGGTGGCGGCCCGGGCCGGCTTCGCCGGGGCGTGCCCCGGCCGGGGCAGGTGCGCGGCGATGACGCCGGCCGCCACCAGCAGCGCGGCGATCGCGGCCAGGCGGCGCGGCCAGGGGCGGGGCGGACGGTCGTCGCCCTGGCCGAGGATGTCGCGCATGGTCGCACCGCCCCGCTAGGCCAGGTGGGCCAGGGAGGCGACGTCGACCACATCCAGATTGCGGAACGTCGTGATGGCACCCGAGGGGACGCCCTTCTCGAGCAGCCCGGGTGGCAGCCCGTCCTCGCCGAGCAGCGTGCGCAGCAGATCCGTCGTGACGCCGCCGTGAGTGATGGCCGCCACCGGGCCAGGCTCGGCGGCCAGATCGAGAAGGAAGCCGCGCAGCCGCTCGCCCGCCTGACGCGAGGAGTCGCCCCGGCCGGGCACGAAGTCCCGGTCCAGCACCGAGCGGTCCCACTCGGCCAGGAATTCCTCGAAGGTCTGGCCGGCGTCCCAGTTCACGCGCTCGCGCAGCCGGACGTCACGGTGGAGGCGGAGGCGGGCCGCCGCGGCGATGTGCTCCGCAGTCTCCACGGCCCGCCGTTGCGGGCTGCTGTACACGGCGTTCAGGCCGCAGCCATACAGCCACTGCGCGGTGCGGCCCGCCTGCCGCCGCCCGGCGTCCGTCAGCCCGGGATCGCCCGGGCCGGGCTCGGACTCCCCATGCTGCACCAGCAAGATCAAGGTCATACGCCAGTTCCTTCCGCGGCTGGCGATCTCCCGCGATCTCGAATTCTCCTCTCCCAGCGCGGTCCTGGCCAGACTGGCCACCGCGCCGAACTGCGCGGGCGTGTCCGGCTAAACCACTACGTCGACCTCATCATCCAATTTTCCTGATTGGGGTAGGGTTGCGGCTGGAACTGGGCCCGGGGGACGCCCTGGCCCGAGGCCTGCGGAGGTAGCCACCGGTGAGCGGAACGTTGGTGAAGTCGTCCGCCGGCGCTCCGCACGACTTTGCCGCGCGGTGGCGATGGCGCCTCCTGCCCCGCACCCCGGCCGGCCTGGTCATCACCGCGGCCACCGTGCTGGCCCTGGGCCTGCGCCTGTACCAGATCCTGCGTCCTGGCGTCCTGCTCGGCGTGGCCTGGTACGACGACGGGGTGTACTTCGCCAGCGCTCTGCGCCTGGCCGATGGCGTGCTGCCGTACCGTGACTTCTTCTTCGCGCAGCCGCCGGGAATCACTCTCGTGCTCACCCCGGTCGCGCTGCTGGCGAAGGTCATCGGCACCGCCAAGGGAATGGCCCTCGCCCGGATCCTGACCCTCCTGGCCAGCACGGCCTGCGTGGTCCTCGGCGGTCTGCTGGTGCGCCACCGCGGGCTGCTGGCCGTGATCGTGACCTCGGGGCTGCTCGCGGTCTATCCGGCCAGCGTGACCACCAGCCGCACGATCTTCCTCGAGCCGTGGGTCGCGCTGTTCTGCCTGGCCGGAGCCCTGGCGGTGTTCGACCGGGATCAGATAGCCGGCGGCTGGCGGCTGCTGGCGGGCGGCGTGATCTTCGGCTTCGCCGGCGCCGTCGAGTCGTGGGCGATCATCCCGGTGCTGGTCGTGGTCGTGCTGGCCCTGCCCAGGCCCAGGAAGGCCGGGACCTTCGTGGCCGGGCTGGCGGCGGGCTTCCTGGTCCCGGTCCTGCCGTTCGCGGCCCTGGATCCGCGCCGGTTCTACGAGAGCGTGATCATCGCCCAGCTGGTCAGGTACGGGCAGACGCGGGTGCCGGTCTGGACCCGGCTGCAGGAAATGACCGGGCTGAATTACCTGGCGCACGCCGGGCACCTGACCCTGGTGCTCGCGAGCCTGGTCCTGGTCGCTTTCGTGGTGGCCGCGGTCATCGGCGCGTCCTTGATCACCCGCCGCCTGCCGCCGCCGCTCGAGTGGTTCGGCGTGGGCACCACGGCGCTGGTCGTCGTCGCGTTCATGTGGCCTCCGGGCTTTTTCTTCCACTTCCCGGCGTTCCTGGCGCCGTTCCTCGCCCTGGCCATAGCTCTGCCCGCGTCCAGGCTGCTGACCGCCGCCCAGCCGTTCGCGGACCGGGTCGGGGCTGGCCGCTGGCCGCAGTGGACCGCCGCGAGCCTGGCCTGCCTGGCCATCGGGGTGTTCGCCATCATCCAGGGCGGCTCGGAGACGTCCCTGTCCCCCAGGGTGGGCCCCCGGGCCATCGCCGCCGTCCAGCGGACGGTCCCGCCCGGGGCGTGCGTGCTGACCGACCAGGCGTCGTTCACCATCGCCGCCAACCGGTTCTTCTCCGGCGTACCCGGGTGCCCGCTGATGATCGACGCGCTGGCCACCGACTATGCGCTCAGCCCGGGCCGGGACGGGCTCAACGGCGCTGGCCGGGTACCGGCGGTCGCGGCGATCATGCGTAACGCGTTCGATCATGCCCAGTACGTCTGGCTGGCCGGCCTGTACAACCGCAGGCGCATCGCCTGGACCCCCGCGCTGAGGGCCTATTTCCAGCACAACTTCGTCAGGGTGCTGGTCGACAGCAAGGGTGACGCGCTCTGGGTACGCAAGGGGCTGCGGGCGCGCTGAGGTGGCGGCCCGGCATCATCGTGGTGGGTGACCGGTGCCTGCGGCCGCTTCATCCGCGTGCCCGCCGCCACGCTACTATCGCGGGCATGAGCTTCCCTTGACTGTGAGCTGACCGCGCCCGCGGCCCTCCGTCCTCGTCTGGCCAAGCCGGTGAGACGAGAACGGAGGAAAGTTCGTGCCGTTGAAGGTGGGCCGGGCCAGGCCGATCCTGGCCGGCCCGGCGGTGATCGCTGCCGCGCTCGCAGTGGAGCTGGTCGATGAACTGGCGGGCGGGGCCAGGAGTGCCGCGCTGCCGCTGATCCGCCGGGATCTGGCCCTGAGCTACGGTCAGATCGGCCTGCTGGAATCGGTGCCGCTGCTGCTGGGGAGCCTGCTGGAGTTCCCGCTCGGGATCCTGGCCGGCCATGGCCGCAGGCGCCGCCTGGCGGTCCTGCTGGGCGGGCTGGTGTTCATCCTCTCGCTGGCCGGCGCCGCGGCCGCGCGCTCGTTCGCCGGCCTGCTGGTCGTGTTCGTGGTGTTCTTCCCGGCGTCGGGGGCGTTCGTCAGCCTGACCCAGTCCGGCCTGATGGACGCCGATCCCGGCCGCCGCGAGCAGCACATGGCGCGCTGGGAGCTGGCCGGGTCGGCGGGCTCGGTGGCCGGGCCGGTCGTGCTGATCGCCGTGCTCGCGGCCGGGGGCGGCTGGCGGTCGGCGTACCTGGTGCTCGCCCTGGCCGCGGCGGTGGCCTGGCTGGGCGTGGCCAGGAACCCGCCGGTCCCGGCGCCAGCCGACGGGCCCGGTAACCCGGGCGCCGCCCATCATGACCGGCCCGGCGGCCTCGCCGCCGCTCGCCGGGCCAGGACCGCGCTGCGGCAGCCCGGGGTGGCCCGCTGGCTCGTCCTGCTGCAGGTCAGCGACCTGCTGCTGGACGTTTTCACCGGGTTCCTGGCCCTGTACCTGGTGGCTGTGGCTCAGGCCACGCCCGCGCAGGCGGCGCTGGGCGTGGCGGTCAGGCTCGGGGCCGGGCTGGCCGGGGATGCCGCGCTCATCCGCGCGCTGCATCACGCCCCGGGGCTGACCCTGCTGCGGGCCAGCGCCGCGGTGGCCGCCGTGGTGTTCCCGGCGTTCCTGCTCGTGCCTGGCCTGGTGCCCAAGCTGCTGCTGCTCGGCTGCCTGAGCATGGTCACGGCCCCGTGGTATCCCGTGCTGCAGGCCAAGTTGTACGGCAGCCTGCCGGACGAGAGCGGGGTCGTGGTGTCGCTGTCGAGCGCCGCCGGCCTGCTCGGCGGGGCGGCGCCGCTGGCCGTCGGGTTCCTCGCCCAGCGGTTCGGTGTCGCCTGGGCCCTGGCCGGCCTGGCCGTCGCCCCGCCGGTGCTGCTCGCTGCGCTGTGGCGATCGAGCGGGCGCTCCGGATGACAGGCCGCGCAACGTGGCGATGCCCCCGCCGTCAGGTGACGGCGGGGGCATCCCCGGACTAGTTCAGACGGTGGCCAGTTTTAGAACGGGCCCGCCGTGGTGTGGACTTCCTGGGTGTCGGCGGCGTGCTTGCCGTTCAGGACTACCGTGCTCCAGGTGGGCTGGGACGGCGCGAATCCGGGATTCGTGGCGACGAGCGGGGTCGAGAAGTTGTCGCTCGCACCGTTGATCCACCAGACACCGGTGCTGGTGTTGCCGCCCGGAAGCTTGGGCGAGCTGATCATCACGGTGTCGGCCGCGACGCCGCACTGCGTCAGGCGCAGCTTCCACCCATTGGAGACCTCGTTGCTCCAGCCGCCGATGCACAGCTGCTCGTTGCCGCCGTTGTTCGGGTTGTACGCCATCTGGAACGTGGTCGCCCCGAGCAGGCCAGCGGAGAAGAGCAGGTTGCACTGGTTGTTGGTGAACAGCGACTCCGACGACTGGGCCTGCCCGGTAGCCGTGCAGTACAGCGGGAAAACGGTGCCCACGTCGATCCTGGTGAAGTCCTCCTTGTAGGCCGTGTTGCTGCCCTGGACCAGCCGCACGACGTTGTTCGGCAACGCGAGGCCCGAGTGCGCGCCGAGGACCCAGCTCGGTCCCGGGACCTGGAAGCTCACGTCGGTGCACTTGGCGCCGCAGGCGGTGGTCGCGGCCGGGTGACTACCGACGCTGGCCGACGCGGCCGACATGCCGAGCATCGCGGTGACGGCTACCCCGGCCGCCACAGCGTAGCCCGCACGAGTAAAGCGGATGCGCATGATCATTCCTTCCTGTCGTTTTCGTACCGGCTGCCCTGAGGCGGCGGCCTGGGCGGTCAGGCGTGTACCGGTCGCGTAATGCGTGTGAGCCTGGCTGTTCTCGCTGTGTGATCCCGCCCTGCCAGTAGTAATGGACACGTTACCACGGGTAGTCAATCGACTACGCATAGTGAGACCATTGAGGTCAGCGCGCTGACTGGTCGCCCGAGGCTTCTGCCAGCTAACTCCCGGCGTGCCCGGGACAGCCGGGGAGCCCGCCTTTGCGGCCTGCTCCCTGGCCGTTCCGCGCGCGCCGGTGACGGCCGGCGCGGCCGCAAATCCAGGCCCGGCCGTGGCGCGGGCCAGCGCGCTGAGCGTCCTGACGAAGCGACTGCGCATCTTTGCGGCCATTCCTCCCTTTCTCCCGGTCCGTGCGGCGCCGGGAAGGCCAGCCAGGTACCGGCCGCCTGCGGCACGCGAACACCGTCGCCTCGCGCCCATTTCCGTAGCGCGCGCCGAGCGCCTGGCCAACCTAAATCGGTACCTAAGTGATAATGCATAGCCAATTTTTATCGGCGTTATTGCATTGTCCTAACCGAGACGCGCCACTGCCATACATGGTTGCCATGTCGCGGGCGAGCATTTCTTAATATCCGATCAATTACCCAAGGCACCGATTTATATATGACGTGATGGAATGATTCGGCAGCGACTAGCTTGCTCGCAAAGAGCACGGACATTGGTCATTCGTGCGGATTAGTCACCGCGCGGCTCACTCCAGCGGGCGCGCGCCGGCGGCCGCGGTGACCGGGTGCATGAGCACGGCCGCGCGCTTGGTGGCGCACGGCCGTCCCATGTGTTCCCGCCCGCTCCCGGGCGGGGCACGCTAGCTCACGTGGTGGCGCCCTCGTCGTCGGCCGCATCGCCGTCGGCCAACGCGCCGTGCTGTGCGGGCGCGAGAGCGTCGTAGGACGTCGCGGCCTGCTCCGCGGGCCCGGTCAGGCTCTTCTTCACCGACTCCAGGATCGTCAGCCCCTGGCCGACCAGGCCGGCCGCGATCTCGCCGAGGCCGTCGGCACCGTTCAGCACGCTGATGTTGGCGCCGGCCAGCCCGGCGGCCGCCTCCTTCACGATCTGCGGCAGCTGGTCGATCAGCATCCGGTCGAGGGCGATGCGGTTGTTCGATGCGGCGGCCTGGGCCTGCAACGTGACCCGCTGGGCGTCCGCCTTGGCCAGGATCTCCACCTTCTGCGCCTCGGCCTCGGCGGGCCTGATCACCTCGGCGACCAGCTGCCGCTGGCGCAGCTCGGACTGCCGCTGCGCCAGGTCGGCCTGGGCGGCGATGACGTTCATCTGCGCCTGGGCCTGCGCCAGCGGGCCGGCCTGCGCGGCCTCGGCCTGCGCCTTGTCGATCTCGGCCTTGTACTGCGCCTGCACGACCGAGGTCTGCCTGGCGTACTCGGCCTGCTTGCGCTGCGACTGCTGCTGCGCCTCGGCCGCGGCCTGGTTGGCCTGGGCCTGCGCGATCTGCGCCTGCCGCTGGATCGCGGCATTGTGGGGCGCGGCCATGGCCTGGATGTACCCGATGTTGTTGTCGTCGATCGACTGGATCTGCAGCGAGTCGACCGTCAGCCCGATCTTGGCCATCTCCGACTTGGAGCCGTCCAGCACCTCGGTGGCCAGCTTCTGCCGCTCGGTGACGATCTCCTCGACGGTCATCGAGCCGATGATCGAGCGCAGGTGCCCGGCGAAGATCCGCCCGGTCAGCGTGGACATCTGGTCCTGGTCAGACAGGAACCGCTGCCCGGCGTTGACGATGCTCTCCTCGTCGTTGCCGACCTTGAACGCGATGACCGCACGGACATTCAGCGAGATGCCCTGCTTGGTCACGCAGGTCTCGGAAACCTCGGCCTCGGCCATGGACAGCGTCAGGAAGTTGGTCTTGCGAAGGAACGGGGGCACGAACGCTCCGTGGCCGGTGACGACCTTGAAGGGCGCGCCGTTGCGCCCGAACCTGCCGCCCGATATCAGCATCGCCTCGTCGGGCGCGGGAACACGGTAGCCGAGCATCTTTCATCTCCAGTCGGGATCCCCGGGCGGACCCGGGACGGTCATTGTCTGCAATACCCGTCTTACTGCACAAATAGGTCATGGCGGAAGGGGGGCCACCGGGTCGTCCCACTCGCTGACGTCCACCGTCCGGCTGCCCCGGGACTCGATGACGAGGACCGTCGCGCCCTTGGGCAGCGGCCTGGGCGACCAGGCGATGTAGGTCTCGGAACCACCCCTGATCTTGACCAGCACTTCCCCGGGCCCGGCCGCGCCCCTCGTGGCGATGCTGAGCACGCCGATGCAGCCGATGAGCGAGGTCTCCTGAGCCACCGTCAGCCGCTCCTCACGCCTCCCGGGACCTGGCCTCCCGGGGCTGGCTGATGCCTTCCAGGGGCTGGATTCTCACAGTACGCCGCTCCGCCATGGCCAGGCGCGGCCGCGGTGCCAGCCACAGTTCCGGCTGGCCCCGGAATAGGCAGGCCCGCCCCCGCGTTCCTAGACATCGCTGGTGCGTTGTGTCCCCCGGGCCGCAACTACTGCCTTCGCGGAATACCGTTCGGCTGGAGCCGCGTCGTGCCACTCGCCGAGAGGCGACCACGCGCCAGCGCGTGGCACGCCCTCGAGAGCGCACTGCTCCGGGGGCGTCGTCATGTCCGGGCCCGCCTCACCCCTTGAGCGCGCCGGAGACCAGGCCCGGCACGTAGCAACGCTGCAGCGCGACGTAGATCACGGCGCCGCCCGGGTGACAGGGGCGGCGCCAGGCGCGAGCGGGCCGGGAAGCCCGCGTGGCCGGCCGGTGTTGACCCTGGGACGGGGCTGGTGAGCACCTGGCTGGTGCCCGGTTCCGCCCCCCGTTCGGGCCAACGAATGAGAAAGGCTGGTCGCCTCATGGCCGACGCACTGCCGGAATCGACCCTGGCCGCGCTGGACGACCCGTTCGCGCAGCTATCCGGACCGCTGGCCGGCACCACCCGGCTAGACTTCGAGGTGGCCGAGTCGGCTCTGCTCACCCCGCACATGCAGCGGCTCAGGCTGACCGCTCCGCAACTCGACGGGTTCGGGTACCAGCCCGGCCAGGATGTGATGCTGCTCGTGGCCGCCGAGGCCAACCGGCCGGTGCGGCGGCGCTACACCATCCGCGAGCTCGATGCCGCCGCACGGCTGCTCACCCTGGACATCGTGCTGCACGGCGACGGCCCCGGCGAGCGCTGGGTGCGGTCGGCCCAGCCGGGCGACAGGATCGAGGGCATCGGGCCGCGCGGGAAGATAACCACGTCGGCAACGGCCGACTGGCACCTGTTCCTGGCTGATGAGTCGGCGCTGCCCGCCACGTTCGCGATGACCGAGGCGCTGCCGCCCGGCAGCCTGGCCACGCTGGTCCTCGAGATCCCTGAAGAGGACGACGAGCAGGAACTGACATCGGCGGCGACCACGCGCATCTCCTGGCTGCACCGCCTCGGCGGGCCGGCCGGGAACCCGGAGAGGCTCGCGGCCGAGGCGGCCGAGGTCGAGCTCCCGGCGGGCCGCGGTCACGCCTACCTGTTCGGCGAGGCGAAGGTCGTGCTGCGGCTGCGGGAGATCCTGGCCGAGCGCGGGCTCGACGAGAATCAGATGTCGCCCAAGGCGTACTGGGGCCGCGGCCGCGCCAACGCCGGCCACGGCGAGCCCGCCCGCGACGCCTGACCAGACTTCGGTCACCACGCGCCGTCCCGGCGCGGGCCGGCCGGGATACCTGACCGATGTCGTTTCAGCGCCGGCCGCCAGGGCAGCGTCGGCGTCCCTCACGTCGCTTGGGCACCGCAGCCCACTCCCGCGCGCGCGAATTCGCGGCGATCAGCACGCCGCCGGGCCGATGCCCGCCATGATGGCCCGGGCGCGCGAACTGCGGCCAGGCAACTTCTGGCCGGTCAGACAGGCCATCGGCCGGGCGAAGGCTAAGCCAGCAGGGCATTCTTTCTCTATACAAGGAAAGTTGTTCCATAATGAGGCGAACAAGCCGCGATCAGCGCCGGAGGGAGCGCGTCGGATGGTCACATCCGGAATGGCAGCCGACATCGCTGCGCTCCTGTCCAGTACATCGGCGAGAACGCTGACGGTGGGGCTCGACAAGTCGGGCCGGGTTCTGCAGCATGACCGCACGGCCGGGGAGGTCCTCTCCGAGGTGCCGGGGTCGCTGCTGGGCGTCGACTTCGGCAGCCTGGTCACCGGATCCGCCTACGGCAGCGGGCTGCAGGCGCTCATCGATGCCGCCTGCTCCGATCGCGAGGGCACCGCGGTGCTGACGATCAGGACCGGCAACGGCCACCACGCCGACGCGGTGGTCACCGTCCAGCCGGTCCGCTCGACCGACCCGCGGCTGGTCGCGCAGGTGGTGCTGCGCATCGCGCCTCCATCGGAAGAACGATTCCTGGATCCGGCGGTGATGCGGCACGCGCTACTCGACGGCGCGTTCTCCAGGACCGGCGGGGCGCTCGACATTGACCAAATGGCTCCGGCGCTGATCAACATCATCGTTCCGCATTTCTGCAATGCCGCTGGCCTGCTGGTGCTGGAGAGCCTGGTGGGCCCGGATGAATACCCCGGCGACACATACGACGGAGTGCACCTGGTCCGGCGGCTCGCGGTCGCCCACGACGATGCCGACGCGGGGTGGGACGCGGCCTTCCCGACCGGCGAGATCCTCAGCTACCCGCTGGACGCCCCGCATACCCGCTGCCTGGACACCGGCAAGCCGATCATGCAGGACCTCGCGGCCACGGACATCGCCGAAGACCTGGCCAAGGGGATGCGGCGCAGGCCGGTGGCCAGGCTGCTGGGCGGCACCTCCATGCTGCTGCTGCCGCTGATCGCCAGGGGAACCACGCTCGGGTTCTTCGCCTGCTCGCGCTTCAAGGGCTACCGCCGGTTCGACGCCTACGACACCGAGATCGGCATGGAGTTCGCTTCCCGCGCGGCCATCTTCATCGACAATGCCCGCAGGTACAGCCGGGAGCGCGCCACCGCGCTGACCCTGCAGCGCAGCTTGCTGCCGACCGGGCTGTCCGCGCCATCCTCGGTCGAGGTCCGCCATCGCTACCTGCCGGGCAGCAAGATGATCGAGGTGGGCGGCGACTGGTATGAGTCGATCGCGCTGCCGGGCGGCCGGGTCGCCCTCGTCGTCGGCGACGTGGCCGGCCACGGGGTGCGCGCCGCCGTCACGATGGGCAGGCTGCGCACCGCGATCCGCACGCTGGCCAGGCTCGAACTGCCGCCCGCGGAGACGCTGCAGCAGCTCGACGAGCTCATGCACGAGCTAGGCGTGCGCGAGCCGCACTTTGCCACCTGCGTGTACGGGGTCTTCGACGCGGTCTCCGGCAGCCTTGAGGTCGCCTCGGCCGGCCACCTGCCCCCGCTGCTCGTGTCGCCGGACGGCAGCAGCCAGTTCCTGGACGTCTCGCCGTCCCCGCCGCTCGGCATCGGGTCGGGGCCGGTCCAGACGCGGGTCTTCAAGATCAAGGATGGCAGCCTGCTCGTCCTCTACACCGACGGCCTGGTGGAGAGGCGCTCGGCCGACATCGATGAAGGGCTCACGCGACTGCAGGAGACGTTCGGCCCCGGCTCGGCATCCCGCTCGCTCGAGGACCTGTGCAAGGCGACGCTGGCCGGCGTCTACGCCGATCACCAGCGTGACGACATCGCGGTACTGGTGGCCAGGCTGCACCGGCTGGCGCCGGATCAGCACGTCACCTGGAAGCTCGCGGCCGAGCTGACGTCCGCGCGGCGGGCCCGCATGCTCGTCCGCAGGCGGCTACGGCGCTGGGGCCTGACTGACTTGATCCCCACCGCGGAACTGCTCGCTTCCGAGCTGGTTACCAACGCGGTCCGCTACGCCCAGGGATCGATCGCGCTCCGCCTGGTGCGTGAGGGCGGGCTCGTGTGCGAGGTCCTTGATGACTCCGCGGCCCTGCCCAGGCTGCGGCACGCCAGCGATGAGGACGAGCGCGGCCGGGGCCTGCAGGTGGTGAGCCAGCTGTCCGAGCACTGGGGCGCACGGCGGACGCTCTCCGGCAAGGTCGTCTGGTGTCAGCTCCCCCTCCCCCGCACTGCTGAGGGCCCCGGCCCGCCGCGGAAGGGAACGCGGCCACGGCCCGGGAACGCGGCCACCTGACGTACCGCCGCCCTGATCCAGAGCGCTGGTCAGGGCGGCGGCGCGGCGCTTGGGCGTCAGGTGGTCGCGCGCCTGGTGTCCTGGCGGATCGATAGCTTCCCGTTCTTCATCAACGCGACGCGCTGGGCCCGGCGCGCGATCGAGCTGTCGTGAGTGACCAGGACCAAGGTCAGGCCGCGGTCTCGCCACAGGCTCTCGAGCAGCGCGATGATCTCGTCCCTGGTGTCCTCGTCGAGGTTGCCGGTCGGCTCGTCGGCCAGCAGCACCCTCGGCTCCTTCACCAGCGCCCGGGCGATGGCCACCCGCTGCTGCTGGCCACCGGACAGTTCCGAGGGCAGGTGCTTGGCCCGGTCCTCGAGGCCCACGCCCGCGAGGGCCTGCATGGCCCGGGCCCGCCGCTCGCCCGCGCTGATGCCGAGCGGGACCAGCGCCGTCTCCACGTTCTCCTGTCCGGACAAGGTCGGTATCAGGTTGAACGTCTGGAAGATGAACCCGATCGAGGTCGCCCTGACGTTGGTGACCTGGCCTTCCCGCATCTGGGCCAAGTCATGCCCGTCGAAATCGACGATGCCGGACGTGGGCCGGTCGAGCCCGCCGAGCATCTGCAACAGCGTGGTCTTGCCGTGCCCGGTCGGGCCCTGGATGGCGAGCCACTCGCCGTCCTCGATCACGAGGTCCACGCCCTGCAGCGCATGCACGGTGGCGCGGCCCTTCTGGTAGTCCTTGGTCACGCCGGTGAGCTTGTACATGGAATCCTCTCCTGGGTATCCACGGTATCCGCCAGCTGGTCAGGGCGTCCGCTCGGTCACTCGACCCGGGCCATGGCCGCCGCCGGGCGGAGCCTGGCCGCGCGCCATCCGCCGAGCATCCCGGCGATCAGGCCGCCGGCCACGGCGAGCACCACGGCGAAGATGATGATGTTGATGGTGACCGGCGCCGTCAGGTGCACGGTCGTTGAGTGCGCTGCTGCGCTCGCGGCGCGTCCGCCGCCGCCGAACCGGCCGGCGAATCCGCCACCCGACCCGCCGCCGGGCGCGCCGCCGAACCCGCCACCCGACCCGCCGCCGAATGTGCGGGCGCCGCCGGGGGTGGCCGAGCCGGTGGTCGGGCCCACCGACGCGGTCAGCGACCGCGAGGCCTTGGTCACGATCTCGGCACCGAGGAAGCCGAGGCCGATGCCGACCACGCCGCCGATGATGCCCATCGCAATCGACTCGCCCATGACCTGGCCGATCACCCGGCGGCTGCGCCAGCCGAGCGCCTTCAGCGTTCCGAACTCCCTGGTCCGGCGCGACACCGCCGCCATGGTCAGCAGGCTGGCCAGCAGGAAGGCCGCGATCAGGGCCGCGATGGCGAGCCACTTGCCCAGGTTGTTGGCCAGGCTGGACGCGCTGGACAGCGACCCGGTCACCTCGCTGGCCAGGTCCGCGGACGTGGTCACCGTCGCCCCGGGAACCGCCTTCTGGATCTCCTTCTGCACGGTCGCGATGTCCGCGGAACTCGCGGCCGCCACGTAGATCGTGTTCACCTTGCCCGCCATCGACGACAGCGCCTGCGCCCGGGCCAGCGGCACGTAGACGTCCGCGGACGCGTCGCTCGCCGGGTCGGTCACGATCCCGACCACGGTGAACTTCGTGGTCGCCAGCGTGACGACCGACCCGACCTTCAGGCTCGCCGACTTGGCATAGCTCGAGTCGATCACCGCCACGTCGGCGTTAGCGTCCGACGACTTCAGCGTCCGCCCCGAGGTCAGAGTCCCGTTGCTGAGCGGGCCGAGCGCGGCGCCGCCCGAGGACAGGTCCACGCCGTCGACCGACACCGCGGTCCCCGGGTTGAAGCCGCCGGGGCCACGGAAGCCACCGCCGCCGCCGCCACCGCCGCCACCGCCACCGCCGAAGCCGCCGCCACCGGCGCCGCCGCCGGAGCTGAAGTCGGGGATCTTGACCGTCGTGTCCACGTTAGTCGCGGTCAGCGCACCGCCCGCGGCCGCGACACCGTTCAGCTTCGAAATGGTGGTCACCGCGGACGCGTCCAGAGTGCCGAGGCTGCGGGTGGCGGTCAGTGTGTCGATCTTGACCGTCTCACCCGGCTTGAAGTTGAAGGCGCGCCCCGCCGGCGTGAAGGAGCCCGCGGCGGGGGCCTTGGTGACGGTCGCGGCTGTGCCCACGCCGTACAGGTTCTGCAGCACCGTGCTCTGTGCGGCCTTGACGCCAGACGACGCGGCGGTCACGGTAATGACCAGGCCGATCCCGAGGGCGAGGCCCAGGGAGATAAAAATGGCCTGGCGCATCCTCCGCCGCAGTTCGCGCCGGAGATACGTGAAGAACATAAGAGCTCCTCTGGAACCCGGGCCCGCGCAGCGTGCGTGCCGAGTCATCCGCGGCGCCGGATTGCCCGCGCCGGGCGCATGGACCTGCGCCGGTTCAAATGATGGGCGCCAACGCTGAACGGATGCTGAAAGAGTTCTGCGAAGTTGCCGGAATCGTCAGCCAGGCCCTGAGTCCGTCAGCCTGGCCCGAGTCCGTCAGCCGGCCCGAGTCCGTCAGCCGGCCTGCCCGAGTCCGTCAGCCGGCCTGTCCGAGTCCGTCAGCCGGCCTTCCCGCGGGCGAAGAGCAGCAGCCAGATGTCGGAGGTCCGCCAGCTGCGGACCAGCCGGAAGCCCAGGCCATCGAGCAGCGGATCATGCGGGCGGGGACCGAGCTTGACCAGCCATACCCGCCGGACCCGGGCGAGCCGCTGCCGGGTGGCGGAGGCGCGCAGGTCGGTGCCGACCAGGTTGCCGGCCTGGCTGGGCGTTCTGGCCTGCGCGACGTCGTCGAGCCTGGCGAAGCCCGACGGGTAGGCCGCGGGGAAGTACTTCGAGTCGGTGCCGAGGTACAGCACCGCGTCCCCGGGGCGCCGGGCCGCGGCGACGATCGCGTTCGCTGCCCTGATGTTGGTTCCGTGGCCGTCCGGCGACCGCGCGGCGAGCTGCGCGGGCCCGCCGTACGCGGCGATCACCGCTATGGCGACCGCGGGCGGCACCCAGGCGGCCACGTTACCCGACGACGGCCAGCTCAGGGCGGCCAGCCCGGCCCCGGCGAGCAGCGCCGCGGCCGGTGCGCAGAACACGACATACCGGAACGTGTACACCGGCGAGGCATAGGAGACCCCGATCAGCACCGCCGGCGGCAGCAGCAGCCAGGGCAGGCCGAGCGCCAGCAGCTCCGGAGGCCAGGAGGCGCGCAGCGGCCGCCCGGCGAGCGCGCTCACGGCGATCCCGGCCCCGACGGCCAGGCCGACGGCGAGCAGCACCTGCGTCGGGCCGATCAGCCGCCTGAGCCCCTCGACCGTGCCGAGCAGCGGCGGCGTCGTGAGCCAGCTCAGCGTGCCCCGCTGCGCGATGCCGAGCGCGAGGACCGGCCCGGCCAGCAGGAACGCCCCGGCGGCGGCCGCCAGCCAGCCAGCCGCCAGTGACCGCCCGGCGTGGCTGTCGCCGGCCCGGGCGGCCCGGCGCCAGGCCAGCGCCACCGTGACCGCGTGCGCGCCGACGAGCAGCAGGCTGAACACGTTCAGGCTGCCCATCACGCCCAGGCACACCGCGTAGCCGGCCAGCCAGCCGGCCCGGCGCCCGGCCGCGGTCAGCCCGCGGACGAGCAGGTAGCTCCCGGTCGTGGCCAGGGCCGTGACTAAGGCGTACTCCCGCGCGTCCTGCGCGTAGAGGCTGATCTGCGGCAGGAACGCGAACAGCAGGCCGGCCGCGAGCCCGGCCCGCGGTGACACGAGCCGCCGGCCGAGCGCGGCCACCGCCGCCGCGGCGCAGGCCATGGCCAGCGCCGACGGCAGCCTGGTCACCAGCTCGCCGGTGCCGCCGAGCCGCTCCACCACCCAGATGATCATGTAATAGACGCCGTGCACCGCGTCGACATGACCCATCATCCGCAGCAGCTCGCCGAACGGGCGCGCCGTAGCCGTGAGGGTCGCCGCCTCGTCACGCCAGTAGGAGGGTCCCGTGATCCGCCACAGCCCCATGGCCAGCATGACCACGGGGGGCAGGATCCGCGCCCAGGCCGGCCCGGCATCGAACGGCCCCGGGTGATCTCCGGGCCGGCCCGCAATGACCCGGGCACGCCGGCTCAGAACCGCGTGGCCCACGGGCGGCGTCATCGAGCCCTCCATGCACTCACTGTGAGTTCAGTCGACCGCACGTAGGGTAACAGCCGGGCGCGCCCCGGCGGGCCCGGGGCCAGGCCCAGCCCGGCCACGGCCACGGCCACGGCCACGGCCAGGCCAGGCCAGGACGTGGCGGACCTGCTCAGCCGCCAGCCGGGACAGCAGGAGCGGTGCGCGCGTAGAGGAAGAGCCAGATGTCGCTGGTCCGCCAGGCGTGAACCAGCCGGAAGTGCAGGCCGTTCAGGATCACCAGCGGCGTGGAGTGGCCGTACTCGACGACCCAGACCCGCGACACGCGGGTCAGCCGCTGCCGCACCACGGGATCGGGCAAGAACGTGCCGACGAGCGTGGCGGACTGGATGGGCGACTCGGCCTGGGCGACGGGAATCAGCTGCCGGATGCCGTACGGGTAGGCCTGCGCGAAGTTCTCCGCCTTGAACTCGAGGACGGCATCGCCCGGCCGCCGGTTGTCCGCCACGATCCGGTCGGCCCGCCTGACGTTGTCCCCGTGCCCGTCCGCGGTGCGCACGTGCAACTGCGTCGGCACCCCCAGCACCGCGATCACCGCGAGCGCCGCGGTGCCGGCCACCCAGCCGAGCGAGGCCAGCGCGGCGCCCGCCAGCAGCGCGATCGCCGGAATGCCGAGCAGGACGTAGCGCAGCGTGTACACCGGAGTGATCAGGGAGGCGACCAGCAAGATCGCCGGGGGCAGGACCAGCCAGGGCACGCACAGCGCGGGCACCGACCCCGGCCAGTTGGCCCGCAGCCGCTCCCGCCCGAGCAGCGCGCTGACGACGATGCCCGCGGCCACGATGAGGATCACGACATTCGCCATCATCGCCGGGCCGACCAGCTGGCGCAGGCCCTTGATCGCCCCGAGCCCGGGCGGCGACAGCCAGGCCAGCGTGCCGCGCTGCACGTAGCCCAGGACCAGCACCGGGCTGGCCAGCGCGACACCGGCCACGGCGGCGGCGAGCCAGCCCAGCCCGAGCGACCTGGCGTCCCGTCCGTCCGGCCCGGCCTCGCGCAGGCACCGCAGTCCCACGGTCACCGCGTGCGCCGTGATCAGCAGCAGCCCGAAGATGTCCACGATGCCCAGGGCGGCCAGGCACAGCGCGTAGCCCGCCAGCCAGCGATACCGGTGGCCGTCCGGGTCCATGGCCCGGACCAGGAGGTAGCTGGCCAGCGCGGCGAGCGCGACCACGATCGCGTACGGCCGCGCGTCCTGCCCGTACAGGCTGACCTCGGGCAGGATGGCGAAGACCAGGCCGGAGGCGAGCCCGGCGCGCGGCGAGATCAGCCGCCGGCCGAGCGCGGCCACCGCCGCCGCGGCGCCGGCCATGGCCACCGCCGACGGCAGCCTGGTCACCAGCTCGCCGGTGCCGCCCAGGTGCACCATCACCCAGATGATCAGGTAATAGGCGCCGTGCACGGCATCGATGTTGCCGAGCGTCCTGAGCAGGTTGCCGAGCGGGCGCTGGGCCGCCGACATGGTCGCGGCCTCATCCCGCCAGTACGAGGCGCCGGTGATGCCCCAGAGCATGATCACGAACGTGGCCGCCGGCGGCAGCGCCATCATCCAGCGGGGGCCGGGGTCGAAGCCCGGCCGCCTGGCCCCCGTGGCCGGGCCCGCCGCGCCCGCCTGGCCCGCGACGACGGGCTGGGTACTAGGCGAGGTCACGGCTCAGTGCCTTCCGGTCGGGCCTTCCGGCCACAGCGGGTCGCTGCGGTTACTAGACACTATGCAACCCGGCGTGACCACGGGAACCACTCGACCGGGCCGGCCGGGCCAGAATCCGGCCGGGTCAGCTGCGCATCGCGCGGATCGACTCGCGCAGCGATCCCATCGTGGCCAGCACCGCGGACGGCTCGTACCCGCAGTGCGCCATGCAGTTCGCGCAGCGCGGATCCTTGCCGCGGCCGTAGGAGTCCCAGTCGGTGGTCTCGATCAGCTCCTGGTAGGTCTGGGCGTACCCGTCGGCCATCAGGTAGCACGGGCGCTGCCAGCCGAGCAGCGAGTACGACGGGATGCCCCACGCGGTGCAGCCGTAGTCGGCCTTGCCCTCGAGGAAGTCAAGGAACAACGGCGTGTGGTTGAGCCGCCAGCGCTTCCGGTTGCCGTCGAACGCCTTGCGGAACAGCTCCCTGGTCTCGGTGACGCCGAGGAAGTGGTCCTGGTCGGGCGCCTTCTCGTAGGCGTAGGCCGGGGAGATCTGCATCTGGTCGATGCCCAGGTCGTCGTTGAGGTAGTTGAGCACGTCGATCACGGTCTGCGGGGTGTCGGTGTTGAAGAACGTGGTGTTCGTGCCCACCTTGAACCCGCGCCGCTGGCATTCCTTGATCGCCGCGACCGCCTCGTCGAACACGCCCTCCTTGCAGACCGACTCGTCGTGCCGTTCCCGCAGCCCGTCGATGTGCACCACCCACGAGAAGTAGGGTGACGGCTTGAACTTGTCCAGTTTCTTCGGGATCAGCAGCGCGTTCGTGCACAGGAACACGAACTTCTTGCGCGCGATCAGCTGCCGCACGATCTCGTCGATCTGCGGGTGCATGAGCGGCTCGCCGCCCGCGATCGACACCATCGGCGCGCCGCACTCCTCGATCGCGGCGATGGCCTGCTCGACCGGCATCCGCTGCTTCAGCAGCTCGTGCGGCTGCTGGATCTTGCCGCACCCGGCGCACTTGAGGTTGCACGCGAACAGCGGCTCGAGCTCCACGAGCAGCGGAAACTTGTCACGGCGGCTCAGCTTCTGGCGCAGCAGGTAACTTCCCACGCGCAGGCTCTGGCGCAATGGCATAGGCATCTATTGCTTCAACTCCTTGGGCAGCCCAAACCGGATGGATTCGGTGGCGACCACGCGCTCGCTGACCTCGACCGGCCCGAGGCCGGTCAGCGCGTCGATGATCTGGCCGACCACGGCCGGAGGCGCGGACGCCCCGGCGGTGAGCCCCACGACCGACGCCCCGGCCAGCCAGCCGAGCTCGATATCCTCGGGCCCGTCGATCAGGTACGAGGGCGTGCCCGCGCGCTCGGCGGTCTCCACCAGGCGCTTCGAGTTCGACGAGTTGGCCGACCCCGCGACCAGCAGCACATCGGACTCGGCGGCGATGGCGCGGACCGCGAGCTGGCGGTTGGTCGTGGCGTAGCAGATGTCGTCGCTGCCCGGCCCGCGGGCCTCGGGGAACCGCTCGAGCAGCGCGCCGGTGATGCCGCCGGCCTCGTCGGCCGACAGCGTGGTCTGCATCAGGTAGGCGATCTTGCCCGGGTCCTCCGGGTCGAGCCTGGCCACGTCGTCCACGGTCTCGACCAGGGTGGTCGCGAGCGGCGCCTCGCCGAGCGTGCCCTCGACCTCCTCGTGCCCGGCGTGCCCGATCAGCGCGACCTGGTAGCCCTCGGCGGCGAACCGGCGGGCCTCGGCGTGCACCTTGGCCACCAGCGGGCAGGTCGCGTCGATCGCGTCGAGCCCCCGCGCCACGGCCTCGCGCCGTACTTCCGGCGAGACCCCGTGCGCGGAGAACACGACGGTCGCGCCGTCCGGGACCTCATCGAGCTCGTCCACGAAGATCGCCCCGTGGCGCTCCAGGTCGGTCACGACGACCTTGTTGTGCACGATCTGCTTGCGCACGTACACGGGGGGGCCGTGCCGCTCAAGCACCCGCTCGACGATCTCGATGGCCCGCTCCACGCCGGCGCAGAACGAGCGCGGCCCGGCCAGCAGCACGCGTCTCGGCCCGCAGGCCTCGGCCCACCGGGCCAGCGCGGGCCCGGCCAGGCGCAGCGATCGCAGCGCGGCGATGCCGCCCGGCACCGCCCACGGGCTGAGCAGCGGGCGCTCCGGCGTGTCGGATATCGCCCGGAGCACCACGGCCGGCCGCTGGCCGCGCCGTCCAGCAGCATCGCGGACTCCAGGTCCGCGGCCAGCGCGCCCTCGCTGGCCAGCCGTTCCCGCTGCCCGCGCCGGACCAGGCGGTCGACGGTGACGATCTTGCCCGCCGTGGCGCGCAGGCCGGCCCGGCGCAGCTCGCCGGCCAGCAGCGGCGCGGACGGGCAGCTGACCGGGGCGGCCGGCCCGCTCCGGCCGACCTCCGTTCCCACGACGAGGTCTCCGGGTCGCTGGCCGGCCGTGACTCCCCCGCCGGTCCCGGCTACCGCCATAGCCCGGAACGCTAGGTCCCGTAGCCGGTCGGCCTGCGCCTGAGCCCTGGCCGCGCCGTAACCCGTGCGCAGGACCTCGCCGTCGGCTCCGATCCCGCGGCGCACGGCTCGCGCCTCCAGCCGCAGCGGAGAACAGACGACCAGCTGGCCCGCGCCTGATGTCCCGCTCAATGGGCACCCCCCGGCTCGCCGGCCCAGCTCGCTCCGGCACCGCCCGGCCCGGCGCCGGTCAGGTAGCGCCCGAGCGCGCTGACCGGGAACACCAGCCGGTACAGGTGGTAGTTGATGTAGAAGTCACCGGGGAACCCGGTGCCCGTGTACTGCGGCTCGTCCCAGGTGCCGTCGGGGCGCTGGGTCTGCGCCAGCCACGTCACGCCGCGCTCGATGCTGGCCGCCTCCGGCGACTCGGTGCTGCCGCCGGCCGCCGCCAGCAGGGCCAGCAGCGCCCACGCGGTCTGTGACGCGGTGGACTCGCCCCGGCCCGCCCAGCCGCCCGGGTCGTCGTAGGACCGCAGGTCCTCGCCCCAGCCGCCGTCCGGATTCTGGTGGCTGACCAGCCAGGCCACGGCCCGCCGGATCGCGGGCTTGCCCGGGCGGACGCCCGCGGCGATCAGGGCGGGGACCACCGCGCCGGTCCCGTACACGTAGTTCGCGCCCCACCGGCCGAACCAGGATCCGTCGCTCTCCTGGGCCCGCAGCAGCCAGGTCACCCCCCGGCGGACCGGCCTGCTCCCGCCCAGGCCCGCCGCGGCCAGCGCCTCGACCGTGTGCGCGGTGACATCGGCCGACGGCGGATCGACGACCTCGCCGAAGTCGCAGAACGGCAGCTTGGTCACGAGCCTGGACGTGTTGTCGGCGTCGAAGGCGCCCCAGCCTCCGTCCTTGGACTGCATGCCGGCCAGCCACGTCGTCGCGCGCGCCGTGGCCTCCGCGATCTCAACCGCTGGCCAGGCCACCCGGCGCAACGCGAGCACCACCTCGGCGGTGTCGTCGATGTCCGGGTAGCCGTCATTGTCGAACTCGAACGCCCAGCCCGCCGGGGCCAGCCCCGGCCTGCGCACCTGCCAGTCGCCGGGCCCGCGGATCTCCTCGTCCAGCACCCATCCGGCCGCCGACAGCACCGCGGGATGGTCGGCCGGCAGCCCGGCGTCGGCCAGCCCGACCATGGCCAGGACCGTGTCCCACACCGGGGACTGGCAGGCCTCGAGCCGCCGGACCGGCCCGTCCGGTGAGTCCTCCCAGATCGTGAACCTGTCCAGGCCGGCCAGGCCGCGGCTGATCACCGGGTGGTCGAGGCCGTAGCCGAGCAGGTGCAGCGCGATCAGGGAGTAGACCCAGGGCGGCTGGATGCCGCCCCAGCAGCCGTCCCGCTCCTGCCGCGCGATGATCCACTCCGCGCACCGGCGGAGCGCCGCCGTCCGGACCGCGCGGGCGGCGGCCAGCCGGGGCAGGCGCTTCTCGTACCGGTGCAGCGCCCGGTCAAGCCCGCCGAACAGCGCGGCCCAGCCCCCGCCCACCTCCCCTTCCCTCTTCACTCCCGCCGCGCCGGTTCGCGGAGCGTCGCCGGGGACCGGCCCCCGCAGTTCGTTCAGGGCAAAAGGCAGGGTTCTGACCGGGCGCAGCGAGCCGACGATGGTCAGCGGGACAATGGTCTGGCGGGCCCAGCACCCCCAGTCATACACATTGAGCGGGAACCACGCCGGAAAGTAGATCATCTCCGGCGGCATGACCGGCAGGTCGTCCCACGGCCACTCGCCGAACAGGGCCAGCCAGATGCGGGTGAAGACGCGGGTGGCCGGGATCCCGCCCTGGGCCCGGATCCAGCCCCCGGCGCGGGCCATGTGGTCGGCCTCGGGCGCGTCGCCGGCCAGCCGGAGCGCGACGTAGGCCTCCACGGTCGTGGACAGGTCGGCGTCGCCGCCGCGGAAGTTGGCCCAGGTTCCGTCCGCGCGCTGGCACGACCTGATCCACCGGGCGGCGGCGGCGGTCTGCTCCGCGGTCCGGATGCCCAGGAACTCGCGGAGCAGCAGGTCCTCCGCGTCCATGGTCACGTTGGTCTCCAGCTCGCCCTGCCACCAGCCCTGCTCGTGCTGCAGCCCGAGCAGGTGACCGACGGCGCGGTCCAGCGCCGCACGGCCGGCCTGCGCGGCCGTGTCCTGGCCCGGGCGGGCCTGAGTCACGGTCATGTCGCCATCACCGCTGCTGTTCCGCCTCTCCTGCTGGCCGTCAGCCCTACCACTGGCGCGCCGTGATGAATTCCGCGATCCCGGCGAACTCCGCCCGAACGTCGTCGGGCATGTCGGTCTCGGCCAGGCACTTGTCCGCCGACGCCAGCGCGGTGTCGGCCTCCGTCTCCGCCCAGTCCCGGCCGCCGGCCGCCTCAACCAGCCCGGCGGCGTGGATCAGCTCGGGCTCGCTGAGCGGCTCGGTCCTGGTCAGCAGCGCGCCGAGGTCCTGCCCCGGCTCGGTGCCGCTGGTCAGCGCGGCCACCACCGGCAGGGACTTCTTCCTGGTCCGCAGGTCGGACATGACCGGCTTGCCGGTTACCTCCGGAGCGCCCCAGATGCCGAGGAGATCGTCGGTGAGCTGGAACGCGAGCCCCACGTGCGCCCCGAACCCGGCCAGGCCCATGGCCAGCGCCGCTGGCGCGCCGACGTAGATGGCGCCGATGCTGCAGGCGCACGCCATCAGGGCCGCCGTCTTGTCCCCGGCCATTTGCCGGCACTCGTCGAGCGTCACGTTGTCACGCCGCTCGAAGGCCAGGTCGGCGCCCTGGCCGGCGATCAGCCGCTGCACCGCGGCCGACAGGCAGCGCGAGGCCCAGGTACCCTGCGGCGCCGGGCCCTCGAGCAGCAGGTCGTGGGCCAGCGCCAGCAGCGCGTCGCCGGCCAGGATCGCCGCGCCGATCCCGTACACCGTCCAGGCGGTCGGCCGGTGCCTGCGCTCGGTGTCGCCGTCCATGATGTCGTCGTGCAGCAGCGAGAAGTTGTGCACGAACTCGACGGCCGCGGCGGCCGGCACGCCCCGCTCGGGCGCCGCGCCCGCGGCGCGGGCCGACAGCACGGCGAGCGCCGGGCGCAGGGCCTTCCCCGCGGTGCCGGTGCGGCCCTCCGGGTGGCCCTCGGGGTCGGTCAGGCCGAGGTGGTAGGCGGCGACGAGGCGGACCTCGGGGCTCAGCCGGTCCACCGCGGCGGCGATCGCCGGTCCCACCAGGTCCCGGGCGGTCTCCACGCCCGCGGGGATCGTCGCCGTCATGACGGCGATCCCGCCGCGGCCTCGGCGGCCGAGACACCGTCGGCCAGCGCGGCCGGACGCGGTCCCGCCGGGGCGCGGCCGCCCCCCGGCTCGCCCGCGGCCAGCCCGGCCAGCTCGTGGATCAGCTCCTGTGCAGCAGTGCGTCCGCTCCGCACGGCACCCTCCATCGTGTCCGGCCATCCGGTGTCGGTCCATGCGCCCGCCAGCAGCAGTCCCGGCAGCGAGGTGGCGGCGCCCGGGCGCAGCGCGCCGCAACCTGGTGCCTGGCGGAACGTCGCCCGGCGCTCCCTGGTCACGAAGAAATCGGTGACGCGGGCGCCGGCGGCCTCGGGGAACAGCTGCTCGAGCGCGGGCAGGAACTGCTCACGCAGCGCCGCCGTCGCCGCGTCCACGTAGCCGTCCGCCGCGGACAGCGATACCGCGAGGTACTGCCCGGCCCGCAGGCCCGACGTTCCGGTCTTGTCGAACACCCACTGCACCGGGGAGTCGAGGGCGGCGGCGAACGGCAGCTCGGTGACCCGGCGGTCGTAGATCACGTGCACGTTGACGATCGGCGAGGTGCCGAGGTCGTCCCACCGGGCCGCGCCCTGGACGCCGGCCGCCCCGGCCAGCCGGGCCGCCGGGGTGGCGGGCACGGCCAGGATCACGCCGTCGGCGCTGATCTCCTCGCCGTCGCCGCCGCCAGTGTCTCCGGCGGCGGCGCCGTCGGCGCCGGACGCCGCCCGGACCAGGAACCCTCCCGCGGGACCGCGCTCCACCGCGGTCGCCTTCGTCGCCAGCCGGACCTGCGCCCCGAGCCGGCCGAGCAGGCGGGCCGCGGCACGCCCGTGCAGGTCACCGAGCGGCACCGCGGGCACGCCGATGTCCGCGGCGCTGCGGCCGGACAGCAGCGCGGTCTTGAGCACGGTGGCCGCGAGCGGCACGCTGGCCTCGTCGCCGTCGATGTTCAGCGAGGAGACGATGAACAGGTCCCAGAGCCTGCGGCGGGCGCGCTCGTTCTGGCCCCTGGCGCCGAGCCAGTCGCCGAGCCGCTGGCCGTCCAGCCCGGCCTGGGCCGGATCCAGTCCGCGCAGGGCGATGGCCGCGCGGGCCACGCGGAGCCGCTCCGGCAGCGACAGGAAGCGGTAGGCGGCGAGGGACCGGCCGAGGTGCAGCGGGGCGGGCAGCGCGGTCCGGCGCAGCCGGGCCCGGCCGCCCGGCGAGAGCACGGTGACGTCGAAGCGGTCCTGGAGCGTCACCGAGCCGGTCACGCCGAGCCGGGCCAGCAGCTCCTGGTAGCTGGTGCAGCAGCGCAGGAACACGTGCTGGCCGGTGTCGATCACCAGGTCGCCCCGGGAGAACGAGCTGGTCGCGCCGCCCAGCCGCGGCCGGGCCTCGAGCAGGGTGACGCCGATGCCAGCCTCGCGGAGCGTGATCGCCGCGGTGATGCCCGCGAGGCCGCCACCGATCACGACGGCGTTGCGGGCGGTCATGCGCGTCCTCTTGCCGCGGAGCCCCCGGCCGCGGAGCTGGCGGGCACGGGCTGCGCGATCCCGGCCAGCGCCCGCACCGCGACCATGGCCTTCGCCTTGCCCGGCAGCGATTGCCGCTGCCGCAGGGCGGCCCCGGGATCTGACACGATCTGCTCGAGCAGCCGGAGGTAGATGCCGGCCATCGCCCCCGCGGACGCCGCGCTGCGCCGGTCGAGCAGCGGCAGCAGCCGCAGGCCGGTGGCGTACCAGCCGAAGGCGCGCTGGGCCTCGAACCCGATGAGCCCTTGCAGCCCGTGATCGCCGGCGAGGGTGTCGATGTGGTCCGGCCGCAGCTCGGCGTCGAAGCGCTTCAGGTCCTCCGCGGGCAGGTACACCCGGCCGTTGCCGAGATCCTCGCGGATGTCACGCAGGATGTTGGTCAGCTGCAGCGCGACCCCGAGGGCATCGGCCAGCGGCCCGGCCGTCGCGGGATCCCGGCTGCCGAACACGCCGAGCGAGAGCCGCCCGATCGACCCGGCCACGCACCTGCAGTAGTGCTCAAGCTCGCCGAACGTCGTATAGCTGGTGCCGCGCACGTCGGCCTCGCAGCCGTCGATCAGCTCGGCAAACGCGCCCAGCGGGATCGGGTACCTGCGCGCCGCGTCGGCCAGCGCGACGAGCACCGGATCGCCCGATGCCGCCTCGGCGCCGGCCCTCTGCACGGCGGCCACGGCGGCCCGCGCCTCGCTCAGCGCGGCCAGCTTGTCCTCGGCGGGCAGCGTTCCGTCGCCGATGTCATCGACGCGGCGGGCGAACGCGTACACGGCCGACAGGGCCCGGCGCTTCCCCGAGGGCAGCAGCCGGATGCCGTAGGAAAAGTTTCTCGCCTGCGTCCGGGTCACCTGCTCGCAGTGCCGGTACGCGGCGCGCACGTCGGTGGCCTCCGCGGCCAGGGCGGTCATCACTTCCCCCTCGCGTAGGCGCGGACCAGCTCGGAGGCCAGGCGCCGCTTGCGCGGCAGCGGCGTGCCACGCAGCACATCGTGATCGGCCCCGGCGATCGCCGCCAGCGCGGCCCGCCCCCCGGCCACGTATCCGGCCACCGCGACGCGTGCCGCGCCGCGCAGCGTGCCGATCAGCGGAGCGCCCTCATCAAGCATCGCCGTCGCCCGCCCGGTCTCGAAGGCGATCAGCCGGCGCACCTGCGGCGGCGCCGAGGCCAGCGCCAGGTCCGCCTCGCTGCAGCCGAACTCGTCCATGTCGCGGGCGGGCAGGTAGATGCGGCCGGCCCGCAGGTCTTCCGCCACGTCCTGCCAGTGCTCGGCCAGCTGCAGCGCGGTACAGATGGAATCGGACAGTTCGGCCCGCCGCTGGGAAAAGCTGCCGAATACATACAGCACGATCCGCCCCACCGGGTTGGCCGACAGGCGGCAGTAGCCGAGCAGGTCCCCGAAGGCCTGGTAGCGGGTGACCACCTGGTCCTGCCGGTTCGCCTGGATCAGGTCAAGGAACGGCTGCATCGGTATCCCGCAGTCGGTCACGGCCGGCCCGAGCGCGCCGACCACCCGGGTCCTTGGCTTCGCGCCGTCACCGTCCTCGCTGCCGCTGCCGCCCCCAATACCGTCACCGCCCCCACGGCCAAGGCTGGCGTAGAGACGGCGGAGATCGGCCTCAAGCTCGTCGAGCAGGCGAGCCCGCTGCCCGGGCGGCGCCCGGTCCCCTATGTCGTCAGTCGTCCTGGCCAAGCCGTATACGGCCATCAGGTACTTCCGGCGGCTCGTGGGCAGCAGCCGGAGTGCGACCGGGAAGTTCTCGCCGGACGCCCGCGCGGCCCCCGGATCCATCGCGTCGACGGCAGCGGCGGGCTGCGCCGCCAGGCGCGGTCCACCGCTCACCCCTGTCCCGTCGCGTGCCACGATCTCTATTTGGGCACAGGACTCATTTGAAACGCAAATAATGACGCGAGTGTCAGCTGACATGCGCGTCGACTTTGCACCGCGGTTTGCGTTGGCGGGCGGGTGATGTTAAGCGGGCGGGGCCCACTCACGCTGTGCTGCTGGAAGCCTGGAGGCCAAATCTCGCCGGGCCCGCTAAACAATAGCTGACGCCTATGTCATATCTCCGGAAGCTGACGCTCATGTCATATTCTCCGGCTGACTGCGCCTTCCCGACCGCGCCTGCGCCCCGGCCGGGCCGGGGCGCTAGGGTTGAGCAGTATATATGGAAAAACTATGATTTAGTATTCTAATCTAGGCTTATCACGCAAACGCGGCACCCGTGGCCGGGGCCCTGCTCATCCGGCCGTAAAGCGTCAGTCCCGGCCGCGGTTGCGGCCAGGTCTCCCCGACACCTGCCGCATTTTCGGCCCGAGTAACGGAGGGCGCGCGGAAAGCTCGCGGCCGGTTCCGGGCATAGCCATTGCCGGCGGCCATGCGGCCGCGGATGGCTGGGCCTGTTCCCGGATGAGCGAGCGTCAGCCCTAAAGCCTTAGCGCCGTTACCCGAGAACAGCCCGGCGACGACAACGGCTCGAATACGGTGTTCATTTGGCCAGAAAACTCCCGCGCCCATGTGCTGACCAGGTCATGGCCGGCCGCCGCAGGCCCGCCCATTCTGAGCTGATCATCGCCAGTCGTTAACAAGCGCGAGGTTATGCCGGGTGAGGGCCGGCGCGGCCCTCCACAACGCGCTGCGGGATGTACTATGATGCAGCCGGAAGTGCCAGGACGTGGCGATAAGTAGCTTAATGTCGCATTAAGGGCGGCCCAGCGGGAATCGCGGCCGGTACCGGCCTCTGCTACCCCGCGGTTGCCTGTGCCTATTGCGGGATGCTGAGGTTCTTGGCATGTTGTGGTGATAAACGTATTTGGGTGCCGATCCGTCAGCATGCCACGCCGGGGCGTCGTATCGTTGTGGGCTGCGCCATCGGGAAATGGCCGGAGGTTCTTGTGCTAACGGACGGTAACGGGTAACCCTCATGGAAAGCCGGTTGCAGGCCACGGGCCCAGTCGGGACTCGGGCCCGGCAGGTGGAATGGCCGGTCCGGTCGGGCATGGTGCCTTCGCTGGCCGATGGTTTCAGCGCCAGACCGGAGACCGCGCCCAGCCTGGCGCCGGCGCTCGTTCCCGGCGCCGCGGTGGCGCTGGTGCCGAGCCGGGACCCGGGGGAGGCGGCACCGGGATCGCCGAATTGGCGGGGATCGTCAGGCAAAACCCAGCTTGCGGTGTATGCCGCGGAATCGCTGTGGCGGTCCGGCGGGGTCGACTTGCTGGTCTGGGTGGTGGCCGCGAGCCGGGCATCGGTGCTGTCCGGCCTGGTCGAGGCGGCGGCGGCCACCGGGTCCGATCACGTGGGCGACGCCGAGTCGGTGGCGGCCAGCTTCGTTGAGTGGCTCGGCGAGACCAGCCGATCGTGGCTTGTCGTGCTCGATGATCTGGGCGACGCGGCCGACCTGGACGGGCTCTGGCCGGAGAGCCCGACGGGCCGCGTCCTGATCACGACACCGGATTCAGCGACGGTCTCGGGCGAGCACCGGGCGCGCGCGCTCCCGGTACCGGAGTTCAGCACTCGCGAGGCGCTGAGCTATCTGATGGGACGCCTCACCGCGGATCCGGACCAGCGCCTCGGGGCGATAGACCTCGTCGGGGATCTTGACTGTGAGCCTGCGGCACTGGCCCAGGCCAGCGCGATGATCACCAGCTCACGCCTGACCTGTCGTGACTACCGGGATTACTTCGCACAGCGACGCGCGCAGCTGGCCGGGAACGGCCCGGGCCCACGGTCGGCAGCGGCGGTAACCTGGACGCTCTCTGTCGAGCACGCCGAGCGGCTGTCGCCTGGCGGAGGCGCCCAGTACCTGCTGGCTCTGGCTGCGCTGCTGGACGGCCACGCGATTCCCAGCGCGGTGTTCACCACGTCGGCCACGTGCGAGTACCTGGCGGAAGGCGGCAACGGGCAGGCCGTTGATCCGAACGTGGCCTGGGGCGCGCTGCTCAGCCTGGAACGGGCGGGTTTGCTGACCATAGACTCGGCGACCACGCCGCCGACGGTCCGGATGACCCCGACGGTCCAGGCGGCGATCCGGGCCGCAACGACCAAGGAGGTGTTTGACCGGGCGGCCCGGGCAGCGGCGGACGCGCTGGTCGAGGTGTGGCCGGCCGACGAGCCCGAGCCCTGGCTGGCCGCGGACCTGCGGTCGTGTGCGGTCGGCCTTCAGCAGGCCGCCGGAGATGTGCTGTGGGCGGGCGGCAGCTGTCATCCACTGCTGTGGCAGGCCGGGCGGAGCATGGATACCGCGCGCCTGACCGGCCCGGCGGTCGCTTACTGGCGAGAGCTTGCGGCAGCCAGCGACCGGGTCGTCGGGCCGGGCAGCCCGGACACCCTCACGGCCGGCAATCACCTGGCCGACGCGCTCATGGCCGCCGGCCAGCCGGCTGAGGCCGTTGCGTGGACTCAGTGGGTCCTGGCCGGCCGCACCCGGGTGCTCGGGCCAGATGATCCCGGCACCATCGCGGCCCAGATCGCGCTCGGCCGGGCCTTCGCAGCCGCGGGCCAGCCCGACTCGGCGATCCCCGTCCTTGAAGGGGCGGTCGGCGATTGCGAGCGCGTCCGCGGCGCTGACCACCTCGATACCCTCGGCGCGCGGGACGAGCTCGCGGCGGCCTGCCGGGCCGCGGGAAAGGCCGACGATGCGATCAAGTTGTACGCGCGCACCCTGGCCGACCACGAGCGGATTCAGGGACCGCGGCATCCCGATACCATGACAACCCGGCAGCGACTGGCCGACACGTACCTGGCCAGCGGCCGCGTCAAGGAGGCCGTTTCCCAGCTCAAACGGGTCCTCGCGGACCGGGAGCGCGTCCTTGGCCCGGACCACCTGGACACGATCGTGGCCCGGGGCAGCCTCGCCTTCGCGTACCACTCGGCCGGGAAGATGGCCTCGGCGCTGCAGCTCTACGAGCAGGCGTGCGAGGGCTACGCGCGGGTTCTCGGCGCGGATGATCCGGAGACCCTCGAACGCCGCGCGGACCTGGGCCAGGCCTATTACAAGGCGGGCCGTCTGACCGATGCTGCGAGGCTGCTCCGCGACACCGCCGAACGCTGCGAGCGGGTTCTGCCTCCGGGCGATCCGCTGACGCGGACCGTGAAGGAGAACCTGTCGAACATCATCGGGGAGTTACCGGTCGCCGCGCAGCTTCCGCGGACGCAGCGATTAGCCATTAGCCCCGCGCGTTCCTGAACTATCCGGCTAGCCCCGCTCTTCACCCGCCCGGCAGGCGAGGTTTCGATTCCGGAAAGAGTTACCGGCCAGGCCGGGGGCCTGGCCGGTAACTCTCCGGGACGTGGCTAGCTTTCCTTGGTGGAAGTCTCGCGGGTGGAGGCCTCGCGCTGGATCTGGAAGAAGGGGGACTGCAGGATGAACCGCGCGGAGAGCATCAGCAGCACGCCGAGGACCACGACGCCGATCAGCGACCAGATCTGCGTCGCCGGAGCGCTCTGCAGCGACTTCACCACGATCCAGCCCAGGAAGGCGGCGGCACCGAGCGGAAGTATGCCGAGGATCAGCGCGTCCCACGCGCTGGTGAAGACGCGGCGCCGGTAGTACACGATCGTGGCCAGCGCGGTGAGGATGTAGAAGACGGCGAACAGCAGGCCGGTCACGTCGACCACGTCGTTGAACGCATTCTGGACCGAGGTGGTCAGCAGGTACACCCAGGTCAGGCCGATGATGAGCACGCCGACGATGATGCTGGCCGCGACCGGGGTGGAGAACCGGCGGGACACGTTGGACAGGAACTCGGGCAGCGTCCGGTAGCTCGCCATCCCGTAGACGATCCGGGAGGTGAGCACGATGCCGGTGCCGGTGGTGGCGATCACCGACAGCGCCAGCGAGAGCGCCATTACCTTGGCCCAGCCGCCGCCGCCCATGGCCTGGGCGATGTAGACCAGCGCGTCGGCCCCGTTGGCCTGCAGCTTGGCCGGCGAAACCACCCCTTGCAGCCCGACCTCCGTCAGTGTGTAGATGATGGCCAGGATGACCACGGCCAGGATGGCGGCCCGGCCCGGGTTGATGCGCCGGTGCCGCACCTCCTCGTTGACGTACAGCGTGCCGTCCCACCCGGTGAAGATGAACACCGCGATGAGGAACCCGGCCACGGCGCTGCCCTTGCCGTCGATTCCGCTGACGCTGAACCAGCCCTTGGTGATGGGGAACGTGCCGTGATGGTGGCTGAGCACCAGCACCAGGCCGGCGATCGCGAAACCGACCAGGATCACGTACTCGACCACCGCCATGCCGACCTGCGCGCGCGCGGTGATCTTGATGCCAACGACCGCGATCACGAGCATGACGACGCCGACGGCGGTGCCGATGGCGATGTTCGCCCAGGTGTTCGTGGAATTGGAGCCGAAGACGGCCAGCACCGACGGCCCGAGGACCTCGACGCCGCTGACCGTGGCGATGATGTAGGCGGCGATCATCAGCCATCCGGTCAGGAAGCCGAGGTACGGGTTGATCGCCCGGCCGACCCACTCGAACGAGGCGCCGCAGTTGGCGTTCCACATGTTCAGCCGGCGATAGGCGTTGGCGATGATGATCATGGGAATCGCCGTCAGGATGATGATCGGCCCGGTGCCGTAGGCGGTCGCCGCGGCCAGCGCGGCGATCGTCAGCCCGACCGAAGCCGCCGGGGCCGAGGACGCCATTCCGATGACGGTGTCCTGCGCCACCCCGATCGCATCGGGCTCGAGCCTGGCCCCGGAAGCCGGCTTGGTTCCTACGACGGATTGTTCAGTCATTGTCGTCCTCTCGTACCGGCCTGCGATCTCCAGATGCTCACGCAGGCAGCGGAAGCTGCTCGTTCAATGACGGGGAGGCACCCCCGGGCGCGAGCCTGCAGCGGCTGCGACCCGCGGTTTCCCGTGCTTTTGGGAGTTTTTAGGGTGCCCGATGTGCAGCCCCTCGCCCGCGCGTTGGCACAACATGGAACCCCCACGCGATCAGCAACGTCACCGGTCAGAGCGCGATTCTCTATGCAGGAGGTGCCGCCGATGCTGTCGGGCCGACGGAACCCTCACGGGATCATAGCGGCTATTTTCGGATAGGGAACGACAAGCACTACGAGTTCACCATTTTGTGATAGGTGCCGTGGCTCCGACCCAGATCCAGGTCGTTTCTGGGTACAAATCAGAATAATTCCGGCATACGCCGACGCGCCCGCGCCGTCGTCAAGCCCGCGATTCCCGGGAGCCAGTGAACAGCCGCCGCGCGCCCGGCCCGAGAGAGCAACCGAGCCCCGGAATACCATATATAAAGGACACCGGATCGCCTGCAGATCTTATTCCGGGCGGCCCCCGTCACCGATCCCCGAGCGGGCCCCGGCCATGGCCATCGCCCGGTCCAGGATGTCGACCGCCAGGCCGATGCTCTCCTTCTCGATCATGAGCGAGGGGATGCGCTGGAACCGTTGTCGTGGTAGCCACCCTTTCGGACAGCAGGCCCGCGCGCACGCAGCAGCCGAGCATCCAGCTGGCTTCCCCGCTGGCCGACTCCTTGGCCGCGCGGTCCCGGACGAACTCCGGGCCGACGAACAGGCCGCGGGCGTCGATCCGGCCCCGCGCACGCGGACCTCCGCAGCAGAAGCGGACCTCCGCAGCAGAATTCGTGCTTAGTTCGCGGGGGCAACCATACGGGGCAGTTGCCGGAGGCGGATGAGAATCCGGGCATCACCGGGAAAGATCGACGGGACCGTTGCCTCGGCTGACCGGGAATGGCGCCGGGGGGCCTGCCGTCATCGCCTGGCCTAGGGCTGGTGCGATTTACCACGCGGCCCGCATGCACTGGCGTCGACCTTCCGCGGGTAAGCGGGATGTACCGCTGAGCGACCTTCTGCCCGGAACCGACCGGAAAGAAACAGGCAGTCATGTACTGTACCGACGGGAAGCATTCATCCCACCGTGGGAGCCACGTTGACGCAGCGGTCTTGCTATCCGCGGGCCGCAGAGCGTGGTCGTATCAGGATTCCTTACCGTCGCGGCCGTCAGCCGGGCCTCCGCAGTGCGGACCTTTGCCAGCGGAACACGCCGGGCCCGGAGTCCGCTGACTGCCGGTCCCCCGGCCTGCTGCGGGCCGGGGGGATGGCTGCGGTGGCGTCGGCCGCGAAGGCCCCTGGCGGTGAGATCGAGCGGGGCGGGCAGGCATGCCACCCGGCCACGGCAGCGGCCAGCGATCCGGATCGAGGAGTGACCACATGGGTTCGCACATGATGCCGGGCCGGGAGCGGTGGCGCGCGACGCGCCGCTCGATACGGTTCACCATGGCCGCGATCTTGGCCGTCCCGATCGTTGCCGTGATCATCATGTGGGGACTTGCAGGCTTCACCATCAGCGCCGCGCTCGCCGGCCACAGCCAGGCCCAGCATGGCACGGTGCTGATCAGGATCGCCCTGGCTGCGGCGATCGGCCTGGTAGCGACCCTCGTCGCGGCCGTTGTCATGGGATGGTTCGCACGCCGGCTCGCCAAGGACGTCGCCAGCATTGAGCTAACGGCCCGGCGCTTCGCTGACCAGCAATTGCCTCAGCTTGTCGAGCGTCTGCGCCGCGGGGACGAGGTCGATCTGGAGAGCGAGCTCCCGCCGCCGCCCCGGGCGAGAATCACCGAGCTCGCCCGCGCCGCCGCGGCCCTGGCCAGCGTGCAGCGTACCGCGGTAACTGCCGCCACCACAGAAACCAGCCTGCGCAGCGGGATCAGCCAGGTCTTCGTGAGCCTGGCGCGGCGAAGCCAGTCGCTGCTGCAGCGGCAGCTGCACCTGCTGGACGACCTGGAACGAAAGGCCGCCGACCCCGGGGCGCTGGCTGACCTCTTCCCGCTTGACCACCTCACCACCCGGATGCGCCGCCACGCCGAGGGCCTGATCATCCTGTCCGGTGCCGTGCCCGGACGGGCATGGAGTAGTCCGGTACCTGTCATCGACGTCATCCGCGGCGCCATTGCCGAGGTGGAGGACTATAAGCGGATCGCTGTGGTCACCAATGCCGAAGACATGGTGGCAGGCTCGGCCGTTGCCGACATGATTCACCTGCTGGCCGAGTTGATTGAGAATGCGGCCCTCTTTTCCCCGTCCGGCACGCGCGTGGAGGTCAGGGCAGAGCGAGTCGGCAACGGCTTTGCCTTTGAGATCGAAGACCGCGGCCTGGGCATCAAGCCCGAGGATTTGGACGCGATCAACCAGCAACTGAGCAGCCCGACGGATTTCGACCTGGCCAATGCCGACCAGCTTGGCCTGTTCGTGGTCAGCTGGCTGGCCGCCCGGCACGGGCTGCGCGTCTTCCTGCGTCCGTCTCCCTATGGCGGGATCACGGCGATCGTTGTCATGCCGAAGAGCATGATCACGCCGGAAGCCGGGGCACCGCCCATCGCGCAGCTAGCGGGCGGCTCGGCGGGGGCCAGGCGCGCGGACGATCTGCAGCTTGCCCTGACCGGCAGACAGGTGTGGCGAACGCCGCCCGCCGCTGGCGGCGTCCCGGCTCAGCCAGACGCCAGCCGGAGCCCGGCCGGTGCCAGCCCGGCCCAGGCGGGCGCCGACTCGGGACCGCTAGGCGCTGGCCCAGGCCCGCTGACCGTTCCTGGCCGAGGCGCCGATCGCAGCCCGGCAGACGATGCCACCGGACCGATCACCGGCCCCGGCCAGCCGGTCTTCCCCGGCCAGCCGGCCTTGCCCGCCCAGCCGGTCTTCCCCGGCCAGCCGGTCTCCCCCGCCCAGCCGGCCTTCCCCGGCCAGCCGGCCTTCCCCGCCCAGCCGGTCGTGCCCGCCCAGCCGGCCTTCCCCGGCCAGCCGGTCGTGCCCGCCCAGCCGGCCTTCCCCGGCCAGCCGGCCTTCCCCGCCCACCGGCCGTGCCCGCCCAGCCGGCCTTCCCCGGCCAGCCGGCCTTCCCCGCCCAGCCGGTCTCCCCCGTCCAGCCAAGCGCCGCCAGTTCGGATGCGGGCACGCACCGTGGCTTGCCGCGCCGCGTCCGTCAGGCGAACCTGTCCCCGCATCTACGCCAGAGCGCATCGTCTGCGACCACCGCTCCATCCCGTGGCGCCGAAGCCCGTTCGCCGGAACAGGCCAAGAACCTGATGGCCTCCCTGCAGAGCGGATGGGAGCGTGGCCGGGAGGCTGAGGTGCCGGATTCGGAGGCCACGACCAGGCGAGACGCGGGCGACAGCACGCTGGAGGCACCACAGGAGGAAGCGTGATGGACCCGTTCGGAGCGAATTCGGCTGGCCAGGAGCTTAGCTGGCTGCTCGACGACCTCGCCGGCCGCGTAGACCACATCGAGCAAGCCGTGATCCTGTCTCGAGACGGCCTGACCATCGCCGCCTCCCACAGCCTGAGCCGCGAGGACGCCGAGCATCTGTCCGCGCTGGCCGCCGGCGTGCAGAGCCTGGCCAGGGGGGCGGGCGAGCACTTCAGGCTGGGCGGGGTCCGGCAGACCATCATCGAGCTTGATCAAGCGTTCCTGTTCGTCACCGCGGCGGGTCACGGTAGCTGCCTGGCGGTGATGTGCCCGGCCAGCGCAGACGCTGGCCTCATCGCCTATGAGATGGCAATGCTGGTCAAGCGGGCCGGCCCGCACCTCGTCGCGCAGCCCAGACTCGCCGCCCGCCAGATGCCGGCTGAGTGAACCGCTATGCGCGGGGACAGCAAATGGCTCGACCGGGAAGCCGGCCCGGTCGTACGGCCGTACGCGCTGACCGGCGGCCGGACCGAGCCGGCCGGCGACGCGGTGCTCGACCTGATCGCGGTCATTGCCGCGTCCGGGCCGCCTCCCACGCCTGCCGAATCGCCGCGGCTCAACCCGGAGCACCGCAAGCTGCTCAGCCTGTGCCAGCTGCCCATTACGGTCGCCGATATCGCGGCCGACATGACACTGCCACTCGGCGTAGTCCGCGTCCTGCTGGCCGACCTGATCCAGCAGGACATGATCACCGTGCTGCCGCCGCGAGCCGTGCGACCCCAGGTGAGCACCGACCTGCTCAAGGAGGTACTCGATGGGCTCCGCTCCCTCTGACGACACGGCCGACCGCGGCCGGCTCACCCCCTTTAAGATCCTCATCGCGGGCGGGTTCGGCGTGGGCAAGACCACGATGGTCGGCGCGATCAGCGAGATCCGGCCATTGCGCACCGAGGAGGCCCTGACCCAGGTGAGCGTCGGCGTCGACGACCTCAGCGGGGTAGGCGGTAAGACCACGACCACGGTGGCCATGGACTTCGGCCGGATCACGATGACCAGGCATCTTGTCCTGTACCTGTTCGGAACCCCGGGTCAGGACCGCTTCTGGTTCATGTGGGACGACCTGTCCTACGGTGCGCTCGGCGCCGTGGTCCTCGCCGACACCCGCCGGCTCAGCGACTGCTTTCCGGCCGTGGATTACTTCGAGCGGCGCCAACTGCCGTTCATCGTGGCTATCAACGCCTTCGATGGCGCGCCCCGCTACGATCCCGAGGACGTCCGCATCGCGCTGGACCTGGACCCGTACGTCCCGGCCCTGCTGTGCGACGCCCGGCAACGCGCCTCGGTCAAGCAGGTCCTGATCACACTCGTCGAGCACGTCCTCGCCGGCGTACCCGACGGCCAGCAGGTGGTTCGCGATCCCGGCCCGGTCAGCCGGCCGTCCTTATCGGTCCGCGGCAGCGCGGGCTCTGCTCTCCTGATCGAGCTAACCGACGCGCTTACGGCGCTCTAGACAATTACCTTAAAGAATAATTAAATTCGCCAATCCTGACGAATCGTGCAGGCAAGATGCGAGAGGGGAAACGCACGATAGTACCGGCCTGACCCGAACTTGACCAGTTTCGCTAGTGATCTTCGTAACAGGCTGTTAAGATCACAAACCTTCCACCGGAGTCTCCCGGACAACAGCGAGTTCGCTGGTCACTTCTCACTCCGAGGCCACAGTCATGGGTTTGCGCCGCCGGTCCATACGCCTGAGGATCGTCCTCCTCGTTGCCATCCCGATCCTCTCCCTGATCGGGCTGTATGCCTTCGCCGCGACGATTACCGCCAGCGACGCCATCAACCTGGCCAGGTCACGGACGCTGAAGGACACCATTGGCACGCCGACAGGCAACCTGGAGGCGCAGATCGATACCGAGCGCCTGCTGGCGGTCGTCTACCTGGCCGCGCCACTGCCCTCGAACCTGGCCACGCTGCGTGCGCAGGAGAGCAAGACCGAGGCGGCCCAGAAGGCGTTCGAGAACGCCGCCGCCACCACCATGGGCAGCGCTGCCCCGGCGGAGCAGCAGGCGGTTGCCGGCCTGCTCAAGGCCGTGGCGGGCCTGTCGAAACTACGCTCCGAGATCGCATCCGTGACCATCAGCAGGCCTCAGGCGATCAATGCGTACAGCAACATCGTCTCCGCCGCTGACACCGTGCTGAATCAGGCCGTCCTGCAGGAGTCCAACGTCCCGCTGGCGACCCAGGCACTCGCATTGGTCAGGACGGCCAGGTCCGAGGAGATACTCCTGCAGGAGGACGGGCTCGTGAACGGGGACGCGATCGCGCGGACGTTCTCGGTCGCCGACCGCCAGCAATTCGCCCAGCAGGTGGGGGCTCGCCGGGCCCTGTATGCGGTGTCCCTGGCGGACCTACAGCCGACCTACCGGGCCTACTACCTCAGGGACATCAACCCGCAGGCATCGGCCGCGCTGGCCGCGCTCGAGAACAAGATCATCGATGACAACCGCCCAGGGCACGTTCCGCCGGTGTCACTCCCGGACTGGAACCTGGCCGCCGGCGCGGTCTCGGCCGGGCTCTCGAACGCGAGCACGCAGGCGGCGACCGAGCTGACCATGCAGGCGCAGCCAGTCGCCAATGCCACCTTCCTCCGGCTCTACCTGGTTGGCGGCCTCGGGCTGCTGGCCATCATCCTCTCGATCCTCATGTCGGTCTGGATCGGCCGCGGTCTCGTGCGGCAACTGGCCGCGCTCCGGCGGTCGGCCCTGGATCTGGCCAACCAGCGCTTGCCCAGCGTCATGGAGCGGCTGCGCGCCGGCCAGGAGGTCGACGTGGCCGCGGAGGCACCGCCGATGGAGTCCAGCCCCGACGAGATCGGGCAGGTCACGGAGGCCTTCAATGCCGTGCAACGGTCGGCGGTGGAGGCGGCCGTCGACGAGGCGCGGCTTCGCCGCGGCGTCAGCGACGTCTTCCGTAACCTGGCCAGGCGCAGCCAGTCGCTGCTGCACCGCCAGCTCGCACTGCTCGACGCCATGGAACGCCGGGCGAGCGAGCCCGAGGAGCTGGAGGACCTGTTCCGGATCGACCACCTCACGACCCGGATGCGCAGGCATTCGGAGGGCCTGATCATCCTGTCCGGCGAGTCGCCCGGGCGGGGCTGGCGCCACCCGGTGCCGTTCGTCGACGTGCTGCGCGCGGCGGTCGCCGAAGTCGAGGACTACACGCGGATCAGGGTCACCGTGGGGACCCGCGCGGCGCTCATCGGCCCGGCCGTGGCCGACGTCATCCATATGATCGCCGAGCTCGCCGAGAACGCGACGATCTACTCGCCGCCCTCTACCCCGGTCCGGGTCCACGGCGACGTGGTCGGCCGGGGGTTCGCCGTGGAGATCGAAGACCGCGGTCTCGGCATCAGCGAAGAGAAGCTGGCCGAGATCAATAACAACTTCGCGCATCCGCCGCAGTTTGACCTTTCCGGAAGTGAGCAGCTCGGCCTCTTCGTGGCCGGGCAGCTGGCCAGGCGGCACGACATCCGGATTACCCTGCAGGGCTCGCCCTTTGGCGGAACGACCGCCATCGTGCTGATCCCGAACGCCCTGGTGGTCAGCGAGGGCGCCTACGCCGCCGAGGTCTCGGAGCCGCCTGCGGGCGAGCGCCCGATCCGGCTGGCCAGCCGGCACGCCACGCTGAACCACGGCATCATTGCGGAGCCCGCGCTGGCCCAGCCGAGCGCGCTGATGCCGGCCGCTGAAACGATGCCGCGCCCGGTGGCCGGCTTGCCGCCCGGCGCCCCGGCCGGCCTGCCGTCGGCCGACGCGACCTCGGCGGATATGCCGTGGGCCGACACGACCGCCGCGGGTACGCCGTGGGCCGACACGACCGCCGCGGGTACGCCATGGGCCGAGCCGCCCCCGGGGGACGCCGCACCGGCGCCTGCGGCCGAGGCGGACAGCGTGTTCACGCCCCGCCGCCCACGCCAGCAACCCGCGGCGGCAGGCAGCGTGTTCGTGTTCGGGGACAGCCAGCCGCAGAGCCAGCCCGACCGCTCTGACACCGCCGAGTTCGTGTTCGGGGGCAGCAAGCCGCAGACCCAGCCCGACAGCTCCGAGACCGCTAACGCCTCCGACGCGCGGATCAGCACCGCCGAGCTGGCCGAGCTGGGCCTGCCCGTCCGGGTTCGCCAGGCCAGCCTGGCCCCGCAACTGCGCGACGGCGGAGCGCTCGGAGCCGACGGCGCCGAGAGGGTCGCGAGCGCACCGTCCCCTGAGGCCGCGCGGAGCACAATGACGGCGCTGCAGAGAGGCTGGGAGCGCGGCCGCTACATTTCCGGATCCGTGATGCCGCCGTCCGACCCGACTCTGAACACAGAGGCCAGCGGGAACGGCGGCGAGCAGCAAGGCGATGATTGACACTGCGGGCCTGCCGCGGAGTCGGGAGCGGTAGAGGGGGAGTACGTGAGCCTGGCCAGCGAACTTGACTGGCTCCTGGACGACCTAGTCGCCAGGGTGGCCTACATCGGCAAGGCCGTGATCCTGTCCCGGGACGGCCTCACGATCGGGTCTTCGGCTGGGCTCAAAAAGGAGGATGCGGATCACCTCTCCGCGGCCGCGGCCGGTTTCCAGAGCCTGGCCAGGGGGGTAGGCCGGCACTTCGGAGGAGGTCCAGCCCGGCAGATCATCATCGAGATGGAGTCCGAATTCCTGTTCGTGACCGCCGCTGGTGAGGGCAGCTGCCTCGCCGTGCTGGCCACGGCCTCGGCTGACGTGGGACTCGTCGCCTACGAGATGGCGGTTCTCGTGAAGCGAGTCGGGGAGCACCTCGCCGTCAATCCCAGGCCCGCCAGCTCAACCGCAGAGACGATGTGACCTGGCATGTCCCCGGCCGACGACAGGTGGCTTGACCGCGACGCCGGGCCCATTGTCCGGCCTTACGCGCTCACCGGCGGCCGGACCCGCCCGAGCGGTGAGACCTTCGATCTGATGTCCATGGTCACCGCCGTTCGCGGAGCCCAGGCCAGCACCCACGATCTCGAGCCCGAGCATCTGACCCTGCTGCGCCTGTGCCGCCTCCCGACCTCGGTGGCTGACCTCGCCGCCGACCTGGATCTCCCGCTCGGCGTGGTCCGCATCCTCCTTTCCGACATGCGGGAACGCAAGCTCATCGCGGTTCATCACCCGGTGCCGACGCGGCTGACCGATCCACAGCTCCTGAGGGAGGTGGCCGATGGACTTCGCAGGCTCTTATCCTGACCCCCATGAGCCGGTCGTCCCGGTCGCGATCAAGATCCTGATCGCCGGCGGGTTCGGTGCGGGCAAGACCACGCTGGTGGGCGCCCTGACCGAGATCCGGCCGCTGCGAACCGAGGAGGACCTGAGCGCCCCCGGTACGCAAGTCGACCTGACCGACGGCGTGGAGAGCAAGACCACGACGACAGTCGCGATGGACTTCGGCCGCATTACGATCCGGGACGACCTGGTGGTCTACCTGTTCGGCACGCCGGGCCAGAAGCGGTTCTGGTTCATGTGGGATGAGCTCGCGATCGGGGCGCTGGGCGCGGTTGTGCTGGCCGACACGCGGCGGCTGGCCGACTGCTTCCCGTCCGTTGACTACTTCGAGCAGCGGGGCACGCCGTTCATCGTCGCGGTGAACTGCTTCGACGGGGCGAGACGCTTCGCTCCCGAGATCGTCAGGTCGGCCCTCAGCCTGAACCTCGACGTGCCGGTCATCCTGTGTGACGCGCGCCAGCGGGCATCCTGCCGCGATGCCCTGGTCACCCTCGTCGAACATGCGATCCGGCTGCTCAACAGCAGCCCCGACCCGGTCAGCTCCGCCAGATAACCACGAGCGCGCAGTCGTCCGAGCCGGCGCCCGGCGCCTGCATCGCACGGACCAGCTTGCCCGCGCCCGCCCCGAACCCCGACGTCACCAGGCGATCGGCCTCGCCGAGCAGCCGGTCGATCCCGGCGTCGATGTCCCGCCCGGGTGCCTCGATCAGCCCGTCGGTATAGAGCATCAGGGCATCGCCCGGCCGCAGCATGCCTCGTTCCGGCACGCTCCGCAGATCCGCGACGACGCCGAGCACGATCCCGCGCGCCTGAGTGAGCCGCCAGGTTCCGCTGCCCGCCTCAAAGTGCGCCGCCGGCGGGTGCCCGGCCGAATCGACGACGTAGTCCCCGGTGGCCAGGTCGAGCGACAGGTGCACGGCGGTAACGAACCCCTCGGTGGCCGAGCCCCGGCGGAGATAGGCGTTGCACGACGTCAGGAAGTCTCCGGCGGGAACCGAGCCGAGCAGGCCGCCGAACGCGCCGGACAGCAGCAGCGCCCGGGTCCCGGCGTCGATCCCCTTGCCCGCCACGTCGACCAGGGCTACTTCGAGGGTCTTCCCGTCGCACGCGGACACCAGGAAGTCCCCGCCGAACGACGCCCCGCCGGCCGGCTGCAGCACCGAAACCGAGTGCCAGCCTTCGGACAGGTCGGGCAGCCTGCCCTGGGCCCGGATCCGGTCCCGCAGCTCGATCAGCATCCGGTCGCCCCGCAGCCCCTGTACGCCGAGCTTCGCCCGGGCCCGGGCCAGCGAGTCCGCGAAGACTACGGTGATGGCGATCGTGGCGATGATCCCGGGCCCGGCCTTGCCCTCCAGCGCGTCATAGACCAGCGCGAGGCCGACCAGGCAGAACAGGATCCGCAGGGCGCGCGGCCAGAGTAGCAAGCCGCCCGCCAGCAGCGGCAGGATCATCACGCCCGGCGAGAACCATGACTCAGATACCCGGACCGCGGCCGCCCCGATGACGGCGACCGTGACCGCGAGCACGAAGGCGAGCCGACGATTCCTGGTAATGAACTGGCGCAGGATCAGGCCGCGCAACCGCCGCGCCGCCGCCAGTGCTGCGGTCGCAAAACGGTGCGGGACCAGACGAACCATCTTGCCGGCACTGTACCGGTATATCGTCATTCCGGCACGCTGGCGGTGCGCCGGATATTCGGTCGCGGTACCCATGGCCGGCCGGGTAAGAATCAAGGCATGGCCGCTGCCTACCCGATCCGCCCGATCAGCGAGGGCGAGTTCACCGCTTTCTACGCGGTGATGGAGCACGCCTTCAACTCCACCTACCCGACCGATGAGGAGTTGCAGCACGATCTGAAGGTCCTCGAGTTCGACCGCACCCTGGCCGCATTCGACGGGGCCGACATGGTCGGGACCGCAGCCGCGGTCACGTTCCAGATGTCAGTGCCCGGCGATGCTGTCGCGGTCGCCGGGGTGACCGCGGTCAGCGTGCTGCCCTCGCACCGGCGCCGCGGGATCCTGACCAGCCTGATGCATCGCCAGCTGGCCGACATCCGCGACCGCGGCGAGGCCGTCGCGGCGCTCTTCGCCTCGGAGGGTGGCATCTACTCCAGGTACGGGTACGGTGCCGCAACGGGTGAGCTGGATCTCACGATCCGGCGCGGAGAAGGGGTCATGTCGGTGCCGGGCCAAGACCGCGCGCGAAGCGCGCCACGGCTGCGGATCACCGAGCCACGCGACGCCACGGCCGAACTGGCCAAGGTCTACGACTCGGTGATGCTCGACCGGCCCGGCCTGTCCGCCCGGGACGACCGCTGGTGGGACTACGTCCTCTGGGACCCGGAGCATCGCCGGTCCGGCAGCAGCCCGCTGCGCTGCGTGATCGCCGAGGACGACGCTGGCCCGCGCGGATACGCCCTGTTCTCGGCCAAGCCGGAATGGGACGACCATGGGAACCCCTGCGGTGTGCTGCGAGTGCGGGAGCTGATGGCCGCCGATCCGGCGGCTCATGCGGCAGTCTGGAACGACCTTCTCAGCCGGGACCTGATCGGCGAGGTCCGGGCCCGGTCGCGGCCGGTGGACGAGCCGCTGCTCTGGTTGCTCGCCGACCGGCGCCGGGCGCGTCCGCTCATCGGAGACGGGCTCTGGATCAGGCTGGTCGACGTGCCGGAGGCACTCACGCGGCGGCGTTATTCGTGCGCCGTGGACGTGGTCATCGAGGTCACCGACGACCTGTTCGCCGAGAACGCCGGGCGCTGGCGGCTGCGGGCACCGGGCCCGGCGGCCGGCGGCGAAGCGGCCACGCCGCGCGCGAGCTGCGAGCGGACCTCGGCGGCCGCCGACCTGACCCTGCCGGTCCTGGCGCTGGGCGCTGCCTACCTGGGCGGTACCCGGCTCGGCGCGCTGGCCGCCGCGGGACTGGCCGGGCAAACGCGGCCTGGCGCGCTCGCGGCGCTATCCGCCGCCCTGTCCTGGGAACCCGCGCCCTGGTGCCCGACGGACTTCTGACCCGCCTGGCCCGCCACCACCAGCAGGCAGTTCGTCATCCGCGTGCGAGACTGAGGCCGGGAGGACATACATGCGCGGAATGAAGGTCACGGTGGACGCGGCGATGCGGGCCAGGGATGTCTCGAGACCGCACGCCGAGCATGAGGCACTGGCCCGGGCCAGCGAGCCAGCGGCTGGCCAGGCCCGTGCCGAACCGGCCGCGGCCGCGCTTCCGGCCGGCCCGCCGGCTCCGGCCGCGCCCGCCGGGCCGGCCGCCGTTCCGGGCCGCGCGAAGCCGGGACCGGGGCGCCGACGCCGCAGGCGCCGCTGAGGCGCTCCCCGTGAGCTGTGTCACCGGCTGGATCCTCCGGCCGCGGGTACCTGCTCCGCCGCCGCGCAGGTCGCCGCGGCGGCACCGGGCGGCGTCCCTTACGGAGCGAACCGGCGCAGCAGGTACCAGGAGAAGTAGCTGCCGTACCGGCGCTGCAGTTCGGGCCGTTGCCAGTCCCGGCCGCTGATCGTGCCGCGGCAGGATGGCGCACCGCAGTTACAGGCCATCGGGTCGTCGGCATCGTCGAAGAGCGCATAGTCGGTGGTCAGTTCCTCGCCCGCGGCCACGTCCCGCATGGCGACCAGGACGATGTTGCCGGCGAAGCCGACATTGGGCTCGCAGGAATGGTTGAGGAAGAGCATGACCGGCTCGTATTCGGCCTCCTCCACCGCGGCCAGGTGGAAGCCGTCGGCGATCTGGACGTCGGAGTTACGCAGCCGTTCCGGCAGCGCTCTCAGCGTGTCGCTATCGACCAGATGACCGCCCTTGATGGCCACGATCTCGTCCTTGGCGATCGGAGCCACGGCCACCAGCCCGCGGCCCTCGATTCCGCTCGGCCGGCCCTTGACTGCTTTGGGGGAGATGTAGCTGGAAACGACCACCACGTCAGCCTTTCCCGGCCGGGGCCCGCCGGGCGCTAGGCCTCGCTCGGCCGCGGGGGCAGTTCCCCCGTCGCCTCGTAGTCCGAGATCTCCGCCAGCCGCCTGGCATGCCGGGAAGCGCCGGAGAACTCGGTCTCGACGAACACCCGCGCGAACGACATCGCATCCGCCAGGTCGTACATGCGGGCACCGAGGCTGAGCACGTTCGCGTTGTTGTGCAGCCGGGCGAGCTGGGCGGTCTCCTCGCTCCAGGCGATGGCGGCCCGCACCCCGGGTATCTTGTTCGCGGCGATCGCCTCGCCGTTCCCCGAGCCGCCGATGACGATGCCCAGGCTGCCCGGATCGTGGACGGCGGAATACGCCGCGTGCATGACATAGGGCGGGTAGTCGTCGTCATCGCGTTCGGCATCCGGGCCACAGTCGACCGGATCGTGGCCGACCTGCTTGAGCCACTCGATGAGGCGGCCCTTCAGTGCGAAACCAGCGTGGTCTGATCCAAGGTAGACGCGCACGAGCGCCAGTCTGTCAGAACCGCCGGCCGGGGGTGGCGCGGGGATCAGTCGAAAATCGGATCCCTGGTCCGGCTCCGCTTCAGCTCGAAGAAACCGTCGGTTCCCGCGACGGCCAGCACGCCGTCCCAGAGCCTCGCCGCGTCGTCACCGCGAGGTATCGGCGTGATCACGGGACCGAAGAACGAGACGCCGCTGACGGAGATCACCGGCGTGCCCACCTCATACCCGACCCGGTCCATGCCGTCGTGGTGCGACGCCCGGAGCGCCTCGTCGTACGACGAGTCGTCCATCGCGTCGGCCAGCTCGGTCGGCAGTCCCGCTTCGGCCAGCGCGGCCTCGACCGTGGCCCGGTCCTTCGGCGCCTGCTCAATATGGAATCGCGTGCCGAGCGCGGTGTAGAGCGGCAGCAGCACGTCCGGGCCGAACTTCTGCTCCGCGGCGATGCAGACCCGTACCGGTCCCCAGGCCTGAGCCATCAGCTCCTGGTACCGCTCTGGCATCCCTTCCTTGCCCTCGTTGAGCACCGCGAGGCTCATCACGTGCCAGTGCGGCGCCACCGGGCGGACCTTCTCCACCTCGAGCATCCACCGGGAGGTGATCCACGCCCACGGGCACAGCGGATCAAACCAGAAATCGACCCGGGTGGGCTCCTGCTCGGCCATGCACACTCCTCGGGGGCGGGGGTAATACTGCTGATAACCGGGGGGTGGGCCGGGCCATTCCGCGGGCCCGCGTGCGACTATTCTCCGAATGCCTGTCGGCGGAAGGGATCACCACTGTGGCCAGCAACCTCACGCGCGACGAGGCGCGGGAACGAGCGCGCCTGCTCGATGTCGAGTCCTACCGCGTCGAACTCGACCTGAGCGGCGGTGACATCACGTTCGGCTCGGTGACCACGGTCACCTTCCGCTGTGCCGACCCCGGGGCGTCAACGTTCATAGACCTGACCGCGCCAGCGGTCCGCGAGATCGCGCTGAACGGCGCCCGCGTCGGCCCGGCGGACTTCGACGGGAACCGGATCCGCCTGGAAGGCCTCGCCGAGAGCAACGAGTTGCGGGTGGCCGCCGACTGCGCCTACTCGCGCACCGGCGAGGGCCTGCACCGGTTCACCGACCCGGCCGACGGCGGCGTCTACATGTACTCCGACCTCGAGACGTTCGACGCGCACCGGGTCTACGCGTGCTTCGACCAGCCCGACCTGAAAGCCACGTTCCAGCTGGAGGTCACCGCCAAGCCGGAATGGCAGGTGATCTCGAACATGGCGCCGGACGCGGTGACGCAGTCGCCCCCGGCGAAGACGGCGCTCTGGGTGTTCCCGCCCACGGCGGTGCTGCCGACCTATGTCACCGCGATCGCGGCCGGGCCGTACCACGTGGTGCGCGACGAGCATGACGGGATCCCGCTCGGCATCTTCTGCCGCCAGTCGCTGGCGGGCTACCTGGACCCTGACGAGATCTTCGAGGTGACCAGGCAGGGCTTCGACTTCTTCCACGACGCATTCGGCGTGCGCTACCCGTTCGGCAAGTACGACCAGCTGTTCGTGCCCGAGTTCAAGGCCGGGGCGATGGAGAACGCTGGCTGCGTCACCTTCCTCGAGGCCTATGTGTTCCGCTCGCGGGTGACCGACACCTACCGGGAAGCCCGGGCCGAGACGATCCTGCACGAGATGGCGCACATGTGGTTCGGGGATCTGGTCACCATGCGCTGGTGGGACGACCTGTGGCTGAACGAGTCCTTCGCCACCTGGGCCGGCACCGTGGCGGAAGCCGAGGCCACCCGCTGGTCCGGCGCGTGGACCACCTTCGCCCAGGTCTGGAAGGCGTGGGCGTACCGGCAGGACCAGCTGCCCTCCACGCACCCGATCGCCGCGGACATCCCCGACATCGCGGCCGTCGAGGTGAACTTCGACGGGATCACCTATGCCAAGGGCGCCGCGGTGCTCAAGCAGCTGGTCGCCCACGTCGGCCGGGAGAACTTCCTGACCGGGGTGCGCCGCTACTTCGGGCAGCATGCCTTTGGCAACGCGACGCTCGGCGACCTGCTCGCGGCCTTGGAGGAAACGTCGGGCCGGGACCTGTCCGACTGGTCGAAGAAGTGGCTCGAGACCGCGGGCGTGAACACGCTGCGGCCCGAGTACCGGTGCGACGACGAGGGCAGGCTCGCCGCCTTCGCCGTGGTCCAGGAGGCGCCCGCCAGCCACCCGGTGCTCCGCCCGCACCGCATCGCGATCGGGCTGTACGACCGCGGCGATGACGGCCTGGCCAGCCGGCACCGGATCGAGCTCGACATCGACGGCGAGCGCACCGGCGTACCGGAGCTGATCGGCCTGCAACGGCCCGACCTGGTCCTCGTCAACGACGATGACCTGACCTACGCCAAGATCCGGCTGGACGACCACTCGCTGCGCACGCTCATCAGCAGCATCGGCGAGTTCACCGATTCGCTCCCGGCCGCGCTGTGCTGGGCGGCCACGTGGGACATGGCCCGGGACGCGGAACTGGCCGCGCGTGACTACGTGAGCCTGGTCCTGTCCGGCGTGGACGCGATCGAGGACATCGCGGTCTTGCAGACCGTGCTGCGCCAGGCCGGGACCGCGGCGCGCCGGTTCGCCGACCCCGACTGGCGCGCCACCGGGCTGGAGCGGATCGCCGCTGCGGTGGGTGATCTGCTGCAGCGCGCCGAGCCTGGCTCGGATCGCCAGCTCGCCTACACGCAGGCGCTCACCGGGGTCGCCCTCGCCCCCGATGATCTGGCGCTGCTGGCCGGCCTGCTCGACGGTTCGATGGCGATCGAGGGCCTGGCCGTCGACACCGAGCTGCGCTGGCAGCTACTGCACCAGCTGGTCAGCCGCGGCACCGCCGGGCCGGTCGAGATCGATGCCGAGCTGGCCAGGGACGCCACCGACGCGGGCGCGCGGCACGCCGCAACCTGCCGCGCCGCGATCCCCGACCCGGCGGCCAAGGAGGAAGCCTGGGGTCAGATCATCAGCGGCAAGCTGTCGAACGCGACGTTCCGGGCCACCCTGGACGGATTCACCGACCCGGACGCCGACGAGCTGCTGGATGCGTACGCGGAACGGTACTTTGACGTCGTCGCCGATGTGTGGCGGACCTGGAGCTCGGACATGGCCCAGTACTTCACCCAGTACGCCTACCCGTCGTGGAAGATCACGCCGGAGGCGATCGCCGCCGCCGATGACTACGTCGAGCGGACCGATCCGCCAGCGGCGCTGCGCCGGCTGCTGACCGAGGGCCGCGACGACGTGGCGCGCGCGCTGCGCTGCCGCCAGCGCGACCGCGAAGCCGCCCAGTGACCTGTTCCTGCCCTGGCCACGCGGGGCCAGGCGGCGGGTTGCTCGTCACCGCTTCCGCGCCACCCCGCCCCACAGGTTCGACGGGGTCTTGGCCTCGATCTCCGAGCGCGGTCGCCATTCTGGCACCCGCACCACGCCGGGCTCCACTAGGTCCAGGCCCTCGAAAAATCCCATGACCTCGGCACGTGACCGGAACGTGGCCGACTCGGCGGCGCGGGCGTTGTAGCGCCGGGCCGCCTCGGCGCCCGCCGCGGCGTCGATGTCCGACGCCGGATGGGAGACGGTGAGGAAGCTACCCGGCGGCACCGTTCCGGTCAGCGCGGCCACGATCGCGCGCGGGTCCTCCTGATCGGGAATCAGGTGCAGTATCCCCAGCAGCATGACGGCCACGGGCTCCGAGAAGTCCAGCGTCAGTCTCGCCTGGGCCAGGGTCTTCTCGGTGTCGCGCAGGTCGGCCTCGATGTAGTCGGTGGCGCCCTCCGGGCTGCTGGTCAGCAGCGCGCGGGCGTGGGAGAGCACGATCGGGTCGTTGTCCACGTAGACCACCCGGCACTCCGGCGCCACCGACTGGGCGACCTCGTGCGTGTTGTTCGCGGTCGGGATCCCGGTGCCGATGTCGAGGAACTGGCGGATCCCCGCCTCGTCGACCAGGTAGCGCACCACCCGGGCCAGGAACGCCCGGTTGGCCCGGACCGAGTAGACGATGTTGGGGTAGGCCTGCATCACCTGGTCGCCGGCCGCCCGGTCCGCCGCGTAGTTGTCCTTGCCGCCCAGCCAGTAGTCATAGACCCGGGCGATGTGGGCCACGCTGGTGTCGAACGCCGGTGATCCGCCGTTACCTGAACTCATGGGCGGAAGCCTACGGGAGCGACCGGCCCGCCGCCGCAGCGGCGACGGCCCGGACCAGCGGCAGGCCGGGCAGGTCCTCCAGGAGCACCGCGCGGCCGCTGGCGTCGCAGAGGGGTATCTGCCAGTTCGGGTACTCGTCGCTGGTGCCGGGGATGTTCTGGGGGCGGCGGTCGCCGACGGCGTCCGCGAGCGAGACGCCGATCATCGCGGCGGCGGTGAGGTTCAGGTAGCCGTACAGCGCCACGGTGAGCTCGTCCGGGCCAGGCAGCGGGCCGGCCGGGATCAGGCCCTGCGCAGCCAGGGCGTCGCGCCAGCTCGACAGCATCAGCTCCGCGGCGTGGCGTTCTGTGTCTTCGGACTGTTTGAGGAGCCCAAGCCGGGCGCGGACGGTCACCTGCTCGCCGGTGCGGAACGCAGCGACCGGCGGCAGGTCGTGAGTTCCGACGGTCGCCATGCAGTTGCGGCGCCAGTGCTGCGGCTCAAGCGGCGCGCCGTCGGGCTCACGCGCGAACCAGAGCATCGACGTGCCCAAGATCCCGTTGTCGGCCAGGTAGTCGCGGATCCACCGGTCGACGGTGCCGAGATCCTCGCCGATCGCCAGCGCCCCGGCCCGCGCGGCCTGGCCCGCCAGCGCGGCCACCGTGGCGTGATGGTCGTAGCGGATATAGGCGCCGCGGTCCGGCGGCATCCCCTGCGGCACGCACCAGAGCCGCATCAAGCCCATCACGTGGTCAACCCGCAGGCCGCCCGCGTGCCGCAGCGCCGCGGCGAACAGGTCGGCCAGCGGGCGGTAGCCGACCGCGGCCATCCGCCGCGGATGCCAGGGCGGCTGCGACCAGTCCTGCCCGCGCTGGTTGAACTCGTCCGGCGGCGCGCCCACCGTCAGGCCGCCGACCAGCAGGTCCTGGTGAGCCCACGCGTCCGCCCCGCCCGGGTACGCGCCGACCGCGAGGTCCGCGATGATCCCGGTGTCCATGCCCGCGTCGAGCGCCGCCCGCTGCGCGGCAGCCAGCTGCTCGTCGGCGAGCCATTGCAGCCAGGCGTGGAAGTCCGCATCCGGATCCGCCCAGGGGCCGCCGGCCGCGGCGCGGCCTGCCGAGCTGCGGGGCTGGCGGGCCGGGCCGGGCCAGGTGCGCCAGTCGGGCCCGTACCGGTCCGCTAGAACGCACCACGCGGCCCAGTCCTCGAGCGCCCGGCCCTCACGCCGGCGGAACCGGTGGTACTCCTCGCGCCGGCGGTCGCTCAGCGGCACGCCGTGGATGATCTCCAGGGCGGCCCGCTTCGCGGCCCAGACCGCGTCCCTGTCGATGAGGCTGGCGGTGGCGTTCCTGGCCCGGAGCGGGGCCGCGAGCGTATCGATCCGCTGCCGGAGGCCGGCGTCCAGCCGCTGGAACTCGGGGATGTCCTCGATCCGCAGGTAGAGCGGGCTGACATACCTCCTGGTCATCGGGAGGTACGGGGACGGGCTGACCGGCGGCAGCGGCTCGGCGGCGTGCAGCGGGTTGATCAGCACGAAGCCGGCGCCGAGGTCGCGGGCGCTCCAGCTGGCCAGGTCGGCGAGGTCGTGCAGGTCGCCATGACCCCACGACCGCCTGGACCGGACCGAGTAGAGCTGGACGGTGAACCCCCAGGATCGGCCGCCGGGGACCCGGGGCCTGGCCGGAGTGCCCACGGCGTCCGGCCCGGGCTGCGCGCCCACGGCGTCCGGCCCGGGCTGCGCGCCCACGGCGTCCGGCCCGGGCTGCGCGCCCACGGCGTCCGGCCCGGGCTGCGCGTCCGCTCCGTCCGGCCCGGGCTGCGCGTCCGCCGCATCCCGATGGTCGCGGCCCTCCCGGCCGCTCCCCCGCGCTCCCGCGCCCGCATCCGGCACGCGGTCGAGGGCGTCCAGGATCGCGGCGAGCGTCTCCTCGCTCACCTCGACCCGCTCCTCGCGCCAGTCCAGGTAACAGGGTGCGATCCCGGCGGCCTCGGCCCGCCGGATCAGCTCGGGGTCGGTCATGCCTAATGATCGGGCCGGCGCCCGGCGCCTCGCGACCGGATAGGACAGCCCGCTCCGCGAGCATGGCCGACAACCCGCGCAAAAGGGCGATGCGGCCCGCGGTTTCCTTGATCATCGCAACTCTTCACGCCTCGGTGTCCAGTCAAAATCACGGACAGTATGTCCCGTTTTGGTCATGCCGGCCGGCGGTGCGCGGGCGGGCTGGCGCTAGCGGGGGCGCCGGGCCGGGCCGACCGGGCTGGGCGCGCCGCCCGCGGGTCCGGCCGCGCCCGCCGCCTTGGCCAGCTCGCTGCCCTCGAGGTGCAGCTGGGGCAGGACTGGGTCCAGCCAGCGAGGCATCCACCAGGCCCGGGCGCCGAGCAGCGCCATGATCGCGGGTACCAGGATCATCCGGACCAGCGACGCGTCGATGAACACGGCGAACGCCATGCCGACGGCCAGCATCTTCACCGCGGACTGATCGTTCAGGATAAAGCTCGCGAAGACGGTCACCATGATGGCGGCGGCCGTCGTGATCACTCGTGCGGTGCTGCCGATGCCGATCGCGACGCTCCGGTGCGCGTCGGCGGTGTCGATCCAGGCCTCGTGAACCCGCGAGAGCAGGAATACCTCGTAGTCCATGGACAGGCCGAAGACGATCGCGAACACCATCATCGGCACGTAGGCCGGTATCGGGGACGTGGTGTGCACCCCGATCAGGCTGGCCCCCCAGCCCCACTGGAAGACCGCGACGATCACGCCATAGGCCGCCCCGATCGAGAGCAGGTTCATGATCGCCGCCTTGAGGGCGATGACCACGGAGCGGAACGCCGTGGTCAGCAGCACGAAGGCGACGGCCACGACACCGAGGATCAGGATCAGCATGCGGCTGCTGATCCGGTTGGTGAAGTCGACGTTGCCGGGGGTGGTTCCGGTGACGTAGCTGGTGACGTGGTACTTGGGCAGCACGTCGTCGCGGAGTGTCTGCACCAGCGTGGCGGTGGCCTTGGCCTGCGGCCGCGTGGTCGGGATCGCGTTGAACACGGCGACCGTCGCGGCGCTGTTCACCGACGCCGGTGACACCGACGCGACCCCGCTGGTGCCCGCCACGCTCTTGGACATCGAGCTCAGCAGCGACTGGTCCGACGAGCTTGACTGCTTGGGCAGCTTGACCACGACCGAGAGCGGTCCGTTGATTCCGACGCCGAAGCCCTGGCTGAGTAGGTCATACGCCTGCCGGCTGGTTTCGTTCAGGGGATTGGTGCCGTTGTCCGGCTGGCCGAGATCGATCGACAGCAGCGGGATGGCCAGCACCAGGAGCACCAGCACGCTGGCGATCCCCCACGGCCATGGCTGCCTGGCGACCCGGCGCCCCCACCGGGCGAACGCGCTCTGCTCGTGATGCTCCTCGGTGGCCTCGGCGGTCTGCTGCGCCTGGCGCTGGGCCGAGATGCCCGCCCGGTGGGCCCGGACGCGGGCGGGCAGGGACCGGATATTGCTGCGGACCAGGCCCATGAACGAGGGAACCAGCGTGAGCGCCGCGAGCATGGTGATGGCGACGACGACCGCCGCGGCCAGGCCCATCGCGCCGACGAACGGCACCCCGGAGAGGTAGAGACCGAGGATCGCGACCACGACCGTGCTGCCGGCGATGACGATCGACGCGCCCGACGTGCCCTCGGCCATGGTCGCGGACTTGACGACACCCATGCCGCGGTCCAGTTGCTCCCGGTGCCTCGCGGTGAGGAACAGGCCGTAGTCGACCGCGACGCCGAGGCCGAGCAGCGTGGCGACGGTCGGCGCGGTCGTGGGGAACGTGGTGAGCGCGGCGAGCAGCCCCACCACCGACAGGCCGGCGCCCACGGCGAAGATCGCCGACACCAGCGGAATGGCGGCGGTGATGAACGACCCGAACATGAACAGCAGCAGCACCAGCGCGCAGGCCAGGCCGATGAGCTCGGACGCCTTGTCGCCCGTCTGCTGGCCGATCTGCCCGGCGCCGCCGCCGTACTGCACTTCAAGGCCCGCCTTGCGGGCCGGCGCGACCGCATTGTTGAGCTGATCCAGGTACGAGCTGGTCAGGCCAGCCGGGTTATCACTCCAGGACACGCTGGAGTAGGCGATGGTGCCGTTCTTGGAGACCGCTCCCGAGTTCGGCGACGCGAACGGGCTGACCGCCTTGATCACCCCGGACAGCTTGGCCACGTTGCTCGTGGCCTGGTTCACGGCGGCCTGCTGCTCGGTGACGGTTCCGTGGCTGGCGTGGAACACGATCTGGCCGCCATAGCCGCCCTGTTGCGGATAGTCGCTGTTGAGCAGGTTGAGGCCGTTCGACGAGCCGCTGCCCGGCACGCTGTAGTCGTTGACGTACTGGCCGCCGAACGCGTGGTTGGCGCCGAGCAGCCCGCCGAGTATGATCACCCACCCGACGATGAAGATCCAGAATCGTCGGGCCGCAAAGCCGCCCAGCCGTTCGAGCAGGTGGTTCATGACGTGTCCCCCAACGCGTCAGAATCAGCTCCCTGGCCGGCCACGCGCTGCGAGTTCCAGGCCCGGGTTTGGCTCCGACGGTGGCAGGCCGCCGCGCACAGTGTCATCACCCGGCCGGGGTGAAGCCCCAGGGCTGGCTCCCGCAGGGGAGCCTCGGCGACCTGCGCGCGGCGACCGGCCTGGCTAGCTAGCCGACGGTGACGGTGACGGCCTGGGGAACGCCGGGAGCTTGGACTCGCAAGCCTTGAGTGCGGCCGCGACCTTCGGATTAGCCGGGTTCAGCCCGTTAAGGAAGCGATCGGCACCCGGCGAAGACGACGGCGCGGGCGTCGGCGGGGCGGTCGGCCGGGTGGCCGGAATGGTCTCGCCGTGAGCGGCCATGCAGGTGCGGAAGGCCGTGAACGCCGCCCCGAACCCGCCGCGGCGCAGTCCGCCGAAGCCGCCCTTCGGGCGCAGCGACGCGCAGGCCTGCCTGGCCTTCTGCATCGCGGGGTTACCGCCGCCGAACCCGCCGCTCGGGAACACCGTGGGCCGGGCCGTCGGCGCTCCCGAGGGCCGGGCCGCGGGAACGCTGACCCCGTGCTGGCGCAGGCAGGTGAGGTAGCTGTTGGCGTTCGGGCTGGGCGGGGCCGTCCCGGCCGATGCCGTCGGGGCGGCCGCCGTGCCGCACCCCGACGCGACCAGTGCGAGTAAGGCGCACCCTCCCGCCACCCCCAGGGCGGTGCGGAACATGCGCATATGCGCGCATGAACGAGCAAATAGCCTGCTGGCCACGGAAATCGCCTCCGCCGGATATAGGTCGGCACCGCGCTCCCCACAGGCGCCGGCCTTCCTGGAGCTGCCTCATTCTGGCAACGCAGAGAAATCTCGCCGGCCAGCTTGAGCGCAGCCTGCACGGATGCTGTTTCTTCGCCACAGATACTGTTTCTTCGCCACAGATACCGTGACCGGCCCGCCGCGGGCGGGGCGGGCGGTGTCACCAGGTGGGCGGGTGCCGGTCCTTCCACGGCCGCGCGGCCTCGAGCTGCGCAGACAGCGAGATCAGCGTGCCCTCCTCCGCCATCCGCCCGGCCAGCATGATGCCGATCGGCAGCCCGTCCGCGGTCCAGTGCAGCGGCACGTTCACGGCCGGCTGCCCGGACACGTTGTACAGGGCGGTGTACGGGGTGAACCGCTTCTGCCGCTCGAAGTTCTCGGCCGGATCCACCTCGTCGAAGTAGCCGACCGGCACCGGCGGCGATGCCAGCGTGGGCGAGAGCACGGCGTCGTATGCGTTCAGGGTCTCCAGCGCGGTGCGCGTAACGGCCTGCAGGTAAGCCTGGGCGAACAGCAGCTCGGACGCCTTGACCTGCTGGCCACGTCCGCGCAGATAGCGGGTGATCGGCAGGAGCTGCCTCTCCTGGGCCGGATCTATCGGCGCCAGCGTGGCCATCGCGTACCAGAGCGTCTCGAACATCGGGACCACATCGGGGCCGAACGGCATCGTCACGTCCTCGACGTGGTGCCCCAGGTCGGCCAGCAGGGCGCTGGCCTCCTCGTAGGCGGCCACGCAATCCGGGTGGACCTCCGCTCCCTCCACCACGTGCTGCAGCGACCGGCCGATCCGCAGCCTGCCTGGCTCGCGGCGGGCGTGGGAAAGGAACGTCCCGCCCGCGGGCAGCGGCGGCAGGGTGTACATGTCGCCCGGATGGTTGCCGGTCATCGCGTCGAGCAGCAGCGCGGCGTCGGCGACCGTGCGCGCGATCGGGCCATCGATGGACAGCCCGGCGAGATCGGGGAAGAGCGGGCCGCCGGAGACCCGCCCCCGGGTGGGCTTGATGCCGAACAGCCCGCAGACGCTCGACGGGATCCGGATCGAACCGCCGCCGTCGCTGCCCTGCGCGGCGGGAGCCAGCCCGGCCGCCACCGCGGCCGCGGCACCGCCGCTGGAGCCGCCCGCCGACCTGGCCAGATCCCAGGGCGTGCGGGCCGGCGGCCCGATCCTGGTCTCGGTGTAGCACGGCAGGCCGAACTCGGGCGTGGCCGTCTTGCCGGTGATCACGATTCCCGCCGCCCGGAGCGCGGCGACCACATGGTCATCCTGATCGGCGACGTTGTCCCGGAAGAGCGTGCACCCGAAGGTCATCCGGACGCCCGCGACCATGTTCAGGTCCTTGATGGGGATCGGGACCCCGGTCAGCGGCGGCAGTGCGGAGCGCTCGTCGCGGCCGGTCTCCGCCACGGTCTTCTCCGCCGCCGCGGCCTCCTGGCGGGCCCGGTCGTGGGTCACCGTGTAGAAGGCTCCGACCTGATCACCGAGGCGGTCTATGCGTTCCAGGAAGTGATCAGTGATCTCGACGGGCGACAGCTCGCCCCCGCGGATCGCTGCGGCGAGCTCGGTCACGGTCAGGTCATGAATCTGGGTCACGTTACCGAACAGTACCCGGGCGTCCCGGTCCAGCAGTGACCCGGCCAGCCCCTAACGGCGGGGTGAATGGCCGCCCCGTATTGGCTCGATTACGCTGTGAGATGTGGACCGGGAAACCGGAGTGGAGGCGAACGGGACCGGACCGGCGTCCCCGGTTGAGGCGCGAGGACAGGCTCGCCGAGAGCCGGTCCCGGCTCGTGCCGCTGTCGGCGGACTGGCGGGCGACCCGCGGCTGCCCATCTGGATCGGCCGTGCCGTGATGGCCCTGGCGGCCGGGATCGGCATCACGCTCTGGCAGGGGTGGCGGCTCGGCCTGACCGCCGCGGCCTTCATCGCCATCGCCGACACGATTTACCGGTCGAGGAGCACGTCGGTCATTCCGGCCGCGGTGCGCGTCACCTCGGCGCAGCGGCGGACCAGGCGGCGCCTGGTCCTGCTCCGGGCGGCCGGGTACGTCGCACTGCACCGGCGCGCGATCCCGGGCAGTGACTCCGTGATCGATCACCTCGTCGTCGGGCCCGGCGGCGTGTTCGCCCTGGACTCCGAGCGCTGGGACCGCAGGCTGCCGGTCCGGAGCGTTTCCAGCGAGCTGCTCTATCACGGCCCGTACAGCCAGAGAGACCGGCTGCGCCACGCCCGCTGGGAGGCCGGCCAGGCCAGCGACCGGCTCAGCAAGGCGCTCGGGAAGAAGATCAGCGTCCGCCCGGCGATGGCCATTTACGGGCCCACGATCCCGTGGATCGTGGCCCGCCTGGACGGAGTCGACGTCTTCGGCGGCCGCCGGGTCCGGAAGTACTTCAGGCGCCAGACCAGGACCAGCGACGACCGCCTCGACGCCGGGCAGGTCGAGGACATCCACGTCGCGGCGGCTCTCGCGCTGCCGCCGGCTGAGTGATTCGTCCCGGCGGAGCGCCCGCGGCGTGGCCCGTCCGGTTCTCCGGTTAGTCTGTGATCCGCATCAGTGAGCGAAGTGAGCGAGGGAAGGCCGTGACCGCAGCGCGGGACTGGGTGGCGGGCGCGCGCCCGCGGACCCTCCCGGCGGCGATCGTCCCCGTCGTGGTGGGCACCGGCGTGGCCGTCGGCTACGGCCGGTTCTCGGCCTGGCGGGCCGCGCTGGCCCTGGTCGTCGCGCTCGCATTGCAGGTCGGCGTCAACTACGCCAACGACTACAGCGACGGGATCCGCGGCACGGACGAGCGCCGGGTGGGCCCGCTCCGGCTGGTTGCCTCCGGGCTGGCTCGGCCGCGGCAGGTTCTCGCGGCCGCGCTCGGCTGCTTCGCCGTGGCCTGCCTGGCCGGCCTGGTCCTCGCCGCCGTGTCCTCCTGGTGGCTGCTGCTGCTCGGTGCCGCGGCCGTCGCCGCCGCCTGGTTCTACACCGGCGGCCGCCATCCCTATGGGTACCGGGCGTTCGGCGAGGTCTCCGTGTTCCTGTTCTTTGGCGTCGCCGCCGTGGCCGGTACCGCATACGTGCAGATGGGCCGCATGCCATGGCTGGCGGTGGCGGCATCGGCCCCGGTCGGCCTGCTCGCCTGCGCGCTGCTGGTGATCAACAACCTGCGCGACATCCCGACCGACACGGTGACCGGCAAGCGCACGCTGGCCGTGGTGCTCGGGGATCACCGGACCCGCGTGCTGTACGTGGCCTGCATCGTGATCCCGTTCGGCGTGGCGGCGGCTATCGCCGCGGCCGTGCCGCTCGCGCTGATCGCACTGGCCGCCGTGCCGTTCGCGCTGGCGCCGCTCCGGCTGGTCCGCCACGGCGCCTCGGGCCCGGGCCTGATCACCGCGCTCGGCCAGACCGGCAGGCTGCAGCTCGCCTTCGGCGTGCTGCTGACCGTCGGCCTGGCGATCCGGCCCTGACCCGGCCCGGTCGGCGCGGGCGTCAGCGATCAGTCATGGCCTCGCCGACCCAGGACCGCGACGACGGCGACCACCAGCCTGACGCGTTGTCCCGCTGATACCTGACGGCCATGTCCGTGCCGCCAACCGTGTCTGGCTGGCCCGGCCGAGTCGGGCGGGAAGCCGAGAACGCGCTGGCGCCCGGACAAATCGACGGGGAAACCAGCGACGCGCGGCCGCTCCTCGCCACTCCAGGCGTACGCGCTAGCTCCCCAGACGCCGAGTGCCCGGCCTGGCCCGCCGGGCCCGCTGGTCACGGGGCCGGCCTTGGAACGGCTGGCTCGGCCGGCGAGGCCGGCTCCGCCCGGGGCAGCTCGGCCGTGGCAACCGCCTGCTCGGCCGCGGCCAGCTGCTCCGCCCGGGGCAGCTCGGCCGCGGCAACCGCCTGCTCGGCCGCGGCCAGCTCCTTCTCCGCGGCCTTCTCCGCCAACTCGGCCGACTCGGCCGCCGCCTCCGCCTCGGGCGAGCCAGCCCCGCGCGGCAACCCGGCGCGACGTGGCCGGGCTTGCTGCCCGGCCGGGCCGGCTGGGCCGATCGGGCCCTGACCGTTCTCGGTGGCGGCGGTACCGGCCGTAGCGGCGTCCCGGCCGCCGCCCGCACTGTCGAACGCCGAGCTCAGCATCTTCAGCGCGCCGGTCAGCTCGCTCGGGACCATCCAGACCGTGTTGCCGGACCCCTGCGCGAGCTGCGGGAGGGTCTGCAGGTACTGGTAGGCGAGCAGCTTGGGGTCGGGATCGTTGTCGTGGATGGACTGGAACACGGCCCCGATCGCCTGCGCCTGGCCCTCGGCGCGCAGGATCGCGCTCTGCTTCTCGCCCTCGGCCCGCAGCACGTTGCCCTGCTTGTCGCCGTCCGCGGTGAGGATCTGCGCCTGCCGGACGCCCTCGGCGGTGAGGATCGCGGCCCGCTTCTCCCGCTCGGCCCGCATCTGCTTCTCCATCGCGTCAATGACGCTCTTCGGCGGGTCGATCGCCTTGATCTCCACCCGGGTCACCCGGATCCCCCACTTGCCCGAGGCGTCATCCAGGACGCCGCGGAGCATGGTGTTGATCTTGTCGCGCGAGGTCAGCGTCACCTCCAGGTCCATGGACCCGATCACGCTACGCAGCATCGTGGCGGTGAGCTGCTCGATCGCCTGGATGTAGTTGACGATCTCGTAGTCGGCGGCCCGCGGGTCGGTGACCTGGAAGAACAGCACAGTGTCGATCTTCACGACCAGGTTGTCCTCGGTGATGACCGGCTGGCCGAGGAACGACACCACCTGCTCCCGCAGGTCGATCAGCGGCTTCACCCGGTCGATGAACGGGATGATCACGTTCATCCCCGGTTCCAGGGTCTTGCGGTACCGGCCGAGGCGTTCCACGTTGCGCGCCCGCGCCTGCGGCACGATGCGCACGGTCTTGACCGTGAACAGGGCCACCAGCAGGACGAAGATGACGCCGGCGATAAGGACAGCCAGTTCCATGGCTACTCCCGAGGGTAAACGAGCGCGGTAGCGCCCTCGATCTGCAGAACGTCGACGGTGGTGCCCTTGGGGATCGTCAGGGTCTCGTCGTAGGGCCGCGCCGACCACTCCTCGCCGCCGATCCGGACCCGCCCGCTCTGCGCGGTGACTTCGTCGAGGACGTAGGCCGACCGGCCGACCAGCGCCGCTGTCCCGGTGCGCAGCAGCGGCGGCTGCCTGATGTGGCGCATGGCGAACGGCCGCGCGATCCCGAGGCCAGCCGCCGACGCGATCGCGAACGCGCCGAACTGGAGCGCCGCGTTCCCCCCGGCGGCACCGACCCCGGCACCGACCAGCGCGGCCGCGGCCACCAGGCCGAAGGCCAGCGTCGCGGTCATGACCTCGGCCACACCGAGTATCGCGGCCACAACCAGCCAGATGATCCAGGTCCCCATTGCCGCTCCGGGGATAACGGTGAGCAGTTACTCCGACACTAACCCCGGAGCGGTAGCCACCGCATCACAGCATGACGGCAGAGTTGCCCCGGCCTTCACAGCCGATGGCTGAGCAGGCAGCATGGAATGACCCAGAACCAAAGGATCATGTCATGCCCAGTGCAACCCAGGCTTCCTACAGCCACGGCACCTCGGCCACCCCGCTGCTCGGCGAGACCATCGGGGAGAACCTGCGGCGGGTGGCCGCGGAGTTCGCCGGGAGCGAGGCCGTGGTGGACGTGCCCACCGGCCGCCGCTGGACCTACCAGCAGCTCGATGCCGACACCGACGCCCTCGCCCGGGGGCTGCTCGCGGCCGGGATCCAGGCCCGGGACCGGGTCGGCATCTGGGCGCCGAACTGCGCCGGATGGGTGCTGCTGCAGTTTGCCACCGCGAAGATCGGCGCGATCCTGGTCAACATCAACCCGGCCTACCGGAGCCACGAGCTTGAGTTCGTGCTGCGCCAGTCGGGGGTCCGGGTGCTGGTCAGCGCGGAAAGCTTCAAGACCAGCGACTACCGGGCGATGATCGGCGAGGTCAGCGACCGCCTGGACGACCTCGAAAGAGTGATCTACCTCGGCACGCCGGAGTGGGACGAACTCCGCACGGCGGCCGGCCCGGCCGACGGCGGCGCGCTGGCCCGGCGCGAGGCCGAACTGGCCTTCGACGATCCGATCAACATCCAGTACACGAGCGGGACGACCGGGTTTCCCAAGGGCGCGACGCTCTCGCACCACAACATACTGAACAACGGCTTCTTCATCGGCGAGGCGTGCCGCTACACCGAGCGGGACCGGGTGTGCATCCCGGTGCCGTTCTACCACTGCTTCGGCATGGTGCTCGGCAACCTGGCCGTGGTCACGCACGGCGCGTGCATCGTGATCCCGGCCCCGGGTTTCGATCCGGCCGCCACGCTGCGCGCCGCGCAGGACGAGCGGTGCACCTCGCTGTACGGGGTGCCGACGATGTTCATCGCCGAGCTCGCCCTTCCCGATTTCGCCGGTTACGACCTGTCCACCCTGCGGACCGGGATCATGGCAGGCTCGCCCTGCCCGGTCGAGGTGATGAAACGGGTGGTCAGCGAGATGCACATGTCGGAGGTCACGATCGCCTACGGCATGACGGAGACCTCGCCGGTGTCCTGCCAGACCACGCCCGACGACGATACCGACCGGAGGGTGTCGACGGTCGGCCGGGTGCACCCGCACGTCGAGGTCAAGATCGTGAACCCGGACAACGGGCGGGTCCTGCCCCGCGGCGAGCCGGGCGAGATGTGCACCAGGGGCTACTCGGTGATGCTCGGCTACTGGAACGAGCCGGAGAAGACCGCCGAGGCGATCGACGCGGCGCGCTGGATGCACACCGGGGACCTGGCCGTCATGGACGACGCCGGCTACCTGAACATCGTCGGCCGGATCAAGGACATGGTCATCCGCGGCGGCGAGAACGTCTACCCGCGCGAGGTCGAGGAGTTCCTCTACACCCACCCGGCGATCGAGGACGTCCAGGTGATCGGGGTGCCGGACGAGAAATACGGGGAGGAGCTGTGTGCCTGGGTGAAGGTCCGCCCCGGCGCCGGGCTGACCGAGGAGGACGTCCGCGCGTTCTGCGTCGGCAAGATCGCGCACTACAAGGTCCCGCGGTACGTGCGCTTCACCCAGGAGTTCCCGATGACCGTGACCGGCAAGGTGCAGAAGTTCAAGATGCGCGAGACGTCGGTCGATGAGCTCGGCCTGGAGGCCGCCAGCCAGACCCGCACCGCCTGAGCGACTTCACCGGCTGGCGGAGCGGCCGCCGGTCAGGGCGAGGGTGACGCCGAGCCCGATCATCGCCAGGCCGCCGACGCCGCCGACCAGCCCGAGCCGCCGCGGGGATCTGGCGAACCAGGACCGCACCGTGCTCGCGGCCAGCCCGTAGCAGCTGTCCGAGGCCAGGCCGATCGCGACCGACAGCGCGCTCAGGATCAGCATCTGGGCCGGCACGTGCCCGGCGGACCGGTCCACGAACTGCGGCAGCACGGCGGCGAACAGGATCACGGCCTTCGGGTTCGTGACACCGACCACGAAGCCCTCGCGCGCCGACCTGACGCCGCCGCGCGGAGCGGCCGCCTCGGTGAGCACCCGGGCCAGCGAGCCGCGCCTGCGGAACGCCTGGATGCCGAGCCAGACCAGGTAGACGGCGCCGGCCAGCCGGATCACGATGAAGACGGTCGCCGTCGCCGCGGCCGGCCGTTCCTGCCCCGGCAGGCGCGGCGAAATAACCCTGGCCGCGAGCGCGCACTGCTCACCAGCGTGCGCGCAGCACGTTCGCGGACGCTGTCCGCGATGATCCGGGCCTGGCCCGCCCTGACCCCCGGTTCCCGCGCCGCGGCGGAGCCGTAGATGATTAGCTAAATGACTATACGTTCAAGAAAATCATCCACAGTGCGGCCGGTGCGACCGCCATGATCGGAGGCGAGTGGTGACCCAGGCAACGACGCCGGCGGACGATACCGGCGCGCTGACCCCGGCGGCGGTGGCGGCCGTCGCGGAACGGATCCGGCCGTACGTGCGGTGCACGCCGGTGATCGCCCTCGACCGGGCCGATTTCGGCCTGCCGGGCGGCCCGCTGACCCTCAAGCTGGAGCAGCTCCAGCACTCGGGGTCGTTCAAGGCGCGCGGCGCCTTCGCCAACCTGCTGCTGCGTGACGTCCCAGCCGCCGGGGTCGCCGCGGCCTCCGGCGGCAATCACGGCGCCGCGGTGGCCTACGCGGCCGGGGTCCTCGGCGTGCCCGCGCGGATCTTCGTGCCCGAGGTCTCCTCGGCGGCGAAGGTCAGCCGGATCCGGGCCTACGGCGCCGACCTGGTGGTCGAGGGCGCGACGTACTCCGACGCCCTGGCGGTCAGCCAGCGCTGGATCGCCGCTTCCGGCGCGATGCCCGTGCATGCCTTCAACCAGGTCGAGACCGTGCTCGGCGCGGGGACGCTGGGCCTGGAACTCGGGCGGCAGGCCCCGCAGGCCGACGTCGTGCTGGCCGCCGTCGGCGGCGGCGGGCTGCTGTCCGGGATCGCGACCGCGCTGGCCGGCCGGGTCAGGGTCATCGGCGTGGAGCCCGAGGGCGCGCCGACGATGACCGCCGCGCTGGCGGCCAGGCCGGCCGACGCGGCCACGGGCAGTGTGGCCGTGGACTCACTGGCGCCGCGGCGGGTGGGCGGCCTGACGTTCTCCGTGGTCTCACAGCGAGTGCACGACATCGTGCTGGTCAGCGACGATGCGATCCTGCGGGCCCAGCAGGCGCTGTGGGACAAGCTCAGGCTGGTCGCCGAGCCCGGCGGATGCGCGGCGCTCGCCGCCGTGATGTCCGGCCGGTACGTTCCCGGGCCCGGCGAGAGCGTGGCCATCGTGATCAGCGGCGCCAACACGACCGCGGTGAACTTCGGCGGATAGCCCCCCGCACTGTCGCCGCGCCGCGACCGGACGCAGTATGGGATCGTGAAGGCGCAATCCTCCCGGTCTGCCGGGCCAGGGCCGCGTGGCGCGGCGGCGGCGGCCGCGCTCGCCCGGCTCGCGCGCAGCCCGCTGGACGGCTATGTGCGGCTGGCCGCCAGGTACGGCGACACGATCAGGCTCTCCTACTCGCCCGGGCACAGCTTCTACATGCTGAGCCGGCCAGAGCACGCGGAGCACGTTCTCGCCGCGAACCAGGACAACTATGTCAAGGCGTTCACCTACCGGCCGCTCCGCGCGCTGATCGGGGATGGCCTGCTGACCAGCGAGGGCGACCGCTGGCGGCAGCACAGGCGCCTGGTCCAGCCGGTGTTCTCTCGGCAGCACGTGACCGCGTTCGGCCCGGCCATGACGGACGCCGCGCGGCGGCTGGCCGGCCGCTGGGACGGGCTCGCCGAGGGCACGGTGATCAACGTCGCGGGCCAGATGAGCGCCGTGACGCTGGACATCGTGGGCCACGCGCTGTTCGGCTGCGACCTGAGCGGCGAGACCGACCAGGTCAGCCGGGCGATGGACGCCGGCCAGCGGGTTGCGGTGCTGGCCACGTTCGCCCCGCTGTCGTGGGGCCCGAGGTCGGCCCGCGTGCTCAGGGCGGTCGCGCGCCGGGTCGGCCGCACGCCCGAGGGAATCGAGGGCCCGGTGGGCCGGATCGTGTCCGGGCGGCGCGCCGCCGTCGGCGGCGGCCTGGCCCCGGCGGACGCCGGTGACGGCTCCGCCGCGGCCGGCAACCTGCTGGATGTGCTGCTGGCGGCCCGCGGCCCGGACGGCTCGCCGCTCGCCGACGCCGAGATCGGCGACGAGGTGGGCACCTTCATGCTGGCCGGGCATGAGACCACCGCGAACACGCTGTCCTGGACCCTGGCGCTGCTCTCCGCGTACCCGTGGGCCAGGCAGCAGCTCGAAGCAGAGCTTGATTCGGTGCTCGGCGACCGCGATCCGGAAGCCAGCGACGCGGCCAGGCTGCCCTGGACGCGGGCGGTCGTGGCCGAGGCGATGCGGCTCTACCCGCCGGCCTGGACGATCGAGCGGAACGCGCTGGCCGACGACGAGGTGTGCGGCGTGGATGTTCCGGCCGGCAGCCTGGTGGCGGTCCCGCCCTACCTGGTCCACCGGCATCAGGACTTCTGGTCCGACCCGGCCGGGTTCGACCCGCGCCGGTTCCTGCCGGACGGCGAGGCTTCCGGTGCCCCCGGCGCCCCGGGCGCTCCGGGCGCCCTGGATGCCCCGGGCGCTCTGGATGTCCCGAGCGCTTCGGGCGCGGCCCGTGGCGGCGGGCGTCTGCGGCACCGGTATGCCTACATCCCGTTCGGCGGCGGACGGCGGGCCTGCGTTGGCGCGTCCTTCGCCGAGCTCGAGACCGTGCTGGTGCTGGCCACCGTCGCCCGAAGGTACCGGCTGGAGCTGACGGTGCGCGGGATCCCGGCGCCCAGCGCCAACGTCACGCTACGACCCGGGCGCGGACTGCCGATGCGGCTGCTCCGCCGCTGATCCACCGGTCAGCCGGCCGGGTTCGGTCAGCCGGCCGGGGCCTGGGACGCGCCGGCCGTGCGCAGCTCCAGCTGGTCGAGCAGGGTGAGCGTGGCCCCGGCCACCGCGTCCACGGCCCGGTCGAAGGCCTCGGCGTTGTGCCGGGCCGGACGCCGGAAGCCGCTCACTTTCCTGACGTACTGCAGCGCGGCCGCCCGCACATCTTCTTCTGTGACGTTCTCGGTGAAAGGCTCACGCAGGGTCTTGATGCTCCGGCACATGACCCGACGCTACGCGAAGAACCGCCCGCCGCGCCAAGAACCGGCCGCCGGGGGCCGGGCGCGGTCAGGCCACGCCGGAGAACTGCTGGTCCGTGGGAACGATCCGGACGCCCAGCGGGACCAGCGTGACAGGAATGATCTTGAAGCTGGCCAGGCCCAGCGGGATGCCGATGATCGTCAGGCACAAGGCCGCGCCGGTGACCAGGTGCCCGACCGCGAGCCACCACCCGAACAAGACGATCCAGATGATGTTGCCGATCAGGGCGCCGGCTCCGGCGTCCCGCCGCGGCTCGATCGTCCGGCCGAACGGCCAGAGAACATAGCTCGCGATCCTGAATGACGCGATGCCGAACGGGATCGTGATGATCAGGACGAAGCACACCAGTCCCGCCAGAACGTAGGCGATCGACATCCACAGCCCGCAGAGCACGAGCCAGATCACATTGAGGATTGCCTTCATCGGCCAGCTTGCCCCCTTCTTACGCTAGGCCGAGCATGCCCCCCAGCCCGACCGTCAACCCAGGCGGCAGCGACGCGACCCCCCGCACCGCCAGCAGCACCCCCGGCATGAACGACGACCGGTCCATCGAATCGTGCCTGATGGTCAGGATCTCACCGTGGCCGCCGAGCAGAACCTCCTGGTGCGCCAGCAGCCCGGCCAGCCGCACCGAATGCACTCGCACCCCGTCCACGACAGCGCCCCGCGCGCCGGCCACCTCCGACACGGTCGCGTCCGGCGGCGGCCCGAGCCCGGCTTCGGATCGTGCCGCGCCGATCAGCGACGCGGTTCGCGACGCCGTCCCGGACGGCGCGTCGACCTTGGCGGCATGATGCAGCTCGATAACCTCGGCCGACTCGAAAAAGCGCGCCGCCTGCTCGGCGAAGCGCATCATCAGCACCGCGCCGATGGAGAAGTTCGGCACGACCAGCACACGGGCCGGCCGCGGCTCCCCGAGCCAGTCCTGCACCGCCGCCAGCCTGGTCTCGTCGAATCCGGAGGTCCCCACGACGACGTTCCGGCCGTGCGCCAGGCACCACCGCAGGTTGTCCATGACCGCGCCCGGATGGGTGAAGTCCACGACCACGTCGCACTCGGCCAGCGGATCACGCGCATCGCCGACGTCAACGGCGGCGGCCAGTTCCATGTCGTCGGCGGCGTCGACCGTGCGGCCCACTTCCGACCCCATGCGCCCCTTGGCGCCGAGCACCCCGACCTTGATCATCGTGCCCCTCCGCTCGCGGCTGCGAACCTGAACCTACCCGCAGCCGCCCCGTCGGCCAAGCAATCAGCGCCCGGCCGACGGCCTTGAACGTTTAGCAGGCCCGGCTCACCCGAGCGACGCGGAGAAGGCGTCGGCATCGTCGAAGGGGCCCACCACGGCGAGCGCCTTGGGCTGGTCGAGCACGGTGGCCGCGAGCTCGCGCACGTCGTCGTGGGTCACCGCGTCGATAGCGGCCAGGATCTCGTCGACCGGCTCCAGCCGGGAATAGACGAGCTCGGCCTTGCCCAGCCTGCTCATGCGCGAGGAGGGGTCCTCGAGGCCGAGGACGATCGACCCGCGCAGCTGGCCCTTGCCCCGCTTCAGCTCGTCGTCGGTCAGGCCGCCGGAGATCACCTTGGCGATCTCGTCCCGGCATATCGACAGCACCTCGTCGGCCTTGGCGGGCAGACAGCCCGCATAGACACCCCAGATGCCGCCGTCGGCATGCTGCGAGCTGAAGCTGTACACCGAGTAGGCCAGGCCGCGCTTCTCCCGCACCTCCTGGAACAGCCGCGATGACATGCCGCCGCCGAGCGCGGCGTTCAGCACGCCGAGCGCGAACCTGCGCTTGTCGGTCCGCGACAGCCCGCCGCAGCCCAGGACGAGGTTCGCCTGCTCGATGCTCCGCGAGACCAGCCGCACGCCGGTGCCGGCCTGCCCGCCGTCCGCGGCCGCCCCGGACAGGCGCGGGGGCACCGGATTCGCGTCTCCGGTCAGTACCGGGCCGAACGCGGATCGCGTCAGCTTGACAACCTCCGCATGGTCGAGGCTGCCCGCGGCCGCGACGACCAGGTTCTCCGGCTTGTACCGCGCGGCGTAGTGCTCGGCGATCTGGGCGCGCGTGATCGAGTTGATCGAGTCGACGCTGCCGAGAATGGGGCGGCCCATCGGCGTGTCACCGAACAGCTGCGCGGCGAAGGCCTCGTGCACCGTGTCCGAGGGGTCGTCGTCGTTCATGGCGATCTCTTCGAGGATCACGCCCCGCTCGGCATCGACGTCCTTCGGCTCGATCAGCGAGTTGGTCACCATGTCGGCCAGCACGTCGATGGCCAGCGGCAGGTCGGCGTCGAGCACCCGCGCGTAGTAGCAGGTGTACTCCTTGGCGGTGAACGCGTTCAGCTCGCCGCCGACCGCGTCCATCGCCGCCGAGATGTCCAGGGCGGTACGCTGCTCCGTGCCCTTGAACAGCAGGTGCTCGAGGTAGTGAGTGGCGCCGGCGTGAGCGACATCCTCGTCCCTCGAGCCGACGCCCGCCCAGATCCCGAACGCCGCCGACCGGACCGCGGGCAGCGACTCGGTGATCACCCGCAGGCCGCCGGGAAGCACGGTGCAGCTGACCGACGAATCGCCTCCAGCCGACGGCTGGCCCGGATAACCGGAATACACGGTCATGAGTTGCGCGGTCCGCGGTGGCGCTCCCGGGTGCGGTGAGAATCGCCGCTGCGGTCCCGGTCGCCGCCCCGGTCCCGGTCGCCCCGGCCGGAGGACCGGTCACCACGGTCGCCGCCGCGGTCACGGTCACCGCCGTAGCCGCCGCGGTCTCCCCGGTCACGCGAGCGGTGGTCGTCGCCGCCCAGATCCTCGCCGGCCGCCTCACGCTCCACGACCTCGACCGGGACCAGCGACAGCTTGCCCCGGTCGTCCACCTCGCGGATCTCGACCTGGATCTTGTCGCCGACCGAGATGACGTCGTCAACGTTCTCGATCCGGGCGCCGCCGTGCAGCTTGCGGATCTGCGTGATGTGCAGCAGCCCGTCCCGGCCCGGCAGCAGCGACACGAACGCGCCGAACGTGGTCGTCTTCACGACCGTGCCCAGGAACCGCTCGCCGACCTCGGGGATGTGCGGGTTGGCGATCGCGTTGATCGCCGCCCGGGCGGCCTCGGCCGACGTGCCGTCGGTGGCGCCGATGTAGATGGTGCCGTCGTCCTCGATCGTGATCTCGGCGCCGGTGTCCTCCTGGATGGAGTTGATCATCTTGCCCTTGGGGCCGATCACCTCGCCGATCTTGTCGACCGGCACCTTGACCGTGATGATCCGCGGCGCGTACGGGCTCATCTCGCCCGGGGTATCGATCGCCTCGCGCATCACGTCGAGGATGGTCAGCCGCGCGCCGCGGGCCTGCTTCAGCGCCCCGGCGAGGACCGAGGCGGGGATGCCGTCCAGCTTGGTGTCCAGCTGCAGCGCGGTGATCACGTCCTTGGTCCCGGCGACCTTGAAGTCCATGTCGCCGAACGCGTCCTCGGCGCCGAGGATGTCGGTCAGCGTGACGTAGTCGCCGCCCTCGTGGATCAGGCCCATCGCGATGCCCGCCACCATGTCCTTCAGCGGCACGCCCGCGTCCAGCAGCGACATGGAGGACGCGCAGACCGACCCCATCGAGGTGGAGCCGTTGGAGCCGATGGCCTCGGACACCTGCCGGATCGCGTAGGGGAACTCCTCGCGGGTGGGCAGCACCGGGATCAGCGCCCGCTCGGCCAGCGCGCCGTGCCCGATCTCGCGCCGCTTGGGCGAACCGACCCGGCCGGTCTCGCCGGTCGAGTACGGCGGCATGTTGTAGTTGTGCATGTAGCGCTTGGTGCGCTCCGGGTTGAGCGTGTCGATCATCTGCTCCATCCGGAGCATGTTCAGCGTGGTGACGCCCAGGACCTGGGTCTCGCCGCGCTCGAACAGGGCCGAGCCGTGCACCCGCGGCAGCACGCCCGCCTCGGCGGACAGCTGCCGGATGTCGGCCAGGCCGCGGCCGTCGATCCGCACGCCCTCGCGGATGATGCGCTCCCGGACCAGCTTCTTGGTCAGCGACCGGAACGCGCCGCTGATCTCCTTCTCGCGGCCCTCGAACTGGTCACCGATACGCTCGGCGGCCAGGGCCTTGACCCGGTCGGTCTCGCTATCCCGCTCCTGCTTGCCCGCGATCGTGAGCGCCTTGGCCAGTTCGTCGGAGACCTCGGCGGCCAGCGCGTCGTAGACGTCCTGCTGGTAGTCGACGAAGATCGGGAACTCCTGGACCTCCTTGGCGGCATGCGCCGCCACCTGCATCTGCCCTTCACAGAGGGCCTTGATGAACGGCTTGGCAGCCTCGAGCCCGGCGGCCACGATGTCTTCGGTGGGCGCGACGGCGCCGCTGCCGGCGGTGTCGGCCAGCAAGCGCAGGGTGCTGGCGGTTGATTCCGCCTCCACCATCATGATCGCGACGTCGCCGTCCTCGAGCACCCGGCCGGCCACCACCATGTCGAACGTGGCGTCCTCGAGCTGGGAGTAGTTCGGGAAGCCGACCCACTGGCCCTTGATCAGGGCGACCCGCACGCCGCCGATCGGCCCGGAGAACGGCAGGCCGGACAGCTGGGTGGACAGTGAGGCCGCATTGATCGCGACCACATCGTAGAGATGCTCGGGATGCAGGGCCAGGATCGTCTCGACGATCTGGACCTCGTTGCGCAGCCCGTGCGTGAACGTTGGCCGCAGCGGCCGGTCAATCAGCCGGCAGGTGAGGATCGCGTCCTCGGACGGGCGGCCCTCCCGGCGGAAAAACGAGCCGGGAATCCGGCCCGCCGCATACATTTTCTCCTCGACATCCACCGTGAGCGGGAAGAAGTCGAGGCCTTCCTTGGGGTGCTTGGACGCGGTGGTCGCGGACAGCACCATGGTCTCGTCGTCGAGATAGACGACGGCCGAGCCTGCGGCGAGACGGGCCAGCCGGCCGGTCTCGAACCGGATCTTATGAACGCCGAGTGCGCCGTTGTCGATGGTGACCTCGGCGGTATGCACACCCTCCTGGGTTCCAGCCATGGGGTGAGACCTCCTTAACTGAGGTCCCGCGTCCGCCCGCTACCAGTGAGCACGCACCGGCCGTCTGGCCGGGGCCGGCCGGTCTTCGATCGAAGCTCTCGGCCCGGGTAAGCATGGCGCCGCATGTGCGGCGCCCATCCCCTGGCCCGAGAACCACTACCGAGGACCGGCCCTTGGGCGCTTTGGGCGCTCCTGGCCGGGGTCGCGGGACGTCGTTCTGTTTTTTCTTCGGTATTTAGTTGTCCGCCCGCTCGGGCACCAGGCCCAGCGGGCGGTTTGCCGCCAACCTACCTGCGCAGGCCGAGTTTTTCGATCAGCTCGCGGTAGCGGGTGATGTCCTTCCTGGACAGGTACTGCAGCAGCCGCCTGCGGCGGCCGACGAGCAGCAGCAGCCCGCGGCGGCTGTGGTGGTCGTGCTTGTGCACCTTGAGGTGCTCGGTCAGTTCCTGGATCCGCCGGGTCAGCAGCGCAACTTGGACCTCCGGCGAGCCGGTGTCACCCTCACTAGTCGCGTGCCCGGCGATGATCTCCTTCTTCACCGTGGTCTCTAGCGGCACGTTGCTCCTTCGATGCTTGATCGTCTCTGCTGAGCTGAATACCCCGGCTGGTATCGCGAGAAGCCGCTCGGGGCAGGGTGCACGCCACGCAAGAGAGCCGCGGCTGCTTCCCCACGGTCAGCCGCATGAGGGCGCAGCTAACCTGACCGGCTACACCGGTCGACTATTTAGGCTACCACGCCGGCCGCCCCATCACGCCAGCAGCGGGACATAACGCGGCGCTAGCCGCCGGAGCACAGCAGGCGGGCGGCGTCGACGTCCAGGTGCATCTGCGCGACCAGCTCATCGACCGAGTCGAACCGCTCCATGCCCCGGAGCCTGTTGACGAAGTCCACGGCGACGTGGACTCCGTACAGATCCAGGTCGTCGCGATCGAGCGCATAGGCCTCGACGCTGCGTTCCTGCCCGCCGAAGGTGGGGTTGGTGCCGACCGAGATCGCGGCGGGCCAGCGCTCCTGCTCCCGGCCGGACGGGTCGAGGCTAGTGAGCCAGCCCGCGTAGATGCCGTCCGCGGGGATCGCGGTGTGCGGGAGCGTCTCCAGGTTGGCGGTCGGGAAGCCGAGCGCCCGGCCGCGCCGGTGGCCCCGCACCACCACGCCCTCAACCCGGTGCGGGCGTCCCAGGTCGCGCGCTGCGCCGGTCACGTCACCGGCCGCGAGCTGTTCCCTGATCCCGCTCGACGAGATCGTGACGCCGTTGTCGGTCAGCAACGGCACTCCCTCGGCCGTGAAGTCGTACTTCTCGCCCAGCTGCGCCAGCAGCGCGACGTCGCCCGCGGCGCGGTGCCCGAACCTGAAGTCCTCTCCCACCACGACCCTGGCCGCGTGCAGCCGGTCCACGAGCACGGCCCGGACGAACTCATCCGGGCCCAGGCGCGAGAACTCGTGAGTGAACGGCAGCACGCAGACCGCGTCGGCGCCCAGCCCGGCCAGCAGCTCGGCCCGCCGGCGGGCGGTGCACAGGAACGGCGGATGGGAACCTGGCCGCACCACCTCGTCCGGATGCGGGTCGAAGGTGACCACCACCACCGGCAGCCCGAGCTCCCTGGCCACCTCGGCGGCCCGGCCGACGACCCGCTGATGGCCCAGGTGCACGCCGTCGAACACCCCGATGGTGACCACCGAGGGACCCCAGCCGTCGGGCACGTCGTCCAGGCCCTGCCAGCGGTGCATGTACGGATCCTCCCCCGGTCGCCTCGCCGTGACCCCCCAAGCCTGCCATGCCGCGGGGCCAGGGAGCGCACGGCCGCCCGGCCCGGCGCACGGTTCCCAGGCCCCGGCGGCTACCGGTGGCGCATCCAGAGGTTCGTCTCGGCGTAGCGGCCGCAGTCGGCGTCCCGGTCCACCCGCACCAGGTCCAGGGCGTCCGGCACCACGTACCGCCCGGACTGCGGGAAGGCCATCTTGGTCCAGTCCTCCCACTCCGCAACCGTTCCGGTGATCACCATGGACCGCGGCGCGGGCCCGAGTATCCTCGCGCCAAGCCGCTGATGGGTGCGGACCCACGGGTCGAGATGCAGGCCGTCGGCCCGCGCCCACCGGGCGAACTGGCTCATCGGCGTCAGCGGATACCGCACCTTCAGGGTCGGCCGGACCGGTGCGATCACCCGGCGCAGCCCGTCGGCGACGGCGCGCTCGCGCAGCGCGGTCAGCACCTGGCCGGCCAGCCCGGTGCCCTGATGGCCCCGCTTGACCGCGGCGGCCATCACGCACAGCGTGTCCGGCTCGACCGAGTTCTCGTGGCCTTCGACCGCCCGGACCATGGCCCCGTCGTAACCGTCCGGGAGTCCGGCCGCCGTGGCGTTCCAGGCGATCGGCACGCCCCAGCCGCCCGCCACGACCTCGCCGCCGGCCAGCAGCAGGATGTCGTAGCGGGGGAAGTAGGCCTCGACCCGTTCGACATGCGCGTTGGAGACCGGGTCGTGGAAGATGAACTCGGGCCATTCGCCCCGGAACGCGGCCCTGGTCTCGTCGTCCAGGTCACGGCGGTCCGCGGTGGTGACAATCTCGGTCTCGGCCACGGCTGCATGCTATGCCGCGGGTCAGGGCACGAACACCGCCAGCGGCCTGGCCTGCCCGCCCTCCTCGGTGAGCAGCGCGACCAGCGACCCGTCCGGGGCGAACGCGGCCACCGGCCCGGTGCCCGGCACGCCGCTGAGCACGGAGACAGGCAGCCGCTGCCCGTGCGCGACCATGCGCGCGTCGTCCCCGGTCAGATGCAGTTGCCTGAACGCTACGCCAGCGGCCTGAGCGAGCGGCGTCAGGTCGAACGAGTCGGCGAGCTGCTCCAGCGTGCGTGCCTGGCCGATCCCGTAGGGCCCGACCCTGGTGCGCCGCAGCATCGTCAGGTGGCCGCCCACGCCGAGCGCCGCGCCCAGGTCGCGGGCCAGGGCCCGGACGTAGGTGCCGCTGGAACAGGTGACGGCGGCGTCGGCGTCGGTCAGGTCGCCTTCGGCGCGCACCGCCCCCACGGTGAACGACGAGACCGTGACCGTCCGGGCCGCGAGCTCGGGAGCGGTGCCTTCGCGGGCCAGCCGGTAGGCGCGCTGGCCGGCCACCTTGATGGCGCTGTAGCCGGGCGGGACCTGCTCGATCTCGCCGGTCAGCGCCGCGGCGGCGGCCTCGATTGCCTCGCGGGTGACCCCGGCGGCAGAGGTCTGGGCCATGATCTCGCCGTCGGCGTCGTCGGTGTCGGTGGCCTGGCCGAGCCGGATCGTGGCCGAGTATTCCTTCTCGGTCAGCGCGAGATGGCCGAGCAGCCGGGTGGCCTTCTCCACCCCGATCACGAGCACCCCGGTGGCCATCGGGTCCAGCGTGCCGGCGTGCCCGACGCGGCGGGTTCCGGCCAGGCGGCGGATCCGGGCCACGACGTCGTGCGAGGTCAGGCCGGGCGGCTTGTCGACAATGACCAGGCCGCTGGCGGCAACCGCCCGGCGGCCGTCCGCCGTCACCGCCCGCCAGCCGCGACGGCCCCGATCGCGAGCTGGCCGCGCAGCGAGGTCATGACGTCGGCGACCGGGCCGCACGCGGTGAACCCGGCCGCGAGCCTGTGCCCCCCGCCGCCCAGCGCCACGCACGCGCGCCCGACGTCCGCCGCGCCCTTGGACCTGGCCGATACCTGCCAGCAGCCGGCATCGTCTTCCTTGAGCACAACCGCCACATCGGCCTCGTCGGTCCGGCGCACCACGTCGATCACCGATTCGGCGGCCTCGAACGGCAAGCCGCAGGCGGCCCGGTCATCGCGGGTGACCGTTGTCCACACCAGGCCGTGGCCGGCCGCAGCGTCCGGCTCGAGCCGCGCTCGTCCGAGCGCCGCGGCGAGCAGGCCCAGGAACCCGAACGGGCTGCGGTCCCACAGCTCGTGCGCCACCACGCCCGGCTCGACGCCCGCCCGGAGCAGCAGCGCCGCCAGCTCATGGGCCCGCGCCGACGTATTCGAGTACTTGAATGAGCCCGTGTCCGTGACCAGCCCGGCATACAGGCCGAGCGCGATGTCCCGGGAGATCTCCACGCCCAGCCGGCCGATGAGGTCAAACGCCAGCACCGCGGTCGCGGCGGCGGCCTGGTCAATCAGGTTCACGGTGCCGAACCCGCTGTTGGAAGCGTGATGATCGAGGACGATCAGCTCGTCCGCGGCCGACGCGCTCGCCTGCAGGATGCCGAGCCGGTCCGCGCTGGCCGCGTCGAAGGTCACCATGACCTGCGGCCGCCGGGGGAAGGCGTCCGGCGGGCTGAGCAGGTCGATGCCGGGGAGGAAGCGGAGGATGCGCGGAATCTCGAACGGCAGGTCACCGAACGAGGCGACGATACGGGCCGGCGCCGACCGCAGCGGCCGCGCGGTGCAGCGCGCGCGCAGCGCGTGGGCCACCGCGAGCATCGAGCCGAGCGCATCCCCGTCCGGCCGGATGTGGCAGGCCAGGCAGATCTCGGTGGCCTCATCCAGGATCTTGACGGCTCGCAGCCACTCCGACTCGACGTCCACTTGCTCGGCTGTCACGACCGTGAGTATCTCGCGCGGCCGGCGCCGGCCGCCGGGTAATTGCCGAGAGCACCGACCTGCGGGGGGCTCCGCCCCCCGCATACCCCCCGCACACCACGCGCGGGTTCCGCCCGCCCGCATACCCCCCGCACATCGCGGAGCGTCCGCCTCCCCACGTCCCCCCGGCAAACCGCGGGGGCTCCGCCCCCGCGGTCAGGCCTGGCCGGGGCGGCGTGCCCCGGGCGCCGGGTAGTTGCCGAGCGGACCGCCCCCGCTGTCAGTGTCGTCGTCGAGATCCTCGTCGAGATCGTCGTCGGGCTCGGGGCGCACCCGGTAGGGGTCGGGGTCGCCCGCGGGCCTGGCCCCCTGCCTGGCGGCGGCGACCGCCGCGTCGGCCATCCGGGCCCGGGCCACGAGTTCCTCGATGTTCCTCGCCGTGTCGGGCACCCTGTCCGGCTCGAAGGTGATCGACGGCGTGTGTTTCACCCCGGTCTGCCTGCCGACCTCGGACCTGATCAGGCCGGCCGCGCTGGCCAGCGCGGCGGCCGATGCAGCGCGTTCCTCCTCGGAGCCGAGGACCGTGTAGAAGACCGTCGCCTCGCGGAGATCGCCGGTGACCCGGGCCTCGGTCACCGTGACGAAGCCGAGCCTCGGGTCCTTGACCCGCCGCTCCAGCATCTCGGCGACGATCTGCGCGATCGCCTCGCCCAGCCTGCGCGCCCGGGCTACGTCCATGCCTTGCTCACTCCTCCTCGCTGAACAGCCGCTGCCTCGCGGACACCAGCTCGATGTCGGGCCGCCCCGCGACGAAGCGCTCGCATGCGTCGAGAACCTCGACGGCGTGCGCTGCCGTCGAGGCCGCCACGGCCACGCCGATCTCCGCCCGCCGGTGCAGGTCCAGGTACCCGGTCTCGGCCACCGACGCACCGGGGAAGCGCCGGGTGACCTCGGCGATCAGCGGCCGGACCGCGGAACGCTTCTGCTTCAGCGAGCGTACGTCGCCGAGCAGTACGTCCAGGGTCAGGGCGCCCACGTACACGGCGGCTCCTTCGCCAGCTGGCAACTGGGGTTCGGCGTCAGGCCCTGGGCTTCTCCCGCATCTCGAACGTCTCGATCACGTCATCGACCCGGACGTCGTTGTAGCCGAGGCCGATACCGCACTCGAAGCCCTCGCGGACCTCGGTCGCATCGTCCTTGAACCGGCGCAGCGACTCGACGCTGAGGCTCTCCGAGACCACGACGCCATCGCGGACCAGGCGCGCCTTGCTGTTGCGCGTGATCGTGCCGGACCGGACGATGCAGCCGGCCACGTTGCCGACCCTCGGCACCCGGAAGACCTCCCGCACCTCCGCGGTGCCCAGCTGGGCTTCCTCGAAGATGGGCTTCAGCATGCCCTTGAGCGCGGCCTCGACCTCCTCGATCGCCTGGTAGATGACCGAGTAGTAGCGGATGTCCACGCCCTCGCGCTGAGCGAGCTCACCCGCCCGGCCGGCCGGCCGGACGTTGAAGCCGATGATCACGGCGTCCGAGGCGATGGCCAGGTTGACGTCGTCCTGGGTGATCGCGCCGACCCCGCGGCCGATGACCCGGAGCACGACCTCCTCGCCCACGTCGAGCTGGAGCAGCGCGTCTTCCAGCGCCTCGACCGAGCCGGACACGTCGCCCTTGATGATGAGCAGCAGCTCTTCCCGCTCACCCGACTTGAGCGCCGACTCCAGGTCCTCCAGGGTGACCCTCGGCCGCCGCTGGGCGAACATCGCGGTCCGCTCCCTGGCCTCACGCCGCTCGGCGATCTGCCTGGCCACCCGGTCGTCGTCGACGACCAGGAAGCTGTCCCCGGCGCCGGGAACCGACGAGAGGCCGAGCACCTGCACCGGCCGGGACGGCGGGGCGTCGCCGACCGGGTCGCCGTTCTCGTCCAGCATGGCCCGGACCCGGCCGAACGCCTCGCCGCAGACGATCGAGTCGCCGACATTGAGGGTGCCGCGCTGCACCAGCACGGTCGCAACCGGTCCCCGGCCCTTGTCCAGGTGGGCCTCGATCGCCACCCCCTGAGCCTGCTGGTCGGGATTGGCGCGCAGGTCGAGCTCGGCATCCGCGGTCAGCACGATCGCCTCGAGCAGAGCGTCGATGCCGGTGCCTTCCCTGGCCGAGACGTCGACGAACAGCGACTGGCCGCCGAATTCCTCGGCCACCAGCCCGTACTCGGTGAGCTGTGCGCGGACCCGCTGCGGGTCGGCGCCCTCCTTGTCAACCTTGTTGACCGCCACCACGATCGGCACCCCGGCCGCCTGGGCGTGGTTGAGCGCCTCGGTGGTCTGCGGCTTCACGCCGTCGTCCGCCGCCACGACCAGCACGACCAGGTCGGTGGTCTCGGCGCCGCGGGCACGCATGGCGGTAAAAGCCTCGTGACCAGGGGTGTCGATGAACGTGATCTTCCGTTCCTGGCCATCGACCTCGGTGTTGACCTGGTAAGCGCCGATGTGCTGGGTAATCCCGCCGGCCTCGTGCGCCACCAGGTTCGTGTGCCGGATCGCGTCGAGCAGCTTGGTCTTGCCGTGGTCGACGTGGCCCATCACGGTCACCACCGGCGGGCGGGCCACGAGGTCGGCATCCTCGCCCTCGTCCTCACCGAACTCGATGTCGAACGCCTCGAGCAGCTCCCTGTCCTCTTCCTCCGGGGAGACAACCTGGACCGTGTAGTTCAGCTCGGCCCCGAGCAGCTGGAGCGTCTCGTCGTTCACCGACTGGGTCGCGGTCACCATCTCGCCCAGGTGGAACAGCACCTGCACGAGCGAGGCCGGGTTCACGCCGATCTTGTCGGCGAAGTCGCTCAGCGACGCACCACGCGACAGCCGGATCGCCTGGCCGTTGCCGCGCGGGATCGACACGCCACCGATCGCCGGGGCCTGCATGTTGTCGAACTCCTGGCGGCGCTGGCGCTTCGACTTCCGGCCGCGCTGCGGGCGCCCGCCGGGCCGCCCGAACGCGCCCTGGGTGCCGCTCCGGCCGCGGCCGCCGCCGCCGGGCCGGGCCGGCCCGACCCCGGGCCGCTGGGCGCCGCCCGCACCGGGACCGCCGCGGCCGCCACCCGGGCCCGCGCCCGGACCGCCGCGGCCGCCCGGCCGGGTGCCCGTGCTCGGTCCGCCGCGGCCGCCTGGCCCTCCGGGGCCGCCCGAACCGCCCGGGCCCGAGAACCCGCCGGGTCCCCGGGTGCCGACCGGCCTGGGGGGCATGCTGCTCGGGCTGGGACGGGGCCCGCCCGGCCGCGGCCCGCCCGGCCGCGGTGAGTCGCCGGGACCACCCGGGCCCGGGCGCCCGGGGAAGCGTGCTCCGCCCGGCCGCGGCGCGCCGGGAGCCCCCGGTCGGCCGGTGCCCGGGCTGGTGCCGGGGGAGCCGGCGAAGGCCGCCGGGCTCCCGCCTGCCGCGCCCGGTGCTCCTGGCTGGGCTGGCCGGCCACCTCGCGGCGCCGATCCCATGCCGGTCGCCGTCGAGCTGAACGGGTTGTTGCCCGGCCGCGGACCTGGGCGCGGCGGCCCTGGCGTGCCCGCGGGCGGGCGGCCGGGCGCGCCGGCCGGCCGCGGCGCCCAGCCGGCGCGCCGGGACCTGGGCGCGGCGCGGTTGGCCTTGGAGCGCTCCGTGCCCCGGTGGCCGACCCTCCGGCGGCTGGCTCGCCTGTGCCCGGCGCGGTTTCGCCGGCCGCGGCCGGCGCATCCGGCTCCGCTTGCGGGAAAGGAACAGGTGGCTTGGCCCGCCCCGCGGACCCGCCGGACGGCCCCGCGCCCTGATCGGCGCCGGGCCCGGCCGCGGCCGGGCTGGCCGGCTCGGCCGATGTCGGCGCAGGCCCGGCCTCGGCCACCGGGGCGGCCGACCCGACGGGTGCGGCCGGGCTGCGGCCGTTGGTGCCCGCATGCCCGTCCTCGGCGGCCGACGTCGCGACGGGCGCGCTCGCGGCTGATGCCGCCGCCGCGGCCGTTCCCGCGGCTGATGCCGCGGCGCCTGACGCTCCCGCGGCAGGCTGCGCCGCCGAACGGCCGTCTTCGGTCTTGGTGGCCCGCGCCTGCTTGGGCTGCTGGGCCGCGAATGCTTCCTTGAGCCTGCGGACAACCGGCGCCTCAATCGTGGAGGACGCCGACCGCACGAACTCGCCCATTTCCTGGAGCTTGGCCATCACGGCCTTGCTCTCTACGCCGAACTCCTTCGCGAGTTCGTATACCCGGACCTTCGCCACTGCGCTCCCTCTACTCGGTCCGGCTCGGCCGGACCCGTCAGCCGGTCGGGGCAGCGCGTGCTCCGTCCGGCGTCAGCTTCTGCTGTTCATCGCCGCATGCTCATCGGTCGCTCATCGAATCTCAGCCTGCTTTCCCGGGCCGTGTTGCCGCGGCCCTGCTTTTCACCCGCCCTGCTCTACCCGCCCTCGCCGCCCGGTCGGGCTTGACCCGGCGGAACCGGTCGCGCCTCTCCAAGATACTCGGCGAGGCGGCCGGTCCGGGCCGGTCCCGGCAGTCGCAGCGCCCGCGCGAATGCCCGGCGGCGCTGCGCTTTCTCGAAGCATCCCTGGCTGGGATGCAGGTACGCACCCCGGCCCGGCCTTCGCGCCGGCCCGTCAGGAACGATCTCGTTCCCGGCTGCCACCAGGCGAAGCAAGTCGGACTTGGCCGCGCGGCCCCCGCATCCCACACAGGTCCGGATCGCTGGCGCGGGCCGAACCGGCTGCGGAAGCCGCGTGACCATCTGCGTCAAGCTTACAGTGCCTGCGCATCTGGGGCACCGGGCATGCTACCCGCCGAGCCCGGGACATCGCTGACCGCGCTCGCCAGCGCCCCGTCCTTTCTCCTAGCCCCGCCGCCCTCCGTACTCTCGGCTGGCCCACCGCCGCCCGCCGCACCCTCGCCCTCGCCTGGCCCGCTGGCCCGCCCGGCATCCTCGGGCGCGGCCGAGGCCACCGTGGCGTCGGCACCCGGGCTGTCCGGCCGGATATCGATCCGCCAGCCGGTCAGGCGGGCCGCGAGCCTGACGTTCTGGCCCTCCTTGCCGATGGCCAGCGACAGCTGGTAGTCAGGGACGATCACCTGCGCCACCCGCGCCTGGGCGTCCACGACGATCACCCGCGAGACCCGGGCCGGAGACAGCGCGTGGGCCACGAACTCGGCCGGGTCCGGCGAGTAGTCGACGATGTCGATCTTCTCCCCGTGCAGCTCGGTCATCACGTTGCGGACCCGGCTGCCCATCGGGCCGATGCAGGCACCCTTGGCGTTCACGCCCGCCTGGCGCGAGGCCACCGCGATCTTGCTCCGGTGCCCGGCCTCCCTGGCGATGGCGGCGATCTCCACGGCCCCGGACGCGATTTCGGGCACCTCGAGCGCGAACAGCTTCTTGACCAGGTTCGGATGCGTGCGGGACAGCGTTACCGACGGCCCGCGGTAGCCCTTGCGGACGTGCAGCACATAGCACTTCAGCCGCTCGCCGTGCACGTAGCGCTCGCCCGGCACCTGCTCGGTCGGCGGCAGGATGGCCTCGAGCTTGCCCAGGTCAACGAGGACGGCCCGCGGGTCCTTGCCCTGCTGGATCACGCCGGCCACGATGTCTCCCTCGCGGCCCGCGTATTCACCGAAGGTGAGCTCGTCCTCGGCGTCGCGCAGCCGCTGCAGGATGACCTGGCGGGCCGTGGTCGCCGCGATCCGGCCGAAGCCCTCCGGAGTGTCGTCGTACTCCCGCGTCACGGCGCCGTCCGCGCCGGTCTCCGCAGCCCAGACGGTCACGTGACCGCTGCCCCGGTTCACCTCGACCCGTGCGGTGGCGGCCGCACCGTCGGTCCGGTGGTAGGCGACGAGCAGCGCGTCCTCGATGGCCTTGATGGCCAGGTCCATCGAGATGTCCTTCTCGGCCTCCAGGCTGCGCAGGACGCTCAGATCAATATCCATCGGGCCCCTCCTCGTCCGCGCCGTCGCCGGCGTAGGCATCCAGCGGGGCGAACTCGATCTGTATCCTCCCCGGGCCGAGTTCGGAATAGCCGAACTCACGGCTCGCTCCGTCGACGCTGATCCGCACGCCGCTGGAGTCCGTCCCGGTGACCCGTCCGGTGACGGCCGCCGAGCCATCTGTCGCATCGGGCTGCGACCTGATCGGAGCGGTCACCAGGCGCCCGACCGCGCGCCGCCAGTGCTTGGGCTCGGTCAGCGGCCGGTCGACGCCCGGTGAGGATACCTCAAGGGTGTAGGACGCCTCCCCCATCGCGGCCGCGCGGTCGAGCGTGGCCGAGAGCTCCCGGCTGACGAGCGCGATGTCGTCCAGGCTGATCCCGCCGTCGGCGTCGACCACGATGCGCAACAGCCGGCGCCGGCCGGCCGAGGTGATCCTGACATCCTCCAGGTCCATTCCCATGGCGGCCACCGCTGGCTCAAGCAGGCCGACGATCCGCTCGGTGTCCGCGGCAGCCCCCCGCGACGGCGACCGCGGCGAACCGTGACGCGAGTTACCGTGCATCACGACCTCCTCGCCCGCGACCTGTGCTGTTGTCCGCTCGGCCTCTAGCCTAACCGGGCCGGCGAGCACCGCGGCGGTGGCCCGCCACGCCGCGTGCCGGTCCGACCCCGGCAGCGGCGCGCATGGCATGCTAGGAGCCCGCGCAGGCAACGGGGCGCGGCACCGGCTGGAGGCTCCGTGGCGGCGAATCCGACACGCCGAGTAATGCTCGCGGCCGCGGCGATGCTGCCGCTCGCCGCCGTATCGGGCTGCGACGGCGCCGACGTGCTCGGCGCTCCGCCGTCGCCCGCCCCCGATGTGACCGTGCTCCGGGAGGCGATCGCCGCCGAGCAGCTGATGATCACGCGGTATACGGCCGTGCTGCGCGGCGCCCGCGGGACTTCCGCGGCCGCCTTGACCGCGGTGCTTGAGCCGCTGCTGGCCGAGCACCGCGCCCACCTCGCCCAGCTCCGGTCGCGGCTTATCGTTCCGGCCGGGGCGGCCAGCTCGCCTGCATCCCGGCCAGCCGGGCCCGCGTCCGCGACGCCGGCCGCGGGGAGCGGGGGCGTCGCGTACCTGCGGGCCGCCGAGCAGGCCGCCGCCGCGGCCATGCTGGACCGGCTGCGGAGCGCCCCGGCCTCCCTGGCCCAGCTCTTCGCCAGCATCTCGGCGTCCGAGGCCACGCACGTTCCCGTCCTCGATGCCGCTGCCGCGGGCACTACCGGCCAGGCGGCCGGATGACCAGCCACGCCAGTCCTGCGCGCGGCACGGTACGCGCCCTGCAGTCGGCGCTGGTGGCCGAGCACGCCGCGGTCTACGGCTACGGGGTCGTCGGCGCCTACCTGACCGGGAGCATGCAGGCCACGGCCACGGCGGACTGGGTGGCCCATCAGCTGGCCAGGGACCGGCTCGAGGCGATGCTGCTTTCTGTCGGCACCCAGCCGCCCGCGGCTGCGGTGGCCTACCAGCTGCCGGTGCCGGTGCGGAACCCGGCCGGGGCCGCCGCGCTCGCCGTCGTGCTCGAAGACCGGATCGCCACGGCCTACCTCGGCCTGGTAGCACTGAGCAATACAGCGATCAGGGAGTTCGGCGCGCTGCAGCTGCAGGCGTCCGCGCTGCGCGCAGCGGCCTGGCGCGGGAGCACCGTCGCGTTCCCAGGCCTGACCGCCGCCGCGCTCGCCGCACCACGGCCGGGCGCCTGATCGCGTGACTAGGGCGTGGTCGGCTGGTCGCGAGCCGCGAGAACCCGCTCGACGAGGGCTGCGGCGCCCTCCAGGTCCTCCCAGGTAGCGATCCGTTCCGCCCATGACCACCAGAACCACCAGGTGCCATCCTGGCCGCGCCCGGCGTAGATGTCCTCGGCCAGCGCGGACGCCGCGGGATTCACCACGTGCAGGCTGGGAACGCGCCCTGGCGGCGCCATCAGCGTGGTCCGCAGCCCGTGGTGAGCCAGCACTTCCGCGAGCCCTTCGAGCCGGCTCAGGTAAGCGTGCAGGGCCTGGGCCGGCCCGCTGGCCTGCCGGGTTTCCGTGATCATTAAGTTACCCCTAGTAGCCGGGATACAGCATAGAGTAATGACATGTTTAAGGATGCCGCCTAGAGCGGCCGGATGCAACATGCATAGAGGAATTCGCATGTTGCATGAGAGATCGTTCCGGCCTGGATTCCCGGCCAGTAACTGGACGCCATGGCGCTCCAGCGGCACACTAAAGAACCCCCGCACGTCGCGCTCTTCGGGGGAGGTGACAGATGGGAAGCGAGCACAGCCCCACGGTCCGGCGGCGCCGGCTCGCGCTTGAGCTCAGGAGGCTCCGCGAGGCGGCCAGGCTGACGTGCGAGGAAGTCGCGGATCATCTGGAATGCTCCGCCTCCAAGATCAGCCGCGTGGAGACCGGCCGGGTATCGGTCTCGCCGCGAGACGTCCGCGACATGCTCGAGCTCTACGGCGTCCCCGCCGCGCAGCGGGAGAGCCTGGTCCAGCTGGCCCGCGACTCGCGCCAGAAGGGCTGGTGGCACGCGTACAGCGACACCATGCAGCCGCAGATGGCCACCTATATCGGCCTGGAGAGCGCGGCGTCGGAGATCCGGATCTACGAGGTCAGCCTGATCCCCGGGCTACTGCAGACCGAGGACTACGCGCGGGCTGTCATCCGGGCCGGGATGGTGAACAGTCCCACCGAGGACATCGAGCGCAGGGTCTCGCTGTTGATGGCCCGTCAGCCCGCCGTCGTCCGGGACGACCCGCCGAAGGTCTGGGCGGTCCTTGACGAGGCCGCGCTGCGGCGCCGGGTCGGCGGCTCTGGCCTGATGCGGCTGCAGCTTGAGCACCTGCTCGCCCAGGCCGCGCTGCCGAACGTGGCGGTTCAGGTGATCCCGTTCGGCGGCGGCGCGCATCCCGCCATGGGCAGGCCGTTCATCATCCTGGTCTTCCCGGAGCGGGTGGACACCGACGTGGTCTACCTGGAGGACCTGACCAGTGCCCTGTACCTGGAGGACGTCGCCGAGGTGGACAGGTACAACGTGTTTTTCAACCACCTGCGGGCCACCGCGCTGTCGTTCGACGACTCGGCGGCGCTGATCACGTCGGTCCTGAAGGAGATTTAGCCGCCCGCGGCGCCGTACCGCGCGCCGGGCGCCGCCGGGGACAGGCGAGGACCCGTCGAACCCGCCCGCATGGTCTGGTGATGGTCGCGAGGCGTGACGGCCGCTCTCAGCGCAGCGGGGGCGGGAGGGGGTCGGTGTGGATGACGGTCAGGCGGGACACCGCGCGGGTCAGCGCGACATAGAGCCGGTGCAGGCCGCGTTCCTCGCTGGCGGCGATCCTGGCCGGCTCGACGACGATGACCTGGTCGAATTCCAGGCCCTTGGCCAGCGTGACCGGTACCACGGTGAGCGGCTGGCTCTCGCTGTCGCCGTTGAGCACGGCGTGCGGCAGGCCGGCCTGGACCAGGATCGCGGAAAGCCCGGCCACCTGCTCGTCGGCCGCGATCACCGCGGCCGAGCCGGGACGGCCCAGCGCCTCGGCGCAGGCGGCCGCCAGCGCCGCGGGGAGCGTGCCCGGGCTGGCCGCGGTGATCACGAGTGACCCCGCATCCTGGCGCACGGACCTGGCCGGGGCCAGGCCGGGAGCGATATAGGCGAGCAGCCTGCTGGCGAAATCAAGAATCTGCCGCGGCACCCGGTAGCCGATATCAAGGACCCGCAGTCCGGCGTCTTCCTTGCCGAGGTGAGCGAGCAGCTGCGGCCAGCTGGCCGTGGCCCAGGGCGTGGTGCCCTGGGCTATGTCGCCGAGCACGGTGGCCGACCCGGTGGCGCAGCGGCGGCCGATCGCGCGGCACTCCATCGGCGACAGGTCCTGCGCCTCGTCCACGACCACGTGGGCCAGGCTCGGCGTCCGCTCGATCAGGTCGCGCGTCTCATCGACCAGCACCGCGTCCGCCGCCGACCAGCGCGCCGATCCCGGTCCCCGCGGCGGCCTGGCCCAGCTGATCGCAGCCTGCTCGCCCGGATCCAGCAGCCCGCCGCCCGCCCTGGACAGCAGGCCAGGGTCGGAGAGAACGCCGAACACCACCCGAACCGGGTCGGCCTTAGGCCAGATGGCGTTCACCGCGGCCCGCACCGGCCCGCTCCGGCGCACCGCATCGTGGGTCCGGTCGTCGCAGGTTTCGCCGGCCGCCTCCATCCTGGTCAGGATCACGTGCGCGATGCGGTGCGCGAGCATCTCCCGGCCCGTCCCGTACCGCACCCCGCGGAGCCGCAGCTCGTCGACCAGTACGGCGAGCTCATGGGCGGAGACCCGCCAGCGCCTGGAGCCGCGCGACAGCATGACCGCCTCGGCGGGCTCGGCCAGCCGCTGCCAGAGAGCGCGCCGCAGCACCTCGGCCATCCGCGCGTCTCCCTTGATCCTCGCCGCGTGCTCGGGCTCGACGGCCCGTACCGGCACGGAGGCCAGCAGGTCGGTCACGGACACCTGGGTCACGTCCATCTCGCCGAGCGCCGGGAGCACGTTGCGGATATAGGCGAGGAAGGCCCGGTTCGGCCCGACCACGAGGACGCCGCCGCGGTGCATCCGTTCGGCGTACGCGTACAGCAGGTAAGCAACCCGGTGCAGGCCCACGGCCGTCTTGCCGGTGCCGGGAGCGCCCTGCACGCAGACGGTCTGGCCCGCGTCGGCCCGCACGATGTCGTCCTGGTCGGGCTGGATCGTCGCCACGATGTCGCGCATCGGGCCGGATCTGGGCCGCTCGATCTCCTCGATCAGGATCCGGCTGGTTGGCCGCGCGGACCCGGGCGCAGGCCGCGCGGACCCGGGCGCGGGCGGCACCAGCCCGGCGCCCGGCGTGAAGTCCTCGTCCTCGTAGGCGGTCAGCTCGCCGCCGGAGAACCCGAACCTGCGCCTGAGGGCCAGTCCCATCGGCTCGGCCTGGCTGGCCCGGTAGAACGGCCGGGACACCGGGGCCCGCCAGTCGATGACCACGGGCCGCCCGTCCGGATCGTGCACGTGGCGCCGGCCGATATGGAACCGCGCGCCGGCGCCGCCGTCTTCGCCAGCGTCCTCCGCGTCATCCATCCCCGCGGTGTAGTCCAGCCGGCCAAAGAACAGCGGCGTGTCCGGCAGGTCGATCAGCGCCTCGGCGCGGCGGTACAGGTCGGCCTTGAGGTACTCCTCCGAGACCGGATCGGCGCCGAGCGCGCGAAGCGAGAGCACGTTCTCGCGCATGAGCCGCAGGAACCTGCGCGAGCAGCGCAGGTGGTCCCGTTCGGTGATCAGGACGGGATCGTCCCCGCCCGGCTCGTCCCTCGGGCCCGGGGGCATGACTCATCACCTCGATCGCTGGTGGGCAGGCATGCGGTATCCGCGCCCCGTCAGGGCAGGACAGGGCGCAGGGGTGGCGGTTAGCCGTCAGGGGGCGGTGGCACAAGGGCATTGGAGCTTAGCAAGGGCAGCCCGGCTCGTCATCTCGTTTTCCGGGCGCGCGAGCGGGCGGCTACCAGGACCAGTGGAAGCCGGCCACCGTCTTCTCGATGAACCTCAGGTAGCGATGGACCGAGTTCTGGGGGTCCAGGGCGACCGGCTCCTCCTCGAGGATCCCCCCGTCGACGCCCTCCCACGTGGCCCACCAGACGGCGGCCGGCAATTTATCGGGGTGGAACTCGACGCGCATATCGAAGTTTTCCAGCCGCCCCACCACCGCGCGCCGGTACTCGCGCTCATGCGGATCGAGCGGGTTCCCCGGGTACTGATAGGTCGTCACGTACTCCAGGGTCGTGGTCTCGCCGGCGTCGAGAACCTTGGCCAGCGAGATGTAGGCGACGAAGAGTTCTTCGCTGACCTGATAGAGATCACCGGACAGCTGGGTGCAGCCCTGCCCGACCTCCAGCGTCAGGGCCTTGGTGTCGTGAAGGAACGGGATGCGGTCAAGCCCGTCCGCTATGGCCTCGATGACCTGGAGCGTGCGCGTGCTGGCCGGCAGGCCTTCGGCTCCGATGTGGACGTGATCGTGCAGCGACAGCGTCTGGTGGCGGCGCGGGCCGATCGCGGCGTGCAGTTCCTGCTCGGTCCTGGGCGTCACCGCCCGCGGACCGGACAGCACGCTGATCGTGCCCGAGCCCTCGTACAGCCGCCACAGCCGGTCGGACTCGGCGTCGGAGAACCCGAAGGCGTCGATGAACAGCGCCAGCGTCGAGCGGCTGAGCAGCCTGCCGGACAGCGCGCGGGAAACCGTGTCCTTGAGCTGGTGCGGCAGGACGTCGACATCGCCGGGTACGCGCGGATAGCTCCACAGCCAGCGGGCGAGCACCTCGGCGACGGCCAGCTGGGTGATATCGCCGGACCTGGCCCGGACCACGTGCTGCTCCCACAGCCTGCGATATCCGCCCGGCCGCTGCAGCAGTTCCCGCAGGTAACCGGCTGCGGCGCGGCGCCCGGCGGCGGCAGGGGCATCGGTCACGCTTCTTCGTCCTCGCCTATGCGAACTTAGTGCGACATCTACCAGCTACCTTACGGGGCATGCCCCCGAACGAAGGTGGCTAGCCGGTGATAGGGGGGCGGGCCCGTCGCGTAGCGGCGGGCCCGACAGGTATCCAGGTCCAAAATCCCTTCTGAGCGGCCAGGCGGGGCCGGGACTAAGCGTTAGGACTCAAAATAGGACCGACATGAACGTGCCAGCCTCGGTGAACCCGACGCGGCGGTAAGCGGCGCGCGCCGGGGCGTTGAAGTCGTTGACGTACAGGGAAACCACGGGCGCAACCGACCGCAGCGCCTCGGTGACCACGGCCGCCATCCCGTGCGCGGCGTGGCCGCGCCCGCGCAGTTCCGGCGGCACCCACACGCCCTGAACCTGGCAGGCCAGCGGGGTCACCGCGCCGATCTCGGCCTTGAAGACCACCTGGCCGTGCTCGATCCTGGCGTACGAGCGGCCGGCCCGGATCAGCTCGGCCACCCGCGCCCGGTACGCCGCTCCCCCGTCCGGCCCGACCGGGGATACCCCGACCTCCTCGGTGAACATGGCCACGGACGCGGGCAGCAGCGTGGTCAGCTCGTCCGGCCGGACCAGGCGCACCAGCGGATCGGGCGTGACCAGCGGGTCCGAGGAGATGGCCATGACCGGCTGCACCGCCCTGACCTCACGGGGCCGTCCCCAGTACGGCGCGAGCAACGACCAGAGTTCCTGGACGGCCGCGGCCGGCCCGACGATCGACGAGCAGCGGCGGCCCTGCAGCCGGGCGCGCTCGGCGAACGCCGCCACGGCCGCCGGGGTCGCGGCCACCGGTACCAGATTGGCGCCCGAATAGCACAGCGACGTCACCCGGCCGGAGTCCAGGTAACCCCACAGCTGCGCGCCGAGCCGGCCCGGGTCTGCCCCGGCCGCGTGGACCCGCGAGCCGACGAAGACGTTCGCGACCGGATCGCGGTCGCAGATCCCGAGCACCTCGTCCAGATCGCGATCATTCAGCAGGCGCAGCGACGACGATCGCCATGCCTTAGTGCGCAGCACGCTTCCAGCGTAACGGCATGACGCCTGCAGCGGCTGGACGGTGCCCCTTACGAGCAAACCGTTACCCGGCGCTGCCCGGCGTCGGGTCGGGCAACGCCGGGCAGGTGGCGTTGACCATGCCCGGGCCCTCCGGCAGCGCGCCGGTGGCCAGGTACCGGTTCAGGTAGCCGTCCACGCAGCTGTTCGGCGGGTCCGCGAGCGACTGGCCGTGGTTGCCGCCGCCCTCGACCACGACCATCCGCGCGCTCGGCAGCAGGCTGTGCGCCACCTGCGCGCCCGCGTACGGGGTCGCCGCGTCCAGCGTGCCCTGCAGCATCAAGATCCCCGGCAAGCCCGCCCCCTTGATCTGCAGCGGTTTCGACGGTCCTGTGACGGGCCAGAACGCGCACGACGCGTTGAACCAAGCGTTGTCCCAGGCCTCGAAGGGCGCGGTGGCGTAGACCTGCCTGGTGTCGGTGTTCCAGGTGGCCCAGTTACGGGGCCAGCTGACGTCGCTGCACTCGACCGCGTTATACACGGCGAACTCGTTCTCGTTCTGGGTGCCCTCCGTGTTGTACTGGGCGACCAGCTGGCTGGTCGAGTGATTGTGCAGGTAGGCGGCGAGCGCTGCGGCCAGGCCCGGCCAGTAGCCGTTGTCGTAGCCGCCGATCAGCATCGTGTCGTCGAACTCGTCCGGGCCGATCAGCGGCTGGCCGGACGGGCCGGGGATCGGATGCGCGGCCAGGTCCGCGCGCGCGGCGTACCAGCTCTTGCTGACCTGCGCGGGCGTGGAGCCGAGCTGGTAGACGCTGTCGTAGGAGGCCATCCACGCGAAGAACGCCTTGATCCGGGCCTCGAACGCGTAGTCCTGGTCGATGTTGTCCGTCCACCACACGCCCTCGGGGTCGACGGTACTGTCCAGCACCATGCGCCGCACACGGTGCGGAAACAGCGTCGCGTAGACCTGCCCGATGTAGGTCCCGTACGAGTACCCGAAGTAAGTGATCTGGCCCTGCCCGAGTGCCGCCCGGATCGAGTCCATGTCCCTGGCGATGTTCGCGGTGGTCATGTAGGGCAGCAGCCAGCCGTACTTCTTCTCGCAGTCGGCCGCGTACGTTTTCGCGCGGTTCTCGTTGGCCTGCTCGTCCGCCGCGGTGGCCGGGATGTAGTCGGGCCTGGCCCGGGAAAAGAACGACGGATCGCAGCTCAGCGACGGCACCGAGGCCCCGACTCCCCTGGTGTCGAAGCCGACGATGTCGTACTCGGACGCGACGGCCGGGTCCAGGCCCTGGGCCACGAACGCCGCCAGGCTGAGGCCGGAGCCGCCCGGGCCGCCCGGGTTGACCAGCAGCACGCCCTGGCGCTTGCTCGCCGGTGCCGTGGCCGGCACCTCGGACAGCGCCAGCGTGATTTTCCGCCCGTTCGGGCGGCTGTAATCGAGCGGGACCTGCAGGCTCGCGCACTGCAGCGAAGCGCCCTGCGCGGTGCATGAATGCCAGCTCAGCGCGGGCGCCCCCGAGGACGCCGCTCCGGCCGAAGACGAGGGCGACGTCGCCGGCGCCGGGGGCGATCCGGTGGTACACCCGGCGATCGCCACGGCTGCCGCAGCCACCACCACGGGCAGGACATGTCTCATGAGATCATCCTGCCCGATGGGGAAGGCCCGCCGGAGCGCGATCCGCTCGCCGCGCTCTGCTCGCCGTCGCGCTCCGTCAGCCTTCCGCCGGCTCCATGGCCGCGGCGAGTTTCATCGCCTCTTCGATCAGCGTCTCGACGATCTGCGACTCGGGCACGGTCTTGACGACCTCGCCGCGCACGAAGATCTGCCCCTTGCCGTTGCCCGACGCCACGCCCAGGTCGGCCTCGCGTGCCTCGCCAGGCCCGTTGACGACGCAGCCCATCACCGCGACGCGCAGCGGGACGTCCATCCCGTCCAGGGCCGCAGTGACCTCGTCGGCCAGCTTGTACACGTCCACCTGAGCCCGGCCGCACGACGGGCAGGACACGATCTCCAGGCCCCGCTCCCGCATCCCCAGCGACTCCAGGATCGCGATGCCGACCTTGACCTCCTCGACCGGCGGCGCGGACAGCGACACCCGGATCGTGTCGCCGATCCCCTCGGCCAGCAGCGCGCCGAACGCCACCGCCGACTTCACCGTGCCCTGGAAGGTCGGCCCGGCCTCGGTGACGCCCAGGTGCAGCGGGTAGTCGCACTGCCGCGCGAGCTGCCGGTAGGCATTGATCATCACGACCGGGTCATGGTGCTTCACCGAGATCTTGATGTCGGTGAAGCCGTGCTCCTCGAACAGCGAGCACTCCCACAGCGCGGACTCGACCAGGGCCTCGGGCGTGGCCTTGCCGTACTTGGCCATGAGCCGCTTGTCGAGGGAGCCCGCGTTGACGCCGATCCGAATCGGGATGCCCGCGGCCAACGCGGCCTTGGCGATCTCGCCGACCTTGTCGTCAAACGTCTTGATGTTGCCCGGGTTGACCCGGACCGCCGCGCAGCCCGCGTCGATCGCGGCAAACACGTACTTCGGCTGGAAGTGGATGTCCGCGATCACCGGGATCTGCGACTTGCGCGCGATCTCCGGCAGCGCGTCGGCGTCGTCCTGGGACGGCACCGCGACCCGGACGATCTGGCAGCCCGCAGCCGTGAGCTCCGCGATCTGCTGCAGGGTGGCGTTCACGTCAGCCGTCAGCGTCGTGGTCATCGACTGGACGGAGACGGGCGCGCCGCCGCCGACCGGCACCTTGCCCACCATGAGCTGGCGGGAGGCGCGGCGCGGCGCCAGCGGCTCGGGCGGCACTTCTGGCAAGCCAAGGTCAACAGTCATGGTTGAAATGTCACCTTACTGTACAAGATGAACCGGATTGAAGATATCTGCCGCCATGAGCAGCACGCCCAGGCCGATCAGCAGCCCGAACACCCCGACGCTGACCGGGACCAGTTTCTGCAGGTCGACCAGGCCCGGGTCGGGTCGGCCGCGGAGCCTGGCCAGCCAGGCCCGGATCCGCTCGTAGAAGATCACGGCGAGGTGCCCGCCGTCCAGCGGGAGCAGCGGGAGCAGGTTGAACGCGCCGATGAAGATGTTCAGCGAGATGATGATCAGCAGCAGGTCCGAGACCGAGTACTCCCACCCGCCGCCGGACTCGACCGCCTGGCCTGCGATGTCCGCCGCGCCGACCACGCTGCTCACGTTCCCCGCCGGGGTCTTGGCCCGGTCCTTGGCGAACAGGTCGGGAAGCGCCGCGGGCAGCTTGGCGAAGGCATCGGCCGAGCCGACCAGGACCTCGCCGAACGCCGAGCCAGCGAACGCCACCGCGCCCACCGGCGTGGCCCGCTGGAAGATCACGGCGTCGCCGATGCCGAGGTAGGAACCGTGGCGGCCGGGGACGGTGGCCGGGGACGCCTCCAGGGTCAGCTGCTTGCCGTCGCGCAGCACGGTCACCGAGACCGGCTGGCCGGCGCTGGGCCCGGATGGCCGTGCCGAGCTGGACCCAGTTGTGCACCGGCTGGCCGGCGATCGCGATGATCTTGTCGCCCGACTTGAGGCCAGCCTGGCGGGCCGGGGACTTGCCGGGGCTGCCGGAGCAGGATCCCTGGTCGAACGCCTTCAGGCTGGCCGGCACGCAGGTGCTGATCGAGCCGACCGTCGTGCTGTTGTCGTTGGCCTGCCCGATCCCGAGCGCGAGGAACAGCAGCAGCACGAACGCGATCGCGAAGTGCATGAACGAGCCCGCCACCATGACGACGGCCCGCTGCCAGGCCGGCTTGTTGCGCATCGAGCGGGGCTCGTCGGCCGGGTCGACCTCGTCCAGCGTGGTCATCCCGGTGATCCGGACGAAGGCGCCGAACGGCAGGGCCTTGATCCCGTACTCGGTCTCGCCCCGCGTCGTCGACCAGATGGTCTGCCCGAAGCCGATGAAGAACTGGGTGGCCTTCATGCCGAACTTCTTGGCCGTCAGGAAGTGCCCGGCCTCGTGCAGGATCACCGAGATCAGCACGGCCACCACGAAGATGACCACACCGAGCGCGAAGCTCATCCTGCCGTGTCTCCCTCCCTGCCAACCGCCCGGTTAGCGACGGCCCCCGTTGCCGGTCAGCTCACGTGCCCGGTCCCGCGCCCAGCTGTCCGCGGCGAGCACGTCCTCCAGCGTCACGGCCTCCCGGCTCGAACCATCATGCTCAGAGACTACCCGCGCCACAGTATCGATGATCCTGGTGAACCGTAGTCGCCCGGCCAGGAAAGCCTCGACGCACACCTCGTTGGCGGCGTTGTAAACGGCCGGGGCGGTCCCGCCCGCGGTTCCGGCCGCGCGGGCGAGGGCCACCGCGGGGAAGGCGCTCTCGTCGAGCGGCTCGAATGTCCAGGTATGCGCCTTGGTCCAGTCCACCGGGCTGGCCGCGTCGGGAACCCGGTCCGGCCAGGCCAGGGCCAGCGCGATCGGGATCCGCATGTCCGGGGGGCTGGCCTGCGCGATCGTCGAGCCGTCGTAGAACTCGACCATGGAGTGGATGACCGACTGCCGGTGCACGACCGCCTCGATGGCCTCGAAGCCGATCCCGAACAGCAGGTGCGCCTCGATCAGCTCCAGGCCCTTGTTCACGAGCGTGGCGGAATTCACCGTGACCACCGGGCCCATGCTCCAGGTCGGGTGCGCGAGGGCCTGCTCCGGCGTGACGTCCTCGAGTTCGTCGCGGCTGCGGTGCAGGAACGGCCCGCCGCTCGCGGTGACCACCAGCCGCCGCACCTCGTCGGCCCGGCCGCCGCGCAGGCACTGGGCGAGCGCGGAGTGCTCGGAGTCGACCGGCACGATCTGGCCCGGCGCCGCCCGGCCGGCCACCAGCGGGCCGCCCATGATCAGCGATTCCTTGTTGGCCAGCGCCAGCACGTGGCCGGCGTCGATGGCCGCGAGCGTGGCGGCCAGCCCGACCGCGCCGGTGACCCCGTTGAGGACCACGTCGCAGGGCCAGGCCGCGACCTCGGCGATCGCGTCGGGCCCGGCCAGGATCTTGGGCGGCCGCGCCGCGGTGTGCAGGGCCTGGCGCAGTTCCTCGACCCTGGCGTCGCTGGCCACGGCGACCACCTCGGCGCCGAACTCCAGCGCCTGGCTGGCCAGCAGCGCGGGATTGCCGCCGCCCGCCGCGAGCCCGACGACCCGGAACCGGCCAGGATTGCGCCGGACGATGTCGGCCGCCTGGGTGCCGATCGATCCAGTCGAGCCGAGCAGGACAATGTCGCGGCCTGGCGCTGCTGGGCGCTCGTGCGTGACCTCCATGACGGCATTGTCCCCCACCCGGGCGCAGTTCCCCCACCGGTGCACGGTTGCCCGCTCCGCGGCCAGCTATCCCGCCCGGCCCAGCGGCCAGCTATCCCGCCGGCAAGCGGCCAGGCATCCCCTCGGCCAATGCGGGCCGAAGGGGCCGCCGGAACAGCCAGTTCGGCCCGCGTTCCGGTCCGCCCCGCAACCCGACGCCGCCACACCGGCTGAGCGCGACGCGTAGCGTGTGACTGTGATTGGCGACCGAATTCTCCCGCCCGCGACCGCCGCAACCACGGCCCGCCCGGACAGCTGGCGCGGCCTGCCCGCGGCGCAGCAGCCGGACTGGCCCGATCCCGGCCGCCTCCAGGCCGCGACCGACGAACTGGCCGGACTGCCGCCGCTGGTCTTCGCCGGAGAGTGCGACATGCTGCGTCAGCGCCTCGCGGCGGTCGCGCGCGGCGAGGCGTTCGTGCTCCAGGGCGGCGACTGCGCGGAGACGTTCGCCGGCGCCACGGCCGATGCCGTCCGGGCCAAGCTGCAGACGCTGCTGCAGATGGCGGTGGTGCTCACCTACGGCGCAAGCGTGCCGATCGTCAAGATCGGGCGGATGGCGGGCCAGTTCGCGAAGCCGCGCTCGCGTCCGGCCGAGATACGTGACGGCATCGAGCTTCCCGTCTACCGGGGCGACGCGATCAACGGGATCGAGTTCACCGCCCAGTCACGCACGCCGGACCCGGCCCGGCTGCTGCGCGCCTATCACTGCTCCGCGGTGACGCTGAACCTGTGCCGGGCGTTCGCGACCGGCGGTTACGCCGACCTGCACCAGGTGCACGCGTGGAACCAGGACTTCGTCATGCAGAGCCCGGCCGGGCAGCGATACGAGCGGCTGGCCGGGGAGATCGACCGGGCGCTGTCGTTCATGCGGGCCTGCGGGGCCGACCCGGAGGAACTGCATGCCGTCGAGTTCTACTCCAGCCACGAGGCGCTGCTTCTCGACTATGAGCAGGCACTGACCAGGCGCGACTCGCGGACCGGCCTGCCGTATGACACGTCGGCGCACTTCGTGTGGGTGGGCGAGCGGACTCGCGATGCCGACGGGGCGCACATCGAGTTCGCCAGCAACATCCGCAATCCGGTCGGCGTCAAGGTCGGCCCGGACGCGACGCCCTCCGATGTCCTCGCGCTCATCGCCCGGCTGAACCCCGGCGGCGACCCGGGACGGCTCACCCTGATCACCCGGATGGGCGCCGGCCGGGTCAGGGACGCGCTGCCGCCCCTGATCAAGGCGGTCATCGGGGAGGGCATCGAGGTTCCCTGGGTCTGCGACCCGATGCACGGCAACACCTTCGAGGCACCGAGCGGCCACAAGACCCGCCGGCTGCACGACGTGCTCGACGAGGTGCAGGGCTTCTTCGAGGTGCACCGGGGCCTCGGCACCCACCCCGGCGGGATCCACATCGAGTTCACCGGCGACAACGTCACCGAGTGCGTGGGCGGAAGCCATGAGATCGTCGCCGGTGACCTGCACCAGCGGTACGAGACGGCCTGCGATCCCCGCCTCAACCGCAGCCAGGCGCTGGACCTGGCCTTCACCGTGGCGGAAAGCTACCGCCGCTGACGGCGCCGTTCCGCGTGCTCAGTTGATGTCGAACTCGCTGCCCTCGGGGTCGGTCATGGCCACGCCGTAGTGGTCGATGCCTTCCTCCTGCCGGGCGCCGACGATCGTGGCACCGAGCGCGGGCCATGCCGGCCGGCCAGCCCGGCTGGCCCCGGCTCAGCGGACCGGGCTGGGCACCGGCTCCCAGTCGGGCCGCAGCGGCATGCCCGACTTCCCGTTCTCGCCGAGACGCACCCCGAGGACCTGGTGCAGCTGGATCTGGTTCCGCTCGAAGCCGAGCCGTGACCCGGCCATGTACAGCCGCCAGACCCGCGCGGTGCCCTCGCCGACCTCGGCGACCGCCTCGTCCCAGTGCTCGTCCAGGTTGGCGCACCAGCCGGCCAGCGTCTTCGCGTAGTGCTCGCGGAGGTTCTCCTCATGGCGGACCTCGAAGCCCGTGTCGTGCATCAGCGAGACCAGGTAACCGGGCGCCTCGAGCTCGCCGTCGGGGAACACGTACCGGTAGATGAACCCGTCGGGCCGCCTGGCGGGCTCGGTGTCGTCGGTGCGGGTGATGCAGTGGTTCAGGATCCGCCCCTCCGGCTTGAGCTTGCCGTACAGGAACGCGAAGTAGCCGGGCAGCTGCGCCTTGCCGATGTGCTCGGTCAGCCCGATGGAGCTGACCGCGTCGAAGCCGGTCTCGGGCACGTCCCGGTAGTCGAGGTGCCGCACCTCGGCCAGGTCCGACAGGCCCGCGTCCGCGATGGCCCGCTGCGCCCACAGCGCCTGCTGCTCGGACAGCGTGACGCCGAGCGCCTTGACCCCGTACTCGCGGGCCGCGTGCCGCACCATGCCGCCCCAGCCGCAGCCGACGTCAAGCAGCCGCATCCCCGGCTGCAGCCCGAGCTTCCTGGCCACCAGGTCATGCTTGTACGCCTGCGCCTCTTCCAGCGTGGCGTCCTCGCTCGGGTAGCAGGCGCAGGTGTAGGCCATCGAGGGTCCGAGCACCCACTCGTAGAACGTGTTGGAGACGTCGTAGTGGTGCGAGATAGCCGAGGCGTCCCGGGCCTTGGAGTGCCGTCGGCCAGACAGCGACCTGCGGCGGACGCGGACCTCCTGCGGGGGCGGCGGGATCCGCGGGATCAGGACCCGCGGCCCGCCCAGCTGACGGAGCAGCCGCAGCTGCTCGGAAACACTCAGGTGCATCATCTGGGCCCGGGCCATCCGGGCCAGCGCGGAGTACATGTCCCCGACGACGTCCAGGTGTCCGGACACGTACGCGCGGGCCAGCCCGAGCGCCCCGGGCGCCTGGGCCAGGTAGGACACCGCCACGGGCGACCGGACCGTGATCTTCACTGGCGCGTCGGGCGCGCCCGCCTGGCTCCCGTCATAAGCCTGGAACTCTACGGGTGCGTCCGGACCCGCGATCCGCTCGAAAACGTCCGCCAGCGCCATAGCCGTCTCCTTCGTCACTTACCGCGAACGCACTTCTCGTACAGCCCGGCCAGCCGGCCCTGACTGTCGTAATCACGCTTGAGCTTGGCGTATTCCGGGCCGTTGTACAGCGCCCAGAACTCATCTTCGGAGTAAAACGACGTAGAGTACAGCCCCTTCCGGCCGCCGAGCGCGGTCACCTCGTCCTCGATCAGCCGGTTGTGATAGCCGTTGGCGGCGCCCGGAGGCAGCGGGACCGTGCCCCAGAAGCCGAAGTTCACGTAGGCCTGGCCGGGCCGCAGCGGGTAAAGCGGCCAGCTCCGCTCACCCCGCAGCCGCAGCGGGCACATCCAGACCGGGCTCATGCCGACCCGGCCGGCGAAGAAGCTCAGGAACTCGGCGCCGCGCTCGACCGGGATCTCGACGTCCTGGATGACGTCTTCCTGCGGCGGGCGCCCGCGCCGGGCGTTCAGCGCCGCGGTCAGGCCGTACCTCCGGTCGAAGGCCACCAGCCTGCGGTAGGTGTCGGAGCGGCGGTACCGGCGCGGCCAGGCGCGGCGGATCAGCGGGCGCTGCACGCCGAACGGCCGCGAGCACCAGAACCAGTCGGTATCCCATCGCCACAGGTAGTCGCGGATGGTGAGGAAGTCCTCCTTCGGTCCGCGGATCGACTGATAGTAGATGCGGTCCCTGGTGTAGTCACTGCGCCACGGTGCGACCTCGCTGAAGGCGCCGACGGTCAGGTACATCTCACCGAGGCTGAACGCCGTGCCGTCCACGAAGTCGGCCCGGTGCCCCTGATAGCTGCCGTCCTGCGCGATCTGCGCGACCGCCTCCAGGCCGGCTTTCGGCGCGTCGAAACGGAAGTGCCGCACGTGCACGAACGGCGCGACCGGCTCAAGCTCGATCGTGAGCGAGAGCGCGTAGCCGAGCGTCCCGTAGGAGTTGGGGAAGCCACGGTAGAGCGCGTGGTGCTCGTTGCCGTCGGCGGCGGTGACCACGCGGCCGTCACCGGTGAGGATCTCCATCTCGGTCACCGACTCATGCGGCATGCCGTTGCGCAGCGAGGTGGACTCGATGCCCAGGCCGGTGACCGCGCCGCCGAGCGTGATCGTTTTCAGCTGCGGCACGACCAACGGCATCAGGCCGTGCGCCAGGGTGGCGTCGGCGAGATCCTCGTAAGTCGTCATGCCGCCGACGACCGCCGTGCGGGACACCGGATCGACGTCCAGCACGCGGCCGAACGCGGATACGTCAAGCCCGGCCGGCGGGCTGCCGCTGGTGAACCGGAACAGGTTCGACGTTCGCTTGGCCAGTCGGACCGGGCGGCCAGGCGGAATCGCCGCGTAGTGGCGCTGCAGCCGGGCAACCGCGGCCCGGTGCGCGGCCAGCCGGTCCGCCGCCGCGGGCCGCTCTCCGGCCGCGCCGCGATCTGTCGTCCCAGTGACGTCGGTCACATAGCCCTCCCCGAGGTCGTCCGCACCCAGGCCTCACGGCGAGAATGCACGCAGGAGGGCGTTATGGGCAAGGTCTATGCCGAGCTGGACGAACGGCTCAGGAAGTTTATCGCCCGTCAGCCGGTGTTCTTCGTGGCCACGGCGCCGTGCCTCACGCCGGATGGCGAGGGCGGCCACGTCAACGTCTCGCCCAAGGGCTACCGGGACACCTTCGCCGTGCTCGGACCGCTGACCGTGGCCTACGTCGACCTGACCGGAAGCGGCGCGGAGACCATCGCGCACCTGCGGCAGAACGGCAGGATAACGATCATGTTCTGCTCGTTCGACCGCCGCGCGAAGATCCTTCGCATCTACGGCCGCGGGCGGGTGGTGCGGCCCGACGGCGCGGACTGGCCCGCGCTCGCCGCGCATTTCCGCGGTGCCCCCGGAGCGGGAGCGGACCGCCGCGACCGGCGGGCGATCATCGTGGTGGAGGCGGACCGGATCGCTGACTCCTGCGGCTACGCCGTGCCGCGCATGGAACTGACCGAAGAGCGTGACCTGCTGGCCTGCCTGGCCGAGAGCCAGTCACCCGAGGAACTCACCGCCTATCGTGCCGAGAAGAACGCGGTCAGCATCGACGGCCTGCCCGCGCTCGGCTGAGCCCGCGCGCCTCGGCCGGCCCGCTCAGCGGCGGCGGAGTCTGGTGACCAGCAGATGCCTCCCGGGGATCACTTCTGTCATCCATTCGCTAGGTGCTGACCGTTCCTTGACCCGGGCCCCCGGCGCGGGTCGGGAGAGCGGCGTGCGCAAGCTCCTAGAGTTGGGCGCATGCGGATCGCGCTGATCAACTCCGGGCTCGGGCTGCTGGCCGCGGCCGCTGAACTGCACAGGCTCCGCCCCGACGCGGACCTGGTGCTGGCCATGGATCCCGACGGGATGCCGTGGGGGCCGCGCACGCCTGAGGACATCGCCGCGCGGTCGCTGGCGGCCGCGCGGGCGGCGGCGGCCTTCGAGCCTGACGTGCTCGTGTTCGCGTGCAACACCGGCACCGTGCACGCGCTCGGCGCGCTGCGGGCCGAGTTCGAGCCCGGCATCCCGGTCATCGGTACCGTCCCGGCGATCAAGCCCGCCGCGGCGCATAGCGACTCGGTAGCCATCTGGGCGACGGTCGCCACCACGGCCAGCGCCTACCAGCGCCACCTCATCGCCGACTTCGGCGGCTCGGCCCGGGTCACGCCGGTCGCCTGCCCCGGGCTGGCCGACGCGATCGACTCCGGGGCCGAGGCGGCCACCCGGGCCGCCGTGGCCGATGCGGCCGGGTGCACGCCGGCCGACTGCGGCGCCGTCGTGCTCGGCTGCACCGAGTATGAGCTTGCGGCCGACGTGATCGGCGCGGCGCGGCCCGGTGTGACCCTCTTCCGCTCGGCCGCCGCCGTGGCCGCGCAGGCCCTGCGCCGGGCCGGAGCCGACGGGTCCGGTACCCGGCCGCCGGGGACACCGCGCCCGGCCGGGACGGTCCGGGTGCTCCTCAGCGGCCGGCCCGCTGATCTGCCCGACGCTGCGCTGCGCTATCCCGAGGGGCGTTTGCTGGCCGGCCTCGCCGCCGACCGCTGCCCGGCCGACGGCCGGCCTGCCGAGCCTCGCGCGGGCGCCGAAGCCGGGCGCGGACGGCCGGTGCCGCCGCCCCGCTCGGTCCCGGCGTAGCTGGCCTCGACCTCTTCCGGCGTCATCGGCAGCCGCGCCGCAGACGGCGGAAGGCCCGCATCGAGCGCCTGCCCGAGCAGGTGCGCCATGGAGTAGTCGGGGTCGGCGCCGAGGGCGCGCTCGATGGCGACGTTGGCCAGGGCCCCCTCGCCGGACTGCCAGGCGGTGAACGCCAGCAGGGATGCCGGCGCGGGCACGTAAGGCCCGCACGCGTGCCGGACCACGTCGGTCCACAGCCGCCGGTGCGCCGCGCGGTGCCTGGGGTCCATCCGGGCCCAGGCATCGTCACGCACCCGCAGATCCGCGAGGGTCACCGTGAGCCAGGCGATCTGATCGGGGTCGGTGATCCGGCCGCCGCGGCGATAGATGCCGATCGCAGCGCGGACCGCCTCCCGGCCGGCCTCGACCACCAGCCGCAGGCCGCCCGGCTCGCGGGCCGCCGCGATGAGCTCCTCGGCCCGGTGCAGCGCCCGTTCCGTCGCCTGGTGCATCGATTCGGCCGCCGGGCCGGTCACCGGGGCCAGCGTGCCGGCCAGCGACGCCCGGTCGGGACGCGCCGCCCGCCCGGCGGCGGCCAGCGCCGCGGCGGCCGGATGCGCAGTCCCGTCGAATGCGACTCCGTCCGGCGGGCAGCAGCCCGGATTCTGGCAGACGTAGGAGAAATACCGGCCATCGTGCACCCGGAGCAGGTCGCGCAGCGCGATTCCGGCGCTGCGCAGGCCCGCCCTGAGCGGCTCGGCGACCGGCGTGACCAGGGTTCCCGCACCGTATCCGGCGGCAATGGCCGTCTTGATCCGCCGCTTCTTCAGGACGTCGATCGCGTGCTCCGCGATCTCCTGCGATCTCACGGCGTCTGGCGGGTCCGGCAGGTCGTAGCGGAAGGCCAGCACGATCCGCCCGCGGCGTGCGTCCAGGCCGACGACGACCATGCTCTGGCTCGGGTGGAATCCGAGCAGGTGCGGGACGACCGCGAGGAAGCCGGCCACGGAGCTGACCCTGATCCTGGGCGCCCCCTTTTCCTGGTGAACGTTGGTGTGCGGGGTCTTCTCACCCGCTGGCGTGTCTGTCATCTGGCCAGGCTGAAACCCACGGTTCGGCCGGCGCGACCGGATAATCCCGGGGCTGTGCGTAACAGGATCTATATCCACAGCGTGCTTAATCGGATTGACAGCACCGTCAACCGGACGGTGTCACATCGGCTGGCCCGGCGGTGCTTAGCTGACGGAGAGGATGATGATGGAAGCCAGCTCCGTGACCCCCGTGCGATCATCACCGCCACCGGAATCGTTCACCGAGTTCGAGCGGTTCTTCCGCGAGCAGTATCCGGCGGTCGTGCGCATCGCCTTCGGCGTGGTCGGCGAGGCTCAGGCGGCCCAGGACGTCGCCCAGGACGTCTTCGTCAGCGCGCTCAAGCGGTTCCCCGATCCGGGGGAATCGGATCATGCCCGGGCCTGGGTGCGGGCCGCGGCCGCGCACATGGCCCTGAACACCATCCGCGGGGAGCGCCGCCGCGACCGCCGCCAGCGGCTATCCGGCATCGAGGTTCCCCCGGCGGGGCCCGAGGAGACCGTGCTGGACCGGGAATCCCGGACCGAGGTCAGGCGGGCGCTCAGCCGTCTGCCCCGCAAGTCCGCGACCGTCCTCGTGCTCCGGCACAACGGCCTGAGCTACGCCGAGGTGGCCGAGGCCATGAACGTGAAGGTGGGGCACGTCGGCACGATGCTCCGCCGCGCCGAATCAGCGCTACGCAAGGAGTTGCAGAATGCATCACGTACCTAGCCCGGTCCTGCGCCGGCTGGTGGACGAGCCATTGGCGGTGGCCGACCGGGCGCGGAGCCATCTCGCCGGCTGCGACCGCTGCCAGGCCGAGAGCACTGAGATCGCCGGGGACGCCGCCCGGGCCGCGCGCCTGCTCGGCGCGCCCGCCAAGATCTCCGATGTCGACCTGGAGTGGATCCTGCTGCAGGATCAGCTGAGGGAACCGGGCGCGGCTCAGCATCCGGCCACTCGCCGGCCCCGGCGCATGCCGCGGCGCCTCGCCCGCGTCTCGGTCGGTGCCGGGGCCGCGGTGGTGGCCGGCGTGCTCGCCGTGGGAGCGGCCGCCGCTGCGGTGCTCACCACGGTCTACGCGCCGACCCAGGTGGCCCCGGTTCGGGTCAGCCCGAATGACCTGCAGGCGATCACGAACATCACCGGCATCGGCACCTCCGGGCTGCCCGACGGCCTGCCGCCTTCGGGCTCGAGGCAGCTCGCCTTCGGCGACGTGAGCTGGACCACGGCAGGCCGCGCCCAGCAGGTCGGCTCGATCGCCCGCGCCAGCGCACTGACCCGGCTGGCCTTTCCCGCCCCGGCCACGCTGCCGGCGGGCGTAGGGGCGGTCAGCCGCATCATGATCCAGCCTCAGGTGACGGTCACCGTGCACTTCAGCCAGAAGGCCGGCCCGGCCGTGGCCGGCAGCACCCTGCAGGTCACCGCCGGGCCCGCGATCGCGGTCCAGTACGGCGGCTCGTCCGGCCGGACCAGCCTGGTCACGCTCGCCATCGTCGCCGCGCGGCGGCCGGTGGCGTCGTCGACCGGCGCGACCGCCGGCCAGCTCGAGACGTTCGTGCTGTCCCGGCCCGGCCTGCCTGCTGGCCTGGCTAAGGAACTGCGGCTGCTGGGCAGCACGACGCTGCCGGTGCCGGTCCCGTCCGGGATGTGGGAGCTGCAAGAGCACATTGGCGGGGCGCCGGCGGTGCTCGTCACCGACCCCGATGGCTTCGCGTCCGGGGTGATCTGGGAGAGCCGTGACCGCATCGTGCACGCCGTCGGCGGGCTGCTGGACAAGGAGGACGTCCTCAGTGTCGCCCGCCAGATCGGCTGAGCGCGTCGCCGCGCCCGGCCACGACACCAGTGACCCCGGCGTCTGCACGCAGGCGCCGGGCTCCCCGGCCATCCATACGATCGAGCTGAGCAAGCGTTACCGCACCACGGTCGCGCTGGCTGGGCTGTCGATGACCGTCGCGCGCGGCGAGGTCTTCGGCTTCCTCGGCCCGAACGGGGCAGGCAAAACCACCGCGGTGAAGCTGCTGCTCGGGCTGGCCAGGCCGACCGGCGGCGAGGCCATGGTCCTTGGCGCGCCGGCCGGGGACCGGGAGACCAGGAGGCAGATCGGCTACCTGCCCGAGCTGTTCCGCTTCCAGAGCTGGCTGACCGCCCGCGAGGTGCTGGTCCTGCACTGCCGCCTGCTGCGGCTGCCCCGGCCTCGCCGGGCGGCCACGGCGGATGAGGCGCTGCAGGTCGTCGGGCTGGACGGCCGGGGTGACGACAAGGTCGGCACGTTCTCAAAGGGCATGCAGCAGCGGCTTGGCCTCGCCGTCGCGCTGCTCGGCGAGCCCGCGCTGGTCGTGCTGGACGAGCCGACCAGCGCCCTCGACCCGGTGGGGCGGCATGACGTTCGCGTGATCATCCGCGAGCTGCGCGACCGCGGCACCACGGTCTTCCTCAACACCCATCTGCTCGAGGAGGCCGAGCACGTCTGCGACCGCGTCACGATCATCAGCCAGGGCCGGTCCCTGGCCAGCGGGACGCTGGCCGAGCTGAAGGTCCGCAGGCCCAGCGTCCGGCTGCGGGTGAACGGCCTGCCCGGCCGCTGGTGGCAGCCCCTGGCCGCCTTCGGCCGCTGGACCGAGGAAGGGGACTGGCTGCTGGTCGAGGAGATGGCGGCCGGGCGGGTGCCCGAGCTTGTGGCCGCGATCGTCTCGCTCGGCGGCCAGGTCGAGGCCGTCATACCGGAGCAGCAGAGCCTGGAAGAGAGCTTTCTCAGGCTGCTGGGGGAAGCATGAGCGCGGTCCTCACCATCGCATCGCTCACCATGCGGGAGGCGGTGCGCCGCCGGCTCGTGGCCGCATTCGCGCTGATCTCCGTGGTTCTGGTCAGCCTGAGCGGGTGGGGTTTCAACCGGCTGAGCCATGGCGCCGGGTTCACCTCGGGCGAGACAAACCTGGCGCTCCCCCAGGCCGACGTGCTGTTCATGTTCATGTTCAGCTTTGTGGTCGCGCTGAGCGCCTCGGCCATCGCCTCCATGGCCGTCTCCAGCGAGATCGACTCTGGCGTGCTGCAGACCGTGGTCGCCCGCCCGGTCCGGCGCAGCGACGTGCTGCTGGGAAAGTGGCTTGGCCTGGTCGGCCTGCTCGCCGCCTACACCGCGATCGTGTGCAGCCTGCAGATCGCCGTCGTGTACTGGACCAGCGGTTTCGTCGCTCCCGATCCGGCCGCAGCGGCCGCGTTCGTGTTCGCCGAGGGCGTGGTCCTGCTCACGCTCGTGCTGCTGCTCAGCACCCGGCTGTCGGCGCTCGCGGCCGGCGTGATCGGCGTGGCCCTGTTCGGCATGGCCTGGCTGGCGGGCGTCGTCGGCAGCCTGGGCACGGCGTTCAACATCCGCGGCATGCACGCGGCGAGCGAGATCAGCCAGTACCTGCTGCCGACCGACGGGCTGTGGCGCGGCGCCATCTATTACCTGGAGCCGCCGTCGTTCGTCACCCAGCAGCTGGCCTCCTCGTCCGTGGCCCAGGGCGACCCGTTCCTGGCGCTCACGGCGCCGCCGTGGCCGTACCTGACCTGGGCGGGCATCTGGCTCTTGCTCGTCCTGGTGCTCGGCCTGGTCAGCTTCGAGCGGCGCGAGCTATAGGCGCTTGCTGAAGAACACCCGCCGGAAACCGTCCTCCTCGGCCCGGTGTGTCTCCAGGTAGCCGTGCCTCGGGTAGTAGGCCAGGTTCTCGGTCATTCCCTCGTTCGTGTAGAGGCGTATCTCGCCGAGGCCGTGCGCACGGGCCTCGTCCTCGGCGAGCATGAGCAGCCGGGCGCCGATGCCGCGCCGCTGCGCCGACGGCAGCACGGCGATGTTCTCGATCAGCAGGTAGCCCGGGCACGCGATGAGCACGAGCAGGCCGGTAACCTCCCCGTCCGCCACGGCGACCCAGGCCTGGCCGGACCGGACGGCCGCTGCGTAGTCCGCGGTCATCGGGGCGGGCGTGCGGCCGATTCTCGGCACATAGAGCAGGTACGCCTCGTGGACGACCAAGTAGAGGGCGGGGACATCGGCGAGGCTGGCGCGGCGGACGGTCACCGCTGGGTCTTGATCCGGCATTTGTCGCGGCCGCCCGCCGTCAGCCCGCCGGCTTCAGGCCGATGCGCCGGTACAGCGAGCCCGCGTTCCCGGCGTGCAGGATCCGGGTGAAGTGGCTCTGGAAGTAGCTCCTGAGCGCCGGCGTCCAGGCCACCCGGTGGTTGTTCAGCCCCGACAGCCACACGTACTGGGCGTGGTCGAAGGCGTACGTCCATACCGCGTCCACTGCCTGGTACCTGGCCGCGCCGGTCTCCGGATCCCGCCCGTGGGACAGCGCGTAGTTAGTGCCGGTGGCGTCGAGGAGCAGCGAGCAGCCCGGCACGTCCGAGACCAGCCGGTCGGCCATGACGCTGAACGACACCTCGTCGGCGAGCAGGCAGGCCCCGGGCGGGATCATCCGCCGCGCCGAGGTGACCACCGAGAGTGGCAGGTGCGGTGTGTGGTGGCTTTCCCAGCCGAACTGGACGATGGCCAGGACCAGGATGGCCAGGCCGGCCAGGCTCGCCGCGGCCCACTGCAGTACGGGCCGGGCGGCCCCGTCGCCGCGGGCGGCCCCGGCGCCGCCGGAGGCCAGCCGGAAGTCGCGCACGAGGGCGGACACCGGCAGGCCTATGGCCAGGGCGAGGAACGGCGCGAAGAACGCCGCGAAGTGGTAGTGGAACTGGTCCGGCCACAGGAACGCGGCCACGACCAGGATGGCCGACCCCACCGCGAACAGGTCCAGCGCTGGCGGCCAGCGCCAGGTCAGCAGGAACGAGAGGCCGAGGCTGCCGAACACGACCGCCGCGATCAGGACCGCCGCGGCCAGGTCGGCCAGGTGCGTCGGCCTGGTCACGTCGGCGAGCCCGGTCAGGTCCTGGATGCGGAGCCAGAACGAGGTCGGGGTGGCACCCGCCCGGGGTCCTATCTGCGCGATGATCGTGGCCTCGTAGAACTTACGCGGGGCCAGGGCGGCGAACGGCAGGACCGGAACTACGAAGCCGATCGCGACGCCGCCGGCGTAGGCGCCCAGCCGCCGCGGCCAGCGCAGGATCAGCAGGGCGATGATGATCACCGGGAAGATGGCCCAGGGCTCGACCGCGCCGCCGAACCCGAACGCCACGCCGCCCCACACGAGCCGCCGCGTCCTGGTCGTGAAGTGATCGCCGTCGAACACCGCCAGCGCGCCGAGCAGGCAGAACAGCACCAGCCACGGCTCGACCAGCACGGTCTTCGCGGCCTGGATGCTGTCCGGGTAGACCGCCATGATCCCGCAGACGATGACCGTGGCGAGCACGCCGCGGTGGCGGACCAGCAGGCCCGCCAGGGCCACGGCCGCCGCGCCCGCGAGTGCGGTCAGGATCCGCCCGATGGCCATGCCCCAGGCGGTGCCGGTCACCTTGCTGAGCAGCGCCACCGGGATCATCAGCAGCGTGATTCCTGGTGGCTGCACGATCAGGAAATCGCGATAGGGCACGGCGCCGTACACCAGGCGCACGGCGCTGCCGAAATAGGGCCCGTCGTCGTACTCGTTGACGCTGAGCAGGAAGCCGGGACGGCTCAGCTGGTAGAGGCGAAGCAGCAGGGCCAGCAGGGTGGCGGCCACGATGATCAGCGTCACCGGGGTACCCAGGCCGCCGCGCGCCGGAGACGATGCCGCCGCGGACTGGCCCCCGGGCTCGCCCGAGCCCGGGCTGGCGATCGTTCCGCTTGGAGTCGTTCCGCTCACCTGGCTACCTTCTGCAAGCCGCTCGGGAGGCCGAGACAGTACCTAGCCATGACGGGGTCAGATGCTACCCGGTGCTCATGCTCTCGAGGTGGCAGGACGGTGCCCCCGTCCAGAAAGCCGTTACAGGGCGACGCCGAGGAGCCCGTCGATGGTGTCGCGGACCAGGCCCGCATCCCCGGAAGCCGGGGCGGCCAGGGCCGCGTCCGCCCAGGCGTCGATCACGGCCAGCGCGCCGGGAGCGTCGAGATCGTCGGCCAGCCGCTCCCTGACCGCGCCGAGCACGGTCTCGGCCGCGGGTGCGGGCGGCGCGGGCGGCCCGGACGTCGCGGCGACGGCGGCGCGCCACCGGTCAAGCCGGGCCTGCGCCGCCGCAAGACCGGCGTCGGTCCAGTCCCAGTCGCCGCGGTAGTGATGAGCGAGGATCGCCAGCCGGATGGCCATCGGGTCGGTGCCGCCCGCCGTCAGCGCGGACACGAAGACCAGGTTGCCGCGCGACTTGGACATCTTCTCCCCGTCCAGCCGCACCATGCCGGCGTGCACGTAACGGCGGGCGAAGACCGGCTCCCCCGGGCTGGCCAGCCCGGCCAGCGCCACCCGCGCGTGCGAGGCGCTCATCTCATGGTGCGGGAAGATCAGGTCGGTGCCGCCCGCCTGCACGTCGAACGTGACGCCCAGGTACTCGGTGGCGATCGCCGCGCACTCCACGTGCCAGCCCGGCCGGCCGCGGCCGAACCCGGACGGCCACGCCGGCTCGCCGGGCCGCTCGGCCAGCCAGACCACGGCATCGAGCGGATCCTTCTTGCCCGGCCGGCCAGGGTCGCCGCCGCGCTCGCCGAACAGCGCGGTCATCGCGGCCGCATCGAGCCCGGACACCGCCCCGAACGAGGGATCGGCCGACCGGGCGAAATACATGTCGCCGTCCAGGTCGTAGAGCGCGCCGTGGTCGGCCAGCAGCTGGCTGAGCCGCTCGATGACCGGCAGCGCCTCGACCGCGCCGACGTAGTGCGCGGGCGGGAGCACCCGCAGCGCCTCCATGTCGCCGCGGAACAGCGCGATCTCGCGGTCGGCCAGTTGCCGCCAGTCTTCGGAGTCCCGGGCCGCGCGCTCCAGCAGCGGGTCGTCCACGTCCGTGACGTTCTGCACGTAGCTGACCTCGTGCCCGGCGTCACGCCAGGCCCGTATCAGCAGGTCCCACGCGATGTACGTCGCCGCGTGCCCGATGTGCGTGGCGTCGTACGGCGTGATCCCGCAGGCGTACAGCGTCGCGGTCGGCCCGGCCGCCGCCACGGCCAGCTCTCCCGCGGCATCGGCAACTCTCGTCTCCGGACCCCGTCCGGGCAACTCGGGAACGCTCGCGCCACGCCAGGAATCCATAGCCGCCAGGCTATCGCTGCCCCGGCCGTGGGCTAACCCGCAGGTAGCGACGGGTCGCGGCGGTCAGGACGCGCCAGGGCCCTGTTCGAACGCGAACGCCAGCGCGAGCAGCCTCGCCTCGCTCCAGGGCGGACCCGTCAGCGACAGCCCGACCGGAAGGCCAGCCACACGGCCGGCCGGAACGGATAGCGACGGGTAGCCGCACATCGCGGCCGGCCCGGCCGTCGAGAACTCCGAGAGATCGCCGAGCACGTGGTCGGTCAGCCTCGCGGGCCCGCCGGTCAGCGCGACCACGGCGTCCAGCCGGTGGCCGTCGAGCGCACCGTCGAGCGCCGCGTGCGCGACCCGCTCGACCTCGCCGCGTACGGCCAGGTAGGCGGTGTCGCCGAGGTCGCCGCTGGTCGCCTCCGCTTGCTCGAAGAGCTCCTGGCCGAAGTGGACGAGCACGCGGTCCGCGTGCCGGATGTTGAAGTCGATGAGCTCGGCGAGCGTCATCGGGTGCTCGCCGGGAAGCGCGGCGAGATAGGCGTTCAGGTCGTGCTTGAACTCGTGCAGCAGCGCGGTGAGTTCCGGCTCGTGCAGCTGCTCCATGCCGGGTAGCTGCACCGGGTCGATGACCTCGGCGCCGCAGGCGCGCAGCCGCGCGACCGCGGCGTCGAGCACGGCCGCGGTGGCCGGGCCCGCCGCGGCTGAGCCGTCCCGCCAGATGCCCAGGCGCGCGCCGGCCAGCGCGCCCGCGTCCAGGAACGCCGTGTAGTCGGCGGGCAGGCCCGCGGCGCGCGCGGTGGCCGGGTCGGCCGGATCCGGGCCGGCCAGCGGCCCGAGCAGCGCCGCCGCATCGGCCACGCAGCTGGTCATCGGGCCGGCGGTGTCCTGGACGGCCGTGATCGGCACGATGCCGGCCCGGCTGATCAGCCCGACCGTGGGCTTGAGGCCGACCACGCCGCACGCGCTGGCCGGGGAGACGATGCTGCCGTCGGTTTCCGTCCCGATGGCCACCGGGGCCAGGCCCGCGGCGACCGCGGCCGCGGATCCCGAGCTCGAGCCCGACGGGTTGCGGCCGCTGCCGTGCGGGTTCACCGTCTGGCCGCCGAGCGTGCTCCAGCCGCTGCTGGAGCTCGTCGAGCGGCAGTTGGCCCACTCGGACAGGTTGGCCTGGCCGAGGATCACCGCTCCGGCCGCGCGCAGCCCGGCGACCAGGAAGGCGTCGCCCGACTCCGCGCCGGCCAGCGCGGGTGAGCCCGCGGTCGCGGGCCGCCCGGCGACCGCGATGTTGTCCTTGATCAGCACCGGGATGCCCTCCAGCGAGCCGCGCGGCGCCCCGCTGGCCCGGGCGGCGTCGCAGGCCGCCGCCTCTCCCGGAGCATCCGGGCTGACCGCGATCACCGCGTGCAACTCCGGGTTGAACCGCTCGATGCGGTCCAGGTAGAACGCGGTCAGGCCGGCCGATGTCAGCGAGCCGGAGGACAGCGCCTGCCGGAGCGCGGCCACGGTGGCGCCGCGGGCACCGATGCCCGAGTCGCCGACGACCTCATCCAGGGATTCAGGTACCGACATGCTGGAACCCTACGGCCTGGTCGCGCTGGCCCGGGAGGAGGCGCCGACGTCAATCGAGCCGGCGCCGCGTGGCCGGGACGGGCGCGAGGTCCCTAGACTCATCCGGGTGACCCTGCGCATCGGCCGCCTCGAGGCGGTGCCCGCTCTGGACCGGCCCGACCTGCTGGCCCCGGCCGTCGCCGCGGCTCTCGCGGCGCTGGACGGCAAGCTGCCCGCCGGCGCGGTGGGCGTGGCGGAGATCGACCCCGAGCTGGCCGATACGGCCGCGTTCTGCGAGCGCTACGGCGTTGCCCTCGGCGAGTCAGCCAACTGCGTGGTCGTGGCCGGCCGCCGCGACGGCGAGACCAGGTTCGCCGCCTGCGTGGTGCTCGCCACCACCCGGGCCGACGTGAACGGCGTGGTCCGCCGCCAGCTCGACGTGCGCAAGGCGTCGTTCGCGGCCGTCGACGTCGCGGTGGCCGAGACCGCCATGGAGTACGGCGGCATCACCCCGATCGGCGTGCCCGCGTCGTGGCCCGTGTTCGTGGACGCGGCGGTGGCCGCCGCCCCGCGGGTGATCGTCGGCAGCGGCGTGCGGCGCTCCAAGCTCACGCTGCCGGGCGAGGCGCTCGGCCTGCTGCCCGGCGCGGTGATCCTGGACGGGCTCGGGCGCTGACCGGCCGGCCTACGCCTTGGGTAGCCAGGACACCCGGCCGATGAGCGCCGCGTACCCCACGAACGTGACCGCGTCGATGAGCGTGTGGGCGATGATCAGCGGGGTGACCCGCCCCCACCGCCGGTACAGGTAGCCGAAGATCAGGCCCATCACCGCGTTCCCGATGAACGCGCCGAAGCCCTGGTACAGGTGGTAGCAGCCGCGCAGCACCGCGCTGAACGCGATCGCCTTCCACGGGTTCCAGCGGAGCTGGTCAAGCCGGCGCAGCAGGTAGCCGATGACCAGGATCTCCTCGAGGATGCCGTCGTGCGCGGCGGACAGGATCAGCACCGGAGTGCGCCACCAGACCGCGGGCAGCGATTCGGGGACCACGTTCAGTTCGAGCCCGAGGTGGTATGCGGTCAGGTACAGGGCCAGTCCTGACCCGCCGATGACCGCGGCGAGCACCGCGCCGCGCAGGATGTCCTTGCCCGGCTGGGTCGCGTCCAGGCCCATGTCCGATGGCCCCTCGCCGGTCCTGGCCAGCAGGTAGAACACGAGCACGACCGGCGAGAGGGCCTCGGCGATGCCGGCCAGCTCCAGCGCCAGGTCGAGCCAGTTGTTCACCGCCATCGGCCCCACGAGCAGCACCTGCTGGCTGCCCAGGGACTGCCGGGAGAGCAGCGACCCGATCAAGTTCAGCAGAGCGTTCAGCGCGCTCGCGCCGAGTGACACGGCGAAGACAGCGAACAGCTCCCATCGGATCATCCGATCCGACGGCAAGCGTAGGCTGGTACCCTCCCCGAGTGCCACGTGAGGACTCTATTCGGTGCAGCGGGACGAGCCGCACCGGGCACATGCTGACTCTGGGGAACCGTGAACAGGAGCGAGCCGACGGATTGGACGCGCCGCGGCCACGACCCGGGCGCCGCCAGGACCGTCAGTCCGGGCGATCCGGGCGAACCAGTCACGGCTGAGCTCCCCGCCGTCGGCCCGGGCCCGGCCGGGCCGGCGCAGGCACCCGGCCGGAGCCCGCGCCCGGGGCGGAGGCGCCCGGCGGGGCAGGCGCCCGGGCCGGGTCCAGGTCCGGCCGGGCGGCGCGGCACCTGGCCCTGCTCGTCGTGTACCTGGCCGCCGGGATCGCGCTGACCTGGCCCAATGTCACGTACCTGACCGGGCACCGGCTGCCGGCCGTGCGCGACATCTCGGGTTACGTGTGGGACCTGTGGTGGACCGCGCGCCAGGTCGCCCACCTGGGCAATCCCTGGTTCACCGGTCACATGGCCGCCCCGGTCGGCATTCAGCTGGGGTTTGACACCACCATGCCGCTGGCCGGCCTGATCATGACCCCGGTCACGCTGGTCTTCGGCGCCAGCGTCTCGTTCAGCCTGCTCAGCATCGTGGCGCCGGGCCTGCTGTGCTACGTGATGTACCGGGCCGCCCGGCTGTGGCTGGCCGAGCCGGGCGCGATCGCCGCCGGGGCGCTGTTCGGGCTGTCCTCGATGCTGGCCTGGCAGGAGTGGTATCACCTCAACATCGCGCTCGGCACGCTGTTCCTGCCGATGACCCTGGAGGCCGCGGTGCGGCTGCGCCGCCGCCCCGGCATCCGCCAGGGCGTGATCCTGGGCGTCGTGCTGGGGGCCAGCGTGCTGGTCAACCAGGAGTCGGCGGTGATGGCCGCGCTGCTGGCCGCCGTGATCCTGGTGCCGTGGCTGGCCCGGCGCCCGGCCGCTGACCGGCTGCGGGCGCTGGCCGCGGGCGCCGTGGCCGGGGTCGTCGTGGCCAGCCCGCAGCTCATCGCGATGCTCCAGCAGGCCGTCGCGGGCGGCGCGGACGTCAGCGCGACCAAGCTGGCCAGCAGCTACGACACCTACGGGGCCGGGCTGCCCGGCCTGTTCGCGCCCTCACCCCAGGTGGCCCACTTCGGCCTGCACCGGCTGGCGACGATCTACCAGTACCGCATCCCCACCGAGTCGGTGGCCACGTTCGGCCTGGTCCTCAGCGTGCTCGCGGTGTGCGGCCTGGCCGCCTCGTGGCGGCGCCGCAGTGCCTGGCTACTCGCGCTGCTGTGGCTGGGGGGCGCGGCGCTCGCGCTCGGGCCCACGCTGGTGATCGGCAGCCGCGCCTACGTGCCGCTGGCGACGACCTGGGATGGCACGCGGATGTCGCTGATCATGCCGTATACCTGGCTGGTGCACCTGCCCGGCCTGTCCGCGCTGCGGGAGGCCGACCGGCTGGCCCTGCTCGGCCTGATCGGCGCCGCCGTGCTGGCCGGCAGCGCGGTCGACTGGCTCTACGGCCACGCCCGGCTGGTGATCCCCGTGGTGGCCGTGCTGGCGATCGCGGAGGCCGGGTGGACCGGGGCCCCGTCCCGCGGGCTGATGCCCACGGCCATGACCGCCCTGGACCGGCCCATCGCCGCCGACCATTCCGGTTCGATAGTGCTGGACATCCCCTTCGGCCTGCGCGGCGGGCTTCCGCTCTACGGTGCGGCGACCGCGAAGCCCGCGCTGGTGCTGGCCACCACGGACGGCCACCCCCGGGCCATTTCCTATACCTCCTGGGTGCCGAAGGCGACCACCAGGTGGTTCCGGAGGCACCCGTTCTACGTATGGCTGGTGGCCGCCCAGAACGGCAGCCAGGTACCGGCGGACAGGCTCGCCGCCGCGCGCCGCGACGTCCGCACCATGGATATCGGCTGGGTGCTGATCTGGAGCCCGACCGGCCGGTCCGTCCAGTACCTGAAGAGCGTCGGCTTCGTGTACGACTACCGGGCCGATCACGTCTCCGTTTACCGGCCGGGCTGGAAATAACGGCGCACGCCGCCTAGTCGGCGCGGTCGCCGTCTTCCTTGACCCGCGCGACCGCCACCACGGACTGGCCGAAGGGCGGGTGGTCGCCCACGAGGCGCTCGAGCAACCGGACCACCGGCACCACCAGGCGGTCGTAGAAGGCCATCGTCCCGCCGGTGGACGGCTGCTTCTTCAGCAGGCTGGTGAACGCGTAATAGCAGACCAGGCCCAGGGAATTCGCGTAACGGACCGAGACGACCTCGAGTCCCGCGGCGGTTAGCGCCTTCGTCATCGAGCGCTTCGTGTAGCGCCGCACGTGCCCGGTGGCGATGTCGACCGGACTCATCGCGAACGGAAACGCCGGGCACACCAGAACGACGTAGCCCTCGGGCCGGACCAGCCCGGCCATGCTCTGCAGCGCCCCGACGTGGTCATCGATGTGCTCGAGCACGTTGTAGGAGACCAGGCACGAGTGGTCACCGCGCTCCTCGGTGGGCAGCAGCAGCTGGCGCACGGTGACGCTGGGATAAACGGCCATGTGCTTCTTTAGCTCGGCGAAGAGAGCCGGATCCGCTTCGGTCGCCGTGTACTTCTCGACCGAGGGAATCCATTCCAGTGCGTAATCTCCGAGCCCGCTGCCGATCTCGATCGGGTGTTCACCGAGATACGGCTTGGCAAAGGCGGCGAACCACTTCCTGTGGTTCTGGCATTCCGCCAGCGCGACCAGGACGTCACACTGGATCTGCCGGTCACCGCGGATCTGATCCGTGTCGTCCCTTGTCACGTCCTCAGAACGCGCTGTGTCCACTCGCCTCAACCTCTCGCTGCCAACGTCGCATGAATCCGGCCATGAAACCACAAAACGTCAACCACGCGGGCCACAACCGGAACTGCAGGCCCATACCACCGGCCGGCGGCCCGGAGCCCGAGCCGATGCCGGGTGTGGCAGCATGTCCGGATCCTCCACCACCGGGCACGCGGTTACACCTAGCTCGGGTGATCCTACCTGTGCCCGGGAACGCGCAGGGCCATGCGCGGCAAGTCCGGCCTGGCCGCTCCGCGCGCTGTGGCCCGGCCGCTCCGTGCGCTGTGATGCTGGGTCGAATACAGTCCGGTCCAGGGCCGCGTCCGCCGCCTTCGGATCATCCGTCATGCTGGTTGATAAAGCGTCATAAAGCGTTAAGGAGCACCGATGTACCAGCCGTACCCGACCTCTGGGGGGATGCCGGAGCCGCAGCGGCCGGCCGCGCCCAATTCCGTGCAGACCGCGGTCAAGCTCATGTACGCGGGCGCGGCGCTCAGCTTCATCGAGCTGGTCGTGAGCCTGGCCACCGTCAGCCGCCTGAAGAGCGCGATCCTGAACAAGTACCCCCACTACACCTCGGCCCAGGTGCACTCGGCTGAGGTCGTGATCGTGGCCGGCGTGGTGGTCGAGGCGGTCATCGCGATAGCCCTGTGGCTCTGGATGGCCAGGGCCAACTCGAACGGCCGCAACTACGCCCGGATCACCGGGTCGGTGTTCTTCGGCCTGTACACCCTGTTCCTGCTGATCTCGCTCAGGCGCCCGAGCGCCGGCGTCGGACTGATTTTCGCCCTGCTGGTGTGGCTGGCGGGCCTGGGCGCGGTGATCATGCTGTGGCGGAGGGAATCGGGGGCCTACTTCACCCCGCGTGAACAGTAAGCCGGATCAGCCGCGACCAGGCCAGATCCGCGGCTGAGGCCAGGCAGCCGTCCACGACCGCATCGGTACCAAGGGCACTCACCCGCACCTCGGGCAGCACCGGCGCCAGCACGCGCAGCTCGGCCGTCACGGCGGCCGAGAAGCCGGGGGCCTGGCCGATGCCGCCGCCCAGGACAACGAGTTCCGGGTCAACCACGGTGACCACCGCGCTGATCGCCTTGGCCACCAGGCGCGCCTCCGCGGCCACGACCGCCGCGGCCCGCTCGTCACCCCGGGCCGCGGCCGCGAAGACGCTGCGCGCGGAGACCGGTCCCCGCATGCCCGCCCGCCGGGCGGCGCGGACCACGGCGGGCGCGGAACCCGCGGCCTCCAGCGCGCCCCGGCGCCGGGCGTCGTCCTCGTCGGTGCCCGGGCCCTCCGAGATCGGCATGTAGGCGATCTCGCCGGCCACGCCGTGCGCCCCGCGGTGCAGCCGGCCGTCCAGGACCAGGCCCAGGCCGATGCCGGTCCCGATCCACACGAAGGCGAAGCTCGCGAACTCCCTGCCGTGTCCGTGCGCCCGCTCGGCCAGCGCCGCGGCGTCCGCGTCGTTCTCGATGACCAGGCTGTCTCCGAACGCCTCCCTGAGGCCGGTCAGGACGGCCGGGCGGCTCAGGCCGGACAGGCCGCCGGTCAGGGCCATGGCGCCGCGCCGCGGATCGTAGACCCCCGGGCTGCCGATCACGGTCTGCGTGATGGCGTTCCTGGCTACCCCGGCATCCGCGCACAGCGTGTCGGCCAGCCGGATGAGCTCGGTCACCCGGCCGCGCACACTGGAGGCCCGGGTCCTGGCCGAGTGCTTCGCGCGGATCTCGCCGGTCAGGTCGGCCAGCGCGCCGCGCAGGTAGTGGTGGCCGATGTCCAGCCCGAGCACGAACCCGGCGTCGGGGGAGATCTCGAACAGCCGGGCCGAGCGGCCGGGCACGCCGGTCCGCTGTCCGGCGATCGTGATCAGGCCCGAGCGCTCCAGGTTGGCCAGGGCCAGCGAGACGGTGGGCTTGGAGAGCCCGGACAGGCGGGCCAGCTCAGCCCGCGAGCACAATCCGAGCTGGCGGATGTGGCCGAGCAGGAGCTGCTCGTTCAGGGCCCGGATGAGCTGGGGCCTGGCCGCCTGGCCGCCCCGCTGGCCCGGCACGCCGAGGAACTCGCCGCCGACCGGCTCGGTGCCCGGCGACTCGGCGACCCCCGCCGCGCCGGCTGACGTACTAGTCAAGGGCACCTCCGTCGTCATCTTCCCGCACTGCGCTCATCAGGCGCCAACGGATAAGGCTGGCCTATCGCAGGTAGGCCAGGTACTGACCGTGCGCCGCGCGGTACTCGGCGATCAGCTCCCTGGCCGCCGTGATGCCGGGCACCAGCGGATGCAGGGACAGCGCCACGCCCGCCAGGCCGGCATCACCGCTCATCGCGGCCTCGACGACGCCTCGCTCGTACTCCTTCACTTGCGCGACCAGCGCCTGGCCCGATCGCGGCAGCCCGGGCACCGGCAGCGGCGACACGCCGTCGGCGGCCACGAGCGCCGGCACCTCCACGACGTCGTCGGGGTCGAGGAAGTCCAGGCTGGCACCGTTGCGAGTGTTGACGATCAGCTCTCGCGGGCCGCGCCCGGCCAGGCCGTCGATGACCTGCAGCGCCAGTCCCTCGTAGCCGCCCACCCGCGCCGCCGCCAGCCCGGGCGCGCCCCGCGCGGTCCGCCGGGCGCGCGCCTCGCCCTGCCCGCTGTCGCCGCGCATGTCGGTCTGCATATAGGTGTCCCGGCGCACGCCAAGCAGCATCTCGTAGGCCGACCACGCGGCATCCACGCCATCGGCGAAGGCCTTCGTCAGGCCGGCCAGCAGCTCGGCGTTCAGGCGCAGCACGTCCTGGCCCCGGCTGGCCCCGGCCTTGGCCACCTCATCGAGATAGCGCCGGCCGTCATAGAAGTAGTAGACGTACTCCGTGGGTATCGCGCCGACCCGCCGCACCATCGCGGCGTCGAAGGCCGCGAACCGGTGATCGAATCGCTGCAGCTCATCGAACCGGGCCAGCAGCTCGCCCATCTTCTCCTCGCCGTCGGCCCGCAGCGAGCAGACCCAGCCCAGGTGGTTCAGCCCGCCGTAGGCGGCCGCGACGTCGCCGCGGTCGGCGTGCAGGAATTCGGCCAGGCGCTCGACCGTGCCGCCCGGCGTATCGCAGACCCCGACCGCTCGCACCTTGCCCTGCGCCGAGATGGCCTGAGTGATCAGGCCGGCCGGGTTGGTGAAGTTGATCAGGACGGCGCCCGGTGCGCAGCGGCTGAGCAGGTCGCAGTAGGACAGCACGACCGGGATCGTGCGCAGCGCCATCGCGCAGCCCCCCGGCCCGGTGGTCTCCTGACCGACGATGCCGCGCTGCAGCGCGACCTCCTCGTCGATGACCCGCCCCCGGTCGCCGCCGACCCGGATCGCGGAGAACACGTAGTCCGCCCCGGTGAACGCCTCGGCGGCGTCCGGCGTGACCGTCACCACGTCCGGGTGGCCGAGGGCGCCGGCGATCGCGGATGCCAGCCGGCCGATCGTGTCCCTGCGCTCGCGGTCCGGCTCGAACAGGCAGATCTCGTCGAAGGTCTCTGGCCTGCTGGCCAGCACCGCCCGGACGAACGCGGGCATCCGGACACCACCGCCGCCGAGAATCGCGAGCTTCACAGGCCGGGCTCCCTTTCCGCTTTGTTCGCGGCCGCAGCGGCCACCTGGTCGATGAACCTGGCGCCGAGCGTCTGGCCGACCGCGGCGATGCCGGTCACGTCGACCTCGCCGACGGCACCCAGCCAGGCCACGGCCTCCGAGCCCGCGGCGTTCGCCGCCACGACGGCCTCGGTGAGCGGGGTCCCCCGCACCAGCGCCGCGATCATCGCCCCGGCAAAGGCGTCGCCGGCCCCGGTCAGGTCTCTGACCGTGACCTGCCGGACACCCTCGGCGATCGCGGTCATCCCGTCCGGGCTCGCGATCACGGCGCCGGCCGCGCCGCGCTTCACCACCAGCGGCGTTCCCCACGCCGTGGCCGCCGACAGGGCGGGCCCCAGGGCGTCCGTGCCGGTCAGGCGCAGTAGCTCGTCCTCGTTGGGCATGAAGACATCGGCCAGGCGGACGCAGTCGATGACCACGTCCCGGTACCGCTCGTCGCCGAGCGAGACGTCGAGTGCGATCTTGCTGCCCAGCTCGCGGGCCTCACGAAGGAACTCGGGCACGCCGGTGCCCGCATGCAGGTAGCACCAGCGGGGCCGGGCGCGGCGCAGCACGTCACGCCAGCGGTCGATATCCGCCTGCGTGCGGCGGGCCGGGATGTGGCTGACGAAGGCCCGGTCACCATCGAAGTTCAGCACCACCGTGACCCCGGCCGACCGGCCGGGCACGCGCACCGACGGAGACAGGTCCACGCCCAGCCTCGCGCAGTGCTCGATCACGACGCGTGAGCCCAGATCGTCGCCGAGCACCGTGCACAGGCCCGCCCGCGCGCCCGCCCGCGCGGCCGCGCTGGCGCTGTTGACGGCGCCGCCGCAGGAGAAGGCGAACTCCTCGGTAAAGACTTCCTCGCCGGGCCGCGGAAGCTCGGGCACATGGCCGAAGACGAGCTCGAGGAAGACCGAGCCGAACGAGATCATGTCCAAGCGAGCCGTCCTCCAGCACTGCCAGCCCCCGTCGCGCCAACGCGGCCATCCCGGCGCCGAGAGCGTGGTCACAGTTCGGCCACGGGTCTTGTCTCTCTGGATAGTTAGGATACTGTCCTAACTATCTGTTGGCGACTGGTCGACGTTACATCTTGGCAACTGGCGGGTCATTGTGGCAGCTCCCCCGGTCGTGCTCGGGCTGGACTACGGCGGCACGAAGATCGCCGCCGCCGTCGGCGACCTGGCCGGGAACCAGCTGGCGTCGACCACGACGGGCAGCGGCGGCGCGCTCGGCGCGCAGGCCAGCTTCGCCCGCGGGATCCGGGTCGCGCGCGAACTGCTGGCCGCGACGGCCCCGGGCCGTGAGCTGGCCGCCGTCGGCGTCTCCACGTTCGGCATCCCGTTCGATGACCGGGTTGAGCTGGCCCCGGCCATCGACGGCTGGGACAAGCTGGCCATGGGCCGCGAGCTGCGCGCCGCGTTCGCCGGGGCACAGATCCGGATGGCCACCGACGCGAAGGCGGCCGCTCAGGCCGAGGTCCGGTGGGGCGTACTGGCCAATCGCGATCCCGCCATCTACCTGAACCTGGGCACCGGCCTGGCCGCGGCCATCGTGATCGGCGGCCGGGTCGTGAGCGGGGTCAACGGCGCGGCCGGCGAGATCGGCTACAACCTCCGGTCCATGGCCGACCTCGGCCTGCCGCTGGACCGGCGCGCGCTGCTCGAGCACATGGTCAGCGGGCAGGCGCTGGCCAAGCGCGCGGCCGGCAGCGACCGGCAGCTCACGGCCGCGGACGTCTTCGCCGCCGCCGCCGCGAACCGCGAACTGGACGGCCTCATCGATGACTTCATCGATGAGCTGGCGTTTCACCTGGTGAACCTCGCGATCCTGGTGAACCCGGCGCGGATCGCGGTCGGCGGCGGCATCGTCCGGTCCTGGGCGCGAATCAGGCCACGGCTGCAGCACGCGCTGCGGGCCGGGACCCCGTTCCCGCCCGAACTCGTCGTCGCGCACTTCCCGTATGACGCGCCGCTGCTCGGCGCGGTGGCGATGGCCGTGGACGCGGCGCGAGACCGCGACGCCGTCCCGGCCAGCGAGGACGCCGCGCCTCACGACGCCATGCCTCACGACACCATCAACACCGGCACGCTGTCATGACACGACATCTTGGGTGCCACCCCCGGCCGGCAGATCCATCGGCCATCCATCCACCGCTGCCGCCCACCGGGCCATGTCCCGGTGGCGCGCAACCATCCTCGAAGGGCTGAGCCATGAGACGCCTTAAGACAATCGGGGTCCTCATCGCGGCGGGCGCGCTGGCGGCCGCCTGCTCGAGCAGCAACTCGTCGTCAACCTCGTCATCGTCATCGTCTTCGACGCCCAGCGGCGTGCTGACCATCGACAATGAGAGCGGCGGGACCTGGACCTGTGACTTCAACCCGTTCAACCTGTCCTACATCTCGTTTGCGCTGGGGCCGGTCTACGAGCCGCTGGCGTTCGTCAACACGCTGCAGAGCGGCAAGATCACGCCCTGGCTGGCCACCAGCTGGGCCTGGAGCAACGGCAACAAGGACCTCACCTTCACCATCCGCAAGGGCGTCAAGTTCTCCAACGGCAACCCGCTGACGCCCGCCGACGTGGTCTTCACCTTCAACATGCTGAAGAAGTACCCGACTCTCGACCTCAACTCGGTCTGGTCGGTGCTGTCGAGCGTCACCCAGCAGGGCTCCGACCAGGTCCTCATGACCTTCAAGACCGTGTCCGTGCCGTCCTTCTACTACATCGCCGACCAGATCGGGATCGTCGACCAGGCCGTCTGGTCGAAGGTCGGCAACCCGGTCAACTACGCGGACAAGAACCCGGTCGGCACCGGCGCGTTCACGACCGGCAGCAGTAGCTGCACGCCGCAGAACATCAAGTACACGGCCAACCCGCACTACTGGCAGCCGGGCGAGCCGAAGGTGGGCACGGTCAACTACCCGGCGTTCCTGACCAACGACACCGCCAACACCTACCTGGCCAACGGGCAGGCGCAGTGGGGCAGCCAGTTCATCCCCAGCATCCAGAGCTTCTACCTGGCCAAGAACCCGGACTACCACTACTGGTTCCCGCCGGTGGCGAACGTCAGCCTGTTCATCAACCTGACCAACCCGCTGCTGAAGAACCTCGCCGTGCGCCAGGCCATGGCGTACGCAATCGACCGGCAGAAGGCGTCCACCATCGGCGAGTACGGCTACGAGCCGCCCTCGAACCAGACCGGGATCGTCACCCCGACGTTCGGCAGCTGGCTGGACACCGCCCAGGCGTCCGCTTACGGCGGCAACTACGCTTACGACCCGGCCAAGGCCGTCTCGATCCTGGAGAAGGCAGGGTTCAAGAAGAACTCGAGCGGGATCTTCGTCTCGCCCTCCGGCCAGCCGCTGTCCTTCACCATCCTCAACAACGGCGGGTTCTCCGACTGGGTGGCCGCGGTGCAGACCATCCAGGCCAGCCTCAAGTCGGTCGGGATCCAGATCACGCCGGTCAACCTGGCCGCGACCACTTACGAGAGCGATCTGTACACCGGCAAGTACCAGCTCGGCTACGGTGCCGAGACCGGCGGCCCGACGCCGTACTTCGAGCTGCGGCAGCTGCTGTTCTCGGCCAACTCGGCGCCGATCGGGACCGCCGCGGGGTCCAACTTCGAGCGGTACAGCAACCCGGCCACGGACGCGCTGATCAACGAGTACGGCACCACCACCAGCGCGGCCACGCAGCAGTCGATCGTGGATCAGCTGCAGAAGGTGATGCTGGACGACGTCCCGGTGATCCCGGTCACGGAGGCAGTCGACTGGTACCAGTACGACACCGGCAGCTTCACCGGCTGGGTCACCCAGGGCAACCCGTACGCCCAGCCCGCCGCCTACAACTACCCGGACTGGGGCATCCTGATGCTGCACCTGGCGCCGAAGTAGGCCGGCAACTGGCCTGGGGGCATCCTGCCCGGCGGGATGCCCCCCAGGCCCAGGCCGGGACGCCCGGCCGCCCCTTGCGCGGCCACGGCCGGCGCGCGAGCGTTAGGAGGACCACCCGATGGGCAACAGGAGGACGGCATGAGATTCGTGCTGCGCCGCCTCGGCTTCTTCCTGCTGACCTTGTGGGTGGCTCTCACGCTCAACTTCGCGCTGCCGCGCCTGATGCCGGGGAACCCGGCCCTCGCCGCGATAGCGAACCACAAGGGCGTGATCAGCCCGCAGGCGCTCAAGGCGCTCGAGGCACAGTTCGGGCTTAACACCCACCAGAACGTGGTGGTGCAGTACTTCAAGTACCTCGGCGACGTGGCGACCGGCAACTTCGGCGAGTCGCTGACCACCCAGCCGGGGAACTCGGTCGGGCACATCGTGCTCGACGCGATCCCGTGGACCCTGGGCCTGGTGGGGGTCACCACCGTGCTGGCGTTCATCCTGGGCACCGGGATCGGCATCGTCGGCGCCTGGCGGCGCGGCGGCCGGCTGGACAGCCTCATGCCGCCGATATTCGTGATCATGACGGTGATCCCGTACTTCTGGCTCGGCCTCATCCTGATCCTGATCTTCGGCGTCAAGCTGCACTGGCTGCCGTACTTCTTCACCTACAACATCACGCTGACGCCCGGGCTCAACTGGGCGTTCATCAGCAACGTGCTCGAGCACGCCATCCTGCCCGCGTTCACCCTGCTGATCCTCACGATCGGCACCTGGATCCTCACCATGCGCAATACCATGATCACCACGCTGGCCGAGGATTACGTGCGGATGGCCCGGGCCAAGGGCCTGCCCGGCCACCGCATCATGCTCGACTACGCGGCCCGGAACGCGATCCTGCCCAACCTCACCGGGTTCGCCATGTCGCTGGGGTTCGTGGTCGGCGGCGCGATCCTGATCGAGGAGGTCTTCAACTACGAGGGCGTCGGCTACCTGCTGCTGCAGGCGGTCGACAACGACGACTACCCGCTGATGCAGGCGCTGTTCCTGCTCATCACCGTGGCCGTGCTGCTCGCGATCCTGCTCTCCGACATCGCGGTCGCCATACTCGACCCGCGGACCAGGGGGGCGGGCTAGCAATGGCGATCATGGCACCCGGCGACCCCGGCAGCGTCAGCGACCCCAGCCAGCCGACCCCAACGCTCCTCGGGACGGCCGGCGGGGCATCGCCAGCGGCGGGCGGGGTAACCGGTGCGCGCTCGCTGCGGCGCATGACCCGCGCCGTGATCTCCAACCGGAAGGCCACCGTCGGCGCGCTGCTGCTGCTGTTCTTCTGCCTGGTGGCGTTGTTCCCCGGGGTGATCGCGCACGACCAGCCGAACGCCGAGATCTACCCGCGCCACCTCGGCCCGTCCGCGCAGCACCTGCTGGGCACGACGGCCTTCGGGCAGGACATGTTCTCGCAGCTGGTCTGGGGGACCCGGCCGGTGCTGCTGATCGCGCTGCTGGCCGGGTTCGGTGCCACCGTGATCGCGATGCTGATCGGCGTCACGTCCGCCTTCCTCGGCGGGGTCTGGGACGGGGTGCTCGGCACCATCACCGACGTGCTGCTGGTCATCCCGCTGTTCCCGCTGCTCATCATCATCGCCAGCTACCTGCACGGCGCGGGGACCACGGTGCTGATCGCGGTCATCATCCTGACCTCGTGGTCTTACACGGCGCGCCAGCTGCGGGCCCAGGCGCTGTCGCTGCGCGGCCGCGACTTCCTCAACGCCGCGCGGGTCCGCGGCGAGCGCGCACTGTACATCATCGTGGTCGAGATCATCCCCACGATGACGTCCCTGCTGGTGGCCGCGTTCCTGACCAACGCGCTCTACGCGGTGCTGTTCTCCGCCAGCCTGCAATTCATCGGGCTCGGCGACCCGGGCGTGACCAGCTGGGGCACCATGCTGTACTGGGCCGAGAACGCCGAGGCATTCCAGACCGGGCAGGCCCAGTGGATCATCGCGCCCGGCTTGTGCATCGTCGCCCTGGGCGCGGCGTTCGCGCTGCTCAACTACGCGTTCGACGAGATCGGCAACCCGGCCCTGCGGCCGGTCCGGAGCATGCGGGGGAAACGTGTCAAGCGCCCCGGGTGAGGACGTCATCGGCGCCGCGCCGGCCGGCGCTACGGGCGCGGTGCTGTCGGTCCGCGACCTGTCGGTCGAGTACATCATGGAACGCGGGACCGTGCGCGCCGTGGACAACGTCAGCTTCGACCTGGACCCGGGCGAGTTCATCGGCATCGTCGGCGAGTCCGGCTGCGGCAAGTCCACCCTGCTGTTCGCCATCGCCCAGCTCCTGGTCCCCCCGGCCACCGTCACCGGCGGCAGCGTCATCTTCAAGGGCCGCGACATGGTCGGGCTCACCGACAAGCAGCTGGCCGCGGTCCGGTGGAAGGACCTGTCGGTGGTCATGCAGAGCGCGATGAACGCGCTCAACCCGGTAAAGTCGATCGGGGCCCAGTTCAAGGATGCCATGCGGGCGCACGGCGTGACGGCCAAGGACGAGATCGCCGAGCGGTCGGCCGAGGTGCTGAAGATGGTCGGCATCGACCCGGTCCACCTGAAGAGCTATCCGCACCAGCTGTCCGGCGGCATGCGGCAGCGCTCCATGATCGCGATGGCCATGCTGTTCACCCCCGACCTGGTGATCATGGACGAGCCCACGTCCGCGCTGGACGTCGTGGCCCAGCGCTCGCTGATGGTCCAGATCAAGGACCTGCAGGAGCGGCTGGGCTTCGCCGTCATCTTCGTCACCCACGACATGTCGCTGGTCAGCCACTTCTCCGACCACCTGATGGTGATGTACGCGGGCCGGGTCGATGAGTTCGGGCCGACCCGGCAGGTATTCGATTCGCCGCAGCACCCGTACACGATCGGCCTCATGGAGGCCTTCCCGTCGATCCGGGGCCCGCGGGTGCCGCTGACCGGCATCCCCGGCAGCCCCCCGGACCTGGCCCGGCCCCCGGCGGGCTGCCGGTTCGCCCCGCGCTGTCCCCAGGTCATGACCCGGTGCCAGGAGGAGTCCCCCGAGCTGTACCACGTGAACGGCACCCTGGTCCGCTGCTTCCTGCACGCCGACGAAGGGGACGTGGGGCAATGACCGCGGAAATGCCGGATGCGAGGGCCAGCTCGCCGGCCGTGGAGGTGGACGGGGACAGCCCAGTCCTCTTGCGGACCGAGGGCCTGACCAAGCACTTCCGCATCGGGGGCATGATGTCCCGGAGCTACCTGCACGCCGTCGACGACGTCGGCATCTCCATCGGCGAACGGCAGATCGTCGCGCTGGCCGGGGAGAGCGGCAGCGGCAAGAGCACGATGGCGCGGCTGCTGGCCAAGCTCTACCAGCCGACCAGCGGCGAGATCTACTTCCAGGGCAAGCCGCTGTCGGCCGTCCGCTCCCGCCGGGACGTGCTCCGGTACCGGGGCGAGGTGCCCATGGTCTTCCAGGACCCGTTCGCCTCGTTCAACCCGGTCTACCGGGTGTCGCACGGCGTGCAGCGCTGCCTCAAGCTGCACCGCGGCGAGCTGTCCGCCCGGCAGCGTCAGGAGGAAGCGGAGCGCGTGTTCGAGGCCGTCGGGCTGACCCCCGCCGCCGACGTGCTGCAGCGGTTCCCGCACGAGCTGAGCGGCGGCCAGCGTCAGCGGGTCGGGTTCGCCCAGGCCCTGGCGCTGCGGCCGAAGCTGATCCTGGCCGACGAGCCGGTCTCGATGCTCGACGTCTCGATCAGGATCGGGCTGCTCAACCTGATGGCGCAGCTGCGCGACGAGCAGGGGGTGTCGGTTCTCTACATCACCCACGACATCGCCAGCGCCCGGTACGTCGGGGACCGGCTGATCGTCATGTACGCCGGCCGGGTGGCCGAGCAGGGCCCGACCGAGGAGGTGCTGGCCAGCCCGAGGCACCCCTACACGCAGCTGCTGCTGTCGGCGGTGCCCGACCCGCGCGCGCCACTCAGCGTGGGCGCCGAGACCGACCGCGGCGAGCCGCCGCGGGTCATCGACCCGGTGCCCGGCTGCCGGTTCCGGTGGCGGTGCCCGCTGGCGATCGACGAGTGCCACCAGGTGACGCCGGAACTGAGTCAGCTCGCCCCGGATCACGATGCCGCGTGCCACGTGGCGCGCAACGGCGCGGAAGTGAGGGCCTTCGGATGAAACTGGCCGTGGTCGGCGGCGGGTCCACCTACACCCCCGAGCTGGTCGACGGCGTGGCCCGGCTGGCCGAGGACGTCAAGGTCACCGAGCTGGTCCTGGTCGACCCGGACCAGGCCCGCCTGGACGTCGTCGGCCCGGTCTCGGCCAGGATCATGCGCCGCCACGGCCACCCGGCCCGGCTGCGCTGGACGGCCAGCCTGGACGACGGCCTGGACGGTGCGGGCTCCGTGCTGCTGCAGCTGCGGGTCGGCGGCCAGGCGGCCCGCCAGCGCGACGAGACCTGGCCCATGGACTGCGGCTGCATCGGGCAGGAGACCACCGGCGCCGGCGGGCTGGCCAAGGCCCTGCGCACCGTCCCGGTGGTCCTCGATATCGCCGAGCGCGCCCGCCGGAGGGCACTGGCCGACGCGTGGATCATCGACTTCACCAACCCGGTGGGGATCGTCACCCGGGCGCTGCTCGACGCCGGTCACCGCGCGATCGGGCTCTGCAATGTCGCCATCGGGTTCCAGCGGACCTTCGCCGGGCTGCTCGGCGTGGCACCGGAGCGCGTCGCGCTGGATCACGTCGGCCTGAACCATCTCACCTGGGAGCGCGCCGCCCTGGTGGACGGCACCGACGCCCTGCCCGGCCTGATCGCCTCCCACGGCGAGGAGATTGCCGCGCACACCGGCCTCCCGGCATCCGTTATGTCCAGTCTTAAGGCCGTCCCCTCGTACTACCTGCACTACTACTACGCGCATGACGCCGCCGTGGCCGGGCAGCGCGGCCGTCCGACCCGCGCCGAGGAGGTGGCGGAGATCGAGCGCGAGCTGCTGCGGCTGTACGCCGACCCGGCCCTGGACCGCAAGCCGGAGCTGCTGACCCACCGCGGCGGCGCGTTCTACTCCGAGGCGGCGGTGGCGCTGCTCGCCTCGCTGGTCAGCGACGCTCGCGACCGGCAGGTGGTGAACGTGCGCAACGCCGGCACCCTGCCGTTCCTCGACGATGACGCGGTGATCGAGGTTCCGGCCGTGGTGGGCGCCGGCGGTGCCGAGCCGGTGCCGGTGGCCCCGCTGGCCCCGCTGATGCGCGGCCTGGTCGCGCACGTGTCGGCGTACGAGGAACTCGCCGTCGACGCCGCGCTGCGCGGCGGGCCGGACCGGGTTCGCGCCGCGCTGCTGGCGCATCCGCTGATCGGCCAGTACGACCTGGCCGGCCAGCTCACCGACCGGCTGATCGCCGAGAACGCGCGGTACCTGCCGTGGGCGGGCGGTTCGCCGGAGACCGCCCCGGCCCGGCCGTGAGCCAGCCGCGCGACCATAGGCCAGCGGGGTCGCTGCCCGCGGTGCTGGCCATCGACGGCGGCAACAGCAAGACCGACGTGGCGCTGGTGGCCGCCGACGGGACGCTGCTGGTTAGCGCCCGGGGCCCGGGGCTGCCCGGGATCCTGACGCTCGAGGAAACGATCGACGTGCTCGGCTCGACGGCCCGGCTCGCGGCCGCCCAGGCGGGCCTGGACCCGGCCGGCGCTCGTCCGCAGATCGCCCGGCACCTCTCGGCCTGCGTCGCCAATGCCGACCTGCCCGAGGAAGAAGAACAGCTCGCCGATGCGCTGCGCGCGACGGGATGGACCGACTCCACGCACGTGGCCAACGACACCTTCGCCGTGCTGCGAGCCGGCCTGGACGGCCCCGGCCCGCACTGGGGCGTCGCCGTCACCTGCGGCGCGGGGATCAACTGCGTGGGCCTGGCGCCGGACGGGCGGACGTCCAGGTTCCTCGCGCTCGGAACCACGACCGGCGACTGGGGCGGCGGGTACGGCCTGGGCCTGGAGGCCATCTGGTGGGCCATCCGCGCCGAGGACGGCCGCGGGCCGCAGACCGCGCTGCGCGAGGCCGTATCCGCTCACTTCGGCCTGGCCAGCATGAATGACGTCGCCATCGGGATGCACAAGGGAAAGCTCGGCTGGGACGCTCCTCTCGGCCTGGTCCCGGTCCTGCTGGAGGTCGCGGGGAGCGGGGACGCGGTCGCGCTGGATATCGTGCGCCGGCTGGCCGCGGAGGTGTGCGTGATGGCGCTCACCGCGATGCGCCGCCTGGGCCTCAGCGACCAGCCGGTGCCCGTGGCGCTGGGCGGCGGAATACTGGCCGCGCGGGACCCGCTGCTCACCGCCGAGATCACCAGGCGGCTCGCGGGCGAGGCTCCGCGGGCGGCGCCGCGCATCGTCGACATCCCGCCGGTGGCCGGCGCGGCCCTGCTCGGCCTCGACCACATCGGGGCGCCGCCCGGCGCCCAGGCCCGGCTCCGCGGCGCTTACCTGGCCGGGCCTGCAGCACAATGATCCTTCTGTCGCGCCGGGCCGCCCGGCAGCTCAGCCCGCCTCGCCGGCCAGCAGGTAGCAGGCGATGGCAGCCGCTGAAGCGACGTTGAGCGAGTCCACTCCCCGGCTCATCGGTATCCGCACCGACACGTCGGCCTGGTCACGCCAGCGGGCCGACAGGCCATCCCCCTCCGCGCCGAGCAGCAGCGCGGCCCGGCCGTCCTGCGTCGCCCGGATCTGCGCCGCCGCCTCGCCGATCGGCACGGCGCCGGACGCCGGGGTCAGTGCGAGCAGCCGGAACCCGGCCGCGCGGAGCCCGTTCAGGCCTTCCCGCCAGTCGCTCATGCGGGCATAGGGCACGGCGAACACCGCGCCCATCGACACCCGGACCGAGCGCCGGTACAGCGGGTCGGCGCAGCGCGGCGCCAAGACGACGGCGTCGAATCCCAGCGCGGCCACGCACCGGAAGATCGCCCCGACGTTGGTGTGGTCCACGATGTCCTCGAGCACCACGATGCGGCGCGCGCGGCCGACCACGTCCGCCACGGACGGAAGCGGGCGCCGCTGCATCGAGGCGAGCGCGCCCCGGTGCACCTGGTAGCCGGTCAGCCGCTCCGCCACCTCCGGCGAGACGAGGTACACGGGGCCGGGACAGGACCCCGCCAGGTCCGCGAGGCCGTCCAGCTTGTCGCTGGTGATCAGCAGCGACCGCACCGGATAGCCGGCGCCGATCGCGCGCCTGATCACCTTCTCGCCCTCGGCGACGAACAGCCCGCGGGGTGCCTCGAGGCTCCGGCGCAGGTGAACGTCGGTCAGCCGGACATAGTCCGCCAAGCGAGGATCACCGGCATCGCCGACCGGAACCAGGCTGGTCACCCGACCAGTCTGGCCGAGCCGGCCGCGTGCCTCCCACTGACCGAGACGGCCGGCGCGAGCAGGCCGTCCCCGCGCGCCTCGAAATCGGGGCAAGTCGGCCGATCCGACGCTGACACTCAGCTATAGTCTTCCTTGGTCCGGGAGGCCTCGCGGACCGGCGCCGGGGCCGTCGTGAGGCCTGCGATCCGAGGATTCCTGTGAGTTCACGCGCACGGCGCGGCCGCGTCAGCCGACGTGGCCGCGAGCGCCACGTCAGGGTGGGGCTGCTGGTAGCGATCGCAGTCGGGATCTCGGCCGTTCTCATGGCCACGCTCGCCGCCCAGGCCGTCATGGCCCGCACGTCGTGCAACGACCACCCGCTGGTCGTCAACGTGGCCGCGTCCGACGACATCGCCCCCGCTATCCAGCGCGTCGGCCAGCTGTTCAACCGCCAGAACCACCAGGCGGACGGGCACTGCGCCGAGGTGCGGGTCACCCAGCAAGACCCGGCGGCCGTGGCCTCCGTGGTCGACGGCCAGGGCTCAAGCGCGGGCCTGCCCGCCGTCGACGCGTGGGTTCCCGATTCGAGCCTGTGGGTGGACGTCGCGCGGGCCTACCCGCTCGGGGCGCAGCAGGTCCAGACCACCGGAATCACGGTGGCCAGGTCACCCCTCATGATCGTGATGCCGCCTGCCGCGGCGGCCCAGGTTCCGTCCTTCAACAACTCCGTCGGCTGGGATTTCCTGCTGCCGGCCTCCGTGGGCGGGCCGCCGGTCTCCGAGCAGGTCAGGGTGGACCTGCCGGACCCGACGCAGAGTGCCGCGGGGCTGGCCGCCCTGGTGGAGGTGAGCAGGCTGCTGGGCAGCGGCCCGGCGGCGCGCACGAAGCTGACCAAATTCGTGTTCTCGGCCCAGTCCTCGGCGCAGTTCGACAACCCGACCTCTCTGGCGGCGTTCGTCAGCCTGGCCAACCCGCCCCTGGACGCGCACCCGGTGACGGTCACGTCCGAGCAGGCGGTCCTCAGTTACGATGCCGCCCATCCCGGCCAGCCGCTGGCCGCGCAGTACCCCACCGGCGGCACCGCGCTCGGCACCCCCGAGCTCGACTACCCCTACGTGCTGACCACCACCAACCCGGCCGAGCAGGCCGCGGCCAACGAGTTCGGCAAGCTGCTGCAGCAGAGCTACACCGCCGGGCTGGTCCGCTACTACGGCTTCCGGTCGGCCGACGGCGTCACCGGGACCCTGCCCGCCAGCTACGGGCTCCCACAGCAGCCGCTGCAGCTGGCTACGCCGGCCGCGCCCAGTGACGCGGAGACGGCCCTGCAGGCCTGGCGGCGGCTGCAGACCGGCTCGAGAGACCTGGCCGTGATGGACGTCTCCTCGGCGATGGACACGCCGTCCGGCCTGGGCAGCCTGACCCTCGGGCAGCTGCTGACCCGAACCGCGGAAACCGGGCTCGAGCTGTTCCCCGACAGCGCGCAGATAGGCATGTGGGAGTTCGCCAACAAACTCGACGGGACCCAGCCGTACAAGCAGCTGGTCAACGTCGGCCCGTTGCCCGGCGAGGTGGGGCTGATCAGCAGGCGCGAGCAGATCCTGCAGGTCGACGCGGCCCTGCACCCGCTGCAGAACACCCAGGCCGCGCTGAACCAGACGATCCTGGCCGCCTACAAGCAGATGAACGCCACCTACCAGCCGAACTACACCAACGCGGTCCTCGTGCTGACCGCCGGCGTGGACAACGCCCCCGGCGACATACCCGTGGCCACGCTGGTCAGCGATCTCCACGCGCTGTACAACCCGAACCGGCCGGTGGAGCTGATCATTCTCATGCTGGGCACCAAGGGCAATTTCCCTGTGCTGCAGCAGATCGCCGCGGCGGGCGGCGGCGCCGCGTACTCGGTTACGGACCCGACCCAGGTCGGCAAGGTGTTCTTCGAAGCCGTCGCCAGGCGGATCTGCCAGTCCGGCGGCTGCGCGCCCTGAGCCCTCGCCGGATTCTCGTCAGGATCGGTGGCGATTCGTGTGAACCGGGCACGCGAGGTGCGCGTCATTTGTTGTGAGGCCCGGCGAGAGCGGGGCGCCGGGCCTCACTCAAATCTCCGGGGATGCTGATCATCAGCCGATCACCCGATGTGGCCGGACAGGCCGCCGTCTAGCATCTGATGCGCCCGCTCAATCAGCACCGGCACCGCGTGCCCTTCTCGCTCGAAGCCCTCGCCGACGGTCTTGTGCTGCAGGAACCTGGCGTGGATGCCCTCGAGGACCACGGCCAGCTTGAAGCAGCCGAACGCCATGTAGTAGCCGATGCCGGACAGGTCCCTGCCGGTCAGTTCCGCATACCGGGAGGCAAGCTCGGTCCTGGTCAGGAAGCCCGGCATGGCCGTGACCGCCGCCCCGATGCTGACGTCCAGCCACTGCGTGTCGTTCGGATCGGCCCAGTAGATGAGGGTCAGGCCCAGGTCGGCCAGCGGATCGCCGAGCGTGGACATCTCCCAGTCCACGACCGCCGCCACCCTGGGCTGCGCACCCTGGGCAGCCGGCTGATCCAGGGTGACGAGCATGTTATCCAGCCTGAAGTCCCCGTGAACCAGCGTGTGATCACCATCCTCGGGCAGCCCGGCGGCGAGCCGTTCCACCAGCCGGTCGTAGCCGGGCATCTCCCGCGTCGTCGACAGCTCCCACTGCCGCTGCCAGCGGGCGAGCTGACGCGCCAGGTACCCCTCCGGGCGGCCGAACCCGGTCAGTCCGGCCTCGGCAATGTCCACCTGGTGGATCGCCGCGAGCATCTCGGCCAGCCGTTCCGAGAGCTGCCGCGCCTGGCTGGGCGTCAGGAGCTCGCCATCCTGCCGGGTGCGCAGCACCAGGCCGTCCACGTACTCCATCACGTAGAACGGCGCGCCGATGACCTCCGGATCGTCGCAGATCGCGACCGGAGCCGGCACCGGGATGTCGGTGCCGTGCAGCGCGGTCAGCACCCGGAACTCCCTGGTCATGTCGTGGGCGGTCGGCAGCACGTGCCCGAGCGGCGGGCGCCGCAGCACCAGGCGGGAGGGGCCGAGATCGAGGCGGTAGGTGAGGTTCGAGCGGCCGCCTGCGATCAGCTCGACGGCCAGGGACTCGCCGCTGGCTATGCCGTTCGCGCTCAGCCACCTGGCTAGTTTGGGACCGTCCGCAATTCCTGGAACATCGTCAACCGCCATGCCGCAGAAGATACCGCCCGAGCCGGGCCAGACGGCCGGCCAGCCCATGAACAGGTAATGCCTGTCCTGTGGTTCGGCCACAGACGTTCCCGCCACCACATTGAGGGTGGACTAAATCATCGCGCTGACGTAGGTAAGTAGGAGGGACCGGGCCAGCGGAAGGGTCGAAAGCACCGAGGGAGCGCAGTGAATGATGCATGGATGCCTGGAGCCGAGCGCACCTGGGGTACTGCCGACGGCGGCCCGCTGAAGGGCGGCGCTCCCCGCGCCGTCTGGCAGACTCTCGGCGCCGATCCGCGAACCGTCTCGGCCGCGTCGGCGGCGCAGCGCCTGAAGCAGCTCGACCGGGCATGCCACCTGGTCTGGAATCCGTTGCACGGCGAGATCGTGCAGCTGATCCCGATCCTGCGAGCCGGGCGGCTGCTCGGCTTACCTGAGGACCTCAACCAGATGGTCCCCCGGCCGCCTGACGCCGGCCCGGACGAGCTTGCGGAAGTCAACTCGGAGGGGCGGCTGTGCGTCCAGATCGGCGTCTTGGCGTTCGCCTGGGAACCGTTCACGGCCTGGGCCATGACCGGGCTGCAGCCGATCCTGGACTGGCTCGGCTCCTGGGACATCCCCAGGGAGTGGCCAGGCCAACCGGCGCCGTTCCCGCACGGCCTCACGACCTGTGGGAATCGTCGGCTATGGGCCCGGGGTGGTCATTTCGGCGCCTCCCAGGTACCCGGTCTGACCGCTGTCGGACCCGGCGCGGTCGACGTCGAACTGCTGAAGAGGCGAGCCGGGCAGGCCCGGCCGCCCGCCCGGCCCACCCAGGCCGCCCCGATGCCGCGGGCCAGCGAGCACGGTGCCGGGCAGACCGCCGCTGAGGTGCGCGATCTCGACGGCTACTTCGACAACGGCGAGCCAGCCAGGGCTGGAGCGCTGAGCCGAGTCGGCTGATCATGCCGGGGCCGGGCCCGGGTACGGTATGGCATCATGAGCGCCGATCTTCCCCTGTCGACCACGGAACGGACCACGCTGCACCGGCTCAGCGAGCGGGGCAAGACCGACCGAGCCGACCTCTACGCCGTCCTGGACGCCGGGCTGGTCTGCCATCTCGGCGTGGTCGTGGACGGCTACCCGGTGGTGCTGCCGACCGGCTACGGGCGTACTGCTGACACCCTCTACCTGCACGGGTCATCGGCCAACCATGCCCTGCGGGCCGCCGACGGGAACCAGGTCTGTGTCACGGTGACACACCTGGACGGCCTGGTGTGCGCCCGCTCGGTGTTCAACCATTCAATGAACTACCGCTGCGCGGCGATCTTCGGTACGGCCCGGCTGGTCACCGACGACTCGCGGCGCCTGGCGGCGCTGCGCGCCGTCACCGAGCAGCTCGTCCCCGGCCGGTGGGATCACGCCAGGCAGCCCACGCGCAAGGAACTCGCCGCCACCGCGGTACTCGAGCTGCCGCTGGCCGAGGCGTCGGTCAAGGTGCGTACCGGCCCGCCCCACGACGAGCCGGAGGACTACGACACCGACATCTGGGCCGGGGTTCTGCCCGCCCGGCTGATGTTCGGCGCGGCCGAGCCCGACCCAGACTTGCGCCCGGGCGTGAGCATGCCCGACCACATCAGGGCTCTGGCCGGGCATCCGCGGGGAGTCTAGCGTTCCGGGCGGTCGTAACAGTCACCAGTTCATCGGCTGGCCTAGTCTAGGGGGATGACTGACCAGCTCGTCTGGATCGACTGCGAGATGACCGGGCTCGATCTTGCCCATGATGCGCTGATCGAGATCGCGTGCATTGTCACGGACGGCCAGCTCACCGCGGTCGACGACGGCGTGGACCTGGTGATCAAACCGCCTGCCGAGGCGCTGGACCACATGCCCGAAGTGGTCCGCGACATGCACACCGCATCGGGGCTGCTCGGCGAGCTCGCCTCCGGTCTCACGCTGGCCGAGGCGCAGGAGCAGGTCATGGCGTACGTGCGCGGCCGCGTGCGGGAGGCCAGGAAGGTGCCCCTGTGCGGCAACTCGATCGCCACCGACCGCACCTTCATCGCCCGTGACATGCCCGAGCTGGACGCGTTCCTGCACTACCGGATGGTGGACGTGTCCAGCATCAAGGAACTCGCCAGGCGCTGGTACCCCCGGGCCTACTTCGCCAGCCCGGAGAAGCACGGCGGGCACCGCGCGCTGGCCGACATCAAGGAGAGCATCCGGGAGCTGCAGTACTACCGCGAAGCGATATTCGTGCCGCCGCCCGGGCCGGACACCGCGACCGCCCGGAGCATCGCCGCCCGGTACGGCGCACCCGGCACCGCGCCGGGTACCTCCGGGAAGGCGCCCCCGGCCTCCGCCGCGGCTTCCCCGGCCTCCGCCGCGGCTTCCCCGGCCTCCGGCGAGGCTCCCCCGGCCGGCGAACCCGGTTCTGATTGATGACCTGATCCCGGTATGCTTCGGAAAGCCGCGCGGCGGATCGGCCCGCGGCCATGGTGGGCGTAGCTCAGTTGGTTAGAGCGCCAGGTTGTGGTCCTGGATGTCGTGGGTTCGAATCCCATCGCTCACCCCACGTGAAACAGCAGGTCAGCGCTCTGAAGTGCGACTATATTGGGCTGGCGTTGGTCCGTTTTGCCCGATTCTGGGAGTGGCAGTGTCCGATTTTGGGAGCCGATCTTGCATCCGACTCACGATCAAGAGCTCTAAGCTGGCTCACGCTCTGGCCTGTAGGTCCCTGGCTCGCAGATCTGCACGCTAACCGGGCCGTAAGGTGACCTGGTGCCGCATGTGATGACGAAGTCACGAGAGAACGCGCGGAGCCGCCGTTCGGCGCGGCTGCGCGGGCGGGCTTGGGTGGCCTAGCGGCTGTGCAGATCAGGATGTCCGGTGCGCGTTCACCAAGGCGGACGGGGTTGTTAAGCACCTCGCTGCGGGCCCACAACTTCCTTTCAGAACTGCGATTCTCCGGGTGGGATGCGAGTCCAGGGGCCGCTTTAGGTCGTGGGCTTTGCCGCCTTTTCTTTGATTGCCGTCAGGAGCGCGGCCCAGTCCGCGGTGAAGGCGCCTGCTCCCTGGCGCTGCAGATGCTCGGCGAGCGCATCGGCGTCGATGCCGGCGTCGGCGGTCGCCGCGATGGCCCGTTCCGCGGCGGCGTAGTCGGGCTCCAGCCGGTCGTCGAGGCTTCCGTGGTCGGCGAAGGCGAGCAGCGTCTTCTCCGGGACGGTGTCGATCGTGTTGGGGACGGCCAGCCGGCCCAGATAGTAGGTGTCGGGCAGGTCCGGGTTCTTGGTCGAGGTGGAGGCCCACAGAACCCGCTGCGGACGGGCGCCCGCCTCGGCGAGCGCCTGCCAGCGCTGGTCCGCGAGCAGCTGCACATGGGAGGCGTAGGTCTTTTGCGCCATCGCCAGCCCCAGGCTGCCGTGTAGCGCGGGCGGCAGCAGGGGGTCGGCGGCGGAATCCCAGCGGGAGATGAACAGCGAGGCCACCGAGGGCACCGCCAGGTTCAGGCCGGCGCGGCGGCGGCGCTCGAGGGCCCGCAGGTAGGTGTCCGCGGTGCGCAGGTAGTGGGTGTCGGAGAACAGGAGCGTCACGTTCACTCCGATGCCGGCGGTGATCGCCTCTTCCATGGCGGTCAAGCCCTGCGGGGTGCCGGGGATCTTGACCAGCAGGTTGGGGAAGTCGGCCTGGTCGTGCAGCCGCCGGGCGAGCTCCACTGTCGCCGTGGCGTCGTAGGCGACGCCGGGCGGGACCTCCAGTGACACGTAGCCGTCCACGCCCTCGGTCTGCTCCCACGCCGGGCGGAACAGCGCCGCCGCTTCGGTCAGGTCCTCCAGCGCAAGCGCGTACACCAGGTCCTGAGCATCGGTGACACCGTCGGCCGCCAGGCGGGCCAGCGAGCTGTCATAGTCCGACCCGGCGGCCATGGCATGCCCGAGGATCGTCGGATTGGACGTCAGCCCGGTGACCGCCAGGTCACGTACATACCGGGCCAGCGCCCCGGTGCGCAGCATGACCCGGTTGATGCTGTCCAGCCACAGGCTCTGCCCCAGCATGTGCAGCCGCTGCGCGGGATTCAGCTCAGCGTCCATGCCCACCTCCCCGATCGACCGGCACGGCCATCTTCGCCCAGTCACGTAGTGGGCGGAACGCCGCGCGCAGCTCTTTGGAGAACAGTTGCGGAAGTTCCCAGGCGGCGAAGTGGCCGCCTTTCCCGGCTTCGTTGGCACGCGCCGGTGAGGTGATGGCCGCCTGCAGGCGGCGTACGGCGTCAAGGTGGTCGCCGGTCCAGATCATCCGGACCGCGGTGGCGGTGGCCTTACCGTCGTTATCGAGCAGGTCGCGGCGGACGGCCCGCACGAGGCGGCCGTCGGCGGCCTTGTCGTGAGCGAGCGGCTGGGGCAACTCACCGCCGGTGATGAGGGTGGCGGCGAGACCGTCGTACCAGCCCGTGACGCGTTCGGCCGTGTCCAGGATCTCGTGGCGTGCGGCGGCCATGTCGCCGCCTGCCTGACCGTCGTCGCCTTGCCACAGGTCCAGTACCGCGTCGGCCTCCAGGCGCAGCCCGGCGATCCCGTTGACCAGCCCGGCCATTACGGCCAGCGGGACCGGTTTCGTGCCGCGCTCGGCCAGGTACGTGCGGAACGCGTCATCGAGCCGGCGCGATGCCGCAGCGGCCCGGGCCGCGTCGCCGGCTAGAGCGGGGAGTGCGGGCGTGCTTGGGTCGTCGCGTGACATCCCGGATCGCACCGTGCTGGCCAGGTAGCCTGCGCCGTCGGCGTACGCCTGCGCCAGCGCCCGGCGGAGCGCGGCCGCCGCGCCGCGCGGCCAGAACAGGACGCCCACGACCACGCTCACGCCGACGCCGATGGCCACGTCTTCGATCCGCACCAGGCCGAGGCGCCATCCGGTCGGCTGGATGATGTTGAACAAGATCACTATTGTGAGCGTGAACGCTGCCTGCCCTGCGGCGAACGAGATGACCGCCGGAGCGACCCCAGCCAGAAAGACCCCCAGCGGCAGCAGGAACCACAGCACCGTGGTATTCGTGCCGATCCCCACGAGCAAGGCCGCGCCGACGATGAATCCCGCTACCGTGCCGAGTATGGCGCGAACGGCGTCCTGCCCGGTGTTCAGCGCATTCGAGCGCAGCACCGACAGCGCGCCCAGGACCACCCAGAACGAGTGCTGGACCCCGGTCAGCCTCGCGACGAGCACCGCCAGCCCCAGCCCGGCGGCACCACGCAAGCTGTTGTGCAGCCAGACCGAGTGCGGCTCGAGGTAGGACGTGATCCGTTCCCGCGCCGCGGACAGCGTCCCCGGCACACCCTCGGGCTGGCGGCCAAGCCACCGCTCCCGCCAGCTCCGTCGCTCGGCGGCCGCGGTCAGCTCGGCGTTGCGCGCGATGAGCGAGACCGCGTAGCTCAGCTCCTCCGCACGGAAGGCGGGGTCAAGGGAGGTGATGAACTCGCTGACCAGCTCCCCGCCCGCGGCTGGGCCGCTCGCCGGGGGCTCAGGCTCAACCGGCAGGCCGGCCACGGCCCGGTCGCTCGCCGGCCGCAGCGACTGGACTGGCAGGTCGGTCATCACGCCCTCCTGCATTTCCGCGCGCGCAGCAGCCAGTTCGGCCACCGCGGCGCCGAGCCCATCGCTGCTCCCGCCCCTGGAGTCCAGGAGATCCGCGGCACGGTCCAGAACCGCGGCCGCGGCCTCCATGACCCTCAGCGCCGCGCGGTGGACGCCGTCGCGGTGAAGCCCAGGCTGAACGACAATGCTGTTCAGCCAGGCCAGCTCGTCTACCAGGCGCACGGTCGTCCGAGCGGGAGTGCTCAACCCGGTCGGGCGGTAGGGCATCGCCAGGAAGTCACCGCGCAGCGCCCCGACTGCCTGGTCCGACTGCGCAGCTGCATGATCGCGATCCAGCGCAACCTGTTGGTCCATGCCGCTGAGCAGGTACGCGACCCCCGCACGCAGCCGGGCGGCCAGCGCCCGGCAGGTGGCGGCCGCGGCGCCACGCAGCCGGTCGCGTGCTGGCGCAGGCCATAGGAGCGCCGTCGCAACCAGCGCGGCGCCTCCGGCCATCGCCCAGCCGGCCAGCCGGTCGGGCACGGCCGACGCCGGAGCGGCCAGCGACACCGGCAAGATGAATGCCAGCAGCAGCGCCGTGGTCGCCCCGGCCAGCACTGAGCTGACCACGCCGGCAAAGATCACGCCGAACCCGGCCACCGCCATCGCAATGGCCGCGAGCCACGCGGTCTGCGAGAGCAGCGTGGCCAGGCAGACGAACACCCCGCCGGTCACGGCGAGTGCTGCCTGCGCCTGGAGCCGTTCGGCCATGGGGCCGCCGAAGTCGACCAGGAGCAGCATCGCGAACGACCCGAACGCCGCGAAAATCGCCACCTGAGCGTTGCCGATGACCTTGTCGCCCAAGGCGAACATGGTCGGCATGATGATCGCTGTCCGGGTGGCACGGCGCAGCGCGGTGAATCCGCGATCGCGCTGGCCAAGCCATCGCAGGGGGCGCAGCACCATTTTGGCCACCAGCTCACCCTGGGAGGTCTTCCGGGCGCTTTTTGGCGTGAATGCCGTGCAGGATGCCGGTGGCCTGGCCGACTTCGATCAGGTAGCCGTCCGGGTCGCGCATGTAGCAGCGGATCTCCGCCTCGCGGTCGATCGGTGGCGTGAGGAATTCCGCGCTCTTCGACTTCCATTCCTCATAGCGAGCCTGGATGTCAGCGACCCGCAGGTTGAGGAAGATCGAGGTCGTGTCGCCGGGCTCGTAGTTAGCCACCGTGATGCCTGGCTTGTCCGGCGTGGGCGGACCGCCGGGGTTCATGAGGATCCATGAGTTGGCCAGCTTGACCAGGCACGGGTTCTCCGCCAGAACCACGGTGCCGCCAAGGACGCGCGAGTAGAAGTCCCGGGACCGCGCGACGCTGCGAACGGTGATGAACATGGTTACCACGAAGCCCTCAGTGGGATTCGGCAGGTTGGCGTAGTCAACGGAGGGTGCATGTTCTGCCGAGGCGTCGCGCGGGCCGGCGGGCGCGGAGGACGCCACCGCAGGTCCCCGGTGGGGGAGCGGCGTAGGGCAGCCCGCGGAAGACGTAACCCCCGGGCACGACCAGGCCGCGGACGGCACCGTTGTCGATGGTCACGATCGGGGCGGCGCCAGAGTCCGCAGACGGTTGCCGGCCGGGCGGTCCCTGCCGCGATGAGTGTGATGCGGGCATGATGTTGACTCCTTGACGTGTGGGCTGTCGTCAGCCAAGCGGCATGAACGCCGCCCGGATCTTCGTTGCGAACAGCTCGGGCTCTTCCCTGGCGGCGAAGTGCCCCTGTCGACCGTGACGCGCGGACGAGCACTGGAAGTGGATCGGCCGCCTGACGCTGGCTGTGGCTTTCACTGCGGTGGTTGCTTGACTCTTCGATCCGACCTGACTGACGCCGATGTGCACCGATCAGCGCAGCGACCTGAACGCCGCTCGGATCTCGCCCGCAAAGAGTTCCGGTTGTTCCCAGGCGGCGAAGTGACCCCCCTTCTCGAGTTCGTTGAAGTACACGAGGTTGGGGTAAGCGCGCTCGGCCCAGCTGCGCGGTACGGGGATTATCTCTCCCGGGAACCTGCTCACGGCCGCAGGGATCGAGACTACACCGCCGACCTTGGTTTTGTGGGCGCTGTCCTCCCAGTACAGGCGGGCCGAGGACGCCGCTGTGTTCGTGAGCCAGTAAAGCGTGATGTCGTCGAGCATCTCATCCTTCGTGAGCGCGCGCTCGGGTTCGCCGTCCGTGTCGGTCCATTCCGCGAACTTCTCGTAAAACCAAGCGGCCAAGCCGACCGGCGAGTCCGCGAGCGAGTAGCCGATCGTTTGCGGGCGCGTGCTATTCATCGCCCGAAAGCCCGAGCCGCGCGCGGCAAAATTTTTGAATCCTTCATAGGCGATCGTTTCCTCGGCCGAAAGGCCCGCCGGCGCCGGTTCACCGTTCTTGAGCGCGTTCGCGACCTCGGGAGGCACGGCCGTTTGCATGTTCGGCGCTGGTGGCCGTTCGATCGCGCCGAGCAACGTGGTGACGTGGATACCCAAAAGACCCCCCGGCGCCTGACGGCCCATCACGTCCGTGACGACCGCACCCCAGTCGCCACCCTGGGAGACGTAGCGCCCGTAGCCCACTCGCCTCATCAGCTCAACCCAGGCGCCGGCGATGCGTTCGGGATTCCAGCCTGTCGCCTGCGGCCTGGCTGAGAAGCCGAAACCGGGCATTGAGGGCACGACGAGATCGAACGTGTCCTCCGCGCGAGCTCCATGGGACTCGGGATCGCTTAGCGGCCCGATCACCTTCACGAACTCGAGGAACGAGCCCGGCCAGCCGTGGGTCATGATCAGCGGCAGCGCGTTCGCATGCGGCGAGCGGACGTGGATGAAATGGATATCGAGCCCGTCGATCTCCGTGATGAACTGGGGGAGCGCATTCAACTTGGCCTCGAGCTTGCGCCAGTCATAATCAGTGGCCCAGTAGTGGACGAGCTCCTGTACCTTCGCCAGCTGGGCGCCCTGGGTGCGATCGCTGACGGTCTCACGGTCGGGCCAGCGGGGCGCCGCCACACGGCGGCGGAGCTCTTGGAGCGACTCCTCCGGGATGTCGATCCGGAAGGGGCGAATGCTGTCATTCGAAGACATGTGGGTCTCCTTCCGTGCGAGGTGACCGGAGCCATACGCTGCATACGGCTGCCGTGCTGGTCACTGGATAAGCGCCGCCCTGATCAGGACCGGAGCGGACGTTCCTGTGCTCCGGCTATCCACGGGACCCGCGTGAGGCGCGCACCTGGCTGGTTCCTACTGTCGTCCCCGCGCGTCGCTGTGTCGTTGGCGATGTGGACCAACTTGGGGCGTCAGTTTGTCCGCAGCCCGCCCGCGGCATCACGATGCCCTTGGCCTGCTCGATCACGGGCATGGTCTCTAGCCGGGCCATCAGCCGCGCATTCTCCGGGTCAGGCGGTGTGGATTGCGCCACGGCAGGCCCCTGCCTCATCACGCCACCCGGCCGGGAGTGCCTGGAATCAGCAGCAGCCACCCCGGCACGGGCGGCTGGCTCAACAACCGTACGTACGCGCTTTATAACACGGTCTAATGAACAAGACCAGGCTTAGTTCAAGGGTGCCGCTGCGCGGTCCGGTCGACAGTCCCGACCCTCCAGGGTTCTGGCAGCTACCGGGTGAGGCGCCCCTCCGCCGGTCCCCGGGGAACCAGCCATGCGCCGCCAGCCCTTCCGCCTGCTTGCCACCGTCGGCAACCTAAGCCCGCCAGAACTGATCAGTCGGATGCTGCATCTCCGTCCAGCACCGCGGGCGCCGGTCAGGCGGGGCACTGGCTGCGGAGAGCCTCGATCGCGGCCAGTTCGCCGGCCTAGCGCTGGTATGTCGCCGCGAGGGCACGGGGCGGCCCGGTCCGGCGGCGGCCGCAGGTTCGGGGATCACGACCGCGGTAACGGCCGTGCTGACCAGGATGCCGGCCTGATCCGGGGCGTTGCCCGTGACCGCGGGCCGCGGGTGCTCAGGCTCTGGCGGTGCCTGGCTTAGGCGGATGCGGCACTGGTAATGAGGGATAGGTCCACCCGCCAGGAAACCCCGGAACCGCGTTCCCACCGGTCGAGCGCGCCGCGGAAATGCCGCTCGGTCTGGGCGTCGTTCATGCCGGTGACGGCCTGGAGGTGGTCGAGGGCGGCCGGGCCTGCGGCATCGCCTTGGAGCATGGTGCGCCCGAAATGGGTTACCCGGTGGCAGGCGGTGCACAGGCAGATCAGCCGGACCAGCCGCTGGACGCCGGGCTGGGTGTTGTAGGTGAACCGCTCGTGCGCCTCCAGCTGGCTGCCGCTGAGGCTGGGCACCATCGCTCACCCCCGATGAAAGCGCAGGTCAGAAGGATCTGCTGCGGTATGACCGAGCCTGGCTCGGCCGACAGCCGCCCGCTGGGCGACGGCCTGGCCTCAACCCCCCTCAACCCGGCTCAACCCGGCCCGTGCGGGCTGAACCCGGGGCGCACTCGATCGGCCCGGTTGCCTAATGATCCGGGTGTCAGCCGCCGCGGCGCTCACGTCAGCGGCTGAACGGGTATGTCCGCCAAGACGGGGGCGTGGTCGGGCGGGAGCGCGGGATCACGCAGTGCGCGGGCTCGCGAGGTGCCGACCGCGATGCACGCGGTGAGCACCGGCAGCACGCCGAGCGCTGTGGTCAGTGAGGTAGCCGAGGCCAACTGGCCGATGATCGGCGGTCCGAATACGAACCCGGCCCAGCCCCACGCCGACACCATGGCAATCGCGGTGCCGGGGCTGAGGCCCGGCAGCCGTCCGGCGGCGCTGTTGACCGTCGGGATGACCAGCGCGAGGCCGATCCCGAGGCAGCCGAATCCGGCGATGACGGTCCCGGGGCGGCCGGCGAGCAACCCGGCCGCGAACCCGACGGTAGCCACAGCGGCCAGCACCGGAAGGAGCCGGCGGCGCGGGAACCTGGTCAGCAACCGGTTACCGGAGAGCCGGACAACGACCATCATCAGCGCGAACGTGGTGTAGCCGAGGCCGGCCTCACCGGCACTGACATGAATGGAGCCGCGCAGGTACACCGAGGCCCAGTCCGCGCTCGCTCCCTCGCACAGCATGGAGGCGAACGCGATAGCGCCGAGTATCAGCACCGGCCGGGACAGCCGGACCGTAACCCGGCGGGGCGGATCCTCGCCACCGGCCGGATCCGCCGGCGCGGCGGGATCGGGCAGCATCCGGGTGGTGAGAGCGCCGGCGATCAGCAGGACGGGAACGCCTAGCAGGAGCAGCTGGGCCGTCAGCGACAGGCCGGCGGCGACACCCAGCGCGCCCAGGCCCGCGCCGGCGAACGCGCCGATGCTCCAGCTGCCATGGAAGCTCGACATCAGCGGCCGTCGCGCCGCTCGCTCGACGGTGACCGCTTGCGTGTTCATGGAGACATCGAGGGTGCCCTGGAAGGCGCCCCAGGCGAACAGGGCAGCAAACAAGCCCGCCAGCGATCCGGCGACTCCGACCAGCGGTCCGGCGATGCAGTAGCCAAGCAGGCTGACCTGCACCAGCCGCTTGCTGCCGAACCTGGGCAGCAGGCGGGCCACCACGAACATGGCCAGGACCGATCCGACGGGCGCGCCCAGCAGGGCCAGCCCGAGCGTGCCGTCACTCAGCCCCAGGTGGTCTTTCACCTGCGGGATGTGCGCTGTCCACGAGGCGAACAGCAGGCCGTGGCTGACGAATGCCGCGAAAGTCGCCGCACGCTGCGTGCGGTTCGTGGCATCGCCGGGCCTGGCCGTCCGGATCGGGGCAGCACTAGACACACCGCACCTCGAGCCCGGCGGCACGTAGCGCGTCGACCGCGTCGGCTGGCGCGCCGGCGTCGGTGATCATCATGTCGGCGTCGCTGGCCGCGCCGACTACCGCCAGCGCGGTCTGCCGGAACTTCGAACTGTCGGCCACGATGATCACACGGGCGGCTGACCGCACCATGGCCTGCTTCACCTCGGCGTCCGCGAGGTTGTGCGCGGTTATCTGGCCGCCGGACAGGCCGCAGGGCGCGAGCACGGTGGTGTCGAACCGCAGCGCGCCGATGCTGGCCAATGCGAGCGGGCCGACCAGCGCCAGTTCTCCCGGGCGGGTTTCGCCGCCGGGCATCATCAGCCGGACTGACTCGCTCGCGGCCAGTTCCGACGCGGCGTGCAGGGACATCGGCATCACGGTGAGCCGCCGACCAGCCAGCGCACGTCCGACCAGGACTGCCGTGGTTCCGCTGTCGAGCAGCACGGCCTCGCCGTCGCGCAGCACCTCGGCCACGGCCGCGGCGATCCGGCTCTTGGCCTCGGACTGATCGAGAACGCGGAGCGCGAACGGCAGTTCCTCGCCGCGCATCAGAAGGCTGATCGCACCGCCGCGAACCCGCCGGGCCATGCCCATGCCGACGATGCGGTCCAGATCGCGGCGGATGGTCATCTCAGCCGCGCCGAACTGGGCTGCCATCTCCGCGACATCGACACGGCCGTCCCGCTGCAGCACCTCGGCCAGCGCGGTCAGCCGCGCGCTCCCGTCCACGGCACTAACGTACATAAACTATGTGCGTTCGCACAAGTTCAATGTGCGATCCAAGATCACGAGCTGACCGGCGCGGCTCGCTAGGCCGTCCTGATGGGATTCCTGGGTCGTCCGAGGTGGCCAGGCTCAGCCGAGGAGAGCAGCGGCGAAGCGTTTGGTGACTTGCTCGGCGGTGAGGCCGAAATCGGCCAGCGAGTAGCTGTGCGCGGGCTGGGCGTCACTGCCGCCCTGCTGCAATGCGGCGCGCATGGCGTCGGCGGCCCGGCCGGTGAACGCCAGCCCGAAGCGCGCGTAAATCGACTCGACGGTACCGATCGGGTCGGCGGCGAAGTCGTCCTGGGCCACGTCGCAGAACTGCGCCGGGTCGTGCCGCGCGCGCACCGCGGTGAAGTCCGCCAGGCCGCGCGCCCACAGTTCCAGCTGGTCCCGGCCGATCACCTCGCCGCGGAAGGTGGTCGACCACCCGGCCGTCGCCTGCGCGGCCAGGCTGCAGACCGACGCGATCGCCACGGCGGACGGGCGGTGGGTCTGGATGACCAGCGCGTCCGGGTAGACCGTGAGCAGCGCCTCGAGCGCGAACAGGTGGCTGGGGTTCTTCAGCACCCAGCGGCGGTCTGCGTCGGGCAGGCCGATGAGCTGCAGGTTGCGCCGGTGCCTGCGGTAGGCGGGGGTCCAGTCCTGCGAGCGCAGCCAGGCGGAGTAGGCCGGCAGATGGGCCAGGCACTCGTAGGAGACCGACCGCATCGACTGCCGCAGCAGCTGCCAGCACTCCTCCACCTGGTCGGCGGCCATGTAGTGCACCCCCATGAACTCCGGATGCGCGGCGTGGTGCTGCTCGAAGCCCGCCTGGATGGCCTGGAACACCGGGTTCGCCGCCCACGTCTCCCGGGCCGGCCTGGGCCCCGGCGCCTGGGTCAGCCACATCTCGAGTCCCTGATGTGAAGGGTCGGCCGCCAGCAGCCGGTGCAGCGCGGTGGTGCCGGTCCGCGGCAGCCCGGTGACGAAGAGCGGGCGCTCGATGGCGACCGCCGCGTACGAGGGCCAGGACTTCCACGCTGCCTCGCTGAGCAGCCGGGCCACCAGCGCGCCGCGCAGGAAGGACCGCTTCACCTTCCGGCCCAGCGGGGTCAGGCCCGCGTCCCGCGCATAGGACTCGAGCAGCATCGCCAGGCCGTCGCCGTAGTCGTCGGCGCCGAAGTCCTCGAGCCCGGTGATCCTGGCCGCCGACGCGTGCAGGTCCCCGACCGTGCCGACGCTGTCCCGCTCGCTGCCCATGACCACCGCGGTCACTCAGTGGTGGTACTCGCCGCAGTTGACGTCGAGGCACTGGCCGGTGATCGCCCGGGCCAGGTCAGACGCCAGGAACACCACGGCGTCGGCGACCTCGTCGGGTTCCGGCAGCCGGCGCAGGTCGATCGTGGCCGCGGTCTCGTCGTAGATCTGCGCCACCTTCACTCCTCGCTGCTTGGCCAGCTGGCCGAAATACCACTTGAGAGAGTCGGCCCAGATGTAGCCGGGAGCCACCGAATTGACCCGGATTCCCTGCGGGCCGAGCTCGGTGGCCAGGCTCTGGGCCAGGCCGAGCAGCGCCGACTTGGCCATCTTGTACGCGCCGAACGTGAGCCGGGAATGCCGCAGCACCGCGGAATTGATCATCACGACCGACCCGCGGCTCGCGGCCAGTGCCGGGGTGAACAGCCGGGTCATCCGCAGCGCGCCGATCACGTTGGTCTCGAACCCGGCCCGGACCGCGTCCAGGTCGACATCGGCCAGCGAAGTGATCGGCGGGATCGCGAACGCGTTGTTCACCAGCGCGTCGACCCGGCCGAACGCCTCCAGCGCGGCCGCCGGGAGGCTGGCCGCCAGATCCGCGTCGGTGACGTCGGTGACCGCGGTCACGGCCCGCCGCCCCATCGCGCTGACCTCGGCCGCCACCTCTTTCGCCCAGGCCTCGGTCCGGGCGGCCAGCATCACGTCCGCGCCTGCCCGCGCGCTCTGCAGCGCGATCGCCCGGCCGAGTCCCGGCCCGACTCCGCAGACCGCCACGACCTTGTCCTGCAGCAGCATCAGCCCAGCATCCTCTCGGCCACGGCGGCCTGGCGCGCGGCGATCCGCGATGCGAATTCCGCCGGCGTTACCCGCGCCTGCTCGTAGTGCGGCAGCCGCCCGGCGAGCCCGGTGAAGGGCACCACCTCGACCTGCGGCCCGTCGCCGGGCCCGAGGTCCCGGGACAGCCGCTGCCAGCGGATCTGCACGTAGCCGCGAGAGTGCCCGGTGAGTTCCAGCCAGTTCACCAGGCCCGGATCACGCTCGCTGATCACGAAGCGCATGCGCCCGTCCGGGTCGATCCGCGCCTGGTCGGCCGTGAGGCTGGTCTGATGAGAGATGTAGTCCAGCGAGACGTACCACAGGCTGCCGAGCTGGATGCCCTGGTACGGCGCGACGGTCCGGCCGGCCGCCGGAACCGTCACGATCATCGCCTGGTCGCCGCCCAGGTCGAAGTGGCCGGCCGACGAGAACTGCGTCGCGAGGCCGCCGGGCGTCGGGCGCGGCGGCGTCATCGTGTTCACCGGCAGGTTCAGGTAGAACCACTCGGGGAAGGCGAGGAACGTCCGGATCCGGGACAGCAGGATCTTGCCGGCCACGCCGTAACGCTTGGCCAGCGCGCCGGTATCGGCCACGGGCGGAGCCGAGCCCAGCCGGTCGGCGCGGTGGATGCTGATCGTGCCGCGCCGCTCGGCCGCCCAGTCGCTGTACACCTCGCGGACGAGCAGCATCGCCGATCCGGGGCCGAGGGTGAAGTAGCCTCCCCCCGGGTTCGGCCGGGCCGGGCCGAACCGGAACTCGAACGTCCCGTCGCCGGAGATCTCGATCTCGCGGTCGTCGAACGCGGTCAGGCTGTCCGGCACCTCGACCGGCGAGTAGTCGCCGGCCAGCACCTGGAAGCTCAGGTCGGTGGTCGTGCCGCGCCGGCCGGTGATCACGTACTCCGCGTCGTCGCGCAGGTAGGAGTGGAAGTACAGCGTGTCCGGGTTGTCCAGGCCCAGCTTCGTGTAGGGACCGGTCGACTGGGCGAAGAACGGGAAGTCACGCTGGTACGCCCAGGCCAGCTGCACCGACGACCGGATGCTCCCGGCCAGGTAGTCATATCCCTCGGCCAGGTCCTGCTCGGTCGTGACGTGGGGCGCGCTGGTGATGATCTTCTCGGCTTCCAGCACCGCGTCCGCGAATGACTGAGTGAGCAAGGCCCGCCTCCGGACTAGAACGTGTTCTAGTCTAAGGCTACGGGCCGCCCGCGGGCGGCGCAGCCCAGCGGTTCGACGTGATCCGGAAGCTCGGCAGGTCGTCGAGCGACAGCATGGTCTCGTAGGTGCGCACGTAGCCGGTGTGCGCGATCCGCCACCGGCCGTCCTCGCCGCGCGCGTAGCGGTCCTCGTAGAAGGCCGCGCCGGTGATCATCATGCGGTACTCGGTCGCGATGACCTTGTCCTCGAAGGCCCAGGTGCCGCTGGCCGTGTCGCCGTCCACGGTGATCTCCGGCTGGCTGGCGAAGTGCGTGGTGATGATGTCCGGCCCGAGCTTGTCGCGCAGGAACGCGACGATCTTGTCCCGGCCGGCCAGGCTGATCGGATCGCCGAGCGCCGGCGTGCCGTAGTCGGCGGTGGCGTCCTCGGTGAACGTGTCCGCCAGGTCATCCCAGAGCTTCAGGTCAACACAGCGGAGGTAGCGGTACTTCACCTGACGGATCTCTTCGATGGCGGCAAGGTCCATGGCACCAGCATTCCTATTCACCCGTTTCCCGGCAAGATATCCCCCGGGCGCGAGCGCCATGTCGCCGGCCCGCCCGCCGGCGGACGTTACGTTAAGGGCCATGCTCGCCGAACAGCTGGACCGGTGGCGCGCCGACCTGGCCGCCTGGGCCATACCCGAGCGGATCTCGGCGGCGGTCGCCGAGTCCCCGTGGGTGCTGCCGCGGCAGGTCTTCGCCCGGCGCGCCGACCGGCTCCGCGCCGCCCCGTCCGGCCCCTCGTTCCGGCGGGCCTGGGCCGCCCTGGAGCCGCCGGGCAGCGTACTCGACGTCGGCTCTGGCGCCGGAGCCGCCTGCCTGCCACTGCTGCCCCGGGCGACCAACCTGACGGCGGTTGATACCGACGCCGGGATGCTCGAAAGACTCTCGGAACGCCTAGACACGACCGGCATCGCCGTTCGCACGGTGCTCGGCCGCTGGCCGGAGAGCGCGCCGGAGGCCGGCCCCGCCGACGTCGTGACCTGCCACCACGTGCTCTACAACGTCCCCGAGGTGGAGCCGTTCGTGGCCGCGCTCACCGCCAGCGCGCGGCGCACGGTGGTCGCCGAGATGACCGCCGAGCATCCGCTGGTGGCGCTGAACGCGCTGTGGCTGAGGTTTCACGGGCTGCGGCGGCCGCTCTCGCCCACGGCCGCGGACCTGATCCGGATCCTCGCGGCGATGGGCCTGCGGCCCGGTCACGAGACGTGGCGCCGGGCGGCCGGCCGGGACTACGCCAGCTTCGAGGAGCTGGTCGACGTCACCCGGCGCCGGCTGTGCCTGCCGCCGGAACGGGCCGACGAGGTAGCCGAGGCCCTCGTGGAATCCGGCGCCGACCCCGGGCACCCGGTGGACCTCGGCTCATCCGGCCGCGAGGTCGTCACGATCTGGTGGGACGGCACCGCGGCGTAGGGGACCCCTCCCCAGCCGTTTTGGCTGTCCGGGCGTCTTGGAGGTAAAGACGATGGTGACATGGACGGGCGGGATGAGGCGGCGGGCATGAGCGAATGGCCGGACGGCTGGTTCAGGGGCAGCGGCGGCGCAGGCGGGCCAGCGGGCACCCCTGACCCGGGCGGCCAGGGAGATCCGACGGTCCAGGCCCCGTACCCGGGCGCGAACCGCCTGCCCGGCGGCCCGGCGGGCGCGAGCGGATACGGCCCCGGAGGCCGGCTCGGTTCCGGCAGTGCCTGGCCGGAGCAGCCCCCGGCTCGCGTCGCGCCGCAGCGCCGCCGCCCGGGCGGTCCCGGCGGTCCTGGCCGTCCTGGCCGTCCGGGCCGCTCCGGCGGCGGGGGGCGCAGGTGGCTCCGCCCGCGCCGGATCGTCGCGGTGCTGGCCCTCGTGGTCGTGGTGGTCATTATCGCGAGCGTGGGCCTGTACTTTTACGTCGGCTCGAAGCTGGTCGGCTCGGACGTCCTGGTCAACTACACCGGACGGCCCGCCGTCTCGGCCGGGACAAATTGGCTGATCACCGGCTCGGACAGCCGCCAGGGCCTGACCCGGGCGCAGGAACTGCAGCTGGCCACCGGCAAGCTCAGCGCCATCAGCGGCCAGCGGTCGGACACGATCTTGATCTTGCACATCCCGGCCAACAGCGGGCCGCCGGTCCTGGTCAGCATCCCGCGCGACTCGTACGTGCCGATCCCCGGCTATGGCTCCAGCAAGATCAACGCCGCGTACGACCTCGGCGGCCCCAAGCTGCTCGCGGAGACCGTGCAGAACGTCACCGGCCTGTACATCAACCACTACATGGGCATCGGCTTCGGCGGTTTCGTCAGGGTGGTCAACGACGTCGGCGGGGTGCGCATGTGCCTGCCGGGCCCGATGATCGATCCCAAGGCCGGGCTGAACCTGAAGGCCGGCTGCCAGACCCTGGACGGGGACCAGGCCCTCGGCTACGTCAGGACCCGCAACTTCGCCATCAGCGACCTGCAGCGCGAGCAGGATCAGCGGCTGTTCCTCAAGGCGCTGCTCAGCAAGCTGACCTCCCCCGGCACCCTGCTCAACCCGTTCGCGGTGATCCCGGCGGCGACCGGGTCGGCGAGCACCCTGACCGTCAGCCAGGGCACCAGCCTCTACGACCTGGTGCACGCGGCGTTCGCGCTGCGGAACCCGGAGACCACGACCGTGCCCCTGGCCAGCCTGGACTTCCAGACCCCGAACGATGGCGTGGCGGTGCAATGGAACCAATCCGAGGCGCTGCAGCTGTTCAATGACCTGAAGAACGACACGCCGCTTCCGCCCCGCCTGATAACTGGTTCAAGGGCGGCGCCGACGGCCTGACCTGGGCCCGGCCCGGCCGCCGCGCGAATTTACCCGGAATTTAGCCCTTGCGGTGGATACCGTGGTACTCGGTAACATGCCTCTGAAATTGCATGCATGTTGGCCCCCGCGAGCCGGAGGTTTCATGAGAACCGCCAGCATTCCCGAGTCCGCACGCGGTGCGGGCTTGTCCTCGCGCGAGGCCCAGATCATGACGCTCATCGCGGCGGGCCACTCGAACGGCCAGATCGCGGAGCGGCTCGTCCTGGCCGAGAAGACGGTCAAGAATCATGTGAACCGGATCTACGCGAAGCTGGGCGTGGGCTCACGCCCGGCGGCAATCTCGTGCTGGAGTCCTGGCCGCCGCGCCGAGACTGACACTACCGGCGAGTAACTGCCGCGCTGGCGGTTGCTCCCGGTAACCCTGTGCTCCTGACCTGCGTGAACGTGGCGCCTCTCGCGTCGTCCAGCAATTTCGTGAAGGACTGCCTCAGCACGTCTTCAGGTAACGTTCAGGCAGAAGCCCCAGAATGGGTGGATGACCACACCGACGAGTGATGGGCACCGGCAGCCGGACGCCCGGTTGCTGGTCGTCGAAGACGAGCCCAACATCCTCGAGTTGCTGTCGGCGAGCCTGCGGTACGCCGGATTCGAGGTGGTCACCGCCGCCGCCGGCACGGAGGCGGTGCAGGCCGCGCAGCGGCACCGGCCCGACCTCATCGTGCTTGACGTGATGCTCCCGGACATGGACGGCTTCGATGTCATCCGGCGGCTGCGGGGCGGCGGGGCCAGGATCCCGGTCGTGTTCCTGACCGCGCGGGATTCCACCGAGGACAAGATCCGCGGCCTGACCCTGGGCGGCGATGACTACGTCACCAAGCCGTTCAGCCTCGAAGAGGTGATCGCCAGGATCCGCGCCGTGCTGCGCCGCACCCGGGGCGACGGCAGCGAGCCGCCGCCGCGGCTGAAGTTCGCCGACCTGGAACTCGACGAGGACAGCCACGAGGTGTGGCGGGGCGGTCAGCAGATCCAGCTGTCACCCACCGAGTTCAAGCTGCTCAGGTACTTCATGGGCAACGCCAACCGGGTGCTGTCCAAGATGCAGATACTCGACCACGTCTGGGACTACGACTTCCGCGGGGATACCGGCATCGTGGAATCCTACGTCTCGGTGCTGCGGCGCAAGATCGACACCTCCGACCCGCACCTGCTGCACACGCTGCGCGGCGTCGGCTACGTCCTCCGGCTCCCGTCGACGTAGGCAGCTGATGGCCATGTCGGCGGGGCGTATTGGCCAGGCCTGGGAGAGCCTACGGAGCCTGCCCGAGCGCACGCCCCTGCGCGTCAAGATGATCACTGCCGTGCTGGCCCTTGTGATCATCGCGCTGGCCGTCATCAGCTTCACCAGCCGGGCCGTGTTCGGGGACTACCTCGAGCGCCAGGCTGATAACCGGTTGAACCTCTATTACAGCCAGGTCGTCCCCTACGTCAGCGATGTGCTCGGCGGCGGCGGTGGCCACTTTGACCGGGGCGCCTTGTTCGACGACGGCCCCGACCGGACCTGGTTCCTCAACTCGCGCGGCCAGCAACTGCAGCTGATGGGCCCGAGCCCTGGGCAACCCGGGGCGGCTCCGGATGTCCCGACCAGCCAGGCCTGGCTCACCGCCAACGCGGGCAAGTCCGTCACCGTTTCCAGCCAGTCCGGCGACAACTGGCTGGTGATCACCCAGCAGATCCGTAACATCACGGTCGGGAACCCGGCGACCGGCCAGTCAAGCGTTCAGACGATCACTCTCGTCGTCGGCACCGACCTGGGCGACATCAACCAGTCCATCAGGTTCCTGACCTACATCGACCTGCTCGTGAGCGCGGCGGTCGTCCTCGTTCTGGCGGTCGTCGGGGTGGCCGTGGTCCGGGCTAGCCTGCGGCCGCTGACCGACATTGAGGAGACCGCGGGAACCATAGCCGCGGGCGACCTGACCCGCCGGGTGCCGGATCGTGACCCGCGTACCGAAGTCGGGCGGCTGGGGCAGTCGCTCAACGCGATGCTGGCCCAGATCGAGGCGGCCTTCGACGCGCGCGCCGAATCCGAGTTCGCCGCCCGCAGATCCGAGGAGCGGATGCGGCAGTTCGTCGCCGATGCCAGTCACGAGCTGCGTACTCCGCTGACCGCGATCCGCGGGTTCGCCGAGTACTACCGGCAGCGCGGCGGAGTCGCGGAGATCGCCGGCCCGCCGGACCGCCCGGCCCTGGAGAGCGGGGCTGACACCGGCGGGCCCGGGGCGCAGCCGGCCGGGCCCGAGGCGGAGCCGGCCGCGCCCGAGGCAGGCCCGGCCGAGTACGGCGCCGTCCAGTCGCCACGGCACGGCTGGAACGCCGAGCCGGCCCGAACAGGCCCGCTGACCAGGGCTGATCTCGACCGGATCATGCGGCGGGTGGAGCAGGAGTCCTCCCGGATGGGCATCCTGGTGGAGGACATGCTGCTGCTGGCCCGGCTGGACCAGCAGCGGCCGCTGGAGCAGCGCACCGTCGACATGCTGATGCTCGCCGGCGACGCCGTGCACGACGCACGCGTCGTGGCGCCGGACCGCAGCATCAACCTCACCGTGGGATCCGGCGCGGCGCTGCTCGTGCTCGGCGACGAGGTCAGGCTGCGCCAGGTGATCGGCAACCTGACGAGCAACGCGCTCAGCCACACCCCGGACGGAACCCCGATCGAGGTCCGGGTCCGGTCGGGCAGCCTGGACGAGTGGCGCTCGGCCGCGGCCGCCGCGGGCGCGGGACAGGCGGCGATCGCCGCGGCCGGCCCGGACGCCCAGCCATCCCCCGCCGTCGTCTTCGAGGTCGCCGATCAGGGGCCCGGGCTCACCCCGGAGCAGGCGCAGCACGTATTCGAGCGGTTCTACCGGGGCGACCAGGCCCGGACGAGGCCCGGGGGCACCGGCCTCGGGCTGGCCATTGTGGCCGCGCTGGTGGCCGCGCACGGCGGCCGCGTGTGGGTCGAGTCCCCGCCGGACGGCGGCGCGATCTTCCGTATCGCGATCCCCCTGGCCCCCGAGGCCAGGCACATCGCTCCGGAACCCGACGACGGCACGAACCCGGACATCCTGAACTCACGTGGCACATTAAGCCGCAGGCCGGGAGCGGGCGCCGAGGCAGGCTACGCCGGGCGGCCTGCGGCGCCTCCGCTCCCGGAGCAGGGGCGGCCGACGGCGCCCCCGCTGCCGAAGCGTCGCCCCGGCGTGTCAGGACACGGCCGGCCCTGACGGCGTTCAGTGCAGCAGCACCCGGATCTCGTGGATGAAGTTGGCGCCGTAACCCCGCCGGTTCCATTCCGGCTGCTCCGGCTGGACCCGGCCGGCCAGGTCCGACGCCCGGGCGCGGATCCGCGCCTCCCCCGGCCGCAGGCCGCTGGCCAGGAACTCCCATTGCTGCCATCCGTGCGCGGCCGGCACCCCAGTCAGCCGCGCCTTCTGCCAGGGGCCGTCCGCCACGCTCACCTCGACCCGGGCGATCGGTGCCGCGCCCGACCAGGCGACCCCGCGGACGATCACGGCGCCGCAGGTCAGCTCCTGACCGACGCCGGGCCGGGTGATCACCGCGCGGACCTCCTGCAGGCGAACCGGCTCCCGGGCGGCGGTCCCGCCGCGGCTCCACTCGTAGACATAATCCGCGTCCTGAAAGAAGCCGCCGAACGGCTCCGCGACCACCCGGATGTCCGTGAGCCACTTCACCGACGCGACCGCGTACCAGCCGGGTACGACCAGCCGGAGCGGGTAGCCGTGCCGGGCCGGGAGCGGCTGGCCGTTCATCGCGTAGGCGAGCAGCGCGCCCGACTCCAGGGCGTCACGGACCGGGAGGCTGCGCTCGAAACGGATCGGGTGCGGCACGCCGTCAACGATGCCGCGATCGGCGCCGCCGAAGATCACCTCGCAGGCCCCGCGCTGGATACCGGCGCTAGCGAGGACATCAGCGAGGCGCGGCCCGGTCCACTCCGCGGTGCCGGTGGCCCCGAATCCCCACTGCAGCCCGGGGGTCGACGGCCGGAACAGCGTCCGGCCGTTCCCGGCGCATTCGAGCGTGACCGCCGCGGTCTCGGCAGGCAGCTGGGTCAGCTCGCACAGGCTCAGGCTCAGCGGCCGCCGCACCATGCCGCCGACGCCGAGCCGCCACGCTGCCTCCTCGAGCACCGGGATCGGGAAGTGGTTGCGCCGGTAGAACTGGGCGGTCGGCGTCACGTCCCCGCCGAGCAGGGCCGGGGGCGTCTCGCAGTTCAGGGGCTCTGTCGGGTGCACGACGAGCCCGGCCTGGTCGGCTATCAGGCGCTCGGAGTCCGGATCGGCCGCGAGCGCCGCCCGGCTCCCTGAGCTCGTCTGGACGACGTTCCCGATGATCATCGCCTCCCCCCGCCGTGATCCGCCAGGAAGCTCACCCTATCATATCTATAGGAATTATCGCTAAATCGGCTGAGCCCGCGGCGGTCGATCATGGTGCCTGGGCCAGGGCAGCGCGAGCAGCGTCCAGCGCGGCGGCCCGGTACGTGGCGCCGAACAGGCACACGTGCACGAGCAGCGGATGCAGCTGGTGCAGCGGCACCCGGTCCCGCCAGCCGGCCGCCAGCGGCGTGACCTCCTCGTAGCAGGCCATGATCCGGTCCAGGAACGGCGCGCCGAACAGGGCCAGCATGGCCAGGTCGGTCTCCCGGTGCCCGCCGTGGGCAGCCGGGTCGATCAGCCAGCCCCGGCCGCCGGACCACAGCACGTTCCCTGACCAGCAGTCGCCATGGATCCGGCTCGGTGCCTCGGCCGGCCCGGCCAGGCCGGCCACGCGGGCCGCGACGGTGTCGATCAGGCGGACGTCCGCCGAGCTCAGCGAGCCAGCGTCGCGGGCGCGGCGGGCAAAGGGCAGCAGCCGCTGGGCCGCGTACCACTCGGGCCATGAGGGCTCGCGGTCGTTGCCGAGTGGCAGCCCCGCGATGAACCCTGGCCACGGCGCGCCGTAGGCCTCAGCGCCGGCGGCGTGCATGCGCGCGAGGTCGCGGCCGAACCGCTCCGCCGCCTGCCGGGCTGGCGTCTCCGCCGGCAGCCAGGCGATGACCAGCGCGGCCTCGTCCCAGCCGGCCACCTCGGGCACCGGCACCGCCCCCGGCTCGCCGAGCCAGCGCAGCCCCCGAGCCTCGGCCTCGAAGCCGGCCTCGCGGTCGGCCGGGCCTGACCGGCCAGCGATCTTGGCGAAGACCACCCGCCCGTCGGCCAGCGTCGCACGGCAGTGGCGCACGCCGAACTGCCCGCCGATGCCCTGGCACTCGCGCACGTCGATGCCGAGCAGCCGCTCCAGCCGGAGTGTCGCGTCCTGGCCGGTCATTCCCGGCGTCACCCGGGCGGGGCCAGGCCGGCCAGCAACTCGGCGAGCTGGTCAGCCAGGCCCCGGGCTGCGGGCTGCACCAGGTCGAAGACCAGCGCGTACTCTTCGGCGCCGCCGCCGTAGGGGTCAGGGACCTCGAGGTCACGCCCGCCCTGGCGGCCGTCCCGCGCCGGGTCGAAGCTCAGGAACAGCGCTATCCGGCCCGTGGCCTGCTGATCCGGTGCCATCCTGCGCAGCCGCTTCAGGTTGTCCCCGTCCATGGCCGCGATGAGGTCGTAGCGCCGGAACCAGGACGGGTCGAACTGCCGCGCCCGGTGGCCGGCCCCGTCGTAGCCGTGCCTGGACAGCTCGGCCCGGGCTCGCGAGTCCATCGACGAGCCCAGGTGCCAGTCGCCGGTGCCTGCGCTGTCGACCTCGACCCGCCCGGACAGCCCGGCACGCTCGAGTTCATCGCGCAGGACCACCTCGGCCATCGGCGACCTGCAGATGTTGCCCATGCACACCAGGCAGATCCGGTACATCCCGGACGCATGCCTCGGCGCCGGGGCCATCACTGGAACGCCAACGCGGTCATGGGACAAGCATGCCCGACGCGATCAACTGCTATGACGCCTGCCACGATGGTTGGCATGCATGCGGCGGACAAGTACCGGAAGCTGTCGTTCTGGCACGACACGGTGCCCGGCTCGCTCGAGCCGGGTGACCCGCTGGCCGGGGATCTCGACGCGGACGTGGCCATCGCCGGCGCCGGGTACACCGGCCTGTGGACCGCGTACTACCTGTCCCGCGCCGACCCGGGCCTGAAGATCGTGATCTGCGAGCGGGATATTGCCGGGTTCGGCGCCTCGGGGCGTAACGGCGGCTGGTGCTCGGCCCTGTTCCCCGCGTCGCTCGGCAAGCTGGAGCGGATGGCGGGCGCCGATGCGGCGATCGCGATGTACCGGGCCATGCAGGCGACGGTCGACGAGGTGGGGCGGGTGGCCGCGGCCGAGGGCATCGACTGCCACTGGGCCAAGGGCGGGACCGTCCAGCTGGCCCGCTCGGAGGCGCAGCTCGAGCGGGCCAGGGCGGAGGTGGCGGAGGCCCGGTCGTTCCGGTTCGGCGAGGACGACCTGCGGTTGCTGTCGGCCGCGGAGGCCCGCGCGCTGGCCGGCGCCACCGATGTGGTGGGCGGCACGTTCACTCCGCATTGCGCTGCGATTCATCCCGCCCGGCTGGTCAGGGGGCTGGCCGGCGTGGTGCGCGGGCGCGGTGTCTCGCTGTTCGAGCGCAGCCCGGTGCTGCAGCTGAGCCCGGGGCAGCTGGTGACGGCCACCGGCACGGTCCGGGCCCGGTACGTGATCCGCGCGACCGAGGGTTATACCCCGCTGCTGCCCGGCCAGCGCCGGGCGATCGCCCCGGTCTACTCGCTGATGGTCGCGACCGCCCCGCTGCCCGAGGCGGCCTGGGCCGAGATCGGGCTGGCCGGCCGGCCGACATTCAACGACCTCCGCCACCTGATCATCTACGGGCAGCGCACGGCGGACGGGCGGCTGGCGTTCGGCGGCCGGGGCGCCCCGTACCATCTCGGCTCGGCCGTGCGGCCGTCGTTCGACCGCGTTCCCGCGGTGTTCGCGGGCCTGCGGCGCACCCTGGCCGAGCTGTTTCCCGTGCTCGGCGACGTCGAGGTGACGCACGGCTGGGGCGGCCCGATCGGCGTGCCGCGGGACTGGTGCGCATCGGCCGGCCTGGACCCCGCGACCGGGCTCGGCTGGGCCGGCGGCTACGTCGGCGACGGCGTGGCCACCACCAACCTGGCCGGGCGCACGCTGGCCGACCTGATCACCGGGACCGACAGCGAGATCACCCGGCTGCCGTGGGTGGGTCACCGCTCGCCGCGGTGGGAGCCGGAGCCGCTGCGCTGGCTGGAGGCGAACGCCGGCCTGCAGACGATGAGCTGGGCCGACCGGCTGGAGGCGAGGACCGGGCGACCGTCACGGGCGGCCGAGTTCATGGGCCGGTTCCTCGGTTCCTGACCCGGCCCGGCCGGGCGGCCGCACCAACTTTTTAGGCGGCCGCCCGGCCAGGCTGGGCCTCAGAATCTGGCCAGGGCGTGCACGAACTTGTAGGCGTTGATCGTGCCCCACCCGCTGGCCAGGTCATACCCGGGGGTGGCGTCGTAGCCGGTCACCCCGCCGAAGGTGTTGTTGCCGGTCGTGACGTCCACGATGCCGGTCGGCAGGCTGGTGTGCGTGCTGAGCGCGCCCAGCGCGTACAGGTCCGGGTTGATCCAGCCCAGCCGGTGACCGGCCAGCTGGTCAGCCAGCGCGACCACGCCCGCGAAGATCGGCGTGGCCTCGGAGGTACCGCCCACGAGCTCCCAGCCCGGCGCGCCCGCGCCGGGGAAGGACCAGTAGACCCAGGCCGCGCCGTTGACGGCGGCGGTCATCGAGATGTCCGGCGTGCCGCGATCGCGGCCGACCACGTTCGCGACGCCGAGCTGGAACAGCGGCCGGGGGAAGACGGCTGACACGCCGCCGCCGCCCGCGCCGAAACCGTCGTTCCAGACGGTGTCGGGCGCCAGCCGGTCGCCGGCGTTGTTGAGGTCGAGCATCGTGCCGCCGACCGAGGTCACCAGCGGATCAGACGACGGCCAGGAGTTCACCCGGTACGGGTACAGCGTCTCCCCGTCGGACTCGGCGTTGGTCGCGCCCTCGTCACCGGAGCCCGCGACCACCGTGACGTGATGGACCAGTGCGTCCTTGAAGGCGTACCGCAGGTCGAGCAGGCTGGAGAAATTGCCCTGGCTGAACCCCGGGAACGTGTTCTCCGTGGCCCCGAAGCTCTGCGAGATCACGTCGCCGACGCCCTGGTTGATCAGCGTGCGCTCGGCGTCCATCATCTGCGGGAAGCCGCTGGTGCCCTCCTCCTCGGCGACGGGGGTCTCGGCCAGCACGATCTTGGCGTCCGGCGCGATCGAGTGCGCGTACTCCACGTCCAGCGTGGTCTCGATGGCCCAGCCGACCATGGTCGAGTTGGTCGGGTCGAACGGCGGGATCGTGCCGAACCGCTTGATCTGCAGGTCCGGGTTGGGGAACCCGAACTCGGCGTCGAAGGTCTTAATGTCGCTGGCGATCGTCGGCGAGCCGTAGGAGTCGACGATCACGATCGTCTTGCCAGCGCCGGTGATCCCCTGGTTGTACAGCCGGTTCAGGTTGTACGCCACCCGGTACTGCACCGGCGTGTAACAGGCGATACCGAAGTCGGCCTGGCAGTCAGTGGTGGACACCGGCGCCGGGAGCTGGACGCCCGTGTTGATCACATGGACGCTGTCCGGCGCGGCGACGGCCGGCCGGACCGTCGTCCGGGCCAGACCCGCACCGCCGACGGCGCCGGCCGCCGGCAGGCCCGCCAGCGCCGCGGTGGCCGTGATCGCGGTCAGCGCTGCCCATCGGGCGCGGTTCGGTGAGGTCCTGGGCGAGTTCTGGCGCTTCGTCGAGCCAGTCTTCCCTAACATGGCGCTCCTTCGGTGCTACTTCGGGGGCCGACGTAATGACCGGCCATGCGCGCTTTGCCGCTACTACGCGCAGGATCGCAAACGTTGGCATAACAGCAGCTCAGTCCGCATTGCACGGCGCTGCCCAGAACCTAGCAGCGCCGTCGCACGCCGGCAATGCCCTAGGGCGCGCCAGTGCAACCGCGGAGGTATCCGGTGCGCAGCAAGCAAGTGCGGACAGAATTCGCTCCGCCCGGGCCGGGCTGCTACCATCACTGCGTCTCTAGCGCCGCTAGCTCAATTGGCAGAGCAGCGGACTCTTAATCCGCGGGTTCGGGGTTCAAGTCCCTGGCGGCGCACCCGCCCGTTAGGCCCCTGACCTAGGCTTTCTCGCTGATCCTGCGATCTTGAGGTGCCGCGCGCCGGCTTGGCGCATCGCCTCCTACCACAACAGCCCCGCCAGCTAAGGCGCAGTCTTCCTGGTACGGGGCGCCTCCCTTCCGGGGGAGCCGCCCCGTACCGGGATCCAAACGGGTTCCAGGGCCGTGGCAGCGGTTGTCGCAGAAGTGATCGCCCAGGTAAAACGGTACGGCATGGTGGGCTGAACGGAAGGAGCCTCGACGATGACGCTGTATGTGGCCTTGTGCTACTACGACCGGGACCAGCCATGGGACGGAGTGCCGGACAAGGAGTCCACCCCCGAGTACACCGAGTTCGCCCGGCGGGCTACCGAGGCCGGGGTCATGCGCGGCGGTGAAGCCCTGCACCCGGTGACCATGTCGACCACCATCACCGTCTCGGGCGGCAAGGGCGGCGACGTCCTGGTGACCGACGGTCCTTACGCTGAGGCGAAGGAGGTCTTGGCCGGGTACTTCCTGCTGGAGGCGGCCGACCTGGACGAGGCCATCGCGTGGGCGGCGCAGATCCCGGCTGCCTGGCGGGGGAAGATCGAGCTTCGCCCGGTAGCGCCGGCCCACGCCTAGGCACCCTGGCATGGACGCCGCCGGCACTCTGGCCGAGGTGCTGAAGGACGAAGGTCCCAGGGTGCTGGCCACGCTGGCCAGGACCATCGGCGACCTGGCCGTAGCCGAGGACGCGCTCTCCGAGGCCACGATCACCGCCCTGGATGCCTGGCCCAGAACGGGGATCCCTGACAACCCGCGGGCCTGGCTGGCGGTGGTCGCCCGCCGCAAGGCGCTTGACCTGCTGCGACGCGAGTCAGCCCGGGCGGCCAAGGAGGCCGCCGCGTTCCGGTGGGGAACCGGGGCCGCGCCGGACCAGATCGAGGAGGCGATCGAGGCAATGGAGCCGGAGACGTCTCTGCGCGACGACATGCTGCGCCTGATCTTCACCTGCTGCCACCCGGCGCTTAGCCGTGAGGCCCAGGTGGCCCTCTCGCTGCGCACGCTGGCCCGCCTCGAGGTGCCGGCCATCGCCCGCGCCTTCCTGGTGTCTGAGGCCACCATGGCCAAGCGCCTGGTACGGGCCCGCTCCAAGATCGCCACGGCCCGCATCCCCTACGCGATCCCCGCCGACACCGAGCTTCCCGGCCGGCTGGCCGCAGTGCTGGCCGTGGTGTACCTGATCGCCACCGAGGCCCACGCCCCGACCGGCGGGCACGCGGTGGCCCGGGTCGATCTCGAGGCCGAGGCGATCCGGCTGGCTCGCTTGCTGGCCAGCCTGATGCCCGACGAGCCCGAGGCGCTCTCCCTGCTTGCCCTGTTGCTGCTGACCTCGGCCCGCACCCCCGCCCGCACCGACGCCGACGGTAACCCGGTGACCCTGGCCGACCAGGACCGCACCCGCTGGAACCGAGCCGCGATCGCCGAGGGTTCGGCGTGGCTGTCCGAGGCGGTGACCCGGTCCGGCGGGGTCGCCGGGCCCTATCAGATCCAGGCTCACCTCGCCGCGGCCCACTCGACCGCTCCCAGCTGGCAGGAGACGGACTGGGACCGGATCGTCGGCCTCTACGACCTGCTCGGGTCGATCACGGCCAGCCCGGTGGTGGCGCTCAACCGGGCGGTCGCGGTTACCGAGCGCGACGGCCCCGAGGCGGGGCTGGCTGCCCTGAAGACCATCGCCGGCCTGGAGTACTCCCATCTGTGGCACGCTGCCCTGGCGGACAACCTGTGCCGGCTCGGCCGCACGAGCGACGCGGCCGGAGAACTTCACACCGCGGTGACCCTGGCGCCCAGCGAGGTCGAACAGCGCCTCCTGCAGGGCCGTCTGCGCAAGGTGCGGTCCGAGCTCGGCTGACCGCGTTCTGGTTTTCTCACTTTCCTTGCCTGGCTTTCTCCCCGGATATGTCCTGCGCCCGCTTCACCGTTCGTCCTTTCCCTGCAAGAGCGGTCCCCGATCTCGCGGATCGCCCAGGGAAGGAGAAGCAGATGACTGGCAGCAGCACCAAGCAGGCCGGGGCGCCGGGCGTCAGTTCCGGTACCCAGCTGAGTTCACAAGGAGGCACCACCATGACCGACGAAACCATCAGCGCAACCACGATCATTAACGCCCCAGCCGAGGCGATCTTCGCCGTACTCGCCGACCCCGCCAAGCACGCCGCGATCGACGGCACCGGGTGGGTCCGCGAGCCCCTTGACGGCCAGCCGCTGACCGCGGCGGGTCAGGTGTTCCGGATGGCCATGTACAACGACAACGTCCCGGGCGGGCACTACCGGATGGCCAACCGGGTGCAGGTGTTCGACCCGCCACGCGCCATCTCCTGGGAGCCAGGCATGGACACCGGCGATGGCAACCCGCAGATCGTCGGCCACATCTGGCGTTACGACCTGGCCCCTGCCGGACCATCCGGAACCAAGACCACCCTCTCCTATGACTGGTCGGCGGTCCCCGACTCCCTCCGCCAGCGACTCCCATTCCCATTCCCCCCGTTTGCCGCAGATCATCTGAGCAACTCTCTGGCTCACCTCGCCGAACTGGTCACCGGGTAACCGGCCAGCAGGCCGGCCAGTCCCTGCCTCTGGCCTGGCCAGGCCGGGTGGCTGTATACGTGGTCGCCGGAGCTGCCGGAGCCCGGCGCTGTCCGGGCTCCGGCAGGCTCACAGGGCCGCCGGCGGCCCGGACACCCCCGCCTACGCCGCCCTGGCCGGCGTCGCCGACCCGGCCAGGCGTCCGCCCGCCTACATCGAGGTCGCCCAGCTCGACATGTTCCGCGACGAAGACCTCGCCTACGCCCTGCGCCTCGGCCAGGCCGGCGTACCCGT
>CAVSNQ010000014.1:0-13741 GCA_963729365.1 uncultured Actinomycetota bacterium
AACATCAGCGAGAGCGGCAGCCGGGTCAGCATTGTGCTGAGCTGGTGCTGACCCTGACGGTCGGGGGCGCTGTGTTGCGACTACATGCGCCGGTCCTCAGCAGCCGCGTCTATGGCGCCGGCGAGCTGGCTGCGAGAGGTGATCCCCAGTTTCGGGAACAGCCGGTAGAGGTGCGAGGAAACGGTCCTGGGTGAGAGGTAGAGCTGCTGAGCGATTTCGGGGTTCGTCATGCCTGTCGCCGCCATCTGGGCTATCTGGAGCTCCTTGGGTACTCAGGCGATCGCGCGCAGCTGGAACTCGCTTTCGGCTCTGTTCGCCAGAAGCACGCAGCTCCTGACGTGCGCGCTCTCCCCACGGAACGCACGCCAGGGAGTCGAACACCTGCCGTGCAGCCCGCAATGGAGCGCGTGACTCGCTGACGCGCCGCTGGCGGCGAAGCCAGGCCCCGTAGGCGAGTTGCAGCCGGGCATGATCAAACGGATGGTGCCTCAGGCGGCCTTTCAGCGCTACTTGGTAAAGCCGCTCGGCCTCGTCATTCAGGGCTAGCACGGGACGGGCGTACACGAGTCCGACGTGGAGCGCCGACGAGGGCGTGAAGTTTGCGAGCTCTTCCAGCTCATCGAGGATCGGCGCCGCGACATGGCGCTGACCACTTTGCGAAGCCGCATCCGCCAGGTACGTGATGGACATGAAGCGAGCCGCCTCGTGAAACGCCGGATCGGTCCGGTCGAAGGCTCGCGTGAGGTGCTCCAGGGCACCAGCAGACCGCCCCGCGCCCAGCCAGGTCACGCCGCGCGCAAACGCGATCATGCACATGAGATCGTTCAAGCCCTGTGATATCGCGGCCTTCTCGGCCCGGGCGATCAGCAGTTCGGCGGCGTCTGCATCTCCCCGCAGGCCACGAAGGGTGGCGCGCGCGATCACCGAGCCGGTCTGCCACCAAGCTTGGCCGACCTCCTGGGCAAGACGGTCGGACTCCTCCACCAGAATGTCTGCCGAGGCCCAGTTGCCCTGGGCGATCGCGACCCACGCCCGCATCACGAGCACCTGCACGAGGACACCCAGTCGGCCCTGCGCGCGCAGCTGCGCCGCGGCGCTCCCCAGGAACCTGGCCGCGACGTCATGGTCGCCGATCGCGCGCGCGGCCGTGCCGGCCAGGAACTCCTCGTCAGCAGTCAGCAATTCTGCCGATGCCTCGATCGCCGTCAGCCGCTCCGATACAGCCGGACCCCAGCGAACCGGGCCTGCCATCGCCAGGATCGCCACGTGACGCGGGTGCGTCTTCGGCACTGCAAGCCGCTCGACCGCGTCCGCCACGCGGTCCCTGCCCTGCTGCTCGTGATCCGAACGCCAGCACCGAACAGCGGCGCCGAAGAGCAGGTGAAGCGCGAGGTCGCTGTTCCCGGCATCAGCGGCAGCCTCAGCTGCATCGATGAGCGACCGCGTCTGGCCCGGATCGTCGCGGACCGCGTCCGTGAACGTGCTGCGCAGCCACGTCAATCGCGCGCGCTGCTCACCGTCCGGACTCAGCTGCTCGGCCTCGTCCACCAGTCGCTGCAACAGATCCGGCTCACCGGCCTCAAGCGCCAGCTCGGCTGCGCGAAGCAGGCGCGAGCATCGGCGCGCGGAATCCGCGCTCAGGGCCGCCGCGCGCCTGGCGGCCGCAACAGCCAGTCCTATCGCCCCGCGACGAGCAAGGCGGACAGAAAACAACTCGACTTCACCGGCAACGGCCTCATCAGGCCCGACCGTCGACGCAGCCACGTGCCACAGGCGCCGGTCCGGCTCGCCCGTGATCACGGCGGCCAGCGCGACGTGCGCTTGCCGCCGGAGCTCGGCGCTCGCAGCCTGGTATATCGCCGAACGAACCAGCGCGTGGCGGAAGAGAACCGACCCGTCGAGGATGCGGGCCAGGCCAGCTTGCTCGGCCCGGTCCAGCGCATCAAGCAAGACCTCACTTCCGCTGAGCAGGGATGCGGCGGCCAGCAGCTCCCAGGCCGAGGCACGTTCGTCGGCGGCGGCCAAGAGCAGGAGCTCGCGTGTTTGGGCAGGCAGCCCGGACACCTGGTCGGCAAACGCGCGCTCAAGCCTCGTCGTCAGCGGCACGTTGCCAGACAAAAGCCCGTCCAGCCGGCTGTCGTTGAGCCGCAGCGCAGCAGGGAGCTCGAGCAGTGCGAGCGGGTTGCCCGCGGCGATCTGAAGGACTCGCCGCCGCAGGCCCGGCGTGAAGTCCGGCGCCGAGGCGTGCAGCAGGTCGCTGGCCGCCTTGTCGTCCAGGCCACCGAGGCGCATCTCCGGTAGCCCCGCTCCTTCGAGCACGTGAGCGACCCCGTCTCGCAACGCGAACATGATCGTGATTGGCTCTGCGTCCAGCCGACGGGCGATGAACGCAAGAGCTCTGGCGGTCGGCGGGTCAAGCCATTCCGCCTGGTCGGCGATCAGCAACAATGGCATGCGCTCAGCTGCGCTGGCCAGCAGGTTCAGTGCGGCGAGCGCCACCAGGAACGGGTCAAGGGCCTGGGCATCGGTCATTCCGAACGCCGCTGAAAGCGCGTCACGCTGTGGTTCGGGCAGAAGATCGAGCTGCGTCAGCTCCGGGCGCAGCAGCTGGTGCAGGCCCGCGAACGCCAGGCCGGCTTCTGCTTGCGTCCCGGACGTGTGCAGCACGGACACGCCCTTCGACCTGGCTGTGGCTGAGGCGACCGTCAGCAGCGCCGTCTTCCCCACGCCAGAGTCGCCGCGCAAGACAAGCGCCCGGCCGCGATCGGGAATCTGGGTGACGAGCCGATCGACTATTGCGATCTCGGCGTCACGGCCGAACAGTCCTGAACCGGACATACCGGCGCTATGCCGATCAGACAGAAATGAATCGCCCGGTCCAGGCTGGTCAATCGCCATCACAACCACTCCGTGATGTCGCCCGCTCATCATCATGCTCCAGCGCTATCAGGCGGAGCGTACTCGCCTGGGCAGCAGCCCCTGATCGGCGGCAATTAGTGCGGCAAGCCGGACTGGCCCGGCATCGCTGCGTCGGCCGTTCGCCGCATCCCGCGGTACGCCCTCGCCGGAATTCAGTCAGATGACTCAAGCGCGGGCAGGCCGCCGCAGGCGAGCCTTGACCAGTCGTGCGGCAATCACCGCCTGAGCCCAAGGGAGGGGTCATGACGAGCGCGGCCGACTCGGCAACCAGCGAGCAATACATACAGACAGCACGGCGCTGGTTCACGGAAGGTTGGACGGGTGATCTATGGCCAGCCGCATTTTCAGCGAGGAACTCCGGACCAACGGCACACATGTTGGCGTGGCCGGGCCGATCGCCAGGATCCGCGACCGGCTTACCGGCTTCCCTGATCTGACCACCAGCATCGAGGACTTGTTCGTCTCCGGGGACAAGCTGGCCGTGACCCTGATGTGGCGAGGAACGCATACCGGCCCGTACGGAGGCATAGCCGCTACCGGCCAGACGGTCGAGGTTCGAGACACGGCGATCTGGCATTTCCGGGACGGCAAGGTCACCGGGATCCTGACTGTCCAGGACCAGTTCGCGATCTTGAAGCAGATCGGGTACCTCCCGGAGACCGTCTACGCCGCCTGACCGATGAGACCTCGTCCCTACCTGGTAGCTCAGCCCGCCCGCTTGAGCCGAGCCTCCGCCAGCCTCCCAGGACAGGCGCCTATGCACCCATCCGCTAAAGACGGGAACTCCCATGACTGACACGCCCATCCCGGTCATCTTCATCCATGGCCTCTGGCTGCACCCCCTGTCCTGGGCCCCGTGGGCCGACATGTTCGAGAGCGCCGGGTACCAGCCAATGGCACCGGGCTGGCCGGGCGTGCCAGACACGGTAGAAGCAGCCCGCGCGAACCCCGACAGCATCGCCAACCACGGGATCGACGACGTGACCAGCCACTATGCGACGATCATCGCCGAACTTCCGGCCAAGCCCGTCCTGATCGGCCACTCCTTCGGAGGCATGATCGCCGAGAAGCTACTCGGCCAGGACCTCGCGACAGCGGCAATCGCCATCGATGCTGCCCAGATCAAGGGCGTGCTGCCGCTGCCGCTCTCATCGCTACGGTCAACCCTGCCCGTCTTCCGCAACCCCGCCAGCAAGCACCACGCCGTCTCCCTGACCGCCGAAGAGTTCCGATACAGCTTCGGCAACGCCATCGACCCCCAGGAATCCGACACCCTGTACCAGCGGTGGGCCATCCCGGCACCAGGCCGCCCTCTGTTCGAGGCCGCCGCGGCCAACTTCTCGCTGCACTCGCCGGCCAAGGTCAACACGACCATCGAAAACCGCGGACCGCTGCTGCTGATGATGGGCGGCCAGGACCACACAGTCCCCGAGGCCATCACCAAGTCCACGCTCAGGCAATACCGGCACTCGCACGCCATCAACGACCTGATCGAGTTCCCGGACCGTGGGCACTCGCTGACCATCGACCACGGCTGGCGCGACGTCGCCAGCACATGCCTGGACTGGCTCGCGCAGCACGGCCGGTAGAGGCTCAGCGTCAGCCAGCTCGCAGAAGCCGTCGCGTGCCCGGACACCTAGGAGCCCGCATGACAGATCCGATCCTCGCCGACCATGCCGGAGCCGGGCTCAGGCATGGTAAGCCCAAGGTCAACGGCGTGGAGATCCACCATGCGATCGGTGGCGCCGGCGATCCGGTGTTCCTGCTGCATGGCGTGCCGAAGACCATGTCGTACTGGCGGTACGTCGTGCCGTTGCTGACCCCGCATTACACCGTCATCGCGGTCGACAACCGCGGCTTCGGCGGCTCCCAGCGCCCCCCAGCGGGCTACGACACCGCCACGATGGCATGCGCCGTGGCCGAGCTCGCGACCCATCTGGGCTTCGACCGGTTCCGCGTTGTCGGCGAGGACTGGGGCGCCGCCATCGCATACGCGGTCGCCGCGTTTTACCGTCCACGGGTGCAGCAGCTGGTGTTCCAGGAGACGCTGCTGCCAGGATTGCCGGCCGGCGAGCACGGTCCCTCGCTCGCGCCGGACGACGGCCGCACCGGCTGGCACTTCAGCTTCTTCAGCCTTCCTAACCTGCCCGAGCTGCTGCTGGCCGGTCGGGAACGGCCGTTCTGGAGCTACTTCGCCAGGCGCCAGATGTGGGATCCCAGCGCCCTGACCGAGCGTGACGTCGACGAGATGGTGCGCTCGGTCGAGCAGCCGGGCGGCACCAGAGCCATCCTGGAGATGTACCGCGCCCGGCAGATCGATGCTGAGCAGAACCGGCCGCACTACGCCAATCCGATCGGCTGCCCGGTCCTCGCCGTCGGCGGCGAGGCGTACCTCGGGCACCAGGTATCCGAGCAGCTCGCGCACGTGGCCTCGGACGTCCGCGGCGCGGTCATCGCCGATTCCGGTCACAACATCGCGCTCGAAAACCCTGCCGCGCTGGCTAAGGCATACCTCGACTTCTTCGCCGGTCTCTGAGCCCGATCCCGCTCGCGAGCGAGCGCGACCCTGCCCCGTCGCAGCGGCCGCGTACCCCGGTCAGTCCTGTCGGGTCAGCATGAACACCGGAATCTGTCGCGTGGTCTTGGACTGAGCATCGTCGAGTTGGGGATACTGCGCGACCAGCCTCGGCCACAGCTCGGCGCGCGCGGTGTCGTCGAGTTCCTCCGCCAGTACCGTGAGCGTCTGGGTACCGACCTCGGCCTTTATCCTGGGGTAGGCCTTGAGGTTGAAGTACCAGTTCGGGTGGGCTGGCGATCCTCCGTTGGCGGCCCAGATCGCGTAGCGGCCGTCTCCCTGATGGGAGTAGGCCAGCGGCGAGACGCGCTCGACCCCGGATCTTGCGCCGATGTGGTGGACGAGGATCAGCGTGATGCCCGCCCATGGCCCGCCAACGCGTCCCGTATTGGCCCGGAACTCCTCGATGATCTTGGTGTTGTAGTCGTTGCGCCCGCTCGGAGCCGTGTTCGCCATGATGTCCTCCAAGCCGCAGAATCGATGTAAGCCTGATCTAGCACTATCGGGCGGTCCTTGGACTCTGCGCCTGTCTCGGTTATTGTCTGCTAGCCGTGGCCATGCCGGGTGCTGGGATCGGCCGGGCGGATAGCCCGACTCCTCCCGGCCGTACACGGTCTCGTCTCAGCTGCTGGTCACGAGGTCGGTCTGGTCACCGGGAAGGTGACAGCATCAGCCATTCCGCCACTGGCTTCCGTGGGGATAGTTGCGAGTGTCATGACGGTTGGTCTGCGGTCTCGGGGTACTCGTCGTGCCGGTGAAACCATGAGACGTCGCCTTCGTTGCGGCCCAGCGGCGCCCGGTCCAGCCACTGCCACATCGGCCACAGCCCGTCGAAGCCGCGGGAATACGCGGAGTATGTGTGGAACACCTCGTCGCCGTCCCGTGCGAACGCGCTCATGCCGGGTTGCTCGCCCGACCAGTCGCGCCAGGCGACGTTCTCAGCCTCGAGCTGCGCCTGGTCCTTGTAGTTGTACTCAACCGGTGCCACCGCGGGATCGATCGTCACGTGGAAGTCGTGGTTGAAACTGCTGCCGAACGACGAGACCCAGCGGAAGTTCCATCCCATCCGCCGCTTGTATGCGACCAGCTTGTCGAGCGGCGCGCGCGACACTACGACGAAGGCGACATCGTGGTGCTCGAAATGCGGGACGCTGCCGGCGAAGCCGTCGGTGACCCCAGAGCAGCTCGGACAACCTTCGTCCCAGTCCGGGTCGAACATGAAGTGATAGATGAGCAGCTGCGAACGCCCGGCGAACAGGTCGCGCAGCGACGCATCGCCGTCTTCGGTCGTGAACCGGTAGTCCTTGTCAACCCGCACCCAGGGCAGCTCCTGCCGTCGGCGCGCGAGTTCGTCGTTGCGCCGCGTCAGTGCCTTCTCGGCCTCGAGCAGCTCCAGCCGGGCCGCAAGCCACTCCTCACGTGTTCCGGTCTTGTGATCGGTCATTGTTTTTCTCCCTCATGTGGTTGCGGCGGAGCTGGACGTGTTCGCGCCGGCGATGCCACGAATCCGGTCATCACGTCCGGTCCGCCGGGGGATTGTCGGAGCCTTCGCTTTTCTTGGCTTGTGCGTGTGCCGCTTCGGCGAGCTGTTTGATCGCGCCGAGGCGCCGGTCCCATTGCGCGGCGAGGTCAGCCATGGCCCGGTTGGCCTGGTCGAGACGGTCGGCTTGCACCTGGTAGAGGACCTCCCGACCGTGCTTGTGCCGGTTGACCAGCCTGGTCTGTTCGAGCACGGCCAGATGCTTGGAGACTGCCTGGCGGGAGAAGGGCACGTGCCTAGCCAGCCAGCTGGCGCTGACGGCGCCGTGGCTGACCAGCAGGTCGAGGATCCGGCGACGGGACGGGTCGCCGATGGCCGACCACAGCTCGTCATCGGCCTGCGCTGTCATCCCGGGTGGCGCTTCGAGACTATGTCGGCCAGGCGGTCCAGGTACTCGGCCCAGCCGCCCCGGTGCTCGTCGGCGTACCGCTGCTTCTCCGCATCGGGCCAGGCGAGCAGTTCGTGGCCGCTTTCGGTTACCCGAAGGCGGGTCTGCTCGCTGCCTTCGGGCGTGAGCGTGAACTCGACGAGCACCGAGTTGCCAGTCACTGGTTCCTCCCCAGAGGGATGGTTCCAGCGGAACGAGAAGCGCACCGGCGGGTCGACCGTCTCCACGACGACCGGGCCGCCCTGGTCCCCGAACTGCATATAGCCGTGCGCGCCGGGTTCCACGACCAGTTCCACGCGGTCGGCGAACCACTGGCTCATCTGATCGGGCTCCGTGATGGTGCGCCAGACCACCTCCGGCGGCGCCTCGATCAGGATTTCCCGCTCAATCGCCAGGCCTGCCATCCGGATCCGGTCCCTTCCCTCGCTGAGCGCACCGCGGGCCATCGCCGGCTGCGGGTACCGCCTCCTGGCGTTGGATGCCTGTCATCGCTCACTCCGACTCGACCTGCAACCTACGGTAGCACATCGGGAACATTACTTGCTACCATCGGTTGCACATCGACAAGGAAGACTTGCAGGACGTCCTATGCATGCACTGGCTCCTCACACGCTGGTACCCCGGGGCTCTGTGGGCCTGGCTCGCCCGGCACCGGGCGAGCCTCCTCCCTGCTTTAGGCGGCCGGCGGGTATGAGGGCTCCCGCAAGGAGCAGGCACCACTTCGAATCGGCAACTCGACGACCCGGAGGCAAGCAATGGCTGCACACAACGAGCAGATGACGAGCTTCACCTACACGACCTACATCCACGCCACGCCCGAGCGGGTCTGGCCGGGCCTCACCGACCCCGCCGTGACAAAGCGCTACTGGCGGCACCACAAGGCTGGCGCGAAGACGTTTCGCTCTGACTGGAAGCAGGGCTCGACCTACGACATGGCGCACGAGGAAGTCGGCCTCGTCGTGAGCGACCCCGAACAGGTGATCCTCGAGTCCGACCCCTGCCGCCGGCTGGCCTACACCTGGCACGCCATCACGCCCGAGTGGGCCGCCAGCGTCGGCATGGACGAGGCCACCGCGCACGCATGGCGCGCTGAGCCCCGCTCCAAGGTGGCCTTCGATATCGAGGACGCCGACCAGGGCGTGACCAAGCTCACGGTCGTCCACGACGGCTTCGAGCCTGGCAGCGACGTCCTGCAGGCCATCTCGAACGGATGGCCCGCCGTCCTGGCCAGCCTGAAGACCCTGCTTGAGACTGGGTCAGCCTTGCCCTGGACGTAGCTGACAGGCCAGGGCGGCAGAGTGTGGGTCGCGGCGGCTCCACGGGAGGGGCACTCTTCCGGCGGCGCCCGCGGCGCAGAGGCGGTCGAACCACCCTGTGGGGTCGCCCGCGGCGAGCGAGGCCGAGGCCAGGCGGGCTTCCTCGTCTTCTAGTGCCCGTTCGCTGGGGTTCATCGGGGCTCCTTGAGTGCTGTGGCCGGGACGGTAGGTATCGCGGTCAGCCGAAGGCCTGGGCGCGGGCGTGCTCGGACTCGATCAGGAAGACCACCCGGTCGGTGCGCAGCGGGTAGGGCTGGCCGGTGTACTTGAGCGAGATGCGGTCGATGATGTCCCAGGCCGGCGCCGTCCAGGCGGGCCGTGACCCGGCCGCGGACCAGTGCCATCGCGTAGGGCTGGTTACGGTCGGTGACCGAGATCGCCACCCGCAGGTCGGCGGCCAGGTTGCGCGCCTTCCGCGAGCCCGGCGAGGTGAGGAAGGCGATCATGCCGTCCTCGATCCCGGCCCAGACCGGGACGGTGTGCGGCCCGCCATCTGGCAGCAGCGTGGCGATATGGGCGTAGTTGGGCGCCTCGAACAGTGCGCGGACATCGGCGGGCAGCTCCATCACCGGTCGTCTCCTTCCTGTCCTTGGTGGTTATGGCGGACCTCTTGGAGCAGCCACAGGTTGCCGTCGGGGTCGGTGAACTCGGCGAACGACATGTAGTCCCTGCGGTCCGGGTCCGGGCCAGGCGTCCACGCACCGTCGGCGATGTGCCGTACCTCGCCGACCTCGACGCCCCGGCTGGTCAGCTCGCTGCGGGCGGCAGCGATGTCGGGCACCACCAGGTGCAGTCCCTGCTGCGAGCCGGGCTCGGCGGCGGTCGTACCGGGGCCAAACCCGAGCGAGCACGCCGACCCGGGCGGGGTCACCTGCACCACACGCTGCCCCGGCAGGCCGGTCGCGGTGTCCACGAGCAGGTCAAAGCCCGCCTGCTCGACATAGAACGTCTTCGCCCGGTCGGCGTCGGAAACCGGGATGAGCACCAGTTCCAGCTTGTAGTCCATCGCCCTCCTCTTTCTTTCTCTCTCTCTCTCTTTCTTTCTTGCTGATGCCGCGTCAGGCGGTCATCAGGAGGATCCCCAGCGCGCCCAATGCCAGCCCAGCGCGCTGTGCGGCGCGCATCCGCTCGCCCAGCACCAGCGTGGCCAGCAGGACGGTGACCGCCGGGTACAGCGCGGTGATCACCGCGGCCAGGGCGAATGGGCCGGAGCGCACGGCGAGCACAAACAGCAGGCTGGCGGCCACATCCCCGGCTCCGGCGGCCAGCGCCATGCCGGACAGTCCCCGGCTGGCCCTCGGCAGAACCGGGCGGTGACCGCGCCAGGCGGCCGTGACCAGTACGATCGTGGACGCCGTGCACCGTGAGACGGCCAGCGGCCACAGCCCGCCGTGCCGCGAGTTCCGCCGCCTGCGGTAGCCGGGCCGCGGCGGCGGGCCTGTCACCTTCGGCGACTGCGGCGCGCGCGGCGTGCAGCCGCGCGTAGGCCAGCGGGTAGGGCTGTTCGATGGCGTCCCAGGCCGCCAGGCCCGGGTGTCCTGCGGCCCGGGCGGCCTCGGCGGTGAACACCGCGGCATGCGCCCGCTCCACCGGGCCCGGCTGGACGGTACCTGCCGCCAGCTGTTCAAGGGCATCCCGGAGGGCGGCCAGATCGCCGGTCCTTCCGGCCTGGCCGCTAACCGCCGCGTCGGCGCTGGCCGCCGGATGGCTATCAAGCCCCTGGGACGTTCGCCTCGGCCCCGGTTGCGGCCGTCCGGTACCTCCGCAGCTTCCGCCACCTCCGGAGCATTTCTCGCTCGAAAACGTGGGGGACGAGGCCGTAGGCGCGCCGCGCCCAGCGGATACTGACGGGAAAGGCGATCACCGCCTGGTTGCGCGCTACACCGCTCAGGATCACCTGCGCCGCTCGTGCAGGCTCCATCATCTTGTCCGGTGCGCCGGCCGCCTGCTCCCGGGCACGACCAGAAAGAGCCGCCACGGCCGGCATGTTGACCACGCCTGCGTTCTGGTAGACGTTGGTTCGCACGAACCCGGGACAGACGGCACTGACCTTCACCCCGAGATCGGCACCCTCCAAGCGCAGCGAGAGGGAGAGCCCCATGATGGCGTGCTTGGCCGTGCAATACGGGGCGCTGCCCGGATCAGGGAAGAACGCGGCGGCCGATGAGGTGTTCACGATGTGGCCGAACCCTTGCCTGGCCATGATCGGGTAAGCGGCGAGCGTGCCGTACAGGACGCCGTAGAGGTCCACATCCAGGACCCGGCGCCAGTGGTCCAGGGTCAGGTCACGGGCGTCACCCCCGATTGCCATGCCAGCGTTGTTGAACAGGTAGTCGAGGCGGCCGTGCGCGGAGGCGGTCTCTTCGACCAGGTGCCTGACGTCCTGCTCTTTCGCCACGTCGAGGGTGCTTGCCGTAGCCTGCCCGCCATTGGCCGCGACGGCTGCTGCTACCCGCCCGGCATCCTCCCCGTTGATGTCGGCCACCACCACCCGCGCGCCCCGGCGCGCCAGCTCCAGGCACAGGGCCTCGCCGATGCCCGAGCCTCCGCCGGTCACGATGGCTACCTTCTCGTGGAGAGATTCCAACATTGCCGCCCGCCTCCTGTAGATAGCTGGTCACTGCCATCGGGAGAAGGCCTGCGGCCGTGCCTGCCGGGATGTTGTGCACGGCGGGCGCGGCCAGGCCGGTTCCGGTGATTGTCCTGGTTACCAGATGAGCGGGACGAGGCGCTTGTGGTGCGCGGCGTAGCCGCGGTACCGGTCGCCGAGCGTTGTCAGCAGCGCGTTCTCCTCGGCGTGGATGCGCCAGAGGATCAACGCCAGCGGCAGCACGGCCATGGCGGCCAGGCCAGCCCAATTCGCCGACGCCAGGCCGACCCCGGCGCACGCGAGCAAGAACCCGGTGTAGCTAGGGTGGCGCAGCACGCGGTAAGGGCCGGCCGTGATCACGGGCTGGTCGGCGCTGACCATGACCCTGCCGGTGAAGTAATCGCCGAGTGTCATGATCGACCATCCGCGCAGTACCAGGCCCGCGACGAGGATCACCAGTCCCGCGGTGAAGGCGGCGGCGGCGGGCCGGATCGCAGCTGCAGGGGCGATGTGCGGGGCCAGGTAGAGCATGGCGGTGGCGGCGGCCATGGTCGGCAAGAGGACGCCCCGCCGGCCGCCCCCGCCGACCCTGGTCGCGCCCTTCCGCGTCGTGCTGGCCTTGGCGAGTTCCATCGTGCCCCAGCCCATGGTGACGATCAGCATTAGCACGCCCGCTACGTGGTTGATGTCGAAGTACGGTTTCATTTTTCCTCCAGGTGACGAGGGAATCAGGCCGGTGCCTGCGGAGGACTGGCCTCCGGGTCCAGCCGGGTCGCGCGCTCGAACAAGGCCACCAGCTCGGCGGCGTAAGCCTCCAGATCAAGCTCCGGATCGTCCGCGAACTGAGTCAGCAAGTCGTCCACTGCGGCCTTCATGACGGCCGCCATGACCCCGGCGTCAAAGCTCCCGAGGCGCCCCTTGTCCTGCCCGAGGCTCAGCACCCGCCCGACAACCGCCACGTCATCGGCGCGCGCGTCGAACGCGGGGTTGGGGCGCCCGGACTCGTCCCGGAAACCGTTGTAGATGCTGACCAGCGCCAGAACCTCCCGGGCGTGAGTCCGGTAGTACCCGGCCCACGCAGTGAAATAGGCCGCGATGAACCGCTCAGGGAACTGCAACGGGTCCGCGGCGACGAGGCGGGGTTCCATGTACTCCCTCATCGAGGCGAGCACGTCCGCGATCACCGCGCCGATCAGGTCATCCTTGGCCGCGAAGTGATAGGTGACCACTCCCTTGCTGACCCCGGCCCGGCGCGCCACCTCGGCCACCGAGGCACGTGCAAAGCCCAGCGCGGCAATCGCGTCGATCGCGCATTCCACGAGCTGATCACGGCGCTTGAGCTGAGTGAACGTGCTTGCCCCAGCTCCCGGGGCCCGTCCAGTACGCATGACGCAAGATTAGTACGCTAGTACTAATCGCGTCAACAGTTCTTCGGGCGAGCTGGCGGTGGTTTAGTCCCACCAGAAGGTCCATGCCGCAACGTTCAGCACGCAGAGGGCTAGGCCGGGGACAGTTCCTAGGCCAGGGACAACAGTGCCCATCTCGCTCATCCCGTGCTGGCACTCGTCACAGAAGACGTGCTGCTCTGCGGCAAGGCGCAGGGCAGCGTCAGCGGTCCGCGGCGGCCGTTCGACCAGGAGCCGGATCCTGTCGAAGCCGATCTGCAGCAGCCGGGCGCCGAACCGGTCTTCCCACGAGCGCAGAACCGCGGTGATGGGCAGCGGCGTGAGGTGCCCGTTGGCGGCTCCCGTCCAGCCGATCCGCGCCAGGACATCGGCGGGCCGATCGGCGACCGCCAGCCCGATCCGTGCCGGGCGCTGCGACCAGGACAGCGCGAGCTGGAGTTCTCTGGGGTCGCGGGGCGTGGTCTCGGTGGGGGCCAGGCCGGGGAACTGGCGGCTGAACGGCAGCCGGATCAAGATTTCCGAAGGGTCTTCGGCCCGGCCCTTGGCCAGCGGCTCAAACTGCGAGTTCCACCAGGACTCCAGCAGCGCCTCCGCGTCCAGCCAGCCCAGCTCAGCGGTATCGGCGGGATCTTCGAACTCTCCCTCGTCCCACGGCCGCTGGGTGTTGCCCGGGTCGGCGGCCCTGCCTTCCAGCAGGAAGGGCACCAGCCCGGTCTGCGCGTGCGCGGCCGACAGGGCAGCCCAGATCTTGGCGGGCTCGGGCACAGGCTGAATCGTCGCCCAGGCCACCGGCTGTCCCATGCCGTAACCAGAGACGACGTGCACCCCGGCCGGGAGGGCCACCGAGCCCATCCGCAGCGGACCAGCTCCCGGCAACCGTCCTGTGCTCATGCCCGCCTCACGATTTCGAGGGCATGCCGGAGATCCAGCGCCTGGTCATCGGTCGGGCCGCCACCGGCCTCGACGTGCGGTAAGACCCGTACGGGTCCCGTTGGGGCGACGTCTCC
>CAVSNQ010000015.1:0-203130 GCA_963729365.1 uncultured Actinomycetota bacterium
CAGCACCCTGAACCGATCTATACTGGCGCTCACCATCCAAATAAGCATCTCTGACCTGCCTCAAGGGTCCTTCATCGATCTGCGCAGTGGCTTTCCGCGAACCGAGGCGAACTTAGCCCGGTGAAGCTCTTGATCCGCGGGGTTGGGGGCCATGCAGCCTGCAGGCTGGGCCGAGCGCAGTTCAGCATACAAGTACAGCAACGCAGGCGCCTTTCATCCTCCGATCTGGCGGTTTTGAAGGATGTGGATGGCCTTGGCCAGCTGCCCAGCCCGCCACGGGCACATATCAGCAGCCACGCCGACCGGCAGCACTGCGGTCAAGGCAATCTACGGCGAGTTTTTCCCGATCACCTGAAGAAGGCGCGACACGAATAGGGCAATCAGAATACTGATAACGACAAATCCTGAGACCATCTGAGCAGTTACCAAAGCTTGGCAGGTGGTTGTGACGGCATGTATATCACCGAAGCCAGTTGTTGTGAAGATTGTCGTCGCGAAATAAAGACTAGACATCTTTGTCAACGCAACATTGGTACATTGGCCGGCGTACTTATGGCTAATACTGTAGTACAAGGTGCTAAATATAAGCAAGTAAGGGACGAGTGTGATTACTAGCATGAAGTAGAGTCTCATTACATGCGCAGCGGGCTTGCTTGTAGGAATTGGCTTGCCAAGCCATCGCTTCGTAACGGTAGGGAGTCCGCGAATTATTACCCACGCCGCCACGAATGCAAACACAATGAATTCATTTGTCAGATAGAAATAGTAAAGAATAAGACCACCGATAGCAATCGTTGGCAGAATCACATATATGAACAGCAAGAAAGGCGTATAATCAGCCATCAAAATGCCTTCAGGGACATGCGTTTCTGTACGCTTGTGCTCATCCGACGACTTCAGTTGCCCCGGATTATAAGGACTGGTTTTAGATTTCTGTGAGGGGGTGCCCGCCCCATGGGGCTTTCTAAACCTAGATCGATTGCCCATGATGGGAACCTCCGGATGCTGCGACTCACCTGCGTGATTGACCTATAATGCCAGATGAGGCAATGCCATGTCAGAGCAGTCAGGAAAGTGCAAATTCAACTCTCGTCACCCGTCTCACGAAGGACCCGGAGAGCACGTCGGCGAACGGGTCGCGACTTAACGCTTCGGAGCAGCGAGGATGAAGCCGAGTGCTTGGCGTGACCGGCAGGAACGGTGCCGGCGCGGCGGTCTTGGGAGAGGATTCGTGGCGGGTCGTGAAAAATGGCGGCTCAAACCGGATTTCTGAGGTGTGGGATTATCACGTGGCTGTCCTGTCGCCGTACTGCTGTGATCGGCTGCGGCAGGCGGTGCCTGAGTGGCTGCTCGGCCGAAATCGATGACGGGTGCTGGGGAGTCGGAGGATTAGACGCAGTGGGACTCAGCTGGACTTCATGGGACATGATCGAAAAGGTGTGTCGCGCTGACCAGGGATTCCGTGGAATTACGGACGCGGGGCGGACAGAACGCGGTTTTCACGCCATGGGAAATGGGGAATCCGAAGGTCGGCGGCTATTCCGATGGGTGGGGATGAGCGGTCTGTAAAACCGTCGGCTACGCCTACGTTGGTTCGAACCCAACACCTGCCACTACCTGCGGAAATAGCCCGTGAGCTGGATTTTCCCGGACTTGCGGGCTGTTGCTTTTAGCCCGATGGGGTCCCGCTGAGTCCATGAGAGTCCCGCTGTGTCCAGCTGTGCACGGACATATAGCGGACAGCGTCCGCGATCATGAACCCGTCGGGGTGGTCACCGTGGGCGGATCGCTCAGGCCGAGAAGGCGGAAGAAGCGGTTCACCCGAACCACTCGCTCTCCGGGTTGCGGTAGCCATCCGCCGCGATGACGGGCCTGCCAGGGGCCGGGGAGGCCACGGTGATTCCTGGGTGCAGCCCACAGCATGGTCGCAGAATCCGCCGGAAGGTGCGGCGCCCTTCCTGATCGCCGGGCGCCGGTCTGAGCCTCCGCTGGCAGCGCGCCGCCGACGCCCGGGTGGCTCGTCGCGTCATCTCGCCCCAGGTCAGTAGGCCGCACTGGGTCCGGATGGTGCGGTCGGCGGTGGCCAGGGACCGATCCGCTCCCAGCCGGGCCGGTCCCCCGCTGTCCTGTGATGGACCTGACGCATACCTGCGACGGACCTGGCGTGTACCTCCTCGGCCGGCGCAGGTGACGGCGCGAGGTCAAATATGAGCGTCACCTGCGCAGTCGCAGCCATCCGGCCAGGCCGGCGGGCTCAGTGAGCCGCTGAGCCAGCACGGTGCCCCGTCAGCGCACACAGCAAGAGACGACCAGCGAACGACCGACGCGGTCGGCTCGATGTGGCTGGCGTCCGGGACCGGCGCACCCAGCGACGTCTTCAGAGCTGGATCGACGATCTAGAGCTCGCGGAAGCAGGGAATATGCTCCGTAGTCGCCGCTGCTGGTGTGCATACTGGATTGATCCGTTCTCAGCATCCAGGACGGCGCGAAGCTCATAGCAGATCGCACGAGTCAGGTGCTCGAAACGTCTGGTGATGGCGCTTGGCCGGGAGGCCCGCTGCCGCCCCAGCGATCGACCCCTCATAGACCTGCGATGTACCTCGCGTGGACCTGCGAAGTGCGCAGGCTCCCAGGACAATGACGCAATGAACCAGCAACTACCCGGCAGCGCCAGAGCGTGCCACTTCAGCCTTGCATCGGCGCGGGACAGGCTGGGGAGTGGGCGCCTGGCGTCAATCCCCTGTGAGCCGCCCACCGAGCCGCCGTCGCCGTTCCGGCGATGCCAGTGCGCAGTTCGACGCAGAGGAGCTACTTGCGCGCGGCTTGACGCCCAGGTTTGGCTATATCCGCGGGCTGACGGTGAAGAGCGGGCCTTGCGAGCTGGCTGGGCCTGGACACGATGATGACGTCGCTGATGTGGTCAATACCACGCAGCGAACTGGCTGTGGTGTCGTGCTCTTGGACTGAGGCGGACTCGTCGTAGATGAAGACGACGATCTCTCTGTAGGCAGTGATGCCGTTGAGGTAGGCGACGGAGTCCTCGAGTACCTGCTTCTCGATTTCCTTGAAGTCGCTGCTTTTGCGTACATACTTGACTTCGATGAGTATGCCAAGGCTCGGGATGCCGAAGTCTGCGCGGTAGGTGCTGTGCCCGAGTTTAGGAAGGGTCTCCTCGTCCACTAGGTCGTCGAATACCTGTGGGGTTTCTAAACTCGGCTACCGGCGTTGAGCTGGGCTTTTATGCAGCTCGCTCGTATTCGTTGATGAGACCGCCGAGGACGGGCCGGCGATTGATCCGCTTCCGTGAAAGGTCCACAGTGGGGTGGTCGGGGCGCGGCGGGTGCAGCTGGCGGCTGCGGTGGGGCCTGCGTCCGTTGTAGTGGGCCTCGTACTCGGCCAGGATCGCGCGCATGTGCCGCTGACCGAAGATCAGCATCCGGTCGGTGACCTCGGTCCGAACGGTGAGCACGAAGCGCTCCGCAAAAGCGTTCGCTTGCGGGCTTCGGGGCGGGATCTTCACGGCCTGGATGCCGGCGGCGGCGAGGACGGCGTCGAACGAGTCGGTGAACTGCCCAGCGCGGTCGCGGACCAGGAAGTGGAAGTCTGCGGCGCGGTCCCCGAGGTCCATGAGCAGGTTGCGGATCTGCTGGATGGTCCACGGGCCGTCCGGATGGGCGGTGACCCCGAGGACACGAACGTAGCGGGAGCCGACTTCGATGACGAACAGGCAGTACAGTCGCTGCAGCGTCAGCGCGCAGTCGACATGGAAGAAATCGGCGGCGAGCATGGTCGCCGCCTGGGTGTGCAGGAACTGCCGCCAGGTCGTGTCGGTGTGACGTTCCGGCGCGGGCGGAATACGCAATGCCTTGAGAACCCGGCGGATCGTGGACGCGCTGACCCGGTAGCCGAGCTTGAGCAACTCGCCCTGGATCCGCTGGTACCCCCAGCCGTGATTCTCGCGGGCGAGCCGCCCGATCAGCGCGGCGATCTCGGCGCTGACCGGCGGCCGTCCCGTCCGGTGCGGATAGGTCCACTTCCGGGTGACGAGGCGGCGGTGCCAGCGCAGCACCGTACCCGGGGTGACCAGCCGGTGTGTCCGCAGGTTCCGGGGCAGGACGCGGATCAGCGCGGCGAGGACCGCACGGTCGGCCCAGTCCAGATGGGGCCGGGGATGGGTGCGGCGCAGCACGGCTACCTCGTGCCGCAGCACGAGCAGTTCGATGTCCTTCGACGCCGTTGAACGGCAGAGCAGGACCATCCAGCCGCCGAGCCGGACGAAGATCAGGTAGAGCAGACGCAGAGACACGGGTGATCATCATTCCCGATGACTGCCGGTCGCCGGTCAGCGCAGGTCAGCGCAGGTCACGAGGCGAGCACACTTCTGGCACCCCACAGGATCGGGTTACCCAGCGTCGCCCGGGATCGGTTTTCGCGCTTGCCCAGAGGGGATCGTGTGTTCCCGTCCTTTCCGCACCTATGGGCGATCAGGGCACGGGGCGCAGGTGCTGGCTGAGGCGGTTGCCGCTTGTGGTGAAGACACCGCCGCATGCGTGGCGGACCGAGCAGGAGCGGCAGATGTCCGGGTAGTCGTTCTTCCAGTCACTGATTGAGCGAACGGCGTACGGCCACAGGCGCCGGTCGAGGACGCAGAGCTGGTGGTTGTAGATCCGCGTCGTGATTCCGGCTGTCGCGAGTATGTCGACCGCCTCGGCAAGCTCGGGCTGGTAATCGGCGGGGTCGGCCCACACCAGCGGCGAGTTCGGCCGGGCCAGGCCGGTCATTTCCAGTCCCATCAGCGCGACCTGAGCGACGAACGGCAGGTTCCGCACGATGAATGTCGCCAGGCCGGTGAGCACCGGAACAGCGTGCCGCTGGACTACAACCCGGATCTCCACCGCCTGGCCGAGCGAGGCCAGGTTGAGAATGCCGTGCACTGTCTCGTCGAACGCGCCGACGGCCTGAACGATGAAATCGTGCAAGCCCGGCTCGGGTGCATATACGGGGATGCCGGCCATGATGTCGGCAAGACCGACTGCCGCGTAGCGGCGGGTGAACTCCGGGTCGGCGAAACGGCGGCCGTTGGAAAGCAGGTGCACCGAGAGCCCGGGCGCAACCTGCTTGCAGTGCTCAAGGAGGCCGATGAGCGCGCCGGCGTGCAGCGTCGGCTCGCCGCCGGTAAGGCTGAGAGCCCGCGCGTCATCCGGGAGCAGGCTGATCACCTTCCGTGCCCGGTCGAACAGCCAGGAGTCGTCGCGGTCCTTCGGCGGCTGGGAACACATAAGGCAGTAGTTGTCGCATTGCTCGGTGAGCAGCAGGCTGTTGTGCCTGGCGGAGTTCTTCCACAGCACGGTGACCCGGCGGCCGTCGTCGGGGACGTGGATGATGTCGCCCGCGTCGAGGTGCGCCAGCTCGGGCCCGAGCCTGAGCACCGGACCGGGAACGCCGGATATCCCGAAGCCGCGCGCCACCCCGGGCGTCCCGAGTCTGTTCCCGGCCTGGTGTGAGGCCATGAGGTAGAGGCCGTACCCGGCGGGCGCGGCCTGCCCGTCCCGCAGCAGGCATGCGATGGACGTGGCGTGGTCTTGGTCGCTGGCGCCGCTGCGGTCGCTGTCTGTGTCCTCAGGCAGGCAGACCCGCCATACATCGTCGGCCACCGGCCCGGTCAGCCCGCTTGCGTCGGCGCGGCCGATCAGCTTTAGCATGACCGTCACCGCCTCTTTCTCGCGGCATCGCCGCGGCGGGCCACCGTGCCAGGCAGTCTCACTGTGCCCACCGCCGCATCAAATCGCGGAAATAAGGGTCATCGCGCATCTTCTTCAGCAGCAAGGTGAATACGCCCATGTTGCGCCGGCAGAACGCCGACAAGGCCTTATGCCCGGTGAAGTCTCCCATGGTCGCGTGGTGGAACACCGGGTCGGCACCGCAGTACGGCTCGAACGCGCACGTGGCGCACATCGGCGCGCTGAGTGTGATCGATTCCGTGAGCGGGTTCAGCAGACGGTCAGAGAGCATGACGTCCGCGTAGGAAGAGTCGTGCACGCTGCCGAGCCTGAAGGTCCGGTCGCCCATTTCGGCAAGCATCCGGCCCTCGTCGCTCGCGTAGATGTCACCGTCGTAGTTATAGACCAGCGCGCTGATCCCGATGCCGGCGGGAGAGGTCAGGTCGACGTAGCCAGGGTCGGCGTTGGTGAGCATCTTCTTCGCGATGATCGACGCGTAGATTTCCACCATCGGCACGCCCTGCCGGTTCAGTTCAACGATCTTGTCCAGGCCCGCCGCGTAGGACTCGAGCCACCGGCCGACGTCGTAGTTCGCGCCGCCACGGCCTCGCAGCGCGAAGCCGTACGGCGAGATTGGGCGCAGGAATACCCCGCGCAACCCGAGCTCGGCGTAGGTGTCGATGATCTCGGCCGCCCGGCCGAGGCTCGCCTCCGTGGTAGTCATCAGCGCGCTGACCCGATCCTCGCCAAGCCGCTCCTGCACGCGCCTGATGCCCGCCACCGCCTGTTGCCAGCTGTCGCGGCCGGGGCGGCGGCGGTTGCCGTTGTGCAGGTCCTGCGGGCCGTCAAGCGACGTCGAGATCTGGATTCTTTCGGCGGCGCAGAAGTCGAGGATCCCCTCGTCAAGGAGCGCCAGGTTCGTCGCGATCACGAACCCGAGGTCCTTGCCGTGCTCCTCATTCATCCGGTTCGCCTCGGCCGTGATCCAGCGGACCAGCGGGAAGTTGAGCAGCGGCTCACCGCCCTGGAACTCGATCTTCAGGTGCGGCGACGGCGACCTGAAAGCCAGCTCAAGCGCCCGGCGCGCGGTCTGCTCGCTCATGTCGAACTCGTTCTTCGCTGCCGACTGCCGAGACACCTGGCAGTACCGGCACGTGTGCTCGCAGCGCAGCGTGACCACAAAGATGTGCAGCCCGGTCGAGTCCGGTAGGCGCCGCATCCGGGTCCGCAGCTTGATGGCCAGCAGCTCGGCAGGCAGCCTCTCACCGGCCACCTGGATCAGATGCGCCGCCCGCAGCCGCGCAAGCAGTTCCTGATCCGCGCAGGTACCGGCCACCACGGCGTCCAGCTCGTCCGGCGTCACGAACACGTGCTCACCCACCAAGTTGGTGAGGACCACCGAATCCGCGTCGAGCCGGTGGAACCGCAGCGGCAGCAACTGCCAGCCATGCGCGGGCAGCGCCGTCGCCGCCCGCTCCAGCTTCATCACGCCGAGCCCTCAGCTTCGGCAAGTCCGGTCTGCGAGAACGCCAGCGCGAAGACCAGGTTCCGCAGCGGCTCGGTCTCCTTCGCGATCCGCACCCGCAGGATCTGGTCGTTCACCTCCGCGCGGAACCGGTGCCTCAGGTCGTCATCGGCCGTGTCTTGCCTGCGCGGGAACAACGTGCACACGTAGTCCGCGCCGCAGACGCGGATGTCGACCGTCATCTCGGCGGCCACCGCGTAGACGCTCCGCTGCAACGCATCCAGGTCCACCGTGGCCTGGTCAAAAACCAGCATGATCTCCGCGACACCGCTCGCGCCGGCACCGCTTGTTGCCTCCGCGCTGGTGCCAGGCGAGCCGCCCGCCGTGCTCATCGCCCCCTCCACCGACGGCCGAGCCGCCTTGTCCGGCCCGCGAGGGCACTGAACGGCGCGACGACGACGAACATGCAGCCGCCCCCGTGGCCGCTGCTCGGGGCGGCGGGCTTGCTGCTCTCCACGACCGCCGGGCTGCTCTGCGTCGGCGTGACCGAAGGCGAGCCGCCCGAGCTCGGGCTGACGGCCGGGCTCGGACTCGCCGACACGGGCGGATGGGACGCGACAGGCACCGGCGCCGCGGTTGTCGGCACCGGTACAGGAACCGACGAGACGTGCGAGACATGGGAGACGTGGGAAATGTGACCGCCTCCGCCCGACACATGGGATGAATGGGATGAATGGCTGACGTGAGATCCAATGCTCGCCGGTGCGTGGCCCTTCAACGCCAGAAGCGGAAACGCCACGACCTTAGCCTCATCGCGCTTTCCCGCTAAAAGCGACGCGGCCTGCGTCGGCGACGCGCCGAGCGCTACTGCGGTTACCGCAGCGGCCAGCGGGAGAATCGGTGACTTTCGCATAACAGCACCATACTAACGATCCCTCGAGTGAATTCCGGCACGAGCGACAGTGTCATAACCCTCCGGCTACTGGTTAGACGCACGACCTGCATATCCGGATGACCCTTAGCAAGCGAAAGTTACCGCTTTCGTCGGTATAGACCACCATCCTGAACGGTACGCTACGTCACCCCTGCTCAGAACCACTAGTTATGGATGTACCGGCCCACCACAGCACTTACGTACCTGACGGCGGGTATTCGCGCACCGGGCGCGTACCGGCGCCAGAGCGCGCCCAGCATTCAGACTCGTGCTCGGCACCCCGGGGCGGGCCGCCGGCCTGCCCCGGCGCTAGCCGGTGGTGGTTTTCAAGGCGAGCGTCCTGAGGCAGCACGACCCCGGTATCTCCTGTGTGCCGACCGCCCAGACGATGCCGCCGCTGAGGCTGGCGGCGGCGTCAAGCCCATTCGCCGGCGTGGCCGCGAGCTGGCCTGGATCGAGGCTCGGCGCGGCCGACCAGGTCGTGCCGTTGTAGTGCTCGGTCAGGGTCAGCTGACCGCCGTCGGTCTGCTCGGTCGTGCCCACGCTCCAGACGTCCGTGGCGGACAGGGCGGTGGTGCCCCGCAGGAAGCTGCCCTCGGTGCCACGGTTCGGGACCTTCACAAGGGTCCACGACGTGCCGTTCCAGTGCAGCATGTAGGGCAGGTCGAAGAGCTCATCGTCGACGTTCCCCTCATAACCGCTGGCCCACACGTCGTTCGTGCTGACCCCGCTCACCCCGGTCAGGAAGTCCAGCGAGTCGGTGCTCGTCAGGGTCGGGGTCGAGACCAGCGACCAGGTGCTGCCGTTCCAGTGCGCGGACACGGTGGCCTGGCTGCCGGTGTCGCCGACCACCCAGACATCGTCGGTCGAGATCGCGGTGACGGCCTCGCCGAACTGGGTACCCGATTCCGTGGGGGGCGCGACAAAGCTCCAGGCGGTGCCGTTCCAGTGCTCGAGCAGCAGCGCCGTGAAGCTCACGCCGTCGGAGAAGTAGCCGACGGCCCAGAGGTCGTCCGGGCCCGTGCCGCTGATGGCGGTCAGCACGTCGACCGCGCCGGTGCCGGTTTCCGGGTTGGGGCTGGGCACGACCGCCCACGCGCTGCCGGTCCAGTGCTCGATCAGGGTTCGCTGGCCATTGTCGTCGGCGGTCTGGGTGTCACCGACCGCCCACGCATTGCCCGTCCCCAGGTCTTCGGTGCCGTTGAAGACGGCCTGGGGCACGCCCGCGGGCAGCGGGACGGTGGTTTTCGCCCACTTGGTGCCGTTCCAGTGCTCGGCCAGCGGCAGTAGCCCGGTCACCTCGTCGGTACCCACGGCCCACGCGTCGGTGGTGCTCGCGGCCGAGACACCGGCGAAGGACAGGTCGCTGACGACGGCCGGGTTGGGCACCGGGGTGGGCGCCACCCGCCAGATGCTCGACACCGTCGCGGGCGCGGCCGGCGCAGCGGCCGCCACCAGGGCGCTGCTGCTCACGCCGCCGGCCGCAACCGCGCTCACCCCGGTGAGGCCGGTGACCGCCGTCGGAGTCACCGAGCCGGTCGTGGTCCCGTTGCCGATCTGCCCGAACGCGCCGTCACCCCAAGCCATGACGGTTCCGTTGGTCAGCAGGGCCAGGCTGAACAGGCCGCCCGCCGCGATCGCCGCGGTCGTGCCGAGCCCGTTCACCGGGATCGGCACGTCGCTGTTCGAGATGTCGCTGGGCTGGCCGAGCTGGTTGAAGCCGTTATCGCCCCAGGCCATGACCGCGCCGCTGGACAGCAAGGCCAGGCTGTGCTGGTACCCCGCGGAAAGGGCGACGGCCCCGGTCAGGTCCACGACCTGCACCGGCACGTTGCTGGAGCCCGACGTCTCGCTGCCGTCGCCAAGCTGGCCGTCCTCGTTCTCACCCCAGGAGCTGGCCGTGCCGTTGGACATCAGCGCGAGCACGTGCTGTCCCCCGGCCGCCACCGCCGTGACCCCGGCCAGCCCGCTGACCGCCACCGGCACGTCGCTGTTGGTGTACGTGCCGTCGCCCAGCTCGCCGTTGCCGTTGTAGCCCCAGGTCATGACCGTGCCGTTGGACAGCAGCGCGACGCTGAACAGGTTGCCGGCCGAGACGGCCGTCACCCCGGTCAGGCCGGTGACCGCGACCGGCACGTCGCTGCTGGTCGTGGTGCCGTTGCCGAGCTGGCCGTCACCGTTGTCACCCCAGGCCATCACAGTGCCGTCGGACAGCAGCGCGAGGCTGTGCTCGCCGCCCGCAGACACCTGGGTGACGTCGGTCAGACCGGTGACCGTGACCGGAGTCTCCGCGTCGTTGTTGGAGCTGGTGGTGCCGTTGCCGAGCTGGCCGAACGTGTTGTCGCCCCAGGCCATCACGCTGCCGTTGGACAGCAGGGCCAGCACGTGCCGCCCGCCCGCGGAGATGGCCGTGGCGCCGCTGAGGCCCTTGACCGCCACCGGCGTCGTGCTCGCGGACAACGTGCCATTGCCGAGCTCGCCCGCGCTGTTGTCACCCCAGGCGCGGGCGCTCGCGGCTGCCGCCTGCTGGGCAGCCGCGAGCTCGGCAGCGGCTCGCCCGGCGGAGAACAGACCCCCGGCTGCTAACGACAGCGTGATGGGGACGGTAACAGCGGCGATCCTGCACATGCGCATGGAAGCCTCCTGTGGACCGAAGGAGACAAGTCCCTCAACGAGGGCACGGACCGGATGGCCGAACGGTTCAGTCCTGGGATGCCTGGAGATGAGGTCGCTGCGGCTGGGTAGCACACAACAGCCAGTCCTGGCGGCTCCCGGGCAGGTGGGGCAGCATCCTGGGCGGGAGCTGAGTTGTCAATGTCATACGGCCCCTGATGCCACAGGCAGTTGCCCTGCCCCGGGCCTTACCGGGTCTAGGGCTGGAGGTCGATAGCTGCCTTGAAAGTCTGGTCCATATTGAATGGCACGGACTCGTGGATGCGAGTGATCTGCCACTGGCCCTGGGTCATGCGCAGGCCGAAGGTGATTCTGAACCACATGCCGAACGCACCCGCCGAGCCCATGCGCGCAAGGCCGTGGGCGCAGGCGGCATCACCGCCGGCCGTCACCTCCAAGCAGGTCCAGCTCGTAGGCCTGCCTGGTCAGGCCGCCGTACCCGGCCAGGAATCCGGCTAACGCGAGCCGCTCGGCTTTCGTGAACACCAGCGTGACGGGGACGAGTGCGGCGGACGGGGTCGTGATGGCCATGAGGCACCTCCGGGGCTCAGGCTGAGACCTCGATGCTGGGCCAGCCGAGGCCCCAGCAAGACGACGAGAACCTCACACTAAATCGGTCGCCGCAGTGACACGAGGTCACGGCGTCGATCACCCGTAAACCGCTGCCCGCGCCAGAGCGCCGATTATTTTCTGCTTGCTCCTGGGTTGATGCAGGCTGCTGGCGAGCGCATATGAGCCGGTTCTGTGCGCTGGCGTCGGCTGTACTGGAGTCGGCCTCGCTAATTGCTGGTCCAGCAGCTGGTGGCCGGCCCGGAAGTAGGCGGTGCTGGGCCGGACGTGCCCGCAGGGGATCAATGCCGACACGGGGCGCGGGGGTGGGTGAGAGGACCGGTGGTCGGCCGGCGGCATCTTCCGCAGCACCGGACGCAGCGGCTCACGGGCCAGGCGGACCGGGACCCGGCAGGTCCCGGTGTCCTGGTCATGCTCGGCCGGCCCGTACACCGGAGGCTGCCCGGCGCGCTGTCGGTCGTCGTGACCAGCGAGCGGCCAGTTTTCCGGCGCCGGCCGCGGATGTTCCGGACGGGATGTCCACGTTCCGCCGGAACGACAACCAGGCTCGCAGCGGTGCCGCCTGGCCAGGACCGGCGGCCGGGCTGCTCCGCTTGGCCTGCGTGCATGGCTCAGGCAGCCCGGGTGGCCGCTTGCCGGCGGGCGGTCCGGGCGCGGTCGGCGAGCACCGCGACCGTGGCCGCCAGCAGCGCGGCGCCGGCGGCGATCAGGGCGATCTGCCAGCCGGGCATGCCGCCGACGACAGTGTGCACGGGAACCGTGCCCGGGGCCTGGTGCGCCAGCTGGTGTAGGTGCGCGGCAGCGGCGGCGGGGAGTGCACCGGTGGGCGATTCGTGGTGCTCGGCCACAGCGGCGGCGGCCTGACCGGGCAGGGGCGGGTGGTTGCTGCAGCCGGGCGGCTCAAGCCGCCCAGCGGCTGCCGGCGGTCCAATGGGGACTGTCCGGGCGGCGAACGCGGCCGGGGCCGCCGCGGCGGCGGCCAGCAGCGCGGCGGCCAGAGCGGCCAGGGCGCTGGCCAGGCGGCGGATGGGGCCCGGACGGCGAGTGGGGTTCATGGCGACCTCCTTGGTGGTCGTCGGGTTGAGGTTGCGGGTTGCGGGTTGTGACCGGCGGGTGATCACTGGTCGCTGATGGTCTGGGCCTGGAACTGTGCGCGCAGCCGCCGGGCTTGGCGCTCGGCGCGGCGGGTGGCCCCGGGCGAGGGCGAGCAGGCGCTCGGCGGGGCGCTGCGCCTCGGCGTAGGCCAGGCGCTGGCGGTGATGATCGGCGGCGAGCTGGGTGAGCTGGTCCATGGCGGTCGTCTTCTTTCCGGCCGTGGCGGGCTGGTCGTTGCGTCCACTGTCACCGGCCAGGCCGGGCGGTCACCATACGTAGCCGCGCACAGGAGAGGCACAGGATTAGGCTGAGTAGCAAGGCCGTGCTCGCGCCGCTACCCCGGTCCGGGGGCTGGCGCCGGGCGGCCGGAGGGGGGCGAAGGCCTGTGGTCGATGGGCCGGCAGCGGGGCAGGTTGGGCTGGGGTTCGGCGGGCTGTTACGGCGGCTGCGGGACGAGGCCGGGCTGACCCAGGATGAGCTGGCCGAGGCCGCGCAGATAAGCCAGCGGGCGGTCAGCGACCTGGAGCGGGGCATCAACGCCACTGCGCGCAAGGACACCGCCGTCCTGCTGGCCGGGGCGCTGGGCCTGGACGGCCCGGCGCGCGAGCTGTTCATAGCGGCCGCGCGTGGCCGCACGCCGGCAGGCGCCGCCCTGGCAGCTGCGTCGGGAGAGGCCGGGGCGGGCGGGTCGGCGGCGGCCGCCACCAGGATGCTGCCGCGTGACATCGCCGGCTTCACCGGCCGCCAGGCCGAACTCGGCCAGCTGATGGCGCGGTGGGCTGAGGCGGCCGGTGGCGGCGCCGTGGTGTCGGTTCACGCGATCGGCGGGATGGCCGGGATCGGCAAGACCACCTTCGCGGTACACGCGGCGCACCGGCTCGCCAGCAGCTTCCCGGACGGGCAGTTCTTCTTGCCATTACACGCCCACACCCCCGGGCAGCGGCCGGTCGGCCCGGCCGATGCACTGGCCAGCCTGCTGCTGACTGCTGGGGTGCCCGCGCACCAGATCCCGCCGGACGTGGACGCGCGGGCGGCACGGTGGCGTGACCACCTGGCGGGGAAGAAGATCCTGCTGGTGCTGGATGACGCGGCCGGGCATCAGCAGGTCCGGCCGCTGCTGCCGGGCAGCCCGGGCAGCCTGGTGCTGATCACCAGCCGGCGGCGGCTGGCCGCGCTGGAAGACGCCGCTGTGGTCAGCCTGGATACGCTGACCCCGGCCGAGGCGGCCGGGCTGCTGGCCCGCCTGGCCGGCCGCCCCGACGTCACCACCAGCGATCCTGGGGTAGTCGAGCTCGCCGCGCTGTGCGGGTACCTGCCGCTAGCGATCGGCATGATGGGCCGTCAGCTGGCCCACCACCCGGCCTGGACCCCAGCCGGCCTAGCCGCCGACCTGGCCGCGGCGCGCGACCGGCTGGAGCTGATGGCGGCCGAGAACCTGTCGGTCGCGGCCGCGTTCGGCCTGTCCTACCAGGACTTGTCCGACTCCCAGCGGCGGCTGTTCCGCCGGCTGGGCCTGCACCCCGGGCCGGACATCGACGCCTGCGCCGCCGCCGCCCTGGACGACACCAGCCCAGGCCAGGCCCGCCGCAACCTGGAGGCTCTTTACGACCAGCACCTGATCACCCAGCCGGTCCCTGGGCGTTACCGGTTCCACGACCTACTCCGCGAGCACGCCCGCGTCCTCGCCGACACCGGCCCTGCCGACTCGGGCATCGCCGCTACCCGGCTGCTTGACTACTACCTGCACACCGCCCGCGCCGCCGGCAGGCACATCGCCTCATTCACCGATGCCGAAGGCCCGGCGCCGCCGGGCCGCCCGCCGGCCAGCGCGCCGCCGGTCTCCAGCCCCTGGCAGGCGGCCGGCTGGCTGGAAGCCGAGCGTGCCAACTTGCACGCGGCCGCCGGCTACGCCGCCGCCACCGCACGGCCCGCGTACGCCGTGTCGATCCCCGCCGCGATGGCCGGCTTCCTGGAAACTCGGTGCTACTGGGATCAGGGCCAGGTGCTGTATCAGGGGGCGCTGGCCGCCGCCCGCCAGGCCCGCGACCGGGCTGGCCAGGCCTGCATGCTGATGCTGCTGAGCCCCATGCAAATCGTGACCGGGCACAACACGGCCGCCATCGCCAGCGTGACCGGGGCCCTGCAGCTATACCGCGGCCTCGGCGACCGGGCCGGCCAGGCAAAGGCCCTCACCATGCTCGCCGGGGTGCACGTGACCACCGACGACTACCCGGCGGCCGCCGCTGAACTGCGCCAGGCGCTGGAGCTGTTCGGTGACCTCAGCCACCGGCGCGGGCAAGGCGATGCCCTCAGCACCCTGGGCGAGGTGCACCGCAGTACCGGGGACTACCCGGCCGCCGCGGCCTGCCTGCACCGGGCGCTGGAGCTCCACCGCGACGTCGGTTACCTGTGGGGGCAAGCCGACGCCCTCAAGATTCTGGGTGCTGTGCAGCAGCTGACCGGCGGCTACCCGGCCGCGGCCGCGACCTTACGGCAGGCCCTGGCGCTCGGCCAGGACATCGGTGACCGCTACGTACAGGCCGAGGTTCTGACCGAGCTTGCCACAGTGCAGCGGCTGGCTGGGGACTACCAGGGCGCAACCGCCACGAGCCAGCAAGCCATCGAGCTATGCCGCGACCTCCGCGTCCTGCGCACCGAGGCCTACGCGCTCAATGAGCTCGGCCTGGTGCAGCAGCTGACCGGCGACTACCCGGCCGCCGCCGCCAGCCACCAGCAGGCCCTCGCGCTGAGCCGTGACGTCGGCAACCGGCTCGGCCAGGCTGAAACGCTGAACTGCCTGGGTGAGCTATCGTCGCGGACCGCTAATGGCCGCCGGGCCCGCGACTACCACGCCCAGGCGCTAGCCATCGCCCGCGAACTCGGCACCCCCCCGGAGCAAGCGCGGGCCCTGGAAGGCATCGCCCACAGTCACCTGCGCGACGGCCACGCCAGCGAAGGCACCGCCAACCTGGAGCAGGCCCTTGCCATCTACCAGACCATCGGAGCCCCCGCCGCCCGCCGCGTCCAGGAAACCCTCCTCCAGCTCAGGCAAGACAACCGGGCCCCGGCCCCGGAGCGGTAAGCCACCAGACCCAGACGGACACCCAAAGCTGCCGCAGCCAGTGACCTGATCCTTTCCGGGACACAGAACGACCAATTCTGCATGCGAGCGTACGTAATACCAGAACGTCGAAAGGCGAGCAGATCGGCGGATATCGCGCGGTTCGTCGCTGCCGGACCGTGACGGTCTGTGAGGAAACGTCGGCACCGGGGAGGCACACCGGGTGCCCCAGGCCCAGGTCTCGGTCAAGCAGAAGCGTCACGGCGAGCATGACAGCGTCACCGTGACCATCGCCGAAGGGTTTCGGTCAGCCTCATACGATCTGTCCATATTCATCAGGAGTGACGCGCATCCAGCACGTAGGAACGGGGCACATAGGGCACGTAAAATGTGATCAGCCGTTTCTGGACGGTACGGGCAGAAGCACCAGAGAGAACTCTGAACTCCGTGCTGAGCTGGTGCTGAGACCCCACCTGTCATAAGGCCATCTACCTGCGGAAACTGCCCGACTGGCGACGATCACCCAGATCTACGAGGGCACCAACCAGATCCAGCGCGTCGTCATGGCTCGCCAGCTGCTGAAATAGCTCAATGACGGCGAACACGCCACGACCTGCTTCGAGCTTTAGCACGAGTGATTTCCGCCGTCCGCTGACTGACCTCGCTTGTCCTTTCCGTGTACCTGGACCGTCGCATCACCAGTATCCGGCGGCGGGGGCCGTGGAATAGTCGCCTGATTTCTCAGGGCCGATCGTTGACTGGTTCCGCCGCACGGTCACCGAGGACAAGCTGCCCCACCTGTACCGGAGCCTCCCCGCGCTGATCGACGCCGACTGCGAGCAAGACTTCGAGCACGAGCTTGACCGGCTGGTCAGGGGGCTGCAGCCGGGCCGGTCCAGGTCAGGCCGGGCAGGTTGACCACGATCGCTTCCTGAGTGGTGCGGGCGATGACCACGACCGCCTCGTCATCGGGATCAGGGTTCTCCTCGCGATGCGGCACCCAGGGCGGCACGTAGATGTAGTCGCCGGGGCTGGTGCGCAGCCGCCGCTCGACCGGCTCACCGGTGGTCTCGTCGAGGAATACGAACTCGGGGTGGCCGCTGACGACATATATGCCGGTCTCGGAGGTCCCGTGGTGATGGTTGGCCGACGCCGTTGACGGCGCGACGTGCGTCTGGCCCATCCACAGGTCTCGTGATCCGACGGTGCTGCCGGAGATCGCCTCCAGGCGTTTCATGCCGCCGGTCTGCGCGGTCTGTCCGGAGAGCGTCGTCGGCGCTACCTGGTACAGATGCCGGTGGAAGCCGTCTTGCGCCGCTGTCATCGCGACTCCTTCATCGTGCCCAGACATTGGTACGAAGCTGAGGCAACCATCTCACCGCAACGAGCACTGCCACGAAGGAGCCCCGCCGGGCCCGATCAGCTTGTCCGCAGCTACCGGCGCTGGGCTTAAGCCCTGCCCTGCGCCTGCGCCCGCGCGTGCACTGAGTCCCCGTCGGGGAACCGGCGCGCGATGTCGCTGCCGGTCGGGTAGCCGACCCAGCCTTCTTTCGCGTGGAAGAACCGGATCACGGTGAAGTCAGGCGTGAATCCCATGTCGAACCAGTGCGTCGTGTGCGGCGGTACGCGGATCAGGTCGCCGGCCACGGCCTGCACGGCGTGCACCTTGTCCCCGATATGCAGGTAGAACACGCCGCTGCCGCGGACCATGAAGCGCACCTCCGCCTCGTCGCCGTGGGTGTGCTCGTCGACGAATTTCGCCCGGAGTTCCCTGGCCGTGGCCAGCCAGTCAGGATCGTCGGTGGGATGCATGGCGGCAACGTCGAGGGTGACGAATCCCTCGTCGCTGACGATCTGGCCGACCTCGTCGCGGTAAGCGGCGAGCACGGCGTCCTGGTCCGAGGCAGGACCGACATCCGGGCGAACCGCCCGCTGCTCGAAGCGGCAGCCGATCTGGCTGAGCGCCGCGGAGATCTCGGCCGGGTCAGCGGTCTGCGCCAGCACTGCCGTCGGATCGCTATCGGGCCAGGTGATGAGCAGTGACATCGCGCCCTCGTCCTCGCTCGCGCAGTTGTCCCTTGGACTCCGCAATGGCTATGAGTCCGATTTCTGATGACCAGATTAGGCCGGAGAGAGGCGGCCATGCTAGGCGCCGTGGTGATCGATACCGAGAGGACCACGAGCTCGACCTCGCCGGCGAGCGCGTACCAGATCTGGGGATCCCGCTCATCACCCATGTGAGGCCGATGGTCATGCGCTTGCGCTTGTTGCCGCCCGCGCCGCATCTCGCTTGGCTACGCTCTCGCGGACGATCGGGATGACCTGCTGGCCGATGTCGATGGCGTCGGCCAGCAGGTCATAGCCGCGCATGGAGATGATGTCCACGCCCAGGTCGCAGTAGTCGAGAATGGCCTGCGCCACGGTCTCCGGCGTGCCGACGAGCGCGTTGGAATTTCCGGCGCCGCCAGTGACGGCCGCGGTGCGGGTCCACAGTGCCCGGTCGAACCGTTCTCCCTCCTCGGCGATGGCCAGCAGCCGCTGGGATCCGGTGTTCTCCGGGTTCTTGATGGGCCGGCGGCGGCTGAGGGCGCCGCCTCCGGCCTGAACGCGGGCCTCGATCCGCTCGACGATGCGGTGGGCCTTCTCCCAGGCCTTCTCCTCGGTGGCCGCGATGATCGGCCGGAACGCCGCCTGAATCTTGGGCATGTCCGTACGTCCGGCGGCCCGCGCGGCAGCCTTGACCGATTCGATCTGCTCGGCCGTGTTCGCGAGCGGCTCGCCCCACAGGCAGTAGATGTCGGCCTCCGCGCCGCCGGCCTGGTAAGCGGCGGGCGACGACCCGCCGAACGACACCCGGGGGCGCGGCTGCTGGACCGGGAAGACGTCGCTGACGAAGTCGGCGAACCGGTAGTGCGGTCCGTCGTGGTCGAACGGTTCGCGGGAGGTCCAGGCCTGCTTGACGATCGCCATGCACTCCCGGGTTCGGGCGTACCGCTCGTCCTTGGTCAGGTAGTCACCCTCCCGCTGTTGCTCGTGGTCGGTGCCGCCGGTGATGAAGTGCACGGCCACCCGCCCCCCGCTGATCTGGTCGATCGTGGCGAATGTCTTCGCCGCGAAGGTGGGGTAGGAGACGTTCGGCCGGTGCGCCAGCAGCAGTTGCAGCGTCCCGGTCTTGCTGGCGACGTAAGCCGCCGCGGCGTTCGGGTCAGGCGCGCCCGATCCGTAGGCGAACAGGACCCGGTCCCATCCATGCTCCTCATGGGCCAGCGCCAGGCGCAGCGCGTAGTCCTTGTCGAAGCTGCCCCCGGTGCGGGCGCTGACCTCCGATCCGTCGTTGGTCGCGGCGATGCCAAGAAACTCCACCGGCATGAACGTCTCCTCGTCAGGTAGTCAGTGAGCTGGCGTGGTCCGCGGGTCAGGTATGTAGTCGGTCGACAGGAACCGCTTGAGGACATCGACGGAACCGGAGATCTCGACTCCCGGGCGTGGCGGCGGCCGCCGCTTCCACACGATGAGCGCCAGGTCCTCGGCTGACGCGGATACCACCACCGTGGCGTCACCAGACTCGCTGGATAGTCGGCCTGCCAGCAGGCGGCCGTCTCGTACGGAGATACTCCAAGCGGCGGCGACAGCGGTGATCGAGCAGCCACCTGCAGGAACCGGCCGGTTTCGCGCCGGAGATGAGCCCGGAACGCGTGAGCAGACGTCGGCGAGGCTGCGAGTGCGTTACTCATGACGCTCCTCTTCGCGGCGGCTTCGCCTTCTCGCGGCGGAGCTGCCGTCCGTTAATGATAGTAAATCGATAGCATTAATAGAATTAGGAGCCAGCCCCGCCCCATGTCAGCGACTGATCGCCTGCAGGGACATCGGTAGCTGGCGGCCGGTACATGCAACCCAGGTGCCGCATAGTGACCAGGCGCTGGCCATACTCGGGTCCGAGTTTCCGCCGTAGCCGGTGCACGTGCACGTCCACGGTTCGGCTGCTGCCCTGGTACACCTTCCCCCAGACGCTGGCTAGCAAGTGCGCCCGGGTGAACGCCCGGCCCGAGCGCGCGGTGAGGAACGCGAGGAGCTCAAACTCCCGGAACACCAGCCCCGCACCGCGGCCCTTCACCAGTGCCGGTGCTGGGCGGCGTCCACCACCAGCCCGTCGGCTGGTGGCCCGCCCGGAGGCATGGGGTTATCGCGGTGGGCAAGCGGAAGGAGATAACCAACGATCGCCAGGCGAGAGCCAGCCCCGAGCGGCACCACGCCGAGCAGCGTGCCGTTGCTGCTCAAGCGTGATTCCGCAGATCGTGGCGCGTCGGCCTGCGCTGGTGCCTGAGGAAGGAAACAGTCGGCTGGGGCATCGCATACTCCACGGACGGTGCGGCGAGCGGGGGAGTGGAACGGGCTCGGCGATGGGTCAGACCCGACATAGAGTGCGCAGGTCACCATGAACGCATCGGGTGAGCGGCACGGAACGAGCCATGCTCCCAGTCAAGCTTGTGATCTTCAAATTGTCAATTAATATGATTGGAAAACTAGCTAATTAGCAAGAAGGCAGAGGAGGCATGGATGCCGAAGGTATACGTGTTCACCGCCTACGGCGGCCCGGAGGTGGAGGCATTTCTGGTCGAGCAGGGCAACGCGCCCGCGGCAAGATCGTGATCGCCGGGTGACCGGGCCGCATCCGCTGGACAACCCCGTCCGGTCGTCGCTGACCGGGCCGCACACGCGCTTCGCGCAGCGTCGCGGCAACGTGCTTCGGTATCCGGCCGATGTCTCGCCGTTCGTCGCTTTGCCCGACGAACCGACCGCCACCGACTGGGAGGATCTCGCCGTACTGGCCGGCCCGGGCACGCAGGTGGGGCTGGCCGGAGTGCGGGCAGCGCCCGGCGGCTGGGAGGTGACGCCGCTCGGCGAGGGAGTACAGCTCATCGACGCCGGCGTGGATGCCGCGGCCGACGGCGGTACGGTGCGGCTCGGGCCAGGCGACGTGCCGGAAATGCTCGAGCTCGCCGCGCGGACCAAGCCAGGGCCGTTCCTGCCGCGCACCGAAGAGCTCGGCGTCTATCTGGGCATACGCCGCGGCGGCGCGCTCGTCGCGATGGCGGGCGAGCGGCTGCATCCACCCGGCTGGACCGAGATCAGCGCGGTATGCACGGACGAGCGATGGCGCGGCCGCGGGTTCGCCTCGCGGATGGTCCGCGTGCTGGTGGCGGGCATTCGTGCCCGTGGGGAAACCCCGTTCCTGCACGCCGTCGCCGCCAACACCGGCGCGATCAGACTGTATGAGGCGCTGGGCTTCCGCCCTCGCCGCACCATAGTGTTCTCGGCCGTACGTGTGCCCGCCGCCGCACCTCGGGCCGGCTGAGCCGTTGATCTGCTCCTACTGGCGGCGTATGCCGTCGACCAGCCAGGGGAGCACCTTCGGGCGGGGCGGACCACACCGCTGCCTGGGCGGGCACCTCGCCCGGCTGGAACTGAAGGTCCTGCTGCGGGAGCGGGACGGAGGGGGACCTCGACGCGGCTACCGCGCTTCCAGGAAAATCACGCTGCCGGGCACGCCCGCGTGGAAGACCAGTTCCCGGCCGCATTCCGCGCACTCGGCCCAGCTCCGCCGCGCGGTCTCGGTCACGACGTCACCGGTTGTGAAGCCGCTGTGGGCCATCCGGTGCCCGCACCCGGTGATCGCTTCAACGCCCCAGTAGCCAGCGGGAACGGGAACCTGCGGCCCCCTGGCGAGCTCAGTCGCGACCGCGCCCAGATCGGCCCGGCCGTCGGCGATCCACCGGGCGGGGCCGGCTGGCGTCATGGTCATCTGGAATTCATCTGCTCTCGATTTATTGTATAGCTCTAATTGTATCACCATATAACTCAAGAAATTGCCATGCGAAAAGGCGTAAAGCGGTGCTTCAGCTAACGGGGAAACTCGTCTCGCTGCGTGACTACCTCGGCCGCTGTCCAGCGGCCGAGGCCCGGGCCGCGAGTTCCTGCTCGATTGTCGCCACAAGGTCCGGATGCATGCTCAGCCTGCGCAGGAAGTCAGGAGGGAACCCGAGCTGGCGGCTCGCCTCATCAATCACCGGCCGGCCCATTTTGAGTGCCTGCGCCAGCACGTCGTCCCTCTGGTAGGACTGCGGAAGATCTGCGATGTCCAGGTCGGCCGGGCGCCGGAACGTTCCGTCCGCGGCTGGGAGCCACGCCGCCGCCGTCGCCGCCTCGCCGATGGGTGACAGGGCGGCATCGCGGCGAGCGTCTTCGAACTCCTGGCGGGGAGACTTCTCGACGACGCCCGCGATCAGGTGCCGGTTGGGCACGAGCAGAACGTTCCAGACGTATTCCGAGCGAGCAGAATTCGGGTGGCTTAGCGCGTACTCCACGCCGTCGAGATTCGCGGACGGATCGAATCCGGCGACCCCGCGCTCGTGCCGGGCGAATTCGTCGGCGATGACCACGTAGCCGAGCTCATCCGCTTCGCGTGCGCTCAGCCGGACCGTTTCCCTGACGCCCATCGCGCGCAGCTGAGGCAGCCAGGGCCCGTAGGCATCGGCCGTGAGCCAGGCGTCGGGGTTTCCGTCAAAGTAGATTTCCAGGGCCTTGGCCCGCTGGTACAGCTGGCCCGGCTGCATCAGGCGGCTCTCGCCCGTCGCGGCGTTCTCTCCGACCAGGAACGTGGTTTGACGCAGCTGCTCAAGTAGCTGATCTCTCCCGGCACGTGGCGCCTCGGCCAGCGCCCGGGCGACGAGCTCGAGATCAGCGTCGTGCTGTGCCATGTCCAGCTTCGCGGCGTCGGCGTCGTGGTAACGGGGAAGCACGTGATCGAGGACCTCGGCCACGATGTCCGGTTCGGCGAAACCGAGCGCCTCCAGGAACTGCCGGGCGTCGGGAAGGGCGGCGACAGCCCGCCGGACCGTGGCGAACTCTGTCCTTACCGGGCCCGGAAGGTAAGCGGCCGGCCTGCCCCGCACGTCGAATGGCGCCACGTGAACGCCATCGTCGAGCCGGATGATCGGCTTCGCCCGGGCCGGACCCGGCTGGTCGCCCGGATGGCTCGGCTCACGCCACAGCGCCTGGTGCTGGTAGAGGAACCAGTAGAAGCGCCCGATCCACTGATCGGACTGGGCCGAGAGGAAGTCGCCCGAGACCCTGGCTACGACGGCCTCCGGCGTTATTTCATCAACGTCGGCCTCTTCCCGCAAGTACCGCCAGAGCAGGGGCGTCCGGCTCTGGCTGATCGAGTCATGAACGAAGGCGACCGGGCCCGGGTCTCCGTAGAGCTCACCGAGCAGGTCCGGCGTCAGCAGCTCGCGAAGGCCTGCTCCCCGGGCCAGTCTTACCTCCCGGGCACAGCGGTGACCGCCCGCGGCGGCGGGAATGAGCTTGTCCTGAACGACAGCGGTGCGAGCCGAGTCGAACAAGGCGCGGAACATCGTCCCGGGCAGGAATCGGGCGGCATCGAGCGGCAGCGCCTGGAGGATCTCGACCGTGAGTAGCCCTCCATCGCGGAGGTCGGCCAGCACGTCGACGAGCAAGGTCGCGGTCTCGCGAACCAGAGCCTGGTTCCACGGGTCATGCTCGGGAACGTTGTCCCGGGCGGGCGTCGTCCGGTACGGACCCTGGATCAAGAAGCCCAGGAACGTCTCCTTCTGCGTGGGGAAGAACACGACCAGCGGCGAGCTCTCCCGCCTGACCAGCCGGCGGGCGTCGATCCCGGTGTGAGCCATAAAGGCGATCTCCACCCGGAGCTCAGGCTCACCAAGAGCATCGAGATGCCGGTGCCAGACGAGCCACTCCTCGGTGCTTCGACGTTCAACCCGCCGGCTGGCCAGCATGACGTGGCGGCCCGAATCGGCACGGGCTGTCGACTTGCGCTCGAGCACCGCGTCCGGCGTCTGATCACCGCAGCAGCGCACCCGTTCGATACTGCGCAGGAACAGCAGGGTCTCGACGTCGAGGTTGCTGAGGGCGGCGGAAATCTCCTGGACGGCGACCGTCGCGGAAACCTCGGCGCGGTCGAAGGGAAACACGAAAAGAGTTCCGGCGGCGGGATCGCCCAGCGGATCCACGGAATAGGGCCGGACGTAGTTCTCGATCCGGAAATGCTCGTCCGAGCTGTAGATCCGGGGTGTATTGGTGTACGCGTAGACCGACTTGAAGCCGATGCCGAACTTGCCGATCTGGGTAAGGTCTTCGGCCTTCGTGCCCTGGCCGACTCCGCAGATGCCGCGCACGTCGGCGGCCGTAAAAGGGCGGCCGTCGTGCCATACCTCCAGCCGATCGTCGAAAAGCTCAAAGCTCAGCTCGGTTGCTCCCGCGTCCTCGGCGTTCTGGATCAGCTCGAAGATGAAGTGAGTGCGCTCGCTGTAGAGCTGCCCGAGCAATTCGAGGACGGCCGTGTCCCAGCCGTAGCGCGAAATGTTCTCCGCACGAATCTCGTCATAATCAGTGGGCACTTGTGATCTCCACGACTAGCCTGGACGCGCGGCGAGGCGCCGGGACACGGCAGCTGGTATGTCAGCGTAGAGCTGCCGCCGGGCCTGGCGGAACTCGGCCAGCGACGGTTGCCGGCCCGCGATGTCACCCCCGGGAATCAGCCGTCTATGCCGTCACGTTCTCCTCCGGCAGCTGCCGCCGTCGCTGGGCTGCGACGCCATCGCCGTGCTCTTGAACGCTACAGGTCATCTGCTGAGCAATACCGGCCGCCTCACGTGGCCACGGGATCGGCGATTCCTTTGTAGGGGTGGCAGAGCCGTCCGGGGTCGCCGCCGTGGCTTCCCGGCGGGCCGGTGCGGCGGTTCTCCGGCACCGGATGCCCAGGTTCCCCGGCAGCGTGCCGGACTGGCCACGTCTGGACCCACGCGCCGGACGGGGATCTAAGCTCTGGCCCGGCCCCGTGCCTGGCGGGCTGGCCGATGCGGAGACGAGCGGCAGCCCGGACAGCGCGGCGCGCTCGTAGGCATCGTCGATGGCGGTGACCTCACGCCCGGCCGCGTGCAGGATCGAGGCGGCGATGCTGGCCCGGTATCCGGCCTGGCAATGGACCCAGATCGGTCCGGCGGGCAGGTCCGGGATGCGGTCGGGCAGGTGGTGCAGGGGAACGTGCAGCGCGCCCTCGATGTGGCTCTCTGACCACTCAAGCCGGCGGCGCACGTCCAGCACCGCAACCGGCTGATGATGCCTGGCGGCGGCCAGGTAGGCGAAGTCGCAGACGGGGTAGGAGGTCAGCCGCCGCGCCCAGTCACGGGGCGGGCCGGCCGTGCCCGCGATGCGGTCGATGCCGATCCGGGACAGGTCGCGCTGGGCATCGGCGACCTGCCCGGCGCTATCGCCGATCAGCGTCAGCGGGGTGTCCGGGGGCAATAGCCAGCCCAGGTTGGGCACGAGGCTGTCGCCGTAGGCGAAGCTGAGCGACCCGGGCACGTGGCCGGCTGCGAACGCGCGCCGGTCGCGCAGGTCGACGACCCATTCCCCGGCGCTGATGCGCCGGCTGATCTCGGCGGCGCCGGACACCGCCGGCGGGCGGAGTTGCGGGGCCTCCGGGCCGGCCGCGTTGGCCGGGGCCATCCGGGCGTAGTAGGCCGGGTAATCATCGAGGCCCGCGAGCAGGCTCGCGACGTAGGTGTCCTCGTCGAGGGTGAGCGCCGGGTTGACGCGCTGCTCCTCGCCGATGGTGGAGCCGTCGGCCGTGGAGAGCGAGGCCGCGCAGAAGCTGCCGAACCCGTGCGTCGGGTACACCGCTACCTGGCTGGGAAGCGTCGCGGCCAGCCGCCGGGCCGATGCGCGCTGTGCCGCGGCGAGGGCCGGCGCGTGCTCGGCGCCGAGCAGGTCGGGCCGCCCGGCCGACCCGTGCAGCAGGGAGCCGCCGGTGAACACCGCGACCACCTCACCGGCGGCCGTGTCCTCCAGCGCGTAGGCCAGGTGGGTGAACGTATGCCCGGGAGTGGCGATCACCCGGACCCGCATAGACGCCCCGACATCCACCTCGTCGCCGTCGGCGACCGGGACTCGGTCGAACGCCACGGCGTCGGCGGCGTTCACGTGATAGGCGGCACCTGCCGCGCGGGCCAGGGCCAGGCCGCCGGTCAGGTAGTCGTTGTGGATGTGAGTCTCGAACACGTGCGTCACCGCGATCCCGCGGCTGGCCGTCAGGGCCAGCATCCGGTCGATGTCGCGCTGCGGGTCCACGACCAGCGCGACCGTGCCGTCGGTGACCAGATAGCTCCGGTCGCCGAGCGAAGCCGTCTTGATTGTTGCTATCTCGACCACTGCTGCCCCCCACCGTTGCGTTATAGGACCTTCCCTGACACTGCCGCCAGAGCCGCCTGTCCTGCCGCGGCCAGGATGGAGTCGTCCTGTGGCGTGTGCACCCGGGCACACAGTACGTCCCTGTAGTGACGCTCCAGCGGGTATTTCCTGGTTTAGGAACCTGGGGGAGACCTCTTTGGTCCCGACCATGCCGATGATCTCGATGGACATTACCGACGCTCCTCGCACTCCGGTCGACCGCCGCCGCGCCAGCCTGGCCACCCCAAGCCTGGCCGCTGGAGAGCAACCGGAGGTCTCGCGCCCCGCCGCATCGGCCTTCGTGCGCCAGGCCCGGTCGCCCGACCAGAACCGCCGCGTCTCCTGCATGCAAGCACCACATCCGGTCACTTGTCAATTAATTCGATCGAATTAATAGGATTAGTCTCATGACGGGCCTCTCGCGGCACCGGGCGTGGAGCCCGCGGCCGTCCGCCGCGCGCTGCTGTACTGGCGCGGCTCCTGCACGTCGCTAGGGTGAGGCAGGAGTGGCCAGACGAGAAAGGGAAGGTGGCGGGTGTCAGCTCCGGTCCGGATCGTTACCGTCGTCGGCAATCCCCGTCCCGCGTCGCGCACGCATGGGCTAGCACATACGCTCGCGGCCGAGCTCGCTCACGTCCTGCAGGACGCGACCATCGGCGAGGCCGACCTGGCCGCGCTGGGATCCCGAGTCCTTGATCAAGGCGATGCCGAGGCGACGGCCGCCGTCGGCGAGGTTCTCGCGGCCGACGTGCTGGTGGTCGCCAGCCCGACCTACAAGGCCACCTACTCGGGCCTGCTGAAGGCATTCCTGGACCGGCTCGCCACCGGGAGCCTGGCCGGGAAGACCGCCATCCCGTTGCTCCTGGGCGGCGCACCGAACCATCAGCTTGCCGTCGACGTGCACTTCACCCCGTTGCTGCTCGAGCTTGGCGCGGCCGTTCCGGTGCGCGGTCTCTTCGTGCTCGAGTCCGATGTCGAGGGCTTCACCTCATTCGCGGCGAAGTGGGCCGCGGCAAACGGTCCGGCGCTGGGTCCTAGGCCGCCTGCAAGCTGATCTCGAAGTCGACGCTGCGGAAGGGGTTCGGCAGGCCGAGCGCTGCCGCCCGGTCCGGGTCGTCGACCGCGGGGAAGGCCCGGACCAGGCTCTCCTTGACGCCGAAGACAGCGTCCGAGTCCAGGTAGGGGCTGTCGTCGACGAACAGGTGCGTGGTCACGGTCGCGTAGCCGGGCGCCTTGACGATGAAGTGGATGTGAGCGGGTCGGTACGGGTGCCGCGCCATCGCCTCGAGCAGCCGGCCGACCGGGCCGTCGACGGGAATCGGGTAATACCGCGGCACGATCGTCCGGAACCAGAACCGGCCCTCGTCGTCAGCGGTGAACAGCCCGCGCAGGTTGGCCTCGGTCGGCGGATCCGGCTTCTGCACGTCATAGAAGCCCTCGGCGTCGGCGTGCCAGACGTCGACCACCGCACCGGGGATCGGCTCTCCGGCCGGCCCGATCACCCGCCCCGTGACCAGGCAAGGATCGCCAGAGCCCGGGAGGCTGATGTCGGCACCGAGCTCGCGGCGCGGTGAGTCCACGACGTGGAACGGGCCGGTGACGGTCGACTCGGTCGCCTGGCCGGCGGCCCGGTGGTTGATCGTCTCCACCAGCATGGATACGCCCAGGACATCGGAGAGCAGGATGAACTCCTGCCGCGTGTCGTCGCACTTGTGGCCGGTGGCGGTGAGAAACGCGATCGCCTGGTCCCACTCGCGCTCGGTGAGCTCGACGTCCTTGACGAAGCTGTGCACATGCCGGACCAGCGACTCCAGGACCTGCCGGACGCGAGGGTCGGGAGAGCCCGCCAGGCTCGCGCAGACGACCTCGGCGGAGCGTTCCTCGGTGAACAGCTCGCCCAGGCTCGGCTTCACGCCGCTTTCTGTGTCCATCCGCGATCACTCTCCCGGTCCGGTCCGCCCCGGCCAGCGGCGAACGGCGGCTAGCACTGCCCATCACGATATCTACCCGTGGATCCGGCGGCCGGCGGTCCATGGAGCCGGCCGGGCAGCCGGGGCCGTGCCCCACCGGCCCGGAGGCCAGCAACGGGCCGGCGCTGAACGCGGCCACCGAGACCATTTTGTGACCCGGCGTCGGCCATCCGGGAATCGGCCGAAGGCGTCCTTTTATTGGTAACGGAACGGGTATGGGATATTAAGTCCATCCACGCCATTGAGCCGCGGAGCCTTTACGGCTGGTACACGATACGGACCGCTACCAGCACCGCGCTGCTCGCGATCCAGGCACAGCCCGATCCGGACGCCGCCGCGTTAACGTCGTGGCGGCGGCCTGGCTCCAGGGAGCTGCGGGCCACCCACGGCGCCCAGCCCGCCGTGGGTGGCCCGCTGGATAAACGGCCGCTTCGGCCGGCGCCGTCCTCATCGGGCTGACCTCGTACCTGGCCGCCCGCCTGCCCTGACCCGCCAGGATCGACCCGGTCGGCCCGCGCGCGGTACGGTGTGATCGGTGCGGGAGGGCACCGCCGGGTCCGCGGGAAGGACTGAGTCCGCCTCTGCTGGTTGCGGTTGCTCCTGGCTGGACAGCAAGACCGTCTTCGCTCGAGCGCGGAACGCGGACCCCGGGCTCAGGAGGAGACGTCATGCCGCAGCTTCCCGACCGACCCGACACCGATCAGCTCCGCCGCCAGGCCCGCGAGCTGCTCCGCGCCGCGCAAGGCGGCGACGCGGGCTCGCTGAGCCGCCTGCGGCTGGTCTCGGACAAGGTCACGCTGTCCACCGCGCAGCTGGCCATGGCCAGGGAATACGGCTTCCCGAGCTGGCGTCGGCTGGCCGCCGAGGTGGAGCGCCGCCACACCGCGGACTTCCTGACCGCGGACGCCGACGAGCTGATCGCCGGCCAGTATGCCGACCGCCCGCGGTTGCGGCCGGTTCTCGACGGGGTGCTCGCGGCGGTGCCGGCCTTCGGCCCGGTGACCATGGCGGCCCGCAAGACCTGCATCAGCCTGGTCTCGCCCGGCCGCACGTTCGCCGCGGTGCAGCCGACGACCAAGAGCCGGGTGGATCTCGGCCTGCGGCTCGACGAAGAACCCGCGGGCCGCCTGCTCGTGGCCAAGAACGTCGGCAGCGGCTCGATCAACGTGCGGATCGCACTGAGCGGGCCGGCCGACATCGACGAGGAGGTACTCGGCTGGCTGCGCCGCGCGTACGACGAGAGCATGGCACCGCCGGCCCCGCGGCGCCCGGCCCGGCGCCCGGTGCCGGAACTCGGACCGCTGACCGTGCTGGTCGACGGCTTCGACCTGCCCGGTCTGAGCTGCCAGCCCGAGCCCGACGGCACGGTGCACCAGAACATTCACGTCGCGGTGAACAGCCGCGACAAGAGTCGGCCCGGGCTTGAAATGCCCGGCCGGGGCGGCGGCCTGGCCACCGAGCCCGTGCCCGGCGACTCGGAATCGGCGCGCTGGGAAGTCCCGGTCACGGTCCGGCGCGGCGACGAGGGACTCGACTTCGGGGGCCCGTTCGTGCGCGGCGACCGTACGGACCGCCACATCAGCCTGGCCTGGGGCGACGTGCCGGGCGACGGAACGCTGCGGGTGTTCCGCGGCGCCAAGCTCCGCCTCGTCGATGTCGATCCTGGCCTCATCGAGGCGGCCATGCGCCCAGGCCGCCGTCTCGTCGCCCGGGTCCGCCTGACCGGCGCCCGGGGCAACCCCATCTGCGCCCGGATCCGGCCCCCCGACATCGCGTGGTCGGCCGAGCCGTGCGGGTAACCAGCCGCAACGCGCGGTTCCAGCAGTGGGCGGCGCTGCTGGATAACCGGGCCAAGCGCCAGCGCAGCGGCGAGTTCATCGTCCAGGGCGTGCGGCCGATCACGCTGGCCTTGCGTCACGGCTGGCCGATCAGGGCGCTGCTGTATGACGCCGACGGCGCGACGTCGCGGTGGGCCACGGAGACGCTCGATACCGTTCGCGCGACCAAGGTCGCGGTCTCAGCCGAGCTCATGCACGAGCTGGGCGGCAAGACCGATACCTCTCCGGAGGTGCTGGCCATCGCCGCGCTGCCCGCCGACGACCTGACCCGGATCCCGGCCGGTCCCGGCATGCTCACCGTGGTCTTCGACCGCCCGGTCAGCCCGGGCAACCTCGGCACGCTGATCCGGTCGGCGGACGCCTTCGGCGCGTCCGGGGTAATCGTCGCCGGCCACGCGGCGGACGTGTACGACCCGAGGTCGGTGCGGGCGAGCACCGGCTCGCTGTTCTCGCTGCCGGCGGTCCGGGTCCCGTCGCACCGGCCGGTCCTGGACTGGGCCGCGGCCGTCCGGGCCGGCGGCACCGGCTTGTGCCTGGTCGGAACCGACGAGAACGGCGAGCTCGATGTCACCGACGTCGACTTCACCCGGCCGACGCTGCTGCTGGTCGGAAACGAGACGGCCGGGCTCAGCGCGGGCTGGCGCGACGCGTGCGACCACATGGCCAGGATTCCCATGCTGGGCACGGCCAGCTCGCTGAATGCCGCCATGGCCGCGTCGATCGCGCTGTATGAGTCGGCACGGCAGAGAATCGCCGCGCGCGGATGACCGACTGGGACGGAATGCGCGCGCGGCAGGCCCGCATCAGGGAGGGTCGCGGCAGGCCCGCATCAGGGGACGGGTCCGGGTGGCGCCGGCGAACTCAGGCGGTCAGGTCATGGGTGCTCTCAGGGAACAGCGCCTCGGCCGCGCGAGGCCGGTCGAGGATCCGCTGGCTGACGGCGTGCCGGATGAGCTGGTCGATCATCGCCCGGTTGGGCGCGATTCCGTAAGGCAGCGGATCGGTCCCGGTGATCGCCATCACGCGCCGGTACATGACGTCGGCGGCCGTGGGCGCCTCGACCTGGTCCTGGCGCAGGCGCTCGACGTAGCGGTTCTTGGCTTCGGCGTAGGCCGCGAAGAGGTCCGCGGCCAGGTCGGGATGGGTGTCGAGCAGCTCGTCCCTGACCACGAGCAGATGATTGATCGGATAGAGGCCGCGCTGGCGCAGCGCGTCGAAGCCCGCCTCCTCGGCGTCGGGGATCAGCGGTATCAAGCCCGGGCGGTCAGCGGCCAGGCCGATGCCCGCGGCCAGCTCGCCGGCGGCGACCATCTGCTCCAGGTCCCGGCCTGGATCCATCGCGACGACGTTCGCGGGCGGGCGGTACTCGGCCACGTGCTCGTCTCCCGACAGCACCCAGGTGACCCGGCTCAGATCCACGCCGTACTCGTCCTGCAGGATGCCCCGGGCCCATACGCCGGTGGTCACCGTGTAGCCGCGGCTGACGCCGGCCTTCCGGCCTTCGAGGTCCTTCGGGGAGCGGACCCCGGCCGCGGCAGCGCGCACGATGGCGCCATGGTGGAACCCGCGGACGAGGAAAACCGGCAGCGCCGTGAACGGCTTGCCGTGCGCCTTCGCGCACAGGTACGTGGTGAAGGCCATCTCGCACACGTCGAACTCCAGTCCCCTGACCATCCGGCGGAACGCCTGGACCAGGGCTGGCAGGTCCGGTACCTCCTCGAACCGCAGTGCGTACCGCCGCGGGGAGACGGCTCCGTCGATAAGGGCGCGGGTGGCGCCCTGAGCGCCGGTCACGGTCCTGAGGGTGATCCCCGCCATGTGCGACCTCCGTCCTGGCCGGCATAGTCCGGTGACAAATATGGTCGCCAATCAACCACCTCCATGGAAGTTCGGTCACTTCAGGTTGCCGACTACGCGTAAGGGTGCAGACTGAAACGGAGGCGGTGCGAGATGTTCGAGAGGTTTACTGACCGCGCACGGCGGGTCGTGGTCCTGGCTCAGACCGAGGCCAGGGCGCTGAAACACAACTACATCGGCACCGAGCACATCCTGCTCGGCCTCATCCACGAGGGCGAGGGTGTCGCGGCCAAGGCGCTGGCTTCGTTAGGCATCGGCCTGGAGGAGGTGCGCCAGCAGGTCGAGGAGATCATCGGCCGGGGCCAGCACGAGCCGTCCGGGCATATCCCGTTCACTCCCCGGGCCAAGAAGGTACTCGAGCTGTCACTGCGCGAGGCGCTGCAGCTCGACTGTGACTACATCGGCACCGAGCACATCCTGCTTGGCTTGATCCGCGAGGGTGACGGCGTGGCCGCCCAGGTGCTGGTCCGGATGGGAGCGGACCTGAACCGGGTGCGGCACCAGGTCATCCGGCTTCTCCGCGGACGCGAGGGCGAGGCGACGGGCTCCCGGCCGCGGCTCGGTGACCTTCCGGAAGAGGTCCTGATGCGGCGCACAATTTCCCGTGAGCGCTGGGTGGGCGAGATGCAGACGGCGCTGGCCAAGATCACGGAGCGGCTTGACGTCATCGAGCGGCACCTCGGGCTGGCCGAGCGCCCCGCCGCGCCGCATGACCCACCCGGCACGAAGGAAGGTCCCGCGGACTCACCCACCCCGCCGGGCGGCACCGAGCGCCGCGCGGGCTCACCCACCCCGCCGGGCGGCACCGAGCGCCGCGCGAACCCTCCCACCACCCCACCGGGCGGCACGGAGACCGGCGGCGAAGGCTAGCGGGTCAGGTCGAGCTGGTAGGTCCGCTGTGCCGTGCCGCGGAAGATCGCGGACTGCTCCGCGTGGCTCAGGCCGGCCGTCAACGACCGCGCGGTCGCGACAATGCCGCTGTAACGCATGGTCAGGGTGCTGACTGGCCAGTCCGAGCCGAACATGAGGCGTTCCGGCCCGAAGCTGGTCAGCGCGATCTCGTAATACGGGTCCAGGTGGGCGGTCTGCGGCCCGGACGTGGCCGGCGCCGTGCTCGCCGGGTCGGCCGGGGGCTCGCCGAGGATGCCGGAGAGCTTGCCGACCGTGTTGGGCAGCGCCGCGAACGCGCCGAACGCGCTCGCCCACGACTCGTCAGCCGTGCTGCGGAGCTCGGGATTGCCGAGATGATCGAGCACGAAGGTCAGCTGCGGCGTGGCGGCCGCCGCGGCAACGGCCGCGCGCAGCTGCGGGCCGACCGTGACCACGTCATAGACCAGCCCGGCCGCGGCCACGGCGGTCAGGCCGCGCAGCACAGCCGGCCTGGTCAGCCAGTCCGGATCGGGCTCGGCCAGCACGGGATGGCGGATCCCGACCAGGCGGTCGCCACCCGGCAGGTCCCGCAGCGCGCCGATAGCGTCCGCGACGCCAGGTGCTTCGAGATCCACCCAGCCGACCACGCCGGCGACCAGGGCGGTGCTCGCGGCCAGCGCGAGCATCTCGGGCGTCTCCTCCGGCTCGGCCACCGTCTGCACCAGGACGGTGGATGTCACCCCCATGGCGGCGGCTTCCGGCTCGAGGTCGGAGAGCAGGAAATTCCTGCGCAACGGGGCCAGCTCCGGCTGCGCCAGCCACGGCTGATCGCGCACGGTCAGATCCCAGACGTGGTGGTGCGCGTCGACGATGTTCATAGTGCTCCCCAGGGTGGCTGCGGATAGCTGGCGAGGTCGCGACCTGGGCGGTGGTGCCGGCCTGGCCGCGAGCGGTCAGAGGCCCAGGTCGTCGAGTTGCTTGTGCAGGTCGGATCGAGGGCCGCTGGCGGGCGACGCCGGCTTCGCCCGGGCGTTCCGCGCGGCCGACCCGGTGCGCGGCCGCCGGTCCCTGAATATCCAGCCCGCCGCTACGCCCCCGACCAGGCCGCCGATGTGAGCCTGCCAGCCGATCCCGGCCTGGGGGAGCAGCACCGTGAACTGATACGCGAAGCACAGTGCCATGACCGCGCCGAGCAGCACGTCGATAGCGTGCCGGTCGAAGAATCCGCGGACCATGATGTAGCCGAAGTACCCGAAGACCACCCCGCTCGCACCGGCCCCGACCGACCCCGGGCTCTCGAAGAGCCACGCCGCGAGTCCGCTGGTCAGGATGACAAGAGCGGTCACGCCGAAGAACTTGGTCACGCCGCGGTAGGCGGCCAGGAAGCCGAAGATGAACAGCGGGCCCGAGTTGCCCTCGATATGAGCCCAGCTGAAGTGCAGGAACGGGGCGGTGACGATGTCCGGAAGGCTGCTGGCGTCCCGGGGCCGGATCCCGTACTCGAACGTGAGGTGGTAGTGATCGGCCCAGTTCACGATCTGGATGATCCAGAGCAGGGCGAGGAATCCGACCATCACGAACAGTGCCTTGCGCGCCTCGGCCAGCACGGTCTCGGCATCGCCGGCGCCGAGGTCCCACATCCGGCGACCGGTCGAGCCGCCCGCGGCGCCGCCGGGCGCGACGCCGGACCCGGTCCGGCGCGGCATCGGGCCGGTACCGCTGGCGCCCGGCCCTGATCCCGGACTGCTGCTCACCGTCATCACCCGTCCGGCTGTCGAACACTCACCGTCATCACCCGTCCGGCTCTCGACGCCCTGCTTTGGAAGTTAACCGCATCCGCGGCTTCACGGTAGTCGCCCGGCGTGTCGCGGCGGGCCGCTAACGGGCAGTGGTGATCACAGGATGGCGCCCTTACGCCGAGTAATTGTTACAGTACGCGTTGCCAAACTGTGATCTGCGAAACACAATTTCCTGGGTTTCCAACACAACTTTTTCAACGGAAACGCTTGGTCCACTCCTTCGCTTCTGGCAACGTAGTGCGGCGACGGATGCTGGACCCACATGCGTGGTTCTGCCATCGCTAGTCACGTGGCGCCGCATTGGCCCGAACCGTCACGCGACTCGCTGCCCTGTACCGCAGCGGTCCACGCGCAGGGCGGTCCGCCCGGCGTGCATGGCCGACGGAAGGACCGCATTGTCACAGCACCGGAGGCGGGCTCACCCTAAGCGCCGCGGGCGCAGGCGGTTCAGCTTTCTCCTGGTCACGACGATGACCGTGCTGGCGGCTGTTGCAGCCGGGGTCCTGGTGGAACTGCACATGGCCGATCCCGGCACCGATCCGGCGGCCGCCGCCTTGGCCGCGATACCGACCAGTCACTCCGCCACCCTGCTTGAGCAGGAACGTCAGCAGATGATCCTGGTGGATGCCGCGTCCAAGACGCTGAGCCTGGTCAGCACCCCGAAGATGGCCACGAGCCCGGTGTCGTCCGCGTCCGACATCGCGGGCGCTGGCGCCGACGCTGCGCTCGTCAACATGCCGGCGCCCGACCCGGGCACGGCTCAGTCCATTGGCTTCAACATGCTGTCCTCGTTCGGCTTCGCCTCCTCGCAGTGGGGCTGCCTGGACGACCTCTGGCAACGTGAGAGCGGCTGGGTCTATAACGCCGAGAACGCCAGCGGGGCGTACGGCATCCCGCAGGCCCTGCCGGGATCCAAGATGGCCAGCGCGGGTCCTGACTGGGAGACAGACCCAACCACGCAGATCAAGTGGGGCCTCGGTTACATCCAGTCCGTGTACGGGACGCCCTGCACCGCGTGGGATCACGAGGAAGCCGACGGCTGGTACTAGTGCGCGCGCCCGCGCGGCTTTCGGCCGTCTCCTTCGTCTCCGTCCGTGACGCTTCCGCCGTCCCTTTCGGTAGCCGAGCTGCCCGTTTCCTGCCCGAGGAGAAAGCGGAATTAGCTGTGAGTAGTCAATTTGCTACGCTGAATAGCTAAGGCGCTGCCTGGCGATATTCCGAATGGCCTCGTCATGGATCATGATGATAACGTAGCGTCACCCATCGTGCTAGATTAGTAATGTCATGATGCGGGCTCGCTTCGCCGCGTCCCGCCAATCTCAGGGTTCGGGCAAATTGGGCGAACACCGCGAAAAGGCATCGCCGCGCTGTGATGTACGTCATACGGGTTTCGGGCCGTTTCCGGCGCGAGGAGTCCTGATTCTTAGGCAATGTAGATGGCCGAAGCACCCAGCGTGCGTGACGGCTGCCCCGAGCGGCCTGTCGCCCTGAACCCGCGTCGCGTCCTGTACGCCGCTGCATGCCTCCGATCGACCGGCGGCGTGGCAGTGCAACCGGGTGGTAGCCGAGCGCGCATCGCGCGCCCGACCAAGGGTTCCGATTGTCTCGCATTCGACGACGTACTCCCCAGCACGGAAAACCCTCTAAGCTCACGATCGCGGTAACCGGCTCGACCGTCCTCACCGCGGCGGCGGCCTTCGGTGTGATGGCCCTCTGGCCCGCCACCATGGCATCCCAGTCGGCGGCCAGTTCCCTGGCCGTGGCGACCGGCACCATCGGCAGTCAGGCCCGGCTGGATGGCGGCGCAACGCTAGCCTCGCAAGTCCAGATCTCCAGGGCCGTCTCCGCCCTCCGGCAGCAGCAGAGCGCAGCGCTCGTCGCGCGACAGGCGGCGGCCCGCCAGGCCGCGGTCAGGAAACGAGCCGCCGCGCGCCGGGCGGCCGCCGCGGCCGCCGCGGCCCAGGCGGCCCAGCAGCAGCCAGCACAGCAGAGCCAGCCCGCCCCGGCCCCGGCCGCGCCGTCCGGCTCGGCACAGCAGATCGCGATGGGCATGCTCGGCTCATACGGCTGGTCATCCAGCCAGTTCTCGTGCCTGAGCTCGCTGTGGAACGCCGAAAGCGGCTGGAACGTGTACGCCACCAACCCGACTTCCGGGGCGTACGGGATCCCGCAGGCCCTGCCCGGGTCGAAGATGGCCAGTGCCGGGCCCGACTGGCAGACCGACGCCGCCACGCAGATCCGCTGGGGCCTGACCTACATCAAGTCCCTTTACGGATCGCCGTGCGGCGCGTGGGCGCACGAGGAGGCTGACGGCTGGTACTGAGAGGTCGTCCGAGCTAACGGCAGCGGCCCCCTGGCGAACCAGGGGGCCGCTGCCGGCTGGCAGCCCCGGCAATGCCAGCGGGCCGCCGGCTGCTGCTGACCGGCAGCGCGGCGGGCGACTACGTCAGTGGCCGGAATGTCTGCAGCGCCTGGCGGAAGACAGCTTGCGCGGGGCTGAACGCGGCCGACGGCGCGGACACGGTCAGCTCGTAGGACTGCGTTCCGGCTGGGGTGCCGGCGCTCACCAGCAATTCCAGGACTCCCGTGCGGATCGCGCCGTCCAGCCAGCTGAATCTCCACGCCGCGTCCGGGTTGCCGAGGAACGTCCCCGGCCTGATCGCGATGAGCCGGTACCCGGGGTACAGGTCCTGCTGGACCGCCTGAGCCTGCAGGAAGCTAGCCTCCCGCAGCGGCCGGAGATAGGCGAACGGCGCCCGGCCGATCTCGATGGAGGCAATCCCAGACGGCGGCCGCAGGTAGCTGATCAGGCCCTGCGTGGTCATCCGCCAGGTCGCGGGGGCGGCGATCTTGAACCCGGCCGCCGTGCCGCCGTCGGCCGCGAGGACCTGGAACCACTGGTATCCGGCGGGTGCGGCGGTGCCGCCGCCGTTCGGCGCGCTGCCGCCGTCGGCGTCACCGCTGCCGAGGTCGCTGGCGGGAGGATCCGTCGCGCTGCCATCGCCGGTCCCCGTGGTGGCCGTCCCGTGGACCGCCGTCCCGCCGGCCGATACCGCGCTGCCCGGGGCCGCTGGCACGGGGCCCGGGTCGGTGGCCGCGCCCGCCGAATGCGAGTACGCCGCCCACCCGATGAGGCCGGCCGCCGCCACGGCGACCGCCGTCGCCGCGGCCACGAGGACTGGCCGGCGCCCTCGTGGCCGCGGCTGGGCCGGCCCGGCGGCCGGGGGGTTGGCCGCCGGGGGTCGGGAGGCACGAGGACCGGCCGCCGGGAGTCGGGAGCCCGGAGAACCGGCCGCTGGGAGTCGGGAGGCACGAGGACCGGCCGCCGGGAATCGGGAGCCCGGAGAACCGGCCGCCGGATCGCCGGTGGCCGGCCGGTCACCGGCGGCCGGGAGCCAGGGCGGGCTGGCGTCCATGAAGCACGGTGCCTGCGCGCCCGTGACCACCGTCGGCAGATCGTCCAGGCCCGCGGGCTGGTCCAGGAAATCGGGCAGGTCCGCGGATGCGGGCAGGTCGGCCGGGGGCGGCATGGGCGGGAACTCGCGGACATCCGCGAAGGCCGGGGCGCCGCCCGGCACCGGGCTCCCGCCGGGGAACGCCGATCCCGACTCGGCCTGGGCGGCCGCGTCGGCCAGCAGCCTGGCGGTGGTGGCCGCGTCGGGGCGCTCGGCCGGATCGGCCCGCAGCAGCGCGTCGATGACCGGGCCGAGCGGTCCCGCCGACGGCGCGCGCGGGGCGTCCTCGTTGAGCACGCCCGCGGTGATCGCCGCGGAGGCGCCCGGCCGCTCGAACGGGCCGCGGCCCTCCACCGCGGTGTACAGGGTGGCGCCGAGCGACCACAGGTCGGACGCGGGGGTCGCGGAGGCGCCGCGCATCCGCTCGGGCGCGGTGAACCCGGGCGTCCCGAACACCATCCCGGCCTGGGTCAGCGCGGGATCGCCCGGGTAGGTGGCGATGCCGAAATCGGTCAGTACCACGGCGTCGTCGGTGCCGAGCAGCACGTTGCCCGGCTTGACGTCCCTGTGCAGGACACCGTTCGCGTGCGCGCAGGCCAGCGCGCTGAGCAGCCGCTCGCCCATCCGCGCGGCCTGCAGCGGCCGGAGCGGGCCGTCTTCCGCGATCAGGCGGTCGAGCGACCTCGCGGGCACGAGTTCCATGACGATCCAGGGGCGGCCGCCCTCCTCGACCACGTCGAAGACCGTCACCACGCCCGGATGGTTCAGCCGCGCGGCCGCCTTGGCCTCCCGGAGGGTCCGCTGGTAGATGGTCTGGTTCTCGGCGGTTGTCGCGGCCGCCCGGACCTCCTTGACCGCGATCTCCCGGTCGAGCAGCTCGTCCCGGCCGCGCCAGACGATGCCCATGGCCCCGCGGCCGATCGGCCCCTGCAGCCGGTAGCGCCCGGAGACCAGGCGTCCGGGCGTAGCAGCCGTGACCGCCGTCGCTGGCGCCGCCGCCGTTGCATCGTGCATGCCCGGACGCTATCGCCACAGCCAGCGATAATCCTGTGAGCGAGTTGTGAATTTGGCGCTACGCGTGCGGCCTGGTCATAGCCACGACGTCGAGCGCGGCGTCCAGTTGCTCCTCGGTGAGGTCGCCGCGCGCGACATGCCCACGCGCGATCACGACTTCCTTGATCGTTTTGCCGCTCTGCAGCGCGTCGTGCGCGACCGCGGCCGCCGCCTCGTAGCCGATGAACGGGTTAAGGGCGGTGACGATGGCGGGCGAGGACTCGGCTAGCCGGCGCAGCCGGGCCGGATCCGTGGTGATGCCGGACACGCAGCGGTCCGCGAGCAGCCGGGACGCGGACGACAGCAGCCTGATCGAGTCCAGCAGGTTCACCCCGATGACCGGCATCATCACGTTCAGCTCGAAGTTGCCTGCCGCGCCCCCGAACGCGACCGCCGCGTCGTTGCCGATCACCTGGGCGCAGACCTGGCTGACGGCCTCGCAGATCACCGGGTTGACTTTCCCCGGCATGATCGACGACCCGGGCTGCAGGTCGGGAATCTGGATCTCGGCCAGCCCGGTCCGCGGCCCGGAGTTCATCAGCCGCAGGTCGTTGCAGATCTTGAACTCCGACACCGCGATCGAGCGCAGCACCCCGCTGGCCGCGACCAGCGCGTCGCGCCCCCCGGCCGCCTCGAAATGGTTGCGGGCCTCGGTCAGCGGCAGGTCCATGTCGTCGGCCAGGCGCGCGATCACGGCCGCGGCGAACCCCCGCGGGGCGTTCAGGCCGGTGCCCACGGCGGTGCCGCCGAGCGGTAGCTCGCCGATGTCGGGCAGGGTTTCGGCCACGCGCTCGGCGCCGTGGCTTATCGCCGCCGCGTACCCGCCGAACTCCTGGCCGAGCGTCACCGGCGTGGCGTCCATCAGATGGGTCCGGCCGCTCTTGACCACTCCGGCAAACTCCGTCGCCTTGTCGTCGAGCGCGGCGGCCAGGCGGTCGAGCCCGAGCAGCAGGGACCGCTTGATCTGCCGGGCCGCCGCGATGTGAATCGCCGAGGGGAACACATCGTTGGACGACTGCGACGCGTTGACGTGATCGTTCGGGTGGACCGGGCGGCCGAGCCGCCGGGCGGCGAGCGCCGCGATGACCTCGTTGGCGTTCATGTTGGACGAGGTTCCCGAGCCGGTCTGGAACACGTCGATGGGGAACTGGTCGTCATGGTCCCCCCGCGCGACCTCGGCGGCCGCGTCGTGGATGGCCCCGGCCATGTCGGCGTCGATCACGCCGAGCTGGGCGTTGACCGTCGCCGCGGCGCCCTTGATCGACGCGAGGGACCAGATCAGCTCCCGGGGCAGTCGCTCGCCGGACACCGGGAAATTCTCGACGGCCCGCTGGGTCTGCGCGCCCCACAGGGCGTCCTCGGGAACGAGAACCTCGCCCATCGAGTCGTGCTCGGCGCGGAACCCGGTCCTGGCGCCGGTCATCTCGGGCCGCCGATCGTCAGCAGCGGCTGCTTCGGCGCGGTGACGTCGGCGAAGAAGTCGTTGCCCTTGTCGTCGACGACGATGAACGCGGGGAAGTCGCGGACCTCGATCTTCCACACCGCCTCCATGCCGAGCTCGGGGTACTCGAGCACCTCCACCTTGGTGATGCAGTCCCTGGCCAGCCTGGCCGCCGCCCCGCCGATCGAGCCCAGGTAGAACCCGCCGTGCTTCTGGCAGGCGGCGGTGACCGCCGCGGACCGGTTCCCCTTGGCCAGCATGACCAGCGACCCGCCCGCGGCCTGGAACTCCTCGACGTACGAGTCCATCCGGCCCGCGGTCGTCGGCCCGAACGACCCCGACGCGTAGCCTTCCGGGGTCTTGGCCGGCCCCGCGTAATACACCGCATGGTCCCGCAGGTAGGCGGGCATCGGCTCGCCCCGGGCTATGCGTTCAGAGATCCGGGCATGGGCAATGTCGCGGGCCACGACCAGCGGTCCGGACAGCGCCAGCCGGGTCTTGATCGGGTACCTGGACAGCTCGGCGCGGATCTCCGGCATCGGCCGGCTCAGGTCGATCCGCACCACGTCGGAGTCGAGCTCGTCGGAGCCGGTCTCGGGCAGGTACTGGGCCGGGTCGGTCTCGAGGCGCTCGAGGAAAACCCCGTCGCGAGTGATCTTGCCGAGCGCCTGGCGGTCGGCCGAGCACGACACCGCGATCGCCACCGGGCAGGACGCGCCGTGCCGGGGCAGCCGGATCACGCGCACGTCGTGGCAGAAGTACTTGCCGCCGAACTGGGCGCCGATCCCGGCCCGGCGCGTGATCTCGAGCACCTGCTGCTCGAGCTCGGGGTCGCGGAAGCCGTGGGCGGCGGCGCTTCCGGTGGTCGGCAGCGTGTCCAGGTACCTGGCCGAGGCGTACTTGGCGGTCTTCAGCGCGAACTCGGCGCTGGTCCCGCCGATGACGATGGCCAGGTGGTACGGCGGGCAGGCGGCCGTGCCGAGCGAACGGATCTTCTGCTCCAGGAACTCCAGCATCGCGGCCGGGCTGAGCACCGCCTTGGTTTCCTGGTAGAGGTACGACTTGTTCGCCGAGCCGCCGCCCTTGGCCATGAACAGGAACTTGTACTGCCCGCCGTCGGCGGCGTACAGCTCGATCTGGGCCGGCAGGTTGCTGCCCGTGTTCTTCTCTTCCCACATGGTCAGCGGCGCGAGCTGGGAGTAGCGCAGGTTGAGCTTGGTGTAGGCGTCGTAGACGCCGCGGGCGACGTGCTCCTCGTCGCGCCCGTCGGTGAGCACCTGCTGGCCGCGCTTGCCCATCACGATCGCGGTTCCGGTGTCCTGGCACATCGGCAGCACCCCGCCCGCGGCGATGCACGCGTTCTGCAGCAGGTCGCGGGCCACGAACCGGTCGTTCCCGCTGGCCTCGGGATCATCCAGGATCGATCTCAGCTGCCGCAGGTGACCGGGGCGGAGCAGGTGGGCAATGTCCCGCATGGCGGTCTCGGTGAGCATGCTGAGCACGCCGGGCTCGACCTCGAGGAAATCCCGGCCGAGCGCGTGCCGGGTGGTGATCCCGTCGTCGGTGAGCTGCCGGTACTCGGTGGCGTCCTCGCCGAGCGGCAGCAGGTCGGTGTAGCGGAACTCGGGCATGGCTCTCATCGTAGATCGGCGGCGTCCGTGGCCGGGGCGGCCGGCTCGCCCGGTGACCGGCGCCGGGCGGCTCGGCTAGGGCAGACTGCGGTCATGACCGCACCGCTGAGATGGTCCGAGTTCGAGGCCGCGCGGCCCGACCTGGCCGAGGCCGGCCGCGCGATGCTGTACCAGTTCGGCGTGGGCCTGGCCTTCCTGTCCACGGTGCGGGCGGACGGCGGACCGCGGCTGCACCCGTTCTGCCCGGTGCTGGTCGGCGGGGCGCTCGCGGCGCACATCGTCCCCTCGGCCAAGCGGGATGACCTGCACCGCGACGGGCGCTACGCACTGCACTCGTTCCCGTCTCCCGACAACGAGGACGCGTTTTATCTCACCGGGCGCGCGGCCCTGGTGGCGGACGAGGGCCTGGCCGCGGCCGCGGCCGCGCAGTTCCTGGCCGAGCGGGACGCCGACGCCGAGCCAGGCCGTTCGGCGACGGGGAGTTCTTCGAATTCCGCATCAGCCGGTGCCTGCTGACCAGGACCGATGGCCACAACGACTGGAGTCCCCGGCACACGGTGTGGCATGCCGGCGCGGCGGGAGTGTAGACAGGTGGGGCCGGGAGGCAGGCCGCCGCGGCCGGCATGTAGCCGGTCGTTCTGGGTAGCTGGAGGTCCGGGCCCTGGCTCAGCCAGGCCCGGGAAATGAGGTTGCGGATATGACGAGCGTTCCCGATGTCAGCCCCAACGGCATCGACCTGGCCGAGGCGGCCCGGCAGCTGGAGCTGGCGGTGCACGACGCGCAGGTGGCCTACGACTGCATGGCTCTCGGCAACCTCGACCGGGCGCACACTCACGCGATCACCGCGCGCACCGCGGCCGACGCCGCGGAGACCATCCTGCGCGTAGCCCTGGACGCCGGCCCCGGCGCCGACGCCGACGCGAGCCGCGTCATCCCCGAGTGACGCCGACCTTCACCGCTGGCGCCGCCGCCACGGGGAATGTGGTCACAGGTGGCGGTGCCCGGTTACCGCCGGCCGGTCACGACGGCTCGTGCAGCGACTGGAACTGCGCGACCAGCGACCACATGTCCTCACCCAGCTCTACTTGAGTGAGGAGGATGCCGACCGTGCCGTCCGGGTCGACGAAGAAGTCGGTACCCTGTCCGCCGGACCAGCCGATGCGGCCGCGCTGGGGTCCCTCTGTCGTCACGGCCACGCCAAAACCCCATCCCATGCCGTCCCAGAACCCCGGGAAGAAGCTGTCCGCGGTCTTACACGCCGCCGGCACTTGGTCGCTGGTCATCTGCTGTAGGTGATCAGGTGAGATCATCGGCTGGCCGTTGACTCGCCCTCCTTCGGCAAGCATCCGGGTGAAGCGGTGATAGTCCGGTGCGGTGGAGACGAGCTCGCCGTGGCTGACGTCGAACGACGGCGGTCCTGCGTAGAAACCGCCACCGGCAGGCTCGGTCTCCACGAGTCCCTCGTCACCGTGCCGGTAAGCCGCCGGCAGCCGGTTCAGCTTGCCCTCCGCCACCCACAGTGCGGTGTCGGTCATCCCGAGCGGCCCGAAAATGTCCTCGGCCAGATGCTTACCGAGCGGGCGGCCCGCCACCCGCGAGATGAGGATGCCGAGCACGCCAAACGAATGGTGATAGCGCCATCCTTCTCCCGGCTGGAACGCTAGCGGAAGCTCGGTCAGGCGACGCAGCCACTCGTCAGCGCCCATCGCCGGTGGCTCCGGGCCAGCCTCAGTGCCGTTCGCGGCCATCGCCTGCTGCAGCGGCGAAGCCTGGATCACCATGCCGTACCCGGAGGTATTGGTCAGCAGGTGGCGAAGCGTGATGGCCCGGCAAGCCGGCTCGGTGTCGTCGAGCTCAGCCGCTGGATCGCGCAGCACCTGACGGTCAGCCAGCTCCGGCAGCCAGTCCACCAGACTCAGGTCGAGCTCGAGACGCCCTGCCTCCACAAGACGCAGCGCGGCGACCGACGTAATCACCTTGGTCATGGACTGGATCCGCATGATCGCGTCCTCGCCCATAGGGCCGCCGCCGATCGACGCCACGCCCGCGGTGACCGCCTCGACGTTCCCAGCACCCAAGAGCGCGACCCCGCCAGGAATTGTGCCGGCGTCAACGTGACGAATCAACAGCTCCCGCAACGCTGTGCTCACCTCGGCGATCGTGCCACCCTCGACCCCGAGGATCAAGCCACCGCCCACGCCGCCGTCACGATCGGTCCTGGCCGGTGAGCGTCCCCCCAGCCCGGCAAGGTCGATCGGGTGTTGTCAGCCGGTTGGGGGGCCGGGGGGGAGCAGGTGCAGGCCGGCGGGGTGGCTTCGCTGGCCAGGCGCGCCCGCACGGCCCGGCGGGCGCGGTCAAAGTAGGTCGCGTCGTTGAACAGGTGGTAGTACCAGTTGGCTGACAGCAGCGCTGCTTCCAGCTCGAAGGCGAGCTGCCGCGGGTCGCTGCCGGCGCGCAGCTCGCCTTGTTCGCGGGCGTGCCGGGCGGCGTGTTCGAGGGTGTCCATCCACTGGTCCTGGCACTGGGCGATGCGGTCGCGGACCGGGCCGGGTGCCTTGCTGTCGAACTCGGCCATGGCCGAGGCGAAGAAGCATCCGCCGGGGAACACCGCGCGCTCGAGGTAGGACAGGAACGCCTCGCACAGCGCGTGCAGGCGGGTGATGCCGCAGCCTGCGGCGCGGGCCGGCTCGATCACTTCTTTCGCGTAGCGCTGCCGGGCCTCCTCGACGGTGGCCAGCTGCAGTTCTTCCTTGGAGCCGAAGTGGGCGAACAGCCCGCTCTTGCTCATGGCCAGCTCGGTGGCCAGCCGCCCGATGCTGAGGCCGTCCAGGCCGTCGACGGAGGCGAGGTCGGCGGCGGTCTGCAGGATCGCGGTCCTGGTCCGGGCGCCGTTGGTGGTGGCTCGTGGGGGCATGGCCACATTGTACAGCACGAACGATCGTGCTAGCGTATAGCACGAACGATCGTGCTGTACGTCGATTGCGTGGCCGTCATCAGGAGGGCCCTACGGAAGGGGCGGGGTATGCCGTTCGTCAACGTCAAGGTCAAGCGGCGTTACGACCCCGACAACGTCTTCCACGTCAACCAGAACATCGAGCCGGCCGGCGAGCCGAACCCATTGCCCCTGCGGGCGATGACCGCCATGTGCGACCCAACTACCCGGCGATGAGATCAAAGGAAACCCAAATGATGTTCCTCGACTGCCCCGCCTACCTCGACGATGAGGGCGCCGCGCGATGCGGGCTCCCGGCCGAGGTCAGGTGCAGCTACACGATGCAATCCACCGACGGGCTGCTCGACAGTGTCATGATCAAGTGCCCCTCGGGCCACTGGTTCAACGGACCCCTCGAATTCCTGACCTGGAAGAACGGCGAAGGCCAGGACGTGAGAAGGCCCTTCGATCGTGGGCCGGGTTCCGATGCGATGGAGCCGGCCAGCACCTACACGATCATGGCCGAACCCGAGCCGGACGGCAGTGTCGCCGCGCTGGGGGAAATCAGGTATGCGGGCGAACGATACTGACGTCGTCGTCGTCGATGCAGGCGTTGCGGGCGCGTCGATCGCCGCCGTCCTGGCCCGCGGTGGCAGCGAGGTGTTGCTGCTCTCGTGGCCCGCACCGCTTGCCCAAAGAAGCGTTCACTGACCAGCTCCACGAATCGCGGCTGGCTTCATGGCGGTCATGAAGCCGCCGGGCAACGATCATGAAGGCGTCGGGCGTCCCCTGGCGGTCGGCTGGCTGTCGCTCGCCGGAGCCTGGCCGTCGGTCGCCGGAGCCTGGCTGGCGCCGTTGCTCGCTGACTGCTGGCTGTCACCCGCTGCGGGCTGGCCATTGCCTGCGGCGGCGTTGCCTGGGGCGGCGGAGGCCTGGCCGGCGCCGGTCGTGGCCGGGGCGGCTTGCTCGTCGTGGACGTAGCGGCCGCCGCGCAGCAGGGATGCGCCCGCGGCGATGACCAGGAAGACGATCGCCGTGCTGAACACGATCACCAGCCCGTGGTGGAACGGGCCCGCTAGCAGCCGCGGGAAGAACTGCTTACCGGTCAGTACGCTGACCTGGGCGGCCGGCAGGTGCGCGAGCACTCCGGTCGGGGCCAGCAGCTGGTGTACCGGGTTGTAGCCAAGGAACGCGGCGAACAGGCTGGAGACTGGAGGCGCCTGCCCGACCTTGAGCGCGAGCGCGTGCGGCACGCCGTGCGCGGTCAGCCCGTTGGTGAGCGTGGTCGGCAGCGTGCTGGCCAGCCCGATGATCATCAGCGAGAAGAAGATGCCGATCGACAGCACGAAGCCGGAGTTCTGGAACGTGGCGAGCATGCCGGATGCGGCGCCGCGCTGCCGGGCCGGGACGCTGTTCATGATCGCGGCGGCGTTGGGCGCGGAGAACAGGCCCATGCCCGCCCCGGCCAGGAAGATCAGCGCGGCGAACGCCGGGTACGTGAAGTCCGTCGGCAGGAGCAGCAGCCCGCCGAACGCCGCCGCCGAGAGCAGCAGCCCGCCGGAGGCGAACGCGCGGGCGCCGTGCTTGTCCGACAGCTTGCCGGACAGGGGGCCGGAGACCACGAAGCCGCAGGTGAGCGGCAGCAGGTAGATGCCCGACCAGAGCGGCGTGTCCTTGAAGTTGTAGCCGTGCAGCACCAGCCAGATCCCCTGCAGCCAGAGGATCAGCATGAACTGCAGCCCGCCCCGGGCGATCGCGGCCAGCAGGGTGGCCGCGTTCCCGGCTGCGAACGCCCGGATCCGCAGCAGCTTGAGGTCGAACATCGGCTGGCGAATCTTGAGCTCGGTGATGCAGAAGGCCACGAGCAGCGCCATGCCGCCGATCACGCCGGTCAGCACCAGGGGGTTGGTCCAGCCCATCGCGTGCCCGCCGTAGGGGATCAGCCCGTAGGTGATGCCGACCAGGATGCCGATCAGGCCGAGCCCGAACAGGACGTTGCCGAGCCAGTCGATCCGCGCCGGGGTCCGCGCGCCGACCTCGCGGAGGCTGAGATAGGACCAGATCGTGCCGCCGATGCCGATCGGCACCGAGACGATGAACACCAGGCGCCAGTCGATCGCCGCCAGCACCCCGCCCAGGATCAGGCCGATGAACTGGCCGGAGATGCCGGCCACCTGGTTGATGCCCATCGCCATGCCCCGCTGGTCGGAGGGGAAGGCGTCGGTCAGGATCGCGGGGGAGTTGGCCATCAGCATCGCGCCGCCGGCGGCCTGGATGACCCGGAAGCCGATCAGCCACATCGCGCCGCCCGCGCCGGTCAGCGGGTCAAACGGCAGCGCCAGCGCGCCGAGCCCGAAGACCGCGAAGCCGAGGTTGTACATGCGTACCCGGCCGTAGATGTCGCCGAGGCGGCCGAGCGTGACCACCAGCACCGCCGACACGACCAGGTAGCCCATCAGCATCCACAGCAGGTAGCTGACGTTGCCGGGGGTCAGCGGGTCCAGCTTGATCCCGCGGAAGATGGCCGGCAGCGAAATGATCACGATGGAGGCGTTGACGGTGGCCGCGAGCATGCCGAGCGTGGTGTTGGACAGGGCTATCCACTTGTAGTGGTCGCTTCGCTGGATCCGCAATGCGCCGACTGCCTCGCCCAAGGCCCGGTCTCCCTCTCCTCGGCCAGGTATTTGCTTAGACAAAACTAACAGATGATCGAGGCCGCCAGCTAAGTGCGATGCCGCCACCACGGCCTACTCCAAACGCGTAATCCAAACGCAGCTGCCCCGCAACTGCATTCCAGTGACATCCCCGTCCGTTTGCGCGGGATGTGCGGGATTACCCGGCCGCCAGCCGAGGCTCCGAACCCCTGGACCCGGCGCCCGGGTCTTGTATCTTCTGGGTGTGACCTCGCGACCCGCGCCACGTGATCTGCGTGCCTCTGACGCGGACCGGGAGCGGGTGGTCGCGCTCCTCACGGAGGCCGCGAGCGACGGTCGCCTGACTCTCGGCGAGCATTCAGAACGCGCGGAGCGTGCTTACTCGGCCCGCACGCTCGGCGAGCTCGCCGAGCTGACCGCCGACCTGGCCGCGCCGTCGGCCCAGCCGATCCGGCTGGACGGCCGGAAGCCGATTGCGGGCGTGTTCGGCCGGGAGCGGCGCGATGGCCGCTGGGTGGTACCGGAGCGTCTCGGGGTGACCGCCATCTTCGGCGAGGTCGTCCTGGACCTGCGCGAGGCGGTGCTGCAGAGCCGGCGGATCACGCTGCTCGTGACCGTGCTCGGCGGCACCGTGCAGCTGATCGTCCCCGACGGGGTAGCCGTCGTGATGACCGGCAGCGGCGTGCTGAGCAGGAAGAGCCAGCCGAGCACCACGCCGGTCCTGCCGGACACGCCGGTGATCGAGGTCCGCGGGTTCGCGCTCGGCGGCCGGGTGAAGGTCATCAGGCCGCGGCGGTCCCGATGGCGGGGGCCGTTCAGTCGCCGTCGAAGTTGACCGAGCTGTAGGCCCGGAGCTTCCAGAGCTGGTGCTCGCTGAGGATGTTGCGCAGCGTGCCCGACCGCGCGCGCATGACCAGCGAGTGCGTCGTGGCGCCACCGGATCGGTACCGCACGCCGGCCATCAGTTCCCCGTCGGTGATCCCGGTTGCCGCGAAGAACGCGTCGTCCGACGTGACCAGGTCGTCGGTGGACAGCACCTGATCCAGGTCATGGCCGGCCCCGATGGCGCGATCGCGTTCGGCGTCATCACGCGGCGCGAGCTTGCCGAGGATGACTCCGCCCAGGCACTTGATCGCGCACGCGGCGATGATGCCCTCCGGGGTGCCGCCAATCCCGAGCAGCAGGTCGATGCCGGTGCCGTCGCGCGCCGCCATGATCGCGCCGGCCACGTCCCCGTCGGTGATGAGCTTGATCCGTGCTCCGGCCGCCCGGACCTCCTCGATCAGGCCGTGGTGCCGCGGCCGGTCCAGGATGACCACCGTGACGTCGTGCGATGAGCAGTGCTTCGCGCGCGCGACCGCGGCGATGTTGTCGCCGGGCGACGCGTCGATGTCCACCAGTTCCGCCGCCGCCGGACCGGTGACCAGCTTGGACATGTAGAAGACGGCGGACGGGTCGTACATGGACCCGCGGGCGCTGACCGCGATCACGGAGATCGCGTTCGGCATGCCGTTGGCGGTCAGCCGGGTGCCGTCGATCGGGTCCACCGCCACGTCGCAGGCCGGGCCGCTGCCGTCACCGACCTGCTCGCCGTTGTAGAGCATCGGCGCGCGGTCTTTCTCGCCCTCGCCGATCACGACCACGCCGTTCATCGACACCGTGTTGATCAGCATGCGCATCGCGTGCACGGCGGCCCCGTCGGCACCGTTCTTGTCGCCGCGCCCCACCCAGCGGGCCGCGGCCATCGCGCCGGCCTCGGTAACCCTGGCCAGCTCGAGCGCGAGGTTCCGGTCCGGAGCGTGACTGGCCGGCGGCGCGGGCGCCTCTTCCTGGCCGGGGGCAGCGCTCTGGCCAGGCACGACGCCCTCGCCAACCACGGTCCCCTGGCCTGGCGCCTCGCCCCGGCCAGGCAGAACTGGCCCGGCCGGTGTGGCAGCGGTCTGATTCTCGGTCACAACGACGCCTTCCCGTGATCGTCGTGATGAAATCTTATGCATCGGGGTCGTCGGCGTAGCCTGGAGGCTGTCCCCGCGCCGGGTCTTGAAGGAGTGCTGCGAATCCGCATGACAACAGACCAGGCACGACCGGTCGGGAGGGCGTCCGAACGCGGAGCCGCGACCCGGACTGCCCTGCTCGCAGCGGCGCGCGAGGTCTTCACCACCCAGGGCTACGCCCAGGCGGCCGTGACCGACATCGTGAACCGGGCGGGCGCCAGCGTCGGCAGCCTATATCACCATTTCTCAGGAAAAGCTGATCTATACCTGACGTTGTTTGAGGAACTCAATAACGATCACGCCGAGCGGACCCGCCGGGCCGTCCGTCGCGCCCGCGACGCCGGGATCACCGACCCCAAGCAGCTGTTCCTCGTCGGCGCGCGGGAGTACCTGGACGTGTGCGTGGCGCAGCGCGAGCTGTTCCGGCTGTTCGTGAGCGGAGACTCCCCGCCCGGCTTCGACCTGGTGCGGCGGCAGCGGCTCGCCGACTGGGTGAGCATGAATACCGAGTTCTTCGTCCGTAGCGAGGAGCCCCTGGACGAGGCCGTCGCGATCGTGATGACCGGCGCCCTGGGGCTCTGCGGCGCCGAGTTGTCGCTCAGCGAGGACGCCGAGCACACGCGGAAGATCGCCAACGGCGTGATCGAGGTGCTATCGCGGCTAGAGTCGCCGCCGTCGTAGCGTTAAGGGAACTCTGCCTTGGTGGTTTCCGGGCGCTGACCGCCCGGTCAGAAGGGGGCTTCGGGATCGCCGCCCTCGGTCCGCTGGGCCATCGCCTCCGCCAGGCGGGCGCGGGCGCCGTCGAGCCACTCGGTGCATACCGCGGCGAGGCGCTCGCCGCGCTCCCACAGCTGCAGCGACTGCTCCAGGGTCAGCCCGCCGGCCTCCAGGCGCTTGACCAGTTCGGCCAGCTCGTCGCGCGCCTGCTCGTAAGGAGGCCGTCGGGCCTGGGGCTGTCCGTCCCCGCCGTTATCCGCGCCACCGGCTGCCGTCACGATGTCACCCTAGTGCAGTGCGCACGCGGGCGGCCGTTAGCGCTGCCGCCAGGATTCCGCCAGCCATGGGAATGACGGAAACCGGATCACTCATACGAGATCATCACGGACTGCGGTGCCCTCTCCACCGTCTGCGATGGGTTCAGCATCGGCTGATCTTTGACAAAGAAGTCCTTCCACCCGAACGACACTCCTCGCGGTGCGGTAGCGGTGACGACATCCCATGTCTGCTGCTTCGTGGCCGGGGTGCCCTGCCCGTCCATGTCCATGACGATGGCCAGATCATCGTTGCGGGTGTCGAGGAGCTGTTCGTTACCTATCTCCCCGATCTTGAACTCGTGCAGGACCAGGAGTTTCTGAGGAAGGCGGTACTGTGCCGTGAGCTGGGCCAGCCAGTTGACGGCGCTATTGACCTCGGTGATGCTCACGGTGCCAATCTGCCGCAGCGGCAGCTGCCCTGGTTGCAGCCTCCATTCCGGGTCAAGGGCCAGGCCTACGTTCGGCAGTCTCAGCAGCGGCTGATACAGCTTGGCCTGCGCAAGGAAGTTGTCCCGGCCCGGCTGCAGGTCGAGGATCACGTACATTCCGGCCGCAGTCGCCGCCTGCACCCAGGGGCGGAGAGACGCGACCGGAGTCTCATACGAATAGCCCCCGCCGGCCCCAGGAGCCGACGTGGCGACCGTGGCGATGATCTCGAACGCTGGCACGACGGGCATCCTGCTCAGCGCCCGGTAGGACGCCGCCAGCCGCTTCGCCCGGGCGACGCTGGCGCTGATGCCCTGCTGGCCCAGGGCTCCGAGGGCCGGAACTCCCGGCTCCCCGTAGAGCGCGACGAGCCGGTGCATGGGCACGATGTCCTGGCCGCCCCCAGGCAGCTGCACTCCGGTCATGACCACGGCGAGCCGGGAGATTAGCCGGCTCGTCGGCCCGAAACCGCTTCCCGCAGCAATGACCTGTCGCGGCCGGGCGGCGGTGAGTGCGGCGATCGCCGCCGGATCGGCTCGCGGGTCATAGCCCGGCACCGCCACCACCTCGGCGCCGGCCGCCTCCGCGGTCGCCGCTGCGGCCAAGGCCTCGGCCGACTGGCCCTTGGACACCAGGACGATCACGTGACCTAGCCGCCTGGGCCGGGACATCCCGGCGAATCCGGCCGGGTCGGTGGTCACCCGCGCTCGTGGCATTTCCGCCGTGAGTTCACCGGTGGTCAGCCCGACGCCGAGCACGGTGCGGGGACGCAGATCGCTCATCTCCTGTTGCGCCGCGACCGTGCCCAGGGACGTGGCCCGCCCCGCTGGCCGTGCGCCTGCCACGCCGCGGGAGGACACGGCGCTGATTGCGGTGGCCGGCAGCGGTGACGACAGCAGCAGTGGTGCGTGTGACCGCTCGGCCACGGGGACGGCTGCGGCCACATCGGCCGGGCTGTTCTCGTTTGCGACGACCACGGCTGGCGCACACCCGAACAGCGCCCTGGCCACGCCTGCGGCAACCGCGGCCGGCGGACCCGACAGCACCGACGTCCCCGGCGCCGGGCGGTGCGTACATGCCGGGGGCGCGTCGGCCCGCTGCAGCTGCCCGACGACGGCGTAGGACGTAGCGCCGGCGACAATGGACGAAGCAATTATCAGCGTGATGCCCATGCGGCGCGAGATTCGCCGCCCGAATCGGTCGTCCCATGGTCCCAGCATCCGGTATTTCCCCCCGTGCGCGATGCCAATCCATTGACCAGCATTGCCATGACAATGGCTGGCGGGGAGCCTTCTTCCCTTTCCGGGCAGCGACTAAACTGAGCCATGCCATTTCGGGAAAACGGCATGGCAATAAGCGATACCACGGTCACGCAATCAAGCGGCCAATGATCGGCAAAGCCCATCGGTTTCATTCTGGGCCAGCATCGGCGTGCTCAAGGCTGGTACCGGCTCGCCCGCCCTCTGATCGGGCAGGTTCTGGGATTCAGCCAGACAGCGGCGATGGGCCGTCGCTATTGGTAATAGGACGGGATGGCTTTGCTATAGGTTCGGCTGCGAGTTTGGCCGGTGATCGGCGGTGACCGTTAGCTGGCCGTCGAGGATACGGGTCTCCTCTATCCCCCTTGTTCCGTGACGGCTATTCGTCGCCTTCCGCCCGGGCCGGGTTCGGTCGCCGGTCAGCGGTGACGGTCAGCTGGTCATCGGCGAACCTGACGGTCAGCTCCTCGTCCTGCGCCACCTCGGCGGCGGAACGGACCACGCTGGAATCGCCGTGCTGCACGATGGCGTAGCCCCGGCGCAGCGTTGCCGCGGGCGACAGGGCGAGCAGCCGCGCCCGGGTGTGAGCCACGTCGTCGCTCGCCCGGTCCAGGCTCGCGGACAGGCAGCGCCGCGCCCGCTGGGCCAGGGCGGCCACCAGCTCCTGCTGCCGTTCGATTTCGCGCACGGGATTAGCGAGCGCCGGCCGGGACTGAATGGCCGCCAGCCAGGACAGCTCCCTGTCGAGCAGGCCGGCCAGGCACCTGCGCGCGCGGGTGCGCAGCTGCCTGATCAGGGCGAGCTGCTCGCCGACGTCGGGTACCACCCTCCTGGCCGCGTCGGTCGGCGTCGACGCGCGCACATCGGCGACGTAGTCAAGGATCGGTGAGTCCTGCTCGTGACCGATCGCGCTGACCACGGGCGTCCTGCACGCGGCTACCGTCCTGATCAGCGTCTCGTCGGAGAACGGCAGCAGATCCTCGATTGACCCGCCGCCGCGGGTCACGATGATCACATCGACCGCCGGGTCGGCGTCCAGGCCGTGCAGCGCCTCGACGATCTCCTCCACGGCATGCGGGCCCTGCACGGCGACCTGCTCCACCCGGAACCGCACCGCCGGCCACCGCTGGGCCGCGTTCTTGAGCACGTCCCGCTCGGCCGCTGAGTCGCGTCCGCAGATAAGCCCGACCACCCCGGGCAGGAACGGCAGCGGCCGCTTGCGTTCGGCTGCGAAGAGACCCTCGGCCGCCAGGGACTTGCGCAGCCGTTCCAGCCGGGCCAGCAGCTCGCCGATGCCGACCGTGCGGATCTCCAGTGCGGTGAGCGAGAACGAGCCCCGCGCGACGTTGAAGTCGGGACGCGCCCAGACGACCACCCGTGCGCCCTCAGCGGGCGGCGGGTCGTTGGCGTCGAAGACCGCCCGGGTGCACACCAGGCGGGCCGAGACGGCGGCCACCGGGTCGCGCAGGGTCAGGAACACGGCGTTACCGCGCCGGTTCAGCTCCGCGATCTGGCCCTCGACCCAGATCCGCCCCAGGCGGCCGACCCACTCCCCGACCAGCCGCAGCACGGTGCGGACGGGAACCGGCGACTCCGGGCTGGTCTCCAGCGCCATGACGTGGAATCAGGCCTCGTCGCTCTCCAGCTTGGCGATGCGGCGCTCGAACATCGTGAGCACGGCGGCCCGGCCGGCGTTGGCCTTCTCGTAGTCAAGCAGCACGCGCACCTGCGAGGTGTCGAGGTTGCGCAGGCGGGCGCGGAGGGACGCGACGGTGAGGTCGTCATAGTTGGGCACGGGCAGCGAGGTCTTCTGGGCCGCGGGCTTCGCTGCGGTTTGTCCGGCTGGTGCTGTATTGGCGGCTGGCGGCTCACTCACGGCGGCGGCGGGCTCGGCAGCGGCGGCCGGGACGGCGGCGGCCGGGATGGTTTCCGCAGCGGCCGGGATGGTCTCGGCAGCGGCCGGGATGGTCTCGGCAGCGGCCGGGATGGTGTCTGCGGGCGTCTCGGCTGGCGTGACGGCGCCGGGCGGCTCGGCTCGGGCCGCGTCCTCTTCGGACAGCAGCCTGACGTTGCCCGTCTCGTCGAGCGACCGCCACCTGGTCTCGTCTTTCACCGCCGGGGCGGTGTCTGGCCGGGACTTGGCCGCCGGCGCGGCCGCATCGGACCGGGCCCGGTCCGGCTCGGTTGCCCGGCTCTTGATCCGGTCAGCCACGAGGAGCACCTGGCCGATCCCGGAGAAGACCGCCCGCAGGGCCTGCGCAGGAGCCTCCTTGACGCGTTCAGTGACCTGCTGCGGGATACGCATAGTGATCTTCTCCCTCTGGCGTGTCCGGTGACCGTCTCGCCTGGTGACACACGGCAGTATGGCGGCCGCGTTCCGGTGGCGGCACATGACGCCTGCGAGATGATTCTCGTCATTTAGCACGCCGGTGCAATAGCAGGAACACGAAGTGTTGCGGATTTGAGTGAGCAAGTGTACGTCCCAGCGCACTTGATGAATCGGTAACGGGTTCACCTACGATGGGTGTCATGCCCACCCGACGCGTCCTGCTCGCGAAGCCCCGCGGTTACTGCGCGGGCGTAGACCGCGCGGTGCAAACCGTCGAGAAGGCTCTGGAGCGCTACGGAGCCCCGGTCTACGTCCGCAAGCAGATCGTGCACAACATCCACGTGGTGCGCGCCCTGGAGCAGCGCGGCGCGATCTTCGTCGAGGAAGCAGCCGAGGTTCCGGAGGGGGCGGTGGTGGTTTTCTCCGCCCATGGAGTGGCACCTCAAGTGCGCGAAGAGGCCTCCAAGCGCGGCCTGCACACGATCGACGCCACCTGCCCGCTGGTCACCAAGGTGCACAGCGAGGCCAAGCGGTTCGCAGCCCAGGACTACGACATCCTGCTGATCGGGCACGAGGGCCACGAGGAGGTCATCGGCACCACCGGCGAAGCGCCGGCGCGCATTCACCTGGTCGACGGGCCGGAACGAAGCGCTAGCGTCGAGATACGCGACCCGGCCAAGGTGGCCTGGCTGTCCCAGACCACTTTGTCGGTTGATGAGACGAATGAGACGGTCGCGGCGCTGCGCGAGCGCTTCCCGCAGCTGCTTGACCCGCCTAGCGACGACATCTGCTATGCCACGCAGAACCGGCAAGCCGCGGTGAAGCAGATCGCTGCAGAAGCTGACCTGGTCATCGTGGTGGGCTCGCGGAACTCCTCCAACTCGGTCCGCCTGGTCGAGGTGGCACTTGATGCAGGCGCCGGCGCTGCCTACCTCGTGGATGACGCCTCGGGCGTTGATCAGGCCTGGCTGGATGGTGTCGTGACCGTCGGCGTCACCAGCGGTGCCTCGGTACCCGAGGACCTCGTAGCCGGAGTGCTCGAACGGCTGGCCGAGAGCGGGTTCGGCACGGTCGTGGAGGTCGAGGCGGTGCCGGAGCGCATGTTCTTTGCGCTGCCGCACGAGCTGCGGGACCACTCCGCCGACGACGGCTAGCGTGCGCCGTCGGCGCCGCGCGGATCTCGCTGCGCCGACGGCTCCCGCGGCACGAACGGCCCGCGCAGGCCGAGGTCGCCGCGCAGTTCCGTACGCAGGTCGCGGACGCACTGCGGCAAGCCGCGGAACAGCGCGATGATGAGGCCGATGATCACGCCACTGAACAGCCAGGGCGCGACCGCAGCCAGGGTGAGGATGATCCCTTCCGCGGCGGACGTCAGCGTGTGGCGCACGGTGTCGGCCTGAGTGGTCAGGAGCTCGGCGCCGACCAGGGCGGTCATGAAAATTAGCGGCGGGGTAGCCACCACCATGAGCAGGGCCTCGCGCCGGGTGTAGTAGGCGCCCAGCGCGCAGCCGGCTACGAAGCTCAGGCCGGCCAGCAGCTCCAGGTGTATCCACCCGGCGATCAGCGTGCCCAGGAAGAACAGCAAGAACATCGCGAGACCTGCCCCGCGGGCCGTCATGCGGGCGCCAGGCTGGCCGCGGCCGGCGCTGCTGCCATCACCGGGCTGCGGTGCGGGTTCCCGCCCGGTCGGTGACGGGGGCGGCGGCCGGCTTGGCCGGCCCGCGGGCCCGCCGCCCGACTGGCTGATAACCGTGATCGCGCCGGGCGCCCTGAGCGGACCCGGGCCAACCGCTGCGAGTATCGCTCGCGGTGAGCCAAGACGTGCGGGCCATGCTCCCCGCTCCCCCTGCGGCAACCCGCTCCCTCCTCCCGTTCTCGGCGACGGTCCCGTGCTGGCCGCCGCGGTCACCCCGCCGCGCCCATCGCCCGACTCCCGCTCACCAGCTGTGGCGCCGGCTTGTCGGCGCGCACCGAGTCCGTTCCGGTGACGAGTTCTGGGCCCGGCTCGGGAATCAGGTCAGCCGCGGACAAGGCCCGGACGGTCTCCTCTACCGGCGTGGGAGGCTTGAGCTCCGCGTCGACAACGCCCAGCTCGTTCAGCTTACGGGCGCTCACCAGAACGCGTCCTTCGAGAGAGCCGATCGTCCGGTTATAGCTGGACACCGCGTTGGTCAGCGCCTTGCCGAGCCCATCCACGTGCTTGCCCATGCCCGCGATCCGGTCATATAGCTCCCGGCCCAGGTCAAACACGGCGCGGGCGTTCTCGGAGAGGGCTTCCTGCTGCCAGGCGTACTGCGCGGTGCGCAGCATGCTGATCAGCGTGGTCGGGGTGGCAATGTGCACTTTGTGGGTGATCGCGTGCTCTAGCAGGGCCGGGTCGTGCTCGAGTGCGGGGGCCAGGAAGGCCTCGCCGGGGATGAACAGCACGACGAACTCGGGCGCCGGGCTGAGCGCGGTCCAGTATGCCTTCGCCGCCAGCCGGTCCACGTGCTCGCGAAGGTGCCGGGCATGCGCGTCCAGGCGGGCCTCGCGCACCGTACCGTCCGTGGTCTCGGCCGCCTCCAGGTAGGCGGCCAGCGAGACCTTGGAATCCACGACGATGTTCTTCCCCCCGGCCAGCCTGACCACCATGTCCGGGCGCAGGGTCCCGTCGACAGCAGCGACGCTGACCTGCTCGTCGAAGTCGCACCGGGCGCTCATGCCGGCCATCTCGACCACCCGCCGCAGCTGCATCTCGCCCCACCGGCCGCGAGCCTCCGGCCGCCGGAGGGCAGTCACCAGCGCTTGCGTCTGGGCGCGAAGCTCGTCCGAGCTCTGCCGGGCGATCATCACCTGCTCGGCGAGAGCGGCCGCGGACCTGACCCTGGCCGCGTCGGTCTCGCGCAACTGGATCTCCACCCGGGCGAGGGTTTCCTGAAGCGGCTGCACCATGTGCTCGACGGCCGCCTTGCGGGTGTCCAGTTCACCGGCGGCCCTGGCGTTGGCCGCCTCCAGCCGGCCGGATGCCATCTCGAGGAACCGCCGGGTGCTCTGGTCCAGGGCCTCACCCGCCAGCGCCTGGAAATGCTCGGCGGCGGCCGCCTGGCCGGCGGCATGGCTGCGCGCGTAGAGGTAGCCGATGAGCGCGCCGAGGGCGGCGCCGAACAGGAGCCCGATCAGGAGCGAGATCGCGTTCATATCTGGCCATGCTCGCAGCAGGTTGCGACAGTTTCCCGCGTGACACGCTGTGAGCCGCCATCAACCGGTTTGAGGCGCTCAGCAAAATGGCCTTCGGTTCGGGCGGTTCCGCGGCGGACCTAGACTCGCCCGAGTGAGCCTGTCCATCGGCATCGTCGGCCTGCCCAACGTCGGCAAATCCACTCTCTTCAACGCGCTGACGAGGGCCAGCGTGCTGGCGTCCAACTACCCGTTCGCGACCATCGAGCCCAACGTGGGCATAGTGGGCATCCCGGATCCGCGTCTGGTCGCCCTGGCCGGGCTGTACGACTCGGCGAGGATCGTGCCGGCCACGGTCAGGTTCGTGGACATCGCCGGGCTGGTCCGCGGCGCCTCGCAGGGACAGGGCCTGGGCAACCAGTTCCTGGCCCACATCAGGGAAACCGACGCGATCTGCCAGGTTGTCCGGGTCTTCACCGATCCTGACGTCAGCCACGTCGACGGCGGAGTCTCGCCGGAGCGGGACATCGAGACGGTGGTAACCGAGCTGATCCTGGCCGACTTGCAGACGCTGGAGAAGGCCGCACCGCGGCTCGCCAAGGAGGCGAAGTTCGCCAAGGATCCGGCCCGGCTCCGGGCCGCCGATGCCGCCGCCCAGGCGCAGCAGGTGCTCGACGGCGGGACAACGCTGTTCGCCGGGGCCGCGTCGGCCGGGATCGACCCGGCCGATCTGCGTGAGCTGCAGCTGCTGACGGCCAAGCCGTTCGTGTACGCGTTCAACGAGGACGAAACCGAGCTGGCCGACCAGGCGCTGCGGGAGCGGCTTGCCGCCCTGGTCGCGCCTGCGGAGTCGGTGTTCCTTGACGCGAAGACCGAGGCCGAGCTGGCCGAGCTGCCGGAGGACGAGGCCGCAGAAATGCTGGCCGAGCTCGGACTTGGCGAGCCGGGGCTGGCGCAGCTGGCCCGGGCCGGCTTCGCGGCGCTTGGCCTGTCGACGTTCCTGACCGCGGGCCCGAAGGAGGCGCGGGCGTGGACCATCCCGGCCGGGGCGACCGCGCCGGAGGCCGCCGGGGTGATCCACACCGATTTCCAGCGAGGCTTCATCAAGGCCGAGGTGGTCTCGTTCGATGACCTGATGGCGGCCGGGTCGCTTGTCGCGGCGCGTGCCGCCGGCCGGGTGCGGATAGAGGGCAGGGACTACGTGATGCGCGACGGCGACGTCGTCGAGTTCCGCTTCAACGTCTGAACGTCAGAGCCGCGGGCGCACTGATCATCTCGCTCCGGCCGCGGTGAGCACCGCGAGGAGCATCGTGGTTATGGCGGCCATCCCATGCCCGGCGGGGATGAGCGTGGCCAGGTGTGTCCTTGGCCTCGTCGCGGCCCGCGGCGGGTGGGCGCCCGCGCGGACGACCACGTCCTCGACGAGCTTGCTGAGCAGCACGTCGTCGGTGAGCGCGCGGTTGAGCAGTTCGTCGGTGAGTCTGCCGCCCAGCGCCTGCTCGGCCGGGACCGCCGACCCGCCCGCGGCGGGATCGCCCGCGCCGGGATCGCCCGCGCCGGGGCCGGCTCCGGCCGCGCTCCCAGGCGTGCCCCGGGCGTCAGCCCGGTGCGCGGGGAACGGCGTCCACAGGGTCACCGTGGACACGCCGAGCCCGATCACCAGCATCAGCACGCCCACGGCCAGCCAGGCCAGGACGATCCAGCGGGTAGCCAGGTAGCTGATCCACACCAGGAGGCCGGTGGTGGCCATCCCGAAATGCCCGAAGACGACCCGCGGACCCAGCCTGTCACTGGCGCGCTGGCGGCGCAGGCCGCCGCGGGCGATCCAGGTGCGGAGCATGTATCCGCCGCTGCCGGCATCGAACAGCCAGGTGATGAGCGTGACGAAGGCGAGCGTCCGGCTGGGCGCGGCAGCAGCCGCGCTGGAATGCGCGTGCAGGACACTCGCGACCGCGGCGGCCTCGATCGTGACGGTCATAAGCCTCTCCCGGGTGATGGCAGCGTATCTGCCCGGGTCCGGGTGAACCAGGGCCGTCGGCGCACCCACGCCGGCGCCGAGGCGTCGCGTTCAGGCATGACCGGCACCCGGCCGCGCCGGACCGGTTCTTCGTAGACTGCACATCCATGAGCACCGATCCAGTGACTGCCCCGCCCGACGGCCCCGAGCCTCCGGCCGCGCGGCGGATCCGCCACGAGCGCACCTTCCACGGCGACACGTTCGTCGACGAGTACGCGTGGCTGGCCGACAAGGACGCCCCGGAGACGATCGCGTTCCTCGAGGCCGAGAACGCCTACACCCAGGCGATGACCGCCGGCCAGGCGGAACTCCGCGACGCCATCTTCGGCGAGATCAAGGCCCGGACCAAGGAGACCGACCTGACCGTGCCGACCCGCAAGGACGGCTGGTGGTACTACGCGCGGACCGTCGAGGGGAAGCAGTACCCGGTGTACTGCCGCCGCGCGGTCCGGCCGGACGACTCCGGCCCGCCAATGAGCGCGGACGGCTCGCCGCTCGACGGCGAGGAGGTGCTGCTTGACGGCAACGAACTGGCGGGCGACGGGCAGTTCTTCGCCGTCGGCGGCTATTCGGTAAGCCCGGACGGCAGGCTGCTCGGGTATTCCACCGACCTGACCGGCGGCGAGCGCTACACGCTCCGGGTCAAGGACCTGGTGACCGGGCAGACCGCCGCGGACGAGATCCCGGACACGCTCTACAGCCCGGCCTGGTCGCTGGACGGCTCGGCGCTGTTCTACGTCACCGTCGATGACGTGTGGCGGCCGTACCGGGTGTGGCGGCATATGGTCGGTACGCCCGCCGCCGAGGACGTGATCGTCTACGAGGAGACCGACGAGAAGTTCCTAGTCGGTGTCGGCCTGACCCGCAGCGAGCGTTACCTGTGCATATCCGTGTCGAGCTCGGTGACCAGCGAGGCGTGGCTGCTGGACGCAACGCGGCCGCTCGGCGAGTTCACCGTCGTGACGCCGCGCCGGCAGGGCGTGGAATACCACGTCGAGCATCAGGTCAGCGCCGACGGAACCGACCGCCTGCTGATCCTGCACAACGACCACGCCGAGAACTTCGAGGTGGCGGCCGCGCCGCTGTCGGACCCCGCGAGCTGGACGACGCTCATCGCGCATCGCGAGGACACGCGCCTGCTCGACGTGGATGCCTTTGCCGACTACGTGGCCGTCTACTTCCGCCGGGACGGGCTCACCGGCCTGCGCGTCATCCGCGGCGACGGCACCGAGCACGAGATAGCGTTCCCGGAACCGATCTACAGCATCTTCCCCGGAGCCAACGCCGAGTACGCCTCCCGGCTGTTCCGCCTCGGCTACGTCTCGCTGGTGACGCCGGACTCGGTCTACGACTGCGACATGGCGACCGGCGACCTCACCCTGCTCAAGCGCTCGCCGGTGCTCCCGCTCCCGGGCGGCCGGGAGTACCGCCCGGAGGACTACGCCCAGTACCGGGAGTGGGCCACCGCGAGCGACGGGACCCGGATCCCGATCTCGCTGGTGTGCCGGACGGGGACGCCACGCGACGGCAGCTCGCCGTTCGTGCTCTACGGCTACGGCAGCTACGAAATCTCCGCGGACCCGAACTTCTCCATCTCCCGGCTGTCCCTGCTCGACCGCGGCTTCGGCTACGCGATCGCGCACATCCGGGGGGGCGGCGAGATGGGCCGCCGCTGGTACGAGAACGGCAAGCTGCTGCACAAGACCAACACCTTCACCGATTTCGTCGCGTGCGCCCAGCACCTGGCGGACCAGGGCTGGACGTCACCGTCGCGCCTGATCGCCCGCGGCGGCTCGGCGGGCGGCCTGCTGGTCGGCGCGGTCGCGAACATCGCTCCGCAGGACTTCGGCGGGATCGTCGCGCAGGTGCCGTTCGTCGACGCGCTCACTTCGGTCCTCGACCCCACGCTGCCGCTGACCGTGACCGAGTGGGAGGAGTGGGGCGATCCGCTGCACGACGCGAAGGTCTACGCGTACATGAAGTCTTACTCGCCGTATGAGAACGTGACCGGGCAGGCTTACCCGCCGATCCTGGCGGTGACCAGCCTGAACGACACCCGCGTGCTCTACCGCGAGCCCGCGAAGTGGATCGCTAGGTTGCAGGCGGTCGGCAAGGGCGGCCCGTTCCTGCTGAAGACCGAGATGGTGGCCGGGCACGGCGGCCGCAGCGGCAGGTACGACAAGTGGCACGAGGAAGCCTTCGTCCTGGCCTGGATGGTGACCACCGCGGGCGCCTGACACCCGGGTCCGGCCCCGACGTGGTCAGGACTCGAGGATCACCATCGATCCGGCCGCCCGCCCGGCTGGGTGCGTTATCCGCCCACCTATTCTCGCCCGTCTCCGCTGAGCTCGTTTGTACGTGGATCGCTGCAGGTCAGCGCCCGTGTTCACGCAGAATTCCGCGCTGGTGTTCACACAGACTCTCACACCGGCGGCGGTCGAATGCTCCCGTCTTGGCCCGTTGGCGCGAGAGGCAGAGCATGCGTGGGAAGAAGAACCGGGTTCGCCCGGCCGCGTTCGCGGTCGAGGGCACGCCCGACTCGCCCGTGCGTGGCGTCCCGGCAGCGCCCGGCGCCGCGCCGCCGGGGCCTGGGGCAGCGGGGCAGCGGCCGGGGACCGGGAGATGGCCCGAGGCCCGGCTGCCGGCGGAGGCGCAGCAGCCGGAAACGGAGTGGTGGCCATGGCTGGAGGCGGGACAGCCAGAACTGTGGCCCGAGCCAGACCTGTGGCCGGAGAGAGAGCAGCGTCGGGGGCCAGCCCGGCGGCCGAGGATGGAGCAGCGGCCGGGGACTGAGCAGCGGCCGGGGACTGAGCAGCGGCCGGGGGCCGAGCAGCCGCGGGGACGTCCGGGGGCCGAGCAGTGGCCGGCGGCGGGACGGCGGCCGGAAACCGGGCATCCAGCGCATCCAGGGAACGGGCATCCAGGGAACGGGCATCCAGGGAACGGGCATCCAGGGAACGGGCACCGGCCGGAGGCGGGGCAGTGGCCAGGGAACGGGCAGTGGCCGGGGAACGGGCAGTGGCCGGGGAATGGCTGGCATCCCTCTCGGGGATCAGCCGATCCCGGTCCGGGTCCCTGGTCCCGCGGCGGTCAGGTTCCGCGGTTCACTCCGCACGGTGAGACCGGGATCTTTCACCCGCAGAGTATCGATTGCCCCGCCGATTCGCAGATCGCCGGCGCGCCTGCGACCGCAATTGCGTCCTCGGCTGGAGAATGGGCCCCGAAAGGGGTAAGGGTGCGCCGCAACTCCTTGCTGCGCAGGCGCAGGAGAGCGGGCGGAGGTGCAATGGTTCGCAAGGCGACCCTCGATCGCAGCTTGCGGCCGGATGAGCTTGCCGCAGATGACGAGGCGGTGCCAGACGTCACGGAACCCGCTGAGCCAACGGCCCGGCGCCCGCAACAATGGCGCGGCGCGGGCGGTCGCTGGCTGGTCTGGGCGTTCCGCGCACTGATCTGGGCGGTCCTGCTCATCATCGGATTCCGAGGGGTGACGTCAATTGTGGCCAGCCCCCGCCAGTCGGCCAGCGCCGGGGCTAACGGCGGGAATGCCTCGGCCACGGCGGACGGCGGATTCCCTACCGTGCTGGCCGAGGCCTTTGCGCTGCAGTTCGGGAATGTCTACCTTAACTTCAGCCCGGCCACTGCCGCGCAGCGAGCCAGCGACCTCGTCCCGTTCATTCCTGTAGGGTCGGAGCCCCAGTTCGGCTGGAATGGCGCAGGGTCCCAGCAACTCCAGTCCGAGCAGGTCGCCTCCATCTCGGTACAGAATGCGAACCACGCGGTGGTAATGCTCCTGGCCCAGGTGAGTTCCGGCCTGATCGAACTCGGCGTGCCGGTCTATTCGGCCCAAGGCGGGCTGGTCGTGTCCGCTGAGCCGGCGTTGCTTCCCGGGCCCGAGCGCGCCACCCCGCCATCGCCGTCCAGCGCGGTGAATGACCCGGCCGCGGTGACGGCCCTCACCGACCAGCTGCCGGGATTCTTCCGTGCCTACGCCAGTGGCAATCAGGAGGCACTCGGCCGGTTCCTGGCCCCAGGTGCTGTTGTTACCGGGCTTGGCGGCGCTGTGACCTTCGATTCCATTTCCGGAATGGAGGTTCCGTCTGGGGGAGCAACGCGCAGGATCGCGGTCAGCGTGATCTGGCAGCTGGCCAGTCAGGCCACGTCCAGAGAGCGGGCCAGGGACTCGGCCAAATCTTCATCGGTCAGCGAAGCCTCGCCCGGCCTGGCCATGACCTATGAGATGACCGTCGTGCGGCAGAACGGAAGCTGGTATGTCAACGCCATAGGACCATCGGTCATCCAGCCGGAGGGACCGTGACAGGAACCCTTCCGGTGATCTGCCCGCACAGCCAGTCGTGTGCACAGCCACCCGCACCCCCATAACCCCCCCGGAGTAGAACGATGCAGCACCTGCTCATCTCGACACCCCCCCTAGCACTCAGCACTACCGGCCTGGTGACGTACCTGCAGGGCCTATTCGGACCGCTGTTCCTCGGGATCGTCGGGATAGTCGCTATTTTCTTCCTGTTCACCCGCGAGATCCTTCGGTTCGTGCAGTTCCTGGTGCTCGCGGTGGCCATCGCCGTCGTCTTCTACACGCCCAGCATCGTGCAGACGCTCGCTACCGGCATCGCGAACGCCCTTGGCGTTCACTGATCCGGTCAGCAGGCCTAAGGAGCGCAGCAGGGTTGGATCTGCCCACCTACACCAACATCTGGCGAATCGAGAAACGGCTTTACAAGCTGTATGACTTCCGGCTGCCTATGCCGCTCCCGGTGGGCCAGATTGCGGTGTTCGCGGCCATCGCCGTGCCCTATGTGGTGGTGCTCAAGATTGTCGGGCTTCCGTTTAGCCATACCCTTCTCTGGCTTTACATATTGCCGCCGGCCGCGCTGGCCTGGCTCGTCACCCGGCCGGTACTCGAAGGCAAGCGGCTGCCTGAGCTGGTCGTTTCCCAGGTGCGTTACCTGAACGAGCCTCGCACCTGGTGCCGAATGGCGCCGCTCGCCGAAAAGGATGAGATCGCGGTCGTCGCACGCGTATGGCGGCGGGCCGACGGCGCGGTCGCCGATCGCGCGATGGTCGTGGCCAGCCAGCCGGCCGCGGTCGCCGCCGTTGACGTGGCCGCCGACCCGCTGCCGCCTCCCTCAGAGACGGTCCCGGAGCGGCCCGCCCTGGAGCGGCACCTGCCGGCCGGTCCCATAACGGCCTGGCCGCAGGCACCGGCCCGGACTCCCGGAGAGCCTCCCGCCGCCGCCCCGGCCGTCCGTCCGGTCGCGGACCGGCCCGCCCGCGCGGTTCCCGCCCCGCCGGTCCGCGAGGTCCCGGACCGGGCCGCCGCCCGCGCGGTTCCCGCCCCGCCGGTCCCCCCTCCTGCCGCGCCGCAGGCCGCGCCGCCGCGGCCACGGCCGGTGGTCACGGTTACCGGAGACCAGGCCGGCGAGCGCCCGATCCGCATGGTCGAGCGCGCCCTCGGCAACCCGTCCGAACGGCGTACGTCCGGATGGCACGACCACGTGGTCGTGGTGCCCGGCGGTCACCGGCCGGGAAGGCCGGACCAGCTCCAGCGCGACCGCGCCCGGGCGCGGCTCCGGATACCGGCCAGCTGCCGGGTCGTGGTCCTTGGCTGTACGGTCGGGGCCGGCCAGACCATGACCACGCTGATGACCGGGGAGCTGCTGACCAGCCTGCGTGACGATCAGGTCGCCGTGCTCGACCTCAATCCCGGCCGCGGCTCGCTGGCGGAACGGGCCCAGGCGGTACCGGCCCTGACCGGATCCGGGCCGCCAGCGCCGTCGCGGCTCGAGGTGGTCACGCGCGAGGCCGCGGCGGCCGGGGGAGCGGATGAGGAAGACGTCACCAAGGCCTTCGAATTGCTCTCCGCCCGCTATCCGCTGACCCTGGCCGATCCAGGCGCCGCGGCGGTACCGCGGGTCCTGGCCACGACCAGCCAGCTCATTCTGGTCGCGCCCGCGAGCCGGGATGCGGCCAGCGCGCTCGCGACCACGCGGGAGTGGCTGGAGGCGCACGGTCACGCCGAGCTCGCCGACGGTGCCATCGTCGCGCTCAACGGCGTCAGCAGGCATACCATGCCGCACGTTGAGCAGGCGGAAGCGCTGGCCAGAGGCCGGTGCCGGGCGATAGTCCGAATCCCGTGGGATGACCATCTCAAGAATCCCGGCCCAGAACGCATAGCCCCCCCCGCTCCGGGCGCACCGGTGCCCGGAACCCTGGGCCAGGCCGCCCTGCACGCGTACACGGCCCTGGCCGGAGTGCTCGTCGCCGCCCTGGCCAGCGAGCCCGAGCAACTGCGGGCCCGCCCGTGAGCGGCGTCAAGGCGGCGGGCCGGAGCCGTCTCTCGGTGCGGTACTTCGATGACCGGATCCTTCTCACCGAGACCCATGCGTGGGCTTACTACCGGCTGCCGACGGTGTCGTACGAGTTCACCACGCCGCAGGACCGGGAGGCCCTGGCCACCAACATCACCGTGGCGCTGGCCGCGATCCGGATGCAGGACGCCGAGGTGCACCTGCGGATCGCGCACCGGTCCTACCCGGCGGCCGAGTGGGCGACCGGCCTGGACGCCACATCGGACGGCGGTCCGGGCTGGCCGGAGTACCTGGACGAGATGTACCAGCACGTATGGGCTAAGGATTTCTGGACCAAGGAGGTCTACCTCGGCGTCCGGCTTGGCCAGCGCGGCATGCGCGCCCAGCTGTCCGGCGGGGTCCTCGCCCAGTTCATCGGCGCGTACCGGGCCAGTGAGGATGCGCTGGGCCTGGGCGACGAGGCGGTGCCAGCCGGTGAGATCGCCCGGTGGACCGAGCAGGCCGAGCGACTGGGCCGGGCGCTCGGTTCCAGTGCCCTCGCCGCGAGCCACGCCAGTTCCGACGAGATCGCCTGGCTGTTCCGGCACGCGCTGGCCGGGACCGTCGGGGAGCCGCAGCCGTCGGCGGTACGGCGCCGCAAATGGGGCTCGGGGGAGATCGAGGCGCTGCTGGAAGGGCAGGTGCACAACGGGCGCACGCTGCTGCGGCTTGAGCACCCGGCCGGCGAGGCCTACGCCGCGTTCCTGTCCTTCGCCCGGTTCCCCGACGTCATGTACTTCCCCGAGGGCGAGCCGTGGCTGCACTACAGCGACGCGCTGCCGTTCCCGGTTGAGGCCAGCCTGCGGATGCGGCTGATACCGCCGCACAAGGCCAGCAAGGACGTCAGCCGCAGGTTGGCTCATGCCCGGGATATGGATGCGCACATCAGGGAGGCCGGGGCCGAGATGCCGATCGCGCTCGCCGAGCAGATAGAGGCGGCGCGACTGCTCGAGCACGGCATCACCAAGGAGCGGCTGCCGTTCGTATACGGCTGGCACCGGCTGATGGTGACCGCGCCATCGCGCGAGCTGTGCGTGCGGCGGGCCGAGGCCGTGGCCGAGCACTACCGGGACGCCGGGATCGACGTGGTCAACTCCACCGGCGACCAGTTCTCGCTGCTCTGCGAGTCGCTGCCGGGCGACCGGGTGCGGCTCAACTCGTATCTGCAGCGCCAGCCGCTGTACACGATCGCGGGCGGGATGCCGACCGCCACCGTCGACCTCGGTGACCGCGCCGCATCGGACGCCGGATGGGTCGGGCCCTATATCGGCGAGACGCTGGGCCGGGCCAGGGCCATCGTGCATTTCGACCCGCTGGTCGCTGCCGCGCGGAACCGGCCGACCGCGGTCGCGATCACCGGCGAGCCCGGCGGCGGCAAGACCACCCTGGCGCTGCTGCTGATCCTGCAGCTGGCGCTGCGCGGCGTGACCGTCGCCGTGATCGACCCGAAGGGCGATGCGGAGTCGCTGGTCGCCCTGCTGCGGGCTCGCGGCCGCCAGGCGCGGGTGCTGCCGCTGGGTAGCGCCGCTCCCGGCCTGCTCGACCCGTTCTCGTTCGGCGACGATCTCGCCGAGCGGCGGACCATGGCGACGGAGACGCTGCGACTGCTGCTGCCCAGGATGAGCGAGGAGCGGGAGAGCGCGATGATCCAGGCGGTGGGCGCCGTCGCGCAGGAGGAGCAGCCCAGCCTGGGCAAGGTGGTTACCCACCTGGAGAAGTCGGCCGACCCCGCATCGATGAACCTCGGCGCGGTGCTCGGGTCGATGTCGGAGATGCGGCTGGCCAAGCTCTGCTTCGCGCCCTCCGGCGGACAGGGCATCGACGCGGCCGGCTGGACCACGGTCTTCACCCTGGCCGGCCTGACCCTGCCGGACGTCGGGGTCAGGCGCGATGACTTCTCCTACGAGCAGCGGCTCTCTGTGGCCCTGCTCTACCTGGTGTCGCAGTTCGCGCGCAGGCTGCTGAACGGCATGGACCGCAGCCTGCCGAAGGCGATCTTCCTCGACGAGGCGTGGGCGATTACCTCGACACCGCAGGGCGCCAAGCTGATTCCCGAGGTGTCGCGGATGGGCCGGTCCCGCAACACCGCGCTGATCCTCGTCTCCCAGAACGCGGGCGACCTGCTGAACGAACAGGTGACGAACTGCATCTCCGGGGTATTCGCGTTCCGGTCCTCGGAGCGGATGGAGGTCGCGAACGTGATGGCCCTGCTGGGCGTGGAGCCGTCCGACGAGCACAAGGCGGTGCTGCGCGGGCTCGGCAACGGCGAATGCATCTTCCGGGACCTAGACGGCCGGGCGGGCCGGATCGGCATCGACCTGATCTCCGACGAGCTGCGGCGGCGCCTGGACACCAATCCGACCAGAGCCAAGCCCGAGGTGCCCGTTCCGCCTGCCGCGGCGCCCGCGCAGGCCGCGCGGGCGCCCACTCCGCAGCCTGCTGCTTCGCATCCGCCCGCTGGCTGACCCCGCTCGAGGAACCCCCACCCCCCGCCAGGAGTCCCCCCCGATGCGCACACCGCGCCATTTCCCGCGCCGCACCGTGCTGGTGCTGGCCATGCTCGTGGCCCTGTTCGGCTTTGCTCATGCCGCGCAGTCAGCCGCCGGGCATTCCGCTGGTGCGCCGGCGTCGGCCGCCCGCGGCGAAGCGGGCCGGCCGATCGCCGCGGTCACCCTGGCCGAGCGGCAGCCCGCCGCGACGGGCGGGGCCTGCTCGGTTCCCGGGATTGGTGACATCGGCTCGCTGTTCGGGTTTTGCACGGCCGGCCAGAGTGGCCTGACCGGGGACCTGAACAACATCTGCCAGCCCTCGCTGCCCGATCCCGAGCAGGCCAATTCCGGCATCAACGCCATGATCAAGCCGCCGGCGTCGGCGGGCCCGGAGCCAGCCACGCTGTACAACAGCTACGGGATCGCCGGGCAGTACTGGGCCGCGACGAACCTGCAGTGCTCCGACATGACGTCGCTGATCGGCAACAACGTCGCCAGCATGGTGTTCGACATCGCGAAATCCATCGACCGGGTCACGATCACCGTCTACCAGTCCGCCGCGGGCGAAGGCATACTCAGCTGGCTGACGAACGTCGTCGACAAGTTGATCAGCAGTCTCGGCAACGCGATTTACTTCCCTTACCTGGCCGTCGTCGTCATCATCGGCGCGATCTGGCTCGCCTGGCAGGGGCTGATCCGCAAGCGCGCGACCCGCACCATCGAGGGGACCATCTGGATGGTGGTGGCCTGCGCGGCGGCGATCTGGCTGATCGGAAGGCCAGCGGACTTCACCGGGGCAGGCTCGGCGGTGTCGAACGGCATCAGCCAGTCGCTCAATACCGCGTTCTCGAAGCTCCCCGCGCCGAACCAGAGCAACTGCCTGCCGGTGGCGCGCGATGATCCGCAGGTCCAGGCGGCCAACTTCAACTTCTCGTCGGGCAACGGGATCGTCGCCGAGAACGCCAACGAGCTATGGAGCGTACTCGTCTGCAAGCCCTGGCTGGCCGGCGAGTTCGGCACCATGGCGTTCGGACCGGGCGGCGCGCAGACCCCGGTGAACGCCTACGGCAGGCAGCTGCTGTGGGCGCAGGCCATCGCGACCAACGAGACGCCGACGACCGCCCTGATCCAGGCCAAGCAGGCCACCTATTCCGGAATCGCGGCGAGTATCCAGCAGAAGGACCCGGGGATCTATCCGCTCTTCCAGGGCAAGCAGTGGACGACGCGGCTTGAGATCGCGTTCGCTGCGTTGTTCGCCGCGGCGATCGCCGGCGTCCTGGTGCTCCTGATCGCGGTCACGCTGATCTTGCTGAAGCTCGGCTTCCTGCTGCTGCTCGTAGTGGGGCCGTTCTTCCTGCTGATCGGCACGCATCCCGGCTTCGGCCGGGTGGTGGCGCTGCGCTGGTTCGAGATGCTCGTCGGCGTGCTGCTCAAGCAGGCGGCGGTCGCGCTGGTGCTGAGCGTGCTGCTCTACGCCTACTCGCTGATCATGGGCACCAGCGACCTGGTGCTCCCGTGGGCGCTGAAGATCCTCATGATCGCCCTGGTCACCATAGCCGTGTTCATCTACCGCAGGCCATTCCAGCATCTGTTCTCGGCGGTCGGCTACGGCATGATCGGCTCCACGGAGCGCGCAGAGATCGACCTGCAGCGCTACCGCACCACTCTGCGCGAGAACACGCTCGGCGCCGCGGCCGCCGCCGTGCCCGGGATCGCCGCCTACCGCGCGGCCCGGTGGGCGCGCCGAAATCCCGCGCACGCGGCGGCCTTGGGCGCGGCGGCCGCCAGCGGCGGCGTTGGCGCCGCAGCGGCGGCGGGCATGGCGGGCGTAGACGGGACCAGCCTGAACGCGGAGGACGCCGACGGCGCCGCCGCGGCGGGGATCGCACCGCCGGAAGGCGGGACACGCGCGGGCAGCCGCTCGGGACTGGCGTCCCGGGCCCGGGCCTGGGCCGCCTCGGCCGCTGGTGACGGTGCTCGGCGCTCCGCGCCGCCGCTGAACCTTCCGTCGCGGGAGGCCGCTGGGTCGGCCCCGGCGGCCAGGGCCCGCGGCAACGGCTCGGCCGCCGCGCCGATACCGCCCGGCCGGACCGCCGCGGACGCCGCTGCCGTGGCCGCGGGAGCCGGAGTGGCGCAGGCCGGCGTGGCCCCGGCCCGGCCGGGTCAGGGGGGCCCCGTCCGGGCTCGTCCCGGGCCGACCCGGGCGGCGCAGTCACCTCAGGTGCAGGCCGGTCCAGCCCCGGCCGCCCCCGCCCCGCCCCGGGCCACCCCGGCCACCCCCGCCCCGCCCCGGGCCACCCCGGCCGCCGCAAGCTTCGTCCCGGCCGGTCCCGCGCCAGCCGGCCCGGCCCCAGCCGCCGCGCCGTCCCGCTCAGGGGGCACGGGATGGCCCTGGCGACCCGGCGTGACACCGCGGCCGTCGCAGGCCGGTCCGCCGGCTGCTCCCGGTGCGACGCCCCCGGGTCAGGCCGGTCGCAGCCAGAGCGGGCCCTGGGCGGATTCCTCGGCGGGCCGCCAGAGCGCCGCGCCTGCCCGGCGGCAGGCCGCATCGCCCGCCCGCCCGCCTGCCGCGCCGCCCGCGCGCCCGGCGGCACCGGATCCGGCGCGGCGGGCCCGGTCCGGTGGTGCCCAGAGCGGTCCGTGGGCGGATTCCTCGGCGGGCCGCCAGAGTGCCGCGCCTGCCCGGCCGCCGGCCGCAGCGCCACAACGCGAGCCTGCCCCCGATGCCGGTACCCCAGGCGGGCCGCTGGCCGGCCGCAGCGAGGCCGGCCAGCCCGAAGGCCCGGCGCCGTTCTGGTTGCGCCCGCACCGGCGGCGGAAGTAGCCGATGCGGCCATGGACCTGAATGCTGGCCAGCGCAAGGCGGTCTTCGCCCTGATCGTGGTGGCCCTGGCCGGACTTGCCGTCTACATGTTCGTGCCCGGGGCACGTGGCGGCCATGGCGGCGGCAGCTCGCCAGCCGCGTCACACTCGCCCGCGCCGCCCGCCGAATCCCCGGCCGCACCGCCGGCCAGCCCGGCTCGGGCAGCGGCGGTCACACCATCCGACCCAGACATTTACCAGTGGCTCCCGTTCACCCAGTCTCAGCTGGCTACTGCCGCGGCTGTGGCCACGCAGTTCTCCGATGCGTACGGAACCTGGTCATATAGCGAGAACGCGGCGGGTTACGTCGCCGCCATGCGCAGCCTGATCACGTCCGAGCTATCGGCCGTCATCGCGCAGGGATATTCCGTGCCCGGCGTCGCGAGCCAGCGGACCAGGCAGAAGGAGGTGTCCGCGGGCAGCGCGGTGATCAACTCGCTGCGCGCGTTCGGCCCCTCGAGCATCACCTTCGTCGTGACGATCACCCAGGAGATCACCGACACCGCGGGCCGGAACCAGGTCAGCACGCAGTACGCGGTGACGGTCACCGGGGTGGGCAATAGCTGGCAGGTCAACGACATCGAGCTGGCCTCGGCAGGCAACTCATGAGATGGCGATGGCGTCCGGGCGGCACGAGCCGGGGCGCGGTGCTCGCGCTGGTCGCCGTCGCCGTCATCGTGGTGATCGGGCTCATCACCGCCCCGATGCTGATCATGGGCGGGAGCGGGCTGCTGTTCGAGTCGGGCACCGGCTGCTCGGCCGCGCAGGCCGGACAGCCCTCGGCCAGCCCGACGGCCAGGGACTCCATCCCGGCCAACTACCTCACCCTGTTCAAGGAAACGGGGAACAAGTACGGGGTTTCCTGGGTGATCCTGGCCGGCATCGGTGAGGTGGAGAGCGACGACGGCCGGTCCAACCTGCCCGGCGTGCACAGCGGCTCGAACGCATTCGGCGCGGCCGGCCCGATGCAGATCGGCATCGGCGGCGCTTCGGGCAACGAATGGGGCGGCGCGCCGATTCACCCGGCCAGCGACGTGGTGAACGGCGTGGCGACCGACGCCGACGGCGGCGGCGTGGCCAGCGTCTACGATCCGGCGGACGCGATCGCCGGGGCGGCGAAGTACCTGCTCGAGCACGGGGTGCAGCAGAGCGTATCCGGCGCGATCTTCGCCTACAACCACTCGGACTCGTACGTGCAGCTGGTGCTGTCCTTCGCCTCGGCCTACTCAAGCGGCGGTTTCACGGTCAGCCCGGTGACCGTGGCCAACGTGCCCAGCTGCATACCGGGCGTGAACACGGCGGCCGATACCAACGGGCAGGTGCCGAACAACACGGTCGCCACGGCGATCGACTTCGCCGAGGCCCAGATCGGCAAGCCGTATGTGTTCGGCGCGACCGGGCCGGACGCGTTCGACTGCTCCGGCCTGGTGATGATGGCCTACCGGGCGGCCGGCGTCTACATCCCGCGTACCTCACAGGACCAGTGGGTCTGGGGACCGCAGGTGCCGGCCAGCCAGGTCGAGCCCGGGGACCTGGTGTTCTTCGCCGGCGCCGACGGCACTGACACGGCGCCCGGCCACGTCGGCCTGGTGATCGGCCACGACGAGATGATCGAGGCCTACGCCACGGGATTCCCGATCCGCGTGTCCGCGTTCGGGGACAGCGCGGCGGCGCCCGGGGACGGGGATCCGGTGGGCTTCACGCGCCCGTGGGAGCACTCCGGCGCCGTGCTCGCGGCCGGTTAGCGGCTAACTCTAGTTCCTCGGGAACTCGCGGCGGCTGATGATTCCACTTCAGAATGTCTGCCTCCCTCGGAAAGGTTGAGAATCCGCCCGAGCCTGACTTTACTACCCATGCTTCGACGACGACTGCCTTGAGCATCACATCAAGCAGATTTGTTCCCTGACCGAAGAAGGAACCGACGCCCTGCCAGACTGGTCCGCCTATTGCTCCATTTGATTCGCGGTCACGTCGAAGTGCCTCCAACGCAAAGGCTGCCGAGAACACATCGCCGTTTCCGACTGCTGCCCCCAGCCGGTTGAAAGCCCGAACGGCAGGAGACTCCACCAAAACGGGCCGACCGAGGTCATGATTGAAGCCCTTGACCGTTCTAACCGGTGCCTTAAGATCCGTAAGGACAACCGTGAGGCCGCAAAATTCAGTAAGGCTGAGGATGATGGAGTCTATCGATTCGTGGCTCTGCCCTTCGCCATGGAGCGCATGAAGCTCGCTTTCGGATCCTATTACTACGTCCAGCCGTTCCAGCAGATTTGTCGAGACTCGCCGGCCTTCGACGGCCGGCGCCGCTGTCAGAATGGTCAGTGTTCTCTCTGGTATCAGGCTAAGCACGGCGTCGATCGTCTTCGGCGACGACTCCATGGTAAAAAGGACCGCATCGGATGCGCCAATCTCTGAACTCCATCGTGAAATGTGCTGTGCAGAGAGAATCCGATGCTCAGACGTGAGCCACCCGACGTACGTTGGCTGGCTATCCCTGGGTTCCAGCACTACTGTCTGCGGACTTCGTATCTCCGACGTGTCAATGAACCACGTGCTCACGCTCTCGGCTACCAGGGCCTCGGAAATTTCTAGCGCGTCAGAATCAGCTCCGCGCGATGTGAGCAGGGCGCTCTCCGCGCCCAGTCTGGAGAGAGCGACGGCTTGATTGAGGCCTTTGCCGCCCGGCTGCCGGCGGTAGCCCGTCGCCTGGCGCGTCCGGCCGAGTGGCGGGTTGTGCGGCATCTTAATCACGTGATCCATTACGGCCGCGCCGACAACTGTACATCGGAATAGGTCGCCGTTAATGGCTGCACCAGAAACTCGAGGCAGTTCTAGCAAATGGCCGAGTTTTGATGCCTTGACGCGAAGATAATCGATATTGGCATCAGTTGCGGCAAGTTTCTGGAGGGCCCGCGTTACCGATAGTCCTGATTTCTTGAGCGCTGCGATCTTTCTGGGATTGTTAGTGATGAGCCGTACGCGGTCTATGCCGAACTCTCGAAGAATATCGACAGCGACTTCATACCTTCGAGAATCCAGCTCAACATGCAGTCGCTTATAGGCTTCGACCGTGTCTAGGCCTTCGTGGTCAAGAAGCTCATAACCCAAGGCCTTCGTGATGAGGCCAGCTCCTCGGCCTTCTTGTTCGAGATGTATCACCACACCGCAGCCCGCATCGCGGATGTCGCGCAAGGATTGATTTAGCTGTGCGCGGCAGTCGCAGTCGGTGGCGAGTAGGACTTCGCCATAGAGGCATGCGGACTGAATTCGGACGAGTATCTCTTCCTCAGGGACAAGTCGGCCGTAGAGGATCGCGATGGCGACAGAGCCGTCATCAACTTGGTAGACATGGCATTCGGCATTGCCGAGCAGGCCGTGCCTGAGGCGGTGGCGGGCTTTAAGCGTGATCATGTCGTCTATGGCTCGGTCTCTTTGGGTAGTCGTTCGATAATTGATTGTATGTCATTTCGAAGGGATGGATTTGTCGCGATCATTGAGTTAGCTTCTGCGGCGGCCAAGATGGCGGCTATATCGGCGGTCGATGCTTTGGACAATTGCATAAGCCGAGTGATCCACAGCCGAAGGCCGGCCTCGGAACGGTCATTGCGGAGGTTCGAAATCACCAAGTACTTAAGCTCCTGGCGAGCATCGTCGTAGCTGAGCAGCCAATCGAATATCGACAATGCTATGTCGTGCGGGGTCATGTTACTTGCCTGTACGGCCTGGTAACGTTCAATGAACCCGTGCGGTGCTGACATTAGTTCGAGCTGGATCGGAAGCACTTTCTTTCCTTTGGCCAGCGCGTATCCGACCTCTTGATCGGCCCATGCGCTGGTCCTGAAGGCTGGAGTCAGGAACGCTGCCAGTGCGTCGCTGGCGGTCAGTTCACGCTCAAGACGCGGTAGCCACTCTCTGGCCGGCCGGATGTGACGGGCGGCCATGAAGGGGGTGAGCCCAAGGTTCGATAGAGCGGCGGCTGTGGCCTGGGCAACGGCAATGTCTTCGCGGGCATGGCTGAGAAAAATCCGAAGAGTCCGTGTTCGCGCCATATATGTCGCTTCGCGGTTCTGAGGATGCATAGCGCCGCTAAGTCCCTCGGATGACCTAAGTCGCGCAAGACGGATTGGATCGACCCATGCAGATCAGCCCTTGCGTCATAACTAACTCTAGTCACGATGCACTGAACCTCAGATGCGAAAGTGGCAGGCGGTCAAGGCGATAGATGGGGCATTATAGTACGAGTTGAGCGCCCCCGGGGCAGGTCGCCGCATCGGCAACCGGGTCTTCGCCCCCGGCAACGTCTGATCCAATGCCTGCCGGCCGTGGAGCCGCGGCTCAGCGGTGACCGCGGTTCCATTGACTCGGCCGGTCCGGCATGCGCTATTCGGAACGCAGGACGCGCCGGGGATTCCTGGCCGCCGCATGCCGCGGCGCCGAGCGCTGCCTGGCCAGCTCCTCGGGCAGCTGCAGGAGCGGGTTCGAGGCACTGGCCACCACATCACTGGCAATATCGATCACTCGTCGGCCCCGGTTTCGCGCGGCCGACCTGAGCTGCTCGAATGCCTGGCGGGGGCGGATGCGGTGACGTTCGGCCAGGACCCCGATCGCCTGCTCGATCCTGATGCGCGCCGTCAGGGCGTGCTCGAGCTGGCCGACGGTGGTCCTGAGCCGGTGGGCCTCCTCGTCCAGGTCCCCGCGGGCGCCGTTGCCGCGGCCCGGCCGGGTGGCGGGCTGCGGCGTCGCTGGTGGCGCGCCCGGACCAGCCGGAATCGCGGGCTGGATCTCGGTGGGCAGTTCGGCGGCGAGCAGGTCGGCCAGCACCATGGCGCAGGTCAGGTCGGGCAGCTCGTCATCGCCGACTCGCCACCCGTCCCTGGTCCGCCGGACCACGGCCTCCTCGCCCGATGCGGGCCCGTCGGGGGCCGACGAATCGGCGACGGGGACGCCGTCGAAGGAACCCGCCGGGTGAACCGCCTCCAGCGCGACCGGATCGGCCACGGAGCGTAGCGTTCGGGCCCGTTTTTTAGGCATCGGTGGCGGCCAACTCGTTCAGCCGTTCCTTAACCGCAGCTGCCGACGGGTTCGTGAGCGCGCTGCCGTCGGGGAAGACAACGGTCGGCACCGTCTGGAAGCCGCCATTGACGGTCATGACAAACTCCGCGGCCTCGGGGTCCTGCTCGATGTCGACCTCGGCCATCTCGATGCCGTCCGCCGCCAGCTGGCGCTTGAGCCGCTTGCAGAACGCGCACCACGTCGTGGTGTACATAGTCAGCGGCTGTGTCATCGTCCGTCCTCCCCTTGAAGCTCACGCACTACTGCACCTTACTAACGCGTAAACGCTTCGCGCGCTTCCCGTTCGGCGTGGCGGCTGGCGTCGGTGGCATGCGCAAAGATGGCACGCGGGAGGAAGGTGCGCCCGTGGATTCCGCAGATGCCGTGCTGGCCGCGCTCGACCCCGAGCAGCGGGAGGTCGCGCTCGCTGCCCGTGGCCCGGTCTGCGTGCTGGCCGGGGCGGGCACCGGCAAGACGCGCGCGGTCGCGCATCGCATCGCCTACGCGGTGGCGACCGGCGTGGTGGATCCGGCGCGCGTTCTGGCCGTCGCTTTCACCACCCGCGCGGCCGGTGAGCTGCGCGGACGGCTGCGGTTGCTGGGCAGCCAGGCCCGGCCAGGCGGCGGGATGGAGCAGGTGCAGGCGCGGACCTTCCACGCGGCCGCGCTGCGCCAGCTCAGCCATTTCTGGCCGCTGACGGTGGGCGGTCCGGCGCCGCGGGTGCTCGACTCCAAGGTCAGCCTCGTGGCGGAGGCGGCCCGGCGGCTGCGGCTGCGGCTGAGCCTGCCCGACCTGCGGGACGCGGCGGGCGAAATCGAGTGGGCCAAGGTGACCGGGGTCCGTCCCGAGGAGTACCCGCAGGCTAGTTCCAAGGCCAGCCGGTCGCAGCCGGTCGCCCCGGTCACGCTGTCCCGGCTGTATGCCGCCTACGAGGAACTGCGCCGCGAGCGGCACCTGGTCGATTTCGAGTCCGTGCTCGAGCTCACGGCGGCCATCCTGACCGAGCACCCGGCGGCCGCCGCGGCGGTGCGGGACCGGTACGCGTACTTCGTCGTGGACGAGTATCAGGACGTCAACCCGCTGCAGAAGATGCTGCTCGACGCCTGGATCGGCGACCGGGATGACCTCTGCGTGGTCGGCGACCCACGGCAGACGATCTACTCCTTCACCGGGGCCTCCCCGGCCTACCTGACCGGCTTCGCGGCCGAGTTCCCGGACGCGACCGTGATCAGGCTGATGCGCAACTACCGGTCCACGCCGCAGGTGGTTGCGCTGGCGAATCGCCTCGGGGACGCGTCGTCGCGACGCGGTCGCGGCGCAGTCGGTCGCGGCGCGGCCGGGCGGGGCGCGGCCGGGCGGGGCCCGGGCGGCGGGCCGGGACGCGGCAGCGGGGACGTGCTCGTGGCCCAGCGCCCGGCCGGCGCGGCCCCTGAATTCGCCGAGTATGGCGACGAGCAGGAGGAAGCCGCCGCGGTGGCGCGGCGGGCGGCGGCGCTGATCCGGTCGGGAACCGCGCCGCGGGAGATCGCGGTGCTGGTGCGGACCAACGCGCAGACGCCAGCGTTCGAGCAGGCGCTCGGTGACGTCGGCGTGCCGTTCGCCGTCAAGGGGGCTGAACGGTTCTTCGACCGGGCCGAGGTGCGCCAGGCGGTCGGCTTGCTGCGCGCCGCCGCGCGCTCGGCGTCGGCCGACGAGGAACCGGCTGGCCAGGTCAGGGCGGTGCTGTCCGGAATCGGGCTGAGCCCGCAGGCGCCTTCCGGCCCGGGCCGGGCGCGGGAGCGGTGGGAGTCGCTCGAGGCCCTGGCGGAGCTGGCCGATGACTTCTTCGCCGGGTCGCCGCGGGCGTCGCTCGGCGACCTGACCACCGAGCTGGCCGCCCGCAGCGCGATCGGGCACGCCCCGGCGATGGACGGGGTCACCCTGGCCTCGCTGCATGCGGCCAAGGGGCAGGAATGGGACGTGGTGTTCCTGGCCGGGCTCACCGATGGGATGCTGCCGATCGTGTACGCGCAGACCGATGAGGCCATCGAGGAGGAGCGGCGGCTGCTCTACGTCGGGGTGACCAGGGCACGGGACCTCGTCTGCCTGTCCTGGGCGCTGGCCCGGTCGGCCGACGGCCGGCGGAGCCGCAAGCCGTCCAGGTTCGTCGAGGAGATCCGGCCGCGGAGCCTCCTGAGCAAGGCGGGCGGTGACCGATCATGAGCAAGGCCCTCGACGAAGTGGTCGACCTGCTCGATCTGGAGCAGATCGAGGTCGACATCTTCCGCGGGCGCAGCCCCGAAGGGGAACGGCGCCAGCGCGTGTTCGGCGGCCAGGTGGCCGGCCAGGCGCTCGTCGCGGCCGGCCGCACGGTGCCATCCGGCCGGCCCGTGCACTCCATGCACGCGTACTTCATCCGGCCGGGCGATCCCACGGTGCCGCTGATCTACCTGGTCGAGAGAGTCCGCGACGGCCGCTCGTTCAGCACCCGCCGGGTGACCACGATCCAGCACGGCAAGACGATCTTCACGCTCTCCGCGTCGTTCCATCACGACGAGCCAGGCGTTGAGCACGCCGACCCGATGCCCGTGGTACCGCCGCCGGACGCGATCGCCCCGACGGCCGAGCGGATGGAGAAGCTGTTCGGCCCGGCCGTCCACCAGTGGTACGGCGGCAACCCGATCGACATCAGGCATATCGGGCCGCTGAGCTTCGAGGCGGAGCGTGATCCTTCGCTGCGGACGACGCGCAACCTGGTCTGGCTTCGTGCCGACGGTGACCTGCCCGACGACCCGTTGCTGCACGTCTGCCTGATGACCTATGCGTCCGACATGACCCTGCTCGACTCGCTGCTGCTCGCGCACGGCCTGTCCTGGATGGACGGGCGGACGACGGGAGCGAGCCTCGATCATGCGATGTGGTTCCACGGGCCGTTCCGTGCCGACCGATGGCTGCTCTACGCGCAGGACTCTCCCGTCGCCCGGGGAGCCAGGGGCCTCGCCCGCGGCGAGATGTACACGAGCGAGGGCGAACTCGTGGTCTCCGTGGTGCAGGAGGGGCTGATTCGCACCTCCTGAGCCACCCGGATTTTTTCTCTCGGCAATCTGCGGGAAAAACCAGTTGCCCCGTCCCTGAACAGCTACATAGGCTTCTCCCATGTCCGCGGGTCTACCGACGACGCCCCATTGGAAGGGGGTGCGCAAGATGGTGAACACAATCTCGGATCTCGAGGCTGCCACTGGAGTGCGCACACCGTCCGGCGAAGGCGCCTGCCTGCCGTCAGCCGTCGTCGGGACCGCCCAGTCGTACCGGAGCGCCGTCGCGTTCGCGCGTCCGCGCGCCGTCTGGGCCGCCGACGTCTTCGGGCAGCGCCACCCGGCGTCTGACCTGGGCATGGCGCTCGGGCAGCCCAACCCCGGCAAGCCGAACTACCCGTACACGACCCGCATCGCCGCTGCTAGCGGTGGCGCAAAGGGTCCGCATCCGGCGAGGGATCCGGTCTAGAACGACCGGCCTGATCCCCTCAGAGGCCGCGGACCCGAAATCGGGTCCGCGGCCTTCGTCATGCGAGGCCACCGTTTTGTCAGACGCGTGAGAGACCTTAAGACGAGTAGATGAGAGGGGATGGCACCGATGCATCGGCCCGGCACCACCGCCGTTCTGGATGACCAGGCGGGGTTCGAGGCGGAAGCCGTGCAGGTGGCGGCGATCACAAGGGCAGTTTCGGCGCAGGCGGTCGGCACTGCCGTCCCGGCGGCCGGACCTGAGGCTGTCCGGTCGGCCGGACCAGCCGTGGCTCTCCAGGCGCCCGAGCAGGGCGCCGGAATCCCGGTGACGATGGCCGGGCTGCCGAGTGGCCGCCTGCTGCCGTGCATGGACGACCCGGACCTGTTCTTCGCCGAGTCTCCGGAGGACGTGGAGTGCGCAAAGGACCTGTGCCGGAGCTGCCCGGCGCGGCTGGCGTGCCTCGCTGGCGCGCTCGAGCGGCGGGAGCCCTGGGGAGTCTGGGGCGGCCAGCTGTTCCTGCGCGGCGAGATCGTGCCGCGCAAGCGGCCGCGCGGGCGGCCCAGGAAGGACGAGGTAGCGGCCTGACCAGCTGCTATGCGGACGTTGAGGTGGTGAGACAGATGAGACCGACCTGCGAGATGGTCAGAGAACGGCAACAGGCACTGCTGGCGACGGCAGCGGCGGAGCGCCAGGCGCTGCGGGTACGCGCACTGGCCCGGGCAACTCGCCGGGCCGAGCGGGCCCAGCGCCAGCTCACCCGCTCGCGGCGCGAGGCCACGCGGCTGCGCGGCGAGCTGGCCGCCGAGCAGGGTTCCTGCTGAACTCGGCGGTCCATGCCGCCGGAGTCAGTGATCCGCCGGGATCCGTTGACCGGCGGGGGCCCCAGGGCCCGGGAAGCGCCGCTTCCCGGGCCCTCTCGCTGCCCGGGCCCGCGTCTCGCCTGAGCTCGTCTGGCGGCCCCGGCTGTTCGGGCTGGCTGCCTCAGCTGCCCGGGCTGGCTGCCCCGGCTATGGCATCGTCCGGGTCGTCCCGTACTGGGCTTGGCTGGTCAGTCCCGCCCCGGCGCGGATCGGCATCGTCCGTGTACCCAGGCATCCACTTGAGCACCTCGGCGCGGAACTGACCCTCGCACTCGAGCTGGCAGAGCACCCCTATCCCGGCCGTCGAGACGCGGTGGATCAGCACATAGGAGGGCGGCAGGTTGAGGCGGCGGCCGATGGCGGCCGACCTCATGTCCGTGACCCGGGAAGCCTCGGCCCGCAGCCACTCCCGGTTGAACCTGAACGACTCCACCTTGGACGGCTCGGCGAGCGGCGCCAGGTAGGCGTGCAACGCGTCGAGATCCACGTCGACGCCTTCCTTGAGGAACCCGTGCACCCGCAGCTCGTGCTCGACGGTCTCGATGCCGCGGTCCTCGTGCATGAGGCGCAGGAGCTTGCCGAAGAAACGAGGGAAGCCGTCCGGAAGCCGGTCCACCGCACCGAAGTCGAGGACGCCGAGTCGGCCATCGTCCAGCAGCCGGAAGTTGCCCGGGTGCGGGTCCGCGTGCAGCAAGCCTGCCCGCGCAGGTCCCGAGAACAGAAACCTGACGAGCTTGATGCCGGCCCGGTTCCGGTCCTCGGTGCTTCCCTCGGCAATGATCTTCGACAGCGGGGTGCCGTCCAGCCACTCACTGACCAGCACACGATCGGTGGCCTGGACGACATGCGGAACCAGGAAGTCGGGATCGCCGGAGTAGGCGTTCGCGAACGCTTCCTGGGAGGCTGCCTCGAGTCGGTAGTCGAGTTCCTCCGCGACCCTCTTACGAAGCTCGTCGAGCAGCGGCTTGACGTCGAGCCCGGGCATCAGCACGCCGAACAGGCGGCCCAGGCGGCTGAGCTGGGTGAAGTCGCTGATCAGCGCCTGACCGGCGCCGGGATACTGGATCTTCACCGCTACCCGGCGGCCGTCGTGCCAGGTGGCGCGGTGCACCTGGCCGATGGAGGCGGCCGCGGCCGGGCTGTCATCGAAGTCGGCGAAGTTGTCCCGCCAGTTCACGCCGAGGTCGGCCACGAGCACCCGGTGCACGGTGCCGGCCGGCAGCGGCGGTGCGGCCTCCTGGAGCCTGGTCAGCGTCGCCCGGTAGGGGCCCGCTATCTCGGAAGGCAGTGCCGCCTCGAAGATCGACAGCGCCTGCCCCAGCTTGAGCGCGCCGCCCTTGAGCTCGCCGAGGACCCTGAAGATCTGCTCCGCGGTCCGCTGCTGGATCTCCTGCGCAACGATTTCGGCCGGACGCCCGCCTAGGCGCTTGCCGAGCCCCAGCGCGGTCCGGCCAGCCAGACCGACCGGCAGGGTGGCAAGTTTGGCCGTCCGCGTCACCGCACGGCGAGGCAGATCGTTCACAGATATCGCGACATAATCACGGCATATCGGTACCGGCGGCAATCCGGACGCGATGCGCCGCTTCACCTCCCTCTGTCTCTCTGCTTAGCACGGTCAGGAATCCCGGCCTACCGGGCCGGGAAAGTTGCCAAGATCTCATTGTCCGCTACCCAAAAGGGTTGACTGCCACACGAGCAGTTGTAATGACGCGGCCGTTCTGCCGAGCCAGTGCCAGCCAGGCAGGACGAGTCCCAGGCTGCCATTGGCCACCGCCTCGGCGGTGACCGCCCTGTCGGTGAAGGCCAGAACCGCGCGAGCACTGCCGCGGCGAGCGGCGCAGGGCCCGGGTGCCCGCCGCTCGCGTCAACGCCACGGCCCGCTATCCGGGGTCCCGGCTGCGGCAGTCGCAGTCGGGATGGGGCGGCCAGGTCCGGCGGCGCCACTGCCAGGCCGGAAGCACGAGTTCGATCGTGCCGTTGGCCACCGCGCTGGCTTCGGAGGGCCGGTCGATGAACGCCAGGGCCTGCGCCGCGGCGCTGGCCGCGACCGCCGCGGCCAGCGGCGCATCGCAGGCGAGAGGATCTGGCTCGCGGCCGGCCAGCTGGGCGAGAATCAGCGGCCAGGCCGGGTCCCGGTCGGTGCGGGCGAAGTCCAGGCATCTCAGGCACGTTGTGCGGCCGGGGATCACCAGGGGGCCGACGATCCCGATGGCCTCGTCTGCCGACGCGGCGAGATGCGGTATCTGCTCGCGCATGAGGCTGGCCCGCAGTTCCATGGGATGGCGGCCGGCCAGGATGGCGAGGTCGGGCCGCGGCGTGCTGGCCCGTAGCGTGCCAGCCGATGACCGGCTGGGCCGCGGCTGGCCGGCCGCTGCTGTGCCCGGCGATGTCTTCCCCGGCGATGTCTTCCCGGCCGGTGCTGTGCCGGGCGGTTTCGTGCCGGTGCCTGGCGACGCGGCCGTTCCTCCGGGTGGGTCCGCGTGCGTGACCTTGCCGATACCCGATGTCGTGAGCAGGCTGGCGATGCCTGCCCCGACTCTCCCGCCGCCATGGATGCGGACCTGAGCGGCCAGCCTGCGGGCGAGCGCGCGCGCTCCGCCGTCACCGTCTCCGTGGGCCAGGGACACGGTGGCCAGTTCCGCGGCGAGGCGTGACCGTACCGCCGCGGGGAGCAACCGTAAGGTCCCGGTCGGGAAGTCGTAGATCACTCCGGCCGTAGCGAGCAGGGCCAGTACCCGCTCGGCGGTCTCAGCGGGAATGCCATGGCCAGCGGCGGCCTGGATGACCTGCGCGCGGTCGCGGCTTCCGTCCAGGAGGCTGATCACCCACGCGACGCCAGCCATGCCGGTCAGGGCCACTGCCCGTCGTGAGTCGATGCCGATCTGCAGCGTGTTGCGATCTCGCCACACTGGCAACAGCCCGGGCTTCAGCGCTGGTCTCACGCGTCACAGCGTGGCAGGCGATACCGACAGTCCAGGCATTGCGGCGGTGCGCGTCATGGCCGGGGCCCCCGGGCACCGGAGCGACATGGCCAGCAGCCGCTCGCTCCGTTACGGGCCGTTCGCCCCCCTTCCCCAGAAGCGACGTGCGACCCGGAGCCCGGGGACTCCTGCTTGGCGAAGCTAAGCCCGCCATCCCGGGGTGGTCAATACGCGCTTGTGGACGACCAGGTGGACAACGTGGGGACAGGCCGGAGTGTCGCTGTGGACAGCGGTGACCATGGCTGTGAAGTTCGCGATCGCCCGGTATGCCGCACCGCGGCGACCAGGAATGACGCCATCCACCGCCTGTGGACGGCAGATTGCCCCGGCTGTTACTCGCCGGGCTCCTCTTCGCCCGGCTTTTCTTCGCCCGGATCTTTCTTGCTCCCGGACTCCAGGTCCGAGATGTCGAGTTCGGGTCGTCCGCGTACGAATCCGTCCGGATCGTCGAAGTCGTCCGCGGTGGGCAGCAGATCCGGATGGGCCCAGACCGCGTCGCGGCCGTCGATGCCGCGTGCGTCGGTCAGGCCGCGCCAGATCGCCGCCGCCTCGCGTAGCCTGCGCGGCCGCAGCTCCAGGCCGACGAGCGTGGCGAACGTCCGCTCGGCCGGGCCGCCGCTGGCCCTGCGCCGCCTGATCGCCTCGGCCAGGGCGCCGGCCTGCGGCAGCCGGTCCCCGGCCGCCGCGTCGACCACGGTCGCGACCCATCCCTCAACCAGGGCCAGGACGGTCTCCAGCCGCGCCAGCGCGGCCTTCTGCTGCTCGGTGTCCTCCGGCTGGAACAGCGCGGCGCCCGCCAGGGCCTCGTTCAGCGCCTCCGGGTTGGCCGGATCGATCTGCGGCATGGCCTCGCGCAGCGCGTTGGCGTCCACGGTGATGCCCCGGGCGTAGTCCTCCACCGCTCCGAGCAGGCGCGCCCGCAGCCAGGGCACATGGGCGAACAGCCGCTGATGCGCCGCCTCGCGCAGGGCCAGGAACAGACGTACCTCGTCCTCGTCGACCGACAACCCCTCACCGAAGGCCCTGACGTTCGCCGGGAGCAGCGCGGCCGTGCCGGCCGGCCCCAGCGGGAGGCCGACATCGGTCGAGCTGACCACCTCCTGCGCCAGCGCGCCCACCGCGGCGCCGGTCTGGCCGCCGACCATCATCCCGCCGATCCTGCGCATCATCTGGCCGAGCCCGCCGAGCGCGCCGAACCCTCCGGTCAGGGCGGTCATCGCCGAACGCATCTCGGGCGGGAGTTCCCCGGCGAGTTCCTCCGGATCCTCGGTGAGCATCCCGCCCATGGCGTCGACCGCGCGGGCCGCGATCGGATCGCAGAGCTTGGACCAGACCGGCAGGGTCGCCTCAACCCATTCCGACCGGCTCCACGCCTGCACGAAGCGGATTCCCGTGGGCAGGGTGGTGGAGTCCTCCAGCCACAGGTCGGCGGTCCGGATCGCCTCGATGACCTTGCGGCGCTCGATCTCAAGAACGCTCGCGTCCCCCTGGGCGGCGACGGTCTGCCGGGCCACGTTCTTGGCGAGATCCCAGTTGACCGGGCCGCCCTGCCAGGACATCAGGTCGGCGAACTGGCGCAGGGCGTCGGCGAACTGCTGCGGGTCGCCGAGCGGCCCAAGCGGCCCGAGGGGTCCCCCGGGTCCCCCGGGTCCGCCCGCGCCGCCACCACCGCCGCCACCACCGCCGGGGGCATCCGGGTTGCTTCCCGAGTCGTCGGGATCCCGGTCACGGTCGCCGGGCAAGCCAAAGCCAAAGGGAGAATCAGTCATCTCCGCTGCCTCTCGGGCAGGATGGAAGAGTCCACGTCCGCCACGTTATCCGGGAGCACGCCGTGGTGAGCAATCGAGATGCCAGGTTCGCCGTCGGCGGAGCCTGGGCGCGCGGCCGTCACGCCATGGACGGCCGGTGAGCAGCCGCCGAGAACGGGGCGGCGAGGCCGCCAGCGCCGGCAGTCCCGCGAAGGGCCGGCCCGATCGCGCGCGGGGCCCGGTGGTGGCCGTCACCGGCGCGGCCAGCGGTCTCGGTCATGCGGTCACGGTCAGGCTGGCGGCATCCGCCCGGATCGGCCGGGTCGTCGCCATCGACGGTCACCGGGGCGATGCGACGGGCGTGACCTGGCGGGTTACCGATATCCGCGACCCGGCGCTGGCCGGGCTGGCCGGGGTGGACGTCGTCGTCCACACCGACATCGACCTGGCGCCCGATGCAGACCAGCGGTCACGGCGCGCGTTCAACGTCCGCGGCGCGCAGACCGTGCTGACCGCGGCGGCCGCCGGGCGGGTGGGCCGGGTCGTGCTCCTGACCAGCGCCATGGTGTACGGCGCGCGGCCGGTCAACCCGGTCCCGCTGGCCGAGGAGGCACCGCTCGGCGCCGACCCGGACGGCAGCGTGGTCGGCGACCTGCTGGAGATCGAGCTGCTGGCGCAGCGCTCGCCGCAGGCGAACCCCGGCATGGCCATCACCGTCGTCCGTCCGGCCGCGCTGGTCGGCGAGGGCGTGGACACGCTGATCACCCGCCACTTCGAGGCGCCCCGGCTGCTGGCCGTCAAGGGCTGCGCCCCGCGCTGGCAGTTCTGCCATGTGGATGACCTGGTGTCCGCGCTCGAGCTGGCCGCGGCGGGGGAGGTGACCGGCAAGTTCGCCGTCGGCTGCGACGGATGGCTGGAACAGGATCAGGTAGAGGAGCTGTCCGGGCTGCGCCGGATCGAGCTTCCGGCCGGCCTGACGTTCGGCACGGCGCAGCGGCTGCACCGGGCCGGGATAACCCCGGCTCTGGTGACGGACCTGCACTTCGTGGTGTACCCGTGGGTCGTGGACTGCGCGACGCTGCGCGAGGCCGGGTGGAAGCCAGCGTTCGACAACGAGGCGGCCCTCTCCGTCCTGCTCGAGCAGCGCGGCGGGCACCATGCGGTGGCGGGCCGCCGGCTGGACCGGAAGGACGCGACGATCACCGCGGCCGGCGCCACGGTCGCCGTCATCGGGACCGCGGCGATCGTGCGGGAGGTCCGACGGCGCCGACGCGGTCCTTGAGCGGTCACGATAACTTGGCAGATGTGGATACGATCCGGCTCGCCGAGTTGCGGGACACTCCCCTGTCGGTGGACGAGGTGCTTGGCGCGGTCTCCGACCCCTCGGCGGGGGGCATCGCGATGTTCGTCGGCGCGGTCAGGGACCACGATCACGGCCGGGACGTGACCCGTCTCGGCTACAGCGCCCATCCCTCCGCCGCGACGGAGCTGCGGCGGGTCGCCGAGAAGATCGCGGCCAGCTTCAGCGCCACGGCCGTCGCCGCTGTGCACCGGGTGGGCGACCTGGCGGTCGGTGACCTCGCGGTCGTGGTGGCCGTGTCCTGCCCGCACCGCGGCGAGGCGTTCGACGCCTGCCGCGCGCTGATCGACGAGCTGAAGCGAAGCGTGCCGATCTGGAAGCACCAGCGGTACGCCGGCGGCGGAAGCGAGTGGGTCAACAGCGCGTAGTCTTCCCCCATGTCCCGCCGATCCGCGACGCTGCTCGTGGCAGCAGCCGGAGTCCTGGTCGCGCTGGCCGTCGCTGTGGTCGCGCCCGTGCCCTACGTCGCGTTGACCCCGGGCCCGACGCTGAACACGCTGGGCACCCTGAGCGGCAAGCCGCTGATCCAGGTCAAGGGGCATCTGACCTATCCGACCAAGGGCAACCTCAACATGGTGACCGTGTCCTTTCTCGGCGGACCCCAGACCCACTTCAACATCTTCGCGGCGCTCCGCGCCTGGCTGAGCCCGCACGACGCGGTCGTGCCCTCGTCGGAGATCTTCACTCCGGGCGACACACCCCAGCAGGTGGCCAAGCAGGACACGGAGGAGATGGCGAATTCGCAGCAGACGGCGACCGCCGCCGCGCTCTGCCAGCTCAACATCAGGTTCCGGACGGTCGACACGGTCCAGGCCACGCTGAAGGGAATGCCTGCCGCGGGCGTGCTGCGCCCGGGCGACGTCATCGCGGCGGTCGACGGCACGCCGGTGACCTGCCGCGCCGATGCCGGGACCCTGATCAAGGAACACAAGCCAGGCGCGCCGGTGGAGCTGACCATCCTCCGGCATGGCCAGACCATCCCGGTCCGGCTGACAACCACCGATTTCCAGGGGGAGCCCGAGATCGGCGTGTACCTGGTGGAAAGCTTCGTGTTCCCGTTCAGCGTGACGATCGACGTCGGGGACATCGGCGGTCCAAGCGCCGGCCTGATGTTCGCGCTGGGCCTCATCGACAAGATCACCCCGGACAATCTGACCGGCGGCAGGTTCATCGCGGGCACCGGCGAGATTGAGGCCAACGGCACCGTAGACCCGATCGGCGGGATCCAGCAGAAGATGGCCGGCGCGCGGGCGGCCGGGGCGACGATCTTCCTGACCCCCGCGGCGAACTGCCCGGATACCGCGGGGGCCGTGCCCGCTGGGATGCGGCTGGTCAAGGTAAGCTCCCTGGCCGGAGCCGTCGCCGCCCTGGGCGCGCTGAACGGCCAGGCCGGTTCCTTCGTGCTGACCGCCGCAGCCGGGTCGCGGCGCCGTGGAATGGATGCGGGAACCTTGCGTAATACCGGTAAGTTGCCGTCAGTGAGTGCGCATTCGCGCGCGAGGGCGGCATGCGTACACCCGGCCGGAGCATTGTCCGGTATTGGGTGCCTGAGCTGAGGTAAGGGGGAGGCGTGGCCTTCCGATCCACTGGCCGCTCCCGGCCGCTGGGCAGCCGCCCCATCGTGCTTCCCCGGTGGTCGAGGTACGTGATCCCGGCGCTGGTGGCGCTGATCGCGCTGATCGTGATCATTGCCGTGGCCGCCGGGATCTGGACCGACTTGCTGTGGTTCCGTTCGGTCCATTACACGTCGGTCTTCGACACCACGTACGGCGTCAAGTGGGCACTGTTCGCTATCGTCGCCGTCTTCATGATGGCCGTGATCGGCTTCAACATCCGGCTCGCCTACCGGCTCAAGCCGGCGAACCGGCCGGTGTCACCGCAGCAGCAGGGCCTGGAAGCGTACCGGGCGGTCATCGAGCCGCGCCGTAGGCTCGTGGTCGGCGTGGTGCTCGGCTTGATCGGGCTCATCTCCGGTCTTACCGCCGCGGGCAGCTGGCGGACCTGGCTGCTGTTTGCCAACCGGACCTCGTTCGGGATCAAGGATCCCCAGTTCCATCTGGACATCTCGTTCTTCGTCTTTGACTATCCGTTCATCCGGATGGTGCTCAGCTACCTGTTCGCGGCCGTGTTGCTGTCGCTGGTGGCGGCGGCCCTGGTGCACTACCTCTACGGCGGGCTGCGGCTGCAGGTGCGGGGGGAGCGTGCGACTCAGGGCGCCCGGGCCCAGCTTTTCGTCCTCATCGGCATCTTCGTGCTGCTCAAGGCCGTCGCGTACTGGGTGGACCGCTACGGCATCGACTTCTCGCAGCGTGGCGTGGTGCAGACGGGCGCGTCGTACACCGACGTGAACGCCGTGCTCCCGGCCAAGACCGTCCTGGCCGTGATCGCGGTGATCTGCGCCGCGCTGTTCTTCGCCGGCGCGATCCGGCGGAACTCGATGCTTCCCGCCGTCGGGTTCGGCCTGCTCGTGTTCTCCGCGGTCATCGTCGGCGGCGTCTACCCGGCGATCGTGCAGCAGTTCGTGGTCAAGCCCAACGAACTGGCCAAGGAGACCCCGTACCTGACCCGCGAGATCCTCAGCACCCGGCGCGCGTACGGGATCTCGGGCGTGCAGGTGATTTCGTACTCGGCGGTGTCGGGCGAGTCGACGTCCGAGCTGGCCAGCCAGGCGGCCGCGCTCCCGGACGTGCGCCAGCTGGACCCCGGCGTGGTGTCGTCGGCGTTCCAGCAGCTTCAGCAGGTCAAGGGGTACTACAAGTTCCCCAACGTGCTTTCGGTCGACAGGTACGTGGTCCCGGGAAGCTCCGTGCCGCAGGACATGATCGTCGGCGTCCGCGACATGTCGGGCCCGCCCGCCGGCCAGAACAACTGGATCAACAGCCATCTGGTCTACACGCACGGGTTCGGGTTCGTGGCCGCGTCCGCGAACGCGGCGGCGAGCGGCGGTAACCCGTCGTTCACGGAAAGCGACATCCCGCCGTCCGGCGAGCTCAACGTGCGCCAGCCCCGCGTGTACTTCGGCGAGCAGGAGACGAGCTACGCGATCGTCGGCGGCCATCAGCTTGAGCTCGACTATCCCAACCAGAGCGCGAGCGGCCAGGCGAACACCACCTACACCGGCGGCGGCGGCGTCCCCGTCGGCTCGCCGATGAACCGGGTGCTGTACGCGATCAAGTTCCGCGAGCTCAATATCCTGCTGTCCGGCGCCATCGACAGCAATTCGAAGATCATGTACATCAGGGATCCGCTGTCCCGGGTGGCCAAGGTCGCCCCGTTCCTCACCCTGGACAGCAACACCTACCCGGTCGTGGTCGGCGGCCAGATCTACTGGGTGGTCGACGCCTACACGACGACCGACAACTACCCCTACTCGCAGCGGCTGAGCCTGTCACAGGCCAGCTCGAACAGCTACAGCCCGGGCGGCTCGGTCGTCGGCCCCGACGATCAGGTGAACTACATCCGCAACTCGGTCAAGGCCGTGGTGAACGCCTACACCGGCGCGGTCACGCTGTATCGGTGGGGCGGCAACGACCCCGTGCTCCAAGCCTGGGAGAAGGCGTTTCCTGGCGTGATCAAGCCGCAGAGCGCCATCCCGGCCGGCCTGCTGCCGCACCTGCGCTATCCGCCGGTCTTGTTCGAGGCGCAGCGGCAGATCCTGGCCCAGTACCACGTGCTGCAGGCCCAGGAGTTCTACGGCGGGCAGAACTTCTGGTCCGTGCCCACGGACCCGAGCGGCACCGCGCCCAACGCGTCCAGCCAGCCGCCGTACTACCTGACCATGACCATGCCGGGCCAGCCGCAGCCGGAGTTCTCGCTGACCACGTCGCTCACGCCGCGCGGCCGGGCCAACATGGCCGCGTTCATGGAGGTCAACAGCAACCCGCTGAGCAAGGGCTACGGCAAGCTCCTGGTGCTCCAGCTGCCCCAGGACACCACGATCCGGGGCCCGCAGCAGGTTCAGAACGATTTCGAATCCAACGCGACCGTGGCTTCCGCGCTGACCTTGCTCCGGCAGGGCGGGTCCCAGGTGACCGAGGGCAACCTGATCACGCTTCCGGTGGGGGGCGGCCTGCTGTACTTCGAGCCGGTGTACGTGTCCCAGGCGGCCAGCGGCAGTTCCGGGGCCTACCCCACCTTGCAGGGGATGCTCGCGTACTACAACGGCCAGGTCGGGTACGCGCCGACGCTGCAGCAGGCGCTGGCCAGCGTGTTCGGGACGGCGCCCGCGCCGGTCAGCACCGGAAGCAGCCCGCCGACCACCAGTCGCGGTGCGCCGGCCAGCGCGACGGTGCTGAAATACCTGCGGCAGGCCGAGAGCTACTACAGCCAGGCCCAGGCGGCCCTCAAGAGCGGCAATTTCGCCGCCTACGGCAGTGACCTGGCCCTGATGAAGGCGGCGCTGGACAACGCGTCGAGCGCGGCGCAGGGCAGCAGCCCGGCGCCCGCGCCGTCGCCCACGCCGTCCCCGTCGGCCAGCCCGTAGCCAGACCGCCCGCGGGTACTCCAGCGGGCGGCTCCCGGTGCGGCCAATCGTGCCGCCCGGCCCCGCGGCGCGGACACGCCGCTGTCCCGGAGGGCGTACGCTCGGTGCTGACGGGACATCCAGAGCAAAGCTCGCCTGCCGATGGTCTCGCACGCCCCGGCAGGCCTGGCGAGAGGAGCCGGACAGGTCGTGGCGCCTCGTGTTCTTGTTGACGCGACCGCTGTGCCCGCGGATCGTGGCGCGCTCGGCCGTTACGTTGACGGGCTGGTCAGCGCCCTCGACGCAGCCGGAGCCGACCTGGCCGTGGCCTGCCAGCGCGCCGACGAGGAGCGGTACGGGCGGCTGGTCCCGAGCGCACGGATCGTGGCCAGCCCGCCGGCCATCGCGCACCGGCCGGCCCGGCTGGCCTGGGAGCAGAGCGGTCTGCCGCTGGTGGCCCAGCAGGTGAGCGCGGACGTGATCCACTCGCCGCATTACTCGATGCCGCTGCGGCCCGGCGCGCCCATCGTGGTGACCATGCACGACCTGACGTTCTTCACCGAGCCGGACGCCCACAGCCCGGTGACCGCGACGTTCTACAAGGCCGCGATCAGGACCTCGGCCCGTCGCGCGACCCGGCTCATCGTCCCGTCCAAGGCGACCAGGGACGAGCTCGTCCGCGCGCTCGGCGCGGACCCGACCAGGATCGACGTCGCGTACCACGGCGTCGACCACACGCTGTTCCACAAGCCCGCCGAGGCCAAGGTCCGCCAGGTCTCCGACCGGCTCGGGCTGCATGGCAAGCCCTATGTCGCCTACCTCGGGACGCTGGAGCCGCGCAAGAACGTGCCCGCGCTGATCCACGGCTGGGCCGAGGCCGTGGTGGATCTCAGCGTGCCGCCCGCCCTGGTCCTGGCCGGCGGCAGCGGCTGGAGCGAGGAAGTGGACGAGGCGGTCGCGAACGTGCCCGCCCACCTGCGCCTGGTACGGCCGGGTTACCTGCACTTCACCGATCTCCCCGGCTTCCTGGGCGGAGCACTCGTCGTCGCGTTCCCCAGTACCGGCGAAGGGTTCGGGCTGCCGGTGCTGGAGGCCATGGCCTCGGGCGCGCCGGTGCTGACCACCCACCGGACGTCCCTGCCCGAGGTGGGCGGCGACGCGGTGGCCTACACCGAGCCCGAAGCCGACAGCATCCGCACTGCGCTCCGCGCCCTGCTCGACGACCCCGCGCGCCGGGAATCGCTGGGCGCCGCGGGCCACGCCCGGGCGCTCGAGTTCACCTGGGGCGCCTCGGCCGAGGCCCATATGGCGTCCTATGAGCGTGCAGCGGTGCAGGGGCACGAGTAATCTGCCTGCTCATGCCGAGTAATCCGCGCGCGTCCCTCGAGGCGATCCTGCTGGTCGGCGGCCAGGGCACCCGGCTGCGCCCGCTGACGATCGCGACGCCCAAGCCGCTCCTGCCGACCGCCGGAGTCCCCTTCCTCGCCCATCAGCTGGCCAAGGCCGCGGCGTACGGGGTCACCCGGGTGCTGATGGCCACGTTCTACCGGGCCGAGATGTTCGCCGAGTGCCTCGGCGACGGCTCGTCCTTCGGCCTGGAGATCGGCTACATCCAGGAGGAGACGCCGCTCGACACCGGGGGCGCGATCCGCAACGCGGCGGCCGCGCTGCGCGGCGGCCCGGGTGACCCGGTGGTCGTGCTGAACGGCGACGTCCTGTCCGGCCACGATCTGGCCGCCCAGGTGGCCTCGCACCAGGAGGCGGGCGCAGCGGTGACCCTGCACCTGGTCGAGGTCCCGGACCCGTCGAGATTCGGCTGCGTCCCGATCGACGCCGGCGGGCGGGTTACGGCGTTCCTGGAGAAGACGCCGGATCCGGTGAGCAACCGGATCAACGCCGGCTGTTACATCTTCAGGCGCGAGGTGATCGACCGCATACCGCCGGGCCGCCGGGTCTCGGTCGAGCGGGAGACCTTCCCCGGGCTGATCAGTGGCGGGGAGCTGGTGCTCGGCCATGTCGACACCGCCTACTGGCTCGACGTCGGGACCCCGGAGGCGTTCGTCTGCGGCTCGCGCGACCTGGTCCTGGGCGAGCTGGCGTCGACAGCGCTGCCTGGCCCGTGCGGTGAGGCCCTGGTGCTGCCCGGCGGCGTGGTCGAGCCGGGCGCCAAGGTCGGCGGCGGCACCGTCGTCGGGGCGGGCTGCCACATCGGGCCCGACGCGGAGGTGGACGGCAGCGTGCTGTTCGACGGCGCGGTCGTCGGTCAGGGCGCGGTGGTCAGGTCCAGCGCGGTGGGCCGCACCGCCCGGATCGGCGACGGCGCGGTCCTGGACGGCGTGGTGATCGGCGACGGGGCCCGGATCGCCTCCGGCAACGAGCTCGCCCACGGGCTGAGGGTCTGGCCCGGGGCGGAGATCGGCCCGGCGACGATCCGCTTCTCCACCGACGTGTAAGGCCGGCGCCGTCGTGCCGGCCGGAGGCCAGGCCGGGCGTCCCGGTCCCGGCGCCGAGCCGCTGACCAGGGAATGGTGCCCGCCGTATCCCGTTGATGTGCCGCTCATCCTGTCCGTGCACCGGCGCGGCGCGCGGGATCCCGCCTACCGCGCCGACAGTTCCGGCGCGGTCTGGCGGACGGTGCTGGCCCCGGCCGGCCCGGGCACGCTGCGGGTCGCCGCCCGCCCGGCCGCGGGCGGGGGCACCCGGGTCAGCGCGGCCGCGTGGGGACCGGGCGCGGCCTGGCTGCTGGAGACGCTGCCGTCGCTGCTCGGCGCCCATGACGATCAGGCCGGCTTCGCGCCGGTGCACCCGCTGCTCCGGGAGATGTCCGGCCGGCATCCGGGCGCCCGGGTCGGCCGGTCCGGGCGCGTGCTCGAGGCGCTGATCCCGGCCATCCTGGAGCAGAAGGTGGTGGGGGCCGAGGCGCGCCGGGCCTGGCGCTACCTGCTGCACCGCTTCGGCGGGCCCGCGCCGGGGCCGGCCCCGGACGGCATGCGGGTCGTTCCCGACGCGGCGACCTGGGCGCGGATCCCGTCCTGGGAATGGCACCGGGCCGGCGTGGAGCCGGTGGCTGGCCGCACGATCACCGGGGCGGCGCGCGCGGCGGCCCGGCTGGAAGAAATCACCGCGACGGCCGCCGGTGACGCCGACCGCAGGCTGCGATCGCTGCCCGGCGTCGGGCCGTGGACCTCCGCCGAGGTCCGGCAGCGGGCCTGCGGCGACGCCGACGCGGTCAGCGTGGGCGACTACAACCTGCCCGCCGCGGTCGGCTGGGCATTGGCCGGACGGGTCGTCGACGACGACGGCATGCTCCAGCTCCTGGCCCCGTACGCCGGGCACCGGTACCGGGCGACCAGGCTGGTGGAGCTGAGCGGGGCGCGGCCGCCGCGGCGCGGGCCCCGGCTGGCCGTCAGGGACCACCGTGCGTTCTAGCCCACGCCGGCCGGGATGCCCGGACCGCCCCGCTTAGGCTGGAGCCCATGAGCGTCGACGGGCCCACCCCACGCCCCCGCCCGCAGCAGCCGCCGACCCGCGCCGCCGAGCCCGCGTCACCGCCCGCGGCGCTGCGCCGCGCGCTGGCCCGGGCCAGAGACGGCAAGGCCCTGGACCAGGGCGAGGCCGCGATCCTGCTGCACGCCCGCGGCGACCAGCTCACCGAACTGCTCGGCTACGCCGCGCGGGCCAGGGATGCCGGGCTGGAGCACGCGGGCCGGCCGGGCGTGATCACGTACTCCCGCAAGGTGTTCATCCCGCTGACCCGGCTGTGCCGGGACCGGTGCGGTTACTGCACGTTCGCGACGGTGCCCAGCCGCCTGGACCGCCCGTACCTGTCACCCGACGAGGTCATCGAGATCGCGGCCGCGGGCGCGGCACTCGGCTGCAAGGAGGCCCTGTTCACGCTCGGCGACCGGCCGGAGGACCGCTGGCCCCAGGCCCGGGAGTGGCTGGACGCGCACGGTTACGACGACACCCTGTCCTACGTCAGGGCGATGGCGATCCGGGTGCTCGAGGAGACCGGCTTGCTGCCGCACCTCAACCCGGGCGTACTGAGCTGGGCGGACTTCCAGCGGCTGAAGCCGGTGGCGCCGTCCATGGGCATGATGCTCGAGACGACCGCCGCCCGGCTCTACACCGAGCGAGGGGGTCCGCACTTCGGCAGCCCGGACAAGGATCCCGCGGTCCGGCTGCGGGTGCTCGAGGACGCCGGGCGCAGCAGCGTGCCGTTCACGACCGGCATCCTGATCGGCATCGGCGAGACGCTGGCCGAGCGCGCGGACTCGATCTTCGCGATCCGCCGGGTGGCCCGCGAGTACCGCGGCATCCAGGAAGTCATCGTGCAGAACTTCCGGGCCAAGCCGGACACCAAGATGCGGGGCGTGCCCGACGCCGAGCTGGACGACCTGGCCGCGACGATCGCCGTGACCAGGCTGGTCCTCGGCCCGGGCGCGCGGATCCAGGCCCCGCCGAACCTGATCGGCGATCAGTACCGGCTGATCCTGGCCGCGGGCATCGATGACTGGGGCGGCGTGTCGCCGCTGACGCCCGACCACGTGAACCCGGAACGCCCCTGGCCCCAGATCGACGAGCTGGCCGAGCGCACCGCGGCCGAGGGCTTCCAGCTCCGCGAGCGGCTGACGGTCTACCCCGGTTACCTCACCGAGCCCTGGCTGGACCCGAGGGTCGGCCCGCACGTCGCGGCGCTCGCCGACCCGGAGACCGGGCTGGCGCGCGACAAGGCGATGCCGCGCGGGCTGCGCTGGCAGGAACCGGACGGCGGCTGGGGCGAGGCGGCAGGCCGGACCGACCTGCACGTCACGATCGACACCGTCGGCCGCCGCCAAGACCGCCGCGACGACTTCGCCGAGGTGTACGGCGACTGGGCGGAGGTGGGCACCCGGATCGAGCCGGCCGCCACGCGGGCCGCGGCCGCGGCGGGCGGCACGGCACCGCAGCGGCTGCGCACCGAGGTGCTTTCCGCGCTCCGCCGGGCCGAGGACGACCCCGCCGGGCTGTCCGACGCCGACGCGCTGGCGCTGCTCGACGCCGACGGGCCGGAGCTTGAGGCGCTCGCGGCCCTGGCCGACTCGCTCCGCCGGGAGGCGGCCGGCGACGACGTCACCTACGTGGTCGACCGCAACATCAACTTCACCAACGTGTGCTACACCGGCTGCCGGTTCTGCGCCTTCGCGCAGCGCCGTACCGACGCCGACGCCTACACCCTGTCGCTCGCCCAGGTCGCCGACCGGGCCGAAGAGGCCTGGCAGGCCGGGGCGACCGAGGTCTGCATGCAGGGCGGCATCCACCCCGACCTGCCCGGCACGGCCTACTTCGACCTGGCCGCCGAGGTGAAGCGGCGCTGCCCGCAGATCCACGTGCACGCGTTCTCGCCGATGGAGGTGATGAACGGGGCGTCCCGCACCGGCCTGCCGGTCAGGGAATGGCTGGTGCGCGCCCGCGAGGCGGGCGTGGACTCGCTGCCCGGCACGGCGGCGGAGATCCTGGACGACGACGTCCGCTGGGTGCTGACCAAGGGCAAGCTGCCCGCCGCCGCCTGGATCGACGTGATCACCACCGCGCACGAGCTCGGCCTCCCGACCTCGGCGACGATGATGTACGGGCACGTGGACACGCCCGCGCACTGGGTGGCGCACCTGCGGGTGATCCGCGGGATCCAGGAGCGGACCGGCGGGTTCACCGAGTTCGTGCTGCTGCCGTTCGTGCACGCCAGCTCGCCGATCTACCTGGCCGGCCTGGCCCGGCCGGGTCCCACCCGGCGGGAGAACCGGGTGGTGCACGCGGTGTCCCGGCTGCTGCTGCACGGCGCGATCAGCAACATCCAGTGCTCCTGGGTGAAGCTGGGCGACGAGGCCTGCCGCGTGGTGCTGGCCGGCGGCGCCAACGACCTGGGCGGCACGCTGATGGAGGAGACCATCAGCCGGATGGCCGGATCGGAGAACGGTTCTTACAAGACCATCAGCCAGCTCGCCGCGATGGTCGCGCCGACCGGACGGCCGATGAAGCAGCGGACCACGACCTATCAAGATCCCGGCCCTGAACGCATAGCCGCGGCAGCCGCCAGCGACGGCGTCTGTGCTTCGGTGCGGGGGCCAGGACCATCCCTCCCGCTGGTGGGCGCCTGACCGCCGCGGCCAAGTCAGAGCGTGATGAGGAAGCGCTCAGGATCGCGCTCAGGGCGCGGCGGTGGCGGCGCGGCCGGGTGGCCGACGCCGACGGCGCCCATCGGCTCCCACCCCGGCGGCAGCCCGAGCGAGCCGGCGGCGACCTGCGGGCAGAACAAGGTGCTGGACACCCAGCACGACCCGAGCCCCTCCACCGCGAGCGCGACGAGCAGGTTCTGCACGGCGGCGCCCATCGCGACCACGAACATGGTGCGCTCGGCGGCCGAGCGCCGCTGGTCCGGGTAGGGGTGCGCGGCCTCGGCGGCCAGGCACGGCACGATGATCAGCGGCGCCCGGCGCAGCGGCTCGCCGCGGCGCACCCGCCGGCCGATCTGCTCCTCGGTAAACCCGTCGCCGCGCAGGTCGGCGGTCCACGCCGCGAGCATGTCGTCCAGCAGCGCGGTCCTGGCCCGCTGCGATTCCACCGCGGCGAACCGCCACGGCTCGCTGTGGTGCGGCGCCGGCGCGGTCAGCGCCGCCGCGATCGCGCGGCGCACGGCCCCGGCATCGACGGGCTGGGCGCTGAACTCGCGGACGGTCCGGCGCTCGGCCAGCACGTCGGCGGCGCCCAGCCGGAACATGTCCTCGGCGGCGGGCCGGACCAGCACGGCGGCGCCGGGGCCGTCGGAGTCGGTGACCAGCTCGGCCAGGCCGCGCACGATCGCGACGGGTACTTGCGCGGTCTTCCCCTTGACCAGGTCGGCCGCGGCGGCGATCTCGTCCCCGACCGCCGCGACCGTCACCTCGAGCTGGTTGCCGAACGTGTCCGGCTGGCCGCGGTGGTCGCGGAGCGGCGCGAGCCCGGCCGCGCCGATCGCCGCGTCGGTCTGCCCCATGCGCCACGGCCGGCCCATGGTGTCGGTGATCACGACGCCGACGTTGATCGCGCGCCGCTCGCCCAGCGCCTTGCGCAGCCGCCGCGCCGAGCCGTCCGGATCCTCGGGCAGCAGCACTACCGTGCCCGGCGCGGTGTTGGAGCTGTCGACTCCGGCGGCCGCGAGCACCAGGCCGTGCCGGGTCTCGACGATCCTGGTCGGGCCGCGCCGGGCCACCACCCGCACGGCCTCGTCGTCGATCGCGCGCTCGCGGTCGGCGCGGATCACCCGCCCCTCCGCCTTGCTGACGATCTTCGAGGTGACGACCACGATGTCGCCGTCGCGCAGGCCGGGTGCTGCGTCGCAGATCAGCGACGCGAGATCGGCACCGGGCGCGATCTCCGGCAGCCCGGGCACGCCGGTGACGGTGAGCGGCCCCCCGCCCCCCACCCACCTCCCCATTCCCCCTTCACCTGCCCCCTTCATGTCCCGGGCCCCCTTCATGCCGCCAGCTCAGCGGCCAGGGACAGGGCCGCCCGCGCGATCTCGGCGGACGCGGCCAGGTCCGTCATGTACAGCGGGAGCGCCCGGACCGCGATCCCGGCGAGCCCCGGATCGTCGACCGCCGCCTTGTCCTGGTCGTCGACTAGCCAGCCGTCGAGCAGCCCCGGCCCGTAGTGGGCGGCGACCGCGGCGGCGGTGGTCTCGACGCCGATCGCGGTCAGGCACGCGTCGGCCATGCCGCGGACCGGCGCGCCGCCGATGATCGGCGACACGCCGACGACCGTCTGGGCCCGCACCGCCTCGGCGATACCGGGAACGGCCAGGATCGCGCCCACGCTGACCACCGGGTTGGACGGCGGCAGCAGCACGCAGTCGGCGGCCGCTATCGCCTCGAGCACCCCCGGCGCCGGCGCCGCGGCCTCGGCCCCGGAGAACAGGATCTCTGCGGCCGGAACGGCAGCGTGCATCCCGACCCACCACTCCTGGAAATGCACGGTCCGGCGAACTCTGCCCCCGCCGTCTCCGCTGTCACCCTCCTCGAGGGTCACGTGGGTCTCGACCCGGTCGTCGGTCATGGGGAGCAGGGTGACCCCGGGCTGCCACCGGTCGCTCAGGGCCCTGGTGACCGCGGACAGCGGGGCGCCTTCCCGCAGCATGCTGGTCCGCACGATGTGCGTGGCGAAGTCACGGTCGCCGAGGCCGAACCAGCCGGGCCCGGCACCGTAGGCCGCGAGTTCGTGCAGCACGGTGAAGCTCTCGTCGGCGCGCCCCCAGCCCTGCTGCTCGCTGATCCCGCCGCCCAGCGTGTACATCACGGTGTCCAGGTCGGGGCTCACGTGCAGGCCGAACAGGCTGATGTCGTCGCCGGTGTTGCCGACGACCGTGATCTCGGCATCGGGTGCGGCGGCCTTCAGGCCGCGCAGGAATCGGGCGCCGCCGACGCCGCCGGCCAGAACGGTGATGCGCATGCCGGAAGTCTCGCAACCCGCGGGGGGTGCCCCCCCGCGACCCCCCCCGAAATCAAAACCCACGACCCTCGGGGGTGCCCCTCCGCGACCCCCAAAATCAAAACCACGACCCTCGGGTGCCCCCCGCGACCCCCGAAATCAAGACCACGCGCGGGCGGATGATGCCATGATTGCCCACACGCGGGGGCATACGCCCGCGATCCCGCCAAAGTCAAAACCACGCGCTGGGCAGACCACATGGAGCACGAGGATTTTCGTAAGGCCAGGGAGTACGCGGCCTGGCTGCTCTTGGTCGCCGGGGTGATCGTGGTCGCCGTCGGGATCTGGCAGTTGCTGGGCCTGCCGGGGTCATCGCCCGGTCCCACGCTGGCCGATCATGGCTTTGCCGCCAGCGGCGACCTGGTCGGGATCGACGTCACGTTGCTGCCCGTCGCGGCCGTGCTGCTCGCCGCGCTGGGCGGCCCGCTCGGGTCTACGCGGCAGATCACGCTGTACGCGGTGATCATTCAGGTCGCCGCCCTGGGCCTGGGCTTCATCGCCTGGCTCATCAGCCTGGGCGGCGGCAACGCGTGGTTCACCATCTCGGGCGTCAGCAACCTCGTCGCCGCCGCGGCCGGGCTGATCCTGACCACCGCCGTACTGAGGTCGCGCTCGCGTACGCTGCCTGGCTGACCCGATTACGGCCGCGACAAGGCCTGCGACCAGCGAAAATCCCGGCAGACTTTCCCGTCATCACGGTCAAGCGGGTGGCCAATATCACGTTTTCCCCTTGACGTAGTGCAAGACACGCGCGTGTAATTTCATCTGTGTAATTCTCGTGCCCGGGGAGTGGTGCGAGCCGACGGGGTTAACGGGAGGGGGCTGGAGGTGCGCTGTGACTGAGGTCATCGTCTCGCTGGTGCACGACGGGTTCGGCATCGACGCGGACGATGCCGAAGAGCTGGGCTGGCAGGATCGCGCGCTCTGCGCGCAGACCGATCCGGAGGCGTTCTTTCCGGAGAAGGGAGGCTCGACCCGGGAGGCGAAGAAGGTCTGCCGCAGCTGCGAGGTCCGGGCCGAGTGCCTGGAGTACGCCCTTGAGCACGACGAGCGGTTCGGCATCTGGGGCGGGCTATCGGAGCGCGAGCGCAGGCGGCTCAAGCGCGAAGCCATCTAGGCCGCCGGTGCCCGAGCGGGGTGGCAGCACCCGGTCCGGGGCGCCCAGCGGCCGCCGCGGGCCGCGGCGGGACCGCGGCCAAGCCTGGCATCTGGCCGTCTTGATACTCCCCCTTCGCGTATTGTTCACGGGGTACTACTGCCCTGCGTGACCGGAGCGCTAGCCCTCCCGCCGGCCTGCAGGTGGCCCTCTGAAGAGCGAGCGGACCCCACTTGTCGTCGAACGATACATATCCGCAGCACGTCGTCACGGCGGTGATCGTCGCGCATGACGGCGCTGCGTGGTTGCCGCGCGTCATCCAGTCGCTGCTCGATCAGACCAGGCCAGTGCAGCGCGTCGTCGCCGTCGACACCGGCAGCAGGGATCGCAGCGGCTCGGTGCTGGCCGGCCTGCTTGGCCAGTCGGTCGTCTTCGGCATGGACCGGTCCACGGGCTACGGCGCCGCGGTCACGCGCGCGCTGCAGCATCGCGCGGCGAACGTGAACGTTCCTGGTTCCACGGGGCTGTCGTCAGCCGAGCGCGTGGAGTGGGTGTGGCTGCTGCACGATGACTCCGAGCCCGCGCCCGACGCCCTGGAGCAGTTGCTCCGCGGCGCGGCCGAGACCCGGTCGGCCGGCGTGCTCGGCCCCAAGGCCAGGGACTGGGCCGACCATCAGGTGATCCTCGAGGCGGGGGTCACCATCGACACCGCGGGCCGCCGGATCACCGGTATCGAGCCGCGGGAGGTGGACCAGGGCCAGCACGACGGGGACCGCGACTGCCTCGCCGTCGGCAGCGCCGGCATGCTGATCCGGCGCGACGTCTGGGACTCGGTGGGCGGCTTCGACACCGGCATGCCGCTGTTCCGTGAGGATGTCGACTTCTGCTGGCGGGTCCATGCGGCGGGCCACCGGGTCCGGCTGATCACCGACGCCGTCGTCTACCACGTGGAAGCGTCCGCCCGGCGGCGGCGGCCGATATCGGTCGCCAGGCGGCCGCACCAGCTCGACCGGCGCAACGCGATGCTGACCTTGCTCGGGAATCTTCCCGCGGCGCCGATGCTCGCATCGGCGGCGGGCAACCTGGCCGTCTCCCTCCTGCGCACGCTGTTCTTCCTGGTCGCCAAGCGACTGTCCGCGGCACTCGACGAACTGGCCGCGGTCGGCTCCGTGTTCGGTCACCCGCTGCGGCTGATGACGCTGCGCCGCCGCAGGATGCGAGGCCGGCGGGCGGCCTACGGGCGGCTGCGCCGCGACCTGCCGCCGGGCCGGTCGCTGCGGCGGATGGCGGAGTTCGCCGCGGCGGCGCTGTCCAAGTCGGCCCAGGACGGCACGGCGGGCTCGCATCATGCGACCGACGACCCCGACGAGGCCGATTTCCTGCTGACCGACACCGGTCTCCTGCAGCGCATCCTGACCAACCCCGGCGTGCTGTTGTTCATCGGCCTGACCGTGGTGGCCCTGGCGGCCGAGCGGTCGCTGCTGAGTTTCAGCCCGCTGGGCGGCGGCGCGCTCATTCCCGCGTGGGGCGGCGCGGCCGGGCTGTGGCACGAGTACCTGCAGGGCTTCCATCCGATCGGAGTCGGTTCCGGCAGCAGCACGCCGCCGTACCTGGCGGTGGTCGCCGCGCTCGCCACCGTGCTCGGCGGCAAGCCGTGGCTGGCCGTCGACGTGATCCTGCTCGGCTGCGTACCGCTGGCCGGCGTCACCGCGTTCCTCGCGATGCGGCGGGTCACCCGCTCCATGCCGGTCCGGGTCTGGGCTGCGGCCTCGTATGCCCTGCTGCCGGTGGCCATGGGCGCCATCGCCGCCGGCCGGATCGGCACCGCCGTCGTCTTCGTCCTGATACCGGTGATCGCCCTGCTGGCCGGGCGGATGCTGACCCTGTCGGCCCGGCGGGCGCGCCGGGCCGCATGGGCCACCGGGCTGGCCGTCGCGGTCGCCGCCGCGTTCGTCCCGCTGGTCTGGGTCGTGGTACTGGTCGCCGCCCTGGCCCTGGTGGCGGTCAGGCCCGCCATGTGGCGCAACCTGAGCATCGTCGTGGCCGTGCCGCCGGTGTTGCTGCTGCCGTGGACGGTTCAGGCCGCCACCGATCCGTCCGCGCTGCTGCTGGAGGTCGGCCTGCAGCAGCCCGGCTTGGCCGTCCATGACCTGCCCGCCCGGTCCCTGATGCTGCTCAGCCCGGGCGGCCCGGGCCTGCCCCCGGTCTGGGTGACGGCCGGGATCGCCGTTGCCGCGCTGGCCGCGCTGCTGCTGAGCAGGCGCCGGGCGCTGATGATGGCCGGCTGGGGCATTGCCCTGTCCGGGCTGCTCGTCGCGGTCGCCGTGAGCCGCATCGTGGTCACGCCGGGCAACGGCGAGCCGGCCGTATCGGCCTGGCCAGGGGTGGCCCTGCTGATCGCCGCGGCGGGCCTGCTGCTGGCGGGCGCGACCGCCGGCGAGGCCATTCCCGGTCTGGTCACCGGGGCCGGCCATCAGGCCGCCAGCGGCCGGCGACCACGGGGCGGCAAGAAAGGCGGCAGCAGAAGCCCCGGCGAAGGGACCGGCAGCCGCGGGCCGCGCACTCTGCGTGGCATCGGCCTGACCGTGCTGGCCGTCGTCGCCTGCTCGGCACCGGTCCTCACCGCGGCATTCTGGCTGATCAGCGGGGTACGCGGGCCCGTCGGTCCGGTTTCTGGCCCGATCGTCCCCGCGGTCGTCTCAGCTTCGGTGAACAATGGCCTGCAACAGCGGACGCTCGTGCTGCGCCTGGACGGCAGCCACGTGAGCTTCTCGCTGCAACGCGGGGCCAGCCCGTCGCTCGGAGATCCGGACCTGGCGCCGGCGCCGGCCGCGCAGAGCGCGCTGAACACCGCCGTCGCCGCCCTGGTCGCCCCGAACGGCGGCGAGGCGGTCAACCAGGGTCAGCTGCTCTCGCAGTTCGACATCGGCTTCGTCCTCCTGCCCGCCCCGGTGAACCAGGACCTGGCCCGAGTGCTGAGCGGCGTGTCCGGCCTGCGGCCGGTCAGTTCGACCTCGGCCTTTGCGTTGTGGCGCGTCACCGGCCTGTCGGCCCGCGTCCGCGTGGCCGAGCCCGGCGGGACGGTGGTAGCCGTGTCATCTGGCCCGCTCGGCGTCTCGGGCGCGCAGGTACCCGCGCCGGGCGGCACGATCGAACTGGCCGAGCCAGCCGGGGGCTGGAGTGGCAGCCTTAACGGAAAGCCGCTGACACCGGTGGCCTCGCCGGCCGGCAGCTGGGCCCAGGCCTTCCGGCTGCCAGCGGGCGGCGGCGTGCTCGTCATCAGCCGCGATCAGACCGGCCGTAACCTGATCCTGGTCCTGGAGCTTCTCGCGGTGGCCGTGGTGGCCGGGCTGGCCCTGCCCGGGTCGAGATCAGCGGCAGACGACGGCGCGGCGGCCACGGCCGGCTCCCGGGCCAGGGGCGGCTCCCGGGCGCGGGGGGCGTCCCGGGCCGCGACTGCGGCCCCGGAGGCCAGCGCCGCCGAAGACGCCGGCGGCGCCGAAGACGCCGTCCCGCAGGGCGGGCGCGGGACCCGCGGCCGCGTCGCGCCGCGCGGCGGCCGGGCTCGGCGCGGGCAGCGGCGAGACCGGGAGACGGCACCAGGCCCGCGCCGCAATCGTCGGGCCGCCCCCGAGAAGCTCGGGGCGGCGCCGGCCGGTACCCCGCCAGGTCCCCGCGCGCCATGGCCAGCGGAAGAGCCGGCCGGGCCGGGTGCCGGGTGGCCCGAGGACGAGCCCGCGCGCCTGGGCGCGGGCTGGCAGGCTGATCGGCCTGAGGGCCTGAGCGCGGGCTGGTCGCCGGATCAGGCCGGCCCGGCCGCGGGCTGGCCGTCCGATGTGCGCGCGGGCTGGCCCGAGGATGAGCGCGCGGCCTGGCAGGCGGATGAGCGCGCCGGTCCGGGTGCGGGCTGGCCGGCGGACGAGCCCGAGAGCGCGGGCTGGCCCTCGGCCGAGCCCTCCGGCTGGCCCGAGGACCAGCCCGTCGGTCACCCGTCAGGTCCGCCGGTCGCCGCACCCAGGTCACCATCGGGGACCTGGCCGCCGCCCGACCAGGCCGAGCAGTGGGCGTCCGGCCAGGAGGACTGGCCCGCAGAACCGCCCGCCTGGCCGGCCGGGCGCGAAGTGCTCGACCCGCTGCCGCCCGCCGGCGGCAGCCGCCACCGGCGGCCCGGGCCATCCGGCGATGAGGGACAGGCGTGGTGGCCGGCCGGCGAACGCGATTCCGAGGGGGACGCCTGGTGAGGCGTTTCGTCGCGAACAAGTACCTGCTGGCGGCGCTGGTGGTCATGGCCGTGGCGGCCGAGTTCGGCCTGGCCAGCCTCAGCCACCCCGCTGCCGTCGCGGCCGGACCGCGGGTGGCCGCTCCGGGCCGGGCCGCCGTGTCCTCCGTGGTCCGGGCGTGCGCGGCACCGGGTTCCGCGGGTGCCACCGCCTCCGGGCTCGCCCTGGCCGCGGCCTCGGCGGGCACCGGGCAGGCCGAGGTGACCCGGCTGACCCCGGCGGGCGCCGCGACCCCGCCAGCCCCGCTGCACGTTCTCACGCAGCCCGGCCGGCTGGCGCTGCTGACCGTGCCCTCGGCTCCCGTTCTGGCCCGTGGTCTGGCTCAGCAGTCCGCTGCCGGGGCGGCCGCCGGTGTGCCGACCGGCCCCGCGCGGGGCGGCGTGATGATCGAGGCCAGCGGCTCCATGGCGCGGGGGCTCGAGGCCGAGCAGACCACCGCCGGAGGGCTGGCCACCGCGCAGTGCCAGGGCCCGGGAACCGACTTCTGGTTCGTCGGCCCGGGGCAGAAATCGGTCGCCGACATCCAGCTCTACCTGATGAATACCGACAGCCAGGCGGCCGACGCGACGGTGCAGGTCCTCACGGACAGCGGCCCGATCATCGGCAGCACCGACGCGGGGATCGAAGTCGCGCCGCACGGCCTCGTCGTCCAGTCGCTGGCCAAGCTCGTCCACGGGTCGCGGGTGGTCGCGCTGAACGTGACCACGAGCGTCGGCCGGGTGGCCGCCGCGCTCCTTGAGACCTCGAGCGGCAGCGAGCCCGGCGGATGGCTGCCCGCCGCCCAGCCGCCCGCGACCAGGCAGGTGCTGCCCGGCCTGCCGGGAACGCCGGGGGGACGGGAGCTCTACGTCGCGGTGCCGGGCGCGGGCAACGCCGAGATCAAGGTGACGGCGATCACCGCACGGGGGTCGTACCAGCCGACTGGCGGCAGCGGGATCGACCTTCCCGGCGGGTCGGCGGTCGGGGTGGCGCTGCCGTCGCTGGGCGGGATTCCCGCCGCGATCGAGATCTCCTCCAGCGTGCCGGTGACCGCTTCCATGAGCGTGCCAGGCGGTGCCGCCGGAGCGCCGGGCGCGTTCACCACCGCGGTCGCCCCGGTGCAGGAGCAAGGCGTGATCGCCGGCAACCCGGCCTCGGGCGGTTCATCGCAGCTCGTCCTGTCGGCCCCGCAGGCCGCGGCCAGGGTCAGCGTCACCGAGCTGACCGCCGCGGGCCTGGCCAGCGTGACGATCGGAACCGTGCACCTGGGCGCCGGCCACACGGCGGTCGTCACGCTGACCGCACCGCGGGAGGCCGGCCGGTCGTCGGCGTTCGCGGTCGTGGTCACGCCGCTGGCCGGCTCCGGGCCGGTCTACGCGGGACGGGTGGTCAGCTCGAACGGCGCGGTGCGGTCCATCCTCCCCGTGTCCAGCGCTCTCAACTGGGTTCCGCTTCCGGCGGTGAACAACTCGGTGACGACGGCCCTGCCCTGACCGCTGCGCTTTCGCTCAGTCCTCATCCGGGTAACCGGGGTCGACCGCCTGCGGGTCGACCCCGAGCAGCCGGGCGAACTCCTCGACGACCACGTCAAGCACAAGCTCGCCCAGGTCCTCTTCGTCGTCGGCGCGGGCCATCAGCGGGCGCCGGTACAGCACGATCCGGGCCGGCCTGGCCAGCCGCGGCAGATCCTCCGCGGATGCCGCGGCGGGATCGAGCCGCGCCAGCGGCACCGGCTCCGGGTCGTCGTCGGGCAGGTCGGCGGGCGGGATCTCCTCGACGGCGAACTCCACGCTGGCCAGCTCGGCCTCCCAGCGCGGCTCGAGCTGAGCGACGGCGTCGAGGACCAGATCGTCGAAGCGCTGCGCGCGGCTGCGGTAGAGCGGCACGTCCATCGGGGTGAGCGTGCCGCGCAGGCCCCGGCCGCGGGAATCCCGCCGCCTGATCCGCGCTGCCCGCGGCCGGTCACCGCCCTCATTCACAGTCACCGAGCGTATCCGGGTCGGCGGGGCGCTGCGGGCACTGGAGACACGATCGTGCAGAGTGCCCCGGGTGATGGCGTTAGTGCCCTCAGATCGATACCGTCAGCCGTTGTGAGCGATCTACGCGAGCCTGCCTGCCGCGGGACGCGCTCGCCCGCCGTCGGCACGGTCGTGAGGGAGGCGGGCCGTTGAGTCCTCGTCGCTGCAGTCGGCCAGCGTGCAAGCAGGCCGCCGTGCACACGCTCACCTACGTCTACCGCGATTCCACCGCGGTTCTCGGCCCGCTCGCGGCCTACGTGGAACCGCATTGCTACGACCTGTGCGCGGCGCACGCCGATCGGATGACCGTGCCCATCGGCTGGGAGGTCGTCCGCCTGCCGGATGGCCCGGCCGAGGAGCCGGTGGACGACCTGGAGGCACTGGCCAACGCGGTCATGGAGGCGACCACGCCGCGCGCGGCCGGCGAGCCCGTCGGCCAGGGCGTCGAGGTCGGGCGGCGTGGCCATCTCCGGGTGCTGCGTTCCTCGCCGCAGGACACCGGGCGGCTCCGCTAGGTGTAGGGGGCATGGGGAGGCGGGCGGGCCGGTAGGCTCGGTGTCCGTCTGTCGCGGCCGAACGCGTCGCGACCGCGCTGGAGGCAAGCCTCAGTGGCCGAGTACGCGAAGATCTTCAAGGCCTACGACATCCGCGGGACGGTGCCCGACGAGTTCGATGAGAGCGTGGCCGAGGCGGTCGGCGCGGCGTTTGCCCGGCTGACCGGCGCATCGGCCGTCGTGACCGTGCACGACATGCGCACGTCCTCCGCGCCGCTCGCCGAGGCGTTCGCGCACGGGGCCGCCTCGCAGGGGACCGACGTGCTGTCCGGTGGGCTCGGCTCGACCGACATGCTCTACTACGCGAGCGGCACCCTCGGCATCCCCGGGGCGATGATCACTGCCAGCCACAACCCGGCCAAGTACAACGGGATCAAGCTCTGCCGGGAGGGGGCGCGGCCGGTCGGCGCGGAGACCGGGCTCGCGGAACTGCGCACGATGGCCGAGGGCGGTGTCCCGGCTGGTCACGGCGCGCCGGGGAGCTGCCAGGCGCGCGACCTGCTGTCCGGGTACGCGGCCTATCTCAAGACGCTGGTGGACCTGGCCGGCATCCGCCCGCTGACGGTCGCCGTGGATGCGGGCAACGGCATGGCCGGGCATACCGTGCCCAAGGTGTTCGAAGGGCTGCCGGTCAAGCTCGTGCCGCTCTTTTTCGAGCTTGACGGGTCGTTCCCGAATCATGAGGCGAATCCCATCGACCCGAAGAACCTGGTCGACCTGCAGCGCGCCGTCGTCAGCTCCGGAGCGGACATCGGCCTGGCGTTCGATGGCGACGCCGACCGGTGCTTCGTGGTCGACGAGCGTGGCGAGATCGTCTCGCCGTCCGTGCTGACCGCGCTGATCGCGGTGCGGGAACTGGCCAGGGAGCCCGGCGGGACGGTGATTTACAACCTGATCACCTCACGCGCCGTCCCTGAGATCGTGTCCGCGCACGGCGGCGTGCCGGTGCGGACGCGGGTCGGTCACTCGTTCATCAAGGCGCAGATGGCCGCCACCGGGGCGATCTTCGGCGGCGAGCATTCCGGGCATTTCTACTTCCGCGACTTCTGGTTCGCGGACTCGGGCATGCTCGCCGCGCTGCACGTGCTCGCCGCGCTGGGATCGCAGGCCGGGCCGCTGTCGTCGCTGCTGTCGGAGTACGCCAGGTACCGGGCGTCCGGCGAGATCAACAGCGAGGTCCGCGACCAGCGGGCGGCCACCGAGCGGGTTCGCGCCGCGTTCGCCGGCCGGGACGGCGTCTCGACCGACGAGTTGGACGGGCTGACCGTGGCCTGCGGCGGCTGGTGGTTCAACGTGCGCCCGTCGAACACCGAGCCGCTGCTCCGGCTCAACGTCGAAGCGCCGGATGAGCCGACCCTGATCGACGTCCGTGATCAGGTCCTGCGTATCGTGCACGATGATGCCGGCTAGGCGCGGCAACGCCGCCGGCCTCAACCCCATGGGAGACGTAGTGAACATCGATGACTGGCTGCTGGAGATCCTGGTCTGCCCGAAGTGCCACGCGCCGGTGCGCGTCGACGAGGAGGCCAGCGAGCTCGTCTGCACCGGGGCGGACTGCGGTCTGGCCTACCCGGTCCGCGACGACATCCCGGTCATGCTCGTGGACGAGGCACGCGACCCTGCCGCCAGCTAGCGGCCGGAGGGCAGCTACGGCGCGCCGGACACCCCGGCCGTCATGAACGCCCAGCAGACGCCCTCAGGCGGGCCAGGGGAGCCGGAGGCGCGGGAGGCCGTCGGCAGCCATGGCCCGAGCGCCGGCCACGGCTCCGGCGGCAAGAGGGCCGTGCTCGCGGCGTTCGCGGCCAACCTCGGCATCGCCGCCACGAAGTTCGCCGCGTTCGTGATCACCGGATCGGCTTCGATGCTGGCGGAGTCCGTCCACTCGGTCGCCGACTCGGGTAATCAGGCGCTGCTGCTCATCGGCCGGAGCCGGTCGCGGCGCGAGGAGACCGAGGAGCACCAGTTCGGCTTCGGGTCGGAACGCTACTTCTACGGGTTCCTCGTGGCGGTGGTGCTGTTCACGGTGGGCGCCTTGTTCTCCGTCTACGAGGGCGTGGAACGGATATCACACCCGGAGCAGATCACCTCGCCGGCGGTGGCCCTCGTGGTGCTCGCCATCGCCGCCGTCCTCGAGGGGTTCTCGTTTCGCACCGCGATCATCGAGTCGAATCAGGCCCCGGGCGGGCCCGGTGCCGGGCAGCGGCTGGTCCGCTTCATCCGCCGCGCCAAGGCCCCGGAGGTGCCCGCCGTCCTGCTCGAGGACGCCGCCGCGCTGATCGGGCTGGCCTTCGCTCTCTTCGGGGTGGTGCTGACCTGGATCACCCACGACGGGCGGTGGGACGGGGCCGCTCGCTGGGCATCGGCGTCCTGCTCGGGTTCGTGGCGGTGATCCTGGCCATCGAGATGAAGAGCCTGCTGATCGGGGAGTCGGCCAGCGTCGAGGTGGAGCGCGCGATCGTGACGGCGCTCGAGGACGGCCCGGAGGTCGAGCGGGTGATTCACCTGCGGACCCTGCACCTGGGCCCGGAGACGCTGCTGGTCGCGGCGAAGATCGCGGTGACCCGCGAGCAGAGCGCCGCCGCGGTCGTGGCGGGCATAGACACGGCGGAACGCAGGGTCCGGGCCGCGGTGCCGATCGCCGAGCTGATCTACCTGGAGCCGGACCTGTACCAGGACTCGCGCGCGGACCTCGCTGACCCGGCGGTGCGGGCCGCCCGCCGGTCTGGCCCGCGCTCCTCGGGCCGGTCCGCGGCGCGCCGTCCGCCGCGGCCGCCCGACCTAGGGCCTGCTGGCTGAGCCAACGGAAGGGGTGTGCTCGATGACCGTGGCGTACTGGATCGTCGCCGCGCTGCTGGCGTTGCTCTACCTGTACTCGGGTGGGCTCAAGGTGCTGCGGTCCAAGGATCAGCTGCGGCCGATGATGGGCTGGGTCGACGCTGTGCCGCTGAGGCTCATCCGAACCATCGGGGTGCTGGAGGTGCTCGGAGCGCTCGGGCTGATCCTGCCCCCGCTGACGGGCATCGCACCGGCCCTGGCCCTGGCGGCAGCTATCGGGCTCGTGCTGATCCAGGTCGGCGGGATTTCGCTGCACCTCAGCCGGGGCGAAGCCAAGGTGATCTGGCTGAACATCGTGCTGCTGGCCCTGGCCGGCGTCGCGATATGGCTGTCAACCACCTGGCTGTAGAACGCTGCGCGGTCAGGCAGGTGATCGCCGCCGCCAGCCGGCACCCGAACCGGGTGACAACCAGGAGGCCGCGAGGGGTCAGCGGCGGCGAGGCTGGGGCGGTACCCGCCTGGACATGCTGAGCAGCCGCAGCGCGCGCTCCTGCTCGAAGTCGAGGGCCCGGGCAGCCGGCGCCTGGATGCGACCGATTCGCCTGCCGAGCTCGGCGACCTCGGCCCGGACGGCCGGCTCCGCGAGCACGCGCAGGCCGAAGGCCAGCGCGGCCGGGGTGATGTCGTAGCGGCGCTCGAGCGCCAGGGCCAGCGCGGCCGCCTCGAGATCGTTCTCGCCGAACTGGCGGTGCGGCGCGGCGGAGGCCGCGAGCGAGCGCAGGCCGGGAAGCAAGCCCAGAGAGTCCCGGTATCGGAGCATTCGCGGGGAGGTGCCCAGGCGCCGCGCGGCCTCCGTGATGCGCATGACCATCAATCTTACAAAGTTCTGTTAGAAATGCAGCTTCTAGCGTGCGATCACCCGCACCAGTCCCGTAGCGTCGGAGTGTCATCAACGGGGATCCCAGCCTGGAGGAGCACTCAATGCCTACCGAAGCCGTCGCGTTCAAGGTCGCCGACCTGTCGCTGGCCGAGTTCGGCCGGAAGGAGATCCGGCTCGCCGAGCATGAGATGCCGGGCCTGATGGCGGTGCGCGAGGAATTCGCTCGTTCCCAGCCGCTGCGCGGGGCCAGGGTCACCGGGTCGCTGCACATGACCATCCAGACCGCCGTCCTGATCGAGACTCTGGTGGCGCTCGGCGCCCAGGTCCGGTGGGCGAGCTGCAACATCTTCTCCACTCAGGATCATGCGGCGGCGGCGGTCGCCGTGGGACCGGACGGCACGCCATCGGACCCGAAGGGAATCCCGGTGTTCGCCTGGAAGGGCGAGACCCTGCCGGAGTACTGGTGGTGCACGGAGCAGGCCCTCAGCTGGCCCGGGCAGCCGGGGCCGAACATGCTGCTGGACGACGGCGGGGACGCCACGCTGCTCGTGCACCGGGGCGCGGAGTTCGAGGCGGCGGGCTCGGTGCCGGAGGCGGCCGATGACGACCCCGAGGAGTGGCAGGTCGTCCTGGCCGTGCTGCGCGCGTCCCTGACCGACGACCCGGGCAAGTGGACGGCCGCCGCCGCCGAGATCCAGGGAGTGACCGAGGAGACCACGACCGGGGTGCACCGGCTGTATGAGATGGCGGCGGCGGGCACGCTCAGGTTCCCCGCGATCAACGTCAACGACTCGGTGACCAAGTCGAAGTTCGACAACAAGTACGGCTGCAGGCACTCACTGGTCGACGGGATCAACCGGGCCACCGACGTGCTGATCGGCGGCAAGGTCGCGGTGGTGTGCGGCTACGGCGACGTGGGCAAGGGCTGCGCCGAATCGCTGCGCGGCCAGGGCGCGCGGCTGATCGTCACCGAGATCGACCCGATCTGCGCGCTGCAGGCGGCCATGGACGGATTCCAGGTGGCGCGCCTGGAGGATGTCGTGGCCACCGCCGACATCTTCATCTCCGCCACCGGCAACTACCACATCATCACCGCCGAGCACATGAGCCAGATGAAGCACCAGGCGATCGTCGGCAACATCGGTCACTTCGACAACGAGATCGACATGGCGGGCCTGACTCGCCTGCCGGGCATCCAGAGGAACAACATCAAGCCGCAGGTAGACGAGTGGATCTTCCCTGACGGCCACTCGGTGATCGTCTTGTCCGAGGGGCGGCTGCTGAACCTGGGCAACGCCACCGGGCACCCGAGCTTCGTGATGTCCAACAGTTTCACCAACCAGGTCATCGCCCAGATCGAGCTGTTCACCCGCCGGGACGACTACCCGCTCGGGGTCCACGTGCTTCCCAAGCACCTGGACGAGAAGGTGGCCAGGCTGCACCTGGACGCGCTCGGCGTGCGGCTCACCACGCTGACCAAGGAGCAGGCCAGCTACATCGGCGTCCCGGTCGATGGTCCCTACAAGCCGGACCACTACCGCTACTGAGCATGGTCGCCAGCACACGGTCGGAGGTCTCAGATCCGGGCCAGGCCGCCATCGGCCAGGCCCGGATCGGCTGGGCGGAGCAGGCCATGCCCGTGCTCGGCCTGATCCGGGTGGCCTTCGAGCGGGAGCAGCCGTTCGCAGGGCTCACGGCCGCCGCCTGCCTGCACGTCACGGCGGAGACCGCGGTACTGGTCAAGGCGCTCACGGCCGGCGGCGCGCAGCTGCACCTGGCCGCGTCCAACCCGCTGTCCACCCAGGACGACATCGCGGCGGCCCTGGCCGCCTGCCCCGGGGTCACCGTCCATGCCCGGGCCGGGGTGGACCGGCGTACCTATTACGAGCACATCCAGCGGGCCCTGGACGCCGGGCCCGGCCTGGTCATCGACGACGGCTGCGACCTGGTGAACACGCTGCACACCGAGCGCCCCGAGCTGCTCGCGGGAGTGCGCGGGGGCTGCGAGTCGACCACGACAGGAGTGGCCCGGCTACGCCGGATGGCGGCCGACGGGACGCTGGCGTTCCCGATGGTGGCGGCGGACGCCTCGCGGACCAGGCGCATGTTCGACAATTTCTTCGGGACCGGGCAGTCGGTGATCGACGGGATCCTGCGGGCGACCAATACGCTGCTGGCCGGGAAGGTGGTCGTGGTGGCCGGCTACGGGTCCTGCGGCAGCGGGATCGCCGCGCGGGCCAGAGGGCTCGGCGCCCAGGTCATCGTCACCGAGGTCGATCCTGTCCGGGCGCTCGACGCGCTCATGCAGGGGTTCCGGGTGCTGCCGATGGCCGAGGCGGCACCGCTCGGGCAGTTGTTCATCACGGCGACCGGCTCCCGTGACGTCATCGGCGCCGCGCACATGGCGGCCATGCGCGACGGGGCGATCCTGGCCAACGCCGGCCACTTCGATGTCGAGGTCGACGTGCGCGAGCTGGCCGAGCTGGCCGCCGCGGTCCGCCCCGCCGTCCGCCCGCATGCCGACGAGTACCTGCTGGCCGACGGCAGGCGGCTGATCCTGCTGGCCGAGGGCCGGGTGGTCAACCTGGTCGCCGCCGAGGGCAATCCGGCCGCGGTGATGGACCTGTCGTTCGCGGTGCAGGCGCTGGCCCTGGCCTGGCTGGCCGGCCGGGAGGGCCAGGGCGGGGACAAACCGGGCCTGGCGCCCGGCGTGCACGAGGTGCCCGCCGAGATCGACGCTCAGATCGCGACGCTCGCGCTCGCTTCGCTGGGTACCGAGATCGACGCGCTCACTCCCGTTCAGAAGGAGTATCTGGAGTCCTGGCGGCAGGGGTCCTCGCCGGCCGGGGCCTGGTCAGCTACTAGACCGGAGGGACGAAACCGCCCGGGGCGGGTGGCTGCGGGCGGGCGGGCACCGCCGGGCCGGGCCCGTCCTGGCTAGCGGGCACCGCCGGCCCGGGCCCGTCCTGGCCAGCGGGCACCGGCTGACCCGGTGGTCCGGGGTAGACGGGCACGGGTGGCGCCGGCCCGGCCGGCCCGGCGGGCCAGCCAGGATGCTGCGCCGCGGGGCCGGCCTGCAGGGCCGCCATTCTGGCCATCTCCCGCTGGCGCCGGACGGCGAGCACGGCCGACAGGAATGCCACCGGGGGAGTGCCCGGCGGCGGGGGCGGGGAGATCTGGGCCGCCACCGCCGCGGCGATCCGCTGGCCGAACTCGTCCCTGGCCGCGGGCGTGAGCTCGTAAAAGCGGCGGAGGTAGCTGCCCGCCTGCTCCGCGGTCTGGTCGTTCAGCGCGGACAGCTCGAGCGCCTGCGCCCAGCCGACCAGCGGCGGCGGAATCACGGCCAGCACCGGCGGCAGGTCCGGCCTGCGCGGCAGCCGCTCCTGGATCACGAACGTCCCGGCGAACAGGTCACCGAGCCGCTTGCCCTTGGCCGAGAGCAGCGAGCAGATCAGCGCCGGCGCGCCGATGAAAAGCCAGATCTCCACGATCGCCGCGAGCGCCCGCACCAGCGCCTGCCGGAACCGCTCGGGCCCGCCGTCGTCGCCGACCACCCGCAGTCCGAGCGCCATCTTCCCCAGCGACCGGCCCCGGCTCAGCGTCTCGAAGGCGGCCGGGTAGCCGACGATGATCAGCACCAGCGCCGTGACTCCGAGGGCGGCCAGCGATGCCGGGTTCAGGTGCGTGTCGGTCGCGCCGATGATCGCGAAAAACACGACGATCATAATGATCTGGAGGGTCATGTCGATGATGATGGCGAGCATGCGGCTGGGGAACCGGGCGGTCGGGACGTCGAGGACCACGGCCTCCCCGCTGACCACCTCGGTCATGCTCTGGCCCTCCAGCTCCGACCGTCGCTCCCCGGCCAATCGGACTGACGTTTCCAGGCCAAGGTTATCCAGTTTCCGGCGGTAATCTGCTCGCGTGGACGTGGACGCCTTCGTCGCTGCGCACCAGGCGGAATGGAACCGGCTCGACCATCTCGTCGCTCGCCGCCGTCGCCTGTCCGGCGACGAGGTGGACGAACTGGTCACCGCCTACCAGCGGACCGCCACGCACCTGTCCGCGGTGCGCACCGCCGGGTACGATCCCGCGCTGGCCGCGCGGTTGTCGACGAAGGTGGCCAGGGCTCGCTCCGCGGTGACCGGCGCGCATGCCCCGGCGTGGCGCTCGGTCGGCCGGTTCGCGGTCGTCTCCTTTCCCGCCATGGCCTACCGGGCGCGCTGGTGGTGGCTGGCCACCGCGGCCGGATCGCTGCTGGTCGCGCTGGTCATGGGCTGGTGGATCGCGAGGTCACCCGCGGTGCAGGCCAGCCTCCTGCCCCCGGCGGAGACCAAACAGCTCGTCAACCAGCAGTTCCGCGACTATTACTCGCAATACGCGGCCACCTCGTTCGCGGCCAAGGTCTGGACCAACAACGTCCTCGTCGCGGCCGAGTCCCTTATTTTCGGGATCCTGCTCTGCGTGCCCACCCTGCTGGTGCTCTTCGACAACGCGGCCAATGTCGGGGCGGTCGGCGGGCTTATGTTCGCGCATGGCCGGGGGGTGGAGTTTTTCGCCCTGATCCTGCCGCACGGGATGCTCGAGCTGTCCGCGGTGTTCCTCGCGGCCGCGGCGGGACTGCGGCTCGGCTGGCGGATCATCGATCCTGGCCCGCTGCCGCGGTCCCAGGCCCTGGCCGCGACGGGCCGGGAGACGATCACCATTGCGCTCGGCCTGATCGTGGTGCTGCTGGTGTCCGGAATGATCGAGGCGTTCGTCACCCCCTCGCCGCTGGCCACCTGGGCCCGCATCGGCATCGGCGCCTGCGCCGAGGCCGCCTTCCTGGCCTACGTGATCGTGCTCGGCCGCCGCGCGGAGGCGGCCGGGCTGTCCCCCGACATGGAGGCCGCGCCCGACGTGGTTCCGGTCGCGGGCTAAGAGCGGGCTGAGCGGGCGGTCAGAGCCGCCCGGCGGCCTTCAGGCTCAGGTAGGCATCGGCCAGGGCGGCGGGCAGCCGGTCCGGCGGGGCATCCACGACCTCGACGCCGCGCCGCCGGAGCAATGCGGAGACCCGCGCCCGCTCTGACCGGGCCCGCTCGCCTGCCGCGGCGTCGTAGACCGCCGCGGCATCCCCCCGGGCCGCCGCCATCTCCTCGAGACGCGGGTCGGCGACCGCCGCGATGAGCAGCCGGTGCCTGGCGGCCAGCGCCGGGATCCTGGGCAGCAGGCCCTCCCCGATGGCCGCCGGGTTCAGGTCCGTGAGCAGCACCACGAGGCAGCGCTGCCTGGCGATCCCGAGCACGGTGCTGGCCATCAGGCCGGCGTCGGACTCGATCAGCTCCGCCTCGAGCACGGCCATCGCGCTGGTCATCGCGGACAGGACCTCGCTGCGGTTGGCGCCCACCACCCGGGTCCGCACCCGCCGGTCGACCGCGATCAGGTCGATCCGGTCACCGGCACGGGACGCGAGCGCCGTCAGCAGCAGCGCCGCGTCCATGGACGTGTCCAGGCGGGGGACGCCGGCCACCCGCCCCGCGGCCGTCCGGCCGGTGTCGAGCACGATCAGGATGCGCCGGTCGCGTTCCGGCCGCCAGGTCCGCACCATCACGTCGACTCGCCGCGCCGAAGAGCGCCAGTCGATCGAGCGGACGTCGTCGCCCACCACGTACTCGCGGAGCGAGTCGAACTCACTGCCCTGGCCGCGCAGCAGCGAGCGGTGCTGGCCATCCAGCTGCCGCAGCCTGGCCAGCTTTTCCGGCAGGTGCTTGCGGCTCCCGAACGGCGGCAGGACCCGGACCGACCACGGTGCCTGGTGACCGCCCTGCCGCCCGGCGACCCGCAGCGGGCCCAGCGAGCGCACGGTCACCCGCCCGGGGACGAAGTCACCCCGGCGCTGCGGCGTCAGTGTCGTGGTCACGCTGGCCTGACCGCCGGCCGGAACGCTAACCTGCGCCCGCCCCGGACGCGCCCCCACGCTGGGCTGCCACGCATCCCGCACGGTCCCGTGCAGCGAGCGGCGGCCGGGATTGGTGATGGTCAGCGTGACCTCACCAGCGGCGCCCAGCCGGATCCGGGTGTCGCCGTCCCGGGCCAGCCGCAGCACGCGGACCGGCGCGGCCAGGATCAGGTCCACGGCAACCGCGGCCAGGATCAGCGCGTCGACCGCGACCAGCGCGGTGACGGTGCGCAGCGCCAGCACGACCAGCGCGCCGATCACGGCGGCCGCGGCCGCCCGCCCGGTCAGCGCCATCGGCCGGGTTCCGCCGCTGGGCGCTGGTCCGGCCCCGGGGCGTCCCGTTCGGGCCCGTTCACCGGGGCACGGGGACCGAGGCCAGGACGGCCTCCAGGATGCCGTCCGCGGTGGTGCCGTCGAGCTCGGCCTCGGGCCTGAGCTGTACCCGGTGCCGGAACGTCGGCCGGGCCAGCGCCTTCACGTCGTCGGGCGTGACGTACTCCCGGCCGGACAGCCAGGCCCAGGCCCGGCTGGTGGCCAGCAGCGCGGTCGCGCCGCGCGGGGATACCCCGAGCAGCAGCGACGGCGACTGCCTGGTCGCCCGGCACAGGTCCACGATGTAGCCGGTGATCTCGGGCGAGACGTGCACCCGGCCGACCGCTGCCCGGGCGGCGGCCAGATCCGCCGCGCCCGCGACCTGCTCGATCCCGGCCGCGGCCAGGTCCCGCGGATCGAAGCCCGCGGCATGCCGGGCCACGATCCCGATCTCCTGCTCGCGGTCCGGCACGCCCACGGCCAGCTTCAGCAGGAACCGGTCCAGCTGGGCCTCGGGCAGCGGGTAGGTGCCCTCGTACTCGACCGGGTTCTGCGTGGCGGCCACCAGGAACGGCTCGGGCAGCGGCCGCGCCGTGCCCTCCACGGAGACCTGGCGCTCCTGCATGGCCTCGAGCAGCGCGGCCTGCGTCTTCGGCGGCGTCCGGTTGATCTCGTCGGCCAGCAGCAGGTTCGTGAAGATGGGGCCCTCGCGGAACTCGAACCTGGCCGTCCTCGCGTCATAGATCAGGGAACCGGTCACGTCGCCGGGCATCAGGTCGGGCGTGAACTGGACCCGCTTGCTCTGCAGCCGCAGCGACGCGGCGAGCGCCCGGACCAGGAGCGTCTTGGCCACCCCGGGAACTCCCTCAAGGAGCACGTGCCCCTGGCACAGCAGCGCGATCAGCAGCCCGGTCACGACCGGGTCCTGCCCGACGACGGCCTTGCCGACCTCGGCTCGCACCGCGCCCAGCGCAGCTCGGGGGTCGGGCTGGCCGGGCGAGCCGGGCTGCCCGGACGGGTCGGGCTGGTCGGCCTGGCCGGGCCAGGGCGATCCCAGGTCGGTATTCCCGGCCGCGCCCTCAGCCGCCGCGAGGCTGGCTGGTGCCTGGTGTTCGGCGTTCACTGGCTGCGCACCTCTCTCTCCAGGGCGTCGAGGTCGTCGGCGAGCGCGACGAGCGCGGCATCGTCGCCTGGCGCCGGCCCGAATAGCATTGCCTCGATCCGGGCCTGGCCGCTACCTGACCGGGCCGAAAATGCCGCCGCGACTTCCCTCGCCCCGGTGTCAGGGGCCAGCCCGAGGGCGGGCACGGTCCGGGCCAGCATCGCTGTCCGCAGCGCGGCAGCGGCGCGTCCGCGGGCCCGCCGCGACCGGTAGAGCCCGGCGTGGCCCTCCACGGTCTCCGAAGCGCGGACCACGACCGGCAGCGGTTCCGGCACCAGGGGCCCCAGCCTGCGCACCCGCCACAAGGCGGCGAGCACCGCGGCGATGCCGAGCTGGATCGTGACCAGGTAGGCGGGCAGCGGGATCAGGCTGAGCAGCGATTGCTGACCGGTCTGCGCCCCGCCCCCCGGCACTCCGCCGGGCCGCCCGGGCCCGGGGACCAGCCAGACGATGCGGTCGTGGGTCCCGAACAGGTTGAGCGCCAGCGCGGCGTTGCCGAGCCGCGCCAGGCGGCCGTTGGTGAGAGCGTCCCCGCTGCCGAGCACGGTGATCACCCGCCCCGCCGCGGTGTACCGCACCAGCGACGCCGAGCCTCCGGCGGCGGGGTAGCACAGCGCCGCCGGGCTGGTTCCCGCGCGGCGCGCCGGTCGCGGTTCTTGCCGCGGCGCCGGGCGCACCGTGAGCTGCAGCCCCCCCAGGTCGGCGTTCCCGGCGAGTTGCGCCGCGGCCAGGCCGCAGCCGGGCGACAGGGCCCGAACCGGGGCCGTGCCGAGCAGCGCGACCCTGGGCGCGAGCGCGGCGAGCGCGGCCTGGTCCGGCCCGATCAGGACCCGGTTCGCGGGTACCCGGGCGAGGCCGTCCAGCTGCCCGGCCGTGAGCAGCCCGGGGCTGGTGACGACCAGCGTGACACCGCCCGGGGCCGCTCCGGCCGCCGCCGCCTCGGCTGCGGCGGGCGTGATCGCCCTGATCACCGTGTCGCCCCGGTCGGACAGGATGTCAGTGATCGCGTGCGCGCCGGTGGTGCCGGTCGCCGCGGGGTCGAGATAGCCGGTGACCAGCGCGCCGGGCTGCAGCAGGGCGATCACCGTCCCGCCGAGCAGGATCAGGGCGACCAGCGCGAGCGGCACGCGCCACGTCCGCCACAGGTCCCTGGCCGCGGGCGAGACGGGCCGCGACGCGGCCCGGTCCGCGGGGCCGGCCCGCCCGGGCGGCCCGCCCGGCGGTGCAGCGGAGCCGGGAACGGGGGCGGGCGCGGGCGGCGACGGCCGGGCGGTGGTGGTCACGGCACCGGGCCCGCGGCCGCGCCGGCTGGCGTGGATGCGGCCAGGGACGGCGCGGCCGAGGCGACGGGCCTCGCGGCCCGGATCCCGGCGTCGAGGTCGCGCACCTGCTGGTAACCGGCCGCGGTCCCGGCCCGCTCCCCGTATCTGACGTCGTCGAACAGCGCTGCCGCCGCCCTGAGCCCGGCGGCGTGGTCGGGCAGCGGCTGGCTGGCTTCGGCCGCGAACTCATCGGCGGTCCGGCCCACCCGGGGCGGGAGGACGCCGCGCTCCTCGAGTCCCACCGCGATCGCCCGCACGGACTCGATGATCGCGGCGGCGTAGTCGCCCTCGGCGGCCATGCGTTCTGCTTTCTGGCGATGATCGTGCGCGGTCAGCTGGCCCGATGAGAGCAGCGGGTCCAGCGCGCGCGACCGGGACCGCCGGACGGGCCCGATCCAGGCCAGCACGGCCGCGATCGCGATGACCAGCAGCGCGGCCAGCGCGACGACCGCCCACCAGCCGACGGGCACGGTTACTCCCACCCCGTTCAGCAGCCGGTCGAGCCAGTGCTCGATCCGCTCGGTGATCGGAATCCCGGGATGGTAGATGGCCTTGGACAGCTCGGTGCGGGCGAGTTGCTGGCCCTCCCGGCGGGTGACGGCCGCACCGCCCGGGCTGGCCGCCGCGGCCCGGTGCGCGGCTCGGGCCAGGTCGGCCGCGGCCCCGGCGATCACCACCGGGGCGTGACCGCCGCCGGTCCCTGGCCGCCAGCCGGCGGCCGCCACAGCGTCTCGAACTCGTCGCCGGTCATCTGCTGGCCGGCCGCGGCGTTCTGCAACGCGAGATCGAGGCCTTCCTTGCGCATCCGCATGTCGAGATAGAGCAGCACGGTCACCCCGGCGCTGATCGGCCGGGTGACCGCGCCCGCGACGATGCTGCCGACCCCGCCGATGATGATGGCCGCGATCGTGCGGGTCCCGGTCAGGCCGAAGACGCCGCCGCCTCCGAAGAGGGCCTCGAGGAAAGTGAACGGAAGCTGCAGTATGAATCCGGCGACGGAGACAACGATCCCGGCCAGCAGCAGGATCCCGAGCATGCGCCAGAAGCTCCCCTTGACCAGGCGCCAGGACCTGGCCAGCGCGCTCACCGGGCCCTGGCGTTCGAGCACCACGACCGGGACCGCCAGGCTGAACATGATCGAGAACCACACGGTGACGCAGAACGCCGCGATCGCCGCGAGTATCCCGATGATGATCGCCGCCGCGTAGACGTGCACGAGCACCAGGACCGAGACGATCACGGCTACCGCGACCCAGAGGCCGAGGATGCAGAGCCCGGCCAGGACGATCGCGCCGAGGATCGCCGGCAGCCGCGGCAGCGCGAGCTGCCACGCCTCGCCCATGGTCACCTTGCGGCCGAGCACACCGCGCCCGATGACGACGGTGAGCAGGCCGGTCAGGATGAGCTCGATGATGACCGCGAGCGCGACGATGCCGAGAACCGACGGCAGCACGACCGCGAAGATGTCGAACACCAGGTGCCTGACCTGCGCGTGCGTCAGCGTCTGCCCTGGAGTAATGGTCACCCCGCTGAACAGCCCGCGCAGCGCGAGCGAGAACGCGGTCGTGGCCACGCCGTAGATGGTCAGCAGGATCGCGGACAGGCCCAGCGTCGCCGCCGGGTTCTGCCGGATCGACGTGAACGCCCCGCTGAGGATCTCGCCGACCGCCAGCGGACGGAGCGGGATCCCGCCGGGCTCGGGCCCGGGCGGCCGGTAGCCGGGCGGGCCGTAACCGGGCTGGCCATACGGCCCGTACCCGGGGTACTGGCCGTACGGCGCCTGGCCGTACGGCGCCTGGCCGTACGGCTGGCCATAGGGCTGCTGACCGTACGGCGGCTGGCCGTAGGGCTGCTGGCCATAGGGCGGAGGCGGCTGCTGGCCGTACGGAGGAGGCTGCTGGCCGTACGGAGGGGGCTGCTGGCCGTAGGGCTGCTGGCCATAGGGCGGAGGCGGCTGCTGGCCATAGGGCGGAGGCGGCTGCTGGCCGTAGGGCGGGGGCGGCTGCTGGCCGTACGGGGGATACGGGCCCGGCTGTCCTGGCGGCGGTCCGCTGCCGGGGTCTCCGCCGGCTGGCGCGCCGCTGCGCGGGTCAGCGGGCTGGCCGCGCCGGTGCTGGCCGGGCCGGCGCTGGCCGGACTCGGGCTGGGTCTCGCCGGGCTGCCCCGTCTGTCCGCCCGCCGGCCCGTCGGGCGTGCCCCAGGGGGGATTGTCGGACATCTCTCTCCTCGCCGGGCCGGCGCTGGCCGGGCCGGTTGCGCGGTCGCGGCGAGCAGGTCCCCCGCCGGATGGCGCCAATACTTGCACGGTTGCCGCGCTGGTGCCGGAGGTGTGTTGCAATAACGTATAAACCTCGCGAAATGCCTCGCACGGAGCGGTCCGCCGGGCTGCTGGCTGGCCGTCGGCCGGCCCTCGGCGCACACTCGTGGTGTGGAGGCACCCGCGCTGCGCTGGCTCGATCCGCCCGAGGGGCCGGCGATCGCGCTGCTGGACCAGACCCGGCTTCCTGCCGTGGAGGCCATCGTCACCTGCGCGGATGTCCCCACCCTGGTGGACGCGATCCGGCGCCTGGTGGTCCGCGGCGCGCCGATGCTCGGGGTGGCCGGCGCCTTCGGCGTCGCGCTGGCGGCTTACCGCGGCGATGACGTGCCCGCGGCCGCCGCCGCGATCGAGAAGGCCAGGCCAACCGCGGTCAACCTGGGCTGGGGCGTCCGGCGCGCGCTCGGCGCCTATCAGCGAGCCCGGCAAGATCAAGCCCAGAGCCCAGAACGCATAGCCCCGGCCGCCGTGGCGGTCGCCGAGGCCCGGTCGATCGCGGCGCAGGACGCGGCGGCCAGCGCGGCGATGGCGCGGCACGGTCTCGAGCTGATCCCGCCGGGCGCGCGGGTGCTCACCCACTGCAACACCGGCGCCCTGGTATCCGGCGGCGAGGGCACGGCCTTCGCGGTGATCCTCGCGGCGCACCGCGCGGGCAGGCTCGCCAAGCTCTGGATCGACGAGACGAGGCCGCTGCTGCAAGGCGCGCGGCTGACCGCGTACGAGGCACGGCGGGCCGGCCTGCCGCACGCCGTGCTGGCCGACTCCGCGGCTGCCTCGCTGCTGGCCGCGGGGGCGGTCGACATCATCCTGACCGGGGCGGACCGGATCGCGGCCGACGGCAGCGTGGCGAACAAGGTCGGCACGTACGGCCTCGCGGTGCTGGCCCGCCACCACCGGGTGCCGTTCGTGGTGGTGGCACCGGTTTCCAGCATCGACCTCGATACCCCGGACGGGGCGGCGATCGAGGTCGAACATCGGCCCGCCGAGGAGGTCACCAGCCTGGCCGGGGTCCAGCTGGCGCCCGCGGGAACCCCGGGGTACAACCCCGCATTCGATGTGACGCCACCCGGTCTGATCAGCGCCATCGTGACCGAGCGAGGGGTCGCGCAGCCGCCGGCAGCGGGTACGCTGCGTGTTCTGACCGCGGGATCAAGTAACGCCGACGGTCCCGTTGCCGCCATTTACGTGGAACGATGGGGGTCATGAAAGGTCGCGTGCTGGTCGTCGATGACGACGCCGCTCTCGCCGAGATGCTCGGGATCGTGCTCCGCGGAGAGGGCTTCGAGCCCACGTTCGTCGCGGACGGAGACCGGGCGATGGACGCGTTCCGTGATACCCACCCGGATCTCGTGCTGCTCGACCTGATGCTGCCCGGCATGGACGGCATCGACGTCTGCCGCCAGATCAGGGCCGAGTCCGGCGTTCCGATCGTGATGCTCACCGCCAAGAGCGACACGGTCGACGTGGTGCTCGGGCTTGAGTCGGGCGCGGACGACTACATAGTGAAGCCGTTCCAGTCCAAGGTGCTGGTGGCCAGGGTCAGGGCCAGGCTGCGCCGCACCGAGGACCCGGCTCCGGAGACGCTGCAGATCGGCGACGTCAGCATCGACGTGGCCGGGCACGCGGTGACCAGGGCCGGCGAGCCGCTGAACCTCACTCCGCTGGAGTTCGACCTGCTGGTCGCGCTGGCCAGGAAGCCGCGTCAGGTGTTCACCAGGGAGGTGCTGCTGGAGCAGGTGTGGGGATACCGGCACGCGGCCGACACCCGGCTTGTCAACGTGCACGTCCAGCGGCTCCGTGCCAAGATCGAGAAGGATCCGGAGCGGCCGGAGATCGTGGTCACGGTCCGCGGTGTCGGATACAAGGCGGGACCGGGCTGACCCGCCTGCGCGGAGGAAGGTTATGAAGGGGGCAGCGACCAGCGGCGGCGCGGCACCCTCCTCGGGTGCACTGGTCACGCTGCCGGACGCACTACGGCGGCTGCGCCGGGTGGCGCGCCGCCGCGGCGCCGCGCTGCGCCGCCGCCTCACCGCCGCGCACGTACTGCTGCGGGCGCGCTGGCTCCGGTCGCTGCAACTGCGCGTGGTCACCACCACGATGGTCCTGTCGGCCGTCATGGTGACGGTGCTCGGCTTCTTCCTGATGCAGCAGATCACCTCGGACCAGCTGCAGGCCAAGGAACTGCAAGCGGGCAACGTGGTCGACAACGGCCTGATCTCCGCCCAGACCGCGGCGGCCGTGGACTCGCGTCCGGACGGCAAGACCACCCAGAACATGATGGACACGATCATCGGCAGGCTGCAGCCCCCGGCGGACGCGGAGAGCTCCTACGGCGTCGCGATTATGCTCGCGGCCGGCTACTCGGGCCCGCCGGTGTACCGGCGCGGGGAGACCGCCGGCGTCACGACCAGCCAGATCCCGTCCCGGCTGGTCAGCAAGGTGGACGAGCTGCAGAAGAAGGGCGAGTCCACGGCGAGCTTCACCTTTGCCAGCATGAGCCCTCCATCCGGCGCCGGGGGCCTGGAGGCCGGGCTGGTCTACGGCGTCCCGGTCGGCCCTTACTACCAGCTGTACTACTTCTTCCCGCTGGCTCAGGTGCAGCAGAGCCTGGCCCAGATCCAGCGCACGCTCCTGGTCGGCGGCCTGGCGCTGGTTTTCCTGTTCGTGGCGATCGCGGCGCTGGTCACCCGGTGGGTCGTGGCCCCGGTCCGGTACGCGGCGCGCGGCGCCCAGCGGCTGTCCACCGGGAACCTCGGCGAGCGCATGCCGGTGCGCGGAGTGGATGAGCTGGCCGCCCTGGCGACGTCGTTCAACGAGATGGCGGCCAGCCTGCAGGAGAAGATGGGCGCGCTGCAGGACCTGTCCCAGGCGCAGCGCCAGTTCGTGTCCGATGTCTCGCACGAGCTGCGGACTCCGCTGACGACGATCAAGATCGCCGCGGACGTGCTGTTCGCGAACCGGGGCCAGCTGGACGGGCCGGTGTCCCGGTCGGCGGAGCTGCTGCAGAGCCAGCTGGAGCGGTTCGAGGCACTGCTCACCGACCTGCTGGAGATCAGCAGGTACGACGCCAACGTGGCGGTCCTTGACCCGGAGCCTGCCGATGTCTGCGATCTGGCCCGGCAGGCCGCTGATGTGGCGCAGCAGCTCGCCGAGCGCCGCGGCGCCAAGATCGAGTTCCGGCTGCCCGCCGAGCCGTGCATTGCCGACGTGGACCGGGTCAGGGTGGAGCGCATCCTGCGGAACCTGCTGGTCAACGCCGTCGAGCATGGGGAGGGTAAGGACGCCGTGGTGACCGTGGCCGGAGATTCCGGCGCGGTCGCGGTCGCGGTCAGGGACTACGGGATCGGGCTCGCGGCGGGCGAGGAGCGACTCGTATTCGATCGCTTCTGGCGGGCGGATCCGGCCCGGGCCCGGACCACGGGCGGCACCGGCCTGGGGCTGGCGATCGCGCTCGAGGACGCCAGGATCCACGGCGGGTGGCTGGAAGCCTGGGGTGAGCTCGGCCGGGGATCTGTGTTCCGGCTTACGCTGCCCCGCACCGCCGGCGCGGAGCTGGCCGGGTCGCCGCTGCCCCTTGCTCCCGACGAGGCCGAGCTGGCCGACGGATCGGCCACGGGCAGCCGGGCCGAGGCGAATGGCGCCAGCGCGGCGGCCCCGGGGGCCGCGAACGCGTCAGCCGCCGCCCACCCGGCGGCCGCCAACGGGTCAGCCGCCGCCCACCCGGCTGCCGCGAACGGGTCAGCCGCCGCCCAGGCTGGCCCCGCATCTGGCGCGGGGGCCCAGGACCCCGGCACCGCCGAGACCGTCACGACACCAGCAGGCGCCGCCGAGCCTGCCGCACGCGGATAGCCGGGCGGACCGATGACTAACTCGCGCCGCCGCCAGGCCGTGGCCGGGTTGCCGCGGATGGGGGCCGGCGTCCGCGCCGCCGCCGCGGCGTTCGCCATGGCCGTCGCGGCGGCTGGCTGCGCGACGGTGCCGACGAGCGGGCCCGTGCAGCAGGTGGGCGCGGGCCAGAATGGGCTCAGTCAGGAGCAGGCCTACTCACAGCCGGTCCCGGTGGGGCCCGGCCCGGGCTGGGACCCCCAGCAGATCGTGAACGGCTTCCTCGCGGCCAGCGCCAGCTTCCCGGGTGCCCACGCGGTGGCCAGGGAGTACCTCGACCCGGCGGCGCAGCAGAGCTGGCAGCCCGGATGGGCGGTCACCGTGGTAAGCAGCCTGACCACGACCACCGTGACCCCGATCCCCAAGCCGATGTCCGATCAGTCGGAAGAACTGGCCAGGGTCAAGGCCACCGGCCGGCCCGTGGCGACGCTCACCGGCAGCGGCCAGTATCAGGTTTACTCCGGGTCGTCGAGCGAGCCCTTCCTGTTCTCCCTGATCAGGTTCAATGGGCAGTGGCGGATCGACAACCTGCCCACGTCGCAGCTGCTGCTGACCCAGGCCGACTTCCAGAGCGTGTACCAGCCGCGAAACCTCTACTTCCTCTCCCAGTCGGGGCACTCGCTGGTGCCCGACCCGGTGTTCGTGCCCCAGCAGGCCACGGACACGGAGCTCGCCACCGGGCTCGTGAACGCGTTGCTGCAGGATCCGACCGGCTGGCTGTCCGGCGCCGCGGTGACCGGATTCCCCGCGCACTCCTTCCGGATCGGCCAGGTACGGATCAACGGCCCGAACGCAACTGTCGACCTGGGCGGCAAGGCGGTCACGGCCGACCGGCAGCAGCTGGAACGGATGGCCGCCCAGCTGGTCTGGACGCTGACTACCGGATCCACGCCGGTCCAGTCGGTCGAGATCGAGCTCAACGGACGCCCGCTGCGGATCATGGGAAGCCAGTACCAGCTGGCGCAGGCGTACCGCGGCTGGGTGCCGGCCCAGCTGGCCGGCTCCGGCCTCTATTTCATCGGCGGCAACGGAACCGTCCAGGAGCTAACCGGCACCGGCGTCAGCGCCGTCGCTGGCGCGGCGGGCGCCGCCGGCCTCCCGCCGCTCACCTCGATCGCCGTCTCACCCGATGGGCGCTCGCTGGCCGGGATCTCCGCGGGCGGTGCTGCCGTCTACATCACCGGACTCAGCCGGGGCGCGCCGATGCGGGAGTGGCGCCCACCCAGCGGCAGCTGCACGTCGGTGAGCTGGGACGCTGCGGGTAACCTCTGGATCACGGCCGGAGGCATCGTCTGGATGCTGCCGCCCGGCGGCGGCTCGGCGGCGCCGGTTTCCGTGGCCGTCCCGCCCGGGACCGACGTGACCGACTTCCGTGTTGCGCCGGATGGCGTCCGGGTCATCATGATCGTCCACGGCGCATCCGGCACCCAGGTGCAACTCGGTGCCATCATTCACAGTGCGCCGTCGGCCTTGGTCGCACAGCCGCCGGTCACCATCGGCGCCGGCATCCCCGAACCCGAGGCGGTGAGCTGGTACGGGGCGGGTTACGTCATCGTCCTGGCCGGAACCTCGTCCGTCGCGCAGCTTTACGCGGTCCCGCTGAACGGCGGTCAGCCCACCCCGATCACGACCACCGGTGCGCCCGTGTCGGTGACCGCCACGAGCCCCGAGGGCGCCGCCCCTGACATCGCCATCGACCTGCCCGGCGGCAAGATCATGGTGTCGGCGAACCGGGGTGCCTTCCAGCCGACGCGGGCCGCTGGCCAGGCTCCGGCCTATCCGGGCTGAGCACAGCCGACCCGGGCCTTGAGGTTACCGAACAGTGTCGTTGCTGTGTTGGTCTCGATATCCCGATATGTAGTCACGCCCGGGCGCGTCGCCGAAATACTGCAGGCATCCCCTCCTGACATTCGGTTCGCGTCGGGCTAGCGTCGTGTCATGGCACCCGCCCGGGTCCGTGGTTGCGCCGCGCGGGCTTTCGCACCAGCGGTAAGCCCGCCGCGGCAAGCCGATGCCAGCCGCAGGCGAAACGGCCCACGTAAGGCGACTTATCGTCGACTGATCACGGTGCGGCTTAGGAGTAAGTCCTGCCCCGCCGGGGGATCCGACGTCTCCCGGGCCGGGAGAAGGGCAGTAGTGGCACAAGTGGCCGCGAACCCCTCAGCAGGCGGATGTGGGGTCGAAGACCAGGTCGGCCGGGCGGGTGCCGCGTTCAAACCCGGGCAGAAGGGGGTTCCGCAGTGAACATCGTCTTCAAGGGTCGGCACACGGACGTACTGGATCGGTTCCGCAGGCACGCGACAGCCAAGCTCTCCAAGATCGGGAAGCTTGACTCCAAGGCCACGAGGATCGACGTGGAGGTCTCCACGGAGCGGAATCCGCGTCAGTCGCAGCGACGAGAGCGAGTCGAGCTGACCATTTCCTCGCGCGGGCCGGCCATCCGGGCCGAGGCCGCGGCCGAAGACCGCTACGCTGCCCTGGACATGGCCTTCTCGAAGTTGGAGTCGCGGCTGCGGAGGTCGGGCGACCGGCGCAAGTGCCGGCACGGAGCGCATGCGGCGGTCCGGGTGATCGATCTGCCCACAGCGAACGGCGCCGCGGCCGAGTTGCCCGGTACGCAACCGGAGTCCGAGCCCGCGGAGGCACCGACCGTTTCGCAGCACGCCGAGGCGGAGGACGTCGTCCCGATCGAGATGGAGGGCAACGGGCCGCTCGTCGTGCGGGAGAAGTTCCACGTGGCCAGGCCGATGGCCATTGACCAGGCTCTGTTCGAGATGGAGCTGGTGGGCCATGACTTCTTCCTGTTCCGCGACACCGAGGACGGCCGCGCGAGCGTGGTGTACCGGCGGCGCGGTTACCAGTACGGTGTGATTCGCCTGGTTGAGCAGGAGACGGCGGGCGACGCCACGGCGCGCCAGCGGGGCGGGCCGGCCAAGAGGGCTGAAGAACTGGCTGCCCGGTAGCGTCGCTTGCGTTGCGAGCGCCGGTCGGCAAGAGTTTGATCACAGCGCCGCGGATCTGAGCATTGAAGGCTGCGCAGCGATGGTGCCCGGCATCATCGCGTCAGGGAGGGAGGCGTCATGAGCGGCAGTCCCGGCACCAGCGCGGCACCGCTGGATACGTCGCTGCACGCAGAGCCGATCCGCACGATGATCGTCGACGACCACGCCTTGTTCCGCCGCGGCCTGGAGATGGTGCTGGACGAGGAGCCAGACATTGAGCTCGTCGGCCAGGCGAGCGACGGTGCCGAGGCGGTCGAGAAGGCGGCCGAGTCGCTGCCCGATGTCGTCCTGATGGACATCCGCATGCCTCGCAGCAGCGGGATCGAGGCGTGCCGGGCCATGAAGGAGGCCGCTCCCAGCGCGAAGATCGTCATTCTCACGATCAGCGACGAGGAAGAGGATCTTTTCGAGGCGATCAGGGCCGGGGCGAGCGGCTACCTGCTCAAGGACATTCCGCTGGATGAGGTGGCCGACACGGTTCGCGCGGTGTACGGCGGTCAGTCGCTGATCAACCCGTCCATGGCGGGCAAGCTCCTCACCGAGTTCGCCACGCTGGCCAAGCGAGACGGCGAGGAACGCGCCCAGGAACTGCCCGCGCCCCGGCTGACCGAGCGGGAGATGCAGGTGCTCAAGCTCGTCGCCCGGGGGATGAACAACCGCGACATTGCCAAGGAGCTGTTCATCTCCGAGAACACGGTGAAAAATCACGTCCGCAACATCCTGGAGAAACTGCAGATCCACTCCAGGATGGAGGCGGTCATGGTCGCGGTGCGGGAGAAGCTGATCGAGTTCAGCTGACCGCCGCGCTGGCGATATCCGGTCTCGCCGGGCAGCACGGTCAGGTCAGGTCCGATATCGCCTTCCGCAGCCGCGGTTCCAGGCTGAGCGGCTCCACGTGGCCGAGTTCAACGTTGTCGCAGCCGACCCAGGCCGCCGCCTCGGCCAGCGCGCGCGCCATCGGCTCGGCGGCCGACGCCTGGTCGAGTGTGAGCTTGCGCGCGACCAGGGTCCGCCCGCTGCGCGCCGGGTCGACCCGGCCGAGCAGGCGCCCCCGGGCCAGCAGCGGCATCGTGAAGTAGCCGTGCACGCGCTTCGCCCTTGGCACGTACGCCTCCAGGCTGTGCTCGAAGCCGAACATCCGCAGCGTTCGCTTCCGGTCCCAGATCAGCGAGTCAAAGGGAGACAGGAGCGTGACCCGGTGCCGGCCGCGCGCGGGCGGCACCGGGCCGGATCCGCCGTGTGCGGCCAGCGCCACCGGATCAGCCCAGGCCCGGATCGCGGGCCGGGCCCGCAGCCCGGCGATCTCGACCGGCACCAGGCCGGCCGCCGCCGCGGCGTCGTCCGGCGCCATGGCCTGGCCGTCCGGCTCCCCGCCCGCCTCCTCCTTCCCCTTCACTGTGCCGCCGTACCGCAGCCGCTGGTAGTCGGCCAGGTCGGAGCGGGTCACCACGCCGAGCGCCCGGGCGGCGACGGCAGCCAGATGGGTAAGGCACTCGGCGTCGGAAGGGTCCGCGTTCAGCAGGTCCGGCGGCAGGACCCGCTCCGGCAGGTCATAGACCCGCCGCCAGCCGGTCCGGCGCGAGCAGATGACCTCGCCCGTATCGAGCAGCCACTCAACCGCGATCTTCGTGTCGGACCAGTCCCACCAGTCCCCCCCGTTCTTGGCCCCGCCGAGCTGGGTGGCGGTCAGCGGGCCCTCAGCACGGATCTTGGCCAGGACCTCGGCGCACACCTCGGGATGGCTCTGGTGCCAGCGCACACCCTTGGCCAGCAGCGCCCGCCGCCGGAAGCCGTAATAGGGCCACTCCTCGGCCGGCAGCACGCAGGCCGCGTGCGACCAGTACTCGAACGCGGTAGCCCGGCGCGGGTTCCAGTAGGCCCGCTCGATCCGCTCGCGTGGCACCGGTCCGAGGCGGGCATACGCGACAAGCTCGTGCGAGCGGGCCAGCACGCTGATCGTGTCGAGCTGGACCGCGCCGACCCGGCGGAGCATGCCGGGCACCCCGCCCCGTCGCCCCTCGGTGCCGACGAATCCCTGCGCCCGGAGCGTCATCAGCCGGACATCATCCGGCGACATGGTCAATTGCGGTGCGGGATGGGGAAGGCTCGCCACAAGCCAGAGCGTAGCCCGGGGTTCTGACCGTCTGGCCGGGCGCCGGGCCCCGCGGTTAGTACCAGTCCTCGAAGATGTTGGTGGCCAGCGCGATCAGGCCGCCCACCACGGCCAGGCCCAGCCCCAGCCAGAACACCCACCAGGTCGGGCCGAAAACCAGCGCGAGGCCGCCGGTCACGAAGCCGACCATAATGATCGAGACGGAAACCCAGGACACGGCACGGCCGTGAAAGGGCGGCGGATACGAGACCGGGGTTCCCGGGGTCTGCGGCACGTACGCCGTCTGCTGGGCCAAGCCCGCGGGTCCCGGCCCGGCGGCCGCGCTGCCGAAGGTACCCGGCTCCACCTGGTTCGACATGCGCGCCGCTCCTCTCGTCCCGCTGACTGGCTCGTCCCGCCCGCTGACCGTGCCTATCATTGTGGCCAGGGCCTTCAGCCGGGAGGCACCAGGCCCTAGGGTATCGGCCTGATGGCGAGGGCTCGGCTTCACCCCGCGTCTCGCCTACCATGGCTGTAGGCACGGTGTCAGGAGCCCGCCGCGATGCCATTCGCCTGCCCGGCCACCGCAGCGCGGCTTCGGCAGAGCGGCCACACCGCGCCAAAGAGCCAGACGATCCGCGAGGAGCCCGACCCAAGTGCCAGCCATCATCGATAGTGTCCTTCGCGCAGGCGAGGGCAAGGTCCTGCGCAAGCTCAGGCGGATAGCTGATCAGGTCAACTCGATCGAAGAGGAGTTCGCGGCGCTCGGCGACGCCGAGCTCCGCGCGCTGACCGACGAGTTCCGGCAGCGGCACGCGGACGGCGAGTCGCTCGATGACTTGCTGCCCGAGGTGTTCGCGACCATCCGGGAGGCCGCCAAGCGGACCCTGGGCCAGCGGCATTTCGACGTTCAGCTGATGGGCGGCGCGGCCCTGCACTCGGGCAACATCGCCGAGATGAGGACTGGTGAGGGCAAGACCCTCACCGCCGTGCTGCCGGCCTACCTGAACGCGCTGACCGGCAAGGGCGTGCACGTCGTCACCGTCAACGACTACCTGGCCAAGCGCGACTCGGAGTGGATGGGGCGGGTCCACAGGTTCCTGGGCCTCGAGGTGGGCGTGATCCTGGCCCAGATGGAGCCGGACGAACGGCGCAAGCAGTACGCGGCCGACATCACGTACGGGACGAACAACGAATTCGGTTTCGACTACCTCAGGGACAACATGGCCTGGGGCCTGGAGGAATGCGTCCAGCGCGGCCACAACTACGCGATCGTGGACGAGGTCGACTCCATCCTCATCGACGAGGCGCGCACCCCGCTGATCATCAGCGGGCCCGCCGACCAGAACAGCCGCTGGTACCTCGAGTTCGCCAAGATCGCACCGCGGCTGCGCCGCGGCGAGGACGGCGAAGGCGACTACGAGGTCGACGAGAAGAAGCGCACGGTGGGCATCCTGGAGTCCGGCGTCGAGAAGGTGGAGGACTGGCTCGGCATCGACAACCTCTACGAGTCGGTGAACACGCCGCTGGTCAGCTTCCTGAACAACGCGATCAAGGCCAAGGAGCTGTACAAGAAGGACAAGGACTACGTCGTGATGAACGGCGAGGTCCTGATCGTGGACGAGTTCACCGGCCGGATGCTGCACGGGCGCCGGTACAGCGAGGGCATGCACCAGGCCATCGAGGCCAAGGAAGGCGTGCAGATCAAGGACGAGAACCAGACGCTCGCCACGATCACCCTGCAGAACTACTTCCGGCTCTACGACAAGCTCGCCGGGATGACCGGTACCGCCATGACCGAGGCGAATGAGTTCCACCAGACCTACAAGCTCGGCGTGGTCCCGATCCCCACGAACATGCCGATGATCCGGGCGGACCAGCCCGACGTGGTGTACCAGACGGTGCAGGCGAAGTTCGAGGCCCTCGTCGACGACATCGCCGGGCGGCACGAGGCGGGCCAGCCGGTGCTGGTCGGCACGACCAGCGTCGAGAAGTCAGAGCTCGTGTCCACGATGCTCAAGCGCAGGGGCATAGCGCACGAGGTCCTGAACGCCAAGTACCACGAGCGCGAGGCGGCGATCATCGCCCAGGCGGGCCGCAAGGGCGCGGTGACCGTGGCCACGAACATGGCGGGGCGCGGCACCGACATCATGCTCGGCGGCAACCCCGAGTTCATCGCCGACCTGGAGCTGCACCAGCGCGGGCTGTCGCCGGTGGACACGCCCGAGGACTTCGAGGCCGCCTGGCTGGAGGCGGTGGAGAAGGCCAAGCGGGCCGTGGCCGAGGAGCACGAGGAGGTCGTCGAGGCGGGCGGGCTGTACGTCCTCGGTACCGAGCGGCACGAGTCCCGGCGGATCGACAACCAGCTCCGCGGCCGGTCCGGGCGCCAGGGTGACCCCGGCGAGTCGCGGTTCTACCTGTCCCTCGAGGACGACCTGATGCGGATGTTCAACGCCGACAAGGTCGCGCACATCATGGAGTGGCTGAAGACCCCGCCGGACGTCCCGATCGAGTCGAAGACCGTCAGCCGCTCGATCCGGTCCGCCCAGACGCAGGTCGAGCAGCAGAACTTCGAGATCCGCAAGGACCTGCTGAAGTACGACGACGTGATGAACCGCCAGCGGCACGTCATCTACGACGAGCGGCGTCAGGTGCTCGAGGGCGCCGACCTGAAGGACCAGATCCGCGGCATGCTCGAGGAGGTCATCGCCGGCTACGTGGCGGGCGCGACGGCCGAGGGCTTCCCCGAGGAGTGGGACCTGGAGCAGCTCTGGCGGGCATTCCGCCAGCTCTATCCCGGCGGGATCTCGACCGATGAACTGATCAATGAGGCGGGCGGGGAGCGGGCCCACCTCTCGGCCGACCTCATCACCGAGATCGTGCAGCAGGACGCGCTGACCGCCTACGAGCACCGCGAGGAGGAGCTGACCCCCGAGGTGATGCGCGAGCTTGAGCGGCGGGTCGTCCTCTCGGTGCTTGACCGCAAGTGGCGCGAGCATCTGTACGAGATGGACTACCTCCGCGAGGGCATCACCCTGCGCGGATACGGGCAGCGTGACCCGCTGGTGGAATACCAGCGCGAGGGTTACGACATGTTCAGCGCGATGATGGAAGGCATCAAGGAGGAATCGGTCGGCAACCTGTTCAACCTGCAGGTGCAGCGGCAGGACAGCCCGATCGTCGAAGAGGCTGTCCCGGGCCTCGCTGCCCCCGGCCTCGGCGCCGTGCCCGGTACCGCCGGACCCGGTACCGCCGGACCCGGTACCGCCATGCCCGCTGGCGCGGTCCCGGCCGGCCCGGGCCTGGCCCCTTCCGAGCCCGCCGCAGGCGGCGGTCGGGCCGAACGGGGCCGTTCCGGCCAGTCAGGATCGCCCGGCCGGCCGGGACGCCACTCCCGGTCAACCGCCCCCGGCCGGCCGGGCGCGCGCGCTCGGCCAGGTGGCGCGGGGGTCCAGCCGGCCCAGCCGGCCGCGCCGGAGGGGCCGGCGGTTCCCGCCGCCCTCGCCGCACGCGGCCTCGACCGCCCGCAGCGGCCGGGCCGCCTTCAGTACAGCGCGCCGAGCGACGACGGGAGCGGCCAGGCGGAGCAGCGAGCCTCAGCCGGCGGCACTGACTACTCCAAGGTGGGACGAAACGCCCCGTGCCCGTGCGGTTCCGGCCGCAAGTTCAAGCAGTGCCACGGCGACCCGCGTAACCGGTAACCCGGGCACAGCGGCGGTCAGGCGGCCTCGACCGCCGTGCAGACCCATCTCGATGCCTTGGCGTCCCGCCCGGGACTGGCGCGGTGCGGGCCGTCCTGCTCCAGCCGCACGGCGAGAGCGCGGACTTTCGGCCCGCAGCCGACGATCACGGTCATTTCCACGACTCCGGTGGCCGGGCGGGAGGTCATGACGCGGCGGACCCGCGGCGCGGCCCCGGCCGCGAGCATCGGCCCGAGCTGGCGGATGCGCCTGCGGGCCTGATCGGTGGTCCACGGCGCGATCTGGCCCTGAGACCGCGATCCGGCCAGCGTCTCCGCGAGTACCTGAGCGAACTGGCTCGGCCACCCGGCGGCGGAGACCGGCTGGCGGCAGCGCGGGCGCGTCCCGGGCACGCTGGGCGGCTCATGGGCCTCGGACGGCTCAGGTGATCCCGGCGGCCGGCCGCGGCGTGCCGCTCCGGCCGCGCCGTCGTCATAAGGCGGCGCAGAGTCGGGCACCAGCAGCAGCCGTACCGCGGCGGCGTCGGGAAGCGGCCGGTTCCTGGCCGGCGCCTGCTCGAAGCCGGGCACTAACGGCAGCACCACGCGGCCCGCGGCTCCGGAAGCCCTGGATCGCGGTTCCCCTGCTGACGTCGGGGGCGGTGGGGTCATGGGACCTCCGGGAGACCGGGTCGGGCCCGGGCGGCGGCAGCGGCCCGGGCATGTCAGTGTTGTACCCGGGGCTGGTGACATTCTGGCGCTGGCCCGCGTCGCCGGGCGGGCCGGCCGGGCCGCCCGGAATGCTCCAGGCCCGTGGCTGGTTCATCCTCGTGGGGCGCGGAGTCCGCGCCGAGCCAAGAACCCAGACCCGACGTGCCTGCCTGGCGGCAGGCCCTTCCAGGAGATATCACAGTGTCGCTGCCACCGCTGGTCACGCCGGCCGCAGAGCTGACCGTTGACGAGGTCAGGCGTTATTCACGTCACCTGATCATCCCGGAGGTCGGGATGGCCGGGCAGAAGCGCCTGAAGAACGCCCGGGTCCTCTGCGTGGGTGCGGGCGGCCTCGGGTCGCCTGCGCTGCTGTACCTGGCCGCTGCCGGGGTCGGCACGCTGGGCATCGTCGACTTCGACGTGGTCGACGAATCCAACCTGCAGCGGCAGGTCATCCACGGCCAGTCGGACGTGGGCCGGCCGAAGGCCGAATCCGCGCGCGACAGCATCACGGAGATCAACCCGTACGTGAATGTGGTGCTGCACGAAGAGCGCCTCGATTCGGACAACGCGATGGAGATCTTCGCGCAGTACGACCTGATCGTGGACGGCACCGACAACTTCGCCACCAGGTACCTGGTCAACGACGCGTGCGTGCTGCTCGGCAAGCCCTACGTCTGGGGCTCGATCTACCGTTTCGACGGGCAGGCCAGCGTGTTCTGGGCCGAGTACGGTCCCTGCTACCGCTGCCTCTACCCGGAGCCGCCGCCACCGGGCATGGTGCCGTCGTGCGCCGAGGGCGGCGTGCTCGGCGTGCTGTGCGCCTCCATCGGATTCCATCCAGGTCAACGAGGCGATCAAGGTCATCACGGGCATCGGCGAGCCACTGGCCGGGCGCCTGATGATCTATGACGCGCTGGAGATGAGCTACCGGACGGTGCGGGTCAGGAAGGATCCTGAGTGCGCCGTGTGCGGCAAGAACCCGACGATCACCGAGCTCATCGACTACGAGGAGTTCTGCGGAACGGTGTCCGAGGACGCTCAGCGCGCGGCGTCGGGATCTACGATCACCGCGACCGAGCTCAAGGCGATGCTGGACAATGACGACAAGATCTTCCTGGTCGACGTGAGGGAACCGAACGAGTACGAGATCGTCTCCATCCCCGGGTCGGTGCTCATACCCAAGGACCAGTTCCTGAACGGGACCGCCCTGGAGCAGCTCCCGCAGGACCGCAGGATCGTGCTGCACTGCAAGAGCGGAGCCCGAAGCGCCGAGTGCCTCGCGGTCGTCAAGAACGCCGGCTTCTCTGATGCGGTGCACGTGGGCGGGGGAGTCCTGGCCTGGGTTAACCAGGTGGATCCATCGCTACCCGTTTACTGAGCCTGCGCCAGGACTTGACGCGGAACCTTTCTCAGCGCGAGCAGCGCGGCATGGGCAGGCCGTAGCATTTCTGGTGTGTCCATGCAGCCGGAGACTCCGGACAACGATGAGGGGGGCGCGGCACCAGTCGGCCGCAGGCGCGGTGGCTGGCGCCTCGGTATCACGCTGACGGTGCTGTTCGTTGGCGTGGCCGGGCTGGCCGCGTCGGCTGCGGGAGTGTCGGCCCAGCTGCTGCCGCGCAAGTTCACATCCGCGCAGCAGCAGCAGATCATGAGCTGGGAGACCGCGGGACGCTGGCGCGACCTGCCCGCCGGGAAGATCTTCCCGGCCACCATCACCTACCAGCTGCCCGCTGAGGCCCTGGCGGCCGCCGCGGAACTACCGCTGACCGCCTACCGCGTGGGGATCTCCCGGCAGTCGAGCTGTGCCATGGCGAGTGATCCGGCGGCGGCCCGGGTGCTGTCCGCCGGCCACTGTGCGGCCGTGCTCCGGGCGACCTACGCCGACGAGACCGACAGCATGCTGGTCACGGTCGGTGTCGCGGTGATGCCCGGTGCCAGCGCGGCCAGGGCGGCGGCTGGCCAGCTGTCAGCAGGCCAGGAGCTGCAACCAGGCGTCCGTGCGGTAGCCTTCCGCGGCACCCTGGCCGCGTCGTTCGGTGACCGGGAGCGGCAGCTGTCCTGGGCGACCAGCGCGGGTCCGTACCTGATCATGTCCACGGCGGGCTACGTGAACGGGATGCCGCGAGTCGCGGTGGCATCCGACCCCTACGCGGACCAGGAGATGACCAGCGTGGCCAACGGTGTTGCCGACGCGATCGGCGCGCCGCTGGGCGTGCTGCCGCCGACGCCCAAGTGCCCCGGGGCCCCCGGATGCTGACCGCAAAGCCTCGGGCGAGCAAGGCGGCGCGGCGTGCGGCTGTGCTCGGGGTGACCGCGGTTGCCGCCCTGGCCATGTCCATCGACTCGGTCCCGGCGCGAGCCGACGGCGTGCGCGACGCCCAGATGTGGGTCCTGAACGCGATCAACGCGCCTTCCGCGTGGTCGGTGACCCAGGGGCAGGGCGTGACCGTGGCGGTTATCGACAGCGGGGTGAATCCCGACGTGTCCGATCTCGCCGGATCGGTGACCACTGGCCCCGATTACACCGGCGTCGACACGCCAGCGTCCGATCCGAACTGGGGCGTGCACGGTACCTGGATGGCGTCGCTGATCGCCGGCCACGGCCACGACGGCGGCGGCAGCGGGATCATCGGGGTCGCGCCAAAGTCGCACGTGCTCTCGATCCGCGTCATCACCGACAGCGCCGACCCCAACTACGCCCGCTACCAGCATGAATCGCAGGCTCGCATCCAGAGCGAGCTGGCGCACGCCATCCGGTACGCGGTAGCCCACGGCGCCGGGGTCATCAGCATGTCCCTGGGCTACGGGCTGCAAAGCCTGCCGGTGCTCTCGGCGCTCCAGGACGCGCTGAACCACAACGTGGTGATCGTCGCGTCGTCCGGCAACTCCGGGGACACGCCAAGCGCCCGCCGCCGGGGCTTCGCGCCGTACTCCTTCCCCGCGACCTACCTTGGCGTGCTCGGGGTGGCGGCCATCGGCCAGAACGGCGCGCCCGCCGGCTTCTCCAGCGACAACCTTTCCGTGCAGGTCGCTGCCCCGGGGGTGGAAGTCCCCGCGCAGGGCCGGGACGGGCAGTACTGGCTGGTGAGCGGCACCAGCCCGGCGTGCGCGCTGACCGCGGGGGTGGCCGCCCTGATCAGGTCCGCTTATCCGGCGCTCCCGCCGGACCTGGTGCGGGACGCCATCACCAAGACGACCCGCGATCGTCCCGCTGGCGGCTACGACGACGAGGTCGGGTTCGGCACGGTGGACGCGGCGGCTGCCCTGAACGCGGCCGGGCGCCTGTCCGCGCAGGGTCTGGCCGGGCCCGGGTCGCCGAGGACCGGTTTGCGGCGGACGGCCTTGCTGACGCCGGGCGTCAGCGCGGACAGCCACTTCGGCGGCGGTGCCGCGGCCGTGCCCGCCGCCCCGGTCGCCCCCCGGGGCATGCGGCAGCTCGTGGTGTTCTGCGTGCTGGCCGCGGTCTGCCTGGCGATGATCGTCATCGCCACGAGCCGTCTGATCCTGATGCGCCGGCCGTTGTCCTCGGCCCGGTACCAGTACGGCGGGCTCGCTGCGGACGCGGTGGTGCCGGAACCGAGCCACGGCTGGGCACCGCCGGGCGGCGGCGACGACGGCAGCCACCATGCGGCATCGCCGCGGGAGCCGTGGTCAGCCACGCCGCCCGCCCGCCGCACGGCCCCCGAGGATCAGCCGGGTTCGCCCGGGTCCAGCGAATGAGCCCTGACCGGCGCCGGTCCGGCCGCGCCGAGCCCGCCAGCCCGGCGCTCGGCGATTTCGCCGGGCGGGTTCTGGACGTGGCGGAGGCCATACCACCGGGCCGGGTGATGTCCTACGGCGACATAGCCGAGTACCTCGGTGAGGGCGGACCGCGCCAGGTAGGCCGCGTGATGGCCCTGTGGGGCGGCGGCGTGGCGTGGTGGCGGGTCATCCACGCTGACGGCTCGCTGCTGGCCGGCCACGAGCGGGCGGCGCTAGCCAGGTACCGGGAGGAGGGCACGCCGATGCGCCCCGGCCCGGACGGCAGGCCCGGCCGGGTGGACATGCGCCGCGCGCGCTGGGCCGGCGCGGCCTGACCGGCGCCGGTGCCGCTCAGGCGCTGATCGCGGCGATGCCCGCCGCTACCACCAGGGCACGAGGCGCATCGACGGCGCACCCGGCACCAGGGCAGGCCGCGTGCCTCGCCTTGATCCGCACCGACGTCCCGGCGCACAAGGGCGCGAACCCGTTCGTGCCCCCGTCCGGGTACGGTCCGGCGCAACTCCAGTCCGCCTACCACCTGCCGTCATCGACGGCTGGCCGCGGCGCGACCGTCGCCCTGGTCGACGCCTATGACGACCCGAACGCCGAATCGGATCTCGCCGTCTACCGGTCCCAGTACGGGCTGCCGTCCTGCACCACCAAGAACGGCTGCTTCAAGAAGGTCAACGAGAACGGGCTAAGCTCCCCGCTGCCGCCCACCGAACCACCAGGAGACGACTGGGCCCTAGAGGAATCGCTGGACCTGGATATGGTGTCCGCGGCCTGCCCGCTCTGCCACATTGACCTGGTCGAAGCCAACTCCGCGTATTTCGGTGACCTCGGGACCGCGGTTGACTCTGCGGTGACGCTTGGCGCGCAGTACGTCTCCAACAGCTACGGCGGCGAGGAGTCCAGCGGCGAGTCTGCCCGCGATGTCTACTACGACCACCCGGGCGTGGCGATCACCGCCTCGGCGGGCGACTCCGGTTACGGGGTGAGCTATCCGGCCGCGTCTCCGGACGTGGTGTCCGTCGGCGGGACCTCGCTTTACCAGGCCGGCAGCAGCTATACCGAAAGCGTCTGGGGCAGCAGCTCAGGCGGTGAGGGCACCGGCTCCGGCTGCTCCGGCTACGAGTCCAAGCCGTCCTGGCAGACCGACAGCGGTTGTGCCAACCGGACCGACAACGATGTAGCCGCGGTCGCCGACCCGAACACCGGCGTCGCCGTCTATGACACCTATGACGGGGGCGGCTGGCTGGTCGTCGGCGGAACGTCCGCGTCATCACCGCTCATCGCCTCGGTGTACGCGCTCGCCGGGCGCCCGTCATCCGGCTCCTATCCCGCTGAGTACGTCTACCACCAGCACACCTCGTCGAACATCAACGACGTCACCACCGGCGCCAACGGCACGTGCACGCCGGCCTACCTGTGCACCGGCGAAGTCGGTTACGACGGCCCGACCGGCTGGGGCACGCCGAACGGCGTGTCCGCGTTCAAGGCACCGAGCAGCACGCCACCGCCGGTGGTCACCGGCATCAGCCCGACGTCCGGGCCGGCGGCCGGCGGTACCTCGGTCACGGTGACCGGGACCAGCCTGACCGGCGGCACGGTCGCGTTCGGGGCTAACGCCGCGACCGGCGTCAGCTGCGGGGCCACCTCCTGTACCGCGACATCCCCGGCCGGAACCGGCACCGTGAATGTCGAGGTCACCACGTCCGGGGGCACCTCAGCGGCCACCGCAGCGGACAAGTTCACCTACACCACGGCCCAGCCGACCGGCCCGATCAAGTCGAGGATCAACGGCAAGTGCGTTGATGACCTAAATTCCGGAACCACGAACGGGAACAAGATCGTTATCTATTCCTGCGACGGGACTGGTGCGCAGAAGTGGACCGTCGAGACCAACGGCAGTCTCACGAACGGGGTAAACGGGAAGTGCATCACCGCACGGAACGGGGGCCGGGCCAACGGGACAGCCCTCGTGCTCGACGCGTGCAACGGTAGCCCGGCCCAGGTGTGGAAGGCCATTGGCAGGCATCTCGTCAACCCGGTGTCCTACCGGTGCATGACCGCTCCGAGCAGCACCAACGGCACGCAACTGATCATCCAGACGTGCGGAAAGAGTGTCAGCCAACAGTGGACACTGCCGTAACGTAACCGGCCGCGAAGGCGAACGGGCCCGGTGGTCCAGCCGCCGGGCCCGTTCGCCTTGGCCGACGGACGGCCCAACTCGATAGCCGAGTACCTCGGCGAGGGCGGACCTACGCGGCGAGCTCGGCGTACCGGCCGCGGTCGGCGATGAGGCTGGTGTGGGTGCCCGCTTCGGCGATGTGGCCGTGATCCAGCACGACGATCTGGTCGGCGTTGCGCACGGTGGAGAGCCGGTGGGCGATGGTGATGGTGGTACGGCCCTGGGCGAGGGTGTCGAACGCCTTCTGGACGGCGCGTTCGGTTTCGGTGTCCAGGGCGCTGGTGGCCTCGTCGAGGACGAGCACGCGCGGGTCGCGCAGCAGGGTCCTGGCGATGGCCAGGCGCTGCTTCTCGCCGCCGGAGAATCGGTGCCCGCGGGAGCCGACCATGGTGTCGTAGCCGTCGGGCAGCCCGGTGATCAGGTCGTGGATCTGGGCCGCGCGCGCAGCGTCCTCGATCTCGGCGTCGGTGGCCCCGGGCTTGGCGTAGCGCAGGTTCTCCCGCACGGTGGTGTGCAGCAGGTAGGTCTCCTGGCTGACCACGCCCACGATCGCGGCGAGGTCGGCGAGCGTGATGTCGCGGATGTCGATGCCGTCGATGCGGACACTGCCGCTGCTGGGGTCGTAGAGCCGGGCGATCAGTGACGCCAGGGTGGTCTTGCCCGACCCGGTCTCGCCGACCAGGGCCAGCGTGCGGCCGGCCGGAATGTCCAGGTCGACGCCGGAGACGGCGGGCCGGCCGGCGCCGGGATAGGCGAAGCTGACGTCCTCGAGGCGGACATGCCCGGTGACCTGCGCCGGGTCGATCTCGACCGGATGGGCCGGGTCGTCGACGTCGACGGGCAGGTCGAGGTATTCGAAGATCCGCGCGAACAGCGCCAGCGAGCTGATCACGGACACGCTGGTGTTGAGCAGCCCGGTGACCGGCCGGAACAGGTTGTTCTGCAGGGTGGTGAAGGCGATCAGGGTGCCGATGCTGATGGTTCCGGCGGTGAACGGCAGGCCGGCGGAGAGGTAAATGATCGCGGGGATCGCGGCGAAGATGATGCTCAGTGAGGCCATCCGCCAGCGCCCGGCCAGCTGGGAGCGCAGCTCCAGGTCGATCAGGCGGGCCGAGGAGTCGGTGAACCGCCGGACCAGGGACGGCCCGGTGCCCATGGTCTTGGCCAGCTGGACGCCGCTGATCGACAGCCCTTCCTCGATGGTGACGTTGAGATCGGCCAGCTCGCGCTGCTGCTGGGTGGTGATGGCCCGGCGCAGGCCGGCGACCTTGCGGGTCAGGTAGACCGCTGGCGGCATGACGACCAGCGAGATGAGGGAGAGCCGCCACGACAGGGCCACCATGGCGACCGCGCTGGCGACCACCGTGGTGAGGTTGGAGGCGATGGAGGTCGCGGTCGAGGTGACGACGGATTCCATGCCGCCGATGTCGTTGGTGATGCGGGACTGGACCTCGCCGGTCCGGGTCCGGGTGAAGAAGGCGATCGACTGGCGCTGCAGGTGACCGAAGACGCTGGTGCGCAGCGCGTGCATGACCTGCTGGCCGACCTTGGTGCTGATCCAGGTCTGGATCACGCCGAAGACCGAGGTGACGGCGGCCACGGCGACCATGCCGATCACCAGCCAGACCAGCAGCCGCAGGTTCCTGGCCGGCAGCGCGGTGTCGATGACCGCTCGGAGCAGGAACGGGGAGGCCAGTCCGACGATGGAGGAGGCGGCGATGATCGCGGTGACGATCGCCAGCTGCCAGCGGTAGGGGGTGAACAGCCGGCCGATACGGCGCAAGGACACCTCGCGGGCCTGCGCCTTCTCGGCGGCCGTGACGGTCCTCGGGCCGCGGGTCCGGCCCGTGCTGCTGATGTCTCTGTTCGTCTGTGGTGCTGCCAAAAGTTGCTCGATTCTGCCGGGCAGGCCGGCGATTCTGTCGGGATGGGCCGGCGTTCGGACACGCCCGGCCTGGTGAAAGCTTTAGTGAGGTTACCTCAACTTGAGGTAACAACACCAGATGGTGGTACCATATTCCAGTGACCCAGGATCGCGACGCGGCGGGCCGGCGCGACTCAGCCGGTGACGAGACGCTCTCGGACGCCTTCTGGTCCGTCGCTCGCCAGCTGCGGGAGGCGTCCCACGAGAGCCTGGCTCCCTGGGACGTCACCCCGGCTCAGCTGCGGGCGCTGCGCGTGCTCCAGCACCACGGGACGCTGCGCCTGTCGGAACTGTCGGACCATCTGCACATCGCGGCGCGCTCGGCCACCGAGGTCGTCGACGCCCTCGAATCCCGCGGCCTGGTCCGGCGGCGGTCCGACCCCGGTGACCGGCGGGCCACCCTGGTCGAGCTGACCGAGCAGGGCGCCAGCGTCCTCGACGCGATCCGCGCGGCCCGCGGCACCGAGGCCGAACGGGTCTTCGGCCGGCTGAGCCGGACCGACCGCGCCCACCTGGCCCGCATTCTCCGCAAGCTCAGGACCTGATCCCCCGGGTCACCGCGGCGGTGATCGCCCGCGGGTCCGGGTTGACCGCCGCGCCCGCGACCAGGACGGTCGGGGTGGCGCTGACCCCGGCCGCGGTGGCGCGTGCCGTCACGTACGACGGCCAGTCCAGGTAGGGCGCATCGGACACGCAGGCGGCGAACGCGGCGTCGGCGATCCCCGCGTCGCGGCCGAGGCCGGCGAGTTCGGCGTCGGTCAGCCCGGGCCCGCCCTCGGCGGGCTGGTGGATGAACAGCGCGTGCGCGTATTCGGCGAACCGGCTCCGGTCGGCGGCGCACCCCGAGGCCGCGGCCGCCCGGGTCGAGTAGTTCGTCGTCGAGGCCTGGTCGAGGAAGTTCATGGGATGGTAGGCGATGCTGGCCAGCCCGTCGCCCGTCAACTCGGCCAGCGCTGGCGCCGAGGCCAGCTCGAATTGCCGGCAGTACGGGCACAGGAAGTCGATGAAGGCATCCACGCGAACCGGGCCGTCCCCGATCAGCACTCCGTCGGCTTCGGGTGTCGCGCCGGCCGGAACGCGGCTCGGGGTGATCGGGTGGCTCATGGCCCCACAGTACCGGGAGCCATTGGCGCCGGATCGGCGTGGATTCACGCGGACTGTCGTAGCGGGGTGCTACCTGTAGAGGTGAGTCGCTTGGATTTCCCTGGGACCGTCCCCGACGGCCCGTCCTCGCGGAACTGACATGGATTCCAGCGCGCCTGCCTATCGCCTCGTCCGCCGGCCGATGCCCGCGGCGACAGCGCCGCCCGGCCTGGACGACGCACAGCAGCGGGTGGTCAGCCACGCCGCCGGGCCGCTGCTGGTGCTGGCCGGCCCGGGCACGGGCAAGACCACGGCCATCGTCGAGGCCGTGGTGCACCGGGTCAGCGACCGGGGCATCGACCCGGCGCGGGTGCTCGTGCTCACGTTCAGCCGCAAGGCGGCCGAGGAACTGCGGGAGCGGATCACCGTGCGCCTGGGCCGGACGACCAGGCAGCCGCTCGCGCTGACCTTTCACAGCTACGCGTACGCGCTGGTACGCAGGGAGTTCGCGCTGGACGGCGACGAGCCGCCGACGCTGCTGTCCGGCCCTGAGCAGCTGCTGGAGGTCAGGCGGCTGCTGCGCGGCGAGTCCGAGGACGGCGGCTGGAACTGGCCGGAGCGGCTCCGCCCGGCGCTCGGCACCAGGGGCTTCGCCGCCGAGCTGCGGGACTTCCTGCTCCGCGCGGCCGAGCGGGGCCTGGACGGACGCGGGCTGGCCCGGCTCGGCAGGCAGCGCCAGCGCGACGACTGGGTGGCGGCCGGCGCGTTCCTCGAGCGGTACGCGGGCCGCTTCGACCTCGCCCCGGTGCCCGCCTACGACTACGCGGAGATCGTCAGGATCGCGGCCGGGCTGCTCGGCCGCGCCGCGACCAGGAACCGGGAGCGCCAGGCCTACGACGCCGTCCTGGTCGACGAGTACCAGGACACCGACCCCGCGCAGGAGAACCTGCTGCACGCGCTGGCCGGCGACGGCCGGGAGCTGATCGTGGTCGGTGACCCGGACCAGTCGATCTACGGGTTCCGCGGCGCCGACACCCGGGCGGTCAGCCGGTTCGCGGACCGGTTCCGCGCCCCGGACGGGAGCCCGGCACAGGTCATCGCGCTGCGCACGTGCCGCCGCAGCGGAGAGTTCCTGCTGGCCGCCTCGCGCCGGGTCGCGGCTCGATTGCCCGCCGCCCAGGCCGACCATAATCGGAGCCTTGAACGTGAGCACCGCGCGCTGGTCCCGCTACCCGGGGCCGATCCCGGTACGGCGCGGGTCATAATCGCGGCGACCACGACTCAGGAAGCCTCGGTGATCGCCGACGTGCTGCGCCGAGCGCACCTGATGGACGGGCTCGCGTGGTCGTCCATGGCGGTCCTCGTCCGGTCCGCAACCCGCCAGGTGCCGGTCCTGCGGCGGGCTCTCGCCGCGGCCGGGGTTCCGGTGACGATCGTCGGCGACGAGCTGCCGCTGGCCGCCGAGCCGGGCACCCGGCCGCTGCTGACCCTGCTCGACTGCGCGCTGCGCCCGGGAGCGCTCGACGAGGAGGCCGCGGCCGAGCTGCTGACCGGGCCGCTCGGCGGCACCGACGCGCTGGGCCTGCGGCGGTTGCGCCGCGCGCTGCGGGCGGCGGCCCAGGCCGCCGGGGAGCCGGCCGCCGAGGAGCCGCTCGCCGCGGCGCTGCGCGATCCGCGCGAGCTGGCCCTGGTCGACCCGGGCCGGGGGGCGGGCGGGAGCGCGCACGGCCCGGGCGCGGCGTCCGCCCTGGCCGCGGCGCGCCGGGTGGCCGCACTGCTGGCGCTCGCGGCGCAGACCGCCAAGCAGGGGGCCGGGGAGGCGGGTGCGGGGACAGCGCACGACGTGCTCTGGGCGGTGTGGAACGCCTCCGGCCTGGCCGCCGCCTGGCAGCAGGCCAGCGCCGCGGGCGGCGCGCGCGGCGCGGCCGCCGATGCCGATCTGGACGCGGTGGTCGCGCTGTTCGACGCCGCCGCCCGGTTCACCGCGAGGCTGCCGCAGGGGTCGCCACGGCTGTTCCTCGACCGCCTCGCCGGGCTGGAGATCGTCGGCGACACGCTGGCCGAGCGCGCCGCGCGCGGCGAGGGGGTCGCGGTGCTCACCGCGCACCGGGCGAAGGGGCTCGAGTGGGACCTGGTCGTGGTGGCCGGGGTCCAGGAGGGCACCTGGCCCGATGTCAGGACCCGGGGGTCGCTGCTGTCCATGGACGAGCTCGTGGAAGTGGTGGAGGCCGCCGGCGCCGCGGGCCCGGCCGGTGACGCCGCCGACGCCGCGCTCGCCTCCAAGCTGCTCGATGAGGAGCGCAGGCTGTTCTACGTCGCGGTGACCAGGGCCAGGCGCGCACTGATCGTGACCGCGGTCGGCGGGGCGGACGCCGAGGAACGGCCGTCCCGGTTCCTCGCCGAGCTGGCCGGCGACGACGTCGAGCCCGAGCAGGTGACCGGGCCCGGACGGCGCTGGCTGTCGCTGCCGGCGCTCACCGCGGAGCTGCGCCGCGCCGCGGCCGACCGCGCGCTGGCCGAGCCGATGCGGCGGGCGGCCGCCGCCCAGCTGGCCCGGCTCGCGGCGGTCGGGGTCCGCGGGGCCAGCCCGCGCCACTGGTATGCGCTCACCGAGCTGTCCACCCCGGACCCGGTGATCGAGGGGACCGTCCGGCTGTCACCCTCCCAAGTGGAGAACTTCACCAAGTGCGGATTGCGCTGGCTGCTCGAGTCGGCGTCGGGCGTCACCACGCCCGGCGTGCTCCGGCATTTCGGGATAGTGATCCACGCGGCGGCCGCGCTGGCCGCCGACGGCGCGGACGATGCCGACATCACCAAGCGGATCGACGAGGCGTGGCAGCATCTCGACTTCGGCAGCGCCTGGTACAGCGCGAAGCAGCGCGACCAGGCCGAGCGGATGGTCCGCAAGTTCCTCGACTGGCACCGGGCCAACCCGCGTGAGCTGGCGGCCGTCGAGAAAGACCTGCGGGTCAGGGTCGGGCAGGTGGAGATCACCGGCCGGGTCGACCGGCTGGAACGCGACGCCGACGGCGGCGCGATCGTCGTCGACCTCAAGACCGGGTCGACCCGGCCGGCCGATGACGAGCTGGACAGGAACCCGCAGCTCGGCGTGTACCAGCTGGCCGTGCTGCTCGGCGCGTTCGAGGAGCTGGGCCTGACCCGGCCGGGAGGCGCGGAGCTGGTCCAGGTCGGCAAGGCCGGCCTGACCGCACGGGCCCGGGTACAGCGGCAGCAGTCGCTGTCGGCCGACCCGGAACCGGGCTGGGCCCGGGATCTGGTCGAAACCGTGGCCACCGGGATGTCGGGTTCGGTGTTTACCGCGAAGGCGAATCCCGGCTGCCGGGTATGCCCCGTGGCCGCCTGCTGCCCGGTGCACGAGCGCGGCGGGCAGGTGGCCCCGTGATCAGCGGTGCGGCCAGCGCCCAGGGGCCGGCGACCAGGCACGGCCCGGACCAGGGGCCTGGGACCAGGCACGGCCCGGACCAGCCGGCGACCAATTACAATCCCGCCCAGCTGGCGCGGCTGCTGGGCGTGGCCGAGCCGACCACGGAACAGGCCGCCGTGATCGGCGCGCCGCTCGGCCCGATGGCCGTGATCGCCGGAGCCGGCTCGGGCAAGAGCGAGACGATGGCGGCCCGGCTGGTCTGGCTGGTCGCCAACGGGCGGGCCAGGCCGGAGCGCGTGCTCGGGCTCACGTTCACCAGGAAGGCCGCCGCCGAGCTCGCGGAACGCGTGCGCGGCCGCCTCGAAGGCCTGCGGCGAGCGGGGCTCGGACCGCCCGGCAACGGTGGCGCCGGCGCATCCGACGACCGGCTGCAGGGCGACCCGGTCATCGCGACCTACCACGCCTACGCCGGCCGGCTGGTCGGCGACCACGCCTTGCGCGAGGCGGTCGAGCCGTCGATCCGGCTGATCACGCCCGCCGTGGCATGGCAGCTGGCCGCGCGGGTGGTGGCGGCCTACGACGGCCCCATGGACGCCGTCGCCTGGACTCCGTCCACGGTCACCGCGGCCGTCCTCGACCTTTCCGCCGAGCTGGCCGAGCACCTGCGCGGCCCGGCTGACGTGCTCGAGCTGGGGGAGTGGCTGGCCGCCCGCGGCGATGAGATCCTTCGGCGCCAGGGTCCGGGCAAGGTCCCGGCGTCGGTGCAGAAGATCCTTGACTGCCAGCGGGTCCGGGAGCAAATGCTCCCGCTGGTGGCTGCCTATGCCGCGGCCAAGGCAGCCAGGGAGGTCATGGACTACGGCGACCAGATGGCCCTGGCCGCCCGTATCGCCGAGCGGCATCCGGAGGTCGGCGCGGCCGAGCGGGCGCGGTATCAGGTGGTGCTGCTGGACGAGTACCAGGACACCAGCCACGCTCAGCTGGTACTGCTCCGGGCGCTGTTCGGCGGCGGGCACCCGGTGACCGCGGTCGGCGACCCGTGCCAGTCGATCTACGGCTGGCGCGGGGCGAGCGCGGGCAACCTGCGCCGGTTCGGCGCGGACTTCCCGGCCCGCGGCGGCGCGCCCGCTCCGACGGCGCTGCTGTCCACCAGCTTCCGCAACACCGGCCGGGTGCTGGATGCGGCCGCAGCGCTCCAGGAGGGACTGCGGGCCGCGGCCCCCGAGGTGCCGCGGCTGGTTGCTCCGGCGCCGAGGGCGGCGCGCGGCGCGGTGGTCTGCGCGCTGCTGGAGACCGCCGCCGAGGAAGCCGGGTGGGTCGCGGACCAGATCGTCGAGCTGCTCAGGCTCCCGACCGGCCTCGCGCCCGACGGCGCCGCCTGGCCGGACGGGCGGCGCGGGCAGCGCGTCCACCCGTCCGACATCGCGGTGCTGTGCCGCAAGCGCGCCCAGTTCCCCGCGCTGCGGGCGGCGCTCGAGGCCCGGGGCATCCCGGTCGAGGTGGTCGGCCTCGGCGGCCTGCTGACCGTGCCCGAGGTTCAGGACGTCGTGGCCACGCTCCGCGTGATGCACGACCCGACCGCGTCCGACGCCCTGGCCCGGCTGCTGACCTCACCGAGGTGGCGGATCGGCCCGCGCGACCTGGTGGCGCTCGGTCGGCGGGCCCGAACCCTGGCCCGTGCCGCCATGGCCGGCCCCGCCGGCCGGCCGCCTTCCCCGATCCTGCCGCCCGGCCGCCTTCTCCCGATCCTGCCGCCCGGCCGCCTTCTCCCGATCCTGCCGCCCGGCCGCTTTCTCCGATCCCGCGGGCCGCCTTCCCCCACCCCTCCGGCCGCCCCGGCGGGGACCCTGACGTGATGCAGCAGGCGGTCACCGACCTGACCTCGGATCCGGGCAGCCTGGTCGAGGCCCTGGATGACCTCGGCGACCCGGCCGCCTACTCGGCGGCCGGCCACGCGCGGTTCGCGGCCCTGGCCGCCGAGTTGCGGACCCTTCGCGGGCACGCGGGCCGGCCGCTGCCCGAGCTGGTCGGCGAGGTGGAGCGCGCACTCGGCCTGGACATCGAGGTGGCGGCGCGGCCGGGCGCCGACCCGGCGAGCTCCCATGCCGACCTGGACGCGTTCGCCGACGCGGCGGCGGCGTTCGCGGGCGATCAGGAGGAACCGACGCTCGGCGCGTTCCTGGCCTACCTCACCGCCGCCGAGGCGGAGGAGTTCGGCCTGGAGGCAGGCCGGGTCGGCGACACCGACTCGGTGAAGCTGGCGACCGTGCACGCGGCCAAGGGCCTGCAGTGGACGGCCGTGTTCGTGCCCGGCCTTTCCGAAGGGGCGCAGGGGCATGTCTTCCCGGCCCGGCCGAAGCTGACCACCCGGTGGACGGAGAACCCGCGGCTGCTGCCGTTCGGGCTCCGCGGTGACGCCGCCGACCTGCCGGTTCTCACCGGCCTGGACGCCGAGTCGCTGGCCTCGTTCACCGGCGCGTGCACGGACAGGGAACTGGCCGAGGAGCGGCGCCTGGGGTACGTGGCCGCGACGCGGGCGGCGTTCTGGCTGGGCTGTACCGGCTACTGGTGGGGGAACGGCGTATCCCGGCTCGGCCCCTCGGTCTTCCTCGAAGAGGTGCGAGCCGCGTGCGAGGCGGGCGCGGGGACGGTCGCGGTGTGGGCCGAGGAGCCCGCCGAGGATGCCGAGAACCCGGCTCTCGCTGAGCCGGCCACCGCGACCTGGCCGGCCGCCGCGTCGGGCTCGCGGTACGAGGCGGTACGCGAGGCCGGCGCCTTGGTGGCCGAGGCCATGGCTGGCCGGGCCGCCGGGGCGGACCGGGGCGGCCCGGCGGCGGGTTCGGGCCGCGGCGGCCGGGAAGCCGAGACGTCCCCCGCCGACCAGCCGACCGGGATGAGCCCGGCTGACCTGGCGCTGGTTGCGGCCTGGGAACGGGACGCCGGCCTGCTGCTGGCCGAGCGGGCCCAGCGCCGCGGCGACGACGCCGTCACTGTGGGGCTGCCCCGGCGGCTGCCGGTGTCCTCGCTCGTGACCGTGGCCAGAGACCCCGGCGAGCTGGCGCAGCAGGTGCGGCGGCCGATGCCGCGGCCGCCGGCGCCGCTCGCGCGCCGCGGCACGGAGTTCCACACCTGGCTGGAGCAGCGATTCGGGCCGCAGCGGCTGATCGACCCCGGCGACCTGCTCGGCGCGGCCGACTCTGACGCCGAGCGGGACGAAGATCAGGACATGGCCGGTCTCAGGGAGCGTTTCGAGGCTGGCGAGTGGTCGGGCCGCTGGCCGTGCGAGGTAGAGGTGCCGTTCGAGACGCTGATCGGGGACCGGCTGGTCCGGGGCCGGATCGATGCGGTGTTCGCTGACGCTCCCGGCGGCGGGTTCGACGTCGTGGACTGGAAGACCGGCCGCCCGCCTGCCTCCCCGGGCGAGGAACGAGCGGTCGCCGTGCAGCTGGCTGCCTACCGGCTGGCCTGGGCCGCCCTGGCGGACGTGCCGGTCAATGAGGTGCGGGCCGCGTTCTACTACGTGCGCGAGGACGCCACCGTGCGTCCGGCGGACCTGCTCGACGAGGCAGGCCTCGCGGCGCTGATCGAGACCATTCCGGTCGCCTAGATCGACACGTACGAAGTTCGGGCAGTCGAGGAGCGTCTCGGTGCGGCGATCGCGTGATCGCCGGGCCTGGCGCCGGGCGCTAGGTAAGATGCCGAGCGTCGATCGACAGGAGGTACCGTGCCGGAGCGACGAGTATCGATGAGTGACGGGCTGGCCGAGCGCGTGGTGCGCCGGGCCATCGCCGCCCTGGCCAACTCCTACGGCTCGGCGCCTTCGCGGGCCACGGCCGCGAAGGAGTTGCTGGTCCACGCGCTGGAGGGTGCCTCCGACGCTGCCGATGAGGTGGACGGCTACGCCGCCTCGGCCGCGATCGCGGCCCTGGCTCACGGGATCGAGGCCGAGGCCGGGCGCGGGCTTGACTGGCTGTCGGTCGCGGCGCTGGAGGAATGGGACTTCCACCACCCGGAGAGCCCCATCTGACGGGTACCGGTGCGCGCACCCGGGCGATGTCTCAGCCGTCGAGGTAGCGCTCCAGCGCCTCGACCTTGGCATCAAGCGCTCCGGTCACGCCGGGGCGCACATCTGCCTTCAGCGACAGGCTCACCCGGGGGGCCTTCGCCGCTACCGCATCCACCGCCCGTCGGACGACGTCCATGACCTCGTCCCAGTCGCCCTCGATCGTGGTGAACATGGCGTCGGTCCGGTTGGGCAGGCCGCTTTCGCGGACTACCCGTACCGCGTCGGCGACATACTCCGCGACGTCTTCGCCGACTCCGATCGGCGTGACCGAGAACGCGACGAGCATCAGGCTCTCCTCTGCTGTGGTCGGGAGCGGGTACCCGGTCAGTTAATGCCAGGTCCGGTGGCCGCGTCGAACCGGCTCAGCGCCTGCTGATCGCCTGAACGCTCGACCGGCCCGATGGGCGGCCGGTGCCACAGCCAGCAGTCAAGGTCGGCCGCGGTGCCTGCCACCCCGGCCGCGGCGGCCTCCGTCCCCTGGTCACGGTCGGCGGGGTGGATGGCGGGCTCGTCGTAGGAGGTCCCGTCGGAGTCGGTGCCGGTGAACCGGCCCAGCGCGACGAGCCATGAGTCGCCGGTGTCGGTGGCCCGGAGGCGGACGGCCAGCCCGGCGTCGTCGGGAGTGAACGTGCCCCAGTCGGGCACGCCGCCGTACATGACCCGCAGCGCCTCGTCGATCCCGTCGGCGCTGAGGGACGGGTCCAGCGGGGTGCGGTGGCCGGCGGTCAGCTCGGCGTCGACCCGGTGAATCAGCGCCTCATGCGCCTGGCGCCGGCGGATGAACGCGACGCTCTGGTCGTCCGTCCAGGTCCAGGCGGCCGACTCCGGCGGTGTCGCGCCGAGAATCTCCTTGAGGTCGTGGCTGGCGCGCTCGAAGAACGCCAGCAGGCCGGCCCGGTCCGGCGGGCGGGGCGGTTTGAGCTCCTCGGCTCGGTCGCCGGTCACGTCCTCGCGCACCACCGCGGCCCAGAACCACTGCACCTCCCCGAGATGCCACAGCAGGTCATCGGCGTTCCAGCCGGGGCACGACGGCACGGGGACGTCCGGCGCGACGTCGCGCAGAGCATCCGCAAAGCGCGCCGACTCCCGGCTCAGGTAAGCGACGTAGTCCAGGTCCGGATTCACGTGACGCAGGCTACTCCGCGATGCTGACCGTCGGCCGGGTCGGCGTCATTGCAGCGAGCCGAGCGTCGCGCCAGGCCCGCACCTGCTCGGCGGCCAGGCGAACGAGCCGAGGAGCAAAGGGCGGACCGCCGCCTCGGTAGAGTCCAGGTCAGGATCTTCGGCATTCCGTGCGGCGCGGCGCGGCGCGCTGGCCTGGGAGCCACGAGGGAGGGCCATGGACGTTCGCCGCTACATCGACGAGAATGCGGCCGGTTTCTTCGAAGAGCTCATGCAATGGCTGGCCATCCCCTCGATCTCCAACGACCCGGGGCACCGCGACGACGTGCGCCGCTCCGCGGAATGGCTGGCGGAGCACCTTCGCCAGGCCGGCTTCCCGGTGGCGGAGATCTGGGAGACCGGCGCCGGCGGCACCGGTCTGCCCGCCGTCTTCGCGCACTGGCCGGCCGCGGACCCCTCGGCTCCCGTCGTGCTGGTCTACGGCCACCACGACGTGCAGCCGGTCGAGCCGCTCGATGAATGGGACTCGCCGCCGTTCGAGCCGGCCCAGCGGGACGGGCAGCTGCTGGCGCGCGGCGCCTCCGACGACAAGGGCCAGGTGCTGTTTCATGCCCTGGCCGCGCGGGCCAGCCTCGCGGCCGGCGGGCGGGACGCGCCGCCGGTCACGCTCAAGCTCCTGATCGAGGGCGAGGAGGAGTCCGGCTCGGCGAACTTCGCGGCGCTGCTGGAGGCTCAGCGGGACCGGCTCGCCTGCGACGTGATCGTCATCACGGACACCACGATGTGGGCCGCGGACGTGCCATCGATGTGCACCGGCATGCGGGGCCTGGCCGAGGCCGAGATCGACCTGCGCGGACCCGAGCGCGACCTGCACTCGGGATCGTTCGGGGGCGCGGTGCCGAATCCGCTGCACGCGCTGGCTGACCTGCTGGCCGGGTTGCACGACCGCGATGGCCGGGTCACGCTGCCCGGGTTCTACGACCAGGTCGTCCCGGTCTCCGCGGCCGAGCGGGAGATGTTCGCCAGGCTGCCGTTCGACGAGCAGGCGTGGCTCGACGGCGCCGGCCACAGCCGCGCCGCGGCGGGGGAGTCCGGATTCAGCACGCTGGAGCGGATCTGGGCCCGGCCGACCGCGGAGATCAACGGAATGTGGGGCGGGCACACCGGCCCCGGGGGCAAGACCATCATTCCCAGCCAGGCCCACGCGAAGCTGTCGTTCCGGCTGGTCGCGAACCAGGAGCCAGCCGACATCGCCGCGGCGCTGCGCGAGTACGTGGCCCGGCGCACGCCGCCGGGGATCGAGGCCACGGTCACCGTTCGCGGACCGGGGGTCCGCCCGTGCTTCTCGCCAGTCGACTCGATCGCCGTGGTCGCGGCCAGGCGGGCCATGGGACTAGCGTTCGGGCACGAAGTCTTGTTTACCCGGGAGGGCGGCAGCGGCCCGGAGGCGGACCTGGCCGCGATCCTGGGCGCACCGCTGGTCTTCGTGGCGGTCGGGCTGGATTCCGACCGCATTCACGCGCCGAACGAGAAGGCCGAGATGGCGTTGCTTTTGAAGGGCGCCGAGGCCGCGGCGTACCTGTGGGACGAGTTCGCCGCCGTGGCCGACGATCTCACGGCGGCGCGGTGAGCGCCCGGGCTGACCGGCCGGCCGAGGTTCCCGGCTTGCGTAATCTCGCCCTGTCGCGCGGCGCGGTGGACAGGTCGACCGCGCGCCGGAGCGATGCCGGCTGGCTCGCGGCGGCGTGGGCGGACCCGGGCACCCGCGTCCTCGTGGCCGAGGACGGGCAGGCTCTGGTCCGGTCCGATGACCGCCGCGCGGAGCTCGTCTTCGTGTCCCCGGCACAGGCGCCGGAGGGCGTCAGGTTCCTGCTCGGGACCGGTGCCGGCGGCGTCGTCTACTTCGGCGTGGCCGGGCCGCTCCCGCTCCCGGATGCGGGAGAGAATCCGGGGTCCGGGGCCCAGGCGATCAGCCTGCGGCAGGCGGGACTGCTGCTGTCCGATCGCGACGCCGGGCTGATGACCGAGGCCGTGGCGCTCAGCAACTGGCACGCGGTGCACACCCACTGCCCGCGGTGCGGCGCGATCACCGAACCGAAGCTGGCCGGCCATGCCCGGCGCTGCGTGGTCGACGGCAGTGAGCACTTCCCGCGGCTCGACCCCGCGGTGATCATGCTGGTGACCGATCCCGATGACCGGTGCCTGCTGGCCAGGAACGCGATGTGGCCCGAGCGGCGAGTGTCGATCCTCGCCGGGTTCGTCGAGCCCGGCGAGTCGGCCGAGCAGGCGGTCGCGCGCGAGGTGCTCGAGGAGACCGGGATCCTGGTCAGCGACGCCCAGTATGTGGGCAGCCAGCCCTGGCCGATGCCGCACAGCCTGATGCTCGGCTTCCGGGCCCGCGCCACCGGCAGCCTGGAGATCACGGTCGACTCGGAGGAGATCGCGGAGGCTCACTGGTTCAGCCGGGACGGGCTGCGGGCCAGCATCGCCAGCGGCGAGATCAGGCTGCCGCCGTCGGTGTCGATCGCGCACCGGATCATCGAGTCCTGGTACGGCAGCGAGCTCGGCGGCGCCTGGTAGAAACGCGGGCGCAATCAACGCATTCAGCCTCGCGGCGCGAGCCCCGCCGGTACCATTGCCGTTGCTTTGCTCACCCATTGCCAGCGCATGACCGTGAGTGTGCTGGTGCGTCACCATCGGATCGGGTGTCAGGTTGACATCGCGCGATACCGCAGGCCGGGTTCCGGCCGACAGGAAGAACCGCGTCCGGGCGGCCCGCCGTCCGCGCGTTTACCTGCACATCGGCGAGCCGAAGACGGGCACGACGTTCCTGCAGCGCGCCATGTGGGGTAACCGCGGCCGGCTGGCTGCCCAGGGCGTCCTGCTGCCGGGCTACAAACGTCAAGATCATAATCGTGCGAGCCGGGATCTGCGGGAGGCTCCGAGAGCGGCCTCGGATCCGGCCGATCCGTGGACCGGGGAGTGGGACGTCCTGGTGGGCCAGGCGCTGCGGGCTCCCGAGACGGCGGTCATCTCGGACGAGGTGCTGGTCGCGTCCAACCCCGGACAGGCCGATCGCGCCGTTCGGTCACTGCTCTCGGCTGAGGTACACGTCATCCTGGCCGTCCGGGACTTCGCGACCCTCCTGCCCGCCGAATGGCAGGAGACCGTCAAGTGCCGCGGCACGGTCCCGTGGGAAGACTGGCTCAGCGGCGTCATCGACGTCCAGTCGGTGGACGCCAACCGGCGCTGGTGGCCGTTCTGGATGCTCCATGACACGCTGGCCATCCTGGACATGTGGTCGCGGCACATTCCGCCGGACCAGGTGCACGTGATCACCATGCCGCGCCACGGCCTGAGGGACGCGCTGTGGGCGCGATTCGCGTCTGTGCTCCGGATCGATCCCGGCGGCATCGATCTCACCGGGGCGCGCGCGAATTCCTCGCTCGGGCTGCCGGAAGCCGAGTTCCTGCGCCGGATGAATGAGGCGCTGCCGGAGGAGATGCCCGACTGGTTTTACACGCGGACCATCAAGCGGCTCCTCGCGCACGACGTCCTGGACGCCCGGTCGCGCCAGGCGCGGCTGGTCCTGCCCCCCGACCGGGACGCCTGGGCCAGGCAGCAGTCGGAAATCCTCATCGCGAGCCTGCGCGACTCCAAGTTCGACATCGTCGGTGATCTCAGCGAACTCGTGCCGCAGCCCGCAGCCGGGCAGCACCTGGGGCGCGCCGATCAGCCGTCCGAGCGGCTGCTGGACGCGGCCGTGGATGCGGCGGCCGCACTAGCCGGTCAGCTGTACCGGGTGACGTACCCGGCCCGGCGGCAGCCAGACCGACCGGGCGGCCCGCGGCAGGCGGTCAGCCGGCTGAAGTGGACCATGCTGAACGGGCCGTGGATCAAGCGGGTGCTCCGGCGGGCCAGTCATGTCAAGGCCGTGCGGCGCCTGCGGGTCGTCATCTGGCGTATCCTTATGCGGCCGGCCCATCACCGTGGGTGACCAATCTTCAGGAGCCGGTCAGCTTCTCACCAAGTTTCAGTCAAGTTTCGCGGGTAACTTCAGGTCGCATGTCTAACGCCTCCCCTCGCATACTGCCGGCGGCACCCGTGCAGACCAGCGAAGACGCGCTCGTGCCGGCGGCCGGACGCCCGCAGCCGCAGCCGCAGCCGCAGCCGCAGGCGTCGGCGCCGTCCCGCGTCCCGGCCCGCGGCCGCCGGCTGGCCTGGCTCGACGCGCTCCGGGGGATCGCCGCCCTCTTCGTGGTGTACGCCCACTTCGGCACCCGCGTGCTGCCCAGCGTGCATACGGCGGTGTATAACGTCTTCGATCCCGGACTGTACGGGGTGCTCGTCTTCTTCATGGTCAGCGGGTACATCGTGCCGGCGTCGCTGGAGCGCAGGGGCAGCGTCCGGACCTTCTGGCTCAGCCGGCTGTTCCGCCTGTTCCCGCTGTTCGTATTCGCTATCGCGGCCGTCTTGCTGCTGCACGAGCTCGGCTTGGCCAGCTTGAGGGACGCCAACGACAACGTCACCGCGTCGGTGTTCTCGCACCTGTTCATGCTCAATGACCTGCTCGGCCAGAGCAACGTCATCGTCGTGCTCTGGACGCTGTCCTACGAGATGGTGTTCTACGTGCTGCTCACCGCGCTGTTCACGGCCGGCCTGCACAAGCGGAGCGGCCGGCTCGCTGCCGCGTTCGCCGCCGGCGCGCTGCTGCTCGGCGGCCTGCTGCCCACCGTCTGGCTGTCATACAGTTCGCTCGGCCTGACCAGGGTCGCGCTGGCCGGCGATGCCCTGGTCATTTGCGGCCTCGCCATCGCGGTGACCTGCCGCGGGCTGCCGCGCGCGCTGGGCGCGTGGCTCGCCGCGGCCACCGGCCTGGTCCTGGTCGCGTTCAACGAGCGGAGGTTCCCGTACGAGGGGCTGACCATCCTGGCCCTGATGTTCACCGGCACCATGCTCTACCGCGCCGAGCACGGGCAGATCAGCCGGGGACGAGCGGCGATCGCGGCCGCCGGCATCTTCGCGGCGGCCATCACGGCAGGTGCCTGGCACATCCCGTCGTTCAGCGCGCGGAACCAGGCAGCGCTGCTGCAGCGCGAATGGGTCGTGTCCGTCGCGCTGGCGGGCCTGACGTTCGCGATCGGCCTGGCGCTGCGGAATCGGCGCGTGCCGTCGATCCTGGCCTGGCTCGGCCTGGTGAGCTACTCGGTCTACCTGCTGCACCCGCTGCTCATCGACGTCTACGACAGCATCCCGTGGGCGCGGGGCCATCACCCGGTCGGCCTGCAGGTGGCGCTGGCCGGCGGCTTCCTCGCCGTCCTGCTGGCCTGCTGCGCGCTGACCTACCACCTCGTGGAGGCGCCGATGCAGCGGCTCGGCCGCCGGGCCGCCGCGCGGCTGGACGCCCGCTTCGGGCCCGACCGGCTGCAGGCGGCCGGGACGCCGGCCGCCTGACCGTCGCGCCGGGGATCACCGCAGCAGCAGGCGGGCGGCGAGTTCGAGGCAATTTCTCGCTGGTAGCCGGGCGGAGTCCGGGATACGGGCCCGCGAGGACGCGTCAGCGCCCTAGCGATCCTCGGCTTGGCGGTCCGCCTGCCCGGTCCAGTAGGCGAGGTTGGCGCGGGCCCTGAGGGTGTCGGGGTGCTCGGCGCCGAGCACCCGCTCGATCACCGGGAGCAGCGCGGCGTACTGGTCGCGGGCGGCGGCCGCATCCTCCGCCCGCCCGGTCCAGTGGGCGAGGTTGGCGCGGGCGTCCAGGGTGTCGGAGTGCTCGGCACCGAGTGCCCGCTCGGTGACCGGGAGCAGCGCGGCGTACTGGTCGCGGGCGGCGGCCACATCCCCCGCATGCCCGGTCCAGTGGGCGAGGTTGATGCGGGCTCTGACGGTGTCGGGGTGCTCGGCGCCGAGCGCCCGCTCGGTGCCCGGGAGCAGCGCGGCGTACTGGTCGCGGGCGGCGGCCACATCCCCCTCCTCCCCGGTCTGGCGGGCGAGGTTGATGCGGGCCCTGAGGGTGTCGGGGTGCTCGGCGCCGAGCACCCGCTCGCTGGCCGGGAGCAGCGCGGCGTACTGGTCGCGGGCGGCGGCCAGATCCCCCGCCCGCCCGGTCCAGTGGGCGAGGTTAGCGCGGGCGTTCAGGGTGTGGGGATGCTCGGCGCCGAGCACCCGCGCGGTGACCGGGAGCAGCGCGGCGTACTGGTCGCGGGCGGCGGCCGCATCCTCCGCCCGCCCGGTCCAGTAGGCCAGGTTAGCCCGGGCGTGCAGGGTGTCGGGGTGCTCGGCGCCGAGCACCCGCTCGCTGGCCGGCAGCAGCGCGGCGAATTGGTCGCGGGCGGCGGCCAGATCCCCCGCGTGCCCGGTCCAGTAGGCGAGGTTGACCCGGGCTCTGAGCGTGTCGGGATGCTCGGCGCCGAGCGCCCGCTCGCGGGCATCGACGACCTGGTGCAGAAGAACCCGCGCCGCCACAATGTTCCCGCTGAACCCCAGGAAGGCCGCTACCCGTTTCATGGCATCGCTGTCTGCAGGGTGTGTCGCCTGCACGTGAGGCAGCAGCGCAGCGCAGACAGGCCAGGTTCCCGGCCGGTCAGTGTCCGCGGGCATAGCAGCACCGATCAAGAACCGGGCGGCCTCCCGCCAGGCCTCAGCCTCAGCTGCGGGCAGCTGGGCAATAGTGACGGCCTGCACCAGCCGGTGCACCGACAGCGAACCCTCGGCCGGAGGGCTGACCAGCGAATACCGCCGCAGTGCCGCGACTGCGCGGTCAGCCGCCAACGAGTCCTCAAGCAGCGGAAGCAGCAGCCGCGCTACATCCTGGCTGAGCGACGCCACCAGGTCGGGCCGGGGCTGAAGCAGGAGATTCAGCGGGATCTGCTCGGGAGCGCAGCATGCGAGCAGCCGCAGCAATCCGATCGCCTGCGGAGAGGCGTGCTGGAGCTGGTCGAAGGCCAGCGCCCAGGTAGTGGTGACCTGCTTGCTGTACCCGGCGATCTCGCCGCGGGCGAGCAGGTCGGTGCGCCGCTGCCGGAACAGGGCCAGGTACCCGGCGATGCTCCGGCCGGTGGCCTGCATGTAGGCGCAGGCTTGTTCCAGCGCCAGCGGAAGCCCGCCCAGCTCGGTCGCGAGTTCGATGGCCGCGGACCGGTCCGCGGAAGCCGTGCGAGTCAGCAGGAACGCCGCCGCGACCTCACGGTCCAGCACGGGAATGTCGACTGCTTGGCCCGGCCAGTGCGGCTCCTGGCTGGTGATCAGCACTCGGCCACATCCAGCGGGGGGCAGCATTCCCTGCAGCGCGCCTGGACCGGGCGCGCTGTCGAAGATCAGCAGCCAGTCCCCGGAGCGGGCGGCCAGCGCCGCGTGGACCTGTGCCACCGGGTCACCGGCAGTCAGCAGGTCACGGGGGCCAAGCTGGGCCGCCAGGTCACCGAACGCGGCCGCCAGCGCCGTCGGTTCATCCGCCGCCAGTTGCCAGGCCATCCCCAGCCCGGCCAGGTGACGGTGCGCGTACTCGACTGCCACGCTGGTCTTCCCCGCCCCGCCCAGACCGCACAGCGCTACCACCTGCGTGCCCGCCCCGTCACGCGGCGACAACCGGGCACCCAGATCGGCCAGCAGCTCTTCCCGGCCGACCACAAACACCGGCCGCGGCATCAGCCGCACCGGCTGGCTCGCCATCACAGGACGTCTGACCGGCGCAGGTCAGCGCAGGAGCAGGCGGGCGGCGAGTTCGAGGTGGTTGCTCACGTCGTCGGCGGACGCGCGCCTGGTCACCCAGGCGACCAGGTTCGACAGCCAGACATCGCCGATGACGCGGGCGATGGCCTTGTCGTCGCCGGACGGCTCGCCTTCGTGCATGGCTTTCGTGAGCATCCGCTCCATCAGCCGGGCGACCGTGTTGACCTCGGCCGCCGCGCTCGGGTCCGCGAACATGAAGGCCCGGGTCATCGCCTCGGTGAGCATCGGCTCCCGCTGCATGGAGCGGGTGATCCGGCCGAGCACGTACAGCATCCGGTCATACGGCGTGTCGCCAGGGATCGGCCTGCGGTCAAGCCGCTCCTGGGTGCGCTCGAACTCCCGGGCCAGCCCGGATACGAGCAGGTGAATCTTGGAAGGGAAGTACCGGTACAGCGTGCCGAGTGCCACGTCGGCCTTTTCGGCCACGGTCCGCATCTGCACCGCGTCGTAGCCGCCCTTTGACGCCAGTGCCAGCGTGGCGTCGAGGATCCGCTTGCGGCGGTCACGTTGTGCGGCCGAGCCGAGCTCGGCCGCGGCCGGTGCGTTCGGCACGACCGTGCCGGTGATACGTGTTCTCGGTGCTGCCATCAAGGCCTCTCGTGGTATCAGCAAACCGGAGCCGCTCCCCGCGATCTCCGGCTGGCGATTTGCGCGGGTCGAGGTCGCATCGCGTCCGCGCGCAGGTAATAAGCGTACCAACGGCCGCGCGGCGGCCAGGCGCCATGCGCTGGCCGCCGGCCGGTAAAACGTGTTCTAATTTTGCGAGCCGCCGCCACGAGGAGGACCGGTACCGATCGGCATGGACTTCAGCCTCGACGAGACCCAGGAAGCGGTCGCCCGCGTCGTCGCCGGCGCGCTGGACCAGGCTCTGCTGGCCGCGCAGCGGGAGGCGCACGACCCTGCGCTGTGGAAGGAGCTGAGCCGGGCTGGCCTGATGTCGCTCGCCCTGCCGGCCTGGCTGGGCGGGGACGGGCTCGGCGTGATGGATGTGGCCGCGGCGCTGACCGAGATCGGCAGGCGGGCCGCTTCCGTGCCTGCTCTGGCCACGCTGGCGCTCGGGGTGCTGCCGGTCGTGCGGTGGGGGGACCGCGACCTGCAGGAGGCGCTACTTGACGGCGTTGCGTCCGGCGGCACGGTGCTCACGGCCGCGGTCCGCGAGCCGTCGGAGGTGATGCCCGCGGTCCCGGCCACGACGGCCACGCTGGCCGGCTCGCCGGGCACGGTCTCGGGGGTCAAGGTCGGCGTGCCGTACGGCGCCGAGGCGGACTGGATCCTGGTGCCGGCCAGCATCGCCGGTGACGCCGGCCCCGCGATCGTGGTCGTCGCGAAGTCCGCGAGCGGGCTGTCCTGGCTTCGCGCGCACAGCGCCGCTGGCCAGCCCGAGTACGCGCTGCGGCTGGACGAGGCGCCGGTCAGCTACGTGCTCGGCGCCGGGAAGGAGGAGGTGGGCGAGGGTCGTGCCGTGACCGACCTCTACCAGCTCGCGATCGCCGGAGCGTGCTCCCTGGCCGACGGTGCCGTCGCCGGCGCGCTCGCACTGACCAAGGCCTACGTGGCCTCGCGGGAACAGTTCGGCCGGCCGCTCGCGACGTTCCAGGCGGTCGCCGAAAAGATCGCCGACGTGTACATCACGTCACGCACCTTGCACCTGGCGACGCTGTCCGCGTGCTGGCGGCTGGAGACCGGGCGCGAGGCCGGCCCCGACCTCGACGTGGCGGCGTACTGGCTGGCCGAGCAGGCGCCAGCGGCGCTGCGAACATGCCACCACCTGCACGGCGGGATCGGCATGGATGTCACCTACCCGCTGCACCGCTACTCCTCGCTGATCAAAGATCTGGTCAGGTTCGTGGGGGGCGCCGACCACCGCCTCGACCGGCTCGGGGCCCGGGCCTGCGACCGAGCGGGCGGATCTGGGGCGGTCGTCCCTCCGGACCGGTACTGAGGACCGGCCATGTTCCTCGACCTCACCGCCGAACAGCTCGCGCTCCGCGACGAGCTGCGAGCCTACTTCGCCGCGCTGATCTCGCCCGACGAGCGCGAAGCGATGCTCACCGAGCGGCACGGCACCGTGTACCGCGAGGTGGTGCGCAGGATGGGCCGCGACGGGTGGCTGGGGCTTGGCTGGCCCGCCTCTTTCGGCGGCCGCGGGCTTGGCCAGGTGGAACAGCAGATCTTCGTCAGCGAGGCGGCCCGGGCCGACGTGCCGCTGCCCGCCGTCACCCTGCAGACCGTCGGCCCGACGCTGCAGGCCCACGGGACCGGCGAGCAGAAGGATTTCTTCCTGCCCCGGATCCTGGCCGGCGAGGTGCACTTCGCGATCGGGTACACCGAGCCCGAGGCGGGCACCGACCTGGCGGCGCTGCGCACCCGGGCGGTGCGGGTGAAGGGGGATGGGGAAGGGGATGGGGATACCTACCTGGTCAACGGCCAGAAGATCTTCACCACCGGCGCCCATGACGCCGACTACATCTGGCTGGCGTGCCGCACCGATCCCGACGCGCCACGGCACAAGGGAATCTCGATCCTCATCGTCGACACCACCGACCCGGGCTTCTCCTGGACGCCGATCATCACCCACGACGGGGCCCACCACGTCAACGCGACGTACTACTCCGACGTCCGGGTCCCGGTGGCCATGCGGGTCGGTGAGGAGAACGCCGGCTGGCGGCTGGTGACCACGCAGCTCAACCACGAGCGGGTGATGCTTGGCCCGGCCGGCCGGATAGCCGCGCTGCACGACCGGGTGTGCGACTGGGCAGCGGGCCGGAGCGGGCCGGACGGCCGCCCGCTGCTGAGCCAGCCGGACGTGCGCCGCGCGCTGGCCGAAACCTATGCCTGCATGCGCATCAACGAGCTGCTCAACTGGCAGGTTGCGGTGGCACCGGCGGTCGACGTGGCCGACGCGTCGGCCACCAAGGTCTTCAGCTCGGAACGGCTGCAGCGGCTCGGTCAGCTACTGGAGGACGTCATCGGGCGGCACGGCGACCCGGCCGACGCTGACACGGCCGAGCTGCTGCGGTGGCTGGATATCCAGGCCAAGCGGAACACCGTGCTGACCTTCGGCGGCGGGGTCAACGAGATCCAGCGGGAGCTGATCGCGACCGCCGGGCTCGGACTCCCGCGGGTGCCCAGATGACGGAGGAGCCGGACTCCGCGATCCGCGAGGCCGCCGCCCGGATCGCAGCCGTCGGCGAATCCACGCCACGCCCGGCGCGGGATCCGGTGAACCTGCCGATGATCCGCAACTGGGCCGAGGCGATCGGTGACGCCAACCCGGTCTACTCCGACGCCGATGCCGCCGCCCGCTCGGTGCACGGCGGCCTGGTCGCGCCGCCGGCGATGGCGCAGGTCTGGACCATGCGCGGGCTGCATCCGGGCCGCGACCCGGACGACGATCCGCTGGGCCTGATGTCCGCGGTGCTGGACGAGGCCGGGTTCACCTCGGTGGTCGCGACCAACTGCGAGCAGGAGTACCGCCGCTACCTGCGGCACGGCGAGCACGTCACCGTGCGGGCGAGCCTGGAGAGCGTCACCGGCCCGAAGCGGACCTCGCTGGGGGAAGGCTGGTTCGTCACCACGCGGAGCACCTGGTACGTGGGCACCGAACCGGTCGCGTCGATGCTGTTCCGGATACTGAAGTTCCGCCCGCCCGCTCCCGTACCCGCGCCCGCTCCGGCGCCGCCCGCCGCCGAGGAGGCACTGCGGCCGGCTATCTCGCGGGACACGGCGTTCTTCTGGGACGGCACCGCCGCCGGCGAACTGCGGATCCAGCGCTGCGGCAGCTGCGGCGCGTTGCGCCACCCGCCCGGCCCGATGTGCCCCGCGTGCGGCGCGGCCAAGCCCGAGTACGTGGTCGCCGCCGGTACCGGCGAGGTCTACAGCTACGTGGTACAGCACCACCCGCCGGTCCCGGGCAAGCAGCTTCCGATCGTGGTCGCGCTCGTGCAGCTCACCGAGGGCGTCCGGATGGTCGGCGAGTTGCTCGGGGCCAGCCCGGAGCGGGCGCGGGTCGGCCTGCCCGTGCGGGTCGCGTTCGTCCGGGTGGACGACACGCTGACGCTGCCCGCCTGGCGGGAGGACTCGCGGTGACCACCGAGGCCGGGCCCGTCCTGCCGGAACTGGTGATCGAGGTCACCCCGACGTTCGTGGTCGCCTCCGCGATCGCGACGCGGGACTTCCAGGACGTGCACCATGACCGGGACCGGGCCGTCGCGCGGGGCAGCAGGGACATCTTCATCAACATCCTCACCACGACCGGCCTGGTGCAGCGGTACGTCACCGACTGGGCGGGACCGCAGGCGCTGGTGCGCAAGGTCGCGATCCGGCTCGGCGTGCCGTGCTACGCAGGCGACACGCTCACCTTCTCCGGCCGGGTCACCGAGCACGCGGCCGCGGGCGACGACGAGTGTGTCGTGGAGGTCGCTGGCCGGTGCAGCCTCGGCGACCATGTGACCGGGACGGTCCGCATCGTCCTGCCGGACTCGGGGGATGGCACGGCCGGGGATGGCGCGGCCGGGGAGTCGGCGTGATCTCGGGGGCGGCGGCGATCGCCGGCATCGGGGCCACCGAGTTCTCCAAGGACTCGGGCCGCAGCGAGCTCCGGCTGGCCGCCGAGGCGACGTCGGCCGCGCTGGCCGACGCCGGCCTCCGCCCGTCCGACGTGGACGGGCTGGTGACGTTCACGATGGACGCCGTGGCCGAGATCGCGCTCGCGCGTGAGCTCGGCATCGGCGAGCTCACGTTCTTCAGCCAGGTCGGCTACGGCGGCGGCGCCGCCTGCGCGACCGTGCTCCAGGCGGCGATGGCGGTGGCCACCGGCATCGCCGATGTGGTGGTCTGCTACCGCGCGCTGAACGAGCGCTCCGGCCACCGATTCGGACAGGTGTCCCGGGCGGCGGTGGCGGCCGCGACCTCCGGCGGGGTCGACAACGGCTGGCACTATCCGATGGGCCTGGCCGTGCCGGCCGCGACCGTCGCGATGATCGCCCGGCGTTACATGCACGAGTACGGGGCCACCAGCGAGGACTTCGGCCTGGTCACGGTGGCCGACCGGCGGCACGCCGCGGCCAACCCGAACGCCTGGTTCTACCAGCGGCCGGTGACGCTCGCCGAGCACCAGGCCTCGCGGTGGATCGTGGAGCCGCTGCGGCTGCTCGACTGCTGCCAGGAGAGCGACGGCGCGGTCGCGGTCGTCGTGACCAGTGCCGAGCGGGCCCGTGACCTGCCGCAGCGGCCCGCCGTGATCCGCGCCGCCGCGCAGGGCAGCAGCCCGGACCAGTACGTGATGACCAGCTACTACCGAGACGAGCTCGGGCTGCCCGAGATGGGCGTGGTGGCCAGGCAGCTGTGGCGGCAGTCGGGGATCGGCCCGCCGGACGTGCGGGCCGCGGTGCTCTACGACCACTTCACCCCGTTCGTGCTGCTGCAGCTGGAGGAACTGGGCTTCTGCCCGCGCGGGGAGGCCAGGCACTTCATCGCCGGCGGGGCGATCGAGCTCGGCGGGCGGCTGCCGGTCAACCCGCACGGCGGCCAGCTCGGCGAGGCGTACATCCACGGCATGAACGGCATCGCCGAGGGCGTGCGCCAGGTCCGCGGCACCTCGGTCAACCAGGTCGGCGGAGACGGGCCGGTGCTGGTCACCGCCGGCACCGGCGTACCGACCAGCGGCCTGATCCTCGGCCCGGCCTGATCGCCGGCCCGGGCCGAATCGAGGCCGGGGCGATCCCGGCAGGCCGGCGTATCCTTTCGCTCGTGAGCCGCGCGGACGCGATCCCCTCGGGAACTGTCACGCTGCTGTTCACGGACGTCGAAGGATCCACCAGGCTCTGGGAAACCGAGCCAGACCGCATGGCCCCGGCGCTGCGCCGCCACGACGAGCTGCTCCGCGCGGCCATCGGACAGGCCGGCGGCTTCGTGTTCAAGACCGTCGGCGACGCCTTCTGCGCCGCGTTCGCCACGCCCCAGGCGGCCCTGGGAGCCGTGCTCGCCGCCCAGCAGGCGCTCGCCGCCGAGGCGTGGCCCACCCGCCGCCCGATCCGGGTGCGGATGAGCCTGCACACCGGCGTGTGCGAGGAGCGCGACAACGACTACTTCGGTCCCGTCGTCAACCGGACGGCCCGGCTCGAGGCGGTGGCCCACGGCGGGCAGGTGCTGATCTCCGGCGCCACCGCAGAACTGCTGTCGGAGAGCCTGCCCGAGGGCGTGACGTTGCGGGATCTCGGCCTGCACCGGCTGAAGGACCTCGGCCGTCCCGAACGGGTCTTCCAGCTCGAAGCCGGGTTCTTGCAGCCGAGCTTCCCGCCGCTGGCGTCGCTGGACAACCCAGAGCTGCCGAACAACCTGCCCGGCCAGCTCAGCGCGTTCGTCGGCCGGGAGCCCGAGGTGATCCAGGTGCGCTCGCTCGTGACGTCCTCCCGCCTGGTCACCCTCACCGGGGCGGGTGGCTGCGGGAAGACGCGCCTCGCGCTCCAGGCCGCGGCCGAGCTGCTCGACACGGCCAGGGATGGCGTGTGGTTCGTCGAGCTCGCCCCGCTGACCGAGCCCGAGAAGATACCGGAGGCGGTCGCGACCGTCCTCGGCCTCGCCGATGCGGGCGGGCAGCAGCCGCTGCTCGAGTCGCTCACCGACGCGCTGCGCGAGCAGGACACGCTCATCCTGCTCGACAACTGCGAGCACGTGATCGACTACGCCGCCAAGTTCTGCGGCCAGCTCGTCCGCGACTGCCCCCGGTTGCGCATCCTGGCCACGTCGAGAGAGCCGCTCGGCATCGACGGCGAGCACGTGTACCGCGTGCCGTCGCTGTCGCTGCCGCCGAGCGAGGCCGACACCGTGGACGACATCGCCGCTGCCGACGCCGTCCGGCTGTTCGTGGACCGGGCGCGGGTGCACGACTCCGGGTTCGTCCTCGACGGGTCATCGGCGCCGCTGGTGGCGTCGGTCTGCCGCCGTTTGGACGGTATCCCGCTGGCGCTTGAGCTCGCGGCGGCCCGGCTCTCGTCCATGTCGATCCAGCAGGTCAGCGAGCGGCTGGACCAGCGATTCCGGCTGCTCACCGGCGGCAGCCGCAACGCCATGCCCAGGCAGCAGACGCTGCAGGCCGCGGTCGACTGGTCCTTCGGCCTGCTCACCCAGCCCGAGCGGGAGGTGCTGCGACGGCTGTCGGTGTTCGTCGGGGGGTTCGAGCTGGAGGCCACCGAGGTGATCTGCGCGGCCGATAGCGTCGACGCCTTCGACGTGCTGGACCTGCTCGGCTCGCTGGTCAGCAAGAGCCTCGTGGTCGCCGACCGGACGCCCGAGTCCGTCCGCTACCGGACGCTGGAGACGATCAGGCAGTACGCCGCGCAGGAGCTGCTGAGATCGGGCGGTGAGGACGAGGTCATGGCGGCCAGGGACCGGCACGCCGGCTACTTTCTTGGCCTCGCCGGGGAGGCGGCTCCCGCGCTCGCCGGGCGCGGCCAGGGTCGCTGGCTGCGGCGTCTTGACCTGGAATGGGAGAACCTGCGCGCCGCAGCCACCCACCTGGCGGCCCAGGACCGCACCGATGACGTACTCCAGCTCGCCGTCTGGCTGCAGCGGTTCGCCATCAGCCGGGGACACACCGACGTGCTGACCTGGCTGCTGCAAGCGCTGGAAGCGGCCGACTCCGGGCCGAGCATCCAGCTCGCGAACGCCCTCGTCGCGGTCGGCTGGCTGACCGAAACCCTGCTGCGGATGGACCCCGACGCGCACGCCGTTGCCGGGCAATGCGGCGAACGCGGCCTGGCCATGGCGCGCGAGCTGGGCGACCGCCGCCTGGAGGCGAGGGCGCTCCTGATCCTGGCCGGGGTGGCCTACTTCCACCACGATCTGGACCGGCTGCGGCGGCTGGGCGAGGAGGGCGTCGCGATCGCCCGCGAGATCGGCGACGTGCACCTGCGCGGTGAGTTGCTGGAATGCCTGGCCATCGGCGGTCCGGACGACGAGAACCGCCGCGTCCGCCTCGAGGCGCTGGAATGCTACCGGCAGTCCGGGGACGAGCTGTTCGCGGCGAACGCGATGCACATGATCTACGGCATGGACGTTCATGCCGGGCTGCTCGACGACGCGCATGCCCACATAACCGAGGCGATCGCGACGGCCGAGCGGCTCGGGAGCAAGCTCCACCTGTACTTCATGCAAACCGACTTCGCCGTGCTGCTGCTCATCGAGGGCAAGTACGAGGAGGCGGTGCCGTTGATCAGGAGCTGCCTGCTGTCGGCGCGGCGGATGGGCCTGCACCTCGACGTCAGCGAGCTGCTGTTCGGTGCGGCGTGCGCCGCCGCGTGGCAGGGGGATTACGCACGGGCGGCGCGGCTGCACGGCGCCGCCGACAAGGATATGAACGTCGCGATCGCGGTCGGGAGCATAACGTGGTCCGGCCCTGAGCAGGAGCTGCGCGAGCGGGAGCAGGGCAGCCTGCGCCGGCTGATGGGCGACGAGGCGTACGACGCCGGCTTCCGCTCGGGAGCCCAGCTGTCCCGCTCCCAGGCGGTGGATCTGGCGCTCGGCCGGGAGCCAGCCGGCTGAGCGCGGGACCTGGGCGGACGATTCAGCTAGAGTTCACCGCAGATCACGCAAAGCACACGGCCGGGAAGCGCCTGGCGTGACGCTCCCGCTTAACGGAAGAAGGCGCCTGGTGTTCGAGACGGTGGTAGTGGGGGCGGACGAGTCGGCTACAGCGGCCGAGGCCGTCCGGGTGGCGATCGCGCTGGTCAAGCTGAGCAACGGAAATCTGCACATCGTGACCGCCTACAAGCCGCAGCAGCTCAGGTCGGCAGCGGGGGAGGAGTTCGCGAAGTCGCTCAGTTCCGGCGACATTGCCGAGTCCGTGCTCGCCGACCTGGCCTCCCGGGCCAGGACGGCCGGCGTCGCTGTGGACACGCACCTGGTGGACGGCGCTCCCGCCGACGCGATCTGCGAGGTCGCGACCCAGGTCAAGGCGGACGTCATCGTGGTCGGCAACAAAGGCATGACCGGGCTGCGGCGGGTTGTGGGCAGCGTTCCCAATTCGGTGGCGCACCAGGCGCCCTGCGCGGTGCTGATCGCCTTCACCAGCTGACGCGCCCGAGGCGTGGCTGCATTAGCCCCGGCCCCGCCGACTGGCCGCCATTTTGCTTGATCACTACGTCTTTTCGCGCGTTCCAGTCATTTGATCACCCAATTTGGGCGGTTTGTGATGACGGGGCGAGTAAAGAGTTGCTTTCGGTGCGCCTGGAGTCAGCCGGCGGCCGCCTGGAGTCAGCCGGCGGCCGCCTGGAGTCAGCCGGCGGCCGTCAGAAGTCAGCCGGCGGCCGTCAGAAGTCAGCCGGCCGCCATGTCCACCGCGGCTAGGTAGCCGAAGGTCATCGCCGGGCCGATCGTCGCGCCCGCGCCGGCGTAGCTGTGCCCCATCACCGACGCGCTCGCGTTGCCCGCCGCGTACAGGCCGGCGATCACGGTGCCGTCGGCGCGCAGCACCCGGGCTCGCTCGTCGGTTCGCAGGCCGCCCTTGGTGCCCAGGTCGCCGGGCACGATCTTGGCCGCGTGGAACGGCGGGCGGGCCAGCGGGGCCAGGTTCGGGTTGGGCCGGCAGCGCGGATCGCTGTAGTAGCGGTCGTAGGCCGAGTCGCCGCGCCGGAAATCCTCATCGCATCCGGCCACGGCGAACTCGTTGAACCTGGTCACGGTCTTCGACAGGCCGCCCGCGTCGACGCCGATCTGCTCGGCCAGCCCGGCCAGGGTCGGTGCCTGGAACACCGCGCCCGCCCGGGACCAGCGACGCGGCAGCGGCTTGCGTGGCGGCAGGCCGGCGAACACGTAGCTGTTGCGGTAGCGCTGGTCGAAGATCAGCCAGGCCGGGATGTGCGGGTTGCCGGGTGAGTGCGCGTCGTACATCGCGTGCACCGCGTCCACGTACGGCGCCGATTCGTTGACGAAGCGCTGCCCCGCGGCGTTGACCAGGATGCAGCCGGGCAGGCTGCGCTCGGCCAGGCAGAAATACGGCCCGCCGGACAGCGGGATCGAAGGTCCCCACCAGGCGTCGTCCATGAGGTCGAGCGCGGCGCCGACGGCCTCGCCCGCGACGATCCCGTCGCCGGTGTTGCCGGCCGATCCGGTGGTCCACTCGGTGCCGATCGGCTCGCGCTGATAGCGCTGCCGCATCTGCTCGTTGCGCTCGAAGCCGCCGGACGCGATGAGCACGCCGCGGGCGGCCAGGACCACCGCGGGCTGGCCGTCGCGGGTCACCTGGACGCCGGTGACCCGGCCGCCGTCCACCTGCAGGCCGGTCATGGGGGTGCCGAGCCACACCGGGACCCCGTTCGCGGCCAGGCCCGCCCGCAGGCCGGCCGCCAGGGCCTGGCCCATGCTGAGCGTGTGCTGCCGGAGCAGGCGCGCGCGCGCCGCCCGCCCGGCGACCTTCCCGGCGGCGACGATGGCGCGGGGGTGCCGGGTGCCGAGGCTCAGCCACCGGTAGTCGGCCTGGGTGATGGTCACGCCCTTCGGCGCGGGCAGGTAGGGCGGGTTGAGGTGCGAAAGTTCCGCCCCGAGCACCCGCCCGTTGAGCGGCACCGGCTCGATGCTGCGACCCTGGGCCAGCCCGCCGGGCGCCTCGGGGTAATAATCGGCGTACCCGGGCACCCAGGCGAACTCGACCGGAGTGTTGGCCCGGATGAACGCGATCATCTTGGCCCCGTTGTCGAGCAGCGCCTGTTGCCGACCGCCCGGAACGCTATCCCCCGCGACATGGGCCAGATAGGCGCTGGCCTGGTCGGGCGCATCGCGCACGCCGGCCTTGCGCAGCACCTCGTTGCCCGGCGCCCAGACGCCGCCGCCGGACCGGGCGGTCGAGCCGCCGAAGTACCCGGTCTTCTCCAGCACCACGGTCCGCAGCCCCTTGAGCGCGGCGGTGAGCGCGGCGGTCATGCCCGCGGCGCCCGCGCCGACCACGACGACGTCGAACTCGGCCTGGTCCGCTGCCATGGCACCTCCCGGGCCTCCATACTAGAACACGTTTCAGTTTCGGGCCGGGACGCCGTCACGCCGCGATCGCCAGCCGGACCCGGATCGCCGACCGGAACCGAACCCGCCATCAGCCGCCGGTCTCGGCCTGCATCGGGGCCATCCGCGCCTCAGCGGATAACCTCGGAGCCGGTGGATCGTGAAGGACGGATCGTTTGCTGGCCGAGAACCTGGTCCAGGTCTCCAGGGACCCGCACGTGGCGTTGTTCGTCGCGCAGACCGCCGGCCCGGCCCGCCGGGTCCTCCTGGTGATTCACGGGGGCCCGGACTGGGATCACACCTACCTGCGCGCGCCGCTGACTGGCCTCGCCGGATCGTGCCGGGTGGTGTTCGCTGACCTGCGCGGCTGTGGCCGCTCGACCCGCGGGCTGACCAATGGTCAGTACACGCCGGACGCCGTCGTAGCCGATCTGCTCGCGCTGCTCGATGCCCTGGGCGTGGAGCGGGCGGACGTGCTGGGGTTCTCCTATGGCGGACATCTCGTCGACGATCCGGATGGGTGGCTCGGGGCGGTCGGCCGGTTCCTGGGCGATGAGTTCTCCCGGCCCGGAACGTCCATCCCGGCACCGGGCCGGTGGCAGCGGCCATGAGCGAACCAGGGAGGATGAGCCGATGAGCAAGGTCATTGCCGGGATCACGACCTCGGTCGATGGGTACATCACCGGGCCGGACGACGGCCCGGGTTGCGGCCTGGGAGTCGGCGGCGAGCGGCTGCACTACTGGGTGTTTGGCGGGCCATGGAGCTACGACTCTCCCGGCCGGGGCGCGGCGACCGGCGAAGACAAGGCCTGGCTGGACGAAGCGGTCGCGGCGAACGGCGCCATCATCGCCGGACGTGGCACGTATGAGGCGGCCGGGCATTGGGGCGACGCCAATCCGTTTGGCTTGCCGTTCTTCATCGTGACCCATCGCCCGGAGGAGCAGCCGGCCGGCGGCCAGTTCACCTTCGTCGGCGGCGTCGCCGAGGCGGTCGAGCGGGCCAGGGCCGCCGCCGGTGGTAAGCAGGTGCACGTGATGGGGGGAGCCGACGTCATCCGCCAGGCTCTCGCCGGAGGGTACGTCGAGGAGCTGACCATCATCGTCGCGCCTGTGGTGCTCGGCGGCGGGAAGCGCCTGTTCGAGGGGTTTACGCAGTCGCTCGACCTTGAACACCGCGGAGTCCGGCAGTCGCCGTTCGCCACGTTCATCGACTATCGCGTCAAGAAATGAGGAGTACACCCCGCCCTGGGTGCCGACCGTGCCGCTGTGGGCCGACACCTCCCGCCGCGAGGTGTCGTACGCGCTGTGCAACGACCGGTGCACGCTGCTGTTGCCAGATTCCACACCCGGGCGCGTGGCCACAGGGTGGAACCCCGCCCGACTGGCCGGGCTGTCCATCGACGGGCAACGCTTCATTCGTGACGGGTCGGCCAGGAACTGCTTTCACGGCTAGCTAGCTTGTCACGGAGCGTGATTGGCTCGACAGGCGATTCCTCCCTGCCGAATAGGAATGTCTATCGAAGCAATAGCCATTTGAGAGTCCGACAGCGCAGAACACATCGTTATGAACGGCCAGCTCCGCAGGCGGTCCGCGCCCGATTACCGTACCTAACGGATCAGGCAGCAGGCTCGCTGCATTCACGGTCCCGGTCTGGGAGGCCTAGTTGCCTGGCAGTCAGCGGCGCACGGTGAAGAACAGGTGGGTCGCATAAGGCGACTCGATGACGCCGGTGCGTTCCAGCTCGATCGTCTGGTGGCCCAGATTGCCGAACAGCCGCTTGCCCGTGCCCAGAAGCACCGGGGCGACGTGCAGCGGCAGCTCATCGACCAGCCCGGCGGCCAGGTACTGCTGGATCACGTTGGCGCCGCCGATGCCGACGTCTTTGTCCCCGGCGGCCGGCCGCCCGGACAGCAACCACACCGTGATCATCGAGTTCCTCGTCGACGACGTGGACGGCGTGCACCAGAACCTGGCCGGGTTCGTCGAGGATTTCGTCACCGAGCCCACCAGGCTGCCCTGGGCAAACCGGTCGCTGCTGTTGCGTGAGCCCGACGGCAACCTCGTCAACTTCTTCACCCCCCTGCGCCGGCCGCCATCGGAAAGTTCGCTCGCTGACCACATCCCAGCCGCCCGGCAGGTACCTCGGGGCAGAAGCCCCAGGATCCCCGAGATCCCCGTCCCTGGGGTGACTCCGGGCGGGCCGGCCACCGTCGGCGGCTGACCTCGGTGCCCCTCGGCCTATGTTTGCGGCCTGAAAACTAGTAATATTTTTCAAGGAACGTTGAACGTTTAATTCACGTGGCGGGACCCGGGCTTCCTGACCAACCACGCCCGGTCCTGCTACACCTCGCGCGCGACCCCGGCGCGAGACTGCGCGACATCGCGGCCAGCCTGGACATCACCGAGCGCCTTGCCGGAGGAGATGCCGACATGCCGAGCCAGGCAATGCAGGACGCGATCGAGGCCCTCAGGGACCGGCAGAAGGCCAGTGCCAGCCAGGCCCCGCTGACGCTGGAAGAGCGCCGCGCCGCCTTCACTCCCGGCGACCGCCTGTATCCGGTGCCTGACGACGTGCAGGTTACGGAGGTGACCGCAGGCGGGGTGCCGGCCCACTGGCTTGCCGCCCCGGGAGCGGACCCCGGGCGGGTGCTCCTGTTCCTGCACGGCGGCGGTTACCAGCTCGGGTCGCTGCGCAGCGACGGCGAGCTGGCCGCCCGGCTGGGCCGGGCCAGCGGGATGCGGGTGCTGTTCCCCGAATACCGGCTGGCCCCCGAGCATCCCTTCCCCGCCGCCATCGACGACGTCCTGGCCGCCTGGCGCTGGCTCCGCGTCGGCCAGGACCTGAGCGCAGGCTCCCTAGCGGTGGCCGGCGACTCGGCCGGCGGAGGGCTCGCCGTGGCGCTGCTCGTGGCTGCGCGTGACGCTGGGGAGGCATTGCCCGCGGCGGCCGTTCTGATGTCCCCGACGGTGGATCTGACCAGTTCGGGGGCCTCGATGACCGAGCGCGCCGATCAGGATCCGATCTCCACCCCTGCCATGCTCCGTCAGTTCGCCGCCGGCTACCTGGCCGGGGCTGACCCTAAAACGCCTCTGGCGTCGCCGCTGTTCGCCTCCCTGGCCGGGCTCCCGCCGCTGCTTGTCCAGGTGGGCACGGCCGACCTGCTGCTGAGTGATTCCGAGCGCCTGGCCGCAGCAGCAGCTGAAGCCGGGGTCGAGGTCACCTTGGAGATCGGCGAGGGCCTGCCTCACGTCTACCAGCTCCTGCTCGGCACCCCCGAGGCAGCCCAGGCCACCAAGCAAATCGGGAAGTTCCTGCGAGCTTCTGCCAGCGAACTGCGCCCACCTTCGGCCGATGCAGCTGCCGGTACACCCAGAGAGAAGGAGAAAGGGTCATGAGTATTATCGACGAGGCGCTGAGCGCGAATGCAACCATCGCCAACGGCTTCGATCCCAGCCGCGGGGGACCGCCGGCGCCCAAGATCGCAATCGTCACCTGTGCGGATCCCCGGCTAACCAGCATCGAGCAGATGCTGGGTCTGGCCCCTGCCGATGTGGACATGATCAGGAACTTCGGCACGGTGATCGATGACGACGCGGTCCGGTCGCTTGTTCTGTCGACCAGGCTGCTGGGCACCCGGGAGATCATGATCATCAATCACACCGACTGCGGGATGCTCAGGTTCACCGACAGCGACCTGGAGGACCGGCTCCGCAAGGAGACGGGGCGGGCGCCGATTGCGCCGGCCAGGTTCTACAGCTTCACCGACCCCGTGAAGAATACCAAGGAGCAGATCCAGAAGGCCAGGTCGCATCCGTGGATCTCGCCGGAGGTCCCGATCAGGGGGTTCGTATATGACGTCAGCACCGGGCGGCTCAGCGAAGTGTTCCCGGACGGGCAGACCGTCCCTGGTTAGCAAGGGCGTCGCCGCCCCGGCCCGCGGTGCGCGATGACGTCCTGGAGGCGGAGCTGGCGCGCACGGGATGAGACTCCAGACCCTCGCGGCCCGTGCGGTAGGGCTCGACCTTGGTGGGCACCCCGTGGACAGTCACCGTCGGTGCCGGGTAACCCGGCACCGGCCGGGCGGGGCCGCGATCGGCCGGCTGAGGTCCGGGGGTCCCGTCCCCAGGTTCGCAAGGCCCGCAGCCTGGCCGAGCATACGTTGGCAGGCATACCGGGACGACCGGTACACCCAAGGAGGAGAACAAAGGGTGATGAGTATCAGTAACGAGGCGCTGACCGCCGAGGAGGCCGAGCAGGCCCTCCCGGACGCGAAATTCGTGTTCGACAGGCCTGGGGCGGCGCTGGTCGTGATCGACCCCCAGAACGACTTCCTGAGCCCCGACGGTGCCGGATGGCCGGTCTTCGGCCGAAGCGTCACCGAGAACAACACAGTCGCGAATCTCGCGAGCCTCTTCGAAGCGGCTAAGTCCGGCGACATGACCGTCGCTATCTCGCCGCACTACGAGTACCCAGCCGACGGGCAATGGCGATTCGGGGGCCCAGCCGAGCAGCTCCTCAGTGCACTTCACATGTTCGAACGCTCGGGGCCACTGACTGTCGACGACCTGCCCGGGTCCGGTGCTGACTTCCTCGAGCAACTCAAGCAATTCATCCTCGATGGGTCGACAATCATCGCCTCGCCACACAAGATATTCGGCCCGCAGAACAACGATCTGGCGCTGCAGCTACGAAAACGCGGCGTCTCGCAGATCATCCTCGCTGGAAATGGCCGCGAACCTCTGCGTGGAGTCCCATCTGCGTCATCTTCTGGAGGAGGGCTTCGGGGTCGTAGTCGTTGGCGATGCGACGGCCGCGCCACGGCTCGCCGCTGGCGACGCGTACCTTGCGGCTCTGACGAACTACAGCTTCCTCGCCCACGCCGTCTGGATGACCAAACAGGCAGTCTCGCATCTTCGCGGAGGCGCCTGACGCCCCGTCGGGCCAAAGGCGGAGCTCAACATGAGCCCGCATTCCTACATGCAGGAGGTTCCCTGTGAATGCCACAGATAAGCAAACTGGCGTCAAGCCGACGATCGTGCTGGTGCACGGCGCCTTCGCCGATGCGTCCAGCTGGAACGGTGTCATCGAGCGGCTGCAACAGCAGGGTTATACCGTCATCGCCACGGCCAACCCTCTGCGCGGCCTGGCCGCCGATTCGGCCTACACGGCCAGCCTGCTCAACCAGATCGACGGCCCGGTACTGCTGGCCGCGCATTCCTACGGCGGCGCGGTCATCACCAACGCCGCGACCAGCGCCCCGAACGTCGTCGGCCTGGTCTTCGTAGCCGCCTTCGCCACCGATGACGGCGAAAACCTGAACGATGTCGAGAGCGGCTCCAAGGACAGCATCCTGGGCACGGCCCTGGTGCAGTACCAGTATCCGGCCGGACCGGACGGGGAGACTGCGGTTGAGCTCGCGGTCAACCCCGCGCTGTTCCGCGAGGCCTTCGCAGCCGACCTGCCCGCGGAGACCACCGCGCTGATGGCCGCCACCCAGCGCCCCACTGCCGCGACGGCGTTCAGCGAAGCGTCCGGGCCGCCGGCCTGGAAGAAGCTGCCGTGCTGGACGGTAGTCGCCACCGGCGACAGGGCCGCCGGCGCCGACGTCATCCGGTCTGAGGCTCAGCGGGCGGGGGCCGACATCACCGAGGTTGAGGGCTCGCACGTGATCATGATCTCCCAGCCGCAGGCGGTCACCGACGTCATCCTGACCGCGGCCCGGGCCGTCGCCGGCTCACACCGGTAGACGACGATGAACACGGCACCCAGGGTGGAGCATGAAGCAGCAGATATGACCATGAGCACCCCGTTCGGCCCGCTGAAGCAGGTCGACGCGGGCCCGCTGAGCGTCGGCTACGCCGATGCCGGCCCTGCTGGTGGCCCGGCCGTTATGTTGCTGCATGGCTGGCCCTACGACATTCACAGCTTTGCCGATGTCACCCCGTTGCTGGCATCGGCGGGCTACCGGGTCATTGTCCCGTTCGTCCGCGGCTATGGGACCACTCGCTTCCTGTCCGACGACACGCTCCGGAACGGCCAGCAAGCAGCCCTGGCGGCCGATGTCATCGCGCTGATGGATGCGCTGGGGATCGACACGCCCATCCTGGCTGGCTTCGATTGGGGGGCGCGGTCGGCCGACGTCGTGGCGGCGCTGTGGCCGGGCCGCTGCAGGGCCCTCGTGTCGGTGAGCGGGTACCTGATCGGCAGCCAGGCCGCCAGCCACGCGCCACTGCCGCCGCGGGCCGAACTCGCCTGGTGGTACCAGTTCTACTTCGCCACCGACCGCGGCCAGGCCGGCTACGAGAAGTACCGGCGCGAGTTCAGCAATCTCATCTGGCGGCTCGCCTCGCCGAAGTGGGCTTTCGACGACGCGACGTTCGCGCGCAGCGCGGCCGCCTTTGATAACCCGGATCACGTCGCCGTCGTGATCGACAATTACCGGTGGCGGCTCGGCCTGGCCGCAGGCGAATCCCAATACGACGACCTGGAGCGGCGGCTTGCCGGCTTTCCGGCCATTACCGTGCCCACCATCACCCTGGAGGGAGACGCCAACGGCGCGCCGCACCCGGACGCTACCACCTACGCCAGCAAATTCACCGGCAAGTACGAGCACCGGGTCGTCGAGGGCGGCATCGGACACAACCTGCCGCAAGAGGCTCCGCAGGCCTTCGCCGAAGCCATCATCGACGCCGGCAGGCACTGACCAGTGAAGAATCACGCCGCCGATGGTGAACAGGTACAAAACCATTGCACCTCCGCCGCTCTCCTGCGCCTCCGCAGCAAGGAGTCGCGGCGCACCCTCGCCCCATTCGGTCACCATTCTCCAGCAGAGGACGCAAATGCGGCGGCAGGCGCGCGGGCGACAGTCCAGCGGCCATTCTGAGCAGGAAAACACCTGGGGCTCCAGGAACCGGCGGATCGTCTCTAGATTCTCGGCTCGACCCCTCGGCGCAACGGGCGGTTCACGGGATGTGCCTGGCGAGCGCGGACAGCACTTCGTGGAGTAGTCCCGCCACCGATCCCATCGCCACGAGCAAGATCAGGCACAGCCGTATTGTCCTCTGCCAGCTATCGAGGGCGTACTTGATCACTTTCCACTTCTCGACCGACGCACGGGAGTGCTCTTCTAGCTGATGATCAAGCTGGTGCTCAAGCACCTGGCTGGTTACCACCGGCCTGCCTCCCTTCTTCCCTGCGGTCATGGCCCGAATACCCGCCGCTCAAGGCGTCCGTCACAACCATCACACTCATGTCACACCTGCGATCATCATTCATCTAGTGATGTGACATTCGCTGTGACACTGGCTCTGAGCTGGGGAGATAACGCTATGTAGCCGAATCTGGAGCGCATCTCGCCGAGAGGACCACCACCTCTTGCTGCCATGCATGCCGACATAGCTTTTCGAGTAATTGTCAATACCTGTGGATCAAGATCTTTTAGGCGGCTTCCGGCTGGGCCGCCTCGGCGGCATGCCTGCGCGCTTACCTCAACGCCGTGGTCTCACCGCATCCATACGACCTGGAAGCGGTTCGACCAGTGCTCCAATTCGACCTATCGAAGTACAAGTTCGTCGAAGAGATGGACGTGGTAGCTGGCCTGGACAGCCGTATGGACCTGCTGGCGCTCAAGCCGGTGGAGTTCGAGCACCTCATCCGGCAACTCTTCGAAGCCATCGGCATGAAGTCATGGGTCACTCAGGCATCACGCGACGAGGGCGTGGACGGAGTTGCCACCAATGAGGATCCCATCGTGGGCGGGCTATGCACCCCGGTCACCAAGCCGAACCCGCCGGCGCGCGACCCCGGGCCAATGGCGTCCTCGAACACCACACAGTCCGCGACCGCCCGGTCGGCGCCTGACATCAGCCGCGGAGCATCCGGGCGAGCACCTCGGCCTCGCTGATCTCGGGCTGTTTCGTCGCGGTGAGCAAGGTCAGCGTCCGGTCCTTCGCCAGCTCCCGCAAGTGGGACAGCGCACCCGCTCGCTCCGGCTCTGTCAGCTCGGCGTGGTAACGGCGGGCGAACTCCTCGAACCGTGCCGGGTCGTGGCTGTACCACTTGCGCAGCTCCGTCGATGGTGCGACGTGCTTGCACCACTCGTCGAGGCCGGCCTTGGCCTTGGCCAGCCCGCGTGGCCAGATCCGGTCGACCAGCACCCGGGTGCCATCGCCTTGTGCGGGCGTGTCGTAGACGCGGCGTACCCGTACCTCCGCCTTCTTCGCCATCATCAGCCTCCTTGTCGTACTGCCGGGGAAGAAGCACGGCAGATGGCCGCAGAAAGGCGTCCGGCCGGCCACGCCGACCTGCCGGCCTCCGGCTGGCTGTCCCGCGAGGGGCTGGCGGGCTGGTGCGGGCAGCGCCCGCCTGCGAGCCGCCTGCGGCCGGGCCCCGGCCGGGTGAGGGAACGGGGCCGCCGGAACCGCCGCGGTGCAGACATCCCGCTGCTCCTTTTCCTCCTGGCCGGCCTTCCGGGTGCAACGCTCGGCGCTGGCGCCGCCAGGGTCTGGAGCAACGGCCTGACCGGCGAGACCCGCAAGGATCCCAGCCGTACTTTCTACCGTACCGCGACCTACCGTGCCACCGGCGGCGCCGTGCCGCAAGAGCGCGGCGCCAGGCGAGAGCAGGGACCCAGGCAGGCGGGCCCGGGCCGCCGGGCGGGCCGGGGCGTTCAGCGGCCGCGGGTGCCGCCGGCGCCGATCGGCTCAGCCCTGGCGGCCAGGTCCCGGCCGATCGCCCGCCGTGCCACCTCCGAGAGCAGGAGGTCGTGATGGGTGGGCACAGTGCCGCAGTACAGCGAACGCCTCGTCCGCGCCGGTCCCTGCTGCCTTGGCGACCACGCCCCTTGTCTTCTCAGCAGCCGCTGACTCGAAGCGGCTGACAACGATTCCAGCTGCGTGGGCGGCCGCGCGCATATCATCTGTTCTGGCTCACGCTCCGGGTCCCCGGTTGCTGTCCCGGTGTGGTGTGCGGCACTGGACCTCGGCACATACGGGTGTCTCATTCGGCCGGTCTGGCTGCGAGATGAGTCCGTGGCGATGCGGGACCGACCTCGGGGCAGGCAACCTACGGCCCATGCGGGCGAGGATCGGTGCCGCGGGGTGCTGGCGGCGTCGCGTGTCTGCTGCCCTGCCTGAAGTTCGGGCCCGCCTGGCTCAGTGGCTCTCCTTGATGAAGGCCAGGGCTGCTTCGGCCACGTCCTGCCAGCCGCTGTCGAAGACCAGGGAGTGGCCGCGGTCCGGGATCTCGTGGATGTCTGTGGCGGCGCGGTTGCGCTTTTGCTTTTTGTAAGAAGCGCTGGCGATCGCGTGCGGGGCGATGTGGTCTTTCTCGCCGGTGATGATCAGCATGGGGCCGCGGCGAGGGTTCTTGCTGTCGACCTTCGCCTCGGTGAACGGATTGATGTTGGCGGTAGCGGCCTGGAACAGCGGGATCCCCGAGCCGGCGACGGGATAGGCCTCGTACAGTCGCCTGGCCTCGTTCTCGCTGACCGCGTTGGCGAAGGAGAAGCGGAACTGCTCGTAGGTCAGCATGACGGCCCGCCGGTAGTTGGCCGGGTTGCCGATGACCGGGAAGGCCGACCGCAGCGCTGACAGCGGCAGCGGCAGCACCCCCCGGAATGGCGCCGAGTCGATCGGCACGGATACCGCGGCTAGTCCCCGGCCTGCCAGCTGCTGGGTGATCAGGCCGCCGAAGGAGTGGCCGATGACCGCCGGCTGGTGCTGCAGGGCCGAGATGACCTCCGCCATGTGGTCAGTGACCTGCCTGATGCTCTTGCCGGCGAAGACATCCGGGTTCGCCCGGGCCTGCGCGATGGTCTCGGGATCGTCCGGCCAGCCCGGGGCCACGGTAACGTGGCCGTTGTCTTCGAAGAACGACCGCCACGGCTGCCAGCTCGCGGCAAGCATCCACAGCCCGTGAACGAAGACGACCGGATTGCGGCCGGAGGCGTTGGCCCGGCCGATCTCCTGCGTCTCGCGGGTGGTGAGGCTCATTGGCGTACCGCCATTCGGGATCGAAAGCGACATCCGCCGGCGCAAAGGATCGGCGCATGACGGGCGTACGGGCTGTCTTGCTCGTGTCCATCCTTGCGGGCAGCCAGCGGGAAGTCGATGTTCGGGGAGACACGGCAGCCGGGCCCGGATTGTTCTGACGAACAACACGCCGGGCCCGGATCGGCGAGAATCTGCACTTGTGGTTGCGACCATGACGGCTATTGTTGGCCGGTGGAACAATCGCCGGGGGACGCGGTCGGGGCGCAGGTCGCGCTGCTGGGCGCGCAGCTGCGTCAGCAGGCCGACGCGCTCGCCGATGGGCTGGTCGCACGTATCAGGGCAGCCGTGCCGCTGTACCGGACGGACGCGGTGATCAGCGCCGAGGTACTGCGCCGGACCTGCCTGGACAACATCGACTTCGTCTTCGGCCCGATCGGGCGCGCCCCCGCGCTCGCATCGCCTGAATCACGCGAGAACGGCAGGCAGCGCGCGAAAGCCGGGGTACCGCTGACGGCCGTGATGGAGGCCTACCGCGTCGCGGCACGGTACCTGTGGGAGTGCCTGGCCGAGACCGCCGCGTGCAGTTCCGTCCCGGCTGAGGTCACACTCCGCGCCGCCTCCGAGATGTGGCTCGTCCTGGACACCTTCACCCAGGAGATGGCCGAGGGCTACCGGGAGGAGATCACCTCTCAGCTCCTGAGCCAGGAACAGGAACGCTCGGCTCTGGTCCAGGCGCTGCTGGAAGGCCGCCTCGCCGACGCCAACCTCTGGGACGCCGCGGACATCCTGCAGATCCCGCTCCGGGGCCCTTACGTGGTCATCACCGCGCAGGTACCCGACATCGGCCGCCACGCCCTTCCGCGGGCTGAGGCAGCCCTGCAGTCCATCGGCGTGGTCTCAGCGTGGCGGCTCCTGCACGACGTCGAAGTCGGGATCGCGTGGCTGCCCAGCCCTCAGGCTCACCTCGGCCATCTGGTCGATGTCCTGCAGCCCATCAGCACCGGGTGCGTCGGGATCAGCCCGCCGTATGAGGACCTCAGGCACACCGCCCAGTCCCTGCGACTCGCAAGAATCGCCCTCCGCGGCGCGTTCGAGCCGCAGCGCGTCACCGTCTTCGACCGCGATCCCCTGGCCATCGCTGCGGCCAGCGCCCCGGACGTCATGCAGCGCGTCGCCCGCAGCATCCTCGCCGCTCTGGATCAGGTCTCCGCCGACGAGCGGGCCCGGCTGCTCACTACCTTCGGCGCCTGGCTCGACTGCGGCGGCTCGGCCAGCCAGGCGGCCAGCACCCTGTTCTGCCACCCCAACACCGTCCGGCACCGAATGCGCCGCCTGGAGCAGCGGACCGGCCGCTCCCTCGCCGATCCCCGCGGGATAGCCGAGCTGAGCCTCGCCTTCGAGATCGATCGCCGGATTGCCTCCCCGGCATCCATCCGCACCGCCCCGGACGACTGACCCGTGAGCTGGTAGAGCGGGACTCGGCGAACTGCTCTCACCTCAATCGAGGCGGCAAGACAGCGGCCAGCGGCCGTGGTGGGCACACGCCCAGGCACCGGTCAGGTTCCTCGTGTCCGGCCGAGTTAGCAATCGGGTTGTCTGCCGGACCCGCCAGAAACCAGACCAGCGGTCTCGGACACGCCACCGGCTCGTCGGCGCGCCAGAGTATCCGATCTGTGCAGTCGCAGGTATGCCTGAACTCGATCCTGCAGGCGCCCAGATCGGCGGATCTGGAGCGTCAAGCGGCGGACCAGCTTTGACCACGGACCGTGACCTGAGCACGGGTGACGCTTAGCGCCAGATTGATGCCGACTCTGTACCGTCTGTGCGTGGTGGTCGCGCGCCGGTTGAGGCGGCACAGAGTAACCGTTTATGTGGCCGGGAGGATTTGTCCGAGGGCGAGGTCGATGGCCTGGTCGAAGCTGAGTGTCATGCCGCGGGTGTAGGCCCGGTGGAACTGCTCATCGCCCAGGACCGCACCTGCCTGATCGAGGCTTTCCTGGCGGTAGCGAGCGTCGAAGGGATCCCACGGAACTCCGGTCTGGTCGAGCAGGGCCTGGGCGGCGCCGTGCAGCACAGTTGCCAGGTGCCAGTCACCCAGATCGCCGGCCACGCAGGCCAGTCCCAGGATCGCCTCGGCAGTGTTCTTCTTCTGGCCGACCCGGCGGCCGACCCGGAGGACTTCCTGGAGAGTGGATCGCGCGCCGTCGAGGTCGTGCTCGGCCCGCAATATCAGGCCCAGGTTCAGCGTCGGGACAGGGCACGGAAATCCGATTGCTTCCGCGCCCCGTATTGCGGCTTCCATATGGGCCCTGGCACCGGGGATGTCCCCCATCTGCAGGGCCGTCCAGCCGGCATTGTTGTGAAGGAAATGCTCGGTCAGGAGATCGCCGGAACGCTCGGCACAGGCGAAGGCCTGGGCGTACAGCGGCCCGGACGCCGCCACGCCGACGGTCATGGCGTACTCGCGCAGGCTCAGGCCCAGCAGCACGTTGTCGCCGAGCTGGCGGGCCCGCTGGACCGAGTCTGCTCCCAGCGGCCGCGCTCGCTCCGGTTGGCCGGCGAGGACATACGTCCCGCACAGGACTCCGCGTGACAGAGCCAGCAGCCGGTCGTCGCCGAGATCGTCGGCGACCTGGGCCGCCTTCTCGGCGAGTTCCAGGCTTGTGGGCATGTCGGTGAACGTCGTAAGGAGCGCGGTGCAGGCCAGCGCTTCGGCGAACAGCGCGGGGTCCTCGGCGGCTTCAGGCCAGCTGAGCGCCGGTACCAGCAGCCCGGCCGCTTCCTCGTTCCGGGACCGCACCATCCAGTACCGCCACAGCGCGACACCGAACCGCAGCACGCGCATGATCCCGCCGGGGTCGCCGGCCGCGTGCCCGGCGGCACGGCGCAGGTTCGGCTGCTCGGCGTCGAGCCGGTCGAACCAGCGGGCCTGCTGCGGGCCTGCCAGGTGGGGAGCGGCGGCCTCGGCGAGGGCCAGGTAGTGTGCGCAGTGCGCCGCCCGGGCCGCGGCGGCCTCCTCCGGGCCGGTGTCGGCCAGCCGCTCGGTGGCGAACAGCCGGATGGTCTCCAGCAGCCGGTACCGCAGCCCTGTGCCGTCCGGCTCGGCCACTACCAGGCTCTTGTCCACCAGCGAGCCGAGCAGCCCGGCGACCTCCAGCACGTCGATGGCCCCCGGCCCGGCCACGGCCTCGGCAGCGGCCAGGTCAAAGCCTCCGGCGAACGCCGACAGCCGCCCCAGCAGGAGCTGTTCGGCGTCGTTGAGCAGTGAATAGGACCAGTCCACGGCGGCCCGCAGGGTCTGCTGGCGTTCCAGCGCGGTGCGGCTGCCTCCGGTCAGCAGCCGGAACCGCTGATCGAGCCGCCGGCCAGGTCAGCCAGCGCCATCGACCGCAGCCGCGCCGCGGCCAGCTCGATGGCCAGCGGCATCCCGTCCAGCCGCCGGCACACCGACACCACCAGCGGGGCGGTCTGTTCGTCGATCGGCAGGGGCGCGCCCTGTTCCCGGGCCCGGGCGGCGAACAGCGCGACCGCGTCACACGACGCCGCCGTGGCGGCACCGGCATCGCCGGGCCCGGGCAGCGACAGCGACGGCACCCGGTAGATCGTCTCGCCGCCGATGCCCAGTGGCTCGCGGCTCGTCGCGATCAGGTGCACCTTCGGGCACCGCTGCAAGATCGCCTCCGCCGTCTTGGCGCACGCCCCGATCAGGTGCTCGCAGTTGTCCAGCACGATCAAGATGTCCTGCGGTCCCAGGGCGTCGGCCAGGACCTCCAGCGCGGGCCGGCCCGGCTGCGCCGGTATCCGCAGCGCGCCGGCGATGGCCGCCGCGACCGCGTCCTGGTCGGTGACCGTGGCCAGCTCGGCCAGCCACACCCCGTCACCTGCCCCGTCCAGCAGCTCGGCGGCCACCTGCAGGCTCAGCCTGGTCTTCCCGGCCCCGCCGGCCCCGGTCAAGGTGACCAGGCGAGAGGATCCGACCAAGCCCCGCACGTCGGACAGCTCCCGCTCGCGGCCGATGAACGTCGCTAGCTGCGCCGGGAGATTGTTTGGCAGCGCCGGATTGCCCAGCGAGCGCAGCGGCAGGAACTCAGCCTGCAGGCCCGGGGCGCTCAGCTGGAAGATCTGCTCCGGACGTCCCAGGTCTTTCAGCTGGTGCACGCCCAGATCAATCAGCGCCGCATCCGGCGGCAGTGCATCGCGCACCAGGGCTGCCGCCGTCTCCGACACCAGGACCTGGCCACCGTGCCCGACCGCCGCCACCCGCGCGGCGCGATGCACATCCAGGCCCACCGGGCCCACGACCGTGTCCGACGCCTCACCGGAATGCACCCCCATCCGCACCCGCACGCGCTCCCCGGCCGGCCACGCGTGGCCCTCCAGGGCCTGCTGCATCTGCACCACCGCGGCCACGCACGCCCGCGGCGATGAGAACGCGGCGAAGAACCCGTCCCCCAGCGTGTTCAGCTCCCGGCCACCGTGCGCGGCCAGAACCGACCGGACCAGCGCATGATGATCGGCCAGCAGCTGCGCGTACACGCCTTCGCCCACCCGCCGCAGCAGCGCCGTTGAGCCCTCAATATCGGTAAACAGAAACGTCAGGGTCCCCGCGCTTATCAGCTGCCCAGGCTCACCTTGCGGGCCGGTCGAGGCGGCGACATCCCGCCGCAGCATCCCGCTGGCCGCCGGCCCGCCCGCCCCTACCTGTCCTGCCGCCAGTACCTCTGCGGCTGGTACCCGCCCGCGGGCCGCCGAGACGAACAATTCGCGCGCCTGACCGTCCAGGTGCAGCGCCCCGGCTAGCAGCAGCGCGGTGTCCTTGCGGGCGGTGCGGTTGATGCCCCGCTCCAGGTCACTGACCGCCCGCTGGCTCACCTGGGCAGCCTCGGCCAGCTCCTCTTGGGTCAGCCCGGCCTCGGTCCGCAGCTGCCGCAGCAGCTCGCCGAAACCCAGCTCAGCCTGCTCGGTCACAGGCCCCTCGTCCCTCCGCCCGCCCGCCGCCAGCCCCCCTCCCGGTTACGGCGCAGGCACGGCCTTGACGCCAAGCCTAATCCTGTGCCCTTCCTGTGCGCCGCTACGCATGGAGACCGCCCGGGCCCCTGGCGACAGTGGGAGCACAAGAACAAGCCGATCACTGACAGCAAGGAGATGACTGTCATGCACCAGCTCACCCAGCTCGCCAGCGAGGTACATCACCAGCGGCTCGCGCACGCCGACCAGCAGCGCCCCGCCGAGCGCCTGCTCGCGCTGGCCCGGGCCACCCGCCGCTCCGAGCGCGCCGAACGGCGGATGCGCCGCGCCGCCCGCCAGGCCCGGCGGCTGCGCGCCCAGCTCCAGGCCCAGATCACACACGCGCCGTGATCACCCCGCCGCTCACCACAGCGGACAACTTCGACCTCGCGAAACGACCACCAGGAGGTTGTCATGAACCGAACCCGCCGTCTTCGCCCCGTCCGGCGCCTGGCCGTCATCTTGGCCGGACTGGCCGCCGCCCTGCTGGCCGCTGCCACCGCGGCCCCGGCCGCGTTCGCCGCCGCGTCCCGCCCCCAGACACCCCCGCCGGCGCGGCGCCGGCAGCCCCGGCGCCCGAACACCTGCCACCCCTGCCGCCCGGCTGGAACAAGCACCCGCCGATGGCCCGGGGCGCGAGAGGCTCGCGCTGGGGCGACATCGGTGGGAGGGTGACCAGGTGAGCAAGGGGGACGGTGAGGAACGCGACGGCGTGTCGCTGACCAACCTGGACGAGCCGCTGTTCGACGGGGCCGGGGCGACCAAGCGGGACCTGGTGGACTACCTCGACGCGGTCGCCAACCTGATCATCGCGGAGCTGAGGGATCGGCCGCTGTCGGTGATCCGGGTCCGGCCTGGGCAGGCGCCGTTCATGCAGAAGAACGTTCCCAAGTACACCCCGCCGTGGGTGCCGACCGTGCCGCTGTGGGCCGAGACCTCCCGCCGCGAGGTGTCGTACGCGCTGTGCAACGACCGGCGCACGCTGCTGTGGTTCGCCAACCAGCGCGCGGTGGAGTACCACCCGACCCTCGGCCGCGTCGGCCACCTGGACCAGCCGACCTACCTCATCCTCGACATCGACCCGCCGTCCGGTGACGCGTTCGGCCTGGCCGTGCGCGCCGCCTGGCTGGTCCGCCAGGCCCTGGCCGACGCCGGGCTGGCCGGGGCGGTCAAGACCAGCGGGGCGAAGGGCGTTCACGTGCTGGTGCCCATCGATACCAGCGCGTCGATCGAGGACGTGGCCGGGGCCACCCGGGCGATCGCGGCCCGCGCCGAGCGGCTCGACCCGCAGCTCGCCACCACGGCCTTCATCAGGGAAGACCGCGAGGGCAAGGTCTTCCTCGACTCGACCAGGGCGGGCGGGGCCACGGTGGTGGCGGCGTACAGCCCGCGTGTCCGCCCGGGCGTGCCGGTGTCGTTCCCGGTGGCCTGGGAGGACCTCGACCACGTCAGGCCGGGCGACTTCACCGTGCACACCGCGGCCCGGCTGGCCGCCGAGCGGGATCCGTGGGCCGGACAGATGCCCGAGCCGCAGCGGCTGAGCGCCGAGCTCATCGAGGAGGGTCACGAGATACCGATCGCCCGGGTCCTGGCCATGCACGAGGGCAAGCGGCGCGCCCGCGCCCGCCGCGCCGACGAGGCGAGCGGCCCGAACGGCACGGACAACCAGATGCGCTAACGTCCGCATCATGACGAGTGCTGACCTGGCCGCGCACTGGACCGCCCGGCTGCACGACCTCGCGGCCGAGGAGGACGTCCAGGGTGCCGCGCTCGGGGTCTGGGCCGACGGGCAGGAGACCGCGGCCGCGCACGGCGTGCTGAACGCCGCCACGGGCGTGGAGGCCACGCCTGACTCGCTGTTCCAGATCGGGTCCATCACCAAGGTGTGGACCACCACGATGATCATGCAGCTGATCGACGAGGGCCGCCTGTCCCTGGACTCGACGGTCGCAGAGGTCCTGCCCGGCGTCCGCCTCGGCCGCGAGGACGCCAGTGCCGAGGTCAGGATCAGTCACCTACTCACGCACCGCAGCGGCATCGACGGTGACATCTTCACCGACACCGGCCGTGGCGATGACTGCGTCGAACGCTACGTCGGCCAGCTTGAACAGGCCGCGCGGATCTTTCCGCCCGGCGCGGCGTACTCCTACTGCAACAGCGGCTTCGTCCTGCTCGGCCGCATCATCGAGGTGCTCGACGGCCGGGAGTGGGACGCATCCCTGCGGGCCCGCCTGGCCGGGCCGCTGGGGCTCAGCCGGACGGTCACGCTGCCCGAGGAGGCGATCCTGCACCGGGTCGCGGCCGGGCACCGCGCCGCTCCCCTTCAGGATCAGCCGGTCTCGGTCTGGGGGCTGCCGCGCAGCGTCGGGCCCGCGGGCCTCATCACGGCCAGCGTCCACGACGTGCTGACGTTCGCGCGCCTGCACGTCGACGGGGGCGTCACGCCGGACGGCACGCGCCTGCTCAGCCAGGCCTCGGCCGCCGCCATGCAGCAGCCACGGGCCCAGATCCCGAGCCTCGGCCGCGACGAGGCGATCGGGCTCGGCTGGCGGCTGAACCGCTGGGGTGGCCGGCGGATCTTCGGGCACGATGGCGGCACGATCGGGCAGACGGCGTACCTGCGGATCGATCAGGAAGCCCGCGTCGCGGCGTGCCTGCTGACCAACTCGCCCGATAGCCGCTCGGCGTTCGAGCGGCTGTTCTCCGAGATATTCCGCACCTACGCCGGGGTCACCGTGCCGGCCTGCCGGAGCCAGCGGCCGGGACGGCGGACCTGGACCTGGCCCTGGAGCGGCACGCCGGCCGGTACCAGCGCACCTCGTGGCAGTACGACGTATCCGTCCGCGACGGGCGGCTGCACGTGCTCTCCGGCGCGTCCGGCGACCGGGCGTCCTTCAGTGACGACGGGCCGCACGAGTTCGACCTGCACCCCGCGGACGGCACGGGCGACAACTTCGTCGGCCGGCTGCTCGACAGGGAGCCGTGGGCCCCGCTGGTCTTCGGCCGGCTCGGCGACCAGACGCCCTACATCTACCTCGGCGGCCGGATTACGCCCCGGGTCGGGTAACCGAGCCGGGCATCGGCGGCGGCTCAGCGCGGGCTCAGGACGCAGAACTCGCCGCCTTCCGGGTCGGCCAGCACGGTCCAGGACACCTCACCCTGGCCGACGTCGGCCGGCCGGGCGCCGGCCTCCCGCAACTGCTGGACCGCAGCGGCGTGATCCTCACCGCGGCTGGGCGCGACATCCAGGTGGATCCGGTTCTTGACCGTCTTGGCGTCCGGGACCCTGAGCAGCTCGAGGTACGGCCCGACGCCTTGCGGTGACCGGAACGGCACGAATCCATCCAGGGCCTCGCCCGGTACCCAGCCCGAGGCCAGCTCCCAGAAGCCGGCCAGCGCCGCGGGGTCCGCGGCGTCGACCACGACGGAGGCCACCGGCCCGGTGTCGCGATAGGCCTCCCGTGGCTCGAGCACGCAGAACTCGTTGCCCTCCGGGTCGGCCATCACCATCCACGGCACGTCGCCCTGGCCGATGTCGAGCGGCTGCGCGCCCAGGCCGCGCAGCCGCGCCACCTCGGCCGCCTGATGCTCGGCCGACTCCGTGGCCAGGTCCAGGTGAATGCGGTTCTTGCCCGTCTTGGCCTCGGGCACCGGCACGAACACCAGCGGCAGCGCCACCGGATCCGGGTAGTCATAGCCGGACGGCCACACGTCCACCTCGTCGTCGTCTTCCCCGGCCGCCACCTCCCAGCCCAGGGCGGCCGCCCAGAACCGGGCCAGCTTCAGCGGATCGTTGGCGTCGATGATTAGATGCACCAGGCGAGTGGACATGCCCGCCACCATAACCGAGCGGCAGGACGCTCAGAGATCAGGCGGCGCGGGGGAGAGGCCCGGTGTCGTGCGGAGAGCCGCCGTCCCGCGCCTGGCCGCACAGCACCGTCACCCGCGGCGACGCGACGGACACCTCGGCGACCAGCTGCCTGACCCACCGCATGCGGGCGGCGGCCGCCTCCGGGTTCTCCCCGAAATCCTGGGCCATCCGGCAGGCGCAGCCGCGCACGCCGTACTGCCGCACCGTGGCGCTGATGATCTCGGCCAGCTCCGCGGCGGTCGGCGTGTCCGACTGCCGGAGCCCTGAAGCGAACAGTGCCTCGCACCGCGCGTCGTTGATGTCAAGCCGACTCATGACAATCCTCCCCGTCATCCTCTTGCAGAGTGCGCCGGGAGCGCGCCAGATACAAGGGGAGCCCTCCCCATGCAACGCAGCCGGGCGTGCTAATCGTTTAGTCATGCCGACCCGGCCGCGACGCTCGGGTGCAGCAGCGGGCGGTAGCCGGCGATGATGACCGCGACGGTCGCCGGCGGGGTCAGCAGCTCGACCGGCGTGGCCGGCGGCAGCGTGACCGGGGCCAGGTAGCCGCCAGGCGTCCACGGCAGGAAGCGCCCGCCGGCCACCAGGCCGCAGGCGCCGTCACGGCGGATCATCGTCCCGTCGGGCAGTTCGCCGGCCCGCGCGGGCCGGGTCAGCTGGCGGCGCGTGCCGGAGTCGACCCGTTCGGCGTGCAGCCGGGCATCCATCTCCCCGGCCCGCGGGCGCCGTGCGAGCCCGGCCGCGCGCCGCCACGCCTCGGCGAACGACTCATAGTCCGCGCGGCGGCAGTACCCGCACGGGCGGTGCCCGGCGGCCAGCGCCGTCGCCTCGTCCAGGAAGAACAGCGCCGTCCAGCGGCCCGGGGGCATCACGTCGCGCCGGACGTCGCGCCAGCGCAGCACGCAGCAAATCCACATCTTGGAGCGCCAGCGCGACACGCCCAGGGTGCGATCCGGGCGGTGCAGGCAGCCGCGGTTGCCCATCAGCGTGCCCCGCGCCGGGTCGGTCACGATCTCCCCGGCGGGGGTGACGCGATTCTGCAATGGCGTCCTGCTCACCTCCGGCTAGACGGTGTGCGTCGCGGTATCGGTGCCGGGCACCGTCCGCCCCGGCCGCGTCTCGTCGGCGGGACGGGCCCTGAGGTCCAGAACCACGTCGACCTCGGTGTCGATTCCGCGGATCGCCGAGATCGTCAGCCCGGCGTGGACCAGGACGTCGCGCCGGCCGCGATGTCGAGAATCCGGCGGCTGATCCGTCCTTACGGCGAGGGTGCCAAGATGGGCGCTGAGTAGCTGAGGAGCAACAGGTGACCAGGTTCTTGCTGATGGTGAACTACGACAACGGCGACGTCGCGGAGCCCATGACGAGCTGGGATCCCGCCGATATCAGGGCGCACCTGGCCTACTACGAGGCGCTCGCCGCCGAGCTCACCGAATCCGGCGAGCTCATCGGGGGCGAGAGGCTGGCCTGGCCCGAGGCAACCAAGATCGTGAGGTCGGACGGAGTGTGCGCTCCGGTGGTCACCGACGGCCCTTATGCCGAGACCAAGGAGCAGGTGGCCGGCTACCAGATGTTCGATGTCGAGTCGCTGGAGCGGGCCGTCGAGATAGCCGCGAAGCTGTCCGCGGTGCCCGGTCCTGGCGGTGTTCCGATCCGGCAGCCGATCGAGGTGCGCCAGGTCATGGAGGACAGCGACGATATGGGCCTGGATCTGTGATGCCTGCGGGCCGGTGAGCCGCGCGGGCCGCCCACCGAGGTCGAGAACCTGCTGCGCCGGCTGGCGCCGCAGGTCCTCGGCGCGATCATGCGCCGGTCCGGCGGTCTCGACGCCGCGGAGGACGCGGTGCAGGAGGCGCTGATCGCCGCGGCCTCGCGCTGGCCGCAAGACGGGATACCGGACAACCCGCTCGGCTGGCTGCTGCAGGCGGCCAGCCGCCGGATGACCGACCAGATCCGCAGCGACCAGGCCCGGCGGCGCCGGGAATGGGCCGCGGCCGCCGCCGAGCCGCCGCCCGCCGAGGTGCCGGCCGGCGATGACACCCTGACCCTGCTCTTCATGTGCTGCCATCCCGTGCTGACGCCGGCCTCGGCCATCGCCCTGACGCTGCGCGCCGTTGGCGGCCTGACCACCGCCGAGATCGCCAGCGCGTTCCTGGTGCCCGAGGCCACGATGGCGCAGCGGATCAGCCGGGCCAAGCAGCGCATCAAGTCGTCCGGCGCGGGTTTCCAGACGCCCGGCGAGGACGAGCGCGCCTCCCGGCTGCGCTCGGTGCTGCACGTGCTGTACCTGATCTTCAACGAGGGCTATGTCAGCAGCGCCGGTCCTAACCTGCACCGGCGGGAACTGTCCGGCGAGGCGATCCGCCTGACCAGGGGCGTCCACGACCTGCTGCCCGAACACGGTGAGGTCACGGGCCTGCTGGCGCTGATGCTGCTGACCGAGGCCCGGCGGCCGGCCAGGACCGGGCCCGCCGGTGAGCTGGTCCCGCTCGCCGAGCAGGACCGTAGCCGCTGGGACCACCGGCTCATCAGCGAAGGAGTGGCCCTGGCCGTCCGCGCCGTGGCGCAGGGCCCGGCCGGGGACTACCAGCTGCAGGCCGCCATCGCCGCGCTCCACGACGAGGCCGCCCGCGCCGCCGACACCGACTGGCCGCAGATCCTCGCTCTCTACGGCATGCTCGAACGGCTGACCGGCAATCCGATGGTCACGCTCAACCGGGCCGTGGCCGCCGCCATGGTCCACGGGCCAGCGACGGGCCTGGCCCTGGTCGAGCCCCTCGATGAGCGGCTGCCCGGCCACTACCGCCTCGATGCCGTGCGCGCTTACCTGTTCGACATGCTCGGCGATACCGGCTCGGCGATCGCCCACTACCAGGCGGCCGCGAACCGCACCATGAGCATCCCGGAACGGCATTACCTGACCACGAAGGCCGCCCAGCTCAAGCATGGCGCGCCGGGGAACTGAGGAGTGGCTGATCCGGGAACACCGCATGGCCGGGCCCGCCTGATATACCGGGAGAATGGCTGACGATTCCCTGCCTGGCCAGATGCGGTCCGCCGCCACGACCCTGCTGCAGACGCTGCCCGGCGGGCAGCTTGAGCTAGCGGCGCAGCCGTTCGCCGACGACGCCGCGCGCCGCTGGATCGAATACCGTCCCGAACCCCGCCCGGGTGCCTGTATCGCGGACATGAGCCGCGATGCCCGCAAGGCGGCCCACCGGCTGCTCGCCACCGGGCTGAGCGAGCACGCCTACGCGCAGGCGATGGTGATCATCGCCCTGGAGGAGGTGCTCGACCGCCAGGAACGGTGGCAGCGGAATCGGCACAGCAACGACTACTGGGTGAACGTCTTCGGCGACCCGAACGGCGATGAGCCGTGGTCATGGCGTTTCGAGGGGCACCATTTGTCGGTCACGATGACCGTCCATGCCGACGAGGTCTCTCCGGCCCCGGTCTTCCTGGGCGCCAACCCGGCGCGCGTCAACTACGACGGCCAGGCGGTTTCCCGGCCGCTCGTCCTGGAGGAAGACCTGGCCCGCGAGGTACTGACCACGCTGGACCCGGCGCAGCGCGCGATCGCCGTGGTATCCGACCAGCCTCCCTACGACATCCGGTCGGGCACCAGGCCACGCGCCGAGGAACGCATCGAGCCGGTCGGCATTGCCGCCTCCCGGCTCGGGCCGGCGCCGCGCGCGCTGCTTGACCAGCTGGTGACGCTCTACCTTGACCGGCTGCCCGCCGAGCTGGCCGCCCGCGAGGCCGCCCGGGTCAACGCGGGCGAGCTCTACTTCGCCTGGCAGGGCCCGGCGACGCCCGGCGTCCGGCACTACTACCGGATCCAGGGCAACGACCTGCTGATCGAATACGACAACACGACCGAGAACGGCAACCACCAGCACACCGTGCTGCGCCGCCCCCGCAGCGACTTCGGCGACGACGTGCTCGCCGCCCACCTGAGCCAGGCACACACCTGACGTTCGCGGTCACGCCGGAGACGCTCGCTGATGCCTCAGCCGTCCCGCAGGCCTCGATATCCTCACCAGCCGGACCACCACCCGACCGGCGGGTTCTAGCTGACTACGCAGCCCTGGCTGTGGCCCTTGGCCGGGAAGGCCCTGGCCAGGGCTTGGGCGATCTGCTGGGCGCGCTGGGCGTATCCGGCCGCGGTGTAGTGGATGCCATCACTGATGAACCAGCTGGGCTGGGCCAGCGACGCCCAGTCGAAGACGCGCATGTTCGGGTAGCGGGAGCAGGCCTGCCGCAAGGCGGCGTTCCACAGCTGCATGTTGGCCTCGGCGTAGGGCCCCGAGTTGAGCTGCGAGACGACGTTGACCCACATGACGGGTGCGCCGTGGGCGACGGACATCATTTCCTGGATCCGGGCCATCTGGCCGATACCGGCACCGATGGCCACGTCGGCGGCGTCGTTCGTGCCCAGGGCGATGACCCAGCAGCCACGGAAACCCTGGCTGACGAGGTCGCGTGCGGCGTTGTAGCCGTTGGTGTCGCCGGGCAGCGTCTCGACGACGGAGTTGGCGCCGACGATGTTGGTGGTGACCTGCTGGACGCCGACGTCGTGGTACTGGGCCACCAGGCGCTGCGCGGGGTTGGACAGGTAGTCGGCCAGGACCATGCCCTCCGAGGTGGAGTCCCCGATGTGGGCCACGGCCCGGCAGGAGGTCTGCAGCTTGGTCGTGGGGGAGGCGGTCGGCGAGAGCTTGTTGCCCGCGTGGTCCGCGGCGGGCTGGTCGCCCGGGGCCGGCGCGGCCGCGTGGCCGGCCGGGGGCGCGGGCAGAGTCGAGCCGGCCAGCGACGCGGCACCCGTGGATGACGGGGCGGAAAGCGCTCCGGACAGGCCGACGCTGGCGGTGACCAGCACCGCGGCCGCGGCCACGGCGGCCAGGGCGGTGGGCGCGGTGGCCAGGGGGCCGGGCCGGGCGGCGGGCGGGGCGGCCCGGGCACCCGCGGGCCGAGCGGCGGGCGTGGCGGTTTGGGTGCCCGCGGGCCAGGCCGCGGTCGGCCGGACCTGCCGCCAGAGGCGGGCCAGGGCGCCGCGGCGGATGGGTTCCTCGATGTAGTGCCAGGACAGGGCGGCCAGCGCGATCGTGACCGCGGTCTGCCAGGCCGCACGGACCAGGTTCTCGCCGGCGTTGGCCGGGGTGGTGAGCACGATGACCGGATAGTGCCACAGGTAGATGCCGTAGGAGCGCACCCCGAGCCAGCGCAGCGGCGCCCAGCCCAGCGCGCGGCCGGTGAGCGCGCGGGGAGTAGCGGCCGCGGCGATGACCGCGGCCGACGCGACGGACAGCAGGATCAGCCCACCGCGGTACAGGGACGGGGAGTACTGGCCCGTGCGCCAGATCATCAGCCCGATCACGGCTAGCCCGGCGATGCCGCCGGCGTCCAGGACCACGCGGGCGGCCCGGCCGGCCGCGGCAGGCGGGACGGCCAGGCCATGGCCAGCGCGGCGCCGATCAGCAGGCCGGACGCACGGGTGTCGGTGCCCTCATACACCCGGGTCGGATCCAGCCCGGGGTGGTACAGGGCCAGCATCGCCCAGGCCGAGCAGGCGGCCAGCGCCAGCGTGGGCAGCGCGAGCCAGGCGATACCGCCCGGCCGGCCGCGACGGGCCTTGCGCAGCAGGATCAGGCCGGCCAGCAGCAGCCAGGGCCAGGCCAGGTAGAACTGCTCCTCCACGGCCAGCGACCACAGGTGGTCCAGCGGGGCGGGCGGCGCGAACCGGGCGAAGTACGACTGGCCCTGGATGATCAGGTACCAGTTGGAGGAGTAGGTCGCGGCGGCGGCGACCGCGCCGCGCAGGCCGGCCAGCCGGGCCCGGTCGGCCAGGGTGATCCAGGCGGTGACGACGGCCAGCATCACGAACAGGGCCGGCAGCAGGCGCCGGGCCCGCCGGGCCCAGAAGTCGGCCAGGGCTATCCGCCCTCGCCTGGCCCACTGGCCAAGCAGCAGGTCGGTGATCAGGTATCCGGACAGGGTGAAGAAAACCCCGACCCCGAGCAGGCCGCCCGGCGCCCAGCCCAGCTGCTCGTGAAACGCGATCACCGCGAGCACCGCCAGCGCCCGCAGCCCGTCCAGCCCGGGCATGTACCTCTGGCCGGCGCGAACCGGTTCCGGCATGACGTCCCCTCCACGCCGCGGCCCGCCCGCCCCGTCCAGGCGAGTCATCGTTGTGCGCGGCAGGGATGTCGATACCCAGTGTATGCATTTGACTACACATAGTAATTGTCAAGGAAATGGCACGGGACCGCGGCGCAGATGGGTCATCCCCGGCCAATCCGCGCGAGCCGACGCCCCAGACCACGGCTTGGTGACGGTGCTCCGGCACGGAGTAGGTAGTTTGGCTGGTATGGCCTTTCCCCTTTGCGGCCCGGCGAGCCACGAGGCGTCGCGTCTCGGGCCTATGTCGGAGGGAACCCCGTGACCGCAGAGCCGTATGCGACGGCGGCCGGGCTGATCGAGCGATCGGCGGCGGCCTACGTGTCCGGCGTGCCGGAGAGTCCGGCCGACGACGGCTTCTTCGGCCCCGCCAGCGTGACCTGGAGGATGAGCGCCGATCTGGCCGGGCCGATAGCCGGGCTGCGGTCCCTGATGATGCAGGCGCTGCACCCGCTCGCGATGGCCGGCGTCGACCAGCACAGCGGATGGCGCGAGGATCCCGTGGGCCGGCTCGCCGCCACCTCGGCGTACGTCACCACGGTCAGCTTCGGCGACCGGGCGGCGGCGGAGCGGGCGGCGGCGCGGGTGCGCCGGATCCACACGCGCGTCCGCGGCGTGGACGAGGTCACAGGACGTTCGTACGACGCCAGCGACCCCGCGCTGCTGCTGTGGGTGCACGCGGCTCTGGTCGAGTCGGCCGTGGCCGTGCGGCAGCTGTTCGGGACGCCGCTCCCGCCCGGGGACACCGACCGGTACGTGGCGGAGATGGCGGTCGCGGCCGAGCTCGTCGGAGTGCCCGCCGGCCTGGTCCCGGCCAGCATGGCCGAGCTCGACGACTATCTCGCGTCGGTCCGGCCCGAGCTGCGCTGCACGCCGGCGGCCGGCGACTCGATGGCCTACCTGCTCGACCCGCCGGGCCTGGACGAGGAGATCGCCGAGATCTGGCAGGACATCCGGTATGGCGCGGTCATCGCGCTGCCGGAGTGGGCCCGGGAGATGTACGGATACAGCGCACCGGCGCTGACCCCCGGCCGCCGGGAGGAAATCCGGCAGGTGCTCGGCGTGCTCGATGCGGTATTCCTCGGTGAGCCTGGCGTGCTCGAGGCGCGGCAGCGGATCACCGCGCGGGTGCGCACCGCAGCGCGGCACGCGTGAGGAAGCTGTTCGCCGCGGCCGCGACCGGCGCGGCGGTCGTCGCCGCTGTCGTGCTGCTGCGCCGCCGGGCCGGGCCGCTCCCGCGGCCGCCCAACCTCCGGCTTCGCCGCGGCCTGGCGGCGCTGCAGCTTGTCGCGCGCGGCGGGGCGCGCTACGCGGGAAGCGCGCCGCGGCTGTTCGCGGCGGCCGGCGAGCACCGCCAGCAGCTGCGCAACGACCTGGCGCTGCAGACCGCCGAGGACGTCGCGAGCACGCTGGGGACGATGAAGGGCGTGCTGATGAAGCTCGGCCAGATGGCCAGCTACGTCGACAACGGCCTGTCGCCCAGCGTCCGCCGCACGCTCAGCCGGCTGCAGGACAGCGTCCCCCCGATGAGCGCCGAGCTCGCGGCGCAGGTCGTGGAGTCGGAGTTCGGCCGCCCCCCGGAGCAGGTCTTCGCCCGCTGGGATCCCGAGCCGATCGCCGCGGCCTCGATCGGGCAGGTGCACCGGGCCATCACCCGTGACGGCCGCGCGGTCGCGGTGAAGGTGCAGTACCCGGGGATCGCCGAGACCATCGAGGCTGACCTCGGCAACGTGGCGCTGCTGCGCCGGATGCTGCGGGTCACCGCGCCGAGCCAGGACGTCGACGCGCTGCTCGCCGAGCTGCGCGAACGTGTCATCGAGGAGCTCGATTACTGCCGGGAGGCCGAGAACCAGCGCCTGTTCGCGGCCTACTACGACGGCCATCCCACGATCTCGGTCCCCGCGATCATCGGCGAGCTGTCGACCCGCCGGGTGGTCACGAGCGAGCTGGCCGACGGGGCCCGCTTCGCCGAGCTGGCCGACTGGTCCCAGGCGGAACGTGACCTGGCCGCGGAGACCATCTACCGTTTCGTGTTCCGCAGCCTGTACGAGCTGCGCGCCTTCAACGGCGATCCGCATCCGGGCAACTACCTGTTCCATGGCGGCGGGCGGGTGACCTTCCTGGACTTCGGCCTGGTCAGGCACTTCACCCCGGTCGAGCTGCAGCCGCTGATGCAGATGGCCCGTTACCTGTGCGTCGAGCATGATCCCGAGGCGTTCCGCCGGAACCTGGAGGAGGCCGGCTTCCTGCGCACGGACGCGCCACTGAGCACGGAAGAGATCGTCGAGCACATGGCCGTGTTCTACGACACCGTCCGCGAGTCGCGGCCGCTCACCATGACCGGGGACTACTCGTCCGCGGTCGTGCGGCGGTTCTTCGACGTGCGAAGCCCGGTGGCCACCTACGCGCGCATCCCCAGGTCCTACGTGATCCTGCAGCGCATCAACCTGGGCCTGTTCGGCCTGCTCGGCGAGCTGACCGCGACGGCGAACTGGCGGGCCATCGCCGAGGAGATCTGGCCCTTCGTCCTTGGCCCTCCGTCCACCCCGATGGGGGAGGCCGAAACCGGCTGGCGGGCGCGGCGCGAGGCGTACCCGCTGCTTCCGGATTAACCAGGCATGAACCTGATCCGGCTTATCCGGTGATCCTGGCCACCTCCTGCGACGTCCCGGGCAAAAGCCGTTCCGCGACCCCGAGCAGGGTGATGTCGACGAGCGGGGGCTGCCTCGCGCCGCCGGCGAAGACGTCGTCGAACAGGCAGCCGGTCGGCTCCACCGCGACCGTCGGCCGGCTGGCGGATACCGGGGTGAAGGCCAGCCGGTAGCGCGCCGTGCCCTCCGCCGGGCAGCTGATGACGGAACCCGTAGGCAGGGCGTGCAGCCCGTCCACCAGGCGCGCCAGCCGGGCGATCTCCGGCCGCGAGGTGATCGTCCGGCGGGCGGCGTGCGCGCCGCCAGTGACGCTGACGGTGACCGAGCGGATGCTGGCCGGGTTCAGGTACTCGGCCGCCGAGCGGGCCGGGTAGATCACCACCTGGACGTCCGCGCGCAGCAGCGAGCCGCCGTCGGCACCCGGCGCGATCTCGTACAGCAACTCGGCCCCGGCGACGCCCGGCGGCACGGCGCGCGGCCGGACACCGGCCGTGAGCACATCGCTGAGCGTGGCGCCGCCGCCCACCGTGCCGACGGCGCCGGGCGTCAGGCCGGCCGGCAGGTGCGCCTGCAGGTACTGCTGCTCAGCCGGCATCGGCATCGGCAGGCGGAAGAACCGGTACAGATCAACATCGGTCCCGGCCATCGTGGAGGCCGGATCGGTCAGCGCGCTCGGGGCCGGCCGTCCCGCCAGGCGCCGCGTCCCGGCCGGCAGCACGAGCTCGGACAGCAGGCGCCGGGCCAGGGCCCCGGCCTCGGCCCGGGTTCCGGCCAGCGGCCCGCCCGGGGTGCTGCCGTGCGCCCCGCCCGGGGTGCTGCCGTACGCTCCGCCCGGGGTGCTGGCCGGCGCCCCGCCGGTCCGGGGGCCGGTCTGGCCGCTGGCCGCCGGGGGCCGGTACGGAACGCTCCCGCACCCGGCCAGGCCCGCCAGGGCGGCCAGGCCCGCCAGGGCGGCCAGGCATGCCGCGGTGACCCGCATGGCCATGCGCGCCCGGCTGGCCCGTTGATCGCCGGTGCCCGGCTGACTGACGGCCATGCCGCCTCCGCTTCGCCGGCGTGCCTGCAGCTACGACGCCGCCGCGGGCTCAGCGGTTCCCCCGGTTCCCGGCCTGTGCCGGGCTGGCGGCGGCCTAGCGGCCGGTGCGCAGCCCGGGGGCCACCTTCTCCGCGATCAGCTCGAAGGAACGGATCCGGTCGGAGATGTCGTAGACCATCGTGGTCAGCATCAGCTCATCAGCGCTGGTGCGCTCGAGCAGTCCGGCGAGCTGCGCTCGGACCGTGTCCGGCGAGCCGATCGCCTGCTGGGCGAACCGCCCCCAGGCGATCTCCCGCTCGGTCGGCGTGTACGGGTAGGCGGCCGCTTCCTCGGGGGTGACCAGCGGCTGCGGGGTTCCGGTGCGCAGCCGCAGGAACGACAGCGCGGCCGGGCCGGCCAGCCATTCGGCGCGCTCGTCGGTATCGGCGCAGATCGTGTTGACCGCGACCATCGCCTGCGGCTGCTCCAGCCACTGCGACGGCCGGAAGTTCTCCCGGTACAGGGCTAGTGCGGGCACGGTATTGGCCGAGCTGAAATGGTGCGCGAACGAGAACGGCAGCCCGAGCAGGCCGGCCAGCTGCGCGCTGTACCCGCTCGATCCCAGCAGCCAGATCGCCGGCATGTCACCATGGCCGGGCGTCGCGGTGATCCGCGCCGGGGCGTCCCCGTCGCTGAACAGCCTGATCAGGTCGAGCAGTTCCTCCGGGAAGTCCTCGGCGGACAGGCCCTCCATGGTGCGGCGCAACGCGAGCGCGGTGAGCTGGTCGGTGCCGGGCGCGCGCCCGATGCCCAGGTCGATCCGGCCCGGATGCAGCGCCTCCAGGGTGCCGAACTGTTCCGCCACCACCAGCGGGGCGTGGTTGGGGAGCATGACCCCGCCCGAGCCGACCCGGATCGTGGAAGTTGCCGCCGCCAGGTGCGCGATCAGCACCGCGGGCGCCGAGCTGGCGATCGACGGCATGTTGTGGTGCTCGGCCACCCAGAACCGCCGGTAGCCCAGCTCCTCCGTGCGCCTGGCCAGCTCGGTGGTCTGGCGCAGCGCCTGGCCCGATGTCGTCCCGGCCGCGACCGGCGACAGATCGAGAACGGATAGCGGCACCTCGCTCACATAGTCCGGCAACTCATAGCGGCCGGGGTTTCTTCCGCCGGGGTGAGAACGCTCGTCACCGCCAGGGCGGCGATATCTCGAGGCGGCCGCCGCGCACGGCCGCCTCGATGCTCTCGCGCAGGCTGGCGCAGGTGCCGACCAGCGCGGTCTGCCCGCCCGCCGCGATCCGCGCGCTGAACTCGGCGCAGGTGCGCATGGACTCCATGCTCCACTGCACGCTGGTGTGCTGCAGGCTGAACTTGGCGACCAGGACGGCCGCGCCGCATCGCCCGCACTCGACCGGCTGGAATCCCGCTTCCCGCTCGTCGGCCGGGGGCTCGGCGATGAGCCGCGGCGCGTCGGCCATCGTCAGCCAGGTCCGTCCGGGCGGGCGGCGAGGTTCGCGGCCACCTCGGACTCCCATTCGGCCACCGCGCGGGTGGTGTCCACCTCGAACTCGTAGCGCTCGACCATGTACGGCTTGATGTCCTCGACGTCGGTGTAGAACTGCTCGTACCAGCGGCGCAGCTGGTAGACCGGGCCGTCCTCGGCGCACAGCAGGGGGTTGTCGACGCGGGTCTTGTGCGTCCAGATCTCCACGTCCTGCTGGAAGCCGAGGCCGATGAACTTGGCGAACTTGCCCGCGAACCGCTCGGCCTGCGCGTCGTCGAGACCGGGCAGTTTCTTCACGATCACGCCCCATTGCAGCATGAAGGAGTCGGGCGTGACCGGGTAGTGGCAGTTGATCAGCACGCTCTCCAGGTTCATCCCGTGATAGTCGTGCCACAGGAAGTCGATCATGTACGACGGCCCGTAGTAGGAAGCCTCGGAGCGCAGGGTGCTTTCCGTCCCCTGCGCGTAGTTCGAGCCGCTCTCGATGTCCGGCCGCGCCCGCGTATTCAGGTACTGCGAGGCGATGTGCCCCTCGAGCACGTTCTTGAAATACGTCGGGAACGCGAAGTGAATGTAGAAGAAGTGCGCCATGTCTACGACGTTGTCGATCACCTCGCGGCAGTTCGCGCCGTCGACCAGGATCGAGTCCCAGGTCCAGGTGCTCCACTCGTCGGAGAACGCGCCCGCGATCCGCGGGATGGTCACGTGCTCGGGCGGGGGGTTCCCCTGCGGGTCGTTCCAGACGAACAACTGCCGGTTCTGCTCCAGCGTGAGCCACGACCGGGTCCGCGCGGCGGGCGGAACCCGGGCGGCGTAGGGGATCCGCGCGCACTTGCCGTCGCCGCCCCAGCGCCAGTCGTGGAACGGGCAGGCGACCTGGTCTCCCTTGACCGTGCCCGCGGTCAGGTCGCCCCCCATGTGACGGCAGTACGCGTCGAGCACGTTCAGGTGACCGCGCGAGTCAGCGAAAACCACGAGCTTTGCCCCGAACGCTTCGACGGC